>OZ250170.1:0-2387848 GCA_965238065.1 Candidatus Nitrosopumilus sp. | reverse complement strand
ACTAGATGGATTATGGACTGCAACAAAGGCGAGGGATCGTAGACATCAAGGGAAAGAAGGTCGTGAATTTGCACACAAACTCGAGATATGCCACATCATAATGTCAACAGCAGAACATTTGCATGCATTTACAGGATATCAAGTTGAGGATTTTTTTTTTGGTTGTTAAAACATGTTAGAGAATTCATACTAAACCATCTAGATAAAATGCCGTTATTTGATATTGAATCAAATAAACGGGAATCTGATGCAGGAAACAGATGCAAGCTTGATCCGGAACACGCATTATTAATAGGACTGATAAAAAAGAGAACAAACGTTACACAAGGACAACTAGTAGCACTGTTTGGAATTGATCAGACCACGGTGTGTGGATATATCAAGCTTGTAGATGAGATATTAAAACGCATTTTACCCACTGCGGAGAATGTGTCTGATATAATACAATCAGATGAGAAACCCATACAACAAATACAAAAGGTGCTGGACAACATCTTGCTAATTGATGGAACACATGTACCTGTACGAAGATCAGAGGATTCTGTGCAAAGAGAAATCATACTCTGGTAAAAAGAAACGATTCACGTTCAACACAGAGATAATAACAAACAGTAAAGGAATCATAATCCACCAAACCAAGAGCAGTCTTGGTTCTAGTCATGATTTTAGCATATTCAAAAAAGAATCTAAATCAATCTTAAATATAATAAAATTACTAACTGGAAGCAGTAAAACAAAGCTATACTCTGACAAGGGATTTTTAGGAATATCAGATTACCTTGATAACAACACACAATCCATGCAACCTAAAAAGAGATCAAAGAATCGCCAACTGACAGAACGAGAACGGACAAAAAACAGTAAGATAAACAGAGTCAGAACCAGGGTGGAGCACACCATAGGTGACATGAAAACCTATGCAAGAATGGTTGATGCATATGATGGTACACTAGAAGAGTTTGAAACAGAGTTTAGCGTGGTAACAGGTCTTGTCAATCTGCGTACAATGTGGAAAAAGATACGGTTAGATGGAAAAAGGGTGAACCGCCACCGCCATGGACTGTGTATTTTGATTAGATGTATGGTAAAATATCACAATGCTACGCTGTGCGTTTTTTGTCAAGCTGATTATTTTGCATGTTTAATAATTTATTTTGTATTTTTTGTAAAGTTTGGCTGACTTTAATTTTGAGATGTATGATTTTGTTAGAGTTTGTAACTATGTGTGAAGAAAAAGGTAAAAGAATTCAGATGATTGGCGTGATTTAGTCAATTACGCATAAACTCTAGTAACTGTAATGCCTGTCAAAGGGGCATCCTATCCGCCAAACTGTGAACCTGACTGTGTATATCCAATGATTGCAGAAATCAATGCACAGGTGATACTGTTCGATTCTTAAACACTGATGATTATCCGCACACATTTACAAGCGGACATCCGTCATATGGCACAACGGGACTCTTTGATTCAGGTTTTATAGATTCAGGCGAGATGTTCCTGTATACGTTTGAGGAGAAAGGTAGCTATGAGTATTTCTGCATGATTAGTCCTTGGGTGCAGGGTACGATAATAGTAAAATAAAGAAAATTAAAACAGATCCGACATTTTTTGACATCAACCGACAGTCAACAAGAAGAAGATCCACCTAAGACACAACAGAACCATATTTTATTATACTAAATATCTGAGTTTAGAATTATTTCTTGAATCACTTTAGTTATCTCACCATAATTTAGTTTATGCGATTTATCCGAACGGATTATATGTTCTGTTTTTGATTCAAATTCTTTTGATATGATGATTATGTCATTTTCATCTTTACAGTTTTTCATTTCTTCATTTGTAATTAATTCTTCATAGAGTTTTTCTCCTTCTCTTATTCCCTTTTCTTCTAATTCTATTTTTGATTTAGTAAAAATTTCCACGGTGGCTTTAATCATGTCTTCTACCAACACTGAATCCATTTTTGGAATTATAATTTTATCTGAGATTTCCAATACTGCCATATTAATTGCAATTTCAGATATTTTATCTAATGAAAGTATGAATCTTGTCATTTTTTTATCTGTAATATATGGTTTATCACCTTTTGCAACTTGATTTTTTATTGTGTGTATGATGGATCCATTACTACCTAAAACATTCCCAAATCGAATTGAACAAAACTTTGTGTTATTTGCACTTTGAAGATTAATGATTTTTTCAGCAATTAGTTTTGTTGCACCTTGTATGCTAGTTGGATATACAACTTTATCACTACTCATATGTACTACCTGCTTTACATTATTTTGGACTGCAGCATTTGCAATATTATATGTTCCAAAAATATTGGTTCTCACGGTCTCAATAGGATTATCTTCAGATATTGTAATATTTTTAAATGCAGCACAATGAAATATTATATGTATTCCAAATGTGGCTATTGCTACATCATCATAATTTGTTACATCTCCTAGGGAAAACTGAATTTTTTTATTTCTACCAAACTTTTGTTTTAAAAATAATAGAGATTGTTCTGAATTGTCCATTATCCTGACTGAGTTTATGTTATATTTTATTACTTTTTCAAGAATAGTTTTACCGATAGAGCCAGCTCCTCCCGTAATTAAAATATTTTTATTTTGAAAATAATTTTCATTTTTCATAATTTATAATATCTTCTATTCGTATAGTATCTTTCTCATATGATTTATTGGATGGATCCACATTAGAAAAGAAAAATATTTCGGTCTTTTCTAACATTTCAACTTCATGATACCAAAAAGGTGGAATTTCTACCATTTGCATTGGCCTTAATACACGTGTTTCAAGTTTTGAGTTTCTTTTTTTGATGTATTTCATTCTGATCTTTGCACTACCTCTGTAAATCATTGTGTATTGTAATGCTTTTTTATGATAATGTTTTGCACGAATCGTACCCTTCTTACTAGTCAATAATCCTATATGATACATTTTTTTGCTGGTATTGATATTGAATATGTTTCCTCTATTATCCGTAAATGCTGGTTTGATTTTAGTAATTAACATATCTTGAAAAAGATAATTGGACTTAAATCCTTTTCTCAAGTAACTTAAATGTAGTAGAGTTTATGCGTAATCGACCAAAATAACAATCGACTTGTACGCATCAACTTGTTTACATTTGACACGATGGTAAACATTTCTCAGACGATAGGTTTAGATCCTGGCATATTCTTTGCTTTGATATATCCCAATACGAAATGCTAGCTCCAAATCAATTGATAAAGCCAATTGAGAGTAAAGACAAGGCGCTATATGAAAAGGACGGAATAATAGCAGAACTAGATGGATTATGGACTGCAACAAAGGCTAGGAAACGTAGATATCAAGGGAAAGAAGATCGTGAATTTGCACACAAACTCGAGATATGCCACATCATAATGTCAACAGCAGAACATTTGCATGCATTTACAGGATATCAAGTTGAGGATTTTTTTTTTGGTTGTTAAAACATGTTAGAGAATTCATACTAAACCATCTAGATAAAATGCCGTTATTTGATATTGAATCAAATAAACGGGAATCTGATGCAGGAAACAGATGCAAGCTTGATCCGGAACACGTATTATTAATAGGACTGATAAAAAAGAGAACAAACGTTACACAAGGACAACTAGTAGCACTGTTTGGAATTGATCAGACCACGGTGTGTAGATATATCAAGCTTGTAGATGAGATATTAAAACGCATTTTACCCACTGCGGAGAATGTGTCTGATATAATACAATCAGATGAGAAACCCATACAACAAATACAAAAGGTGCTGGACAACATCTTGCTAATTGATGGAACACATGTACCTGTACGAAGATCAGAGGATTCTGTGCAAAGAGAAATCATACTCTGGTAAAAAGAAACGATTCACGTTCAACACAGAGATAATAACAAACAGTAAAGGAATCATAATCCACCAAACCAAGAGCAGTCTTGGTTCTAGTCATGATTTTAGCATATTCAAAAAAGAATCTAAATCAATCTTAAATATAATAAAATTACTAACTGGAAGCAGTAAAACAAAGCTATACTCTGACAAGGGATTTTTAGGAATATCAGATTACCTTGATAACAACACACAATCCATGCAACCTAAAAAGAGATCAAAGAATCGCCAACTGACAGAACGAGAACGGACAAAAAACAGTAAGATAAACAGAGTCAGAACCAGGGTGGAGCACACCATAGGTGACATGAAAACCTATGCAAGAATGGTTGATGCATATGATGGTACACTAGAAGAGTTTGAAACAGAGTTTAGCGTGGTAACAGGTCTTGTCAATCTGCGTACAATGTGGAAAAAGATACGGTTAGATGGAAAAAGGGTAAACCGCCACCGCCATGGACTGTGTATTTTGATTAGATGTATGGTAAAATATCACAATGCTACGCTGTGCGTTTTTTGTCAAGCTGATTATTTTGCATGTTTAATAATTTATTTTGTATTTTTTGTAAAGTTTGGCTGACTTTAATTTTGAGATGTATGATTTTGTTAGAGTTTGTAACTATATGTGAAGAAAAAGGTAAAGGAATTCAGATGGTTGGCGTGATTTAGTCAATTACGCATAAACTCTGGTATCTTTTTTAAATGATGATAAAATCTTGAATATTCTTGGAGGTATATGGACATCATAATTCTTCTTTTGATCAAAGTTTTCTACTACTTTTCAGTGATTTTCCTGCATATAACCAAAAAAGGTTATCTTATAAAAAAAGATAACAAAGTATGAGTTTTAATAAGACTTTTTAAACCTTAACCCAAATCAGATTGAATGTCAGCTAATGACTTTATTGTGACTCCTTGGCATGTTGAGGGGGATATTGACTATGACAAATTAATTAAAAGATTTGGTACTGAGAAAATTTCTTCAGAGTTACAAGCGAGGATCAAAAAAGTTACCGGCGAGGAGCATTTCATGCTCAAAAGAGGTGTCTTTTTTTCCCATAGAGAGATGAACAGAATTCTTGATGACTATGAAAAGGGCAACAAATTCTTTTTATACACAGGAAGAGGCCCTTCAGGTCATACCCACATTGGACATTTAATACCATGGGTTTTTGCAAAATGGCTACAAGAAAAGTTTGATGTCAACATGTATTTTCAATTAACAGATGATGAAAAATTTTATTCAAAACCAGACCTGACGTTAGAAGAGACTGGAAAATTCGCATACGAGAATGCACTTGACTTTATTGCAATAGGCTTCAAGCCAGAAAAAACAAAAATCATTATCAACACAAAAAATATTCAGACTCTGTATCCAATTGCAGCCCAAGTAGCAAAAAAGATCAACTTTTCAAATACAAAAGCAACATTTGGATTTACAAATGAGACAAATATTGGCATGATTTTTTATACGTCATTACAGTCTGCCCCGTGTTTTATCGAAGACAAGCCGGTTTTGATTCCGTTGGGAGTAGACCAGGATCCTCACTTTAGATTAACAAGGGATATTGCGCAGAAAATCGGAAAACCAAAACCGGCATTACTTCATAATATAATGATTCCAAGCTTGGAGGGGCCCGGTGGAAAAATGTCATCTTTTGATGAAAACGGCACAATTTACACAACTGACAAGCCAGATGTAGTAAAAAAGAAGATTAACAGGTATGCATTTTCAGGAGGACAGCCAGATATTGAACAGCACAGGAAGATTGGTGGAAACCCAGACATTGATGTATCGTATCAGTATCTTCGAATGTTTTTTGAGCCAGACGACAACAAGCTAAAAACAATCTATGAGGATTATAAATCTGGAAAATTACTTACAGGAGAACTAAAGGCAATTTTAATTGAAAAGATTAATGATTTTCTTGCAGTGCATCAGGAAAAAAGAGAGAAAGCAAAAGACCAGATAGACCAGTTTCTTTTTGAGAACAAATGAAAACCAGTATTGCATGCAATGATGAATATGAGGCCAGGAAATTTGCCAGTCTAATTTTCATAAAGGATGCCAAAGAGACCTATATCACATCAATTCTCAATGTAATTGAAAATGAATTGATAATTTCGTTGAAAGACAAATCTGCCCACAGTATTCTGTTAAAGGATAAAGTAAATGTTGAGAAATTTGCGGATTTTATTCAATCAGTAACTGATAGGGAGTATGCGATAGTTTCCATTAGGGTTTTAGGACACAATGTAGAAATTGTGAAAGAGATATTTACAGAGTAAGAAAAGCATATGCAGTCACAATTGCAACCATACTGATTAGAGAAATCCCCAATGCCATAAAGTCGCCATTCATGATTTAGTTTCTCAGTTATTATTATTAAAGTGTTAATAAATGCCCAAGGATGGTTTTAAAGATCATCTAGGAAAGCGTCTATTCTTTTTGAACTTTGATTTATCTTTTGGTTTTGAGATAGGTTGTTTTATTTTGTTACAGTTCAAGCACAATACATCGAGTTCCTCCCTAGCAAGTTTCGGTTCTGAGATGTATTTTCCCCAAGACGATGCTACCCCGCCACGTCCAATACTGTCAAAAGCCTCACCGTCATATTTGTGGCTAAATCCCAAAGCCCTTTCATCTTTGAATCCGCAACTAGAGCAAACCTTTCCTCCTAAAATTTCAAATAATTTTTCTTTTAGGGATGCGTAGAATTTTTCTGAACCATCAGAAAAGAGACTAAGCTGTTTTTTTAAAAATTTATCATTATTTGATCTTTTAGGTCTAGAATTATCTCTGCGTGAACCTCGGTCACCACTAGGATACCTGTCATTTCCTGAATCATGTGGTTTGTTTTCCCTGAAACAATCACTACAAAATACAGGTTTGTTGGTTCTTGGAACAAATGGAACTTGGCATTCTACACCACAATCAGTACAAGTTACAGTTGTAGAGTCTCCTCTTTTCTCATCTCTGGGATACCTGTCATTTCCTGAATCATGTGGTTTGTTTTCCCTGAAACAATCACTACAAAATACAGGTTTGTTGGTTCTTGGAACAAATGGAACTTGGCATTTGACACCACAATCAGCACAAGTTACAGTTGTAGATTCTCCTCTTTTCTCATCTCTGGGATACCTGTCATTTCCTGAATCATGTGGTTTGTTTTCCCTGAAACAATCACTACAAAATACAGGTTTGTTGCTTCTTGGAACAAATGGAACTTGGCATTTGACACCACAATCAGCACAAGTTACAGTTGTAGAGTCTCCTCTTTTCTCATCTCTGGGATATCTTGAACTTTTGTCATCTCTGGAATTTCTAAAAGACCGAAATGGTTTTTTGTTTCGATCAGGATTTCTTTCAGATTTTTTTCTATCAAAATATTTTGATTTGTAGAGTTCCATTGTACTATAGAATTTTAAATTTATGGGGTATAGATAGTTAGAGTTTTAATTTGTGCCTAGAACATGAAAATCTCATTAAATTTGGATTTAAAAGAGTCACCCATACTAGAGTGAAAAGCCAGGTTTGCAAGATAAAAGAGGCATTAAAACCAAAGATTGGATGATCATGCCTTTGATAAATACGAATGACAAAACTAGGATATTCTGAGGATAACTCACAATCTTTAGCGTGTGGCTGTCTTATTTGCCTAGTTTGGATACTGTTTTATCTTACCATATGAGAATAAAATGGGAAAGATGACCATCAATACAAAAATGATGATAATTCCAATAATAATTGGCATTGTATTTGTTATAGGTGTAATGTACTATTCCATGTCAGAGGATATACAAAAAGTCTCTGAAGAAAAAGTTGGAACAGTAAAGGGGGTTGTATATTTTGTAGGAAAGCCATGCCCACCGTCCAGAGTCGGTCCTCCGTGTGATGGACCTTACCCAGACTATAAAGTAATAATCTATGAAAGTGATGGAAAAAAGATAGTAGATAAAATCATGACAGATGACCAAGGAAATTTTGAGACATCGCTGTCAGTTGGAAATTATCTTGTATTTGAAAAGAGTGTTGATTTTAACAAGATAGACGAGATCCCCCTCATGTTTACTATCGAGTCTGAAAAAACAAAGAGCATAAAGATTAGAATTGATAAAGGTATTCGCTGATAATTTCAGAGTTTAATGGCATTACATCTAAACAATTATTAGTATACATAATATCAAATTCACATGAAGAAAATACTACTTGTTGGAGGAGTAGCCTTTGCACTTGGTTTATTTTTAATTGTTTCAGATTTTTCTATTAATCCTGGCAATATGGAGACAGGTATGAGATCAGTTGATTTGACAGACATGCCAGGAAATAGAATCATAGATTTACATGAAACAAGAGTAGGAAACCAATACAAAGAATCTACAGACATTGCAACATTAGCAAAATCAGTATCAGACACTCAATGGAAAGAGACACACATTGCACTTGAAAAGACAATTTCAGAGAATAGCGTTCAAAAGGATATCACATTTGAGTATCATTCTGAAATGCCAACACCCCCACAAAGTGTTTTAGATAGATTTGATGAGAAATTTGAAAATCCTACAACACGCAAGATCCCAGCAACGCAAAATTCTGAAAATGAAATAGATCCATTTGACGACGAATCAATAAACGTCATCACCTATTTGGATAACGAAAAAAAAACTAGTAATAAAACAACTAGATGATGAATCTAGTTTTCAAAGAGAACCAATTAGTGTCGATTCAACCCCGTTGACTTTAGGATATACTGGAATTACTTCAGAACCGTCAGCTGCAAATAATGGAAATGTGGTATTTATGACCGGAAACACGTGGGCTGCCCGTTCCACCGATGGAGGAGATTCATTTTTATTTGTAGACCCATTTTCTGATTTTCCAAAGTTATGCTGTGATCAAGATGTTGTTTATAACGACATACATGATGTTTGGATCTGGTATAGGCAAGGATTTGAAGATGCAACTTTGGGTGGATCGAAAAACAATGTAACGATCAGTGTATCCACAGATGATGCAGTAACATGGTGTACCTATACACTGACGGCATCAGACATTGATGCAGGATTGACGGATCATTTTATTGATTATCCTCATCTTCAAACTACGGATGATAAATTGTACATTTCTACCAACTTTTTTGGTGACCTAGACACTTTTTCTGGTGTATTGAGATTTGATTTGGATGATCTTTCAGAATGTAAAAGACTGAATTTTCAAACTTTTTTACAGTCAACTGAGTTTAACTATACGCCTGTAAATGGTGCAACAGACACAATGTACTTTGGTACACAGATCTCAGCAGAACAAACGAAAATATATTCTTGGAAGGATTCATCTACTAGTGTGAGTTCCATGCTAGTCACTTATCCCGCATACAAAACTAGTGGTTATTTATGCCAAATGCCAGACACAGGTACTAATCCTTGTGATAGATCAGACACAAGAATAGTAGGAGGGTATCTAAGCAATGGAGTTTTGGGATTTGTGTGGGATGCAGCTCAAGGTGAAGCATTTCTATACCCTTATGTTTATTACATAACTGTTGATGTTGCAACAGGAGACTTGCTTGCAAGCTCTCCATTTTTTTCAAATTCAACAGCAATTAACTTTGCCAACTTTGGAGTAAACAATGCAGGAGATATTGGAATTGGTTTGTTTCAAATGGGCGGCAATTTTAAACCCAGTTATTTGGTTGGAATTGATGACGCTCAGACAAACCAAAACGAATTTGATTTTATAAGAATAAAGACATCCACAGATGGGCCTGGCGCAGACACTTGGGGAGATTATGTAAGAGTAAAGCCGTACAAACCAGATAATGGTCAATGGGTTGCAACTGGGTTTACCATGCAAGGAGGAACTGGAGATGCCAATGTTGAGAATTTATTTGTGGTTTTTGGCAGAAGTGCAGATATTTGCACTCCTCCTGTTTCTGGAACTTGGACTGTTACTGCTAGTTGTAGAATGACTGTCAGTATAACGGCACCAGGAAATGTACTTGTTCAAAATAATTCAGTCTTGACTATACCCTCTGGAATAACACTGGACATTAGTTTTACGTCATTTAATTTAACAGTAGAATCAGGTAGTGGCGTACTTGTTGAATCTGACGGAAAGATTACATAGATTCCAAATTTTTTACTTTATATCAGAGATAGGTTCTTTTACTTTACAACACAAGTTTGGCAATCATCTTCTCGTAGAATGCATACCACATATCAAGTCTTTACAATTTATCGTTGCTGAAAAATATTCGTACATGTAATGAATTATCCTAGATGCAGATAATTAGAATTCTGTAAAATAAAAATCACACAAGCCACACGCTAAACTAGGCATTTATCCATCTCAGTTGACAGTATCTCCTGGACTTTGAGAAAATAGAGCTTTGTAGAGTATGGCATATCATCCAGGTTATTGTCAACTGTAACCATAAAGTATCTGACCGCACGTTTTGAGATATCCAGATTAAATTTCATTGCAAGTATGGGATCTTGATGAACTTTGATCTTATCTTGAAGCCAGGGAGGTGCCATCTCAATTGTTTCTCGGATAATTTTATCATACCAAAATGAGAGATTTTGAGGCTGTAGCCCCTGCTTCAGATTCGAGATGTCAGTATTAATTTTGTTCATCATGTGATTGATTATTTCCATGAGGTCTAATTCCAGAGTTTTGTTTTATTCCAATTACTCAAAGTTTGACAAGTTATTAGTCAATTGATAACAAGTTTCCCTCGGTGTCAATTTCAGAGTTTTTGATGCGTGTTGCAGATATTCTCATGCCATCTTTTGCCAAAAACATTGGAACCGTTATAATTTTCACAGGAGGCAACATCCTCTCTGCTCGAAGTCGGTTTAAAACGATACCCTGATTGCTTGTCTCGTCGCTGACTATCAAGGCTTGGACTTTATTCTCTAAAACGGCAGGCCCAAAATCATTGTCCAGTTTGCTAATTTGAAATGAAGAGTCTGGAAATTCTTTGGAGATTGCTGCCGTCAGATTCTCTAGCCGTTTTTCATACTCGTTGATCAAGAATTTTCCTTTTTTTCCAGCTAGTTTATCAGCAGTTAGTCCAACGATTACTTTGCTGGAAATGCCAAATGCCGCTGAGAGGAGTGTCAGATGACCCCTATGAATTATGTCAAATGTGCCACCTGTAGCGACAAGAGAGAATTCCGACATGCAAATACGTGGATTTCTTTAAAAATAAATCCTACTAGTTTACAATGATTAGAACAATGGGGCCCTGTTCTGCTATTGGGACATTGTTTCTATCCCAGAGAAATGTCTCAATGAAGAACAATCCAGTATGTGTGGGAATCCAGTCAATGTTTTGGGTTTCTAGTTCAGTCCCAATGAACCTACCGTCAAATTTTCCAATGAACTCAACGGTTGGTGGTTTCTGAGTAGTTTCAGAGGTTTTTTTTATCTGAACGTAATAGGTATATGCAGTTTCGTTGGATTCTTGATCTGCTGCAAACTGTATCAGAGTTTTACTTTTTATGTTGACAGCTGAATCCACTTTGAGATCAGACAATTTGTTTCCCATTGCATCCTCGACAGTGACATCAAAGATTGTTACTAATTTTGTAAGAATTTGGGGAGGAGGGATTTTCACATCAACAAAATCAGAATAAAAAACACTAGATTCTGCAAATAACAAAAAGCCTACGGATCTTGAGTCAATTTTCTCATCAAGCTCAAAAGTAACCTCTGTGTTTAGTGCTAGATTACCAAGCTCTATTGTAGAGACTCCAAGTATTCGCGGAGGCACAAAACTATCATAGAAGGCAAGATGAACCTTGGTATTGGCACTAGGAGCGCCGCCATTTTGCAAGACTCCTGAGAATCTAAGCGAGGTATCTAAAAGTACGTTACTGGAATGCACTGCAAGTTCCTTGGGCTTTGGTGTTGAAGAATCAAATCCTAAAAGTGACACAGATGCGTGAGTGATGTCAGGATTTGGGGTTTTAGAGCGTATGGCAAATGGAGACTGCCCATCAGCAGGAATTACATCTAGTGTCGTGTATCCAGTTACGACCTCTAGTGGAACAGGGGCAAGATCATCATAAAAATTTACTTGGATTGCAACATTGGTTACAGGAGTCAACGAGTTGTTATTTTCAACTGCACCAACTACAACAGTGTATCCTTTAGAATCCTGATATACAAAAGGAGTTTCGCTTTTTAGAGATACGGAAAGTGTTGGAGCATTATCGGTAAGCTGAGAGAATGCCTGTAAAGGCAGAATCAAAAGAAGAATCAAAAACGCACCTGAAACAAGTTTCTGCATACAGATTTCTCGGAAATAACAGTTTAATTTTATGTAACAGTCATATAATGAACAAAGAGGGTAACAAGGTTTAACCTAATTTGCACGTGTAGAAGGCGGAGTTATGTCTTTTACATTAGCAAGTGAGCCTGATGTAACAAGGTTTAACCTAGTTTCCACTTGTAGGAGGTAAAAAGAGATTAAAATTGAACAAAGTTTTACTTTTTCTTAGCGGTAAGGGCTATCCAGTATATCAAACCAGGCACTAAACCAACAATGAGTGGAATCCATACAGGCCATCCATCTGCTGCACTTGTCATAAGTAAAAACTAAACTTATCCTATTTAAATCCATCCAGCAATCTACACTGTCAAGTTAGAGAGACCTGAAATACTGATCTTCTCCAGATTGAAAAATGTGCCTAATTACTCAAAGAGGTATTTTGGATGATGGTTTCAGGTCACTATAACTTGACAGTATCCAGCAATCTCAGTTAACCCCAGATGTGTTTACAATCATGACCAGTCCGGAGGTGGAACAGGTAGGTAGTTTTGACTAGATCTTTGCATTTTTAGCCGATTTTGAGCACATCTGGGTTAACTGCAATCTGAATTCGGTACGATCAGAGATAGTTGGAAATGGACCGGACGGAATTTGAATCCGCGACCCCCCGCGTGCAAGGCGGGTATACTACCAGGCTATACTACCGGCCCATACGAGAAATGACTAGTGTGTGGATTTTAATTGTTGTCTTCTTGACAAGAATTTTATTTGAAAACAAGATAGGCTCCACATGGTACTCTTGGAGTCACAAATCAAGCTAAAAGTGGGGGATATTGCACCTGATTTTGAATTATTAGGAATTGATGGGAAAAAGCATTCGCTAGATGATTACGGTGATTTCAAAGGAATTTTGGTAATTTTCATGTGTAATCATTGCCCGTATGTCAAGGCAAAAGTGGATGCGTTAAATGAGCTCTATGAGAAATTTGGAAAGGAAGTTGCCATTATAGGGATTAACAGTAATGATTTTACACGATATCCTGATGATAGTTTTGATGCCATGAAACAGACTGCAAAAGAGAATGGATTTGGATTTGATTACCTGATAGATGAGACACAAGAGATTGCAAAGAAATACGGTGCAATGTGCACTCCAGACCCATTCTTGTTTGATAACCAAAAACAGCTAGTTTTTCATGGAAGAATTGATAATGCCATAAAGCCAGATGATGTAGTTACTGAAAAGACAATGATTAACAACATGCAAAAATTATTGTCAGACCAAAAAATTGAAAACGATTTTGAGCCATCAATTGGCTGTTCGATCAAGTGGAAAGAAAATTAAACTTAAATGACTCCAGCCTAGAGAATTGTTTGTGGGCTCGTAGCTCAGCTTGGCTGGAGCGTTCGACTGATAATCGAAAGGTCATGTGTTCGAATCACATCGGGCCCATCCTTTAGTTATTTCATATTTTCAGATACTGTCTGAGACCACTGTATGATATCCTCAAATTTTTCAGATAGTATGTCAGAGTCAATTTTGGTTTTTTTGGATATGTTTCCACACAGTGCCAGCCTCATGCGTTTTCCGGATTTTGCCTTAATAGGATTAATAGAGTCTGCAAAAAAGTTCAAACCCTCGTCGGTTTGTGAGAATACAACCACTATTAGAATTCCTGGTTTCTGCTTCCAAATTTTTCCAATCAATTTTTGAAAATCAAGATCAAACAAGACGTTAATTACAGAAGACATATCACCCAAGTGAGAGACTCTCCATCCATTTGAATGGTAAGCAGATGATGCAGTTTCAGAAAACAAGAGACTTTGTTTATCGGCTGCCATTACAACTACATTCTTTTTTGGATCTGGAGCAACCTGAATCTGATTAAAGATTTGTAGTGACTTTGAAATTGTGGTTCTAAGCAGATTTTGCTCAGATGCACCAATCTTACCATCATCATACAGCTTTGTGACAGAATCGATAGCAGGCAAGATTACTTCAAGTATCAAACGGTTTGCTGTTGCTCCAGAATGTATACAGTTACGAATCAGAGAATAGACCCTGTCTTCGGAATCTTTGACCAAGTAATCAGTATACAATGATGTTATTTTGAAATAATCATCAGGAAAGTTGTAGGATTCTTGTCCTGGTTCTAAAGACCATAATGTAGTATTTCCAATATTTTTTTGCCGCAACAATCCTTCAGCTGCAAAAACTTTGAGATACTTTGCCATAGTAATTCGGCTGACATTAATTTTTTCAGAAATCTCAACTCCAGACATGCCAGTCTCAGAATCATTCAGCGTTGAGATTAGTTTTTGTCTAATCTTCTCAGTTGAATAGCCTTTGGCCATAGTGCTTTTGGATTAAGGTATTGTATAAAGACTAATTTTCGTAATTGTTTAGAGTTTTGAAGTTCTTTTGTGTTTGTGTCAAAAAAATAACCTGTTTTGACATATCTTGTGCATAATACTTTAAAACTGTAGATAGTTACTAATTTTCATCTTCTGGGTGATTAGGCACATTCTACCCTTGTTCACATTTTATTATTTTGACTGTTTGGATCGATTAGAACCGGCAGAGCCTAAGAAAGATTTAAAAGGATTCTGCATGAGAATAAATCCATAATGGCTCTTCCTAAAGGATTCGGTTCTGGTGGCGCTGGAGGTTCATCAAGCGCTGATGTAGAACGAATGATTGGAAAACGCGTTGAAAACATGACTGGTATGATAACTGTTTCATTCTGGGCAGCAGTATTAGCAACTGCAGCTGGAACGGCAGCTGGATACACTTATTATCCATGGGCATATCCAACAGCAAGCGGTCACTTTGCATTCATCGTACTTACAATCATTGAAACAATAGGTTACATCTTCTGTGTTAAAGTCATGGAAGAAGGCTCCAACAAGAATAGTAATGGTATAGTAGCTGCTAGTGTCGCTGGCGCAACTGTATTTGTGCTCTACGTGTCACTCTATGTTGGTTGGTAACCAGAAGCCTCCACCCCCCCATCTAACACACTTCTTTTTCATTTTCGTTTAAAATAGCGATTCTGCCTCACACACACTATAATTTTATATACTGACTGATTATCCTACTGTATATGGTCTGGTTAAGACGATGTACACACTACTTATTCATAGTAGTAGTTGCAGTTAACTCTACATTGTTAACAATTAATGCAGGTGACTACATTTTCTATACCGACTGGGCTTGGACATCGTTTACGGTATTCTCAATATCACAAACGTTGATGCTTGTAGTAGGTGCATGTTATTACCTAACATTTACAGGCGTTCCAGGCACAGCGACGTACTACGCTCTAATTATGACAGTGTACACATGGATAGCCAAAGGTGCATGGTTTTCACTAGGATATCCATATGACTTCATTGTAACTCCAGTTTGGTTGCCATCAGCGATGCTGTTGGACTTGGTTTACTGGGCAACAAAGAAGAACAAGCACTCCTTGATACTGTTTGGCGGTGTACTAGTAGGAATGTCATTACCATTATTCAACATGGTAAACCTGATAACAGTAGCAGACCCGCTTGAAACGGCATTCAAATATCCGAGACCGACATTACCACCATACATGACACCAATAGAACCTCAAGTAGGAAAGTTCTACAACAGTCCGGTGGCGTTGGGTGCAGGTGCTGGTGCAGTACTGTCAGTCACTATGGCTGCGTTAGGTGTAAAGCTAAACACTTGGACGTACCGATGGATGGCTGCTTGGTCAAAGTGGGACTAAAAATCCAACCTTTTCATTTTATTATTTATTCTCAGAGTATTCTCTAAATTTTTCTTCAAATTTGATCAAAAAATATTAGATAGATTGTGATCATTCGTTGTCTATTTTAAAAATATAGGATCATGTAATTAATGATGTATTGAAACAGCAATACAATCAGATACTTGTAACACCAAAACCATTTGTAAAGTGGGCAGGAGGTAAGAGACAGCTCATTTCACTTTTGAATGATAATTTACCTGAAACTTTTGGTACCTATTATGAACCATTTTTAGGCGGAGGGGCATTATTGTTTCATATTCTCAGTAAGAAAAATGGACAAAAATGTAACATCTCTGATCTTAACTCTGACTTGGTATTGGCATACACTACCATTCGAGACAGAATTGACGAACTAATTAGTTCTCTAAAGATTCATGATAAAAATTATCAAAAAGATTTAGAATTTTACTACTACGCCATTAGAGCTAGCAATCCTAGAAGCGAAATTGAAAAGACATCCAGATTACTCTTTTTGAACAGGACTTGTTTTAATGGATTGTATCGCGTTAATAGCAAAGGAGAATTCAATGTGCCTATAGGAAATTACACAAATCCGAATATTGTAAATGAGGAGAATCTGCGTTCTGTTGGCAACATTTTACGATCAAATAGAGTCTCGATAAAATGCCATGATTTTGAAATGGTTCTAAGAAATGCAAAAAAAGGAGATCTTGTATATTTTGATCCGCCGTATCAACCAGTCAGCAAAACTGCCAGTTTTACTAGTTATACAAATAAGAATTTCACATATGATGATCTAGTCAGACTTGCAGAACTCTGTATGGAATTAGACACAAAGGGATGCAGGGTTCTTTTGTCAAATTCGGATTCTAAACAAGTCTCAGACATGTTTACAGAAAGACCCTGGAAAGTAAACAGGGTTCGGGCTAACCGTTCAATTAATTCCAACTCTAAAAAGAGAAGTGGACACTATGAACTAATGATTAAAAATTACTAAAAGCTTCGAACGGGATCTGAACCCGTGACCTTTACATTACCAATGTAACGCTCTACCAGACTGAGCTACCGAAGCATAAATTTACCCTGTAGAAAATCCTTATAATTCTTCATTTTGACCTAAACTCTCTAAACTGTTAAATTTCACACAGATTTTTACTCTTTTGGAGGAGTAATCAAGCCTGGCCAAAGTAAGCACTTTGTGCTTTTGGACATGCAGGACTTAAGATCAAATAATTGGTGATCCTGTCTTTCAGGAGTTCGCGGGTTCAAATCCCGCCTCCTCCATAAATCCCTATTTTGAAAACTGTCTACAGTATTAAAGTATAATTTTTCAAATATTTCAAAGCATAATCATGGAAATTCAATCCCCTCATCCTGCATGTCTCCTTTATACTCATCAATATCTTGTGAGAATCTGCTCCAACCTTTGAGCGATGAGCGTTTGTGATCTTTCTAATTATGACATTTGGTCGTATAGCCTCTGCCGTATTGTTATGGAAATCCGTTCCAGTCTGCAAAAACGTAAAGAGTGGTAATTGTCTAGAGTTTTGAAGTTTCTTCGTGTTTGTGTCAAAAATCAGTAGATAGGATAGTGCCACATTTGATGGAATTGCACACCTCGATCTATATCTTTTCCCATCTAATTTATGAGATTGATTGGTATTTTTTGCTCTGAATGAAACACTTTCCTGTCTACTGTGTTTTTATTACTAAGCAAAAAAGATATAAAACAAAAATACTACAGACAGTTTCAAAACGGTAGACAATTATCTATTTTGGCTGTTTGATGCCTCTAGAGTTTAGAACTTCGTAAACGTCTGGTAATGAAAATACAAAACCAACATGTACACAATTTTTTTCTTCACAAAGTTGACAGAATAGTTCTCCTTTTTGAATGGCAACTTCTGCAATTCTATTTTTGATATTGTCTTTTAGTATTACACGATCATCATCTACAGAAATTTTTTCAATCTTTGGAACATATCTTGCAAAGGTCTTGTCCTTTTGCATCATCTCCTCTAGCATGTAAGTTACATAACCTGAAAAGCTGTTGACACCTTTCATTGCAAGGTTGTCTCTGCTCTTCAAAAAGACATCATGGAACTTCTCATAAACAGTCTCTGAAACGGTGATTGATTTGAATCCTGCTTTTGGCAATTTACTTTCCCTTACCGTACAATAAGGTACCTGAGTATATATATTTTAGTAATTGTCTAGAGTTTTGAAGCTGTAACTGTAGTATTTTTGTCTTCTATCTTTTTTGCTTGGTAGAGATTATGGTAAGAGTTTAGGTTGAGCACGAATTTTAGATGTTCTAGTCAGGAGACCTAAACTCACGATTACACAGAGACTAGTAACTCCATCTCCTGCAAGGTCGACAAGACGCAAGTGGGTTAGATTTGAACGCAGGTTCTCAAACGCAATGTGGCACGCCGACCGGGGGCACATTATGAAAGATCCACGCCTAAAAGGATTCAATTTGATAGTATATCTTGATGATGCATTAGGTGTGTTACAGGATAGGGTGTCTTTGAGCACTCAACCTCTGAGAATTTAGTCCTTGCATTACGTAGAGCTTTTAGGTACTTTGAGAACCCTGCACAGATGCTTTCAGATAATAAAAGCCAGTTTACCTCCCGCAAGAGGACAGGTAAGACGCCAAAGAATGGATGGATGCCCACACTGTTTGAAAATGAATTACTCGAGCATGGAATCGTTCTGATAAACTCTAGACCATATCATCCACAGACAAACGGCAAGCTGGAGCGTTTCTTTAGAACGTTAGAAGAAGAGTTGCCTACTATGACTCTATGGATGACTACATTGAATACTATAACGAGAAAAGGCTTCACTTTTCCCTGGACATTGACCATGGACAGACTCCACTCATGGCATTTGCAGACAAAAAGGCCACAAAAGCGATCAGAAAAAACAACCCAAAATGGATGGAGGAGGACACTAATGACTAGCGGACATAATTTCCATATAATACAAACCTAAACTCTTACCTGTACGCTCTTAATGTCAAGTTTTGTTGCTCACTTTGTAGCTGTTTTTCAAACGAAAAAAATCAATATGAAGAGTCATCATAGTTTTTGTGAATGTCTTTGGACTAGTTGCAATAATACTTGACGAGAAGGCATGTGCAAGCCTATTCAAAGATGGAAGATGGAATGGGAACATTTCATGTCCACACTGCAAATCAAATGACATAAAAAAATATGGAAAATATGCGATTCATCTTTAGAGGTATTTCTGTTATAGCTGCAACCACACATTCAACGACAAGAGTAGGACTGTTTTATTACTCTCACATGTCCCCATCCCAGTGGTTCTTTTTTATCTACCTCAAAAGTATCCATCCATCGCAAGCTTGTTTGTATGATAATATCAAGAGGATCTCACATCTACACAGACGAGTATAATGTGTGTATCATTCTGGAGTCTTTGGGGTATGAACATCATCATACCGTAAATCAGTCTCAAGGAATGCAAGGGATGATATGCGCATACCAACAACTGTGAGTGCAGAACCGCACTTTTTAGACTGTGGATGGTATAGCACAGTAGAGTCAACAAGTTTAACTTGGAATCATGTCCAAACGTTTGCATTCTTGCACAACATGAGAAAGCAAGATGATTATTCAAAGTTTGCCAAAATAATCTCAGTTCTTTATATAGCAACAAAATTCTACATTAAGAGCGATTTTGATTCATGGAATTCCATCAATGATGATTCATCAGAGATTGTTTTGCAAGTGATACAAAATCCATCAATGTTTATTGCAAAATATTCCATAATAACCCAAGACAATAAACACTTGATAAAAAAATAGAAAAAAATGTGCTTTTGCACTTTATGTCTATGGAATTGATCTACTATACAATTTGCCTTCCAAGGCCATCTTGTACATTTCTGCAATATACGGATTCTCACCTGGAGTCTCTGCACCTAGTTCTACGAGTCGGGCATAAATCCTAACTACATATGCTAGAGCACCCATGAATGCAACAACTACACCCATGTTAAACATCCAGTGATTTGGTACCGCAAATATTTCTTCTACAAACCAGAAATGCCACATCTCATTGATTCCAATTGTAAACATAGTTGCAAGGTAACCAAGAATGGTCATCTTCAAACCTGTGTTCATTGAATTATTTGGGCCTCTGAGAATTGGTATTTTTCTATCATATACTGCTGCCATTCCCCATCCAATTGGTAATGTGATGAAGTGGGAATACAGCCACCAGTGTGCTGGTGTAAATGCACTGTCTCTGATAGAAGTCTGATGTAGAGAACCATCAACGAAGTTATCTACCTCGACTGATGCTGCAACTGAACCCATAGCAATAACGATGAGCCAGACTTTTTTTAGTCTCTGGATCTCAACTTCTTTTGGGATTAATGCGGGCATCTGTGCCATGATACTAATCATGTTAATTCGGAATATAAAGTAAGAGTTTTAGAAGTAATGGATTTTTATGAAATTTTCATAAGATTTTTGAATAGTTTTGTAAATAATTAAGTTTTAATAGTTTAAAGTAAAATAATTTGAATATTTTTTCAATGTTTTCATTGTTAATCATTAATGATAAACATATAAGACAAATTGTGTAATTATTTCTAGGTATGGTTTTTAGAAGGTAATTTTTCAGATTATTCTGAAATTTTGAATTTTTAGGCATAAAACTACACAAAATATCGAATGTTGAAAAAAATCACTCTAATTGCGCAAAAGGTCTAGTAAACGTTGATTCTTGTTATGAAGGTAAAACATATAACGACAAGCATTACCCTTCAAGTATTAGGGATAACTATGATCGAAAAAAAGATTTTCGTATTCGGACTAGCTGTCGTACTTGCATTAGGAACTTTGGGTTTCAATTGGGTTGAAATCGTTCTTCCATCTGCAGATGCACACGGTGTCCAAGCACAACTTCAGAGTCGTTTCATCAGAATTGAAGATGAAACCTTCAACAGACAATCCCTGCAGACTGGCGAAACCTTGACAATTCAAGGAACACTATCCAGTCTTGTAGAAAGAGACCTAAGAGGATGGCTATCCATTTTCTCAGAATCTACTAACGCAGGAAACAGATGGGAAATGTTGGCAAGAGATCCACCAGGAAATGTTTTTGACATTTCAGGAAATTCTCTCATCGATTATTCACTATCTGCAAAAGCACTTGAAGCGGGTGTTTATCACGTACACACCCAACTCAATGTAGCCAAAGTAGGTCCGGGACTCGGTCCAGGTCAAACAGTTGTTGTTGTGGGAGAACCGATAATCAAACCAATTCCATATACCAACATTGCATACCAATCAATCATAATTGGTGTTGGATATGTAATCACGTTTGCAACACGACCTTGGCAAGTAATCTAAACAATCCAATTTTTCCTTTTCATTTTCTAAATAATCATTGTGATTATCATAATTATGAAATCATTTTTTAAATAGAATCATGACACCGGTTAATCAGAACTAAGATTCTACGTGATTAAGAGAAAGAACTTTATGGAATCCGCTCAAAGTCATTGTTATGATTTGGCCTGGAATGGGTGATCCATACAAGAGGAAAAAAACGCTAAAGTTTCTAGCAATAACTGCAGTTATCGCAATATCAGTCGGTATAGCAAGTACTGTGATTCAGGGTCAGGTTAACCAGAATAATCCTCTCAAAGTCTGTATCAATGACAGAGAGGCGCCGTATAAAATCAAGGCAACACTAGAGATTATAATCGATGGTCTCCCTACACTTATTCCTGCCAACATAAACGCAGGGCTAGATGGGGAATGCCAAAGAACCATGTATACATTAACTGATGACGGAGTGATTTATGCACAATGGGAAGAAGAGTATTCATTTCAAATTGGTCACTTTTTGTGGATGTGGGACTTTCCTCTAAGAGACATGGAACAGAGTAAATCAGTTATTTACGTCAATGGTAAGGAATCGTCTCAGTTCATTAACCAACCATTACAAGACGGATATCACTACAAGGCAGTATTTACCACAAAGGCACATGATGAATCCAAAGACAGTGATTTCCTGCCACCAGAAAATTAAAAAAAGTTTCGACGATATGAATTAAACAGAAACATGTTTGATGTCTATATAGCGTCTAAACCATTCCAGATGATTTAGAGGCTCTGATTCATACATTTTGGGATTTATAAAAAACCAAATTTGTATGAAACAAACAGATACATGTTTGATGTCTACATCTAATATTTCAGATAAAAGTTAAAGTGTAATTGTCTAGAGTTTTGGAGTTCCTTCGTGTTTGTGTCAAAAAAATAGCCCGTTTCGACATATCTTGTGCGTAATACTTTAAAACTGTAGACAGTTACGTTAAAGTCCGTTCTTTAGTTAGACATGAATCGGTATAACTAAAAACAGTGTTATGCCTAATGAATATTGGACTTGAACTGTTACCATTCTAGTTGATCTAGATAAGTTGACATAGTCACACGCTAAGGTTTGTGAGTTATTTTCAGGATGTTCCAGTCTTGTTATCGGCATTTGTAAGACATGATCATCCAGTCTCCTGTTTGTATTTTACAGCTCACAAACTTTGGCTTTTCGCCATACAACATACCCAAATTTTTTGAAATAGTAAATTACAAAGTATTCAACTAGGAGATTCTAAAATAATGAAAAGAAAGGAGATGATTCTACCAGTATTTGCCGTTGTCTGGAATTAGACCAATACCTTCTCTTTCAAAGTGTCTGTCCAATTCATCAACCCATCTCTCACGGTTGTCTTTGTAAGCCCATCCGTGTACACGCAACCAGAATGAGATAATTCCAAGAAGGAATACTGTGAACATGATGGTTCCGAAGATGTAAATCATTACATCATAGAATAAGGGATCATAGTGTGGTCCTAATTGTCCTGTAATTGAGGACAGAATGTTTAGGAAAGTTCCTACGATAGGAGTCATTGTACATTTTAACTCTATTTGTACGATATATACATTTCTTTTATTGTCAAAAAATATGAGGGCAGTTTTCACTAGAGATGACTAATAAAATAATAGAAAAGTGAGTTTTTATCCTCTGCCCATTGCTGCGTATTTGCCTGTTTTTGATTTAAAGAACAAGGCTCCTGCAATACCGCCAAAAACTACAGCTGAGATAGCAACAGCGCCAAATACACCATCTGCGCCAAGAACGGGAGTTCCAGAGCCAGTTGATGGATTTTCTAGGACAAGTTTGATTCTAAGTTGTTGGAGTCGAAGTGCTTCTTCTAGTGTGTATTTTCCAGTTTCGCCATCTGAACCAACATTACCATAGTATTGAGCAAATACTATTGCACTATCTGCATAGTAACCCATGGTAAATACAGCAAACAATGATGCTACCAAAAGTATTTTTGTATTCATATCGATTTACCTATTTGTTCAAGCCAGTATACGTATTTAACTTTTATTCTAAACTCCAAATTTAGGCATAATATACGAGATCAGTAAAAGTAACGTTTAATTCTGTTCTTAAATCAGTCAAATCATGGGACGAATGCACACACACAAGCATGGAAAATCACATTCTATTAGGCCAGATACGCTTTGCGTACCCTCTTGGACAACACTAGGTCCCAAGGAAATTGAAGAGTTGGTGATAAAATACACCAAAGACGGATTAACTCCCAGCCAGATTGGAATTAAATTAAGAGATCAGCACTCAATTCCCCTAATCAAACCAATTACCAAAAAAGGCATTAGTGAGATTCTGGAAGAAAATGATTTGAGAACAGAAATGCCTGAAGATCTTGAAAATATTGTCAAAAAAGCAGTAGGTCTTCAAAAGCATCTTAAAGAAAACAAGGGTGATAATAGAAATGTAAGATCTTTGGAATTAATTGAAGCCAAGGTTCACAGACTATCTGTGTACTACAAAAGAATCGGAAGAATTCCCAAAACTTGGAAATATAAATCCGTGGTTGCTCAACTAGAGTAATGACAAAATCACTCGATGAGTCACTTTCATTCTTCAAAGACAGGATTTCAGATTGTATAAAATATAAGAAATCAATTTTTGTCACAACCCATATTGATTGCGACGGTCTTGCATCCGGAAGTATCATCACTAAAGCCCTGATCAGAGCAGGTGCAAAGTGTACTGTTAGAACATCAAAAGAATTTAGTAAAAAAATAGTAGAATCTTTCAAAACAGATTCTCGGGATTTTCATATAATAACAGACCTAGGAGGAGGTTTTGCAAAGGAACTAGATGAAGCATTGAAAGACAATTGGATTGTTTTAGACCACCACCAGATTCCAGAAGAAGAGTTGGAGAATCAAAATGTCATTAATGCTTGGAGATATGAAATGGATGGTGGAGTTGAGATTTGTGCAGGCGGAATGGCATATCTTGCATCAATGGCCCTCGATGAAAAGAATTCAGACTTGTCTGCTGTTGCAGTTGTTTCTGCATTAGGAGACAGACAAGATCAGGGGGAAAGAAAGTCATTTACAGGTAAAAATTTTGAAATTGCCAACACTGCCAAAGAACAGGGTTTGGTAGATATCGATTTAGATTTATTACTAGTCGGAAGAGAGACCAGACCACTTTCAGATGCCTTGGCATTTACTTCGCAGCCATTTATCGAAGGTTTGACATGGAACAGAGAAGCATGTCTTTCTCTTCTGAATTCATCAGGGGTTCAGTTAAAGGATGAAGGAAGATGGAGAGTTCCAGCAGAGCTAAACGAGGAGGAAAAAAGAAAGGTAGTTGAATCAATTACCAAATTTACTTTTGGAAAAAACGCTACTGAAATCATGTCAGAATTAATCGGATACACCTACACATTTCCAAGAGAAGACAAGAGAAGATTCTTGCGAGATGGAAGAGAATTTTCAACCATGTTAAACTCTTGTGGAAGAATCAACCATTCAGGTGTCGGAATGGCAATATGCATGGGAGACAGAAATAAGATTCTAAGAGAGGGGGAGGTCATTCTGACGGAGTATAAAAAAAGGATAAGAGAATACATGAATATTCTATCAAATGAGAGATGGCGAATTTCAGAAAGTGAGACTTGTGTGATGGTAAATGGTGAGAACCTAGTTCCAGAGACAATGACAGGGACTATTTCGTCATTAATTGCAGGATCTCCAAAGAATTCTGGGAAAATCGTAATTTTGAGAACCAATGGTGAGGAAAACACCATAAAGTTTTCATCAAGAAAGTCCTTTAGTTGTAAATCAGACATAAACCTTAGTGAATTAATGAGAACCGGCGCTGAGAAATTTGACGGTGTAGGAGGAGGCCACGATGCTGCAGCAGGAGCAAGGATAACTAAAGACAAATTAGATGAGTTTCTCAATTATTTGGTAGTCAATGTCATTAACGTGTAAAGTGCAGATAATTCTAAATAACATATCAAAGGAAAAAGCAGAAACCGTCAAAAAGGCATTAGAGCCAGATAATGTGGATTTTCCAGAAGGATTGAGTCTTTATGTTGAAAATATTGATAACAAGCTAGTTTTTAATTTTGAGAGTAGAGACAACATGAAACAGTTTATTGGCACTATTGATGAGGTGTTAGAGCATGTGCAGGTTTCATTAAAGGTGATCGAAGAATGTTAGATCCTAAACTAATCAAGGAAAGACCACAGGTCATTGAAGAGATGCTCAAGGCAAGACATGTAGATATTGATTTGGATGTGTTAATAGGATTTGATCAGAAAAGACGAGAATTTATAATTAAAACTGATGAATTAAGAAAAAAGAAAAACCAAGTAGGTATTCAGATATCACAAAAGAAAAAAACAGGTGAAGACACAACTCAGATTTTAAATGAAATGGTCAAGGTCTCAGCTGAACTTGCAGAATTGGAATCAGAGCAAGAAGATATTGTAGACAAGTATTCTAGGCTAACATTGAGAATTCCAAACCTTGTTCATGAATCAGTTCCGGTTGGTGCAGAAAGTGCCAACAAAGAGATAAAAAGATGGGGAGACATTCCAAATTTTGATTTTAAAATAAATGATCATATTGATATTTCTGAGAGGTTAGATCTGGTAGATTTGGTGAGAGGTGCAAAGGTGGCAGGGGCTAGGTTTTATTATCTAAAAAATGATCTAGTTAGATTAAATCAGTCACTAATTCATTACGCATTGGATTTTCTTGCAAAAAAAGAATATTCACCAATTCAACCGCCATACATGATCAAGCGAGAATCAATGGAGGGAGCGGTGATTGTTGATGACTTTGAGGATGTCATATACAAGATTCAAGAGGAAGATCTATACATGATTGGAACCTCTGAACACGCCATGGCAGCAATGCACTCAAAGGAGATTATTGATGGAAAGGATCTTCCTGTAAGGTATGCCGGTGTCAGCCCATGTTTTAGAAAAGAGGCAGGTGCACACGGAAGGGACCAAAAAGGAATTTTCAGAGTACATCAATTTGACAAAATTGAGCAGTTTGTATTTTCAAGACCGGAAGATTCCTGGAATGAGCATGAAAAAATGTTGGCAGTTGCCGAAGAATTTTATCAGAAATTAGAAATACCTCACAGAGTAATGTTACTGTCAACTGAAGACATGGGAAAAGTTTCAGCAAAGACTTATGATATTGAGGCATGGATGGCAGGACAAAATGACTATAGGGAAGTCGTTTCTTGCTCAAACTGTTTAGACTATCAGGCAAGAAGATTAAAGATCAGGTTTAGAGACAAAACAAATGAGGATACACAATACGTACACACCCTTAACAGTACTCTTGTTGCCACAACCAGAGTTTTAGTATCCATAATGGAGAATTTTCAGGCAAAGGATGGGCATTTTGCAATTCCCAAGGTCTTACAAAGTTACATGGAAGATCAAAAAGAGATATAGCAACATACGTAATTGTCTAGTTTTGAAGTTCCTTCGTGTTTGTGTCAAAAAAATAACCTGTTTTGACATATCTTGTGCGTAATACTTTAAAACTGTAGACAGTTACCAACATACCCTTATATTTTGGATTTAAAGGTCGATAGCAATTGGCACGCAGAAAAGGTCGAACAAAGGACAAGTGGAGAGAAAAACGCTGGATTACAGTAAACGCCCCGGAATCATTCAACGTTGTTCCAATCGCCTATGTTCCAATTACAGATAACAAAAATGCAATAGGCAGGGTCTTGGAGGTAACACTTTACGATATTCTAAAAGGAGATCCTTCACAACATCAATACAAGATGTATTTCCAGATTAACAAAGTTGATGACGACAAAGCATCGACTATTTTCAAGAGATTTGAATACTCTAAGGAATTTTTGCGTAGTTTGGTCAGACGTGGCTCATCGAAAATTAATTTTATCATCGATAGCAAAACTAAAGACGGGTATATCTTTAGAATAAAAATAATTGCCCTAACCCACAAACAACTAAATACATCGAGAAAGCACGCACTCAGATTAATTGCAAAAGACGTGATCAACAAGACAGTTCCAGATATGACAGTTGAACAATTTGTCCAGGCTACCTGTTATAGCAAGATCAATTCAGACATTATGGCAGCATTCAAAAAAGTCATCAAGGTAAGACACGTGGGTCTTGAGAAAGTAAAACTAATCAGGACTGCAGACAAAGAAACAATATTACTTGAAGCATAAAAACATAGAATCATTCTTTTACAATCATGATTGACAAGATAAAGGTGACAATTAATGTAATTGTTCATGCAACAGAAGATATTTCAAAGATATTCCGGTCTTTTGAGGAATTGCTAGATCTGAATGAGGGGAATTTTATAATTCAAGGGACTGCAGGTCATTATAACAATCCAATAATCATGCTAAATGCAAAAATTACAAAAAAAGAGGCTCAAAATTTCATGAGAAAACTTTTGGAATTGTTATCAGCTGAGCAAATCAAAGAGTTAGTCGGGGAAATTGAAGAAAGAACAGCTGATTCCGGATTTCATATGAGGCTAGACAAACAGGAACTCGTCAGGGGAAACATCACATTTGGTGGAAAAGAGACAGTAAAGATAGAGATTCATGCCCCTATTTACAACAAGAAAGATACGCTCAAAACATTTACAAAAATTTTCCAGATTGCCAACTAGATTAAATAAGAATAACAGAATTATTTAATCTGGGAATGAGGAGATAACAGCCGCTCCAGTCTGAGCGAAAGCATTGAGGAGGCCGCGACGAACCGACCCGTTTTTGAATAGATTATGAGATTTTGTTGCAAGGATTTCTTGCATCTTTTTATCGTATTATTTTAAATACGGATAAAAAAATCCCATTATCGTGGTAGATTATGATGTTATAGTTGCAGGTGGGGGTCTTGCAGGTACGATTACAACTCAATCCATATCTCACTATTCAAATCAAAACCTAAGGATTTTGGTTGTTGATAGAAACACAGAATTCTTACCGGGTAGGAAATCATTGTCCGGTTGGGTATGCGGGGATGCATGCTCCAAAGAGGCAGTAGATTTCATGTCAGATAGAATCAAAGTCAAATGGGGCAGACCAGAGATTGAACATGACGTTAAAGGCGTAATGGCGTTTTCTCCAGATAGAGAAACAGCAATTCCATTTGATGGAGCTGGATACATGTTAAATCGTCAAAAGCTGCCTGAAATTCAAAATGAGAGGTGTAAAAAGAACGGAGTAGAGTTTGAATTTGAGATTAATCTTACAGGTCTGATTTACGAAGATCAGCAGGTAGTCGGAGTTCAGGGAATAGATAACAAAACAAAACAGCCCTTTAAGAAGACATCAAAGATTGTAGTTGATGCAACCGGAGTTACATCTGTGCTCAGAAACGGTCTTCAAAACTCAACCAAGGTAGAAAAAAGAATCAACAGACGGGATTTAGAATCCACAGGCAGACACATAATGTATTTCAATCAAGGAGAAAAAGATCTTACAGAATTTGATCCGGATTACTGTATAATTCACCTGGATCAGGATATTGCACCTGGGGGATATGGATGGGTGTTTCCCAAAGGGGATAACAAGGTCAACATCGGCTTGGGAGTTGAAAAGTCATTCTTGGATAAGAGAAACAAGAGACTGGGGAAAAAGGACAATGTAGCGTCATTAATAGAGGAATATCTTCAAAGAAACAGGGCAATTAAAAATTCAAGACTATCAAAAGACCCAGAGGACATTAATAACAATTCAGGGGTTTTCCAAGTTTCAGTTAGAAGACAGAATGATTGCATGGTATCTGGTGGATACATGCTGGTTGGAGATTCTGCATGGATGCCAAAAGCAATTGATGCAGGCGGAATAGGACCTGCATTAATTGCAGGTGCAATCATTGGAAATAACGTATCTCAGGCAATACAAGCAGATGATGTTTCAGAAAAAAGTCTCTGGCAATACAATCTAGACTATATCAAGGAATATGGATACAAAACCGCAGGTCTTGAACTTTTTAGGGGACTGGTGCAACAAATGACCAATGAGCAGATTAGTTATGGAATGAAACATTTTTTGGGAAATCTTGATGTTGAAT
Organism: Candidatus Nitrosopumilus sp.; assembly: GCA_965238065.1. Taxonomy (GTDB): domain Archaea; phylum Thermoproteota; class Nitrososphaeria; order Nitrososphaerales; family Nitrosopumilaceae; genus Nitrosopumilus. Next base: position 2,358,431 of record OZ250170.1, on the reverse strand, counting down.
CAATCAGCAAGGGTGAGCATCCAGATTTTACAGGATTGGGAAAGATTGGAATGATAATCAGAGGCGCGATGAACAAGCCAGTAGCAAAGGCACTGATACACACATCAGAGCAAAACAAATGGCTAGTAGAGCATTACCACAGTTATCCAAAGGATCCTTCAGGTTTTGATGAATGGAACAAAACATTACATCAGAGATTTGATGAGGCATTTTCCAGAGTGGCAGCGTTTGGAAATTAGAATTAATATTAAATATTGTTGGGTTTAATAACAAAATACTTTGGGACAAGTGCAGTACCTAGATTGGGATGATTCGATTCAGGTTTTAAACAAGGCATATGAAACAGGTCTTTTTGTGCCTGATTATAGGACGAAAGGGACCGGAAAGACATCACTAGTCAGAGATTTTGCAAAAAGAAAGAATGTAAACCTAGAATCCATTAATTTTAGCCTCAGGACCAGAGTCATCTTATTGGCACAAAAACGCTGACAGATGGAACCGTGAGTTTTGATGAGGGAATTTTGATGAAATCGATGAGAGAGGGAAGCGCGCTTTATCTAGATGAGATAAACTCAGTAGAGGCAGATGTCTTGCTCAGACTAGATGAGGCATTAGATGACAGAAGACAAGTTGTATTAAAAGAGTCCACAGGAAAAGTAATCAAGGCAAAAGAAGGCTGGTTTGCAGTTGCAACAATAAATCCATCGACACACAGCGGGACAAAAGAGCTTCCGCCACAGATACAAAGCGGGTTTCCGGTACGAATCAGACTAGAATATCCATCAGAGAGCATAGAATTTGAAATTGTAAAAAGATATGTTTCTGGAAAACATGAATCAGAGATAATCTAGGGGATCAAGCTTGCAAACATACTAAGACATGTTGCCGCAGTTGAGGAATTATATTTTATTCCCCCAGCCTGAGGGAGGCTATTGCATTTGGAAAATTGTTGGATAAAAAAATGTCTTCAAGGGAGGCTGTAAATTTTGTTTTTGGAAACGTATACGCGCAATGGGGAAATATAGAATACCAAAAAATAAATGACATCATTACATCAATGTTTGGTAATTAAATGCAGACAATTCAACTTCAAAACGAATCCGTAGTAGAAATTGTCACCTTTCTTGCAAGAAGATGGTCTGAGAAGGACAAGATAATCATAGAGATGTCAGAAAAGACGGAGACACGAACAAGACTTTATGAGAACAAGATAATCCTAACACCGCTTGAGAAAAGAATCGGGGATGATTTTCAAAAATATCATCAATTCAGAACGTCATTATGGTATGAGTCAATGAGGATAAAATTTTGTAAAAAGATTCTTAGTAATGATCATGTATTTGGATTTATTCTCAATACTATGGAAACGTTGAAAATCGAGCAATTAGGCAAGAAAATTTGGAAGGGAATGGATGATGAGATTATATTCAATTACGCCTACATGCTTGTAGCAAGACCCCCAGCTAGACACAGTTTATGGAAACGCACGGATTGTAGAGGCATTTTATCAGTATTTCATGTTCTGTGTGATTAAAGGAGAAATTCGATCCAGTCATTTTGAAAAAATTAAAAAAGCAACCATACTAGCAAAAAAAATACTCAACAGTGCAATTGAGAAAAATTATGATACTGACTGGCTTGAGAAAAATGTAAGTGAGACAGTCAAGATTTTAGATATTGACTCGCTTCTCACAATACCCATATCATTACCATTTATGAAAGATGGAATGGTATTATCAAGAGAAGAGCTGTTAAAAACTCTGAAAATAATTTCCAAAAGTAAAGAGGTTGATTTTGGTTCAGTTGATTCTGCATCAGTAGTAAGAGGGGATAATGTCTATGACGAATACAAGATACTGCTTGATGAGAATGAAGAAACAGAAAACAACGGATCAAGTCCAGAAGCAATAGGAATCCAAATCCCATCCACAAAGAATGTCAATGAGGCCACGATTTATGATATGGGCTTGATTAACAGCCTAAAGATAAAATTTAAGGAATGGAGATGCGGATGGAGCGAGCAACATCAGAGAACGGGAGACGAGTTTGATGAGGAGAGTTACATTGAAGGCCATGAACCGTTTTTCACAGACATAAAAAAATCGTATGAATCAGGCAAATAACATGTTTTATGCCTATAATGTTCAACTATTCTAGTGGATTTAGGCGTAAAGGTTGATACATACAAAAAATCAATCAAGACCAAAATTGTGATTTTACTGGATCATTCATCAAGCATTGCACCAGATGCACCGGATGCACTAGAATACAAAAAGGCAACTCTGGACTAAAGTTTTAGCTTTTCTCAAAGTAAAATTTGCAGTATATGCGTTTAGCACTCAGAACAGATCGGTGGTTTGCTGGTCCATAAAACAGGATAATATCAAATGGAACAGCGTTACTGCAAAGCGATTAGAAACCAACAAAGGCAACAACACAGCACCCACAATAATATCAAATGGAACAGCGTTACTGCAAAGCGATTAGTACAGATTGATGCCAATGACTCAACCCCGTTAGCAGAAGTGTACGATAAAATGTTTCCAATACTGCAATCAAGGAAACCGGATATTTTTTTGGCTCTGACAGACGGCGAGCCATCGGATCCTGATGCCGTAAGAAACATGACAAAATCGCTCAAAAGATCAAATATCAGCGTGGTGACTTTGGGCTTGGGTCAGAATACAACAAGGGCCACCATCATAGCAGATAATCTCAGACATCTAGGATATGATAAGACTGGCAGTTAGCAGGCTAGGTGACATTCCAAGTAAAGTGATTAGTATTTTAGAAGGATGATTTAACAGAATTACAGGTAAAAAGACTTGGAAACGTCTAAAGAAAACATAGATAGCATTCTGCTTGAGCGCTTTGAGCAGGAGATATGGAGCAAGGTTCCCCATCTAGATGAGGCGACGATTGTCAATGCAACGCCGCTTACTGATCTGACCGAAGATTTGAAAGAATGCGCTAAAAGTGTATACAAGACGGATTTTACAGGCAAGGATCTAAAAGTTTTTGGCAAATTTGATTCTAGTCTGCTAACTGGTTCGATCAAAGTCAGAGCTGCAGTCCACATTATCCATGACGCCATTCTCACAGGCAAGCTAAAAAGCGGACAGACAGTAATTGAGGCAACCTCTGGAAATTTTGGGATAGCTCTTGGATTATTATCAAGACTCGGGTTAGTTGTGATTTCACTTGTATCAAGAAAGTTGCAGGAAGGAGTTTTCAAGGAACTAAGAGATGAGAACATACGGATCATAGATCTTGATATGGATATCTGTCCTGCTCCAGGAATGAAAGACGGTGCAGCAGATATTTTAACTGCAAAGGCAACTGCTGCTAATATTCGCTCACAATTAACGGAACTTGGTTTTGATCCTGCCATTTTTGATAAAGAAAATTCAAAGATAGAATCACTTCTAGTCAAACAAGATATCATAAACTTGGCAAAATTTCTTGCCAGTATATACGGGTTATTCTGCACAGAACAGTACGACAATGAATTAAACATTGATGTTCACAATACCGTCACAGCAGCAGAGATTGACCAGCAGTTACATGAGAATGGTAATTCGTTGGAAGATTTTGAAATTGCTTGTACATTTGGCACAGGAGGCACTTCTGGAGGCCTGAGCAGATACGTATCTGAGAAATATGGAAAAAAATCAGTACATGTGATTTTTCCACCTGCCGGTCAGGATGTTGCAGGAATTAGAACGAAAGACAAGGCGTTTGGCTTGAAATTATACGAACCAGAGAGATATGCAGGAGAACACGAGGTAGATTTTGGGCAGGCAAAACATCTTTTAAAATTTTTTGTAGACAAGGGTCACGACATAGGTGAGAGTACCGCTCTTGCACTTTATCAAGTGCTCGTTATGGCAGATACCATGGATGCTGGAAAGTTTTTAGTAATTGTTGCCGATGGAATAGAAAAATACAGAAAGAATTTAGAAGTAATTCCAATGAATCAACGTATTCAAGTTTCATTAGAAGAGGCCGTAACAAGTGCAAATGACTATGACAAAATAATTTGGATTCATTCTCAATACACTCCACGTGAAGAAGGAATAGAGCTGATTGCAAAATCCCTCAGAGTAGATAAAAGTAAAATTTCCATTCCAAAAGCAAGAACAGTGAACCAGCTGTTAACAACACGAGAAATTCCAGAGGAGCTAGGCAAAGAATTGCAAGGAACCAAAGGTAGATCACTGCTGATTTGCATGGCCGGAAATACCTCACTGATGGCATGCAAAGTACTTGCATCCAAAGGAATTACAACTGAAAGCTTGAATGGTGGAATTACAGAACTGCCTGAAGGAAGAAGCAAAGACCCATCAGAGTTCATCAGAGTAGCTACAGAATAGCAATCTTGAAATGTCTTTCAGTGTGCCAGCCATTTGCAGATTTGATAATTTCAGGCAAGAAAATTATCGAGTTGAGAAGATGGAATACGAATTTTCGCGGGGAATTTTTGATCCATGCACCGTTAAAGATAAGAACAGATAATTCCAAGAGGCTGAAAATAAACAAAAAATTCGTCACAGGTGCGATTATCGGCAAAGCAGAACTCTATGAGATAAAAAAATACAATTCAAACAAGGAGATAAAAGCGGATCAAAAATTTCATTTGGCCTCAAAAAATTTTCATGATGGATCTTTTGGATTTATGTTAAAGAATGCAAAATCACTTAGAATTCCGATTCCATGTAAGGGTCAATTGGGATTCTTTGAGATAGAATTGCCTGAAACAAGGATCAGAGACAATGAGATAATGAGGGATATCATCGATGAGGAACATCGTTATCAATGGATTGGGCACCATTAGAATAATCAGTTTTTCATGAAAACCAGTTACCCCATACTGTCGAATAAAAATTCATGAGCAATAGATCCATATTTTTTGATACTACAACACATTGATCAGCAAAAGAGTTTATGCGTAATTGACCAAAACAACAAACAACATTCGACTTGTACGTATCAACTTGTTCACAGTTGAATGATGGTAACAGACCTTTTGCGTAATTAGGGTGATTTTTTTCAGCATTCGATATTTTGTGTAATTTTATGCCTAAAAATCCAAAATTTCAGAATAATCCGAGAAATTATCTTCTAAAACTACGTCTAGGAATAATTACGCAGTACGTCTAATGATTTTGTTTGAGTATTTTTGTAATAGTCGACGTGGTTTAGTCAATTACGCATAAACTCTAAAGTTTACACTATTCTATGAACACAAAATATCTAATCCAAGCATACAAAAACAAAAAGAACGTCAAAATAAAAGATAGAATGTTTCTAGTAAAATGCGTCACCGTAGACAAACAAATCCCATCTCATGTTGCAGAACAGATTTGCAAAGTAAGATCATGGGCATACAAATGGCTTGAACGATACGAGCAGGAGGAAATAGACGGATTAAAACACAAGTCGCAAAGCGGAAGATCAACAGGCATACCAAAACAAGAGTTGATCAAAATACAGTAAACGATATCTGAAAACAAGTCAGGCTGGAGTGCAAAACAAGTGATGAATCGTAATTGTCTAGAGTTTTGAAGCATTACGCACAAGATATGTCAAAACAGGATATTTTTTTGACACAAACACGAAGGAACTTCAAAACTGTAGACAATTACGATGAATCTCATATACGAAAAATCAAGAGTGAGATACCACGAGGTACACATGTACAGATTGCTCCATCAGTGGGAATATGTTCCAAAGGTTGCAACAAAGAGATTTGTAAATTCTGCCACAGACAAAGAAAAACTCTGGTTTAAAGAAAAAAATAAAAAGCAAGTAGGCACAAAAACACGTCAAGGATTCAGCATAATAGAACAAGCCGAATCAATATTCATAGATTATGCACTAGTTTGAAAAAAGATGGATGGTCAAAAAGGGGCAAGGCCAATAATCACCATTAATGGAACTCGGCAAAAGACAATAGTGTTTGGCGCATTTAGTCATGATGGCAGACAGTTCTTCAGACAATATGACAAATTTGATCAATATTGTTTTTTGGATTATCTCAAGAAACTGCATAGAAAGTTTGGAGAGATGCTAGTTTATGCAGATAGAGACCGCAACACTACAAATCAAAAATTGTGAAAGAATATGTTGATGAAAATAATGACGTCATACTGGAATGGTTACCAAAAGGTTCGTCTTAGTTTAACGCAGTTGAAGAATGCCGAAAGCAGGGATAGTATGACTTGATGGTATCACAGTACTGGGCCATCATTAAGCAATCTAAAAGAGTCAATTGCCAAATACTAGAGAACAAAACGATTCAATCTGGATATTCTAAAGTACATGCAAAGAAATTATTGTAGATGAACTTGTGTTAGGAAGTACAGATGTGCTCATAATCTTGACTAAACTGGAGGTGGAACAGGAGGCGGTTTCAACACTATCAAATGTTCGATCATCATAATCCTCATGTCTGTCATTAGACGTATTGCGTAATTATTCCTAAACGTGGTTTTAGAAGATAATTTCTCGGATTATTTTGAAATTTTGGATTTTTAGGCATAAAATTACACAAAATATCGAATGTTGAAAAAAATCACTCTAATTACGCAAAAGGTCTATTGTTATCTGACCCCTCCATCTCCTCTCTATCACGTGAAATCAGAGCATTTGCCATCACCCATGCATTGAACATAATTATCGAGTATAGAAAACAGAATTCAGCGTGATGTCTCCCTCCTATAGGTCTGCATTTTTAGCCGATTTTGAGCACATTAGGGTTAACTGAAAACTGACTAGGATATATAAAGGACTATTTAAAGTTCCATGTTATGCCTCAAACAAAGCCCATTGTCAGTGTTGAAAATGTAGTTGCATCTGCATCAATTGATCAAAAACTTGATCTAATTGAAATTACAAAAAAATTTCCAGACACCGAATACCATCCTGAACAATTTCCAGGACTAGTATTTAGATTATTGACTCCCAGGACTGCAACCTTGATTTTTAGGACAGGAAAGATGGTGTGCACCGGAGCAAAATCTGAAGACATGGCAATCAAAGCTGTAAATACAGTTGTTCAAAAACTAAGAAAAGGCAAGATCAAAGTAAAAAAAGATGCAGTGATTACAGTTCAAAATATAGTAGCTGCAATCAATCTTGGTGGAAAAATTCATCTGGAAAAGGCAGCAAGAACATTGCCAAGAAGCATGTATGAACCAGAACAATTCCCGGGACTCATTCACAGAATGCTTGATCCAAAGACAGTAATATTGTTATTTGCATCAGGAAAATTGGTATGTACCGGAGCAAAAAAAGAGTCGGATGTTTATCGTTCTGTACATAACTTGCACTCACTATTAGAAGAAAAAGAACTAATGATTTATGAGTAGAGATTATGCGTAATTGACCAAAATAACAAACAACAATCAGCTTGTACGCATCAACTTGTTCACATTTGACATGATGGTAAACATTTCTCAGACGACAGATTAAGATCAGGGCATATTTTTTGTTCGCTCTTAATATCAGGTTTTGTTGCTTTATAGAGAACTGAGATTATTTTGGTGAATGAATAATCATCCTGCTTTCTCATGTTGTGTAAAAATGCAAACGTTTGGACATGTGATTCCAGATTAAACATGTTGACTCATCTGTGCTATATCATTCACAGTCTAAGATATGCTGTTCTGCACTCACAGTTGTTGGTATGCACATCATCTCTTGCATATTCATTGAGACTGATTTACTGTATGATGTTCGTACCACAAAGATTCCAGAGAACGATACACATTATACTCGTCTGTGTTGATGTGAGATCTTTTGTAATTGTCTACAGTGCTAAAGTTACTTCGTGTTTGTGTCAAAAAAATAACCTGTTTTGACATATCTTGTGCGTAATACTTCAAAACTGTAGACAGTTACGATCTTTTTGATATTACGTATGTATCAATCTCTACGCCTAAATCTATTAGAACAGTTGGACGTTATAGGCATAAAACATGTTCTTTGCTTGATTCATACGATATTACATTACAAACAAGGCTTGCAATGGATGAATACTTTTGAGGTAACCTCAAATGTCGTATCGCCGCCTCTTTGATGATCACACAAAATCATTGGGAAATCTCGAACAAACTTGCCACGTCTTGGTGGTGGTTTTACTGCACGTCTTTTTGGCAGCTTTTTGATGATATGATGATATTGTGATGGTTCTTGCCTTTCAGTCTACTGTGCATATACGGTTTATCCACCTCACAATTACCCGATAGCATCTTGCCTTTTTGTGAATCAGTAATCTTTTGCAAAACCTTGCGAGTCATGTAATAGCATGTCTTGTACTGCACTCTCATCTTTTTGCCAATCTCTCTGATTGATATTCCAGATACGGGTGAGACAATGCAGGACATCCAGATAAAAAAGAACCGCTGGGATAGGGACATGCGAGAGTAATGAAATATAGTCCCGGTCTTGTCGTTGAATGTGTGGCCACAGCTGTAACAGAAATATCTCTAAAGATGAATCGCATATTTTCCATATTTTTTTATGTCATTTGATTTGTAGCGTGGATGTGAAATGTTCCCATTCCATCTTTCAGTTTTGAATATGTTGGCACATGCCTACCTCGTCAGGCATTATTGCAAATAGTTCAAAGACATTCGCAAAAACTATGATGACTCATCATAATGATTTTTTTCGTTTGAAAAACAGTTACAAAGTGAGCAACAAAACTTGACATTAAGAGCGATGACAATTACAGTAAAGATTCAGAGAAAAACAAATTCATGATTTATCGTAAACATGTGAAAGAGACTAGCATGTGGCCAAAAGCCAAAATTTGTGAGCCATAAAATGAAGATTAAGATTCGATGAATATGCCTCAAGATAAAGATATGATTAACAAAACTGGAACATTTCGAAAACAACTCGTAAACTTTAGCATGTGAGTGTAATCTTTGTGATATGGTTAATTCTCATCAGAGAGAGTTTATGCAGTAAATGAGAATATGTTAGATTTGGTTTCCATGCCATTATCTATGTTGACTGTATAAGTACCAGAGATTTCCCATCCGGGACCTCCAGCAATGGCTAATGTTGAATACCTTCCATCATTTTTTAGAGAAACTTGTTCTGTCCATACAGGTTCATTGTTATTGTTTACAATTGAGATACTCACAGTTCCCAAAGTGTTAGATATGCCACTAATTGAAATTATATCTTTTTTGGCATACTTTGATAAATCAGTTTGGATTGATAGTGTGTCTGCGATTAGAACAGGCGATATTACATCAGGTGGTATTACATCAATTGGCGTTACATCAAAAATTCCACTAAATGAGGCAGTTGCTACAATGATTATTACCAAAGCAGTTATACCAACACCTAATATTTTTGAGTTTTTTGAATTAGAAGGCGATATTCGTGGAGACGTGAATTGAAATGCTGGAGGTTTTTGAGCAAATAAAGTTTCTGGAATTACAACATTTGGAATTAGAGGTTTTTCTTCAACATGTGTTGTGGTTTGAGTAACCTCTGATCTTCTCCCCAGATATTTTTCTGCTAATTTTCTAACGTAATTTCTTTCATAATTGCTAATGACCTCATCATTTTCACAGGCCCTGCAAATTTGTTTTAAAATTCTGTCATCCCCATGATCCTTCTCCAAAAGAGCCTTTACATCATCAAGCAATGAATTATTCATGTATATTTTCTCTCCTTTTATTATTTATGAATTCCTTGTTAAGATTTCCAATGATTTCATTTTGAGAGAAAACAGGTTTTACGGCAATTGTCTAGAGTTTTGAAGTTCCTTCATGTTTGTGTCAAAAAAATAACCTGTTTTGACATATCTTGTGCGTAATACTTTAAAACTCTAGACAATTACGTTTTACTCTGTTTTTTGGATAAACCGCAGTGTCTATTTTGAACAGATTTTTTGTGCTTGTATAATGACTGTTCTAATGTAATCCTTTGCAGTAAAATCGGACACCCCCATTTGTTTGGCCCTTTGATAAAGATCATTTTCTTGAGGATTGCTCAAATAACACTTTAAAAGATAGTTTAGCCTATGATATCTTTTTTCGTCACTTTTCATAATCTACCTTTTTTTTCATACTAAAAAGGTCAGAGGATAACGCAATAACCAATTACTTTTAGTATCATAAAATTTGAATAAAAACATATAATCTTTTTTAAACAATAGTAAAAAAGAAATGGAAATGAAACGAATTGAGGCAACCATACAAACAGACAAGGTATCTGCAGTTTCCGAGGCAATTAAAGACAAGGTAGGAGGTTTTACCATATTGGATGGTGATGGACGCGGTTCTGGAAAAAGACACACCATTAGATCAGGAAGAGGGACAGGGACCATTGAAGCTGAATACAACAAAGTATCAATCATAAATACAATAGTAAATGACGACAAAGTTGAATCAATAATCTCGGTCATTACAAATGCTGCTAAAACTGGAAATAGTGGAGATGGAATTATAGTCGTATCTAGTGTCGAGAATATTCTGAATATTGCATCTGAAAAGAGTGGTTCTGAAGCCCTCTAAACATTTTCTTTTATAAAAAAAATTGTGCCATCATCTGATTTTTAATAATTTGAGTCCCTCCACACTGTTCCTCTGTGCAGTATTGCCTTTGGGGGACATGTTTTTGAAGTGATGTATAGTAGTATAATCTAGGTGTAAAAACAGAGGATTTTGAAGGATTATTCTTGTCCTTCAATTCCCATTAGTGTCAGTGTTGATCTGATTTTTGGGATTTTTCTGATCTTCCAAGTAATAGTCTCACGTAGTGCCTCTACTTGATCAGATTCTACTTTGGCCAATATATCATATGCGCCAAATGTACCATGTACTTCAACAACTCCTTCAATTGATTTTAGTTCTGTTATTACTGCTTCCTCAGAACCCAGCTCACAATTGATGAGAACAAAAGCTGTTGCCAATTATGGTTCAACTCCTAATTTCATACATAAAATGTCATCTTGAAATATATAAGAATAGACCATCTACTCTAAAACTCAGTAGATAGGAAAGTGCCACATTTGATGGAATTACACAATCTCGTTCTAGCTTTTTCTATCTAATTTATTTGAATGATTGGCATTTTTTGCTCCAAATGAAACACTTTTCTATCTACTAAAACTCAACATTAATTTTGAGTGAATCACAAACAAATGTCTGGTATGTAGCAATTTAACAACTTCTAAGATAATACATAGGCGTCATTCATAATTTTCTCAAGTTCTCCGATATCTTTTGAAAAAGTGATTTTTAAACGTAATTTAGAACCTCCACGCATGCCTTTTGTAAATCGGATTGCCTGACTTTTGATATTACCAAATTTAATTTTATAGTGATTTGTAAGATGTAAATAATCAAAAAATGAATCCAATCGGTCTTTGAAAGAGTATTCATTGTAAGAGTTTGTTTTAAGATAATCGTTTATTTGTTCAAACAAAAAGGGATTTCCCATTGCAGCACGGCCGATCATTATATAGTCACATCCGGTCTCATCAATCATAGTTTTAGCATCTTCAGGGGTTGCAATATCGCCATTCCCAACAATTGGAATGTCAGATATCTCCTTTAGCTCTTTAATCATCCCCCAGTCTGCATGCCCAGAATAACCCTGACTGGCAGTTCTGGGATGAAGTGTGATCATCTTAATTCCAGCATCTTCTGCAATCTTGGCAATTTCCAGAAAGAGAAATCTGTTAGCATCCGTTACGCCAGAACGAATTTTCAGGGTTACAGGTTTTTTTACAGCATTGACAAGAGTGGTAAATATTTGCTGCGTTAGATTAACTTCTTGCAAAAGGGCACTGCCTGCCATTTGCCGAGTGATATGTGGTGCAGGACATCCCATGTTATAGTCAATAATGTCAAAATAAGGCTCTACAATCTTTGCTGCTTTTTCCAACGCAAAAAGATCAGAGCCAAATAACTGAACTGAGATAGGACGTTCTTGTTCAGAATATTCGATAAATTCTTGTATTGTCTTAGTATTTTCCCTGAATTGCTTTTCTTTTGCAATAATGCTATGAATGTTTGTAAATTCAGTGACCACAAGGCCAGCTCCCTTTTGCTTACATTGTAAACGGAGTGCCGGATCACTCACACCTGCCATCGGAGCCAAAAATGCCTTGCTAGAAAATTCTGGGAGCATGAGATAATTCTACAGTCCGAATATAATTACTAGATCAAAAATTTATACAGAAAATGTCGTACTAGTTATCAGGACAGCCATCATCGTCTCGGTCTCCGTCATAATCCTCAGGATAAAGAGGACAGGAATCTTGGTCGTTGATAATGCCGTCTAGATCATCATCATGAACAAATCTCTGTTGTTCTGGAATTGTATCCGGGCAACCGTCATGATCAATGAACTTGTTCCATGTTTCAGGACTTGTTGGACAGGAATCAAGGGCATCATAGTAGCCATCACCATCAGAATCATGTCTTGTGGGTGCCGTAGACTTTGCTGCCAATACATCAGGACAGCCGTCTGTATCTAGATAGTTATTATAGTTTTCAGGCTCGTCAATGCATGCATCCCATCTGTCATCGATTCCATCACTATCCGTATCTGGAAAGACATAGAATGAGACATGGGTATCTACCGTATCAGGACAACCATCATCATCCTGGAACATGTTGTAAATTTCAGATTCTAGTGGACATTTGTCAGATGCGTCTAGTATGCCATCCATGTCAGAATCAAGGGTAGATACAAGTTTGTCTGGACAGCCGTCATTATCATCATTACCATTGAATGTCTCTGGTTGGGTTGGACACAGGTCTAGAACATCCGGAATGGAATCACCATCAGAATCAGCAGTTGATTTGTTGTCTGTTATATGATCGGGGCAGCCGTCATCATCTTGGAATTTGTTGTAGGTTTCTTTAGCATAAGGGCATTGATCAATATTATCAGTAACGCCATCAAAGTCAGCATCTGCAAATGAATCATAATCCAAGCTGTCAGGACAGCCGTCTTCGTCTTGAAGGTCATTGTATCTTTCAGCTAATGTCGGACAGTTGTCTAAATGATCTGGAATATTATCATAATCAGAATCAGGTAATGCAGGTTTTGAGATTCTTGGAACATCAGGGCAACCGTCTGTATCTAGATAGTCATTATAGTTTTCAGGCTCGTCAATGCACGCATCCCATCTGTCATCGATTCCATCACTATCCGTATCTGGAAAGACATAGAATGAGACATGGGTATCTACCGTATCAGGACAACCATCATCATCCTGGAACATGTTGTAAATTTCAGATTCTAGTGGACATTTGTCAGATGCGTCTAGTATGCCATCCATGTCAGAATCAAGGGTAGATACAAGTTTGTCTGGACAGCCGTCATTATCATCATTACCATTGAATGTCTCTGGTTGGGTTGGACACAGGTCTAGAACATCCGGAATGGAATCACCATCAGAATCAGCAGTTGATTTGTTGTCTGTTATATGATCGGGGCAGCCGTCATCATCTTGGAATTTGTTATAAGTTTCAGGATTAAAAGCACACAAATCGTTTTGATCTGAAATACCATCACCATCAAGATCACCTAGAATTGGGAATTCAATTTCATCAGGGCAACCGTCATCATCCTGGAATTTGTTAAAATTTTCACGGTCTAGTGGACAAGCATCAAGAGAATCAAGAATACTATCATAATCAGAATCAATTAAAGCATTAGATGCTGAACCAAACACATCAGGACAGCCATCCCAGTCCAAATAGCCATTATTGTTTTCAGGCTCGTTTAAGCATTGATCCCATCTATCATCAACCCCATCATTATCAACATCTGGAAAGATAAAAGATGATACAACAGAGTCAGTTGAATCAGGACAACCGTCATCATCCTGGAACATGTTATAAGTTTCAGATTCTAGCGGACATGCATCCAAAGCATCAGAAATACCGTCTTGATCACCATCTAACAAGGACAAGACATCATCCGGGCAACCGTCATTGTCATCAACACCATTGAATGTCTCTGGTTGAGTGGGACACAGGTCTATGTAATCAGGATAATTGTCACCATCAGAATCAGCAATACCCTTTGCATCATTAGGGGGCAAGTCAGGACAGCCGTCATCATCCTGGAACTGATTGTATGTCTCCTTTACAGTCGGACAAGTATCAAGATGATCCTGAATTCCATCAGAGTCAGCATCATACCATGGAACAAAGTCCGCCGGACAACCATCAATGTTGTTGCCATATTGTGGGTCATAATCCTCTAAAAGATGAGAGCACAAATCAAGAGAATCTGGTACCCCGTCCCCATCAGAATCAATTGATTCAGTGGCATATACACTACCTGACAACATGCCAATGCTGGAGGTAAGTAAAAGTAAAAACCCTAAAAGATATTGTTTTTTCATTCTCTACAACTCCGCTATTATCAAGTATTTATTAAGTCTCACGTTAAATATATTCTCTATAATTTTGAAATCAAGAGAAATATGCAACAATCCATACTTTTCAAGTATTACGCACAAGATCAGTAGATGGGAAAGTAAAGTTAAATTCTTTGATTTTTGTGGATTCTAGCCCGTATCTCTAAATTATATTCTCACAGTTATGAAAAAACCATTATTTTATCGCTATTCTGTCACATATCATTCCTACATATCGAGATTTTGTTGATTTTACTATCCAATTATTTCATGCTCTAGTATCACCAATCAAAAAACTCTGAGAATTGGACAATTGAGAGTTACTTTCCCATCTACGGGTAGACAGTTACGAGTATTGTTGTAATAGTCGGCGTGGTTTAGTCAATTACGCATAATCTCTAGTATGCTGATACCTTAAATATGGATATTTTGTATATGGAGTTTGTCAGATTTAGTAGACTGTAAAAGATACAACAAAACATGAAGAAAATGAGGAATTCAAAGAGTTACAAAAAATCTTGGATGGATTGGATATAAAACCCAAAACAGCGTATAGATCCTATGATGTAGTTTCTAATACCTGATAGATGTTGTTAAAGATCCAATCTTTACTCGGTTATTAAACGAAAACGATCACAAATCACGTAAAAATTTAATTCAGTTAATTGAAAAACAATTAGGTGGAAAATTAATTATTTATATTGAAAATATTGAACACCCATTCTCTAGTATGTTTACATGATACTGCTCATTTTGAAGAAATGTTGTAACTGTCTACAGTTTTGAAGTATTACGCACAAGATATGTCAAAACTGGTTATTTTTTTGACACAAACACGAAGGAACTTCAAAACTGTAGACGATTACCTTTTTATGTATAATCCTGTGAATGTTGCTCCAGGAATCTTTATTCCATTTTGTAACAGAATACCATGAATACAGTTCTTTGCAGATGTACTCCATTGGATCAACTTTCTTCCATGCCGTACAAGCTGACGTTCCTTTACAATTTTATCACTTTGAACAAACATGTTGCAATATATCCTCCACGTAAGAGATCTGCTAGTACCGCTGCATCAATCTTGTTTGTCTTTTTCTTTGATGGAATAATTGCTTTTGTAAGATAAGGATTTGACAACACTACCTTGTATCCCAGTACATCTGTTATGAATCTGTACACTCTATACCAAACTGATGATGATTCCATGACGACGCTGGCAGAAAGTGGTATCTTTGAGAGCACTTGTCTGATTGCCTGCTGTGTATTTTCTATTTTTTCATTCCGTGTTATCTTTCCCTTGTTGTTCATTAGTATGTATCAACCTTCACGCCTGAATTGACTAGATTAGTTGAACATTATAGGCATAAAACATGTTATTTGCTTGATTCATACGTTCATTACTGCCACTTGATGAAATTTCTTGTGCAGATCAATTCCAACATACATGATATTTTCTGCTTTATCCCTAATCTGTTTCTTTGGAATTGTTCTCTTTGAAGGCGATTTACAGATATTTGATCTACCCATTCATTCTTTATGCTATCTGAATTCCTTGCCTTTTTGTTCACATATAGTTAGCAAATAACATGTTTTGTGCCTATAACGTCTAACTAGCCTAATTGATCTAGATGTAAAGACTGACACCTACATGTTAATTGAATTCCTTGCCTCTGCACATGTAGTTATGAGAATATTGCTTAGGGATCTGGGCAGCCGTCGTCGTCTCTGTCCCCATCATAATCCTCAAGATCAAGAGGACACAAGTCTTCATCATTAATGATGCCATCCAGATCATCATCATGGGCAAATCTCTGTTGTTCTGGGGCAGTATCTGGACAGCCATCCGAGTCCAGATATTTATTCCATGTCTCTGAGGTTGTTGGACAAGAATCAGCACCGTCTATGTATCCATCACCATCAGAATCAGCATATACGGGAATGGTTGATTCTGCACCAGGTATATCAGGGCAGCCGTCTGTATCTAGATAGTCATTATAGTTTTCAGGCTCGTCAATGCATGCATCCCATCTATCCTCAATTCCGTCAGCATCAGTATCTGGGAACTGATATTGTGATTTAATTGAATCAGTAGTATCAGGACAGCCATCGTCATCCTGGAACATGTTATAAGTTTCAGATTCTAGCGGACATGCATCCAAAGCATCAGAAATACCGTCTTGATCACCATCTATCAAAGATAAGGCATCATCCGGGCAACCGTCATTGTCATCAACATCATTGAATGTCTCTGGCTGGGTGGGACATAGGTCTAGGAGATCTGGAATGGTATCACCATCAGAATCAGCAATCAGTTTGTTGTCTGCTATATGATCAGGACAGCCATCGTCATCCTGGAACTGATTGTATGTCTCCTTTACAGTTGGGCATTGATCCAGATTATCATAGATGCCATCACTATCAGAATCACCGACTGTTTGGTAGACAATGTTATCCGGACAACCGTCATCATCTTGGAATCCGTTGTATCTTTCAGCTAATGCCGGACAGTTATCTAAATGATTTGGGATTCCGTCATAATCTGCATCAAGCATGTCGCCTGCAGTTGTGCCCTCTACGTCAGGGCAGCCGTCTGTATCTAGATAATCATTATAGTTTTCAGGCTCGTCAATGCATGCATCCCATCTGTCATCGATTCCATCACTGTCCGTATCTGGAAAGACATAGAATGAGACAGTGGTATCTACCGTATCAGGACAGCCGTCATCATCCTGATAAAGGTTATAGTTTTCAGATTCTAGCGGGCATTTATCAGATGCGTCTAGTATGCCATCCATGTCAGAATCAAAGTCAGATGTCAATTTATCTGGACAGCCGTCCTTGTCATCAACACCATTGAATGTCTCTGGCTGGGTGGGACATAGGTCTAGGAGATCTGGAATGGCATCATCATCAGAATCAGCAATCAGTTTGTTGTCTGCTATATGATCAGGACAGCCGTCATCATCCTGGAATTTATTAAAAGTTTCAGTACTAAATGGACAAGAATCATTTGAATCCAAAATGCCATCACCATCAGCATCACCAACTATTTGGTAGTCAACACTGTCAGGACAGCCGTCATCATCCTGATATCGATTATAATTCTCACGCTCTAGTGGACAGGCATCCATATCATTTGGGATTCCGTCATAATCTGCATCAAGCATGTCGCCTGCAGTTGTGCCCTCTACGTCAGGACAGCCGTCTGTATCTAGATAATCATTATAGTTTTCAGGCTCGTCAATGCACGCATCCCATCTGTCATCGATTCCATCACTGTCCGTATCTGGAAAGACATAGAATGAGACAGTGGTATCTACCGTATCAGGACAGCCGTCATCATCCTGATAAAGGTTATAGTTTTCAGATTCTAGCGGACATTTATCAGATGCGTCTAGTATGCCATCCATGTCAGAATCAAAGTCAGATGTCAGTCTATCTGGACAGCCGTCCTTGTCATCAACACCATTGAATGTCTCTGGCTGGGTGGGACATAGGTCTAGGAGATCTGGAATGGCATCACCATCAGAATCAGCAACACCCTTTGCATCACTAGGTGGCAAGTCAGGACAGCCATCGTCATCTTGGAACTGATTGTATGTCTCCTTTACAGTTGGGCATTGATCCAGATTATCATAGATGCCATCACTATCAGAATCACCGACTGTTTGGTAGACAATGTTATCCGGACAACCGTCATCATCTTGGAATCCGTTGTATCTTTCAGCTAATGCCGGACAGTTATCTAAATGATTTGGGATTCCGTCATAATCTGCATCAAGCATGTCGCCTGCAGTTGTGCCCTCTACGTCAGGGCAGCCGTCTGTATCTAGATAATCATTATAGTTTTCAGGCTCGTCAATGCATGCATCCCATCTGTCATCGATTCCATCACTGTCCGTATCTGGAAAGACATAGAATGAGACAGTGGTATCTACCGTATCAGGACAGCCGTCATCATCCTGATAAAGGTTATAGTTTTCAGATTCTAGCGGGCATTTATCAGATGCGTCTAGTATGCCATCCATGTCAGAATCAAAGTCAGATGTCAATTTATCTGGACAGCCGTCCTTGTCATCAACACCATTGAATGTCTCTGGCTGGGTGGGACATAGGTCTAGGAGATCTGGAATGGCATCATCATCAGAATCAGCAATCAGTTTGTTGTCTGCTATATGATCAGGACAGCCGTCATCATCCTGGAATTTATTAAAAGTTTCAGTACTAAATGGACAAGAATCATTTGAATCCAAAATGCCATCACCATCAGCATCACCAACTATTTGGTAGTCAACACTGTCAGGACAGCCGTCATCATCCTGATATCGATTATAATTCTCACGCTCTAGTGGACAGGCATCCATATCATTTGGGATTCCGTCATAATCTGCATCAAGCATGTCGCCTGCAGTTGTGCCCTCTACGTCAGGACAGCCGTCTGTATCTAGATAATCATTATAGTTTTCAGGCTCGTCAATGCACGCATCCCATCTGTCATCGATTCCATCACTGTCCGTATCTGGAAAGACATAGAATGAGACAGTGGTATCTACCGTATCAGGACAGCCGTCATCATCCTGATAAAGGTTATAGTTTTCAGATTCTAGCGGACATGTGTCCAAAGTATCAGAAATGCCGTCCTGATCACTATCCATCAAAGACAAGGCATTATCAGGGCAGCCGTCCTTGTCATCAACACCATTGAATGTCTCTGGCTGGGTGGGACACAAGTCCATGTAATCAGGATAATTGTCACCATCAGAATCAGCAATGCCCTTTGCATCACCAGAGGGCAAGTCAGGACAGCCGTCATCATCCTGGAACTGATTGTATGTCTCCTTTACAGTCGGACAAGTATCAAGATGATCCTGTATTCCATCAGAGTCAGCATCATACCATGGAACAAAGCCTGACGGACAGCCGTCAACGGATTCGTCATAATCTTCTAAAAGATGAGGACATAAATCAAGAGAGTTTGGTACCCCGTCCCCATCAGAATCAATTGATTCATTGGCAGATACGTTGCCGGGTAACATGCCAATGGTAGAGGCAAGTAAAAACAAAAACCCTAAAAGATGTTGTTTTTTCATTTTAAGATAATGCTAGGGGTCAGGACAGCCATCGGTATCTCTATTGCCGTCATAGTCCTCTGGTTCCAGAGGACAAGAATCATAGTTATCAATAATACCATCTAAATCAGCATCATGTTTGTATCTTGATTGTTCTGGAGTAATATCTGGACAACCATCACCATCATTGTACTTGTTGTAGGTTTCTCTTTGATTTGGACACGAATCAATATCATCGTTTATGCCATCTCCATCGCTATCAGTTCTAAGATTTCCAGTTGGCATGACATCTGGACAGCCGTCATTGTCAGCATAATTGTTCCAAACTTCATCATGATTCGGACACATATCCATCATGTCTGAAACACCGTCATTATCAGAATCAGGCTGTATATCATTAATATCAGGACAACCATCATTATCTTGAAAGCCGTTATAATTTTCAGTGACTAGGGGACAATCATCATAAATATCATCAATGCCATCATTATCAGAGTCAACTACAAATGATTCTTTTATAGAATCTGGGCAGCCGTCCTCATCCTGAAATTGATTAAAAGTCTCTTTGGCAGTCAGGCATACATCAATAGCATCCGGGATTCCATCAAAGTCACGATCATTAATCATGATATGCTTGTCTGGGCAGCCGTCTAAATCAAGAATTCCATTATAGATTTCAGGCTGATTGGGGCAATGATCCCTGTAATCATTAATGCCATCACCATCTGAATCTGGAACTCCCTTATCATCTATTATAGAGTCAGGACAGCCGTCAACATCTTGGAATTTGTTATAAGTTTCTGGAACTAGTGGGCATTGATCTGATTCATCGATAATTCCATCAAAATCTGAATCCATGCTAGTAACAAAAGCAGGATAATCAGGACAGCCGTCAGTGTCTTGGAATCCATTGTAACGTTCTCGCTCAAGAGGGCATTGATCTGCTGAATCCAAAATACCGTCAAAGTCTGAATCAGATTCTGATGGGTTGTCAGGACAGCCGTCAGTGTCTTGATACCTGTTCCAAGTTTCTGCAGTTGTAGGACACTGATCCAATGCATCCTGAATTCCGTCATCATCAGAATCCAAGACTATAACATCAGGACAGCCGTCTGTATCTAGATAATTGTTGTACGTTTCTGGAGTCAAGGGACACTTGTCATTCAAATCAGAAATTCTGTCGCCATCAAAGTCTGATTCGGATAATCCAGATATGCTATCAGGACAACCATCCTCATCGTGGAATTGATTGTAGGTTTCTTGAGCAGTAGGACACTGATCTAGATTATCTGGTACACCATCCAAATCTCTGTCTATTGTGGTTTTATCATCAGGACAGCCGTCTAAATCAAAAACGTCATTGAATGTTTCTGGTTGAGTTGGACACAAATCCACATAATCATTAATTCCGTCACCGTCATTATCTGGTATTTCTGTAACGGTACTAATAAAGTCAGGGCAACCGTCATTATCTTGGAATTTGTTGTAGGTTTCTTTTACTTGCGGACACTGATCAACACTGTTTGAGATTCCATCAAGGTCTGAATCAGTATCACTAGAGTATGGAGGAATATCTGGGCAACCGTCATTATCTTGAAAGCCATTGTATCTTTCAGGTTTTAGCGGACATGTGTCATTGGCGTCTGTAATTTTATCACCATCTGCATCATTTAACGTGCCAGTAAATGATGGGATTGAATCCGGGCAACCGTCATAATCAGCAAATCTATTAAAAGTTTCTGCATCATTGGGACAAATATCAAATTGGTCTGCTATTCCGTCACCATCTTTATCATCAAATGAAGAATCTAGTAAAATATCAGGACAGCCATCTGTATCAAGATAATCGTTATACACTTCTGGTTCGTTTATGCATAAATCAATCTTGTCTGGGATGCTGTCATTGTCAGTATCAACAAAAGCAAAACTGCGAACATTGTCCGGACAGCCGTCGTCGTCTTGGAATTTGTTATAAGTTTCTGCACTTAGTGGACATTTATCTGCAACATCAGTAACTCCGTCCATATCTCGGTCACCTGTACTAGAATCATCCGGGCAACCGTCCCTGTCCAAAACACCATTGAATGTTTCTGATTGATTTGGGCACAAGTCTACCAAGTCAATAAAGCCATCACCGTCACTATCAGGGGTTCCACCTGAACCACTTCCGCCAATGGTATCAGGACAGCCATCGCCGTCTTGGAATTGGTTATAATTTTCTCGAAGGGCAGGACATTGATCAATGTGATCCTCTATTCCATCAAAGTCCTCATCGTACCATGAAACAAAATTTGACGGACATCCATCAACGGACCCCTCATAATCTTCCTGCAAATTGGGACATGCATCAATAGAATCCTCAACTCCGTCATTATCCAGATCAACTGCAGCAAAGGTATAGTTTACAGGCATGCTAGTTAGTATGATTGAAAGTAAAACTAGGAACGGAATGGTATGTATCTTTTTCAATTCTAAAACTACCCTGAGAATCCAGTTATTAAACCTCACTGAAATTGGCTCAAAATTGTAACATGTTTGAGATAATTCTCATATTAGACAAAAAAACGCGATCAATTTAAGTAAACCAAAATGAGAATTGAGTCCATGAGTTGCTCTGGCGAGACAATTGAGGAAGAAGATGATCAATTAATTCAGATAAAACCGGCAATAGCAAAGCAGTTAAAAAAAGCAAAGTACGGAGTAGCTGATCATTCCACAGTGGAATTATGTCACTGGACAAAAAAATCATTCAAGCACGAGGGAAATTGCTATAAACACAAGTTTTATGGAATTTCAACTCACAGATGCATGGAGTTTTCCCCGGCCGGAATGCACTGTGAAAATCGTTGCGTATACTGCTGGAGACCAATGGAGTTTTATGATTCACTAAAAATGGATCCAAAAAGAGTTGCAGAGCCTGAGGAGATACTAAGAAAACTGATGATTGAAAGAAAAGAATTGATCAATGGGTATTATGGAGATTCAAGAAACGACAAGCAAAGACTAGATGAATCATTGTTACCCAGTCATTACGCAATTTCACTTTCTGGTGAGCCAACAATGTATCCAAAGTTGCCAGAGCTAATCAAATACTTGCACTCGCTGAAAGCAACAAAATCAACTTTTCTTGTAACAAACGGACAAGAACCAGACATGATTCAGAAAATGCAAGATGAAGATGCGTTACCTACACAGATGTACTTGTCAACCAATGCTGCAGACTATAAATCGTTTTTGAGGATAAACAAACCAAAATATGACGATTCGTGGGAAAGATGGAACAGAACTCTTGGCATGCTAAAACATTTGAACACAAGAACAGTTCTAAGAATAACCCTGATTAGAGGCTATAATGATATCAAAGAGATGATTCCAGCATTTGCAGAAATGATTAGAAAAGCCAGTCCGCACTTTGTTGAGATAAAATCATACATGCACATAGGCCGTTCGACTAACAGGCTAGAGTATTCCAACATGCTAGAGATGGATGAGGTAAGAAATTTTAGCAAAGAAATTGCAAGATATAGCAGAATATTTTCAGTGATGGATGAGAGTGTGGTTTCAAGAATTTCAGTTTTGCAGAACAGCGAGCAGTTAATTGATCGTTACATTCCTACTTTAGTAAATACCAATTAGAAAATTTTTCTAGTGCTTTGTACCTGTGTGAGAGTTTATTTTTGTTATTAATTTCAGCAAAGGTTTTCTGGGTATTTTTTGGCATAAAAATCGGATCATATCCCCAGCCCTCTCCTTTCTGAAAGGGTGATATGGAGCCATCAAGTTTTGCATCAAAGGACTGGAGGGTTTTCTTATCGCAATAGCTGATTATGGAGACAAATTTTGCCTTTCTGTTATTTTTTAAGAGATTAAGAATTCCCTTGTTTCCAATTGTTTTGTAAACATATGACGAATACGGACCTGGAAAACCATCAAGCGAGTCAATAAACAGGCCGTCATCCTCAATTATTACAGGTTTTTTGCATTTGGAGAATGCATTTTTTGCCTTTTGGAGTGCAATATCTTCAAGTGAATCTGACTGGATCTCTTGCAGATCAGATTCAAAAAACCCAAGCCTTATTCCAAAGAAATCCAGAATCTTTTTTGCCTCTTGATATTTGTTGACATTTGAGGATGCAAAGAGTAGATCAAATGACTGCCGCATATCTTCCACGACTCTCTATATCTGAGACCAATCTTGTGATTTTAATGTAATTGGCATTTCCAACGACGGATTTGTAACCAGTTAAAAAGTTCTTCCAAGTCGGCTGTATGATTTTTGCATGAGCGCTGTTTAGAATCTCCTTGATTAGCCTCAAATCAACTGCATGATCTTCTGGTTTTACTGTATTTTGAGACAAGCCAAAATCAATGACAAAGACAGTGTTTTGGAACAGGATAAAGTTTGATGTAGTCAAATCCCCGTGCATTACGCCATTTTTGTGCAGTATTCCAACTAGTTTTCCGATCTCTGTTGACAAGTCAATGATTTTTGATTCAGGTAGATCGTGGACCGGTTTTCCAGGAATTTCCTGCATCACAATTAGGGTCTTTTTCAGGTTTACAAAGTAGACAAGGGGTGTCGGAACTCCAAATGACTTTGCCTGAGACAATATTTGAGATTCCTTTATCGTTCTTTGTTTACGTATTTTTGAATCAAGGGAGGGATTGCGATAATTTTTTGCCTTTCGGATTTTAAGAATTGCTCTAGAATTTTGCCATCTGATTTGATATATGTCAGCTTCTGCTCCTTTTTTTCTTAATTTCACTAACGTTATATCCAAAGGAATTCAATAAAAATTAATCATGAAAGAGGGTGAAAAGAAGATAAAACAAGAAGACTGTAGCGAGGATAATCTGGGTTCAGGAATTCTGACATTAACAAACAAAAGATTGGCGTTTGACAAAACTAGGGCAAGAGTAATGGATTTTTCCAAGAATATTGGCGATACTGTCCTGGATGTCTCATTGGATGACGTGAGCAAGACATGGAAGGAGGGACTGTTGATAAAGAAGATATGTTTTACGACAAAGACAGACAAGGGTGATCAGGCATACAAGTTTGGAGTCTTTAATACAAAAAGTTGGCTCAAAAGTATTGATGAGGCAATTAACAACAGGAATCAGTAATCCACCCTGACTGAGTCCAGTCTCCAGGACTGTGTTATCAGAGTATCCTTTAGCAGGATGCCTTTCTTGACTTGTGATTCCAAGAGTCCAGTCCAGCATATTTGGCTTCCACAATCCCCGGCATACTGTAATGGGACCACAAAAAGGTTGCATTTGTGCCGTTTGCATGCATCTTGAAGCATTTCTGATAGCCTTTTGTTGGCTGCAACGCCGCCGACTATTAGCAATTCTTTTTTGCCTGTAAATGACAAGGCACGCTCTATGACCTCGCTGATCATTGCAAAGGCGGTTTCTTGAAGTGAGTAACACGCATCAATCTTGCTTTTTTTTGCAACGGATTTTGTTGCAGACAACAAGCCTGAAAAAGAGACATCGTTTCCTTTTACAGAGTATGGTAATGCCACATAGTTTGAAGATTCAGATGCCAGCACTTCTATATTTTTTCCACAGGGTGAGGCAAATCCTAGCGATCTTCCAAATTGATCAAGCAGTTGGCCCAGTGTAATATCCAGAGTTTCGCCAAAGACCCTCCATTGCTTGTTAAGAAATGCCAAAAGCATGGTATGTCCTCCGGATACCAACAGTACTAGAGGATCGGTTGCACCCGTCAATAGTTTTCCCAATTCAATGTGTCCAATTGCATGATTAACAGGATAAATTGGAATCTTGTAAAAAGAAGCCAGAGATCTTGCTACAACTGCGCCAACACGCAGACATGGACCTAATCCCGGACCTGCAGCATAAGAGATGATATCCATATTCTTGATTGTAGTGTTTGCCTCTCCAAGACACTCAGATAGCACTTTGGAACTGTTTTCAACATGATGACGTGATGCTTCTCTAGGATGAATTCCCTCACCATCTGCAGGACGGTAAATTTTTCTGACATCAGAGAGAATTCTGCCTTTATTCCCTTTTTTTTCAATTATGGCACAAGAGAACGTATGTGCAGTACTCTCTATTCCCAGACCCAGCATACTATCTCTTGTTTGATGTAGATACAATTTTGATCACATCGCCATTTTTTAGTTTCTGTTCACCGCTGATTCTTTGTTTGGATTTGCAGTCAATTGCATACAGAAATCCCTTGGCAATGTCTGCATGAATCAGATCTGCCAGATCTTTTGCAGTGGAATCCTGTGGGAGTAATTTTGTATCAGGCAAAATGACACCGTCTTTGTTGGTCAGTTTGGTTTCATCCTCTACAGGATAAACGACAATAAATTTCAGCGAATCAAAGACGACAGTGTTGAGGATTTTCTGAACGCCAGTAGACGAGATTTTAGAAAGCACGGACAATACCAAATCCAGTGCCTTTTGTTGTGGAGGCAAAATTTCTTTTCCTTTGATAATTTTAAAATCCTCATCTCCTGGAGAATAAGATATAATTCCTGCCTTTGATGCTTTTCGTAAGAGCAGCTCTGTTTCAGCACTGCAAGGGATCACAGGTTCTGGAATTTTTTTGAGAATGTCAAGATCTTTACAGAGATCTGCCTTATTTGCAGCAATGACTATTGGTTTTGTATTTTTTCGCAGTTCCTTAACAAAAGTTTGTATATCAGAATCATTCCATTCCTTTGGATTTTTAGAGATGAGACCCAGTGCCTGTAGTACTTTTTGTACTTTATAGTCTTTAATGCCCAATCCGGTGAATCGTTTTGCAATGCCGTCAGTGAGTTTTGCTCTCTTTTGATCTATCTCACGGGTAATCTTGTCCCACTCTCTTTTTAGAATATCAGCAAACCATTGATCAAATTCATTTTGAACAAACACCACATCCTCTAGAGGATCATGTGTTCCGACTGGAACCGGCTGTCCTTGAATATCTGTACTTCCAGCAATGTCAACTACATGAATCAGGACCTCAGCTTGTCTTGCATCATCAAGGAACTGATTTCCCAATCCCTTTCCCTCATGTGCGCCTGGAACCAGTCCTGCAACATCGATGAGTTTTACTGGAATGAAACGGGCGCCATTGACACATAATTCATTTTCATGTCGAATATCAAAATGCTTGCAGGCACAATCTGCTTTAATAAACGCCACACCGATATTGGGTTCAATTGTTGTGAAAGGAAAATTTCCTGATGCGGCAAGAGTTTCAGTTGCAGCCGAAAAAAATGTTGATTTTCCAACATTTGCCTTGCCAAACAAACCAATTTGCATCATAGTCAAAAAACCAATTCTACTTATTAGTATTACAGAAATCGTTTAATTGCAGTTTATTGTAATCTTGTGACATGTCAATAGTAATAACTGGAAATCCCGGAGTTGGAAAGCATACCATTGCAAAGGAAATTGCCAAAAGGCTTGGACTATCCATAATTGACATCAACAGCATGGCAAAAGATGCAGGATTATTTGAGAAAAATGATGATGCAAATGATGTGGATACCCTAAAGCTGGGAAACATCTTTGAAGAGAAAATTTCAGAGGAGAATGTGATTGTAGGTCACTTGGCACCATATGTTTTTGAGAAAGACAGGGCAAAGACTGTGATCGTCTTGAGAAGAAATCCCTATGACTTGATCACAGTCTACAAAGAAAGAGGATACACAGAAAAGAAGAGTATTGAGAACTTGGGCAGCGAAGTGCTGGGCATTATTGCACATGATGCAAAAAGCAGATTCCAAGAAAAGGCATTCCAGATAAACGCCAGCGGGAAAAGCATTCAGGAAGTGGTAAGAAAAGTCATGATTCTAATTTCCAGCAACACTGGTAACGAAGAGGTGGATTGGCTTGATTTGGTTATAAAAAATAATGATTTGAAAAAATTTTTTGCTGATTGATTAAATAACGCCTCAAGTTTGTGTAATTAATTGTTTGAAATTTCAAAGACGGATTTGGCAGGAAGGATAGGTACCCTATACACCAATCATGGAAAAATTGAGACGCCAGCATACGTTCCTGTCATTCACCCAGTAAAACAGACAATCCCATCAAAAAAAATTCAAGAGATTGGTTTTGATTTAGTAATTACAAACGCATACATTACTAGAAATAATTTTGGTGATGAGGCCATAAAGAAAGGAATTCACAAAATTATAGATTTTGATGGTGCAGTCATGACAGACTCGGGAGGTTATCAGGTTCTAGAATATGGAGATGTCGGGGTTTCACCTACAGAAATGGCAGACTTTGAAACGGGAATACTGACTGATTTTGCAATTCCACTTGACAGACCAACAGGATTTGGGCTGCCGTTGGAAAAAGCTAGTGCATACGTTAAACATACTCTCAAGGTTTCAAAGCAGACACTTGATAACAGTAAGGACAACGGTCAGATCTGGATTGGTCCGATTCAGGGAGGAGAGCATTTTGAACTTGTTGCACAGTCAGCAAAGAGATTGGTAGACGCTGGTTTTCAGATGCTGGCCTTGGGAAGTCCTGTTGAGTTTATGGAGTCATACGAGTATAGGCTATTAGCACAGATGATTGTAGCTGCAAAAAAACATATTCCACATTCTGTTCCCCTGCACCTTTTTGGAGCAGGTCACCCCCTTACAATACCATTTGCAGTGGCTTTGGGATGTGATACGTTTGATTCAGCATCCTACATGCTTTATGCCAAACATCAGAGATACATCACAGATGACGGTACACGATATTTGTCAGATATTGTTGTATTTCCATGCAATTGTAAGGTATGCTCAGGATACACTTCAGATGAACTGCGCCAGCTAGAAACAACTGAGAGGATAAATCAATTGGCAATTCATAACCTCTATGCAATAAAACTTGAAGTCGACAGGGTAAAGCAGGCAATCCATGAAGGAAGATTGTGGGAGTATGTAATGAAAAAGGCAAGAGCCCATCCAAAGTTATTTGAGATGATCAAAGTCATGACAGACAATTACGAGTTTCTTGGCGTAACTACGCCAAAATTCAAAGGAAGGGCCATCTTCCTATATGACAAGGAAGACCAGTTTCGTCCGGAGGTTCAAGCATACCACAGCATGGTTAGAAGATTCATATCAACGAAAAAGAGACTGCTCATCACCAAAGAGTCAAGTACAAAGCCAGGATATTTGTCACAGCAATATGCTGAACTGAAAAAAAGATTCAAGGATTTTGATTCAGTGCAGGTATGCCAGTATAATCCCCAGTTGGGATTAATTCCAATTGAAATTTCAGACATTTATCCTGCTGCACACCATGAGACTTCTAGGATAGATTTTGATCCAAAAGAATTCCCCGCATTTGAAAAGACGTTAAAACATTTCTTTGATAATAACGGATTTTCAGAGATTTACTATGACAAGAATGACATGTTCCTAAAACATTTTGTGAAAACACTGCCAAAAGAGATTAGGAAAAAATCCTTTGTTTGATTAAAAATAAGAAAAAGGAATGTGCTAAAGATTCAGCTTAAAGTGCTGCATCTTCTGCCCAACCGTTGACGAAGACGCCGTTTTTGTGAAGAGGAACTGGTTGTCCAGCAGTATAATTCATTGGTCTCATCCAAAAGATTGATTTTGTTGGGCATACGCCGATGCATGCACCATCAGAAATACATCTTTCTGGATAAAATACGAATGCTTTACCCCTCTTCCAGCCTTCAACTGGTTTTACTCTAAGGACATCAGGACCAAGTGTTGTACAGATTTCTACACATAGTGCACATCCGATACATCTTTGTTCGTCGATGTCTGGAAGTATTGCTATTGGCATTACAATACTATATTCTTTGGTACCTATTTAAACCATGATTGAAATTCATAACCCTGTTATGTAATTGATCGCAAAAACATGTGTGCGCAGAAATTAGTTAGAGAATCTAAAAAACAAAAAGTTGTGTGTTTCACACATTTATTTTCTCATTGCGTCTATTTGACCAGAAGTAACCCAATCAAGTAGTTCTGCAGAAGAAGGATTGAGTTCTGGTTTCTTGTTCATGAGATTATTAACCCAAATCCAGTTAATTTGGTTTAAGAGTGGCTTGTTTGCTTCATCACCTGCACGTGTTTTAGCAACAACGGATTGATCTTGCGACTTTATCCACTCATCATAAGTTCTTCCCATGACGGTTGAATCTTAGCTTGTACTAATTAAAGCTTTTGAAGATTGCATAAAAGGTATAATGATCGGGCTTGACTAAAAGGTTTTAACGTCGATAATTATTCATCATAATTCTTGGATGTTAAGGTTTTAGGGGCCGCAAACGAAGTTGGCAGATCCGGCTTTTTGGTCAATTGTAATGGAACAAATCTCTTGCTTGATTACGGAGTAATGTTTGGAAGAAGGGGAACTCCTCCTAGATATCCGCTCCATGTAAAACCAAAGGATATAGATGCAATCATAATTACTCACGCCCATTTGGATCACTCTGGAAATGTACCGTCCCTTTTTGTGAGTGGAAATACGGATGTCTATGCCACACCGCCAACCTTTGATCTATCAAAGTTATTAATCGAGGATATGCTAAAGATTGAAAAGAATTCGCACCCATTTGATCTGCCCGAACTAAGCAACATGATGAAAAATTCCAAGGAGATTGGATTCAAACAAAGAGTTAGCAAAGGGAATGCAACCTTTGAGTTAAGAGAATCAGGTCATGTAATTGGTGGTAGTACTGTTTTGGTAGAATCAGAAAAAAAACGACTTTTCTATACAGGAGATATCAAGACAAATGGTTCAAGAATGCTTCGAGAAGCAGACTTTGACATAGGCGAGATTGATCTTTTAATTACCGAGAGTACATATTCGCAAACAGAGCAAAAACCCAGAAGAGAATCAGAAAAGGAACTAATAGAATTTGCAAATGAGGTAATGGACAGGAAAGGAATACTGTTCATTCCATCGTTTTCAGTTGAACGTTCTCAAGAGATTGCATGCATTTTAAGGAATGCAAACTTTGAGCACAAGATTATCATGGATGGAATGGCACTCAAGGTAAATGAGATAATGTTTAGACATACGGAATATCTTCGGGACAAAAAAGTTTTTGCCGATGCGATTAACAGGGCAGTGTCAATCAGGGAACATGGTAAAAGAAAGCGCGCCATGGAAGAACCCTGCGTGGTAATCTCACCTGCAGGAATGTTAGTTGGAGGAAATGCTGTATTTTATTTGCAGCAACTTGCATTTGATGACAAGAATGGAATTGCCCTAGTATCGTATCAGGGCGAAGGTACGCCAGGAAAAAAATTGCTTGATACAGGAAAGGTCTCATCAAGAGGTAGGGATGTCAACGTTACAGCAGAGGTAAAACAGTTTGAGTTTTCAGGTCATGCAGACAGAAATGAACTATTTAAAATGATAAAAGAAATCAAAGGAAATCCCAAAGTACTCACAGTTCATGGGGATTCAGAGTCATGTGACATATTTGCTCAGGAAATTCATGAAAAGTTTGGATTTGAAGCGCATGCTCCAAGAGTCAACGAGACAGTAACTCTCTGAAATGCAGAACTGCAATTTAATAGACGTAGAGAATTCAATTAATAGTGGCCAGGTGTTTCTTTGGAGAAAAAGCGGGAACTATTGGTACGGTGTTAACGGAAGAGACATCCTACGGGTTGGTAATTCTGGAGGCATAAGATCATATCAGAATAGCAGAATGGATTTTTTTAGGAAAAAAGACAGTATGGAGAGGATAATAGAATCAATTTCAAGGGATAATACAACTAGAAGAGCCGTAAAAAAATATCCAGGCCTGAGATTGCTCAGACAGGACCCTTTTCAGTGTCTGATTTCATTTATTGTCTCCTCAAACTCTAACATTCAAAAAATCAAGACCAGTCTTGAGAATATGTCAAGAAAGTTTGGAACAAGGATAGAGTTTGAGGATCAAGAGTTTTTTTTATTCTCCAAACCAGAAAAGCTGGCCAAAGCGTCAATTAGCGAGATTAGGGATTGTGGGGTAGGATACAGGGCTGAGTTCATAAAAAAAGCTGCAGGTATGATTTTTTCAACAGAGATAGATTTGGAGTATTTGAAAAAATCGAACTATCATGAGGCAAAGGAGAGCATTTGTTCTATTCCGGGTGTTGGAAACAAGGTTGCAGATTGTATAATGTTATTTTCACTAGACAAATTAGAGGCATTTCCATTAGACAGATGGATGATCAGGATTTTAGAAAAATATTTTTTTAATGAATTTCAACTTGAAACAAAAACAATTACAGAAAAACAATATGACATACTACATGAAAAAATTGTAAATTATTTTGGCCCATATGCGGGATATGCGCAACAGTTTCTCTTCAAGATGGAGAGAGATGAGCATCAAAAAAAGTGGCTGTAAACCCTTAAAATGGTAATTAATTGCTAGGTTTTTGGGCCCATAGCTCAGCATGGATAGAGTGTTGGACTTCTAATCCAATGGTCAAGGGATCGAAGCCCTTTGGGCCCGTAGTGATTTGCTCATTAATCTAGACCCAAGTAATTTATTCATTAGAGAATTTGAAATTTAATTTGAACACATTTGATTTTTCTATTTCAAGTAATGACTAGACAAGATTTTAGTCTCAAGAAAGGGTATAATGAAATAACCAAAATTATACAAATAATATTTTACAGTCAATACAGATTAGATAAAATCATCTGCAGTTTGCTGCCACTTCTAACTGAATAGTCTTTGTAGAAAATGTAGAATGTGTATTAGACATTATTACATAATAATTACCGGAATTCACAGTAACATCAAATGTACCATATTCTGTTTTTCCACTATTGTAATATGTTGAAGCATTCTCACCATTTTGATAATCTCTAAATGAGTTTTGATTTAAGATATACACCTTAATGTCATCACCTAATGCAGCATTTGCTATGAATCCACCTTGAATATCTCCTGTACAAGGCATATCAATTAATGCATACTTGTAATTTCCAGGACCTACCCGATATGTAGAATCAATAATTGTTCCAGGCAATCCAAGATCTAAATCTTTGACATTACCATCTAGTTTATCAACAAATGATTGTACAGAAGAAACGATTTTTTTTACTGATACAGGTTTATGTTTTTGAATTTCATTATCAAGACGGATCCTTATTTCATCTTTAATAGAAATTGATTTTGATGATTCAAAAGGTATGGGTATATCCAAAAATAGTAATTTAAAATGTGCAGTTCCCTCTACTTTAAGATCAATTACTCCATTATTACTAACAATGTATCCAACTGCAGGTGCTAATCTATTTTTTTGAAAGTTTTGTAAAACTGAAATCTCTTTTGTTTGTCCAGGAGAAATAGTTGTGTTAACTTTACTGTATCCTTTACCAACATGTACACCATTGACTAAAAGATCATATGATAAATCAGGAATATACACAGGTAACAATCCCCCATTATACAATCCAAATTCCAAATCAAGATTAATTCCTTGAATTAAATCAAAAGCTGCACCAAGCCAATTTCCAGTTAATACATTTAATCCCACATTAAGAAGAACTCGCCATGAGAAATTTACCCAATCGATGCTGTGATAAGATACATCATTGAGGCTGACGTGAATTTGTGAATAAGAATATGCGACTAATCCTCCAATTATTGCTGCAATGATTAGAAAAACAGCTATTCCTATTCCTACTGCCTTTCCCATGAATCTCAAATTATTGTATGAACTTAAGCGTATCTAGAATGAAACAATAAATCAAAAATCAAATTATTATAAATAACATAAAATAAAAAACTGTAGACAGTTACAAAAATAATTGCAATGGAAATACAAGATAAGATCAAAGAACATTATTTTATGGAAGAGAGATTATGCGTAATTGACTAAACCGCGCCAACCATTTCAACAATACTCTAACAAAATCATTAGACGTATTGCGTAATTATTTCTAGTACGATTTTTAGAAGATAGACTCTTGGATTATTCTGAAATTTTGAATTTTTAGGTACAAAATTATGCAAAACATAGAATGTTGAAAAAAATCAATCTAATTACGCAAAAGGTCTATTACCATCATATCAAATGTGAACAAGTTGATGCGTACAAGTCGATTGTTGTTTGTTATTTTGGTCAATTACGCATAATCTCTAAGTAAGAGATTTAGAAAGAAAAATCAACAAACCAAGATGATTATAATAGAGATTAACTCCAAACTTTTTCTTTGAATGTCCATTTTTTGTTTAGTACAAAATTACTAAATGCTGCAGTTCCAACAGCAAATACCAATGCAACGGGGTATGAAATACTAAATTCATCTACCAAATAATACACCATTCCAAGTTGAATTAATGCACCAATAGAGCTAAACCCTGTAAACTTTCCATATTGAGTAATAATTCTTTTTAATGAAAAGTCTCTATCTTCAAATGTCCAATACTTGTTTAGTACAAAATTACTACTATACCCCATAGCACAAGTCTTTTCAATTTTTCAAAAACAAATAGTAACACTTATTGATCAGTAGTTTGACAACTATTTCATGAACATCACAAATGATGGGTTAGTCCAAGCATATAAAAAAGAAAAGAACAATCGCAAAAAAGAAAGACTGCATGCAATATGCATGATTAAAATCAATGAACACGCTATTACCGAAACTGCCAAAGAGATGTTTTGTACATATCAATGTGTACGGAACTAGTTACACAGATTTGAAGAGTTTGGACTGGAAGATCTTTCTCGTTCCGGTCGTCCACCATTAATTCCACACAAAAAATTACTAAAGATAGAAAAATTATTCAAAAAACTTTCAGGAGGCATGACTCCAAAGAAACTAATGCAGTTCATATTTGATAGAACAGGAATCACATATCACATCACTCATGTGTGTTGTCTTGTGCACAGTTGGAATTTGAAACCAAAGGTTCCGCAAAAACTGCATGTGAGTGCTGCTTCAAAGGCTGCATGTTACATGTGGTATTTGCGCATCATTTTACGCATAAAAAAAGCAAAAGAGGGGGGGGTTTACAATACTAATTCAAGATGAATCCATATTCACAGATGATGTGCGCATTGGCAAGAAATACTGGGTAGATGTAAATGAGCGAATGATTATACGATGGGGAGGATCACATAAAAGATTTCTAGTTTATGGAATGGCAAGTGATGCTAATCAAAGCTTTTTTAGATCATATGAAAAATTCAATTCCATATCATTTGTTGATTATTTGAAAAAAGCTCAGAAAAAATTTGGGAAAATATTTGTTATTGTTGACAGAGCGTCACAACACACATCCAATGATACAAAAAGATATTTGAAAAACAACAAGAATGTTAAACGGGCATATCTTCCAAGAGGTTCCCCACATTTGAGTATGATAGAAGAAATTTGGAGACAGTGTAAACATGATAACGTTCAATCAGAATTTTATGAGTCAATTCATGAAATGGGATATACAGTTATGGAATATCTGAGAACACACAAGTTTGATCTTTACATGTATCGATATTTTGCAAGAACAATTAATTGAAAAGACTTAGGATTTCGGGTATAGTTAGCAACTAACATGTTTTATGCCTATAACATCTTGACTATTCTAGTGGATTTAGGCGTAGAGGTTGATACATACGATTAATTCATAGATTGATTTTTGACATATGGCTCAAGCAGAGTATTCCAACTGTTAGATATCTTTTCATATTCTTCTTCACACCATTCTGCTCTTTCTTCTGGCAAACCCCAATCAGTGACAAGATAGGAATATCTGTCCACATCACTGCCAAAAGTCCAGCACATAATATTGTAATATCTTTGCAATCCCAGAGAATGTTCACCATAAAACTCCAACTCGTCTGAATTGTATTCCTCGGTTCCTGTTTTATAAAATTCAGTCATTGCAGCATGGTTATACTCACTTCCGATATCTCCAAGTCCATTAGATATTATTGTTGCAAATTGATCCACTGCATCTTCTTCTGCTCCTGTAATTGGCAAATCATACACATCAACTAGTGCATGTCCGACTTCATGGTACAGCGTTGCAATTATTGCAGTATCTGCAAAATGCCATACTTCTTTATCAGTTTTTACATCATCAAATATCAAATCTTCATAAAATGCAACATAATCATAGCAAAGAACAATTTCCTTCAGTTCCGAATCATAAAATGCATCTTCCTCACCACATTCATCCATTACTATTGAGACATCATATGGCAAAGCAAACAATTCATTTAGATAATCAACATTTGTTTCTATAAATTTTCTTTCCTCATAATCCAATCGGATGTCATCAAATGTAGAATTATCTGTCGGATTGTAAGCCATTGTAAAATTACCCATATCTTGAATTGACATATTGGTTTTCTCTGATACTGGGATTATGCCAATATCTACAAGATATTCTATTGCGTTTAGTAGATCTGATTCTGATATTTGCTCATCTGCATAAAACACAAAGATGTTTTTTATCCATGATGGTATTTGTTCAGTTTGCGCATATGCTGAAGCAGACAATACTACAAAAGATGACAATAACAAAACTCCAAACAAGACTAGAGAAAATTTCACTACTTTATCTTGTTCTAGTTCATACATAAGTATGTCTTCATCAAAAAGGCCTTCCAGCAAACCCAGATAATGGAACAGTTGGAATTAGTTTGTAATCATTTTCTGGCAAGAATACGATTTGTAATTACTCAGAGCCAATGTGAGAATAAAAGTACATGAATCTCACAAAATGATCAAACTAGGATACAGTTTGAGGCATTGTTTTTCTCTGCCATCCTAATAGAAATGACACAGATTTTTGTATCAGAGTAATGATTATTTGGAGCAGAGTATGACCCCATGATGATGATATGGCCTTATACTTATACCGCAAGAGTTTAGGTTGAGCACGAATTTTAGATGTTCTAGTCAGGAGACCTAAACTCTTATCCTTATACCCCTTTGGACCGTTTGACAAAATTATTTATTCTGATTTGGAATTGATGTTTTCATGAAAGACATTGAATTCAAGCTAAACTCTACTGACATTCATCCAAATTCTGAAATCAGGGGAACAATTTCTGTCTCGTATCCAGGAAGATATGACGGAGTTGTGATAAATACTCAGATTTTAGATTCAAATGAGCACATAATCTACAAGTCATACAATGGAAAGAGCACATCCCAGAATGCTTCAAGATTATTTATCAACAAAGATGCAATGCCTCAAAACAAGGCAGAATTTACTGCACTAATTGAATTTGAACCAAAACAAGAACATGAGGTAAAATTCAGAGTGTCAATTATTGAGCAACATAAAGAGATTGAGAGTCAGATAATTTTTGCAAAATATTCTGTCTAGAATCTGCGCATCTCTACAAGAATTTTTCCAGTCATCCATGGATGAGGTTCACAGTGATAAGGAATTTCCTGGGGTTCGGTAAATAGAAAATCAAATGATTCACCAGGTTTAATGACACCCAAAGAACCAAAGTCTCCACTATATGCATCAGCTGCCCTATGATCAGGAGTCACTGTATGTGCAGTATCATCCAAATTTTTCCAGATTACCTTGTTGTTGATTCCCAATAACACATTTGCCGAATTTGGAACATAGCTGTCATTCCCATCAATTACTGCACCCAGAACAATTTCAACGATAAAATCTTTTTCAGGATGCAGGATGTGTTCGGACACTGACGGCTTTGCCAAAGATTCAGGCAGATAAAACGAGGTGTAAAATACTACAAAGGCAGACAAGCCAATGATTACTGCGACAAGACCTATGCCATATGCGTGGCTTGATGTAGGTGCGCTCATTTTTTCAACCCCCCAAAGTCAGAGCCAGGATTTGGATTCTCATTGATGTCAACTCTTAGATCTGCTCCAGTCTTTGCAGGAATTTCAGGAGTTAGTTCTTTTGGTTCAGGCTTTACTTTTGGCGCAGTATCACCTTCTGGCAGTTTGCTTGGCTCTGGTACATCAGATGCAGTCAGCTTTGGTTTTTCTTCCTGTATCGGAATGGGTGGAGGTGCATTCTTTTCCTCACTTAGGGCATACCTGTAAAGATGGAAGAATGCTGCAAATACCAACAGGATTATTCCAACAAAGAATAATGACACGTTCTTCATTCCTGTCAAGGCAGCATTATATGCTGCAATGTTTAGGAACACTTGGAATGCTAGTAGAGCAATTAACAGCCAGTTGATCCATTTTTCAGAAAGACTAATTGTGGCAACTTGGTTTGGACCTGTGCTCTTTGCAAGTTTTGATTTTCTTTCAGCCTCATTTGCAAGTTTAATCATCATGTATGTGAATCCAAATCCCAGAGGTACCATTAAGATCATTGTAGAGTAGAAAAAGATCGGATCAATTACCAAACGCTCTACTAACGGAAGTGTGACATCAGGTGAGATGTAAAACCCCCAATATGTGGTAACCATAATCTGAGCAAGGCTGGTAATGCCAAATGCTGTAACTATCGGTCTTTCTCTCCAAGAGAATTTCTTGTATCTATCAAGGAACGGAATAAACAAGAGTGAGATGATAAATATCAGAGGCCACAACAGTCCCGTTACAAACTTGTCATACTGAGTCCTCATGAATGCATAAATTCCTGTGAGATACCATTCAGGAACTGTCACGCCAGGCGCAACTGTCGGCTCAAACTTGAATCCCAAATCAATTGGAAAGACACCGCCGGTGATGAGAATGGCACCAGAGATGGCCATGACCATAGGTACGTCAAATACCAAAAACCTGGGAAAATGAACTGCCATCAATCCCAGCATTACTATTGGCAACAAGAATACATGTTGTGCATAGAATCTTAACACAAAGTCTGAGAATCCACTTCCCAGAGCCGCATCACGAATAGTGGGTCCAACTATAGGAATTGACGTAGTCAGAGATGCTGCAATGCTGATTGCAAGTTCTGCTCTTTCACTAAATATGACATCATACCCAGTAAACGCTTCAAGAATAGTAACGGTGCCAAGGATTACACCAGACATCCACAAGACTTCATTTCTAATTTTGTATCTTCCACTAAAAAATTGGTAATACATGTGAAGAACAGCCAAAAGTACCATTGCGTTGGAGCCATGGTAGTGAATATTCCTAATGTGAAAACCAAATGGGACATCATCATTAATGAATTGAACACTGTCCCAAGCTCTATCCA
The DNA here is from genome assembly GCA_965238065.1 of Candidatus Nitrosopumilus sp. Classification (GTDB taxonomy): domain Archaea; phylum Thermoproteota; class Nitrososphaeria; order Nitrososphaerales; family Nitrosopumilaceae; genus Nitrosopumilus. The sequence continues at coordinate 2,319,814 of OZ250170.1, read as the reverse complement.
ATATAGGCTGATAGTAAAACATGAGAAGAGCTCCTGAAACTCCAAGAATAATAAATACAATAAATGTAAGCATGCCTAGGAATCCAAACGGACTGACAAATCTAGCAGGAAATGAAAACTTGATTGCAGTGAATATAGTCCTGTCTATTCCATCCCAAAGCCAGTAAATGAGGGCAACTATCCCGGTTCTTCTTTCAAGCGAAACGGCCATATCCAATTACTCCATTAGCATTTACATCAAACTTTGGCGGCATGATAAATACAAATCCGTCCGAGTCAATTTCCATATCTAATTTAGCTAACGTGTTTGATGGTGGAGCCTGCACGGATGCAGGACCCACAAAAGCCGTTCCAGTTGATGGATCGTACATGCTACCATGACAAGGACATTCGCCTCTCTTTCGTCCTTCATCTGGCCAGTATTTCCACAGACACCAAAGATGAAGACATATCATACTGTATGCCCTAAGAGCAAATAGATCATTTTTTGCGCCACCCAATTCTTCAGGCAGTCTAATGAATTGCCATTTACGAAATGCTTCTGCATCAAGTGCAGAATCGCCAGTAGACGGATATGTAATTACCTCAGAGAAATTGACGGGAAAAGTGTTGATATTAGCCTGAGTGCCATCAGGCAAGATTACAGGTACTTTTTCAAGGGATGCCTGATTTGGGTTTGGCATGAAATTACCAAACGGGATAAACGGAGCAAATGCTAATCCTGTACCTGCGGCACCCATTAACTTTAGAAAGTCTCTTCTGGATAATCCGCCAGACTTTTTTGTTCCAAGCTCTGACATTCAAATGGACTGCTTGGCAAATTGCTAATAAACCTTGTTTAATTTTTCTTCATGCTTTAGTTTAATTATGAATATAAAGACGGCGCCAATTACGGTCCCTATAATTAATCCAAGCACAATGCCAATACCAAAAGATGAATCAGAGTTATTTATTTGAACAGAATCACCAAAAAAAGTTTTTGTTTTAGAAATTGTGTTGTAATCATTTTCTGAGATGGAGTCAGTTGGTTCAGGTCCTGTTTCTGCCAGTTTGATTTGGGATGAAATGTTGGTAAATTTTACTGCAAGTGTAATGGGTTCTGTTGTAGAACTTCCTCCAAATAATGTCGAATGTGTCAAAAGAGTGTAAGTACCAGTTTGGTTAATTGGAACATAAAGAACAGTTGACGTGTCATCTTTATTTTTTACAGGAAAGAATCCACCACCCTGACTAAAGATGGAATTGCCTAGCCAGTCAAGAGAAGGCCATTCCAGAAAATGACCAAATACGCCAGATGGAACATTTGTTTGAACTATTCGCCCAGAAGGATCCATCACAAATACGGACAGGCTGGTATCACCAGTCATCCATGAAAGTTTAATTGCTGCTGAATTAATTGATTCATCTTGAATGTCAAAATAATACTGTCTCCAGTCTCCTGCCATATAGCGACTGGCCATATCAAATGCACCTTTTGTGTATCCAACACCATAAAGAACATCATCACTTTGCTTTCCTTTGAGAATCAGAGTGGAATCATTTTGATCAACTAGATGTTTTATTACAAAGGAGACCGGAGCATTTACCAAATGTTTTTCTCCCTCAAAAGTCAGAAAACCCTGATAGACACCAGTTTGCAAGTCAGTAGGTGCAATTAATGTAACATCAATTGTGGCAACATTTTTTGGTGGGATAGTAACTGTTTGGGATTCAGGCCAGATTACAGACCAATTTTCTTTTTGATAATGACTTGCAGATAGTGTATAATCCATCGAGGTGGAATTCATTTTTGTATCACCCAGCCAATAAGAAAATATTGTCGGGACAGGATACACTCCAATCACAGGAGTTCCTTTGAATTTTTCATTTGGATCAGTGACCCTTAGTTCTTGAACAGTCCCCCAGGAACCGGCTCTGTTTACCATGGATAATTCATCACTAGTAATTTTTGTATCATTGTTATTATCAAGCCAATCATAGACATACAGGGAAGAAATTTTAATGTCATTAGCGTATACATCCGAAGTATCATTGAGGAATGCATCAAATAGAAAATTCACATTGAGTATCATCAATGAAGAATCAGTAGGGATAGGATCGGCATCATCAAAAAATTTATTCAGTGTGGAATGATCTTTCACATCTGAAAGCTTGATATAATTTGGAATATACGTTCCAGATTTGTTAAGTATAGAGTCCTGTTGTTGCATAATTGTCATTCCGTCAAACTCGTTTTTTACAATTAAGGATAATTTTTTTGGCACGACATCAATTATGATCTCATTTTCTGAGGGATTGGATATGGTAAAAGTGGCAAAACTCCTTTCTCCAGGGAGTAATTGTCCTGCAAACCAACTAGTCATAGGTAATGAACTAGACGGTAGTTGAAATTTTTCAAATCCAATCGTAGATGAATTTATTTTATCCATTGCGGGATCTAAAATTTTCTTGATGTTGCGATATGACGCATCATTATACACAATAAACAGTCCATCTTTTCCATTAATGTAATCCAATGCCAAAGAGACATCAACTAGTCCAGATCCTTGGGTGAATGGATCATTTTTGAGATCAGTTGTAGTAGACATTAGAATATTTTTGATTGTAAATGGATCAATGTCTTGGGACTGTTTTTTCATGCCTTCTATCAAGACTGCTGCACTGCCAGATACGATAGGTGCGGCCATACTGGTTCCGCCAAACAAAGAAAATGATTCGTCCCTAGAATCTTTTTGAATTTTCAATACGCTTGATGGAGTGAATCCATGTGCGCCTATACTCATCAAGTCAGGTTTTGGATCACCGATGGAACCAGGGCCTCTACTAGAGAAATCCACCACATTATTGTAATGTGTTGTTGTATTTCCAAATCTTGGCTGATCTTTGAATGGGCCATAACCTACAAAGACATTGTTAGTAGTAGCGCCAACTGAAATTCCATAAGGGGATACGTTTGGCAGCCCTATTGTTCCATACCCGTGTCCAGAATTTCCAGCACTAGAAACTATGACTATACCAGGATAATCATCATCTAAGGAGTGAGGTGTTACAAGTACACTAAGAATCAGAGAAAGAACATCCATGCCGGGAGATGTTTCAAAAGACGGGAATGCAGATATGCCCCAACTATTTGAAATGATATCAACCCTAGTCTCTCCTGTAAATTTCCAATCATGTTCTTCATTATCAAATCCTGCGGACCATAACCATCCATAAACGGTATCACCAAACCATAATGCCTTTACAGGAATAATCTTTGCGCCAGGAGCTACACCGGTAATAGTAAACTTTCCAGTATTGTTATAAATGTCATAAATTTCCTGTCCCCGTGAGGCAATTGATGCGGCACTAGACGTACCATGTCCCGTAAAATCAGTCATCAGACCAAAAAATTCACCATTAGGATCTAATGGAGGAAGCAGTGTTCCATTAATTGCCATTAGGGAATCATCAATTTTTGCAGTTTTGTTTTGCATCACTCCATAAACATCTAATACTTGTGCACCGATTGTTCCTGCACTATAATCATTTTTTCCATCATTGTTTGAATCATACACAAGAAATTCATTTCCACTACCCAGTACGATTGGTTTTTCATCAGTGAAATCAAAATCATAGTTTGGTTCTTGACCTTCGTCTAGATCAAAACGGGTATAATCTTCCCATGAAGTACTAAGATCAGGAATGATTGTATCATAAACCCCTGGTATGAATGAGTCAATTACCAATACAGGCACAACTTGTATTTGCGCTAGAGATCCTTGTGTGGCACTTTGATAAATTACACCAAGATGATATACTCCGCTTTTTGATTTGATGTAATTTCTGTTATCATCACCAATTTTTATATCACTAGTCAAAGTTCCGTTAAAAATTATTGATGAACCCAGTTGTGGAAAAAATGAATTATAAATCGGAATTTCAGTCCCGGATCCGCCCTGAGACACATCTAGAAAAACTCCTTGTTTTGTTACATATACTGAGGATGTAATGTGAGATGGAATTGGTTTGCTATAATTTCGGATAATTTCATTTTCATCAATAAATGCAAAGAAAGTTGCATTTGTTAGAATAATTCCTTGACCATCAGGATCAAGCATTATAGGATGATTTTTCTCATCTCTAGCAAGTGAATGTTGAATGTCTAGATTAGAAAAATCAACTCCGGTATCTACAACTGCAATTGTTGTTCCATTTCCTGTAACACCATAATTTTTTTGTGCGATATCAGAACGAGATATTTGAGCAATTCTAGATGCGTCAATTATATCATCATCAATTATATCATCATCAATTATATCATCATCAATTATATCATCAGTGAAATGAAAATCTAGTTGAAAATCTTCAATCACATTATAACCCTGAGAGATCAAGCTTGATGCACTATTCTCTGAGAGTATTGTTACATAGAAAAATCCATTATCAGAATGAATTCCATGCAATGAATTATTTTTTAATAAATCAGGATTTTGGGAGTTTGTTCCAAAGATTAGATATCGTTTAAGATTATTTTCAGTGAAAAAGTCAGGATCAATTTGAATAATATCTGAATTAAATTCAATTTGTTGCGGTATGCTTTCTTCAAAAACCATATCACCAGAAGTAAATGCATAAGAATTTGTCGCTACGGTTGAAAAAAGTATGATTGAAAAGAAAATCGCCACTTGGGCCATCAATGAGTTTTCTTTTGTAGTATTATTATAACTATCTTCTTCGTGTAAGGATTGTGATTTGCAAGGCTACAATAAGTCCGATAGATGCTATAATTGGCAACATCAATGCATTAAGTTGAGATGAAGCTTCGCTAATGAATTTTACAGAATCAGAAATGGTTCCAATATTTTCATCAATTTGATTACTTGCATGCTTTAGAGTAGTATTGAATCCTTTAATTTCAGATTTGAGATTGTCAAGCTCACCTGAGGTCTCATCGAGAATTGAATTCAGTGTAATGATTTGGTTGGAAATTCCACCAAGATCTTGACTTAGAACGTTAGTTGCAACTGAGCCATGAGATGTTGTTCCCTGACTAAAAGCAACAACATGAAAGACATGTGTTCCTTTTTCTCTGGGAATATAATCAACAAAATACAATCCTTGATGTAAGGTAGTAAATGAACCAGACAGAGATACGGAAATACCAGATGGTAAATGGACATGTGTAGTTTCCAGTAATTTACTAGGATCATTTCCAATTAAAAGACCGTCACTAGTTGTTTGTACAAAAACTCGAAATGATTGATTTATCGCAGCAGTTTCAGGGGCAAAGACCAATGTAATAACATGTCTTTCAACAGGCACATCAACCAAGTCTGTTGTTGATGTAAACTTTATATCGATTTTTTTAGAAATTCCGTTTTGTTCAGTGCTAATTATTTCAACTGTATATGTCCCATATGGAAAATTTGTTGAGGGTTCTGGCCAAAGTAAAACGTCGTAATTAAAAGAGCCATCGGATTCAGTAATAATTTGATCAAATTTTGCAATCGTTTCATCAGGAGTAAAAAGTCGTATAATCAAATTTTCTTCAGGTAATCCGGTACCATAAACTTGTAAACTATGCAAAGGTGAGTAGACCTTGCTGTTGGTAAAGAACTCGAGTTTTTCTGAAAAAGAATTAGGAGTATTTACAAGTAAAAGAACAGCAAATACAGAAAATAAAATTTCTAGTTTCATTTTAATTAATTGTTAATGTTCTACTAGATATTACTTTTGGAAAATTCTATATAACTTTCGTTAAGTAGGATTCAAAAAAAAGAAAAAAGGAAAATTAGAACTAGTTGCTTACTTGTATTGAAATGTAGACTGGTGGTGATAATGCCGTTGGATTATCAACAGATTCCCAGACAAATATAGTAGCAGTATATGCTCCTGTATTATCTGGCATCCATGATGTAGCCGGGCTGAGTAATTGACCAGCAGACAATGAACCGGTAATCCAATTTAGTGAGACTGTAACACCGCTGTCATTCTGAATCTGTACCAAGTATGCAAATGCTTGCTCTCTATCCTGACCATTAGCCAAGTCAGTACTGATTTGTACCTGTTGGTCAACGGAAACAGTATCTAGGCTGTTACCGAAGGCATCAACGACTCTCAAGTTAGTAGCTGGTACTCTCTCAAGAGGTGGTACTACAGTGCCAATTAGCGTAGTGGCAGTAATATCAAGTTCATCTGCAGTTGTGTCCGGATCTGGAAGTGTATTGTCCTCATATTCTGCGGTGACAGTGTCACCTTCTGCGACTCTGAGTCTGTGACCAGAGGATTCATCGGTAGTTGTGAAGAACACAGTACCTTCGAATATTCCGGTTGCCTCATTAGTCTCAGTTACAGTAAGGTCAATACCTCCGGCATCGGAGTCAGACCACACATCGACATCAAAGTTGTCGACTGCTTCTGGATTTAAGTTCATATCTGGATCAATTATTCTTACAACACCTGTTCCGCTAGCTGGATAGCTTGCTTCAAGCCACTGGGTTTCACCAATGTTCCATCTGATAAGTGATGAACCAACTACAGTTTCATTCTCTGAGAATTCAAAGGATACTGCAAGTCCGTCATCATCATCTGCTGGTAAACGTCCATCTGTTGGACCTGTACCTGCTGGATCACTGGCCATTACATCATTACCGTTAACACCACTTGTGGAATCGCCATCAGCATCATGTGTAAATCCAGTAAGGATAACCTCACCAGTAAAGATGCCAGTGTCAGTTCCAGTTTCGACTAGTTTGTAGTTGGAGATATCTTTACCTCTGGTAGAGACCTTTATTGTGTCTGCATCATTGTTACCAATGTCATCAACTAAATCACTGTCAAAGTTGTGATCTGGTGCTACGATAGTAATGTATACTTTGTCAGTCCATGTGTAAACTTTTTGGTCAAGCTCTACAGTTGCTCCGAAGTTTGAAGTGAATACTGTTACGTTAACATCTTCATCTTCATCGCCCACAAAGTCAGATCCGGATGGACCCCAATCAGTATACTCGAGGACAATCTCTTCTCCTCTTTCTAATCTGTCACCATCTAATTCTTCAGGAATTTCAATGACAATCTGGAAGATACCAGTACTGTCACCTGTTTCTCTAAAGTTAAATGGTTCTGGGTCAAATGAGGCACCTACACCACCAGCATCTCCCATGGAGACGGTAGCGGCATCAGAGTCCCATTCAATCAAGTCCAAGTCATAGGTCTCAGCACCATCATTATCCAGATCAAAGTCTGGTTCAATGAGGGTCAAGATCATGTCAGATCCAATAATGTAAACGGATTTGTCGGATTGCAATACACCGTTTCTTAGGTCAAATGTAGCAGAGTCTGTAACAGTATTGGGGTTACCTGATGCATCAGCTGGATCAGTGTATTCTACTTGGAGAATATCTCCTTGTAAGATACAGTAATCACCAGATGTTGCGGCAACATCAAATCTGTCAGTTTCACTACTAGTACTAGCACCATTAAGTGCTGTCCATGTATCTGTTGTTGATGGACATTGGGCGCTAGATGGACCGTCGGTATATCTCAGTGTAATGTCAGCCTCGAATATTCCTGCATCTGGTGCGATTTCGTTCATTGGGCCATATTGTACAACGTTAGCAAGATACTTGCCATCAGTATCGATGGTACCATCTGCTGCTGTTGAACCGCCGGCATAACCAAGTACAAGTACTGAGGAACCTCTGATAACAGAGATTTTAACAGGACCTACATCAGTTGATGCGACGTTTGAAGCAATGGAATCTTCACCTTGTGCAGAAACATCAAAGTCGGGGTCATTAACTCTTACGTGAATCGTTAGATCACCATTACCAATAAACTCACCAGTATCAAGACCAGCAGTTGAACCACCCATTCCAGATTGATGTATCGGGAACAAGGATCTTCCTGTTGGGGTTGTTGTGGCGGATTGTGCTTCAAAGTCTGATTCGACTCCAAATGGTACTGGGTAAACAGTTTTATCCAGACTAACTGAACCGGTGTTTGCACGAATTCCTGCGCTGTCACCTACTTCAATTATTTCACCGGATGCATCTCTAAAGTCAACATAATTAACTTCAAGATCATTGCCGGTAGTGGAGACTGCTTTGGTTTCACCATCTCTACACCATGATTCTGGAATTGCAAAGCTTCCCATGAATGTGCCTGATGCCGTTTCGGTTTCAACTAGAGTGAAACCAGTTGCAGCAAGGCCTGTGTCGCCTGTTAGGCCACATCCATTATTAGCAGAAGTCCATAGTTGATCATCAATAGTGACATCTAGTAGTCTACCAAGTCCATCTCCACTAGCGAATAGATAGTCGATGCTTGCATCTCCTACTATATCATATAGTGGATCAGATGTGGCAACTGTTGTATAGATATCAATGAGATCAGAATCTGTGTTTAGATCCAAGTCTTCGAGCGTAATGACTACTGTGTCAGCGATTTTGTATGAATCCAAATCAAGTGATACGGTACCAGAGTGACTAGGTGATTCTTCTTGATCAGCAACGGGTATGGTTGTACCGTCTGAGGCCAAATCAGCATAATTGACTCTTGGAGAATCCTCATCTGTCAAATCTTCCATTACGATGAAACTTGGATCATCGGCAATTGGTGATAAGCCAGCATAAGTTTGTGAGTCTAGAATGTTAAGCTGATTGAGCATGACATACTCCAGAGAACCGGTAAAGGAGCCTGTGTTGTCACCTGATTCTTCGAGTTCCAATCTAATGATTTGGTTTGCTACTCTTTCTGAAGATAGTAAACCGTCATTTGTGAAACCGAATGAGAAGAAGTCTGCAACAATTGCAATACCAGATGATAAATCTTGTGTACCATCGTTATTTACAATTGCTAGTCCGATCTTGTTGGTCCATGGCGAAGAAGTGTCAAAGATTAGATCGTTGACAGTATCATCAAATAATGTTAGACTTTGTGAGCCTACATTATCAGCAATAAGTGTTGCGCCAAGGTTAGCATTTACTACGTTGTTATCAATGATTCGAGATGAACTGTCTAATAGATACACATCAACTGAGCCTGTACTGAAGCTTCTAACATCAAGGTTGAATAGATTGAATCCCTTAAAGCCAGTTGCTTCATAAGCAGTGCCACTATCGTGGTTGGCATCAGATATTGAATTAAACAAATCGTCCAGTGTTGCATCCAAATCAATAATCAATCCATCAATGCTACCTGTGCCAGAGCTACTTGTACCAGAGCCACTTGTACCACTTGAGGTTATAATAGCTCTGTCACTAAATGCTTGAACTTCGGTAGTTGTTTCACCAATTACAGATAGTGCATTCACAGTACTGCCTGTAACGCCATTGAAATCAACAAAGGATGCAACAGTATTGCCAGAACCAAGTGTGAATGGATTACCAGTTCTAAGAGAGGGAATCAAGGCCACTGTTGGATCATTTAGATCAAGATCTTCATCTTGATGACTGTTCTTGTTGGCATCATTATCATTTAAGACGATTGGAATCTCTTCACCAGAGTTCCATTCATCGTCTATTGGATTTATTTCAATGCTTGCATCATATGTGGAGACGACTATTGACATTGGAGACGCATTGTAATCGATAGTTGCAGATGTACGTCTTTGAGCATCACCTGTAATTTTGATATTAGAAACATCTGATTCACCATATGTTCCAAAGATACCAGAAGATGGTAATTGCTCAGTTATTGTGATTGGTTGGGAGCCGAAAGACAATCCTCCTGCTGTTCCAGTAACTGCACATGTGTCTGCTGTAGTACCAGTACAATTTAGATCTGAATCATCATTATCTTGTATTGTTACTACATCAGTTCCACGATTTTGTGTATCAACATCAAGTATCAGAATACCGTTGTCCTCTATCATCATTTGTGATAAAGTACCAGAGATATCAATAATACCGCCTGGAGTACCTGCACCTGCCATTTCACCGTTTTCATTGAAGACTTGGTAGTTTGTTGATAAACCATAGTTAGAATTGGTTCCAAACGTCCATGAATCTTCATCAGTTGGGTCTATGTTGAGCCAAACATCTGTGATAGTAGCGTGTACTTGTGCGTCTCTTGGAAAGTCGGATCTATCTAAAGCTAAACCTGCAAAGTGATCGACAGTATCAAAAGTTAATGTGGTTGATTGAACACCACCACCTTTGTTGTATTGTACGACAACATTACCAGTTGGGTTTAGATTATAGAGTTGAACAAATGGCCACGTGTCTGGTGTGATACCAATTTGTCCGACGACATCAGTCAACAAGCCATCACTTGGATCTTTTTGTTCTCTAACAACGTTGTTGCTGTTATCAGCAGAACCACCAGAGCATGAATTGTATGGATATGCTACTTTAATAGTTTCACTGAATGTTACAGTTGAATCGCCACTAATGTCAATGGTTGCTTGTTCATTAGAACAAATTGAACCAAAGTCCAAACCTTGACCTGTGACCGTTGTTGTACCATCTGCAGTATATGCTTGGTAGTTATCTGCAAAGTATCCATACCAGTTACCGTCTACGGCTTGGACCATTCTGAGGGTCTTGCCGTTTACTGTAACATCGGGTTCACCTTTTGCCTCATCTGTATCGTTAATATTTGAATCAATTACCACGACTTCAATTACTTGAGGTCCTGACATGTAGTTTTCAAACTGAGAGTTTTCTGCGGAAACAAATAGGTTAGCGTTGGCTGCATGTGCTGCTGGTGTTACACCAGGTGCAGCAATTACCATACCGCCTGCTAACATAATTGTCATTAATGTAAGACTAGTTATTTTACGTCCTAATTCGTTATTCATGTTATTGACATTTTTCCCTAAAGTTTGTATTTAAGCCTAATGGACGAATTGTCCATAAGTCAAACGGATTTTATAGATTTTTCATGCCCGCGTAATAATTTCTGTAATTTCTCGATCAAGAGTTGTAATTCTTACATTTGTAGTATGAATCAGCAAAGAACATGGTATAAATCAAGCAAATAACGTGTTTTATACCTATAACGTCTTGACTATTCTAGTGGATTTAGGCGTAGAGGTTGATCAGACCATTTGTAGACTTACCTTTTCATTATGTAATAGTATGAACCAGTAAAGAGTATGTTTTACGCCTGTAACGTCTTGACTATTCTAGTAGATTTAGGCGTAGAGGTTGATACATACATGTAATATTATCACTTTATTGAGATCAAATGATAAATATTTTATCATATTGTTAATTTCTGCCATCTTTAGTCTCATAGAAAACAAGATAATTGTGTATTACAAATGAAATTCATTGAAGATACTAGTCACAGGTGGTGCAGGCTTTATTGGAAGATATGTAGTCAATGCTCTTTTGAAGGAAAACGAGGTTAGAATCTACGATAATCTGTCATGCAGTTCAGAGCAAAACATTACTTTACTAATTCAAAATGGTGCAGACTTTGTAAAAGAAGACATTTTAGATTACGATAAATTAGTAGAATCCTGTAAGGAATTTGATGTTGTAATTCATCTGGCAGCAAGATCAGATGTTGCAGATTCTGTGATTCATCCAGAAATTACAATGAATGTAAATGTTAATGGAACAATTAATGTTTTAAAGGCTTGTATACAAAATAAAATTGGAAAGATAATTTTTGCATCATCAGCTTCTGTGTATGGTAATTGTAATGAATTGCCAATCACAGAAAAGACAGATACAAATCCCACATCACCTTATGGTTCAAGTAAGGTATCAGCTGAGAACGAGATAAAAAAAATTTCAGACAAGCTTGGCATCAGATATGTTATTTTAAGAATGTTTAATGTGTATGGTAAAGGACAGAACAAACAATATGCTGGAGTAATTAGTAAATTTCTAAAAAATATCTCCGAGAATAAAGAAATTATAATTTATGGTAATGGCGAGCAGACAAGAGACTTTGTCTCAATTAATGATGTTGTCAGATCATTTGATTGTGCAATAAAATCAAAGACTAATGGAACATACAACATTGCAAGCGGAATACCCATATCAATAAATGAATTAGCACAAATTATGTTTAATATATTTGAAAAAAAACCGAGGATAAGATATCAAAAGAAACAGAAAGGAGATATTAAAAATAGTGTTGCAAATACCTTGTTAGCTAAAAATGAATTGAATTTTTCTACAAAGAGAACACTGAAAGAAGAATTGACTAAAATTTAATCATTTTTTTTATATTTGTTTTATGATTTGAATAAGATTTTTTTGACTTAGACTTTGAGCATCAATGGAATTGTCTTTCTCAACTAGGTGAAGGATATTTTCCCAGAGTATCACCAATATGTCAAATGTAGATTATTTGTATGACCACCTACGCCAATGGCATTATCTTTGTTGTAATTACCAGATGATATGTAACAAGGGATTACTTTTGGATGGATGCCAGTAGCATCTGAAGCAATAACTTACCAAAGTCATCAATTTTACCTCCAGTGGTAATGCCTTTAGAATTAGTTGGAACAGCAATGCCACCAGTTCAAATAGTTGCTATTTTGTTTAGGTCTTGAAGAGGACTAGCGAGAAGACAAAGTTCGTGAACTAAAAATCATCAAAAAACTAGAGATCAGATGATTTTACTTATGTAAATGCGAACAATAAAATCCAAATACTTTGAAAATAACTCACGAACTTTGGTGTATTGCCATAACTGCGATTGATCCTAACTCAGGAATGAATATACCATGGGGATCACATACTCTTCAAATTGGTATAATCAGTTCCGTACACATTGGTATAAACAAAATGTATGAATCAGCAAAGAACATGTTTTATGCCTATAACGTCCAACTGTTCTAATGGATTTAGGCGTAGAGGTTGATGCATACAACAAAATATTGTTTCAGCAGTTTCAGTAAGTGTGTTAGTTGATTTTAATCATGCATATTACATGCAGTATTTCTTTTTTTGCAAATATTTTTTTCTTTTTTATAGGCCTAGAGTAACTCGTCATTTGTTATGTTCGTGAAACTATTGCTACACTACTGATCAAAAAACGTTTCTATTTGTTTTTGAGAAATTGAAAAGACTTGTGATTCGGGGTATGACAGAATTAGAGTGTTAATATCAATGAGATTAATTTCTAGTACCTATCTCTCATCAGATTTGCTAGAGAAAACAGAATTATTGAGGTTGCTACAAGTATTGCTCCAAGCAAGAACATTACAACTGAGCCAAGTAATGAACCATAAAAGACAACTTGTTGATTTATATATGCATCAAAGAATATTCCACCCAGAATGATTCCTGCAATAATTAATGCAAGGCCAGGGATTCCATAAAATTTGATTGGGTGTCTAATTGAGACATACTTTAGCGTATTCATCAATACGGATATTCCGTGTGGCACAGAGTGTTGCTCTGATGTGTCACCGTTGTATGATATTGTAATTGGGACTTCAGCTAATGATAATCCTTTATTTGATATTTTCAATAGAATCTCAGTGGATACAGACATTCCATGCTCTGTTGGATGAATTACATCAATTGCATCCTTTGAATATGCCCTGAATCCAGATTGAGAATCAGTTACCTTAAAGTTTGTTCCATAGTTAGAAGCAAAGGTAATAATTTTGATTCCAGTTTTTCTATACCCTGATGATTTTGTCGTATCATCAAGAAATCTAGAACCAATTGCAACATTCACATTGTGAGTTGTAATTGCGTTGATTAGTAACGGAATCTGATCTGGATCATGTTGCCCGTCTCCGTCTAATGTTATCATTATTTGCGAATTTTCTCTTCTTGCATACTCAAACAATGTAGCAATAGCTGCACCATATCCCTGATTTTTTTGAGAAATTACAACAGCTCCTGCATCTTTTGCAATCTTTGCAGTGTTGTCAGTCGAGCCGTCATCACATACTATTACCCGGTCAACATGTGAAAGTGATTTTTTTATCACGTCTTGTATGTGTTCTTCTTCATTGTATGCAGGAATACAGACTAGATTCAATTTTATGATTTTACCAAAACACTCCCATTATGTAAACAATTAGTTTTTCAAATACAGGATTTTCCAGTCATGGACAAGTTTGAGCGTAAATTTAATGTTAAAAAGGCATATAGACATGATTTAAATTATTCGACGGATTTCAATAATTCTCAAATAATATCTGATAGGCAACAACATGTTTAAAATTTGAATAATCAGCTTTTGTAATTTTTTGGGTTTGTTCTCGCTTTCTTTTCAAGTTGGGCAACATATAGTCACACACAAATTTGTGAGTTATTTTCAAGATATTCAAGTTTTGTTAGTAGTATTTGCCCAAAACAAAATCATCTAATCTCGGGTTCTGACGCATTTTATAGATCATAGACTTTGGCTTTTTGCCATATCCATCTAGTCCTGATAGTTTTCTTGGCTTTTTTTAGAACTTGGCCTCTTATCAGATACAGTATTCTTGGTACCATCTAAATTTTGTTCTTTATTCATATATAGATACATTTATGATAACAAAATTCAAGCTTGACATTGTTAATTACGTTAAAAATCCGGTAAAGGTGTTCAGAAACTTTTAATTGTTATCATATCAGGTGATTGTTCCACCAGATTTAATCAAAACTCCACCGCCGGATTGTACTGTTAAATTGAATGTTGTAAAGTCAATATCCAAAGTAACTCCATCTGGAATAACCAAGACTGAATTGTTTTGAACAATTACATTTGCAATAGCTGTAATGTCTGCAGAAAGAGTACACTCACTTGTGATTATCCAGTCTCCAGAGTCAGGAATTATACAGGATGTAGGTAAAGGTGTGTTAGAAAGTGTGATGATATTATCTGCTGTTGCAGCAATTAGATTGTCTTCTATATCCTGTACCGCACCAGCATCAATGTCCAATTGTGGTGTGGTTAGTGATATGACTGTTTGGCGGTTGGCTTTAGTTAATATAAATAATATTATTGCATCGTTGGTAGTTGTGGTTAGTTCTGAGAAGGACATGGTTACACCACCTGTAGTCGCATTGGCCTCCCTGATGGACAGTCCGGTGAAATTTATGGTAGAGACATTGATTGTCTCGTCAAAGGTGAGTGTGAAGATGCCTGTTCCCTCATCTAGTGCGGCTGATGAGAATTTTGGAGAGTTTGCATCAATGGTTTGTAGTATGTCAGTACCGTTGAATGGCAGACTCGTGTTGCCTGCACCATCAGTGATTGTTACATTTGTGATTTGCAGTGGTGTGGTGTGGTCTGCATTCCCTTCAGATACGGTGTATGTTGCAGTGTATGTAGAACCACTGTTAGCGGTACTCCAAACTAGTGATTCTGAATTATAAGCGCCGTTTGCTGTGGCGCCTGACTCGGTAGAACCTAGGGTCAGTGTGAATGATATGGCATCACCCACCTTTAGTGTGCCAGAAGGTGTCGCAATAGATGTGATGCTGATTATGGTTGGAGAGTTTGCATCAATGGTTTGTAGTATGTCAGTACCGTTGAATGGCAGACTCGTGTTGCCTGCACCATCAGTGATTGTTACATTTGTGATTTGCAGTGGTGTGGTGTGGTCTGCATTCCCTTCAGATACGGTGTATGTTGCAGTGTATGTAGAACCACTGTTAGCGGTACTCCAAACTAGTGATTCTGAATTATAAGCGCCGTTTGCTGTGGCGCCTGACTCGGTAGAACCTAGGGTCAGTGTGAATGATATGGCATCACCCACCTTTAGTGTGCCAGAAGGTGTCGCAATAGATGTGATGCTGATTATGGTTGGAGAGTTTGCATCAATGGTTTGTAGTATGTCAGTACCGTTGAATGGCAGACTCGTGTTGCCTGCACCATCAGTGATTGTTACATTTGTGATTTGCAGTGGTGTGGTGTGGTCTGCATTCCCTTCAGATACGGTGTATGTTGCAGTGTATGTAGAACCACTGTTAGCGGTACTCCAAACTAGTGATTCTGAATTATAAGCGCCGTTTGCTGTGGCGCCTGACTCGGTAGAACCTAGGGTCAGTGTGAATGATATGGCATCACCCACCTTTAGTGTGCCAGAAGGTGTCGCAATAGATGTGATGCTGATTATGGTTGGAGAGTTTGCATCAATGGTTTGTAGTATGTCAGTACCGTTGAATGGCAGACTCGTGTTGCCTGAACCATCAGTGATTGTTACATTTGTGATTTGCAGTGGTGTGGTGTGGTCTGCATTCCCTTCAGATACGGTGTATGTTGCAGTGTATGTAGAACCACTGTTAGCGGTACTCCAAACTAGTGATTCTGAATTATAAGCGCCGTTTGCTGTGGCGCCTGACTCGGTAGAACCTAGGGTCAGTGTGAATGATATGGCATCACCCACCTTTAGTGTGCCAGAAGGTGTCGCAATAGATGTGATGCTGATTATGGTTGGAGAGTTTGCATCAATGGTTTGTAGTATGTCAGTACCGTTGAATGGCAGACTCGTGTTGCCTGAACCATCAGTGATTGTTACATTTGTGATTTGCAGTGGTGTGGTGTGGTCTGCATTCCCTTCAGATACGGTGTATGTTGCAGTGTATGTAGAACCACTGTTAGCGGTACTCCAAACTAGTGATTCTGAATTATAAGCGCCGTTTGCTGTGGCGCCTGACTCGGTAGAACCTAGGGTCAGTGTGAATGATATGGCATCACCCACCTTTAGTGTGCCAGAAGGTGTCGCAATAGATGTGATGCTGATTATGGTTGGAGAGTTTGCATCAATGGTTTGTAGTATGTCAGTACCGTTGAATGGCAGACTCGTGTTGCCTGCACCATCAGTGATTGTTACATTTGTGATTTGCAGTGGTGTGGTGTGGTCTGCATTCCCTTCAGATACGGTGTATGTTGCAGTGTATGTAGAACCACTGTTAGCGGTACTCCAAACTAGTGATTCTGAATTATAAGCGCCGTTTACTGTGGCGCCTGACTCGGTAGAACCTAGGGTCAGTGTGAATGATATGGCATCACCCACCTTTAGTGTGCCAGAAGGTGTCGCAATAGATGTGATGCTGATTATGGTTGGAGAGTTTGCATCAATGGTTTGTAGTATGTCAGTACCGTTGAATGGCAGACTCGTATTGCCTGAACCATCAGTGATTGTTACATTTGTGATTTGCAGTGGTGTGGTGTGGTCTGCATTCCCTTCAGATACGGTGTATGTTGCAGTGTATGTAGAACCACTGTTAGCGGTACTCCAAACTAGTGATTCTGAATTATAAGCGCCGTTTACTGTGGCGCCTGACTCGGTAGAACCTAGGGTCAGTGTGAATGATATGGCATCACCCACCTTTAGTGTGCCAGAAGGTGTCGCAATAGATGTGATGCTGATTATGGTTGGAGAGTTTGCATCAATGGTTTGTAGTATGTCAGTACCGTTGAATGGCAGACTCGTATTGCCTGAACCATCAGTGATTGTTACATTTGTGATTTGCAGTGGTGTGGTGTGGTCTGCATTCCCTTCAGATACGGTGTATGTTGCAGTGTATGTAGAACCACTGTTAGCGGTACTCCAAACTAGTGATTCTGAATTATAAGCGCCGTTTACTGTGGCGCCTGACTCGGTAGAACCTAGGGTCAGTGTGAATGATATGGCATCACCCACCTTTAGTGTGCCAGAAGGTGTCGCAATAGATGTGATGCTGATTATGGTTGGAGAGTTTGCATCAATGGTTTGTAGTATGTCAGTACCGTTGAATGGCAGACTCGTATTGCCTGAACCATCAGTGATTGTTACATTTGTGATTTGCAGTGGTGTGGTGTGGTCTGCATTCCCTTCAGATACGGTGTATGTTGCAGTGTATGTAGAACCACTGTTAGCGGTACTCCAAACTAGTGATTCTGAATTATAAGCGCCGTTTACTGTGGCGCCTGACTCGGTAGAACCTAGGGTCAGTGTGAATGATATGGCATCACCCACCTTTAGTGTGCCAGAAGGTGTCGCAATAGATGTGATGCTGATTATGGTTGGAGGAGTAGCGTCCAGATTGTTTGTTACATTTTCTGAAAAGTTTAGCAATGGATTTCCAGATACATCATCAAATGATCCTGATGTTCTGGCATAAGTAATTGTCACAAAATCACTATCAGAAATTGTTGCACCAGTAATGTCAAGTGTAATGATACTATTAGAAACAGACACAATTGAGTTGATTGAACCACCAGTAACTCCTCCAAGTGTAAAGTCATTAGGAATGGCAGATGAGACAGTAACATTATGATCTAGTGTGATTGCAATCTGTGAAATTGAGATGGTTTGAGCATTGGAGAACTGGGGAGAGTTTGCATCAATGGTCATTAGTATATCAGTACCATTTTTCTGTGAGCTAGTATTACCTGCACCATCAGTGATTGTTACATTTGTGATTTGCAGTGGTGTGGTGTGGTCTGCATTCCCTTCAGATACGGTGTATGTTGCAGTGTATGTAGAACCACTGTTAGCGGTACTCCAAACTAGTGATTCTGAATTATAAGCGCCGTTTACTGTAGTACCAGACTCAGCAGAACCGGGGGTCAGTGTGAATGATATGGCATCACCCACCTTTAGTGTGCCAGAAGATGTCGCAATAGATGTGATGCTGATTATGGTTGGAGAGTTTGCATCAATGGTTTGTAGTATGTCGCTGCCATTTTTCTGTGAGCTTGTATTACCTGCACCATCAGTGATTGTTACATTTGTGATTTGCAGTGGTGTGGTGTGGTCTGCATTCCCTTCAGATACGGTGTATGTTGCAGTGTATGTAGAACCACTGTTAGCGGTACTCCAAACTAGTGATTCTGAATTATAAGCGCCGTTTACGGTGGCGTCTGACTCGGTAGAACCGGGGATCAGTGTGAATGATATGGTATCGCCCACCTTTAGTGTGCCAGAAGATGTCGCAATAGATGTGATGCGGATTATGGTTGGAGAGTTTGCATCAATGGTTTGTAGTATGTCGCTGCCATTTTTCTGTGAGCTTGTATTGCCTGAACCATCAGTGATTGTTACATTTGTGATTTGCAGTGGTGTGGTGTGGTCTGCATTCCCTTCAGATACGGTGTATGTTGCAGTGTATGTAGAACCACTGTTAGCGGTACTCCAAACTAGTGATTCTGAATTATAAGCGCCGTTTACTGTGGCGCCTGACTCGGTAGAACCGGGGGTCAGTGTGAATGATATGGCATCACCCACCTTTAGTGTGCCAGAAGATGTCGCAATAGATGTGATGCTGATTATGGTTGGAGAGTTTGCATCAATGGTTTGTAGTATGTCGCTGCCATTTTTCTGTGAGCTTGTATTGCTTGTATTGTCAGTGATTGTTACATTTGTGATTTGCAGTGGTGTGGTCTGGTCTGCTTCCCCTTCAGATACGGTGTATGTTGCAGTGTATGTGGCACCATTATTACTAGTAATCCAACTCAGTGATCGTGAGTTGTACATGCCATTTATTGTAGCACCTGACTCAGCAGAACCGGGGGTCAGTGTAAAGAGTATGGTATCACCCACCTTTAGTGTGCCAGAAGATGTTGCGTTAGATGTAATACTGGAAATTGTTGGAGGTGGGAGAACAAAGCTTGCAGGTAATATATACTCGTAGACTTTATTATGAGACCCGCCTACAATGAACATTTTTGCTCCGTTATTGGAGAATGTGACGCCTTGTGGGGAAGTGTCTTCCGAGCCTACATAAAAGGAGTCTGTGAATAAAGAAGTGGCGACATTAAAGGGTGTAGACAATGTGTATTCGTAGACTTGAACACTAGTACTTCCTAGTAGGAACATCTTTTCTCCGTTATTGGAGAATGCGACGCCTGTTGAATGACCAGCCTGAGAAGGTAAAGAAAAAGAGCGGGTATGTGTGGAAGTAGTGACATTAAAGGGTGTAGACAATGTATACTCGTAGACTTTAGTAGTAAGAAATCCAACAACAAACATCTTTGCCCCGTTACTGGAGAATGTGATGTCTTGGGGAACTTTATCCTGTGAGCCTACATAAAAGGATTCTTTGAATAAAGAAGTGGTGACATTAAAGGATTCAGACAATACATACTCGTAGACTTTTTTATTTTCAGTTCCTACAACGAACATCTTTTTCCCGTTATTGGAGAATGTGACGCCTTGTGGGTAAATGTCCTTCGAGCCTACATAAAAGGAGGCTGTAAGTAAAGAAGTGGTGACATTAAAGGGTGTAGACAATGTATACTCGTAGACTTTATTATGAGACCCGCCTACAATGAACATTTTTGCTCCGTTATTGGAGAATGTGACACCGGTTGGAAAAGTATCATGTAAGGATATATCAAAGTCATCAACAAAGCCATAAGAATAAACATCAATAGGAATATAGAGACATGCGCCAACTAGAAGAGATGCCAGCAATATGCACAAGTTGTAATTATTTTGCATTCTGTGGTGCTGACCCCTGTAGAAGGAGAACGTTTTTTGCATTAAAAATGATAGGATTAGAGGCCTCATTTTATCATTGCCCTCCGTACAGCATCACCGTATTCAGATGGTGTCATGTATCCTATGGCAGAATGTATTCTGTGCTTGTTGTAATCATCAAACGCAAACAATACGGTAGGCCTCTGCGTCCTGGAACGACTCAAAGAAGTCTCGCGGCCAGATGTATTCCTTTTTGAGACTCTTGTGGAATGATTCAACATGACCGTTTTGCTCTGGTGTGTGTGTGATAATGTATGAATTCCTGTCTCACACCGTATGCCTTTACGGTTTTGTCAAACTGCGTCGAAATATACTGTGAACCGTTATCAGTTCTTATGACAAGTTTTGAACAATCTGGTTTCTTTGAGGCCAAGGCTTTAGTTAGTGCTGCAATGGCACCGTCTGTAACTGCCCTCGTCTCAAAAGCATATCCAACCCATTCGCGAGTAAACGCGTCTAGTACGTTGAATAGATAACACCATCTGTCTTGGTCACACCAGATGTACGTCATATCAGCTTGCCAAAGCTGATTAGGTCTTGTAGGTGTTGGTCGTTTTCTGGAACGGACGATCTCTTTTTTGGATTTTGTAGGTATGATCCAGCCAATAAATCTGTATATTTTCTGCATTTTTTTGCGGTTTACCGGCTTGGTGGTTATGCGGCTTTGAGTAACGGCCATTCTCCGTGTCCCGTATGTTGGTCTATCTCGACCTATCTGTTGTACTAGATCGGCCATCTTTTTGTCTATTTTGATAATGCGTGGTTTTTTGATAGCGTACAATCTCTTGTTAGAAGCTCCTGTATAACGTGCAGATTTACGGAGGCTCATGCTTTCTCTTGCATGAATGTAACGGCCTTCATTTTGTACTCTCCTCTAACGTTTTTTTTAAAGCATCGTTGGCTATTGTCATCTCGCCAATGAGTTTCTTGAGGGATTTGATTTCATTTGTAAGCGTCTTGACTGCATTGTCTCTAGCCTTTCCAGAGAGGGCAGCTTTGCCTGATTGGATAAACGACTCTCTCCAACGGTTAAACGTCATCGGACTGATGTTGTGTCTACGACAGTTCTGCTGTAGTGATGTGCGTGTTTATAGACTCTATAATGATACGCACTTTTTCATCTGGGGCACGATGTGATTTTTTCATTGACAAGTCCACTCCAGAGTGAGTAAAAATAGTAACACTTGAAGTGTTCTCCTTTTATGGGGTCCACCCCATTTTAAAGTAATACGCACAAGATATGTCAAAACAGGTTATTTTTTTGACACAAACACGAAGGAGCTTCAAAACTGTAGACAATTACGTTATTTGCTAACTATATGTGAAGAAAAAGGCAAGGAATTCAGATAGCATAAAGAATGAATCGGGTAGACCAAAGATCCGTAAATCGCCTTCAAAGAGAACAATTCCAAAGAAACAGATTAGGGATAAAGCAGAAAATATCATATATGTTGGAATTGATCTGCACAAGAAATTTCATCAAGTGGCCGTTATGAATAACAAGGGAAAGATAACACGAAATGAAAGAATAGAAAACACACAACAGGCAATCAGACAAATGTTCTCAAAGATACCTCTTTCTGCCAGTATCGTCATGGAATCATCATCAGTTTGGTATGGAGTGTACAGATTCATGACAGATGTACTGGGATACAAGGTAGTGTTGTCAAATCCTTATCTTACAAAGGCAATTGCAGCATCAAAGAAAAAGACAGACAAGATTGATGCAGCGGTACTGGCAGATCTCTTACGTGGAGGATATATTGCAACATGCTTTGTTCCAAGTGATAAAATTGTAAAGGCACGTCAGCTTGTACGGTATAGAAGAAAGTTGATCCAATGGAGGACATCTGCAAAGAACTGTATTCATGGAATTCTGTTACAAAATGGAATAAAGATTCCTGGAGCAACATTCACAGGATTATACATGAAAAGACTCTGTGCCCTAGGGGATTACCGTATTGATGGCTTTATACGACAGATAGAATCACTAAATGATATGATTTCAGACATTAATGCAAAGATATATGCCACAGTTAAAACCAATTCTGATGCAATGCTACTAAAGACAATACCTAGAGTAGGTGATTACACAGCACTGGTGATTGCATCTGAAATAGGAGGAATCTCTAGATTTAATGACTCTCACAAGCTTGCAGCATATGCAGGAGTGGTCCCATCAGTTAGAAACTCTGCAGATACAATACATCATGGACGTATAACAAAGAAAGGCAGCATGACATTGAGATGGGTCTTGATTGAAGCTGCACATTCTCATGCATTACATGCACCAAATAGTAATATTACACAATTTTACAATCGTATCAAGAAAAAGAGAGGCAGTTCCAAAGCTGCAGTAGCTACAGGATCAAAAATGTTGCGAGTCATATACTGGATGTTAAAAGAGAAGAGAGAGTTTGTACAAAATTATAGTTAGGACCATAGGTCGCGTTATGAATCATGAGGGTAAAGACCTCGCTTGCTAATTGCGATTGATCCTAACTCAGGGATGAAGATAGCATTGAGGATCAAAACCTCGTATAGATAATTATCCGCGTCCTGTATCATTTGAAACATATCTCTAGCGAATGCTATACTACACATGCTGAAAAAGGATAAAATGCTTAAAAAGGTCTCACATAGATGATTCATACCATTTCTCGTATGAATAAGCATCTAAATGTATTTTCCCATCTCAACTAGGCTGCTCTGATCCCTGATTCTCCATGTTTCAAAACATGTCAGAAATACTGAAAGCATCTTCATCCCCTTTTCACTTTTCAGCTGACCCCGAACATTTCTATATATCACACATTTTCGAATAGAGTTTTCCGCATCATTGTTAGTTGATGGCACACCAGGATACATCACAATGTAAACAGGTCATTTCGTGCGTTTTTCAGCTTTATTCCAAACTTTTTCATAATATCATCACCACGCCGGGTATCGCTTTATCATATAATCAACTGCTCAAACAGATAATCCGTAACTGTCTACAGTTTTGAAGTATTACGCACAAGATATGTCAAAGTAGGTTATTTTTTTGACACAAACACGAAGGAGCTTCAAAACTCTAGATAATTACCTTGCTACCCTCAACAAATCGATTCTTCCATTGATAAAATGTCTGAGGTGACAAGCTGTGCTTTCTGCAGTTCTACCGTACTGATGTTTGTGTTTAAAAATTCCAACACTGCCTGATTTTTCTGCTGGTGTGAATTTTCCTTTTACCATGGGAATAATCCTCCTGAATCACTCGTATGAATCAAGCAAAGAGTATGTTTTACGCCTATAACGTCCAACTATATTAGTGGATTTAGGCGTAGTGGTTGATACATACAATCACTCAAAAAGTGTATGTATAACGAAAAGAAAGTTCGTGAACTAAAAATCATCAAAAAACTAGAGATCAGATTATTTTGTCTAGGTAAATACGAACAACCAAACTGTAATACCTTGAAAATAATTCACGAACTTTTGCGTGTCGCTATATGAAGACGTTCTCATTCTAGAGGGATTCAGACCAAAAAGTCTAACATCTTTGAAGTGGTTTGTAACTCATGAACTTTTGCTCATCGCTATAACATCGTTATACATTTTAATTATTCTTTCATATAATAATTTCTGATTGTATTTTGTTTTCAGCATTTGATTTCCATTTGTACCCATTAATTTTGATTCTTGCGGATTTTTTACTAGTCTTAGGATATATTCTGCCCATTCATTTTTATTATTTGAATTTAGAATGAAACCTGTTTCTTTGTGATTTATGACATCTGACATTGGTGGAATGTTTGACACTAGTACTGGTTTGTTCTGTGAGAATGCTTCCAAGATTACTAGTCCAAATCCTTCACACATACTTGGAAATAACATTGCATTTGATTGTGAAATTATTTTTATTTTTTCTTCTGTTGTAACGTAACCTTTGATTGTAATGTTGTTCTCAAGATGTAATTTTTTTACCATGTCTTGAATTTGTTCTAATTGCGGCCCTCCACCTGCTATCACTAATTTAATTTCTTTTTCTTGTTCCTTTACAATGCTGATAGCTTTGACTAAAACTTTAACATTTTTGTAAAATACTAATCTTCCGATACAGACGAATTGCTTGTCATCTTGTATCATGTTCATATCTTGAATTTCTTCAATTGATGGTGGTATGTTGTAAATGGATTTTTTTGCACCAAATTTTACTAGATCATCTTTGCTTGCATTGCTGATAGTGTGAATTCCATGACATTTTGTTTTTAGAACTAATTTCTCAAAAATGGGTCCTATGAACTGATTTATTTTGGATACACCTGTTTGATTAATCCATTTTTTCCAATAATCACATCCACATAATGTAAAAACATCCCAAACTGATGTGATGTGTACTTTGGAGGTCAAAAAGGATAAGAGACCTCCAGTTAATGCAGGTGTAAAATTATTTGAATGAATTATCTCTATGTTGTTTTCTTTGATTATTTTTCTTCCTACCTTAACTGCATTAACCAAATATTGTATGTTGTCTTTAATTGACGGTGGTAATCCCCCTTGATACTTTAGAAGAGGTGGAATGAAGATAATCTTAATGTTTTTGTGAGTCGGATAGTTTTCACCTTTAATTTTATTGGTAATTATCCAGATTTGATGGTTATTTTCAGCCAGTTTTTTTGCCATAATGTAAAATAGATACTCTCCACCTCCTTTGGTAGATGAAAAAAATTGAGATAAGAATAGAATTTTCAACTACTTGTAGAACAATATATCCAATTAAATAACCATACTTTGATGATTAGTAGATTTATACGCTTAATTTCTAGAAAGACATCATTGAATTTAGAATATCTAGAAAAATATGATCCCAGTGGGATTCATGAGGTTTACGATAAATGGCCTGAAATGGCACAAAAGACATTTGAGGCAGATTTTACTGTGCCGGATTTCAAGAATATAAAGCACATTGTATTTTCTGGCATGGGTGGTTCTGGCACTGTTGGGGACATATTATCTGCCATTTTTTCTAAAACAAAAATTCATGTAACTGTCATCAAAGGATACATACCTCCAAGAACAATTGATTCCAATACGCTTGTTGTTATTACAAGTGTTTCTGGCAATACTGTTGAAACACTAAGTGTTGCCGAATCCGTAAAAGATCAAACTAAAAATATTTTGGTATTCTCATCTGGAGGTAAACTAAAAAAATTCTGTCAAGAAAATAACATTAGTCATACAAATATCAAGCAAACTCATTCACCGCGTGCTTCACTTCCCATAATATTATTTTCTATGCTTAATGTTTTAAAGAATATTTTACCCCTCACTATTTCAGATATCGAGGACTCCATAAGACAAATGAAATTAATAAATCATAAAATAAATTCATCCAATCTGACCCTTGAAAATGATTCCCTATCTTTAGCAGAATGGATCGTATCTATTCCCATAATTTACTATCCTTGCGGTCTTCAATCTGCCGCTACAAGATTTAAAAATTCATTACAGGAAAATGCAAAAGTTCATGTAATTACAGAAGATGTTATCGAAGCATGTCATAATGGCATTGTAGCTTGGGAGACAAAATCATCCATTCAACCCATACTGATTCAGGGATTTGATGACAATATTAAAACTAAAGAACGCTTTAAAATAATCAAGGAATTTTTTAATGAAAAAAATATTCGTTATTTTGAGATATTTTCTATTCAGGATAATATTCTTTCAAAATTAATTCAATTGATTTACTTGTTTGATTATGCTACAATTTACCTTGCAATAAAAAACAAAATTGATCCTACGCCTATACTTCCAATTGATTTTATAAAATATAGACTTGACTCTTAAACAACTGCTCTTAATGTCAAGTTTTGTTGCTCACTTTGTAGCTGTTTTTCAAACGAAAAAAATCAATATGATGAGTCATGACAGTTTTTGTGAATGTCTTTGAATTACTCACAATAATATTTGACGAGGCAACATGTGCTAGCCTGTTCAGGAATAAAAGATGGAATGGGAACATTTCATGTCCACACTGCAAATTAAATGATATAAAAAAATATGGAAAATATGCGATTCATCTTTAGAGATATTTCTGTCACAGCTGCGGTCGCACATTCAACGACAAGACCGGGACTATTTCATTACTCTCACATGTCCCTATCCCAGTGGTTCTTTTTTATCTAGATGTACTGCATTGTCTCACCAGTATCTGGAATATCAGTCAGGGAGATTACTAAAAAGATGGGGGTGCAGTACAAGACATGCTATTACATGACTCGCAAGGTTTTGCAAAAGATTACTGATTCACAAAAAGACAAGATGCTGTCGGGTAATTGTGAGGTGGATGAACTGTATATGCATGTGGACTGAAAGAAAAGAACTATCGCAATATATCATCGTATCATCAGAAAGAATGCCAAAAAGACGTGCAGTAAAACCACCACCTGGACATGGCAAGTTTGATCGAGATATCCCGATGATTTTGTGCTATCATCAAAGAGGCGGCGATACTATCTTTGCGGTACCTCAAAAGTATCCATCCATTACAAGCCTTGTTTGTATGATAATATCAAGAGGATCTCACATCTACACAGACGAGTATAAAGTGTATCATTCTTGAGTCTTTGGGTATGAACATCATCATACAGTAAATCAGTCTCAAGGAATGCAAGGGATGATATGCGCATACAAACAACTGTGAGTGCAGAACCGCACTTTTTAGACTGTGGATGGTATAGCACAGTAGAGTCAACAAGTTTAACTTGGAATCATGTCCAAACGTTTGCATTCTTACACAACATGAGAAAGCAAGATGATTATTCAAAGTTTGTCAAAATAATCTCAGTTCTTTATATAGCAACAAAATTCTACATTAAGAGCGTAAACAACATACAACCACATTTTCCATGATTTGATTATTTGTATGTATCAACCACTACGCTTAAATCCGTAATTGTCTACAGTTTTGAAGTTCCTCGTGTTTGTGTCAAAAAAATAACCTGTTTTGACATATCTTGTGCGTAATACTTCAAAACTGTAGACAGTTACCTAAATCCACTAAATTAGTTGGACGTTATAGGCATAAAACATGTTCTTTGCTTGATTCATACGATTATTTTTATCAGATTATTTTCTAGATTTAGAAATTATCAGAGAATCCTCACCTGATGTAAAGGCATCCCATGGAAAATAATCTCCTTTTAACCATCGCCCCCAACGTGAAATATCTTCTTCTACCATGATTTTGACTAATTTTTTAAATTTGGTCTTTGGATTCCACCCTATCTTCCTCTTTGCTTTATTATAATCACCTTTAAGGTCTAGAACATCAAACGGTCTGAAATTTTCCTTGGTAGATTTTATCTTTTTTGGTGAGACTGCTGCTATTTTACAGGCCTCGTTTACGAAATCTTTAATGGTATGTGATTCATTTGTAGCCAATACATAGTCGTCTGGATTTTTTTGTTGTAACATCATCCACATCCCTTCAACATATTCTGGTGCAAATCCCCAATCCCTCTTTGCTAAAAGATTGCCCAACCTTAATTCCTTTGATAATCCAAGAGAAATTTTTGCAACACCGTTTGAAATTTTTCGTGTAACAAACTCCAAACCTCTTAGGCTTGATTCATGATTAAACAAAATACCATTACTTACATGCATTCCGTACGCCTTTCTGTATATATTAACTGACCAAAATGCATATAGCTTTGAAATTGCATATGGACTAGACGGATAAAAAGAGGTCTCTTCATTTTTAGTTGCAGATTTTTCACTTCCATACATTTCACTTGATGATGCTTGATAGAATTTTATTTTATCGTTCACTTTTTTGATTTCTTCTAACATCCTAATTACCCCTAATGCTGTGATGTTACATGTGTATATTGGCTGATCAAATGATACTCCTACAAAACTTTGAGCTGCAAGGTTGTATACTTCATCAGGATATGTTTTTCTTAGTGTCTCTGAAATTGATCTTGAATCTGTAATATCTGCAGGATACATCTTTACTTTATCATAAATATCCAAGTGATGCAATCTCCAAAAATTAGGAGTTGACAGCCTTCTATATGTTCCAAACACACGATAATTTTTCTTTAACAAAAACTTTGCAAGATATGCACCATCCTGACCGGTTATCCCGGTGATTAGTGCTTTTTTAACCATTTGTGTACTGTTTTTTGTATTTTATATAAACTAAGGTGATTAGACACATCCCCCAGTAAGAGTTTAGGTCTCCTGACTAAAACCTCTAAAATTCGTGCTCAACCTAAACTCTTACATCCCCCAATATGTATCTCAACAATAATTCAGAGATCACAATCTCTGTGAGTGTATCGGCATTTCATCTCCTTAATGTACAAGGTTTTGTCAAATTATGGAAGTCATAACCTGTCTTGGATACATCGACTATTCGGATTACTTGACTGGCTCTAAAAGACAGTGCAGGTTCTGACATTCGTGAGAAAAGATCACTTGTCGCTTCACTTGTATCCCCTCTAGTATCTGGGGCTGTCCCTCAAGTATTGAGAAGCAGATTGTATCAAATGCTTTCAGGGCTGTCTTGCAGCTTTGTATCTGCTCTGATGTAGTCTTGGCAGATATGAGCAGTTCAAAGAGTTGGATTACGACAACCATTTAGAGTATGACATTTTGAGAAGAGATGAAATGCAGGCAAATCAGCAGAGATACAGATGCTTTCTCATTATTGCTTGATCATATCCTGGTGGCAGATATTTTATAATCACCTTTATTTGGAGAGCAGTCCACAGTACCTTATGAGAAATATCCTAATCACAGGGCATGATGGTTTTATTGGAACCCACTTGGTAAAGTCACTAGAAAAAGAATTTAGCATTATAGGCATATCAAATAATTTCTCCAAGACATCAAAGATTCAACAAATCAAAAAAGATATCAAAAAGATTTCTGATAAAGATATTCCAAAAAAAATTGATTACATCATACATCTTGCTGCAATCACCGATGTGATATACTGTCAAAATAATCCTGCAAAATGTTTTGATGTAAATTTGCAAGGAACACAGAATATGCTTGAGATAGCTAAAAAAAGAAATTTGAAATTTATATTTTTGAGTACAAGTCATGTTTTTGGCATACCTGTAAAAATTCCAATAAATGAAAACCATCCCAAAAATCCCAACTCTGTTTATTCTTCAAGTAAACTCATGGGAGAAATTCTTTGTGAGTGCTATTCAAGATCATACAATCTTGATATTTCTGTTGTAAGACTGTTCTCAGTTTTTGGTCCAAACAGCCCCGATCATTTGGTGACATCTAGGATAATCTCTCAATTATTTACAAGTGATGTAATAACATTGGGAAATCTCAAATCAAAAAGAGATTTTATTTACATAGATGATGTAACTAGTGCCATAGGATTAATCCTAAAAAAAACATCTGGATTTAATTCGTTTAATGTTGGTTCTGGAAAAAGTATTTCTATTTTGGATTTGTATGTTCTTTTTAAAAAAATATCCGGCATAAACACTCCGTTAAGACCAAGCAAAGATAACCTGCGTAAAAATGATGTCAACAACATTGTTTCAGATTCAAAGAAATTAAAAAGACTTGGTTGGAAGCCCAAATTTTCCATAGAAAAAGGACTAGAGAACACCCTCAAATGGTACATTAACAGTAATCAGACAAGTAAAATAGATTAAAAGCTGATGTGAGGTATCCATGAAAATACTTTTTTTGATTCAAAGATATCATCCTGTTATTGGAGGATCAGAGAATATAATTAAATCGTTTGTAGAATATTTATCCAAAAATCACAATGTAACAGTTTATACAACAAATGCAAACAGCATTGATTCATTTTGGAACAAAAAAGATCTAATTGAAACTGAATCTTCAGAGAATGTCAAAAGATTTGACTTTATTTCTTTAAAAGAGATACCAAATTCAGTATCAGATGGTTTAACCTTTGCAACTAGTTACCCCGGACCCTTTAGTGTTTCTCTGTGGAAGAAATTAGTTGTCTCCAAAATCGATTTTGATCTGATAGTTGCTAGTGCATTTCCATACGATCATATACTTCCTGCATTTGTTGCATCAAAGAAATGGAAAATTCCTTTGATTACAATACCGTTAATTCATGAAAAATTCCCTAGTCTTTATCTGAATGGATTTAGATTGTCTTTATTAGAAAATTCTGATTCTGTGCTTGTTCTGACAGACAGAGAAAAATCTATCCTGGTAGATAACGGTATAGATGTTAAAAAAATTAAGCAAATCAAGGTACCTGTAAAGTCTCAGATAATATCTGATTCTGAAATATCAGATTATAAGAAAAAATTGGGAATAAAAAATAATCAAAAAATTTTACTCTATATTGGTTCCAAATCTTTTGTGAAAGGCATAATTCACGTAATTGAGGCTATGAAAAAGGTGTGGAAAATCCAGAAAAATTCAGTTCTCATCATAATTGGATCCGAAACAAAAGATTTTACAGAGTACTATACAAAATTATCCAATTCAATTAAATCCAAAATAATTCATTTCAAAATATTAAATGATTACGAAAAACACTTGTCCTTTGAAATTTGTGATGTATTTGCGTTACCGTCAAAAAGTGAATCTCTAGGACTAGTTTACATAGAAGCTTGGTCACATCAAAAACCTGTTATTGCCTGCAACATACCTACTTCCAGAGAATTAATTGATGATCACAAAAATGGAATTTTGGTAAAATTTGGTGACATTGAAAAACTAGCTTGTGAAATAATGAATCTGTTTTCCAATTCAGATATGTGTGTGAAACTAGGAAGAAATGGGCAACAAAAATCCATTCCATACACCGAAAATTCTGTTTTTGAAACATTTAAGACCATATGTTCCAATACGGTTCAAAAACCTAATCTGTAATTTCTATTGATTTAATCCATACACCCAAAGGTATGTCATTACCCTTGTTTGTAAGAATACTGGAAATCCATCTCTTTTCAGATTCTATGGATATTTCTGAGACCTGTTCTGATTCAAGATTTTGGATTATGTTGAATTTTATTTTTTTTGTACTTAATTTTGATATGAAAATCTTTTTTGAATATGTGTTTTCAAACTTTATACAGACACTAGTTGGAATCAATGAAAAAATTTCACATTCAACCTGTCTGGTTTTTTTGTTTGTTGGCAGATAAAATAACGCCTTGCCTGTTGTCCAAATACTTTTGATCGGTTCATCTAAAAAAATGCTATTCAAACCCACTTGAAGAAAGTCCTCTTTTGAATGGAAACTTAATCTTTTCTTGAGATTATGTTTTTCTAAAAATGATTTAACATTGTTTGAAAATACCTCTTGAAGCAGTTTTTTTTCTTTAGAGAGTTCTTTTCTGAGTTCAAGCAAATCTTCTGATTCAGATGTCTCTAATGCAAAAATGGATTTATTTCTTAATCCTTTTTGTAGATTAATGTAATATTTAATGAAATTTTGCAGATTACTACATTTTTGTTTGAACGAGACATCTGAATTTATAACATCTTTTAATAGCATGCTTGAATACTAGCCATCAGTCATGGTTTAATAGATTATGAGTGCAATGAATTGACATATTATTTAGAAATTAGTGTTCCGTAATCAGAGCATAGTAAACATGTTTTCAAAAAGAATGCCATACAACACAATCTGAGAATCATTCCAAGGACAAAATGAATTACATATCAGCAATAATATAGTACAATCAATTTTGCAGACAGATCAGATACTTTTGAAGCCATTATGTGATGAGATTAGGCACAAAATTAACACATCTGTAGTATAATTTGATGAAACCAAATAACCCAATTGATGACAAACATTGGGTGTGGATTGCAAGAAATGATACAGAAGCTCAACATGTTAGTGTACAGTAGAGGGGCAAATATTCTAAAAGAACACGGGTGATTTTAGAGGAATTATAGTTTCTGATGGATGGAAACCACATGTTAGAATATTTGCCAAAAACAAGAGACAGATGTACTGCACATCTACAGAATCAAGATGTAAGGCAAATAAATCAAAAAAACCATCAGCTGACAACTTGTATAATCAATTCTCAGAGATGTTGAATAATGCCATGGGATATTCAAAATTAAAACACAAAAAGATACAACGGATCAGATATACGAGAGTTTATGCGTAATCGACCAAAATAACAAACAGCAATCGACTTTGCATCAACTTGTTCACATTTGACACGATGGTAAATATTTCTTCGACGATAGATTTAGATCCGGGCATATTCTTTGCTTTGATATGTCCAGATACGAAAAGCTAGCTCCAAATCAATTGATAAAGCTGATAGAGAGCAAAGACAAGACGCTATATGAAAAGGACAAGATAATGGCAGAACTAGATGCGCTATGGACTGCAAAGTCCAGGGAACGTAGTTATCAAGGAAGAGAAGGTAGTGAATTTGCACACAAACTAGAGATATGCCATATCATAATGTCAACACCAGAGCATTTGCATGCATTTACAGGATATCAGTTTGATAATTTTTCTTGGATGTTAAAACATTAGAGAATTCATACTCGATAAAATACCATTATTTGATATTGAATCAAATAAACGGGAATCGGATGCAGGAAACAGATGCAAGTTTGATCCAGAACACGCATTATTATTGGGACTGATGAAAAAGAGATCAAACGTTACACAAGGACAACTAGCTGGGCATTGATCAGACCACGGTGTGTAGATACATAAAGCTTGTAGATGAGATATTAAAACACATTTTGCCCACTGCATAGAATGTGTCTGATATGATACAATCAGATGAGAAACCCAGACAACAAATACAAAAGGTACTGGGCAACACTTTACTAATTGATGGAATACATGTGCCTGTACGGAGATCAGAGGACTCTGTGCAAAGAAAGTAATCACACTCTGGCAAAATAAAACAATTTACGTTCAACTCAATGATAATAACAAACCCCAAAGGAGTCATAATCTACCAAACCAAGAGCTATCTTGACACTAGTCATGATTTTGGCATATTCAAAAAAATATATGTACCAATCTTTAATATAATAAAATTATCGACTGGAAGCAGTAAAACAAAGCTATACTCTGAGCAGGGATTTTTAGGAAATATCAGATTACCTTGATAAGAACACAATCCATTCAACCTAAAAAGAAATCAAAGAGTTACCAACTGACAGAACGAGAACAGGTAAGAAACAGAAAGATAAACAGTGTCAGAGATGGTGGAGCACACCATAGGGGACATGAAGACCCATGCAAGAATGGTTGATGTATATGATGGTGCACTAGAAGAGTTTGAAACAGAGTTTAGCGTGGTAACAGGTCTTGTCAATCTACGTACAATGTGGGAAAAGATACGGCATGGATGGAAAAAGGGCATATGCCTCCACCGTCATGGACTGCATATTTTGATTAGTTGTATGGTAAAATATCGCAATGCTACGCTGTGCGTTTTTTCACTAGATGATTATTTTACATGTTGAATAATTTATTTTGTATTTTTTGTAAAGTTTGACTGACTTTTTTGAGATGTATGATTTTGTTAGAGTTTGTAACTATATGTGAAGAAAAAGGTAAGGAATTCAGATGGTTGGCGTGATTTAGTCAATTACGCATAAACTCTGTTGATCCATACGCCAAAAATTATAGTTTGTAGGGATAATTCATTGCTTGAATGATCGGTTCGAGAATTTGGAATATATTTTTTTGATCCTCATCGGTTAGATTTTTTTTCCATTTAGTTGAGGTAGCATGTATCGTTGGAATCATGTCTCCTATAATTCCTTCACTTCTAAGCTCACAAAACTTCAAAATTTTGTCTAAAGTTTGAACAGGGTCTCTTGTTAATTCTTCATAATAGACATTCAAGAAATTTTCAGCATTCATAGTTTTTGAAAAATCATGGATATGTTCAGTAATTTCCTTGTATTGCCACGCCCATTTTTCAACATACCCCAAAGAATTAAACATGTCGCTATTTTTAATCATTATTCCTGTGTCAAATTTACCTTCCTCTTTTTCCTTCTGAATCATAGAAGAGATTACTTGTCTTGGGTCTCTATGGATATTGATAAATTTGGCATCAGGGAAGCACTGCTTTAACGCATGTAGCCTCATGCAATTCTGAGGAGCTTTATTCAAGAATCTATTCTTTTTTTCCTTTTGAAGAAATATCGCTACATCTTCTCGGATTTTGCCCTGCATTCCAACAGAAACTCTTTTAATAAAATTGAAACCAAAAAATTTACGCCAAAAAGTTTCTGCCTCAGTTGGAATTTTATCAGTATGTTCTAATGGTTTTTCCAATAAAGTGCCAAAAACCAACAGTTTATTTTCACCCATTGGTACTCTTTTATTTTTATTTTCATCACGTAATTTTATCAGGTACTTTGTAACCCGCTCTTGCTCATCTTTTGGTATCCAATTCTTTATATCATGATGAGAAAACCAAGCCAAGTCTGGATGATAACACAATGTTTCATACAATAAAGTTGTACCTGAACGTGGAACACCAAAAATTAAAATGGGTTTTTTAATCATAGGGGTATATTCTTTTGATTTTATTTTTTCTTTTTGCAACTCTTTATAAGAATTAGAGTTTTTAAGAATAATTGGAATCTCTTCCAATTTTATTTGATTATTGGAAATTTTTTCTTTATAAAATTCAAGGGTTGATTGATCCGGCTCAAATTCTAAAATCTCCGTGTAGTAATTTCTTATTTTTTTTTCTATTTTGAAAATTGTGTTTTCACTACTCATAATATTTCCAGTCTACTATTGTATAAAAATTAATTACTCTGTACAGTTAACACTGATGTACTCAAAATCGACTAAAAATACAAACAAACGTTAGAGTTTATGCGTAATTGACCAAAATAACAAACAGTAATCGACTTGTACGCATCAACTTGTTCACATTTAATATGATGAATAGACCTTTTGCATAATTAGAGTGGTTTTTTTCAACATTCGATGTTTTGTGTAATTTTATGCCTAAAAATCCAAAATTTCAGAATAATCTGAAAAATTACCTTCTAAAAATCGTACCTAGAAATAATTACGCAACACGTCTAATGATCTAGTTTGAGTTTTGTTGTACTAGGTGTGGTTTAGTCAATTACGCATATAATCTCTTATCTTTTATTTTGGCGTTCTTTTCATTTTTGTATGCTTGGATTAAATATTTGTATGTATCAACCTCTACGCCTAAATTCGCTAGAATGGTTGGACATTACAGACATAAAACATGTTCTTTGCTAACTATATGTGAAGAAAAAGGCAAGGAATTCAGATAGCATAAAGAATGAATCGGGTAGAACAAAGATCGTAAGAGTTTAGGTCTCCTGACTAGAACATCTAAAATTCGTGCTCAACCTAAACTCTTGCGATTGTGTTCTTATCAAGGTAATCTGATATTTCCTAAAAATCCCTGCTCAGAGTATAGCTTTGTTTTACTGCTTCCAGTCGATAATTTTATTATATTAAAGATTGGTACATATATTTTTTTGAATATGCCAAAATCATGACTAGTGTCAAGATAGCTCTTGGTTTGGTAGATTATGACTCCTTTGGGGTTTGTTATTATCATTGAGTTGAACGTAAATTGTTTTATTTTGCCAGAGTGTGATTACTTTCTTTGCAGTCCTCTGATCTCCGTACAGGCACATGTATTCCATCAATTAGTAAAGTGTTGCCCAGTACCTTTTGTATTTGTTGTCTGGGTTTCTCATCTGATTGTATCATATCAGACACATTCTATGCAGTAGGCAAAATGTGTTTTAATATCTCATCTACAAGCTTTATGTATCTACACACCGTGGTCTGATCAATGCCCAGCTAGTTGTCCTTGTGTAACGTTTGATCTCTTTTTCATCAGTCCCAATAATAATGCGTGTTCTGGATCAAACTTGCATCTGTTTCCTGCATCCGATTCCCGTTTATTTGATTCAATATCAAATAATGGTATTTTATCGAGTATGAATTCTCTAATGTTTTAACATCCAAGAAAAATTATCAAACTGATATCCTGTAAATGCATGCAAATGCTCTGGTGTTGACATTATGATATGGCATATCTCTAGTTTGTGTGCAAATTCACTACCTTCTCTTCCTTGATAACTACGTTCCCTGGACTTTGCAGTCCATAGCGCATCTAGTTCTGCCATTATCTTGTCCTTTTCATATAGCGTCTTGTCTTTGCTCTCTATCAGCTTTATCAATTGATTTGGAGCTAGCTTTTCGTATCTGGACATATCAAAGCAAAGAATATGCCCGGATCTAAATCTATCGTCGAAGAAATATTTACCATCGTGTCAAATGTGAACAAGTTGATGCAAAGTCGATTGCTGTTTGTTATTTTGGTCGATTACGCATAAACTCTACTGTAAATCCAAACAAATTCTTATTGTACATCAGAAATGGAATGGATATACAACAATAGAAATCGTGATTTCGTCTTGTCGAGACACATGTTGGGTGTAGCTGGTACAAACACCAAATTTTTAAAAAATAAAAAAAGGAAAAATACAACCTAACATTTACCAATGCAAATGTCTTGGTTGGCAGATCCTGGGTGTGGAACTATGTTACCAACTAGGAATAAGTCGCCACCAGTAGTAATTCGGAACATTTCCTGACTATTAGGCCTCACATTAACAAATGACAATCCATCTGTACTTGGTTGGACTCTAAATCTCCATATTTCTTCTGGTGCATTGGCAGTTGAGTTAAGATTGGCAAAGATAAAAGTAGCTTCACCACTAGTAGCTCTTAGTGCCAAACGAGTTCCAGCATCAATAGTGTCCTGAACTTCTACATCCTCATTATGGGTGATAACGCCATACGCGGCCATCGATGAACTCATAACAATAGCTGCTGTTACAAGCACCATTGCGCTTAGGTGTGTCTTCATACTGTAGACAATTAAGAATGGTTAATAATCCTTTCGATCTTTTGGTGCTGTTGTGTGCCTAGAATGTGGTTCATCTCTCCAAACACGTAAAATCACTTGAATGTGACATAAAAATCTCACTTACTGGTAATAATGGCATGTGGATAGACTCTATCAAGACGCATCTTTATGTTATCCCAAAACCTCTTTTTGTTAGTAATACCCCTCCTCATTTGGAACAAATAACAAGGAATATTTTCAAATCATTCGTGCCTAGGTTGTGCCTGAGATTGATCCGATCAAACTAGCAAATAGCGTAACAAAAAGTAGGGTCACTTTTTGTCACGAAAGATGGCAAGGAAGACGGATTTGTCCAAGATGTCAGTGCAGAGACATCAATCATGTCACCGGCCGATACGCATGTAAAAAATGCAGATACAAGTTTGATGATTTTACTGGAACATATCTTGCCAGAATCAGAATTCCTCTGAACATTATTGTACATCTTCTTTACTTGTTCTCACTTGGAGTTCCAGCATACAGGATACGATTCTATACAAAAACAAGCCTCAAAACAAGAGCACACATTTAGAATATTTCGCGAAGCAATATACGATGTATCATTGGTCAATCTCAAGTTATCTGGCAAGCTGGAACTTGATGAGGCGATGTTTGGCGGACATCATAAAGGAAAGCGCGGATGGGGTGTCGAAGGCAAGACACTGGTGTTTGGAATATACAAGAGAAATGGACATGTAATGACGTTTCCCGTACCTGACAGAAAATACGATACTCTTATGGAATTAATTAAAAACGCTCTTAATGTAGAATTTTGTTGCTATATAAAGAACTGAAGTTATTTTGGTGAACTTTGAATAATCATCTTGCTTTCTCATGTTGTGCAAAAATGCAAACGTTTGGACATGTGATTCCAAGTTAAACTTTTGACTCTTCTGTGCTATACCATCCACAGTCTAAAAAGTGCGGTTCTGCACTCACAGTTGTTGGTATGCACATTATCCCTTGCATTCCTTGAGACTGATTTACGGTATTATGTTCATACCCAAAGACTCTAAAGAATGATACACTTTATACTCGTCTGTGTTGATGCGAGATCCTCTTGATATTATCATACAAACAAGGCTTGTAATGGATGGATACTTTTGAGGTACCGCAAAGATAGTATCGCCACCTCTTTGATGATAGCACAAAATCATCTGGAAATCTTGATCAAACTTGCCACGTCTAGGTGGTGGTTTTACTGCACGTCTTCTTGGCAGTCTTTCTGATGATATGATGATATTGTGATAGTTTTTTCCTTTCAGTCCACTATGCATATACAGTTCATCCACCTCACAATTACCCGATAGCATCTTGTCTTTTTGTGAATCAGTAATCTTTTGCATAACCTTGCGAGTCATGTATACCACATAGTACTTAGTTGCACAACCTACCTAATTTAGAATTCTAAGAACATTTCAAATTTGCAATGCAAAGATTTAGATCACCGCCAAATGAATGCTGAGTTATGAACAACAACAAACAGGCGATGATCTATCTTGACTAGGATATACTGGATAATATGGTTATCGTTGTATTGTGGAATTATCACCGTTGTTGTGCATTCACAATACTATCCATTACAGGAAGGGTCATATTCATGAGTGATTTAAAATACATCCAAATTGGCAAACATTTGAATTTCAAAAAATCTAAAACATGGTCCAAAGAAGTAAAAGAGAAAAACAAGGCAAAAAATGGCAGACGATTCAAATATGCAGATGGAATCTTTGAGCTACTTGCATTAATCAAATGTATGACAGGTATATCATACCGTGCATGTCAGGGAATAGCACAAGATGTTCTAGGGGATGACTCACCAGATCATACCACGATATATCGCAGAATAAACAATCTAGAGATAAAGCTAAATTCAGACAAGATACCATGTGATAAAGACAACACGATTCTACTTTCCACTGATAGTAGTGGAGTGCAACCAAATGAACGAGGAGAGTGGTTACGTGTTAAATGGAGTGTACAGCGAGGATTTATCAAAATACATTTTCTCATTAATGTGAAAACACGCAAGATTCTAGCCGTACATGTCACAACTGATGAAGAAGGAGACGCACCACAATTTAAAAAACTACTTAAAAGTGCACTGACCCAGATTGACACAATTAAAAAGAATGTGGTAATTTATGCAGATGGCGCATATGATTCAAAGGAGAATTTCAAATATTGTGCAGCGAATAATGTAACACCAAGAATCAAAGTCAGAATAGATACTCAAGTTAGATATGGTCATCCTGCACGTAACAAAATAGTATGTGAACAGCTTGGCAGAAATAAAAACTCCAAGATAACCGAAATTAGTATAAACAAAAGAAAGAAAAACCGTGATAGATGGAAAAAAAAGAGTACGTTATGGTCAGCGATGGATATCCAAAGTTGTTTTTTCATCCTTTAAGAGATTGTTTGGCAGTGCTGTTCACTCTAGAAAATGGGAAAACATTGTACAGGAAATTCAAATAAAAGTACATGTTTACAATTTGTTTTGTGACATTCCTACAATGACATGAATTTAGTTCAAGACTAATCTTCAAGTTTAGATTTTGATATGTCATAGAAATTACAGACCGAGTTTGTCATTTTGATTAGAAATACATCTTGATGTGAGGTATATTCAATAAATAAATCAAAAGTTATGCAACTAAGTACCCCATAGCATAAGTCTTTTCAATTTTTCAAAAACAATTAGTAACACTTATTGATCAGTAGTGTAGCAACTATTTCATGAACATCACAAATGACGGGTTAATCCAGGCATATAAAAAAGAAAAAAACAATCGCAAAAAAGAAAGACTGCACGCAATATGCATGATTAAAATCAATGAACACACTATTGCTGAAACTGCCAAAGAGATGTTTTATACATATCAATGTGTACGGAACTGGTTAGATAGATTTGAAGAGTTTGGACTGAATGGTCTGGAAGATCTTCCTCGTTCCGGCCGTTCACCATTAATTCCACACAAAATTACTAAAGATAGAAAAATTATTCAAAAAACTTTCAGGAGGCATGACTCCAAAGAAACTAATGCGGTTCATATTTGATAGAACAGGAATCATATATCACATCACTCATGTGTGTCGTCTTGTGCACAGTTGGAATTTGAAACCAAAGGTTCCACAAAAACTGCATGTGAGTGCTGCTTCAAAGGCTGCATGTTACATGTGGTATTTACGCATCATTTTACGCATAAAAAAAGCAAAAGAGGATGGGTTTTACAATACTAATTCAAGATGAATCCGTATTCACAGATGATGTGCGCCTTGGCAAGAAATACTGGGTAGATGTAAATGAGCGAATGATTATACGATGGAGAGGATCACATAAAAGATTTCTAGTTTATGGAATGACAAGTGATGCTAATCAAAGCTTTTTTAGATCATATAAAAAATTCAATTCCATATCATTTGTTGATTATTTGAAAAAAGCTCAGAAAAAATTTGGAAAAATATTTGTTATTGTTGAGCGAGCGTCACAACACACATCCAATGATACAAAAAGATATTTGAAAAATAACAAGAATGTCAAACTGGCATATCTTCCAAGAGGTTCCCCACATTTGAGTATGATAGAAGAAATTTGGAGACAGTGTAAACATGATAATGTTCAATCAGAATTTTATGAGTCAATTCATGAAATGAGATATACAGTTATGAAATATCTGAGAACACACAAGTTTGATCTTGACATGTATCGATATTTTGCAAGAACAATTAATTGAAAAGACTTAGGATTTCTGGTATAGATGAGATATTAAAACACATTTTGCCCACTGCATAGAATGTGTCTGATATGATACAATCAGATGAGAAACCCAGATAACAAATACAAAAGGTACTGGGCAACACTTTACTAATTGATGGAATACATGTACCTGTACGAAGATCAGAGGATTCTGTGCAAAGCGAGAAATCATACTCGTGTAAAAAGAAACGATTCACGTTCAACACAGAGATAATAACAAACATCAAAGGAATCATAATCCACCAAACCCAGAGATATCTTGGCACTAGTCATGATTTTGGCATATTCAAAAAAATATATGTACCAATCTTTAATATAATAAAATTACCGACTGGAAGCAGTAAAACAAAGCTATACTCGGATAAGGGATTTTTAGGAAATATCAGATTATCTTGATAAGAACACGCAATCCATTCAACCTAAAAAGAAACCAAGGAATCGCCTACTGACAGAACAAGAACGGACAAGAAACAGAAAGATAAAGTGTCAGAGATGGTGGAGCACACCATAGGGGACATGAAGACCCATGCAAGAATGGTTGATGTATATGATGGTGCACTAGAAGAGTTTGAAACAGAGTTTAGCGTGGTAACAGGTCTTGTCATTTTGCGTACAATGTGGAAAAAGATACGGCATGGATGGAAAAAGGGCATATGCCTCCACCGTCATGGACTGCATATTTTGATTAGATGTATGGTAAAATATCGCAATGCTACGCTGTGCATTTTTTCACTAGATGATTATTTTACATGTTGAATAATTTATTTTGTATTTTTTGTAAAGTTTGACTGACTTTTTTGAGATGTATGATTTTGTTAGAGTTTGTAACTATATGTGAAGAAAAAGGCAAGAGAGTTTATGCGTAATTGACTAAACCACGCCAACTATTACAACAATACTCAAACAAAATCATTAGACATACTGCGTAATTATTCCTAGACGTGGTTTTAGAAGATAATTTCTCGGATTATTCTGAAATTTTGGATTTTTAGGCATAAAACTACACAAAATATCGAATGTTGAAAAAAATTACCCTAATTACGCAAAAGGTCTATTACTATCATATCAAATGTGAACAAGTTGATACGTACAAGTTGAATGTTGTTTGTTATTTTGGTCAATTACGCATAAACTCTAAGGAATTCAGATGGTTGGCGTGATTTAGTCAATTACGCGTAAACTCTGATATCTCCTGATTTATCCCTAATCTGTTTCTTTGGAATT
This sequence comes from Candidatus Nitrosopumilus sp., assembly GCA_965238065.1. Classification (GTDB taxonomy): domain Archaea; phylum Thermoproteota; class Nitrososphaeria; order Nitrososphaerales; family Nitrosopumilaceae; genus Nitrosopumilus. The sequence goes on along the minus strand of OZ250170.1, from coordinate 2,277,534 downwards.
GGTCTCTTTGAAGACGATTTACGAATATTTGATCTGCCAAATTCATTCTTTATGCTATCTGAATTCTTTGCCTTTTTCTTCATAGTTAGCAGTTAGCATGTTTTATGCCTAGAACATCCAATTGTTCTAGATGATTTAGACGTAAAGGTTGATTCATACCTGAAATCCTAGTTGCCATATTGTGAACCGTTATTCGTTCAGATAACCTTGGACTAGAAATGTAATTCTCATTGTTGTAGATTATTTTTCTTTAAAAGAAAATCATCAATTATTTTTATATATTTACCAACACATGCATCTTTTGAGAGAAAATTTTTAGCATGCATTTTTCCCTTTTGGCCTAATTTAGAGAGTTCAGTTCTAGAATCATAAAAATTTGACAATATTTCATCTAGTTTTTCTTCTTCAGATGATTTAAGTTTGATTACGATGTCATCTGGAAACTCATTAAAGGGTTCTACATCAGAGATAATTGTAGGTATTCCTGCACCTAAAGAGTGATTAATAGCTGCTGAAGTTCCAGCTCTTGTTTTAGTACGTAGAGAAATACAAAGATCACATATTTGGACATAATCAAGATATTTTTTTTCATCAATAAAATTTGTAATTATAATTTTTTTTTCTAATTTTAAATCTTTTATAATTTTAATAATTTTGACGCCATAAGCAACATCCATTTCACCAACAATCAAATATTTTGCTTTATGTGATTTTAGAAAATTTGAGATATTTTTAATTACGGCATCTATTTTTTTTGTTTCAACAACAAACCCAAATGAGCAAATTAGAAATTCATCATCAGAAAAACCAAGTTGGTTTTTTATGACAGATTTATTGTTGAATTCTTTTAGTGGTGCAGGTTGGTGAATCAATGAAATTTTTTTATCAAAGTGAGGGTTAACTTCTAGAATCTTTTTTCTATCCCAATCAGAATGAAGAATAATGTGAGTTGCATTATCCAAAATTCTTTTGTTAATTTGTAGATTCCAAATTAGATCAGACCAAGGAATTAATCCTTTTTTTGCTTTGTCAACCATTTTTCGGCCTGATTCACCATGAGAGTAGATTACTTCTTCAATGAATTCATCTTGTTTTCCTATTCTAGCAGTCATCCAATAAAGCACACCACTCAAATAGGCATCATGTAATACAACTATTCCAGGAAATTTTTTCAATATATCAAACATGTAGATGTGGCAATCAGAGTTACCAATTTGATATATTATAGAATCATATGATTTTTTCCGGTTTAATGTTTCAAAATCACGAAATGAAAATATATTAAAATTTGAACTAATTATTGACACATCACAAGAATAATCATCATCAATAAAGATATCAATATCCCAATATTTTGAGAGAAGTGGCAAAAGATTAGAACTGTAATAGGAAATTCCAGATTTAATCGGAGGCAATGGTGAAAAAAAAGCTATTTTTGGTTTAAACTTGATTAGATCTTTATTTTTTGCGATTTCAAGAGTGGAATAAACTGAAATAACTTTTTTAGCAGATTTCTCCCAAGAGTATTGAGTAATTTGTTTAAGAGAATTCTGGATGGATTCATTTCTAAAAGTAGAATTTGTCAAAATTTTATTCAGTAACAGATGCATTTCATCTTCATCATTTGGATTAAAAGTAAATTTTGGATTGTTTATTAATTCAGAAATGCTTGAGGCATTACTCCCAATTACAGGAGAACCGCATTTCATAGCTTCTAGGATGGGAATACCCAATCCTTCTATAAGTGAAGGGAAAAAAAATGCGTCACATGAATTGTATAGTACATTTAATTCATCATCAGATATGTATCCCGTAAAAATGATATTATTAAAAAGATCATGATCTTTTGCAAGTTTTGCAAGGCGGATTTTATCGGATTTATTTATTTCACAAACAATGACATAAGAAAGATCTTCCAGTAAGGTTGGATCAAGTTTTGAAAAAGCAATTATTGATTTTTCAATATTTTTATGGAAATAAATACCGGCAGTATATAGAACAAATTTACTTTTTATTGAATATTTTTTCTTGATTTTAGAAATTTGTTTTTCATCTAATAATGGTATTTTAAAAAATTTATCGGACATTCCACCATAAATTGTGATGATTTTATCAGGATGAATTCCAAGTAAATTAATTGCGTCACATCTAGTTGCTTCAGATACAGCAAATAAAATGTCAGAATCATATAATGTTTTTAATTGTTTAAAATATTTAGATTTAAAATCAGAATTTAAAAAATAATGATCTTCATAATGTAAAGGAATTAGATCGTGAATTAGAGTACACAATTTTGAGTGTAAACGATCTACAAACTTGTTTGTTATAGGTAAATCACATGAAGATCCTTCTGCAGTACTCATTATCTGCAAAATATCCATGTCATGTTTAGCATACAAAAGCAACTGTCCAATTTCATTAATAATTCGTTCATAAGAATTTTTTAGTTTAACATATGTTAGTGGAATAATCATCTCGTTGTTAATTCTCAGTTTGGTGTAATTTTCATAGTTTTGATTAAGAAATATGATGAAATTATCAGTTGAATTTAATCGAATAATTTCATTAATCAAATTTTCAGAATATCTGTTAATACACCTGTCTTTTGAATTTTTAGTTTGTAACGCTTGAGCATCAATTCCAATTTTCAATAATTAAAATAAAATTGACAATCATATAAATTTGTTAATTAGAGTTTATGCGTAATCGACCAAAATAACAAACAACAATCGACATTGCATCAACTTGTTTACATTTGACACGATGGTAAATATTTCTCAGACGATAGATTTAGATCCGGGCATATTCTTTGCTTTGATATGTCCAGATACGAAAAGCTATCTCCAAATCAATTGATAAAGCTGATAGAGAGCAAAGACAAGACGCTATATGAAAAGGACAAGATAATGGCAGAACTAGATGCACTATTGACTGCAAAGTCCAGGGAACGTAGTTATCAAGGAAGAGAAGGTAGTGAATTTGCACACAAACTAGAGATATGCCATATCATAATGTCAACACCAGAGCATTTGCATGCATTTACAGGATATCAGTTTGATAATTTTTCTTGGATGTTAAAACATTAGAGAATTCATACTCGATAAAATACCGTTATTTGATATTAGAGTTTATGCGTAATTGACTAAATCACGCCAACCATCTGAATTCCTTGTCTTTTTCTTCACATATAGTTACAAACTCTAACAAAATCATACATCTCAAAATTAAAGTCAGTCAAACTTGTACAAAAAATACAAAATAAATTATTAAACATGCAAAATAATCAGCTTGTGAAAATACGCACAGCGTAGCATTGTGATATTTTACCATATATCTAATCAAAATATACGGTCCATGGCGGTGGCGGTTCACCCTTTTTCCATCTAGACCGTATCTTTTTCCACATTGTACGCAGATTGACAAGACCTGTTACCACGCTAAACTCTGTTTCAAACTCTTCTAGTGTACCATCATATGCATCAACCATTCTTGCATAGGTTTTCATGTCACCTATGGTGTGCTCCACCCTAGTTCTGATTCCGTTCATCTTTCTGTTTTTTACCCGTTCTCGTTTTGTTAGTTGGCGATTCTTTGATCTCTTTTTAGGTTGCATGGATTGCGTGTTGTTATCAAGGTAATCCGATATTCCTAAAAATCCCTTGTCAGAGTATAGCTTTGTTTTACTGCTTCCAGTCAGTAATTTTATTACATTTAAGATTGATTCAGATTCTTTTTTGAATATGCTAAAATCGTGATTACTGCCAAGATAGCTTTTGGTTTGGTGAATTATGATTCCTTTGCTGTTTGTTATTATCTCTGTGTTGAACGTAAATCGTTTCTTTTTGCCAGAGTATGATTTATTTCTTTGCACAGAATCCTCTGATCTTCGTACAGGTACATGTGTTCCATCAATTAGCAAGGTGTTGCCCAGCACCTTTTGTATTTGTTGTATGGGTTTCTCATCTGATTGTATTATATCAGACATATTCTTCGCAGTGGGCAAAATTTGTTTCAATATCTCATCTACAAGCTTGATATATCTGCACACCGTGGTCTGATCAATGCCAAACAATGCTGCTAGTTGTCCTTGTGTAACGTTTGTTCTCTTTTTCATCAGTCCCACTAGTAATGCGTGTTCCGGATCAAGCTTGCATCTGTTTCCTGCATCAGATACTCGTTTACCTGATTTAATATCAAATAACGGCATTTTATCTAGATAGTCTAGTATGAATTCTCTAAAATATTTTAACAGCCAATAAAAATCGTCTATTTGATATCCTGTAAATGCATGCAAATGTTCTGGTGTTGGCATTATGATGTGACATATCTCGAGTTTGTGTGCAAATTCACGACCTTCTTTCCCTTGATATCTACGTTCCCTAGCCTTTGTTGCAGTCCATAATGCATCTTGTTCTGCTATTATCTTGTCCTTCTCATGTATTGCACTGTCCTTCTCATATAGTGCACTGTCCTTTTCATATAGTGCCTTGTCTTTGCTCTCAATCAGCTTTATCAATTGATTTGGAGCTAGCATTTCGTATTGGGACATATCAAAGCAAAAAATATACCAGGATCTAAACCTATCGTCTGAGAAATGTTTACCATCGTGTCAAATGTAAACAAGTTGATGCGTACAATTCGATTGTTATTTTGGTCGATTACGCATAAACTCTATTGAATCAAATAAACGGGAATCGGATGCAGGAAACAGATGCAAGCTTGATCTAGAACATGCATTATTATTGGGACTGATGAAAAAGAGATTAAACGCTACACAAGGACAACTAGCGGGCATTGTTTGGTATTGATCAGACCACGGTGTGTAGATACATCAAACTTGTAGATGAGATATTAAAACACATTTTGCCCACTGCAGAGAATGTGTCTGATATGATACAATCAGATGAGAAACCCAGACAAATACAAAAGGTGCTGGGCAACACTTTGCTAACTATATGTGAAGAAAAAGGCAAGGAATTCAGATGGTTGGCGTGATTTAGTCAATTACGCATAAACTCTCTTGTAGGGTTTCTATAAATATAATCAAGAATATCAATCTTGAATTTTGTTGTTCCAAAGTATTTTGACACCACATCATGCATCCACAGACAAACGGCAAGCTGGAGCGTTTCTTTAGAACGCTAGAAGCAGCGTTGCCATACTGTGACTCTGTGGATGAGTACATGTGATACTATAACGAGCAAAGATTTTACTTTTCTCTGGATATTGACAATGGACACTTTACTCTTGGCATTTGCAGACAAAAAGGTTACAAAAGCGATCAGAAAAAGCAACCCAAAATGGATGGGGAAGGACACTAATGATTAACGGATATAATTTCCACATAATACAATATCAAGTGCTCACAAGTCTTGTTTTGGAGTGATTTTCAGCTCACAAACTTTGTCTTTCCCGCATTATTTGTGTAATCAGAGGTCTATTGATGAAAAATATCAGAGTATTTGGTCTAACAACTTAAATTCTAGACTCAAAAAAGTTCTAAAAACAAAACTAATATTTCATAATTTTTCCACATACATCAGAGACTATATTGAATAAAAATGATATACCCCTAGTTTCTCTTTGGGCTAAAAGATCCTTGATACTTTATCTGTCAATACTTGATATAAAATTACGATTTAAAGGAGCACATCTTGGATTTATCTGGTCCGCAATAGAACCATTATTCATCTTTCTTATTTTATATGTCGTTTTTAGCAGCATACGTGAAAGTGTCATTGATGACTTTGCGATTTACCTGATTATCGGTGTACTATTTTTTCAATTATTTGCAAGAGGAACAATGAATGGCTTGTTAAGCCTACAATCCAATCAATCAATATTAAAATCAATAAATATACGAAAAGAAATCTTTCCAACTATAGCAACTACTACCACATTGTTGTTTCTACTTGTTCAGTTGGGAGTGTTTTTTTTACTTATGATTCCATTTCAATTTGTGCCTCATTGGACCGTTGTTTTTCTACCCATAGTTTTGGTACTTTTTTTGATACTAGTACAGGGACTTTCTTACATTCTTTCAATAGTCTATATTCACATCAAAGACATACAACCAGTCTGGGGAATAGCTGTCTATTCTCTGATTTTCATCTCTCCGGTATTTTGGTATGTAGATGAAGTTGATGGCATTCTTCTTAAAATTCAAAAAATTAACCCACTAGGACAAATTATTGAATTAGGCCATAAAGTTGTATTTGGAGAGATTCCATCTTTATCTGAATGGCTGTACACCTTATCTTTTGTTCTCGGAATATTCTTTTTTGGGTTTATATTGTTTTCAAAATATGGTAAAAAAATTGTGGAGATACTCTAACTATGCAAGAATCTGTGATTTCTGTGAAAAATGTTACAAAATCTTTTCGAATACAAGAAAATGTTCAAACTCACAAAGATACCCCAAAGTCAATCTTTAGAAAAAAAGATGGAAACTATCATGTTGTTCTTGATGATATTAGTTTTGAAGTCTCAAAAGGTGAAACGATAGGAATAGTTGGTTTGAATGGTTGTGGAAAAACTACTCTCTTGAAATTAATTTCTAGTATATACTTGCCAAATTCAGGAACAATTGTTGTACAAGGAAAAATTTCCCCTTTACTGCAAATAGGTACAGGCTTTCAGAATGACCTTGGAGCAAAAGACAATATCGTTATTTATGGCCGCTTTTTAGGACTGACAAAAAAAGAAATTGAAAGTAAAATTGAAAAAATTATTGATTTTGCAGAATTGAATAACTATAAGGATTTAAAACTAAAGAATTATTCTGCTGGCATGAGGGCAAGACTGGGTTTTTCTACGGCACTTCAAATAAACTCTGACATTCTTTTAGTTGATGAAATTCTATCGGTTGGGGATGAAAATTTTCGTCACAAGAGCTTTGATGCCTTTACTTCATTTAAGAAAGATAACAAAACAATTCTGTTTACCACTCATAACATGGATTTTATTTCAAAACTCTCTGATCGTGTCTTATTGTTAGATAAAGGTAAAGTGGTAATGATGGCAAAACCAAGCGAAGTAATACAATATTATCAAAAAAAAATTATACGAGCAGAATGATCAAAATATGTAACTAAAAAGACAAGGAATTCAGATAGCATAAAGAACGAATCTGGTAAATCAAAGATTAGTAAATCACTCCCAAAGAGTACAATTCCAAAGAAACAGATTCGGGGTAAAGAATACTATGCATGTTGGCATCAAGATACACTAGCAATTTCTTCAAGTGGCAGTTATGAATAATAATGGAAAGATAACACGAAATGAAAAAGTAGAAAATACACAACAGGCAATCAAATAGGTATTTCTCAAAGATACCACTTTTTGCTAGTGCCGTCATGGAATCATCATCGGTTTGGTATGGCACATACAGATTCATGACAGATACGTTTGGATACAAAGTAGTTTTATCAAACCCCTATCTTACAAAGGCTATTACTATATCAAAAAAAAGACAGACAAGATTGATGCAATGATGTTGGTATATCTCTCACGTGGAGGTTTACATTACAACATGCTTTGTTCCAAATGATAAAATTGTAAAGGAACGTCAGCTTGTACGGTATAGAAGAAAGGTATGTATCAAGCAAAGAACATGTTTTATGCCTATAACGTCTTGACTATTCTAGCGGATTTAGACGTAGAGGTTGACACATACGTATATTTTTATCCCCGATACTAAATTATGATTATTATGGCTAAATGTACTAGATTGAATTGTAGGCATGAAGAAGATGTACATCCAGATCCCACTACTTGCGGTGGTGCCAACAAATGTACTACAGATGTATGTGAATGTGAAAAATTCACACCTTAATTTTTTCAATCTCTAGAAGATCGTGTTTTCGTGTCTAGCTGACGAAGACTTAACAGGTATGAATCAAGCATCTAAATGTATTTTCCCATCTCAACTAGGCTGTTCTGATCCCTGATTCTCCATGTTTCAAAACATGTCAGAAATACTGAAAGCATCTTCATCCCCTTTTCACTTTTCAGCTGACCCCGGACATTTCTCTGCATCACACATTTTTGAATAGAGTTTTCCGCATCATTGTTAGTTGATGGCACGCCAGGACACATCACAAATGTAAACAGGTCATTTCGTGCGTTTTTCAGCTTTTTTCCAAACTTTTTCATAATATCATCACCACGCCGGTATCGTTTTATTATGTGATCAATCTGCTCAAACAGATAATCCGTATATTTGATCCGTTCTATCTTTTTGTGTTTTGATTTTGAATATTTCCTGGCATTATCCAATATTTTTGAGAATTCCTTGTGCAAAATGGCAGCTGATGGTTTTTCTGATTTATCTGCCTGCATCTCTTGACTCTCTTTGCAGATGTGCAGTGCATCTCTGTCTCTTGTTTTTGGTAAATATTACAACATATGATTTCCATCCATCAGAAACTACAATTCCTCTAAAATCAATCCAGTATTTTTTTATAACAACTGCACCTCGGCTAAAATCTAAAACATAGTACGCTTCGGTGTTGGTTCTTGCAATCCACGCCCATCCATGTTTACCCTCAATTGGATATCCAGTCTCATCAAATCCTACAATCTCTGATTTGTTGATTTCGTGCCCAATTTTATCATAAAATGGCTCTAATAGCGTCTGACCTGTCTGCAAAATTGACCGTACTGTCGTATTGCTGATTTGTAATCCATATTGTTCTTGCAATGATTCTCTGATTGTGTTGTATGGCATTCTTTTTGAAAACATGCTCACTACACTTTTGATTACAGTGGCGTCAAATTGTCCTCTAGGTAAAAGTTTGCCATCATTTTCAAATGTCTTTTTGCATGATTTACAGGTATATTTGTGTAAAATATGCTCAGTTACGTTATACTCTTGTGGTGGTGGAATACCCACCATGTTGCGTTTTTTTGTGTCAATCTGAGTAATGTCTGTGCTTTTACATTTTGGACAAGCTGTTGAATCGTGATGTGTAGTTTTTTGTGGTATGAATGTTTGTGTTTTCCCCTTGTGTCCAAAGACACCTCCTCGGTTTGACTCGGTATCTTTTTTCTCGTTCTTGTCCTTTTCCACTTGCAAAGGCTTGCGAGATGGTGGCGTATGTGGATTATCATAATAGAATAATTTATGTTTCAATTCATCATTTGATTTTGTTAAACGGTTAATTGTTCTTGTCAGATCATCAACGTATTTTACTAGTTCACCTATGATTAATTTACATTGTTTATTTTCTCGTCTTAATTCTAAATCAATTTTGTGAGTCTTGCTCATATCAGAAGGTGGATGAGGTTACTTTTAGATCTTTTGGTTTAATTTTATTGATCTAGGCGTGAAGGTTGATTCATACGTTTCTTTGGAGTCATGCCTCCTGAAAGTTTTTTGAATAATTTTTCTATCTTTAGTAATTTTTTGTGTGGAATTAATGGTGGACGACCGGAACGAGGAAGATCTTCCAGGCCTTCCAGTCCAAACTCTTCAAATCTGTGTAACCAGTTCCGTACACATTGATATGTATAAAACATCTCTTTGGCAGTTTCGGCAATAGTGTGTTCATTGATTTTAATCATGCATATTGCGTGCAGTCTTTCTTTTTTGCGATTGTTTTTTTCTTTTTTATATGCCTGGATTAACCCGTCATTTGTGATGTTCATGAAATAGTTGCTACACTACTGATCAATAAGTGTTACTAATTGTTTTTGAAAAATTGAAAAGACTTATTCTATGGGGTATACAAGCTTTATGTATCTACACACCGTGGTCTGAACAATGCCCAGCTAGTTGTCCTTGTGTAACGTTTGATCTCTTTTTCATCAGTCCCAATAATAATGCGTGTTCTGGATCAAGCTTGCATCTGTTTCCTGCATCCAATTCCCGTTTATTTGATTCAATATCAAATAATGGTATTTTATCGAGTATGAATTCTCTAATGTTTTAACATCCAAGAAAAATTATCAAACTGATATGAGAGTTTATGCGTAATTGACCAAAATAACAAACAACATTCGACTTGTACGTATAGCGAGAAGCAGAAGTTCGTGAGTTATTTTCAAGGTATTTTGATTTGGCTGTTCATGTTTACCTAGGCAAAATAATCTGTTCTCTAGCTTTTTGATGATTTTTAGTTCACGAACTTTATCTCTTCGCTATATCAACTTGTTCACATTTGATATGATGATAATAGACCTTTTGCGTAATTAGGGTGATTTTTTCAACATTCGATGTTTTGTGTAATTTTATGCCTAAAAATCCAAAATTTCAGAATAATCCGAGAAATTATCTTCTAAAACTACGTCTAGGAATAATTACGCAATACGTCTAATGATTTTGTTTGAGTATTGTTGTAATAGTAGACGTGGTTTTAGTCAATTACGCATAAACTCTATTGTAAATGCATGCAAATGCTCTGGTGTTGACATTATGATATGGCATATCTCTAGTTTGTGTGCAAATTCACTACCTTCTCTTCCTTGATAACTACGTTCCCTGGACTTTGCAGTCAATAGTGCATCTAGTTCTGCCATTATCTTGTCCTTTTCATATAGCGTCTTGTCTTTGCTCTCTATCAGCTTTATCAATTGATTTGGAGCTAGCTTTTCGTATCTGGACATATCAAAGCAAAGAATATGCCAGGATCTAAATCTATCGTCGAAGAAATATTTACCATCGTGTCAAATGTGAACAAGTTGATGCAAAGTCGATTGCTGTTTGTTATTTTGGTCGATTACGCATAAACTCTATTGTTAATATCAGAATATTATCCCATGTTTTCAATAATGCATGATATGGTGTCAAAATACTTTGGAACAACAAAATTCAAGCTTGATATTCTTGATTATATTTATAGAAACCCTACAAGGATTAAACCATGGATTTAATTTCATGGGCCAATGTAGAATTGATATCATCATCAGCAACTATATGCATATTAATTAATTCTGAAATAACATTATCAAAAACAAGATTAAGGTCAAGAAGGTCTGGAGAAAGAATCTCAATTAGAAAATTTATACATTTTTTTGCTAATAGATCATAATCATATTGGCTACAAACTATATCATAATTTTCAGTTATAGAAGGATTGTTTTCATAATTATTGTTTTGTATATTTTTGATACAACTTACAAACTCGTCTTTTTTACAAATCATAGTTTCTTTGGAAAAATTTATTCCTCTAGCGCCAAATTCTGTTGAAATTATTGGAATAGCAGTCGCCATATATTCAAGTATTTTTAAATTTGTTTCAGCTCCTGAAAACATTGGATTAATAGCAAAATCAGTTAATTTGTATACATCAAATTTTTCTTTTTCAGTTATAGAACCAAAAAAGATGACATTTTCAGGGATCATTTTTTTGGGATGCACATGCAGGTAATAATCAGAGACACTCCCGACTATAAAATAAAGAAAATTTTTATCAATTGCAGACAGGTCAGATATGATAAATTCAAGGGATTCCAGATTAGGCGGGTGCCAACTGCCTGTAAAAACAAAAATTGTTTTATCAACAATGTCTTTGAATTTGGATTTGATTTCCGCATGTAAAGATCTAGAGATAAGATGAGGTGAAGACAGGTCAACCCCGTGTGGCAACATCTTAATTTTATCTTGTGATATATCATGAATTTTTGTGAACTGATTTTTTTCTAATTCTGATGAAGCCCAGATTTGAGAGGATATTGCACAGGCAGTTTTTTCAACATCACATACATCATTTAATAATTCAAAAGTCAGGATTGGCTTTTTTTGATTTGTCTCAAGGTTGATTGCATGATATATGATTGGAATTTTTGGGTCTAATGATTTTACTAAATTTGCAAGATATGGTTGCTCCAAAATAATCATATCAGATTTAAGAATTGATTGTTTTACATGTTTGAGAAAATCAGTGTTATATTTCCAAGAATTTATCTGAATAACACCAAAAAGATTAGTTTCATTTTTACGTTCTTCATCCCATTGTATTTTTGCTTGTTTGATATTTTGTGGGATTTGTATATTTTTAAAATTAGGAGAGACAGATACCTCTTTGTAAATTTTATCAGAATCGACAAGTGATAAAAATTCAATATTAAAGTGTGAAGAAAGTCTTTGAAGTAAATTGTTTATTACGTATTTCTCACCACTAACTGTGGTATCCACAGAAAATGTGCCTAAAAATAGCAGATTGGATTTCATGTTGTTAAAGATTTCACCACATTATCCCAAGAAAGATTCATGGACTTTATTTTTTTAAATCCATTTTCTCCCATTTTTTGAGAGTTTTGTTTATTTTCGTACAATTTGTCCATAGCACGAGCAATTTCTTTTGGATCCGGTGAAACAATGTATCCATTTTTTTTATCATCAACAAATTCTAATGGGCCACCAGAATCATGTGTGGTAATTACTGCCTTTTTTGAATAAAATGCTTCAAGTGTTATATATCCATAATCTTCATCATAAGGAAGAAAGACAGTTCCTAAAGAATTTGAATATAGACTGATTTTTTTCTTGTCAGACATGTTGAGTAAAAGTGAAACTTTGTCTCCAAGTTTGTATTTATCAATCAAGTTTTCTAGTTTTTCAACATTAGGTTTACTATCAGGCCTTCCTGCTAAAACAAGTTTTACATTGGATTGAGTGTATTGCATTGCCTCAATAGCTAAATCTTGTCGTTTTAAACCATTCAATCTACTAGGATAAAAAATGTAATCTTCATATTTTCCTTGGTGAAGATTTTCAACTCCATCCGGAGGATGATATAGAGGGGTGGATGATATATTGTTAAAATTCTTTAAACGATTAGAAACATTTTTTGATAACGTATAAATTTTCTTTGCTTCAGGAAGGAATCGATTATCACTATTGATTATAATTTCACGTGTTCTTTTACCTGATATATCACATGGTATGTCACGATAATGTGTTTTCCATAAATCATAAGCTGATCTATGTTGATGAAGAATCCATAAAACCTTGTTTGGATGTTTTACAAAATATGCAGGAAATTTTAAACCTACAACTAGATCAATTTTGTCACCTGCAGTTTCAGTGAAATCCAGTAATCGAGTTGCAAGAATATGCTCAGGAATACGTTGGTGAGGATACCATTTAAATCCAATTTTTGTAATATCAGTTTCATGACCACGCTCTATCAAGGCTTTTTTTAAGTTATTTTCTAGGATTTCTGCTCCACCAGAAATAAATGGCACTTTGGTTGAAACAATTAAAACTTTCATTTCCAACCAATCACAGCATAGTCTCTAGGCCCAAATAAAATATTGTTAAGTTTTGTAGTATTTTTATCAGATCCTTCTAAACGTTCTTGATCAGGCACTGGAGAATTAAAAATTACTTTGACATTTACAAATCCTGCCATTTCAAGATAAAACTTTAACATATCAGAAGGAATTGGATGCATGTGCGTTGGATCTTTCCAAAATGACATCAAGGAAAACAAACTATCAGGATTGACAGTTTCCAGGATCAGGACACCATTTTTTTTGAGCGTTCTAAAAGATTGATGGATCAAATGAATCATAGACTCTAGATTAAAATGCTCAATAACGTGAAATAAAGTAATTCCTTTGAATGAATCATTCTCTGATTCACGTAAAAAATCCAAACCGTCAGCCCTTTGAACATTTGTATGTCCATGAGACAAGCAAATTTCCAGCATTCTAGGATTATTTTCAATTCCTTGACAAGAAATGTCAAGTTTGAATAATAATTCAAGAAATTCTCCTCTTCCAGATCCAATGTCAATGAACAATCCACTTGGAATAGAATCATTGGATTTTTTGATGTACTGTAAATACGAGGATTGTTGATTTAATACAACATCAAAACTTTCGCTAGTTTGCTCTACCAGTGATTCATAATTCAAATTTTTAGGATCGATATTTGTATTATAGACAGAATTTCTAATGGACAATAAATTATTTGAAAGCTCGGTAAGAACTGTATGGTATTTTTTTTCCTTGTCCAGTAATTTTATATCCACTGATTCAAGATCAGCGTTCATAGAGTGTTGTTTGGATTGGATTTCATCAAGATTAGTGTTCATAGAGTTTTGTTTGGATTGGATTTCATCAAGATTAGTGTTCATAGAGTGTTGTTTGGATTGGATTTCATCAAGATTAGTGTTCATAGAGTTTTGTTTAGAATGAATTTCATCAAGATTAGTGTTCATAGAGTTTTGTTTAGAATGAATTTCATCAAGATTAGTGTTCATAGAGTTTTGTTTAGAATGAATTTCATCAAGATTAGTGTTCATAGAGTTTTGTTTTTTTACAATAGATGAAAAGATGCTAATCAGATTCAGATTGAAAAATGTCTGCTTTTCTAATATAGGTAAGAGGGACCAATCACGAATTTCCAACTGTAAAATCTTTCGGAATTTTTGTAAAATAGATTTACCAGATACTATAGGACGTAGTTCAGCCTGTTTAAGATCGTAATTATTTTCTAATTTTTTAAAAGTAACATCAGAGTCATCATTAACAGGTTGATTGATTCTACTAGGATCAGCATTATCAGTCATCACATTGGATTCAGACAGGTTATTTACTATCCAATGTTTAATCAATTCAGAATCAATTACTTTATCAGTCACAGTAATAACAAAAAAGGTTAATGTATTAACCTATCGAAAACAGTATTTTGAGAGGATGTATGCCCCATAGTACTTAGTTGCATAACTTTTGATTTATTTATTGAATATACCTCACATCAAGATGTATCTCTAATCAAAATGACAAACTCGGTCTGTAATTTCTATGACATATCAAAATCTAAACTTGAAGACTAGTCTTGAACTAAATTCATGTCATTGTAGGAATGTCACAAAACAAATTGTAAACATGTACTTTTATTTGAATTTCCTGTACAATGTTTTCCCATTTTCTAGAGTGAACAGCACTGCCAAACAATCTCTTAAAGGATGAAAAAACAACTTTGGATATCCATCGCTGACCATAACGTACTCTTTTTTTTCCATCTATCACGGTTTTTCTTTCTTTTGTTTATACTAATTTCGGTTATCTTGGAGTTTTTATTTCTGCCAAGCTGTTCACATACTATTTTGTTACGTGCAGGATGACCATATCTAACTTGAGTATCTATTCTGACTTTGATTCTTGGTGTTACATTATTCTCTGCACAGTATTTGAAATTCTCCTTTGATCATATGCGCCATCTGCATAAATTACCACATTCTTTTTAATTGTGTCAATCTGGGTCAGTGCACTTTTAAGTAGTTTTTTAAATTGTGGTGCGTCTCCTTCTTCATCAGTTGTGACATGTACGGCTAGAATCTTGCGTGTTTTCACATTAATGAGAAAATGTATTTTGATAAATCCTCGCTGTACACTCCATTTAACACGTAACCCCTCTCCTCGTTCATTTGGTTGCACTCCACTACTATCAGTGGAAAGTAGAATCGTGTTGTCTTTATCACATGGTATCTTGTCTGAATTTAGCTTTATCTCTAGATTGTTTATTCTGCGATATATCGTGGTATGATCTGGTGAGTCATCCCCTAGAACATCTTGTGCTATTCCCTGACATGCACGGTATGATATACCTGTCATACATTTGATTAATGCAAGTAGCTCAAAGATTCCATCTGCATATTTGAATCGTCTGCCATTTTTTGCCTTGTTTTTCTCTTTTACTTCTTTGGACCATGTTTTAGATTTTTTGAAATTCAAATGTTTGCCAATTTGGATGTATTTGAAATCACTCATGAATATGACCCTTCCTGTAATGGATAGTATTGTGAATGCACAACAACGGTGATAATTCCACAATACAACGATAACCATATTATCCAGTATATCCTAGTCAAGATAGATCATCGCCTGTTTGTTGTTGTTCATAACTCAGCATTCATTTGCTGGTGATCTAAATCTTTGCATTGCAAATTTGAAATGTTCTTAGAATTCTAAATTAGGTAGGTTGTGCAACTAAGTACTATTGGGTATACATCACATATGAACTTGCAGGATATTTATTCAATTTAGACCAAGCAAACGTGTACAGAAATATCAAATATTTAGAGCCTACAATGAAACAATTACTCCCAATTCCTTCAAAAAGATATGCAGATTCAAAAAAGATTAACAACTTGCAATCACTCCAAGAGTTTTTTCCTGAATTAATTACAATCACTGACGGAACTGAGCAATCAATACCAAGACCAACAGGTAAACACAAAAAAAAGACGCACTATTCAGGAAAAAAGAAAAAACACGCTGTGAAAAACCAGATTACGATCAATCTGAACGGGGAGATAATCCACAAACCACCTCATCCTCCAAGAAGGAGAAATGACTTGGATATACAAAATAAAACATCCCGTACTAGCAAAAGACCTGATGAATTTTTTGATCTTGGATACATGGGAGTGGAAAAAGACTTTCCGGATCAAATTAGTGTCATACCATACAAGAAAAGGAAAGGATCTCACTGATTCCCAGAAAGACAGGAACAAAGCTCAGACCAGGATTAGAATCAAAGTAGAGCATGCAATTAGCAAGATAAAGAAATTCAGGATAAATAGTGACACATTTAGGAACAGATTGTGTCGGTATGACATGATTAGTGCAATTGTTTGTGGAATTGTTAATTTCAAGATACGGTGGAATCAAGAGTTTGCTGTGATTCCATAAAACTGAATTTGAACAGGACAAAAGGTTTGGTTTTGTTTATAATTACGCAAGAGGTCTAATACATCATGGACGTATAACAAAGAGAGGCAGTATGACATTGGGATGGGTCTTGATTGAAGCTGCCCATTCTCATGCAATGCATGCACCATATAGTAATATTACACAATTTTACAATCGTATCAAGAAAAAGAGAGGGAGTTCCAAAGGTATAGTAGCTACAGGATCAAAGATATTGCGAGTCATATATTGGATGTTGAAGAGTTTGTACAAAATTATAGTTAGGGCCACAGGTCGCGTTATGAATCATGAGGGTAAAAACCTCGCTTGCTAACTGCGATTGGTCCTAACTCGGGGATGAAGATAGCATTAAGGATCAAAACCTCGAATAGATAATTGTCCGCATCCTATATCAGTTGAAACATATCTCTAGCGAAAGCTATACTCCACACACTAAAAAAAGACAAAATGCTTAAAAAGGTCCACATAGATAATTGATACCGCAGTATCACCGATACATACCCATACATAACCACGTTTCGTCTCTACCTGAATTATTGCTTCGTCTGCTTTAAGATATGTAGAGTATTCCATTGATTTGGTTATCTTGTCTGCAGTAGGTTCCAGTCGTGCTGATGCCGCAACAAGTGTTTGTGTATGGTTGTTTTACATACGCCTGCATCATGAATATTTAGCATGTCTCTGATGGATTCCAGACTGAGACCATTATTCCATAGAGAGGTTAGAATGCAGAGCATGTTTGGTCCAAGAGATGTTCCCCCTACTCCGACGCTCTCTGGTTTTGTTATGCCATTACAATCCGTACATATGCATTCATGCATTACATATGTTTTTGTTTTGCATTTTGGAATACACTCAATATCTGTTATCTGTTTTGATATTATCTTTGAATCCTTTATTTTTTTACTGCCACATGTATCACATCCGTCTGCTCTCCTTTTAATTATCTTCAGTAGATGGGAAAGTAACTCAGATTACACATTCTAGGGTAATTGTCTACAGTTTTAAAGTATAATTTTTCAGATATTCCAAAGTATAATCATAGAAATTCAATTCCCTCATCCGACTGGATCCTTCTGGATAGGGAATTTTTCTCAACTGCTGTAATTCATCAGATAAAGCAAAAATATCAGAAATTTCTAATGCCAGCAAAAAAGACCAAAGGAATCAAGAACGCAATCATTCAACATGTGGAAGGAGATAGGGAATCAATATCAGAATATATCATTCGTTCTGCATTCGGCCATGTAGAGTTATTTACTCTGGTAATTATTCCAAAACCGAATCCAAAAAAATCAGATATTGTGGATCAGTATATCGTGTTTGCAACAAATATTCCAAGAAAGAAAATATTTTGGAATCTTTATACGCTTCCTGACGAGTATAGAAAAAGATGTGGGATTGAGACAGGATATGTGTGTGTAGAGAGATTCAGACCAAGAATCACCAATAGGAATCTTTCTGTGAGATTTATGTACTTTTTCTATCCTCTAATTTTGTTTAATGTGTGGATTATTGCAAATCGTATCCTTGCGGGGAATGACTCTTGTTGTAAACCAATTGTAACTATTCCATTACTCAAATGTTTTATTGGAATAGTAATTGTTGATTGGTTTAGAGGCTGTGGAAAATATCATTTGGAATGCAAGTGATGAGTTACTCTTCCATCTACTGATTATAGTTTGTAAGGATAATTCATTGCTTGAATGACCGGTTCGAGAATTTGGAATATGTTTTTTTGATCCTCATCAGTTAGATTTTTTTTCCATTTAGTTGAGGTAGCAAGTATCGTTGGAATCATGTCTCCTATAATTCCTTCACTTCTAAGCTCACAAAACTTCAAAATTTTGTCTAAAGTTTGAACAGGGTCTCTTGTTAATTCTTCATAATAGACATTCAGGAAATTTTCAGCATTCATAGTTTTTGAAAAATCATGGATATATTCAGTAATTTCCTTGTATTGCCACGCCCATTTTTCAACATACCCCAAAGAATTAAACATGTCACTATTTTCAATCATTATTCCTGTGTTGAATTCACCTTGATTTTTTTCCTGCTGAATCATGGAAGAGATTACTTCCCTTGGCTCTCTACTGATATTGATAAATTTGGCGTCAGGAAAACATTGCTTTAATGCATATAGTCTCATGGAATTCTGAGGAGCTTTATTCAAGAATCTATTCTTTTTTTCCTTTTGAAGAAATATTGCTACATGTTCTAGGATTTGGCCCTGCATTCCAACAGAAACTTTTTTAATAAAATTGGGACCAAAAAATTTACGCCAGAAAGTTTCTGCCTCAATTGGAATTTTATCAGTATGTTCTAATGGTTTTCTGAATAAAGTGCCAAAAACCAACAGTTTATTTTCACTCGATGGTAATGGTTTATTTTCATCACGTAATTTTATCAGGTGCTTTGTAATCCGCTCTTGCTCATCTTTTGGTATCCAATTCTTTATATCATGATGAGAAAACCAAGCCAAGTCTGGATGATGACACAATATTCCATACAGTAGAGTTGTACCTGAACGTGGAACACCAAAAATTAAAATGGGTTTTTTAATCATTGTGGTGTGTTTTTTTAATTTTATTTTTCCTTTTTGCAACTCTTTATAGAAATTAGATTTTTTGAGAATAAATGGAATCTCTTCTAATTTTATTTGATTATTGGAAATTTTTTTTGTATAAAATTCAAGGGCTGATGGATCTGGCTCAAATTCTAAAATCTCCGAGTAGTAATTTCTTATTTTTTCTCGTATTTTGGAAATTGTGTTTTCATCACTCATAATATTTCCAGTCTACTATTGTATAAAAATTAATTGCTCTGTACAGTTAACTCAGATGTGCTCAAAATCGACTAAAAATACAAACAAACGTTATATGAAATCTTTTCATTGTACCGTAGATCAGTAGATGGAAGAGTAACTCATCACTTGCATTCCAAATGATATTTTCCACAGCCTCGAAACCAATCAACAATTACTATTCCAATAAAACATTTGAGTAATGGAATAGTTACAATTGGTTTACAACAAGAGTCATTCCCCGCAAGGATACGATTTGCAATAATCCACACATTAAACAAAATTAGAGGATAGAAAAAGTACATGAATCTCACAGAAAGATTCCTATTGGTGATTCTTGGTCTGAATCTCTCTACACACACATATCCTGTCTCAATTCCACATCTTTTTCTATACTCGTCAGGAAGCGTATAAAGATTCCAAAATATTTGTAATTGTTTACAGTTTTGAAGTATTACGCACAAGATATGTCAAAACAGGTTGTTTTTTTGCAGTTAACCCAGATGTGCTCAAAATCGGCTAAAAATGCAAAGATCTAGTCAAAACCACCTCCTGTTCCACCTCCGGATTGGTCATGATTGCGAGCACATCTGGGTTAACTGTTTTGACACAAACACTAAGGAACTTCAAAAATCTAGACGATTACAAATATTTTCTTTCTTGGAATATTTGTTGCAAACACGATATACTGATCCACAATATCTGATTTTTTTGGATTCGGTTTTGGAATAATTACCAGAGTAAATAACTCTACATGGCCGAATGCAGAACGAATGGTATATTCTGATATTGATTCCCTATCTCCTTCCACATGTTGAATGATTGCGTTCTTGATTCCTTTGGTCTTTTTTGCTGACATTAGAAATTTCTGATGTTTTTGCTTTATCTGATGAGTTACAGCAGTTGAGAAAAATTCCCTATCCAGAAGGATCCAGTTGATTTTTACTGCATTTCTGATAGTCATTGATTAATTTACGCACGATCATGCCAATAGAGCCGCCTTTTTTGATTGGTGTAGCACCAATTTGTGCCCTGCATTGCTCACCTACGCATTGGATTGTTCCGTATGCCTCAAAGAGAGTTATACTGTCCTTGGGTTTTGAATTAATCAGAAAAGGGTTTGTTGATTTGTCATATCGTGATATGAGATGCTTGTCAATTGCAACAGTCACTGATTTTTTGAGCATTCCCAATTTTTTTAGATGTAAAACGGTATCATCCATTGCATCTGATAATCCTAGTAGCAGTGTATTAGGATTCACTGAGCGTATTGAATTTCTAATCCATTTTCCACACGGGTTGGAGTATTCAGAGCTTACCGACAATTCATTCATTGTAGATTCAGCATAAGAGTTACCATTGCACATTGCAGTGATTGCATGAAAAAAATCCTCGATATGCCATTTTGCGTTATTTTTTTGTGAACATTTAATGGGAATTAGCGTGTAGATTATCCTAGTGACTGCATTGTATGCAGCTGATGTTTGTTTGTTCTTGTGTATTATGGTATCGACAGATTGTCTTTGCAATAATTGATGGGCGATGCACTAGTATCTAGCTTTTTCTATCAGATTAATCAAAGTAATTGATTAAAAATTGCAGTTTGTGATCAAAACACAGTTACTTTTCCATCTACTGTTAAATTTTTATACATAAATAGGCTAAAAACATTATGAGTGATGAAAACACAATTTCCAAAATACGAGAAAAAATAAGAGATTACTACTTGGAGATTTTAGATCGTGAACCAGATCCATCAGGCCTTGAATTTTATGCAGAAAAAGTTTCCAGCAATGAAATGAAATTAGAACAAATTTCAATTATTTTAAAAAACACCAACTCGTATAAAGAGTTACAAAAAATTAAATTGAAATCAAAAGAATACTCTTCTATGATTAAAAAACCCATTTTAATTTTTGGTGTTCCACGTTCAGGTACAACTCTATTGTATAGAATATTGTGTTATCATCCAGACTTGGCTTGGTTTTCTCATCATGATATAAAGAATTGGTTAACAGAAGATAAACAAGAAGCGATTAAAAAGCAGAAGACAAAATTACGTGATGAGAATAAACCAGTTCTATCGGGGGAAGAAACACTGTTTGTTTTTGGCACTTTAGTGCAAAACCCAATAAAACATACTGATAAAATTCCAATTGAGGCAGAAACTTTTTGGCGTAAATTTTTTGGTCCCAATTTTATTAAAAAAGTTTCTGTTGGAATACAGGGCCAAATCCTAGAACATGTAGCAATATTTCTTCAAAAGGAAAAAAAGAATAGATTCTTGAATAAAGCTCCTCAGAATTCCATGAGACTATATGCATTAAAGCAATGTTTTCCTGACGCCAAATTTATCAATATCAGTAGAGAGCCAAGGGAAGTAATCTCTTCCATGATTCAGCAGGAAAAAAATCAAGGTGAATTCAACACAGGAATAATGATTGAAAATAGTGACATGTTTAATTCTTTGGGGTATGTTGAAAAATGGGCGTGGCAATACAAGGAAATTACTGAATATATCCATGATTTTTCAAAAACTATGAATGCTGAAAATTTCCTGAATGTCTATTATGAAGAATTAACAAGAGACCCTGTTCAAACTTTAGACAAAATTTTGAAGTTTTGTGAGCTTAGAAGTGAAGGAATTATAGGAGACATGATTCCACTGATAAGGGACACCTCAACAAAATGGAAAGAAAATCTAACTGATGAGGATCAAAAAAACATATTCCAAATTCTCGAACCGGTCATTCAAGCAATGAATTATCCTTACAAACTATAATTTTTGGCAATACCATATCTGGAACAAACAACAAGGAATATTTCCAAATCAATCATCTCCAAGGTAAGAGTTTAGGTCCCTCCAAGTATATCTAGCGACATATCTGCAGTATTGAGATTCTGTTTACGCCATGTAAGCGTACATGTCATTAGTATTCCAAACATTTTCATCCCTCCGGTACTGACTAGTCTCTGGCGTATCTCCCTGTGTGTTACCACCTTGCGCAGCATTCGTTCTGATTCGTTATTTGTCGGTTCCATGTTGGGATGGTTTACAAAAGTAAACAGGTCAGATGCAGCATTCTTTAGTTTTGTACCAAAATGGTACCCAAGAATATCATACCTCTGCGCAATTCTTTTCACCTTGTTTATCATTTTTCTGTGTCAGTATTGGGGTCTACACATTTTGCAGTATGAAATAATTTCTGCAATCTCTTGTGTAATAATCTGCATTTCCAATTATCTTTCTGTGCAAGATCGTCTACCTCACGTAATATGTGACCCGCATCGCTGCCGTATGAGAAATTTATTGTACACTGTATATCCGTCACATGTAATCGATATGTCCCAGTAAGGATAGTAATTGACGAGCACTGAACCGCTACGTGTTCGTGCAACAGTAATTGAGTATGAATCAATCTTCACGCCTAAATCAACAAACAGTAGATCAGTAGATGGGAAAACAACTCTCAATTCTCCGATTCTCAGAGTTTTTTGGTTGGTGATGTTGGAGCATGAAATAATTGGATAACAAAATATCGCTATCTGGGAATGGCATGTGATAAATAGGCAATAAAATAATGGTTTTTCCATAACTGTGAGACCATGATTAAGAAATACAGACTAGAATCCACGAAAATCAAAGAGTTTAATTTTACTTTTCCATCTACTGAACTTGGAGATAAATGATTTAGAAATATTCCTTGTTGTTTGTTCCAGATATGGTATTGCCAAAAATTATAGTTTGTAAGGATAATTCATTGTTTGAATGACTGATTCAAGAATTTGGAATATATTTTTTTGATCCTCATCAGTTAGATTTTCTTTCCATTTTGTTGAGGTGCCATATATCGGCGGAATCATGTCTCCTATAATTCCTTCACTTCTAAGCTCACAAAACTTCAAAATTTTGTCTAAAGTTTGAACAGGGTCTCTTGTTAATTCTTCATAATAGACATTTAGGAAATTTTCAGCATTCATAGTTTTTGAAAAATCATGGATATATTCAGTAATTTCCTTGTATTGCCACGCCCACTTTTCAACATACCCCAAAGAATTAAACATGTCACTATTTTTAATTATTAATCCTGTGTAAAATTTACCTCCATCTTTTTCCTTCTGAATCATAGAAGAGATTACTTGCCTTGGGTCTCTACTGATATTGATAAATTTGGCGTCAGGAAAACATTGCTTTAATGCATATAGTCTCATAGAATTCTGAGGAGCTTTATTCAAGAATCTATTCTTTTTTTCCTTTTGAAGCAATAATGTTACATGTTCTAGGATTTGGCCCTGCATTCCAACAGAAACTCTTTTAATAAAATTGTGACCAAAAAATTTACGCCAAAAAGTTTCTGCCTCAATTGGAATTTTATCAGTATGTTTTATTGGGTTTTGCAGTAAAGTACCAAAAACAAACAGTGAATCTTCCCCCAAGGGTAATGGTTTATTTTTATTACGTAATTTTGTCAGTTGCATTTTAATCAGTACTTGTCTAACTTTTGGTATCCAATTCTTTATATCATGATGAGAAAACCAAGCCAAGTCTGGATGATGACACAATATTCTATACAATAGAGTTGTACCTGAACGTGGAACACCAAAAATTAAAATGGGTTTTTTAATCATAGGAGCGTATTCTTTTGATTTCAATTTAATTTCTTGTAACTCTTTATACGAGTTGGTGTTTTTTAAAATAATTGAAATTTGTTCTAATTTCATTTCATTGCTGGAAACTTTTTCTGCATAAAATTCAAGGCCTGATGGATCTGGTTCACGATCTAAAATCTCCAAGTAGTAATCTCTTATTTTTTCTCGTATTTTGGAAATTGTGTTTTCATCACTCATAATATTTTTAGCCTATTTATGTATAAAAATTTAATGATTGGTATGAATCCAGTCTATTGTACAAAAATTAGGGTAACTGTCTATAGTTTTAAAGTATAATTTTTAGGATTTCTGCTCCACCAGAAATAAATGGCACTTTGGTTGAAACAATTAAAACTTTCATTTCCAACCAATCACAGCATAGTCTCTAGGCCCAAATAAAATATTGTTAAGTTTTGTAGTATTTTTATCAGATCCTTCTAAACGTTCTTGATCAGGTACTGGGGAATTAAAAATTACTTTGACATTTACAAATCCTGCCATTTCAAGATAAAACTTTAACATATCAGAAGGAATTGGATGCATGTGCGTTGGATCTTTCCAAAATGACATCAAGGAAAACAAACTATCAGGATTGACAGTTTCCAGGATTAGGACACCATTTTTTTTGAGCGTTCTTAAAGATTGATGAATCAAATGAATCATAGACTCTAGATTAAAATGCTCAATAACGTGAAATAAAGTAATTCCTTTGAATGAATCATTCTCTGATTCACGTAAAAAATCCAAACCGTCAGCCCTTTGAACATTTGTATGTCCATGAGACAAGCAACTTTCCAGCATTCTAGGATTATTTTCAATTCCTTGACAAGAAATGTCAAGTTTGAATAATAATTCAAGAAATTCTCCTCTTCCAGATCCAATGTCAATGAACAATCCACTTGGAATAGAATCATTGGATTTCTTGATGTACTGTAAATACGAGGATTGTTGATTTAATACAACATCAAAACTTTCGCTAGTTTGCTCTACCAGTGATTCATAATTCAAATTTTTAGGGTCGATATTTGTATTATAGACAGAATTTCTAATGGACAATAAATTATTTGAAAGCTCGGTAAGAACTGTATGGTATTTTTTTTCCTTGTCCAGTAATTTTATATCCACTGATTCAAGATCAGCGTTCATAGAGTGTTGTTTGGATTGGATTTCATCAAGATTGGTGTTCATAGAGTGTTGTTTGGATTGGATTTCATCAAGATTGGTGTTCATAGAGTGTTGTTTGGATTGGATTTCATCAAGATTGGTGTTCATAGAGTGTTGTTTGGATTGGATTTCATCAAGATTGGTGTTCATAGAGTGTTGTTTGGATTGGATTTCATCAAGATTGGTGTTCATAGAGTGTTGTTTGGATTGGATTTCATCAAGATTAGTGTTCATAGAGTTTTGTTTTTTTACAATAGATGAAAAGATGCTAATCAGATTCAGATTGAAAAATGTCTGCTTTTCTAATATAGGTAAGAGGGACCAATCACGAATTTCCAACTGTAAAATCTTTCGGAATTTTTGTAAAATAGATTTACCAGATACTATAGGACGTAGTTCAGCCTGTTTAAGATCGTAATTATTTTCTAATTTTTTAAAAGTAACATCAGAGTCATCATTAACAGGTTGATTGATTCTACTAGGATCAGCATTATCAGTCATCACATTGGATTCAGATATTATGTCTATTATCCACCGCTTAATCGATTCAGAATCAATTACTTTATCTGACATAATCACAAAAAAATGGATTAAGCTATTAACCCTATCGAAAACAGTATTTTAAGACAAGATCAGAGAACGTGCAAGAAATTCAATATAAATCAGGCAAAAAGATTTTATTTGAAAATTCATACTTGTAAAACTTGGCGCTCAGATTTTATCCAAGTATAACAACCTAAAATTAGGTATGGCAAAACAAAAAAACAACAAAGATGTGATTGGTTCGGACACAAAGTCTACAATAATTCCATGGATTGTATTCCTATTCTCAATTAGTATTGTACTAGTTAGTTTCATATCAGTAATATTTCCCGCATTAATCTTAGCATCAGATACAGTAAAAATACCAGGAATAGAGACAGTCACGCCTGATCCGTTTGAGACAGGAATATGGTCCGGAGGAGTGATAGTGACAATTATTGTGATTTTTAGCCTAGCCTTGTTACATCACAACAAAAAGATCAGTCCATTATCAGCATTATTTGAAAAGATATTTGTATTTGAAATATCAAAAAAAGTGTCAGTTATAATCATGGCAATCATGCTGACAATTTACATCTCAGTTTCTGCAGGAGAGTTATCAACTCTAGAAACGTTAGATGACTATGTAGGAGTCAAAGACAGACTTGAGACTTGGTCATTTGATTCGATATCAAGTTTTGAACCACATGTAAGATATTTTTTGTTGTCATCATCCATGGTTTTGTTTGACAATTACAAAATAGCTGCATTTCTTGCAAGCATCATACTAATAATCACAACATATCTAATTACAACAACAATTACTCAAAAAAGATTTGCAGGAATCGTATCTGCCATAATTTTAATGCAAAGCTCAATATTTTTAACATATGACACTACAGTATCTTATACAAATTTCTGGACATTATTTTATCTTCTTTCATTGTATGCAGTGTACAGATTCTGGCCCCTGTCACCGGTAGCATACCTGTTATCCATTCCATCAAAGGCACTGACTGTAGCATTTCTGCCAATGTCAATCTATTTTATTTTACGAAGCAACATATCAAAAAAGAAAAAAATAATTATTGCAGGTATGACTCTAGCAATTATTCTAGTAGGAGGAATTGCATCTATGGAAAGTTTTTCTGCAACTCTAGAGGGATTCAATACAAAAGAGTTTAAGATGGGATTCACATCCTTTGCATACCAATTAAGATCAGATGGGATTGTAGTGCTGTTCATGATACCGCTAATTGTAGGGTTGTTCATCGTATCAAGAAAGGGCATTAGACATGGAGAGACTATGATGGTATTAATTTCAGGAATGCTGTTAATTGCTCCAATAATCACAGGTTTTACTGCACAAACAAACCAGCCATACAGATTTGTGCCACTAGTGGTGTTCTTTGCAATAGGTGTAGGTATATTACTCTCTAAGCGACAGGCCTAACAAAGGTCCATATTGATTCTAGAGTATCGCCATGTATCGTATAATATCCATCATGTGCAAATCTTGCAAGTGCAATGTTTTTTTCATCCACATTATCAGAGAGTATGGTACTTGCAACTAGTCCCTCTGAATCAAACAGTTGGGATTGTACTCTTCTAATCACTTGAAAATTTTCTCTGTCAATCGTAATAATCGGGTCTTTCCCACGTGATGCCTCATAGTCCAGAAAAGAGTTCAATGCCGGTTTGTTAAGATCAGTAAATTTTGAGGACTCCAAGTATACCACCAATGTTCCATCAGAGTTTCGTATAGTACTCTGTACAAAGATAAAGACATTGTCTCCTAGTTCTGTCTGATATGCACTACAAAAATTACTCGATGGAAATAAGAGAAAAGCAAATGAAAAAAGAATTAATTTATTCATAGAATGATTCAAAAAGGGTAGATAATTAATTTGCCGTTTTGAGGGTCTCTTTGCCTAGCAATTCCTTGTATAGTGATATGGCTTTTCCTCCGTCTTGAGAACCGACTATAACAGCAGAGCCTTTTTTCATGAAATTAACTGATATTTCATTTGTTCGCAGGGACAATCCAAGATTGCCTTGATTTTCTATCAGAAATCCCTTTTCTTTGGCTAGTCCAATTACCGTATTTACATCAAGATCAAACGTACTTGTCGGAGTAATAGAAAATGTTCTTTTGCCTTGATTACGTCCGCATAATTCCTCTAACAATAATTCTTCTTTTACCACCTCTTTTGCTTTTCCGGTGCCACACACTGAACACTCTTTGACTCTAGATGTACGAGAACTAGTAAAGTCCAGATTCTCAATATCAATGTGTAATATTCTATCAGAGAGATTGGGCTTTTTTCCCATGATTATCCTGACTGCTTCAGATACCTCGATTCCGCCAACTATAGATAAAACGGATGGATGCACTCCCTCAATACTGCACGTCGGCATTGCGTCCTCGTTTAATTCAGGAAACATGCAATAATAACATGCACTAGTTCCAGGAAGAATGGTAAATATCTGACCAGACACCCCAACTGCAGCACCAGTTACAAAGGGAATTCCAAATTTTATACATGCTTTATTTAGAGCATATCTTGCATTGACGCTATCTAGTGCATCAACTATTACATCGTATCCTTCAACTACCTCTAGTGCAGTATGATCATTAATTGATACTGCCAATGCCTCTATTGTGCAATCAGGATTTAGTTTCTGTAGTTTCTTTGCAGCAACCTCAACTTTTACCTGACCGACATCATCCTCATCAAACATGGTCTGTCTATGCAGATTGGATAGTTCAATGACATCCCTGTCAACTATTCTCAGGGTACCAACACCCATTGCAGCAAGTCTTGTTGTTATGGGATTACCCAGACCGCCGGTGCCAACAACGCAAACTTTGGAATTCTTTAGTTTTATCTGGCCCTGATAGCCAATTTCCTCAAGCATTATCTGTCGCGAAAATCTATCAAGTTCTTTTTTTGAGAGTTCAGAGCCTCCTGCCACTGCAGGCAATATGTATATCTCATCACCGTCACCAAGTATGGTATCCATACCGCCAGAAAATTTTGCATTCTTTCCATTAATGTAGGTGTTAATCAGAGATCGTGGAGTTCCATCACCTTCCAGAACTCGACGCTTAAAATCATCTCCCATCACATCAGATATTTTTGTAAACGCATCTTGTAACGAGCCAGCGGAGATTTCGATCTTTTTCTCGCCACCGCCCTGGTTTAGTACAGATGGAATTGTAAATGTGATATTAGCCATTAGGTTACCACCGCAGATATCTCTGAGATGTCTGCTTTCATTATTTTTGGTTTTTGCAATACGTTCATGATTGATTCAGTTGCCTTGAGGCCATTTCCAGTAACATAACACACCACACTATCGCTTTTGTCAATTCTTCCCTGCTCTACCATCTTTTGGAGTACTGCAACAGATACGCCTCCTGCAGGCTCTGTAAACACACCCTCTGTTTTTGCCAAAAGCAGTATAGCATCTAGTATTTCTTTATCATTACACTCTTCTGCAAATCCATGGTATTGTGCCAATCGTTTTAACACATATCGTCCATCACCCGGATCACCTATTGCCAGACTCTTGGCCACAGTATCAGGATGCTCAACTGGAACTATTTGTTTAGAATTTCTCTTAAATGCATCAACTATAGGAGCGCATCCGTGTGGCTGAGCTGCAATCATGTGCATATTTGCTACGTCATTTAATAGTGAAACAGATTCCAACTCTTCAAATCCTTTACAAATTGCATTAAGCATTGCGCCACTTCCTACCGGAACTATCAATTGATCAGGTAGCTGCCAGTCAAGTTGTTCTGCAACTTCAAATGCCAGGGTTTTTGAGCCCTCTACGTAATGAGAGCGCATGTTAATATTGACAATTCCAAATCCTCTGGAATCGCCTATTTGTGCAGCAATTCTGTTTGCATCATCATATGTTCCATTCACTGCAACATAGTGTGCACCATAAGACAATGCCTGTACAATCTTTGCCATCTCAATGTCGCTTGGGGCAAATACATGACATGGAAATCCACCTTTTGCCGCATGTGCTGCAGTAGATGATGCCAGATTGCCAGTGGATGCACAGCCAACAGCTGACAGCCCGAATTCCTTTGCCTTTGATACTGCAACGCCGGCAGGTCTGTCTTTGAATGAAAATGTAGGATTTACAGAGTCGTTTTTGATGTAAAGATTTTTCAAACCAAGTTTTTCTCCCAACTTGTCTGCTTTGATTAATGGTGTCATTCCTGCACCAATACTTACAATGTTTGATTTGTTCTCTATTGGCAATAGTTCAAAATATCGCCAATACGTCTGCTCACGGTTAGAAAATGTATCCTTTGTAACACTTGGAAAATCATACTTTACATCAAGTGGCCCAAAGCAGTCATCACAGACATACTTGAAGGTCGACTCGTACTCTTTTTTGCATTCTCTGCACTGTAATGATGTCCTAGTCAAGACTAATTTCTCCTCTTAGAACATACATAAAAAATCCTAATATCAAGTTAAGTAATACTTGATTTTGATGATTAAAAAATATAATGAAAAATACTCGTATACAAAGGAAAAATTATCATAAAAAGAGGAAAATTTGAGAAAAATCTGTGAATAACCATGATTCAATAGACTTTTCCATTATACTGTTAGCCCAAGTCCCAAAATCAGCCAAAAATACACAGCAACAATGGAACTAGTTCATGCAACTCAGACAGACAGGGTATGATCAGACTAGACAAAATCAAAACCATATCTGTCTGGCTCTACATTCACAAAGCAGTCATGGCTGTAAGTGTATCTAGGTTGACTGATATACAAGTAAAGGTTTTTAGTGATTTTTGAGAAGATGAAATTGTGAATAGTGCTAAAACAATACCAATCATAATTGGAATAATCATTACAATTGTTGGAATAATTGCATTAACGAGTCTGGAATCAGATAAGGATATCACATCAGAGATTCAAGACAAGCTAGACAAAATCAACAAGACAAGTTTGGATAATGCATATTTCCCTAAACCAAGAGAGTGGATTACTTCGGGGCCATTCCAAATTGATCGAAGCAAGTATATTCTTGGAGAGAAAATTTTTGTCAAAGTTGCCGGATTAAGTCCTGAAGAGAAAGGACAGATAGCATTTCTAAGGCCGTTAAATGACACCCACCAATCAGTATACCTGACAATACCATTTGATGGCGCAAAAGGAGATTTACTTAACAGGTATTTGCAACCACAATTGTCAAGAAACAACGGGTTTTGTACTGCAGATGACTTTGTCGGTGAATGGAGAGTCGTATTTAGAGGAACAGAGTATGCAGACTTGACATTTGAAATCACAAGAGATGTCCTTCCAGGAGATGAAGACAGCTATGAGCCTGTCTGCTAATTATTTTTCCAGATTATTGTGAAAACAGACTTGCTGGCCGGTATGACAGGCCGGTCCTGATGGTTCAACCAGATAAATTATTGCATCAGAATCACAATCAACTAGGATTTCCTTAATCCTTTGGGTGTTGCCTGATTCCTCGCCCTTCATCCAGAGTTTGTTTCTGGAACGACTCCAAAACCAAGAGTTTCCGGTTTTTTTTGCTAGTTCCAGAGATTCTTTGTTTGTATAGGCCAGGGTTAGGACATCTTTTGTTACTGCATCCTGAACTATTACCGGAACTAGGCCGCCACTTTTCTCAAAATCTATATCATCAATCGTTTTTTGCATGTTTTAAAATTGAAAACAGGTTTTATAACCTTACAGGAATTTCCCTTTCTTTAAGATAGGATTTGACTCTTCTCACACCACAGGTTTCATAGTGAAATATCGAAGCGGCCAAAGCGGCATCTACATTGGATTCTTTGAAGACATTTACCATGTCGTCTGGTTTTCCGCACCCGCCAGAAGCAATTACTGGAATGGATGCAGAATCAACAATTGATTTTGTAAGCAAGATGTCATAACCGTCTTTTGTGCCATCCTGGTCAATACTAGTGAGGAGAATTTCACCAGCCCCAAGATTTTCTGCTTTTTTTGCCCATTGAATGGCGTTAATTCCGGTTTCTTCTTTGCCACCATAAATAAAGACCTCAAACCAGAATCTTTTGCCATTTTCTGAAAAAACAGGCGCATTCTCTTTAATGTCATAGTTTCTTTTGACGTCAATTGCAACTACAATACATTGACGGCCAAACAGTTCCATCAGCTCTGTAATTATTCCAGGATTCTTTACAGCACCGGTGTTAATCCCAACCTTGTCAGCCCCGTTTAGAAGAATATTTCTAGCATCTTCTAATGATGTGACGCCGCCACCGACAGTAAACGGGATGTCAATTACAGATGCAACTCTTCTGACTAGATCTTTGATGGTCTCTCTTTGTTCATCAGATGCAGTAATATCCAAAAATACGAGCTCGTCTGCCCCTTCATTGCTGTATTTTTCAGCCAGTTCAACAGGATCACCTGCATCTTTTATCGATTCAAAATGAAGTCCTTTTACGACTCTGCCATTTTTTACATCAAGGCAAGGAATGATTCGCTTTGTCAGAGTCATGTTATTTTCTTTGCCTCCCCTATCGAAATTTTATCTTCATAAAGTGCCTTTCCAAGAATTACTCCAAACGCGTTTTTTTCTTTTACATCTTTAATATCATCAGCATTTGAAATGCCACCACTAGCAATTACATTGGTTTTATCCATGTTACAGGCCTGCTCTAGGAATTCCAAGTCAGGACCTGCCAGAGTTCCATCACGACTCACACTAGTTAGTAAAAATTCGGTGAATCCCATCTCAAGGAATTCCTTGATGGCATCAACTAGTGCAATCCCGGTTCTGTCTTGCCAACCATGTATTACTATTTCACCATCCAAGTGATCAACTGAGATTACAATTTTTTCAGAGCCCAAAGATGAGAGCAATTTTTTAAGAAGTTTCTTGTCTTTAAAGGCCAAGGTTCCAATCACCACTCGCTTTGAGATTTTTACAACATCTAAAATCAGGGATTCGTCCCTCAAGCCTCCAGCAACCTGGACAGGGATTGAGATTTCCTTGAGAATTTTCTTTATTATCGAAAGATTAGAACCTATTCTCAGAGTGGCATCAAGATCTACTATATGCAGCATATCAGCACCGTCTGCTTCCCATTTTTTTGCAATTTTGATGGGATTATCACCGTACACTGTTTTCTGTTTGGGATCACCCTTGTATAGTCGAACCACTTGCCCATTCATCAGATCAATTGCGGGAATGATCTTCATTTTTTACACACATCAAGAAAGTTCTTTATTATAATTTTCCCAACAGAGCCGGACTTTTCTGGATGAAATTGGGTTCCAAAAAAATTGTCTTGCTCAACTACTGCTGGAACCATAACACCATAGTCTGATTCTGCGATTATTACATCATGGAAATTTGGCTTTACCCTATACGAGTGAACAAAATAAACCCAGGAACCATCCTCAACTCCTTTTAGGATTTTGCCTGGTTTTTTTATCTCCAAATTATTCCATCCCATGTGAGGTACCTTCATGGACGATGGAAGAATGACTACCTCGCCGTTCATTATTCCCAGACCCTTTTCTTTTCCCTCTTGACTTTTTTCAAAAAACATCTCCATTCCAAGACAGATTCCCAAAATGGGAATGCTGCTCTTTGCAAAATCATTTAGTGTAGTCTTTGAGAATCTCGTCATACTTTTAATTGCAGGATCAAAATTTCCTACACCGGGAAGTAGCAAGCCAGAGTATTCAGCAGATTCGTCAAGATCATCTATTACATCAACTATAGCTCCTACTTTTTCAAGTGAATTTTTAAGGCTGAATATATTTCCAGCTCCATAATCAAAAATTGCGACGCTGACCATTACATAGAACCTTTTGTACTTGGAATTCCTTTTTGTTTTTTATCTATTGTAGATGCATATCTGAATGCAACAGCAAGCGACTTTATTGCAGATTCCACTTTGTGGTGATCATTATCCCCATACTTTACGGCAAGGTGTACACAACAATTCAGATTCTGTAGTAATGATTGAAAAAAGTGCTCCAGATCTTCTTTGTATATGTCTTCGATTTTACTTTGCTTAATTGACAGGGTTAACTTCCAAAACGGACGTTTTACCAGATCAACAGAGGCTTCGGCAAGGGATTCATCCATTGGAACAGATGCATAGCTGAATCTTGTAATGCCGTTTCTAGAGCCCAATGCTTTGTCAATTGTTTGTCCCATTGTAATTGCAGTATCCTCGATAAGATGGTGCTCAATTTTATCATTTGATTTTGCATCAACACTCAAGTCCATCATGGCATGTTTGCCAAAAGATACAATCAGGTGATCAAGAAAATTAATGCCAGTTTTGATGCTTGTTTTTCCGGTTCCGTCCATACTGACAGACACTTGAACGCTAGTTTCCTTGGTACTTCGCTTAGTTGATGCCTTTCGTGGTTTCACATTCATCACAGGTTATAGAATACTTTGCTCTAAATTTAATACCTTTGGAAGCAGATTAATTGAATCCAATGCCAGAATAGCCCCATTACGCTCAAATAATTCGAGTTTTTCTCGAGGATTCTTGCTTGTGCCAATAATTCCGCAAAATACGGTCCGACATCCCAGATCAGATGCCTTTTTTGCCATGATATAGTCCTCCATAGAGTCTCCAACAAACATGGTCGAAGCACTGTTCATTCCTTTGATTACATCCAAAAGCGATTGGGGATTGGGCTTTGCAAGATCTCTTGATTCATCTTCAAGAAACACGGAATTTTCCAGGTCAAATTTCTCCAACAATGTCTTTAATGAATAACTTGCAGATTCCCTTCCCCGTCCGGTCACCATTGCAATTCTAGAGCCAAATTTTTTCTGTAATTTGTCAAGTAACAAATTGCTTAGAATTACGTCATCTTGTTTGATTAATCCCGGCTTGGAGAATCTGGAGGGATTTTTAAATAATTTTTGATATAACTCGGGTCCGTAAAAGAGTTGATCAAATATTTGATACAGAATATTTTCATGATGTGCTCCAGGATAAGATAACTGTTTTTGAATATCAGAAAGGTTTACCTGATCTTCAAGATATTTTTCTACAGACACAATGCCGCTAGAATCAGCATGGTTTATCACATCAAGAATAAAACCAGTCTGATTTTTTCCTAGTTTGTTTGCGGCAACCAAGGAAATTATTGCAGCATATGTAAGATCAACTTCATCATTGAATCCACCTGTTGATTTGAATCCGTCAATAATTTTAAAATCTACATTTATCGCATCACTGATTTGTGCAAAATTCTCCAAGACATACTGGGTTGTTTTAATGATTGTCTGATCATATGATTTTGTAATATTAATTAGCACACCGTCACAGTCAAAAATTATTGCATCAATTTCATCTAGCACATCAGTACCTGAATCATCAATGTAGATTCCTTTTGATTTTTTTCTCAGAGTCATTCCAATAAATCACGAATGGCCAGTAAAAATTTTGAGTTCATCTCTTTTGTTCCGATTGTCACTCTAAGACATCCTTCATGATCCCCTATTTTCCCCAATTTACGAATTAAAATCCTTTGCTCAGCGAGTGCCGAATAGATTCGCTTGTATGCTCCATGAGCGTCAAATAGCACAAAATTAGCCTTGGAATCAAAGACGTCAAAGGCGTCATGTCTCTGCAAAGTCTCAATAATCCTATTTCTTTCAATTTTAATGTCAGATGCCGTATTTTTCATAAGGCTTGATTTTTCCAGAGCCAAAATTCCCGATTCAATAGTAATGGTGCTTAGAGGGTACGGATATTGCAGTACGTCCATAAAGACATTGGTGAATTTTTTATTGGCAACAAAGTATCCCAGCCTGAGTCCAGCCAAGCCAAAGGATTTTGAGAAAGTTTGTACGACAATTAGATTATCCAGAGTCTTTGCCATACTTGAAAGGGTATAGTCGCCAAATTCCCCATAGGCCTCGTCAATTATCACAAGACCGTCAAAAGATTTGACAAGTTTTTGTAGCTCATTTTTTGGAAATTGGAATCCTGTAGGGTTGTTTGGAGTATCAAGGTAGAGTATGTCTGTATTTTTAGACTGTTTTATAAAATCTTTAATGTCCAGTTTCATGTCATTTGAAAACGGAATTCTAATCAAGGGAATCGAATATAACTTGCACCGTTCTTCAAAAAAGCTAAAAGTAGGATTGGATGTAAGAACCTTTGTCTGTTTTGATGCAAAATTGGAGAGTATTATATCTAAGATTTGATCAGAACCGTTTCCAACGCCAATCATTGAAGGATTGATCTTGATAAATTTAGATATCTTTTGGATGAGGCGTTCTGTTCCACCAAGTGGATATTCTCTCACATCAGAATTTTTTTTTGCAGATGTGATAACATCATTTTGAAATTGCTTTGAGATTACATAATTTTCATTTGAATCAAGCTTTAATGCGTTCTGATTAAGATCAGGCTTTTGATACCCTCCAATGAGAGAGAATTTCTTTGTTTTTTCTTCAAACCAGTTTTTTTTCATTTTAACCTGCCTCTAACTGCTTCATAATGATTTGAAAGTCCTTCAGCCTCGGCTAGAACTTTGAGATATTTTGAAATTTTGAGCAGGGATGATCTCGAAGAGGTAACTTGTGTTTTTATCTTGACAAAGTCCAAAACCGAAAGCGAGCCGCGAATTTTTCCAAATCCGCTAGTAGGAAGAATGTGATTTGAACCCAGAATATAGTCGCTTGCAGATGACGGGGTATTGTCTCCAAGTAAGATCAGACCAGGCGTAATGATTTTGGAGGAGATAAATTCGGGGTTTTTTGTCATAATTTGCAGGTGTTCAGGGGCCAAAGCATTTGCAAGTTTTATCATGGCAGTACTAGTCTGACAAATTGCAATAAATCCGTTATTTTTTAGACTGGATTTTACAATATCATCCCTTTGAATTATCGGTAACAGTTTAGAGACAGAATTGCTGACAGATTTTGCAAGTCTTTCAGAAGTTGTGATCAGATAGCAAAAGGTATCACTGCTGTGCTCCGCTTGAGAGACAAGATCCAATGCAACAAATTCTGGATTGGCAGAATTATCTGCAATGATTCCCAGCTCGGTAGGGCCTGCAAGCATGTCAATTCCAGTCTGATCACTTGACAGGAATTTTGCAGCAGTAACAAATGCACCTCCGGGGCCTACAATTTTGTCAACTTTGGGAATGCTCTTGGTGCCATATGATAATGCCGCAATGGATTGTGCTCCGCCTGTTTTGTAAATTTCATCAACACCACAGATATCTGCAGCAACAATTGTCAATGAATCAATTTTTCCATCTGAATTTGGAGGGGATGCCACTGCAACCCTTTTGACTCCTGCAACTTTGGCTGGAACCACGGACATTA
This sequence comes from Candidatus Nitrosopumilus sp., assembly GCA_965238065.1. GTDB lineage: Archaea > Thermoproteota > Nitrososphaeria > Nitrososphaerales > Nitrosopumilaceae > Nitrosopumilus. The sequence goes on along the minus strand of OZ250170.1, from coordinate 2,240,372 downwards.
TTACAGAGCTTGGATATCTTGCCAGACCGCCTGGTATGTAGCACCCAACGCTATTAATTGGAACGAATTTTTTAGTGATTTTAATTCCAGAATTGCTCATAGTCTTGTTCTTCAAGAGGGAAAGGATGGCAGATTCTGTTCTTTCAAGTCGTTCTTTTGCCAAACGTAATGCACAAAGTTCTGTTTTTGAGGTTTTAGAGTATGCATTTTTTATTTCTCTTTGGGTTAAACGCAGAGAAGAAAGATGTGCACCGCTGAATTTTTTTTCATATTTCCGGACTGCCTCATCGCCATTTTTTTTGACATTCCTTAGAATGGATTCAACTATTTTGTTATTTTGAGGCTGCTTTGGCGTTATTTTGGCTGCAAATTTTTCAACATTAGTTACTTTGATTATTCTCATCAATTTTCTTCGTCACGTTTGATCTCCTCAAGCTCTAGTATTTGTCGCGGTTCATGAACTACAAGACCTTGGGCAATCTTTCTTAGTTTAGGAATGAGTTTGTAAAATTCGTCTTTTTTGATGACGGTGTTTACTCCATACCATCCTTGTTCACTAAGCGGACTAATGGTAGGTTTTTTGAGTGAAGTCATCTGCGTCAAAAGTTTTTTCAGGTTCTTCTCTTCAACGTTTAGATAAATGTGCAGGTATTTTCTAGCGTGAACTGCGCCTCTCATAAGCGTTACAATATCAAATATTTTTTCGCGTTTTTTTGGATCCTTGAATGATTTCTTGTTTACAATCAGATGTGCAGTAGAGACAAGCACTTCATCGACAATTTTTAATTTATTTTGCTTTAGAGTCGTACCAGTTTCAGTAACATCCATTATTGCATCCACATCTTCTGGAGGTTTTGCCTCAGTTGCACCAAAGGATAGATGAATTTGGACATTTTTGTTAGTTCCCAATCTGACCCACGGAGTTACAATCAGGGGATCTTGTGAGCCGTAATATTTTTTGTATGACTTGGATTGTTTTAAAAATTTAGAGGTGGTAATAAGATATTCTGAAGATATACGAAGTGTTTTCTTCTTTTTGCCATAATCTGCAATCATTTCATCAAGATTTTTGTAACCATACTTGTCAGGAAGAGCTATCACCAGCCTGATTCTGCCATACTCCAAATCTAGAATAGACTCAACATCAGAGTCTGTTTCGCCTACCCAATCTTTGCCAGTAATACCCACATCATACAATCCTTCTGCAACCAGAGTTGGGATCTCTTGAGGACGAAGCATCTTTACTGTGATATTTGGATCATCCAGATAGACCCGATAAGTTCTACTCTTTTGTTTGACTTTGGTCCAGGATTTTTCCAACAGTTTGAAGGTGGCTTCCTCTAAACTTCCTTTAGGGATGGCAAATCTTACTTTGGACATTTTCACTTTTTAACCATATAATGATATGTTTAAATTTTCTGTATGTATCAACTTCTACCGCCTAAATCTGCTAGAATAGTTGTCAAGACATTATAGACATAAAACATGTTCTTTTTTGCTTGATTCATACAATTTTCTCAAACAATTCTTTGGCCCTGTCAAGTGAAATTTTTTTTTCTTCAATCATTTTTTGAACAATTTTATCTGTCTGCTCAGGTGTAGCCCCTGCCGCAACGGCAAGGTTTCTTGCGTGCAGACGCATGTGTCCCTTTTGGATTCCTTCAGTTGCAAGAGCCCGAATGGCACTGTAATTTTGGGCTAAACCGACAGCAGTCATCACACATGCAAGTTCCTGTGCCGTTAAAACCCCAAGAATTTTCGTGCAAACTTTGGCTACAGGATGAACATTAACAATTCCGCCTATAATCCCAACAGACAATGGAATCTCTAGGGTTCCAACCAAATTGCCATCATTGTCTTTACTCCATTTACTAAGAGAACGATATCTGCCAGATTTTGTAGCATAGGCATTTGCTGCAGCTTCAATGGCCCTGCTATCCTGGCCAACTGCATTTGCAACGGCGATAGTTCCATTCAGGATGCCTTTGTTGTGAGTAACTGCCCGATAGACATCATTGTCGGCAAACTCGAATGCCAGAATAATATTATCAACAACATTCTCTCCTCCTACAGCATCCTTCTCAAAGACTGCCTTTGCTTTAGCAAGTCTGCGAGTAGAATAATTTGACAGTATTCGAAGTAGGGTTTGCCCACCTGAAATCTTTTCAATCAGGGGTGAAACAGCTTCGCACATTGTATTGGTAATGTTTGCACCCATGGCATCTCCAACGTCAATTAAAAGCTCAACTATTAGCATATTGCCAGACGGCGTATCAATTTCTTTGCAAGAGACTTTTTTGGCACCCTTGTCCATTTTAGATAACGTATTGCTTTTGGAATTTGCCAGTTGAAGAATGTCATTTGAAGAATCAGTGATTTTTTGAATCGCAGAGGGAATGTCAACACCCAATACCTGTATTTGACCGATGCTGTAAGATTCATCTGCTGTGACTTTAAATCCGCCTTTAATTCTTGCAGTTTTGGCTCCTTTAGACGCTGCTGCAATCACAGAAGGCTCTTCAATAACCATCGGAATGATGTAATCCTTTCCATTAATTTTGAAATTTGTTGCAATCCCCAATGGAAGTGAAAATGTGCCAATGGCATTTTCCACCATTTTATCTGCCTTTTCATATGAAATTCCACCGTTGCTGCTTTGCAGAATGTCCAATTCCTCATTAGAAAGGTTTGCAAAATTTGCAACAATGCCTAATCTTTCTTTTCTTGATTTTTCAAAAAACTTTGAAATTGACGAATCTGGCATTTTATTTTAATATCCTCAGTAATTTGTCATCCATTCCATCTGGAAAACCTTTTCCATCAGTATTTGAAGTAATTACATAAAGACTTCCATCAGGACCTTGCACTACATCACGAACACGGCCAATTCCACTGAGAATTGATTTTTGAGAGCCAAGTCCGTCCTCAAAATCTACCTGATAGAGATTTGCCGCTCTCATGGAAGCCATTATGAACGGTGATTCAAAGTCAAATTTATTACCAGAATAAAACAAGATACCGCCTGGTTCTATGCTTGGATCATAGCAGAGAATGGCACCCTCAAAGGTATCATTGCCAGAGCACTGTAGTTCAGGCCAACCATAGTTTTTTCCCGCTTTAATTAGATTAATTTCGTCGTTTTTTTCAGGTCCAATTTCTGCAACAAACATGTTACCATCACCATCCCAAGTCATTCCCTGAGGATTCCGATGCCCCAAAGAGTACACTGGAGAATCAGAGAACGGATTATCATCGGGGATAGTACCGTCATCATTTAATCTCAAGATTTTTCCAGACAGAGATTCAATGTCCTGTGGAAGGTGTGACGAATCAGAGACGGTTCCAGTACCTGCATATAATTTTCCATCAGGTCCGAACTTTATAAAACCGCCATTTGTAAATGTAGAACCGGGAATCTTGTCAAGTATTGTTTCAGCATTTTGCAGTTTATTCTCAAATTCAGTTATTTGTATAATCTTATTCCACAGATATCCATCCTCCTCATATGTCAAAAATACATAGATGTAGTGGTTATTTGAAAAATCAGGATGTAGTGCAATGCCCAGCAATCCCCCATCAAATACATTGGCAGAACGAAATACGGCTAGTGGTGATTCTAGCAGGTTATTGTCCTGAACAACCCTGATGAGTCCATCTTTTTCTGTAACAAAAATTCTGTCATCATATACAGCAATTGCACGAGGTTTGTCAAGGTTTTTAGCTAAAATACTTACAGAGTCACTTTGGGAATCTAAAACAGACAGCGGTAATGGTAACGGAATGAGGTCAGATGGAGAAGTCAAGACAAGGACAGAAAATATCGCAACTGCAATAATTGCAATGATTCGAATTTTTTTATCCACAAAAAGATAACCCTTTCAAATCCTATTAATTGCTTTCAGAAATTTGATAAAGCGTATATACGGCTGATCCTCATCAAGGTATCAGCGGGGTGGGGAAGTCAGACTCTTTAGGACTAGGTCATCCCGGCGGGCTCATAACCCGCAAATCAGTAGTTCAAATCTACTCCCCGCTACTTAGTTTCTATAAACATGAAACCATGAAAGGGATTTGTCAAATTTTGAGGCCTCGTTAGATATTCCAACACGCTGCAAGGGCCGTGTTAGGTGCCTGTGAGCAGACATTTTTGGAATGTACAGTTGTTTTTTGACTTTTCTCAGGATTTCAACAGTAATTTTTTTGGATGCTTTTTGTCCACATTGAACACACTGAAATTTCTGATGCTGACCCTTAGATTTCATTTTTTTGTTGCATTTTTTGCAAATGGGATTGGTTTTTGAGATATTCCTTTCAAGATTAATGACATCGATAAATTCAAGATTGAACATTCGGGGAAACTTTTTTGATGCTTTTCGAACGCCTCCGCCTACACATATTTTGTCCCCCTTGATCAGATTTGAGGCAACAGATGAGATTCCTGTCGGCTTGTAAACGGCACACCAAAACTCATGATGCTTGGAAATAATTTTAAAAAAGACATGTCCGCCTTTAACAATTTTTGGCGTATTAGATACAATTCCAGTGATTTTTCCAGAAGCAAAAGGCTTCATGTTTTCGAAATTCAATTCGTTTTTCAGATGATCTCCGGTACCCTGATTGGATTTGAAGATCATGTAACCGACTAGTTTTTCATCACTTTTCAGAATTTTTGTAGCATACACAAGTGAATTGACATCTTCGCCCCTAACACCGTAAAATACAGGATCAGGGCCATGAGGAGTGATTAAAACTCGTCCTTTCTTTGTATCAAAACTGTTAAACGTGTTTGGAAAAGTTTTTTCCTGCATAGTTTTCACACTTTTAGCAGAAATTTTTCTTTCTTTTCCAAATTTTGTTCTTTTACGATAGCTCAAAAGTTCCAATGTGTGATCTTGAAAATCATATCCAATTGCACCAATTGCGCCAACGAGTCCCTGGCCATTTCCTTGATAGAAAAATTCAAGATCATTTTTTTTAGCAAATCTTTTTGCACTGTTTCTTTTGACTAATTGCCACAGAGCTAAATTACTAAAATTTGTAAATTCTGTAGGAATTGTATCACTCTCAAAAAACACCAAGCCGGGATTTGCACCATTTTCAATATCAGAGTATTGCAAGACAAGATTTTTGATTTGATTTTTTACCTTGGAAGGATTTCTGGTACTTATTCTGATTGAAACTGCCCCATTACCACGAGTCTTCCATGGAATGTTGGGGTTAAATCGAATCAATCTTGGAAAATCAAGAAATTCAGTCTTTTGTTTTTGAAGCAAGTCAACAATTTTGTATGCTAAATATGTGGTACACATTCCTTTAGGGGAATCAGTATCATCAAATCCGATATTAAGAACGGTTTTTTCAATCATAAATTAATTGGACTGTTCAGACATTTTTAGTTGTTGCAGAGTACGGTACTGGTGCGTTATAGGGGTATGATGAAATATGAATTTTCTTGGTAACTGTCTACAGTTTTAAAGTATTACGCACAAGATATGTCAAAGCCGGTTATTTTTTTGACACAAGCACGAAGGAACTTCAAAACTGTAGACAATTACCATAATCTCTAGTAATTCTTACGAATATTTTCTGTTTGATTTGATATAATATTTCATAAACCATTTTAGAAAATGAATCTCATTTAATTCCAAGTTTCCTTTCTCTAATGCCTTGTAGTAATTATCTCTATCTGTGTATTTTATGTTTAAAGGTGGGCATTTGTTTTTTATCAAGATGTGATTCATCAATAATCTTGAAATTCTACCATTCCCATCACCAAATGGATGTATGTTTACATATCTAAAATGTGCCATACCAGCTAATTCTACGGGTTCAATTTTTCCTTCTGATTTTTTATACCACTCGTGAAAATCTTTGAGGAATTGTAAGACAAATTTCCAATGAGGAAATTTTGAATTACTGTCAGTTACATATATTGGATATGTTCTAATTTTTCCTGCAATTTTAGCCATTGTCTTTTCAAACATTTCTTTATGCCATGCTAAAACGACTTTTTCAGTTAGTGTTGGAAGTTTTTCTATCATCTTTAAATATACCTCATGATGTTTTTGTGTCTCTATCATGTCTGTCTCTGGTTTATGGTGTGGTGTTAATGCAAATCTAAGTAAATCATATGTTTCTTTTTTACTTAGAGGTGAACCTTCAATTTTTTGTGAGTTGTGAGTAAATCCTAATGAAAATTCTTCTAACTGTTGTTTGATTATTAATTTTGGTTGCTTTCTGTATCCTGATTTGATATTGCCTACTTTAATTTTCCAATCTTTACATAATATTGATAACATAAATTCCCTTTGAATTTCCTCAATGTTTTTTGGTATTTTTTTTCCTAGATATTTTTCATGTTGATGTTTTCCTGTGTTGTGAATCAAATAATGATATTCGCTGTTGCCTTTTTTACGCTTAATTATTGAAACCATTACGTATCTTACCCAGTGAAATAGAATATAAATATTATTTATTAATAAAAACACTGGATACTTTTTAATAATAGATTTGATTATGATATGTGTGATGGAAACCTCAAAACCGAATTGTCATGAATGTGATAATCATAATCGTCAGGATTGTAATTCGATTTGATACATACAAAAGACGGTCCCCCCCCCCTCCCCCCTCTTTGATAGATTCCCCAGACCATCTATAATTTCTCTAAAAAGCATGAAAGTCTTGGTAAAAGAACCCCCTGCCGAAATGGCAGGAATCCACGTTGAGGGTTTTAACAAATGGAGGACTCGTTCAAAATGCTAGTCTAAACATAGCCTGATGAATAATCTTCATATTCTTCAGCGGGTAATGCGATTCCCGGACATGGACAGCCAAGATATATAACAAATCGATATCTTAATTGCTTTGAAATCTGGATAATGTACTGAATGTGGATGTTTGTAACTGTCTACAGTTTTAAAGTATTACGCACAAGATATGTCAAAACAGGTTGTTTTGACACAACACGAAGGACTTTAAAACTCTAGACAATTACGGATGTTTGCATTTCTCACACACATATTCATTATTTTCTGATGTCATATTACAAAATTAGGATCAGTGTACAGGTTTCTCAATCTGGAAAAGATCGTGATTTACCACCCCATACGCAACAGTGTCCAAGTACAGTTGGTTTAAATTAATAAAATTCGTTTCCAAACTGAATTGATAGTAATAGACGAGGCAAGGATTTTCAAGGAAATCAGAGATAAAAATCCAGCATCTGTCTCAATAAATGGCCCTGATGGAATTTTGCCCAAGGTTCAGGAAACTGCTATGAATATTACAAAAAAATTCGGCATTCCAGCATATGTTTTAGCAGATACAACATGGGGAACATGTGATCTGAACTCAAACGGTTCAAAAGTACTAGGAGCAGAGATTCACTTCAACATCGGACATACAATAAACACTGAATCATTAGAAAAAAATACAGTTCTAATTGACGCATTTGATGATGTCAAATTTGACAGTGTTGCAAAAAAATGTGCAGTGATGTTAAAAGGGAAGACAATTTCACTGGTTACAGACAGCCAGCATCTGCATCAGATAGACAAGGTTGAAAAAATTTTGACAGATAATGGAATTAGAGTCAGAATTGGTAAGGGAAAAGGACAGCTAAATGACGGTCAGGTATTTGGTTGTGAGTTTTATCCTGCATCAAGTCTAAAAAAAGAAGTGGACTCTTTTGTATTTTTAGGACAGAGTAATTTCCATGCGGCAGGAATTGCGCTGTCAACAAACCTACCAACATTTGTTTTAGATCCTTACTTTAATGAGGTAAGAGAAATTACAGAGTTTGCACAGAGGTTAAAAAAGAAAGCCACTCTTGCAATATACAAGGCAGCTGATGCAAAATCATTTGGAGTGATCATAGGACTAAAGGAAGGGCAGCTATCAAAGGTATTTGCCTTGAAAATTAAAAGGGAATTGGAAAAAGAAGGAAAAGAGGTTCAGTTATTTGCACTAACTGACATTACAAATGAGAGATTAAGCAACCTTAAAGGAATTGATGCCTTTATCCAAGTGGCATGCCCAAGAATTTCCACGGATAATCAGTTTGATAAACCGGTATTATCTACACCTCAGGCAAATGCTCTTCTCAAAATTTTACGAAACGAGAGTATTGAAGGATATCTAGAGATTCCACACTGGTTATAATCAGGATACCAGTTTTTTGAATCTAGAATCATCTGATAATTTTTCAAATGATTTGGATTTTTTTGCCTTAACTTTGTATTTGGTTCCCTGAATAATTGCACATTCAAGCAGGTCAAGTGCATCATCAACGTTTGAGAGCATCGCAAGGTTACATGATTTGTCAAACAAGACATCACCATTGTTTGGATAGTCTTTCAGTATGCCATTACAACACAAGATGGATTCATTGAATTTTTCCATGGAAAATAAGATTCGTTCCTTATGATATAAGACAATGTTGTATTTTGGATGCTCATTTAGGATTTTGTCACAAAATGACAATGCTTCAACCAAATTTCCTTGCTTACGAAGAGAGGATATTTTATTTACCAGCACAGAGAGATCGTCAGGATACATCTGAAGGGCAATATCATAGCACTTTATCGCATTATCAAAATCTTTGAGTTTGCTTTTGGCATATCCTTTGTTGTTGAGTGAACTCAGGTGCCTTGGATTATCATTTAGGATTTTGTCATAATATGAAATTGCTTCTTTTAGTTTTCCTTTGAGAAACAACCTGTTTCCTTCATCCAAAATCGAATTTATCTTAGGATCTGTCACTATCAATCACAATCATGGCTTCATTAAGATTTTTCCAAAAAGCCCCTTACCTTTCAGCATTTTTGTGTGAGCCTCTGCTGCCTGCTCAAACGGATATATCGAGTCAATTATCGATTTTATTTTACCCTGGGACATCCAATAGAGACCTTGTTCTAATTCAGCCCTAGTTCCCTGAGTTGAGCCTAAAATGTTGAGTCCCTTGAAGAAGATATTGCGCAGATCAGTTTTGGCATCATAACCAGTCGTAGCTCCAGTAGTCACAATTGTTCCACCGAAATTTAGCAGAGTCAGCTCTTTGTTCCAGTGAGACCCGCCAATGTGTTCAAAAATTACATCAATTCCAGGAATATCCCCATAGGGTTTTGGAATTTTTTTTGCAATTAACTGAACTTTTTTGTGCCAATCATCATTTCTGTGATCCACTGCATAATCGGCCCCGAGTTGCAGTAACTTTTCCAACTTGTCAGGACTAGCAGTGGCAATTACCGTACATCCAAAAAGTTTTGCGATTTGAATTCCATAATTTCCAACTCCTGAACTTCCACCCATAATCAAAACTGATTGTCCGGGATGAATTTTCGCTCTTCCAACAAGCATATGCCATGACGTCAGCAGAGTCATTGATGCAGCTGCGGCGTCATCATACGACACACCCTCAGGAATCTTTACAACATTGACTTCAGGTAGATGAGTCTCTTCACAATACCCGCCCCAGAGCGGACCTGTTTCAAAACCCCAGATATTCCGCTTGCTGCAGTCATATTCCCTTCCATCAGTACATGCTTTGCAGACTCTGCATGACATATTTCCATGAGAGACTATTCTGTCACCCACTTTGATATTTTTTACATCGCTGCCAACTGCAGTGACTGTTCCTGCAGCATCAGTTCCAGATATGTGTGGTAATGGAACTGCCAGCGGTTTGCCCCTCATTCCCCAGATATCATCATAGTTGAGTGCTGCCGCTTTTACCTTGAGAATAACTTCATCAGGTTTGGGTGTAGGAGAAGGGATGTCTTTGATTTGTAAGATTTTAGAAAAATCATCATCAGTAGTATATTGATCATATACCAAGGCTTTCATGATTTTTTTTAGATTTTTGGGGATATATGATTTGTCAGGATCGTGCAGACAGGTAATCCTAAAAGGAGCATACCTCTTATTCCACATGATATTACTCTCCTGTCTGCTCAACAATGACTATTTCCAGGCTTGGCATGTTTCTTGCAAACGCTTGTACTGGCGTCTCAATTATCCTAGTCAAGGGATCATGTGTGCTCCTCATATTGCACTATTCCATGAACAAGTTTATTGAATCACTGACACGTCGCACAATATTTACAAATTCTGACAGCTTGCGTTGTATGAATCAGCAAATAACGTAATTGTCTATAGAGTATTAAAGTTCCTTCATGTTTGTGTCAAAAAAATAACCTGTTTTGACATATCGTGTGCGTAATACTTCAAAACTGTAGACAGTTACCAAATAACGTGTTTTATGCCTATAGCGACACGCAAAAGTGCGTGAGTTATTTTCAAAGTATTTGGATTTCATTGTTCGTATTTACACAAGTAAAATCATCTGATCTCTAGTTTTTTGATGATTTTTAGTTCACGAACTTTGTCTTTTCGTTATATAACGTCCAACTAATCTAGTCGATACAGGCGTGAAGGTTATACATACTTGTGTTGTATCTGCCCAGAAAATCTATCCAATTTGCCGTGTCTGCAGATCTCTGACACGGACTAGAATCTGTATAATGTCAAGATCTAGTCTTTATTGAGAATCAGATGCTCTCTTTTTTGCTTTTGCAGCATTTACGAAAAACTGAGAACCATGATATTTGATTGCCTGCTCTGATACCTGATCATGTTGCCTGTGCGAGATTGCTATGCCATATCCAAGTGATTTTACGTGTTTGGAGAGGTGAGCTACATTCTGGACAATACACAGCATATTGCAGACCATAAACAATTATAATCGTAACAGCAAGAATCACAACATGTCTGAAAATGCAACATTTCCAGGGGACAAATTAGCATCTATTGAGGAATATGAGGCAGGAGACAACACTTTTGATGACGGGGATATGATTATAGCGGCAACTGTAGGGGAGAGATATCTTGACAAGGTAACACGAATTGCTAGCATAAAGCATCCAAGACTTTTATCAATTCCAAGAACGGGTGATGTTGTAATTGGGACAGTTGCAGCAGTAATGTCATCCATGATTGCAGTATCAATAGATTACATCAATGGAGAACCCACTACATCAAAAGTAGAATGCATATGTTCAACACGAAATATTAGGATAAGGAATGTGGCACTAGTTAACGATATAGTAACATTGAAGATTATCAGTCATCTTAATGGTACAATTCATGCTACAATTAGTGAGCCAGGTTTGGGAATTTTATTCACAAAATGCAGAAAATGCGGGGGCAAAGTCGTACCAATGCGTGATGCCATAAAATGTACAGATTGTTCATGGATTGATGAAAGAAAACTTGCTTCAAACTTTGGCAAAAACGATTTCGTCAGTTTGAGAGATTAAAAAATGATACATGTTTCGTTCCAAGGCGAACGAGGTGCATACAGTGAAGCTGCCGCAAGATCATTTTTTAATGAAGAAATAGAGTCTGTTCCTCTTGCGACATTTGCAGAAGTTTTAGAGAATACATCAATGAACAAGACAGAATATGCAATCTTGCCTGTAGAGAATTCGCTGGAAGGAAGTGTTGGTGAAAGTTATGATCTGCTGTATTTAACATCCCTAAATGCAACAGGTGAAATATATCATAGAATTGAGCACTATCTGATTGGAATTGGTAAATTAGATCAGGTGGATACAGTCTATTCGCATCCACAGGCTTTAGGTCAGTGTAGAGAATTCATTGAGCAACACAACATGAAAACAATTCCTGCATACGATACAGCAGGCAGTGTAAAAATTGTCAAAGAATTAGACAGAAAAAATTGTGCATGCATAGCTAGCAAGGCAGCATCAGCCATACACGACATGTCCATTGTTGCTGAAAATATTGCAAACAATCCAAATAACTACACAAGATTCCTGATATTATCAAAGAAAAAATCATCCAGGACAGGAAATGACAAGACGTCGATTATTTTTTCCATCAAACATGAACCGAGTTCCTTGTACAAAATTATAAAGAATTTTCACAGGAATGATGTTAGTCTTACAAAGATAGAATCCAGACCGACTGATACGAATACGTGGGAATACAATTTCTATGTGGATTTTGAGGGACATGAAAAAGATCCTCAGATTTCAGAAATACTAGATCAAATAAAACAAGAGACACTCTTTATGAAAGTTCTAGGGTCATATCCTTCTGCAAAACGAATCTAAAAGCCTTTGGGTTTTCTCAGGGTAAAGCCCATGCTAAATCCAATGATCACCATTCCAGATATAATCACCATAAGATCATAGGTAAACCAGATTGGATCAGTACTTCGAATCAAAACTCCCACAATCTCTAATTCCGTATTTCCTGTATTTTGAATCTGTATTTTTGTTTCACCATCTTGGAGATGAGTCCAGTTTAACTTTAATTCATCTTTGTAGGAAGTCTGGTTAATTTGCAATCCATTACCCGGACTTTTAAGGTCGAGGTGAAAACGGTCGCCGGTAATGGTCATAGTTTGCGGTGTTTGACTGGGAGCAGGAATCGTATAACGTGCATTATCGCCTAGTTCTACAATATAATTTTCGTTAATAGTGATTGTTCCAAGGTGTTGAACCAGAGAAATACTGCCAACTGCAATAATTGCGATTCCAACTATTAATCCAATGATAGTTCTTTTTGCTAACATAATTCAATGATTTTACGTGTTGTTTAAAAGATTAGCGAACCCTTGCAGAAATATGGCGTTTGGGCCATATTTGGAATTACTTGATTTCATTAATTATATTGGATACAAATTGATTAAATTCCAATTCCAACCTGTGCTGTAATGCCGCTTTTTTATCTATTTTTTCCATCCAACAATCAGAAATGCTGATTGTTCTTTCAGCATACTAGAGATTATGCATAATTGACTAAACCGCGCCAACCATCACAACAATAGACGTATTGCGTAATTATTCCTAGACGTGGTTTTAGAAGATAATTTCTCGGATTATTCTGAAATTTTGGATTTTTAGGCATAAAATTACACAAAATATCGAATGTTGAAAAAAATCACCCAAATTACGCACAAACTCTAGTTTTCAAGTATTACGCACAAGATATGTCAAAACTGGTTGTTTTTTGACACAAACACGAAGGAACTTCAAAACTGTAGACAATTACAACAAGGGTGATTTTTTGATAAAAATGTTCGAGTCCAACTATACACAGTTTCAAGAGTTATGATAATAACTTTTGTTAAATCCAGATAAACTTGGAGTAATCTAAACTCTTACAGAACAACAATCACAAACTATATCAAAGAGACATCATGAGGCTGACTTTCTGCAAATCCAGCTCCTGACATTTTGATAAATTCTGCATTATCTTGCATTTGAGAGATTGTATGCGCACCACAATAGCTCAGGCCGGAGCGTATACCGCCTGTAAGCTGCTTTAGTATGTCAGTTACTGTTCCTTTGTATGGAACCATGGCCTCAACTCCCTCTGCAACATAGTCATTAAGATCATCATCAAATGACAAAGAACCTGTTTCTTTTGATTTTCTGCCAAGCGAGGCGGCAAGAGAGGCCATTCCGCGATAAACTTTGAAGCGTTTTCCGTTTTTAGTCAAAACCGTCCCCGGGGATTCATCAGTGCCTCCAAGCATACTGCCTATCATCACAGATGAAGCACCGGCAGCCAATGCCTTTGTTGCATCACCAGAAGTTCTTGTGCCGCCATCAGAAATTATTGGAATGCCATGATCCTTGCCAATTTTTGCACAATCTATTACCGCAGTTAATTGCGGTACGCCGGAACCAGTAATTACTCTAGTGATACAGATGGAACCAGAACCTACACCGACCTTTACTGCATCAACTCCTGCTTTTATCAAATCTTCGGCACCTTGAGCAGTTGCAACATTACCAGCAATTAGTTCACAGTCAGGGAATGCTTTTTTGATATTGGAAACAGTGTTTAATGCATTTTCACTATGGCCGTGTGCTATATCAACAACAAGTACATCTGCACCTGCCTCTAAAAGAGATTCGCTTCTTTCTAAAAAGTCGCCTTTTACACCAACTGCCGCTCCGACTAACGGTCGTCCTTTCCTGTCTTTGGATGCGTTTGGATAGTCTGCATTATTTATGATATCCTTACTTGTGATCAATCCTTTAATAATTCCAGTATCATCAACTAGTGGCAGTTTTTCGATTCTATGTTTATGTAAAATTTCTTTTGATTCATCTAGTGTAATGCCAGGTTTTGCAGTTACAACATTTTTTGTCATGACATCAAAAATATGATCCTTTGGATCAGCAAACAGCAAATCCCTCTCTGTAATTATTCCTACTAGTTTAGAATCAGAATCGACTACTAAAAGGCCAGAGATTTCCTTGTCTTCTGCATAGTCCAAGGCATTTTGGATAGACTTGTCAGAAGAGATAGAATAAGGATTTTCTATCATGACACTGCCCGAACGTTTTACTTTGAGAACTTCATTTGCTTGTTCTTGAATAGACAAGAATCTATGAATTATACCTATACCGCCGGCACGAGCCATTGCCATAGCCATAAAAGATTCAGTAACAGTATCCATATTTGCACTCAGAAGAGGAATGTTAATTGAGATATTTTGAGACAGTTTAGTGCTTAGATCAGTTTGGCTTCTACTTGTAATATCTGAATATTTGGGTACAAGAAGAACATCATCAAAAGTTAATCCGTCTTTGAATTCCAATGAAACCTCGTTATGAAGGTCAAATATTTATTATAAGCCTTTGCGTTATTTTGAGAGTTTTGAAGCTATTATGATTGCATCCCTAGTAGCCTCAACATTGTGAGTGCGAATAATGTCAGCGCCATTCATGGTAGATATGGCTTCGGCAGTTATCGAGCCAAACAGCCGATCTGAGGGATTTTCCTTTTCCAAGAGATTTCCCAGAAATGATTTGTTTGAAACTGAGATCAATATTGAATGGCTCTGCTTTATGGAATTTAGATTTTTGATTATGGATAGATCTCTTTTTACCCAATCTGATTTAATTTTTGTAAAAAATGGGCCCTGCCCGGTCCTTCTAAAAAATCCAACAGCAGGATCCAGTACAATTTTTTCAGATGGGATGCAGGATTTTTTTGCAATCTTTAGGCTTTCATCAAGTAATTTTCTGGTTGTAGTTATCGGATTCCCAGAAACAGTTTTGGTATGATATGCACATAAAATTAGAGAGGGTAAGAATTCAGAGACAGTCTCTTGCATTTTTCGATCATACTTTAATCCAGAAATATCATTAATTATCCCAACTCCCTGCTCTAAAGCATCCCTAGCAACTCTAGCTCGACATGTATCAACGGAGATTGGAAGATTGGAGATATTTTGAATTATTTTGACCGCGTAAAGAACTCTATCTGATTCGGTTTTTTCTGAGACCATTGTGGATGAATAAGGCGCAGTAGACATGCCTCCAACATCGATAAAATCTGCACCTCCATCTTCCATCTGTTTTATAGAATTTTTTATGTCAGTTTTGGTCATATTGACAGATTTTTTGTAAAATGATTCAGGGCTGGTGTTTAGAATACCCATTATACGTACAGGATTGCTCCCGCCTACACGTACGTTTCCAATTCTAGTCACAGCATTTATCAAAAACTAATCCAATTTGAGTTATAGGATGATTTCAGGTTGGGAAGAGAGATATTTGAATATTTTAAAGGAATTCAAGTACAGCGAAAAAGAGGATAAGGAATCAGCTGTTCTTTTAGATTCAATTTTAACAAAGTCAGATATTAGTGAAAAAATTGCCAATTTGGTGAAAGGAAAGACCGTTTTTGTGATAGGTTCCGGACCTTCGCTATCTACTGCCGTTCCAAAATTAAAGAACTTGAAGAAATCAATAAAAATTGCTGCAGATAGTTCAGTTAAACACCTTGTAGAAAACGGGATTATTCCAGACATTGTCATTACAGATTTGGACGGAGACAAAAATACATTAGAAAAAATCTCCAAAACAAAGTCAATATTTGTCGTACATGCACACGGGGACAATATAAAAAGACTAGAATTTATAAGAAAATTCAAAAATTGTATCGGGACAGCCCAGTCAAGACCCTTCGGCAAGATACAAAACTTTGGCGGATTTACTGATGGAGATAGAGGAGTTTTTCTGGCCAATCATTATGGTGCAGAGAAGATTATTTTGTTTGGTATGGATTTTGGAGATCGGATCGGAAAATTTTCAAATACAAAAAAATCAGAGAGGAAAATAAAATTAATGAAATTAAAAAGAGGTAAAATACTTTTAGAGTGGCTATCCACTATAACAGAATCGGAATTATTCACCACATCAAAGCCAATTACAGGATTTAAAAAAATAACATACAAAGATGTGGATAATATAATTACCTAGAATGCATTTAATACCATATACCACATTTATCAAACTATGAAATTCTCAGAAGAACAGGTAAAAGATATTGTTACTTTGAAGGAAAGTCTGATTGTGGAAATTGACAAGCATAATGAATCCATAGAAATGTTAGAAAAGAATATCATAGTTTTGGATTTATTCTTAAAGGATTCTAGTTTTACAAGGGCGTCACAAATGGGAACGGCAAAAGCAGGGATTCAAGACAAGACAGGGAATGCAGAAAAACCAAAAGCGATCTCAATTCCGATGAAAAGAGTGGGCGATGGCAAGGTAATTGCCAATGCATACGTCACACCGGAGCAGATCTCCATAGTTTTAGATGATGAAATTACGATTAGCGAGGATACGCCGCCCTTCAAGTCATTCTTTTTGGATAGAATTATTGGAGGGATGAAAAAGAACGATTTCACAGAGGCAGAAAATGGAAAAATCCAAAAAGAATCAGTTATTGACTATACTATAAACAAAAACGGAGTAAACATTAAAGAGATTATTATCAAAAACTATAGGCAAAAAGAGAGAGTGGATGAGCTAATCAATACGGCAGGATGGTCATTAACACGAATGCTTGAAAAGAACAAAGAGTGATGACATGGATAAAATTCTGGTTTTAGATTTTGGATCACAGTACAGCCATTTGATTTGTAGGAGAATCAGAGAGTTTTCTGTTTATGCAGAACTTGTTCCTTATGATATTAGTTATGAAGAATTGCAAAAACACAATCCAAGGGGAATAATTTTTTCAGGAGGCCCATCTAGTGTGTATAATTCAGATGCGCCAGTTCCAGATAACAGGGTTTTTGACATGAATTTACCGTTACTTGGAATTTGTTATGGACATCAGTTAATCGTAAACAGATACGGTGGCAAAATAAAAAGAGCAAACAAAGAGTATGGTTCAGCTTTACTTGCCATTGATAATGACAAAGATCTTCTGAGTGGGATAGGAGATACGGTCAGAGCATGGATGAGTCACGGCGATGAAGCAGAAGAAATTCCACCAAGGTTTCAAGTAATAGGACATACAAAAAGTGCAAAAGCTGCCGCAATAGCATCAGAGGAAAAATCGATCTATGGAATTCAGTTTCATCCCGAAGTAGTACATACAGAGATGGGTACTGAAATTCTCAAGAACTTTGTTTTTAAAGTGTGTAAAGCAAAGCAAGATTGGACTATGGAGAGTTTTATAGATACTGCCGTAGAGAAAATTTCAAAGATAAAAGGAAACGTGCTTTGCGGAGTCAGTGGCGGCATAGATTCCACAGTAGTCGCACTATTAATTCACAAAGCAATCGGAGATAGGCTAAAGTGTGTTTTTGTAAATAACGGCTTGCTACGACTAGACGAAGAAACAGAAATTGAGGAAATGTTTAGAGACAATTTCAATCTGAATTTCACAGTAGTTAATGCAGCTGATGAATTTCTTGGAAAATTACATGGGGTGGATGATCCAGAAAAGAAGAGAAAGATTGTTGGGGAGGAATTTGTTCGCGTTTTTACTGAATTTTCTGAAAAAAATGGTCCTTTCAAATGGCTAGCCCAAGGTACGCTGTATCCTGATGTGATTGAAAGCGGGGTTTCAAAGGGACCGGCAGCCGTAATAAAATCTCATCACAATGTAGGAGGATTGCCAGATTGGTTAGATTTAGAAGTTTTAGAACCGCTAAGAGAGATATACAAAGATGAGGTAAGAAAGATAGCAAAAATTCTCAAAGTTCCAGACAAACTCCTCATGAGACATCCATTTCCAGGTCCAGGACTAGCTGTCAGGATAATAGGAAAAGTAACCCCAACAAAACTGCATATTTCCAAAGTAGCAAGTAAAATCGTCGAAGACGAATTGGTGGAGGCTGGCTGGTATGACAAGGTTTGGCAGGCTTATGCTGCAGTTGGAGACGATCAAGCAGTAGGTGTTGTTGGTGATGAAAGAAAATACGGAAACATTGTAATGATACGGGTTGTAGATTCTATTGATGCAATGACTGCAGATTGGACAAGACTTCCACACACTCTATTAGAAAAAATGAGTAACAGAATTACAAATGAAATCAAAGATGTCACATGGGTAACTTATACCGTTTCAAGTAAACCCCCTGCTACAATTGAGCCCCAATAGTAAGAACGAAAATTTGTGATGAAATTTTAGAAATCCAGCAAGGTGCACACGAACTTGTAATCATTATATAGCATAGCAGAAGTCTTTTCAATTTTTCAAAAATAAATAGTAACACTATTGATCAATAGTTTGACAACAATTTTAGTATGTATCAATCACTACGCCTAAATCCACTAATATAGTTGGACGTTATATACTTCCTAACATAAGTTCATCTACAATCATTTCTTTGCATGTACTTTAGAATATCCAGTTTGAATCGTTTTGTTCTATAGTATTTGGCAATTGACTCTTTTAGATTACTTAATGATGGCTGGTACTGTGATACCATCAAGTCATACTTTTCCTGCTTCCAACATTCTTCAACTGCGTTAAACTGAGGCGAATCTTTTGGCAACCATTCCAGTATGACGTCATTATTTTCATCAACATGTTCTTTCACAATTTTTGATTTGTAGTGTTGTGGCGCTCTGTCCGCATAAACTAGAATCTTTCCAAACTTTCTATGCAGTTCCTTGAGATAATCCAAAAAACAGTATTGATCAAATTTGTCATACTGTCTGAAGAACTGTCTGCCATCATGACTTGATGCGCCAAACACTATTGTCTTTTGGTGAGTTCCATTAATGATGACTATTGGCCTTGTCCCCTTTTTGACCGTCCATCTTTTTTTGAACTATTGCATCAGCTATGAATATTTATTCGTCTTGTTCTATTACGATGAATCCTTGACGTATTTTTGTGCCTACGTACTTTTTATTTTTTTCTTTAAACAGGAGTTTTTCTTTGTATGTAGCAGAATTTACAAATCTTTTTGTTGCAACCTTTGGAACAAATCCCCACTGATGAAGTAATCTGTACACATGTACCTCGTGGTATCTCACTCCTGATTTTTCGTACATGAGATTCATCACTTGTTTTGCACTCCAACCTGACTTGTTTTCAGATAATGTTTGCTGTATCTTGATCAATTCTTGTTTTGGTATGCTTGTTGGTCTTCCGCTTTGCGATTTGTCTTTTAATCCGTTTATTCCCTCCTGCTCGTATCGCTCAAGCCATTTGTATGCCCATGATCTTACTTTGCAAATCTGTTCTGCAACATGAGATGGGATTTGTTTGATTACGGTGACGCATTTTACTAGAAACATTCTATCTTTTATTTTGACGTTCTTTTCGTTTTTGTATGCTTGGATTAGATATTTTGTGTTCATAGAATAGTGTAAACTTTGGTGACCAATATGTTATAGTGTCAAAAAATATGGATCTATTGCTCATGAATTTTTGTTAGAGAGTACACATTAATGGCATTGAAGGGTTTTGGAGTTTTGCAAAACAAAACTTGGCAAAGCATCATGGAGTTAGTCTAGGAAAATTCTTGTTGTACATCAAAGAGATGGAATGGAGATACAATCACAGGATTGTGATTTGTTTGATTTATTACTCAAATACATGTTAGAGGTAGAATATACCAGTCACCATAAAAAATATACTTGGATCTTAATCTTTCGTCTGAGAAATATTTACCAATATATCTAATGTGGTCAAGTTGATGTGTACAAGTCGATTGTTGTTTGTTATTTTGGTCAATTACGCATAATCTCTAGTATGTTGGTTAGCACATTACTATCTACTGCTCACAAATTGTAATTGGAAACAAGATTTTTTTTTCTTTATCGAGATATATCTGTAATCCAAATTTTTTGTTACCAACTCCATCATCTAGCACCCCAAACAGATATAGATCAGGAATATATTCATCACATGTTACATGACAATATGTTCTTACAGGATCTTTTGTCTGCAACATACTTTCAATGATTTTACCAACTAACCATTTCCCATAAGGATTTAATTTTTCAAAATCAGTTTTGAAGCTAGGAACTCGTACTAGCTTCCAATAGTGTTTAGGATTTTTTGTCATATAACCACTCCATAAATTCATGTTGAACAACGGCAGTAATTTTTTTACCTTTTACAAGGTATGTTTTCTCAAACTGTTCAGCTCTTTCATCATGAATGGGGAGCCATTTGGGCTTGAAGCCAATTTTTTTCATAATGCACTGTAGTGTTTCTCCTTTAATTGTGTTGTGAATATAGCAGTTAACCCAGATGTGCTCACAATCATGACCAATTCGGAGGTGGTTCAGGAGGTAGTTTCGACCCTATCACAGATTTGTTTATCATAATCCTCATGTCCGTCATTATTATCTTACCCTTCCATCTCTCTCTATCACGTGAAATCAGTGCATTTGCCATCACCCACGCATTGAACACTATTATCGCATAAAGAAAACAGAATTCACGTGATGCCATGTTGGTACTGCGCGTTCTAGGCCTTAACGATTCAATCATTTTGTATCCTGTCTCGATTCCCCATCGTTTGGCATATTTTCGCACATTAACATTAGGCGAATTGGTTGCAAATCCAATGTACTTTTCTTTTGGTTCTTTATTGCCAGTGTTGCGCTTTATCTTTTTTCTCTCTGTTATTTTCATTGTGTATTCAAATTTCTGATGCGATGCACTGGATCTAATTACAGATTTTGCGGCTCGCTTGCGTTTGCCTGCAGCAAAATCATTTAGAGCATGACAGTTACATTAAATCACGTCTCAGACGGTTTGTTTGTTTAAGCACGAATTACTGTTTGAGACGTCCCTCCTATAGATCTTTGCATTTTTAGCCGATTTTGAGCACATCTGAGTTAACTGGAGATGGGAAAATACATTTAGATGCTTGATTCATACAATTTTTCAATCAGAGAAGACAGGCGCCAAAAACCCCGGCAGAATCGCCCAGTTTGTTTTTCAGAATCGGGGTATCAACTGAATCTGAAAAGACTTTGCTGTAGACTGATTCCTTCCCTTCAGAATATAAAAAGTCAATATTGGACAAGCCCCCGCCTAAGACAATCACATCGGGATCCAAAATGTCTATCACATTTGCAATGCCGTATCCAAAATTTTCTAAAAATTCACCTTTCCATTTTTCTCTGATCTCACTATCAGTATCGGAGAGAATTTCAAGAAGGGATTGTGATTTTCCAGTTAATTGTGTCCATTGTTTTTCCAGCGAAGGGCCGCTGATATAGGTCTCTACGCATCCGGCTTTGCCACAATAACAGGAATTACCATTGCGGTGCAGTGTATGGTGCCCCCATTCCCCTCCAATGTTGGTTCTGCCAGGATATAGTTTTCCATCAATGACAATTCCACCACCAACACCAGTACCCATAATCACGCCAAAGACCAGGCCAAATCCGCTGGCTGCACCCATTTTAGCTTCAGCTATTGCAAAACAGTTGGCGTCATTTTCTATTGATATTTTTTTTCCCAGTTTTATTTCAAGATCTTCTTTCAGTGATTTTCCAATCAGGCATTGCGTATTACTATTTTTAACCAATCCAGTTTGTTTAGAGATTGCACCAGGCGTACAAACGCCCAAAGAAAAGTCAGAAATATTCGCAGAAATGTCAGATACCAAAGACGAAAGGGTACTGATAATTTTCTGATAATCATTTTGTGGAGTCTGAATCCTTTTCCTCTCTAGAACATTCAGGCTTTCATCAAGCAGGATTGCTTCGGTCTTTGTACCACCTAAATCAACACCAATTTTGTGAAACATTGATTTATAGAAATTAAAAGAATCAGGTTTTAACTAAAAATCATCCCATTGGAGGCATTCCGCCGCCGCCGCCACCCGGAGCTCCGGAAACGGCAATTATATCATCTATTCTGAGAATCATACATGCTGTTTCTGTTGCAGATTTGATAATTTGCTCTTTAACCACAATTGGCTCTACAACATCAATGGCCAGCATGTCTGCAATCTCTGTGTTTCTAGCATCAATACCAAACCACTTTTGACCCTGATTTTGTTTTGCCCTAAGATTGGCCATCGTATCAATTGGATCCATACCGGCATTTTCAGCAATAGTTAGCGGAATTGTCTCTAATGCCTCGGCATATTTTTTGATTGCAAGCTGTTCTCTTCCGTCAAAATTATCAGCCCAGACTTTGAGTTGTGAGGCTACAAATGACTCTGGTGCACCGCCACCTGCAACGATTTCAGGCTTTTCAATTACATCTTTGACTACCATTAGGGCATCATGAATTGAACGATCAACTTCATCAATTACTCTTTGAGAGCCACCGCGTATTAGCAAAGTGACTGATTGTGGATGTTTGCATCCTTCGATGAATACCCACTTGTCAGATTCAACCTTTTTTTGCTGAGCAAGGTCAGCAGAACCAAGGTCATTCTCTGATAGATCATCCAGATTGTTAATTACACGCCCACCTGTAGCCTTTGAGAGTTTAATCATATCGCTTTCTTTGACACGGCGAATTGCCATAATGCCGTATTTTGCAAGATAGTGTTGTGAAATGTCATCTATGCCTTTTTGACAGATTAATACACTAGCTCCCACATTATGTAGCTTGTCAACCATAGTCTTTAACATTCTGTTCTCTTCTTCTAGGAACAATTGCATTTGTGTCGGATCAGTAATCCTAATTTCAGAGCTCAATTCAGTTTTTTCGATTTCTAATGCTGAATTTATTAATGCAATTTTTGCGTTTTGAATTTTTGTGGGCATTCCACTGTGAACAATTTCTTTGTCCAGAACAATGCCTTTGACAATCCGTGTATCTTGAATTGAACCGCCTGCTTTCTTTTCAACTTTGAGATTTTCAAGATCAACAGTGTAACGGTCATTTTTCTTGGATGCAATAGCGAGAATTGCGTCAACTATGATTTTGGATAGAATGTCACTGTCCTCAGAGATTAATTTTGACTGCATGCTAGTCATTGCAATTTTGATAAGAGATTCCCTGTCATCAGGCTCTATTTTCTTTGATAATTGTGAATAAATTTCAAGAGTTTTCTCAGCAGCTGCCTGATAACCCTCAACAATGGTTGAAGAATGAACATCTTTTTTGAGTAAATCCTCGGCTTTGGCTAGTAACGCACCTCCAATAACAACAGAAGAAGTTGTACCGTCCCCTACCTCGTTATCCACTGTTTTAGAGATTTCAACTATCATTTTTGCTGCCGGGTGCTGAACATCAATCTCTTTTAGGATGGTTGCACCATCATTTGTAATAGTTACATCCCCCAAAGAGTCGACTAGCATCTTGTCAAGACCTCTTGGTCCAAGACTGCTTTTAACCAACTCTGCGACTAGTTTTGCTGCAGCAATATTATTTTGTTGGGCATCTTTGCCTTTTTGCTGTAATGCGCTCTCTTTGAGAACTAGAACAGGTCCATTTGGTCCTTGTTGAATTGATGCCATAGATTCTGTATAGACTTCATTAATCCCCCCTTTTTAACATTACTTGCAGATCGGAGGGATGTAATTTTGTTTTTTGACATCAACAATTCCACCAGAAAGAATTCTTACAGACGGTAAAGCCAAAAAAGGCAGAAACAAGGGAATAAGATGAGGTCTAGCAAATTTACATCCAGAATCCACAATAGAATTGGTGATTTTTTGAAAATTTGATGAAACTTTTTCAAATGAATCTGTGGAGACGATTCCTGCAAATTGCAAAGGTAAAAAAGACAGAATTTTGCCGGATTTTACCACAACTAGTCCTCCCTGATTCTCAATAATATGATTAGAGGCAATTACCATATCAGAATCATTAGAACCGATCACTATTAGATCATTTTCATGAAAACTCCAAGTTGAGGCAAAAGCGCCTATATCTGCCCCAAAGTTTTCAAGAAATCCAACAGAATGTCTATTTGTTCCATGGGTTCTATCAAAGGCTGCAACTTTCCACACATCAGAATCCAGAGAGGCAGAGACATGGCCATTTTTTGAACAGAGTTCAGCTGAGCCAATTTTGGTAATAATCTCAGTCTGCATAAGGATAGTGTTTGCAAGAACATGTCTCTTTTTTGATTTTACGATAAAGTCATTTTCTGAGAATTTTTTTAATTTGACAGTCTTTTTAATCCAAGGTGATATTGTTTTTTTCCTGATCAAAGTTACTATACGTCCGTTTGAGGCTACAAGTCTTCCTCCCACATAGACTTTGTTTGGTTTGAATGATTTCAAATCATCAAAGATAAGAATGTCTGCCAGTTTTCCAGGCGCTATTCCACCAAGATCCTTTCCCATATTGTAATAGTCAAAATTATTCTTGGATGCCATTGTAATTGCATCCAATGGTTTTAGGCCAAGTCTGATTGACTCTCTGATGCAGTGATCAATGTGACCAAATTTTGCAACATCTAACGGATCAAGACCATCAGAACAGAACATTAGGCGATTAAGGTATGTTTTGTGAGACAGGATTCCAGGAATGATTTCCTTCAGATCACGTCTTATAGAACCCTCTCTGATCATCACCCACATTCCAAGACGCAATCTTTCTAACACTTGATCAAAATTAATTGGTTCGTGACAAGAGAGTATCCCGGATGAAACGTATGCGTTGAGTTTTTTTTCACTCATACCTGCAGTGTGTCCGTTAATTATACAATCACATTCTAACATTGTTGAAAGTGATTTCATTGTTTTTGGTTCGCGATGAGTGACTCTAGTCCATGAAAAAACTTCTCCCAATCCGAGAACGTGAGGATGCTTTACTGCGGATTTTTCTTGCGACAAGGAGAGAAATTTACTGTTGCTGAATTTTGGATCAACAGGAAGACCGCCGGGAATCACTTGAAAAATCCTTATTGGTAAATCCTCACCGAGTTTGAGAAATTCCTGAAAACCTTTGTAACCTGCAACGCTAACAACATCAATTGGATCAGAGAAAAGAGATGTAACGCCGCAAAAAAGTGATTTTTTTACAAATTCGGATGGTAACACAAATTGGTCAATATGCAAATGAGGGTCTGCAAAGCCCGGACCGACGTATTTGTCCTTTACATCAATGACTGTCGTTTTTGAGCCAAGTGTATGTGCAGCATCCGGACCGACATATGCAATCCTGTCATGAATTATGGCAATCTGAGTCTTTGGGATAATTTCATTGGTATAAACGGATAACAGATTGCAGTTTTTAAAGACAAGATCGGCTTTTTTCTCACCCATTGCTACAGAATTCAGGGTAGAGATCGAATTTGCCAGACTTGAATTCATGGTTATTAATTGAATTTTATATCTATTATAGATTCAATGCTTAAATTACAGTTGAAAAGGTTTTGTTGATATGAACATGCCCAAAGTGATGAGAAAGTACTGTCCAAAATGTAAGACACATACCGAACAAAAGATGTCCATTTACAAGGCTGGGAAGAGACGCGGTTCTGCTAGGGGTGAACGCCGACATGCAGAACGCAAGCGGGGATACGGCGGGCAGAAATTCCCAAAACTGGCAAAACCAGCCAAAGTTACAAAAAAAGTTACTCCCATTATGACATGTACCGTATGCAAAAAGAAATACAATAAACTAGGCATTAGAATAAAGAAATTTGAGTTGATAGCAGCATGAAAAAAGATCATATTGGAATTCCAAAACCGACTAGCATATTTCACAAGGTTAGCTGTGCAGAGTGTGATGAGATTCAGGTGGTTTATTCTCATGCATCAACACTAGTTGCATGCAATTCCTGTGGCAATACTATTGCAGAACCAACAGGATCAAAAGCCAAGATAAATGGCAAAATTCTAGACAGTGTCGAGTGAATCATAGTCTTGTTTTGTATTTAGATTAAATGCAATTCTTTTGTCATCAATTATGACATGGCTTTCATCCAAATTTTTAATTGAAGAGATTTTTTTAGAGTTCACTAAAGAAATTCCCGTATAATGACACATTTGATTATTAAAATTTACAGAATAATCAGATTTGATTCCAAGAGTACTCAGGAATTTGTTTGTGACAATAATGCTAGTCCAGATATTTTGAAGATCATATATATTTACAATTTTTTGGATAACTATACCATCTAACAAGGGCAGATCACCGGAAACAACAAGGACCGCATCATGAATGGTTGCAAGTGCAAGATTTAGATCTTTTACATAACTGATTCCAGGAGTATCAAAAGTTTCAACATTATTTTCTTGTAATAATTTTTTTGTTTTAGGAGAATTGGGACTGGTAATTGCTAAAATTTTTGAAAAACAACTTGAACTTTTTAAAGAGTCAACTACATGAAGGATTACAGGTTTTTTGTACTCTAGTAATAGTTTTTCATCATCTGAATTCATGCGAGTGCCCCGACCACCTGCCATTACAAGACCAATCATATTGATACAAACACCATCAAAGAGGCCAGTCTTGTAAGCTCGTTTGTAGCACCAAGAACATCACCAGTAATTCCACCAAAACTACGAGTGGATATGGTCAAAAGAAATACCGTGAGAATGACAGTCGTGCCAAGCATCAACAACCCAACAGTATCACCAATGACAAT
This sequence comes from Candidatus Nitrosopumilus sp., assembly GCA_965238065.1. Classification (GTDB taxonomy): domain Archaea; phylum Thermoproteota; class Nitrososphaeria; order Nitrososphaerales; family Nitrosopumilaceae; genus Nitrosopumilus. The sequence goes on along the minus strand of OZ250170.1, from coordinate 2,213,548 downwards.
TACTGGAATCAGCATTATGATAAATGCAGCTGCAAGTTTTTTCTTTTCTTTCATAATCTTGACAAAAGGGGAATTTGAGCCAGGTAAGGCAGAGTCTCCCAAGCTGGCCATTAGTACCATTGAGAATTTTGCCAAAATTTCACTAATCAGAATTGCCCTAAACAGTTCAAGTCCACTAGTAAGAGAGATTGTCACAATCAAGCCTGCAAGATACAAGACAATTCCGACAATACCTGCAGAACCAGTAGAAAGATCTTTCATTGCCTCGAGTTTTCTATCTTTGTCACCCTTTACCATGAGTCCGTCAGAAAAATCAGCTAGGCCATCTGCATGATGGATTCCGGTGAGAATGACAACAGAGGCGACCACCAACAGGCTAACCAGCAAAGGATCTAAAAAAAGAGACAAACCAAGACCAAATGAACCAACCAAAAGCCCGATTACAATTCCGGCAACAGGAAAGAGATACATGTATTTTGCAACGTTTTCCAGAGTTGTACTTGACAACGGAATGATTGTCAGAAAAGAGAGAACCGAACCGATTTCTCTAAGCATGAATCTGCCACCCGACAAATGATAGAACGGTAATTATTGGAATACTTATCATGCCAAAGAAAAGAATCGAACAAAGTTTCATCATTGCAAGTGCAGAGTTTACATGGTTTTCTGTCAGTATGATTTTGCCGTCACCCAGCTTGTAATGATTTATCTTTTCAAATCTTGTGCCAAGGGCGCCTGCAAGTGCAGCCATTGGATATCCTGCATTAGTGCTTGCAGTTTTTTTGCCATCCCTTGTCATTATCCTGTAGGATTCCCTCCAATTGTTTTGTAAAATGGCAGCTGAGATGATCATCATTAATCCGGTGAGCCTAGACGGAATGTAATTTAAAATTGTGTCACAAGTTGCAGCAAACCATCCCACATTTTTAAAGATATCAGTCTTGTATCCAATCATTGAATCTGCAGTATTAATTACCCTGTACACAAATGCTCCAGGCAAGCCAAAAAGAGCAAAGTAGAACAGAGGTCCGGTGATTCCATCAACGGTATTTTCGCTGATGCTCTCAAGCACACCAGAGATAACGTGATTTTTGTCTAAATTTTCGGTATTTCTCTTAACAATCATGGATAGATTTGTTCTAGCCAAATTGAGATTATCCCGGTCAAGTGATTCCAATACTGCCTTTGCATGCTTTTCCATTCCGCGAATAGCAATGGTAGTCTTTAGTAACAATCCGCCAATAATTACAGATGCAACCAGTGAGAGGAGATCAGTTGGAATTAGAGATATTCCAGTATGTGATGCCAAAAGTAGCAAGATTACAATACTAGAAGTAATTGTTATAATTAAAATTCCTCCAAGTTTTTCCATTGTATTATTTTCGTTTTTTGCAACAGGTGTCAGTTTTGCAATCAGTCTGCCAATCCATGCCGTCGGATGATACCTGTTTTTAGGATCTCCAACAGTCAAATCAAGAAATATTGCAATGCCAGCAATAAGAATGGATTCAAAGATCATTGTATCATTCTCTCAATTGATTTGACATCGATGTTTGACTTTACAATTTTTGCAAATTTGTTTAATTCATTGTTGATTTTTGAAATATTTTTCTTAGTCCAGGCAATATCTTTGGGTTTTGCGTCAAGAGAGTCTTCTTCAGGCAAGTTCAATGTTACCATTGGAATGGTACCTAGAACAGGTATTTTTGTGATATTTTTGAGTTTACGAAATCCCGGTACTAGCACGTCAATGTCTCCCCTAAACTTGTTAAAAACAAGACCTTTTACTAATTTTTGATATTTTTTTTCAACGAGTGCCATTGTTCCAACAATACTAGCAAAGGAACCGCCCTTGTCAATATCAGATATTAGTAATACGGATGCATCTGCCCTTTGTGCCATTCTCATATTTGCAATATCAAATTTTTGTAAATTAATTTCAGCAGGCGAACCGGCACCTTCTAGAATTACTAAATCAAAATTTTTCTGCAAGGTTTTCAGTGATCTAGACGCATTCCTAATTCCCTTTGAATTTACAAATTTTTCATAATAGTCTTTGGCATGCATTTTCTTGTAGCGTTTACCATTCAGATATACCATACTATAGTAATTTCCTAGTGGTTTGAGCAAGATGGGATTCAAGTCAGGCGTAACATCACACCTTGCAGCAATAGCCTGAATAGCTTGAGCACGAGAAATCTCAAAATCAGGCACAGTGTATGCAAAATTTGACATATTTTGCGCTTTGAATGGCGCTACACTGTAACCTTTGTCTGAAAAAATTCTACACAGAGCTGCAACTAGTGTTGTCTTGCCTGCACCTGATGATGTTCCTTGAACCATTAAGGATTTCATGCAATTCTCTCCAATGCTTTTACTAGTTTTAGATTATCCTTATGAGACTTTACAGCTATGCGAATGTAATGGTTGTCTAGTCCTCTAAAATTTTTGCAATCACGAATCAAAATCTTGTCTTTGAGTAATTTTTGTTGCAGTCTTGTTGAATCATATTTTGTTTGGATTAGGATAAAATTTGTTGATGAGTCATGACATTTGAATCCGTCTAGTTGAGCAATTTTATTTTTTAGGTATTTGAACTCTTTTTTTATGACCGATTTTGATTTGATAAGATGGGATTTATTTTTAAGAGCAACGCTTGCCGAGTTTTGTGCCAGAGAATTTACACTCCATGGAATTTTTATTTTTTGCAAAATTTCAATCATTTGTTTAGAGGCAGCGGCATATCCAATTCTTATTCCAGGCAATCCAAAAGATTTCGTCAGAGAACGTAAAACAAGAAGATTATCATATTTTTTCACATATGATATGGCTGATTCATTTGAGTCTGGAACCAGTTCAATAAAACATTCATCAACAAATACAATTGAAGACAGTTTTTTGGCAGTTTTAATTATTGAGAGCAGTTGTTTTTTTGGCAAGAGTTTTCCCGTAGGATTGTTTGGATTACAGAGGAACACGCATCCGTTTTGCGGGATTTGTGAAATAAATGAATCAATATTTTCAGATAAATTCATTGTTTTGAAATACAAAATTTTACAGTTGTAGAGTCTTGCCGCTGTCTCATATTCTTGAAATGTTGGAACAGGTATCAAAACTTTGGTTTTATTTGATAAAAGTGCAAAAGAGAAATTATAGATTATCTCAATTGCACCATTTCCAACTAATAGGTTTGATTTTGGTAGATGTGTGTATTTTCTTAGGCTTGAGAGAAGTGCTGATGAATGAAGATCAGGGTAATTTTGGATATCGGCCAGATTCTTTTTGAGAATTGTCTTTACAGATGATGGGATTCCAATAGGGGTAATATTGGAACTGAAATCCACAATATGCAGATCGGGGCTTTTTATGGAATGTCTTCCACCATGTATTATTGGAACATGCCTAATAATGGAAGACTTTGTTCGTATTTGCACAATTCCAAATAGAATTAGACAATTTAGTATGTTTTGGTAATTCAAAAAACTATCATCAAAAAAGGATAATGGTAATTTCTGTCAGTTCATCATTTGGTTTTACCAACTCTACACCAGACATACGTGATGTTTGTCTGCCATAGCTGATTTGGTGCAGATGGTCTGAATAGGATTCGAGATGATTTTATGATGTCATTTTTGATAACTGTCTACAGTTTTGAAGTATTACGCACAAGATATGTCAAAACTGGTTGTTTTTTTGACACAAACACGAAAAAACTTCAAAACTGTGGACAGTTACCATTTTTGGTTTTTCTAGGCACAATCTTGGCCTAATTTTTGGTATATTCTCTGTATCTGCTTGCGATTAATCCGAGTATCTAGCTCACGAGACACTGATGCTGCCATTCTACGAGTTCCACAAGTTGGTCTTTGCATGGCAATCTCTCAGACTTGTCTGAAACTGTCTTTTTCAATGGGATGTTTCACGGAGACTAAATGATACCATTTGCTGCGAGATATTCCTGGCATAAAAGAGTGACTTTCTCAGGCTCATTTTCTCTGTGATCTGGCTTGCTACTCTCATCTTTTGTGCCCCTCCAACGTTTTTTTAAAAGTGTCATTGACTATGGTTAGTTCTCACACTATTCTCTAGTGTCTCGTTCTCTTTTTGCAGATTGCGTCATACATCATTATTGGATGCTCCATTTAGGGAATGTCTTATCGCCCTCAACAAATCGATTCTTCCATTGATAAAATGTCTGAGGTGACAAGTTGTGCTTTCTGCAGTTCTGCCGTACTGTTGTTTGTGTTTAAAAATTCCAACACTGCCTGACTTGCTGGTGTAAATTTTCCTTTTACCATGGGAATAACACTCCTGAATCACTCAAAAAGTGTATGTATGAATGCGTTCTCATTCTAGAGGGGTCAGACCAATAGTTAGATGTAGAGATTGACACATACCCAACGGTTATTAATTGAACGTAATCAATTATCAAATTGTGGACAAAAAAAGAGTTGCAATTATTGGTGTTACGGGTTCTGTAGGTCAGGAATTTGTGCAATCACTAGATAACCATCCATGGTTCCAAGTGACTCAGGTTGCAGCATCGGAACGATCTGCAGGTAAAAGATACCAGGATGCAATCAGGAACCCAGACGGCATCATAGCATGGGATGTCGACGGGGAGATTCCAGAATATATCAAAGAAATGACAGTCAAATCAATTGATGAATTAGATGTTTCCCAATTGGATTTGATATTTTCTGCAGTAGAATCCAAAGCTGCAAGAGACATTGAAACTAAAATGGCATCAGATATTCCAGTCATCTCAACTAGTTCTGCCTATAGGTATGAGGATGATGTGCCAATACTCATTCCAGGAATTAATGACGAACATGCAGAATTGCTAGAGACTCAAAAGAAGAATAGAAACTGGAAAGGTTGGGTAGCTCCTCTACCAAATTGTACCACAACGGGTTTGGCAATTACGCTAAAACCATTACTTGAAAAATATGGGGTAAAAAAAGTACTAATGACCTCAATGCAGGCAATATCAGGCGGCGGAAAATCAGGAGTATCTGCAATGGGAATTACAGACAACATAATTCCCTACATTCCAAAGGAAGAAGAAAAAGTGAGACTAGAGACAAGAAAAATTTTGGGAAAACTAAAAGATGGAAAAATTGATGATGTAGATATCAAGGTCAGCTGTACCTGTACCAGAGTTCCCGTATTGGACGGTCATACTGAATCTGTTTTTGTTGAAACCGCCAGAGAGATAGATCCTGCAAAAGCAAAAGAGACCTACAACCAATACAACAAGGAGATTTCAGTGATAGGATTGCCATCAGCTCCAGAAAAATACTATGCATTTCACGAAGATCCAACTAGGCCCCAACCAAGACTAGAAAGATCCGTTGGTGGCGGAATGACTACAACGATCGGAAGAGTGGAAAATGAGGAATTGTTTGACAACGGACTCAAATACATGCTGTTCTCCCACAACAAAAAGATGGGTTCAGCAAAAGGTGCAGTTTTGTTGGCAGAAATGCTATATAAAAAAGGCAAGATTTAAAGTATTTTTTGCAATTTTTACAATAATAACTTTATAAGAACCAGAAATCTAGATCAACTCAGGTGTTTTAAACGATAAAAGCAGATGATTTGGATTTACAAATTTTGTCAGAATTATCTAACGATGCATCAATTTCGGTTCCACGTTTATCAAAAAAGATCAATGTTAACTCATCAGTAATATATTCAAGAATCAAAAGACTAGTCAAGAGAAAATTAATTGAACGTTTTACAATTGTTGTCAATGATGCAGAACTCGGTTATAATGTAAAGGCGTTAACTGGGATTAACATGGATTCAAAAAAACGTGATCATATAATCGAGGAATTATTCAAGATTGATGGAGTTCGGGAAATTGCAGAAGTCACAGGTAGATTTGACATCCTAATAACTATGTTTGCAAGATCATTGGATCAGATGCATAAAATGGTCTCTGAGAGAATTGGCATGATTGATGGAATACAATCTTCAGAGTCGTTTATTGAAATGAAAACACGAACCAAGGCAATGCCATATATGTCATCAACGGATAGTGGCTAGTATTGCAAAAACAAAAGTCAGAATCCCGTGTTGCCGTATACTATGAATTAACAAAACCAAAGATATGGTATTTGCTAGTATTTACCGCATTTGGTGCAGCATTAACGGCATCCAATATTTATGGTATTGAAATTTCTCCGGCTACATGGGCGTTAATGTTATTTTCAGTTGCAGCCGGTTCAGCAGCTGCCAACACATTGACAAACTATCATGACAGGGATATAGATGCAATAATGGAGAGAACCAAGGACAGGCCTCTTCCATCAAAGAGAATCCATCCGGCACAAAAAGCAAGGAATTTTGGACTCGTATTAGCTGGAATATCACTAGTTTTGGCATTTGGAATTTCGTTTACTACAACATTGGAACAAGGTGTGTGGGCAACTGTATTCATTGCATTTGGATTGGTGAATAATATTCTTGTTTATTCGTATGCGTTAAAACGAAGATCAAGGACAAACATAATTTTAGGAGGTTTGTGTGGCGGTTCGCCTCCTTTGATTGGATGGGTGGCTGTCAGTATGTCAGATTTGTGGACGATGGGTCTTGCAATGGCAGGTTTGGTGTTTATTTGGATTCCAATGCATATTTGGGCTTTGACCCTGCATTTCAAGGATGATTATAACAAGGTAAATGTTCCAATGTTAACTGCAGTACAGTCTGAAAAAACATCGGCAAGGGTAATTGCAGGTTCGACTGTTGTAATGGTGTTATTTTCAATTGCCCCATTCTTCATTACAACAGAAAGTGGAGAGGCGATGATAGGCAAAGTATACCTGTGGACTGCAATTGCATCAGGTGCACTAATGATGGCATTGTCAATATGGGTAATAGTCAAGCCTATGGAAAAAGCCGCATGGACTTTGTTTAAATTTTCTAGTCCGTATTTGACAGTGTTGTTTATCGCATTAATGGTGGATTCTGCGTTATAAGATACTGTTATTCTCTTCTAAACTGTTAATTTCCTTTGTAATCTCAGAATGCTCTTCTACAAATGTTGCAAGCTCGTTTTGTAACTGAATTGAACTCCATTTTGAGTCAATTAGAGAAGACAATTTTACAACAATGCTACACTGGAGGTTATTTTGTTTATCAATTAATTCTAAAAATCGTTTGCCCTTTTCATCATAGCTCATAATTTTTCAGAATAGCGCAATGATAAAAAGGTAGCAAAAGAAATAGTACAATTTCAGTAATTGTCTAGAGTTTTGAAGTTCCTTCGTGTTTGTGTCAAAAAAATAACCAGTTTTGACATATCTTGTGTGTAATACTTTAGAACTGTAGACAGTTACCAATTTCAAAGTTTTATTAGTGAATATGGATTACTCATTATATTGCAGTGCAGCATCTCAGAGTGCAAGTCAAAAGCAACAGAGACAGTAAAAATAAGTTTTAGAGAAACCAGAAACCTATGCAAGAAACACTACAAATTATTCAAAAATAAGGACAAAAAGCATCTTCCAAATTTCAGCAGGGCAACAGAATTTCAATAAAGGTTGCCAAAAGGCATTGAAATCAGGCATGTATCAACCTCTACACCTAAATCCACTAGAATAGTCAAGACGTTATAGGCATAAAACATGTTCTTTGCTTGATTCATACGAAATCAGATGTGGCATTATTAAATGAGGTAACTTTAGGATGGGAGAATACACGGGTAGAAATTGGTCTGGAATATAACAAACAACAAAGACGATTGGAATATTCTCAAAGCCAAAATACGGTTTCATTATCTTGATCCAGAGAGGCATTGAAATGATAAATTTCCCCAATAACACGCTAAAACTCGGAGAAAAATAGGATTATAATTGGTCAGAACACCAATATGATCAAATGGAAATTTCTATAGAACCATGGAAAAAATTGATTATTCACGAAGTAATTGAATACAAATTCGATGGTTGGGTTAAACAGATTGCATTTAGTACAAAATCCTCAGGCGGTGGAATTCCCACAATGCAATGGACCAATGGAATTGTATTTGCACCAGTAAATTTCCCAACAACTAATGTCACAGTCCAAGAGCAATTAAAGGGAATCCTGCATTGGTCATCAGTATCATTTGCGATTAAAGAAAAATTTGAAAAACAGATCGTAAAGGAAAATGCAACAATTAACCTAGTTGATGTCAGTGTAAATAGAATCTTCAAGGAATTAGCGACAAGTTTGAAGGCACAGTCAAAATATACAACTATGGAATCCAGTAAGGACTGATGGATATTGAAAGGACGATAAAAAACTGTAAAGCAAGTCTAAAGCAGATTAAACAGTATGATCCTGATCCCTACTATGTAAGGCATTTTTTTAACGAATACATAAATTATGTAAATGAGACATTTAATGGAATTTTTGAGGAAGGGAATAGGGATTTTGGGTTATTTGTTTCAGAAAGGATTTCACAAAAAAACTTTGAGGAGAAGGCAAAAATAAAAAATGATCAAATTGCGATAAAGTTTTCAGAATGGTATTCAGTCAGGTATAATCAGGAACATGAAAGCCCATATCCGAATTTCATAAAGAAAATCTGCCAATTCAGAAACCAATTTGAAAGACTGCCTAAAATTAAGATCATGATCAGGGCAACAGACAGATACAAGGACGATATCTGTCAACAGATTAAAGTTAGTTTGAGTCATGAAAAATTACGTTCAAAAGAAGAGTTGGAAATTGAAATCAAGAGACAGTCACCATTATTTTTCAGAGTCATAAATTACAAAAGGGATAAAAATAACGAGCCCAAGGTCAGAGAAAACCAGATAATTGCATCTGCATTTGCAAACATGGACGGCATGGATATTGAGATTGCATATGCGGCTGAAATTTACATTCAGGTTATGAGACGAATAGTTGGAGAATCAAGAAAGAAGATTAAAGAATTGACTGCATGGAAATGATTTTAAAATTCAATCTGAAAATCCAAAAATGGAATGCTTGTTTTTAATTTTGATTATTGGCATATACGAATATCCATGATCAAAACCATCTGAAAATTCCGGATCTCGTCCATGATTTCCCTGATACTTTACAAAATGTTTGACAGGTTTAGAGTCGAGTTCAACGTAATTAAAATTATAAAACACCTCCCCCATTTCCAATGACGTAATGTATCCCATTATCCAGGAATCGTTGTGAGGCAATGCGTATAAAGTAAGATTTTGTTCGTCTGGAAGATCAGGATTATATGTTAATCGTGCCAAACTTCCCAAATCTTCAACCCGGATAGGATAAAACTGATCAGAAATTTTTTTAGATATCACAGATAGTGAAGAAATTTTTGATTTCATATGTACAATCGGGGCATAATTTGAGACATTTTTTGTGGATTCTACAATGTCACAAGTCTCTTTTCCTGAAGTAACTTGATATGAAACATATCTGCCAGATTTTGGCATTTGAGCATAAAAGATCAACAGAGTATTTGCAAGAGTCAGACTAGTTGAGATAATTCTTTGACCATTAAATTCTTGGGAATATACTCTGCAAGGATATTCTCTAAATGCACAAGCATATCTTGCTAAATCATCAAAACCAGACAACTCGACAAGGCATTCATTTTGAGTAATTGTCATCAAAAAATATCAAATGAATTGGGTTTTTATTCTTTTGAAGAGTGTCTTGGCCACATAGAATTCCAGGTTTCGGCAAATTTTTTCATCATTTCACCAAAAGCTTGCATTTGTTCTAATCCAAACGAACTTTGAGTATTTTGCCAGTTTTCACCAAATTCTTTGAATGATTTAATTCCTGTTTCATTCATGACCTTTTGCCAATTTTCAGTAAATAATTTCAGAGTTTCAGCACTTGATTCAACAGTAGCCTTGTCCCAGACTTGATTGAACTTTGATTGCATATCATTATTTGCATTTTGAATTTGCTCGAAAAGTGATTTCCAGTTTTCAAGAGACTTTGTATATTCTTGCCATAATGAATCCCATTCGTTGGTTTTTTCTTGCTTTGACATTATCTGAGGATAATTTTCGTTGTTCTTAAATGGATCCATGAAAAACTCTCCCAAGTTATCATTAGAGATGAAATATGAGTTTTCTAGTAATTGTCTAGAGTTTTGAAGTTTCTTCGTGTTTGTGTCAAAAAAACAACCTGTTTTGACATATCTTGTGCGTAATACTTTAAAACTGTAGACAGTTACGTTTTCTAGTAATTGTCTAGAGTTTTAGTTCCTTCGTGTTTGTGTCAAAAAAACAACCTGTTTTGACATATCTTGTGCGTAATACTTTAAAACTGTAAACAGTTACGTTTTCTAGAGATTAGATTCCCTACTTTGTGCCATCAGCTAACAATGCAAAAGACTTTGAGAATGTGTAATGTATGAAAAACTCAGTAGTTAGGGAAAAGGCAAAAATGATATGAGAATGTTTGCAGTATTTCGAGATGTCTTGAGGTATAAAGTACCGGGCCAGAACTCTATCTAGAACTCCCGTGTGAAATCGTCTTGAATCTTGTTGTGTGCTAGCATGTTTTGCTACATCAGGACATTTATGATGCATCAATCTTTTTTACTTTAGATGATGAATGCCCAGATACTTTGTCAGTCCCAATTAAAGGTAATTCTAAAGCCAAATGTCATAAATAACAATCAAGTAGTCTGTTTTCAGATAGTGAAAATGCAAATAATGCTAATTTTTACAAATGTTGGAACTCTCTGACAAGATTAATCTCGCAATAGTTTCTTTGATTATCCAGTGCAAATTAATCAGCGGTCAATTATTTGAAATATTTCTCTAGTTTGATTTTATCAATTCTTGGAATTTGTGCTATTTCAAATCCATCTGGACATTTTGAAAAAGATTTGGTTGCATCAATACCCATTTTTGCAGTTCGTAATTTCTGTTGATTACTAGAAGGATCAAGACTGGAACCGCGAACATTTTTGAGGATAATCATATCTTTATCAGCCTGAAATCTTGTAGCCATGGCATATTCTACTGATTCTGCACTATTAAGATCAATGTCTTCATCAACTATGATTACTTGCTTTAGGGAACGATGAGAGTCAAATGTTTTTTTGATTATTTTTTTAGGATCTGATTCACTCTTCTTTTTGATTTGTACGACCGCATGCAGCCAATTACATCCGCCATTAGTCATTGATACTTGCCGGGTTTGAGGAAAAGTTTTTTTCAATTCCCAATTCAACTTTGATTCAATTGGAATTCCCATTAGCAATCTATGCTCTGAATAACCAGACAGAACATCATGGAAAATTGGATTGTTTCTAAAATAGAGGTTTTCAAGTTCAAAAACAGGTTGGGATCTTTTATGATCATAAGTTTGAAGCATTTCAACCATCCATTCACGATGAGTTTTATCGCAAAGAATTTTTCCCTCCATTACAATTTCAGCGCCTGATGGTACATTCAATCCTGTAAAAGGAAGTTTTGCCAAGGTTAATTTTCCACCCAAAAGAGAATTTGCAATATCAATTTCGTCTTTTCCCCATTCAGCTTGATAGGCACCTGCAATAGAAACAGCCGGATGAACGCCTACGGTAACTGCAACTTTTAGTTCTTCACCGTGTTCTTTTGCATCAACAAAACACCTGTGAAGATGACGCCCCTCTACCATTCTAATGGAAAAATGAGTTTTATCAATTGGCATAAATCTATGAAAGGAAGAATTTTGTTTTCCAGTTTCAGGATTACTGACATAAACGATGGAGGATGTAACAAATGGGCCGGATTCCTTTTCAAAATGAGTTACAATAGGCAAGGAAGAGAGGCTTTTTGATTTGTTTTCCATGAATTTTCCTGAATAGATAATTTTTGGCCGTCTGGCTTTTTTGATTGCCGAGATAATTTTTTCATGGATATTGTCTTCCGTACCCCCAACTGCCATGGCAAATCTTTTTCGAGTTCCCACCAGATTAGCAACCAAGTTAAAGTTGCTTTCTTTGATATTTTCAAACAAGACTGCATGTGAACCGTCAACTTTTGCAGTAATTCCCGCAATTTCAAATTTTGTAGAAACTTTGGTTTTTATAATTTTGAGATCTTTGTTCTTTTTTATTTGAGAAATATAATTTCTTAAATCAGTCATTATCTACCATTTCCATTATTTCAGACATTAAGGCTTTGGCGGTACTAGGTTCTAACTCTTTTTGAATAAATGTAGAGACTAGAGCAACACCTCTCATCCTGGTGCTGATTCGTTCGGCAACAAGCTTTAGAAAAAGAGATTCGTTTCTAGATGGGATGACAGTTGTTGTAATTGGAGTAGGTCCGGTTGCCAAAGAAACAACTATAGAACCTATTTTGTTAGTCCCTTCTGTGACAGAAACAAAATATCCGTTTTCAAACTTTAGAATTTGTAAAAAAAAAGTACGGCTCTCCAAATTTACCACTTTTTGGGAAATTCCACTTGGAGAGTTCAATAAGCTATGAACACATCTTATGCTTTTATTGCTATTGATTCGCCTTCTGGGGAGGTTTGAACATTTGGATTTTTCTTGCAATTCTTTTCATGCTTGTCGGCATAAACAAACAGTTTTTCACAGTGTTTGCAAGGAGTTTTTTCCTTCTTTGTTGCTTTGGATTTAATTGTTTTAGCTTTAGATTTTGCTACTACATCAACTGCAATCTCTTCTGATTTAAGATCTGCAACTGTTTTAGCTTCAATAGAATCAGCCTCAACCCTAGCACGCAATTTTGCTTTGTATTTTAAATTACGTGGTTTTGTTCTTAATCTGTATCCACAACATGGACACCAAAGCCCTTCCCATTTGATGAAAATTTCACAAATTTGGCATCGACGTTGTCCAGAAGCATATCTTCCGGTTCCAACAGGCTTTTGAGCCTTGTATCTAACACAAATTCCTTTACAAGTCATCTTGGTATTTCATTATAGATATCACAACTATATAAGAATAGATCGATATAATCTATAATAAAAAATAGAAAAAGATGAAAATATTATAACTTATTTTGCGATTAAACATATTAGTTTCAAAAAAAACGAAGAAATCTTCAATAAACATGTATAGTTTGTTTTAATGTCGTATTTTTTAAAAAAATGACATGCAGTAATATAGTTGTTTGACTAAAAATTTCATTTTTTTCTAAAAAACATAAAAAGTTCAGCAGGCCATAATCCAAAAGCAATGGGAGTCAAGAGAGAGATAATGCAAGCATACAATCATACAAAAAAAATGTGTAAAAATGCTCTTTACAGAGACGCTCCAAAATGAATGATTTAAGTATGGAATTGTTAGGCTTTGGATATAATGAGTAACATTGCTGAATCAAAAGTTACTGAAATAATAAAGTCTTTGAACACATTAGAAGACGATTTGGATTCTCTAAACAGCAAAGTTACTGATATGAAAAAACAACTTTCTGCAAAGGCACAGACGGAAATTGATGGCCTGTTAGAAAAAACTAGAGAAATGGCTACAAAAGAGGCCGAGGTTATCATTAATGCATCAAAAGAAAAGGCAACTGCAGAATCTGCCAAAATTACTAAAGAAGGCGAGGCTACATTATCTAAACTACAGTCAAATGTTGATGCTAATTTTGATCAAGCAGTAAAACATGTTGTGTCAACTGTTTTGAAGGCATAAATCTAAATCACATATTTCATTTTGTAAAACATCGATCTCTTACTGAATGCTCATATTGGAATTGCAACTACTTGTGGCAAACCATACTATAGATTTTCGGCCTATCTTAAAACCCTCAAATTATCTTCGCTCTTAATGTCAAGTTTTGTTGCTCACTTTGTAACTGTTTTTCAAACGAAAAAAATCAACATGATGAGTCATAATAATTTTGTATGAATCAACCTTCACGCCTAGATCAACAAAATTAAACCGAAAGATCTGAGTAACCTCATCCACCTTCTGATATGAGCAAGACTGACAAAATTGATTCAGAATTAAGACGAGAAAACAAACAACAGAAATTAATCATAGATGAACTAGTAAAATACGTTGATGATCTGACAAGAACAATTAACAGTTTGACAAGATCAAATGATAAATTGAAACATAAACTATCCTATTATGAAAATCCACATATGCCACCATCTCACAAGCCCTTGCAAGGGGAAAAGGACAAGAAAGAGAAAAAAGATACTGAACCAAACCGAGGAGGTGTCTTTGGACACAAGGGTAAAACACAAACATTCATACCACAAAAAACAACACATCACGATTCAACGTAAGAGTTTAGGTCTCCTGACTAGAACATCTAAAATTCGTGCTCAACCTAAACTCTTACGATACAGAATGATTGAATCCATAAGACCCAGAATGCACAGACCAGCATGGCATCACGTGAATTCTGTTTTCTATACTCGATAATGAGGTTCAATGTATGGGTGATGGCAAATGCATTGTTTTCACGTGATGGAGAGGTCAGATTACCCTAACATACATGAAAATTATGACTATCAACCATTTGACAATATTAAAACCACCTCCTAATTAGTCAGGATTGTGAACGTATCTGAGTTAGCTGGTAAACAAAAAACTTTAAAAATCCAGACAATTACGACATTAATTGGAAGTTAGAAGTAGGATTGCTCTTGCAAGATCACCTTTAGATTCCTCCAAGGCGTTTTTAGCTTTTTCTGCATCAACTTTTGCCTGTTGGCTGACTAGCTGGATATCCTCTTCTGAAAAGATTGGGAGTTCTAATTCTCGTTCCTCATAACTGTCTGCAGTTACTGTAAAAATGGTTCTGTCTTTTGATTTCATTTCAGTCACGGAAGGTTTGATGATAATAATCTCTTTTTTATCCGTCTTTATTATCACCTCTTGAACATTTGGGAATTTGTTCACATCAAAACCCATCTTGTCCATCATTCTTCGCATTTCGCGATTTTCTCCCCGCATTATGATTCTATACCATCTTTACGACTTTTTAAACTATCTCTGATCTTAATTGCTACGCCCCTATCAAAATCTAAAATCATCTCACATGATAAAACAGCCTTACCAACTGCAATGACTTTATTTTTGAATAATACCGGCGTGTCAGCAGAAATGCGCACTTTATTTCCACACCATATCACATGCTTACAAAATACAGATCTTCCTTCCATGACAAACGGGGCAGCGTCTTTATTTATCTCAATACAGTTTTCCCGAAATGTTTTACTTTTCAGTAAAATTTGAGCAAAATGGATACTAATTGCCAAACCGCCATCAATTCTCAGAGTGCACAGTAATTCTCCTTTATGCGAGACAGTTCTTATTCTTCCAGTCTTTCGTGAGAAAGTCATCTCAATGTCTTTTGGCAAATGTTTGGACACGCCATTTCCAAATAATGCATCAATTGAATGCTGAAGCTTTAGGATTTGATTCACACGTACAGATAATCTCCTCTAAATATTAGTTCAATGTTCAATCATATTAAAACTTTCAAACTATAGTGTGGTTTTTTCTCTTTAGATTATGGAAAGGGAGGGGGAACAAGAGAAATTCAATTTACAGGAAAATCATCATACATTGTGTCATTACCAAAACAATGGGTAATGGAATTAGGTCTAAAACAAGGAGATCAGATTAGAATAGTCAGAAAAGGATCAACAACATTAGAACTTTATCCACTAGAATTTGAACCTCGTATCCAAAAAAAAAGACGATATAATAATAGAGATCGGCATCAAGGAAGAATCATCTTCAATTGTTAGAAAACTAATTTCCCTGTATTTTTTGGGATTCAAAACGATTAATGCTAAACCAAAAGATGGTAGATTAAGTCCCAATCAAAGGAAAACCGTAAAGAAAGTAGTTAAGCGAAGGTTGATGAGTTCTAAAATTATTTCTGATTCAAGTGAAGGAGTTACAGTACAGGTTCTCGTCAATTTACTAGAATTATCAGTTAATGATGCATTCAAAAGAATGATTCACTTGACCAAATCAATGTCTAGTGATGCAATTTTAGCAGTAAAGGAGAATAATCTAGAATTAGCTCAGAAAGTAATCAGTACGGATGATGAAGTAGACAGATTTGGATTTTACATCATTCGTCAGCTAAAGATAGCAATACAAAATGAACACATACTAAAAGAGATGGGTTTTAGAAATGCAAGAAACTGTTTAGGATACAGGCTGATTGTAAAGAACATAGAAAGAGTAGGGGGATCATGCAGCATTTATTGCAAGAGATCTTCTAGAGTTCAAAAAGTCAGTCAAGAAAGACATTCTAGAGGGACGCCAAGATATGAATGAATTTTGCTTATCGGTATTGGATGATTCACGCATGACACTATTCAAAGAGGATTACGCACAAGCAGAAAACATCATCAAAAAAACAGATGAGATTGCAAGATATGAGAATATAGTCAGAGATGCCGCAAAATCGCTAAAAGACGAGGATGAAATCTACAGGATTGGAAAAATGGCTGAAAATATCAGAAGAGTTTCTGAATATGCCAGTGACATAGCAGAAATTGTGCTAAACATGAATAGAAAAAACGTATGAATTAGCAACGAACATGTTTTATGCCTATAACGTCTTGACTATTCTAGCAGATTTAGGCATAGAGGTTGACACATACGAAAAAACATTAAAAAAACTGAATAATTTATCAAAATAGGTAAAATCTTTAACTTTAATCATACTGAAAATATCAAGTTAAGATGAATTCAGTAATTTTAATCACATATGATAAAGAAGATGCAATTAATGAGGCCAAGGGATTATGCGATGCCGCAGGATACAGAGTAATTCACACAATTACTGCAAAAGTTCTACAAAAACAGAAATATGGAATTAGTGGTGGAGTTTTAAAAAGACTAGAAGAGGCATCGGAGAGACTCGGACCAGATGTAATTATATTTGATGAAATTTTAAAACCAAGCCAAAACTACAATCTTGCATCAGCATTACACAGAGAAATTTTAGACAGAGAGGCACTAATTCTTGAAATTTTTGAAAGCAGGGCATCAAGTGCAGAATCAAAATTACAGGTAAAGTTGGCCCAGTTAAGATATGAGATGTACAGAGCAAGGGACAAAGTCCGTCTTTCGAACATGGGAGAACAACCAGGATTTATGGGGATAGGAAAATTCGAGGTCGATGTCTACTATAATGACATCAAACATAGAATACAGACAATAAGATCTAAACTGGAAAAGGCAGAAAAACAAAGAGAGCTTCACAGACAAGGAAGAAGGAGGATGGGATTCAAGATAATCTCACTGGCAGGATATACATCTGCAGGAAAAACAACATTGTTTAACAAAATGACAGGGGAAACAAAGGCTGAGAGCAAGGAGCTGTTTACAACACTTTCGACAACCATACGAAGAGTGACAATAAATCAGGAGGCATTCCTAATCTCAGATACAGTTGGTTTTATCAGTAAATTACCTGCATATATGATCGATGCGTTCAAATCAACATTAGAAGAATTAAAACATACAGATATCATAATTGTTGTAATTGACATTAGTGATTCATTAACTGAGTTAAAAAAGAAATTTGCCAGTTGTATGAGAACATTAAGCGAGTTGGGAGTTGAAAAGGAAAGGTTGGTTTATGCGTTAAACAAAGCAGATTTGTCAGAAAATGAGGAGATCAGGCAAAAGATAGACATTCTTGATTTGGCTGAAAATAAAAGATGGATTTCAGTTTCTGCAAAAACAGGAGAGAATGTTGTCCTGGTTAAGGAAGTAATCAGAGACATTATTAAAAGTCAGAGTTCACCCAAATTCAAGAGGAATTTTTTGGAAAGAGCTGGAGAGACATTTGATAGTTGAGATAGTCAGAATAGGGCAACGTCTTGTAAGAGATGACAGAGTTACAACGCACGTTGCACTAGTTTCAAGGGCATTTGGAGCAAAGAGAATTTTCATGACCGAAGTCAATCCCGAAATCAAGGATTCCCTAGAAAAGATCAATAAAACATGGGGAGGTAATTTTGCAGTCGAATTCATTGATAAATGGAAATCAATTGTAAAAAAGAAAAAGGAGGAAAACTTTAGAATTGTGCATCTTACAATGTACGGAGAGAGTATTAACGATGTACAAAAAAAACTCCAAAAAGAGGAGAATCTTTTAGTGGTTATAGGTGCTGAAAAAGTCCCAAGAGAAATTTATGAATTGGCAGACTATAATGTAGGGGTTGGAAATCAGCCACATTCAGAGATCAGCGCGCTTGCAATACTTTTAGATCGTATCCAAAAAGGCGAGCAGTTTGAAAAGACATTTCTAGATGCAAAAAGGAGAATCATACCCACAAAAAAAGGCAAAAATGTGCTAGTAAAGGAAACAAGGGATTAATAGTAGAAAATCAGGATGGAGTAGAGTTGGTAGACAAATACGAAGATCCTTTTGTAAGAATTGCCTCAATGATCGGGGGAGACGAATATCTCAAAGTAGCAAGATCACTGCTCAAATCCGAGGATGCAACAGATGAGGAAATTGCAAGCTCTACAGGCCTTAGAATTAACATGGTGAGAAGGATACTGTATGATCTATTTGGCAAGTCCCTCATTACTGGAATCAGAGTAAAAGATGAGAGAAAAGGCTGGTTTGTCTACAAATGGAGGACCAGAAGAGAAGAAGTTGAACATTTTATTGAAAACCAAAAAAAGAAAATTACAGAGAGATTACAACAACGATTTGATTATGAAAATGCTTCAGACTTTTATCATTGTGGTAATGAGGATTGCTCAAGAGTGACATTTGAAGATGCGCTTGATGGCATGTTCAAATGTCCATCATGTGGAAATGTTCTAAATCTGAAAAAGAATGACAGGTCCAAAAAAGCGTATGCAAGGAAAATTGATAACATTAAAAAAGACATGCAGCAGATATTTTGATTAGAACAGAAAACAAGACTAGATTAAACATGAAGAGAGATATCCTTGACTCAAATCACTACGATAAATCCGGCAACTGCTGAGAAAATTACAACATTTTCTGCAATGGATAGGAATCAGGTCTTTGACCTGATAGGAAAGGCAAGAAGGGCATTTCCAGAATGGAGAAAGGATTATGAAAAACGTAAAAACTACATTTACAATCTAGTAGAATATCTAAAGAAAAACAAGACAAAACTTGCAAAAATTGCAACGACTGAGATGGGCAAGCCGCTCAAAGAATCAATTGCTGAAGTTGAAAAATGTGCTTGGGCATTAGAATTTTATGCCGATCATGGTGACAGTTTTCTTTCTGATGAGGTATTAAACACAGATGCAAGAAAGAGTTTTCTGACTTTTGAACCATTAGGGGTAATTGCTTCGATCATGCCATGGAATTTTCCCTACTGGCAGGCATTAAGATTTGCAGCTCCATGTTTAATGGGAGGAAATGTAATTGTAATGAAACCGTCCAGAATAACTACGCAATCAGGAATTGAGATTGAAAAAGCATTTACCGAATCAGGCGTACCAGATGGAATTTTTCAGACAGCAGTAGGCAGCGTAGATACTGCAAACCACCTAATTGATTCAGATGTCAACGGTGTGACATTTACCGGAAGTACAACTGCAGGAGCTAAAGTCGGTGAAAGAGCTGCAATGCATTTGAAAAAATGTGTTTTAGAATTAGGCGGAAGCGATCCTTTCATAGTATTAGATGACGCAATTATTGAAAAAGCCGTAAAAGGTGCAGTAAAGGGTAGATTCATCAACTGTGGCCAAAGCTGTATAGCCTCAAAAAGATTCTTTGTTGGAAAAAATATTGCAAAGGAATTCATTGAACTATTCATTAAAAAAACATCCCAACTCAAAATCGGAGATCCGATGTCTATGGAAACTGATATCGGACCAATTTCAAATAGAGAGGGGCTAGAGACAATTTCTGGAATTGTAAAAGATGCAAAAGAAAAAGGTGCCGAAATTCTTTTGGGAGGTTCAGAGACAGATAGCAAAGGATTCTTTTACAAACCAACAATTCTTACGAATATTAGGTCAGATATGAGGATTGTAAAGGAGGAGACATTTGGACCGGTAGCACCAATTACAATAGTGGAAAATGAGAACGAGGCAGTCAAATTTGCTAATAACGTTGAATTTGGTTTGGGTGCAAGTGTTTGGACAATAGATCTTGCAAAAGCAGATAAAATGTCCAGACAGATCGAGTCGGGAATTGTTAGTGTTAATAATGTAGTAATTTCAGATCCTAGAATTCCATTTGGAGGAATAAAACATAGTGGATTTGGAAGAGAATTATCTAGATATGGAATGCTAGAATTTGTAAACATAAAATCAGTCAGATTTTATGACAATCTGACACATCATCACTATGTAGAGTAGATTTTTCACAAATGAGAATCCTTCGAATTTTATTTTCACGTATTGCACTATTGCCAAGACGCTCAATTACACTAGTTAGCAGAACGTGGGATCAGTGAAACGTTGGGACACAAATGCCTTGAGCGTCATGATTCCTGCAAGGCGTCGCATCTTGTTAATTTAAAGTAAAATAATGAAAGGGTGGAAATTAGTTAACGGTTTTTCATCAACATGTGGGTTTAACGATTAGAAAGGCTTTCTGATTTTACAAACGCCCAAATCTTTTTGATCATTTCACTTGGTGTAATTGGTTTATTTCCAAAAACATGTTCTACAGTCTCTTTACGACCTGCAAAGCTTATTGCATATCCACCAAATGGTATCTTTTTTGTTTTTGATGTTGCAGCTTTTCTTTTTGTAGTAGTTTTGGTCGTAGCTTTTCTTTTTGTAGTAGTTTTGGTCGTAGCTTTTCTTTTTGTGTTTTTCTTTTTTACTGCCAATTTCTTATAATTTTACTTCAAATTAAGTATATAACTTACACCATAACATAGAAATTGTTGCCCATTGCCCCTTTGAGGAGGAAAAGCCCACTCGATCTAAAATGCACCGTATTTACACGGTTATGATTGCATTTGAACGGACGTACAGAGATACGGGAAATATCAGTCATCAGGCATGCCTTGGAAGGAATCAAAGGTCACACAATAGTTACAAGGCATTTCAAAGAGACTTTAGCTTTACATAATGCAAAACAAGATGATTATCGAGTCTCTTGATTAACTTGAGGTGTAGATTAGGTGAATTTGAAATTTTTCTAAAACCCTGCCCCTGAACAAAAGAAATGGCATCATGTCCCCCTATCAAAAATGGAGATATCGTAACAATCAATTCGTCAAAAAGATTTTGCTTGATAAATTCCCAGTTAACTGTTCCGCCACCCTCAACAAGGATTGTTTTAATTTTTTTATCCGAAAGTTTTTTCAACAACAGTCCTATATTTACAGAATTTTCTCCAGAAACAATTACTTCCACAGGAAATTTCTCTAGTTTGTCAAAATTTGATCTAGTTATTCTTTTTGATACGACTATGATTGTTGGAATTTTGTTGCTTGTTTGTAAAATTTTTGATTTTTTAGGTATGACACCATTTGAATCCAGAATTATTCTGATTGGATTTTTTCCTTTAGCATGTCGTACAGTTAACAAAGGATTGTCTTGTAGTACCGTATTTTTTCCGACAAGAATCGCATCCACCTTGGATCTTAGCTTATGAAGTCTTACTTTATCTTGTTTTGAAGATAGTTTTGAATCACCTGTCCTTGTTGCAATCTTTCCATCAACTGATGTTGCAGCACTTAGTATTACATAAGGTTTAGATTTTTCCATATACGATTTTACCTCCAATCATTACTGCCTTTATTGCAGATTCTGATGCTCGATGAACAATTGATGCATACGGATTGTGCATCGGTTCCAGATCCAATGCATGCTTGTCAAGAAAGATACAGTCAGCAATTTTATCAGCTTTGATTACTCCAATGTTTTTTTTCAAAATTTTCCCTCCATTTACTGTAGCCATTTTAAGGATTTCTTTGGGATCGATTCTTTTTTTGTGGATTCCCATAGTTACTTTCCAGAGAAAATCCATCTCTCTGAACATGTCAGGGGAATTTATCATCACATTGTCTGTGCCCAAAGCTATGGTGCATCCTGCCTTTTGCATCAGTTCAATGTCCGGGATTCCTTCTGCCAGAGATGAATTCGCTCTAGGGCAGATTACAATTCCCCTAGTTTTCTTTGCTGCAGCACATAGATCACCTTTTGAAGCAAAAGTCATGTGAACCAAAAAATGAGGTTTCAGAGACAGCGCCCTGACTGTTTCAGATTTTCCAGTAATTTTCTTTGATGTTGAAACACTTTGTTGAGTTTCAGAAGAATGGATGGCTCGAATTTTTGTTGTTTTTGAATAGTAGTGTAGTACTGATGTGCTATTCTCATTTGCTCCACTCAAACCAATTCCATCGCATTTTTTGAGGAGTCCAGTCAGATCCCTAGTTTTTTTTCCAGGCAGAGACAGATTTTCTCGGATTTCAGATGGTTTTTGATAGAATTCCACTCGGCCCAGAATGATTGATCGCAGAGGAATATCAGATAGTACCTTTTTGAGCAAAACGACACCATCTAGTCCGCCCTCTCTAAAATCAACAAATGTGGTGATCCCTTTTCGAATCATTGAATGACATGTATTTTTCATAAAACTAGCCAGATTTTCTTGTAAGGTATTTTTTAAAATTTTTGATTTAACTCCAAATACAGGATGAATTCTTTTATCAACAGAACCGTTCAGTGTGACATCTTTTCCAATGGAATCCCCTATGTGCGTATGGGCATTGATGAATCCTGGAATCAACAAGAGACCTTCACAATCCACAGACTCTTCTTTGGGGTTTGGTCTGATTCTTGGCTGAATTTTTTTGAATAGTTTGTTTTGAATTTTTATGTCAGTATTTAAAACAAAATCCAGTTCCTGACCCAGCAACACGCTTAGATTCTTAATCAGCATGACAGTTCATAAACTTCAGGTTTTTCTTTTCCCGAATCTCGGATTTCTCGTATAGTGTCAAGGGATTTTGTGGCCAGTTTTACGGCTTCTCTGGCAGTATGTCCGTTACCGATTCCACAATTCAAGTAAATGTTGTCGTCATTTTTAACCATGTCGATGAAATTCTGTGCAGATTTTTTTGCATCTTCACTTGCAATTACCATAAAGTTATCACCGCCCATGAAAAAGGCAAGAGAATCTTTTTCCAGAAAAAATTTTGACATTTTTGAATACAAAGAAAAGATTATTGATGAGACCTCATAAGGGGAAGCAGTTTGCACTCTCAAAGTAAGGTTGTCCACATCTAGATGCATGATTGAGACTTTAGAGTCATGTTTGCCATCAAGGGAACCAAAAATATTATGTTCCTTGCTCAATACGCTATTATTTTTCTTTCCGTCATGAGCCTTCAAGTTTGCCTCAAACGGTGATTTTCCATAACCGATTGAAACAGTCAGACGCACATCAAATAATTTTTCTAGCTCTTGCTGGATTTGAATATGATCATCTAGTTCGAGTCCGTTTGAGACTGCAAAAAACTCGTCTGCACGATTAAGAAAGACTAGGCAGTTTTTTTCAGAAAACAGTTTCTGCACCTCTTTGTAAATCGATGCCTGAAGCATTTGAAGTTCATGCTCTCTGTCACTTCCTAATGTCAATGTCCATGGGCCGTATCCACTTATTTTCAGGATACAGAGTTGGATCATTTTTGAATCCTCTGCAATTCTTCAAAGATTTCTAGAACGGCTTTAACTGCACGTTCTGCAACCGGTCTTATTCTAGCATAAGCATGTCTTTCTTGCATGCCAGGACCAGATATTCCCAGAGAAACAGGTTTTTGATATTTTATGGACAGATCAGAGAGGGATTTTGCAACTGTATGAGCAATCACCTCATCATGCTTTGTTTGGCCTTTAATTATTGTGCCTAGAGTGACTATGCCGTCAACGTCTTTTTTTTTCAATAACGCATCTACAATAATGGGCATGTCAAAGACACCAGAAACCTTACACGTATAGGTTATTTTTAATTTCATCAGGTTTGCTTTTTCTTGGGCCACAGAGAGCATCCTAGATGTCACTTTATCATTGAATTCTGAAACTACTATAGCAATATTCAAAACTAGTGCACCTTGGCGTATTCTAAGAGTTCTTTTCCATCAACTAGTGGGATCCCATGTTGTTTTGCAAATATTTGTGCTTTATCTACAGATAATGCAGTATATGTTTCAGCATCCATCATCTCACAAATTGCAGTAATGGGACTCAGTTCTGCAATCTTGGCTAGATAAACAGACATTTCAGTATGCCCTTGACGTGCGGCCAATAATCCATTGGATGCTATCAACAAAGGAACATGACCCGGAGTTTTAAAGGATGACGCAAATTTTTTCTGCTTGTTTTCAACATTAAAGATCATTGCCATTTGTTGAATGGTCAATGCCCTGTCTTTGTCAGTTACTCCAGTATAAGTTTGATAATGATTTACAGACAGAGAAAAGGTCGGATGATCTCCATAAGGTGTGAGACCCATAATCATCTCCTTGTTTGAAATCGGAGAATCAGAAAGAATTTCGTGCATGTATCTTAGTTCAAGAGATGCTGCAAAATTATGATCCAATGCAATACACAATAGTCCGCCTGCATGTTGACGCATTCTTGCAACATGTTCAGGCGTGATAAATTCTGCGGCTACAACCATATCAATTTCGTTTTCTCGTCCGGCTGAATCAAACAACAGGATAAACTCTCCGCGTTTTAGAGATTCCAATGCAGGTTCAACACACATGTGCAGAAATCCCCCGAATCGGATTATATAGTTTACTAAAAAGATAGTAATTACCATCAAAGTAGTAGATAATTGGCTTTATCCAAAGATGTATTTGCCAAGAATATCAGTTTCAATATTAACTTTGTCGCCCACTTTTTTGGTTTGAAAATTTGTAACCTCAAGAGTGTGAGGAATTATTGATACTGATGCAAGAGTATTTTTGATATCAACAACAGTAAAGCTAATTCCATCTATAGCAATGGAGCCTTTTTTCACCACATATTTTGATAGTTTTTTTGGAATTTTGAACCAAACCTGAACTTCCTTGGGCTTTTTCAGAATTTTTTTTATAGTTCCCACCCCGTCAACATGACCTAGGACAAAATGTCCTTCCAATCTATCGCCTACCTTTAGACTTCGTTCAATGTTTACAATCCCGCCTACTGTAAGATTTCCAAGATCTGTTTTTTTTATAGTCTCCTCAATCATTTCAAAGATACAGCTGGATTTGGAGAGTTTTGTTGCAGTAAGACAGACACCGTTAAGTGCAACACTTTGTCCAATCTTTAATTCCTTGGCATGTGTTCCTAGATTTACAGTCATTTGAATAGCACTCCTGTTTTTTGTATTTTTGGAAATCTTTTCTACTTTGCCAATTCCTTCAATAATTCCTGTAAACATCCAAAATGCTTGTGATTCCTTTGTATAAAATTATTTAGAATCAAGTTTTTCAAATTCATCTTCACAAAACTGATGAAAAACAGAACGTTCGTTTTTTTTGGCATTGAACTTGATTTTCTCCATTTCCCTGTTAAGCACGCCTTGGGCAGCTAAAAATGCATTATCTTCTAGGCCCAGTTTTTTAAACAAGTGTGATTTTGCGTAAGATATTTCTTTTGAGCCTGGATCAATCGTTTGAGCTTTGTCGTAATAGTTTATTGCATCTTTATAGTTACCCAAATGAGTAAGGGAGATAGCCTTGTTCATTAAAGCAGTGAGATCATCGGGATCTATTTTGAGGGATTTGTCATAATATTCAAGGGCGTCCTGATGTCGATTCAGTTCATTTAGTGACAGTCCCATGCTGTTTAGAGTCCAGACATCTCTGGAATTTTTTGAAAGAATTTGCTTGCA
The DNA here is from genome assembly GCA_965238065.1 of Candidatus Nitrosopumilus sp. Lineage (GTDB taxonomy): Archaea > Thermoproteota > Nitrososphaeria > Nitrososphaerales > Nitrosopumilaceae > Nitrosopumilus. Next base: position 2,187,788 of record OZ250170.1, on the reverse strand, counting down.
CAATTTCAGGATTTGTTCGTATTGTTTTAGATTTTCAAGAGCATAGATCTTGTTTTTTAGCGCATAAGTATCTGAATTTTTTATTTTCAGGACTCTGTCACAGTAAAGAACGGCCTCTTTGTATTTTTTCAGGTAAATCAGGGATAATGAGATATTTTGGAGTGCAACCATATCATCAGGGATTTTTTCAAGCAAATTTTTGCAATAATTGTACATCTCGTCGTATTTTTTAGAATTAAACATCCTAGTAATTACATTTGAGGGATCAAGAAGATCAATCATTTTGCTATAATTTTATAAAAATTCATCATCTTTAAGATATTCTAATGCCAAAGTTACGAAAAGCTCCGGCATGAGATTTCTAGGCACTTGGAATTTGATCAGTATTGGTTATTTTTTTCAAATTCAAGTAATGCCTGTGCTTGCTTGAAATGTACCTCGTCTATCATTTTTCCATCAACTGTTGTAGCGCCCCTTCCTTTCTTTGCTGATTTAAGATAAGCTTTGCAGACCTTGTTGGCCCACAGAATTTCACTTTTGTTTGGATGAAATAATTTGTGTGTAATAGGGATTTGATCCGGATGTATGATACTTTTTCCAGAATACCCAAGGCTTTTGCCGATTTTGCAGTCTTTTTCCAGTCCTTTGTGGTCTTTAAGATCCTGCCAGATTGCATCTATTGCTACAACTCTAGCTGCATGTGCATCAACAGGAATTTTCGCCCTTGAATACTTGGCGCCTGCCGATTCTTTTGTATATTCAATTCCCAGATCATTTAGCAGATCAAAGACACCAAAGACTAGTGCAGAGACTCTATTTCCAAAAGATGCAATATCATATGCGTTAAGCACGCCTTCTGCAGATTCAATAGAGGGGATTATTTGAATTGGTTTTAGTTTTCTGGTCTTTTCCAACCCAGATAGGATTTTTTCAACTGTTTTCATATCTTGAATGTTGTTTACTTTGGGAATAACGATTCCATCAATGCCTTTTTGAACGACTAAATCAAGATCAGAGGGAATGTTACCAGACGCCGGGGAATTTGTACGAACAAAAATCAAGGAATCGTATGATTTGCGAGACTTTAATGCTAATTTGATTAGTTTCCTTGCACTTTTCTTTTCGTTATCTGGAACAGAGTCTTCTAGATCAAAACAAACAATGTCGGCCCGTAGTTTTTTTGCTTTTTCAAGAAATCGTGGATTATTTCCAGGAACAAAAATGAGGCTACGAAAAAGATGTGTCATTAAATGACTAGACGCCCTCTGGCTTTAACAAGACTTTGCCAAAGAGGCTTCCGGTTAGCATCTTTGTGTGTGCCTCTGCGGCTTGCTCAAAGGTATGAGTTGAATCGATTATTGCCTTGATTTTATCTTGACCCATCCAGTAAAGACCTTGTTCCAATTCAGCCTTTGTTCCTTGCGTTGAACCCAAGATATTGGTTCCTTTAAAGAAGACATGTCTTAGATCAGTTTGTGCGTTGTATCCGGTTGTTGCACCACATGAGACAAGGGTTGCACCGTATTTGAGCAGGGTTAGTTGTTTATTCCAGTGTGTTTCACCAATGTGATCAAAAGAGACATCAATTCCAGGTGCTTCGCCCTTTTTCTTTGCTATCTCTTTTGTAATTGCTCGGACTTGTTTATGCCAATCTTCCTTTCTATGGTCTACTGCATAATCTGCTCCAAGTGCAAGACATTTGTCTAGTTTGTCTGGACTTGCTGTTGCAATAACATCACAATTGTATAGTTTTGCAATTTGAATACCAAAGCTGCCCACGCCAGAACCGCCACCCATAATCAGGACAGTTTGTCCTGGCGTAATTTTGGCCCTTCCGACTAGCATGTGCCATGATGTCAGCAAAGTCATCGACGCAGCTGCTGCATCATTATAGGATAATCCCTCTGGAATTTTTGCAACATTAACTTCGGGTAAATGAGTAATTTCAGAAAATGCTCCCCAAGTTGGACCAGTCTGGAATCCCCAGATAGTTCTCTTTAGGCAATCATATTCTCTACCATCAGTGCATGCTTTACAAACTCTGCATGACATGTTAGAGTGAGATACTATTCTGTCCCCAACTATAATATTTTTAACATCGTCACCTACTGCAATTACATCTCCTGCTGCATCGGATCCTGATACGTGTGGTAAGGGGACAGGAACCGGATTTCCTCTCATTCCCCAGATATCGTTATAATTTATGGCAGCAGCTTTTACTGTAAAAACTACCTCATCTGATTTTGGTTTTGGATCATCCATATCCTGGACTTTGAGAATTTTAGCGAAATTATCATCTGGTGCATATTCATTGTATACAACGGCTTTCATAACTGGTCTAGTTTTTTCCTATAATTATAGTTTATCTTACCTCAGCATAAGCCTTTTCAATTTTTCAAGAACAAATAGCAATGTTTTTTGATTAGTCTAGCAACAATTTCATAAACATTACAAATGACGAGTTACTCTAGACATATAAAAAAATATTCGCAAAAAAGACTGCACGCAATTTGCGTGATTAAAATCAACAAACATACTATTGCAAAGACTGCCAGAGAGGCGTTTTGCACATACCAATGTGTAAGGAGTTAGTTATACCGATTTGAAGAATGGATTTGGGTCTGGAGTATCTTCCTTGTTCTAGTTGTCATTAATTCCACGCAAAAAATTAGAGAGAGATTGTTTAAGAAAATTTCAGAAGGCAGGACTCCAAAGAAGCTAATGTATCTCATATTTGACAGGACTGGCATCACTCACGTATGTCATCTGATGCAAAGATGGGATCTGAAACCAAAGGTTCCACAGAAACTGCATATGCGTGCTGCATCTAATGATGCATGTAGAATATTCGCATCAATTTACGCATAAAAAAGGCAAAAGAGGGGAGAATTCTATCCCATTCTTAAATAGGCTGGCACATGCCTTGGGCCTCGTCAAGTATTATTGCAAGTAACGCAGAGACATTTACAAAAACTATGATTCATTATATTGATCTTTTTTGATTGAAAGATGAGTTGGTGCGCTCAATGTCGAATTTTGGTTTCTGTATTCTCTTTTTTTCAGTGTTTTTTGGGAAAGATCTACTAGAGATTATACGTGATTGACTAAACCACGCCAACTATTACAACAATACTCAAACAAAATCATTAGACATACTGCGTAATTATTCCTAGACGTGGTTTTAGAAGATAATTTCTCGGATTATTCTGAAATTTTGGATTTTTAGGCATAAAATTACACAAAATATCGAATGTTGAAAAAAATCACCCTAATTACGCAAACGGTCCATTACCATCATATTAAACGTGAACAAGTTGATACGTACAAGTAGATTGTTGTTTGTTATTTTGGTCAATTACGCATAAACTCTACTATATACCTAATCAAAATATGTAGTCCATGACGGTGGCGGCTCTCACCCTTTTTCCATCTACGCTCTATTTTTTCCACATTGCATGCAGATTAACAATACCTGTTACCACATTAAACTCTGTCTCAAACTCTTCTAGTGTACCATCATATACATCAACCATTCTTGCATAGGTTTTCATGACACCAACGGTGTGCTCCACTCTGGATATGACCCCGTTTATCTTTCTGTTTTTTGCCCGTTCTCGTTTTGTTAGTTGGTGATTCTTTGATCTCTTTTTAGGTTGCATGGATTATGTGTTGTTATCAAGGTAATCCGATATTCCTAAAAATCCCTTGTCAGAGTATAATTTTGTATTACTGCTTCCAGTCAGTGATTTTATTATATTTAAGATTGGTAAAGATTCTTTTTTGGTATGTATCAACCTCTACGCCTAAATCCACTAGAATAGTTGAGACGTTATAGGCATAAAACATGTTCTTTGCTTGATTCATACGCATTATTTAAAATCTTTGTATCCGTATTATCCAGATTGTATAACCATCCTAAATCAGATTCGATTTATCTTAAAATCATGTTTTGGTTGCCGAATAGAGAGCAATATTTGCTTTAGTTGATCATCAGTTAGTTGTCCTGTAATTTTTCCTTGTGTTACCATTCCAATAAGATATTGTTCTACAAAATCAGATAATTCTGGTTTTACCATTTTGATATTGTTTAATCGTAGTCTGGCTTCTGATGTAAGAATTTGTTTTAGAATTTGTTCTTTTTGTGCTGAAATTTCTGCTTCACTGCGTGAATGTTCATGAGGTTCTGAACCAGCATTGGAATGAGGTTCTGTTCCATTATTACGATGCCCACTAAATTCTGGTTCACCAGGGTTTGGATAACTCATTTTAAATCTAAGTGTATACTTTAAGTTGAGGATTTTCTACAATTAATTCATTAAGGATTTCTGTTGCTAGTCTGTCGAGTTTTTGCATTCCTTGTTTGGAAATAATACGGCCTTTCTTCTCAACTTTTTCCACATAGCCCAGTTTTTCTAATCCATGAATGGCATTACGAATAATTGCACCACTAGCATCCTTGTGATGAGCAGCTCCATATCCTGATGGTCTGCCGCCACCATATTCATTTCTTAATTCATTAATTCCAATAGGGCCATAAAGATAGATTTTTCTCATCAATGATGCACATCTAGTATGCCACCATTCTCTATCCTGTGGCGGTTTATCAGCATGAGCTCCAGTTTTTACAAACAGGGTCCATGAAGGTGCAGGAATATCTTCATTCTTTAGAATGGATGCAAGTCTTTTTATCAATACATCTGCAGGTACATCATTTACCTTTGCCATAAAGTAAAAAAATTTAGAATCGTCTTATAAATCATTGAGGTATTGGGGTGAAGCCATGTTTTTAGTTACCACTTCACATTTTTACATTATTACCTACACTGTCAAGTTATAGAGACCTGAAATACTGATCTTCTCCAGATTGAAAAATGTGCCTAATTACTCAAAGAGGTATTTTGGATGATGGTTTCAGGTCACTATAACTTGACAGTATTTTTTTAATCTAGTTTTTATTTGATCAGTTGTTTTAGGACTACAAAAAACATGAATGAGCATTTAACACTCCTATTCAACTTCAAGATATACTCTTACATCTTGTACTTTAGAATTTTTATCTCTGTTTGCATAAAGCTCATTTAATGCCTTTGTAAACGAATCTTGTTTATCAGGATCTATACTTGCGTTTGCTACAACACAAAAATTGCCTTCACCACTTAATTGTTTTACAGTTGTAGCTTTATTTACATCACCAAATTTATCAAGTAATGCATCTCTTAATTCATTACACATATTATCGTGGTTATCATCTGCACATTGCAATAATATATGAGCATTTGCTAATTTTCTTTTACCACTCATAATGCTCAAATCATAGAATCTGTCTTAATCGTCTTTAATAAATTATATTTCTTATGGTTCTGTGTAATCTTCGAGAGCTAGGTACGAACACCAAAACATGATCTTCTCCAGATTGAAAAATTTCAAAATGTGATTATTGGCTTAATGATGCATTTTAGACTACTTGTCAAGTTCAGACGCAATACTTTCGAATAATTTGTCTGTAAGAAACCCTGTAAATTCTGTACACCATTTCCCATTTTTGGTCATATATTCATCTATTGTAATGCACTTACTAAGAGCCTGCTGTCTTCCTATATTTTTGGCCCATTCAGGCGCGCATATCCGGTGGTATCTACAAAGTAACTTGTTTCGCTCTTAATGTCAAGTTTTGTTGCTATATAAAGAACAGATTATTTTGGTGAACTTTGAATAATCATCCTACTCTCTCATGTTGTGCAAAAATGCAAACGTTTGGACATGATTCCAGATTAAACCTGTTGACTCTTCTGTGCTATATCATTCACAGTCTAAAAAGTGCGGTTCTGTACTCACAGTTGTTGGCATGTACATCATCTCTTGCATATTCATTGAGACTGTGATTTACTGTATGATGTTCGTACCCCAAAGATTTCAAAGAATGATACACATTATACTCGTCTGTGTTGATGCGAGATCCTTGTGATATTACATTACAAACAAGGTCTGCAATGGATGGATACTTTTGAGGTACCTCAAATATCGTATTACCTCCTCTTTGATGATAGCACAAAATCATCTGGAAATCTAGATTAAACTGTAACTGTTTACAGTTTTGAAGTATTACGCACAAGATATGTCAAAACTGGTTGTTTTTTTGACACAAACACAAAGGAACTTTAAAACTGTGGACAATTACTTGCAAAGGCATTTGGCCCAATATATCAAGAAATGATCTCAGAGCTAAAAAAAGAGGCAAACATACACGGTGACGAGACGAGCTGGAGGTTGAACGGAAAAAATTACTGGCTGTGGGCATTTGTTGGGAAATGGGTCGTAATATACGAGATTGACAAGACTCGCAGTAAGGATGTGCCAAAGAGAATCCTTGACGGGATAAAGGCAACGTTATAAGTGACTCGTATTCTGCATGGAATCATGTTGGTAAAACCCACCAAAGATGCCACATTCACTATATCCGAGAGATTGAGGATACAATTCAATACAAGAATCCCAGAAAAGAATTCACAGCATTTGCAGCACGCCTAAAGAGAATATTGTATACCTTCACGATGCGGCAAAAATCACCAATGAGGCAAAAAGACTACAAGTAAAAAAGAATCTTGAGAGAAGAATATCTGCAATGATATCCAAAAAATACAGCGAAGAGAACTGCATCAGGTTTGTAAAAAGATTGAAACATGAAAGAATGATGCTCTTTACGTTTTTGCAGACTGGAACTGGTTACCATAACAACACTGCAGAGGGCAATACGACCAAACGTCATAATTAGAAAGATCACAAACAGTCATCGCTCAAAGACAGGAGCTGATTCTCACAAGATATTGATGAGTATAAAGGAGACATGCCGGATGAGGGAATTGAATTTCCATGATTATACTTTGGAATATCTGAGAAATTCTACTTCAAAACTGTAGACAGTTACAGAAATTATCATATTATAAAAATCCATATTCTCTGCCATTTTAGTAACTCCTTACAATAGAAAATACAAGAGGTAGAGAATACAAGACAAGGATGATGTACCATCAACTAAAAATGCAGAAAACTCTTCAAAAATCTGGAATATATAGAAATCTCAGCGGTCAGATAAAAGGCAGAAATGCAATGAGATGCTCGCAGTATTTTTGAAATGTTGTAAAATGTGTAAAAAGAGGACTCTGGATGGCAAAGCATATCGAGATGGTTGATTCATACGTAAATCTGTTTCAACAACAATCGGGTCATAATTATCGAGGTATTATTTTACGATAAGTATGCCCACACAGATAACAAGAGATTCTGATTGACTTGACTGATGCTCTCCCTAGACGGATTCTAGAATTAATTCCAGGGACAATAAAGGACTTGCATTTTTTGCAAAAGACTAACCTAAGATCATAAGGCATTCGAATTTTATGCCTAGTACTGATTTTGCGAGCAAGTAAGGCTTGACGCTTGGAGAGATCAGGATTTGTTTTTGCATTAGTAATTGCGTTTTCAACAAGAATTCTCATTCTCTCCATTGCAATTTTTCTGACTGCAGGTTTCACAATAATTACTCAGAGCACACCTAAAAATTGGTTTTCATTATTAGGAAAAAATGCAGTCAGCGGGATTCGAACCCGCGTCACAGGGTTGGAAACCCCGAATACTAACCAGGCTATACTATGACTGCAACAAAATGCAGATGTTACTTCTTACATAAAAATGGTTTTTTCATACTCGTAAAGAATTCTTGCAACTACATGACCTTGAGGATTCATTGCCAACAGAACACAAGTATTCATTTTGTTTTCAATTGAATCAAAAAATTTGTAACTGTCTACCGTTTTAAAGTATTACGCACAAGATATGTCAAATCGTGTTATTTTTTTGACACAAACACGGAGGAACTTCAAAACTGTAGACAATTACAAAAATTTCCTTTTTGAAATAATGTTTTAATTCAAATGAGAATTCTAATTGCTGATTCAGACAAGATAGGGGGGATCATTCTAGTTGATCATTGTAATTTGTTTTTTAAATTCTTTCCAACCTGATTTAGGAATACCATCATCGCTGATCAAACCGGCACTGCAAATGTAGTGGCTTAATCTTTCAGTCACATGCTCGCTGCTTCCAAGACCAGAACCTCCAATAGATAGTGTCTCATCGCCGATTTGTTGTTCTTTCACTACACATGTTCCTTCAGGTTTATCATACTGCCTATACCAGGTAAAAAATTCCAATTCAGATTCATTTTCAGTGTAATATTCAAAGGATTTTACTAAAAATTCTGTCTGTGCAGAATCATCCCCACTAACAAAATCCGAGGTACTCCAGCCAATCTCAAAGATTCCAACCTTATTATCGCCTACCAGATCAAATGCATATTGTAGATCTTGTTTTGCTTGTTGCGGGGTTTTGACAATCTCGTTTAGAGCATTAATTGGGAAATAAGAAAAGGCTACAAAATCTCCAATAGCCAAATCAGATACAATATGTTGTAAATTTTTATTTAAAACATTATGTAGTGCAAATGCATTTCCCATCTTTACATCCGGGTGATTCTGCTTTATTTTTTCATAAACCCCGCTGAATAGTTCCTTAAAGACCGGGATATTTTGCTCATAAAATCTGAATTGGGATTCTGTTTCCCCTGAAAGAATTACAACGTCTATAATGTCATATCTGGACAGTATTGCATCAAGTACGCTAACAACCCTGTCTTCCCCTATGGAATTAAGAGGCGGCTTTCCAATCCAATCCGGAAAGGGTCCGAGTGTTTCTCCGTTAATTAGAGAAAAATAAAGTGTAACTTTGAGATTATTTTTTTTGTTAAAGCTCATCAATACGTCTGATTGCTGCCAGTCGTATTCTCCACGTACAGGTTCGACCATATTCCAAAAGAGATAGACGTTACTTCTTCCAATTCCAGTATCTGAGGCTTTTGAGTAAATCTGATCTAATTCTTGCAAGGTTATAGACAAATTTGGGGAATTAATTACAAGGCCGATTTTTTCATTAGCTTTTTGATTAGTGACAATTTCCAAGCTCGGTAGGAACAGAGCTGTGGCTAACGCTACAACGATTACTATGATACAAACAGATACGCCTAGAATCTTTCTGTCCATGCTGTTGACTGGAAGAGAAAAGAAAGTAAAAAAGTTGTGGTTCTTCCATTTATCCAAAAGTACAATGCATACAAATCAATATTGTTCGTTTAGGTTCAAATCAATGTATAAATCAAGCATAGAACATGTTTTATGCCTATAATGTCTATAGCTGTTCCAGTTGATTTGGATAAAGAGGTTGATGCATACAAAAAAAAGCTAGATCGAGATTATGCAATTCCATCAAGTACTGCACTCCTATCTACTGAATATGTAAGATTCATGTCCGCTAGTCATTAGACCTCTTAACATAATTAGAGAGATTTTTTCCAACATTCTATGTTTTGCATAATTTTATGCCTAAAAATCCAAAATTTCAGAATAATCTGAAAAATTACCTTCTAAAAATATGCCTAGAAATAATTACGCAATACGTGTAAGAGTTTAGGTCTCCTGACTAGAACATCTAAAATTCGTGCTCAACCTAAACTCTTACCAATACGTGTCCTTCTCCATTCATTTCGGATGGTTATGCCATATCCTAGTAACCTTACGTGTTTGAAGAGGTGGTATGTATCAACCTCTACGCCTAAATCCACTAGAATAGTCAAGACGTTTTAGGCATAAAACATGTTCTTTGCTTGATTCATACGAGAGGTGAACTACATTCTGGACAATACAGAATTTTTAGGCTGGGAAAATCATTTATTAGAATTTGAAAACTCTGATGAATCCAAACCAAGACTAGTAAACAACCACGTTTAATGGGTTGGGGGTTATCCAGAAGTACAACCGCTGTATCCGCATTCAATGCAGATGCTGCAACCCTCTACAAAGATCAGGTTATTCTTGCATGTTGGGCATAGTCGATCTTCTGAGATTTTTCCCTGTTTTTGAGGCTCGATATTAATCTCCTCGTCGTGAATTTTTAATGCAAGTGCGGCATTTACTTGGGATTTAATGTATGGATTTGTGATATTTGACCTTACATAGTTAGTAGTGTACTCGCTTGGCATAACATCAAATGTCTTTTGTGCGTTTTCACTAGTCATATGAAGTACTTGTTTGTGTCTAGAACCGTCACGATAAACGGTAATTCCTTTTAGTCCTAGTTCATGTGCTAGCAGATAGGCAGATTTTACGTCTTCGGCAGTCACATCATAGGGCATGTTGATTGTTTTTGCAATTGCATTTCCAATCCAGTCTTGCCATACACCCTGGGCCATAAGATGATCAGCCCAGTGTATATCCATTGCCGTTACAAAGACATCTTGCATCCATTGTGGAATTTCTGGAATTCCTCTCAGTGAACCATAGTTATCTGCAATCTTTGCAAGAAGTTCATCGCTGTAAAGATCATTTTCTTTTAGGACTTCTTCTACAATTTTGTTTGTATAAAAGAATCTTCCAACAGTAACTCGCTTTTCAAACACAAGGGCAAATGCAGGCTCCATTCCGTTTGAACAATCTGCAATCATAGAGAGTGTACCAGTCGGTGCAACTGTTGTAGCCAAGACATGTCTGATGCCGTACTTTTTGATTTTCTCAATTAGTGCGTCCCATTCATAGGAATGGGATTCTTTTGGTTTCTCATAGTATCCCGCTACTGGAATCTTTCCTTCAGGATATTCCGTCTTTGAGCAAAGTGGAAATTCACCACGAGCTTTGGCAAGGGCGACACTTTCTTCCATTGAATAGTACGTCAGAGCTTCGGCTAGTTTAGACTGTAGTTTGTATCCCTCTTTAGAGTTGTACGGTATTTGTAGCTTGTATAATAGATCAGCGACCCCCATTACTCCTAGTCCGATTCTTCTAGACTCTTTTGATGCTACAGTGATCTCTTTAACCGGATAGTGGTTTACATCAATTATATTATCCAAAAATTTTGTTGTCTTTCTGATTGTTTCTTCATATCTTTGCCAATCAAATTCATAAGTTCCATCTGCCTGTCTCTTGACAAGATTAACCAAGTTAATAGAACCCAAGTTGCATGATTCGTACGGATAGAGACTCTGTTCGCCACATGGATTTGTTGCCCTTAGCGGTGCTTGTCTGGCTTTGGCAAATACATTGTATTTGTTAATTTGATCAAAAAAGATCAATCCAGGTTCTGCGCTTTTCCATGCAGATAGTGCAATCAGATCAACTAGTTGGTGTGCATTAATTTCTTTGACTGGTTTTTTGTCACGAGGACTACGTAGGATATAGTTACCATCATCAGTGTTAACAAGAGCATGCCAAAAGTCTTCCCATATGCCAACACTGATGTTAAAGTTTTCTAGGACACCTGCCTCCGTTTTGTTTGTGATGAACTTTTCAATATCAGGGTGCCATACTTCAATGATTCCCATGTTTGCACCACGTCTTTTTCCTCCCTGTTTGACAACTTCGGTCACCGTATTGATGATATTCATAAAGGATACCGGTCCGGATGCGACACCAGAAGTTGATGCCACAATATCGCCTTCCTCACGAAGATTAGAATAATTAATGCCGACGCCACCGCCTGATTTGAAGATTAATGCCGCATCAGAAGTTGATTTCATGATTTGCTCCATGTCATCTTCCATACCAAGTACAAAGCATGCTGAGAGCTGTCCCAGTCTTCCACCTGCATTCATCATTGTTGGTGAGTTTGGTAAAAAGTCTTGCGAGGTCATGAGATTAAAGTATTCAGAAATTCTGTCTGCATAACTGTCAAGCTTTTTTGCTGCCAGCAATGTCAAAAGATCTTTGAATCTAATCTTCATTTGATTGTTGTTTGCGAGCGTTACATAGTGATTGATTAGGGATCTAAAATGCCATTTGTTCAGGTAGTATTCTCCGACTTTGAATTTATAATCAAAGGCGTCTAATTTTTCAAGATAAGATTCTGCTTCGCCTATATCCTGTTTGATATTTCCTGTTTTATCAAATATCTGTGAATCATACAAGATATCGCCAATTCCTACTAGAATTGCAACCCTTTCAAACATTTGAGTTGGCGATTCAATAATCTCATTTTTTCCATTTCTGAAGAGATATCTTGATGCTAGAACCCTAAGACAGTTCAAATCAAACTTTTTGGAAACAGGATCAAGTGATTTTAGATTCAAGACTTTGATTTTTTCGTCTCTTAATTTTCTTCTCTCATGTCTGTAAACGATATATGCTTTGGCTATGTCGCTATTGCCACTATCAATTAAAGTTGACTCTACAATATCCTGAATGTCTTCAACGGTAGGTATTCTAGAACTCGTAAATCCCTGTTCTACTAGCTTGTCAACTACGTTATTTGCGAGTTGATCGGCCAGATCACGATCGGCTTTAGAGACGGCTGCCAGTGCCTTGAATATGGCACTTGAAATTTTATATTTGTCAAAGATCGTTACTGTGCCGCTTCGCTTGCGAATACCGTTAATAGTATTTTCTATTTGTGAATTGTCCAATTATAATCCCTCCCCACAAGGGTTACAATTGATGTGGGTATAAATGATTCTGCAATTTTTTCTTAAACCTCGGTTCAAAAATATTGACACCGTCAAGAGTCTATATTGACATGACTTTAAAACAGTTAATTACAATGACCGTTACAACCCCCGAACTGATCAAAAAGTTTTGAGAAATGATCGCTACTAGTTTTTAATTTACGAATTTCAGATAATATGTAACTGTCTACAGTTTTAAAGTATTACACACAAGATATGTCAAAACTGGTTGTTTTTTTGACACAAACACGAAGGAACTTCAAAACTCTAGACAATTACGATAATATACGGGGATTTGCACTTTGGGCACTTGTCTTCAAATAATTTACCATTAAAACCACACTCGCCACATATTGTAATTTTTATAATAGGTTTAAAAGAAGGGACGAGCGTGGCTGCTTTCTCGATTGATTTTTTGATTTCAGCGACTTTGACATTTTTGTCAATTTTCAGTGTGACAGACAGTCCTCCATTAAGCAGTTTTGAGAATTTGTTGGACTCTGCGATAGGCTCGCTTTTGTTGGTATAATTAGTAATTTCAGAGGCGTCAATTATCACACCTTGAGAGTAAGAATCATTTTCCATTGAATTGAGGGTAGAATTTTTGCCATATTTCTCACCATCAAGAGTGGTAAAACGATGGGAACCACCGGTTTCAGTCATGCAAATAGTCACATGCTCACCCAATTCTTTGCCTTTTTTTGTTGCAACATCAACTGCGGTTTCAATGACATTGTAAAGTACGTTACGTCCTTCTTTGTTGTCTTTTAATCCAAGTATGTCAAAGACTGCTTCTTTGAGCCCTACCAAATTTACAACAAGAGAAACAGAACTCCTTTGCATGTATTGGGTGTTCTTTGCAAGAATTGGATTAAGTCCCCTTCTAGTCAGATCTGAGATATCCTTCTTTCTTGATGCCATTGAGGATAATATAGGTTTTATCAGTAATGCAAGTCTTGCTCTAAAGTAAGTTTCATCTTTGTTTGATTCAAAGGCGAGTCTTGGGAGGTTTATGGAAACAGACTCTAGTGTTATTGATAGTGGGCTAGTACTCTTTGTAGATCCAATAGTTACACCAGAACTAGATGTCTGACCATGGGCAAACATTACTTTTCCGCCAAGGGAAATTATTTCAGATACTGATTCTGAAATATTGGTTATTTTCCCTTTGTCATGATCTATAATCAGGCCTATTTTTGGGATTGGGGTTATCTTTGTGTAATTTTTGTATGCGTGAATAATTGAATTGATTAGTTTTGTATCAGAGCCTAATTGTAATCTAATTGAGACATTGGTATTTTTTTTATTATATTGTGAAGTTGTAGATGCAGTAGCAAACGCATTAGTTAGTTTTCGCTCAAGTTCTGGGAGAGACTTTGAATGTTTTGACAATGCCTGGACTAGCCCATCAAGTACAATTTCCTGTGAAGCTTCTTTTGAGAGAAGAGAGATTATGATGGATAACGAATTTGTTACATCATCAAGCCGTTTTGATGCAGGAATTCTTGATACGTCAAGATATTTTCCACCAAGTTCAATTCCATCTTCAATCAGTTCTTTGATATTAACAAATATTGTATCGGGGATCATAGACCAGATTCCGGGGTTGGTAATGTGCAAGTCTCCAGAAAGATGAAAATCTGCAACATCTTTTGATAAAATGGTAGTAAGCAGGCGTTCAGCAAATACTTTTTGTCCGGCGCCAAACAAGAGACCTTCAGTACCGTTATTTACAACATCTAGGTTGGAAACCATCTCCTGAACATCATAAACAGGTAGGCCTAGGCGTACGAGTTTGTTTCTGTATTCCTCATGACCGTGTTCTAGAAGGACAGAATTTACCAGCTCTCTGATAAGTGAGCCTGTTAGATAAGTAGTTTGATATTTGTAGATTCTATTTTCAACCTCTTCAGTAATTTTTTGTGCGAGTTCTAACGGAAGATTTCCTTCACGGACTAGTGATTGGATAATTTTATGGGAACTAAATTCCTCGATGGAGTCATGTGATGTCCTAACATACATTTTTCCACTTTCAATAATGGATCTTTCTTCGATTTGTCTTGCCAAGCTCAAGACTAGCTTTCCAAGATTTGTTATGGTATAGCGCCTTTCAGATTTGTTAAGTGCAACAAGAGATTGTCTTAGTAGTTTTCTCAAGTGATATGCAAATTTGCCACTTTCTTTTTTTGACTTGAATCCAGCAAGAGATTTTAATTCAGAATAAGTCAATGGACCCTTGGAATTTAGAATTCTGAGAATATCAATTCTATTTGGACTTGCCATTACAGAGAAGATCATTCTAACGCGTTTTGATGTTGATTGTATGATTCCGCTTCTCTGTGGTTCTGAATCAAAATCCAAGTCAGAGTCCAAATCTAATTCTTCTTCCTTTAATTCCATGTATTTTTCTAATTCGGGAGGTAAATAAGACTTCTGACTGAACAGATTCAAAGAATTTTTGATCAGATTTATTGTTGACAACCAAAGATTGTCAATATTACATATCTGGTTTTTTTGAAAATGAAAAAAAAAGTCTCATGTCCAGAGATCTTTTAGGATCAGCTTTCTTGAACATCAAGTGAAAACTCTGATGTAGAAAGTTTCTGTCCACATGACGGACACTTTCCATTGGAAGAATTCATTACGTCCTTTAGTGACTTTAGCATCTTCATGTTTGTAATCTTTTTGCCACATTTACCACACACAACTTCTACTGACATGAATGTGATCACCTATGCAGTATTATTAAGAATTAATTTTGATTTTTTTTAATAATTCAAGCAAATTATTTTACTGCTTTTCAATGATGATTCCGCGATCATCAAAACCTGTTATTTTAGCTCTTGTTCCAACCGGCAGATCTGCTGGGGTTGTGATTCCTGCCATAAATCCAGAGATTCTCAGAGGCGTATTATCCAGTTTCAGTACAACAAAGGCGTATGGCGTATATTTTTCAAAGCCCGCAGGGGCGACAGTAATTATAGTAAAAGTAGCAATTGAGCCTGTACCCTCTAAAATGACATCCTCAAATCCCTTACTGCCACATTTTAGGCAAAAATAGGCTGTAGACAAGTGAAGATGACCGCAGTCAGTACATTTGTGGGTTAAAAGTTTACCTTGCTTTGCATTTTCAACAAGTTGTTCTTCGACAGACATTTTACACATTTTGAAATACATGAACGGCACAACTTGCACCAGTTGCGCCAAAGTTATGAGTTAAGCCAATTTTTGCATCTTTAACGGTTCTTTCGCCGGCATTTCCAGTAAGTTGATCAAACACCTCCACTACTTGCCCGACACCTGTAGCCCCAATTGGATGCCCTTTTGATTTGAGGCCGCCTGAAGGATTAATTGAGATATCAGAGTTTAATTTTGTCCTGCCTTCACGAGCAGCCACAACGCCCTTTCCTTTTTCAAAGAATCCCAAGTCTTCAGTGTCAACTATTTCTGCAATTGTAAAGCAGTCGTGTACTTCGGCAAAGTCTATGTCTTTTGCAGTGATACCTGCCATCTTGTATGCATCTTTAGATGCAATTTTTGTACTTGGAATTGTTGTTAGGTGTTCGCGTCCTTGCAATGCAGCAGGTGAACCGCCTCTGCCAGAACCAATTACTTCAATATAGTCACCACCATTCTCTTTTGCAAACTTTTCAGAACAAAGAATTACAGAGCTTGCACCATCAGAGAACGGACAACAGTCATAAAGTTTGAGAGGGCTTGCAACTACCGGGGAATTTAGTACGTCATCAATTGTAATTTTCTTTTGTATGTGAGCTTTTGGATTAAGTATGCCATTGTCATGATTCTTTACTGCGACTATAGCAAAGTCTTCTTCAGTCGCATCAAATTCTGTCAAGTAGGCTCTTGCTATTAATGCAAACAATCCTGGAAATGATGCACCAGCCTGACCTTCATAGAAAAAGTCTGAACAATATGCAAAGTAAGTTGTTGTCCATTCGGTTCCTGTGTGAGTTACTTTTTCAACACCGGTTACAAGAAGACAGTCATAAAATCCGGCTGCGACATTTGCATAAGCCTCCCTAAAAGATACAGAACCGCTTCCACATGCAGATTCTATTGTCAATGACGGTTTATCTGGAATGCCCAATCTGCTCATCAAGACAGGACCCAAATGCACTTGCTTGTCTGCAACTCCAAAAACATTTGAAATGTAAGATGCTTTGATGTCTTTAGGAACAATTCCTGCGCTTTCTATGGCTGAAACTGATGCCTGAGTAGTGATATCGGCTATGCTGTCAGATAATTTACCATATTTGGTACTACCAGCACCAAGAACACAAACTTTTTCCACTAATGTTGCTGATCCAATTCCCTATAAAAATTGTTTTAACTCGTTACGCTATTGTACGAAAATAATGTCATCCTATAGTGAAAAACCAAAGTTTGTGATCAAATGATTTGGCCTAGGAAGACTCGGTAAAGAAAACCAAACATGACAAGACAACTCAAAAACGGACAAGAGACAGTCCAGAATAGCAAAACAAGTTGGAGCAACACCATAACGCATATGACACGACTGAGTCTAGGTCCGCAAGACATCTGAGATTCAATTGATACAGCAAGCAATAGTGCAATCCAGACACGACTGTGAGTCTAGGTCCGCAAGACATCTGAGAGTAAATTATGATACAATTTGCCATACAGTATACAGAAGACGTATTGCGTAATTATTTCTAGACGTGGTTTTAGAAGATAATTTCTCAGATTATTCTGAAATTTTGGATTTTTAGGCATAAAATTACACAAAATATCGAATGTTGAAAAAAATCACCCTAATTACGCAAAAGGTCTATTGCCATCATATCAAATGTGAACAAGTTGATGCGCACAAGTCAATTGTTGTTTGTTATTTTGGTCAATTACGCATAAACTCTACATTATGAAGGATCCACGCCTAAAAGGACTCAATTTGATAATATATCTTGATGATGTGTCAATATGTATGAGGGCCGGTTTGAGTCTATTCTCAGAGGCAATTATCAGAAAAGGCAGTAGCAACACTTTAACTTGCAATCCGGAGTTTGGTGCTCCTGCCACCATACTATCTAATAATAGTGCATACTTTCACATCACGTAATGGAACACCAAAAAAGGTAACTGTCTACAGTTTAAGTATTACACACAAGATATGTCAAAACTGGTTGTTTTTTTGACACAAACACGAAGGAACTTCAAAACTGTAGACAATTACCAAAAAAGAGATTGTAGCAGGGGGAGGGTTGGGCATATTACAGTAAAAAGGCAACAAAACCGATCAAGAGACGAAGGCCCAGAATGGATAAACGCTGATGAGTAGACATAATTTTCATGCATTACAAGCAGACTTGTAAACGATGACACAAAAGAAAAAAAGTCTTCAATCTGTTCAGATTAAAAAGGCTGCGGCAAGGCATGTGGTAAGAACTACAAAGTCACAAACTAGCGTCTTTAAAAAAGAGATTATCCAGTACTTTGATAGTAACGGGTTTCTATCTTGGTCTCCAAAAGAGAAAAAATACATGATTCTTGGAACCAATTCTCCAAAAAAAGGACTGGTACAATGTCCACATTGCAAACTTGGAGAATTGATGGTCATTAGATCACCAACAACAAGAAAGCGGTTCATTGGCTGCTCGAACTATTATGGAGGATGTAAGGCTTCATCACCATTATTGCAAAAAGCAAGACTCAGGGCAACAAAGAAACCCTGCGATATATGCAGATGGCCAATGATAATTTTTCGTTATTCACGGAATCAAAAATGGACCAAACAATGCTCAAACTTTGATTGTAAAAGTCGAAAGCCTAGGCCTTCAAAGTAGGATATACATCAGTCCTTCTGTTTTTGAGTAACGGTAAGACTTTGCGCGTTTGTTTTACGTTGTTCAGGTCAATATTAACAAAAGATATGCCCTGTTTCTTTTTCATATCAAGTAAAACTCTTCCATATGGATCAACTACCAGACTTTTTCCACAGTAAATGTTTCCAACTTGATCAGGTGCAATTACATAACATCCATTTTCAATTGCCCGTGTCTTGTTTATTGTAATCCAGTGTTCTTCTTTCATGCTACCCTTAACCCATGCAGATGGCACAACTAAGACTTCAGAGCCTGCAACGGCAAGTGATCTTGCCATCTCTGGAAATCTTAGATCATAGCAGATCATCATGCCAATTTTTCCAAGGGATGTCTTTACAGGCTTTGCAATCTTGGAGCCGGGAGCCATTTTATCGGATTCCCTGAATCCCAACGCATCATAAAGATGGATTTTTCGATAAGTGGAGATTACCTTACCTGACTTGTCAATAACAAAACAAGTGTCATATACACGATCTTTTTTCCTGCTCTTTTCATAAAACGAGCCTATAACTTGAATATGGTTTGCTTTTGCAGCTTTTGCAATCGTTGTAACAAAATTTCCGTTAATTGTTTCAGCCAAGTCCGAAAGCTGCCTTGCAGTTTGGGAAGAATTGGTGTAAAACATCATGAATTCTGGAAATGCGCACAATGTTGCATTTCTTAAAGCTGCCTTTGAGATATATGAAATGATTTTTTTTAGGTTATCTTCTTTTTTGGTTGACGCCTTGAATTGAACAACTGCAGCTTTCATAGGATAGATTAGCCAGATGACAATAAAAGGATAAACTTGTTTGTGTTTTGGGGGGGGATGATACCCCCACCCATCTAACAGGTCAGGAGTAAAGGCTGAAGGTGATAACAAATGGATCACAATTATTCAAAATGCAAATAAGAAAAATAGATTAGATATTTCGTATGTAACAACCTCTACACCTAAATCCACTAGAACAATTGGACGTTATAGGCATAAAACATGTTCTTTGCTGATTCATACAATATTTCCATCTAGTGCAATACCTAGTTATTGTCTCTACCTTTACCTGATGGTCTACCGGTGCTACTAGGTTTTCCACCTTTACCTTTTGATGTAATCGTCATATATCTTGCTGAATCATAAGATAATTAAGTGTGTCAGATACCGACGCTTGACACGAAGAATATCTACAGTCTAGCTACCAATTGACAGAATCTGTTTTGAAATGATTATAAACAAATACAAGCAAATATTGGATCTTAAGACCAGCAACGATTAGTTACCTGGTGACAGTTCCAATGAGATAAGTTTCAAGAATTAGTATATAGATAGTACTGATGATTCCTACTATTCTCTTTTAAATGAGATTTCCCAAATGAATAATGGTATTTCTGCGATAGAGCCATCTGCTAGTTTACCGCCGTTCGGAGATTGGGCAATTGGCCCAATCTTTTTTAAAATAATAAAAAAAGTCGGATGATATAGTACAAGGCGATCTTTTTGTACAGTGTGCTAGAATACAGACAACCATGCGCTCACAATTGTTCTCCTGCTAAAAACCAATTTTCTTTAGGATTGTCTTCAAAAACAACAATTACGTGGTTTTCTTTTGTTTTGAGAATCTCTACTGCTGATTTTGTGATTGCTTTTGCAAATTCATCTTTTTGTTCTTGTGTTCTACCAGGATACATTGATACTGTAATCAACGGCATGCTAATTTCAGATAG
Organism: Candidatus Nitrosopumilus sp.; assembly: GCA_965238065.1. GTDB lineage: Archaea > Thermoproteota > Nitrososphaeria > Nitrososphaerales > Nitrosopumilaceae > Nitrosopumilus. The sequence continues at coordinate 2,167,685 of OZ250170.1, read as the reverse complement.
ATTCAGCGATTTATGTTTTCAATAGTCTGGCCTGTAGCCATATCTTGTACCATACAAGGAATCATAACTGTGTGTTTTTTTGTAAATGTAACCGGTTGCCAAACCTATCATGAATCCACCAATGTGAGCAAGATATGCAACTCCTCCGCCTGCAACACCAAACCCTACTATGAAGAAGGGAAGCAGGTTCTGAAAGACCAACCAGAATGGCAAGAACCATCTAGCCTGAATGTGCATCATTCTCCAAAAGAATCCCATCATCAAGAAAGTTTGAATTCTTGCCTTTGGGAAAATAACAAGATAAGCACCCAACACCCCAGAAATTGCACCAGACGCGCCAACTGCAGGAATGACACTACTTGTATCACCATAAATATGAAAGAGTCCGGCACCAATTCCCCACATGAGATAAATTCCAAGAAATTTTGCTTTTCCAAACTTTTGTTCAATGTTGTCGCCAAATATCCACAAGAACCACATGTTACCAGCAAAGTGGAGCAGACCGCCATGCATGAAGATTGAACTGATCAAAGAGACGTACGGAGTACTGGGACACAAAAGTTTAACAGGTCCCGCACCAAAGTTGATTGTAGAAAAAGTCGCGCCCGTCACACAATTTGGAACTGCACCCCAATCATAAAACATTATAAATGCGTTTTTATTTGTGAAATCAAAAAACTGTCCAGTAAATGCCACTTCAATAAAAAATACGATTGTATTGACAATGATTAACGCTATGGTTACTTTTGGTTTGAAACCTAGAGGATGCGGATTCTCATCACGTAATGGGAACATTGTCTATTTTGATTCGATAAAAATCGTATAATAACATTATTCAAGCTATGTCCACTTGTTAGGATGTTTTTTACGAATTTGTTTTCCGTCAATTGTAATTTGATCCTTCTCTTCAAAGACAGTATGCCATCTGCCGTTACTTGGGAAAATTTTGTTCATTTCTTCAACTTTGTTGTTAGTTGGCGCTTTGTTCATCAGAGCCCCCCATCTCATGTTTGGAATTTTCGGCATGATATCATTGATGTCCTTCATTGCACTATCACTACAAAATTTATTTAAAAACCTATTATTGAACCTTCAGAATTCCTTCCTCGATCAAGAATTGGATTCCTTGAACAAATGTAGAGTCATCAATTGAACCATCAGCCCACCAACCTGCATTGCTTTTGATCCATGAGGGGATCTCATTTGAGCCAGAACCGGAACCTTGGGTAGTTGAAGGAATCTTTAGGATATTTTCCTCGATCAAGAATTGGATTCCCTGAACAAATGTAGAGTCATCAATTGAACCATCAGCCCACCAACCTGCATTGCTTTTGATCCAACTAGGAATTTGTGTTTTTTCAGACATGGGTGAGGTTGTCACATATGACGATCCTGAACCTGTTTCAATAAATAATGTGCCAATCCCAGCATATTTTGGATCATAATCCAATCCGGTTCCAAAAATTACAACATCGAGTCTAATTTTGCCCTGAGAAGGAACAAGAATTCTTTGAACGTCAATTCCTTCAGCAGAAATAATTTCCCGGTTTAAAGGATCATCACCATCGTATCCAGATATCTTCTGACCAAGTTCATCATAAACAATATAGGAATATCTAACATCTTTGATTAGCTGCCTATTTTCATCAAAGAATGTAAACTCTAATGGAATTTCCTGATTAATGCCATTTTTTTTATCCCATGAAACATTCACAGTTGTTGGAACTTGTTTGTTTGCAGTGTCAACAAGATAAAATTCAGCTGAATTTTTTGATACTTTGTCTAGTGGAGCTAGTTTCAAATTCATCTTTTTGTTGTCATAGTTATCGGGTCCCAATGCTTCGTTAATTTTTTGTAATTCAGCAGTTGAAATTAGAAAATGAATAATGTTGGTATCATCATATGAGTAAGGATCATTAAGTAATGCCCTTTGATCAATTTCTACACCATTAACATATCCTTTGAACTGTTTTTCTTCTGTATATGGTGTAAATGATTTTGGAACTCGGACTTCTTCATGTACTAGTGGTACCAAGTCAACATACTCTGGACTCCAATCAAAAGGCATATCAAAGGAAATTGAATTATCTGATTGATCAAATTCAAAGTTATCAACATCGTCATAGTATGTTTTTATAACAACTGGAATTTCTTCAGCGTTTGCAGTCTTGAAAAAAAAGTCTTGTTCCTGTGCAACGCTGATAAATGTCTCATAACTTAGCAGGTTAGCAAGTACGGTTCTTGGACTAGTAGCAGCTTCAATGTCGACTCTAATCTTGTACAAGCCACCCTTTACAAATATTGGACCCGAAATCGTTGGTCTTCCACAAATGTCCAAGTTCTCATCAGTACATGCTTGTCCATGTACAAATAGTGCACCAGGAGCACTAACATGTTCAGAGCCACCATAAGTTGTACATTCATGGAGATTAACTTCATCGCATCCAAGTTTTGGTTTAATTTTAATGTCTAATCTTCCATCCAAATCATAAAACAAATTTCTAGCCAAGAGTTCACCACTTTGCCATAATTCTACTCTAAATGTTACTTTGTCAAGATTCTGATTAGTTAATGTATCAAAGAAACGTATTTGCATGTTAGCAGAAGTAATTTCATCTACTGTAAGATCAAAGGGACTTAGTTGTGTTCGTACAGTTACTTCCATATCACCAAACGATATAGGCGGTGCTTGATCTCCTCCAAGCCCATGTCCAAAGACATCCGGAAGGATGGCGGAAACTGTAAAAATACCAATCATTATAACGAATAGTGAAAATTGTTTGTACAACAATGTAACTATATTAATTCCATATTTAAATCTGATACATCATTATGTATGATAATTAAGAGAACAGAACACATTTTTATTTATCATGCTAAAACACAAGTCATGGGATTTCTATTTGCATTATTACTTGTTCCATTTTTAATAATTCCAGTCTTTGCTGAATCTCAAACTTTACCAACTGAAAAAGACACGCTGGATGTCAGATTAACATATGAACCAATTAAACCAAACAGTAAGACCAAGATAAATATTGATTTTATCAATCCTTTTACACAGCAGATACAGATTCATATTGACTATACAGTTGCAGTTTCAAAAGATGGTGAAACTGTTTTTAAGACATCTGGACTCATTCATACATCTGAAGGTGCTGTAAAAATCCCAATTGATTTCAATCTTGGTGAAGGGGTGTATTCTATGGATGTCGTGGTGGAGGGAATTTTATTCAATCCAATTACACCAGAAACGGCTTCCTTTGATATTCTAGTCAGTGAGGTTCAACTGGATACACCACCGGAAGATGGTGGATGTCTGATAGCTACTGCGGCATTTGGTTCAGAACTAGCACCACAAGTACAACAGTTAAGGGAACTTCGAAATAACATTATTCTATCAACAAAATCTGGAACTGCATTTATGACGGGATTTAATCAATTCTATTATTCATTCTCACCAACAATTGCTGATCTGGAAAGAGAATCTCCTGTTTTCAAAGAAGTTGTGAGATTAACCCTGACTCCATTGTTATCGTCATTGTCTTTACTGAATTATGTAGACATTGATTCGGAGCAGGAGATGCTAGTATATGGAATCTCTCTGATACTACTAAACATTGGAATGTATGTTGGAATTCCTGCATTTGGGATTCTAAAGTTATGCCAGTTTAAGAAAAACTAATTCTGTCTCTGGAAAATCCAGTGAGGTTTTTATGTGTCCATACAAGTAATTTGTACAATGAAGACAATTGGCTCATTCTTTGTACTATTTGCCATCGTGGTCGGAGTAGGTGCAACAATTCCAGCTGCCTTTGCAGATCATGCAGAAGTCACAATTGAAACAGTGGCAGGTTCTGGGTTTAGCCAAGACTGTATTTCAGATGGGTGTTACGCTCCAAGTACTGTAACAGTTGATGTTGGCGGAGTTGTAATATTCTCAAACACTGATGTCAGACTACATACATTCACATCATTCACAGATCTATCAGATACAACAATTGGTACTGAATTTGGTTTAACAGAGGGAATAATACGACCGGGGGAATCCTTTGAATGGATCCCAAAAATTGTAGGTGATGTCACTTACTTTTGCATGATTCATCCTTGGATGCAAGGTTTGATCATAGTACAAGAAGCAGAAAAGGACATGGGCAATAAAACCATGATGGGTGATGACAATAAAACCATGATGGGTGATGACAATAAAACCATGATGGGTGATGACAATAAAACCATGATGGGTGATGACAATAAAACCATGATGGGTGATGAGAAGGGTGGTGGATGTCTGATAGCTACTGCGGCATTTGGTTCAGAACTAGCACCACAAGTACAACAGTTAAGGGAACTTCGAAATAACATTATTCTATCAACAAAATCTGGAACTGCATTTATGACGGGATTTAATCAATTCTATTATTCATTCTCACCAACAATTGCTGATCTGGAAAGAGAATCTCCTGTTTTCAAAGAAGTTGTGAGATTAACCCTGACTCCATTGTTATCGTCATTGTCTTTACTGAATTATGTAGACATTGATTCGGAGCAGGAGATGCTAGTATATGGAATCTCTCTGATACTACTAAACATTGGAATGTATGTTGGAATTCCTGCATTTGGGATTCTAAAGTTATGCCAGTTTAAGAAAAACTAATTCTGTATGAATTAAACAATTAACATGATTTATTGTAATTGTCTAGAGTTTTGAAGTTCCTTCGTGTTTGTGTCAAAAAAACAATACAGTTTGACATATCTTGTGCGTAATACTTCAAAACGGTAGATAGTTACGATTTATTCCTATAACATTTAACTATTTTAGTTGATTTAGATATAGAGATTAACACAGGCATATTCTGTCTCTGGAAAATCCAGTGAAGTTTTTATGTATCCATACAAGTAATTTGTACAATGAAGACAAAAACAATTGGCTCATTCTTCGTACTATTTGCCATCGTGGCTGGAGTAGGTGCAACAATTCCAGCTGCCTTTGCAGATCATACAGAAGTCACAATCGCTACAGGAGTAGGTTCGGGTAGTGATGTGGAATGTGGAACAGACTGTTACACTCCAAGTACTGTAACAGTTGATGTTGGTGGAGTTGTAATATTCTCAAATCCTGATGCCGCACCACATACATTTACAGCAGGAACAATAGAAGGTTTTGGCCCAGGAGTTCCAAGTGGTGAATTTGATACTTCCATTCTATTGGCAGGCAACTCAAGTAAATGGACACCAGATACAGCAGGTGAAGTTCCTTACTACTGTACACTTCATAGCTGGATGACAGGTATGATCATAGTACAAGATAATGACATGATGGACGACATGAAAGATGACATGATGGACGACATGAAAGATGACATGATGGACGACATGAAAGATGACATGATGGACGACATGAAAGATGACATGATGGACGACATGAAAGATGACATGATGGACGACATGAAAGATGACATGATGGACGACATGAAAGATGACATGATGGACGACATGAAAGATGACATGATGGACGACATGAAAGATGACATGATGGACGACATGAAAGATGACATGATGGACGACATGAAAGATGACATGATGGACGACATGAAAGATGACATGATGGACGACATGAAAGATGACATGATGGACGACATGAAAGATGACATGATGGACGACATGAAAGATGACATGATGGACGACATGAAAGATGACATGATGGACGACATGAAAGATGACATGATGGACGACATGAAAGATGACATGATGGACGACATGAAAGATGACATGATGGACGACATGAAAGATGACATGATGGACGACATGAAAATGGATGACGACGAGTTAATGGTAACAATTACCGACTCTGTTGTAAATGATGGAACTCAAGTTAATCTTGAATTCAACACAATACATGTCAACTATGAAATTAGTGCAAAACAAAACGGTGAAGAAATTTTCAAAGAATCTGCACACGCCATGGAAATGACTGGTGCAAGTCACATGATAGATGCTGTTGGATCGGATGAAAACCCAATAGATGTCGAAATAATTTCTTTAGGTATTGGCCCTCCAAATGCTAGTCAGGATTGGACCGGACCAACAGGTACAGTTGCAACTACACAAGTTGTTCCAGAGTTTGGTACAATTGCAATGATGGTACTAGCTGTTGCAATCATAAGCATCATAGCAGTAACTGCAAAATCTAGAGTCATTCCAAGATTTTAGAAATTCCTCTTTTCTATTTTTTTATTAAAGCAATAATTGCCAAGATCATAGCTGCTACAGCAATCGACAATCCAAATATTGCAAAGTCATATGCTGCTCCATGATCAGGGGACATAAAAGGTTCATCGGATTTTAATTTTGAGATATCTTGTTGAAGAGATGAAAATGCATTTTTTAGTGCAGAGAGTTCCTCACCAGATGGAGGAAAATCCAATACAGCAGTGGTTTCTACATCTTCAACTGGAACTTGTACATCAATCATAGTTTCACTAATTTCTCCTTTCAGTTTTACAGAGTAACTACCGGTTTTAGTTGGAATTATAGGTGAAAAATAGTAGCCTGGTTTTGGATCAGAACTGATATCAAGTTTTTTAGTGACACCGCCAAACATGGCCGTAGCCTCCAAATTTTTGAATGCGCTAGTAACTCCTGTGTATGAGCCTTCAGTTTCTCCGGGTTTGGTAATTTTTAAGACAATATCATTTCTAACTCCTACAACAGGAGGTTCAATTCCCCAGCCTACTTCAATGTCATATAATCCAACTAGTACTGTGGAATGTGCAAAGGATGGCACAATCATTCCGATTAAAAATAATAGTACAACAAAGCCAAAAAGTGCAACCTTCACGACCATCATATGACATTAGACATTATTATCTTTACGTTAACTTGCAAATTCTGGACGCATGGAAACTGTTTAAATTATAAATAATAATCTAAAGATTAAATGAGAAAATTTCTGATAATTTTACTGATTTTATCATCAACATCCATTCCATTTGCAGCTGCGCATCCATTTACAGAAGAAACCATTCCTAGTCTAACATCAAATTCGCCAGCTGGCATTACAAAAGTTATTGTTTTTTTTTCAGAATCAGTTGATCTTGATTTTAGCCAACTCAAAGTACTTGACAGTAATGGAAACCAGATTGATAACAAAGATACCGATTACTATGAGGAAGAGGATTCCCTTATTGTTACAACTCTGCCATTAAAAGATGGGGTATACACAGTTTCAAGCAAAGTCCTATCAAAGGTAGACGGACATTTGGTTCCTGATGCATTCGTGTTTACAATTGGCAATGTTCAATATGTTCCACCGGAGGATTCTGTTCAAAAGGGGGATACTGTATTTTTGCCTGAAGCAGGTTCCAGATTTCCCGGTCTTGTAGGCCAAACAATAGTTTTAGGAGCTGTAATTGCATCCATGATAATTTGGGGCACACAAAATAAACAACTAATCAGAGAAGAATTAGACAGGATAGAATCCATCCATCACAGAAAATTTATGTCAATTACAGGAATTGGACTGGTGCTTGTTTTTGTCTCGGGTATTTTGATGATTGCAGTACAGGCCATCAGATTAGAAGCCTCACTCATAGATGCCATTCAGACCAGTTTTGGTACCACATGGGCAATTAGAATGAGTATTACGACAATCTTACTAGTTATCTGGTTTGGATTGAATAGAAATAAAGTACTATCAAAGAGAAATCAGATGCCAATGCTTGTGGCTGCACTTGCACTAATTGGAACCTCAAGCATGATTGGACATGGTGCAGCCAGTGGAGAGTCATCAGCACTTGTTCTGGATTATATTCATAATCTAGTTGCGGCAGTGTGGATAGGCGGAATATTTTATTTTGTTTTCACACTGTTGCCAATATTTTCACAATTAAAAGAATCAAAACGAGAAAAGATGAGTCTGCTGCTAATACCAAGATTCTCAATTGCGTTTATCATCTCAGTGGGAATCATAGTCATTACAGGACCAACTCTTTTGTGGTTCTTGGAAAGTGATGTAGGATTGATTACTGAATCAATTTATGGTCAATTAATCATTCTAAAGATTTCAATTGCCGCAATAATGATTGGATTGGGAGTATTTGTCCAGTTTAGGATACAAAAGAATGCAGAAGAGAATATTCAATCTGGAAAAATTACTGTCCACAAAAAGCTAAAGAGAACACTCAAAGTTGATGTAATATTAGGAATTGTGCTATTAGGGATGGTTGCATTGCTAACAAATGGGACACTGCCGGCAGGAGAGATACATAAAGCCGGCGTACAAGAGATCGCCTATGGATTAAAAACTACAGAATTTACTGAAAATGCAAAGTTCGATATTGAAATTTCACCGTTTTCAAGTGGTGTAAACACAATTAAAGTCATAGTGAGTGATTTTGAGGGCAAGGAACTCTATGATTCTGATCAAATCAAAGTTAAAGTATCAAATCCATCAGAGAATATTTTTGCAATTCAAATACCAATGTCAGTTAAAAATTTGTCAGAGCCAAACAAATACCATGGTGAATTAACATTTGGGTTTTCTGGAGAATGGCAGCTGGAAATCGAGGCTCAAAGAACTGAAAATGCTAACGAATCAGTAATAATGGATTTGCGGGTAAAACCCAGACTGGCCAACATTCAGACTCAAATTATCGAATACGAATTGCCAAAAGATGCAAAGCCTCTTTTTCCATTGTATGACAGGAGAGACTCTATCTGGATAAGTGATACGTCAGCCCCCCGTTTATGGCAATTTTCACTTGACACACGAAATTTTTCCTCATATTCATATGATGGAGGCGCTACAACGTTTCTAACACAAGATAACAAGGGAAGAATCTGGTTTACAGACACTCTGAAAAATCAAATCGGGTTCCTTGATCCGGAGAATGCTCAGATTACAACAAAAACAATTCCAAAACTGGATCCAATAGTCTCAGAGAATACGCCAATATCCATTCAGGCAGACTTTGATGGAAACATTTGGGTTACAATTCCCAACAAAGACAGAATTCTAAAATACGTGCCAGAACTTGACACGTTTGAGGAGATCATACTACCAGACAGACAATCGCTGCCATTTGCCTTGGCAGTTGATAAAGACGGAGATATCTGGTATTCTACAAGCGGTACAGGCAAGATTGGATTCATTAATCCAAAGGACAGTCAGATAACTCAGATCTCAGACAAGGCACCACTTCAGGCTCCAGAAGCCTTGATTTTTGATAATGATGGAAATTTGTGGATTGCAGAGCACACAGGTTTGGCCATAACCAAATTCAATCCAGTTTTAGAGACATTTGAGAGAATTTCAGTTCCAGATGAAGAGGCATTGCCATTTGGAATGACATTTGACAGATATGGAAACATTTGGTTTGCACAGCATACAGTAGATAACATTGGAGTTTATGATCCAGACAATGACAATTTGATGATGATTCCGGTTCCAACTGAAACATCGTTCATTCAATTCATGACATCAGATGGGAATGGCAATGTGTGGTTTGTAGAACAGCAGGCAAACAAGATTGGGACAGTAGAGATCACAGAAATCCCCGTAATTGCCTCACAAATACAAACAAGCGGCCATAAATTAAGGTATACAGAGATTGCATCACCGTTAATTGCGTTGGGAATTATTGCAGCATCACTGTTTTATGTAAAAAGCATACAAGACAAGAGAAGATTAAATTCACTAATTAACTCCTAGATAACAGTCCGGCAGATTTTATCATCATAGTTCCTGCAAGCAGACTAATTGACAACAGGACAATAGTTCCTGCAGGAGTAATATCAAAGAGATAGGAGATCAGGATGCCTGCCACCACAGAAAAGACAGAAAAACTCATCGAGATTACGGCCGTTTGTTTGAAACTCTTGCCATACATAATTGCAGTCACATTAGGAATTACAAACAAGGCTGAGATTAACAAGACGCCCACAAGTTGGATGGATGTGACTACAGTTATTCCCGCCATAAACACGATCAAATAATTTATTTTTTCTACTGGAATTCCACTGACTTTTGCCTGTTCTTCATTAAACGTAGAATAGAGAATTTGCCTGTACAGCAATAAAAGTACGATTAGAATTACTCCAGTCAATGATAAAATGAGAACAGTATCATCTGCGCTAACAAGAAGAATACTTCCAAAAAGAAAACTAAAGATATCAATCGTAAAACCGCCTGAGAGACCAATAATTACAAGGCCAATTGCTATTCCTGATGACAAAAGTACTGCAATTGACGCATCGCTAGATATGTTGTATTTGTCTTTAAGTCTTGTAATGACTAGTGCGCTGGCTATTGAGACGCCATAAGCAGTCCATAACGGATAGACACCTGCCAACAAGCCTAGTGCAATTCCGCCAAATGACGAATGTGCAATTGCATCACCAAACAGTGAATAACGTCTCAAAACCAGGAACAGACCGACAACTGAGCAGAGAATTGCAATTGCAATTCCAGAAATTAACGCCCTGTGCATAAAACTAAAAGTTAGGATTTCAAGGGACATGGCTAATGATGATGCATGTGTTCTTGCATCGAGGCCTCTGAATATTGCTTGACTAGTTTATCATCAGAAAAGAATGTTTCAGACTCGCCATGGAAGAACAATGTCCTATTTAGGCATGCCACGTGATTTGCCAGCTGGTTAATTGCATCCAAATCATGAGAGGACCAGAGAATGGTAATTTTTTGTTTGGAATTCAATTCACGGAGAATGCTGTAAAATATCTCTATGCTTTGTTGATCAATTCCCGTTATAGGCTCATCTAGAATCAGTATTTTGGGATTATTTACTAGGGCCTTGGCAATAAAGACTCGTTGTTGCTGTCCTCCGGACAACTCGCCGATTCTTCTGTTGCTTAATTCATGTATCCATAATTGTTGTAAAATTTTATCAGTTTTATCCTCATCAGATTCGTTTCTCAGTCCCATTTTTACAACATCATTAACTGTAACTGGAAAATTTTTTTCAAAGATTGGTTTTTGTGGCACATATCCAATTTCTTTGAGATATTTTTTTGATTTTCTAACATCCTTGCCAAAGAACTTTATGGTTCCTTCGTACCTTGTGTTCAGTCCCAGCATTGAATCAAAGAGGGTTGATTTTCCAGCACCGTTAGGTCCGATTATGCCCAGAAAATCCCCCTGATTGATCACAAAACTCACATCATCAAGGGCTTTAACATCCGGATACTGAACCGTGAGATTGTTAATTTCAACTACTTTGAGCATAATGCCTCCTTTAGATGCTCAAGATTTTCAGTCATTTTAGAAATATAGAGTTCGTCAGAAAAAACTTCCACCGTAGATAAAACTAGGACTGTGCCATCTATGTCATCTGCAATTATTGCAGATGTTCTAGCATCAACATGCTCCTCGCTGAAAATTACTTTGATGTTTAATTGCCTAGATGTGGTAATTATATCTTTTAGTGTTTTTGCTGTTACTTCACCGTATAAAGTATTTGATGGAATGATTGCATGCTGATTCAGATTATATTCATCGGCAAAATATGAAAATGCATCATGAAAGGTTACAAAATCACGATTACAATCAGATAATTCATTGCGTATTTTTGAATCAAGCTGATCCAATTGTTTGATGTATTTTGCCGCGTTTGACTGATAGTATTGTTGATTATCAGGATCTGAATTAGAAAAAGCATTTGCGATATTTTGTACTTGTGTCTTTGCATAGACCGGATTCAGCCAGATGTGCGGATCTCCAATGGCATGTTCTTTGCTAGAATTCTTGACTGAAATTCCATTACTGGTATCAACTATCACCCCTTGGTAATCAGCTTCATCCAAATTATCAACCCAGTTTTCAAAACCTATCCCATTGATAATTATTAGATCAGACTTTAGCATTCTTTGCACATCTTTAATAGTTGGCTCCCAATCATGAGGCTCAACTCCGGCCGGAACAGGTAAAGTAACATCGACTTTATCTTCTCCGACATTTTGTGAAAATTCATAAAGTGGATAAAATGACGAGACGGCCTGTAGTTTAGAGTTATCAATTACTGTTTGCAGGTTTGAGTTGGTTCCATAAACTGCAAGCGAGCTTAATGGAATTACTATTACTATTGCAGCAATTGCAAGTTTGATTTGTCTATCCACGACACAATTCGATACATATTATTAATAAATCTATAAAATATTAATAACTTTGATTGCTAGACTTAAAAGGCAATTAATAACATTAGACATGTGCCAATAGTCTCAATCTCCTTAAATGATGAAATTCTCTCAGAATTAAATAAATTACAATCATCCATGGGATTTTCAGGCAGGTCTGAGGTCATCAGAGCAGGAATCAGGGCATTTGTTTCTGAAGAGAGACAAAAGTCAGACTTGGCTGGAGATATTCATGCCATTCTTTTGGTGGTGCACAATGACGAGTTTGATCATATCGTTTCAGGAATCACTCATAACTTTGAGGATCTGATTACAACGCATCTTCACAGTAAGATTGAGAAGGGGAAATGCATGGAGCTTTTTGTTATGAATGGCGATGCAGAAAAGGTCTCTGCAATGACAAAAGATTTTCAGACAAACAGAAACATGGATACAGTAAAGCTTGTTGCACTTTGATTGTAATTAGATACTGGTTCTCGCCATGACGAATTTGTCATTTTGAGTTTACAAATTATATGTGAATCAAGAGAGTTTATGCGTAATTGACCAAAATAACGTATGAGTCAAGCAAATGGCACGTTTTATGCCTATAACGTCTGTAGATGTTCCAGTTGATTTTGGTATGGAGGTTGATGCATACAAAAAAAGGTAACTGTTTACAGTTTTAAAGTATTACGCACAAGATATGTCAAAACTGGTTGTTTTTTTGACACAAACACAAAGAAACTTTAAAACTAGACAATTACAAAAAAAAGCTAGATCGAGGTACAATTCCACAAAGTACTGCACTTTTCTATCTACTGTGAATAGAACAATTGGCCACTGACATGCCTGTATCTAGTAGAATAACTTGTAATTGTTTGGATTTTTTGATTGGTAAAATGAGCATAAAACCATTGAATGTTGGAAATTAAATCCCGATATTCAGGTGGTGGAATGGCAACAAGATGATGGATTTTTCAGTTGTAAGAGTATGATAAAGAGATACGGACTAGTAAAAATCAAAGAATCTGACTATACCAACTAGTGATATCAGGTGATTGTTCCACCAGATTTAATCAAGACTCCACTGCCAGACTGTACTGTCAGATTAAATGCTGCAAAGTCAATATCCAAAGTAATTCCAGAAGGAATGATTAAAATCGAATTGTTTTGAACAATCACATTTTCTTGGGCAGTTGCACTGGCATTAACTGTACAACTAACATCTATAATCCAGTCTCCAGAGCCAGGAGGTGCGCAGAATGTAGGTATGGTGGCCTCAACCACACTTACAGTCCTGACAACTTGGGTGGCACGATTCCCTGATGCGTCAACAGAGTCGTAATAGATAGAGTAGATGCCTATAGCATTAGTGAATTCAGTAGCATTAATGGTTACTTGCGAGCCGTCACTAGTTGTTGCGCCTAGTTCTGTATAGTCCTCACCAAGTTCGATTATTTGTGGGTTGTCTCCATTCAGGGTTATGATTGGAGGAGTAAAGTCCAGATTGTTTGTTACATTTTCTGCAAAGTTTAGCAATGAATTGCCAGACACATCATCAAATGATCCAGACGTTCTGGTATAAGATATAGTCACATTATCACTATCAGAGATTGTCGTACCAGTGACATCAAGTGTAATGGTATTATTCAAGACAGACACGATGGAATCAATTGAAGCACCAGTGACCCCTCCAAGTGTAAAGTCATTAGGAGTGGCAGTAGAGTTTGTAACACTCTGGTCTAGCGTGATTGCAATCTGTGAAATTGAGAGGGTTTGGGCACTAGAGAACTGGGGAGAGTTTGCATCAATGGTATCTAGTATGTCAGTACCATCAAATGGCAAGCTCGTATTGCCTGCACTATCTGTGATTGTTACACCTGTAATTTGTAGTGGTGTGATTTGATCCGCGTCCCCTTCAGATATGGTGTATGTTGCAGTGTATGTGGTTCCGTTGTCGATACTGTTCCAGAATAATGGTACAGAGTTGTAAGCGCCATTAATGGTAGTACCATTCTCAGCTGAATCCAGAGTCAATGTGAATGATATGGTATCGCCCACCTTGAGTACACCAGAAGATGTGGTATTTGATGTGATGTTGGTTATTATGGGTGGAAGCAAAGTACTACTGTTTATAAACAATACATGTATGGCACCTCTATTAGGACCGCCAGCATCGTCATTATATGCACCAACTGCGATATCCAATATACCGTCACCGTTCAGGTCGCCAATGTTTGCAATCGAGGATCCAAAGTAATCATAATTATTCAAGACAGGACCGTTTGTAGTAGTAGAATTGATTTCTATTGTATTTGATACGCTTCCATTACTGTTCATAAGCATTACATGTATGGCACCTCTATCAGGACCGCCAGCATCGTCATAATCTGCACCAACTGCAATATCTATTGTACCGTCACCGTTCAGGTCGCCAATGTTTGCAATGGATGATCCAAAGTAATCATAATTATTCAAGACAGGGCCGTTTGTAGTAGTAGAATTGATTTCTATTGTATTTGATACGCTTCCATTACTGTTCATAAGCATTACATGTATGGCACCTCTATTAGGACCGCCAGCATCGTCATAATCTGCACCAACTGCGATATCTGATATACCGTCACCGTTCAGGTCGCCAATGTTTGCAATCGATGAACCAAAGTAATCATTATCATTCAAGACAGGGCCGTTTGTAGTAGTAGAATTGATTTCTATTGTATTTGATACGCTTCCATTACTGTTCATAAACATTAGATGTATGGCACCTCTATTAGGACCGCCAGCATCGTCATAATCTGCACCAACTGCAATATCCAATATACCGTCACCATTCAGGTCGCCAATGTTTGCAATCGATATTCCAAACCCATCACCATCATTCAAGACAGGGCCGTTTGCTGTATTGTCATTGATTTCTATTGTATTTGATACGCTTCCATTACTGTTCATAAACATTAGATGTATGGCACCTCTATCAGGACCGCCAGCATCGTCATAATCTGCACCAACTGCGATATCTGATATACCGTCACCGTTCAGGTCGCCAATGTTTGCAATCGATGAACCAAAGTAATCATAATTATTCAAGACAGGACCGTTTGTAGTAGTAGAATTGATTTCTATTGTATTTGATACGCTTCCATTACTGTTCATAAACATTAGATGTATGGCACCTCTATTAGGACCGCCAGCATCGTCATAATCTGCACCAACTGCAATATCTGATATACCGTCACCATTCAGGTCGCCAATGTTTGCAATCGAGGATCCAAAGTTATCACTATCATTCAAGACAGGGCCGTTTGTAGTAGTAGAATTGATTTCTATTGTATTTGATACGATTTTGTCTCCAGTTGCAGATACATTTTGGTATGTTATAGTATACAACGATCCAAGTGTTAATATTAAAAACATGAAGATTAGACACAGTTTTTTCAATATTGATTACACCATTAAACTAGTATATAAAAGAATATGAATCAAGTAAAGAACATGTTTTATGCCTATAACGTCTTGACCGTTCTAGCGGATTTAGGTGTAGAGGTTGATACATACAAAATAACAAACAACAATTGAATTGTACGCATCAACTTGTTCACATTTGATATGATGGGTAATAGACCTTTTGCGTAACTCTAGAGTTTTGAAGTTCCTTAGCGTTTGTGTCAAAAAAATAACCTGTTTTGACATATCTTGTGCGTAATACTTCAAAACTGTAGATAGTTACCCTTTTGCGTAATTAGGGTGTGATTTTTTTCAACATTCTATGTTTTGCATAATTTTGTGCCTAAAAATTCAAAATTTCAGAATAATCTGAAAAATTACCTTCTAAAAACCATACCTAGAAATAATTACACAATACGTCTAATGATTTTGTTAGAGTTTTGTTGTAATAGTTGGCGTGGTTTAGTCAATTATGCATAATCGCTAGGATATGATCTCTCAGAAAAGATGGAATGTGCACTTGTTATTTTTCAGTTTTATTTTATCCGGATTTGCTAGTTACACCGAAAACTGGTTATAACGAGGATTTAAAGGCTGAATGTTTGCAGGAATATTCACTCAGGTACGAATTAGTCCCATATTTTGCACCAAAAATAATGACCCCAACTAGTGCAATGCCAAGTATCATCATCGTAACAGTGCCAAATTCTGGCACTACAACGATTCCAAACTCTGTTTCCTGTCCCGTATTTCGAATGTTCTCGAATTTTATCGTCACAGGACCTGTCTGATTCTCGGCAAATGTGAATTTTTCAAAATAACCGCCGATTTGTGCCGTTCCTGTTGTACGATGAATCTCATCTCCATTTTGGAGAATTACAAAGGTATACTCGGAGTTTCTTAGCGGTTCTCTAGTTTGTCCGTCCCTGATAGTAAAAACAAAGTTTGTGCTGATCCCAGGCTCTATCACTACAGGATCCCATGAGAGATTTAACTCATAGTCCTCGCTTTTCGTATATGCAATCAGAGGCAAATCTAGATCTTCTCTGGTAAACAATGTAAATACGATATTGTCAGGCAATGGCTCGTCTGATTTTTTCATTTCATTTTTCAGAAATCTCAGATGATCCTGCAACAAAACAAAATGAACTATTCTTTCACCATCTTCGGTATAATCATCAATTGTCACTAAAGACTTGAATAGCTCAATGCCATTTACATAACCTGAATAACTAGGAGTCAGAAATTCAGCAAAATCTTTTGGGAAATGGACTTCGGTATGAACCACAGGTATGTGAGATATTTGTTTTTCACTCCAGTCAAATGGCATTTCAAATGTTACCTGTTTGGCCTCAGGATCATACTCAAAACTGGAAATTTTGTCAAAATATGACTTTGAGCGAAATTTCACATCATGGTTTTCTGCATCCTTTTGAATGTAAGAGGCAGTATCAATTATGCTCAGATTAACATTGTAAATTCCAGAGTTTTCTATGATGTTAGTTGGTTCGTCTATAGTTCTTACCTCAATTTCAAAGGTGTACAATCCACCTAAAGTAAAAAGCGGACCAGTAATTTCAACAGGGTCGAATTCTGTCCCATGCCAGGCGCCAAGTATGGAATCCTGCTCCCCATGAATCACAAGATCAGCAGACTCTGTCTGGGATATCTTGATGGGTAATACGCCATTATCGGTAAAAAAATAGTTTCTAAAGATCATTTTATCATCATAAAACAAACCGATTAGAAATGTGACATTTTTTGCATTCTCTCTTGTTTCTCTTTCGGTTGCAGTAATTGTGATCTGCTTCTGATCATCTTTCAGATACATTGGCAGCTCTACTGATACTGAGATATCTTTTCCTTGGACATCTATTAGAGGAATTGTATCAATTCCCAGTCCATGCCCGTAAACACTGCTTGCTGGAAACAAGCACAGAACCATTGCAAATATTCCAAATCTAGTCAGTGACATCATATTCATTTCATCAGGGGTTGTCTTACTATCAATAGTTTTTTGACCTTATGAATCAAAGCATCCATGGTTGTCGCCTCCAAAATTGGTTGCAGATCGCCTGGATTGTTTGCGCCAAGGGTAGACAATGAATAAATGGTATGAATCATCGTATGAATCATCGTATGAATCAACCTTCACGCCTAGATCAATAAAATTAAACCAAAAGATCTAAGAGTAACCTCATCCACCTTCTGATATGAGCAAGACTCACAAAATTGATTCAGAATTAAGACGAGAAAACAAACAACAGAAATTAATCATAGGTGAACTAGTAAAATACGTTGATGATCTGACAAGATCAAATAACCGTATGACAAGAACAATTAACAGTTTAACAAAATTAAATGATAAATTGAAACATAAATTATTCTATTATGATAATCCACATACGCCACCATCTCGCAAGCCCATGCAAGTGGAAAAGGACAAGAGAGAGAGAGAGATACTAAACCAAACCGAGGAGGCGTCTTTGGACACGAGGGTAAAACACAGACATTCATACCACAAAAAACGACACATCACGATTCAACATCTTGCCCAAAATGTTAAAGTACGGACATTACTCAGATTGACACAAAAAAACGCAACATGGTAAGTATTCCACCACCACAAGAGTATAACGTAACTGAGCATATTTTACACAAATATACCTGCAAATCATGCAAAAAGACATTTGAAAATGATGGCAAACTTGCACCTAGAGGACAATTTGACGCCACTGTAATCAAAAGTATAGTGAGCATGTTTTCAAAAAGAATGCCATACAACACAATCAGAGAATCATTGCGAGAACAATATGGATTGCAAATCAGCAATACGACAGTACTGTCAATTTTGCAGACAGGTCAGATGCTTTGAGCCATTTTATGATAAAATTGGGCACGAAATCAACAAATCAGAGATTGTAGGATTTGATGAGACCAGATATCCAATTGAAGGTAAACATGAATGGGTGTGGATTGCAAGAACCAACACCAAAGCGTACCATGTTTTAGATTTTAGCCAAGGTGCAGTTGTTATAAAAAAATACTGGATTGATTTTAGAGGAATTGTAGTTTCTGATGGATGGAGATCACATGTTGTAATATTTACCAAAAACAAGAGACAGAGATGCACACTGCACAACTGCAAAGAGAGTCAAAAGATGCATGGCAGATAAATCAGAAAAACCATCAGCTGCCATTTTGCACAAGGAATTCTCAAAAATATTGAATAATGCCAGGAAATATTCAAAATCAAAACACAAAAAGATACAACAGATCAAATATACGGATTGTCTGTTTGAGCAGTTGATTATATGATAAAACGATACCGGCGTGGTGATGATATTATGAAAAAGTTTGGAATAAAGCTGAAAAACGCACGAAATGACCTGTTTACATGTGATGTGTCCTGGCGTGCCATCAACTAACAATGATGCGGAAAACTCTATTCGAAAATGTGTCATGCAGAGAAATGTACGGGGTCAGCTGAAAAGTGAAAAGGGGATAAAGATGCTTTCAGTATTTCTGACATGTTTTGAAACATGGAGAATCAGGGATCAGAACAGCCTAGTCGAGATAGGAAAATACATTTAGATGCTTGATTCATACTTACCTTCAACTATCATGAAATATTGACCAGTACGTTTTGGGATCAGATAGGAACTATTTTACATGAATTATCTTTATATCTTTCATCACAGGGCCATACCATCCGGTTAATCTTTCGCCAGAGACACCGCCGTGCTTTACTTTGACTGCCACAGTATCATCTGGAATTGAATCCACCACAATCACCGCAGTTTGCCAGTTTCTGCCCCAATCACAGGAATCTTTCATCGTTTTGAGATCTGACTGATGTGTCTCTATTTCATTGCCTGAACTATCAAGTAAGATCATTGCAAGATAGTATCTATCATATGGTGGAGAGTTTATGTATGGTCCTGTATATTCACCGCAGTATGTCTTTGAATAATCCTCTGTCAGAATTAATGTGCCGTCAGTCGAGGTGATTGGTACTGTTTGACTTTTTTCAGCCCATTCGTATGATGTAGCAAATGTTTGGTCTGATGTAACCCAGTTTGTTTTACCACTAGAGATATCCAACCATCCATTTCCACCATTAGAATGTATAGTCCAAGATGAAAGAGAGTAAGGATTATTTAGTAAATTGTCATAATTGTAATTTTGATGAATCAGCTTTATATCTTTCATCACAGGGCCAAACCATCCGGTTAATCTTTCGCCAGAGGCACCGCCGTGCTTTACTTTGACTGCCACAGTATCATCTGGAATTGAATCCACCACAATCGCCGCAGTTTGCCAGTTTCTGCCCCAATCACAGGAATCTGTCATAGATATGATGCCTGTACTATGTGTCTCTATTTCATTGCCTGAACTATCAAGTAAGATCATTGTGAGATAGTATCTATCATATGGTGAAGAGTTTATGTATGGTCCTGTATATTCACCGCAGTATGTCTTTGAATAATCCTCTGTCAGAATTAATGTGCCGTCAGTCGAGGTGATTGGTACTGTTTGACTTTTTTCAGCCCATTCGTGTGATGTAGCAAATGTTTGGTCTGATGTAACCCAGTTTGTTTTACCACTAGAGATATCCAACCATCCATTTCCACCATTAGAATGTATAGTCCAAGATGAAAGAGAGTAAGGATTATTTAGTAAATTGCCGCTCAAAGTAGGAGTGATGTCAACTACGTTTACAGTTCTGATAACCTGTGTAGCACTAAACCCTGATGCATCAGTCGAATCATAATAGATAGAGTATGTGCCTACAGCATCAGTGAATTCATCAGAGTTGATGGTTACTACAGAGTTGTGATTAGTTGTTGCGCCAAGTTCTGTATACCCATCACCAAACTCTAGGAGCTGTGGATTGTTTCCGATTAGTGTGATGACCGGCGGAGTTATGTCAACACTCTTCATAAATAATATATGTATAGTACCTCTATGATTACTACCAACATCATCTAGGTATGCACCGACTGCAATATCTAATATGCCGTCATCATTCAGGTCGCCAATGTTTGCAATCGAGGATCCAAAGTAATCACCATTATTCAAGGCAGGGCCGTTTGTTGTGTGGTCATTGATTTCTATGGTGTAAGATACGGTTCCATCACTGTTCATAAGCATTACATGTATGGCACCTCTGTTGGTACCGCCGGCATTATCATTAGGTGCACCAACTGCGATATCTAATATGCCGTCATCATTCAGGTCGCCAATGTTTGCAATCGAGGATCCAAAGTAATCACCATTATTCAAGGCAGGGCCGTTTGCTGTATGGTCATTGATTTCCATGGTGCGAAATACGGTTCCATCACTGTTCATAAGCATTACATGTATGGCACCTCTGCTGGTACCGCCGGCATCATCATTAGGTGCACCAACTACAATATCGGATATGCCGTCACCATTCAAGTCGCCAATGTTTGCAATCGAGGATCCAAAGTAATCACCATTATTCAAGGCAGGGCCGTTTGCTGTATAGTCATTGATTTCTATGGTGCGAGATACGGTTCCATCACTGTTCATAAGCATTACATGTATGGCACCTCTGTCGGCACCGCCGGCATCATCACGAGATGCACCAACTACAATATCGGATATGCCGTCACCATTCAGGTCGCCAATGTTTGCAATCGAGGATCCAAAGTAATCATCATTATTCAAGACGGGGCCGTTTTCTGTATGGTCATTGATTTCCATGGTGCGAGATACGGTTCCATCACTGTTCATAAGCATTACATGTATAGCACCTCTGTCGGCACCGCCGGCATCATCATAAGGTGCACCGACTGCAATATCGGATATGCCGTCACCATTCAGGTCACCAATGTTTGCAGTCGAGTATCCAAAGTAATCACCATAATTCAAGGCAGGGCCGTTTGCTGTATGGTCATTGATTTCTATGGTGCGAGATACTGTTTCATCACTGTTCATAAGCATTACATGTATGGCACCTCTGCTGGTACCGCCGGCATCATCATTAGGTGCACCAACTACAATATCGGATATGCCGTCACCATTCAAGTCGCCAATGTTTGCAGTCGAGTATCCAAAGTAATCAAAATTATTCAAGGCAGGGCCGTTTGCTGTATGGTCATTGATTTCTATGGTGCGAGATACGGTTCCAGCACTGTTCATAAGCATTATGTGTATACTACCTATGTAAACACCGTGGGCATTAGCACCAGGTGCACCAACTGCGATATCGGATATGCCGTCACCATTCAGGTCGCCAATGTTTGCAATCGAGGATCCAAATAAATGCGAATTATGCAAGGTAGGGCCGTTTGCTGTATGGTCATTGATTTCCATGGTGCGAAATACGGTTCCATCACTGTTCATAAACATTACATGTATGGCACCTCTGTCGGTACCGCCGGTATCATCATACAGTGCACCAACTGCGATATCGGATATGCCGTCATCATTCAGGTCGCCAATGTTTGCAATCGAGGATCCAAAGTAATCACCATTATTCAAGGTAGGGCCGTTTGCTGTATGATCATTGATTTCCATGGTGCGAGATACGGTTCCATCACTGTTCATAAACATTACATGTATGGCACCTCTGTCGGTACCGCCGGCATCGTCATCAGGTGCACCAACCGCAATATCTGATATGCCGTCACCATTCAGGTCGCCAATGTTTGCAATCGAGTATCCAAAGTAATCAAAAGCATTCAAGACGGGGCCGTTTGCTGTATAGTCATTGATTTCCATGGTGCGAGATACGGTTCCATTACTGTTCATAAACATTATATGTATGGCACCTTGGTCGAAACCGCTGGCATCACTATAATATGCACCAACCGCAATATCTAATATGCCGTCACCATTCAGGTCACCAATGTTTGCAATCGAGTATCCAAAGTAATCAGCATTATTCAAGACAGGGCCGTTTGCTGTATGATCATTGATTTCCATGGTGCGAGATACGGTTCCATTACTGTTCATAAACATTATATGTATGGCACCTTGGTCGGTACCGCCGGCATCATCATAATGTGCACCAACTGCGATATCCGATATGCCGTCACCATTCAGGTCACCAATGTTTGCAATCGAGGATCCAAATTGATCAGCATTATTCAAGACAGGGCCGTTTGCTGTATTGCTATTGATTTCTATTGTACTCGATACGCTTCCATCACTGTTCATAAGCATTACATGTATGGCACCTCTGAGGGCACCGCCGGCACCATCATACCGTGCACCAACTGCAATATCTGATATGCCGTCACCATTCAGGTCGCCAATGTTTGCAGTCGAGGATCCAAAGTAATCACCATAATTCAAGACAGGGCCGTTTTCTGTGTTAGTATTGATTTCTATGACGTTAGATACAATTTCATCTCCAGATGCAGACACATTTTGATATATTACAACATGTATTGATCCAAGTGCCAATATTAGTAACATGAAAATTAAATCAAATTTTTTCAATCTGTTTAGATAAAAAGTATGTTGTATATTAGAGTTTATGCGTAATTCAGTTAACCTAGATGTGCTCAAAATCGGCTAAAAATGCAAAGATTTAGTCAAAACCACCTCCTGTTCCACCTCCGGATTGGTCATGATTGTGAGCACATCTGGGTTAACTGGTAATTGACCAAAATAACAAACAACATTCGACTTGTACGTATCAACTTGTTCACAGTTGATATGATGGTAATTGGTAACTGTATACAGTTTTGAAGTATTACGCACAAGATATGTCAAAACAGGCTATTTTTTTGACACAAACACGAAGGAACTTCAAAACTCTAGACAATTACGGTAATTGACCTTTTGAGTAATTAGGGTGATTTTTTTCAACATTCGATATTTTGTGTAATTTTATGCCTAAATCCAAAATTTCAGAATAATCTGAGAAATTATCTTCTAAAACCACGTCTAGGAATAATTACGCAATACGTCTAATGATTTTGTTTGAGTTTTGTTGTAATAGTCGACGTGGTTTAGTCAATTACGCATAAACTCTAATGATACTAATCGTATTACTAAAAACAATGGGATTGTCCTATGGTAAAATATCAGTTGTTACAAACACTATACTCATTAAATCTTACAGAATCAACAATTAACCATGCAGTATTTAAAATTGCAAAGACATTTGGCTCAATATATCAAGAAATGATCTCAGAGCTAAAAAAAGAGGCAAACATACACGGCGACGAGACGAGCTGGAGGTTGAACGGAAAAAATTACTGGCTGTGGA
Organism: Candidatus Nitrosopumilus sp.; assembly: GCA_965238065.1. Taxonomy (GTDB): domain Archaea; phylum Thermoproteota; class Nitrososphaeria; order Nitrososphaerales; family Nitrosopumilaceae; genus Nitrosopumilus. The sequence continues at coordinate 2,143,855 of OZ250170.1, read as the reverse complement.
CGTTTGTTGGGAAATGGGTCGTAATATACGAGATTGACCAGACTCGCAGTAGGATGTGCCAAAGAGAATCATTGGTGGGTTTAAAGGCAACGTTACAAGTGACTCGTATTCTGCATGGAATCATGTTGGTAAAACCTACCAAAGATGCCACATTCATTATATCCGAGAGATTGAAGATACATACAATACAAGAATCCCGGAAAAGAATTCACAGCATTTGCAGCACGCCTAAAGAGAATACTGTATGTCTCTCACGATGCGGCAAAAATCACCAATGAGGCAAAAAGACTAAAAGTGAAAAAGAATCTTGAGAGAAGAATATCTGCAATGATATCCGAAAAATACAACAAAGAGAACTGCATCAGGTTTGTAAAAAGATTGAAACGTGAAAGAATGATGCTCTTTACGTTTTTGCAGACTGGAACTGATTACCATAACAACACGGAAGAGAGGGCAATACGACCAAACGTCATAATCAGAAAGATCACAAACGGTCATCGCTCAAAGGCCGGAGCTGATTCTCACAAGATATTGATGAGTATAAAGGAGACATGCCGGATGAGGGAATTGAATTTCCATGATTATGCTTTGGAATATTTGAGAAATTCTACTTCAAAACTGTAGACAGTTACATTAAAACCCGTTCTTGTTTAGTGTCATGCCCAGTAGAGCTGCACGTATATGCTTTCCATATTCAGCTTGCTCAAAGTATTTCGCATTTTTTGTATTATCAATATCATTTGAGATTTCATCCAGTCTTGGAAGTGGATGCAAAATTATAGAATCGTCTTTCATCTGTTTTAGCAGGTCCAATCCCACTACATAGCTTCCCTTGACTTTGAGATATTCCTCCTCATCAGGAAATCTCTCCTTTTGGATTCTTGTCACATAAAGAACATCAAGTTCGTCAATGTGCTCTTCAATATCAGTAGATTCTGAAAAAGACAGACCCTTTTTGATTTCATAGATAAAGTCAGATCGTATTCTAAGGGATTCTGGAGAAATCAAACGGACATCAACATCATAGTTCCCAAGTCCATACAACAGAGAATAAACAGTTCGCCCGTACTTTAGATCACCGACAATTCCAATCTTCAGACCGTCAATCTTTTTCTTTTCTTTTTTGATTGTAAAGAGGTCCTGAATTGCCTGAGTTGGATGCTCCTCTGTGCCGCTGCCTGCATTGATTACAGGTTTATCTGAGATTTCAGCTGCAAACCTACTTGAGCCATCCAAAGTGTGTCTTAATACCAGAACATCAGAGTAGATGGACATTATTCGTACAGTGTCAGCAAGACTCTCGCCTTTTTGCGTAGAGGAAGAAGAGACATCAGAGATTCCCAGAGAGTTGCCGCCAACTGATGCCATGGCAGACTCAAAACTAAGACGGGTTCTAGTACTTGACTCATAAAACAGATAGGATAGAGTCTTTCCTTTGCAGATATTCCTTTGCTCTGTAGGGTCTAGTTTCATCATCTTTTCTGTTGAGACAAAGACTTTCTCTAGTTTTTCTTTGTCAAATTCCTTAATTGATATGATGTCTTTTTGGTAAAACTCGTTCATCCTTTCAATAATATATAACAGAGACTATACAAAGTATTCTGATGGAGCAGTCCGAACTTTTGGTTCGACGAATCAAGGAGGGTACTGTAATTGACCATATTGATGAAGGCATGGGCCTTCAGGTTCTCAGCGCATTAAGAATTGACGGCAAGGACGGTAGTTTGATCACCATAGCCTTGAATGTTCCAAGTGGCAAATTTAAGAAAAAGGACATCATCAAGGTGGAAAACAAGTTCCTAAAGGATGACGATACAAACAAACTTGCAGTTATTGTGCCAAAGGCGACAATCAACATCATCAAAAACTACAAGCTAGTTGAAAAGAGAAGGGTTGCCCTTCCAAACGAGATCGACAGGATATTTCGTTGCTCAAATCCAGAATGCGTCACAAACAGCACAGAGCACATAGAATCTACAATGGATGTTGTTGACAAGGAAGGAAGAATACTAAAGTGCAGGTATTGTGCAAGAGTACTGGACGTAAACAAACTGAAATATAATTGAATTTTAAAAATTTGAAAAATAAATTATTACGGTTTATTGTCCCAAGATGATAAACATCATGACTATACCGTAGATGGCAATTGATTCTACCATACCTACAAATATGAATACTTTGGACTGTAATGCCGGATTTTCACTAATTACTGCAAGACCAGCTGCTCCTACTTGACCTAGACCGATACCGGCACCGGCTGCTGCAAGACCAAATGCTAGACCGGCACCAATTAGTTTAGAGCCATCACTCATGCCACCAGATTCTTCCTGAGCATATGCTACATCTGTAAGACCTGCTACCGTAAATGCAATAGCTGCCACTGATAACAATAAAACAATAGGTTTCATCTGTTTAGGTTCCTCGTAATTCCATATTTAAATCATGATACAATGTAATGGTACTAGATCTGATCAAGTGTCTTTTTTTTGAATGACGCCAGATCGTCTTTAATTGATTTTACAAAATTCTCATGATCATCATCTAGTGTCTTTATGGAATTCTCGAGTAATTTTTTGATCGCTTCTTTTGTCATGATTACCTGCTTTGTATCTTTGCCTTGACTTTTTTTAACTTTGCGAATTCCTCTCTTTCTTTTTCTTCAAGGGCTTGAGTGATGAATTGAATGTTTTGCTTGTACTGTGGAATAATGACATTTTCAAGAGCGTTTAACAGTTTTTGTGTCTTTTCTAACGCTTTTGCAAGGCTGAAGATAGAGTTTTCATATTCAGCTGCTTTGCAAATTTTTGGTAGCAGTTCTTTGATCTGTTTTGCCGCCCTGTCAATTGATGAATTTGTGTCAGCGAATCCATAAGGCATTGATTTTGTATCCTTTTCTGTGACAGACAGCGCAGGAATTTTTACATCAACTACTCTGCGCATATTAACCTCCACTTCCATTACCGATGGTGTGGATTCTGCAACAGAGTCAACAGTGTCAGTTCCCAAAGCCAGATATGCCTCATTTACTGACTTGTAGATATCCTGTAAGGGATCCCAGATGCCACCTCTTGCTTTTGAGGCCTCTTCAATCATTTCTTCAATATTTTTCAAGAGAACCTTGCGTTTATCATCTAAGATTTTCCGAACCATGGCAGCAACCTGACTGGATTTTTTAAATTTTAATAGTTCGATTTTTGTTGCAGAGACATTTTGTCCGAATGACATTTTGCTATTCTTCCTGGTAATACTGCTCTATGAACTTGTCTTTGATTTTAGTAATCTCATTTTTTGGTAGTTTAGAGACAATCTTCCATAAAATTCCAAGTGTTTCCTCAATGGTTCTGTTTTCATCAGTTGCTTGTGAAAGGAATTCTTTTTCAAAGATATCGCCAACATCCATGTATTTTAAGTCAATTTGAGTCAGTCCTGTCTTGCCTACTATACCTGCCAGTGCTCTTACCTCTTGTGCTCTAGAATATGCATCATAAACTTGATTAGAAACCTCACTGTGATCTTCTCTGGTACTCCCTTCACCAATTCCATCTTTCATCAGCCTGCTAAGACTCATCAAGATATTGATTGGGGGGTAAATTCCTTGTCTGAACAAGTCCCTGCCAACTACTATTTGCCCCTCTGTAATGTAACCAGTAAGGTCAGGGATTGGGTGAGTAATATCATCAGATGGCATTGATAAAATTGGAACTTGTGTAACACTTCCTTTCTTTCCTTGTAGTTTACCTGCTCTTTCATAGATTGTTGAGAGGTCAGTGTAAAGATAACCAGGATAGCCTTTTCTTCCGGGGACTTCTTCTCTTGCAGCACTGATCTCTCTTAATGCTTCTGCATAGTTTGTCATGTCAGTCATTACAACTAGAACGTGCATTCCTAGATCAAATGCCAGATATTCAGCAACAGTCAGAGCTACACGCGGGGTGATGATTCTTTCAATTGCAGGATCATCTGCGGTATTTAGAAATAGAACGCTTCGCTTTAGTGCTCCAGAATCCTCAAGACTTCGTCTAAAGTATTCTGCTTCACTATATTGCACACCGATTGCTGCAAAGACCACAGCAAAGTCATCCCGAGTTCCAACAACACTTGCTTGTCTTGCAATTTGTGCTGCCAAGAGGTTGTGAGACATGCCTGAACCTGAAAAGATTGGAAGTTTCTGGCCTCTAACCAGAGTCATCAATCCATCAATTACAGATACGCCGGTTTGGATAAAGTCCTTTGGATATTCACGCTGTTCTGGATTCATTGGTTCGCCATTAATGTCAACAAATTTATCAGCAATTGGATCTGGCAGTCCGTCTTTTGGCCTACCTAGTCCGTCAAATACTCTGCCAAGTACCCCTTTTGATACTGGCATTTCCATTACTTTACCTACAAATTTGGCATTTGTTCCAGAGATGGATAATCCGGTTGTGCCTTCAAAAACCTGAACGATTGCTTTGCCGTTTCCTACTTCGAGAACTTTGCCCAGTCTTTTTTCTCCCTCTTTGGTTTCAATTTCAACAAGTTCATCAAATGCTGCATTGTCAACATCATCGACAATTACTAGAGGACCCTTGATCTCTGCAATCTTGCTGTATTGGACTCCGCCTTTGGTTGTCAATTTGATACTTTAACTCCTGTAATTGATTGGAATTGTTTTTGCATCTCTACGTCAAGTTCTTCAAGTTTTGACATCTCATCATCTTTAATATCCATTCTTGCTTTAAGAATTAAAGGGATGATGGGCATTACACGAATATCAGTTAATGTTGTACCGTCTCTGATTGCTTGCTGACCTTTGTTGTAAAAGTCAACTAGTAATTTCATTAGTTTAAACTGTTTTTCTGGACTGCAAAAAGTGTCAACATCATCAAAAGAGTTTTGCTGTAAGAGGCCAATCTTTATCATTCTTGCGACTTCAAGAATTAGTTTTTCTTCATCAGGCAATGCTTCTGGACCTAATAGTCTGACAATTTCTTTTAGCGTATCTTCTCTTTGCAAAATACCATATACTTGACTTCTAGTATTAAACCAGTCTTGATCGATATTTTCGCTCCACCATTTTGCAATGTCAACAAGATAACCAGAGTAGCTGTTCATCCAGTTGATTGATGGATAGTGCCTAGAGTATGCAAGTTTTGCATCCAAGGCCCAAAAAGTCTTGATGAATCTCATTGTGTGAGTTGTAACTGGTTCTGTAAAGTCACCGCCTGAGGGAGATACAGCACCAATCAGAGTAACTGAACCGTCACGATCCGGACTGCCAATTGTTCTAACACGACCCGCTCTTTCATAAAATTCTGCCAATCTTGATGCAAGATATGACGGATAGCCTTCTTCTGCTGGCATCTCTTCTAACCTACCACTCATTTCTCTGAGTGCTTCGGCCCATCTGCTAGTAGAATCTGCTACAAGTACAACGTCTTTGCCCATATCTCTGTAATATTCTGCAATTGTTACACCGGTGTAAATACTTGCTTCTCTTGCCGCTACTGGCATGTTACTAGTATTTGCAACAAGAACAGTCCTGTCCATGAGTGGTTTTCCACTACGTGGATCTTTGAGGTGGGGAAATTCAACTAGCACCTCAGTCATCTCGTTTCCTCGCTCACCACAACCGATGTAAACAACAACTTGAGAATTAGCCCATTTTGCAATTTGGTGTAATGTAACAGTCTTTCCTGTTCCAAACGCACCAGGAATTGAACCGGTTCCGCCTTTAGCAATTGGGAAAAATGTATCAATCACACGTTGCCCGGTTAATAGTGGAACAATAGGATCATGACGGATTTTGTATGGTCTTGGTTTCCTTACAGGCCACTGGTGATACATCTTTAGTGAGATGGTCTGGCCGTCTTTCTCAGACATTGCTATTTCAGTTTCCAAGTCATAATCTCCTTCTGAGACAATATTTGTAATTTTGCCACCTTTGTGATCCGGTGGAACCATAATAGAGTGTTCAATGAGATCGGTTTCTTGTACAGTTCCAAGTACATCTCCTCCGGTAATTTCGTCACCAACACTAACAGTCGGTACAAAATGATATTTTTTTGTCATATCAACTGGAGTAGTTGTAATACCTCGTCCAATGAATGAACCAGATTTTTTTGATAATTCTCTCAGGGGTCTTTGAATTCCATCGTAAAGTTGACCGATAATACCAGGACCTAACAGAACACTAAGTGGATTTCCCGTACCAATTACAGGCTCACCTGGTTTCAGTCCACTAGTTGATTCATAGACTTGGATGAATGCTACATCACCGGTCAGCCTGATTACCTCACCGACTAGTTTCGCATTACCAACAGTCACAGTTTCATACATCTTTGCGTCAGACATGCCATCAGCTCTAACTGCAGGGCCACTAACCCAAACAATTCTACCCCGAGCTGCCATTCTAATTTCTTACTCCGAATTTGGCTGCAATTTCTTTCCTTATTAAAGGCTTCAGACGTTCAATTCTTACATCTATCGTATTATCAAATGTCATTGTACCATCTTTAGATTTTATTATAATTCCACCAAGACAGTCAATGGTATCAGAAGATAATTCAGATCCTGGAAATTTAGCTAGTGCGGATTGAACTATATCTTTGTCCCTTGTATTTGTAAGAACTGTAACTTTGGTCGTACCCAAGATTTTAGTTGATTCGTCTAACAGAGTATTAATCAGATTTGAGTAATCTTCGCTTTGATCAGTCTTGGCCAACTGATCTAATGCTGTTAAAAAGACCTTCTCAACCCCTTTTTCCAATAACAAAAGCTGTTTGTTTCGAACATCTAGATCAGAACTGCCAACAATCTGTTTCTCGATTTTATTGGCTTCTTTTTGTCCATCTGAGATGATTTTATCATATTCCTGTTCCAGTTTTATGAGTGAGCCATCTAGTGTCTGTTTAGAATCTGAACCTGAATTTTCGAGATCTAGCAGGATTTCTTTCTTGGTTTTGTCAAGAATTTTATCAATAGCTTGCTCTAATGTAGAATTAGGTGTCAATATGAGGTGCTCATTCAATAATAGATTTTAATGTTTGGAAAGAATTGAGAGTTGTTACCTGATTGGGCGCTGCATATCACACCATACACCGTGTTACCCAAGTGAGATTGTTATGCTGTATCTGAGTGTGTTTGGAGAGGTGAACTACATTCTGGATGATACATCTCAATTTGGACTAAGAAAGATATTATAATGTAATAATCGTTGTTTGGAATGTGACTGTTGCAGAGCTTTTATTGAGCAGTGTAATACTTCCAAGAACCGAATCCCCAGAGGCAATATCGCGTCTAACGGAATTTGAATGGTTTCATAAAAAGGAGATGGAAAACGAGACAGTTACTCCAGAAATTGATGATCTTCTTTTACGGGCACAAAAAATACATCAATTTGTGGAAGATGTGGTAAAGGGATTGAATATTCCTCTACGGGTGGGCATTATGGAGATTCTTCTCAAAGGTACTGTGATTAAAAAGAAAAATTATGAGATTGGAGAGATTGGAGAGATGATTGCAGAACTAGAGAAGACTCCAGATAGTATCACCAAAGCAGCCAAGGCATTAGAAGAAAATTCAAAGATCAGTCATTCCCTAGAAGAGTTTAAATCATTAAAAGAGACATTACAGGTTGCAAACAAGCTAAAAGTTGATCTGAGCGGTTTTGGGTCTATGAATTATTTTTATACAAATCTTTTTGTAATAAATTCCTCAGATTATGGTGAAGTTGAACGATCATTAAAAGGCATACCAGTTTTCAAATACGAGTTAGAATCAAAAGAAAAATTAGCAATCATAATAATTTCCGGTATTGAGGATTCTGATAAAATTCTCAAAGTAATGCGAGCCCTTAATGCCAATCCGTTTAGCATACCCAAGGATTTTCCTCAGATTCCAAGTGAGGCATATTCATTGGCAGAAGAGAGGATAATAGAGTTATCAGAAAAACAAAAATCAATTTCAAAAGAATTAGCATCCATCACAAAAAATATTCGTAGAGAAATTTTAACAATGCATGAAAACGCGTTTGTAGCAAAAGAAGTTCTTGAAACGTTACGCAAACCGGGAGGTACCAAAAACTTTGCAGTGATTCAGGGATATATTCCAAAAAAAATGGAAAAAGAATTCAAAAGAGTGACAAGTCAATGGACGTCATTAACTGAGGAAATAAAAGATAAAGAGACACTTTCAAATCTTCCTGTTTATTTGAACAATCCCAAATGGGTTAGAACATACGAAGTGATTACCGCCAGCCAGGGAATTCCCAAGCAGGGAGAGTTTGATCCCACATGGATGATTGCACTCATGTGGCCCATATTTTATGGATTAATGTTTGCGGATTTGGGTCATGGGTTATTGTTAATGGGTTTAGGACTTTTATTCAAATTCAAGGGACAAGGCACTCTGTCAAGATGGGGAATGCTACTTGCAATGTCCGGTGGCGCAGGCGCGATTGCCGGAATTTTTCAGGGCGAGGTGTTTGGTTTTCATTTAGAGCACTTTGTAGGCTTTGAGGCATTGCTACATGAAGGCGGACCGCTTCATTCAGTTTCGTGGTTGATTGGCGCCATCAGTATAGCAGAATTAACATTTGATCAAGTAATCATGATTCTAAAAGTGTCACTGTTCCTAGGAGTTATTCACCTATCATGGGCTTTTCTTTTACGAATTCACAACTATGTAAAAAAGAAGGACAGAAATGCGTTGTTCTTTGAGGCCATTCCAAATCTGTTCATGTGGCTAGGAGTTTTCGGGGTGATGATGGGAGCAATAGGTTCCGGATATGATGTCATGAATATGTATTCAAAGATTCACACAGAAGCTGTACCTTGGGTCACCGTACTTGTTGGAGAATGGGCAGTCGTATGGCTGGTTGTTAGAATTTCAATTATCATCATACTTGCATGTGCTGTATTGATGATAATTGGCGGAATAAGACATAACAAAAAACATCCAGACGAGGGCGGAGACCTGGTAAGTGTAGTAATGGAGGTTTTGCTTGGAAAGACCATTGAATGTCTGGCGCACTCTATAAGCTATGCACGAATAGGAATTATGCTTCTGGTACATGCAGCCCTTTTGCTCACAGTCAATCAGGCCTATGAATCCCTTGGAGGACTTGGCAATCCAGCTTCACTTGTACTCATCATAGGAGGACAGATAGGAATTATGATGATTGAGGGCTTGATTGTATACATACAGTCTCTAAGGCTTCACCTCTACGAGTTCTTTACAAAGTGGTATGATGGAGGTTCACAGCCATTCAAACAACTGGTTCCAGAGATGGTTTACAATACGTATTCTTGGAAGAAAAAGAAGAAATAGAAGAAAAGGGCAGAAAGGTCATGTCAAAAGAATTCATATTAACTTTAATTCCTGCACTCGTCATGCTCGGGTTTGCCATCTTTGGAATAACGGTAATCAGCTCATAGTTTGTCGCAATAGAAAAGATCAGGCTTTTGTAATTATTTCTCTACAGGCAAGTCTAGTTTATTTCCCCATTCCCCCCAGGAACCAAGATATACACGGACATTTGTAAAACCGAGTTTCTTTAATGCAAGAAACGTGTTAGTAGCACGATAGGCTCCCTGACAATAAGTCACAATCTCAGAATCTTTTGGCATTTGGTAGAGTTTGGATAGTTCTTTGTTTGATTTTAAAGTACCATCATCGTTGATGTTGAGATTCCAATCAACATTGACAGATTTTGGAACATGACCTGCTTGCGCTGCCCTTACAACAGTTCCATCAAATTCCCCGTCAGATCTGGCATCGATAATCTTTAGCGTATTGATGTTCTCTAAAATGTATTCATAGCCGGAAATTATCTCAGGGTTAATTTTTCCAGAAAATTTTGAGGGTTGAAACGGGTTTTGCTTTGTTTGGACTGAACGATTTTCTTTTTTCCATTTTTTCATACCGCCATCTAGCATGGATACATCAGGATGAGAGAAATATTCTAGCATCCAAACGCCTCTTGCAGCTAACATGCCAGAGACATTGTCATAAAAAATAACTTTCTTTTCGGGACTTGCGCCAACAAATGAAAAGATCATCTCTGCTTGTTTGTTAAAATTTTGTATTCCTTCTTTTGTCGTGTCTATCCAGTGAAATGCAAACAGATCTAAATTAACAGATCCAAAAATATGACCTTTAGAATATTCCTTAAAAGAGCGAGCATCAATAATCAGAATATCGGGGTCATTTAAAGCCGAATCAAGTTCAGCAGTAGAGATGAACATAATTTTGGTGATTTGATCAAATCTAAATTGATTTGCATTGAAAAAATAAAAAGAAAGGGGTTTTTTCTATTCGTTGACGTATGCTCTTTCGCCGTGTTGTGCCAAATCGATGCCAATCTCCTCTTCTTTAGGAGTGACTCTGATTCCGCCAGGCCATACGGTATCCATTACTTTGAAGATTACAAGGGTAACACCAAAGGCATAGCCTACTGATATTGCAGCACCAATGATGCTGATTGCTTGCTGTTCCATTCCTTCTGGAGTACCAGTCCATGCGCCAATACCGTCTCCAGTATCCCAAACGTGTGGACTAGCTAGTGTACCAGTCAGAATCGCACCTGTAAGACCGCCCATTCCATGTACTCCCCATACATCTAGTGCGTCATCCCATTTGCGTGCGTTCTTGAATGCTATGCATGCATAGCAAACCGTACCAGCTGCAATACCGATTATAATCGAAGCCATTGGACCTACCCAACCTGAAGCTGGAGTGATTGCTACCAATCCTGCTACTGCACCTGTTGCAGCTCCAACGATACTGGGTTTTCCGGTATGTGCCCATGACATCAAGACCCATGTAACTGAAGCCATACCAGCTGCGGTATTTGTTACAGTCCATGCGCTTACGGTAATGCCGTCTACCATTACTTCACTTCCTGCGTTGAAGCCAAACCAACCAAACCAGAGTATGGATGCACCAAGTACAACCATTGGAATGTTGTGTGGCTCCATTGGAACTTTACCATACCCAAGTCTTCTGCCAAGAACTAGGGCTCCTGCCAATGCAGCGAATCCTGAAGTAATGTGTACCACAGTACCACCAGCAAAGTCTAATGCGTATGATGGTGACAAGTCTGGATCAAGGTCTAGTGAACCTCCTCCTATGTAACCACCGCCCCAGACCCAATGTGCAATTGGATCATAGACAAAGGTACCCCATAGGAGTACGAATATGATTAATGCACTGAATTTGATTCTGTCAATCAAGCCACCAACAATTAGTGCTGGAGTGATAATTGCGAATGTTGCTTGGAACATTGCAAAGAGCTGGTGAGGTACTGTACCTGGCCAACCTTGACTACAAACATCCCCTTCTTTGAAGGCATTCATTTGGTAAGCTGCTGACCATGTATCTCCACACGGACCTGCTTCGCCTAATGGTGCCCATGCTGAGACTTGGTTAAATCCTACATAATCCAAGTTACCCATGAACATGTTTGCATCTGAATCAACTGCGCCAAATGCTAGTGAGTATCCCCATAAAACCCATTGTACTGACATTAGACCCATAATGATGAAGGTCATGCCAATGACGTTTACTGCGTTCTTTGATCTGGATAGACCTCCATAAAAGAATGCAACGCCGGGAGTCATGAAGAGTACCAATGATGTTGCAGTAAGCATCCAGGCCATATCGCCTGTATCTACCATACAAGGTAGCATGCCACCGTCGCCATCATCATACCAACATTCGTTAGGATTACCAGTGTAAATTCCACTGGTTCCTATTACATATCCGTCCATACCATCATCAACACTTTGTGCATATGCCATAGACATTGCACTAGTTGCTGTAATGGATACTGCGGCTACAAGTAATAGAGCATACTTGTAGTTCCTAGATTTCATTAAATTTATCGAAATTGGAGGGGATTTAAGGCTTGAAAACATCAAAATTTGTAAAATAGTAAATTATCATATTTTAATATACTCTGATAATAACATAAAATATAAAAATCAGGTCAAGGATGAAAAAATGAAGGAAAAATCAGGTCAAGGATGAAAAAATGAAGGAAAAATCAGGTATAAAATTAGCAATTTTTGATACATTCAAAACCAAAAATTGTAAACTAACAGGAGAAGCAAATAGACAAAGAGCAATTATTACAATACTTGCCGGCAATGTCAATCCTGCAGAGAGAACAAGAACAGGGATTTCTCAAAGAATAGCAAAAAAACAGGGCATAGCTTGGAAGAACATCTATTCAGGGATATTTCGCGATATGGATGAGATTTTACTTCCAATGCAGATCGCAGAGGAGGATGGAAGATTACCTCTAAAAAGAGGTCCAAAGGCCCTTCAGGAGATTGGAATTCCATACTATCATTTAACCAAAAAGGGTATCTTGATAGCACTGTCAATTAGTGAAACTAGGGATAGAAAAAATTTACTAGAGGAGTTTTTTTCCAAGTCTGAATCTGCTGAAAAAGAATTTGAGAAAATTCTGTCCTGTCTTTTAAAGACTAGTCCCAATTTCACACATTCGATTATTCAAAAATATGTCAAGGCTTTTTGTGACAAGAGAATAAAGGAACTGCTTCCGTTTGATATTTCAAAACTTGGAAAAATTTCAGACGAGTCCTTGGGAATACAAAAGGAGTTTTTAGAGGCATTTCTAAAATTATCCAAACAAGAAAAGAATGAGGCCATCAGATTCCTCAACAAGATAACATGGTTGCAAGACAACACCAAACATTAAAATCAGTTATTCATCAAGAAGAACCAAAATGGGTGGAACAAAAAACGTCTTTGCATCTGTAAAATCATATAGTAAAAGGGGAAAATTACTAAAAAAAGATGATTTTCAATCCCTGGCAGAATCAAGGGATCTTGATGAATTAATGACCAGAATTAAAAATACAATTTATGGGGAGGCAGTATCTAAAGTAGAGAAACCCTACACATCTCACGGTATTGAATCTGCTCTAAGGAATAACTTGGCTGACATTCATCACAGCATATCAAAAACTGCCGGCGAGTCACGTATCTTGGATGCTTACTATTTGAAATTTATTATTTCTAATTTAAAACAGATTCTAAAGGGAAAAGCTTTGGGAAAATCTCAGGAGGAGATTGAGACTCACATTAATCTTCATGCCGAAGAACTAGTCAAACAAAGAGACATTGTGGTAAAAGCACTTGTGGCAAAAGACCTAGAAGAGGCAGTTGCAAGTTTGAGCCAGGTAAAGTTTGGCGAAGAGATTGTAAAAGCGGCAGCCTTGTATGCAGATAAAAAGAATGTCCAGATCTTTGATACATATTTTGACAGGATTCTGTATTTACGTCTTGTAAAGGCACTAAAATCCGGAGACATTGATGCAGGCAGATTAATTGGAATGGATGTGGACTTTTACAACATTCAAAGTGTAATTAGAGGAAAATTCTGGGGACTAGATGAGCAACAGATTCAGGATTTAATTGTAGTTCGATCCCCGGCTGCAAAAGATCTTCTAGGAAGAATGATCTCAGCTGGGACAATAAGGGATGCATTTAACGAACTCTCCAATACAAAATACGGTAACTTGGTTCCACAAGTTGAAAATGAGTTAGATGCAATAGCGGAATTTGAGAGAGCTTTTGAGATGGCAATTTACAAGGCATCATTGAACTCTTTCACAAAAATGTTCAGTCTAGCAACAACAGTAGGAATTACAAAACTAACTGCATACGAAGTAAGAAATCTTGCGGCAATTGCTTATGCAGTTGAACAAAAAATACCAACTGAAACTATCATGTCAAAATTGATTTTAGAGACAGAGTAATCTGGTATCAAAATGAGCAAATTTCCAGCGAAAAAAACGAGCCATCAATGGATATTCTTACAAATTGAATTATCATAACCATGGCGTTGATTTTTGCCCCTGCCGGCACGGAGTATTTTTGGGGTATGAATCAAGCCTCTAGATGTATTTTGCCATCTCAACTAGACTGTCCTGATCCTCCATGTTTCAAAACGTAAGAGTTTAAGTTCATCCTTCAGTTAGGCATGAATCTACATAACTAAAAACAATGTTATGCCTAATTTGATATTGGACTTGAACTCTTACTTCAAAACATGTCAGAAATACTGCAAGCATCTTCATTTCCTTGTAGCTTTTCAGCTGACCTTGGATATTTCCATACATCATACATTTTCGAAGAGAATTTTCCGCATCGTTGTTAGTTGATGACACACAGGATGCATCACAAATGTGAACAGAGTGGAGAATAGATTTTCATAATAGGATAATTTATGTTTCAATTCATCAATTGATCTTACGTATGAATCAAGCAACGAACATGTTTTATGCCTATAATGTTCAACTATTCTAGTAGATTTAGGCATGGAGGTTGATACATACGATCTTACAAGACTTGTTGTGTTTTACTAGATAATCTGATTAATTAGAGTTGTTTGTTTTCTCGTCTTAATTCTGAATTAATTTTGTCAGAATTGCTCATAATCAAAAAGTGGATGAGGTTACTCGGATCTTTTGGTGTAATTTTGTTAATATTAGGCGTAAAGGTTGATACATACTTTTTGGGAATCTATTATGGAACAGGAAATCTGATTATTGGAGCGGTGCTAGGATTCGGAGTTTATTGTCGTACTTGTGTTTTCAGGCAGAATTTCAAGGTATCTGGACAAGATTATGAATTAACCTATATTGAACCAAGTTCAGGATAAAACATCATGATGGGTGATAGAGATTATAGGAGCATTATTCAAAATGCAATAGGTTCCATTGGAAAAGAATTGGAAATTGAGATAGATTCCAAGGATATTCAGACTATAAATCTTCAGGAAGTAACTCAGTGTCTGAGACGTTCATACTATAACAGGATTGAGCCAAATGAGATTGAAAGGAGGGGATTCAATGATCTTCTCTCAGGACTGTTAAGAAAATTACAGTATGGAAGTGAAGCAAGAGAATTTGCAATTGACGACATCAAGCTAAAGGGCCAAGTCGACATGTTAATAGACGACTCCATTCTTTTGTTCAGATCAGCAACAGATGAATTAGAAAACCCTCAAGCAAATGATGTTCTGTATCTTAATGCATGCATGTGGATATATGACAAGGTTGACGGAGTAATTGTATACATCACAGGGGATCGAAGAGACATAACTTTTTCGTTGACACGCAACAAAAGGATGTTCGAAGAAGTAATCAGAAGAGTCAGAGTTCTAAATGATCTTCTTAAAGAACAAAAGACACCCATCTTGGAACCATCATCTGATTGCTCTAATTGTCAATACTATGATAGATGTTTCACAAAAAGAAAGACTACCAAACAGATGAACCTAGCGGATATTTTGGGAATTGGTAAAAATAACTAGTCCAGATAAATGAAAAATATGAAAAAGGAATTGTTCCTTTGTCTAATCTAGCGGTTCAGGATGTCCTTTACCACGAAGAGCAAAGCACACTATTGCTAGTGCAATTGCTACTCCTGCTGCTGAGCCAAATGCGGCTATACTTGCTTCTGCCATTTGATAAAAAGTCACTAGACGGGCTTTTATAACTTTGCCAATATTTTTTTACTAAAAACAAACTATCATAATTTCAAAATTTTATGATACTATTGATTCTATCTAGTAAATTCAAAATGAAGTTCATTTTCCTGACCACTAGTCATGGAACTTAGATTGTAAAATACATCGCCGGAAACCCGCCATGTTGCAGTATTATCCTTAAGACTAGTCCACAATTCAGGAGTATTTCCAGAATTTTTCAGATTTATAGTGTCTTTGAGTATGATAGAGTTCTCACCAAGAAGAACATAATAGTTTGATCCAAACTCTAGCATTCCCGTAGGTCTGCTTCCTATTTCACCGCCTGAAATTTGTTCGTACTCTGAATAGCCTGTTTCAAATAATTGATAGTCCATAGTTTGAACAATCACAGCACGTGGATTGGGATTAGTTACTTTGAATTCAATCTTGATGGTAGCTGCCCGTGCTGAAATGTGTGTTACAGAGATATTCTCTAGTTCAATTTGAAGGGATTCAACTGGTGTAATGCTTTGATTTTCTGGGGGAATTCCACCTGGAGGCGTTATGACCATTGTAGGCCCTACCCAGAGAATTCCTCCCAATATAGCAACAAGTACTACGACTGCAACACCAAGAAAGATTTTACGATTCACTATTTTCACCTATCTTTAGATGTCTTAAATGTTGAGATAGTTATTATGTCATTAGAGAGAGAGAGAATCATGCAATACTTCCAAGCAGTCCAGCAAGGGAAGCAAAGAGCAAGCAAGTCACAGATGAAGATGTTTGATGCAGCCGGATTTGGGATGTTGACCTTGACAACCAAAAAAATCGATGGTGTTTTTCAGCCAGTCGGAGAGGAAGAGTTTACTGCCATAATAAATTCCCCGGATGGGGATATAGCGATAATTGTAGACACAGACGGCTTTACAAAGGCCCAATCAAAGGCAGTTGCAAGAGAGGAAGCCCTGTCAATTTTCAAAAAACTTCGGGAATCAGGAATTCCTGAATATTCAAAGAGGGATATTCAGATTTGGTCTGAAACAAGACCGACAGTTCAAAACAAAATTTCTGAATGATTATTTAGAGGGGAGAATAATTTCCGTACCCACATCGCCACCCCTGATGGCCTTTTCAATAATTTTTGGATCAGCCTTTGTGATTCTCGTTTTGATCTTGGAGCGCTCTATGATCTTTAGGGCAACAATGTCCATCAAGTCATAGCCTCCGGCAACAGAATCTTTGTGAATCAACATATTTTTCAAATTTTTCATTTCAATCCTTTTAAATTTTTTGGCTTTTTTGAATTTGTTTGGATCCCTGTCATAAACTCCATCAACATCAGTGGCGTTAAGGAACTGTTCAGCATGTACTTTTTCAGCAATCAATGCAGCAGTGCCATTAGTACTTTGACCCGGATGCAGGCCGCCTGTTACGACTATAAGTCCGTCATCAACTGCATGTTTGACTTCTTGTAGAGTAGTGGGCGGATGTGAATAGGCCTTGTTTTTTAGGGCATAAATCAATAGTTTTGCATTGAGTTTTGAGATTTCAATTCCAAGTTCATCAAGAGTGGATTCATCTGCGCCAGAAGATCTTGCATGAGAAATGTAATGTCGTGCAATGTTTCCGCCCCCGGCAACAACAACCGGCTGGCAGATTTTACTGATTTTTACTAGAAATTGAGCATAGTCTTTTAATGACTTTACATTATCTGTGCCAAAAACTTTTCCAGATAATTTGATAACAATTCTCTTTTTCACTTTAGATCACCAAGGATTGATTTTGCAGCAATTTCAACTTTTTTTCTATTCTTTTGACATGTATAAATTCTAAGAATGTTCATGAATCCGGAAATTGCCAGAACCACAGGTATTTCTGAGATTGGCATGTCTTTTGCAGAGGATTTTCCATTCTCATTTGTAATCAGGATTATAGATTTTGATTCGTTTTTAGATGGCGCAAGGGGAAGAGACGGAGTAACAGGATTATCTACAAAGATCTCATTCTCGTCAACTTTGGACTTTTTAGAGATGGTAGTTTTGAGCTCGTTAGTTTGTGTTTTTTTCAAGTTAGTGCCAGTCAGGATTCTTTCAAATACGCATTTCAATAGTTTCCGGTCCTGATAATCTTGTGCAAATTGTCTAGCACGCTTTAATTTTGAGGATTTTGATGAGATTAGACTTGATAAAACGTATTCATCGGTGAGTTTGACGTATTCATTTAGATTAAGACTAGTAAAGCCAAATTCGTCATCAGATAGTCTTAATGCCTCAATTAGCATGACTTCTGCTGCTCTTACGGTTTTGTGAAAATAGACTGCTTTGAACATTTGATATCTAGAATGCATCATTGATTCAAAAGAGTATAGGGCCGAATGCTCCAAGGCTAGTTTTTTCTGATGTATATCAAGGGATTGTGTTATTCTTTTATGATCAATTCTTGCATGTTCTGCTCCTGTGAAATAACCATCACGAAGTAAATAGTCCATCATATCTGCACTAAGGATACCTGAGATGATTTCATTCATGTATTGATATTTGGAATCCCCAAAGGCAACTTTGCTAACGAGCTTTTTGTCAAAGCCATTTTTTGACAAATCGTCGCCAATTTTGGATTTTAGAATAATTTCTTTGCCATAGTCTTCATGTGAAATTTTTCTTTCCTGAATTATTTCCTCAAAGAGATGAGAAAATGGTCCATGTCCTATGTCGTGCAAAAGACCAGCCAGTCTGAGAATTTCAATGTCATCTGATTTGAGAATTCCTTTTTCATTTAATGCATGGCCTGCTAGACTAGCAATGTGCATGACTCCCAACGAGTGTTCAAATCTTGTATGTTGGGCTGCAGGATATATCAAATGAGCGCCAGAAAGCTGTCTGATTCGTCTTAATCTCTGAAAGAATGGATCATCAATTATGGATAGCTCATGCACATAGACACGAATAAAATCGTGAATTGGATCAATTATGTCTAGATAATTTTTTTTCATAATCCCATCTTCTTTGAGAACATTTTCAGAATTTCCTCGTGTATTTCTTGTTTAGACTTTGATGCGTCAATTATTTTCCAATGTTTTCTCTTGGCAGTTCTCTTATAGGCTTTGGATATTTTTCTTGAAAATTCTTCGTTTTCTTCGAATTTATCTCTGCGAGTTTTCTGTCTGCTAAATGATTCTTTTTGTGTAACATCAAGTAGGATTACAAGATCAGATTCTGGAAGACCGGCATCAAGA
Source organism: Candidatus Nitrosopumilus sp. (assembly GCA_965238065.1). Lineage (GTDB taxonomy): Archaea > Thermoproteota > Nitrososphaeria > Nitrososphaerales > Nitrosopumilaceae > Nitrosopumilus. Next base: position 2,125,136 of record OZ250170.1, on the reverse strand, counting down.
TTCTCAAGCCATTTTTGTTTCATGCCGTTTGTTATGCCATATACCAGATTAGAATGATAATAACGATTCATAATTATGACAGAGTCTTTTGCGGTAGCTGCCAGGATTTCATGTAGTTTTTCCCACCTATTTGCAGCCAAGAGACAATGAATTACCTGAGGAGGGAATTTTCTTTTTCCATCCAGATATTTTCTAATTTCTTTTCCTATTGAGGTATTATAGTCAGGAAAATGAAACAGTTTTGTCTTTATCTTTCTTTTTTTAAGCGCTCTTTCCAACAATGTTGATTGTGTCAGCTTGCCTGCTTGATCCCCACCCTCAATTACAATTATCATAAGTTATTAAAATAGAGAATTGGTTGATTAAAAAATCTATCATGTTTAATTATAGACAAGTTATTTAATGTCATCTTTACTAACGTAGTTATGACTGATGAAATTTCATGTCCTTACTGCAAGTCAGTTTTTGGGGATAAAGAAGATCTTTCAAAACATATTGATAGGATTCATCATGGCTCGGGTCTTTTAGAGGGCGATTCACGAAGATTCTAAACTCTTTTGTTTTCCCAAAAAATATTTTTATATAAAATTCAAATTTTCTAAAACCCGCCAAGGTTTATAACCAAAAATTGAGCACATAACACAAAATGGGACTTGTTAAGGAAGTAATAAAGGAGATTGGAAACAAATCCAGGGAATTCTATGAATTTGTCTTACCGCCAATTGACATGCATCTAAACGAAGCTAGTCTTAAGGTGATAATAGATATGCCAGGATTTGCAAAAAAGGATATCGAATTGACTTTATGTGGAGATGTACTTTCCATCAAGGCTCAAAAAACAATTGATGAGATGGGGTCAGAATCACTAATTTCAAACCAAAGACCAAATGTGATAGATAAAAAAATTAGACTTCCAATCAGCATTAAACAAGGAGATGAAAAAATTGAATCTGCAAAGTATCAGGATGGAATTCTTACACTAGTTATTCCTGTAACAAAAAAGGGAAAAAATATCTCAATTGAATAGCAAGGTCTAGGTTAAGCACAAGGATGAGATTTTATGATCCGCTGGTTCTAAATGGAATCCAATTAGAATTATATATTCATCTAAATTTAAAATGCCGCAAGATGAGATGGGTGATGGCAATTGTATCATAATTACGTCAGGGCCTCATGCAGTGTCAAAATACTTTAGGACAACAAGATTCAATCCTGATATTCTTAAGCATGTTTTTCAGTAGATAGGAAAGTGTTTCATTTGGAGCAAAAAATACCAATCAATCAAATAAATTAGATAGGAAAAGATATAGATCGAGGTGTGCAATTCCATCAAATGTGGTACTTTCCCATCTACTGTACAAACGGTCTAATATTTTCTGAGCAGGCCTGAAAATGCCATTATCAGACCCGAAGTGATCATTCCAATCAGACCAAAAAGTTCGCTTGATTGATACAAGAATGATGAGCCAATAAAGATTGCAGAGGCAAATATGCTTCCGCTGATCAAGACCACGGGCCTTCTTTTTTTCATATAGATCTTGACTTCATCTACGAGTTCTTTGATCTCGGGTCCGATTTTCAATACAGAATCAACTGATTTTGAGAAATTAGAGAAGGATATCTTTAATTCTTCAACATATGCTCTTGGGATCAGATTCTCCTCTTCAAGTATGTTTTTTAGAACTTTGACAAACTTGAAATCGACATTGTGCGTTTTGTAGATTCCCTCAATTATTGATGCCATTCTCATATACAATGCCAAATTTTTTGGCAACATGAATGGGAATTTACTCATGGTGTGATTTGCAAGCTCTATCAGGCTTTGTACTTCCATTTCATCAGGCTTGTTTCCATGCATGGCGCGAATTGAGAGTTCTATTCCCTTTTCAATTACTGTTCTGTCATATCCGGGAATTAGCATTCCAAGGTCAATCATGGCATTGACAACTCTTGAAGGGTTTTTTTCTACTAGTGCAAGATACAGCCTGATTAGCTTGAATCTTGTTTCATTATTTATTCGTCCAACCATTCCATAGTCATACAAGATAAGTTTTCCATCATTAGTTACCGATATGTTTCCAGGATGAGGATCTGCATGGAAAATTGAGTGTTTGAGAAGCATGGTAAAAAAGACCTTGTGAACATCAATTACTAGCTGTTCCCTGTCAATTTCCTTCTCATCGAGGGCCTGCACATTCGTGATTTTGATTCCCGGGAGATATTCCATTGTCAGAACATTTTTTGATGAAAAATCATCAAAGACTAGGGGTACTATTACGTTGGTGCTTTTGTCCATATTCTTTTTGATTTTTTTGAGGTTTTCTGATTCAATGGTATAATCCATCTCCTCGTAAATGGTTTCAATAAATTGAGAGAGCATGGCCTTTGCTGAATATCGCAAGTTTGGATCAACGAATCTTAATGCCAGTGGAAGAATTTTTTTTAGGACTATGAGATCTTTTGCTACAACTTTTTCAATGCCAGGCCTTTTTACTTTGATAGCAACTTGCTGACCAGAAATTGAGCCACGGTAGACTTGTCCTAATGATGCGCCTGAGATACAATTAGGATCTATTCTGTCAAATTTTTCATCAATTAATCCAATATCTTTTTCAATTATTGGTTTAACCTGTTCAAAAGGAGCAGCAGGAACACGGTCCTGTAGTTTTGCAAGCTCCTCTAAATAAGGCTGAGGTAGGATATCTGCTCTAGAGGATAGCCATTGTCCCAGTTTAATGTAGACAGGTCCCAATGAAATGAACGTATCAAGTATTTTACGGGCATTTTTTTGAAACTGATCCGAATCTATTTCCGTTCTATCCTGATGAATCCATTTTTTTCTATCACTACGTAATGCAAAAATTGATGGCAAAAGTTTGACGAGTATTTGAATGGTTCTGACAGTAAACATGGAATTTACTCCAAATAATGTTTAATTTTTTTTGTTATTGCATATCCAAGATATCCAGAAACAATTGATGTGGTCAAACCAGAGACAACAGTTAGTTTGTTTGGTTTTTTATTGAGAAATTTTTTTGCAATGTGTAAACCAGTAAAAACTCCAAATGCCAGACCGAACAAGACCTCAGGTGCATCATAAACCAGATGCCCAATTGGATCCTTTCTGGGATCAACTCTGTCAGTATGAACTAGAAACTTGTCATCATATTCTCTAATGTGTAAATTGCCATAGCGATATTGTTTATTTGCTCCATTTTTTTGTCCGAGCAAGGTTTCTTCTGCCTCATCCAACATGAATTCTCGCAATTCCTTTGGGACTTTAATCTCATTATCTGGCATGATCGCAGGATCTAGTAATTGCTTATAATCTTACGGTTGTATGAATCAGCCATCACCTCAAGACATGACATTATCTAAATTCTCCAAGACCGGAAATTAGCATCAGACTAGGGTTTAGATTCCATTTGGGATAATTTTTTGATTATCTGTTCAAGTTCCTTCTTGTTTTCATTGAGAACTTGTTTTATCACTGCGATCTCTTCATTTATCTGATCCAAATTAACGTCATCAGAGTTTTTAAATTGTCCTTCCATATCCTCTAGGATTTGCTGATTGTACCAGATAATTTGGTCTAATCCATTCCTGTACTCCTCCAAATTTTTATATTGATTAGAGATTTCAGGGATCTTTACATATTCTTGATCTTCAAGAAAGCCTAAAAATATTACAACGCTTCCAACAGCTAAAACCAAAATTAGAACAACAATACCTTGCTTCATGTTGAATTGACCTTATCTTCTCATATTAGATTTGAAATTTAATTCTAACTTGTTTTAATTGCCGCTTTTTTACGTCTACGCATAATGTAAAGTACTGCTCCTATGGCCAGAAGAATTGGAATTACTATCAACATCAAGTCAGGACCGTCTGTGTTGTCATTTGCCGGTTCTTTAACAAAGATTGTAGCATCATGAGTTAGAAAGATCTCATCTCTAACACTGTCTTTGTATCTTACAGTAATGGTAATGTCGTGTCCTCCATACCTTGTTTCACCATCAAACTCTATTGGCAAATTAAATGGTACAGGCGCATCAACTTCAATTTCATCAATAAATTGAGTGCTTGATTTGATATTAGAATCTCCACGAGGATCAATAGTTACAAAGCCAAACAGTCCATCATCATTTCCCTCATTAATGATTTCCCCAATTACCATTTGTGTTCCAGATAATTCAATTACATCCACATTAAATACATGAAGATCAATTAGTCCCTTGATGTAAAAATCAACAATCTTTGCAATTTCATGCTGATCACCATGTGCATTATAATATGAGATGGATAAAGGAATTCGCAGGGTATCGCCTTTAAGCCCTTCAGGCACGTATACTGTTGCTGCAAGGTATTTGACTGACTTTGGATCAATGTTTCCAATATCCCAACTTGATTCCATGATGACAACATTTTCCATATTCGTAGTCGATGATGTTGACGCAAGTTCTGTTTGCGTGTTAGTTGCAACTATATCCACGCCAGAAATTGGAGCAGTTCCATCATTTGCAATCTCAATTACCACATTATTAGATTTTAGAGACGTAAGGAACGGTTCTAATGCTCTTACATTTATCACACTATCGCCTGTTATTTTGAAATCAAAGTCAAAAAAAGTCGTTCTGCCTCCAGATTCTCGTAGTCTGGAATAATCAACTTTTACATTTCCAGGATACTGCTGAATCTGTACATTTTTATCAAGATTTACAAAAAAAGTCAGATGGAAGTTTCCTCCTGCTAACGAATTAGAATCACTGTCAGCATAAATTATACCCGGACCATCAGATGCAGAGAAGCCAAATGGTAAGGATAGTTGACCTCTAATTCCTGTAATATCTTGTGTCCCTACATTTGCAAATACAACTGTAAATGGAACATTGCCATCGCCACTCTCAATCTCGATTTTTTGATCCAGTGTACCAAAGTATGCATCTAAAAATTTGATATCCCCAAAGTCTCTTTCAAAAGGAGAATTACCAAATCCTCCTGATTTTATTTGAGCAGTAGAGTCATCAGGGACAAACGGTACAAGCCCAATAATAGACAGTGATAACAACAGTTTGAGATTCATCATACTAGAGCCTCCATTTCACAGGGCTGATCACCTTCAAAGGCTTTACCGTCCTTTATTGTTATTATCCTATCCACATTGCCGAATTGTTCTCTATCATGTGTGACTATAACGAATGTTTGATCAAGTTTTTTTGCCATTGACTTTATTAATTGAACAACTCTTTTAGAAGATGCTGAATCAAGATTGCCAGTTGGCTCATCTGCTAGAACAATTGAAGGCCTGTTGATCAGTCCTCTTGCAAGTGCTACTCTTTGAGCTTGTCCGCCTGAAATCTTGTTTGCACGCTTGTGCATTTGTTTTTCAAGCCCAACTGCTTCTAGTAGGTCTCTGGCATCTTTTTTAGCTGTATCACTAGTTCCAGCGATTTGTCTGGGTAGCAATACGTTTTCCAATACTGAAAGGTCACTGAGTAGATTAGAGAATTGGAAGACGAACCCTAATTTTTTGTTTCTAAATGAGGAAATTTTATTGTCATCAAGTGTTATAGTATCAATTCCATCAATGAGGATACTGCCATTTGTTGGGCGATCTAACAACCCAATCATGTTAAGCAATGTTGATTTACCAGAACCAGAACTTCCAACAATTAGGACAATTTCCCCCCGTTCAATTGAAAATGACACGTTATCAAGGGCATTTACTTTGTATTCTCCACTTCCGTAAATCTTGCCCAGGTTGCTGATTTCAAGTACTCTAGACAGTTCTCATAGCCTCCACGGGTAGTAGCTTGGTTGCCCTGTACGATGGATACAAAGACGCAATAATTGCCAAGACAAAAGATATCAAAGCAGTTTGTATGACCTTTTCCCAGTTATAGGTGACTTCGAGAGGGAGGCTATTATTGAATGTCATTTTTGATTCCTTGGCATAAAACGTATAGCCCAATCCTGCAGCAGTTCCCACTCCGGCACCAATTGCTCCAATTATCATGCCTTGAAAGATAAAAATGATCAGGATATCTTTTCTTTTGGCCCCAATTGATCTCATGACACCAATTTCTCTAGTTTTTCCATTTACTAACATCATTTGAATTGTAACAATAGCAAATGCTGATGACATCATTCCAAAATAACCTATTATGTTAATCATTGCAATGCCAGATCTAAAACCTGCAAGTTGTTCCTCAGCTGATTCCTCTATGGTTTCTGCACGAAAATCATCGTTAGGAAAAGAACGCAAAAAGAACTCTTTAACTTTTAATGCTTTGGAAGGATCATTTAGTTTTACTAAGAGTGAGCCAGTTTCTCCAGGCCTGCCCATCATATCACGTAGGGTATCAATATGTACAACAGCTGTATAATCAAACCCCTGGCCTCCAGGCGAATTTGCAATTCCAGAAACGATAAATCTTCGGATTTGATCTTTGCCCCATCTATCAACTACAAGAACTTTGATGGAATCCCCTACTATGGCTCCTCCAAGATCTCTTGCTACATTAGATCCTAATACAATGGAATTCCTTGAGAAGACATATCTTCCATCTGAAACAGTTTCATGGACAGTGGATGCTCGAATATCACGAAATGGATCAACACCCACGATTGGCACTCTGGTTTCTTCAATCCGTTTTCCATTTTTTGTCACATTCATTTCGGCAGTCGATGAAAGCCGCGGAGTAGCCGCTTTAACGTATTGAATTCGTTCAAACCAGTTTACAAGTGATAAATCTGATTTGTCAATATAATCAGACTCGTCAGTTACAAGAACATCGCCATTTCGGTAATTGCTAATGTCCCTAACTATAGCATCAAACAATCCTTGAAATATTACAAAATTTACGTGAATCACCAAAATTCCAATTGTCACAGCTAAAACTGCACCAATCAAACTGCCTTTTTTGTTGAAAAGCATTCTTTTTGCTAATTTTAGCCTGTAATCCATAAAGTTAATAAAAAAGTCCGATATTTAATGTAAATGATGTATAATTTTATAATTAGTGACAATTTTATATTAAAAAAGTTATTATCGTGTCCTATAAAGTAGTCTTGGGTGATAAAATGGACAGTTTAGATATGAAAATTCTAAGCAGATTGTTAAACAATTGCAGAGAATCTGACAGACAAATAGGCATGAAATTGGGAATGTCGGGCGGGGCAGTGCGTGCTAGAATTCAAAAAATGGAGAAGAGAGAGGTAATTGAAGAATTTTTCATCAAAGTTGAGCCATCCGTATTTGGTTATGGTGTTGTGTATTTTGTCGTATCAGGAGAGGACATCAATGAGATTTTAGATCAGGTCAGTAATGTGGGAGAACCGTATTTTGTAGTGCCGTGTGTAGGTGGAATTTCAGTTTGTAGTATTGTTGTAAAAGAGAATATGAAACAAAAAATTGAGCTTGCAAGTAAGTTGATGAAGGATGTCAGAGTACTGTCAATCTTTGAAGCAGAGAATTCAGGATTTAGTTCAAATCTTACAAAAACAGATTTGAAGATTCTAGAGGAATTGATCAAGGATCCCAGACAAAAGATTGAAGACGTTGCTAAAAGTAGAAACTTGTCAACAAAAACAATAACAAGATGCATTGGAAAATTACAAAAGAATGATGGAATTCAGTTCACCTTGATTTACAATTCCAGAAAAATTGAGGATTTTATTCCTCATGCCATACTTACTTGGATAGAAGGTGATCTAAAAGAGACATTAAAAAATTTGAATGATACTTTTTCTGAAGCATATTTACAAATTCCTTTTATTGCAAAAAATCAGATTGTCTTGTTTATGTATAGTGATAGCATTATCAAGATGGATGAATTGACCCAAAAAATCAGAAATGTTAAAAATGTAAAATCAGTTGATTTATTCATTCCAAAAAAGATTTCATTTTACACCGAATGGCTAAAAAAGGCCATTAGCGATTTCAAAAAATCATCCGGACTACATCTGACATATCAGACAAATTAAATAATAAGGATTTCCAAGATTTGTTTATGAAGAAGAAAAAGATCTATGAGGGAAAAATTTTAGGTCTTTGTGTTTATGACGGAAGAATAGAGGGAAAAAGAGTCAGACGTGAAATGATAGAACACAGAGGTGCTGCAGCAATGCTGGCTTTTGATGAGAAAGGTAAGGTAATTCTTGTTAAACAGCACAGATTTCCTCACGGATATGTTTTAGAAATTCCTGCCGGGACATTAGAAAAAGGAGAAGAGGTAATAAAATGCGCATTCAGAGAATTAGAAGAAGAGACAGGATACAGGGCAAAAAAGATGATCCCGCTAATCACATACTATCCGTCAATTGGCTACAACACTGAAAAGATTCACTGTTTTTTAGCCTCAGGATTAAAGAAAATTGCCGGTTTGAGACTAGATGATGATGAGATATTATCTGTAGTAAAGATGGATATGCAAAAGCTGCTCAGAATGATAAAAACCGGAAAAATTCAGGATTCAAAAACAATTTGTGCGGTCTTGACTTTTGCTGCCAAAAAGAAGCTGTATTAATCATTCATGGTAAATGGGCTGTACAAGATCTGCAACATCAGCCCAGGATTTTGCTATTCTTTCAAACATGTACACCAGATCAAGAAAATCCATCGGAATCGGTTTTTCATTATCCAATGTAACTCTTAGTTTGCTGAGTTCATCTTGATATTTTTTATGTAGTGATATTGCTTTAATGGCCAGAAACCTGTCAGGTTTTGTAAATGCGTTAATGGATTTTTCTGCAAGTTTGTTGAAATCCTTTACTATATCAAAGATTTTTTTTGAATATTCTTTTGACAAGGATGAATTATAAATCAAGTCTGAGAGTTCAACAATAGAGTCACCGGCATTTTCAAGAAGGTTTGCTGCAACTCTATAGTCAATGATATCAATATTTTCTAAATTAAATGCATTGGCTAGTCTCTTATCAGCAAGAGTACTACGAATTAGGCGAACAAGTAAAAAGTACTGTCTATTTACCTCGACATCACGTTTTGCTAATGTTTGTAAAGTAGACTTGTCATCCAGAACTAGTCCATTTGATGCATCAACATACATGCCAAGAGCAATCGAACTCATTCGCTTGAGAATTTTTTCTGGGTTGAGTGTTATTGTATCTAAAAGAAATTGTGTGTTGATATGGGATGCATCTTCTTCAATGATTTCCATTCCAACTAGTCTTCTCATAGAATTACGAATCTTTTCCCGATCTTCTGCTGGAATGATTAATCTTGAATTTATTTGAATGATATCGTATCCTAAAAGATATGCCCCAGTAATGTTTGCTACGATATTTTCTTCTTTGTGTAACGGATAAGAGATTACAAGTTCTTTTGTTGGACGCTTTTCCTTGTTTGCAGATATTAAAATGCTGTCCTGTCCGGTTTCAATCTCAATTTGGTTGCCCTTGCCTAGATTATTTGCATCAACCCACTCTTTTGGCAGTGATACTAGGATGCTGCTCCCAATTTTTTGTAGTCGTCGAATAAATTTAGTCAATTTATACTAATTTAATTAATTTAAGCCATATTCTTATATTTTCTGTAAAATTTAAATAAGAATTATGAAGGCTGTAGCATTTTGCCCTGCTCATATCACAGGCTTTTTCAAGGCCCATTTAGATGACAGTCAAAATTCTTTAGAAAATTTTGGATCCACGGGAGCCGGATTCTCAATTAAACAGGGGGTTACAACAAGAGTAAAGGCAGATACAAAAGACAGTCAAAAACCAAACTTTAGAATAACATCAAAGGGGTATCAATCAGACAAGACAGATGTATCAGAATTTGTTTTAAATGAATTCTTAAAGCTTGGAGAATTTTCAGACAGGTTTTTTGAGATTGAACACGAGGTATCAATTCCAGTTGGATATGGCTTGGGTTCTAGCAGCGCAGTTGCATTATCACTATCATTTGCATTAGATCAAGTTCTTGAAACAAAATTAGACAAGACAATGATTGGACAAATTGCACATAATGCAGAAATTAATTGCAAAACCGGATTGGGGGATGTTTTAGCATCATTTTATGGAGGTTTTGAAATCCGTGTTGAACCTGGTGCCCCGGGAATTGGTTGTGTTGAGAAAATCTTTACGGATAAAATCTCTGCAATCATGATATGTTTCTCTCCAATTTCTACAAATAGATTCATCAAGGAACGCTTGACACAGATTAACGGTCTTGGAGGGAAAATGGTAAGTAGACTATTAGAATCAAAAAATTATGAACATTTTCAGGACATGTCATTGGAATTTGCAAGATTTGTAGGCGTTATGACTCCCAGAATGCAGAAACTAGTTGACGAGTTGTCTAGAAACAATATTAAATGCGGAATTGCATTTTTTGGAGAGACAGTTTTTTCAATGATTCCAAAAGAGGATGAAGGTAAAGTTTTAGAGGTATTGCAGAAATATTCTAACGAAATAATAATAAAATCAGAATTGGATGACGAGGGTGCAAGAGTTCTTTGCAATTAGTTAAAATGCCATCAATTCCCAAATCACATCCAAGAGCTAGATCACTTTTAATTCGTGAAAGACTAGTAGACGGATTTGATAACGGACTAGTTGCAAAAGAAGGACTCTTGGCTCAAGGTAGGGGAGAAGCTTTTGATTATCTGCTAGGAGAGAAAACAGGCAAGGCAGCAAAGCGGGCCATAAAGGCTGCAGCAGCACAACTTCTTTTGGCAGATATGCCCGTAATCTCAGTTAATGGAAATATTGCAGCACTATGTCCCAGACAAATCGTAAGACTATCAAAACAGATCAAGGCAAAACTTGAGATAAACCTGTTTTATGTAGACAAAAAGAGACAGAAGGCAATAATAAAGACGCTCAGAGGGAACGGGGCAGGGGAGGTTTTAGGCACAAATATTACCTCATCTACAAGGCTATCTGGCATTGATTCAGCTAGAAGGATTGTGGATAAAAACGGAATTTTTGCAGCTGATGTTATAGTTGTTCCCCTAGAAGACGGAGACAGGACACTGGCACTAAGAAAGGCAGGAAAGACCATCATTACATTTGATCTGAATCCTCTTTCTAGAACTTCACAAACTGCCAACATTACAATTGTTGATAATGTTACACGGGCAATTGATCTGTTGATTAATGAATCCAAAAAACTATCCAAAAAGAACCAGAAAAGCCTTCAAAAAATCGTTAATGATTTTGATAACAAAAAGAACCTCACAGAAAATGTCATTCAGATAAAAAACAACCTTACAAGGAGAGCCAGAATTGCATAAGACAGTACTGGATATTCTAAACATGAAAAAAGAAAAGAAAAAGATTTCAGTAATTACAAGTTATGATTACACTTTGGCTTTGCTATGTGACAGATCAGGAATTGATATGTTGTTAGTTGGTGATAGTGCAGGAATGGTAATGCTTGGTTATGAAAATACGGTTTCCGTAACAATGGATCAAATGTGTATGTTTACAAAAGCAGTCAGCAGAGCAAGAGAAAATTCATTACTAGTATCTGATTTGCCATTCATGTCATATCAGGCAAGCATAGAGGATGCCATCAATAATTCCGGTAGGCTGATCAAGGCAGGAGCTGATGCAGTAAAGCTTGAGGGAGGTTTGATTATGGCTGAGACAATTAGTGCCATAGTTGATGTTGGGATACCGGTAATGGGTCATATCGGATTACAGCCTCAGACAGCAACGCTTTCACAGGGATACAAAGTACAAGGAAGAACAAAAGATGCAGCAATGAGATTAATCGAGGATGCAAAAGAGCTTGAAAAAGCAGGCGTATTTAGCATTGCATTGGAAATGGTCAGCCACGAAGTTGCAGAGATAATTTCTGAGACGATTAGTGTCCCTACAATAGGAATTGGTTCAGGAGTAAATTGTGACGGACAGGTGCTAGTTCTTCAAGATTTGTTGGGAATGTACGATAAAATTAAACCAAAGTTTGCAAAAAGATACATGAATTTATCCAAAGATATCACAAAAACCCTTGAGAATTACAAAAAAGATGTAGAAACAGGCGTGTTTCCTGCAGAAAAAAACTGGTTTTCCATGGATGACGAGGAGCTTGAAAAATTACGTGAGCAAATTGGCAGTTAAAAAGACAAAGAATCACCCATCCTTGGATATTGTTAGTTCGCATGGTACAGAATTATCCGGAAAGAGAATTGTACTGTGTGTTGCAGGAAGTGTTGCAGCATACAAGGCAATAGAACTTGCAAGACTACTCATGAGACATGGGGCAGATGTTACCTGTGTTGCAAGTAGTGCGGCTACAAAATTAATACAGCCTGACTATTTCAAATGGGCTACAGGAAACAAGGTAATTACAAAACTTACAGGTGAGCTAGAGCACATCAGATTGGCAGACTATAATCAAGCAGAACTGATAATAGTATATCCGGCAACTGCAAATACATTAGGAAAACTGGCAAACGGAATTGATGACACGCCAATTTCTACTATACTTACTGTAGGATTTGGATCAAAAATTCCAATCTTGATGTGTTTGGCCATGCATGAATCAATGTATGAGAATCCAGCTGTAAAAAAGAACATGGGGTTTCTGAAAAAAAAGATTGAGTTTCTTGTGCCACAAATGATTGAAGGTAAGGCAAAAGCTTCAGAACCAGAAAATGTTTTAGAATACGTCCTGAGGAAATTCGGATTCACATCAGCATTAAAGAATAAAAGGGTGTTAATGACTGCAGGTCCGACTATAGAACACATAGATCCCGTACGGGTAATTACAAATCAGAGTTCAGGAAAAACAGGAACTAGTCTGGCATCTGAATTGATTTCTGCAGGAGCCAGAGTCACTTTTGTTTATGGTCCTGGAGAGGAAAAGCCTCCCAAGGGTGCAAGGATTATCAATGTTACATCCGGCAAGGAGATGCATGATGTGATAAAGACAGAATTAAGGAAAAAATTCGATATTGTAATCATGGCAGCAGCTGTTGCAGATTATACCCCGACAAATCCTAGCAAGAACAAGATAAAGAGTTCAAAGAATGAGATGAAAATTAGCCTCAAAAAAGCACCAAAAATTATAGATCAGATTAAAAAATATCAAAAAGACGTGCTGCTTGTAGGTTTCAAAGCAGAGACAGATCTCACTAAAGAACAATTGGTAAAATCCGCTCAAAAAAAATTAAAAGAGTCATCATCAGACATGATAATAGCAAATGATGTTGGCTCATCAAGATACAAAAAAAATCCTCATAGCAATCAGGTGATCATTGTAGATTCAGAGAGAATTATAGTGTCTGGATGGATGAAAAAACAGAGAATTGCAAAGTTTATCAAAAAGCAGATTGAACAAAAGATAAAGAGCAGAACTTTGAAAACCAGTTGAAGATAAAAAAAATCGTATGAATCAAGCAAATGGCACGTTTTATGCCTATAACGTCTGTAGATGTTCTAGTTGATTTTGGTATGGAGGTTGATGCATACAAAAAAAGGTAACTGTTTACAGTTTTAAAGTATTACGCACAAGATATGTCAAAACTGGTTATTTTTTTGACACAAACACAAAGGAACTTTAAAACTAGACAATTACAAAAAAAAGCTAGATCGAGGTACAATTCCACAAAGTACTGCACTTTTCTATCTACTGTGAATAGAACAATTGGACCACTGACATGCTGTATCTAGTAGAATAACTTGTAATTGTTTGGATTTTTTGATTGGTAAAATGAGCATAAAACCATTGAATGTTGGAAATTAAATCCCGATATTCAGGTGGTGGAATGGCAACAAGATGATGGATTTTTCAGTTGTAAGAGTATGATAAAGAGATACGGACTAGTAAAAATCAAAGAATCTGACTATACCAACGAGTGATATCAGGTGACTGTTCCACCAGATTTAATCAAGACTCCACTGCCAGACTGTACTGTCAGATTAAATGCTGCAAAGTCAATATCCAAAGTAATTTCAGAAGGAATGATTAAAATCGAATTGTTTTGAACAATCACATTTTCTTGGGCAGTTGCACTGGCATTAACTGTACAACTAACATCTATAATCCAGTCTCCAGAGCCAGGAGGTGCGCAGAATGTAGGTATGGTGGCCTCAACCACACTTACAGTCCTGACAACTTGGGTGGCACGATTCCCTGATGCGTCAACAGAGTCGTAATAGATAGAGTAGATGCCTATAGCATTAGTGAATTCAGTAGCATTAATGGTTACTTGCGAGCCGTCACTAGTTGTTGCGCCTAGTTCTGTATAGTCCTCACCAAGTTCGATTATTTGTGGGTTGTCTCCATTCAGGGTTATGATTGGAGGAGTAAAGTCCAGATTGTTTGTTACATTTTCTGCAAAGTTTAGCAATGAATTGCCAGACACATCATCAAATGATCCAGACGTTCTGGCATAAGATATAGTCACATTATCACTATCAGAGATTGTCGTACCAGTGACATCAAGTGTAATGGTATTATTCAAGACAGACACGATGGAATCAATTGAAGCACCAGTGACCCCTCCAAGTGTAAAGTCATTAGGAGTGGCAGCAGAGTCTGTAACGTTATGATCTAGCGTGATTGCAATCTGTGAAATTGAGAGGGTTTGGGCACTAGAGAACTGGGGAGAGTTTGCATCAATGGTATCTAGTATGTCAGTACCATCAAATGGCAAGCTCGTATTGCCTGCACTATCTGTGATTGTTACACCTGTAATTTGTAGTGGTGTGATCTGATCCGCGTCTCCTTCAAATATGGTGTATGTTGCAGTGTATGTGGTTCCGTTGTCGATACTGTTCCAAGATAATGGTACAGAGTTGTAAGCGCCATTAATGCTAGCACCATTCTCAGCTGAATCCAGAGTCAATGTGAATGATATGGTATCGCCCACCTTGAGTACACCAGAAGATGTGGTATTTGATGTGATGTTGATTATGGTTGGCGGAATTATATCAGCCATAAAAAATACATGTATGGCACCACTATTAGGACCGCCAGCATCATCACGAGTTGCACCAACTGCAATATCTAATGTACCGTCATTGTTCAGGTCGCCAATGTTTGCAATCGATATTCCAAACCCATCACCATCATTCAAGACGGGGCCGTTTGCTGTATTGTTATTGATTTCTATTGTGTTTGATACGCTTCCATTACTGTTCATAAACATTACATGTATGGCACCACTATTAGAACCGCCAGCATCGTCATAATCTGCACCAACTGCGATATCTATTGTACCGTCACCGTTCAGGTCGCCAATGTTTGCAATCGATATTCCAAACCCATCACCATTATTCAAGGCAGGGCCGTTTGCTGTAAGATCATTGATTTCTATTGTGTTTGATACGGTACCACTACTGTTCATAAGCATTACATGTATGGCACCTCTAATAAGACCGCCAGCATTATCACTAGTTGCACCAACTGCAATATCTAATGTACCGTCACCGTTCAGGTCGCCAATGTTTGCAATCGATGATCCAAAAAGATCACCATCATTCAAGGCAGGGCCGCTTGCTGTATTGCTGTTGATTTCTATAGTGTTTGATACGGTACCATTACTGTTCATAAACAGTACATGTATGGCACCTCTAATAGGACCGCCGGCATCATCACGAGTTGCACCAACTGCAATATCTAATGTACCGTCATTATTCAGGTCGCCAATGTTTGCAATCGATGATCCAAAAAGATCACCATCATTCAAGACAGGGCCGTTTGCTGTAAGATTATTGATTTCTATTGTGTTTGATACGGTACCATTACTGTTCATAAACAGTACATGTATGGCACCTCTATTAGTACCGCCAGCATCATCACCAAGTGCACCAACTGCAATATCTAATGTACCGTCATTGTTCAGGTCGCCAATGTTTGCAATCGAGAATCCAAACCCATCACCATCATTCAAGACGGGGCCGTTTGCTGTATTGTTATTGATTTCTATTATATTTGATACACTTCCATTACTGTTCATAAACAGTACATGTATGGCACCACTACTAGTACCGCCAGTATCATCATTATGTGCACTAACTACAATATCTGATATACCATCATTGTTCAGGTCGCCAATGTTTGCAATCGAGGATCCAAAGTTATCACCATCATTCAAGACGGGGCCATTTGCTGTATTGTTATTGATTTCTATTGTGTTTGATACGATTTCCTCTCCAGTTGCAGATACATTTTGGTATGTTATAACAGACAACGATCCAAGTGCTAATATTAAAAACATGAAGATTAGACATAGTTTTTTCATTATTGATTACACCATAAAACTAGTATATAAAAGGGTATGAATCAAGCAGAGAACATGTTTTATGTCTATAACGTCTTGACAACTATTCTAGTGGATTTAGGTGTAGAGGTTGATACATACAAAAACCAAATTAAAATCACAGATGAAAAACTGCAAGATCGGACATGAACACCATTATGAAACTCGGAATCTATCCCGAAGGAGATTAGATAAAATACGCCAGTGCAAGTGATCCTGCAAATGAGACTCGCCCATTCAAAATACAAACAAAGAAACATGAAAATTTGGAACGAGGTTGCTCCACGTTATCATAAAAGATGGGCCAGTGCAGATAGGGGACCGTTCCAAAGTACTGCAAAATTAATAAAACAAGTAGACATCAACAAGGGTGACACAGTACTAGATGTTGCGTGCGGCACAGGCGTAGTGACAAAAAGAATTCAAAGAGAGATCGGCAATACCGGACATGTTGTAGGTGTTGATACTTCGATTACTGCAATCAGAATAGCAGAGAGATGGAATCAGAAAAGAACGAATCTGGATTTTATCAATGCAGATGCAGAAAAATTTTGTTTTTCAAAGAAATTTGATATTGTTACTTGCCAATATGCACTGTTCTTTTTTCCAAATGCCCAAAAGGCACTAAAAAATATGAGAGACAGTCTCAAAGAATCAGGCAGGATAGGAATTTCAGTTCACGGAAGCAAAGAGAGGGTCCCTTTTTTTAGCAGCATTTTGGATTCGGTAACTGAATTTATTCCAGATTATGTCCCTCCCGGCTCGCCAAATCTTGACAGATTCGGTACAAAATCTGCACTAAGGAAAGAGACCAGTAAAGCGGGATTCTCAAAGATAACTGTAAAAGAATTTGTTTTTCATTACAGTCCTGGAGAATTTGAGGATTATTGGAGGAACTATATCAGATACGTCTCAAAGCCTCTAAAAGAGAAGATAGGTGCATTGGGGCATTCAGAGAGAAAGGAATTAAAACAGATGGTAAAAGAAAAGACAGCCCAGTACACAAAAAAGGACGCCAGAATTGTTTTTCCATGGCAAGTTTTAATTTTAACTGCAAAACACTAGAAATTCGGAGAAGGAAATGGGCAAGGACAGAAAAGATAAAGTACCAAAAAAATCCGATTTTAAAGCATTTCTTAGAAAGAGAGCGCCAATTTATCTTGGCATAATGGGGTTATTCATGCTGTTTGTAGTTCCTGATTTAATCAAGGGTAATTTGGAGAGTAGTTTTCCAGAACTAACATCAAAAGAACAGCAGGTTGTTGATATCCTGATGAAATATGACGGACCAAATGATTCCGGATTAACTGTAATGGGTGCAATTTCAATGAAAATTAGCGAGGAATACCCGGATGAAAAAATTTACGACAACAAAAAGACCGAGGTTGAGCTGATTGTGTCAGATATGGATTCAAAAGAGTACCAGGTTATTTTGAACTTCAAGTCACACAAGGGAGAGATGAACTATGACTGGAATGTGAATACGAGTTCTGAGAGGATCACGCCAAACAATCAGAAATCAAAATACATCATCAACCTGGTAGACTATTACGATTAGGCTCAAATTGTGAGCAGATCTTTGGTAAATTTGTGCATCACAGCAGGCTGATCTCTGACAATCAACGAATCTTCTATTCTAATTCCAAATTTGTTTTCAATATAGATGCCCGGTTCCACAGTAATTGCCATACTCTCTTTTAACGTTGTTTCACTTTTGTGTGAAACAGTCGGAAGCTCGTGCACCTCTAGTCCGATTCCATGACCGGTGGAATGAATAAAGTATTGAGCATAGTCTTTCTCTTCAATGTATCTCCTGCAAGCAGAGTCTACATCCTTACAATTCGTATTTGGTTTAACAGCTTTTAGGCCAAGTTTTTGGGATTCTTGAACTATTTCATATACCTCATTTGCCAGGGCCGAAATTTTTCCTAGTGCAAATGTTCTAGTTGCATCAGAGACATACCCCTTGTATCGCAGGGTAAGATCAGTTACTACAAGATCACCTTTTTTGAATTTTCTCTGGGTAACTTGGGCGTGAGGAAGAGCGCCATTAGGACCTCCGGCAATAATTAGAGGATTAAGCGTATGCCTGTATCCGGTATCAAACATTTGCTGCTCCATTGCATATTTCATCAAAATTGTCTGTAATTCTGATTCTTTTTGGCCAATTTTCATCTTTTTTGAGCAGACATCAAACATTTCATCTATGATTTTAGAGGCTTTTTTGAGTATCTGGATCTCTTTTTCATCTTTAATCATGCGGGAATTGTAAAATGGCTCTGTGGATGATTTTATCTTTGGAATGGTTTTTTTCAGAGACAACATGGCGGGATAATTCTGGCAGTCAGTACAGACCTGATTTTTCCTGATTTTTTCCACAAGAGAGGAGATCAGACCATCTCTGCGCTCTGCTGTGACTACATCACAGTCCTCAGACTCGTCTCTAGCTCTTTGCGCGTCAAGTTCTGGAGCAATAATGGTTGTTTTTCCATTTTTTTCAAGCAATCCTATTGCCTCACCCCAAAATCCAGTCATGTAAAACAGATTTTCAGGTTCAAATGCGACTAGCGTGTCACAGTCGATCTTTTGTGCATGTTTTAGAAGGTTTTTTCTGCGCTGTATCACACACGAAAATCTTTGTTTCTTAATTTATGTATGATGAAAGGTCTCATATGTAAAGTTTGTATATGGAAATTTTGATTGTAACTTGTGGTAGAAGAGAAAAAGAAAGTAGTTGCGCTACTGTCAGGAGGACTAGACAGTCAACTTGCAGTGAGAATGATGCAAGAACAAGGTTTTGAAGTTTCAGCTGTTGCAATAAAGACTCCTTTCTGTGATTTTGATTGTGGGAGAGGATGCGGATTTGAAATCAGAGAGAGGGCCGATGACCTTAATGTCAATTTAAAGACAGTCTATCTTGGTGATGAATACATTGAGATGCTAAAACATCCAAAACACGGAATTGGTGCCGGTTTTAATCCGTGTGTTGACTGCAGATCCATGATGTTTGATGCTGCAAAAAAACACATGGATGAGATCGGAGCAGAATTTATCATATCAGGCGAAGTATTAGGTCAACGTCCAATGAGTCAGCACGGAGCGGCATTGAGAACTATTGAGAAAGAATCGGATCTTGTTGGAAAAATTGTAAGACCGTTATCAGCTGGATTACTACCAAGGACAGATCCGGAAAAAGAAGGATTGATCAAAAGAGAAAATCTTGGAATGATAAAGGGTAGAACAAGAAGAACACAGTTACAGATGGCAAAAGAATATGGAATTGAAAATCCTCCCAATGCAGGTGGCGGTTGTATGTTGACAGAACCGCAATTCGGAATCAAGGCAAAAGATCTGTTTGAGCACATTGAAACTCCGACGATTAATGATATCGATTTGCTAAAAGTTGGAAGACATTTCAGATTAGACGAGCAGACAAAGTTTGTTGTTGGAAGAAACAAGGACGAAAATGAAATGATCAAAGCAATTGCGTTACCAGGGGATATTTTGCTTGAAGCCAAGGACTATGTAGGACCGGTTTCAATTTTACGTGGCAGTAATGCTAGAGCCCACATAGAATTTGCATCCTCTGTAACACTAAGATACTCTGATGCGCCAAAAGATCAGCACGGGATTGTCCTGGCCAAAGATAGGGATTCGTCTGTGGAAATCAGCACAAAAAGTGCAAAAGAGCAATCTTACATCAAATTCAGAATGTAGGCGTGAAATTTTTTAAGAATTAATTGATATTAAGGAAGAGTTTTTGAAGGAGTATAACAAATTTTCGACAGTAATGCAAAAACAAGAAACCCCTACATATCTAAAGGCCATAACCATAAAGGATGTCAGCGATATCCAGTCCATCAAGGAGGATATCAAAAAGGACATGATTTTGGTTCTAAGAGTTACGCCGTTGGCACAAAAGAATGTCGAACAGCTTCGCAAGGTAGTCGAAGAGATATACACCATTGCAAAGACTGCCGGTGCAGATATTGCAAGGTTGGGCGAGGAGAGAATTATTGTTGCCCCATCGAACATAAAAATCTGGAAACCAGAATACGATCTAAAATAATTTTATCGCTTCTTGAACTTGAGGATAATGTGCAGGGATTCTGTACATTCGTTTGATATTCATGGCAAGATTTTCTGATTTTTTGCGTTCTCCGTGATTGACTAGGACTCTGCGAAGTTTTGGTCGTAGTCTTTGTACAAATGACATCAGCTGATTATAATCACTGTGACCGCTGAATCCGTCTAGTTTTTCAACACTGCTATTGATGGTGACAACTTCGACTTTGCCTTCTTTTCCCAACATGGATACGTGTTTGGAACCATCAAGAACTCTTCTTCCCATGGTTCCGTTAACCTGGTAAGAGACAAACAATACCTTGTTCTTTTTGTCAGGTGCAATGTTTTTAAAATATTCCAGGACAGGACCGCCTTCTAGCATCCCGGATGTTGCCAGGATAATACACGGAGAGTTTTCCCTCATTGGTTCTTCCCTAGCATCTACATGCTCAATGTTGGTGAAATATTCAGAATCAAAAGGATTGTCATCAGTCTCCAAGATCTTTTGCTTGAGCTCTTTTGCAAGATATTCTGGATATGATTCATGGATGGCTGATGCCTCAGAGATCATTCCTTCTGTAAAGACTGGCGCTTCAATCATTTCTCCTGATTTCATGTAATGATCAATTACCATCATGATCTCTTGTGCACGACCAACTGCTGGAATTGGTATCAGAATTTTGCCTCCGTCTGCCAGAGTGTTGTTTACTGCATTGATGAAAGCAGATTCAACTTCTTGTCTGCTTGGCTGGATATCCTCTTTAAGACCATATGTACTTTCAATCAACAATGTCTCTACTCTTGGGAAATTCCAGCTAGCAGCTTCAAACAGGATGCTTTTTCCAAATTTTATATCGCCTGAATAGACAAAGTTGTGAATGCCATTTCCGATATGAAAATGACACAAGGCAGAGCCCAGAATATGGCCTGCATTTGCAAGAACCAATTTAATGTCAGGAGAGATATCAGTGACAGAACCATATTGCAGGGTAATTGTCTGTCTCATGACCTGTTTGACATCCCGTTCTGAGTAAATTGGAGTTCTGCCTTGTGCAGCAGCTACTTTGATTGCATCCAATTGGATCAGATTCATCATGGGAAGGGTTGGTTCCGTACAGTAAATCGAGCCCTTGTAGCCATATTTGCACAATACTGGGAGAAATCCGGTATGATCCAAGTGTGCATGCCCGATTACTATTGCATCAAGTTCATCTAGTGTCAGATTTAGGGAATCCAGTCTTGGAAATGCATCCATTGGCGAGCGTGCGCCAGGATTAATTCCGCAATCAATTAGGATCTTACTTTCAGGAGTGGATAATAACAAGGAGGATCTGCCAACCTGGCCAAATCCGCCAAGCGTATAAAGGGAGACTTCGGTTCTTTCAGAGAGTCTAGGCCTGAAAATCTCATCGCCAACCTGTTTAAGCTGAGTGCTTCTCTCAGAAGAGTATTGTTTCAGAGTTGCATTAATTATTTGAATTGTACGTGAGGGTATGGTTGTGGATTTTCTGATACGTAATTTCCACCCTATTTTCTCAGTGACTTCTGCATGATTGAATTCCTTTGCATCCCTTTGTAACAGCCAGGGTCTTTTCGCCTCAACTGAGACTTCACCAGTAGTCGTATCAAAGATGGTTCCCTGCAGATTTGCTTCTTTTGGAACACATTCTGCAAGGATTCGTCTGGATTCATCTTCAGGTTTTCTAATTGATTCGTCAGTTCTTACAACAATTCTTTTTTTAATTACACTTACAAGATTCGATATTGTTTCATTGTTTTCCATCAGATAACGAGGAGTGTTTGTGTAAAGGGCGATTCGCGGTCCTTCGTATTCTATTTTTGTAATGTTTGCCTCTTTGGGAATACTTTGCAGTATGGTGGCCATTATATTTTGGCTAGAAGGTAATTCGTTTTGTTTTTTTTGCATTAAATCACTAAAGTTTGATAGTTGCTTTCTTTTGCTCACCGCTCAAAAGAAGAAACCCATTTTTATCCATTACTGCAATGTTGATTCCATCGCCCGTACCAATATTTCTGACTATAGCGGCCTTGACAGCTCGTAGAGCTATTTTTTTTGCCTCTTTAACTGTAACTTCTTTGTTATATTCCTCTTCAAGCAGACCATAAGCCACTGGTGAACCGCTGCCAGTTGTGACATATGATTTCTCTTCAACTGAACCAAACATGTCAATGTTAAACAATGCAGGGCCATTTGCATCATAACCGCCAAGCAGGATATCGGCCATGAATGGATAGCCTCTGTTTTGATGAAATATCAGAGAGCAGAGTCTTGCAAGAGAATGAATTGAGATCGAGTCTTGTTTTTCAACCCTGTGTAGATTAGCATGATAACGTAGAATATCAACGATATTTTGTGCGTCTGCCACACCACCGGCCAGGGTTAATCCTGCGTGTAGGTCGATTTTTTGGATTTTCATTGTGTTATTATTTGCAATAAAATAGCCTGCACTGGCTCTCATATCAGCACATAATACGACACCGTCTTTGGCCTTGATACCTACAGTGGTAGTCCCATGCAAGATTTTTTCTTCAACGTTATTTGACAAAAAATACACCTATTAAGATAAAGTAGGTAGCAAGTCACCCTTTTAAATAACTTTTTGATCTCTTGAAATCGTAAATAATGGCAAAAAAGTTGGATCGTATGCAATCACATACAATGGAATTGCCCAGACTCATTGAGATTGGTGAGAAGAATATTTGTGATTTTGGAAGATTTTTAAATAGACTAAATAGGCCTAAAAAAATTTCTCTTATATCCGGGGTAAACGTTCAGAGAGTTTTAAGGAAAAAAATTGAAAAATCGCTTGGATTAAAAAAAATTCGGTTTGTCTGGCATACATCAAGAGATAATCAGATAGAGTCATGGAATAGAATTCAAAAAGAGGTTAAAAAGGATGATTCAGAGTTGATTGTCGGTATTGGTGGAGGCCGTTCTGTGGATACAGCAAAGATGATTTCATATAATTTAGGCAAGCCGTTGGTGAGCTTGCCTACTGCAGCATCTCATGACGGAATGGCAAGTCCGTTTGTTTCTGTAAAAAGCGACCTGCCGCATTCAGTTGTGGCATCTGCACCCATGGGTGTTTTTGTAGATATTGATATAATTAGAAAAGCTCCCACTAGATTGTTATCTAGTGGATGCGGAGATCTCGTTGCAAACATTATAGCAGTAAAAGACTGGCAGCTAGGTCACAAAAGGAAGAGGGAATATTATGGAAGATATGCAGCAGATTTGGCCATGATGAGTGCCAAGATGGTTATGGAGAATTCTTCTAAATTTGCCAAGGAAGGATTGGACGCAAGGATAATTGTAGAAGGATTGATCAGTGCAGGAGTAGCATCGTGTATTGCAGGAAGTAGTAGACCATGTTCTGGTGCAGAGCATCTTTTTTCACACGCACTTGACAAGATTGCTCCAGGTATTGGACTGCATGGAGAAAAATGCGGAGTTGGTTCGATCATGATGGCAAAATTACAAGGACAGGATTGGAAAGGGATTGTAAAGACATTAAAGAATGTCAGAGCTCCAACAACTGCAAAACAGATCGGTCTTGAACCAGATGTAATAGTAAAAGCTCTAACTATTGCACAAGGATTAAGACCAGAAAGATATACAATTTTAAAAGAAATTAAAATGACTAAAAAAAGAGCGCAAAGTCTTGCAAAGGGTACCAATGTAATTTGATTTAGGCAATTTGTGTAATTGTCTAGAGTTTTGGAGCTATAACTAGTATTTTTGTCTTATATCTTTTTTGGTATGTATCAACCTCTACGCCTAAATCCACTAGAACAGTCAAGACGTTATAGGCATAAAACATGTTCTTTGTTGATTCATACCAATATAGTTCCGGTCTTGTCGTTGAATGTGCAGCCACAGCTGTGACAGAAATATCGCTAAAGATGAATCGCATATTTTTCATATTTTTTTATGTCATTTGATTTGCAGCGTGGACATAAAATGTTCCCATTTCATCTTTCATTTCTAAATAGGCTGGCACAAGCCTTCTCGTCAAGTATTATTGCAAGTAGTCCAAAGACATTCACAAAAACTATGATCACTCTTCATATTGATTTTTTACGTTTGAAAAACAGTTACAAAGTGAGCAACAAAACTTGACATTAAGAGCGATTCTAGTTTCACCAAATCAAAAGACTCGATTGAGAGTTGTTTATCTCAACTGTTGTTTGTTGACATGTATTTCAACAAAACTAATTTTTTCCAAAGTTGGGACAAACTTGAAAATATCTAATTGGATAAAGTACTTTGTCATTTGTAAATTCTCTATACGTAAAATTTCCTCAGGAATTGTAATGTTTACTTCTTTATCCTTTAATTCAAATGCAATTTTTGAGTTCTTTACGGTAAGTTTGTTTTTAAGAATTTCGTCTATCTTGTCACTTGGAGTATCAAGTGATTTTATTACATTTACATCATATAGAATTGTTTTTCCTGCATATTTGTGGTTGAAATCTATTTTGACTCTACCAGACCCGATAAAACGAATAATCCCTTTTTTGTTATCAACATCAATTGTATCACCTACAGAAACTTTTTCTGCATCATCACCTAGTTTTCGAATAGGAATCATTCTAATTTTTTTAGTATCTCTTTCGCCAAACCCCTTGCTAGGTGTGACTTCAATTGTAAGTTTATCTCCAACAGATGTTTTTGCAAGTGTATCTTCTATTCCTGCGAAAACAAGATAAGATACTTCACCGATAGAAACTAGTCGTGGTTGATATTTGATCTGTTGTTCATAAATAGAATATTTTTTTGCATCCTCTTCACGGGTAGTATCAAAGACCTCATCACTATCTTTTATACTTGCAGTAAAATCAACCAAGATTAATGAGCCTTTATCGAAAGTCAATGTGATCGGTCTCGAATTTCCTTATATTAAGTTAGACCATTTTTTGTTCTTCAAATTGCAACTCGTAAAATCCGGAAATTCACAAATGGCAATTTTATTCAAATTGTAAAGAGGTATTAAAAAACGGTATGAATCAAGCATCTAAATGTATTTTCCCATCTCAACTAGGCTGTTCTGATCCCTGATTCTCCATGTTTCAAAACATGTCAGAAATACTGAAAGCATCTTCATCCCCTTTTCACTTTTCAGCTGACCCCATACATTTCTCTGCATGACACATTTTCGAATAGAGTTTTTCGCATCATTGTTTGTTGATGGCACGCCAGGACACATCACATGTAAACAGGTCATTTCGTGCGTTTTTCAGCTTTACTCCAAACTTTTTCATAATGTCATACCACGCCGGTATCGTTTTATTATATAATCAACTGCTCAAACAGATAATCCGTATATTTGACTCGTTGTATCTTGTGTTTTGATTTTGAATATTTCCTGGCATTATCCAATATCTCTGAGAACTTGTACAAAATGGCAGCTGATGGTTTTTTTAATTTATCTGCCCCACATCTTTTGATTCTGCCAGCGCAGCGCATTTCTGTCTCTGTAAACTTCAAAAGACTTATGCTATGGATGGGTATATGCAAATTATTGGAAAAGAAAAGGGACATACCATTAGAAATTGACGATCATTTCAAGCTTTATGGAAAGGAACCATGGGAAGTGGAATATGGTGAAA
This sequence comes from Candidatus Nitrosopumilus sp., assembly GCA_965238065.1. Lineage (GTDB taxonomy): Archaea > Thermoproteota > Nitrososphaeria > Nitrososphaerales > Nitrosopumilaceae > Nitrosopumilus. Next base: position 2,099,205 of record OZ250170.1, on the reverse strand, counting down.
AATGCCCGGTTTGTAATGTCAGAATCGATGAATATGGTTTCTGTTCGTGTGGTTCTAGCGGAGGTTGAATTTTCTTACCAGCGGTACGACAAGAATAATCAAAAATCCTATTGCCAATGGTGCAAATATTGGAAATTCAGGAATCACCGTGGCTCCTATAATTACAACCTCTCCTGCGGTCTCGGGCTGTATGCCAAGCCAGACATGAGTTCCATTATTGGCATATTTATGAAAGTTAATTTTTTCACCATCAAGAAATACTATATATGGTTCCCCCAACAATTCTGATGGAAATATTGTGGTGACAAGTCTGTTTTTTTCAGAAACATCAAAAGTAATGCTCTTTGCTGGCTGATCAAAAATAAATCCGTCAATCTCAGAGTGACTCTTAATTCCTACAACGAACTCTTGATCCTTCCATCTCACATCTTTGAAAATTTTTGGTTCATTAACGGAATATTCCAAAACCATTTGGCAACCATGACATGTAATTCCTTTACCCTTATCAAGATAAACAGGTTGTTCATTAACAAATACCAAATCAACTTTTTTGGGAAAAATAAAACTGGTCATTTCAAGATACCTGAAACTCCATGCCCATACGTCATCTGTTTGAGAAAGTACATCTTTAAGATCGTATTCAATAATAGAGTTTTCTCTGGATGGCTGAATTAGTATTTTATTGTCCCCTAAAAACGAAAACAACTCTTCTTCTCCCTGCTCATTTGTTACTGAAAGATTTGAAACTGTCCCAAGTATTAATTCAAGATCTTTTGGGAGATTTGATGGACTAGCAACATGCTTGACATGAACATCACCAGTTGAACTTAAAAAAACCTCTACGGATTTTTGTACAGCTTTTTCACCAAGTGAAATTTGAGCATCAGCTACAGAAATAATGGATATCGCCAATAAAATAATTAGAAATCCGAAAATACTTGTATTCATTTATTTCACAGTTACATGAATCATTTGTGCTTTTTCTAAAGGGCAGTCATTACCATCTCTCTTGAGATTTGCAATCTTGTCTGCAATATCCATGCCCTCTATCACTTTTCCAAATACAGTATATTCTCTATCAAGAGATGTGCTATCAGATGTTACTATGAAAAATTGCGAGCCTGCACTGTTTGGATCCTGCGATCTGGCCATAGAAACTATGCCTCGCAGATGAGATCTTGAACTAAATTCAGCCTTTATGCTATATCCGGGTCCGCCTGTTCCCCATGAACCTTTGTTATCTGTCTTTGTATTTGGATCGCCTCCCTGAATCATAAATCCAGGAATAACTCTGTGAAAAAGAGTCCCATCATAGAATCCATCCCTGCTCAATTTTTCAAAATTTCTAACTGTCTCTGGTGCCAACCCTGACAGAAGCTCAAATGAAATATTTCCAAAGTTGGTTTCGATATTTGCTACAGTCATCAAAAATTTATCCATTTTCTTATCATAAGAGTCTTGTGTGAGAACTGTCTTGAGAATTATTATAGATAACTCAGGTATGTTGAAAAATTTATAATTATCAATGCGTTTTTCGTGGATAAATTTATCATTGAAGACAGGGAATTTTTATTTTTTTACTTGGTACAGAAATCTAAATTTAATATATGACATTTTGAAATTCAGAAAGTTATAGTCTTATATAGAACAAATAAAATTTAGTATTGTTGAATCGTACAAATCAAAGCACGATAATTAAAGAAGCAATTAATTCTTATCTTGATAGAGGAGTAACTGACAAACAGGATCTCTATACCAAAGTTGTTGACAAACTTGGTGTTCCAAGACCAACTGTAAGAAGAGTTGCAAGAGATCTGAGAACTGATTTATTACAAAAAATCCAAATCTTACAGTCTGACATGCCTAAAGCAACCATTCCAGAAAAAGACGAATAAATTCGACTCTTTTTTCTTTTTAATTAAATTATTTTATGATTTTGTGTTCTATTCAAAGATTATTTCGCAATACTCTCATTACATACATCCTAATGAATCCATGTGCGTGCTACTTGTCTCCCATCTGACTGGTCTCTGTCTGTGGGTTTAAGGTCTGGGTTTAAGGTCTGTGGTTCTCTGCAAAAAAAGTATGTGTCTACCTTTACGTCCAACTCGACTAGAATAGTCAAGGCGTTATAGGCATAAAACATGTTATTTACTTTATTCATACCAAAAAAACAATCTCTGTCTTGTTTTGTCATCTGCAAACCGTGTAGCTGATGCTGCATACAAGTAACTACAAAGAATCGGCGAGGAGGGTTTTGGAGAAGGATGCTCTGAATTTTTCTGCAATATACAAGAGAATCAACAAGACTCAGAGAACGGTACTGGTTTTCATGGTGCAATTGACAAAGCATGCATTAGAATAAACGTATGTATTGACCCTTACACCTGAATCGACTAGATTAGTTGGACGTTATAGGCATAAAACATGTTATTTGCTTGATTCATACGTTGTTTGTTATTTTGGTCAATTACGCATGAACTCTATTGGTAAAATGAGCATAAAACCATTGAATGTTGGAAATTAAATCTCGATATTCAGGTGATGGAATGACAACAAGATGATGGATTTTTCAGTTGTAAGAGTATGATAAAGAGATACGGACTAGTAAAAATCAAAGAATCTGACTATATCAACTAGTGATATCAGGTGATGTCGATACATACGAATAAACAATCAGATGTCGCCTTGTCATTGTATTTATCAAAGACACAAAATACTTGCAGAATTTGCGATCAAGGCCTTTCTAGGTTATGATTTGAGTCTGAAACAGATGAAATCAGCAGAGTTCCACGATACCTGTGCATACAATAGTATATCCAGAATGTACGCCTAGTTGGAGGGGGGGAATGATTTCCGGAAAAGAGTTTTTGTGATTTTTAGCACTACTGTTATAAACAATGATTTTTTCAAATTAATAATGGGGTATTTCTACAACCATCTGTCTACTCTGTCAGTTGGTGTTTTTGCAGCAACACTAACTGGATTATGGCCATACTTTATTGACTTTGCACCAGATCTGAATTTTACATTTATTGTGATAGTTCCTATTACATGGTTTCTCACATTGATGTGCTGGTTGTCCCAAAAAAGTATGGATTACATACAAAAGCAGGCACCAATGCACACTGGCATTGAAAAAAAAGCTTGAGTAATACACAAACCACTGTTACCACAACTTTGGGTAGCCAAGTTAGCTCTTCAAAAATAAAACAAGTTCAAAATGAATTGTCTTTTGAACTAAATGATCTAAAAAAATCTGTGAAACTAAAAGGTAGTGAAATTGAAAGATTAAATGAAGAAATTTCCAACCTGCAAACTCTGGTTCAGATTGAATCATTGAAAATTGAACTGACTAATCTAAAAGTTTTATCTTCTAAAAGAAAGGTAACCGGTTCTAATCTTTACAATGACAACATTCCATGCCGTGATTGCTCTTGCAACTCGGACAGCTTACTGCACCACCATAATGGCATTTACATGAACATAATTCAGTCGGATCTCTCTTCAAACTCAATACTGTGATTCCTACTCTGTGTTAATATCTTTGGCTCTGAACATAAACGAATCAGAAGAAATTTTTTATTCTAAATATGGTCATTTTATAATGTCTAAAAATACAGTTTTTGCCAGGAGCAACATACCTCCGATTACAAGTCTTCAATTTATCGCCGCTAAAAAATATCTATATGTGAGAGAACTACTTTTGCAAACTTTACGAGACTTGCTATTGAGGGATACTTTTGTTCAGGCTACTGTAAATGAAAATAGTTCTTGTGAATACAGATTCAAAACAAACTCTGAGAAAGATCAAACTAGGAATATTCTTGATGGTGACATACTGCCAAAATCCTCATAGTATGTCCAAGTCCTAGTCCTGAAGCAGTTTGGAGGCAATTTCCAAAGTTTCATCTACCATCTCTTTTAGTCTATTTTGTGCATCGATATCTGAAACAGAATTATCCGTAATGGATTTTGTGGTTAGAAATACGGCCTTTGGATTTGTTACTACTCTAAAGTATGACAACAGTTGTGTGATTAATGTCTGGACATCAGTAAAACCAATATCTCCAGAAGCTAAAATTGCCATTCCAGCTATCTTTCCTGCAGTCTTTTTATAATTGATATATTCAAACAAATTTTTTAATGCTGAACTAAAAAACGAATTGTAGATAGGAGTTCCAATTATCCAAACATCCGCATCCGTAATCTCATTTGATGCAGTCTTTGTAGCCTCATTGTATTCTTCATCAGGTCCTTTATAGCATTCAACTTGCCCATCTGAAAGATTGATCAATTTTGTGTCTTGGTTTTTTGATTTAACATACTCGTAAACATATTTCATCATAACTTGCGTATTGGCATTTTTTCTTGGACTTCCGGAAATAACTACAACCTTCATGTCACCACACATTTGTTTCTGTATATAAATTCCTGTAACTCTTAAAATCCAGCATCATCATATCATCAGAAAGACTGCCAAAAAGACGTGCAGTAAAACCGCTACCGGGATGTGGCAAGTTTGATCGAGATTTCCCGATGATTTTGTGCCATCATCAACGAGGTGCTGATACGATATTTGAGGCTACCTCAAAAGTATTCATCCATTGCAAGCCTTGTTTGTAATGTAATATCAAAAAGATCTCGCATCAACACAGACGAGTTTGGGGCGTATCATTCTTTGAAATCTTTGGGGTAAACATCATACAGTAAATTAGTCTCGATGAATATGCAAGAGATGATGCGCATACCAACAACGGTGAGTGCAGAACAGCATATCTTGGACTGTGGATGGTATAGCACAGTAGAGTCAACAAGTTTAATCTGGAATTACATGTCCAAACGTTTGTATTTTTGCACAACATGAGAAAGCAAGATGATTATTCAAAGTTCACCAAAATAATCTCAGTTCTTTACATGACAACAAAACTTGACATTAAGAGCGATTTTTGTTAAATGCAGACCATTTTACTAAAAGTGGCATAATTAATGTCAATGCAAAATACTGTAAGAGTTTAGGTTGAGCACAAATTTTAGATGTTCTAGTCAGAAGACCTAAACTTACAAAATACTATTTGTTTACTATCTTTTGATGTGGATGTGTTCATTTTTATCCATCTTGCCATTCTCCTATGATTCTTTTTAATTTTTCCAGGCTCTTTTGAGAGCCAATATCGCGTCGGTACTCCAATTCACCTTTGACATGTGTGTCAATAGCCTTGTTTATCCGAGATGAAGCATCCTCGATAGTCTCTGAGACAGCACTAAATGCAACAACTCTTGATTTTTTTAGGGTTTCGTATTGATGTGGCCCTGTTTTTATGCAGGAGGCAAAGAATATCTGTACACCAAGGTCAGCGATGGCTTTTTCATTAATAGTAAAAGAAATTGCTTTATTACTTTCATCGGGATATTCTTTTGCAACCAAATATTTGGTAACACTAGCTTTTTTGACAAAAGAGACAGCATCTTCAGACAGTGTCTTGTTCCAAAGGTGCACTATTAGTTCAGAAAAAGATTCATCAAGAATGCTGAGAATATTCAACCCTTCAGGATCACCAAAGCGTCCATTAAATTCCATAAACTTGATACCGTTTTGTGTTTTGAAAAATCCACCATTCAGAACACCGTTGAATAAGAGATTCTTTGATCTTATTTCATCAATGATCTTCTGCATTACGAGTTTACAATCATCCAAATCCTTGTCGCTCATAAACGGGAGTTTTCTCTCTGAATCAGTAAAGCACCCCATGCCTCCAGTTCCTGCTCCCATGTCATCCTCATGCCGAAAGGGATAGTCGTAACTTGCAGGAGAGACTATGAGGTTTTTACCATCAGTAATTCCCATAATGGTAAACTCTATGCCTTGCAGTTTTTCGACCAGTAGAACTTTTTCGCTGTGGTTTTTTTTCTTGAGAAGAAAAGAAGCATAATCAATGCAATCTTGGTAGGTTGATAAATGCTCAGGCATTACCTTTACGCCTTTACCGCCTGTGAGTCCTTGTGGCTTTACTACTATGTCAAGTCCTCGTAATTCAAATTCAGATATCGCATCTTTTAACGTTTCAACATTTGAAACAACCATGTAAAAAGGTGTAAATTCTGGGCACACTTTTTGCATTGTTTGGATGGAATAGATTTTATCCCATTCAATGCGTGTTGCTTCTTTTGTTCCTCCAACGGCTTTGAAATTATTTGCCAGTAAAATGTCAATAACACCATTAGCCAAGGGCTGGTCGGCACTCACAAAAGTATAATCAATGGCATGCTCTTTTACAAAATTTAAAACTACATGTGAGTCATTAGCATCAGCTACCAAGTACGCCCCACCTGATTCTCTGACACAATGTGTGATGAGTGGATTCTTGTGATTGATAACTGCATACACCTGTGTGTCTTCTTCTGCGAGCCTTTGGGCAAAAGCGCTTTCACGTCCTCCGCTTCCTACAATGAGGAATTTCCTTTTGGCCATAATAATAAATATTTTTTTGGTATCCTCAAAAATATATGTTAGTATTACATTCAGTTAACCCAGATGTGCGTAATTGTCTAGAGTTTTAAAGTTCCTTCGTATTTATGTCAAAAAAATAACCTGTTTTGACATGTCTTGTGCGTAATACTTTAAAACTATAGATAGTTACCATACCTTTCATATTTTTTATTCTCATTTGATTTGCAGTGTGGACATGAAATATTCCCATTCCATCTTTCATTTCTGAATAGGCTGGCACATGCCTACCTCGTCAAGTATTATTGCAAGTAATCCAAAGACATTCACAAAAACTATTACGACTCTTCATATTGATTTTTTTCGTTTGAAAAACAGCTACAAAGTGAGCAACAAAACTTGACATTAAGAGCGTTTAGAATAGATGATCATATAATTTTCTCCTTATGCTCAACCTAAACTCTTACCTTTTTTTGATTGTCTCTTTTACGCTCATTTTTTCACCTCCGCATTGCAGGATTGGTTTGCATAAAAGGCGTCTTTTTCAGGTACTCGATATACGGGTATAACGGGCTTGGAGGGCTTCGATCCCTCGACCTGTAACTTAGGAGGCTACCACGCTATCCATGTTTCGCGTCAAATGACTCTGCGCCACAAGCCCAACAAAAAAAACATTCTTAATTATTTAAGCATAATCAAGCTTGTCTCTGATCATCTCTCTAATGTTATTCCAATTCTTGTCTTCTTTGTCATTCCATCTCTCAAAATATACAACATCTTTTAGTTCCAGTCTTGGCAACCAGCCTGCAATTTCAAGATCTGGCTTTTCTGCAAATTCATCAACATACCCTAGACACAAGTATGCAACAGGAATAACATGCTCTGGCAATTCCAATGTTTCCTTTAGAATCTCATTAGAGAGAATACTTACCCATCCAAGACCTACTCCTTCTGTTCTTGCTGATAACCATAAATTTTGGATTGCACAACATACGCTGTATAATCCTGCCTCAGGAATGCTTGATCTGCCAATAATGAAAGGGCCAAATTTTGTAGGATCATATGTTACACACAGATTTACTGGAGATTCTAAAATTCCTTCTAGCTTGAATGAAAGATATTTCGATCTCTTTGGTTCTTCAATTAGTTTTGATGAGCGATTTTTTTCTTCTTCAAAGGATTTTTTGATCTTCTTTTTTGTCTCAATATCTTTTATCAGGATAAAATTCCATGGTTGAGAAAATCCTACTGATGGGGCATGATGTGCGGCATGCAGTATTTTTGATAAAATATCATCTTTTATGGGTTTTGAGATAAAATGAGATCTTACGTCTCTTCTTGAATAAATTGCCTTGTAAAAGCCCCTTTTTTCTCCCTCTGTAAAATCCTCTGTCAACTGTATCGTACCTTATTTCCATTCATTCTCTCTTTTGTTAAACGTTAATAATATCAGCACCTAGTCTTGTTTTTCAATGGGCCGGTAGTCTAGCTGGTTAGGATACCGCCTCGACACGGCGGTGATCGTGAGTTCGAATCTCACTCGGCCCACTTTTTTCAATTAGGACACTGTCTCAAATTCTTTTTCAACAGTCATCCATGAAGACTGTGTGGTAATACTTCCTTTTGCTGAAAAACTATTAATTCTGTCTTTTATGACATCCTGATAAATCTCTGAATTAGCCTCAGCTTTGTCAAGAATGAATATATTTTTCAACGAGAATTCTGCACCTGGATAAAATATGACTCTTCCAGGCAATGAAATGTCTACTGTAGAGTACTGTCCAGAACCTAACAGCATTCCATCACCGTAAAGCTGGTATTCAATTAGCGGAACTGCAAATGTTTTATCACTTGGATTCTTTACAAGAAATGTAACATCAAATTTTGCCTGATTGTCTGTTGTGTTAACATGTCTTAGTTCCACATCTGTTAGTACTATCTCAACTTGTTCAATCTGTACGGCATCAAGACTGCCATAGTAAAAAATTCCTGCCATCAAAGCCAAAACTCCGACAAATGCAGCATACACTGTTATCTTGCTTTGAAGTGTCATTTCAATGCTTTCAGAGCATATACGACTAAAAAAGGTTGTTGGGATGCAAATACATAATATTTAACTCAAAATATCGTAATCCCATGACCGTACTAGAACAGGCAATTCTTACCTGGATTCATCTTGTTGCAGCCGCAATATGGGTAGGCGGCTCACTTTTCATTGGCATTGTACTCTCTCCACTTTTAAAAACAATGACTGATTCCCTTGAAGAAAGAATGCAAATAATGATCCGTGTCGGCAGACGGTTTAACATAATTGCCGTTCCATCATTAATTGTTCTAATGGCAACCGGATTGTATAGCTCACATATGTTGCTTGATAGGCCCGAACTCCTTGTTTTAACAAGTTATGGACAATTTCTAATTGTTAAGATAATTCTTGTTATTGTCCTAATAGTTACATATGCTGTACATGTTAGAATAATTCGTAAGGATGTTGAAGAAAAAATAATGTCAAAACAAATGTCAGAATCCCAAATTCAAAAATTAAGAAAGAAAATTATTATTCTTGGCGAAGTCACAGTAGTCTTGTCACTGGCAATTCTGTTTTTTGCATCTCTGCTTGATGCTGGAATCTGAGACTAGGCTCCAAATCTGGTAGTCAATCCTCCATATATCCAATCCTGAATTTTCAATATTGTCTGGGACGGCCTTTAATCCGGTAGAGCCTATATGCGCCAATCACTGACATTTGTAATTTTTTGAAGAATTTTTATCGCTGTAAGACGCTGTGGTCTTTTCTATTCTTTTGTCTTTTGGATGATTCAGTTGTTCTGCAATGATGCAATTGCTAAACGTATTGCCTTTATGTTCTCCGTTAATTCTCAGAAAACCACAGTTTTTTCAAATTACAACTCTGTGATAGTTTTTTAAAAGAAATTCTCTGTATCTCTGTATGAACGGTTTGTTGATTGGAAGGTTTCAACCTTTTCATTTGGGTCATCTTGAAGCATTACGATTTGCACTATCCAAAGTAGACAAATTATGGGTAGGTCTAGGCAGTTCTAACAAACCTGCACAAAAAAACAATCCCTTTTCTGCTGAAGAACGAAGAGAGATGATTCTATCCTCAATTGATAATTCAATGAAAGACAAAATTTCAATTTATTTTATACCGGATTTGGATAACCATCTAAAATGGATTGAAAAAATAGACACTATTGTTCCAAAATTTGATATGGTTTTTTCAAATGATGAACTGACAAAACACCTGTATTCAAAAAGGGCTCTACCAATAATTTCCATTCCATTCTTGAAAAGAGACGTATTATCTGGGACTAAAATCAGAGATCTAATTATCGGCGATCAAAAATGGGATAATCTTGTTCCTAAAGGTACAAAAAAAATTTTAACTGACACTAGTGTAAGAGAGCGTTTAAAAAATCTCTAATTATAAATAAACCCATATTTAACCGGCTAGTAGATAACATGGAATATCTCTCAATGCTTCCCGGCCCAACAAATGTGCCTAATAGAGTAATGAGGGCAATGCTTGCACCAATAATTAATCACCGAAGTGATGATTTTGTCAAATTATACACTGATGTTGTTGAAAAAACTCAAAAAGTATTTGAAACACAAAATGACATTGTAGCATTATCTGCATCTGGAACAGGTGCTGTAGAAGCCGGAGTGATTAATCTAGTTAAATCTGGTGATAAAATTATAATTCCTGTAAATGGGGAATTTAGTAGTAGACTATCACAACTTGTTGAAGGTCAAGGAGCTAATGTTGTAAAGCTTGAAACCCCACCGGGACAAAATGCTACTTTTGATCAAGTAAAAGAAGCATTTGATAATAACAAAGATGTCAAAGCATTCTATGTTGTTCACAATGAAACTTCTACAGGAACAATGATCAATTATCTTGATAAAGTGTCTGATCTGACATCTAGAAATGATGCATTCTATGTTGTAGATTCTGTTTCCTTACTTGGCGGTGCTGAGCTTTTAGTAGATAAATGGAATATTGATGTATGTCTGACCGGATCACAAAAAGCACTTGCTGCCCCTCCTGGCATTTCTCCTGTGTCTATAAGTGCCAGAGCCAAAAAATACATGATCGAAAATCCACCATCTACAATGTACTTTAATTTGGCAAGATACTTTCAGTATTATGAGGAATCAAAGCACACTCCTTTCACTCCTGCATTACCTTTACTTTATGCATATAGAGAAGCCCTAACAATAATGTTAGAAGAAGGATTACAAAATGTCTATAAACGTCACAAGATTTGCTCTGATGCGTTATACTCTGGATTAAGTGCAATTGGTTTGACACCATATGTTACAAACCAAGAAGATCGTTCAATTTCAATTGTTGCATTAAATTATCTGGATGGACTAAAAGACAAGACTTTTAGAAACACACTAGCAGACAAATTCAAAGTCCTAGTAGCAGGCGGATTTGGAGATCTTAAAGGAAAGGTATTCAGAATTGGATGTATGGGTGAAGTTAGTCCGTACCATGTAATGCGAACTATTTCTGCAATTTCATCTACCCTGGCAATGATGGGATATGATACAGATACCAAAGCAGGATTAAAAACTGCAGAAGAAAAATTAAATGCTCTCTAAATCTTGCTAGCCTAATATCATAAAGTGGTTTAGTGGTATGAATCAGCAGAGTATGTTTTATGCCTATAACGTCTTGAGCATTCTAGTGGATTTAGGCGTAGTGGTTGATACATACATTGATTCATACAATTCAGGTTCACACACCGGGGCATCACTGGAATAATCGCCAAATTTTGATTTCTTTGGGTTTAGGGAGATTTGAGATTGGATCAAAATTTTTAGACATTTTATTGGAATTTTTTTTCTTTCGAGTTAAAAGGTAATTTTGTAAGAACTGAGCATGAAATCATCCAAAAAAGGCGGCCTAATTCTTCTCTTTGTATTAGGCGTGGTTATTTTTGGATATTCACAGTATACATCTGCATCACAGATACAGGTAAGCATTACTCAGAGTGAATTATTAAGTGAAAATGAGAACGGTTCAGACTATAACATAGAGATACAATTTGAGAATCCTTCACTGTTAATATTGGCTGCAGGTGAGACGGAATTTTACATTACTGCCAATAATGAGATAATAGGCGAGGGTCGGCTAGTACCGTTCACATTACAGCCATTAGATAGCAGTTATGTCAAGGGCACATTTCATACAGATTCTAACGTCGACAAGGAATCTAAATCCTTAAAAATTTCTGGTGTAACAAAATATGACTTGTTTTTTACATCTATTGATGTTCCATTTGTCTATTATCCAACAGAAAAACAGGCAAGCGAATTTATACATCAGGGTTAACTTTTTTTCAAATGCTTACTGTTTTTGGTTCTACTGCATTAGATACAATCAGGACGCCAAAAAGAACATTAAAGAATATTCTAGGCGGGGCTGCAACTTTTGCAGCAATTTCTGCAAGTAATTTTGTAGATACTGGATTAATCGCAGTGGTTGGAAAAGATTTTCCAAAACAGTACCATGATATTTTATCCAGATATCTTGATTTACAAGGATTGTCCGTCAAGGAAGGAAGATCATTTCGTTATGACGGGAGGTATGACAGTACATTAAGTACCAGATCTACTTTGAAAACCGAGTTAAACGTACTGTCTGATTTCAAGCCAACTGTCCCTGAAGCCTATAAAAAGTCTCAATTTGTGTATCTTGCAAACAATGATCCAGAACAGAATACTTTACTAATCAAGGAATTCGACAGGGTAAAATTTTCCATGTGCGACACCATAGATTTTTGGATTTCCACTAAACGAGAAGCAGTGATAAAGATGATAAAAGCCGTAGATGCAGTTGTAATAAATGATGAAGAAGCAAAGCTCCTTACAAAAGAATTCAACTTGATAAAATGTGCAAAAAAAATGATGCGGTGGGGAGCAAAATATGTAATTATCAAAAAAGGCGAGCATGGTTCCTTGATGTTTTATGATGATGTAATCTTTCCAACAGCAGGCTTTTCGCTAAAAGATGTTGTGGATCCTACAGGCGCAGGTGATTCTTTTGCAGGGGCAATGATAGGGTATCTTGCAAGCAAAAAAACAACTAGGATATCTGAGATTAAAAAGGCAGTAGTTTATGGGAATATCCTAGGATCCTTTGCAGTTGAGAGATACGGGTTGGATGGATTGCTAGGAATCAAAAAGGGGGATATTTCAAAAAGAATCAGGCTGTATGAGAAAATGATCCGGTTCTGAAAAGATTTAAGTTAAATAATTTCTCGAATTTATCGTTGGCGCAGGAAATATCTGAAAAAGACAGGCTAGATACAATATTCAAGCTTCAAAGAGGCTTGTCAGATATGATGAATCCAAACAGATACCCAAAAGATTCCGAAGAAAGAGTTTCTGCACTGTGCACTGCAATAATGCACGAGGCAGTAGAGCTGCAAAGGACAACAAATTGGAAATGGTGGAAGACGCCAACAGAGTTTAATGAAGCAGAAGCAAGAGAGGAGTTAATCGACATATGGCATTTTGTTGTTCAGGCATCCATTGAGCTGAATCTTACGCCTGATGACATTGTAGATGAATACAAAAAAAAGAATGAAATTAACCGGAAAAGGCAGAAAAACGGATACTAGGCTCTAATTTTATCCAGAATTGTTTTAAAATCAGTTTCATTGATTAGGTTTACCAGGGTTATATTATTCTGAAAGTACTGTATCTGGGATTTGTAGACTGTAAGATATGGGTCCGGACTAGATGAATTGATTATTCTGTTATTTTTATCAACTCCGTTTTTGTGTAATTGAAATAATGTATGACCGGCTTTGTGACCCCAGACCTCTTTTCCACAGACTATGATTGTGGTAATTTTTTGATTTTTGTTCACATGTTTGATAATAGAGTCAATTCCCTTATTTTCAGAGAGCAGCCTTCCTACTATTGATATATGGTTTAGAATTTCAGAACTTGCCAATTTTTTGAGCAGGTCTATGCTTGAGCGTACAGATTGCCATTGATGAATCAGGATTTCCATGGTAGGATTCCTCAGGGATTGGCAGGATAATCTTACACAGTTCCCCGATTCTATTGCCCAGAATATTCACAGTGCATCACGCAGGGTTTTGGCAATAAATTCAATATTTTTTTGGGTTACTTTGGGATGGATTGGTAAAGAGACCACATGCAATGCTGCCCAAGCAGTTACAGGGAGTCTTGTTTTCAGTCTGTAAAACGGGGTTTCATGAACAGGTGTAGAATAGTAGGATACGGCGCCAATCCCCTTTTCGTGAAGTTTTTTCAAAAGCTGATCACGTCTTTTGGTTGCAATGGTGTAAAGATACCAATTAACGTTCTCATTTTTTTGTTGGCAAGGAAGCTGAATTTTGAGATCAGATATCAGTTTTGATAAAAGTTCTGCATTCTTTTTTCTAGATTTTATAAAGTTTGAAAGTTTTTTCATTTGAATGGTTGCAATTGCGGCATTGATTTCAGGTAATCGTAGGTTCAAGCCAAACACCCTTGTATCATACCCATGAATCATTCCATGATTTCTAATCATCAATAATTTGTCTCGGAGTTTTTTGCTGTCAGTTACAATAAAACCACCTTCCCCTGAAGTCATTACCTTTGCAGGATACATGCTAAAACATCCCATTTCAAAAAATGTACCGGTATGTTTTCCCTTATAGGTAGAGCCCAAGGACTGTGCAGAGTCTTCAATAACAGAGAGGTTGTATTTTTTGGCAATCTCGGAGAGTCTTTTTATGCTGGCCACATTCCCGTAAAGATGGACTGGTATTATGGCACGGGTTTTTTTTGTTATCTTTTTTTGCAGATCATCTGGATCTATGGTATAGTTTTCCTTTAGAATGTCAACAAAGACAGGTTTTGCTCCTGTTGAGACAACGGCATTTGCTGTAGCAACAAAGGTAAATGATGGAACCAGAACTTCGTCACCTCTTTTGATATCCAATGCATAAAGAGCTGCCTGCAAGGCAGAAGTGCCAGAGTTGACTGCAACGGCATATTTTGATTTCACAAACGAGGCTGCGGATTTTTCAAAGGCTTGAACATGTTTGCCTCCCTGATTGGCAGATGAGGTCAAGACGCCGTTTCGAAGTATGGAGGTAACTGCAGAGATCTCTTCTTTGCCCACTATGGGAATGTTAATTGCAATCTTCATCAGTCATTCTGCAGATTACTAGTCTATAAATCTCGTCTAGCATGCATGAATTTTTATATTTCAAAATTTGGCAGACGCATTATGAAACCACGTTATCTTGAAAAGACTGATGCAGGTTACAGGGTTTATTTGTATATTTTTTATGTTTGCGGGTTTATCATGGTATCATCTTTGGTTTTTGGCGTATATGTAACAATGTTGGAATGGATGGAAAATGGCACCTATGTAATGGGAGAGGCAATTCACAATACGGCCATTCCTTTTGAAAATTTTGCTAGAGTGACAACTTGGGTATTTTTTTCTACAATAATTGGATGGTACTGTGTTACTAGAATTGGCTGGAGAAGAACTGCTGGAGACAAGATTGTCGGTACAAGGATGGCATTACTTCAGCTGATGTTACTAGGATTTTCAATCATTGCACTCTATGAGGTGTTGTACAATTTTACAGTGCTAAACGCACAGATTGCTGCAGGAATAATTAACGGACAGGTTCCAGACATTGACAGACTGTCTGTTGCCTATCCAGATCCGGACAGGCCATGGAATTTGGTTTTTGCAACAAAGATATTCCTCGTGGCTTTTATCATTAGTACTCATGCATTTTATCTCAGCATAAAACCCAGAAAGAGCTTGGCCGAGTCGGAGATGTAGATCGGGTAAATAGTTTGTGTCAATATTTCCACAAGAGCCATTTCCCCTAGTATGCAAGAGTACTTTTGATATGGAACTATTTGGATTCAGCAAGAATAAGCTAGGATGCAACAATTCCATCAAAACCTGAAAATTAGAGACATTAAAACATGATAAGAAAAGAGGTCCGATAAACCAGATTTAACAGACCAGTATCCTAGTGTTTGCAACTAGTATTTCAAGAGAGAGAAAATATCTGCAAACATGTCACAAATTCCAAAAGAATACAAAAAATGGTGAATTGAAACAGGATTCCTTTGAATAGCTTTATAGGTTTAGATCTCAAATGTTGTTTTGGTTTGGATATTTTAGAAAAGATAGATTTGATTCAAAGGCCTCCGACTGAAGAGGTAGTAACACGTGACGAGTTGGTTGAATTATTCAAGACAAATTCATCACCAAAACATTACATCGGCTTGGAAATTTCTGGTTTTTTGCATCTTGGGAGCTTAATCAGTACTGGTTTTAAAATTAATGATCTTGTAAAGGCAGGTGTTCAGTGTACGGTCTTTCTTGCAGACTGGCATACTCTAATCAATGACAAGTTGGGAGGAGATTGGGATGCCATTGCAAAGGTCTCAAAATATTATGCAAAAGCCTTCAAACTTGTATGTCCAAAAGTGAATATTATTCTTGGTTCTGAACTTTATGATTCAAAAAGGGAATACTGGAGGGAATTCATAGAGTTCGCCAAGCACATGTCCTTAAAACGCACTATGCGTACTCTGACCATTATGGGAAGAAGCGAGGATGAAACAAAGATTGATCTTGCGAGACTACTTTATCCTCCTATGCAGGCAGTTGACATTCATTCACTTGACTTGGACATTGTACATTCAGGGATGGATCAGAGAAAGATTCACATGCTAGTGAGGGAAATTTTCCCTAAAATGAAATGGAAGGTTCCAGTGGCCATTCACCACAGGCTATTACCGGGACTTTCAAGGCCTGCAGACACCAGTGACTCTCAGATATCAAAGATGAGCAAGTCAGATCCAAATTCAGGCGTATTTATCCACAATACGGATGATGAGATAAGGAAAAAGATCAGCAAGGCATGGTGTGAAGAGGCACATACTCAAAATAATCCGCTATTAGAGATTGCAAGAACGGTAATCTTTCACGAGTTCAACGAGATGAGTGTTGAAAGGCCTGAAAAATTTGGAGGCAACGTATCATATACGAATTACAATCAGTTAGAGACAGACTTTGCCAAAAAGAGATTGCATCCGGGAGATTTGAAACAAACCGTTGGAGGCTACTTGGTAAAGATAGTTTCTCCAATCAGAGAGGAGCTAGGTCTTGATGAAGAGCTAGCTCAGACAATAAAGAAGAGCTGTTAGACTCTGAGATCTGGATTGGTCTGTTCTTCCAGGTTGTACTTTGATTTGTATCCTCTTGGATTTATCATTAGATCTTTGTAAGTATATGTGGACGAATTTCCAACAATCACGGTACTGATCATGCCCAGTTTGTCTGAATGATTGGGCAGGTTTTCCAGATCAGTCATGACGACTGTTTCAGATTCTCTAAACGCTCCTTTGATAATTGCAACAGGGGTTGTAGGCCTGCGATATTTTAAAAGAATTTTTCTAGTGTCTTGCAATTGATGAATTCTTTTCTTGCTGGCTGGATTGTAAATAACAATTACAAAATCACCCTGCGCTGCAGCTTCAACCCTTTTTTGAATAATTTCCCAAGGAACCAGCAAGTCACTCATACTAACAACTGCAAAATCAGTCATCAGGGGCGAACCGACTATTGATGCACAAGAGTTTAGTGCAGATACGCCCGGAATAATCTCAACTTGCAAGCCGTCTTTGGGATTCCAGCCGGCTTCAGCAAGTGTCTCATAGATTAGACCGGCCATCCCATAAATTCCAGGATCCCCACTTGATACAAGTGAGACGATTTTTCCTGATTTTGCAAGATCAATGCATTGATGGGCTCTTTCGACTTCTTGCGTCATTGCATAACGGTAGACTGTTTTGCCTTCAATTAGGTTTTGAACTAGATTTACATAGGTTTCATATCCAACAATTGTGTCACTTTGGAGAATTACCTCTTTTGCTCGGAACGTCATGTGGTCATGGTTGCCAGGGCCAACACCTACAATGTAGAGTTTACCAGTCAATTTCAAGACAAATCATTTGTCAAGTAATTTATCCGTTTAGTGGGATTTCTATTGGAATGGATCTATAAACGGAAAATTAACTATATGATAACTGTTCGTAGGTCGTGCAATGCTTACAGATATCAGGTCGTCTGCACGAAACGAGTCAATATCGGATTTTGTCTCTAGAATTTTTGCTGATTTTGCATCATTCCATTCGACCAAATAAACTCGCCATATGGGGCTGTAATTTGTATCGCCAAGCGCAGCACCTGCAACTACCGGCTGGAATCCCAGCGGACCGGAGCCTTTAATGCCATTTTTGAATTCAAAGAGATCAGCTGCTGCAGAATGAGTTATCAGATTTGCAGAGACAAGAGATGAAACAACTCCCATTGCTTTTGCAGGTCCCAGGGGGATAACATCAGTAACAATATGATAGATGGTTCTTCCGTCAGGCCCCCAGCCCCTATGAGCTACAAAAGTTACAGTCAGTTCTTCCTCATTAATTTCAATTATCTGGCCTTTATCATACGACATTTCATCTGTGATCTCAGAACGCACCATCATCTGTCCGTCAGGCCAGGTAATTTGGGGAGTGTTGAGAACAATTTGTGTTTCATGAAATTCAACTCTGCCACCATCTTTAGCAGCAATTACATCACCTGCGGATTCAAATATCGTTATTTTTTGGCCTGTCTTCCATGTAACCTCGATTACAGAATTTTGTGCGCCGTATGATTCTTGTGATGGGGTGCTAGAGAACACTTCATCCTGAAACCCATAGATTCCATCGCCCTTTATCCCGTTTTTAAAGACAAATAATTTTTGAAGAGTATCATCTGGCATGTCTGCAATGACTGGAGCAAATTCAACATTCCATCCTTGTTTTTCTGAGAGAGTTTTTGCATAATCCTCATCACTGCCGTCAGTTATTATGTAGAGAATTTGATCTCCGTTGTAGATTCCTTTGTGCATTGGAATCGTAGCCGAAACATTTGTTCTTGAAAGTAATAACGAGGGATCTTCTTTTTCTAATTTGATTTTTTGCATTATTACTTCAGTAGGTTGTCCTCGTATCCAACCATCAACGCTTACAGTTACAGTGAACTCTTTTGAATCAGTAGAGTGTAATGCAAGTGCAGCTCCTGTAAACTCGAAGGAACCTGATTCCTCAAGGCCAATCAGGGACAGGCCATAAACAGTATTCCCATCAACACTCCAGGTCAGTTGGCCTTTTGCATCTCTAGAGTCAATTTCATGTAAGACGATTATCTGAACAGGCCTGCTTGAGGTAAATGTCATAGAGCCGTCATAGAGGGTTCCCTCATTTGGTGATAAAATGAGCGCCAATTCATGATTCTGATGTCCCTGTCCGGGATCTTGAGAAGATGTGACGGTTTGAGTAAAGTGAATCTTTTTTCTGGAACCTGCATCAGCGAATTGATCAGATATCGAAGAGACAGAGAGGATGCAGGCTGCAAAGAGTGCAGTAATCAAAATTAGGGTTTTTCGGTTCAACGAGTCTGATTGGATTTATTGCCTTAAATGATTTGTATAATCAAGCAAAGAACATGTTTTATGGAAATTGTCTAGAGTTTTAAAGTTCCTTCGTGTTTGTGTCAAAAAAATAACTTGTTTTGACATATCTTGTGTGTAATACTTTGAAACTGTAAACAGTTACGTTTTATGCCTATAACGTCTTGACTATTCTAGCGAATTTAGGCATATGGAGGTTATACTACATACGCTGACACACACATATATGGTTTAAATAGTAATACATTGTTTTATTTATAGTAATTATGGTTTGTTTGCTAATAAAGTACAACAATGATCCATTTGCGGAGTGTCTAATTTTGACAAACTCTTTCTTACTGTTAAATAGTGATGTAATGTCAAAGATGGGTTCTTTTACGCATATAAGACTTGGAGTGAATCCACACTTTGAGCAGTGAAATAATATGATGAAAACCCCTAAACCCAAAGCACATTATGCAGATATTTTGTTACGATGTTCCAAGCCCGAACACGAAAACTGTGCAGTAATGAGAAATGTTCTAATGGAAAACTTCACAAATGTTACAAAAGCATATACCACAAGAACTGATCTAGACACTGATTACTGTGTAGGAGCCACTGCAATAGTAAAAGACGGTGAGATTAATAGTTTTAAAAAGCAATTACAAAATTTTAAAAAAGATAGCCGTTTCAAAGTGTCTAAAGTCAAGATTTTTGTAAATAAACACTAGCTTTTATTCTCTCTATTTTAATACTCTAGTACTTGAAAATATTTTTAGACTTGGGAGACGGGGCAAACAAAAAGAAAATTTTAATACAAATAAATCGATTTGAAGATACGGATTACGTTAATGATTGTGGAAAACAAATAATTGTCACTTTGAACAGTAGATGGAAAAGTAACTCTCAATTGACCAATTCTCAGAGTTTTTTGATTGGTGATACTAGAGCATGAAATAATTGGATAGTAAAATCAACAAAATCTCGATATGTAGGAATGATATGTGACAGAATAGCGATAAAATAATGGTTTTTTCATAACTGTGAGAATATGATTTAGAGATACGGACTAGAATCCACAAAAATCAAAGAATTTAACTTTACTTTTCCATCTACTGTTGAACGAACCGATCTATTATAACGAAAAACAAAAGATCAAGACATATGAAAAGAGATATGCAGTACCTGGAATCAAACGCATCACTATTAGTCCAGTAAAGAAAGATCTGGAACATTCTATTATCAACATTAGACATAAAAACTTACACTGCTTTTTTGATATTGATAGTACGTTAACTGCAGAAGACGCGATTATTACTAGTAGTATTAAAATTATTTTTAATGACATGAAACAGAATGGTATGCGAATTTATCGTTTCAGGACGTAGTGTTCCACAAATTCGTCAAAATATGGAGGAATGGGAACTGAACCATATGGAATAGCTGAAAATGGAGGAATAATAATTGAACTTGGAAATTTAAATGAGTTAAAACTTGGAGATAGATAGAACCTGATAAATTTGATAGTTATTTGAAGAAACATTGCAAAAAAAATTAAAGAAGATATTGAACAAGGAATGAGGAAAACTAAACGTATATACCTTCAAACTATTACGCGTAAAAAATTAAACGAATATTTGAAAAAATCTGGAGTTAAAGTAAAAATTCATTTCATGTGAGTGAGAGGAAGACAGACAAAGGAACTGGAATTAAAGACTCTGGACTGAAATCTCATTTGGTCCTAATGATTTTGTTGTTGCTATTGGCGATGCTGATATGGATATTCCAATGTTCAAAAATGCTGATCTGAGCGTTGCTGTAGGAAATGCATCACCTAAAGTAAAAAAAGCTGCAGGTTGGAAATTGAACAATGAATATGATAAGGGAACAGAAGAATTATTTGAAGAATTAAAAAAACTGATTTGAACCTGAGAACATTTTATGTAACTGTTTACAGTTTTAAAGTATTACGCACAAGATATGTCAAGACAGGTTATTTTTTTGACACAAACACGAAGGAACTTTAAAACTCTAGACAATTACCATAATTCTTTGATTTTCAATGGCTACAAGCGTCTCTCCATTGATCACAGCAAAATGTTTGGAAAAGGTGACGTATACATTAATGACATTGAAGTGTTTTGGAGTTTTGCAAAACAAAACTTGGTAAAGCATCACGGAGTTGGTCCAGGAAAATTCTTGTTGTACAGAGAGAGGGAATGGAGATACAATCACAGGGATTGTGATTTGTTTGATTTATTACTCAAATACATGTTAGGGGTAGAATATATCCAATCACCCAATGATTTATCTCAGTTGATTTTATCAAATGCAAATGCATTATGCAGAGCCCGTACTGCTGTATTTGCATCAGAATTTTTTACAACAAATGCAAGGTTGAGCTCAGATGAGCCCTGTGTAATCATTGATACGTTAACTTTGTTCTTCTCAATTGCCCCAAAGACCTTTGAGGCAACCCCGACGGTTCCTCGCATACCTGAGCCAATTAATGCGATAATAGCCATATCAGTAGTGACTTCTAATTTTTTGATAATTTTTCCCAACAGTTCCATTTCCAATATATTGACTGCCTTGTCAAGATCTGAGTTTTTTACTACAATTGTAATGCTTGATTCTGAAGGATTTTGGGAGATCATCATTACGTTGATTTCAGCTTTTGCCAGTGTTGAGAATATTTTGGCTGCAGTTCCTGGTGTTCCAACCATGCTGCCGCCACGAATGTCAATTAGTCCGTTATTTTGGATATTGCTTACACATTTTACGGTATTTTTGGCAGATAAAGAAGTAGATGCAGTTACCAGAGTTCCCTCGTTTCCTACATTGAAAGAATTTCTAATCCTCATTGGGATCTTCTTTGTTAGCAGCGGCTCGAATGTTCTTGGATGTATCTGCTTTGCGCCAAACATGGCCATTTCAATTGCCTCGATGTACGACACCTCTTTGAGCAGCTTTGCATTTTTGACAATTTTGGGATCTGCTGTCACAAGTCCATCCACATCACTCATCAACCAGATCTCGTCTGCTTTAATACAAGAGCCAATAGTTGTTGCAGAATAATCAGATCCTCCCCTGCCAAATGTGGTTACATGTCCATGCTGATCCGCACCTGCAAATCCTCCCACAACAGGGATTGTCTTCTTTGCGAACAAGGCGTCTACTGTCTTTGACACTCTCAGTCTGGTCGTATCAAAGAGCGGTCTAGATTTGCCAAAATTAGAATCAGTTACAATTCCCACTTTCTTTCCGGTAAGAGAGACTGATTTTTTGCCTGAATCGATGATTGCTGATGATACCAGTAGTATTGACAGTCTTTCGCCAAATGAGATCAGATAGTCCATTGATCTGGGCGTAACTTCACCCAACAATACCATTCCATCAATTAATGCAAAAAGTTCTGCAAAGTCTTGATCTAGTTTTGCAAGTAGTTTTTTTCGTACATTGGATTTTTTGATTGTCTGTTTTGCCAATTGTTTATGTCCGTTGGTAATTTTTGATGCGATCTGTTTGGCTTTTGATCTGTTTTCTTTTTTTATAGACTCTGATATCTCTATGAGATCATCAGTAGTTCCACTAATTGCCGAACAAACAACTAGAATTTGATGTTTCTTGGATAAAGAGTTAATGTGATTGGCTACAGCTTGAATGTCCTTTGTAGTAGAAATTGACGTTCCACCATATTTTATGACAAGCCTCATTTCAAAATACCTGAATCAGTTAATCTTTAAATGCTTTAACTCTCCACGCGCGGAGCCAGGTAAAAGTGAATTCTGCCGATATTTGCAACTTTGAATTCAATCCTGAGAGGTTTTGCGTCAGAAAACTCACATGTGATCAAGCCTGCAGTGCTTCCTACGGCTTTAATCACCGGGTTGAGGTATTCAAGACTATAAGTACCGGTACTGTCTGCCTTTGAGAGAATTTCTTCAATGCCTTCATCGTCTTTGTCAAGATTGATTACGACTTCGCCTGATTCACCTTTGCCTGTAAAGTCTGCCTTTGAATCAGATGTTTGGATTGTCAGATAGTCAGATACAACCTGTACGTCACCTAGAATTCTGTCAAATTTTGAGGAAGACAGAATAATTTTAGAGTCATATGGAATTTTCGGTAACGGGGTGTCAGTTGCAGAACTTTCAATTAAACGCATCTTGTATTTTTTATTTTTTCCAACTGCCACAAGCAACATGTTTTGCTCAGAGATGCTGATCTCTATGCTGTCTTTTTTGTCTGCTCTTTTGACAAGTTTTGAGAATTCATCTATTCTTACTCCAAATTTTATATCACTATCACACTCGTATTTTTCAAATGCGGAATTGGGCCATGATATGTCTATGAGGGCAACATGTGATGGATCCATTCCTCTAAAAGTAATTCCTTCTGCTGTTGCAACAAAAGTAGCTTCTTCAACAAGTGTCGATATTGCAGAGATTATTGCCTTTAGGTCATCTGAGCCGCTTGTTTTTGCTTCAAAAGTCAAATCAATTTTTGTAACTTTCAGTTCAAGTTTAAACGTTATGTGTAATCACGCCAGGTGTGTTTGCATTTTTGACAACGATAAAATCGGGTTGTAGGTTCATCAGCACTTCTGGTTTGAAACATCCACCAGACTGCCTGATCATGGCCACATTTTTCACAGTCCATTTTGATTGTTGAATATGATTCTTCGCCTTCATTTCCCTCAAAGGCAAGAATAGATTCATCTGGTTCCTGCTCATATGTAGTCTTTTTTGTCTTTTTTGCTTCGCTTTCAGTATAACCGCATTTTGAGCATTGGAGGCCAGAGACACCTTTTTTTAGTTTAACCTCACATTTGGGACAAAATTTCAATCTAATTTACCTGAAGTTTGGAATTGAATAATTCCTTGAACTCTTGTGCGTTTTTTATTGTCAGATCCGTAGCTTTTTTCATCTCTTCTAGCGGATTTGTGCTAGAATTGACTCTCATCCAAATTTCATTCGTAAGAGGATGTTTTAGGATAACGCCTGCAAAACTGATTTTTGATTCCTTTAGAAGCTCTTGTTGGATAATGTACAAAATTCCTATATCAGCATTCATGATTGAAATGTTGAGCATCTTGGGTTCTAGAGCGATTACGTGAGCGTCCATGTATTCAGAAAAAGAACTTATTGTGGTTATAAATCATTATGAATGATCACATGGAAAAAAGCAGAATTTCAGGGATTCAGTTGGTAAAATCCAGTGTAGAGTACTCATCTGATGATAATATCGAGATTAACGTTCAGTTTTCAGTCAAAGGAGGCATCAGAGATGTCTTTAATGAGACAAATTGGACAAAAGCATACAACAACAATGATGTCGGATTCAAGATAAAGTACGGTGTAAAATTGATGTCAGGAGGATTAAGAAAAAAGGAGCTAGGCAGAACCATTGACACATATAGAAAGGCATCAATCTTTTGGACAAGAAATCCAAAACTGGTTAATCCAAATAAAGACAAGAGAATCTGGGTGCAGGTAGCCAAAAACTTTGAGCCATTTATCAGGCTTTCAGAAGAAGGGGTAAGGCAAGAATTATTTGACTTTGATGAAAAATTCGTATTCAAAGCATCAGACTTGGGGAAAGGCAGGCACAAGATTGGAGCTGAGGCGTTTGCATCATGGCAGAAACATGACTATACAGAACCAGAAAGTATCAGAAATAATTCTAGTGGAATAGAGATCACAATCAATTAGGGATATAAGGAACTTTTTGATTGAATTAACATGGCAAAATACGATGGACTACTAGGACAGCCAATACTTGAAGTGGAAGAACCTGACAAGGAAGGCGGAATTACCTTCATTATTAAAGACAACAGATTTTTGTTCGTTAAAGTAGTTGACGGAAAGATTGATACCATATCAATTCCAGAATAGGTGAATGGGAATGGGGAAATTTGATGCAATCAGAATGGTAGAACTCGTAAAGATCGAAGACCCTGATTCAGAAGGCGGACTAACTTTGATCTTTCAGGATAACAAGATTTTGAAGATCAGGGTTGTTGATGGAAAGCTAGTTTCAGAATTTGTCTAGACTAGTTTCTTACATGTTTTTCATAAAGACCAATAGCTAGTTTTTGTGCTTCAGATTGAATAGAGCCCGGTCTTTCATCTCTAATTTTTTTAATTGCATTATTTGCTGAAAATTTCTTGTATTTTACATAATAGCACGCAAGAATTGTTCCTGCCCTTCCCATTCCAGCGGCGCAATGAACCATTACTGCTTGGTCATTTTTAATTTGTTCATGGATAAAGTCTACTGCTGAATTAATTTCATCCATATTAGGGGCGGTAAAATCAGCAGTTGGCACATGCAGATAACTGATATTTTTTACCCAGTTATCAGGCAGAGCGTTCTCAGTCATAGTTACAATTGATTTTACTCCCTGGTTTATGACCCAATCAAATTCATCAGAACTGGTAGGTATTCCAGAACCGGCTAATTTTTTCTCGATCAGCCAGGAAAAGTTGGTTGGTTTTTTTGTCATTTTACCATAAACCTTTCTCCAGATATTTCCGGGTTTGCTCATGTAAGATATTGATATTTTCCATATTTTTAGCATTACGGAATTGTATGCAAGTGAGTTATGATGCTACTGCCCTTACAGGAGAACCGGTGGCATCCTTTAGCTTTAGGGGAAGAATTGTAAAATTAAATTCCTGGGATGATATTTTGTTGAGGTTTGCCAGGTTTTCTACAATCAGAATATTGTTTTTGGAGAGGATGTGGTGAACGCTAAATGATTTGTCTTTTCCCAGATCAATGCTTGGAGAATCTATTCCGACCAGATTGATCTTTTTTAATGCCAGATATTTGGCAGCAGATACGGCCAGTCCCGGATTTTCTGTAAAATAGTTATTTTTTTTCAGGTTTTTCTGCCATCCAGTAAAGAAAAAAATTGAGGAATGGTTGGAAATTTTTCCGTTCTTTTTTTCAAATGAGATAATGTCTAATTTGGTAATGGCGGTGTTTTTTGCTTTTTGTAGTTTGATTATTGTAGCTTTTCCTAAGAGTCTATCGAGAGGAATTTGGTCGATTCCAAGTCCGTTTTTAACAAAATGATAGGGTGCATCAAGGTGTGTTCCAGTATGCGTACTTAGGAATAATAGTTCAAGATTATACCCGTCCTCTTTGAGATCAGCCCAAGGAATGAATTGGGGTTTTGGAGAAGCAGGAAAGCTTGGAATGGACGTTGAGATAGTCAGTGTCAGATCAATTAGTTTCATATTAGCAGACATTGACAGTAATTAATCAATTTTTAAGTTATAAAAGCTTAAATACTGTTTGTTAAAAAAATTTTATGTGCCTACTGCATATGTTCTGTTGAATTCGGATTTGGGATCAGACGAATCAGTCATTAATGAAATAAAGCAGATTCTTGCAAACGAACAAGTCACATCCGAGGTTCAAGGGGTCTATGGAATATACGACATTGTCCTAAAGCTGACCTCTAATGATGCTGAAAAATTACGTACAATTATCACCAACAAAGTCAGAAAGATCAGCAAAGTTCAATCAACATTGACTATGATGATAATAGAAGAGCAAGAGAGTCTATAATTTTTTTAATGCATCAATTACCTGAACCATTTCAGATTCAGTGTTAAAAAAGTGAGGTGATGCCCGTACAATCTTTTTTTCCATGATCTCCCTTACTGCCAGGATGATACCCTGTTTCTCAAGTTTATCCACTGTTTCTTGTGAATCAAGACCGTCTATATTAAAAGATACAATGCTGGTTCTGTCATTTGGATCGTCTGGTCCATACAGAACAACATTTGGCATTTTTGATAATTCTTCTCTGAAAAGATTGGACAGGTATTGGTTTTTCACGCGAATATTTTTCAGACCGAAATTTACTAAATAACTTGCAGATGATTCCAATCCTACCATTCCGACATAGTTTCTAAACCCAGTTTGGAATTTATCTGGCAGTTCTTTGAAAGCAAGATTTGTTTGATCATGAATAATTGCAGATTCACCACCTATTGTCATTGGTTCTAATAGCTCACTTGATTTTCTGTTACAGTAGAACAGACCAGTGCCCATTGGACCACAAAGCCATTTAGAGCCGTTAAATGACATAAAATTACATCGAATCTTTGATACATCAATTTCATCCATGCATCCTACAGTCTGTGCGCCATCAATAAAGAACGGAACTCTATCTTGAAGAATATCTCCGATTTCTTTTACAGGCAGTATTGAGCCAGTGTTATACAGAGCATGACTTAGGGATACCAGTTTTGTGTCAGTATCAATGTATGATTCTAGATCGTCTAATTTGAAAAAACCATCTTTGTCTATAGGGAGACTTTTTATTGAAATTTTTTCTTTTAGTTTGATCCATGGATAAAAGTTTGAATGGTGCTCATGTGTCATTCCACGAATTATCATATTGGAGCTAGCATCAAAAGACAGACCGTTTGCCACAATATTGATTCCATCAGTTGTACTTTGAGTGAGAACGACTTCATCAGGTTGACAGGAGATGATTTTTGCGATTATTTTTCTAACGTTTCGTAGCTTTTCGTCCACAAATAGTTTTGAATCCTTAGAGTCAGGACCGCTTGAATTGTATAAGATTAGAAACTCTTCCATAACTTTGATGCTCTGAGAAGGCATCAGGGAGACTGATGCGCTGTTTAGATAGATTTTATCTGAACTAGGGAAATCACCAGAGATGTCTTTTGAGGCTAAATTCATTATTATATCTGTAAAATGCTAAAGTGGTGTTGGATAAAAATCCTGAGCAGATTTTGGGCAATAATTTAACACACATTCAAAAGGAATTTGGCAGGAACATACCGAGCATAGTGTTATGTTCAGAACCGTTCCACAAGGCGGATTTTCTTAACAGACTGCTCAACTCTGTTGAGGACCCGATTATTTTTGTAGACATGGATTTGCTTTACGCCGGATATGTTGAATCCGGAATGATTCAGAAAAAAGATAACGTGATAATTTTTCATCCTGAGAAGACAAGTTGGAGAAAGGAATTATTAGAAATTATAACCAAAGTATCAAGGGATAGATTCCTAGTTGTAATTGATTCATTTAATGGAGTTTACAATACGTTTGATGATCTTGAATCTGCCAGATTCATCAATTCATGCATAATGTTGCTCTCATCTGTTGGAAGACAGACAGGTTCGTCTGTTGTTATAACTGCAATGGCAAGAAAGAAAGGAAATAACGAGTGGGTAATATCGCCAGGAGGCAAACAGATTATTAAATCAGATCGAACGGGGATTTTTTTTCTCAAAAAAATTGGAAATAATTTGATTATCAGCACTCTGAGAGATTCAAACTCAAAGATATTCAAAACAGAACAAAAAGATACATGACTTGGGTTTTAATACATACAAAATTTGGTAGGAATCAACCTTCATGCCTAGATCAAAATTAAACCGAAAGATCTGAGTAACCTCATCCACCTTCTGATATGATCAAGTCTGACAAAATTATTTCAGAATTAAGACGAGAAAACAAACAACAGAAATTAAGTAATTGTCTAGAGTTTTGAAGTTCCTTCGTGTTTGTGTCAAAAAAATAACCTGTTTTGGCATAGCTTGTGCGTAATACTTTAAAACTGTAGACAGTTACGATTTTCTCCACATTATGTCCAGAATTTTAGTGTGTTAGTTTACACACAGACTAGTTAACAAGGGCCTTCAACCAATTAGAGCAGGCGTCAAGACAAGCGAGTTCTCACTATCTAGTAGCAATGTTTGTATATCAAACTCATCACAGTAAATTTATGGATTTTCAAGAGTTTTGGAAACTATTATCAATTGAACTAAGACATGGTAGAGAATTAAAGACTTTGAAGAGATCAAATATTCAAAGTAGAAATTTCAGACACGTGTACTGTAGAGGTAACCCCAGATTCAACTAGAGAACCCAGATCAATCAGGATTAATGAATTTCAGGAACTGTGGAATTTGATGAAAAATGACATCAGAGATCAGAGATATGTAAACACAGAAAAGAGATATGGTAATTTGCGGAATACATCCTACGTTAATGCATTAATTGATCACATAGTATGTGATCAAGACATGGAATAAACAAAGACCGGATTCAACAAACTGTCAACATTACAACTCTAGCTAAATTTACCAAATATACCATCAATCTCTCTCCAAACAGATTTGTCAATCCAACCATTAGGTGTCACTGATAGAATCATTCCCTCCAGCAACTTGATGTTTTTCTGATTCTCTTTTCCAGCTTGTTTACAGAATTTGGTTTTTTACAGCTTGTTTAATCAAATCTAGATTTTGATAATTGTTTAGAGTTTTGGAGTTCCTTCGTGTTTGTGTCAAAAAAATAACCTGTTTTGACATATCTTGTGCGTAATACTTCAAAACTGTAGACAGTTACCAATTTTCCCAGAATCATGAAAATTTTAATCAGCGATCAAATTTGAAACACCGTTATAATTGGGTATTTTTAGGCAAGTTATATAAAGATCGAATTGAGGTTTAATTTTATTATGCCAGTAGCAATACTTCCAGACATCAGCGAACAAATGTGTATCGGATGTGCACTATGTGTAGAAATCTGTACAACACTTGGTCCTGATGTACTTAGAGTAAAACCAGTCGAAGGCTGGAAAAGAGGCAAAGCATTTGTATTTTATCCAGAGAGATGCATTACAGATGGTGCATGCATCGGTGTATGCCCAACAAAAGCAATCTTTTGGATGAGACCAATGGACTTTACTGTCGGACAGCCAGTCCCGCTACACAAGGACTCAGTCTTCGTCAAAGGTTGGACAGAATTAATCGATTAGATTAGTTCAATCATTTTTTTAATTTCTTTTTCTTATTTTGGATTTTTACAGCATCAGGTCTGATTTGCTCAGAATGTTTTTTTAAATTTCATACATGCAACGTGGGACCATACCAGACTTTATTTGATTCATAACTATTGGTGCCAAATGGGATATCTACGACATGTTCTTTTGTACACATAGATGTTGAGATGGAAATGACCCACATTGAGAATGGAGTTAGCAGAGTCACAAGACTAACTAGTTTTTAGAGACCAAATTTTGATATCCAACCACTTTTTTGTTTTTTTGGTTTCTTTGATAGATTATCCAACATGTCATATGTAATTGTAAATCCATATCCGACCATAGTAGCATCCTTTTCATAATTTTCTTTGTTTGGTACAAATTCATCAGCCAAATCTTTGATTTTTTTGGTTTTTAGAGCAAACAATTGAATTTTTTTACCGTTTTCAAGTTTGATTATTGCATCACCACTTAATCCTTGAATTGAAAAGTTTTCAAAAAATCGAATTGAACCTCCCTGTTTTAATTCAATTACAGAATCATGGGTAAGCTTTCCTCCATAAAATAAGATTTCACGTGCAGCAAGTGTTACATTATCTTCTACATTAAGAACAATAATTGTATCAGCATCAAGTGAAACAGTATTTACTACATTTTCAGCAATAATTTTTCCATTTGGGGCTGAGATGTGTGTTCTGTGTTCCTGAATCTGAAAGATGCCAACCCTTCCTGCAGGATCTTCTGTTCTGTATTTTCTGCCAAAGATATTTCCCACTATAACATTTCCATTATCTGCAGTAATTCTAGCGCCATTCTCAATTTTGTATTTAGTTTCCAAGGGATCAATGAATTTGAAATCTCCCTTTGTTAGACGTATGTTTGTTTTAAATTCCTGTGTCCACGATGGGCTAGTTATGCTTCCCTGCATAATTATTGACCCATCATAGGTTAGACTTCCTGCCATGAGATTTCCTTTAATTGACAAGGCACCGTTTGCTTTTCTTTCTAGCTCAATCTCACCTAGAGTTTTTGAGCCAAATAATCTTGTTGCAGTTGAGTTTGAACTGTTTAGTGCTGCTGCCCATTCTTCAGCAGTTTTCATTTCTTTGAATATCTGCTGGCCCAGAATCTGATTCTTTCTTCTAACATCAGCTTCTGTGTCATTAGAGAATACTCTAGAGTTTCTTAATTTTTCAATATCGGTCTCTGGGTATTTTTTATCAATTTTAAGATCCTCATATGCCTGTTTAATTTTGATAAATAGTTCATTTTCTCCACCACGATCTGAGTGAAATTGCAGTGCCAATCGCCTAAATGCATCTCTAATCTCTTTCTTAGTTGAGCCTTCTATGATTCCCAGAATATCATAATTGCTTTCTACCATGCCTTACACCAACTAGGTTAATTTTTCATGATTCCCATACTTGTAGGTTATTAGCAAAGAGAAACATACAAGAGATTATGCGTAATTGACCAAAATAACAAACAACAATCGACTTGTGCGCACCAACTTGTTCACATTTGATATGATGGTAATAGACCTTTTGCGTAATTTGGGTGATTTTTTCCAACATTAGATATTTTGTGTAATTTTATACCTAAAAATCCAAGATTTCAGAATAATCCAAGAAATTATCTTCTAGAGATCTACCTAGGAATCATTACGCAATACGTCTAATGATTTTGTTTGAGTATTGTTGTAATGGTTGGCGTGGTTCAGTCAATTACGCATAATCTCTACAGAGTGATTTTTTATGCTTTGAATGAACACATGACAGTCTTTGAGGATAAAAATAAGATTATCAGCAGATGGAATAGCGATATTTAGATCACAAACTTTGGCTTTTTTCCATGCATGCACTTTATAAATAATTCAGGATGGTAGATTCAAAGATTCAGGATCTGGACTTTGATTAGTTGCTTTGAGATTCTCCATCTCTTCATCAAAGAAGAATTTTTCAGAGAATGCAGGTTTTAGATCATCTAACCAGATCGCGTTTTCATCATATTTTGCAAAGAATGGAATTTGTACCCAGTCAGGATTTCTGCCCTGTAAAAATTTCAAGACAATTACCCTTTGATTGTTTATGTTTGCAGTTCCAATAACGTGCACCTTTCCTGGAGTTGCAGACATGCTAGGTCCACGGACGGTTCTTGCCAGTCCACTTGATGAAGAAAAGGCTTTTCTGAAAATATCACAAGCTTTAACGAGTGAAACCCCAAAGTAGTGTTGAGCGCCGGTATCTCTGACCACAAACATGTAATATGGAATGCACCCCAACTGGACCTGCTTGCTCCACATTTCTGTCCACATTGCTGAATCATCGTTAATGTGTGCCAAAAGAGGGGATTGGGTTCTGATTTCTGCACCTGTTGTCCTTACTTGTTTAATTGCATTTTTTGCAGAATCTGTTGACAATTCATTCGGATGATTAAAGTGTGCCATTAATGCAAGATGCAATTCGTTATCAGTAATCTTTCTGAAAATATCCAGCATATCCTGAGAATCAGAATCCGTTAAGAATTTGTAAGGCCAATAAGATAGAGCTTTTGTTCCAATTCTAATTGTTTTAAGATTCGGAAGTTTTGCATCAATCAAGGTGTCAATATATTTTGAAAATACTTTTGCATTCATAATCATCGGATCACCTCCTGTAAAGAGCACATCGCTGATTTCCGGATGTTCCACAAGATACTGAACCAGCTGTTCGCCTTCCCGCATTGCAAATTTCATCTCGTCCATTCCAACAAACTGTGGCCATCTAAAACAAAAACTACAGTATGCATGACAAGTTTGGCTTTGACTTGGAAAGAAGAGGCATGTTTCTTTGTATTTGTGTTGCATGCCATACAATTTTGTTCCATCCTTTAGTGTTGGAACATTAAGCTCCATTTGTCCCGCCGGATGTGGATTTAGCTGTAAACGGATTTCATTTGCAAGAGATGCAATTTCTTTTTTATCAGAATTGTTTTTTAAAATGGTAGCCATTTTTTCGTAATGTTCTGGTTTTAACATTCCCTTTTGTGGAAAAGTTAAGACAAACATTGGATCGTTTGGTATATTGCTCCAATCAATTAGTTGTTCAATGACATAGTTGTTTGCTTTGAAGGGCAGGACATTTCCTACAACTTCCATCTCAAATCTGGTCTCCTCAGAGAGATTTTGAACATGTGGAAGCTCACGAAAATTTGATAGTGTGTATGATTTTAGTGATGGTGAGTCATCCCAGACTGATTCTTGATAGGTCATTTAGTAGATAGTATGTTGACCCTTGATAAAGGTTGGAGACTTTTTACGCACAGATATTTTTGATTCAACAAAAGTTTAATAAAAATTTCGTATGAATCAAGCAAAGAACATGTTTTATGCCTATAACGTCTTGACTGTTCTAGCGGATTTAGGCGTAGAGGTTGATACATACAAAATTTCAATCAATAATGATTACAGAAGTTAACTTTGTATTCTATATTAAACTGTGATTAAACTAGATAGATATGGCCAATGAAGAGATTACAGAGATTTCTGCAGGAGAATTCGAAACAATCCCTCAGCTTTTGGCTTCTTCAGAGTCCCTTCAAGTAGCCTTTGTTCTTTTGATTATTGGTTTGGTAGCTATTGGAATAGTTTACCATAAATTTTCACAGTGGGTTTCTTCTCAAAGATTCAACTATGCACGACCGCATTTTTCTCGATTTGTTCGCAAGGCAGTGCTTCCATTTTTTGCAATAGCTCTAGTATCATCCATTAATGTATCCATACAGACTGCTGAACTATTTGAGGTAGTAATCAGAGACGGATCAGATAATGCTGAAAAATTTGCAAAGATTCTTAATTCTATTAACATACTAGTAATTGGCTGGACAATATCACACCTAATTCCAATTGCTTTAACAAAACGTGACAAATCGATTCTGGAGAGAGAAGATTATGAGCAGTGGATCGACATGCGAGGATTTGCAGACGACGATGATTTATTCCTCAAATGCTTCAAATGGATTCCACCCCAGACAGCTCCTTACGACATGAAAGATGACGAATTTCAGAATTACATTAAAACAGAGGAGGGTCTAAAATCTCTTGAAAAGTATCGTACTTCTAATGGTTTGCCTGTTGGTAGTTATGACAAGCTAGTAAATGATTCATTTGCAGAGTGGAAAAAATCAGAGAGAGTGAAATATGAGAAATATTATGAAAATTGCATAACTGGAAAAAACCAGACAGGGCAAAAACTAAAACCCGGTGCTTCGCCCGATGAGATCTATCCCATAGACATATGGCGAGAACAAAAGAGACAAAATAACTTTAGTCCGTTGATTCCAAGTTCGAGGCCACCAGGATATGCAAGAAAACAAAAGGAAGGAGTTCCAAAATCCGCAAAACAGATACTTCCGATAGGAATTTTTGTTGCCACAGTGCTTGGCGTAGTTTCATGGTGGGGAGTAGATTTGGTAGTTTTGGCAACTGCAACCGGAGGACTTGCATTTGGTATTGGACTTGCACTAAAAGAGACAATGGAGAACTATTTTGCATATATCATGATAAAGAAAGACAAGGTTATCAAGGAAGGCGACAGGGTAACTTTGCCAAGCGGATACAACGGTCTAGTATTCAAAATTACTCCTAGAGTAACCTATGTCAGACACGGTCTCAATGAATCCTTGGCAATCATACCCACAAAACAGATTGTCTCTGAAGAGATAATCAACTTTACAAAGGAATTCAAGCTTGTTCCTGCAGTAATCGAAGTTGGAGTTTCATATCTGAATGATCCTATACAGGTTGAGGCGATTCTAATCAAGATAGGAAAACGTGCCATGAGAGAGGTCATGGATGAGCATGGCATCCACCTTGCCAGACAGAAGAGATGCCCATACCTTGATGAACACAAACCAAGCTGTGGATGTGATAAAGGAATACATGTGGAAGTAGGTGATCCTGTTGTGAGATTTAATAATTTTAATGATTCAGCACTTGATTTTGCACTTAGAGTGTTTGTGCGAGAGTATGGTTTTCAGTTTAAGATGAAAAGTGAGATGAGAACAATCATGTATCAAGAGTTCAAAGATTATGACATTAGAATTCCATGGCCCATTAGAACAGTATACCAAGGAGATGAGAAGAGAGAAGCAGAGGAGATTGGGAAATTCGATGAAATGCGTGATCAGGTGGTCAAAAAGTATGGCACTGGGGATAGCAGGGGCTCTGCAGAAGAAGAGGGATAATCTTCTCAAAACTTAAGAATCCCATTAAATCACGTTTTCTTGTTGAGTGAGATATCAGTAATTTCAGGAAAATCTTCAGAAGATCTAGCTAAAAGACTGTCAAAAAAACTAAAGGCAAACCTTGTAAAATCAATTGTCAGGGTCTTTCCTGATGGAGAAAGCAAGATCACTCTTGACAGAAACTTGTCCAAAAGAAAATCAATTGTCGTGCAATCAATTTACCCCCCTGTTGATACAAATCTGGTTCAAGCATTATCATTAATTTCAAAAGCTAAAGAGACATCATCTAAGGTAATCGCTGTAATTCCATACATGGGATATGCAAGACAGGACAAGGAATTTTTACCAGGAGAGATTGTTACGATAAAAGCTGTTGCAAAGTTATTCAAGGGAGTTGGCGCATCAGAAATAATTGCAGTTGATGTTCACAGCATAATGAGCCTTGAATACTTTGGTATCAAATCAGAGAATGTGACTGCAATTCCCGATCTAGTGAGATATTTCAAGAAATTGAGCCTGAAAAATCCCTTAATTGTCTCCCCTGATCAGGGTGGAAGAGACAGGGCAAAGGAATTTGCAAGGAAATTTGAATCAGAGTCTATTTCTCTGGAAAAAAAGAGAGACAGAAAGACAGGCAAGGTGCAAATCAAAACAAAAAATTCAGACAAGGTTGCAAACAGAGACATTGTCTTAGTTGATGACATGATAAGTACTGGAGGAAGCATAATCAAGGCTACACAGTTTCTTAAAAAACAAAAATGTAAAAGAGTGTATGTTGCATGTACGCACGCTCTTTTAATGAATGATGCCAAAAGGAAGATAAGAAAAGCAGGAGTCACAAGAATTGTCAGTACAAATACGATTCCCGGCAGAACATCAGTTGTTGATGTATCTGGTACGATTGCAAAGGTAATTGCATAATGCCAAAAAGTTTTTTCATCTTATCCAAAGAACATCCAGAGCAAGTTATGAGATAATTGCAATATAAAAAATGTATGACAGATTCTCCAAGGCTAGGGTGATTTCAAATCCAGTCATCATTCAATCAGAAACAAGTTGGCACAGAATTACAGTGTATCACATTTGTCAGTCTTTGGGCAGTTATTGTAAAGGATGCCAGAACTTTTCAAATGAGGGTAATTTTGATGCACAAAGATGCAGAGGCCGTTGTTTGCAGGGTGATTAATTTGTCAGAGGTAACTCAACATTCCAGGATTAGAGAGAACTGTTGACTATATGATATCAAAGGCCTCAAGTGGAATTAAAAGATCCTGATATTACAATATATCTTATTTTTACAGATAATGAGGATTTTATTGAATTTTCAAAACAAATCAGAAAAGAGAGCAGGGCAAAAAAGATCAAAAATCATCCTCATGAATTAGATTGAAAGTTAACTAGAGTTATGATAAATTTGGTTCTGTGTAATCTACGGTAGCTGTTTTCTTCTGTGTAGTATCAGTAGCTGAGATTATTTTAGATGATATTTCCCAAGTAATTCATCTGTTAATTCTCTTTTCTCAAATAATTCATTTAGAAAGTCCATAGACATCTTGGCGCCTCTAAGCCCTTTTGAAGGCGGATATAGTAAATCCTCATTATCCCATAACTTCAACATTACTTTTCCAATTTCCTTAAAAGATATTGCTAGTCCGTTGTACTTGATTATTTGATCGCCTTCTGCTTTATTTCCGCTATCAGTTGAGATCGTCATTGGTAACTTGTTAATAACCAAGTAGTTTATTAAATAGGATCCCAAGTTACAGTAAGTAACTTGAAATCACATAAAATCAAAATAAATGTTGAAGGCGGAAAAACTTTAGAATTTGATTTGAATAAAGAAGAATTTCTAAAAATGTCAGATATGCTTGATACTGTTCTGCCTGATAAAGGATGGAAAACTGAAACAGTTTCCATCATAGAGGTTTAAATCTTTCTAGCATTTTGTATCTTTGGATTCATCTAGTTTTTTCATTACTCGTATTCTAGTAACTGTCTACCGTTTTGAAGTAGAATTTCTCAGATATTCCAAAGCATAATCATGGAAATTCAATTCCCTCATCCGGCATGTCTCCTTTATACTCATCAATATCTTGTGAGAATCAGCTCCGACCTTTGAGCGATGACCGTTTGTGATCTTTCTGATTATGACGTTTGGTCGTATTGCCCTCTCTGCCGTGTTGTTATGGTAATCAGTTCCAGTCTGCAAAAACGTAAAGAGCATCATTCTTTCACACTTCAATCTTTTTACAAACCTGATGCAGTTCTCTTTGCTGTATTTTTTGGATATC
The DNA here is from genome assembly GCA_965238065.1 of Candidatus Nitrosopumilus sp. Lineage (GTDB taxonomy): Archaea > Thermoproteota > Nitrososphaeria > Nitrososphaerales > Nitrosopumilaceae > Nitrosopumilus. The sequence continues at coordinate 2,061,887 of OZ250170.1, read as the reverse complement.
ATTGCAGATATTCTTCTCTCAAAATTCTTTTTCACTTGTAGTCTTTTTGCTTTATTGGTGATTTTTGCCGCATCATGAGAGGTATACCGTATTCTCTTTAGACGTGCTGCAAATACTATGAACTCTTTTCCGGGATTTTTGTATCGTATTGTATCCTCAATCTCTCGGATATAGTAGAGTTTATGCATAATTGACCAAAATAACAAACAACAATCGACTTGTACGCATCAATTTGTTCACATTTGATATGATGGTAATGGACCTTTTGCGTAATTAGAGTGATTTTTTTCAACATTCTATGTTTTGCATAATTTCATGCCTAAAAATCCAAAATTTCAGAATAATCCAAGAAACTATCTTCTAAAAACCGTACCTAGAAATAATTACGCAATACGTCTAATGATTTTGTTAGAGTATTGTTGTAACGGTTGGTGTGGTTTACTCAATTACGCATAATCTCATATATAGAAAAGAACCAGACAGTAATTTGATGTTAGATGGATTAAAGAAATATGAGATATATAGGCATAAAAGCTTGACTAGGACAATTTTGATTAAATGAAACTTGTATTCTTGGGAACATCGGCATCTCTACCCACTGAAAATAGAGGACTGTCCTGTATTTGTCTGGAGAGAGATGGGGAGATCCTGATGTTTGATGCAGGAGAAGCCGCACAAATCGCCTATATGAAATCAGGTTTGGGATGGAATAAAAAGATGAAGATGTTTGTTACGCATCTGCATGGAGATCATTGCGTAGGGATTCTGGGATTATTGCAGACAATGTCTGTGCAAAAGAGGACTGAAACTCTGGAGATTTTTGGCCCAAGTGGAATTGACGAGTTCATTGCAACAAATATCAAGATATTGGGTTTTAGATTATCATTTCCAGTCCTAATCACTGTTATCAAGGAAGGGAGAATTCTTGAGAATAACAAATTTTCAATACATGCATGTAAGGCAAATCACTCTGTTACCGCATTTTCGTACATGTTTGAAGAGAAAGACAAGCCTGGAAGATTTGATGTCAACAAAGCAAGGGAACTGGGAATACCCAAAGGAGAATTGTGGAACAAGTTACAAAATGGAGGCGAGATTGTCATTAACGGGAAGGTGACAAGGCCGAATCAGGTATTGGGAGAAAGACGTCCGGGTAAAAAGATAGGAATTTCAGGCGATACAATGCCTACCAAGGAATTGGAAAAATTTTTTGAGGAATGTGATTATCTTGTGTTTGATTCTACATTTCTTGATGAGGAGAAACAGAGAGCACAAGATACATGCCATTCTACTGCAAAACAGGCTGCAACTCTGGGGAAAAATGCAAGGATAAAAAATTTAATTCTGACACATTTTTCAGCCAGATACAAAGACGAGGTCGGACATTTGAGGGAGGCACAGGAGATTCATAGTTCAGTGGTAACTGCAAGAGATCTTTTAGAGATAGAGATTAGATGATATGTTAGAATCAATCAAAGATCGCATTAAGGACATTGAAAAAATTGTATTTGTAACAGGGGCCGGAATATCACAAGAGAGTGGAATTCCCACATTTAGGGGTAAAGACGGACTGTGGAGAAACTATGATGTAATGAGATTGGCCACAATTGACGCGTTTTATGATAATCCAAAATTGGTTTGGGAGTGGTATAATGAAAGAAGAAGGAACATCTTTGCTGCACAACCAAATCTTGGCCACAAGGCAATTGCCGAACTTGAAGAATATGCAAAAGTCACAGTGCTAACACAGAATATTGACGGGCTTCATCAAAAGGCCGGCAGCTCAAAAGTGTTGGAATTGCATGGAAGCATTGTAAAGATAAAGTGTTCTGTTTGTGATTTTGAGGATGAGATGACTGAGGAGTTTTCAGAGATTCCACCATTATGCAGATGCGGAAATATACTTCGGCCTGATGTTGTCTGGTTTGGAGAAGCCTTGCCACAAGACGTATGGCAAAAAGCCATGATTTTTGCAGAACAATGTGATTTGATGGTAATAACAGGTACATCGCTTGTCGTATCACCTGCAAATACACTGCCAATCTATGCTAAAGAGAACAATGCAATGCTCATAGAAGTTAATCCAAAAAATACCGAAATGTCATCAGAGATGGATTTGTCCATAAGAGATACGAGTGCGGCCGCGTTGCCTGAATTTGTCTCGATGTTTAAGACAAAGTGATTACTATGAAAACTTGATTTTAGAGTTGGGATTACCAGCCTGTAAAAATATTTTGAATGGATTCAACAAGATTAAAATTAGAAATCTGCTCATAGATTGTTTTTTTAGATGATTCCATTGCTTTAGAAATTTCATCGGTAGCTTTGATTCCAGATTTGCTGATTTCACTGGTTAGCGTATTGTTTGTTTTGCCAGTTATTGTATCAATTGATTTGTCAATTCTTTGTTCTACGGAATTCGAAGCATTTGTACCAAAGTTAGTCACATCATCCCTTAGAGAATCAATGGTCATGTTAGAAATGGCTGAGAGTATGTAGTCAATTTCCGTGAGGAATATCAGGCCTCCCAAAATCAGAATACCGGCTATTATGCCTAATTTTATGAACATTTGATAGTGCTTCTAAAGAGAAGGTTTTAAATTCAAACTGAAAAAAATATTCAAAAATGATTGAATTTTCTTAGCTAAGTTTCATCATGCCTAGAGATAATCCAATCAACTACTCTATCAAGATATGAAGAGGTGAGAATTACTTTGATTGGTCCCAAGGGAGACTCGTCTGTTTCATCACAAATTACTATTTTTCCAACAAAGGCTGCTTGCTTGTTCAGATAAAACCAGGTGGTATTGTTTTCTAAATTTTTTTCAAGATTACGCCTATAGATTTTATGAGACTGTTTTGCGTGGATTGTTTCGTAAATTTTTTTTAGGGACTGAAGATCTTTGGATTGGGCAATAACTGAAAAATTCCCGGTTTCTATAGCAGAGTGTGGAAAGATATTTGAAACTGCTTTTATGATTTTTTTTGGATCTTCAGAGGGGTTTATCGAGCAAAACATTTCTATTTTACAGTCAACATCCGGGGTTTTCATTCTATCCAACCTTGTATGATTCTAGAGGCAGTTTCTATTAACTCGTCTTTTGTCAAGTCAATGTTTGATATTGCATGATCAGATAGCGCAATCGGATTGCTGATTCCAACATTCAATTCAGAATTGTCTCGTTCTTCAAAGTGTTTTTTTGTTTGAGGATCATCTGATCTTCCCCTCTGCTGCAGAAAACTGAATCTTGTATTAGTTGATGCGTGGACTGCCAATAGTTTCACATTACCAAATTTGCGAAGTACCTGTATCTCATCACTAGATCTTATTCCGTCAATCAATATCACATTTGCAGTTGAGGATTCTATTTCTGGCTTGATTAATTCTGCTATTGCGCCAGGACCGTTTTTTTCTCGAAGCTCAATCATTAGTTTTCTAAGATTTGATCTGCTCGGTTCCATGTTTCTTTTTGCCGCTACCTTTCTGACTGCATCTCCCATATTGACAATGTCATATCCTTGTGGTTTCAGTCCTTCAGCAATGGTAGATTTACCAGCCCCTGGCATGCCTGTTAAGCACACAATCAGTCTTGCCAACACACATGAGAAAAGAGGCCATCCTATGAAGCTACCGGAAATTATTATAAAGATACTATAAAGAATGTTACATGCGAACTTTTGTAGCAATTGAGATCTCAGATGGCAGTATCATCAATTCCATAAAAAAATTTCAAACTGAGATTAACATTAATGCAAACCCTGTAGAGTCAAAGAACTTTCATTTTACTTTACAGTTTCTAGGTGAAATTTCAGCGGAGATTTCCCAAAAAGCCATCCATGCCATTCAAAAGATTGAATTTTCAAGTTTTAGTGTAAAGTTGAGAGGGGTAGGCGCATTTCCCGGACCCAAATTTCCAAGAGTGATCTGGATTGGAACAGATGAGAGCGGGGGAAACAAGCTAATTCAATTATCAAACAAAGTCAGAAAAGCGTTAGAGCCTTTGGAATTCTTTTCAGATAGACCGTTTAAACCTCATATCACAGTATTTAGAATTAAAAAGAAGGTTGAAGACTTGAGAAGAGAGTTGGATGGCAGAAAAACGATGGATTTTGGAATACAAAGAGTTACCTGCATTAAATTAAAAAAGAGCGTACTTGGACCAAATGGTCCGGCCTATACTGATTTAGAGGAGATTAGAGCTGTAAGATGAAACAGATTATTTCCAAGGTTTCCAAGGCAGTCATTCCGTCAAAAATGATCAAAGAGTCAAAGAAGAGTATTGCCGAATTGGCATTCAAATTAGTGAAAAAAGAGATTGAAAAGTTTCCACACGCAATAGGATTGGAATTTGGCGGTTCGTTTGCAAAAGGCACTTGGCTATCAAAAGATGCAGACGTGGATATTTTTATCAGATTCAAGGAATCCACATCAGAAGAAAAATTTGAAGAGATCTCAAAGAGGATTGGTTTTGAATCTATGAAAAAACACTGTCCCTATGTAAGATATTCTGAGCATCCGTATGTTGAGGCCAAAATCAGAGATACAAAGATCAATATCGTACCGTTTTATGATGTAAAAGATGGAGAATGGAAAAGTGCTGCCGATAGATCTCCGTTTCATACAGAATTCATGAAAAGATCACTGACAGCCAAGATGAGAAACGAGGTCAGAATTCTAAAGACATTTCTCAAGTCAAATGAAATTTACGGAGCCGAGATTGCAAAACAGGGATTTAGCGGCTACGTTTCAGAAGTCTTGGTCTTAAATTTTAAGAGTTTTGAGAATGTAATTAAATCAATATCAGAAGTTAAAGAGAATCAGGTTATCGGAGAGACCGACAGGGGATTTAACACTCCGGTAGTAATCATAGATCCAATTGATAGCAACAGGAACCTGGCTGCTGCAATTTCTAATGAAAAGCTGGGAAAATTTATTCTTGTTTCTAGAGCATTTAGAGAAAAACCTGCATTGGAATTTTTCAAGAATAGGAAATCCAAAGTTTCAAAGAAACGCTGGAAAAATCTGCTGGTAATAAAATTTGACTTTAAAATCAGAAGTCCGGATATAATATGGGGACAGATAAAGAGGACCACATCATCGCTGTCCACACAGTTGGAATTGGGAGGATTCAACGTATTAAGAAGCAGACCTCATACGGATCAGCAGAAAAAAGCCTATCTCTTTTTCCTGTTGGAATCTACAAAAATTCCTGAAATATATACAAAAAACGGGCCAGAATTTTTCAGAAAAGACAGCTCTGAGAGTTTTATTTCTAAAAATCTTGGGAATACAGAATTAATGTGGATTGGAGATGATAAAAAGATAATTTCCTTACAAAAAAGAAAACATACCAAGGCAGTCGAATTTATGACAGAATTTTTGAAAAAGAACCTTCAAACAGACATACCAAAGGGCCTGCAAAGTGATTTCAAACGGGGTTACAAGGTTTCAGTAGGAAGTAAAAATTTAGGCAAATCAATTAAAGCTGCAAGTAATTTAATTTCAACAGATGGCACACTCTTTCATTTCAATTAAGAAATTTGCTGACGAGCCATATTCAAAAATTCTTGGGTATCCAAAAGCTACCAGCCGTCAATTAAGATCAAGGATTAGTGAATTAGAGAAGTTAAAAATCAGATCAATTTCATTGACAGGTACCACTACGCTTGGAAATTTGGCAATTTTAGGAAAAGGATACGTTGGAGTTGTGGTTCTAGCAAAAAAAGGCAACAAACAGGTTGCTCTGAAAATCAGAAGGACCGACTCGCAGAGAGATGAGATGAAAAGCGAATCAGTCTTGCTAAGATTAGTAAATTCTGTGAATGTCGGACCAGAAATGTTCGCTGCTAGTAAAAATTTCCTAGTTATGGAATATCTTGAAGGAATTAAGATTGGTGAATGGGTGAATGTGTTGAAAGGAAAGGGTAGCGCAAAGAGATTAAAGTCTACAATTAAAAAGGTTTTAGAGGACTGTTACAGACTGGATCAAATGGGTTTTGATCATGGTGAATTAAGTAATATTTCAAAACATGTTATTGTTGGAGAAACAAAATCGACGTTGATCGATTTTGAAAGCTCTAGCACCAAAAGAAGACCATCAAATGTCACATCAGTTGCCCAGGCTATTTTTATTGGATCAGGAATTGCAAAAAAAACTCGGAAAATTTACAAAAATCCGCCCAAAGAAAAGATCATTGGGATCTTGAAACAATACAAACAAGAAAAAACACGAGAAAGTTTTGAAGAACTCTTGAGGGTTCTAAAATTGTAATGGGCCGGGCAGGATTTGGAGATTTTTGGTGCTCATATTGATTACAACAAACATGGAAAATAAGCTCATTGGGTAAACAACTTAAAACGCCAGCCAAGACATTCACGCAAAAGATGCCTGAGGGAGAGGGGGAGAAAGTACGTTACTGATGAGCAAAGTATCATCAGTCTAACTGATTTTGGGATACAACACAATAACCATAGATTGAAAAGACCAGAGTTGAACACAAGCACTAGAGGTTTAAGATAAATGGTTGAAACAAGTTATCCATCCATTCAAATAAATAACTTACTTGGGCGTCTGCTAAACGACATTGAGAAAAAATTTGCTCCAAAGATGATTTTCTACAAGGGTTCAATGGAGATTCCCGTACCATGTCCAAGAGTTTCTATTATTGGTTCTAGAACAGCATCAGAGAGAGGACTGTCTGAAGCTAAAGAAATTTCAAAGATGCTAATTAAAAATAAAGTAATAATTGTAAGTGGGCTTGCAAAAGGCATTGATACGGCAGGACACGAAACTGCCATAGAATATGGTGGTAGAACTATTGCAGTGATTGGAACTCCATTAAACAAGGCATATCCAAAAGAAAATTCTGAATTACAAAGAGAGATAATGAAGAATCATCTAGTCATTTCGCAATATTCAGTAGGTCATCCAACTACGCCTAAAGACTTTGTATTACGAAATCGGACTATGGCACTAATATCTGATGCAACTGTTATCGTAGAAGCAGGCGAGTCAAGTGGTTCATTACACCATGGATGGGAAACGCTCAGAATAGGCAGACCGTTGTTTATTTGTAAAAGTATTGTGGAAAATACCCAATTAGAATGGCCAAAAAAGATGGTACAATATGGAGCAATGAGACTTGATAAACCAACAGATATTTTAGAAAATTTACCATCAGATATCAAAATGCCTGAATTGTTTCAATAGATGACATAAAAATACCCAAAATTAAATTTGTGTCGTTGTTAACTTGTACACCTAGAGGAAATAAATTAGATCAGAAAAAATCTCGGACAGTTATGAGACAACTCAAAAATGATCAAATTTTAGAATCAGGAATTCCAATGTCTGAAGAAATTGCACAAATGATTAAAGAAAATCTGTACGTAGTAGATAGAAAAGTGTTTCATTTGGAGCAAAAAATACCAATCAATCAAATAAATTAGATAGGAAAAGCTAGAACGAGATTGTGTAATTCCATCAAATGTGGCATTCCCATCTACTGGCATGTATCAACCTCTACGCCTAAATCAGTAGAATGGTTGGACGTTATAGGTATAAAACATGTTATTTGGTAACTGTCTACAGTTTTGAAGTTCCTTCATGTTTGTGTCAAAAAAATAACCTGTTTTGACATATCTTGTGCGTAATACTTCAAAACTGTAGACAGTTACATTCTGTTACATTATACGGTTGTAGTGCTGTAATACTTGTCATGACTATTTAACAGCGTTGTAGACCTTGCCGTAGTAACATGTTCAACACTTTTACATAATTATGATTCGCATATATGCGAAATATTATATAACATGTCAGCGTGACTAAATTAGAATGGTAGATAATCCCTTTGTTTTTGGAACCGTAGTCAGTGATGAGAACTTTACAGATAGAAAAACAGAGCTTGAAGAATTAACAAGGGATCTAACCGGGAAAACTAACTTGATAATATTTTCTCCTAGAAGATATGGAAAAACCTCTCTTATGCTCAAAATATTGAGAGGCTTGAGAAAAAAAGGAATAATTTGTGCATATGTGGATTTGTATCCTGCTACTAGCAAAGAAAAATTTGCAAATATTCTTTCAACGGGAATTGCAAAAGCAAAGGCTGGAAAAATTACTGAAGTTATAGAAGTAATCAGGGACTTGATTTCTCCAATAAAACTTACAGTCAGACCAGAAGGATCTTTTGATATTGATGCCGGAATCGAATTAGAACTATCAAAAGGCAAAGATGACTTGGATGCTAATCTGACAAAACTTTACGATCTTCCTGAGAAAGTAGCTAAAAAGGAAAAAAAGAAAATGGTTGTTGTTTTTGACGAATTTCAAGAAATCATAAAACTTGATGGAGAAGAGATTGAGAAAAACCTGCGATCGAAAATCCAACAACACAAAAATGTTTCCTATGTGTTTATGGGCAGTCAGCGACATTTTTTAGATAAAATGTTCAATGACAAAAGGAGGGCATTTTTTGGAATAGGAAAATTCCTCAATCTAGGTCGAATTCCAGACAAAGAATTTCAAATCTTTATCCAGAACCGGTTTAAATCCGGGGGAGTAACAATTTCAAAAGATATTGCAACACTGATATTACAATTGACAAAATGCCATCCATACTATACCCAACAGCTATGCCATGAAATTTGGAATCATTGCATGTCTATGAAATCAAAAACCGTAAAGAATGATCATGTTTCCAAAGCTAAAGAGCAGGTCATGCAAAATCAAAATTATGCATATACTTTGTTATGGGATTCGGTAAAGGGAAGGCAGCGTTCTTTATTGTCTGCCATGGCTATCTCAGATGCCAAAGAAATTTTTTCCTCAGATTTTAGAGAAAAATATCGTTTGGGCGCATCCTCCACCGTGGCTAGGGCTGCTGAATATCTTGAGGAAAAGGGCTTGATTGAAAAGGATGGCAAGAATTACATTATTTCTGATACCTTTTTTCAGGAATGGGTACGGCAATTAGTTTGATTTTTTCGCATAATTGCGATTCGCATATATGCGAGATATTTTAAAAGACAACAACCAAGATGGTCTGCAGTTGGAAAGCAAAATTTTGTAATTGTCTATAGTTTTAAAGTATTACCAGTTAACCCAGATGTGCTCAAAATCGGCTAAAAATGCAAATATCTAGTCAAAACCACCTCCTGTTCCACATCCGGATTGGTCATATTGTGAGCACATCTAGGTTAACTGATTACGCACAAGATATGTCAAAACAGGTTGTTTTTTTGACACAAACACACGAAGGAACTTCAGAACTCTAGACAATTACATTTTTAGAAATATTGGATTACCTTGATAACAACACAGTCCATGCAACCTAAAAAGAAACCAAAGAATTAGCAACTAACAAAACGAGAACGGGCAAAAAACAAAAAGATGAACGGGATCAGGGCTAGGGTGGGAGCACACTATTGGTGTCATGAAAACCCATGCAAGAATGGTTAATGCATATAATGGTACACTAGAAGAATTTGAGATAAAGTTTAACGTGGTAACAGGTCTTGCTAATCTGCATGCAATGTGGAAAAAAATAGAGCATAGATGGAAAAAAGGTGAGCCGCCACCGTCATGGACTACATATCTTGATTAGGTGTATAGTAAAATACCATAATGCTACGCTGTGTGTTTTTTCACAAGCTGATTATTTTGCATGTTGAATAATTTATTTTGTATTTTGTACAAGTTTGATTGACTTTGTTATTCAGAGTTATATGATTTTGTTAGAGTTTGAAATGGTTGGTGTGGTTTAGTCAATTACGCATAATCTCTTCTATGAATTCAGTTAAACTCCAATCAATCCTGCTTTTTTAATTATTTCATTTAAAGATAAATAAAATTTTTCTTCAATTGGTTCTATAGTTGTTCGATTCATTACAAATTGGCCTTTATCGGGTTTCAAGTCAAATTGATCCGCAAAATGCTGTATGATTTTAAATGCAGCTGGTTCATTTTTAATATCAATTAGTAACTCTGGTATATCTTTTATATTCAGAATTGTTTTATCTATCGCTATTTCATCAACATTCACTGTAGCGTCGGATGTTCGCTTTTCCAAACGCTCCAAATAATCTTTGAGTTTACCAAGATATCTAAGTCGATTACATATTATAGATATGCTGATTAGATATGAAGGAGCAAATTGTATTTTTTTGCAATCTTTGAATGATTGAGAGTTAATGCAATCCAGGCAATTAACATCTTAAAGTCTATTTCAAAATTTTTATTAATTTCGTTTATACCAGAACCTCTATCTGGTAAATTCAATAAAATAAAATACAAGAGATTCATCATACGTTTTATTTTTCTTGGATTAAACTGTGAATTGTGTAGGATGAACTCTACATTATCATCTGATAATGATTTTGCTATGCTTTTTACATAACTATGCAATTCTTTTGCTGATTTTGGTGGTAATGCAAGTTTTAATGGAAAGATTTTCTCAATATGCTCTTTACCTTCAATTTCTCCCATTTTTGAACTATATCGAAGTTCCCAAGCTCTTTCAATTTTTGATATGTCGATTGCCATCAGCACTATGATGTTCTTAACATTGAAGAACATCTTGATGGCTTCAAGCATCTCTAGAACATTTTCTGTCGAACATCTGTCTAGATCATCTATGAATAAAAACAACCGTGTTTCCTTTGTTAAACTCTCTAATGTTTCTCTTAGTGTAGAAATGGTGGCATTATGCTGTTCAAAATGATTTTTTGCATCTTTCAAATTCATGTTTGTTGTTCTTCTTAATGTTGCATCAACAACAAACGTTCCAATACTTTTAGCAAAATGTGATGTTCTAATACTGCCTTTATCTACTAATGCATCTCTAATTTTTATCAACAAAGAAGTAACAATATCTAAATTTTCATATTCCCAAGCATTGAACTCAATTACTTTACAATTTATGTTGTAATTAGAGAAATTTTGTTTAATCATATGTAGTAAGGTAGTCTTGCCCATTCCCCAATCAGCATGTATGGCAATAGTAAACGGAGAAATCATTGATGGTGATTGTAATAATTTGCTTATCTGTTCTGCGTATTCTTTAAAATTAAAAAAATCTTCTGAAGAATCTGGTTCGTCTGAATTCAGCGCCATATGTTCTAATAATTCATCTTTAACCGACATGTGCATAATTTAATTTAAAGAATTTGATATGTATCAACCTTTACGCCTAATATTAGTAGAAATATACCAAAAGATCAAACACCATTCATTTTCAGCGTGTGACAGATTATGACAAAATTAATTCAGAATTAAGACGAGAAAGCAAGTGACTCATTCATAGGTGATCTAGCAAAATCCCACGAGTCCTGTAAAATCAAATGACGAACTGACAGAAACTACCATATTATGAAAATCTGCACTTCTCGCCTAACCAAAAAGGAGGTTGTAGAACCGTAAGAGTTTAGGTCTCCTGACTAGAACGTCTAGAATTCGTGTTCAGCCTAAACTCTTACGTAAAACATGCATTAGAAGAAATTGACATGTTGTTAATTTTAACATGTTGTTCAAAAACATAATGGCTAAAATCCCAAGAGTTCTGGGTTGGTGTGATGACAAAACATCTAATCAAAAAAGAATTTTTCATATCTGCCAGAAAAGGCAGTCATGTTGCATCAAGATACAACAATGTACTTGCAACAGGTATACGTTTAATTAATAACTGCATTTACAGGCGACATTGAACAAGACATCATCTATAATGCTTGCCGGTTTCAAGTACATTTATCTGGTTGTATTTTTTACATTACTTTCTGGATTCTTTTATCCGCTAATTACCAACACAAGCTTTGATAGTGTAATTATCGGGGTTTTGACATTATTTGTCGGTCTTGTTGGCGGGATTTTACTGTACAATGCTGCTGCATCTGAGAAGAGACGAAAAATGTTTCTGGGAGGAGGGTTTGCCCTGATATCGATCTCGTTATACTATATCTTTCAGCTTACTGGCAGAACCTAAACATCAAAGTATAGATAAAATTCATGCGGATGTGGTCTGATGGCTATCTCACGCTGGTCTCTTCTTTCTAACTCTATTATCTTGTCAATTATATCATCAGTATAAATTGTATTGAGAAACTTTCTGTCGCTCTCCAACTCGTCTAATGCTTCACCAAGACTTTTTGGAAGAACGCCAATACCCCTTCTGATCCTGTCTGATTTTGTCATCTTGAAGATGTCATCATGTATTTCAGCACCGGGTTCTATCTTCTTTTTAATCCCGTCCATTCCAGCTGCTGCTATTGCGGCAAAAACAAGATATGGGTTTGCTGAAGGATCAGGTGCCCTAAATTCAAGTCTTTTTAGAGAAGAGTAATCGCGTCCCTTGAGATGTTTTGGAACTCTGACGATCGCAGAACGATTTCCTGAACTCCATGCAATGTATGCTGGAGCCTCGTACCCTGGTACAAGTCTGTGGTATGAGTTTGTAGTAGGATTACAAATTGCTGATAGTGCTTTGGCATGACTAACAATGCCGCCACAAAAGTATCTTCCAGTCTGACTCAATTCAATAGTATCATTTGGGTCATAAAAAATATTTTCCTTTCCTTTCCATAAACTGACATTGACATGCATTCCAGAACCAGAATCCATTGCAATTGGTTTTGGCATCATTGTTGCAACCTTGCTGTATTTTTGTGCAACATTTCTGATAACATACTTGTAGGTTTGTGCAGAGTCTGCAGCATTTGTCAGTAGATCATATCTGATGTCAATTTCACATTGTCCTGCAGTTGCAACTTCATGGTGATGATTGTCACATAATATTCCAAAATTCTTTCCTAGAATATTCACACATTCATTTCTGTATGGTGTAAGAGTATCTGACGGTGTACTAGGATAGTATCCTTCTTGTAACCCCATTGGATATCCAATCCCCTCCTGGCTCCATGGGGCTTCTTTTGATTCAATTGAATAAGACTGTCCTTTGTATGGTGTCAAAACATCCCAATGTACTTTATCAAAGACAAAGAATTCTACCTCTGGACCCCATGTACTAAAATCGTATCCCTGAGACTTGATGTATTTCTCAGCCTTTTGAGCAATGCCTCTGGGATCCCTTGCTAATCTTCCTCTGTCTTCTCCCCAGTAAACATCACAAAGAAGCCTAGCTGTTTTGTTTTCAGTCATCCAAGGAATTATTGCAAATGAATCCGGGTCTGGTTTTAAGAGCAGGTCTGAGTCATTAACGCTGGTAAAGCCAACAATTGATGAACCATCCAATTTAGGCAACCCGTCTTTCATTTGTTTAGGAGTAAACATGTTAGTTGAAATCGTAGTATGATGAAAATGACCTGTAAGGCCAGTAAATTGCAGATCAATGAACTGAATACCCTCACGCTGAATCCTAGAGAACACCTCGTCAGGCGAATACTTTACTTGAATTGCTTTTCCGTGACTAACTTTATAGGGCAAATCTTTTACTTCACTCAAACACAAATACTTCAAGCATTTAAGGATTAGGTAAGAGATGTCCGAATCAAATCAAATTGATATCAATTCTTTGCATCATACAGTCTTGCTAGAAACTCAAAGTGATTCTATATTGGAAATTGATCCAAACTTTTACAGAAATCTCTCTGATTTTATAGGAAATCTAAGAAAACAAGAATTTGATGGTGTAGAGAGTAAAATTAAAGATGCCTTGATAGAAATGGCAACAGAGCTAACATCATTACTAATACATATCAGACTAGAAAAGATTTCCGAATCAGGGAATTTCCAATTTGGGAATCTTTTGGATGAGGAAAAGTATATTCTGGATTCACAAGAGGAACAAAGAGAACGGACTGAAATGATCCTTTCTGCAACAATAAATGGGAAATCAAAATTCCTCGAGTCATTAGCTCAAAATCACAAAACAAAGAAAATCGTTATTAGATTTCTTAAAGACGTGGATGAGATTGTAGGCGCTGACCTTGAAAAATATGGTCCCTTCAAAACTGAAGACATTGCTACAATTCCATATGAAAATGCTCAGGCATTAATTGCAAGGAATGCCGCAACCAAAATCCGTTGGGATGATTAGGTAAAAATTATACCTGTCTCATTTTCCTATCATGTCTCATACAGGCGTTGAAGTATTTGATTTCCTATTTTATTCAGTTTATCCGGTAATTGGAATCTTTGTTATCGAGGTTATAAGCAGATTAATCAAGGCCCCAAAATGGATTAAACTGTGGATACAAGCATCTGTGTCGATTGGTTTTGGAGTCTACTATTGGTTTGTTCTGCCTGCACCACAAAATTTTCCACTAACTGCATTGGTAATGTTTGCATTAGGCATTGCTCTAATCTATCAAGGCAGACGTGCAAAGATTTCCCCTGACAAGAGTCCTTACTAATTTTAAAATCTTTTAAAAATTCGCTTGAAAATATTTGACTTGTTTGCTTCCTCATCCCGTATGACTCTTTTCTCACCGAATCTTTTTGCTCGAATTAGACCGAGTTTTACGCACCTGTGCTCTTCTGGAAGTCTGTGTTCTGAACAAAATGGATCCTTACAATAATTACACTGAAAGGGTAAATCTACCAGTTCTCCACAATAGGCACATTTCTCAGATATCACAATCTGGTTCACTGTTCTTCTTTTAATAAAGTTGTCAGTAATCTTTCAGGGACTGAACTCTGGCGTCTAAACATTTTTACAATGTTGGAATCAAGTGCATCTGAGTGATTTGGATGATTGAAGGCAAAGTGGCAATAATCACGGGAGCAAGCAGTGGCATAGGATATGCAACTGCTCTGGCACTATCAAAGGCAGGTGCTAAAGTTGCTATAGGTGCCAGAAGAGTTGACAGACTAGAGGAACTTGCAAAAAAGATCTCTGCTGATGGCAGAAAAGTATTCTATCAAAAATTAGATGTCACACAAAGATCAGAGTGTGAAAATTTTGCCAAAGCGGTTTTAGAGAAATGGGGCTCTATTGATATTCTTGTAAATAGTGCTGGTTTGATGCCTTTGAGCTTTTTTAAAAACCTCAAAGTGGATGAATGGGATAAAATGATTGATGTGAATATTAAAGGCGTCATGTATTCTACAGCCTCTGTAATTCTGCATATGAAGGAAAAAAAATCTGGCCATATCGTAAATCTTTCATCTGTTGCCGGAAGAATCGTTTTTCCAGCAGGCAGTGTTTATTGTGCAACCAAACATGCAGTTGCAGCATTTAGTGAGGGATTAAGACAGGAATTCAGTGTGCGTTCAAACATCCGGGTGACTAGTATTGAACCAGGAGTTGTAGCAACAGAACTAACTGATACAATTACTGACGAATCTTTGCAAGGATTTCTTGAAAATACAAAAAAGATGGAGGCATTACAGGCAGATGACATTGCAAATGCAATTCTGTATGCAGTTGAATCTCCACCTTCTGTTAATGTGAATGAAATTTTGTTAAGACCTACGAAACAAGAACGCTAAGTCGGCATTCTGTCTTCAAGGCCGACGTGCCTTTAAATTCAAAACTCACTAAATTAACCTTGACAATCTTTCTAAAAAATCTAAATTAAAAAACAGACTGTCAAAATGACTATGATTTATCTTCCCTGTCCTTTTCTTTTGAAAGATGCTCTAGAATGGCTCTCACTTCAACGCCTAGTTCTTGCGAGTTTACTGCCAGATTCAGTTTCTCTGCAATGTTATCTTTAAAATCTTCAGCTTTAGCTTCGCTGCTTCTTTTTTGAACACAATCCAGATGATCCTGATCAGTGGCAGAAATCTTGTGGCAAATGTTACAAATCTTCATGATTTCTATCAATCAATACGACGATTTAATAATTCATCTGGTGCCTGTGACACAAGGGATCGTTGTCTAGCTTGGTATGATACTAGTCTGGGGGACTAGTGATCGCAGGTTCAAATCCTGCCGGTCCCATTATACTTTGGTGACTCAAATAGTACCAGACCTAATACAGACATGATAGAACTAGAAGATTCTAAAGAAAATGTCTAGGATAACTTTTTAGAATCTATGCGTAGCTCAGAAACAAAGAGAATGTATGTAAGAAATCTAAGAATGTTCTTAAATCTAATTCCAAATAAAATTTTTAAAGAATATCTTGGCGAGTCACCAAAATCAAGAGAGCTAGAAGATTTATCTGCCTCATTTACTAGTCTTGCAAAAAAAGACATCAATGCAACTAAACAAATCATCAAATCCTATGTTAAGGAAATCAAAAAGGAAATTGAAGCAGGAAGGATCAGTCAAAGTATTGTTAAAAACAGGGTAAAACCAATAAGGCATTACTTTCTGCAAATGAGATTGATGTTTCTTGGTCAATGATTAACAAAATGTTTCCTCGTGAGGGTAAAAGTAGAGATTATGCGTAATTGGCTAGACCACGCCAACCATCACAACAATACTCTAACAAAATCATTAGACGTATTACGTAATTATTTCTAGGTACGATTTGTAGAAGGTAATTTTTCAGATTATTCTGAAATTTTGGATTTTTAGGCATAAAATTATGCAAAACATAGACGTTGAAAAAAATCACCCTAATTACGCAAAAGGTCTATTACCATCATGTCAAATGTGAACAAGTTGATGCGTACAAGTCGATTGTTGTTTGTTATTTTGGTCAATTACGCATAATCTCTTTGGAAGCAAACTCACTTTCACCCCAAAAGATCCTAAAGTAATTCCTAAACCTACGGAAATTAGGGAATTACTAAATGATAAGAAAAAATGTGTTTCTCGTATTAGTAGAAAATTTAATTATGAATTAACTGTATCATGGAAAATTGGAATTCCTAAAATTATTAGAATATGGGCTTGGATTGGACTACTTTCATCGTATGAATCAAGCAAAGAGCATGTTTTACGCCTATAACGTCCAACTATTTTAGTGGATTTAGGCGTAGAGGTTGATACATGCCTTTCATCTATTGGACTTTTGACAGGCTCTTTTTTTATTTTTAATTTAGAAAATCCTCAATCCATTCAAGCAAGTATTGGGCTTTCAGCAGCAGCAGTTCCAATAATTCTCGGTTTTCATAAATCGCTTTTTAATGATCCAGATTTGATGTTTGTGTGGAATTATGTTTATATTGGAATAATCGTGCTCGCATTACTGCATATACTTTGCATGGCATATCGTGTCTAATTCTGTCACATATCATTCCTACATATCGAGATATTGTTGATTTTACTATCCAATTATTTCGTGCTCTAGTATCACCAATCAAAGAACACTGAGAATTGGACAATTGAAAGTTACTTTTCCATCTACTGATATTAGGCGTAAAGGTTGATACACAAAGTAAAACTTTTGGAGAGAGTTTTCAAAATGATTTACATCATTCCAGGCATTCCGCCCATTCCTGGCATACCACCGGGCATTCCAGGCATTCCGCCCATTCCTGGCATACCACCCTCTTCTCCACCGGGTGGTGGCCCACCTGCAGATTTTTGGGTAGCAAGCACATCATCGATTCTGAGAATCATGCATGCAGATTCGGCAGCTGCAGATACAATTTGAAGCTTTACTGTAAGCGGTTCTATAATATCACTTGATTTCATATCAGCAACCTCTCCGTTCATAACATCAATTCCGGTCCATTTCTCTCCTTTCTGTTGTTTTGAGCGAAGAAGTGTCATTGTATCAATTGGGTCCATTCCAGCATTTTCAGCTAGTGCCAACGGAATTGATTCTAAAGCATCAGCAAATTTTTCTGCAGCTAGTTGTTCTCTTCCTTCTAGAGATTTTGCCCAATTTTTTATGTTTGTTGCAGCAAATGTTTCTGGAGCACCGCCACCTGCAACAATAGAGGGGGTTTCCATCACATCTTTTACAACCATTAGTGCATCATGAACAGAGCGTTCAACCTCGTCAACTACTCTTTGTGAGCCTCCACGAAGAAGCAAGGTAACTGATTTTGGATGTTTGCAACCTTCTACAAATACCCATTTGTCTTCTTCAATTTTTCTTTCCTCAACAAGATTTGCATTACCTAGATCTTTTTCAAAAAGATCATCAAGATTTGTAACTAATCTGGCACCTGTTGCTCTTGCAAGTTTTTCAAGATCACTTTCTTTAATTCTTCGAACTCCGATAATTCCGGCTTTGGCAAGATAATGTTGAGCCATATCATCAATGCCTTTCTGACATAGAACTACATTTGCCCCAGAGGAGATGATTTTGTCAACCATTGTTTTTAACATTCTGTTTTCTTCATCTAGGAACGATTGTAGCTGTTGAGGATTTGAAATGTTAATTTTTGAGTCGGTTTCAGTTTTACTAATTTCTAATGCGGTATTTATTAATGCAATTTTAGCTTCAGTGATTTTTGTAGGCATTCCTCCATTAACAATCTCCTTGTCAAGAACAATACCCTGGATAATGCTAGTATCTTTAATAGAGCCTCCAGCCTTTTTTTCTACCTTTATATCATCAATATCGACGCTGTAACTCTCGCCATCTTTATCTGAAACAGCGAGAATAGACTTTACGACAATATCTGCAAGTTGATCAGAGTCTTTTCTGACAAGTTTAGTTTGCATTGCGGTTTTTGCGATTTTGGTTAGAATAGTTGCATCATCTGCAGATATTTTGTCAGCAACGCTTTCAAGAAACTCTTTTGCCTTTTTTGCAGCCTTTCTGTAACCATCAACAATAATTGTTGGATGAACATCTTGATCAATTAATAATTCGGCATTTTCAAGCAAAGCGCCTGCTAGGACAACAACCGAGGTCGTGCCATCTCCAACTTCGTTATCCGTAGTTTTAGAGATTTCAACCAGCATTTTTGCTGCAGGATGCTGAACATCAACTTCTTTTAGAATGGTTGCACCATCGTTGGTAATAGTAACATCTCCCAAAGAATCAACGAGCATTTTATCCATGCCTCGTGGACCTAGGCTACTTTGAACGATTTCAGCAACGATTTTGCATGCAGTAATGTTATTCTTTTGTGCATCCCGACCCTTGATTTCCGAACTGCCTTCCTTTAGCAATATAACTGGCATAGTACCTTTTGATGTAGCCTGCATACCCATAGATGCTAAAACTCCAGATTCCCCTTTTATACCTTACAGATCAGAATTTGAATTTAATGCAATGTAGATGTTTTTAAATTGGGAAAATCAATTTACAAAACATGGCCAAATCACAAAATAAGGAATATTACGACAAGATTTTTACAAAGTTAAAGGAGCATCACAAGTGGTTTGAAAATTCAATTCCCTTGATTGCAAGTGAAAACATTCCTAGTCCTGCTGTTCGAGAGGCCATAATTTCAGATTTGGGAAACAGGTATGCCGAAGGATGGCCAGGGGAGAGAGTGTATGCCGGGTGTACCTACATTGATGACATAGAGTTTGAATGCATGAGGTTGGCCAAGAAGTTATACAAGACAAAATTTGCAGATGTAAGACCGATTTCAGGAGTTGTTGCAAACCTTGCAGTATATTCTGCTTATACCAACCCCGGCGATATAATGCTAGCTCCGTCCATTCCTGCAGGCGGACATATTTCACATGGCAAAAAGGAACACTCTGGAACTGCCGGTCTAGTTCACGGATTAGAGATAGAGTTCTATCCATTTGATGCCGAAGAAATGGTAATTGATGTTGACAAGACAAAACAGAAAGTAAAGGTTCTAAAAAAAGACAGGCGACTCCCAAAGATGGCAATGTTGGGCGGTTCGTTGTTCTTGTTTCCACATCCCGTCAAAGAATTATCAGATTTTCTAAAGAGTTATGGCATGCACATTAATTATGATGCAGCCCATGTTGCCGGATTAATTGCAGGAGGGAAATTCCAAGATCCTATGCGTGAAGGTGCAGACACTATGACTATGAGCACTCACAAGACTTTGTTTGGACCTCAAGGAGGACTTGTTTTAGGATCTAAGGAACATGAGGAGGCTATCAAAAAAGCAGTCTTTCCAGGTCTTACAAGCAGCCATCACATTCATCACATGGCTGGAAAGGCAGTTACCTTTGCAGAAGCTTTGGAGTTTGGAAAAGACTATGCGACTCAAGTCATAAAAAATGCAAAGTTATTTGCAGAGGCTTTGAGTGATATTGGCTTCAAGGTACTAGGAGAGAAGCGAGGATTTACAAAATCACACCAGGTTGCAGTTAATGTTCTGGATTATTCTGATGGCGGAAAAGTAGAAGTTGAATTAGAAAAGGCAAACATCATAGTCAACAGGCAGCTCATCCCAGGTGACATCAAGGCAGGAAGAAATTATTTTCATCCAGGCGGAATCAGATTAGGAGTTTCTGAAATAACGCGTCTTGGAATGAAAAAAAGCGAGATGCAAGAAATTGCATCCTTCATCAAACAGATAGTTATTGAGAAAAAGGATCCAAAAAAGATACTTCGGAAAGTAAAGGTCTTGAGAAAAGACTATCAAAAAGTCAAATTCTGTTTTGACAACAAGTTAGGTGCATATGATTATGTCAAATTGAGATAATTTTAGGAATAATCAGCAAGCAGTGATTGATCTCCTTCACTCTTGCCAAACAACAGATCAATTTCATCAGACAAGGCATAGATTCTTTCTCTCTGATATTCACCAACATCATATTTGTCAACAAGTCTTTTTGCAAGTTTTAGGTATTTTTCTACAGACCCTCTGGTAATTGTAGGGATTAGCTTGTGACCACAGACGCATGTTTGGATTAGAGGCACTCTACGGAATGATTTTCCACAGCGTGTACACCTAAAGTTTTGTCTGGCATATGCCCTAAGATTCCCCATAATATCTGGAACAAGGTGTGTTGAGATGACATTTGAAACAATTTCTGGGGGATTTACGACATTGATTAATTCAGCATTTCTAATTTGCATGTCAAATTTGTCAAGCATTGAACCAAGTGTAGAATAGGCACTGCGGGATTTTGAAGTGATTAGAGCCGAGGTTGAATGTGTAAAGAAATAGTCGTAAAACTGTCTTTCAGTTTCAAGACGTGATTTAATAATTTCTACAGACACCACATCGGATGCCCTGGCCTGCTGAAGTGTGGATTCAAAAAATTCCAAAGGAAGTGATTTTGTGACTTCAAGGTTGTGTGCTTGCGGTTGAGATTCATGCGGCATAACTAGGGGCTGGACAAGCAATGGGGCATCCATTAGTCCGCCTATTCTGTCAGAGAGGAACTGTCTTGAAAAATTAAGCAGGCTGTCCATAAGAAGCATAATGGAATCAGCATCGCCGTCAGCATCTCTCCTTTTTGCAGAGTGCCAGTTTGGAGTTCCAAAACAAACATGGGTTTCAGTATATCCAATAATTCGTCCTACGATTCCAACAGATGTATGTGGTGCCAAGCCAATTACAAGATGGCCGACAAGCTCTTCGGTATTCCTAACGTTGTAAAATAAAGATTTTCCATAGAATTTCTCTAAAAGGACATCAATGTACTTGCAGGTAGAAACCAGATAGTTTCCACTGTCATAAGGAATCACCACATCCTGCATTAAAAGTTCAAGGATCTGATCAGGGTTATCAAGGGGTCTTCCATCAATGTCATGAGAATAACCAAGCTCCTTTAGTTTCCCGATCGATGTTCCAATCCATGATGGCTTGAATTGAGTCAAAGGAGAATTTGTCGCATCAAATCTAACAGTTCCGTCTTTAAAGACCGTAAGACCAAAGTTTTGACGTACAAGTCCTTTTTCTAGGGGTTCGGCAATTCTGTCTTGATTGATTAGTTCCTTGACGCCTTTGAATGGCTCTTTGGCACGCAGGCCCATTTTTTCCTGAGCCAACAACAGTCTTGTTTTTAATGGAAATTCCTTGTGCGAGTGAGTTTGTGCCCTTCGTTTGCATTTTTCACAGTATGCTTCACTGAGGGCATCCCTGCAGCTAGGACATTTGTAGTGAATTGTAGTCTTTACACCACATTTAGAACACTTTATGCCAATAGATGGCTCATCACATGAATCACAGTGCCTGTTGAATATGTTGGTAAAAAAGTGCTCATTTCTTGAGGCCTTGAGAAGATCTCTGGTAGGCCCTCCCTTGTCGCTAATTGGAAACAGTACGTGTGTTGGAGGTTTCATTTGTCTAGGAGCTGCCTTTTCAGGTCTCCCGATTCGAACTCCAATGGAAGTTGAGAATTTATTCTTTATTTGAATCCCTGATGATTCTGTCAGTATTTTTGGAACCGACAAATCACTAATTGTTGGTTTTTTTCTAAACAACAAGTGAAAGAAAATTTTTGCCTCTGTATTTTCCAAGAGTACGGTTTGTTCTTTAACTTTATGAGGAACCCCCAATTTTTCAAGGGTTTTTTTAGCCCGAGTCGGATATTCAATTGATGTTTCATCAGCTTTTTTTGGTTCTAAAAGTTGACATAGCTCTTCGGACGATATCTTGTCCCAGAAATACAGACAGTTTGGGTGGAGCGGAATTTGAAAATCAAGGGAAATTTTCAACGCCTCGTCTGTTGTGGGTATTCTAGTAAGAAATTGTTGCAGATATTGATCACCGGGCTCGTGTTTTTGGATTTTTTGTTTTAGCTCCTCCATCCAGAATTCCTCAACATATCCAGAGGGAACAAGATGTGCGTTGTTTTCAATAAAATCCCCAAATGAAATTAGAATGTCCCCCAAATGCAGAATTTTTTCAATTTTGTTTTTAATTTCTATCCCGTGCTCAACCCCTCTAATCCTTACAACATTGCCGTTTTTTAGACGGACTGTTGGCGTATCAATGGAATCAACAAATGCGACGGTCGCTCCCTTTCCTGGAATGTCAATTTTAATTTGCGTTCCTACAACTATGGTATGATCCAAAATTTCACCTAGTGCGGGATGAATTCCAACTGCTGCAAAGCCCGTATTGCACGCTCTTCCATATCTTAATCGAAACCCGCCTAGTTTGTTAGGCATTGATAAAACTGATCTTCCTGTAATTACTTCACGCATTCTTTTAGCAGCCGCGTCTTCCGGGTTTGCGCCTGCCTGAACTGCGCCTTTAAGATCATTGAGCCATTCCCAGCCATCCAGATTGTACAGCTCGATCCTTTTGAGAAGTTTTTTGGATCTTCCAATCAGTCCATCATTTAGGACACGCAAAGCGCCGCCTCTAACCCTGTCAGTTTTAATGCGAACCATGGACTTGTGATTTACAACCTCAAATGGATCCGTATCTACCCCGTCTAATTCAACTGGAAGATTGGAGATGACATGTTCGATATCCTCGTCCAGAATATGGAATTGAAAGCTGCTAGCCTCTCTTTCATAGATTCGCAATTCCTCAACAAACCTGCCAGTTTCATCATCAAAGGAGTTTGCCTGGTATTTTTTTAGCCCGACTGCTTTTCTAACATGGTCTGCAATTAGCATTGTTACGGCAGATTCAGTTCCCCCTGCTGAACGCATGGGTCCGGCAATGGAAATAGAAAGATATTCAGTACTGTCTTTATTTTTTTTTATTTTTACTTCACTAATTCCCTGCAAGGGTGCGACGGTAACTCCTTCAGTAACGATGGCCAACCCTACGCGAACAGCAAGATCTAGCTTGTCTTCTAGAGATGCATCAGAGAGAGAGTATTTACCAAGAACAATCTCCTTTGAGATGATAAGTGCAGATAGTTCCTTTCCGTTTGTCTCCAATAGTTTTCTAAGCGGCTCAACAATGTCAATTTCGTGCATTTTGGAGACACGATCAGCCAAATCAAATGCGATTTTAGGCTCGATCATTCCAGAAGAGTCTACCAGACTTGATTTTGCATTTGCTGCTTTCTCAAAGATGGAAAATGTTTTAGTTGAAAGGCTTGAATAGTAATCACGGTAATAATCAGGCATCTTTATTCCGTTAATACGGAAAATTGCATCGTTATCAGACATACACAATTCTATTACTTGCTTCTTTGAATTGCTTTTGCTATTTCTTGAAGTTTTTTGATGCTTCCTCCCTTTTCAAGGAATGTTCCAATAACTAATGCATCAGCGCCTGCCTTGACCAAACTCTTGGCAGTTTTCACGTCCTTTATCCCTCCTCCTACAATTAAAAATCCATTAAAAGCGCGCCTTACTGTTTGAACCATCTCTGGAGTGACATTCATTTTTGCACCAGAGCCTGCTTCCAAATATACAAATCTCATTCCAAGAAATTGAGCCGCAAGGGCATATGCTGCAGCAATTTTTGGTTTTTCAAACGGAATTCCGCGCGCTGCACCAACAAACCATGCAGTTGTTCCATCTCCTATCACTAGATATGCAGTAGGAAGTGGCTCTAAACCAAACTTGAGAACATTTGGGGCCCCTAGCGCTTGTGCTTGTGTGATAAAGTACGGGTTCTCTGAGTTCATTAGCGAGCTAAACAGAATTGCATCAGCACTAGGCACAACACCAGTGACATTACCAGGAAACAAAATTATTGGAATTGTTATGTCTTTTTTAATGCCTTTAACCACCATGGCCATCTCAATTTGATCAGTTGCAGAGGAACCCCCAACCAAGATTGCAGAAGCGCCAATCTTTTCAGCATCCTTGGCAAGCTTGCTTGATGCTTCTAAATGCGACACTTCAGAATCAATTAATATAAACAACAGTGCGTTTTTCTTTTTTAATTCAGATTTTAGAAATAATTCAACCTTGTTTCCAACCATAACGAGTGTTTACAGATGACTCTTTAAAGTTTAATTGGAATGGAATATACAGATTTGTATAGCTATGACAGAGTCTCAAGAATCTAATTTTAATAATATTATCCGGCAAATCATCAAAAAATCTTTGTTTACAGAGCGACAAATTGAAATTATTTTAAATCAGAAAGGCATATTGGAATCAAAGTTTCCAATAACAAAAGGCGCCTACTACAGACAGGTTGGACAATCAAGAGAGAAATTAGTTGCATTATTCTATTCAATCGTACTTTTGCGTGGTCTAGGCATAATATTACCTGATGATATTGATGTGATATCCGAACTTTCAGAGAAGATTAGTGTGATAAATGAGACTGAAATCTTCCCAGAAAAAGAGGAACAGGTCACCAACGTGATAGATATGGTAGTCCGCAAGGCGTGTAACATGTGATGCTTGTGACAGTTCTACCCGAAACAAAGTTGTGTTGTTTGTGATAATATGTGTGATTATGTTCACCCAAAGTGTGAAATAAAGTTGTTCGATTACAATATATCACAATACAGGCATAGTATCTGTGATGTTTGTAGAAATTCCTGATCCTGAAGTGATTTTAAGTGTGATTTTAGCGTTCATGGTTGGTTTGGGTGCACTATACGTATTCTATAAAATACGCCCATTCATAAAATCTGAAAGTAAAATTGACGCATCACAGTCTGAACGTTTAGAGTATTATGAAAGACAGTTAATTGATATGAAAATACGCCTAGACGCCATGGAATTGCAAGGAATTGAGGAGAGGCCAGAGGATCCAAACTTGGAACTAAAAGAATTTCTAGAGAAACTGGTAAGGAATGGAGAACAAGAAATAGAGGTTGAGAAAGACCAGCCTAAAGTTTTGTCTAAAAACCCAATTTCTGTGCCTAACATGTCTCGTATGGACAACACAAGCCCAACAGATTATGTGTTGCATCTAATCACAAGCAAAGCTATGACGTCACGTGACATACAAATCACATTAAAGCGAAGCAGGGAACACACTTCAAGATTAATGAAAAAATTATTTGAAAGTGGCTATGTTCAAAGAAACACCGAAACTAAACCATACACTTATTCAATAACTGAGAAAGGAATATCTAGAGCAGAGAACAAACCAAATCCTATAACCGTGTAAGAAATTTTATTTTTACACAACTTGGGTTGCTTTCTCACTCATATCTTTACTCATATCAGTAGTTGGAAAAGTGTTTCATTTGGAGCAAAAAATACCAATCAATCAAATAAATTAGACAGGCAAAGCTAGATCGAGATTGTGCAATTCCATCAAATGTGGCATTTTCCTATCTACTGACACATCAAATCAACTAATTATTAACTTATTAATAATTATATATAGCATTAAATTATTATTATTATAATAATATGTCTGTTCACAAAAATGAGATTTTGGTAAAAATCACCTCAGCAGGAACAATTTCCATTCCTAAGCAATTTAGAAGGTATATGGATGTTCAAAAAGGAGAGTATGTAAAGCTGGTTCTTGAAAAAGAACAGATGGTAGTTAGAAAAATTACCATTAGTTGACTGGTTGTTTTTGTATTATCTAGAAAGTAGTATGCCACTCTTTTCTAACGGCATAAAGTTTCTAAAAAGTGCAACTGTCTTACTTGCCGGTAATGACAGGGTGTTGATCTCCAAATATAACAGAGTGTTGAGATGTGGACAAACGTAGAACGTGGTAGTTGTCTATAGTTTTAAAGTTTCGTATGAATCAAGCAAAGAATGGTAACTGTCTATAGTTTTAAAGTATTACACACAAAATATGTCCAAACATGTCGTTTTTTCGACACAAACACGAAGGAACTTTAAAACTCTAGATAATTACAAAGAATGTGTTTTATGCTATAACATCCAACTGTTCTAGTAGATTTGGGTGCAGAGGTTGATACATACGCAACTAGATATAACATGTTTAAGCATGCAACAATAGAGAATGTATTGTCCGTATTAAAACAGGTAATGTAAAATCATGGCAAGCCAGCATCAATAATGACTAATCACAACTCGTAGTTTTATGTAAATGCTATAAAAGCAAAACAAAAGGGAGTGTTTGGTTTTGAAAAAGAGTAGGTTAAACTGGGCAAGAAACAAATTCCTACAGATGTCAGACATCCACAAACAAACGGCAGGTTGGAAAGATTTTATGGAAAGATACGGCGCAAGCTGTTAGAAATTGTAAATATCATCAACATGTCAGTGATTGATAGATTTGTTCATGGAATGATATGATATGAAAAGGCCTCACGTGTCCCTTAACTGAGATGTTTGAGAGACGCCAGCATGAGTGTTTGTAAGAAGATGTTAAAGCCTGAAACAATAGTTATTGACAGTGGGTGGGAGAGGAATATTATGTGAAAAGGGGGAGGGAGGAATTGTTTTTGGGTGCCAGAGTTATTGTTGTTGTTGTTGTTTTTGACTAATCTTTTTGGTATGATAGGTCCATTCACGGCCTGTTCTAGTTCTGTTAATTTTACCTTTGGAGGAAAATCGTGATAAATAGGTGGAAATTATGCTTAGTTTTACTGGTTTGTTGAATTCATCCTCATATTTTTCAAGGATAGCCGTAGAGGTAAATTTGCCTATTGGAAAGTATTTGTCCACAACATGCCATATTTTAGAGCCAGTCGAGTCCATGTTGACTGTTTCGGGTTCTTCTTCCAAATTCATCAAATCCATCATTTCAAATATCTTGAGAACCTTATTTCTGGTAACATTACCTTCTATTTTGATGTCATACCGTGCACCATCCTGATCCTCCATATCTATCCGAATCCGTTTTTTAGCCATCTTGTAGATATACTAGATTTGTTGTTAACGCTTCAATTAATCAAAGAATATTTGTTAACTAAACGGTTTGTTAATATTGACTGCACAAGCCACGCCTAGACCTATTTTCGTTATTAACAGTATATTACACAAAATAACCCCAAACTAGGAAATATTCACGCCTGGAATGGAAATATAGGGGTTGTTTATTTGATTTTAACGCTGTTAACATCGACTTTAACGCCTGGAATGGAAATATAGGGGTCAAAATGACCTTTTCAGACATTTTCTTAACAAAATCTTAACAAACTGTTAATCCAAAAGCGGTTCTGACCCACACACCAGTATTTCCACTCTATGTTTCTTTAAATTTTTTTTAAAAAACAAAAAAGTTAACTAAAAATAATTAATTATAAACTAAACTAAATTATTGCTTTGTGTTTTACTTTCTAAATTAAATATGGTTATAATATTGTCTAGTGGAAATAAAGGTGTGTGAGTATGTCTGATCCGGTTGATAGACTACTTGATGCAGCAGAAATTGGAAAATCACTCATTAAAAACAGGGGTATTCTTCAAACAACATACATACCAAATACCATTCAACATAGAAACTCTGAGCAAGAACAAGTTACCCAATCATTATTACCAATACTAAAACAATCCAGACCATCCAATCTTTTGGTATATGGAAAACCTGGAATTGGTAAGACACTAGTTGTAAAAAAAGTACTCTCTAAAATTCAGGACAGAGTTGAAAAATCAAACTTTCCAATCAAACTTGTGTATTCCAACTCTAAAGACGAGACAACTCTAT
Source organism: Candidatus Nitrosopumilus sp. (assembly GCA_965238065.1). GTDB lineage: Archaea > Thermoproteota > Nitrososphaeria > Nitrososphaerales > Nitrosopumilaceae > Nitrosopumilus. Next base: position 2,033,682 of record OZ250170.1, on the reverse strand, counting down.
ATGGATTGCTAGTTAGTCTAGGCAGACAATTAAATCTAAATGAAAAGAAACTACCACCATCCGGTTTAGCAATTAGTGAAGTTTTCAAAAGACTTCTCAACAAGATTGATGAGGGAAAACTTAATGCGATTTTTGTAATTGATGAGATTGATTATTTATCTCAACTAGTATTAAAAACAGGCAAGGATATTTTATATCAACTTACAAGAGCAAACGAGCGACTAGAATATGGTTCCCTGACTTTGGTGGGAATTTCAAACGACCTAACATTTAAGGAAAAACTAGATCCTAGGGTAATTAGCAGCCTTGGTGAGGAGGAGATTATCTTTCCCAATTATAGTGTTGAGCAAATTAAAACAATTCTTAACGAGAGAATTAGTGAGGCTTTTGTAGAAAACTCTGTTGGTGATTCGGCCTTGAATCTTTGCGCTGCACTGGCAGGAGGCGAACACGGAGATGCACGCAGGGCAATTGATTTGATTCGTGTTGCAGGAGAGATTGCTGAAAGACAACAATCAGACAAAGTTACAGTTGATCATATTCGAGAAGCCTCTCTAAAAATTGAAGAAAACAAAGAGGAAGCCTCTCTCAAATCATATCCCTTTCATGAAAAACTAATCATCATTGCAATTATGAAGGCAGCCGGCTCTTCTACCGGCGAGATTTATTCATCATACAAAAATCTCTGCAAGGTAATCAGACGAGACAAACTTACCCAAAGAAGAGTTACACAAATGTTAGGTGAGATTGAACTGTCTGGAATTATCACCGGGAGATTGGTTCACCAAGGAATTCATGGCAGAACAAAAAAGTACAACCTTACAATCTCATCTGATATGGTAAAAAAGGCCTTCAAAAATGATCTAAGCCTGCAAGATATTATCTGAACCTAAAATATAATTTTCGTGGAAAACCTGAAAAGTTTTCAAGTTTACCAAGATTACTATTCCCGGATTTGGGGTCATTCCGACACTAGCCTGAAAAGGCGTCTGCTTTTGCCACGAGCCGGAATTTACCAGTAAAATTCCTTTGTACATGTCCAACTCTGCCCTGTGAACGTGGCCCACATGGAAGATATCTGGAACACTCTCAATTACCAAAAGGTCCTCAATCTCAGGTGCTATGGGTGTCTGGCTGCCATAAATCGGACTTAGATGTCTTGCCTTGAGAAGGTGTTTCATTACATTTGTTGGCTTGTCATAACTGAGACCGGGTGTAGTCTTTACAATATCGTCAATACTTTGTCCATGAAACATTATCACCTTTACACCGTTTAATGAAACTACGGCCGGATTTCCAACCATGACTACATTTTCCCTTTTCCACAAACTTGAATTGTATTTTTTTGGTATGGCTGGTTGTGGAAGAGCTCTTCTTCCAGGATCATGGTTTCCCGGCATAATTATGATCTTTATACTTTTTGGAATTCTATCAATTATATCCTCTGCCTTTTTTAGTTGCCCTACAATAGTTTTACAGACCAACTCTTTGTCCTGATTTGGATATATTCCAACCCCGTCAACTATATCGCCGGCAATTAGTACAAAACGAACTTTTCTTGCAACCGGATCTGGGCTTGATAACCATGAAACAAACTCTGCAAACTCTTTTTCCATAAAATATTTGCTTCCTATGTGCAGATCTGAAAGAAAGACCGCATATGCTTCAGTTTCTGATTTGTTGGTGGCCTGATCTGGAATGTCTGGCAGAATTAAATCCTTGATAACAAATCCAGAGTTTTTTCCCAGACTTGTTCTAACCATAACAAATTGGTCAGTTAGAAGAGTGCCTACAGCCTTTTGCAGTTCATTGTCAAAAACAATGCCCTCAAATGAGCCTGAGGGATCCTCTAACACCAATTTTGTGATATTTCTCTTTGTGCTTTTTGCAGTAACCAGACCGCACACATACATATCATCTCGCAGTTTTGTAGTTTTTACAGACGCTATGGGTTTGAGCATCTTTGATTCCGGCCTGTCTGAAATTATCCGTTTTAGCTTGTTGAAACGGCTTGAAAACAGGGCGTTGTACCCTTTGACCCCCTCTCCAGTTGTTATCTTGGTAGTAGGATCAAACAATACCTTGATTTCACTTTGTAGAGCCCTGTCCTCCTTGATTCCAAGATATGTTTCTAAATCATCCTGATTAATCTGAAATAACTTTTGCCTTGTCTTTTCTCTGACTAGCTCCTTTATGATCCTCTCTAGCCTCTTAACATCCAAATTTTCCAAGATTTTAAAAGCATCTGGGTGAATCTGGAATCCTTTGTTTAACGCATAGTTTAACGCAAAGACTAGCTCCTTTTTCATATTAAAAAATATCATTCGGTTTAATTAAATCTGCGCTTGACACCCAACCCTCAAATATTGTTCGAAATGAAAGGCAATGTGAACAGAAGTAGAATAATTATATTTTTTATATTTTTGGGGATTTTTACTGCCACCTATCAAATTGGCACAATGACTCTTGTAAGTGAAGAAGAGGCAAATGCCTTTATGCTAGAATTTGAAGAACTGGTTTTAGATATTGATGCATTTGGGATTTTTACACACAACACAATCATTGCACTGCCAATGTTTGTTCCCGGGTTTGGAGTTGTATGGGGGCTTTTTTCTGCCTGGTCCACAGGATATGCTTTTGCTACAATTACCTTTATTATTCCTGAAATGGAAGGGATACACCCACTCTCAATTCTTTTCCTGTCGCCATTTGGTCTGATGGAAGTTGCTTCATACTCTTTGGGCATCTCTAGAAGCTTTATTCTAATTCGAGCTATAAGTAAAAAGGTCAGTCTTTACCCATTTATCAAACCGACAGTTATAGAAATTGGAATTGTTGTCGCCCTCCTTTTGACTGGGGGATACCTTGAATTTTATATAATAGAACTAGCCCGATAAGAAGGGGGAGTATGGGTTCTGATCTCCAAGATTTCTGTAAATTTGTCTAACCAGCCTAAAATTATTTAGTAGTAAATTATAAAACAAACTAGTAGACAAATTAATCATGAAAGCGGTCATGACACTGTTGGTGTTACTTGTTGTTTCATCGGGATATCTTTCACACGAGTCATCTGCTGAAATTTCCACAAATGAGGCATTTCTTTTAGAGGGTTTTGGGTTTGCAGTAACTGAGAAATTAATCCGAATATTGGAAATTGATTTTGGCTTGTCTTCTCGACAACAAAGTGGAAGCTCGATTAACTTTCTAATCGAAGACGGTTTTATCACATTAGGCGAGGAAGAGTTTGTTGTGTCTGATTTGGAAGGAAAATTTTTGCGTGAGGGGCGTTACATTAGAATTAACGGAAATGTTGAAAGTTTAAGCGGATTTAATACCCCGATTAGCTTCTTTGGAAGACTGGTTGAAGAAAGTGCAGATGCATCAGTTTATGGTTTTACTGGCAGAATTACGACACCTGATGACGTCTACAAAATAATTTACACGGCAAAATTATCTACGCTCTCAAAAACTACCACAACTTTTACAGAGTCTGAAGAATTAAACGATATTACGTTGTACATTTTAGAGGGTTCATCTTTGCGAGGAATTGCAAGTAGTTATGTTGGAATTGATTATGCAAGATTACAGGCTGCAGAAACACAAGACAATGCAGAGCCACTTAGACTGAGATATTTCTCGCAGGACAGAATCAAATTAGAACCGGGAACTAGCATCACAATAGTGAATAATGATCTGGTATCACACAGTATAATTAGCGGAAAAGAAAACCGGGGTGATCGTCATGTCCCATTTACACCTGATGGAAGAATTTCAAGCGGAGCTATTGCACCGGGAGAATCAACCATCATAACATTTGATGATATGGGATTTTACAGACTGTATGATCCAGATTACACATGGATGAAAATTGTAGCATATGTCTTTGCAAACTCTGATAGTTTGGTTTTGGGCCAAGGACAAAACTTGGGTAACTAGTTTTCCCATTGCCATCTGTAATTCATGTATGAATCCAAACTTGCCTGATTAAACACCATTACTGACAAATCAGAAAATTCTTTTCCTTCCAAATCTTTTACAGTCCCTACAAAACTCGTCTCATCCTTAGTTGTTATTGCCTCAAAAACATGAACTTTTATCTTTGTAGTGGGAAAATTATTCTCTCTAAGATAAACAGCTATCTCTGATGGCATAAAGTGTTTGTCTGGTTGTTTTGGCCAAGGTCTTGGAATCAAAATCACACTAAATCCGTCAATTAACGCCCTTTGCAGTTCTAATTTTTTATCTTCAATCTGGGTTGTAACGTGCATTGTAATTACCTTGGACTTGTCAAGAGGGATCTTGGCTCTTGATGCAGCAACTTGAATTGAACTGATGCCTGGAATAATCTCAACTTTGCCAAAAATCTCTATCAACCTGTCCACAACTTCTGACTCTGAAAAATTTACATCACCAGTAAATGGAATTACCAATGTCCTGTCACCAAGGTTAGGAAGAATCTTTTGATAAGATTCTTCCTGGTCTTTCATAGTAATTTCATAGACCTCTTTTCTTTCAATCAGATTCTCTATTGTCTCTAGTGTGTATTTGTATCCGATTACAATGTCACAATTCTGAATGATTTCTTTTACAATTGCAGTTACATATTTTGGCGAACCTGGCCCAACACCGACAGCATAAACTTTTCCCAATTTTACTTTGTAAATCTTTGCCCGTCTTTAATATATTGCACAAAAGGCTCCCAATCCACCTTCATGTATTTTGTAGGTTCTTTTATGGGATATTTTACCCAATCCTGCGCTATTGCATATTGGAATTTTTCGTGGTTTCCGTCTTTTTGATATTCTAATTGCAATACGCTTCCCCAAGTCTTTTCTTCAAAACCAATACTGGAAATATCGTCAAATGCTAACTCTATATTTTTTTCATTTTCCAAATCATTTATCAATTCTCTTTCGTCATAACCGTCATGATGAATCATCGTGTCTTTTGATTTGGTAAAATTGACTACCTGTCTTTGGGTAACGGCCTTCCACCATTTCATCTTGGCCTCTGTCTTGAATACAAACATCAAATGTTTGTTAGTCAGAACCAACATGCCCTCTTTTCCTCCAATCGAAAAGAATTTTTTGGACTCTCTCCATACCGAAACTAAATGTGCCTGGATCTCTTCATCAGACTGCATGTCCATTGTTCTGTTTGACTTTGTTAAAAACTAATCCAAATAGCTTTTAAGGGTGGCTTTTTATGGAAAATAGTTGAAAGGAATATTTCTGATAATTGCAGTTTCATTACTTTTAGTCGGTGTTGGGAATCAAACATTCGCACAAACAGACGAAATTAATCATACCTACACGCTAGACCCTGTAGTTATTTTGGAGACTGATCTTGGAAATCTTACAATAGAATTCTTTTATGATGATGCGCCAAATCATGTTAAAAATTTTATAAAATTGTCCCAAACTGGATTTTATGACGGAACTATTTTTCATAGAATAATTCCTGATTTTATGATTCAGGGCGGTGATCCAAATACAGTCAGCGGTGATCCAAGTACTTGGGGAATGGGAGACCCGAATGAAAGTGTTGATGCTGAATTTAATACAATCAAACACAATCGCGGAATTGTTTCGATGGCAAGAGCAGCTGATCCAAACAGTGCCGGCTCACAGTTTTTCATAGTTCATAAAGATTCCGACTTTCTTGATGGAGAGTATACCGTATTTGGTAGAATTGCAACTCAAGAAAGTTTTGAAACACTTGATAAAATTATAGCAGTTGAAACTAATGATAGAAACATGCCAGTAAACATAGAACAAGTAAAAATTAGAAAGGTTACAATCGTTAATGGTTCTGATGCTTTGAACCTGCTCGAATTACCAGAACCTGAACGGGCGGAATTAACTGGAATGCTGTCAACTGGTAGCCGAATAGTTGAAAACATTGAACTCGGAGTTGCATTTAGTGTGCCTGAAGGCTGGTTGTTACAAGAACCTGATGGTGTACAAGAAAACACTCCTGATATAGTTGCAGTAGGACCAAAAATAGGAACAATAAATACGGTGATTTCGTTGCTAGTGCGAGAAACCCAGCAGAGAACTCTGGATGAGCTAGTCTCTGAAAATGTTGAAAGAATGATCAATTTTACAGAAAATGAAAACTTTGAAATAATTTCACAAGAAAGGAAAACCATCAATGATAACCAGGCATATGTAACTGTTACAAAAAGCGCTGTTTTATTAAATGGCGAAGAAATTATTCTAAAATTTAAAGAAGTTTTGATTTATGATGCTGAAAAATTTTATACGCTTACATATGTTGGTGATGTGGACGGTTATGCTTCTCAACTCCCAAGATTTGAAGAAACAGTTGATTCTTTTGAAATAATTTCCTCTGATCCCCCCGTAGACAAGCCCGTACTAGTGCCAATTCCTGTGCCTAGTATGAACGAATCCTCTGATCTCTCTGTAGATAAACCCATGACAGAGGGTGGAGGATGTTTAATTGCAACTGCAGCTTTTGGCTCAGAAATGGCACCACAAGTTCAGCAATTACGAGAGCTTAGAGATGATTCTTTACTCTCAACACAATCTGGAACCGCATTCATGGCAGGATTTAACCAATTGTATTATTCCTTTTCACCAACAATCGCTGATTTGGAACGTGAACATCCTGCATTTAAGGAAGCAGTAAAACTTGCAATTACACCAATGATCTCTTCACTCTCAATTCTAAACCACGTTGATATGGATTCAGAAGCAAAAGTTTTAGGCTATGGAATTTCATTAATCATCTTGAATCTTGGAATGTATTTTGTAGCTCCTGCAATAATCATCTACAAGATTAGAAAATAACCCAAAGTCTAATTTTCAACTCTGACGGCTTTTTGTGCGTGTGACTTTTTTTAAAATTAAAAGTCTTTTCAATTTACTGTTGCTGAAATAACTGCACATCCCGCTGAATATGTGCTAAGAAATATTTTCACTAATACTGTGGGCGTTGTCAAACTCTCATAATATCTGAATGTAATATATCGTATGCCCTTGAAGAATTCTTTTCATCTAGAATGATAACAATGCTGTCTTGGCTGAAAAATGCGTTCACCAACTCGATTCCATTTGCATGTAATACCTCTGCAACATAAGAAACCACTTCTGATTGGTTCTGGGATGTGGGTATTGAAATTCTAATCTTTGCAAGACCCGTGTTGAACATGTCATCTCTGTTTGAGAAATCTCTAAAGATTTGTCTAACGTCTTCCATATCTTCTGCAAGGAATCTAAAAGAATCAGACAGTCTGAAAAAATCATAATTGTTAGTTACCTTGGAGAATTCATCTAAAATTGAAACAGGATCCATACCACTAGAATCCTTTATTGAAAGTTTGATATCCATAATCCTGTCAGTTAAAACCAATCTGGCATCTCTCAAAACTGATTCTTCTTTGATCTCTTTGTTGCTTTCCAATGAATCTGCATATCGTTTGATTGCAACTACCACCGTGTTGAGATTAACAGAATTTCCTCGAATTCTTTCAATCTCTGGTTGAATCTTTACTGCCAATGCTGTGTAGTTTATCAGATCCATCTTCATACAATCATAAATTGAGCGATTTCTGGCAATAATCTCTCTTGCAATCTCAGGCACAGACAGTGCTTAATACCTCACTGGATTATTATAATATGTCAGTTATAATAGGATTATGTAAGAAATCACAACAATCTTTATATAATGTCATATACATTACATAAGATAGATAAATATGACAATATTTGATAACGAAATTGATAGAATATTTAGAAAAATGTCAAACTCTTTTTTCAACACGGGTGACATTTTTGAGGAATTCAAAGGGAACGATTCTGTTTCTGATCCATGTTGTTATGGTTATGCGGTAACTGTTGGTTTAGACGGAAACCCCGTCGTAAAAGAGTATGGAAATGTCCAAACAGGACGCCTTCAGTCTTTTGATACGAGGGAACCAATTGTCGACACGATTGTTGACCAAAAAGAAAAGGTTGTAAAACTCATAGCTGAGATGCCTGGAGTTGAAGAGACTGATGTCAAGATTATTGTTAAAGACAAGATCGTGGATCTTTTTGCAGAACGTGATGGAAAAAAGTACCGTGTAAAAGTTCCGTTACAACACAAAGTTGATGAGAGCTCTGCAAAGACTTGTTACAAAAACGGAATCTTGCAACTAGTCTTCAAGATGGTTGAAGAAAAACCAAAAGATAAAACAGCGGAGGTTGAACGACCCTCTCTTTAATTTGAGGTAATGATATGAGTGAAATCGTTTTAAAAATAGATGAAATTCCACAACAACATGTGGGAAGAGGCAGGGCAATTGTTGATCCTAAAATAATCGAGGATCAAAACTGGATTACCGGCCAAATTTTGGAATTAAAATACAACAAAAAAACACATGTTAAGCTCTGGCCAGGCACACCTGTAGAATATGGAACAGGAGTTGTCAAAATAGATGGAATAACAAGACAAAATATTGGAGCTGGAATTGGCGATAAAATCTCATTAAAATCAGTCGAGACTGCAAACGCCAAACAGATTGTACTGTCTCCAACAGAAGAGATTGCAGCAGAAGGATTGCAAGAATACATGATTAACTATTATCTCAATCATGTCTTTACAACGGGTGATTTGATATCTATACGCACACAGATGGGAAGTCCGGCTCAGTTTGTTGTAACTAGTACTAAACCATCAAAACCAGTTATCGTCACTGATGAGACAGTCTTTAAACTTGGAGCAGTGGCTAAGGCATCTGATGCATCTATTCCAAGGATAACATATGACGAGCTTGGAGGTCTGAAAAACGAGATTCGGAAGATCCGCGAGATGGTCGAACTGCCCATGAGACATCCAGAGCTATTTGACAAAATAGGCGTAGAGGCACCAAAAGGCGTCTTACTGTATGGTCCTCCAGGTACAGGAAAGACCTTGCTTGCAAAAGCAGTTGCAGGAGAGACCAGTGCTCACTTTGTCTCGATTAGCGGTCCAGAAATTATGGGTAAATACTATGGAGAAAGCGAAGAGAAACTACGAGAAATCTTTACACAAGCTGAAGAAAACTCGCCTAGCATTATCTTTATTGATGAGATTGATTCTATTGCCCCAAAGAGAGACGAAGTGTCAGGCGAGGTTGAGAAGAGGATAGTTTCCCAACTCTTGACTCTGATGGATGGAATAAAGTCCCGGGGAAAAGTTGTAGTAATTGCAGCTACCAACAGGCCAGACTCGATTGATCCTGCCCTTCGAAGACCGGGCAGATTTGACCGAGAGATTGAAATTGGCATTCCTGATGACAAGGAAAGATCTGAGATCCTCTCAATTCATACACGCGGCATGCCAATTGATGAAAAGGTAAATCTTGAAGAAATCTCAAAGACTACGCATGGATTTGTAGGAGCTGATTTGGAAATGTTATCCAAAGAAGCTGCAATGATATCTCTTCGTAGAATTCTCCCTGAAATTGATCTTGATGAAGAAAAAGTTTCCTCAGAAATTCTTCAAAAGATCCGGATCACTAGTGATGATTTTAGAGATGCATTAAAAGAAGTTAGACCAAGTGTACTGCGAGAAATCCAAGTTCAAATTCCAAATGTTAGTTGGGATGATGTTGGCGGTTTAGATCAATTAAAAGAAGAACTTTGTGAGGCAGTTGAATGGCCTATCAAACATAAAAAAGTCTTTGATTATGTTGATGTCAAAGCCCCCAAAGGAATACTACTTTATGGTCCTCCTGGAACCGGTAAAACTCTAATTGCAAAAGCAGTTGCAAAAATGACAGAATCCAACTTTATCAGCATAAAGGGTCCAGAACTGCTCTCAAAATGGGTAGGCGAATCTGAAAAAGGAGTCAGAGAAATTTTCAGAAAAGCACGACAAGCTGCACCATGTATAATATTTCTAGACGAGATTGATGCACTTGTTCCACGAAGAGGCAGTGGCGGTTCAGAGTCACATGTTACAGAAAATATGGTCTCTCAAATTCTGACTGAGATTGACGGACTTGAAGAACTGCACAATGTCCTGATAATTGGCGCAACTAACAGATTAGATATTGTAGATGAGGCACTGCAAAGGCCGGGCAGATTTGATAGAATAATCCGTGTCCCCAACCCCAATGCCAAGGGAAGGCAGCACATCTTTGAGATTCATACTAAAAAAAAGCCACTTGCAAGTGATGTTAAAATTGCAAAACTTGTAGATATGACAGACGGTTTTAGCGGCGCAGAAATTGCTGCAGTTGCAAACAGGGCTGCACTTGAAGCCCTGAAGAGATACGTTAGCGCCAAGTCTCAAAATATCAAAGAAATCAAGATAACCCAGCAAGATCTGACTGATGCAGTGGATAAAGTAAAGCCTCGAAAAACAGAGTCGCCACTCACCCAATCCATAAAATAGTCTAAATACCAAGGAAAATGACACCAAATAATGAAACTCTATCTTGACTTTAATCCGTGCCAGGAATGCAATACGATGATGGCTGAATTAAGTAGCCCTGAGATGTTACTAGCTGATGCAAAGAAAAGGGCAGATGAATCTGCAAAATTTCTCAGGCATCTGACATACAATCACAACGAAGTTGTTCAAGCCGTTGTGGAAGATCTTCCAAAACAAAAAAAAGATCAAGAGTTTGATTTCTTCAAATAACATTCTTTTTCATTCTTGGAAACCAACAATCATATTCATATATGATATTGTTCTACCGTCTGTGTGAAATTATAAAATGAAAACAAGTCTTGGTTTGGTTGTCGTACTTTTTCTAGTTGGTTCTTTGCAGTTTGCACTAGCATCTGATACCCCGCAAGAGCCAAAACTGCCAGGAATTCCAGAACCTTCTCCGGCGCCTGAACCGATCCTGTTGCCTGTACCTGCACCTGCACCTGCACCATTTCCAAAAGATACTGAATCAGAACAAATACAACGATTAACCAAGGAAAATAATAAACTAAAACAACAAAATACTGACCTTCAAGAAGAGATATCAACCCTAAAAAATGAAAAATCAAGACTGCAAGCTGAAATATCAGAACTCGACGATCTCGTTGAAAATCTTAAGGAAATAGCAATGGAGCAAGTCAAAGTGATAATGGACTTGGTAAACAAACTTGAAGATGTATTCTTTGAAAAAATATCTCCCCCTGCAATCAACCTGTAGGATCTTTTCCTGACTGACTAGCTTGTGTTTTCTTAGGACCGCACCATTTCTGATTGTAACATCTCTTGCTCTGGATTTAACTGAAAATTGTAACTGTTTACAGTTTTGAAGTATTACGCACAAGATATGTCAACTAGTTATTTTTTTGACACAAACACGAAGGAATTTCAAAACTCTAGACAGCTACGAATAATATTATTAATCAGAATAATGACAATGAACATGTGGACAGCGAACACGGCTAACAAGATAAGAAAATACGAGACACTAGAAGGTGACTTGTAATATCTGAAAATGAAAAAGTCAAAGAGTTTAGAGACCCAATTCATGGATTTATTGATATAAATTCTGTTGAGTTAAAAATTATAGACACTCCTGTATTTCAGAGGCTTCGTAACATTAAACAACTAAGTCTAGGTAATTTAGTTTATCACGGAGCTGAACATTCAAGATTTGGACATATGCTTGGTACTATGCATCTAGCTGGTAGTGCTTTTGATTCACTGCAAAATAATACAATTAAAATTGGAGAATCTTTCGATGCAGATGAAACCGATCGCCAAACTGTTAGAATTGCTGCATTATTACATGATTGTGGTCACGCACCATTTTCACATTCTTTGGAGAGTCTATTAAATGCAAAACATGAAGATTATTCAAATGCATTAATCGATAATTATTTTGCACCTATAATTAAAGATGCAAAGATAGATATTCAAACTGTAAAAAACCTGATTTCTGGAGATCCTTATTCAAAAAAACCATATCTCCGTCATATTGTAAATGGACAATTAGATGTAGACAGACTGGATTATCTGTTGAGAGATTCATATTATACTGGAGTCTGGTATGGACAATTTGATCTAGATAGAATTATTGAACAACTCTGTGTTGTTAATAAAAAATTTGTTGTAAAACAAGGAGGTTATGAATCAGTTGAGCAACTTATTGTAGCAAGACATCACATGTATCAAGGAGTTTATTTTCATAAAACTAAACGTGCTTTTGAATTGATGTTGTGGAAATGTTCTAAAATTCTTCAAGATAAGAAACTTTTGGTATATCCAACATTAGAGGAATTAAATTCTAGAGAAGCTTGTGAAAACTTTGCAAAATTTGATGATAGTTGGCTTCTTAATCTGTTATATGATGAAAAAAATCCACATGAAGTCAGAATCATAGCAAAAATGATTAGAAATAGAATACCCTACAAAGAAGCCTATTCACCAATTACTTATAAGAAAGAATCTGATACCGTTCTACTAGCACCACCTGATGACTCCACCATGGAACTTAAACCAATACAAGCTCATCTTCTAAAAGAACGTGAATCTATGGGACTTGAAGAGTATGAACTTTTGTCTGATAATTTATCTCGAGCTCCCTATACTTTAATGCCCAACTACCCAATTTCTAATGAGCCAGATCCGGAAGGAGATTCTATTTTGATCTATTACAAAAATAATAAAGTAACTGAACCTATTGAAAAACGTTCTAAATTAATACATACACTAGGAGGTAACAGGCCATTTATGATTAGGGGATTTGTCATGCCTGAAAAATATCACATAGTAAGCAAATTCCTAAAAAACAAATATGGTTACTTGTTACCTGTTCGTTAATGAAAAGTAGTTGGAAATGTTTAAGATCAGGCATATCTTTCTATATTCATGATGGAGAGAACGGGCAATGCAATTAGCTTCAAATAGTGATATCGCGTTATTGTTAATTAAAAAAGCCTCAGAAATTGAGCAGTTAGAAACACCAGAAATAATGGGAAAAGTCAAAAAAAGTAATGAAAACGGAACAATTTCAAAAGAACAGCAAACACCAGGAATAATGGGAAAAAAAGCCTTTCAAAAAAGCCTTTATTTTTTAAATCAACACCGTGATTTTTTCAAATTTAAATGGGGAGATTATGGCCCATTAAGTGCTGAAATTCAACAAATTGCAGAAGATCTAAAAGCAAACGGACAAATCATTGTAAAAGAAATTCCTACAGAAAAACAAGGGGCAATAATCCAAAACATGACTTTTTCTCAAGAAAACAATACTGATTTTTCAGAAATAGAATTTCCATTGGATTTGGAGGATTTAATCATAAAAGTAACTAAATTTGTACGTTGCTATAGACCACGAGATCTTGAGTTGTTTGCTTCAGTACATTATTGGGCAAAGAAAGAACAGTTTTTCGCAGATGAATACACTGCTGAATATATTTATGATAAGCTTCTTGAGTTAAAACCTGATGCAGGATTTACTATGAAAAATGTTAAAGATGCTCTAGGCACTTTAGAATTTCAAGAATATCTATCCCCCGGGTCATAAATCTTTTCAATTTATGGTTCTTGTGTGGTATCCTAAAAATAGTTCCTCCTTATTCCACATGATGTTTCTCTCCTGTCTGCTCATCAATAACTGCTGTTCCAGGTTTTGGCATCTTTTTTGCAGATGCCTGTCCTAGTGTCTCTGAATTATCCCAGTCAAGGGAGACAACTGTGGTCTCCATATTGTACCATTTCATGAACAAATCTATTGGATCACTGGCACGCTGCACGATACTCTCAAATCGTGGCAATTTTCTCTGTATCTCCCCATGAAATCTTTCCAACTTGCCGTTTGTCTGTGGATGTCTGACACCGGCAAGAATTTGTATGATGCCAAGTTTTACCAGTTCTTTTTCAAAATCAGACACTCCCCTTCGTTTGTTTCTGCAGCATTTGCATAAAACTGTGAGCCATGCTCAGTCATTATTGATGCTGGCTTGCCATGATTTTTCATTGCCTGCTTTAATACGTACAATGCGTTCTCTGTTGTTGGATGCTCAAACGTATCATATCTGGTTACAGCGTGATGCATCATGCGATGTCTCCTTTGCACTGGTTTTCTTGTTTGTGAAATTATCCATTTTACTTTGGATTCATCTAGTTTTTCATCACTCGTATTCTACGTTTGCCTATATACCTCCATATTCTATCATATTTGAAGCCCCACACACCATCATTTCCAGTAAGTGAGATTGCGATACCATACCCTGTGATTTTACATGTTTAGAGAGGTGAACTACATTCTGGACAATACAAATATTATAATGAGATTAGACATGCAATGAAATTAGATCCTCTCAAATAGCACTAACGTTCGTTGATAAAGGATATGCATGAAAGGTCTGGAATTTGTTTTTCTTGCAGTAGGCGCCGTACTTGGCGCATATCTGAGATTCAAAGTTGTTGAATCTACGTGCTTTTCAATACATTGCCTGTCAATGTTGTCGGCGCATTTATCCTTGGGGCATTTGTCATAATGTCGCAACAATGGAATCTTGATGGAAGATATTCCCTTTTTGCTGCCATAAGATTCTGTGGCGCACTTGCCACAATGTCTGAACTTGCACTCGAATCAAATAATCTTCTTGAGAACAAACACTATGGAACATTTGCGATCAACATTGTTACTAATATCGGATTACCCATTACTGCATTAATTGGAGGAAAATCCTTAATGAGTGCAACTATTAACAACTAGTTAGAAATGGTTTACTCGTATCAGGTTGTAAAGTTTCAAGCAATTTCCTTTGTACAGGGAACTCATTGGAGTCAATCAGCAGGTGATAAAGAAGTCCTTTACAAATCACTCAAAGATCCATTTTCAAAACTCATAGTTCAATCCTCTAATGGTTCAAAAAAACTATACCGAATTCCAAAAGACAGGACAGTCGTTGTAACCAATAACACCGTTCATTTTCTAGGCGAATTGGCCTGACTATTTGAAAAACCTGTCAATCTGGTCTCTATATTTGAGAGCAATCCTTCCAAAATCTGTAAAATCTCCTACAGTTGGATTTTTCATTTTAATTGCAAATTGATTGACAAACACAGATAATGCACTACCAATAATTAGATTGTAAACTCCATCAGCTACATTTTTTGAGTATGGAAATACAACCTTGATAAAAGGTAAATATGTCTCTGTTTGGGAAATCATTAACTTTATGTGTTTTTCAACAACCTCTTCAACTTCATCTGGAATTACCATAATTTTACTTGCATTGTTTTCTTATAAATAGAAATTTATCCTCAGGCGTGACTAGGCTAGTCTCGCAAACTCTTTTTGTACGTATCGGCCTTTACGCCTGAATCACTAGAATTACAACGTGTTATCCAGAATGTAGTTCACCTCTCCCAACACGTAAAGTCACTAGGATATGCATGACAATCTCATTTACAGATAATGATGATGGTGTGCGGATCTCCAAATATGACAGAGTATGAAGGTATATGGACAAACGTAGAATACGAGTGATGAAAAAGCTAGATGAATTCCAGAGTAAAATGGATAATTTCACAAACAAGAAAACCGGTGCAAAGGAGACATCACATGATGCATCACGCTGTAATCAGATATGATACGTTTGAGCATCCAACAACAGAGAACGTATTGTCCGTATTAAAACAGGTACGCTCTTAATGTCAAGTTTTGTTGCTATATAAAGAACTGAGATTATTTTGGTGAACTTTGAATAATCATCCTGCTTTCTCATGTTGTGCAAGAATGCAAACAATTTGACATATGATTTCAAGTTAAACTTGTTGACTCTTTTATGCTATGCCATCCACAGTCCAAGATATGCTGTTCTGCACTCACAGTTGTTGGCATGCACATCATCTCCTGCATATTCATTGAGACTGATTTACTGTATGATGTTTATATCCCAAAAATTCCAAAGATTGATACACATTATACTCGTCTGTGTTGATGCAAGATCTTTTTGATATTGCATTACAAACAAGGCTTGCAATGGATGGATACTTTTGAGATAATCTCAAATATCGTATAGCCACCTCTTTGATGATAGTACAAAATCATCTGGATATCTCGATCAGACTTGCCACATCTCGGTGGTGGTTTTACTGCACGTCTTCTTGGCAGTCTTTCTGATGACATGATGATACTGTGATGGTTTTTTCCTTTCAGTCCACTGTGCATATCTGAATGTTCCAGTCTTGTAACCAACAAACGGATCGTCCAGGTAAGATTCTTGTCTCTTGTCCTGAATTACATATAATGACCATTCTGTGTTATTATCGGGCTTAAAATTTGAAAAAAATGCTGTTGATTAATAAATACCAAACAATGCAGTATTCTAGAATCGTGAATGGTAAGTAGAATGAATGAACTGTGTCCAAGATGTGCACATGGAACACTAGTCACCGATAGTGAATCAGGAGAGATGTTCTGCTCCAAATGCGGATTTGTAATTACTGAAAAATTACAAGAATCTGGACCAGAATGGAGATTATTTTCTCAAGACCAAGCTGGAGACAAAACAAGAGCTGGTGCACCAACATCACTGACAATGCACGATATGGGTCTTGCAACAATCATCAATCCAATAAACAAAGATGCTTCTGGTAGACCGCTTACGGCATCTATGAAAAGTACAATTGAAAGACTCAGAACTTGGGATAGCAGAAGTCAAGTTCATGAACCAATGGACCGAAACTTTAGACAGGCATTTAGCGAATTAAACAGACTAAAAGACAAACTGACAATTTCTGATGCAGTAATCGAAAAAGCAGCTTATCTATACAGAAAAGCACTTGAAAAGGGACTTGTTAGGGGCCGTTCCATTTCAGCCCTGATGGCAGCAGCACTTTATGCTGCCTGTCGTGATACTGAAACGCCAAGAAATCTAAAGGATGTAGAACAAGCAGGTAACATTAAAAGAAAAGATATTGCAAGGTGTTATAGATTACTAGTCAAAGAACTTGACTTGAAGATGCCGGTAACTGACTCTGTTCAATGTGTTGCAAGAATTGCAAGCAGAATTGGAATTGCTGAAAAAACAAAAAGATATGCAGTAAAAGTACTAAAACAAGCACAAGAAAACGAAATTTCTGCAGGAAAAGATCCAATGGGTCTGGCTGCTGCTGCATTATACCTGTCTTGTGTCAGAAATGATGAAGACAAAACACAGCGTAATATTTCAGAAGCTGCAAATGTTACTGAGGTAACCATCCGAAATAGATACAAGGGTCTCAGAGAGTTGCTTGAACAAAAGTCTAAAAAATAATCCAACTTGTACCGCATGGCACAACCAAGTTTACAAAAACAGATGGAATGCTTTTCCCATATACAAATATTTCAGCAACAATAAACTAAAGACCTGCGTGAGCCGGGAACAAGTTTATCTACTCTCTCACACTCAAGAATTCTCTGGTGGTTGTTTGACAAATCCACCCTCCACTGATTCAGGCGGAGGAATCTTTTTTGATATCCCTAATCCGATTGTTGTAATTATTACTGATGATAAAATGATAAAGAAGATGATCTGCGGATATGCCTCTCCGTTTGACAAACCCATAGTTACTGGATATGTGGCAAGTACAGCAGCAGCTAATCCTCTGGGAATCATCGAGTTTGTTACCGCCCTATCCAAACTAGAGAATCTTTTTGTTAGTGTTAGCTTGCCAACAAATACTCTTCCAACGAAAACAGCAATCGTGATCAAAATTCCAAATACGACATATTCTATCTGTCCAAAACTTGCCATCAGTCCAACAAACACAAAAAAGAATGATCTTACCAAAAATGTCAGCTGATTATGTGTCGGGTCGTCCGTCTCGATCTTTGGCAGCTTAAACCTGAGTATTCGTGAGAGGTGACGCTTGTTCCCAAGCATTAATCCAAATACCAGTGCTGTCAGGGCCCCTGATTCTCCAAACGAGTTTGCTAGGAAGAACAAAACAAATAGGATTCCTAACGTAAGCATGTATGCATGTTGAGTATTTCCAAGCTTTGTTGAAACATACATCCATGGAATTCCTACCCCAAACCCAAGAACCAAACCTACAATGACTGCTCTCCCAAGAGTCTCTTGCAATGTCTGCAGATCAAAGTGTCCCACAAGCACTGCTTCAAATAATATGAATGCAACAATCATGGCTAAAATATCAGTCAGCGCGGACTCGAAACTTAGCATTGATTTGATCTCCTCTGAAATTTTGATATTTCTGACGAGGCCAAAAACAATTGCCGAACTACTTCCGCCTACAATTGAAGCTAGCAAAATACTCTCCAGCCACAGCCATCCTAACGCATAATGAGCGGCAAGCGTAATGATTGCAACTGATAAAATGAAACCAAGAACAGCCAGTGTTACAGAAAAGTGTGCAGTCTTTACAAGGTGTTTGATGTCCAGATTTAATCCGCCATCAAACATGATAATTATCAATGCAAGTGCAGCAAAATATGGTACCACCTCAATAACGGTCTCTGGCTGAATAATCCCAAGGACAGGTCCTATCATTACTCCCAAAATCATCAAAAATGCCACATCTGGAATTCCTGTTTTTTTGAAGAATGCTTCTCCTGCAACTCCGAGAAAAATCACTACTCCTGCTGCAAGTAATATTATATGAGCCGAAGCAATCGGTCCGTCCTGAATAGACATTGTCGCCAAAGAACTCTGTATCTCGGCAATTTTTTCCAAAATCCAATCCGGATCAAAATCAGATAATGGAAATGCCTCTCCAGCCTGTCCTCTAATCAGACTCAATACAGACAGAATTATGGGATTCATTAATGACTGAATGTAGGCATGTGTGGATAAAAGTTAACTTGGTCTGATAATTTCAAGTTCAGCAGTAGATTTTCAGATACACATAAAATCAGCAATAACCCATCTTTCTTACTTGAGTGCAACAAAAGCATTACGTGAGGACCACAAGCAAATTGTACGGTTGGAAAAAGTGATCAAAAAGTGTTATACAGATCTTTATGCAGGTAAACATGTCCCTTTATCTGATATTGATAAAATCTCATTAATTATTGATGAATTCCTAGACTCGATTCATTATTCAAGAGAGGAGGATTCCTATTTTCCCTGTGTTGCAAGCTATGATCATCTCAAAGAAGAGATCAAAAGCCTGTTAATAGAACACGAGTTTTCTAGAAGGATTGCACTACAAATCAAAAAACATCTCAAAAGATGGAAAGAAGGACAAGATGCAAGGGAACCAGTTGCCAGATATCTGAGAACATATTCAACATTTCTGATGAAGCATAAAACCAATGAAGAGAACTTTTTTGATAAAGCCGAATCAAAAGTACTCTCAAAGGAAGAAGAATACGACATGTATGAGCAATTCAAATCAGTCATGGCAATTTCAAAAAAGATCAAAGACATGATTAAAGAGATCAGGTATTTGGAAAATCAACCCTGGTTTCGGAACTAACAAAGCTCTTTATTGGATGTTTAGGAAATACTACTCATGAAACCTTTTGTCCTTTGGATGACTGGTCTTCCTTGTTCAGGCAAGACTACCATTGTAAAAGACTTGCAAAAAGACATTCCAAATCTGGCAATGCTTGACGGCGATGAACTCCGAGAATGGTTCTCCCCAAAAGACTTTTCAAAAGTAGGACGTGATGAGCACAACAACAAGGTTGCCCATTTGGCCAAGCTCTTGCTAAACCATGGTGTTTCAAGTGTGGTATCTTTGGTATCCCCATATGCTGGGAACAGAGACAGTGCTAGAAAGATCATAAATGCAAGTGATCAGTTTGCAGAATGTTATGTAAAATGCTCGATTGAAAAATGCGAAGAAAGAGATGTAAAGGGCATGTATGCCAAGGCAAGAAAAGGAGAAATTAAAGGATTTACCGGAATTGATGATCCTTATGAATCCCCTGAAAATGCGGATTTGACAGTTGATACAGAACATGAAACACTCTTAGATAGCGCAAACAAAGTCAGGGACTTTCTTCGCAAAAGAAACCTACTCTAATTTTCTAAATTCGTCAACTATTTTTTCGTGAATAAACCCATTTGTCACCAAAATTCCATTCTGGTGAAAGACCATACTGTTATTGTATGTGATGTCATTGCCTGACATGTCCGTCATCTTTCCCCCAGCCTCTGAAACAATGCAATAGGATGCAGCCGTATCCCATTCCTTCATCCTGTTTGTTGTTGTGATGTATGCCTCAGCCTCTCCTGAGCTAATCTTTCCAACCTTTAATGAACTGCCAATACTTTTAAAATCCTTAATACCTAATTTTTTAATAAATAACCTCTCCTTCTCTGATAGATGATGTCTTGATCCAACCGCCCTACAGTTTGAAAGTTCTCTTGATGCAGTTACGGATATTTTTTCCCACTTGCCATTTGAATATCTGAATGCACCGCCCCCTTTTTGTGCAGCAAAGAATGTCTTTTCTGCAGGCCAGCTGATAACTCCAAGAATTGGTTTTTTGTCCCTTACCAGTGCAATCATAACTGTAAATTCACCCGTTTTATCAATAAAATCTGTAGTTCCATCAAGCGGGTCTACAATCCAAATTGTATCCTTTGATAACCGACTCTGATCATCCTCGTCCTCTTCTGATAAAATTACATGCCCTGTTTGTGAGAGAATCTCTTTGATGATCTCGTTGCTCTTTAGGTCCGCCTCTGTAACCGGGGAATCATCATTTTTTTTGGATATCTCAAAATTTCCCTGATAAATATCCAAAATTACATCTCCTGCCTCTTTTGCAGCCTTGATGGCGATATCTAATTCAGGAATCCTGTCTGTTATGGGAATATCTTTCAACTGAAATACCTATGTTGCAAGTTCCGGCTTTAATGTCCATGCAACTCCTAGAACGACAAATGGAATTGACATAACTCCTATAATGGCAAGTATGGTGTTAAACTGTGATTCTGAAACCTGCGGGTTGTTTACTATCCATGGTAATGGTAACGTAATGATTATCCAGATAACTCCTAAAAGTATTATCAGTTTGGCTTTTGCCTTTTTATCTTTCATCGCATTTTAAACTCTAGAGTCATATTAAATTCATGTGTATTCATTTTATTGATTCGCCTCCATCCACTGCAAGTATTGTACCGGTGGTCCAGGATGCATCATCTGATGCGAAATACATCATGGCCTTTGTTTTAATCAAAAAAACGTACACCAAATACGACACATTTTGTCCGATCTTACGCCTAGTCTGGACCAAGCGGGGATTTTAGAATATCCACAGATACCGAACCCATTACATTCCCGTTTGGATTGATAACTATAGAGACCTCTTGCATCTCTGCAATCCAAATGGTCTCTTCTCCCTTGTACTCCCACGTGAAATATTCTGAAGCTCCAGTCTGCTGCAAAGTGCCTTCAAGATTAAAATCCTCAGAAAAGTTGAAATTTTTCCCATTCAGTGTTATTGACAGGATATCTGGACTGCTCCCATTTGGAACAAATCTAAAGGAATACTTGCCTTGGTTAATGGTGAATGTGTCAGTGTATACTCCGTTAATGTACAAGCCAGGATCTGCCAGAGTTACATGAAATATGACACTATCATTTTTTTCAGATGGTTCCAGCGAAGAAACTATTACAAAAATTACAATTATCACAACCACAGGAATTATGACCGTCTTTTTATTCACTCAGTCAAGTTTTACATTCCGTTATAAAAACAAATTTCTAATTTAATTGGCAATTGTACTGCAAGGGACGTTATCTCTCTCTTATCTTTCTAGTTAGTATCTCTAATTTTTTAAGCTGTTCTAACATCCATGGGTCGTTAATCACATTCATTAGATCCTCCATCCTGAACATCTTTGGCGTGGTAATTCCTTCCTCAAAGTCATAAAGTTTTATGAGTCGCTCTCTAACGTTTTTGGATTCAATCCTCTTGTTGTGTATAAAGTTATGTGCAAAATCATTACGAATTTTTCTGATCTCATCAAGCCTGCGTTGAATTTTCACTCTTGCATCCTCATCAATCTCGTTTTTAAAATCCGGGTGGCGTTTCATTATTCTAGATAACCAAACAATCTTTGTACCAAACGATGCGGTTCTGTCCTCATCAAACACTGTCTTTGCCCATAAGGGAAAATCACTCTTGTCTCGTAAAAACAAATCCGATATTATTACAGTAAGCGTAGAATCCAATATTGCCACATAGCTTAGAAAGTTCCCTCGAATTCTATTTACCAGATTAACATATTCCTTGTCTGTAAGCTTGGTGGATTTGTCAGGCAAATCAAAGCCTAGAATTTTGCTCATAGCTCCATATCTGATGAAATGCTTTAATAGATTTTTTTGTATGCATAAACCTCTCCGTCCAAATTAACCGGGATAGATTGGGCGTTATAGTCATAAAACATGTTATTTGCTTGATTTATACGTATTTTTGTAAATGTCTACAGTTTTGATGTTCCTTCGTGTTTGTGTCAAAAAAACAACCAGTTTTGACATATCTTGTGCGTAATACTTTAAAACTCTAGACAATTACGTTTTACCTGTTTTTCAGTTTGCTCATGTCTGATACCCAACGGACGTTATATAGGCATAAAACGTGCTATCTGCTTGATTTATACAAATTGGCTAAATGAGCAGCAGAGGGTTTCTCAGTAATTACGCAAGAGATTCAATGTTTGGTTTTTGTTAGTAAAATTTTATCTACTGTGAACCAATATTCACCCCTGAAATTAAGTATCTACTCCAAAATCAAGTTCATGTCCGATTTGACTAGCAAGTGGTCAAGACAGCCACAGCCAAGCATTGCCGAAAAAATTACTGACACTATAAAGCCACAAGGTCCGCTAAAACCAAGGGTTCAGGAAGGGGTTAAAAAATTACAGTTACAAATTAAAAAATTAGATTCAATGCTGACAAACTTGCAAGAACGCGATGTAAAATTATTTCAAAGAATTGTAGAGGCAACACAAAAACACGATACTCAAATCAGTAGGGTTCTTGGTAATGAGCTAGCAGAGGTAAGAAAAGTTATAAAAATTTTGTCCAGTGCTAGAATATCATTAGAACAAATTGAATTGCGTCTAACTACCTGCAGTGATATCGGAGATACTGTAGTGGCAATCATGCCGACAATGGGTCTGATGAGGAATCTAAAATCATCTCTTGGTAAAATAATGCCCGGAGCTGAGCAGGAAATTGGCAGAATGTCAGAAATGCTTGGGGGCTTTATGACGGAAAGTTTCACAGGAGATACGGCATTTGGAATTGATGCAACCACAAACGCCGAATCTGATAAAATCCTCCAAGAGGCCGCCGCTGTTGCACAAAGTTCTACAAACCAACTGTTCCCCCCGGTTCCAGCAGACACTCAGAAAACAGCCAGTACTAAATTCCTCTAATTCTAAAAATCTCATTCTTCTAGGGTTTCTCTGGACTCTCTGATTCTCTTAACCCTGTTTCCCTCATCATCGATAATTCTGTCAATTCCTGAGAGTCTATCCCTTAACGTGTTGATGATTGTACCTACTTCATCAGCCTTTTCTTCCACACCTCTTCTCTTCATTGATAGCTCCTTGATTCCCTGGTGTTCTTCCTCTATGTATTCACTGACCTTTTCTAGTTTTTCTCTGAGATTCTTTATATCCACTGATTCCTCTTCAATGTCTTTTTCAAGCAATGTTCTTTTGTCCTTGAGACTCTTTATCATCAAACCGACATAATCTATCGTCTCTTCTAATTTTGCGCGCTTTCCAATCAATTCCCCAATTCCTATCTCACTGGCAGATTCGACTTTTGGAGTGGATTCTAGAGATTCTTCCGTATTGACAAACTCTTCTCTCTTTTCTTCTACCCCCTCTTTTCCCCCTCTTAATCTATCAAACATTTTATAATTTTACTACTAAACCTAAAATAAAAAGTTATTATAAATCCCAAGGCTGCCCTGTGAATGCTTTTTAGTCAATTAAGAAAGCGCTGATCATCATTTTCTGTAAATTTTCATCATTTTTTCTGCCAAAATGTCTGTTCCGCTTTACGTTCCGCTTTGATGTTTCAAAATGTTCCTCATAAACCAGGCTATCATACACTAGAGCATGTCAAAACAACAATACAGGTCCGAAATGGGCATAATGGGTGATATCTTGTACGTTACCGCCAATGGCGGCCGTGATGGAACCATCATATCTGCAATCTCTCGCAAGGCCAACCTGTCTCACTATGCAGTACTAGACAAATGTGAGAAACTAGTAGAAGCAGGCTTGGTTGAATCCGTCAAAAGTGACAGGAATAGAATTTTTATGATAACTGAAAAAGGCCTTGAATTTTTTCAGGAATTCAAAAGATTCCAGGGACTCGTAGAAAGCATGAATCTAAGGTATTAGACCAATGAAACCCAAAATCGTGCCAATCCCTAGGAAAGAGTCTCTTCGAGAGAATGGAATACTTTTTGTAAGGACTGGTGGTATCCTTGAAACAATGGTTAAAGCGCCTCTGATGCTTGCTGGCTTGATTATCGTTGCGCTAATGGTGGTACCCATGCAGGCCTCATTTAGCTCCACTCGAACTCTAAACCTGTTCATTCAACCTGATGGTTCCACACATGTCACCTCTGAGATAGATGTGGATTCCTCAGCCTTTGATTTTGAACTGGGTTTCTTTGGCCCGTCTGTTGATAACTTTGTAGCCTATGAAGCAACAAGCGGTTCTCTGTTGTCTGTGGATATTGTTAAAGACAAAGCAATAATTGAGCTTCTTGGCTCGTCAAGCATTCTTGTTGATTATGATGTCCATGATTTAATCTCAAAAGAAGGGCGAATCTGGACCTTTTCATTTGATTCACCATCAAACTATTCGTTACTAATGCCAAAAAACTCTGTAATTGTTGAGATGAGCGTTTTGCCAAACAATATGAAACAGATTGATGAGCAAGTCAGACTAGAACTCTTTGGCGGAGCTACTCAAATAGATTACATCTTTGGAATCACTACAGAGACACCCGTTACACATCAGACTGAACACACACTTGATTTTATGACCGTAGGAATAATTATCGGTTCAATAATTGCTGCAAGCATAATTGTAATTCTTGTCAGGAAGAAACAATCAAAATCCTCATTACAAGCATCTGCAGAGCCGTCTGAAGAACAATCAGAACCTAAACCTCTGGACACTGACACAATTTTTAATCTCAGACCTACAATGCGTGAGGATGACAAAGAAATTGTAAAATTTATCTATAAAAATGGAGGCAAAGTCTTTGAGAGTGATCTGCGAAAGAAATTTCTTCAACCTAGAACTACCATGTGGAGAGCTGTGAAACGGCTAGAAAGACTAGATATAGTTGAAATCTATAAAAAAGACATGCAAAATATGGTCAAATTGAGAAACGATCTGGAGGAAGAGAATTGAAAGCTGTTGCGTTATTGGGCCTGTTTATCCTGATGGCCGGCGTGCTTTTTGGCACACAAGCGTTTGGCGAACCGCTTGAGAATGTAGGAATGTCGGTATTAGACTATGATGGTAATTCTGCAACCGTTGGGATTACATGGAACTATGATGATATGGTAATGAATTACAAAATAGGCTGTGTTAGCTGCAACCCAAACATTGTAGAATTTACAACCAATAACAGCATGACACTTGGCAATGTAACGTCATTCCCTAATGGTTCACTTGCAATGCTTTATGTAATAACGTATGATTCTCAAAATGAGATAATCTCTGCAAAACAACTCATAGTCAATCTCAATGAATGACAAATTATCGCTGATCAAAACGACTCTGGGCCGACTCGTCATAAACTTCATATACATTTTCCAGGCAGACTGTACATATGGCATCAAAGACAATTACAGTCGGAGTGGGAATTCCAATGATTATAGTTGGTGCCCTGATGGCGTGGCTGTGGGCTCCGGCGGAAAATTATTTTCAAAACCAGGTGGAACTTGTTGGAAGTACCATTGGAATCCTGGGAATAGTGTTCTTTATCTCCGGATTGTTCTATTCCAAAGAACCTGTAATGCACTAGTACAATCTCACTAAATAAATAATGAAAAAAATTACCATAATTGCTTGAAAGTAAGACTATCTGAGGTATTTACATCAGTTGAAGGTGAGGGTATCCTTTATGGAACAAAGACTCTTTTTGTGAGGCTTGCAGGATGCCCTTTCACCTGTTTTTATTGTGACACCAAAGAGTCCCTTCCCCTTGACTCTGGTACAGAATATGCGATAAAGGATGCAAACCAGCTAATTGATTCTAATCTCAAAAACCAGACCTACAAGGTAAACTTTACGGGAGGTGATCCGTTAATTCAGCACGAGGCTGTGGCATTACTGGCAAAGCACATTCAAGACAAAAAAATTCCCACATATCTTGAATCATCATGTTTTGATATTGACAGATTTAATCACGTTTTGCCATTTTTTGATATTATCAAAATTGAATTCAAGACAAAGGACTCTAATTTTGTAGATCCTAAACACTATGAAAAACTAATCACTCATTGCATGAAATGCCTTGAATCCTCTGTACATGCAAAAAAGATAACCTACATAAAGATTGTAGTCAGCTCCAAAACCCTGTTAAACGATTTCAAAGAACTGACAAATCATATCTTTAATGTCATCTCTAGAAATGATATTGACGGATTTGTCATCCAGCCTACCTATGGCGTCTCTGAACCGTCGCTGGATCTCTTATTGAATCTGTATGATGTGGTATATCCATACTATGTAGATGTTAAGGTAGTTCCTCAGTTACACAAATTCATCGGAGCCCCGTAAACACTCTTGCCCAAGTCTGATTAGATTCAAATATTAGAAAAATTGCCTGAAAACAAATGGATAAGGAACGTGTAAAAAAACTCGTAAGGGAGCTAATCATAGAGATTGGCGAGGACCCTACCCGTGAAGGATTACGGGACACTCCTGAAAGAATCGCAAACATGTACAAAGAAATCTTTTCTGGATATGATTCTGATTCAGAACTGTCCGTACAATTCTCAGAGGACTCTGATGTAGTTATTGCACGCAATATCCAATTCTATTCGGTATGTGAACATCACATGTTGCCATTTTTTGGAAAGATACACATTGCCTACTCGCCAAATGGCAGGGTCTTTGGAATCTCAAAACTTGTCAGACTGGTGGAAAAATATTCAAACAGACTGCAAATCCAGGAACGGCTAACAAGGAATATTGCTGATGAGCTATACGCTCAGGGAGTCAAAGGCGTAGTGGTCTTTACTGATGCCGAACACCTCTGCATGAAAATGCGCGGTGTTAAAAATGACGTAATGCTCTCCTCGTCTGCATTTAGGGGAATTTATGAAAACAAGGAGGAAAAAGAGAGCATAATGACACTCATTAGAAAACGTGCCTTAGAACCGCCCTTTTAGAACACACTGAATTAAATAACAGATATCTTTTGTCATTATAGTAATGGCAGTGCATCCAAATATTCACATTCCAAAAGAGTCATGGCCCCACTGGACATGGTATGCACTAGAGTGCGTGATTCTCATTGTAATTTCTTTTGTATCGTCAGTTAAAATCGCCGACTCTATTGAGGGACTCTCACCGGACGTGCACAACTATCTAATCGCAGGAATTGTCGGGGCGTTCTTTCTGGTCTGGTATGTCGGAATCAGGGGTTTTATTCTCAAAAAAAAGATTCTTGGAAACCGTTACTAGAATCATTTGAGATATCTTGTCTTGTCTATAATGCCGGCATTTTGAAATGCAATTTTTCTATTGTTGCAAGATTCGCAGACCCCACAATGATGTCTCTTGTTCAAATAACAGCTCCAGGTCTTGTAGATAGAATCGCCCAAAATTATCACTCCCGCATTTAGCAGACCACTCTTTGATAGCCCCTTTTGATAAGGTGACCAAATTTCGATTCTCTTTCGTAACTCTGAATTGATTCCGTCAATCTCTCCCTGATTAAGTGCACTCTCTAACTTTTTTGCAAAAGCTGGTCTGCAATCAGGATATCTCTTGTCTCCTGTATGTGCACCATACACGACTAGTGAGGCATCAAGTGTAAAGGCCCATGCTGATGCGATTGATAGGAATACTGCGTTTCTGATTGGAACCACAATAGAGTACTCAAATTTGCTGGGAATCTCTCCCTTTGCGCTTGTTAAAACGTTAGAATCGCCATACAATTCTTTCATAAAGCCAATGTTAACTATCTTGTGTTGCTTTAATCTGAGTTTCTTTGCAAAAAATTTTGCCGCTGAAATCTCCTTGTTTGCCTTTTGTCCATATGAAAACGTAATACCATACAACTCGTACTCTGATTTCAAAAATGAAGCTACACAGGCAGAGTCAATACCCCCGCTAAACACAATGACTGCTTTTTCCACAAGACATCACCTGGATCTTTTCTTATCTGCTGGCACCTTTGCTGGGCTTGCAGACTAGGGTTTGGCATTTTATCTTTTTTGATGCAAATCCTCTTGACATGGCTGAACTGATCCCTTTTAAATCAGCAGAACTCTCTGAGAATGCAATTACTGAAGGTCCTGCTCCGCTTATTGTAACCCCGAACGCTCCTGCCTTTAGGGCATTCTGCTTGACTCTGGCAAATCCTGGTATCATGTGCTGTCTTGCAGGCTCTACTATTACATCTTTAACTGAATTTCCAATCAGCTCCGAGTCTCTCCTCATAAATCCTGCAACAATTGCTGATGCATTTGACATGTTCAAAACGCTATCAACCAGTCTTATCTTCTCTGGAATTACCCCCCTTGATACCTTGGTCTTTTTTTCCGGCATACTGATATCTGGAACGGCAATACACATTCTTAGGTTTCTTGGAGGCTCTATCCTGATTACATCCAAAGGTTTCGTCCTTACAATCACAAATCCCCCCAAGACCGAAGCTGCAACATTGTCATAATGAACAATGCCGGCACTGGCTCTCTCCCCACAACCTGCAAATTCTACTAGCGAAGTTCCATCAAGCCCCAACTCAAACAGTCTGTCAAATGCCACAGCTGCCGCTGCAGCTGATGCTGCACTGCTTCCCATTCCAAATCCTGTGGGAACTCTTTTCTTTATTCCAATTTCAATGCCGTCTTTTATCTTGAATCTCTTTTTCATATTTCTCACAACCAATCCTGCGGTATTGTCTCTGGGATTGACTGGGATGTTGTCATTTGTAATTATTGTAATACTACCATCTGTCTTGGTCAGCGTTACTTTGTCATGAAATGCATCTATTGCCAATCCAAACACGTCAAATCCCGGACCCAGATTTGCAGTAGATGATGGTGCCTCTACTGTGATTTTTGATGCCAACTAGTTTTCTACCTCTTCACCCAAGTTAAGAATTCTGCTAAGATCTCCTTCCAGATTCACAAAACCCTCGCCTGTAACATTTGAAATCGGAATCAAATCTTGTGCAAATCCGTCAAGACTCAAACCCCGCAAAATATTTGTAGTCAACACAAAAGTGTCCCCGTCTGTCTCTTTGGAGATTGCATTCTCTAGCGCACTCTGACTTGTTGCCCATTGCAGTATGTCCTCTAGTCTTGCATCAACAAGATCCGTCTTTGTCAGTACGTTAATTGTTGATACATTCAGGCGCAATCTTATTGATGTTGCAAGAAGCGCAATTGAAACAAAATTTACAGGCGATGTAATCAAGGCACCATCAAAAAGAAAAATGTTGGTCTTTTCTTCAGATGAGATATTCTCTACAAGAAAAGGTCCGCTGGAACGGTATGCAAACAATTCAATCTGGCCTGGCGTGTCAACAATTAGATAGTCAGGGTTTACCATCTCTACTTCATTTTTAATATCGCCAATCTTTGATGCAATCAGGTCGTTTGCCATTATCAGAGCTCCATTTGGGCCGAGATCATACTGCTGCATTATGGATACAATATCCACATGGTCTCTTACATCAATATCGCAAGCGTATGGCATGCTCTCCACACCAGGATCCAAATTCAGAATAGCTGCAAATGCCCCATTTTTTGTGTAATACTCGTGTAATTTTGATGCAAGTAATGATTTTCCTGCACCGGCTGTACCGGAAATAAAAATTGTTTTCAATCCTATCTGGTCTCATCTTTGCTCATATTTTAAACTAGAAAATCGCCAATGTTTGCCCAAATCCTGATTTGTAGCAGCAGCTATTCTGCGAAATTTCATGCCTGTTTCATACTAGACAATTTTGCCAAAAGTCAACTTTCATATTTGAATTGACAGACTAGATCATACAATGAACTGGAGAATCATCGTCATACCAGTTACGCTCATTCCCATCTTTATAATTGCATTCCAATTTGACATTAACATTAAAGATATTCTGGCAATTGGAATCTTGCCGTTTTTGGGTGCAATTGCCGCAATGATGATAAAACTTGGTCTGCAGGGAATAAAATTTGTATATATCACACAAAGATACCTGCCAAAGTTTGATTCTTTCTGGAATTTAATTGGTGTGCGGGTTGGAAGCGAATTTATCAAATTTACGACCCCGATGTTTGTTGGGGCCGAATTTGTCGTCATATATTATCTGAAAAAGAAAGGAGTAGAGACTGCAAAGGCAACTTGGATTGCAATAATGGATATAGTTACCGAAGTTCTTGCCGCAGGTCTGTTGTCTATCATTGCAGGAATACTTGCATTTGTGAATGGTGCATATGTTGTTGGTGCAGTAATTATGATAACTAGCCTGATTGTAACTTCACTGTGGATAATCCTGTTCTTTTTGTCATCTAAAAGAATTATTCTGATGCCCAAGGTCTGCTCTGATCTGGTTGTACGAATTGGGAAAGAGAAAGGTGAAAGATACGTTCTGCAAGCAAATACATGGATGGAAGAAATATGCATGATGAGCAGAAAAAATCTAAGGTCCGCTGAATCTAGAAAAATATTCATGGTTTCATTTCTGATATCGATTGTTTCCTGGTCATTTTACGGAATATCGTTTATGATAATCGCCATGGGAACAGGATATGTAACTGGAATGTTTGATTCAATTGTTGCAGTAATGGGTGCAAACGCAATTGCAAACATGCCAATTACGATAGGCGGTTCAGGACTGGCAGAATTTGGAATTGTTGCATATCTGGAGAATCTGAATCCGTTTAACTTGGAAATTATTGAAGAAAATCCGGTATGGAATACAGTAATTGGCTGGAGGATTGCCACTTATTATGTTCCAATAGGCATAACCTGGCTTTTGTTAGTAAAGCTGGCTCTGACTAGCATTCCAAAGAAAAGTTCTGTGTAAGCCTTGAATTATATGCACGAACACGATCTTTTCAAAATTGAGAGTACTAATACACTAACAAAACTGCATATTCACTATCAGAATCACCACCACCATCTATGCTGAAATGTATTTCTGGTTTAATTTTACTTTTTGATAGTTCGCCTAACCTTTCCTCAAGTTTCATCTTCAAATCCATTGGATATAGCTGTACGATAATTTCAACCGTCATAATCTTTGATTATTATTTCGGAACCATGTCAATATAAAAGATCTATGTATGTGTCGATCTCAACATCTCAATAAACTAGAATGATTAGACATTATAGGTAATTGTCTACAGTTTTGAAGTTTCTTCGTGTTTGTGTCAAAAAAACAACCTGTTTTGACATATCTTGTGCGTAATACTTCAAAACTGTAGATAGTTACCCTTTTTCTACTTGATATCGATGTTCCCTGGCCTTTGTTGTTGTCCATAGCGCATCTCGTTTTGCTATCATCCTGTCTTTCTCATGTAATACCTTGTCTTTACTCTCAATCA
The DNA here is from genome assembly GCA_965238065.1 of Candidatus Nitrosopumilus sp. Lineage (GTDB taxonomy): Archaea > Thermoproteota > Nitrososphaeria > Nitrososphaerales > Nitrosopumilaceae > Nitrosopumilus. The sequence goes on along the minus strand of OZ250170.1, from coordinate 2,002,012 downwards.
ACTTTATCAATTGATTTGGAGATATCTTTTCGTATTTGTACATCATTAAAGCAAAGAATATACTCTGATCTTAATCTATCGTTTGAGAAATGTTTACCATCATGTCAAATGTGAACAGGTTGATGCGTGCAAGTCAATTGCTGTTTGGTATGTATCAACCCTTACACCTGAATCGACTAGATTAGTTGGACGTTATAGGCATAAAACATGTTCTTTGCTTGATTCATACGTTGTTTGTTATTTTGGTCAATTACGCATAAACTCTAATGTATGTATCAACCTCTACGTCTAAATCCACTAGAACAGTCAAGACGTTATAGGCATAAAACATGTTCTTTGCTTGATTCATACGAAAATTCGACAACTTTATTTGACTGTATCTTATGAAAATTGATAATCCAATATCATGACTATCTCTGAAAACACTATGGAATTGTTACGAGGAATAGATCTACTTGTAAAAAAGAAAAAAGAATGTTCAGGCATAAATAACAAAATTCACTCCAATGCTGTACAATTAGCAGTATTATATCTAAAGAAAATACATTCTGGTATACAAAGATGGGAGACAAAATTAGGTTCTGAGTCTGGTGTGGATATAGTAGGATATGACATCAACAAAGAAAAAATAGTTGGTGAAGTCAAATCAACAATTCCTTATGGTGGAGATAGATTAGGAGCCGCACAAGCTACTAGTATTAAAGATGATCTAGATAAAATGAAAAAATATCCTGAAACTTTAAAATATTTTTTTATTTTAACTAGTATAGCAAAAACTGCTGTAATGCATAAATTTCAAGATAAACTAGAAGACATTCAAGTCTTAACTATAGAGGAACTTTATCCAGAATATTACCAATAAAATATTAAGGGTAGACATTGGTATCAACACATTAACTGAAATGAGCTCCAATACGATTCGTAAAGCCAGGAAACTCGTTGATAATAACGGAGTGGCAAAAATTAATGATGAATTGTATCAGGTGAAATCGTCTAGTGATCCTGACAAATTCTATGTGGTTGAAGGAGATTCATGTGAATGCCTAGGGTTCAAAAACTTTTACAAGTTTCACCATGGCAAGGGTCTATCAGCAAACTGTTCTCATCTTGAGGCGGTAAGAATTTTCAAAAAAGATCAAACCTGAATCTCTCATTTATGGGCGAAAACCACTCTGGAATCAAAAAGACAATTACTCATGGTTGAGATATTTCGACTTGATCTATGTATAAAGTGGTCATGATTTTCATATATCAGGATTGATTAGCAAGATGGTGGAAGTAAAAAGAATCTGTCGTGGGACATGTAAAAAATTTAGAGTGACAAAGCCAAGAGGTATGGGCAGATATGAGGCAGGACAAGGACATTGTCAAATGTGTAATATGTGGATTGATCACAGAGGAGCCCATACGAAATTAGGCACAGTCATCTCGATGGACTCTGATGGATGGTTCTGCAACTGTTGCAATTACAGAGTAAGAAGAAAGCCTAGAAACATAAAATACAAGATGAAACTTCGAGGCTCAAATATTACACAAAATACCAATATAGAAGATGAGTCAGATAGCATCACAGTTGATCTATCCTATTTTAGTAAGCAAAGGGCAACCATGATGAAAAGTATGGCCATTTGCATACTGAAAGGGACTAGTCACGCAAAGATTGAAAATTGTCTATTTGATGATTTTTCTATATCTAAATTAGATATAGAAATTGAATTTAACACACCACTTGACGAAATAATCAAGCTAGCCCAGGTTTTAGACCCTCCAAACAAAATGTCAATGATATTAGAGTTTGAAAGGGTCAAATCACTGATTGGCGTAGCGCCAACCAAGATAGAGTTTGAAGAAAATGAGCCAGTCAGTCTTTGAGCACAAAACACTGGAGAACATCTATGATGAGATACGTCAAGTATACCTCAATGATACAAGACCTTGGATCCTAGGATTCAGCGGGGGCAAGGATTCTACATGCATGGCACAGTTGGTATGGAATGCCCTCTCTGAACTTTCAAAAGAAAAACTACAAAAAAACATCTACATAATATCATCTGACACACTTGTAGAATCACCACAGATAGTGGATAGGATAATTGGTAGCCTTTCAAGGATAGAGAGTGCAGCAGAAAAATCACACATTCCAATATCAACGAACATTCTAAGACCGAGACTCAGTGACACATTCTGGGTCAGAATACTCGGATTAGGATATCCTGCACCCACATCACTATTTAGATGGTGTACTGACATGCTCAAGATCTCAAATGCGGACAGGTTCATCAAAGAACGCGTCTCTGAATATGGCGAGGTAATAGTATTACTTGGAACGCGCAAAAGCGAGAGCAGTACCAGACAACAATCTATGAGTTTGCTTGAAATTGAGAACAGCGTCTTGTCTCATCACAAAAAATTTGCCCAGACATATGTATACACACCACTTGCTGACTTTGACACAGAAGATGTGTGGAATTATCTTTTACAAAACAAGAATCCATGGGGCGATAACAACCGTGATCTTCTTGCGTTATATCAGGATGCAAATGCAAGTGAGTGTCCCTTGGTAGTTGATACTACCACACCCTCATGTGGAAGTGGAAGGTTTGGATGCTGGACATGCACCGTAGTGGACAAACAAAAGTCACTTGATAGCATGATTGAGAATGGAGAGGACTGGATGGAACCGCTAGCAGAGTTACGTCATGAGCTAAAAAAGACACAGGAACCAGAGATGTGGCCAAAGATACGACAGATAACTCGCAGAAACGGCAGAGTTGATCTCAGAAATGACGGTTCAGATTACACACCAGGTCCATACACCATGGAGTTTAGAAAAGAGTATCTAGAGAAATTGCTCATAGGCCAGCTCAAGATACGCAAACATGATCCGGACATGACACTAATCTCCGATGATGAGATTCACGAGATACAAAGAATATGGAGAATGGAGCAAGGCGACTGGCAAAACTCTGCATATCGGATTTATGAGAAAATCACAAAAAGAACACTTGAATCTGCAAAAGAAGATGAGGGTGGCTTTGGCAGCACAGAACAAAAGCTGTTAGAGAAGGCATGTCAGAACCACAACATACCATACAAGCTTGTAAGCAGTCTTTTGAATGCAGAGTTTGAATCACAAGGAGCAACGCGTCATGCAAAGATCTTTGATAAAATCAAAAAAGAGATCACCAAGGAATGGCGTGAGGATATCAATGAGATTATGCCAGAATTATTTGTGTATAGAGATCAAGAAGAGGAGGCAAAGCCCAATGCTTTTAAAGAAAATAACAATTAATGATTTTGGCATCTACCGTGGATGCAACGAATTCAAAGTCTCTGCAACTGTGCAAAAACCAATAGTATTATGCGGCGGCATAAACGGTGCCGGCAAGACCACGCTCTTTGAATCAATACCATTGTGTCTTTATGGACAAAACTCGTATGACAAAAAGATAACTCTAAAACAATATCACAAGATAATTACAAAATCATTTCACAGATATGCAAAGGAGAAGAGATCTTCTGATGAGGCATCAATCAGTGTAGAATTCCAGTATGCCTATCGTGGAAAGATAGATGAGTACAGAATTGTCAGAATGTGGCAAAACAACGATGGTCAAATAGAAGAGATGCTTGTTGTGGAAAAGAAGAACAATGATAACTTTGAGACACTTGATGTAAAGTCTGGATTCCAGCTCTTCATAGACCAACTGCTTCCAAAGGGAATAACAAATCTCTTTTTCTTTGATGGAGAAAAGATCCAAAAGATAGCAGATTCTGGAGGCGAAAACGAGCACATCCGGGAATCCTTTGAGAGCCTGCTTGGATTGGATCTGGCAAGACAGCTAAGCGAGGATATCGGAGTGTATCTCTTGCGAAACTCTGGCAGTCAGGCAAAAAAGACACTAGAGGAGCTAGAACAGAATACAAAAGAGAAGCAAGAAAGAACAGAAAAGCTTGACAGCATGAAAGAGAAACAGGTCTTTACACAAACTGAGATAAACTCGTTGCAAAAAAATCTGGCAATACACGAGGAGAAATTCTCAAAGATTGGTGGCCAATTTGCAAAGAGACGTGAGACCTTTGTTGCCGATAAAACTAGATTAGAGTCAAAACTATACGGCATTGAAGAGCAGATGCGGACTCTATGTTCTGATCTGCTTCCGTTTGCCATACTGCCAAAACAGCTCAGAGAGATTAAAGTCGAGATAAAAGACGACATGCAAAAGATACAGAATAGATTTGAGCAAGACATTCTAAAGAGACACTTTGATGACATACTAAAACAGATACACTCGCAGGGCTATTTGCAAGAGATAAAAAAAATATTTGATGAAAGACTAGACTTGCTACCTGAATCCTCAAGGACTATGTTTAACTTTTCGATTAGCGACATGAATGACTTTATCAAAATGATAGATGCTGTTACTAGTCTGTCTGCAAAAGACATTGGAGCACTTGCACGTTCACGTGACATAATAGCAGGTCAGCTTGAAAAGATCAACGCGTCTTTGAGTATAGCCCCAAAACAAGACGAGGTAGGACCAATATTCTCAGATATTACTAGGATAAACAGGGAGATTGGGGAGCTTGAAGGCGAGCTAAATGTGCTGAGGGATTTGGAAGCACAGGAAAAATCACTCATCGTGATGTTAAATTCCAATATACGCAAGAACCTTTCTGCAAAGAGGACAGAGAACAGAGAGTTATCCGGCATGGAACTTGGACCAAAAATTCAAGACGTATTAGAGGACTATGCAAGGATGCTACGCCAAGAAAAGATTTCACTTTTGGAACGATACATTCTAGATGGAATAAAGACAATGTTTCACAAAAAGGATTTGATCATTAGAGTCTCTGTGGATCCAGATACATTTCAGGTAAAATTGTACAAAGAAAACGATGATGAGATAACAAGGGAGATGCTCTCAAAGGGGGAACTACAGATTTATGCCACTGCTATAGTGTGGGGGCTTGCAAAGACATCCGGAAGACCGCTGCCATTTATCATAGATACGCCACTTGCCAGACTAGACATGAAACACAGGCAGAACTTGGTGGACAGATTTTACCCATATGCATCACACCAGATCATAATACTGTCTACTGACTCTGAGATAACTGACGACTACTATAACATGCTTTATGACAAGATATCACGCTCAATGGTAATACAATACAACTCTAAAGAAGGCAAAACAATGGTGCGTGATGGATATCTGTTTGATGACATAAAGGAGAAGGAGATTGCAGTTCGGAAGAATTAAGATCAGCTCACGTACCTCAAACTCGATTGGTATGCTAAAGTCAGCTACGGGTCTTGCTCCAAACGTCTTGTTGAGATTTGCAATCTGTTTGTCAATCAAACAGCAAGGAATACCAAATCCTGATGAATACAACAGGGAAGGATCAGAAATGTCTCCAGAATATATTTTTGGAGAACATAAAGATCTGTATCTTGCACTGGTGCTAAACCGACTGAAAAACGACAAGCTTGATCCGCAAGAATATCTAAATGAGATGACACGCTCACATGTTAACCGTGGCATGATAGGATTGAAACAGAGAATCAACAGTCTGTCAGACTTTGATGATCTAGTCAGAGAGGAGGAACAGATTTGAGTAAAGTTGTATATCATAGTAAAACAGATGTGATGAAAAGACATGTCTTGTAAATTTCCGATTTATCTTGATTCACATGCAACTACTCCGGTAGACCCTCGTGTATTTGAAGAGATGAGGCCGTACTTTACAGAAAAATTTGGCAATGCCTCAAGCATGGATCATTCAGTAGGGCATGATGCATCAGTTGCAGTCGAAGAGTCCCGGGAAAAGATTGCAAAGACAGTCAGTGCTCACAAAGATGACATAATATTCACATCAGGTGCCACAGAGTCAGACAATCTGGCATTGATAGGAGTTATGGAGAAGAACAAGACAAAAGGCAATCACATCATTACTTCTGCCACAGAACACAAGGCCGTTCTTGATGTGGCACAGCGTCTTGAATCCCTTGGAAACAAAGTAACGTATCTACCTGTAGATGAGTTTGGGAGAGTTGATCCCCGATCAGTATCTCAGGCAATCACAAAGGATACTGTAATGATCTCAATCATGTTTGCAAATAATGAGATTGGTACCATTGCAGATGTAGCAGAGATTGGAAGGATTGCACATGATAATGACGTGCTGTTTCATACAGATGCTGCCCAAGCAATAGGTCATCTCAAGGTAGATGTAGATAGCATGAACATTGACCTGATGTCGATATCATCGCACAAGATTTACGGTCCCAAGGGAATCGGTGCACTATATGCACGAAGTATCATGCCAAGAGTAAAGATTGATCCCATGTTTAGTGGTGGCGGTCAAGAAAAAAACCTGCGCCCCGGAACATTGAATGTGCCAGGAATTGCAGGCTTTGCAAAGGCTGTAGAAATATCACAAAAGGAATTTGATTCAGAGAATACAAAGTTTAAAAGATGGACAGGGCAGATGCTGGAGAGGTTCTCCAAGGCAGGCGGCATATTAAATGGTCATCCTGTAAAAAGACTGGCACACAATCTCAATGTGAGATTTGAGGGAATAGATGGCAAGGCCATAATCAATTCTATCTCAAAAAAGATCGCAATATCTGCTGGTTCTGCATGCACTACACAGTCAGTAGAGCCGTCACATGTGCTGTTGGCACTAGGTCTGTCAGAAGAGCAGGCACATTCATCCATTCGAATTGGATGCGGCAGGTTCAACACAGACGAGGAGATCAAGATTGCAACAGATGAGATTTGTTATTGCGTTGAATTTCTGGCAAGAATACGGGCATAGATGAAAAATTATTATGAAAATCCCATCCAACTTTCCAAATACAAAGATGACACAACGTGGAACCATTTATGATGTGGATTCGGTAAAAAGGCCTGGAATATGGGCAAGTGATTTTGTTACAGGTGCTTTTCATATGTCATTGAAGCATGATGATCCAACATACCGTGATTTGCTTGAGCGAAAATTTATCAGGAAGGGATACATGGAACTATAACATTGAAAAAAGCAAAGCCGACTTCCTTCGGATAAATCCTTTGCTCGATGGCGCAGTCGTCGGACTTACTCACTACATATAGTAGCCTATTTATCACATAAAAACTATTCATAGTATCCAGGCGTAAGAGAGCAGTCATATCCTAAATCAAGAACCTCTGAATATGCCCATGTAATTCAGATCGTATGTATCAACCTCTACGCCTAAATCCACTAAAACAATTGGACGTTATAGGCATAAACATGTTTGTTGCTTAACTCATACCTAAATTCTAAAGTCACAAAATGATTTCAAATTACATGCATTACATTTTGGTGCACTATTATGATGTTCTGGTTCGCTCATTCCAAGGGAGATAGTTGTAAACTTTTTCAATGATGTATGTAGATAATGCAGTGAAAATGAATCTTGATACTCTGAGAATATTTTGTATGGCTCTCTAGTCTTTCTGTCACAAATTCTAATCTGCCATCTCTTTTGTGTGTAAGGCATCTCAAAAAAGTCTTCTGGGTTTTTACTCCTTTTTGCTGAATAAACTGAATTTAGGTAAGTCAATACTTGTAGTAATTGACTAGGGTATGGCCGTATTTTGTTATCATAATTTTGAGGCTTGACTGTAAATTTATCATCTTGAACTACCAGTGTCTTGTCAACTCGTAAAATTTTATCAATTCGGCCTGAAAGTGTAAGGAGTACATTTTCTGATGGAAACTCAAAGGGCATACTCAACGTAGAATGAATATTTTCCCGGGCAAATTCAACATCTTCTTCTTTGTCTTCAATTTGCTCGACTGATACTGGTTCTAATTCTACATGTTTCTCTTCGTATTTTTGTTCAGCATTATGGGCTTTAGTTCCCTGAATTAATGACGGAGAAGGTACTGGTTTTACTCCCTTGATTGATAGTGGAATTTTGTATTCACAATATCCTAGAGAATCTGAAAAATCAGTGACTGATGCAGTTAGATATGTAATGTCATTTTCTCTATTGATTTTAATCAAATTACTTTCAATCTCTTATAGTGATTATCCAATATTAGGTAATTGTCTACAGTTTTAAGTTCCTTCGTGTTTGTGTAAAAAAAATAACACGATTTGATATATCTTGTGCGTAATACTTCAAAACGATAGACAGTTACATTAAAAGACTTAGGATCTTGGGCATACATGTGGTGTTTGATCCTGATCATCGTCTAAGAGAGCATATCAAAGCAGGACAGGAAGTATTCATAATCCGATTCTTCGGTAGTGATCAATGGTTTGGAAAAGTTTTGGAAATTATTGATGATGATGAATACAATAAAGAAGGCATAGAGGTTCGGCTAGAAGACGGGTTCACTGGGAATATTGTAAGATTTCATGAGACTTGGCCTACTGATGATGAGTTAAAAGAGATGATTCAAAAACATGAAAATGAACATGTTGAATTCAAATCCACATATAAGATAGACTTTAAAAATGGATCTTACAATTCCAAACTACCATTAAATCTTGTTAAAGAAATTGTAGCGTTTTTGAATAGTGATATTAGTGTAGGATATTTATGTTTAGGAATTGATGATCAGCCAACGATATTGGGTCTAGATAAGGATTACAATGAAATCAGACCAAAGATTGCAAAAGACAAAAAGATCCCAGAGCAAAAAGTTACAAATTCAATGTTACAAGATAAATTAGAATTAGAAATTAGATCACAAGTAACAAAATACATGTATGATAAACCAGAAAAACTTCCACTAAAATTCAAATTTTATGATTTAGATGGGAAAGATATATGCTTGATTAAAACAAAAAATTCGTACAATATACCATACTATGTAAAACCAGATAGTAACTTATGGAATGAAGAATTTAGAGTTAGAGATGGAACATCAAAAAAACGGCTCAATCTGCCAAAAAGTGTAGATTACATTAAACGGAGATTTGAATAAATACACAATCTGTTAGATTAACTTTTAATATTCTAGATGATTATAGTCAACATGGCAGATCACATACTTGAATCTAGATTAATTCCTATAGTTGAACTTTTTGGATATGATAAAAGATATGAGGTTCCAAAATATCAAAGAGAGTATTCGTGGACAAAAGATCAGATTCAGGAGTTTATTAACGATCTTCAATCATTGTCACTTAATGATAAACAACCCTATTTTTTTGGTGCAATGGTATTTGTATCTGATGAAAATACTGGATCGGTTGTTTTTAAAATTGTTGATGGGCAACAGAGAATGACTACATCAGCTATACTCATAGCTGTGATTCGAGATATTTTATTTGAAAAAAATAACAAAGAGGCATCTAACGAACTTCATAAACATCTTCAACAAACCGATCTAGTAACTCATAATACTTCAGATATAATAATTTTAAGTGATCGTAATAAAGAATTTTTCAAAAAATGTATTCTAACAATAGACATCCCTAAAAATAAAATAGAGTTAGGATTTACTGCTCCATCAGACAAGAGTCTCTTTGAGGCATATAAAACAATATATGATTCACTAAAGAACTCACATGATGATGATACAGACCATCAAAAATATCTCATAACACTATACGATAACTTTGTCAAACGCTTTAAAATCATTCAGGTAATTGTTTCTTCAAATACTTATGCATACAGAATTTTTGAAACATTAAACAATAGAGGTTTGGAGTTGTCTCAAAGCGATCTTGTCAAAAATTTTATTTTAGAACAATGTGATGACAATGACGAATTACAAAACAAAATATTTGATGATTGGCAGTCAATAATCACTACACTTGATGGCATAAGTATTGATGATTTTTTTCATTATTTTTGGTTAGCAAACTATGAAAAAATACAGAAACAAGAGATATACAAAAAACTGACTAGTATTCTTTCAGATAAAAAAATTACTGTAAAAGGATTGGTAAATGACCTCAAGACATATGCTGAATTTTATGAACAAATGCTAAATCCAAAAAAAATAGATTGGTGGGAAAATGATCACATTGTAGAACAATTAGAAAATTTAAAGATATTAAATAGTAAGATGTGTTATGTCGCTATTCTTGTAGGTAAAGATAAACTATCAGAAAGAGAAGATGATTTTAGTAAATTAATCGATATGTGCATAAATTTCTTTTTTCGCTACAAGACTATTGGAGGAAAACATGCAACACAACTTGAAGCATTAATGATAAAGATTGCAAAAGCATTACGTGATGGTCTGGACATCGATCGGATAAAAGAACAGTACTTTTTAGATTCAAATATCTATCCTACTGATGATGATTTTGAAACATTATTTCAAAAAACTAGACTGACTGACAAAATATCCACATATGTTTTAAAAAAATTAAACGAAGCACTGAGCACAGAATCAATTTCTAATGAAAGAATGTATGTTGAACACATTCTTCCCAAAATAATCAGAGGAACCGAATGGGAGGATCAACTACAGGGAAAAACAGACATTGATGATCTGGATTCTTATGTTGAAAAATATCATTCACGGTTAGGCAATATGACATTAATGAGAAAATTAACGGGGAACGATAAAAAAAAGTCTTATGCAGAAAAATTATCCCTATTCTACAAAGATTCACCCATAAAAATAACTAACATGTTACTAGACCCTAAGTGGAATTCTGATTGGAACTCTGAGCAAATAATAAATCGTCAAAAATATTTTGCCGAATTAGCAAAAGATATTTGGAAAATTTAATTATAAAACTAGACTGAGAATCATGAATTTTGGTGAGTAATAAAATATTCAAAGAATATTAGATTATATTGTAATCAAGCACACATACTAAACACAAATGACAAAAATAGATATTATCAAAACAGCATTTCCAGACAATTTTGGCATCAAAGACATGTTACGAAACAATAAAACTCAAAATTCTAAATTTTTAGATTTAACTCTACGATCATATACAATATTGACACATCTAAAGAGTCAAGAACTAGTAATTACTGAATCCCTTAAAACCAATCAAAATATTAACATATTTGATCATCAGATACTTGCTGCACAAAAAATCAAAAATAAATTTGGCGGAACTGCAATGTTGGCAGATGAAGTAGGTTTAGGAAAAACAATTGAAGCAGGAATAATAATCAAAGAATTTTTAATTACAGGACTTGCAAAAAAAATTCTAATTTTAGCACCGCCATCACTTCTTTCACAATGGCAAGACGAATTACTCAACAAATTTGATCTATCTTTTACCAATTATCAAGACGATTCTAAATTTCACAGTATTCAATCACATAACCTATTATTAATGTCTCATTCTGCAGCAATATATCCAAAACAGTCTGATCAACTAAATTCAATTTATTGGGATCTAGTTATAGTGGATGAAGCCCATAGTATGAAGAACGCTAACACTAACAAACACAACTTGGTTCAAAAATTATCAAAGCGTAATCTCTTGTTGCTAACTGCAACACCACTTCAAAATAACTTGGAAGAATTGTACAATCTAATTGATCTGTTACGTCCAGGTTATCTTGGTACGTGGAAACAATTCAAAGAAAAATATGTAGGAGATAACCAGAATCGAAAAATCAATCCTGCACGCAGAAATGAATTACAACAGATCCTATCAGATATCATAATCCGAACAACCCGTAACGAAGTAAGAAAATACATAAAATTTACAGACAGAATACCATATACTAAAATTCTAACTCCTGCCAATGATGAATCTACTTTGTATGCTGAAATAACCAAAATTATCCAAAACATGTACATGACATCAACCAACACTATTACATTGATGATATATCAACGACTAGCATCCAGTAGTACAAACGCTTCAAAGCGCGCACTATACAAAATGAAATCCAACAATGTAATCTCTAAAGAGAGATATGATGAATTAATGTCTGTTGCAAATGGCATCAAATTAGACTCTAAACTATTGAACTTGTTTGATATTCTAAAAAATGACAACAGATCAAAGTTTCTCATATTTACAGAATTTCATGCCACACAAGATTACATTGCAGAAAATCTAGAAAAGATTGGATATCAAATTACTCTGTTTAATGGAAAGATGACACCTGAAGAAAGGCGTGAATCCATATCTAGATTCAAAAATGATGTTCAGATAATGATTTCAACTAGTGCAGGTGGTGAAGGACAAAATTTTCAATTCTGTCACAACATAGTCAACTATGATTTACCATGGAATCCGATGCGAGTTGAACAAAGAATTGGCCGTGTACACAGAATAGGACAAAAAAATAATGTATTCATATTCAACTTTGCACTTTATGGAACAATTGAAGCATACATTCTAGAATTATTATATACAAAGATCAACCTGTTTAAAATGGCATTAGGAGATATGGATCTCTTGTTTGAGGATTCATGGAGTGGAGGTTCTTCAAATACATGGTTCAAAGAATACATGAGTGCATCAAATGAAAAAGAACGCCAAAACAAATTTACCGCGTTGGGTAATCAATGGATAGATCGCAAGGATGTAATTAATAATGCGATAAATAATTTTAATACAGATGTCTTTAAAAATTTTAATTTATCCACCATTGGAGAAAACCAAAATGAATCTTAAAAAAGATGTTCAGTGTTTAGTGTTGGATTTTTTTAATATGATTGGTTCGGACATAATTGATGATGGAGTAGGCATGTATAAAATACAAATTCCTAAAGAATATGAAAGAGTTTTTCAAGCATCTGAACTTTTAATTGCATTTGATAATACGGTGTCATCCAAACATGACAGATGTGAGCTGGTAATTATTGGTAGTAAAATATTATCCATCATAATACATGATTGTACTAAAAAAGGCCCAATTGCATTCCAAAAATATGGCAACACACCTAACAACAATTTGTTAATTCGTTATTACTTTTATGTAAATTTTTCAGGTATGTTCAATCACTCTCAATTATTACATATTGATATCGATTTGAATACCAATAAACTAGTACAACCTGACATGTCTCTAGAAAAATATAACTACACATCAGATCAATTTGATCCTACAAAAGTCACATCATCCTATGCCGCTGCATTATCTGAACTAGAACACTGTTGTTTAAACAAAAAATTAAAATTCATCAATGATGCAAATTCTTTATTTTGTCAAGATTATGATTCATTCACAGACAAGTATGACATACAGATACGTGAACTAGATAAAAAAATCAACAAAAAAGAAGAGACTTTGAATGATTTTGACAAGATCACTGAATTTAGGTTTAACATGATAGAAAAAATCAAAGATCTAGAAAAAGAAAAAGAACGTCTAATTCAAACTTTGCAAGAAAAACACAAAATTCGTCTAGAGTATGGCCTAGTTGCATGTGAAATAATTACATGTTGATCTCTAAACCCATCAAAACTACATACTAAAATAAAAAAATGAGTTAATATTCACAAAGAAACCTTTTTAATTCCAAAAATAATATCAAAAATATTGGCAGACAACACCATCTATACTATTTCGTTGGATAAAATCAAAGTCCAAAAACATAACGTTCGTAAACATGATATCGATCAAGGAATCGAAGACCTAGCTGCAAACATTAGAGCCAATGGATTAATACAACCAATTGTAGCATATCTTGATACTGAAAAAGACACGTATGTGATTTTGACTGGACAGCGAAGGTATAACGCACATGATTACCTTAATGAGAATCATCCAAACGAAGGTTGGGATAAAATTCGATGTATTTTGATAGATGAACCTGAATCTAATAATAAAAAAATGTCTCTTTCTCTAGCAGAAAATATAACACAACTTCCAATGACAAACTCTGATCTAGTTAAAGCAGTAACTGATCTTTACAATGTATATGGTGATGAGGATATGGTTCAAAAAGAATTTGGAATTAGTAAATATATGATAAACAAATATGTTCGACTAGCTAGATTGCCCGAAGAGTTAAAAAAAGCAATAGAAGAAGGGATAATCCATCACAACCCAAGAACTGCAGAAAATGCAGCGCTTAAAGCTGTTGATGCATTACAGTATACCAAAGGATGTGATATTCCTATCGAAAATGTCATATCTTTTTCCAAGGTGTTTGCAAAAGACGAGACAGATAATCAAGCCCTAGTTACAGAGGCACCGAAAGGAGGTACAATAGACGATATAGTAAAGAGAGCACGTAAAAAACCAAAAATGAATTTACAGGTACCTTTATCAACGGAGATCGCAGAAAAACTTCAAAAAATTGCAGAAAAGAATAACGAGACTCAAATAGCTCGAGCCACACATTATGTTAATGAGGGTACAACTCGAGATTATTCTGAATTAGACGATTGATGACAAATTGAGTAAACTAGTTACAGATGTTAAAGCATATTCACAGTTGCTGTTAAGCATATCTAGACATGGAAGCGGACAATCACGTCCACTCAAACCTATAGAATGTGCACAATATATTCGAAGATTGATAGATGAGGAAAAAGAACCTCTACACAAAATTGCCGAACGGTTAGATTTAGGTAAACAAAAAGATAAATCAAATATTTACAAAAAACGAGATACAACACAAATTACCACCTTTCTAAACTTGTTAAAAGTCTCAAAAAAGAGCATAGAATTTGCCGGGTGGGGATATGAAGGATATCCATCCATTCCGTTTTCTGCTATATCTCAATTATCAACGTTCACAGCAGATGAACAAGATATGATCATACAATCTATTTATAGTGCAAGAGACAAGAAAAAAATAATAGGAAAAGAGGATATCAAAAAAATCAAAAAATGGAGAAACGAGAATCCGGATTTACCAATAACAGAATGTATAAAAAAGTTACTTAAATTAAAACCTGTTGCAGTCACTACTTACATAGTAGTCTCTGAGATCAGAGAGAAATTAAGACAATTTATCAAATCTAATGATGGGTATAAAGAAAAAATATTAGAGATATTACGAAATGATCTAGACGGTAAATTTTACAATATTGATTCTACAGCTATTTTAATTACAATATCCATGGATGAAACAGCATATCAAGCATTTCATGATATGCAATACAAACGCGGTATATCATTTACCAAATTCTTGAATAGTTTTTTGGAGGACAAAATTGGATAATTCTATTGTGGATGTGCAATGTGATGATTGTCACAAAAAATCATGTGCCGTAAAACTAGATGAAGTATTGTGTGACGGATATCATAAAGATGGGATTATTGGTGCGTTCACACATTTTCATGAGGATCACATTGGTGCAATAATTGATTGTATAGGCCAGTATGATGTATTAATTACACATCCAATAACATTTGAAGGAATTGTCGCATTAAAACCAGGTATAAGACACAGAGAACAATGGGTGCAACAAGATTTTGATACATCTTATAATATCAGAAATGGACAGATAAGACTGCTCAAAGCTAATCATATACCCGGATCATCACAAGTCTATGTGGAAAGTGATGGAAAAACGATGCTGTATTCTGGCGACTTTAGTTTTCCAGATATGCAGATCAAAAAGGCAGAGTATCTAGTACTTGATGCAACACATGGTGATCCATCGTACGATGGAAAGACAGATCGAAGATCAGTCATGAACAGGTTATTTGAGGATGCAAAAGAAAAGACAGATCGTGCAGAATCTGTCGTAATACAAACATCAGGAGGAACATTACAAGAGATTGTTAAACATTTTGAGATGTCACAATCTGATAAAATCGCGGATAATGTTTCATTTGTAATGGATAAAAAACAAGAAAAGGTATTATTAAAGATCTATAAAAATGACACTAAATATTTTAGAGATATATTTCATTACGATTCCAAGTCTCGAGAATTCTGGAAGCTAGTAAATAACAAACCTTGTGTCATATTTACAACATCATCCATACTTGATGATGATCTACGAAGATTTTACAAGATTATAATTGATCAGTATAGATTTGGAAAGAATGAACCACCAATAATCCCTTTTCCGGGTAATTCTGACATAGGATGTCGTTATAATTTGGCAGCTCATGCTTCAATTGAGAATATCTATTCATATGTAGATGCAGTAAATCCAAAATATGTTGTGACTGACTCTTCTCGAAGTGTCTATGCAGAAAAGCTTGCAAAGTTGATAGAGCAAAAATTCCCAAATATCCAGACAACTCACAGACCACCAAACACGTTATAACCAACAAGAGGGTTGCAGTTTTGACGTTTATGCCGATTCTCTTTTTGCGAATAGTTGGTTGAGATCTTTATTTTCTGTCAGATATTTTGTAATAGATAATGCTAAATTGATCACATTGTCTTTGTTGGATTCTTCACCATCCCACTCGTAATAATTTACTGCATATAATGCAATATGTAATGAGCATCGTGGATTAAAATGCAGTCTGCCTTCAATTTCTAATTTTTTAAGTTCAGCCGGAAGACGGTTGGCACTTTTGATATGATTCATAATCTCTGTCTTTGAAAAATTAGGATTGTTTTTGATTACATCTTTAATGGAGCCGGATTGCATGTATTCTTGTGTGAGTCGATATTGTAGATGTTTACTTTGATTTTTACTTGCATATTGATTTATCATGTGTCGTACTATGTATTTTATGTCATTAGTTGACTCTTTGTTTTGCAAGTGTTGGTTTGATTGTATTTGTCTATGTGTATCGTGGTCTCTATCTAATGTATTATATCTTAGCAGAATCTCAAATGTTTTACCGTCACGTTTTATCTCATTTTTTGTAACATCGTCGATTCTTATCAGTCGTATGAGTAAATTGTTCATCTCTTCTTTTGAAATTTTTAGTATTATTCTAAGATAGTTTAGATATACACCATTAGGATTGGATTTGATCAGAGGTAAAGATTTGGTGATTAATTCGTTTATTTTATTGATGTTTAGAGGTGATTTTTCGGATGTGCCATACTGTGTATTGTTGGGTGTATCATTATGATTATAAACCAAGTTGTCATCGGATGTAGATATTTCATTTTGTGAATCATGTGTATTCTCAAAGTTATTAGAGACATTCTCTTTTAAAGAAATTCTATCACGAAGTTGCTCTTTGTATTTTTTGTTTCTAGGGTGTCTGCGTACTCTGTAGTTACAACAGTTACAAAACCAACCTTCCGAGTATCTAGTAGTAGCATGTCCATCCTTTGTGTGTGCTCCATGATAATCAATCCAGATATCACACATTTGACATCGTCCATGACCTGCTTCATATCTGCCTATGTTTGTGGGTTTTGTTACTCTGAATTTTTTACATAATCCATTACATGTTCTGTTTGTAATGTCTCGTTTTTTTTGAATAGCATCACGTTGCATATTTTTACCTTCAGTGGTTCGTAAATCCTGCCCACTTAATTCTTTATTTTTTTGCTTCAATTCTTTCCTGTTTTTGATATCTTTTTTTCTACATTCTCTGCAATTACTTTGTGGTCGTGTTGTTTTGTCGCTTTTTTTCCATTTTTCTGAATCCAAAAATTTGTTGTATGTCATCCACGTTTGAGCATGAAATGTAACACTTAGGACAAGTCGCGGTGTAAGAAGATCTGTATTGTACGAAAATTATGTCCGCCTAGAATCAGGCGTACGATACCTGATTATAACCGCTTGTACCGATCAGCAAATATGACAAAACAAAGACTCGGACAAATCAATCAAATATTTGATCAAACAGCGCAAGATTGACAAAAGCACATCCAATATAGCTGTCGAGCTTGACATCCAGGCAAGACACGTCCGACGACTCTAGTCACGGTTCCTCAACACCGAAACCATTCCAAAAATACGAAAATCGGGACGCCCAACCAAGGAGCCAAGTCATGTCCAAATAAGGTCAGTGTTGAACATGCAAAATGAAGGGAATCATATTGGCGTGATCAGAACAGTCAAGCACCTTAGAAACGCCGGTGTCAATACATCCTACCATATAGTATACAAGATAATGAAGAAACATGGACTAGTAACTCCATCTCCTGCAAGGTCGACAAGACGCAAGTGGGTTAGATTTGAACGCAGGTTCTCAAATGTAATGTGGCACGCCGACTGTGGGACACTAATGACTAGCGGACATAATTTCCATATAATACAGAATAACCTGCAAGTCAATAACTCTATAAATCATTAATTTTAACTCCTAACATGCGAGATACCATAGGCGGTAGACCATATGATGTTAAAAAAGATGGTTCCAAATACGTTGTCAGTTTTTATCCTCAAGCCAAAAATGCAAAAAATCCAGATGCAGTGCTGTTTAGACTTGTATTGACAAAAGAAGAATTAAAGAAATTAGTAGAGATTATGCGTAATTGACTAAATTACACCAACCATTTCAAACTCTAACAAAATCATACAACTCTGAATAACAAAAGTCAATCAAACTTGTACAAAAAATACAAAATAAATGATTCAACATGCAAAATAATCAGCTTGTGAAAAAACACACAGCGTAGCATTATGGTATTTTACTATATACCTAATCAACAGTTAACCCAGATATGCTCAAAATCGGCTAAAAATGCAAAGATCTATAGGGGGACGTCTCAAACAGTAATTCATGTTTAAACAAACAAACCGCCTGTGACGTGATATGACTAGTAATTATGCAATATATCCACATGTCACTCTTTTGCTTGAAAATTGCCTGTCATCATGGCAAATGCACTGATTTCACAAGATAGAGAGAGATGGAGGGGTCAGATAACAATGACGGACATGAGGATTATGATGATCGAACATTTGATAGTATTGAAACCGCCTCCTGATCCACCTCTAGATTAGTCAAGATTGTGAGCACATCTGGGTTAACTGAATCAAAATATGTATGTATCAACCCTTACACCTGAATCGATTAGATTAGTTGGACGTTATAGGCATAAAACACGTTATTTGCTTGATTCATACGATATTTTTAGGATTATGTTTTGTACAAAAACCTGATGATTTCTTATCCTTTTTTACAATAATGAATTCATCAGTTATTTACACATCAATCTTTGAAATCTCTCTTACTGCATCAGTTATCTCCCATGCCCCAAACTCTGCATCATCCTCTTCAGTATATCTCCCAAACCCCATTCTAATTGATGAATGTGCCCTCGCTTCATCATATCCCAAAGCCATGATTACATGAGACGGTTTTACACTTTGTGTTGTGCATGCAGATCCAGCAGATATTGCTATGCTGTCTGATACTGAATTAATTATTGCCTTTCCTTCTATTCCAGGAAAACAGATATTGAGATTTCCTGCCAACCTGTTGTACCAATTGCCGTTGAGTGATGCGTTTTCATATTCTAGTATCTCTAGCACCATCCTAGACATCTTTTTTAATCTTTGATTCTCAGACACCATCTTGTTTACAGCTATTGTCATTGCACTACCAAATCCAACAATTCCTGCAACATTCAAAGTACCAGAACGCAACCCCCTTTCTTGCCCACCACCATACATTATTCCATTTAGAGTCACTCTTGGTTTTATTCCTCTGATGTATAATGCACCGATACCTTTGGGACCATACATCTTGTGTGCAGAAAATGACATCAGGTCAATATTCATCTCTTTTACATCTATTAGAATATTACCTACTGCTTGTGCGGCATCTGTATGAAATAATATGTTGTTTTCATGTGCAATCTTGCCAATCTCTTTAATGTTTGATATTACACCGATCTCATTGTTTGCAGCCATGATTGATATCATTGCTGTTCTGGCTGTAATGGCAGACTCTATGTCATGTAGATCAACCATTCCAAGTTTATCTACTGGAAGATATGTCACTTTTTTGCCAATTGTCTCAAGGTGTCTGACTGTCTCTAGTACTGATTCATGTTCTGTAACACAAGTAATGATGTGATCTTTATCTTTGCGTCTTTCTATAGTTCCACAGATTGCCAAATTGTTAGACTCTGTAGATCCTGATGTAAATATGATCTCGTCTTTTTTTGCATTAATTGCTTTTGCAATACTGTCCCTAGCTGACTCTACTGCAACTGATGCGTCATTTCCATATCTGTGATCTATGCTTGATGCATTTCCAAAACTCTTTGTAAAGTATGGCATCATCTTGTGTAATACCGATGGATCTAAAGGTGTGGTGGCATTATGATCTAGATATACAATTTTATTTAGTTCCAACTTTCTTCCCTCTTGCCTTTTCTTTTTATATTCCATATTGGCCATCGTTTACACCTCTCTTTCTTGTAGGATTATTCTCTCAAAGTCAGATATGTCATGTATGCGTGCAAATAACGTAATTGTTCCACGATTAAAGTGAGCACGTACCATCTTGTTAAGATATATCTGAGGATCAAACCCATCATGTTTTAATCGTTGAATCATAATTGCCATAAACAATTCTTCATATTCGCCAAACAGTACGGATGGATGTATCTCTGAACCCTTCTCGTCAAACTCTTCTGGATTTGGCGGTGATGGATCATTTAGAGACATGCATATTGCAAATCTTCCCATTACATTTGGTGTAATTCCTGTCTTACCTTTTAGATGCGCAAGTAGATTTTGTGAGCGATAGCTCATTTTTAATCTGTTAAACCGCAACAATTCTTTCTCCATGTTCGTTCCAGAAATAACTATCATGTTTTTTCGTTAAACCTTGATCATCAAGATATTCCATTGCATATGCGTGCATTGTATATGGTCTCAAACTGTTATAATCACTATTTTCAATCTCTTTGTCTGTTGAAAATATTAGAATTTGGTGTGATGCAATTGGGAGAAATTTCTCAACAACATTTTTTCGATGTTTCTCATCAAGTCTTGCAAGTGGCGTGTCAATCATGAATGGTAATGGTCTTCCTGATGTTTTAGCAAGTGCCCACAATATACCCATTGCAAACATTTGTTTTTCACCTTCGGATAAAAGAATTTTTGCAAGTGATTCGTTATTTTTTCTGTATAGTTTTATTTCAAATGTGTCTGTATCTATTTTGATTTTTTCAATAAAATTTTTCTTGTGCATTAACACAAGGATTGCATCCAACAAATATTGTTCTAGTAACTGTATCTTTTTTGTCTTTAATTTTTCTATAAATTCGTCTAAAACATTTTGCACATTTTGTGTCATCTCTACATGTTGTTTTGATTTGTCATTTTTGTAAATTTGTCCTACGATATCACGTAATTTTGAGTCTAAATGTCGTTTGAGTGACATGTTGCTTGATATCTTTTCTTCAATGTGATCCATTTCTGCTTGCAGTGTCCCTTCTTGTGAATGTAATTGACCAATTTCTGATATTAATGAACCAATCTCGTCATCATTTGGTGCATTTGCAATTGATGTTTCTAGCTTGTCTATCTCTTCGGAAATCTCTATGATTTTTTTTGTATCTTTTTTGAGCTTTTCTAGAATGGTTGTGTTTGCTGTTTGTATAATGTTTTTAATTTGATGTGTATGTTGGGATGAAAAGCCAAACATTGGTTTAACATGTGTATCTGAAAGAATATTTTCATTTTTTAATAGTTTTAATATTTTTGATGTAACTTTTTTAATCTCTTTTTTATCTAGTTTTGAATCTTCCCAAAACTCATCCGTCTTTATCTTGGAGTTAATCACCTCGAATTTAGAATCAAGTAATTTTTTTCCTATCCATTGTTGTTGAATTGTTTCATCTGTCTGCATTTGTTCTGATAGTTTTTCAAGATTTGTTGGTATGACTGAGAATGGCAATACATCAGAGCATAAATCAATTATTCTTTGTTTAATGTTTTGGTGTATGATCTTTCTTGTTGCAAGTCTGATTTTTGATTCATCACGACCAGTTACAAATTTACCACCAATTTTTGTGATCTTTGTTTCTAAATTTTCAATCTCTAGTAGAAGGAAATCCATCTCTGTCTGCTTTTGAGCAAGTCGCACTTTTAGTCTCTCTACAATGTTTACACTTTCATCTTTTTCTGCTTTGTATTTTGCAAAATCATCTTGTAGTGATTTATCATTGCCTGTAAGGTTACGGGTTAGATTTACTTGTAGGTCTGTCCGTAACTGCTCTACAACCTCTATGCCTAAAAGCGATTTGAATGATTCTTTGATGGTAATATCTTCAGAATTTTCTTTTGCAATCTTTACTACTTTTTCACCATTAAAAAAGAATAATTTGACGATGCCTCGTGGAATAATATCCTCGATGAATGATTGCCAATATGATTCTTGTATGTCTAATGAATTAAATTTATCTTGATCAGAGTTACGTTTTTTGATGTTCAGCTGTTCTTTTATTTTACCTTCTTCTTTAATCCATGAACGTGTAACAGAGTATTCACTCTCTTGCCCATTATGAAAAAATTTAAACTGTACAGAAATCAATGCTTGATCTGCACATGTTGTACTTTTTAGATAACGATGAATTTTTTGATCAAGAAATTTCTCATATGTTTTTCTAGTGCATCTTTTACCCATTGTGGATATACCATATAGACACAACATTATTGATTCAAATAGAGTGGTTTTACCTGCACCATTTGTCCCACCAATTAGTATGATTGGTCTATCTTTTGTGGTTCCAAGATCAAACTCGTGTCTACCTTTGTATACGCCATAATCTTGTAGTGTTATACGTGTTAATAACAAACTATCCACCAAACTCTTTTTTAGTTCTTTTTTGATGTTCTAGGTCGTGTACTATCTCGTTTAAATCGTCTCTCCATTCTTCTGAAAATATTTTATTTATCTTTGAAAAAATTTTAGAGTGTTTTGTCATACCTTGAAATTCTTGTTCTACATTAAGTAATTTTGATACCAGCAACGTGGGAACATTGCTTTTTTGACAGATCTCTTCAAGTATTGTTTGTTCGACTATGCCAAATTCTCCAAGGTCTTCTTGTGGCAGTACTAGTTGTTCACCAAGTACTTTGTGATATATTTGATAAGCAGTATTTTTCCAATCACCTCTCTCCATTCTCCATATTTTTTGTATTTCATGTATTTCCTCTTCTAGAATTAATTTAATTTGTGGGTCAGGACCATTTTGTCTGACCATTTTTTGTGCGATGAGAAGTTTTTCAAGAAATTCTTGACAGTATTCCATGGTGTAGGGTCCTGGAACTAGTTTAGAGTATGGATCTTGACCGTCATCACCTTTTAGTTCTAGCTTTGATTCTCGAATTTTCTCATCAAATTTTTTTTTGCGTGCATCATCTATTAGTTTCATCTGACCGGTTCTTCGTTTTAATGATCTGACTTTTTGTCGTTTTGCTGGATCTTGTGTATCCTTTAATTCATTACGAAGTTCAAGTAGTGGTTCCATCCACTCCTCTCCATTTTCAATTGTATTTCTAAGAGATACGTCGTCATTTACTACGGTACATGTCCAACAACCAAATCTACTATTTCCGCATGATGGTGTGCTACTATCTACTACTAGTGGACATTCTGCAGAATTTGCATTTTGATATAACACTAAAAGATCTCTATTGCTTGAACCCCATGGATTCTTTTTTTGTAATAGATAGGTCCAAACGTCTTTTGTGGTAAAATCACGTAATGGTGTGTATACAGAAGTTTGAGCAAACTTGGAATGGCGTGAGAGCAGACTGCCTTTTATCTCGTATAAATTCATTAATTGTTGTCTAGAACCACTCTCGTTTTTTCTTGTTCCCAAGACGACAATTGCTTCACCATACTCTGATACTTTTTCCTGAATGAATCTGTCTGCGTTTCGTATCTTTAATCTGTCAGTACACCATCTAAACAGATTACTTGGTGCAGGAAATCCTTTGCCTAAGAGACAGACCCAAAAGGTGTCTTCTATGACTGGACGGACTAGATTTGTGGATACTGGAAGATGAATTTCTTGTGAAGCTTTTTCCATCATATCTAGTGAATTTGTTATTTGTTCTACCACTTTTGGTGATTCTACAAGTGTGTCTGAGGATATTATGAATAATTTTTTGTGGAGTTTTTCTGCTGAAAGTTCTGATAATGCATTCCAAATTAGTTGTACCATACATGTAGAATCTTTACCGCCACTGAATCCTAGGATCCAAGGACGGTTATCTCCAAGATAGACTTGTCTTATTTCATCGTAAATGTTGTTTATTGTACGTGATTTAAAGATGGATTCTTCAGATGTCATTAGTAACTCACATCCACTGTTTGAGAAATTTTTAGATTTTTGAGTATCTCGTTGGCAGCTCTTTTTATTCCTAATCTATTTTTGAGCATTTTGCCATCCATGACAACTTTATTCTGCCATATGGGGCTCTCTTTTAACCAATCAATCTTTTGTAAACCTTTAATTTTTTGTCTCCAATCTTGTTGTTGAATCAAAACATTTCCTACTAGTCCTAATGCGTTTAGTATATTTGTGTGCGAATGAACATATTTTTTCCTTAATTCATATGGTGTGATATTTCCTTCCATTAGATTAATCCATTCTGGAATATTTCTAGATACTTTGTTCCAGTATTCTACTACCAATTTCTGTTTATCTGTAGATATTGACTTTGTTTTTAATTTTAAGAGATGTCTGGTTGCATCAGCTACTCCATTTAACGTAAAGAAATTTATGGAACGATTAGATATGTTGGTACGTTCTAATTCTGTACGACCATAAAAAATATCAACATCATTGACTAGGTTTACAATAAATCTTGCATATGTGTCTCTATGGTCATATAGTAATCCTAGTGATTTTGTAGGTTTTACTGCATGCTTGTTCAAATCTGCAAACATTTGTTGACTACGTTTTAATCCGCGATCTTCAAAGATGACCACTGCAATTCTCTCTGATTCAATCCTTTCATTTTCTTCACATGCTTTTTGTATGGCAACACATCTGTGTTGTCCATCATTTACTAGAATTTTTGCATTACTAGGAATAGATATGTATCCGATCTTGCTCTCAGAATTATTTGTAGGTTCGGGTTTAAATGTTATTTTTTTATTTACCGAAACAGTAATAGCTGAAAAAATATAGTTATCAGGGTTGTCTAAAATATATGATTTGATTTTGGGTACTCGCGAGTCTCTGATCTTTCGTTGAGATCTCATAGTTGGTGGAATTGCGGGATCTGTATTAAACTGGGAATGATTACATAATGTAGCAAAATCAAACATTGTTACATAAAATTCACGACCTGCTTGTATTCCTCGATTTGCTGGAAATTCCATTGAACTTTCTGGTTTGTTAGATATGCTGTTACTCATTATTTGATATTGAAGGGAATCACATTATAATACTTTGGAAGCATGTTCTAATATCACCAATCAAAAAACTCTGAGAACTGGGCAATTGAGAGTTACTTTTCCATCTACAGATGATAAATGTCATCATCAATGGTGTAGGCATCACGAGATCTCATAACACCTGATCGAATCTTTGCTTTTGATCCCGTTTTGGTCAGTCAGTAAATCGTATGAATTAAGCAAGTGGTACGTTTTATGCCTATAACGTCTATCTGTTCCAGTTGATTTGGATGTAGAGGTTGATGCATACCAAATAGGATACACCAATGCAAAAAAAGAATGAATTGGAATATCGTTGCAATCATTACAATACCCTTGAGCGACAATTAAAACATCTCGAAGAAGATTATGCTCATCTCAAAGCAAAGGCTGGAAAAATTAATAGAGTTATAGAAGAATTAAAACATCTCAAAGGCAAGTACACTCATCTCAAAGACAATTATGCACAGATAAGAGAAGAAAATGCTCTGCTAAAAAAAGAGAACACGTCCACCAAAAAAACAATTTCTGCACTTGCTGCAAAAGGCATAAATGCAAAAACTAACACAACTGACAATCCGTGGGAAAAGACCATCGGTCTGAACACCAAAGGTGTAGCAGATCCAGTCCAGAACAGGTTGATGAGAAGAAGGTTATTGATCAGACAGATTGTAACGTATGCGGTAATGAACTCTCAGAGCCAACTGATACGTACTATATAACAGTGGAGGAGATAGTTCCTGCAAAAAAGGTCGTTACACGATTATATTATAACTAGACGATGCTGCAAGCATTGCAAAAAACAGATATCTGCAAGGGTACCTGACGCACTGCCTAATGAGCGATTTGGAACCCAACTAATGACACTAATCGGAATACTAAAAACAATGGGATTATCTTTTGGTAAAATATCACAGTTGGCACAAACACTATTCTCATTAAATCTTACAGAATCAACAATTAACCATGCAGTAACAAAAATTGTAAAGGCATTTGGCTCAATATATCAAGAATTGATCATGGAGCTAAAAAAAGAGCTAAACATACACGTCGACGAGACGAGCTGGAGGTTGAACGGAAAAAATTACTGGCTGTGGGCGTTTGTTGGGAAATGGGTTGTAATATACGAGATTGACCAGACTCGCAGTAAGGATGTGCCAAAAAGAATCCTTGACGGGTATGATGGCAACGTTACAAGTGACTCGTATTCTCCATGGAATCATGTTTGGTAAAACCCACCAATGATGCCACATTCACTATATCCGAGAGATTGAGGATACAATACAATACAAGAATCCCGGAAAAGAATTCACACCATTTGCAGCACGCCTAAAGAGAATATTATATGCCTCTCACGATGCGGCAAAGATCACCAATGAGGTAAAAAGACTACAAGTAAAAAAGAACCTTGAGAGAAGAATATCTTCAATGATATCCAAAAAATACAGCGAAGAGAACTATCAGGTTTGTAAAAAGATTGAAACGTGAAAGAATGATACTCTTTACGTTTTTGCAGACTGGAACTGATTACCATAACAACACGGCAGAGAGGGCAATACGACCAAACGTCATAATCAGAAAGATCACAAACGGTCATCGCTCAAAGGCCGGAGCTGATTCTCACAAGATATTGATGAGTATAAAGGAGACATGCCGGATGAGGGAATTGAATTTCTATGATTATGCTTTGGAATATCTGAGAAATTCTACTTCAAAACGGTAGACAGTTATGATATATGAGTAAAATGTGGGGAGAACTTTTGGGATCCACATACGCGTAGATGATCTGAATACTTTTTATGTGATAAACAGGCTACTTTATGTAGCGAGTAAGTCCGACGACCGCGCCATTGGCATAGGATTTATCCAAAGGAAGTTGGCTTTGCTTTTTTCAAAGTTTTAGTTGCATGTATCCCTTTCCGATGAATTTTCGCTCAAGCAAATCACGGTATGATGAATCATCATATGCTCCAATGACATATGAAAACAGTAGATAGGAATGTGTTAACCAACAAACTCTAGAAAATAATCTTGTTTTTCATTTCGAATCATTTGCACCACAAACAACCTAAAGAAACATTTGAGCAATTCAATTGAAATGGTTGGTTTGCCATTACAGTTTGATTCATCTTTGAGGATATAGTTTGTGACAATCCATGTATTGTAAAATATCAGTGGAAAATAAAACATCAATAACCTTACAGAATGATTAGGGCTGGTAGTTCTTGGTCTTACCTTTTCAATACATGCATATCCTGTTTCAATCCCCCAATCTTTTTTTGTATTCTTTTGGAATTTGTGATATGTTTGAAGATATTTTTTCTCGTGGAAGACTAGTTGCAAACACCAGATACTGGTCTGTTAAATTGGGCTTGTCAGGTCTTGGGTGGGGAATTATTACAAGTGTGAATGATTCAACATGTCCGGATGCAGAACGCAATTTGTACTCTGAAATTACGCCTCTGTTACCTTCCACATATTGGATAATCGCGTTCTTTATTCCTCTGGTCTTTTTTGCTGGCATTAGAAATTTCTTTCCCAACTGTTTTAATTCATGGATTACACTGACTGAAAAAAAACTCTCTGTCAAGTAACACAAGGCGTATATGAATGTCATTTCTGAGGCAATTATTCAGTAATTTACGCACAAAACTAGAGTTTGGCTTGTTTTTCGTAACATGGTATGCACCAAGGCAAGCTCTGCAATCTTTATCTACACAGCTCATGGTGCAGTAACACTCAAAATATGGGGTACTCTTTTTTGGTTTTGATTTTATCAGAAATTCATCTGGTTTTTTATCATATCTTGAAATCAAGTGTTTGTCAATTGCGACTGTGACTGGTCTGGCAAACATTCCAATCTCTTTCATGTCTGCAATGGTTCTATCCAATGCATCAGAGAGCTGTAGCAGCATTCTCTGTTCTGAAATCTTTTTGATTGAATTAATCAGCCATGAACCAGATGGAGTCTGCTTAAGATCTGATTCAACTGCCAATCTTTTTAGTCCTGATTCTGCATAAGAATTTCCAACACACAAGGCAATTAGTGCATTTATCATGTCTGGTAATCCATATTTTGAATTATATCTGACAGAGAATTGAAATGACATGGTAATGCAAAATAATTGGTGCAACTTTTCAAATGTGTCTTGTGATATATTGTACTGGTGTGCAGTATTAAAAATAGTAGGTCGATTCACAACTGATCGAATTGCACACTACTATCTAGCTTTTTCTATCAAAACTATTTGAGAGAATGGTTAGTATTTTTTTGACTCAAATGGAGCACATTCCTATCTACTGGAAAAGCACCCGCAACAAAATCACTAGCCCATATTCCAGTAGATGGGAAAGTATCACATTTGATGAAATTGCATACCTCGATCTAGGTTTTTCTATCTAATTTATTTGAGATTGATTGGTATTTCTTGCTCCAAATGAAACACTTTCCTATCTACTGGTAAACAATTACCTTTGATCTCATTCATGGATTGTTTCTATGCAACAAACACACGATAGAAACCGCTTTATCCTCAACCACCTCTCTTGATTCATGGATTTCAAAAATAATACAGTCCTCATCACCGGCGCATCATCTGGAATCGGCAGACAGACTGCAATAGAATTTGCAAAACTAGGAGCCAACATTGTCTTGGTTGCACGAAGAAAAGACAGACTAGATAAAGTTGCAGATGAATTAAAAAAATTCCACACATCCACGCTAGTCTGTCAATGCGATGTCTCTAAAAAAGATCAGGTAAAAGAAATGTCAAAAACAGTCTCTGAAAAATTTGTCTCTATTGACATCCTAGTGAACAATGCCGGTTTTGCAATCTATGGCCCCGTATCTGATCTCACCATACACGAGATAGAATCACAGATGCAAACAAATTACTTTGGCATGGTCTACTGCATCAAACATTTCCTTCCATTAATGCTAAAAAAAAAGTCTGGTCATATAGTAAATGTCGCATCTGTTGCAGCAAGCATTGCCCTGCCTGGAATCGCCTCATACTGTGCATCTAAATTTGCAATGCTGGGATTCTCAGAGAGCCTCAAACATGAGCTAAAAGATACCGGAATCAAAATTACAGTTGTCAGTCCAATTATGGTCCGGACTAACTTCTTTGATCATCCCTCGTTTAAAAAAATGCCAAAATATCTGCCAATGTCACTCTGTTCCAAAACAGTAGCCAAAGCAATCTTGAGGGCGGCAAACTCTCCAAGACTGGAAATCATAGTTCCATCTGTCGCGCGTGGGGCAGTATGGATAAAAAACACATTTCCATATCTAATCAATCCGATACTGGGAAAATCTTTCAAAAAGAGATTAGACTCTTACTCTTCTGCGTCATCTTTGGCCTCACTAGAGTCCAAGTCTAACAATTCTAATGACTTTAATTCAAACTGATAAATTGCACTCATCTCTATCTCTTTTTCCTTTTCTAGATACTCTGAAGCTTTTTTGCTTATTGGGGCCTTGTGTTGGTCAAAAACAAACTCATACACAGATCCCTTCTCCAACTCCTCTGTCTTGATCTCTTTTGACAAGTCCATTGTCACTATACATCTTCCATCCTCGATAGAATCATACAACTGTACATCCATCTTGTTATCTGCATCATAAAACTCTAGAATGTATCCTGATCTCTTTAATTCCTCTGGTTTCTCAAATTTGGCATTCTGAATCTCGTCTGTAACCCAATCTGGAATATCATCTTTCTTTTTTACCATATGCTAAATCCGTCCTAGTTTTTCGCTTTCTCTTTTTTGCTCTTTTGCCACCAATCAAGATAGTCATCCTGCTTGTCTTCGCGTGTTCTCTCTCTCTGGTTCAGTCTGTGTTTAATGTCTGATACCTGCTCTCTTGTTGCGTACAACCCACATCTCTTACAAATGAAATGCTTTGTAGAAGTGTCAATCTTCATTGGAATATCAATCTCGTCAAACAATTTGTATAAATCGTCCCTGCCTCTCTCCTCCTCTGGAGTCTCTTGTTCATATCTGGCTTGAACCTTTTTCTTCTCTCTTGCTGAACATTCTGGGCAGTTAGGCACTGTGGTTTGGCCTTATTTTTTCCATAAAAGCCTTCCCACATTACCAATCAACCCAAATGCACTCAAAATCGGCTAAAAATAGACAGAACAAGTAACAACCTCTCAGCATTTGTCCTACCCCCAAATTAGCCGTTGCTTGTGAGCATCTAGTTGCCTGCTGAGCGATGTTAATCTGGCACGCGAACTTTTTCATCATCCCTTTTGGTCCGTTCGCCCGTCAATATTCAACGTGCCAGATGAATAAAATTCTAAAAATAATGTATTATCTCTTTTCTTTCATAGTCTGTGATGCAATCCTTGCTGAATTCTCCGCCCCATTAGGAACAAAATTCTTTGAAAATTCACTCAAATTTCCTTCAAATTCCTCATAATTCTCTTTAATCCTAGAGATTGCCCTAGTTACCTGCCTTGTTTTTACTGCTAGTATACCCAGATTTCTATCCTCTGCCCATCTAATGTTGTTTGTGTGTTCATCATAAATGGGAATTCCAATTATCGGTCTTGATTTTACACCTATAATCTCGCCCATTACGGTATGAGAGCCATTTACAACTGCATATTTGCACAAATTCAGCACTGTATCTTTTTCTTGCTCTGAAAGAAAACCAATATCAATCTGTATCCAATCTATTCTCTTATCCAATGCCTCTGAAATAGAGTATCTCTTGCCGTCTCTTCCCATAACGGAATCTATGCTTGAATCATCTCTTGCATGCGAAATGATTCTTTTTTCAGAATTCATCTCATCCTGATGGAATATCTCTTCAAATCTCTGGCCAGTCCCATCATTAGTTGACCTGTCTCCTGTCCTCATCCAGTAACCAAACTCGTTATCATCAACCAGCCTCTCAAGATCAGAGATGTCTTTTTTTCTGGTCTGTTTGCTGGCAGTAAAACATCCGACATATTCTATCTTGTCTTTTACCTCTTTGATGAAATTTAGATTATATTCACATATGGTGTATGGCGGCGGCGAATCTGCAACAAGAATCCTTGATGCCTTGGCAATCTGTTTTGCAATAAAGATTAGCGACGGATAAAGATATAATCTTGAACTGTACAGTCTAGGTCTGAACTGATTCGTTACAAACAAACTTGGAATGTTGCGATTTCTTGCCAAAATATTTGAACCCATGTCTCCATCATTAATTACAAGATCAAATTTTTCCTTGTCATAAAGTCTGCTCTCTTCTCTCAAATAGTTTGCAATCTGTCTTACCAGTGGTGGGTTTTTTGAAATGGGTAATAACAGGTTTATCAATGACATTAGGACACTTGGTCCAAGTTTTCCATCAATTGGCGTTGGCATCAAGATTTCATGAATCTCTTTTTTTTTATCTGGAAATTTTTTTAATAGTTTCTCATAAACATGCCCCTTGCTTGAAAAATGAACCTCAAACTCTTCTTTTATGTGGTCTTTTAATGCCTCATCTAGCCTCATCATTCGAGAATAATGGCCACTCCCCCACGGATAGATGAATTCTCCTATTTTGAGCACAATATGAAACCAGACATGCCGTTTAAATTCTCAGCGATCCTCTAGCGAATCTAAAATATCGTAAAGATTGTTGGGCCCTACCCGAACTGAAATCTCTCTCTTTGTCTTAAAGGCAGTCTCTACTGCCTTTTTAGAAAAGACAGGAATCTCATCTGAACTGATTGTGACTGCCTTTTCTAATTTTTTGATGTTTCTCTCCAACCCGATCTCTTTTGCCTGACTAAACAGACTAGTGTCTACTCCAGCAAGTGGAATTATTGGAATCTTTTTTCTCTCAAACACCTGGTTTATTGAATAATCAACAAAGTTCATGGAAAATACTAGCGGCGATAAAGCTAGTGACACATGATTCTCCGAATGTTGTAGCATTATTTCCAGTATAGAGTTTACAAGAGTCAGGTAATTCTTTATTCCGTTTGGACCTATCTCTAGATGAAAGAATTCCAATTCAATTTTATCTTGTACCAGTCTTGGAATTATCTGATTAATCATCTTGGCTAGATTCATCAGCTCTGATCTCTGTCTGTAACAAACTATGATCCTGGTATCATAACCCTGTTTTATTGTCTCAAAACAAGATACTGCAGACATTTCATCATACACTGCGCAAATTACTCTCCGAGTGTGTGACTGATATGGAATGCCGCCCTTGCCCTCATCTGAAAAGATACAGACGTATGCATTATTTTTTGTCAGATACGTATACAGCAACTTGTCATAATCTTCCCTTGTTCCAGGACAAGCTCCAAGATCTGATTTTTCTTCTATTATGTTTGATGTTGCTGCAATCTCTACATCTTTTGTGAGGAATCCTTTTGATGTCCCTTCAACCCTCACTAAAAACCTCTCACCCTTTAAGAGTAAATTACCGCCTACTGAAACAATCTCTGAAACGACACCCTGAAAATCATTTTTTACATGTCTTGCAATTGCAATCTTTTCAATTCCAAAAAGTAAATTGATGGCAGATGATGCAAATACAGGATCATTTGCATCAACCAAAATTACATCACAATCACGCTTTACAGATCTGAATTGCTGATTTTTTATCCCGAGTATTCTTTTGATATTTGTAATCAACTGTGGAATCTTTTTTCTTGTAAATATGGTCGGAAAGACTATAACATATGATGCCCTGTCCATCACTTCTCTTGAAATTTACCTGCTTATAATCTAGAATAAAATCCGTGGTAATCAATATAAAACAAATATTTTAAACAAACATGTGACAAAATTCACACAAGAAAAAGTAAATGATCTTAACTCAAGAATAAAGACTGCCCATGAGGCCCTTCAGTGGGCCTCAGATAACCTTCATCCCAGAATTGCCAAAGCATCAAGCTTTGGTGCAGAGGACTCGGTTGTTATGAATATTATGCTAAAGATTAATCCAAAATTCAGATTCTTTACATTGGATACCGGAAGACTGCCACAGGAAACCTATGACATTATGGATGTTGTACGAAAAAAATACGATATCGTAATCGAAGTGCTGTTCCCTGATGCCAAAGAAGTTGAGGATATGGTCAGAGAAAAGGGTCCTAATCTATTCTATGAGAGCGTAAATAACAGACAACTGTGTTGTGAAATCCGCAAGGTGCATCCTATTAACAGAATACTGAGTACACTGGATGGCTGGATTACCGGATTGAGACATGATCAGACAGAGACCCGGGACAGTATTGCAATCTTTCAGCTAGACTCTGGACATGGCGGAATTTTAAAGATTAATCCGATAATCAACTGGACCTGGGATCAAATTCAGGATTATATCATAAAGAATGATCTGCCACAAAACAGCCTTATCAAGCAAGGCTATCCTAGTGTTGGCTGTGAGCCTTGCACGAGACCCATAAAGCCTGGAGAAAATGTCCGGGCAGGAAGATGGTGGTGGGAAAAATCTGGAAACAAAGAGTGCGGCCTTCATATAGGCCAAAAATAGGAAATCTTGCATGTCAGAAGATAATTCAATTAAACCACACGGCGGGGTATTAATCAACAGAATTACCACAGTTGATACTGCCGGATTATTCTCAGTAACAATTAGCGAGGATCTTGCAAATGATGTTGAGAATATAGCAGATGGAATATTCAGCCCTCTGGAGGGATTTTTGATGCAACAAGACTTTGAAAGCATTGTTTCACGGGGAAGACTGGCAAATGATCTGGCCTGGACCATTCCAATTGTTCTTGATGTTGATAAACAAACTGCCTCCACAATGAAAGAATCAAAGGATGTGTTGCTGAAAAATCCTCAAGGGGTTGGTGTTGCAGTAATTCATGTTGAGGAGACATTCCCTTTTGATAAAGTAAAGACCGCACAGGGAATCTATGGGACAACTGACTCTGCTCATCCGGGTGTCGCAAAGACAATGTCAATGAAGGACTATCTTGTAGGTGGCAAGATTGACTATGCCCAAAGACCAACAGAGACTGAAATTAGAAAAAACAGGCTGACTCCCAAACAGACAAGAGAGGCCTTTGTGCAGGCAGGATGGAAGACCATCTGTGCATTTCAAACTAGAAATCCCCCACATGTGGCACACGAAATGCTACAAAAGACATCAATTACAACGCGTGACGGAGTATTTGTCAATCCGATTATTGGAAAGAAAAAGTCTGGTGATTTTGTCGATGAAATTATTGTAAAATGCTATAAAGCCATGATAAAGTCATACTATCCAGAAAACAGGTGTCATCTTGGAACCCTGCACACTGAAATGAAGTACGCCGGCCCAAAAGAGGCAATTCATCATGCAATTATGAGACAGAACTATGGATGTACGCATATCATTATTGGAAGAGATCATGCGGGCGTTGGAAAATTTTATGATCCATTTGCCGCACAAAAAATCTTTAGTGACTATCCAGAATTAGGCATCTCTCCGGTATTCTTCCCATCGTTCTTTTACTGCAAAAAATGTCTTACATACACAACCCCGAGGGCATGTCCGCATGATGATGATGCAAAAGAGCAGATCAGCGGAACCAAACTCAGGGAGATGATTCACAACGGCCAGTCTCCATCTGAATTTATCCTAAGACCAGAGGTAACAAAAATAATCCTAGATCATCCAAAACCTTTTGTTGACTAGATATTTATTCAATCAGACCTGCCTCTAGCTTGTGAAATATTTATTTACAATAATCCTGATTGTAGGATTTTTTATCACTCCGGTGTTTGCCCAAGAGATAAAAAATCCCTCGGTAATCATTTCCAATATAGAAATTCCTGCAGAGGAATTTCACAGGGCCCTGCGAGATGCGCCAATCATCCCACTTGATGATGCTCATGCCATTAGCTGGCAGGTAACAATTGATAACAATCTACTATATGCACATCCAAACGGGGATGCTGTCCTTAGAATATACAATCAGGATCGCTTTAAAACAGAATTTGTAGAAATTGGAATGGGATCACGGCCTGATAACAAGTTGTGGGTTGCAGTCAAGACTCCAAAAGAGGGATACATTGTAATCTTTAGAGACTTGGACAGAGGCTGGTATCCTGAGGCAAAGTTAATCATGTCTTACACTGATAGAGCGGGCCTGACTGTTAATAACGGGGGAAGAATTGTCGTTACCAATCTGGATATTGACGTATTTGTAATTGACTCTTATTCTGTTCATGCAATAAGAGGCTCTGATGATCCTCCCGCAATAAACTCTGGAAGTATGATGATAGAGTTTCTATCAGGTGATCCTGCAAAGAACATCTTTGCCCTGTATCCATTTGTCCTTGCAGTCAGTCTTGGAGTTTTGGTTCTAGTACTGATCAAGACAAAGAAGCATTCTTAGATTTGTAATACTTGCAACTCTTTTTAATCTTGCACACATTACACATTGGCGAAATTGGTTTGCAAATATTCTGGCCATACATGACAAAAGTGTCATTTATCTCAATCCAATACTTTTTTTGAATCTTTCTCATCAGTTCCTGTTCTGTCTCTTCCGGATCTTTTGTATCTACCAATCCTAACCTGTTTGAGATCCTATGAACGTGAATGTCGACTGGAATGGCCGGTTTCTCATATGCGTAAACTAGAACACAGTTGGCAGTCTTTCTTCCAACTCCTGGCAGTTCGACTAGGGAATCTAGGTCATCTGGAACCTTTCCCTTGTATTTCGTATCAATTATCTTTGCAACCTCGATAATCCTCTTGGCTTTCACATGATAGAAACCAATTGATCTTGTTATTCTCTCCACATCTTTTATCCTGGCATTTGCAAGATCCTTTGAATTTTTGTACTTTGAGAACAGTACTTTGACTACCCTTGTTGTAGTCTCATCTTTGGTTCTCGCAGAGAGTATGGTTCCAATTAATATGCTAAATGCTCCTCCGGTCTCGGCCTCGTGAAGCTCTCTGAGTGCAGTCATTCTGGGAGGTTTTATGGAATTCATAGTGTCCATCATCCCGCGAAGAATTTTCCTCATTTCCATCTAAAAAAAAATACACACACACAAGTATTATAACTATAACAAGTTAGAGTCCTCATTGGAGCTAACAAGGGAAGAAGAATCCGCACTAGGCGGCGAACAAGGAGAAATCCTGCAGATGGCATACAGAATTCTGGTTGCAACCGGCGAGACAACAGATGCTGACATGCTAATACCCATAAAATGGGCACATCTTTCTGGCGTAAACTATAACACTATTGGGGATGCAGGCGAAGAATTTCTATCAGGCATTAGTAAAAATGCTAGAGTCCAGGTAAAAACAACTCTGAATCCAATGGGGTTTGATATTGACAATGTGTCAAATTACGGACTGGATGATAATTTTATCTCAAAACAACTATCAATTAGAAATTCATATGAGACCATGGGAGTTACCCCTTCCTTCTCATGCATTCCCTATGAGATATTTGATATCCCTAAAGACGGGACCCAGGTTGCATTTGCCGAAAGTAACGCTGCAATTCACGCAAATTCATATGATAATCTAAAGACAAACAAAGAAAGTTCATTTAGCGCACTTGCCAGTGCAATTACCGGAAAAAGCCCTCGCTCTTCATTGCGAAAAGATGACTCTCCAAACATTACAATCAGAATGAAGGTAAAAAATCCAAACGAACTGACATATGGGATGCTCGGATTTTTTGCTGGCAAAGTTGGCGATACGTCTGTAAATATATCCAATCTTGAAGAGATGGACAGGCGTCAATGCAAGGCGATGTGTGGGGGAATGGGAACATCGGGAACTTGTGCAAAGTTTCTTTTTGGAGAGGGTGATTCTGATTGTGAAAAAGTAGATTTTGATGAAAAAGAGATGCAAAATATCCATGATGAGCTAAATACTGCTGAAAAGGGCGATCTAATCACACTTGGCAGTCCTCAGTTGGGACTAGATGAAATCTCTGATCTGGTTGACAAGCTAAAGGGCCGCTCTTTTGTAAAGAGATGCATGATATTTTGTCCTAGAACAATCAAAGAGCAAGCAGAAAAAACAGGATATACAAATGAACTTGAACGTGCAGGCTGTGAAATTCTCTCTGATTGCTGTACGTGTCTGACACCCCTGATAAACAAAAATGATGTTGATGCGGTCACTACAAACAGTATCAAGGGTGCATTTTATCTCAAAAATTCTAATGGCGTTGATGTCAATCTGAAATCACTGTCCCAAATTATCAAAGATGATACCAGATGAGAAAAATCCTAGTCTCAGGAAAGGCACAGGGCATTGTTTTAAAATCTAAAAAACCAATCAATTTTCTAGGCATCGTCGATAAAGAAACTGGAATTATCAGCGACAAGAATCATGATTTATTTGAAAAATCAATCAAAGATGTCATTCTTGTTTTTCCTTCAGGTGTTGGCAGTAGTGTTGGCGCATATACGATCTATTCAATAAAGTCTAATAACGTTGCACCTCTTGCAATGATCTGTCAAAAAGCAGATCTTGCAGTAGCTACCGGCTGTGCATTGGCAAATATTCCGCTGATTACTGTTTCTGATGAAGAATTCTCCTCTATTGGAAATGGAATGAAAATCCTGCTTGATACGGATTCCTCCAATCTGATTCATTGTCAATAAAATCACAGCTGTTTACAGTTGAAAGCTGTTACACGTCAAGCTCAAAAGTTATTTTCAAGGTATTCTGACTTGCTCTTATCTGTCTTGGACATGTCATATCATCTCTAGCTCTCTTTCTCTCTTGTCTCACAAACTCTGACTTTTCGCTAAATCATATCATCAGTCCAAGTATATCGCTCTTGTTTCTGCCAATCTTTGTAACTGTTTACAGTTGTAAAGTATTACGCACAAGATATGTCAAAACAGGTTATTTTTTTGGCACAAACACAAAGGAACTCGACGTAAGAGTTTAGGTTGAGCACGAATTTTAGATGTTCTAGTCAGAAGACCTAAACTCTTACAACTCGACAATTATCAGTCTTTTTGTAACTGTCTACAGTTTTGAAGTATTACGCACAAGATATGTCAAAACAGGTTATTTTTTTGGCACAAACACGAAGGAACTTTAAAACTCGAGACAATTACGATTTATCATACCGTAAAGTGCAAAATTCATACCTCAAAAAATTCAGAGATGAGGACTACATCCTGGAGAATGAGGATATAGAGAAAGGTAAATCATGTAATTTATGTGGTGAGAGGTAATAGTTTAAGTCTCCTGACTAGACCATCTAAAATTCGTGCTCAACCTAAACTCTTACGGTGAGAAGTTGGTTCCAGTCAAAATTAATAGAAATTTTAAGAACTGGTAGGGGTTTCTGCCAGATGATGATTCAATGGAACAAGGTTGCATGTTTGCAGAAGGATTGCTCCTAGAGTTGGATTTCATATCTGAGAAAATGGAGTTTTACAGTTCTAACTATGAGACGATATTCCACAAGACAGAGCGTGAACAAGATGAGGAAGCGGTTATGAGAAGACCTGAGTTGTACTGCAAAAAGACAATGAATGAGGACATTGGAAATTATCTAGTGCAAAAAGTATAGAATATTTTTGTTAATTGCATTCGCTCTTAATGTCAAGTTTTGTTGCTCACTTTGTAGCTGTTTTTCAAACGAAAAAAATCAATATGAAGAGTCATGATAGTTTTTGTGAATGTCTTTGGACTACTAGCAATAATACTTGACGAGGTAGCAGCATGTGCCAGCCTATTCAAAGATGGAAGATGGAATGGGAACATTTCATGTCCACACTGCAAATCAAATGACATAAAAAAATATGGAAAATACGCGATTCATCTTTAGAGATATTTCTGTCACAGCTGCGGCCGCACATTCAACGACAAGACCGGGACTATTTCATTACTCTCACATGTCCCTATCCCAGTGGCTCTTTTTTATCTGGATGTACTGCATTGTCTCACCAGTATCTGGAATATCAGTCAGGGAGATTAGTAAAAAGATGTGGGGGGGGGGTGCAGTACAAGACATGCTATTACATGACTCGCAAGGTTATGCAAAAGATTACTGGTTCAGAAAAAGACAAGATGTTATCGGATGATTGTGAGGTGGATGAACTGTATATGCACAGTGGACTGAAAGGAAAAAACTATCACAATATCATCATATCATCAGAAAGACTGCCAAAAAGACGTGCAGTAAAACCACCACCTAGACGTGGCAAGTTTGATCGAGATTTCCCGATGATTTTGTGCTATCATCAAAGAGGCGGCGACACTATCTTTGCGGTACCTCAAAAGTATCCATCCATTGCAAGCCTTGTTTGTATGATAATATCAAGAGAATCACACATCTACACAGACTAGTATAAAGTGTATCATTCTTGAGTCTTTGGGGTATAAGCATCATACCGTAAATCAGTCTCAAGGAATGCAAGGGATGATATGCGCATACCAACAACTGAGTGCAGAACCGCACTTTTTAGACTGTGGATGGTATAGCACAGTAGAGTCAACAAGTTTAACTTGGAATCATGTCCAAACGTTTGCATTCTTGCACAACATGAGAAAGCAAGATGATTATTCAAAGTTCACCAAAATAATCTCAGTTCTTTATATAGCAACAGTAGATAGGAATGTGCTCCATTTGAGTCAAAAAAATACTAACCATTCTCTCAAATAGTTTTGATAGAAAAAGCTAGATAGTAGTGTGCAATTCGATCAGTTGTGAATCGACCTACTATTTTTAATACTGCACACCAGTACAATATATCACAAGACACATTTGAAAAGTTGCACCAATTATTTTGCATTACCATGTCATTTCAATTCTCTGTCAGATATAATTCAAAATATGGATTACCAGACATGATAAATGCACTAATTGCCTTGTGTGTTGGAAATTCTTATGCAGAATCAGGACTAAAAAGATTGGCAGTTGAATCAGATCTTAAGCAGACTCCATCTGGTTCATGGCTGATTAATTCAATCAAAAAGATCTCAGAACAGAGAATGCTGCTACAGCTCTCTGATGCATTGGATAGAACCATTGCAGACATGAAAGAGATTGGAATGTTTGCCAGACCAGTCACAGTCGCAATTGACAAACACTTGATTTCAAGATATGATAAAAAACCAGATGAATTTCTGATAAAAT
The DNA here is from genome assembly GCA_965238065.1 of Candidatus Nitrosopumilus sp. GTDB lineage: Archaea > Thermoproteota > Nitrososphaeria > Nitrososphaerales > Nitrosopumilaceae > Nitrosopumilus. The sequence continues at coordinate 1,961,765 of OZ250170.1, read as the reverse complement.
CAAAACCAAAAAAGAGTACCCCATATTTTGAGTGTTACTGCACCATGAGCTGTGTAGATAAAGATTGCAGAGCTTGCCTTGGTGCATACCATGTTACGAAAAACAAGCCAAACTCTAGTTTTGTGCGTAAATTACTGAATAATTGCCTCAGAAATGACATTCATATACGCCTTGTGTTACTTGACAGAGAGTTTTTTTCAGTCAGTGTAATCCATGAATTAAAACAGTTGGGAAAGAAATTTCTAATGCCAGCAAAAAAGACCAGAGGAATAAAGAACGCGATTATCCAATATGTGGAAGGTAACAGAGGCGTAATTTCAGAGTACAAATTGCGTTCTGCATCCGGACATGTTGAATCATTCACACTTGTAATAATTCCCCACCCAAGACCTGACAAGCCCAATTTAACAGACCAGTATCTGGTGTTTGCAACTAGTCTTCCACGAGAAAAAATATCTTCAAACATATCACAAATTCCAAAAGAATACAAAAAAAGATGGGGAATTGAAACAGGATATGCATGTATTGAAAAGGTAAGACCAAGAACTACCAGCCCTAATCATTCTGTAAGGTTATTGATGTTTTATTTTCCACTGATATTTTACAATACATGGATTGTCACAAACTATATCATCAAAGATGAATCAAACTGTAATGGCAAACCAACCATTTCAATTGAATTGCTCAAATGTTTCTTTAGGTTGTTTGTGGTGCAAATGATTCGAAATGAAAAACAAGATTATTTTCTAGAGTTTGTTGGTTAACACATTCCTATCTACTGAGCAACAAAATTCTACATTAAGAGCGATTATATTTTGTTTCAGTTGTCAGGGTCTGTTTTGTTCTTGTTTTAGTTTGTCTGTCTTGTCAAAACACACAATTGCCTCATCATGCCTTCCAAGCTTTTCTAGTGCAACACCTTTGTTATGATGTGCATTCACATGCTTTTGGTCTATATCAATCACTTTGTCAAAACACACAATTGCCTCATCATGCCTTCCAAGCTTTTCTAGTGCAACACCTTTGTTATGATGTGCATTCACATGCTTTTGGTCTATATCAATCACTTTGTCAAAACACACAATTGCCTCATCATGCCTTCCAAGCTTTTCTAGTGCAACACCTTTGTTATGATGTGCATTCACATGCTTTTGGTCTATATCAATCACTTTGTCAAAACACACAATTGCCTCATCATGCCTTCCAAGCTTTTCTAGTGCAACACCTTTGTTATCATGTGCATTCACATGCTTTTGGTCTATATCAATCACTTTGTCAAAACACACCATTGCCTCATCATGTCTTCCAAGATTTCCTAGTGCAACACCTTTGTTATCATGTGCACTCACATGCTTTTGGTCTATATCAATCGCTTTGTCAAAACACACAATTGCCTCATCATGTCTTCCAAGATTTCCTAGTGCAACACCTTTGTTATCATGTGCATTCACATGCTTTTGGTCTATGTTAATTGCTTTGTCAAAACACACAATTGCCTCATCATACCTTCCAAGATTTCCTAGTACAACACCTTTGTTATCATGTGCATTCACATGCTTTTGGTCTATGTTAATTGCTTTGTCAAAACACACAATTGCCTCATCATACCTTCCAAGATTTCCTAGTGCAACACCTTTGTTATAATGTGCACTCACATGCTTTTGGTCTATATCAATCGCTTTGTCAAAACACACCATTGCCTCATCATACCTTCCAAGATTTCCTAGTACAACACCTTTGTTATCATGTGCACTCACATGCTTTTGGTCTATATCAATCGCTTTGTCAAAACACACCATTGCCTCATCATACCTTCCAAGCTTTTCTAGTGCAACACCTTTGTTATCATGTGCACTCACATGCTTTTGGTCTATATCAATCGCTTTGTCAAAACACACCATTGCCTCATCATACCTTCCAAGCTTTTCTAGTGCAACACCTTTGTTATAATGTGCACTCACATGCTTTTGGTCTATATCAATCGCTTTGTCAAAACACACAATTGCCTCATCATGCCTTCCAAGCTTTTCTAGTGCAACACCTTTGTTATGATGTGCACTCACATGCTTTTGGTCTATATCAATCACTTTGTCAAAACACACCATTGCCTCATCATACCTTCCAAGCTTTTCTAGTGCAACACCTTTGTTATAATGTGCATTCACATGCTTTTGGTCTATATCAATCACTTTGTCAAAACACACCATTGCCTCATCATGTCTTCCAAGATTTCCTAGTGCAACACCTTTGTTATGATGTGCATTCACATGCTTTTGGTCTATATCAATCACTTTGTCAAAACACACTATCGCTTCCGAATAATTATTTAATGAAAATAGATAGTTTCCTTTTGTCAGATAAAAAATGAAATGATTCTTAAAGACTGATCTGTCTAATGTGTTTTTAATGAGTTGTTCTGTAATGTTGTAGCCTTCTTGTATGTCATATTTCGTATTAATTACAGTATGAACCGTCTCATGTCTGTTTGACATTAATTCATTTATGTTTAATTCAATTGTGTTATCGTTTAGAACGTTGTCTATTCCATATATTTTGGAATTTTCTTTTATTGACTCTACACTCTGAAAACTGTATGATGATGAAATTATCTGTTCCTTTGTTATCTCTTTGATGTTATCCAAGTCTTGTGTTTGTATTGTGATCTCCTTTGGAATTTTATTTTCAGTTCCTTGTTTGATTTGTTCTTCTATGACTTTTCTGAAAAATTGTTCAATTATAGTTACTAGTCGTATGTTGACATAATTTTTAATGTGTGGTTTATTCTGATCTGCTAGCAGATTCTCCAGAACAAAGAAATCTTTCAGTACGTCATCAAAACTTTGTTTTGTCAGATTCGGTGTAAAGTAGTACTTTATTGGTCTGTTTGCCATTTATTGAAAATTGGATAGTATGTTAGTATAAATCAAGCAAAGAACATGTTTTACGCCTATAACGTCCAACCATTCTAGCAGATTTAGGCATAGAGGTTGATACATACGTATGTTACTATCTGTAACTGTCTACAGTTTTGAAGTATTACGCACAAGATATGTCAAAACTGGTTATTTTTTTGACACAAACACGAAGGAACTTTAAAACTCTAGACAATTACGTCTTTTTACATTATAATATGAGAAATTGTGCCTGTAAAGAAAAAATGATCTTTAAAAGTGACTGTTATAATTAAATTAATAGAGTCGAATGAACTATGAGATGCAAAAAATGTACCAAACCAATTAAAACGCCGTCAAAAAAGATGAGAAAAACCCAGATATGTTCTGAATGTTCAAAAAAATCTTTACAACAAACAGTAAAAGATGCATCAAAAAATACCCAAAAAAACAATGTAAACAAACCCAAAATAATCAAGCCTAAAAAAGAAAGCATAAAAGATCTAAAAAATGAACAGATTGAAAATTACAATAAATTAATTCAAATTACTAATGAAATCAGAGTACAGAGACGACAGATGAAGACATTCAAAAAGTATATCAAATTAGAAAAAGAGGAACTAAAAAAAGGTGGCAAAACTGACTCTGAATTTATAAAAAAAATATCAACAAAAAATAAATCCCTGACAAAATACTCAACGATGTCCCCATCTGACAAATCCTCAAAATTAGAAAAAGATCGTTCAGAACTTGTTAAAAAATATTTTAAAAAATACATCTATCGAACTCGAGGATCCGAAATACTAGAAAAAATTCAAGCGAATCAACGATCTGACAAATCTAAAAAAGATAAACGTGGACTACAAACAAGCTCCAACAGTCAGGATTCCCAAAAAGCACATAATATCAAGAATAGTCCATTAATAGACCAAACAAAGCTACCAAATAATGGATTGTGTAAGAAAATCTGTAATACTAATAAAGTCAAAATAATTCCTGGACGTGGAAGATATTCATCTGGACAAGTACATTGTCAAACCTGTGATGTGTGGTTAGACCATAATGGATGTCATAAAAGAAATGGCAGTCCTGCTGAAAGAGACACTATTGGAATGAGATGTAACTGTTGTAATTTTCAGGTAAGAACAAAACCTCGTGGGAAACTATACAAAAAAAAATTGGCAGATAAACTCACAATAAAAAACCTAGAATTCAACGTACGCAATCCAAATCCCTGTATTGTCTGTGGCTTGATTCCTACCGTTGAGAATATTGAGTACCTATTTGGCTTTACAATGTCAAATGGCAAGACCATTAGACAAGTTCGTTGTCGTAAATGTCGTCATTCTACCTCTACAAATTCGAGAAGATAAAACCAAAGAATGGATTTGCAATTTTCATTATTGGGGTCGTCTTTCCTCCGACATTTCTTTAAAATGTCACAAGTTCTTTTGTGTTTGTGTTAAAAAAATAACGTGTCTTGAGACATCTTGTTTGGTATGTATCCACCTCTACGCCTAAATCCGCCAGAATAGTCAAGACGTTATAGTGTAAAACATGTTCTTTGCTTGATTTATACCATTTAAACAGATCAACTGATAGCGACATTGTGTATACCTGCTTCCGCATCTGTATTTGTTTGGGATATTTTCAGTTAAACAAACTCTGCAATAGATGTAGAAAAAGAATTAATGATTTAGAAAAAAGTGTTACAGAACATAAAGAAAAATTAGAGAAACTAGATGCCACTAAACTAGATAGTTAATCAATAGAGATTATGCGTAATTGACCAAAATAACAAACAACAATCGACTTGTACGCGCACCAACTTGTTCACATTTGATATGATGGTAATAGGCCTTTTGCGTAATTTGGGTGATTTTTTCCAACATTCGATATCTTGTGTAATTTCATGCCTAAAAATTCAAAATTTCAGAATAATCCGAAAAATTATCTTCTACAAATCGTACCTAGAAATAATTACGTAATACGTCTAATGATTTTGTTTGAGTACTGTTGTGATGGCCGGTGTGGTTTAGTCAATTACGCATAATCTCTATTACATTCGGAACTATTTCTCAAATAATGGAAAATTTGCATATGCTTCATCAACTATTTTTTTAACCTCTCTGAGGAATTTAGCACATCCACATTCTAAATCAAAATAACCTATTTCTGGGATAAGTAAAACAATTTTTCTTGTTATTTTTTTTATGGGTTTATGATTATATTGAATCAAAAAATCATTGACATCATCACGAAATTTATCAGTTGCTTTGTTGATCATAAAATTATATTTTTTATCATTTACAGTATTGCCAAAAGTAGGCTCAATTCCTAAAATACCCACTTTTTTTGATGTAGGATACAATAAGATATGGTGTCTTGGAATTTCAAAATATTTGTGAGTATTATCGTGACGTAATCTCATCAATTTACCACATGTTTCATCATTCCATAAAACATTTAATTTTTTGGAGTATAATTTGATGAATTTGATTGCATTTTTGTTTTGTTGTTTATTAGCACGTTTTTCAAAATTAGTTTGATTGATGGTTGTTAATCCTAGTTCAAACTTTTGATTGTATTCTGTTAGTAAATGATATAGTATACTGTATGTTGAACTCAAAAATGCACTAAAATAGAATGCAGATATTCTTACACTTTTTGAATTTTGTTTTAGTTTTCAAAGAAAAAAATTCGCTTCTTTAATTTTGAATTGAGTACCCATGGTGTACTAGCCATTTATTCTGTTAAATATTTAAATGAAATTGATGCTTTTCATAATTAATCTGGTTTTTTAGGATAAGGAATTAGATTTTTAACATTCTTGTACATCCGGGTAAAGATCTGTCATTGCATGGTATGAACCTAATTCCTACTGTGCATTTGCAATGAAATTTTTGGTAATTGTCTACGGTTTTAAAGTTCCTTCGTGTTTGTGTAGAAAAAACGATATGTTTGGACATATCTTGTGCGTAATACTCCAAAACGGTAGACAGCTACTGCTCTTTACGTTTTTGCAGACTGGAACTGATTACCATAACAACACGGCAGAGGGCAATACGACCAAATGTCATAATCAGAAAGATCACAAACGGTCATCACTCAAAGGCCGGAGCTGATTCTCACAAGATATTGATGAGTATAAAGGAGACATGCCGAATGAGGGAATTGAATTTCCATGATTATGCTTTGGAATATTTGAGAAATTCTACTTCAAAACTGTAGACAGTTACAGCAAAACGTAGAAGTGAAAAAGCCCAAGAGTAGGAGAAGAAACTGATCTGTATATAATATGTAAGAACGGCATTACAAAATTACCCGACAACAAAATTGCTGAACTAAGTTTACTTTTTGATAAGAAAAATGAACAAGAAAAAGAATCAGTAGCAAAATTAGAAGAATATATTAAAAAATTAGATATTAAATCATTAGATGGGAATAATTCTTCTAAATTATAGAAAATTACATTCGGTTAACTTTAGATGATTTTTTAGTTACAAATGGGTTTGGTTTTATTGTGCATGAAGTAAACACAATAGTTTCAATATTAAGACCACTAGAATAATCTGTTGCACCTACAACATTTTCTGATTTCTCATCTAGGATATCCTTCTCGACAAACTCTAGATTGTTATCATTCATCATGCACTTACGCATTTTTTCCTTATAATCTTTCGTATGAATCCAGTTAACCCAAATGTGCTCAAAATCGGCTAAAAATGCAAAGATCAGTAGATGGAAAAGTAACTCTCAATTGACCAATTCTCAGAGTTTTTTGATTGGTGATACTAGAGCATGAAATAATTGGATAGTAAAATCAACAAAATCTCGATATGTAGGAATGATATGTGACAGAATAGCGATAAAATAATGGTTTTTTCATAACTGTGAGAATATGATTTAGAGATACGGACTAGAATCCACAAAAATCAAAGAATTTAACTTTACTTTCCCATCTACCGTCTACACTTTTAAAGTTCCTTCGTGTTTGTGTCAAAAAAATAACCTGTTTTGACATATCTTGCGCGTAATACTTTAAAACTGTAAACAGTTACATAAATTCTTCTTTTTGCAAATCCCCGATACCTACCTCTTTAATCTGACTCTTGCCGGCAGGCAAAACACGAACAAAGTCATCAATGCTTATCTTTTTTGTGATCTCGTCACTAATCTTTGAAAATTCAAATCTTATTTTTTTGGCATTGTCGGCCATCTCTGATCCGTGTGGCTCAATTATCGCAAAGCAAATAGAACTCTTCTTTATTGTGTCTGGCGGCCCACATGTCAACACATGACCGTCTTCCTGCGGAATGATACCTACTGCCAATCTTAGGTCTGCCGCATTGATAAAATTTCGTTGCCCTTCTATTGTAAAAGAACCCTTGGGAAGAAATTGTCCGCTTGGCGCGGATTTTTTTATCTGCTCTGGATTGACCCAAAAGGCACTCAGTCCGTACAGTCCTTCTCTCCAGGCTCTACTAAAACAGACTGTAGCATGTGCAATCTCATCCATGCTCCTATTTGGCGCATTTTGTGCGTCTTTTAGGATAAAAAATGGCGATCCAAAAATATCACCATGAAATACCCTGTCATTTTTTTCTAAATGCTTTCTAATTACTGCCGAATTTGATGCTGCGTCCCTTCCGCCAATTGCAAGTAGCCCGTCAGACGTATAAAACCATCTGTATCTCTCGTACCAATTCTTCTTTCTGATCTCTGAGACCCTGAATGAATTCCTCTCAGACTCGGTCTTGTTTTGTATTTCTCTCAGCTTTTTCTCTGTTTTGCCTTTAATCTCCTCAATTGAACTTGTTGCACCTGATTGTTTTTTTGCCTTATCAAATAGCATCGATGCAATTGATTGAAGTGAAGCTTTGGTGTTTATCTTTATTCTTTCATCCTCAATGACAACCAACGAAACTCCCTTTTCATTGACCAACTTTGTATTGTGGCTGGCTAAAATTTCTTGCGCAGAAACATCCTCTATTGAAATTATTCCTCTTGAAACCATCTCAAAAAGAGAGTTGGCAACATTTGTAATGCTTTTTGATTTGTCTTTGACTGTTTCAATTGCTCTTTCCTGCTCATAAATCTGGGTCTGCAATTCTTTGATCTTTTTATCAGAACCGCTTGATTGAATTGCTCTTCCTTTCTCAATCAGGCTTCCTGTAAAAACCGTATCTAGCCCTTCGATGAAACTATTCATGTATGTTATCTCTCCTTCCACCTTTCCCAACTTTAAAGGAAAAACTTCGGTTTTTTCATTTTTCACTGTAAACACTTTGTGTCTTCCTGATATGACATCCGCTACAATTCTTTTTGCAGTTTCAAAAATCCTTGTTGTCTCCTCACGAGTCAACTGACTCCCAATTTTTTTTGAATCAATATTTGCAATCTCAAAAATTCCCTCAACATATTTTTTTGGCAGGCCCAAAGTCCGTCCGATCCATCTTGCAGAAGCCAAATCTGATGTCCTCAGGCCATCAAAATCCCTCTCTGACATGTCAAAAATATCCAATTCATTTTTTGGAGGCTGCACGTACTCTAATCCAACGCCTAGCTTTCTATGTCTCACATTTATGGAATGCTGCAGTGCAAGAATCTTCATCTCTTCATTGCAAAGTAAGATATTACCATCTCCAAAAAACTCTCCTACCAAAACAAACTCTTTCCCAAACCCCTCAAAGGTAAAGTATGCAATTCTCTCTGAACCAATCTGTTCAACCTTTTTTAATCTTAATCTGAGAAGATCGCTTCGCAATCTTTTGAGCAGTCTGTTTGGCTCCATCTGATCAATTTTTACTCTAGTCAGCCAAACACCGAATGTCGATATCATCAAAAAAAGATCACTTTTTTCAGTATGATGAAGTTTGAAGAGAAGGCTGTCCTTTGTAATCCCATAAATGTTGCTCACATAGTAATCCTGAACCTGCCCTGATATCTGGTCTACTAGGTACCGTAATTCTATTCCTGCTAGTGTCATGACTCTGTATTTCGTATCTGAAATTAGACTCTTGCTATTACGTGCACAATCTATGACCAAAGGTATTAAACATGGTTTGATTGAGACACGCTAGAAATTTACTTGGCAAAATTCAAAAAGAAGAAATCACAGCCAACAGCAGATGGTCCTGAAAAGGAACCATCTAAAGAGGCAAGTGATATCCCGGAAATTGAAAGTCAGGCAACTATACCCAATGTTCCTCTGGGTGAACCACAGGTAAGTGAAGCTGAACGAAGTGAAAAGGATAGGAAACTCAATGTATTATTCTGGCTACGAGTGGGACTAGCCATAATTGCAGGAACCATAGCCACTTTCATCTTTGAGGATATCGAAGGTGAGGAAAAAAGATGGACCTCGATTGGTTTTATGATTATAGTATTTTTTAGCACAATAATTATTGCAAAAAGTATGAAAATGCAATTGCCATCCTCAGACAGGAAAAAAATCGTAACGCAAGGCATAGGCAGTTTTATCTTCTTGTATCTGTTCGTATGGATTGTAACTTATACGCTTGTTAATGCGGGAAGCGTATCAAGTGGAATTCCTTCACCACTCATCTGATATTTGGGGGAATGAATAATGTGGGATTTTAAAACTCCTGGAATTCCTGATGAATTTTTTGAACGTGCAGAAAAAGTTCCAATAACCAAAGAGGAGGTACGGGTAATCCAAATCAGCAAAGCGAGACTGCGCCCAGGACAACTAGTCTATGACGTAGGATGTGGAAGCGGTTCAATCTCAGTTGAGGCAGCCATACAAGTTGAATCATCTGGTAAAGTCCTGGCCATAGATTACGATAAAAATGCCATTGAACTAACAAAAAAGAACACTGAAAAATTCAAGCTCTCAAATGTATCATTAATTTATGGAAATGCAAAAGAAAAGATCATCAAACTGGAACCGGCTGATACAATATTTGTCGGCGGTACCGGTCAGGATACTGCTGAAATTGTTGAGCTGTGTGAGAACAAGTTGAAGACCGGAGGAAGAATTGTAATCGGAATCATACTAATTGAGACGATCTTTACTGTCTTGCAAATTTTAGATAAATTGCAATTTAGCTCTGTGGATGTCACCCAAGTTACAATCTCAAAGAGCAAAAAGACTAGTGCAGGAACCATGATGCTTGCAAGGAATCCTGTAACGATAATCTCTGCAACCAAATCCTGACCTATCTTTTTAATTGGGATTATAATCAGAATTTGTATGGCTGGTCTGATTGGAATTGGAGTAGGTCCCGGAGATCCTGATTTACTTACAGTAAAAGCAGCAAAAGCCATTGAGAATGCGGATATTATCCTGTGTCCGGCCTCAAAAGAGGACAGACCAAGCATTGCACTGTCTGTGGTATCATCATTAATTGACAAATCTAAAAACCAAGAAATTATAAAACTAATCTTTCCAATGACAAAAGACAAGGATGTTCTCAAGGCAACATGGAAGAAAAACGCCAAGATAATGGCAGAAAAAGTCTTGCTGGGAAAAAATGTTGTATATCTTACTGTCGGTGATCCCTATCTTTACAGTACATGGATATACATGCACAAAGATCTTAGAGAAAACTATCCTGAAATGGACATTAGCGTAATTCCGGGAATCGTATCTATCTTTATGTTTGCATCAAAAGTTGGCATAAGCATCGCAGAAGGGGCAGAAAAAATTGCAATAATTCCATCATGCTATGACTTGACTAGTGTCAAAGAGATTGCAAAATATTCTGAAACAATGGTGTTTCTAAAAGATGGAAGATACTTTGATCAGGTAATTGACGTATTAAGAGAATCAGGATTCCCTGATGACTCTATTTTTGCAATAGGGCAAGATCTTGGAACGGAAAATGAAATCATAAGAAAACTCACCCTAGGCGAGGTTAATGACGGTACATTAACCACAAAATACTTTTCAATACTGGTGGTAAAGCGTGTCTAGAGTCTTTTTTATCGGATGCGGTCCTGGTGACCCTGAATTACTTACAATCAAAGCTAAAAAATTAATTCAAAAGGCAGACGTTATGGTCTATTCTGGTTCTTTAATCCCAAAACCAATTCTTAATTTCTGTAAGAAAGGAGAGTTACATGATGCATCAAAGCTAGTCCGAGAAGAGATTTTTGATCTGTTGTACAAAAACGCAAAAGAAAACAAACTTGTAATCAGACTGCATGATGGCGATCCTTCAATTTATGGTGCCATCAAGGAGCAGATTGACAACCTGGAGAAAAAAGGAATAAAATCAACAATAGTGCCTGGAATTACTGCGTTTTTAGCCTCGGCTGCAGCACTTGGAACACAACTTACCCTGCCTGGGGTCACTCAGACAATCATCGTAACTAGGGCAGAGTCAAGAACAAAGGTTCCAAAACGTGAAAAAATATCCGAGCTTGCCAAACACAGAGCAACCCTGATCTTTTACCTTAGCATTCATCTGATATCTGATCTGGTAACAGAGGCAATTGCAGGCGGATACAAAAAATCAACACCGGCTGCTGTAGTTTACAGGGCAAGCTGGGATGATCAAAAAATTATCAAGGGAACGCTTGAAAATATTGCAAAAAAAACCAAAGAAGAAAAAATTACCAAGACTGCAATTGTAATAATCAGCGATGTGATAAATCCAGAATCCTACGAGTATTCAAAACTGTATGACAAAAAATTCAGTCATGGCTATAGAAAAGCTAAAATCAAATAGAAAAAAAAGAGACCCTGTTTTTAACCCCTAGTTTGTTGAGATTTTTTTCAAGGTCTGCAGGATTGCCTGACGTAAAAATCTTTAATGAATTCCTCCTTGTCTGCCTGTATCTGATTTTTGCATATACCTTTTGAGCAACAGCATCCCCAGAGTCTATGAATCTAACATTGGGAAACTGACTCTTTAACATTGATCCTAGAAATGAAAGGTGTGTGCTAGATAAAGCTACTGTATCAATAAAGTTCTCTGAGATAATATTATCTAAAACCTCCCTGATAATTCTCTTACAATGCTGTCTCTCTGAGATAAACTCTCCAGACTCTACAAGATCAACTAGCTCTGATCCGTTAATCTTAAAAATCTCGCAAGATTCCAAATATTTCTCCCCCTTGATGTATCTTGCCAATCCCTTGCTCCTTACTGCAGATTCTGTCCCAAGTATTCCGATTTTTTTTGATTTGGTAATTCTGTGGGCCTCACTTAGAGGCGGTTTTACGCCAATGACTCTCTTGGGTAGATTCAGCATGAGACTAGGGGTGTTTGAGGCCATTACTAGAACATTTGGAGAAAAGCGCCTTTGAAGCACCTTGATGGATTTTTTGATTATAGTGTCTAGCTGTGCATGGGATTTGTGTCCATAAGGATAGTTTTGCTGATCTGCAAAATAGACAATCTCGGCTTTGGATATCTTTTGAATTGCATGGATTATGGATAATGAACCCAATCCGGAATCAAAAACCACGATTTTAGCCACAACATTACAGATATGATTCAGGGTATGAATCAACCTTTACGCCTAGATCAAAATTAAACCAAAAGATCTGAGTAACCTCATCTATCTTTTGATATGAGCAAGTCTGGCAAAATTATTTCAGAATTTAGACGAGAAAACGTATGTATCAACCACTACGCCTAAATCCGCTAATATAGTCAAGACGTTATAGGCATAAAACATGCTCTTTGTTGATTCATACGAGAAAACAAACAACAGAAATTAATCATAGATGAACTAGTAAAATACATTTAGATGCTTGATTCATACAAATTACACAAAATATCGAATGTTGAAAAAAATCACCCTAATTACGCAAAAGGTCTATTACCATCATATCAACTGTAAACAAGTTGATGCGTACAAGTCGAATGTTGTTTGTTATTTTGGTCAATTACGCATAAACTCTACAAAATAAAACATTCCGTACTGGCAAAAGACCTGATGAATTTTTTTGATCTTGGATATATGGGGGTGGGGGTGGAAAGATTTTCCGGATTAAATCAGCATCTTGTCATACAAGAAAAGGAAAGGAAAGGATCTCACCGATTTCCAGAGACCGGAACAAGGCTCAGACCAGGATTAGAATCAAAGTAGAGCATGCAATTAGCAAGATAAAGAAATTCAGGATAAATAGTGACACATTTAGGAACAGATTGTGTCAATATGACCTGATTAGTGCAATTGTTTGTGGAATTGTTAATTTCAAGATACGGTGGAATCAAGAGTTTGCTGTGATTCCATAAATCTGAATTTGAACAGGTCAAGGTTTGATTTTGTTTTTAATCACGCAAGAGGTCTATTGACAGATAGTTAGTGGGCAACAAAATTCGACATTGCGAGCGTTTAGAAATTCTGCAAGGTGCACACGAACTTAATTGTTGCCATATCAGGTGACTGTTCCACCGGATTTAATCAAGACACCACTGCCAGATTGTACTGTCAGATTAAATGCTGCAAAGTCAATATCCAAAGTAATTTCAGAAGGAATGATTAAAATCGAATTGTTCTGAACAATCACATTTTCTTGGGCAGTTGCACTGGCATTAACCGTACAACTAACATCTATAATCCAGTCTCCAGAGTCAGGAGGTGCGCAGAATGTAGGTATGGTGACCTCAACCACATTTACAGTCCTGACAACTTGGGTGGCACTGTTTCCTGATGCGTCAACAGAGTCGTAATAGATAGAGTAGATGCCTATAGCATTAGTGAATTCAGTAGCATTAATGGTTACTTGCGAGCCGTCACTAGTTGTTGCGCCTAGTTCTGTATAGCCATCACCAAGCTCGATTATCTGCGGGTTGTCTCCATTCAGGGTTATGATTGGCGGAGTAAAGTCCAGATTGTTTGCTACATTTTCTGCAAAGTCTAGCAATGAATTGCCAGACACATCATCAAATGATCCAGACGTTCTGGCATAAGATATAGTCACATTATCACTATCAGAGATTGTTGCACCAGTGATGCCAAGTGTAATTATATTATTGGAGACAGACACTATGGAATTAATTGAAGCACCAGTGACCCCTCCAAGTGCAAAGTCAGTAGGAGTGGCAGCAGAGACTGTAACGTTATGATCTAGCGTGATTGCAATCTGTGAAATTGAGAGGGTTTGGGCACTAGAGAACTGGGGAGAGTTTGCATCAATGGTGTCTAGTATGTCAGTACCATCATATGGCAAGCTCGTATTGCCTGCACTATCTGTGATTGTTACACCTGTGATTTGAAGTGGTGTGATCTGATCTGCATCCCCTTCAAATATGGTGTATGTTGCAGTGTATGTGGTTCCGTTGTCGATACTGTTCCAGGATAATGGTACAGAGTTGTAAGTACCGTTAATGGTAGCACCATTCTCAGCTGAATCCAGAGTCAATGTGAATGATATGGTATCGCCCACCTTGAGTACACCAAAAGATGTTGTATTTGATGTGATGTTGGTTATGGTTGGAAGCAAAGTACTACTGTTTATAAACAATACATGTATGGCACCTCTATTAGAACCGCCAGCATCATCATTATATGCACCAACTGCAATATCTAATACACCATCACCATTCAGGTCGCCAATGTTTGCAATCGATATTCCAAACCCATCATCCTTATTCAAGGCGGGGCCGTTTGCTGTATTGCTATTGATTTCTATTGTACTTGATACACTTCCATTACTGTTCATAAGCATTACATGTATGACACCACTATTAGAACCGCCAGTATCATCACTAGTTGCACCAACTGCAATATCTGATATGCCATCACCATTCAGGTCGCCAATGTTTGCAATCGATGAACCAAAGTAATCACCATCATTCAAGGCAGGGCCGTTTGCTGTATTGTTATTGATCTCTATTGTACTCGATATACTTCCATTACTGTTCATAAGCATTACATGTATGGCACCACTATCAGCACCGCCGGCATCATCACTAATTGCACCAACTGCAATATCTGATATACCATCACCGTTCAGGTCGCCAATGTTTGCAATCGATCTTCCAAACCCATCACCATCATTCAAGACAGGGCCGTTTGCTGTAAGATCATTGATTTCTATTGTGTTTGATACGGTACCACTACTGTTCATAAACATTACATGTATGGCACCTCTATCAGCACCGCCGGCATCATCACGAGTTGCACCAACTGCAATATCTGATATACCATCACCGTTCAGGTCGCCAATGTTTGCAATCGATGTTCCAAAGTAATCATCCTTATTCAAGGCGGGGCCGTTTGCTGTAAGATCATTGATTTCTATTGTACTCGATATACTTCCACTACTGTTCATAAGCATTACATGTATGGCACCACTATTATCATCGCCGGCATCATCATTAGGTGTACCAACTGCAATATCGAATGTACCGTCACCGTTCAGGTCGCCAATGTTTGCAATCGATGTTCCAAACCTATCACCATCATTCAAGGCAGGGCCGTTTGCTGTATTGTTATTGATCTCTATTGTACTCGATACACTTCCACTACTGTTCATAAGCATTACATGTATGGCACCTCTATCAGCACCGCCAGCATCATCACTAATTGCACCAACTGCAATATCTGATATACCGTCATTATTCAGGTCGCCAATGTTTGCAATCGATATTCCAAAGTAATCATCATTATTCAAGACAGGGCCGTTTGCTGTAAGATCATTGATTTCTATAGTATTTGATACAATTTCGTCTCCAGTTGCAGACGCATTTTGGTATGTTATAGTATACAACGATCCAAGTGCTAATATTAAAAACATGAAGATCAGATGTAAATTTCTCAATATAGATCACCAATAAAAATAGTACAATGCATAATAATTATTCTATTACACATATTTTCCAACGAAAAAATTATTTAATAAATGTAGGGTATGTGTCAACCTCTACGCCTAAATTCGCTAGAATAGTTGTCAAGACGTTATAGGCATAAAACATGTCCTTTGCTGATTCATACGATTCAGGAATAATAGTTTGTTAGCTAAATTTAGTCCAAGGTTGATCTAAATACACCCATGTCCATTAAGACTAAATTTCTAAATCATCAGTCATGCCAAACTTTGACAAGTCTTGGGCTCGAACAGAGACTCAGAGTGTAACTAGTAAACTACGTGATGCAGTAAAGCCTCAGGGCGCATTAAAACCACGAATCCAAACTGCAGTAAATAAACTACAAGTTCAAATATCCAAAATGGACTCCATGTTAGCAAAACTGCACGAAAGAGACATGCAGCTCTTTCAGCGAGTCGTGACTGCAATGAAGCAGCATGATACTAGTACAAGCAGAGTACTGTCCAACGAATTAGCTGAAATTCGTAAAGTTACAAAGATGCTTGGTAATGCAAGAATGTCACTAGAACAAGTCCAGCTAAGACTTACAACCATTCATGATCTTGGTGATGCTATGGTAGCAATCGGACCTGCAATGTCTACAATGAAGGGATTAAAGTCATCGCTAGGAAGATTCATGCCAGAGGCGGACTCGGAATTGAATGCAATGTCTCAGACACTTAATGGACTGATGGTGGATTCGCTTGCAGGAGACTCGTTTAATATGGAGTCTGATCCTTCAAGTGAGGAAACAGACAGGATTCTACAAGAAGCATCTGCAGTAGCTGAACAACAGATAGGAGAAAAATTTCCATCTGTACCATCCCCAACCGGACTCTCGTCCAAAACCTCTACCTTTGAGTAGCTAGTTTGGAGAGACGATAGCCACTCTTTTTATTTAAATTCCAAAGAAACTAGCACAATAGCTTTTCTTTAAAAGTCCATTTCTTGTTCAGCACAAAGTTCCCAAATGCTGCAGTGATTACTGCCAAAATTAATGCTAGTGGATAAGACATGCTGTTGTTATCTACAAGGAAATAGACCATTCCTAGTTGTACCAAGGCGCCTAATGAACTAAACATTACAAACTTTGCATACTGGGCAATGGTACTCTTTACTCTGAAATCCCTGTCCTCAAACGTCCATGTCTTGTTTAAAATAAAATTACTGGTAATTGATGCGGCTATTCCAATTACATTTGCATGCAAATACCACATGTCGGAAATTCCTCCGGTAAGCAGTAATGAAACCAAATAGTTCACAACAAACCCTAAAGCGCCTACCGTGTAGAATCTTCCAGCCTTGTAAAGGAATTTGACTGATGAGCGTTTTTCTTGTCTTTCTAATGACTTGCCATAACGATACAACTTGCAGACTGATCTGAAATAATCAAAGACGGTCTTGATGCTTATCTTGCTTGAACCTAGTTCCCTGTTCTGAAAAGTATACGGGATCTCTTTGATGTTTACGCCCCTTGTCTTTACTAGTATCTCTAAAAGAAACTTGAAACCTATCGCATCAATGTTTAATCCACTGATAATATTCCGTTTGAATGCAAAAAACCCTGACATTGGATCATGAGTATCTATTCCCAATCCCTTTTTTGCAATCAAAGTTGCAAACCTGCTCATGACTTTTCTTTTTAATGACCAGCCCTGAATCTTCCCGCCCTTGATGTAACGTGATGCCACTGCGATATCGTACTGGTATTTTTTTATCGATTCAATTAGTTTGAGAATTATCTGCGGCGGATGTGAAAAATCACTATCCATTACTACAATTGTATCTCCTCTTGCCTGCTGAATTCCCTTGAGAATTGCAGAACCAAGACCTTCCTTGGTTTTTCTGTGAATAATCTCTATCGTGTAATCTGCCATTTTTTTGACATTTTTCAGATAATCCTCTACCAGCTTTCCGGTCCCATCCGGCGAGTTGTCATCTACTACAATTGCCTGTGTCCGTATGCTCTTTGGTATGATCTCCCTGATAGAATGTAAAATCCTGATAATATTTTCTGATTCGTTATAGGTGGGAATTATTATGGAGATTTGAGCATTCTCACCGATTCTTTCTTTTGACATACCCTGCTGAAACACAAAATCTGATGAATATTAAACCTTAATCCCCTTGCAGACCTGAATATTTGTGAAAAATATCACAAATGCAGGCATTATCAAAAATGGAAAATTCAGGCAATGGCTGGTCTGATGACCCTAAATTTTTCCATTGGGCAAGAGTTGTTACTGCACTGTCAGGATTACAGCAAAGTCCGTAATTGTCTAGAGGTATGAATCAGCAAATAACATGTTTTATGCCTATAACGTCTTGACTAATTTAGTGGATTTAGGCGCAGTGGTTGATACATACGATCAAGGTATGCAATTCCATCAAGTACTGCATTCCTATCTACCGCTTTAGACTTAGTAATTTCTGGAGATCATTTCTGTCTATGCTGAGGACAGATTATCCGACAAGCACATGCTGCCAAAAAGATTTCTTTGAATATAAAATACAGACATTGCTCTGAAACAATCATAATATTCTCAATCTCTAAACTGTGTTACTGGTTTATGGATATGCAATTGACTGGGCAATTATAGCGTCCAGCTCTGAAATGTTGATTCTTTTCTGCTCCATGCTGTCTCTCATTCGAATGGTCACCGTATCATCTTCCAAGGTTTGGTGATCGATAGTTATTGCATATGGCGTGCCGGCCTCATCCAGTCTTCTGTACCTTCGTCCTATTGCTCCAGAGTGATCCAAAAATGCGTCACATTTTCTCTTGATTTGAAGATAAATCTCGTCAGTCTTTTCTTTCAATCCGTCTTTTTTAACAAGTGACAAAACTCCAATATGAGTGGGTGACAGATAGGGTTTTAGAGACAAAACCGTTCTCTCGTGCTCCTTGTCATCTCTCAAACTGTGCTCTAGGACGGTGTAAAGACTCCTGTCCACCCCCATTGAAATCTCAAAGACGTGAGGCAGAACCTTTTCATCATTATCCATCACCTCAAATTTCTCCTTGCTCTTTTTTGCATGGCTGGACAAGTCGTAATCTGATCTATAGTTACATGCAACTAGTTCCAGCCATCCCATTGTGGTCTCTACCTCAAAATCAAATGCCACTCTAGCATAGAATGCCTTTTCTTTATCACCGAGTCTTCTGAACCTGCTTTTTGTAGTATCTATTCCCGTCTTTTCATAAAATTCTGCCAAGATTCCCAAGTAATATGCGACAAACTTGTTTGGAATGATGCCTGATTCTACTGCCTCTTTGCATGTCATTGAAACAGGTTCCGCATCTGTCTGGATTCTGATTACCGTGTCTTGAATCTCTGCAAACTTTTCTACTTTGTCTAGTCTTGCAGGATTGCAAAATACCTCGATTTCTGCCTGATAAAATTCCCGAAGACGCAGCAGACTCTGTCTTGGCGCTATCTCATTTCTAAAACTCTTTCCCACCTGAGCTATTCCTAAAGGAAGTCTTCCTCGCATGGTCTTGAACAGTCGAGGAAAGTCTACAAATATTGACTGGCATGTTTCAGGTCTAAGGTATGCCTCTTCTCCTTGAGGGCCAATGCCTATTCTGAACATCATGTTGAATCTCTCTGTCTCTTCAAAATCCCCCTTGCATCTTGGACACTTTATGTTATTTTGTGAGATGGCATTGTCAAATTCATCCAAATCCGCCCCTTCAGGAATTTCAATCTGCGTAATGTCTGCTATTACCCTGTCTGCCCTAAATGTTGAATTGCATTTTGTGCATTTTATTATTGGATCAGCAAAGTTGCTCAAATGACCTGATGCCTCAAAAACTGACTTTGACATTATCTGAGAGCCGTCAATCTCAAGCATCCCATCTCTTCTGACAAGCTCCCGTCTCCATAATTCAAGAAATTTATTTTTCAACCCAACTCCGGATGGTCCATACTCCCAAAATCCGGCTTGTGCATCTGCATAAACCTCACAGCTAGGAAAGTAGAATCCGCGCTCAAGCGCTAGTTTCATGACTGCTTCATAATCCATTGTCTTGTTACCTTGCCCGTAAAATAAATCTCTACGCAAACTCTTTTGCCTTTCTAATGTTCTCAAAGTCATCCCTGTCATCATCAATTGGGGTCTCTAAAATTATGGGTATCTTTCTCATGTTTGCAAACCTTACAATAGAAGCAATGCCATTTTCTCCAATTCCACCTAAACCTAAGTGATAGTGCCTGTCAAGATTGCAACCGATCTGCCCTCTGGCATCATTTAGATGAATGATCTTTAATTTCTTTATTCCTACATGTCTGTCAAATTCCTCAAAAGTTTGACTGACCTTGTCCTCGGTTCTCAAATCATATCCTGAAACGAATGCATGACACGAGTCAAAACAAATGCCGAATCTTTTTGCAGGCTTTAACTGATTGTAAATCTCCCCTAGCTGCTTAAAATCAGAACCAACAGAGTTTTTCTGACCTGCTGTATTCTCTAAAAGAATAACCACGTCATTTTCTGTCTGTGCTGCTCTTGTCAGGCCTTTTACCAGCCTCTCAATTCCAGCCTCGTCACCTGTTCCCAAATGACTGCCAAGATGCGTTACAAGATATGGAATTCCCAGCTGTGCACATCTCTTAATTTCAGCCTCCAAAGTTTTCACTGATTTTTCAAATCCATCGTCTTTTGGAGTGGCAAGATTTGGCAAATATGGCATGTGCACGCATGTCGCAAATCTGTCGATTTTACTTGCCTTTAGTTTTGATTTGAACTTGGAAATATCGTCTTTGGTGAGTTCTTTTACATGCCAGCCCCTTGGGTTTCTTGTAAATATCTGAAAAGCAGAACACTCTCTTTTGACTGCATTATCTACTGCCTTGTCAATTGATCCTGCTATTGATACATGACAGCCAATCTGCATACTAGTTGGTTTTTTAAAAAACATAATTTAAACTAGTAGAGTTTATGCGTAATTGACTAAATCACGCCAACCATCTGAATTCCTTGCCTTTTTCTTCACATATAGTTACAAACTCTAACAAAATCATACATCTCAAAATAATTAAAGTCAGTCAAACTTTACAAAAAATACAAAATAAATTATTAAACATGCAAAATAATCAGCTTGTGAAAATACGCACAGCGTAGCATTGTGATATTTTACCATATATCTAATCAAAATATACAGTCCATGGCGGTGGTGGCGGTTCACCCTTTTTCCATCTAGACCGTATCTTTTTCCACATTGTACGCAGATTGACAAGACCTGTTACCACGCTAAACTCTGTTTCAAACTCTTCTAGTTACCATCATATGCATCAACCATTCTTGCATAGGTTTTCATGTCACCTATGGTGTGCTCCACCCTGGCTCTGACTCTGTTTATCTTTCTGTTTTTTGCCCGTTCTCGTTCTGTCAGTTGGCGATTCTTTGATCTCTTTTTAGGTTGCATGGATTGTGTGTGTGTTGTTATCAAGGTAATCCGATATTCCTAAAAATCCCTTGTCAGAGTATAGCTTTGTTTTACTGCTTCCAGTCAGTAATTTTATTATATTTAAGATTGATTCAGATTCTTTTTTGAATATGCTAAAATCATGACTAGAACCAAGATAGCTCTTGGTTTTGTGGATTATGATTCCTTTGCTGTTTGTTATTATCTCTGTGTTGAACGTAAATCGTTTCTTTTTGCCAGAGTATGATTTATTTCTTTGCACAGAATCCTCTGATCTCTGTACAGGTACATGTGTTCCATCAATTAGTAAGGTGTTGCCCAGCACCTTTTGTATTTGTTGTATGGGTTTCTCATCTGATTGTATTATGTCAGACATATTCTTTGCAGTGGGCAAAATGCGTTTTAATATCTTATCTACAAGCTTGATATATCTACACACCGTGGTCTGATCAATTCCAAACAATGCTGCTAGTTGTCTTGTGTAACGTTTGATCTCTTTTTCATCAGTCCCATTAGTAATGCGTGTTCTGGATCAAGCTTGCATCTGTTTCCTGCATCAGATTCCCGTTCATTTGATTCAATATCAAATAACGGCATTTCATCTAGATGGTCTAGTATGAATTCTCTAACATGTTTTAACAACCAAAAAAAAAATCATCGATTTGATATCCTGTAAATGCATGCAAATGTTCTGTCGTTGACATTATGATGTGGCATATCTCTAGTTTATGTGCAAATTCACGAACCTTCTTTTCCTTGATATCTACGTTCCCTGGCCTTTGTTGCAGTCCATAGCGCATCTTGTTCTGCTATTATCTTGTCCTTTTCATATAGTGCATTGTCCTTTTCATATAGCGCCTTGTCTTTGCTCTCAAGCAGCTTTATCAATTGATTTGGAGCTAGCATTTCGTATTGGGACATATCAAAGCAAAGAATATGCCAGGATCTAAACCTATCGTCTGAGAAATGTTTACCATCGTGTCAAATGTGAACAAGTTGATGCGCACAAGTCGATTGTTATTTTAGTCGATTACGCATAAACTCTAATTAAAAAGCACACAAGAAAAGGCTCGCTGTACTATACAGATGACTATACAGATGGGGGTATTATCTATTCTAAAGTACATGCAAAGAAATGATTGTAGGTGAACTTATGTTAGGAAGTATAGTTAGCAAATAACATGTTTTATGTAATTGTCTAGACTTTTAAAGTTCCTTCGTGTTTGTGTCAAAAAAACAATACGATTTGACACATCTTGTGCGTAATACTTTAAAACTGTAGACAGTTACGCATAATCTCTAACTATATAGAGAAATTTGTGGAGGGTCTTAAATTAAGCATCTCATTTTCTCCCATGTTTTAGATCCATGCAAAGACAAGGTAGAATCTGTAACAATTGAGCATACACAATTTAATGATACGAAATCAGTAGATAGTAAAGTGCTATCCAATACAAATGCCCTATCTAAAATTGGTAAGATGATTCTTGCCAGATGCAGTAAAAGAAAAATCATTTTTAGAGGGCTAACTAAAGATCTGCGCAGGCAGAGTTAGTTTAGTCTGGTATGACGTTAGCTTCCCAAGCTAAAGGCCGCGGGTTCAAATCCCGCTCTGCATTACAATTCCCTGATTGCCTGCTCTATTACTCCCCTGTCTGGGGCCTGTGGAAGATACTTTAGATAACTTTGAAGATCTTTTTTTGCATCAGAATTTTTGTCTTGTTTTTCTCTAAGAAAAGCACGATTTTTGTAAATTTTGGCGGATCTTTTTGGATTAATTTCAATGGCTCTAGTGTAATAATTTTCTGCCTTGACTAACTGATTCGTTTTGAGATTAAAGTTTCCAAGACCGCTACAAGCCAGATATGATCTGTTATTGATCTCCAAGCTCTTTTCATAAAACTTTACACATTCAGGAGAATTTTGTTTGTTCATCATTGCAGCCAGCAGATGCAGGGCAGTAGAGTTGTTTGGATCAAGCTTTATTGCCTGCTTTAATGATTCAAGTGATTCTGTGGAATTGTTTAGAATATTTAGTCTCTCAGAGGCAAAACACAACCGGTTTGGTTTATCGCTAGAATCATTTTCAAGGTGTATATGGGACAGGATGTCTGATGGGGCCAGTATCATCAATAATCTTCCTTCTTCGGACCATTCCTTATCAAAGATACCTTCTGGTATGGCTCCTTCTTGTTGTTCTCCTCTTTGATTATCCTTTTGGATATAATGAAGGACTGTCTTTTCTTTCTCATCATAACCGGTAATGACTGAAGCATGTTGTGTAATTTCTGGAACTCCGGGAAGAATAACAATTGGCGGTATTTTAGAATCAATAACTTTTTTTAATTCGGACAAGGACGAGTTTACTATTTTGCATGTCAAGCCATGTCTTTCTGCAGATTCTATTCCTTCAATCATAATGCTGCCATCAAATCCTGAATATTTTTTGGCAGTTTCTATGGCTTTGGCCATGGATAGTTTGACATTCCAGTATCTAGACACCACATTAATGGGCAGTGGAAGACAGATATTCTCTTCATCAACAAGAGGCAACAACAATTCATGGTTCTCTTGTTCCATGAATTAGAAAAATTTTCAGAGTAATTAAAATCAATCAGAGTGGTATTGTCTAGAGTTTTGGTATAAATCAGCAAAGAACATGTTTTATGCCTATAACGTCTTGACAGCTATTCTAGCGAATTTAGGCGTAGAGGTTGACACATACCCTACATTTATTAAACAATTTTTTCGTTGGAAATTATGTGTGATGGAATAATTATTATGCATTGTACTATTTTTATTGGTGATCTATATTGAGAAATTTACATCTGATCTTCATGTTTTTAATATTAGCACTTGGATCGTTGTATACTATAACATACCAAAATGTATCTGCAACTGGAGACGAAATCGTATCAAACGTCATAGAAATCAATAACAATACGGCAAACGGCCCCGTCTTGAATAATAATGATTTCTTTGGAATATCGATTGCAAACATTGGCGACCTGAATGGTGACGGTATATCGGATATTGCAGTTGGTGCAACTGGTGATGATGCTGGCGGTGAGAATAGAGGTGCCATACATGTAATGCTTATGAACAGTAATGGAAGTGTATCAAATACAATAGAAATCAATAACAATACGGCAAACGGCCCCGTCTTGAATAATAATGATTTCTTTGGATCATCCATTGCAAACATTGGCGACCTGAATGGTGACGGTATATCGGATATTGCAGTTGGTGCAACTGGTGATGATGCTGGCGGTGCTAGCAGAGGTGCCATACATGTAATGCTTATGAACAGTAATGGAAGTGTATCAAATACAATAGAAATCAATAACAATACGGCAAACGGCCCTGTCTTGTTGGATGGTGATAGCTTTGGATTCTCGATTGCAAACATTGGCGACCTGAATAATGATAGTATATCAGATATTGCAGTTGGTGCAAATGGTGATGATGCCGGCGGTTCTGATAGAGGTGCCATACATGTAATGCTTATGAACAGTAATGGTACCGTATCAAACACAATAGAAATCAATAACAATACAGCAAACGGCCCTGCCTTGATTGATTATGACTACTTTGGATCATCCATTGCAAACATTGGCGACCTGAACAATGATGGCATATTAGATATCGCAGTTGGTGCAGAGGGTGATGGTCCTGCCTTTTTTACTATAGGTGCCATACATGTAATGCTTATGAACAGTAATGGAAGTGTATCAAGTACAATAAAAATCAATAACAATACAGCAAACGGCCCTGTCTTGAATAATAATGATCTCTTTGGATCATCCATTGCAAACATTGGCGACCTGAACGGTGATGGTATATCAGATATTGCAGTTGGTGCATCTAATGATGATGCTGGCGGTACTAATAGAGGTGCCATACATGTAATGCTTATGAACAGTAATGGAAGTGTATCAAACACAATAGAAATCAATAACAATACAGCAAACGGCCCCGTCTTGAATAATAATGATAACTTTGGAATATCGATTGCAAACATTGGCGACCTGAATGCTGATGGCATATTCGATATTGCAGTTGGTGCATATGCTGATGATGCTGGCGGTACTAATAGAGGCGCCATACATGTATTGTTTGTGGCTGATATAATTCCGCCAACCATAACCAACATCACATCAAATGCCACATCTTCTGGTGTACTCAAGGTGGGCGATACCATATCATTCACATTGTCTCTGGATTCAGCTGAGAATGGTGCTACCATTAACGGTACTTACAACTCTGTACCATTATCCTGGAACAGTATCGACAACGGAACCACATACACTGCAACATACACCATATCTGAAGGAGATGCGGATCAGATCACACCACTTCAAATCACAGGTGTAACAATCACAGATAGTGCAGGCAATACGAGCTTGCCATTTGATGGTACTGACATACTAGACACCATTGATGCAAACTCTCCGGTCATTACACTGAACGGAACCAATCCACAGACAATAGAGCAGGGAGCAGGATACACAGAACTAGGCGCCATAACTAACGACAGCTCTACAATAACCATAAACTCTACAAATTTCACTGATCTAGTGGGTACATACACTATCTATTACGATTCAACTGACGCTTCCAACAATACTGCCATCCAGGTTATCAGAACTGTAAACGTAGTTGACACCACTCCACCAACATTCTCATCAGCAGTACTAAATGAGGGAACTGGCACCTTTACAATCACATTTAACGAGATAATCACTGCCTCTTCCATAAACTCTATTGGATTCTCCATCAGAGATAACAACACCAGTACTAGTACTATAACACTATCAACTCTGGAACTAACCACAACTGCCAACGGTACAATAATATCATTCAACATGACTATGACTAATCGTCAGTCAGTCATTGCATTTAACGTCTTAGTGCTGGACATTGGTGCTGGTGCAGTACGGGACATATCTGGCAATACAATTATAATGTCAACAGACAACCCCATCACAACCACACTTGATACCATTCCACCAACCCTAACATTCACATCCATCACTCCAAATAATGGAACACTGGGTATTGGTGATGACATTGTTATTCAAATTAATGCAAACAATGAAACTGGACTGACACTATTGAGCGGAACCATAAACAATGAAACTATAACATCAAGTGAAACAACACCTACATCCAGTTTTGACTATAGAAAGACAATCACCATCAACAACACCATGGTATCTGGTAGCGCAGAGCACACCAATTTCCCTCTCTTGGTCTCAATACAAAATGATCCAAACCTAAACAACGCAACCGTACAGGCCTCTGGGCAGGACATTCGTTTTACTACCATTAATGACACACCACTACACTATGAGATAACATCATTCTCAAACAATCACACCTCTGGCAATCTGTCTGCGTGGATAATGATTCCAACATTATATGCCTCTAATGACACCAAAATCTACATGTATTATTCCAATTCGATCGTAACTGACGGACAGAATGCAACGGCAGTATGGGATTCAGACTATGATGGTGTGTGGCACTTTGATGGTGACATGCTAGACTCTACTAGTAATGATAATGATGGTACAAATTTCAACTCTACTGGAACAACAGGAATAATTGGCGGCGCAAGGAGCTTTGATGGCAATGACTATATCTCATATAGTGACTCTGAATTCCCATCAGGAAATAATCCACGAACATTATCTGCATGGGTCAACCACGTTAGTCTTCCAGTCGGTTTTCAGGGGGTACTAGTTTATGGTACTGAAGGTACAGGACAGGCATATGGACTGTTCCAAAACAGTAGCAATCTGATCGTTGGCGGTTATGCTGATGATATAACACTAAACACAACCCCGACAACAAACGACTGGTATCATTTTGCCATGACATATGATGGAGCAACAGTTAGGACATACATTGACGGTTCTCCTGATATCACAGGCACCAAATCATGGAGTACTGTACTGAACGAGTTCCGTGTAGGACAACAGGTGAACAATCTTAATGAATTCTTCACCGGCCAAATAGATGAGATTAGAATATCAGATACTGTAAGGACTGCTGACTGGATAAAAACAGAGTACAATAACCAAAATTCAGGTTCATTTTATAGCGTCTCTGCACCAGAAAAACTAGTAACGCCAGTCTACTATGATCTTACATATACTGTTGCAGAGGGAGACACGGACATTGATGATGATGCAACTGCAGGCATTACATACAATATCACACTAGTTGATACGGCTGGAAATCCCACTACTCTGGCTGCAACCATACCCAGTATTTCTTCTCCAGGTGTTGATGCAAACTCTCCAATCATCACATTGAATGGACTCAACCCACAAATCATAGAGCAGGGAGAAGGATACACCGAACTAAACGCCACAACTAACGACGGCTCTACCATAACCATAAACTCTACAAATTTCACTGATCTACTGGGCACATACACTATCTATTATGATTCAACAGATACAGCAGGCAATAACGCAATCCAAGTCAACAGGACTGTAATTGTATCTGACACCACTGCCCCAATCATCACACTGAATGGAACCAATCCGCAGACAATAGAGCAGGGAGCAGGATACACCGAACTAAACGCCACAACTAACGACGGCTCTACCATAACCATAAACTCTACAAATTTCACTGATCTACTGGGCACATACACTATCTATTACGATTCAACTGACGCTTTCAACAATAATGACTGCCATCCAGGTCAACAGGACCGTAAACGTAGTTGACACCACTGCCCCTGATATCACAGGCACCAATCATCACACTGAACGGAACCAATCCACAGACAATAGAGCAGGGAGAAGGATACACCGAACTAAACGCCATAACTAACGACGGCTCTACCATAACCATAAACTCTACAAATTTCACTGATCTACTGGGCACATACACTATCTATTACGATTCAACTGACGCTTCCAACAATACTGCCATCCAGGTTATCAGAACTGTAAACGTAGTTGACACCACTCCACCAACATTCGCATCAGCAGTACTAAATGAGGGAACTGGCACCTTTACAATCACATTTAACGAGATAATCACTGCCTCTTCCATAAACTCTATTGGATTCTCCATCAGAGATAACAACACCAGTACCAGTACTAGTACTATAACACTATCAACTCTGGAACTAACCACAACTGCCAACGGTGCAATAATATCATTCAACATGACTATGGTCAATCGTCAGTCAGTCATTGCATTTAACGTCTTAGTGCTGGACATTGGTGCTGGTGCAGTACGGGACATATCTGGCAATACAATTATAATGTCAACAGACAACCCCATCACAACCACACTTGATACCATTCCACCAACCCTAACATTCACATCCATCACTCCAAATAATGGAACACTGGGTATTGGTGATGACATTGTTATTCAAATTAATGCAAACAATGAAACTGGACTGACACTATTGAGCGGAACCATAAACAATGAAACTATAACATTAAGTGAAACAACACCTACATCCAGTTTTGACTATAGAAAGACAATCACCATCAACAACACCATGGTATCTGGTAGCGCAGAGCACACCAATTTCCCTCTCTTGGTCTCAATACAAAATGATCCAAACCTAAACAACGCAACCGTACAGGCCTCTGGGCAGGACATTCGTTTTACTACCATTAATGACACACCACTACACTATGAGATAACATCATTCTCAAACAATCACACCTCTGGCAATCTGTCTGCGTGGATAATGATTCCAACATTATATGCCTCTAATGACACCAAAATCTACATGTATTATTCCAATTCGATCGTAACTGACGGACAGAATGCAACGGCAGTATGGGATTCAGACTATGATGGTGTGTGGCACTTTGATGGTGACATGCTAGACTCTACTAGTAATGATAATGATGGTACAAATTTCAACTCTACTGGAACAACAGGAATAATTGGCGGCGCAAGGAGCTTTGATGGCAATGACTATATCTCATATAGTGACTCTGAATTCCCATCAGGAAACAGTTCACGAACATTATCTGCATGGGTCAACCACGCTAGTCTTCCAGTCGATTTTCAGGGGGTACTAGTTTATGGTACTGAAGGTATAGGACAGGCATATGGACTGTTCCAAAACAGTAGCAATCTGATCGTTGGCGGTTATGGTGACGATATAACACTAAACACAACCCCGACAACAAACGACTGGTATCATTTTGCCATGACATATGATGGAGCAACAGTTAGGACATACATTGACGGTTCTCCTGATATCACAGGCACCAAATCATGGAGTACTGTACTGAACGAGTTCCGTGTAGGACAACAGGTGAACAATCTTAATGAATTCTTCACCGGCCAAATAGATGAGATTAGAATATCAGATACTGTAAGGACTGCTGACTGGATAAAAACAGAGTACAATAACCAAAATTCAGGTTCATTTTATAGCGTCTCTGCACCAGAAAAACTAGTAACGCCAGTCTACTATGATCTTACATATACTGTTGCAGAGGGAGACACGGACATTGATGATGATGCAACTGCAGGCATTACATACAATATCACACTAGTTGATACTGTTGGAAATCCCACTACTCTGGCTGCAACCATACCCAGTATTTTTTCTCCAGGTGTTGATGCAAACTCTCCAATCATCACATTGAATGGATCCAACCCACAAATCATAGAGCAGGGAGCAGGATACACCGAACTCGGCGCCACAACTAATGACGGCTCTACAATAACCATAAACTCTGCAAATTTCACTGATCTACTGGGCACATACACTATCTATTATGATTCAACAGATACAGCAGGCAATAACGCAATCCAAGTCAACAGGACTGTAATTGTATCAGACACCACTCCTCCAGTCATAACACTGAACGGAGCCAATCCACAAATAATAGAACTCGGTGATGGCTATACAGAACTAAACGCCACAACTAACGACGGCTCTACCATAACCATAAACTCTGCAAATTTCACTGATCTAGTGGGCACATACTACATCTATTACGATTCAACAGACGCTTTCAACAATACTGCCCAGGTTATCAGGACCGTAATTGTAGTTGACAGCACTTTACCTGTATTCTCATCAGCAGTCCTAAATGAGGGAACAGGCATCTTTACAATCACATTTAACAAGACAATCAACGTCTCTACAATAAACTCTACTGGTTTATCCATCAGGGATAACAATACCAGTACTGGCGCTGTAACGCTATCGACTCTGGAACTAATCACTACTGCCAATGATACAACAATATCATTCAACATGACTCTGGTCAACCACCAGTCCGTAATCGCATTTACCACATCAGTGCTAGACATTGGTGCTGGTGCAGTACAGGACATTTATGGCAATCAGATTGTTGCAACAACCGGCAACCCCATCGCAACCACTTTTGACACCACACCACCAGTCATTTCCCTACTTGGTAATAATCCACAGACCATAGAGCAGGGAGCAGGATACACAGAGCTTGGTGCCACAACTAACGACAACTCTACAATAACCATAAACTCTGCAAATTTCACTGATATATTGGGCACATACACTATCTATTATGACTCTGTTGATATATCAGGAAATAATGCCATCCAGGTTAACAGGACTGTAATTGTATCTGACACCACTCCTCCCGTCATAACACTGAACGGAGCCAATCCGCAGACAATAGAACTCGGTGATGGCTATACAGAACTAAACGCCACAACTAACGACGGCTCTACAATAACCATAAACTCTGCAAATTTCACTGATACATTGGGCACATACACCATCTATTATGACTCTGTTGACGCATCAGGGAATAGTGCAATACAGGTTAACAGGACTGTAATTGTATCAGACACCACTCCATCTGACCCATGTGTAATTCCTGACTCTGGAGACTGGATAATAACTAATAGTTGTACACTTGATGCCAATGCCGTTGCTCCGGAAAGTGTGATTGTTCAGAATGGTTCGGTTCTGAACATCCCATCTGGAATTACACTGAATATTGACTTTACAACATTCAATCTAACAGTACAATCCGGCGGTGGAGTTTTGATTAAATCCGGTGGAACACTCACCTGACATGCTGATGATCAAAGTCTTGATCTATAGTATGAATCAACCTTCACGCCTAAATCATCAAAATTAAACTGGGAGATCTGAGTAACCTCATCCATCTTCTGATCTGAGGCAAGTCTGACAAAATTATTCTAGAATTAAGACGAGAAAACAAACAACTCTGATTATTCATAGATGATCTAATAAAACACAATAAAAGTCTGACAAGATCAATTAGCAGTTTGACAAGATCAAATGATAAATTAAAACATAAACGATCCTATTATGAAAATCCACATACGCCACCATCTCACAAGCCCTTGCAAGGGGAAAAGGGCAAGAACGAGAAAAAAGGTAATTGTCTAGAGTTTTGAAGTTACTTCGTGCTTGTGTCAAAAAAATAACCTGTTTTGACATACCTTGTACGTAATACTCCAAAACTGTACAGTTACGAAAAAAGATACTGAACCAAACTGAGGAGGCGTCTTTGGACACAAGGGTAAAACACAGAAGAGATTATGCGTAATTGACTAAACCGCGCCAACCATTTCAACAATACTCTAACAAAATCATTAGACGTATTGCGTAATTATTTCTAGGTACAATTTTTGGAAGATATTTTCTCGAATTATTCTGAAATTTTGAATTTTTAGGCATAAAATTATGCAAAATATAGAATGTTGAAAAAAATCACACTAATTACACAAAAGGTCTGTTACCATCATATCAAATGTGAACATGTTGATGCGTACAAGTCGATTGTTGTTTGTTATTTTGGTCAATTACGCATAAATTCTAGTGTCCACATTTTAAAATCAGATTTTTAAGTAAATCAGGTAAATCATTATCATGTTTGCACTCGGACAGGATGAAATTGCAAAGTATCCCTTTTTAGCGGATGCCGGCCAGTATCTCAAAGATAAGGGATTCTCACTGGAACAGTTTGGAGCGGATCCTGATCTGAAACAACTAGTTGAAAAGGCCTTTGAGCGGATTCAGGTTGCAGCAAGTGGCAAGATATACCAGTCTGATCTAGTTGGAGACCGTGTCTCAAAAGAGGCAGAGCTTCCAAGGGAGGTCTTTTCGTTTCTTTTGGCAATCGTGCTATTAAAGCTAAGCGGCATGCACACTCTGATCAAGAGATTTGCGCTTGCAGAGGCAAGACGTGCAGAAAAATATCTTGAAAAAGATCTGGGAAATATCTCAGACGAATCAAAAAAAGAACTGGCAATTAGAATAATTGATGATCTCTTTTCAGTCCAAGTTGAGAAACTTGATGATTACTTTGTCATCCCAGTATCTGATTATCTAAAGCATTCAATTAACTTTCATGAAAGAGAATGGAAACTAGTCAACAGGCATGTAGACGATGGACGGGTCTTTCTTACTCCACATGAGACAGTCAGATTGATAAGAAAAGAGCTGGGAACATATATCAATTCAAAAATTATTGGTGCAAAAACTCCCACAATGATTCCCGGTTTTGAGGATTCTGTAAACAAACTTGTTTTACTGTCAAAAAAATTTGTTACCTCTACTACAAGTACTGGAGAATATCCACCATGCATAAAACATGCAATTGAAGTACTAGAGAAAGGAGAAAACCTTTCACATTCAGGCAGGTTCATGCTTGGGACATTTCTGTTATCAAAAGGACAATCAGTAGAACAGGTTGCACCCTTGTTCAAGAATGCCCCTGATTATAATGAAAAAGTCACCCTTTACCAACTGAACCATCTAGCTGGAACTTTTGGCAGAGCCACCAAATACATTTGTCCTTCTTGTGAGAAACTAAGAACGAATGATCTCTGTTTTGCCATTCCAGAATGTGATAATATCATTAATCCGCTACAATTTGGAAAGAGAAGCAATGAAAGAAACTGACATTAAATTCCTGGAAGATTCGTTCAAAAAATACTATTTTGAGCATACTGATCTGATCAGAGTACCCAAACGTCCGTCTGAAAGAGAATTTGGGTATCAAAAATTTAATTCTGGAATGATTCGTCACATCCAAATAAAAGATGACAAGGAACTGCATCTGCTATTTATGAAAAATATTCCATCTGACGTTTATTGTTCAAACGCATGCTATTCATTCCCTAACCTGCCTATGAACGAAAAAGACTGGAAGGAAGCTGATCTGATTTTTGATATTGATGCAAAAGATCTTAATCTGCCCTGCAGGGAAAATCATACGGTATCAATATGCGGCGAATGCAACGAGGTCTCAAAAAATTCCCAAAGATGCCTAAAATGTAATTCTGCAAAAATAGAAAAGAAATCACTGCCATGCAAAAATTGCATTGATTCCTCAAAAACCGAAGTATCCAAGCTATCCAAAGTTCTAATCAGCGATCTTGCAATATCTCAAAAAGACATTCATGTCTATTTTTCTGGCAATGAAGGATTTCACGTTCATGTGCATGATTCACAATTTCAACAAATTGGTTCTAGGGAAAGATCAGATCTGGTAGATTACATCATGTTTAACGGCGCCATTCCCGAAAAATTTGGAATGAAGAAATTCAAAGCAGATCGCTTGTCTTTTCCGGATTTTAATGAAAAGGGGTGGAGGGGAAGGTTTTCCAAACAAGTGTTTGGTTCCAAATCAAAGCGCTCAAAAATCATCTCAGAACTGCTTGCAAACGGTTATTCTGCTTTCCAAAAAACCCTTGATGATGTCTCTGAAAAAATCGGAGTAAAAATTGATCCTAATGTGACAGTGGATATTCATAGAATCTTTAGATTGCCTGGCTCCATTAACAGCAAAAGCGGTCTCACAAAAATTCTCTGTGAAAATTTAGCCAAATTTGATCCGTATTTTGAGGCATCTCTTCTTGGCGATGATTCAGTAGAAATTTTTGCAAACTGTCCAGTAGAATTTCGTCTAAAAAACAAAAAATTTGGCCCATATATCAACGAAAAAGTCACAATTCCAACATTTGCAGCAGTCTACATGATCTGCAAAAAACTGGCTACAGTAGCTTGATTTTGCAGTTAACCAATGGTAAGAGTTTAGGTTGAGCACGAATTTTAGATGTTCTAGTCAGGAGACCTAAACTCTTAACCCGATGTACGTAACTGTCTACAGTTTTGTAGTATTACGCACAAGATATGTCAAAACAGGATATTTTTTTGACACAAACACAAAGGAACTTTAAAACTGTAGACAATTACAAATGTGCTCAAAATCGGCTAAAAATGCAAAGATCTATCAAAACCACCTTCTGCCTGTTCCACCTCCGGATTGGTCATGATTGTGAGCACATCCGGGTTAACTGATTTTGCTGGGAAGACATTAATTTACCAAATTACAACGAAATTTGATTTTGTATAACGCCTCTATTGACAAGCCTACTCCGCCTCCTGACATGGGAAAATTTGTCAAATTGGGTATTGTTGCCATTATAGGCATAGTAATCTTTGTCATAGTGGGGAATCAGACAGTAATTTTATCAATGAATTTCACTGAATTTGGTGATCAATTCACCAAACCTCTCTATTATGCTCTCATATCTGCAATAATCCTGTCTGCAATTGCTCTTGCACGTGTAAATATTGTTGGAAGATCTTCAATTTTCTGGTTTACAATTAGCACAGCAATTGGATTGCTTGCTAGGGGAGGACGGCAGCCTGTCACAAGTGATATCAAAAGTTTCAGGGATTACAAGTTAACTCCTCCACAATTTGTCATCTGGCAAATTACAAAGATACTGCTTTTTGGCGCATTCTTTGCAAATACCATGTTTGGATTTGCAGCATCATCATTTATTGATGGAAATACTCTGGGAATTGAAAATATTCCAAAATTATTCTCATTACCCTTTGTAACTCCAGATACTGATCCAAGCTATGCAGTTGAAAATGTCGTTCCAATGATTCCTGCTTTGGTGATACTGATCTCACCAATACTTGGGGCAATTGGGCTACGTTTACTCTTGTTTGTTGGGATTCATAGAATTATTCAAATAGTAACCTCATTTATCCAGGATTCTAACGAGGGAAAACCCAGATATCTAAGATACGTCTCAACTATTGAGGGAATAATCGGCATTGGCATAATCTGGGTCGGTTTTAATCTCTTTTTTACTGACCAAATTGATTACAATACAAGATATGTGATTGGCGGCATACTTTTCATCGGTTTTGCACTAGTCGTATTTTCTGCAGTTGATAGAATTCGATCACGCGTCCTAACTCATATGTTTAAGAGAGACGTAATTATTAGAATTGTAACAATTCTTGCAATTGCAATTATTATATTTGTCATCATTTTTGTTAACAATAGTGTCGCTGATGCAAAAAAGATTGAATATCTGGGACCGTACACAGCTCAACAAATTGGAGTAAATCGATTCCTTGGTGAGCTAGATAGCGTGCAGGAAACCATTCATAATGTAAAGCTAACACCTGTCTCTCCAAATAACATTAGTAATTATGTGCAACAAAACAGTGACGTCCTTGATGTAATTCGAGTCTGGGATTGGGAAGGAGCTTTTGCCAAATTAAAGCCTGAAATCGGACTAATTCCATATGTTGACTTTGAAGACAATGACATTCTCCGTTTTAACAATACTCTGTATTGGACTGCCTCAATGAAACCAATTCTACCTACAACTGTAAGCGATGAAAACAGGTGGTATACCGAGCATCTTGTTTATACCCATGTTCCAAATGGATTCCTTACCCTTGAAGCAACGGACGGTCAGATTGTTGACAGTAGCAAGTTTTTCCAGCAAAGAGAAATTTACTATGGTGAGGGCGGACTATTTGAGCAGACATGGTCCGGCTATCCGGTTTCAAGAGGTTCAGAAAGCGCCGAGCTTGGAGGAGCATCTTATTCGGGTTTGGGCGGATTGGACATCTCACCACCACTAAGCTGGACCTTTGAGCCAAACTTTTTGCTTTCATATACAGCCGAATCGGTTCATGTTATGAGATACAAAGACGTTCACGACAGAATGAAAATTCTGTTTCCCTACTTTCTTTATGATCTGTTTGGAAAGGAACTAGATTCAATTCCTGTTACTGATGGGGAAAATTCATACTGGCTAATCCCGTTAATTATTGGGTTTGATACAGACGATGTTCCTTGGTCTGCTGGAAATCCCTTTTTGCGTTTGGTAGGTTACGCACTTGTCGATACGTACGATGGCAACATCCAACTGCTTAGGACCGGAGATGATTTCTTTTCAGAAATGTTTGCCAGCCAATACTCTGAACAAATTATTCCAATTCCATCTTGGTTAGAAGAACAAGTCCGATATCCTGCTGAACTGTTTAATTGGAAAACAGAGTTGTATAATATTTACCATGTAACCAATGTTGAGACATTTATCCAAGCAAATGAATTTTATGAAATTCCACGAGGCCTTGACACTTATTATGTTGAAGCAAAACCGCCTGGTTTTAAACACACTGAATTCGTGGGACTGCTCTCACTGGAACTAAAAGGCTCCCAGGGCAGAAACCTTGCAGGATACATGGTAGTTGAGAATGATCTCTCTACTCTAGGAAACTTGAAGTTCTATGAAATTCCACTAAACTCTACAACCAAATTGATTGGTCCTACTGCAGTTAGGGAAGCACTGGACAGAGATCCAGACTTTGCCAAACTAAAAACACTTTTGAGAAATCCAAGAATTGGTGATAATATCTTGTATCATGTGGGTGATCATGACGTCTACTTTATCACAGTATACACTGCAGGAGCCGGCGGGGTAGTTGCCCAAATAGGCACTATTGCAGCAGTTGGAGCGGCGTTTAATGGAGAATATTTTGTTGGGCTAGGTGAAACCCAGGAAAAAGCGTTTGAAGCATACCTGAAGAAAGTTTCTGGTGTGGTACCTGCTGCAACTACGGATGATCAATCCGCAGAACTAGTCAAAAGCGATAGAATTGTTATCATAAAATCCGTTTTTGAAGAAAATGAGATTAGAATTGCCGAGCCAACATCTGTTCAGGTTCCACTATCATTTAATGAAGGAAAACTGTTCTTCTTTACTGAAAATGATCGTGCAGATACCATAGATTTCCTCTTTGCATTTATTGATGACTTTGTAAAGCCACGCAGTGACAGAGTATTCATGTGGGAAGAAGAAACTAATCTAAACATTGGAACAATACTTGTTAAAGACGGAATACCAGAGATGCATTATATCTCAATTGAGGTAGGCAGCTAATTGCTTCTTGTTGTTGATAATGGCTCAGTCTATACGAAACATCTGACTGATCTCTTGAGTGAAAAAAACATCCTATTTGACAAACAAACTCCTCAGCTCTTAGATCTTGATTCACTTGAAGATTATGATTCCATAATTCTGTCTGGTAGAAGAAGAAATGAAAAAAAGACCAATAAACTCAATTCCAAAATTGTTACTTTTTCAATTAAAAATAACGTGAAACTGCTTGGAATCTGTTATGGTGCAGAAATCCTGTCTCTTACCCTTGGCGGTACCATTAGAAAAACCATGTCACTTCAAAAAGGAGACGAAACGATCAAAATTTTCAAAGAAAACCCAATCTCAAGTGACTCCCTGAACGTCTTTGAGAGTCATAGATTTGAAATGTCTGCATTGCCTAGTGTACTAGTCCCACTTGCAGAATCAAAGAACTGCAAATATGAGATCATCCAGTATGAAAAAAAACCAATTTTTGGAACCCAATTTCATCCAGAAATGAGTCAGGATGGTCACGGTTTGATTGAAAAATTTTGCTCACTCTGAGTAATTGTCTAGTTTATAGTTCCTTCGTGTTTGTGTCAAAAAAATAACCAGTTTTGACATATCTTGTGCGTAATACTTTACAACTGTAAACAGTTACCATACCTTTCATATTTTTTATTCTCATTTGATTTGCAGTGTGGACTAAAATGTTCCCATCCCATCTTTCATTTCTGAATAGGCTGTGGCACATGCCTTCTCGTCAAGTATTATTGCTAGTAGTTCATAGACATTCACAAAAACTATGATCACTCGTCATGTTGTTCTTTTTTCATTGAAAGATAGTTGGTGGGCAACAAAATTCGACATTACGAGCGTTTAGAAATTCTGCAAGGTGTACACGAACTTAATTGTTGCCATATCAGGTGACTGTTCCACCAGATTTAATCAAGACTCCACTGCCAGACTGTACTGTCAGATTAAATGCTGCAAAGTCAATATCCAAAATAATTTCAGAAGGAATGATTAAAATCGAATTGTTTTGAACAATCACATTTTCTTGGGCAGTTGCACTGGCATTAACCGTACAACTAACATCTATAATCCAGTCTCCAGAGTCAGGAGGTGCGCAGAATGTAGGTATAGTTGCCGCAACCACATTTACAGTCCTGACAACTTGGGTGGCACGATTCCCTGATGCGTCAACAGAGTCGTAATAGATAGAGTAGATGCCTATAGCATTAGTGAATTCAGTAGCATTAATGGTTACTTGCGAGCCGTCACTAGTTGTTGCGCCTAGTTCTGTATAGCCATCATCAAGTTTGATTATTTGTGGGTTGTCTCCATTCAGGGTTATGATTGGCGGAGTAAAGTCCAGATTGCTTGTTACATTTTCTGCAAAGTTTAGCAATGAATTCCCAGACACATCATCAAATGATCCAGACGTTCTGGCATAAGATATAGTCACATTATCACTATCAGAGATTGTTGCACCAGTGACATCAAGTGTAATGGTATTATTGGAGACAGACACGATGGAATCAATTGAAGCACCAGTGACCCCTCCAAGTGTAAAGTCAGTAGGAGTGGCAGCAGAGTTTGTAACGTTATGGTCTAGCGTGATTACAATCTGTGAAATTGAGAGGGTTTGGGCACTAGAGAACTGGGGAGAGTTTGCATCAATGGTGTCTAGTATGTCAGTACCATCAAATGGCAAGCTCGTATTGCCTGCACTATCTGTGATTGTTACACCTGTGATTTGTAGTGGTGTGATTTGATCTGATTCTCCTTCAGATATAATGTATGTTGCAGTGTATGTGGTTCCGTTGTCGATACTGTTCCAGGATAATGGTACAGAGTTGTAAGCGCCATTAATGGTAGCATCATTCTCAGCTGAATCCAGAGTCAATGTGAATGATAGGGTATCGCCCACCTTGAGTACACCAGAAGATGTTGTATTTGATGTGATGTTGGTTATGGTTGGAAGCAAAGTACTACTGTTTATAAACAAGACATGTATGGCACCTCTACTATCACCGCCAGCATCATCACCAGTTGCACCAACTGCAATATCTAATGTAGTGTCATTATTCAGGTCGCCAATGTTTGCAATCGAGGATCCAAACCCATCACCATCATTCAAGGCGGGGCCATTTGCTGTAAGATCATTGATTTCTATTGTGTTTGATACGGTACCATCACGATTCATAAGCATTACATGTATAGCACCTCTACTAGAACCACCAGCATCATCATATTGTGCACCAACTGCAATATCTGATATACCGTCATTATTCAGGTCGCCAATGTTTGTAATCGATGATCCAAAGTTATCATAATCATTCAAGACGGGGCCGTTTGCTGTATTGTTATTGATTTTTATTGTACTCGATACACTTCCATTACTGTTCATAAACATTACATGTATGGCACCTATAGCAAGAGAGACAGGACCATCACCAGTTGCACCAACTGCAATATCTGATATACCATCACCATTCAGGTCGCCAATGTTTGCAATGGATGATCCAAAGTTATCATTATTATTCAAGACAGGGCCGTTTGCTGTAAGATCATTGATTTCTATGGTGTGAGATACACTTCCATTACTGTTCATAAGCATTACATGTATGGCACCACTGTTGGAACCGCCAGCATCATCATTATTTGCACCAACTGCAATATCTAATACGCCATCATTATTCAGGTCGCCAATGTTTGCAATCGATGATCCAAAGCTATCATGATCATTCAAGATAGGGCCGTTTGCTGTATTGTTATTGATTTTTATTGTATTTGATATGGTACCATTACTGTTCATAAACATTACATGTATGGCACCACTGTTGGAATCGCCAGCATCATCACCAATTGCACCAACTGCGATATCCGATATGCCAACACCATTCAGGTCGCCAATGTTTGCAATCGATGATCCAAAGTTATCATAATCATTCAAGGCAGGGCCGTTTGCTGTATTGCTATTGATTTTTATTGTACTCGATACACTTCCATTACTGTTCATAAGCATTACATGTATGGCACCTCTACCAGAACCGCCAGCATCATCATAAAATGCACCAACAGCAATATCTAATATACCATCACCATTCAGGTCGCCAATGTTTGCAATGGATGATCCAAAGTTATCACCATTAGACAAAACAGGGCCGTTTGCTGTAAGATCACTGATTTTTATTGTATTTGATACGATTTCGTCTCCAGTTGCAGATACATTTTGGTATGTTATAGTATACAACGATCCAAGTGCTAATATTAAAAACATGAAGATCAGATGTAAATTTCTCAACATAGATCACCAATAAAAATAGTACAATGCATAATAATTATCCTATCACACATAATTTCCAACGAAAAAATTGTTTAATAAATGTAGGGTATGTGTCAACCTCTACGCCTAAATTCGCTAGAATAGTTGTCAAGACGTTATAGGCATAAAACATGCTCTTTGCTGATTTATACCAAAACTCTAGACAATACCACTCTGATTGATTTTAATTACTCTGAAAATTTTTCTAATTCATGGAACAAGAGAACCATGAATTGTTGCTGCCTCTTGTTGATGAAGAGAATATCTGTCTTCCACTGCCCATTAATGTGGTGTCTAGATACTGGAATGTCAAACTATCCATGGCCAAAGCCATAGAAACTGCCAAAAAATATTCAGGATTTAATGGCAGCATTATGATTGAAGGAATAGAATCTGCAGAAAGTTATGGCTTGACGTGCAAAATAGTAAACTCGTCCTTGTCCGAATTAAAAAAAGTTATTGATTCTAAAATACCGCCAATTGTTATTCTTCCCGGAGTTCCAGAAATTACACAGCATGCTTCAGTCATTACCGGTTATGATGAGAAAGAAAAGACAGTCCTTCATTATATCCAAAAGGATAATCAAAGAGGAGAACAACAAGAAGGAGCCATACCAGAAGGTATCTTTGATAAGGAATGGTCCGAAGAAGGAAGATTATTGATGATACTGGCCCCATCAGACATCCTGTCCCATATACACCTTGAAAATGATTCTAGCGATAAACCAAACCGGTTGTGTTTTGCCTCTGAGAGACTAAATATTCTAAACAATTCCACAGAATCACTTGAATCATTAAAGCAGGCCATAAAGCTTGATCCAAACAACTCTACTGCCCTGGCATCTGCTGGCTGCAATGAT
This sequence comes from Candidatus Nitrosopumilus sp., assembly GCA_965238065.1. Classification (GTDB taxonomy): domain Archaea; phylum Thermoproteota; class Nitrososphaeria; order Nitrososphaerales; family Nitrosopumilaceae; genus Nitrosopumilus. The sequence goes on along the minus strand of OZ250170.1, from coordinate 1,920,255 downwards.
GAACAAACAAAATTCTCCTGAATGTGTAAAGTTTTATGAAAAGAGCTTGGAGATCAATAACAGATCATATCTGGATTGTAGCGGTCTTGGAAACTTTAATCTCAAAACGAATCAGTTAGTCAAGGCAGAAAATTATTACACTAGAGCCATTGAAATTAATGCAAAAAGATCCGCCAAAATTTACAAAAATCGTGCTTTTCTTAGAGAAAAACAAGACAAAAATTCTGATGCAAAAAAAGATCTTCAAAGTTATCCAAAGTATCTTCCACAGGCCCCGGACAAAGGAGTAATAGAGCAGGCAATCAGGGAATTGTAATGCAGAGTGCGGGATTTGAACCCGCGGCCTTTAGCTTGGGAAGCTAACGTCATACCAGACTAAACTAACTCTGCCTGCGCAGATCTTTAGTTAGCCCTCTAAAAATGATTTTTCTTTTACTGCATCTGGCAAGAATCATCTTACCAATTTTAGATAGGGCCTTTATGTTGGATAGCACTTTACTATCTACTGATTTCGTATCATTAAATTGTGTATGCTCAATTGTTACAGATTCTACCTTGTCTTTGCATGGATCTAAAACATGGGAGAAAATGAGATGCTTAATTCAAGACCCTCCACAAATTTCTCTATATAGTTAGAGATTATGCGTAACTGTCTACAGTTTTAAAGTATTACGCACAAGATATGTCAAATCGTATTGTTTTTTTGACACAAACACGAAGGAACTTCAAAACTGTAGACAATTACGATTATGCGTAATTGACCAAAATAACAAACAACAGACGACGTGTACACATCAACTTGTCCACATTTGATATGATGGTAATTGGTAACTGTATACAGTTTTAAAGTATTACGCACAAGATGTGTCAAAACAGGTTATTTTTTTGACACAAACACGAAGGAACTTCAAAACTCTAGACAATTACGGTAATTGACCTTTTGCGTAATTAGAGTGATTTTTTCAACATTCGATATTTTGTGTAATTTTATGCCTAAAAATCCAAAATTTCAGAGTAATCTGAGAAATTATCTTCTAAAAATCGTACCTAGAAATAATTACGCAATACGTCTAATGATTTTGTTAGAGTATTGTTGTAATAGTCGACGTGGTTTAGTCAATTACGCATAAACTCTGTTATTTATGCTTGTATGACAATTAATAAAGACCCACCACAAATTTTCCTATATAGGAGTATATGATATAATGCATCCAAATAAACCCGCTGTTCTTAAAGGCGAGAATGCGATAGCATTTGACAAATATCAAAAAAGAAAAGCCACAAAAGAGAAATAGACTTTATGAAAAAATCTGAGGAATTTTATCTCAAATGTTGTAAAAATCAAACCAAAAAAAAGTAAACAATAATTACCTGCATACTTCACAATTTTATGAACACAATTAATTTTACAATTGACAAAGGCACATTTAATTTTCCAAAATTAAACTCGAGACATAAACCTAATATTGATTGTACTGATAAACAAGGAAAAGATTCACAATGTTTACAAAATTTTATTGAAAAAAGAGCATTAAAGTATAAAGATGCACATCTTGGCACAACTTGCATGATATATTATAAGAAAAAAATATTACTATGTAACAGTAGCTACATCAAATATTCAAAAAGACAAAATATTCAAAAAAGCAAGACCCGGTACTCGTGATGGATCTCTTTTCCATCTTTGGTGATTCTTGATTTTTGTATTGATAAATCATCGAGAGGACATGGCTTTGGTGAATATGTGTTAAGGTGGTGCAATGGATTAGCACGAATTATTTCAAAACAAATAGGGTGTAGATACATCATATTATATACCAAAGATGCAGTTGATTTTTACAAAAAATATAATTTTCACATAGCTGAACCTGAAAATAAAGATGAGTTCAAACTAGTGTATGCAGATACATTTCCAGAACTTGCAAAATAATAATTTTAAAAAATTTCAGATAATAAAAATTAAATCACAATTTCTGTAGCCAAACCAAAAAATGTTTTTTTAACAATTACCACAAAGGCATCTAGATCAAGATCTTCCCATAAAACGGAATCATACTATCAGCAAATAACACTTTAAACGCCATTTTCAGATACGCCAAATGTATCAAGATTAGATCATACCTTTTAAATAAAAATTATGAAACGCAAAATTCCATCCTCTATTAGAAAAAAAACTAGAAATACTCTAAACAAGAATTACCTAGCTGATTCATCATCGAAGGTGTGCCATAGCCGCACCACTTGAGAATATGACGTCTCACCAGACTAAACCAACTCTGCTTGGTACATGTTTGATAATTATGACTGTATGAATCAGCAAAGAACATGTTTCATGCCTATAACGTCTTGACAACTATTCTAGCGGATTTAGGTGTAGAAGCTGATACACACTTATGATTAAATATCTTGATTATAAAACAAAGGTATGGATGCAAAATGCCCAGAATGTGAAAAAGTTGCAGTTTTAAATGATGAAATTAGCAAAGTAAAATGTCCTCACTGCAACTTTGAGGCAGACTATGATGTATATCTTGAAATCATGAAAGAGCACGCAATCAATATGGCATCTGACTATATTCCGGACAGACCAGGAATCTAATTACCAGTAATTTCCTTTATCTGAGCAGTCCAAATGGGCTCCACAGTTGGAACAAAACATATGGCATGCCTGTATGTGTACCATCTTGTTATCACACTTTGGACATCTAATGTCTTCCTTCATACACACATCTTTGTGAATCTTGATTTAAAAATAATGTCCAAAGGTTAATTAATCGTTCAACATTTTTTTGGAATAATTGGCAAACTTTAAACTTACAATATCGGACATTAAAGGAAAGTCTGTATCAAAGGAACTCAAAGACAGTGATGCAAATCCCTTGTTAGGACTACAGCTAGGAAATGAAACTGATGCTGTACTAGTGGGACTAGCTGGAAAATTAAAACTCACTGGAGGAAGTGACAAGTCTGGCGTTCCTATGAGAAATGATATTCATGGTGCAGCAAGACAACATGTCCTGCTCTCCAAGGGAGTAGGCCTGCAAAATGCAGAAACTGGACAAAGAAAAAGAAAATTAATGCGTGGAAATACAGTCTCTGAAGAAATCTATCAAGTAAATTGCAAGTTTGATGGCGAATTGCCAGTTAAAGCGCCGCCCACCAAAGATGCAGCAGAGTCTACAAAAGAAAAAACTAGAGATAAAAAAGAATAACTTAACATATACCGATCTTTTATTCTGACTCATGCATTGGAGAGAAACACTTCCTGACTGGTACATAAAAAAATATGGATATCAGCCATGCGTTAACATTGGCACTGCCGGCCATGTAGATCATGGAAAAACCACCCTTATTCAGGCATTGACTGGCTCATGGACAAGTGTACATAGTCAGGAGCTAAAACGTGGAATTACCATTCGTGTGGGATATTCTGATGCCGCATTCTACAAATGTAAAAGTTGTGAGGAATCATTAGGGTATTCTACGACACCAAAATGTAACAACTGTGGAAAAGAAAGTGAATTATCCAGAGTTGTCAGTTTTGTAGACAGCCCTGGACACGAAAGTCTGATGGCAAACATGCTTTCAGGCTCTGCATTGATGGATGGTGCATTATTACTGGTTGCTGCAAATGAGAAAGTTCCTAAACCGCAAACCAAAGAACATCTTCTCGCCCTCCAAACTCTTGAAATTCAACAAATAGTCCTAGTCCAAAACAAAGTTGACCTACTCTCTTACAAAGAGGCCATGGCAAACTATCAGGAGATAACAAAATTCCTCAAAGGAACCCATGTTGCAAAACCACCTGTAATTCCAATTTCTGCTCAGTCCGGACTAAACATTAATGCATTAATTGCCTCCATAGAATCAACAATCAAGACACCCACAAGAAATGAAGAACAAGATACCATCATGCATGTATTGCGCTCTTTTGATGTAAACAAACCTGGTACTAAACTAAAAGATATCAAGGGCGGTGTCATTGGAGGAAGCCTTACTCAGGGAACCTTTAATGTCGGTGATGAAATTGAAATCAAGCCTGGTATCGTAAATGAGAAAAAAAAGTCATACGAGCCCCTAGTGACTGAAATTACTTCTCTGGGAACGGCTGCTGGAATTGTTGAATCAGTAAAACCAGGCGGTCTAGTCGCCATTGGAACAAAACTAGATCCCTCCATGACTAGAAGCGATTCGTTTATTGGCTCCGTAGTCGGAAAACCTGATACACTTCCTGAAAACTCTACCAAATTAGAACTAGAAGTGAATCTGTTTGATTCTGCTGTGGGAACCACTGAGGATATCAAAGTCCAGCCAATCCAATCAGGCGAAACACTCCGGCTAAACATTGGAACTGCTCCTGTATTGGGCAAGGTAAACAAAATAAAATCAAAAAATATCGAGATTGAACTTAGGAGACCTGCATGTATCTTTGAGGGTGGAAATGTGGCAATCAGTAGAAGACTTGCTGAAAGATGGAGACTAATTGGTGCAGGAATAGTTGGTTAAAGTAATCTGTGATACAAGTTTTCTAATTCATCTGGCAACTAGAAGAATAAAAAATATCGATAATCTGGATGTGGAAATTGGCCCGGTCACTTTTGTTGTACCTCAAGTGGTAAGAAATGAGTTGTCTGAACTGGCCAAAAACCCAAAAAAAACCCAAGACATCCAATCAACTCTCAGTTACATAAAAAATTTCAAAACAATTCCCATTCTTGGTACGTTTGCTGACAAGGAACTGCTTGATTATGTCTCAAACAACAGAGTAATTGTCGCCACAATGGATAAGAAACTAAAAAAACAGATCAAAAATCGTGCTAGTTCTATAATGTCTTTCTCAAATGACAAAATCGTCCTAGAATCTTAGAAAAATTTAACTGTGAGTGTCTCTAAATCCTTGATATGCGTAATTTGACCTTGGAAAGTAAAGCATTTGATAATGGTGGAGTGATTCCTAGAAAATACGGCTATAAAAATGGAAATTATAGTCCTCCTCTAAAGATTAGCGGTGTACCTGAAAATACAATGTCTCTGATCTTATTCATGTTTGATCCTGATGCTATGATATCTGCCGGAAAAGTCTGGGTACATTGGGTCTTGTGGAATATTGATCCAAATACTGTGGAACTAGAAGAAAATTCCATCCCAACAGATTGTCTTGAAGGTGAAACTGATTTTGGTGAGACTGGTTATGGCGGGCCGGCTCCTCCAGACAAAGAGCATACATACGTCTTCAAATTGTATGCATTGGATCAAGAATTTAATGCACATAAAGGCTCAACTAAACAGCAAATAGAAGAGGCCATGATCGATTCTGTAATTGCAGAAACCAGGCTTGAAGGAAGATACTCTCCATAAATCCTCGAGCTGTCTGTGATTTTTTTTAGTGTGAATCAGCAGCAACAAATAGCATGTTTTATGTCCATAGTCCAACTAATCTAGTAGATCAGGCGTGAAGGTTGACACATACTTTATTTTTTTATTTTATAAATTGTGGTATCCTAAATCCCTCCCTTGTTCCACATGATTCTCCTCTCCTGCCTGCTCATCAATAACTGCTGTTTCAGGTTTTGGCATCTTTTTTTGCAAATGCCTGTACTGGTGTCTCTGAATTATCCCAGTCAAGGGACATGTGTGCCCTATCCATATAGCTGAAAGTACTGCAGAATGCTCACGGCGTCTAGTAAGACTGTTTTTTGGCCTGTGGGTCTATTGGTGCCCCGGATATACAATACTGTCTTGTATACCTGGCCCAGAGTTTCTTGACCCAGATAGCAGATGCCCATCGCCTGAGATATCTCTTAGTTTTTGTGAAATTGTCCATTTTACTTTGGATTGGTAATTGTCTAGAGTTTTAAAGTTCCTTCGTGTTTGTGTCAAAAAAAATAACCTGTTTTGGCATATCTTGTGCGTAATACTTTAAAACTAAACAGTTACTTGGATTATCTATTTCATCATTCGTATTCTACATTTGCCTACCTCATATTCTGTCATATTTGGAGACCCACACACATACACCATCATTACCAGTGAGACAGTTGCACTTTTCAGAAACTTTGTGCCGTCAGATGAATGGGGAGGAAGGGGAAGGCATACTACCATGGATAATACAAATGTGATTTTTATACAAAGAGTAATAAGCAGGATTTTTTTAGAAAATTAATTGTTAATAAACGCAAAGCTTGTCTCTGTAGGTAATTTTGATCTAAAATTACATCACCTCATAATAATCGGAGTTCTTGCTTTGTCATTTACTGTTTCTTTTCTGCTCCGTTCACAAGCAGTTGATTTTGGATTTGAATTAAATGAATTTGATCCTTTTTTTAATTATAGAGCTACTCAGTATATGGTAGATAATGGAATAGCTGAATATTTTGAATGGAATGATGAGCTAAGTTGGTATCCACATGGCAGGAATGTATCCTCAAACTCTCAGGTAATACTTCATCTAACAGCTGCTGTAACTTTTTGGATTTTTGGGGCAGGCTCTGATCTTTATGATTTTACCATAATGTTCCCAGTAGTCTTTGGTTCTTTTTCAGCAATCGCTCTCTTTGCCTTGGTCAGAGTCATAGGTGGCACCACTGCTGGATTAATCTCTGCCATGCTGTTCTCTCTCTCATTGCCGATATTAATTCGAGGTCCAATTGGATGGTTCAAATCAGAACCTCTGGGACTGTTTTTCGGTATTCTGGCAGTCTATTTGCTTCTTAGTGGAATAAATTCTAAAAATAAAAAAATAGCGTTTTCAAAACTCATCAGTGCTGGAATTTTTACTGCATTTGCCCTTTCAGCTTGGGGAGGAAATCAGTTCTTTGTCATTCCGATAGGACTCTTTTTTGTTGCATTACCATTCTTGAGGACTGATCACAAATTCATCATATACGCCATTCCTCTCTATACGGCCACTACACTCTTGATCTCCTTAGGGTTTGAGCGAGTAAGTTCCAGCTTTGTTTTTGGGCTTGGTGGAATCTTGCTGATGACTTCTGCCCTGTTTCTGGTATCCTGTATCCTCATTCAGCATAAAAGTTCAAAGAATAAAACAAGAAATGGTCTGCTGTTCTTGGTTGTACTCTTAATCCTTGCCCCCGGCATACTGGTACTCAATTCTGATTCCCAATTTTTACCACTGCCCAGTTATAGATATCTTAATGCACTAAATCCCTTCTTGACTACAATTGATCCATTGGTAGACTCTGTAGCAGAACATGCAACAACAACACTTGCACAATCATTCATATTCCATTCGGTTTTGATGATCTTTTCTGGCATTGGAGTATGGTTAATTATTAAAAATTTCCAAAATAAAAATTCCGATCTCAAACTCGACATGCTGTCTTTTTCATTAATTTTTGGACTGGTTGGAGTATACGTGAGTTCAACTTTTGTCAGGTTGGAAGTATTTGCATCAATTGCTGTAATTATTCTGGCATCTCTGGGTCTGACTACCTTGATAAAGGAATTCTTCAAAAATACTCCTGAATTTGAAAGACCGATTGGTAAATTAATAAAACTGCCATTTGTTGCAGGAATTATCATTCTTTTGATAATTCCCGTAATCTATCCTGCCGATGGAAATCTGCTTATTCTGTCCAAGACTCCGCCTACGATTCTTAATGGCGGTGCTAGTTTTTATGTAGCTACTGATGATTGGCTGGATTCACTGGAATGGATAAAAAATAACACACCAAAAGATGCTGTAATTGCGGCTTGGTGGGATTATGGTTATTGGATTTCTACAATGGGCGAGCGAGCCACATTGGCAGACAACTCGACTACTTTCACCCATATTATTGAAAATATTGCAAGAATGCTGCTCAGCAGTCCTGATAAATCTTGGCACATGTTACAACAAATGCAGGCAGATTATGTTCTTGTCTTTGTTGCAGGTCAAAAGTTGGGAAGTAATACGCCGGAATCTTTCTACATGTTACGTGCAGGCGGTGATGAATCAAAAAAGCAATGGTTTATGAGAATAGCAGGATATGATGAATCAAAATACTTGCATTCTGATGGTTCTAGCGGTACTAGTTATTTCTGGAATGAAACCATGCTTGGTCAAATGTTCCCCTTTTCTCCGTTAGTGTATGCCAATCCTAATGATTTATCACAACATTTCCCAACTTTTGTGCATGGCTCACTGGTAATCTATGGCAAGGATATCAAATTCCCTTCTGATGGTGACGGACCATTAAGACTGGTTTATGCTTCTCCAAGCTATGTTGAAGAAAAACCCGGACCCATGCTTGGAGTCTTTATTTATGAAGTAAACAAAGAGTACAAACCTATGCCTTGATCCTCTAAGAGTATCTCTCGGCTAGCCTGTATCTCATGTATTTGTCATCAGGTGAAAATTTTGCCGGGTGCACAGAAATTGTCTCCTCATTACATTTAGGGCATTTTTCTTTTAATGTGTAATGATTACACTTTGAACACTTTCTTAATTGAAATCTCATCTTAATTTCCCCTGGTCTTTCTTGATTCCTCTCTGGTAAACTTGAATGAACCTTTCTTTTTTTCAATGTTGGTCTGAATTTTAGCAATAATTGGCTTTAGTAACTTTTCAGCAGACTTGAAATTATCTGAGGTTATTGACAGTCTGTACTTTGGTGCTCCCAGATATGTAATGTCAATAGTAGGATTCTTTTTTAACTCATCTAACAGGGCCTTCTTGATAATTTCCACCCCGTCTATCTTACTACTTGTAATTTCCATAATCCCTCTAATCTCAACTGATGGGAGTTTTATTTTAGAGCAAATTTCCTCAATTACAACTGCAGTCTTTTCTGCAAGTTTGAGTTCATTGACAGACTCGATTCCGTTTCTTCCAATCTCTATGAACGCATCGTAAACTGAATCAAACTTGGAAAAGATGCTGTCTTCTAATCTTTCAACTTGCTCATCTGATAATTCTGCCTTTTCCTGAACGTTTTGCAATAACGTCTTGCCTTTTTCAAATTTTTTGGCTTCCTTTAGTTTCTGTTTTTTCTGATCTTTTGAGATTTGTTTTAATGACAGATCAATGTCTCCTCGTTTAGTGTTTACTTTTTTTACAAGCAGAACCTTTTTCTCCCCATCCCTGACGAATCTGCTCACTGATCTGATCCAACCCGGAGCAATCTCTGAAATGTGCAAAAATCCCTGAATATCGTCGTATTCATCTAGTGTCACATAAGCCCCATGATCCATTACCTTGGACACAGTAGCAAGAACAATCTCCCCCCGTTCTGGCATTTCTTGAATTTTAGTAGACATTTCTTCTAAAACTCCCAAGTGTGTAAATTAATGTTTTGCTGGTTAGAAATCTATTCCTTTCTTGGCACTAACACCACGCTGAAACGGATGTTTTATCTCTCTCATCTCTGTAACTAGGTCTGCTGCCTCAATAACCTCGTCTTTGGCATAATTTCCTGTTAGTACCAAATCGACCCTCTGCGGTTTTGCTTTGATTAAATTCAAAACATCGTCAACTGAAATCAAGTCAAGATTTACTGCATAGTTGATCTCATCTAAAATGACAATATCATAGTCTCCTGACTGAATTTTTTCGTTACTAATTCTGATTGCCTCCCTGGCAATTTCTTTATGATCCTCCTTTGTACTCTTGTCATCCATAATCCCAACGAATCCCTTACCTACTGCAAACATCTCAAATTCTGGTTCAAGCCTTTTAGACGAATCCATCTCGCCATAATGCCATGAACCCTTGATGAACTGAATCATACAAATCTTTTTTTTATATCCTGTGGCTCGTAATGCAATTCCCAAAGCTGCTGTTGTCTTTCCCTTGCCTTTTCCTGTATAAACAATGATCAAGCCATCCTCTTCCATAAATGACATCCAAACAATCTCACTAAAAACATAGAGTATCCTAAAAAATAAACCAATTTAAATAAAAAATGATTCTAATCATACAAATTGAAAATTCCGCGAATCGTATTGGCAGGCACTGCAAGTGGGGTTGGAAAGACCTCAATAACATGCTCTATCATTTATTCCTTACAAAAACAAGGTTATCTGGTACAACCATTCAAGGTCGGACCGGATTACATTGATCCCATCTATCTATCAAGTATCTCAAAACATGAGGCATACAACTTGGATGTCTGGTTGATGGGAAAGAATCGACTTTTGAATAGCTTTGTTTCTAATTCAAACTCTGATGTATCTGTTATTGAGGGCGTAATGGGCTACTATGATGGTTTTGGTGGAGATTCTAATTACGCAAGCACTCATCATGTAGCCTCGATAATAAAATCACCGGTACTCTTGGTCCTGGATGCAAGCAAAACTGCCCGTTCTATTGCTGCAACTGCTCTGGGATTTCAAAAATTTCATAGAAATTCTCGCATATCTGGAATTATTCTCAACAAAATAGGCAGCAAAAAGCATGAAATTTTGTGTAAAAATGCATTGGAAAAAATGAAAATTCCAATTGTTGGCGTAATTCCAAGAAATCCTCTATTAAATATGGAATCACGCCACCTTGGATTAATCTCAACATTGAATAACAAAAATCTACAAAGTCAAATTGAAAAAATATCAAAAATAATTTCAGAATATCTAAACGTCTCTGAAATTATTAAAATTCTAAAAAATCCAACCGTTCTGCCAAAAAAATCAAAACCCATCTATAAAAAAACAAAAACTATAATCGCAGTTGCCCTTGACACCTCATTTAATTTCTACTATCAAGACAATCTAAAAGCATTACGTAGAGAGGGAGCAGCTCTAAAATTTTTTAGCCCTGTTAGAGACAAAAAGATTCCAAAATGTGACGGACTCTACATTGGTGGCGGTTTTCCTGAGGTTTTAGGCAATCTGCTTGGAAAAAACCAATCTATGAAAAAAAATATCAAGGAATTATCTGAAGACAACCTGCCAATCTATGCCGAATGTGGCGGACTGATGTATCTGACAAAGTCCATTGTTTATGGTAACAAAAAACACAAAATGGTTGGAGTGTTTGATGCTGAAACTAGAATGACAAAAAAAATGAGTCTCCATTACACAAAAGGCAAGATTGCTGCAAAAACTCTCATCTCTGACAAGTCACACAATCTTCAAGGTCATGAATTTCACTACTCGCAGTTAGATTCAGTATCCTCTGATTCGAAATTTGCCTATGATCTGGAAATTGGTGATGGAATTAAAAAACAACAGGACGGAATGGTACAATACAACACACTTGCCTCATATGGCCATCTCTATTTTGACAGCTCTAACTATGCCCAAATCTTTGTCAAAAACTGCTCAAAGTATTCAAAAAGCTGATTCTGCCCTGATTAGCTTAAAGATTGCATTAATTATGGCCGATGCTGATGAACTTCCCCCCTTTCTACCAGTGTTGGTGATAAACGGCACTGTTACTTTTGATAGCTCTTCTTTGGATTCTGTAGCACAGATGAATCCTACTGGAATCCCGATAATCAGTGCAGGCTTTACTGTGCCTTCTTTTACCATCTGAATTACCTCCATTAGGGCAGTAGGCGCATTCCCAATGACTACAACCCCTCCGTCAATATCAGATGCGGCCGCCCTCATAGAGACCTGGGAACGCGTCTTTCCTCTCTTTTTTGCCAGCTCTGTTATTTCTGGACTTGAAATATTACAAACTATGTTATTTCCAAAATCCCTGAGATTTTGCTTGTTTAATCCTCCAATCACTCCATTGACATCAACTGTGATGCTGCAGCCATCCCTCAAGGCATTCATGGCGCTCTTTATTGCATCCTTGTGAAAAGTTATCCTGTTTTTACCTGCAAAGTCAAAATCTGCTGTTGAATGAATGACTCTTCTAACAATGGGCCATTCTTTCTCATTATACTGGTGCGTGCCAATCTCATCTTCGATCACCTGCATACTTGCGTCTTCAATTGACTGGCCTTTTCTAGTCTGCATCTTCCACCTCTCTTGCTCTCTCTATTATCAAATCTATCATCCTCTCATCTGTCCCTAAATGTTTGGTAATGTAGGTCTCTTTCAGACTAGAGTGTTCAAGTGCAGGCATCAAATCATTATTAATGTCAGTCTTTACATGTGCCCCTTTATGCAGAAAATAAAACACAATTATCAAAACTTTGGGATTGTCCTTTTCACATTTTTTTACTCCCTCGAAAATATCTGGCTGTTCTATCTCCAACCAGCACCGACTCACATTTCTAAAAGAATCTAGTCCCTTCACTATATAGTCTAGTGACATTTGTGCATTAGGATCTCTGCTGCCATGCCCGATAATCATTACATCTACATCCTTTTTTTGAAGGGTTACATGATTTTCTTTCAGTGTTGTAGATATCCTGTTTTCCACCAAATCTACCAAAGTTTTGTGCATACTCATCTGTCTTGTAACGACAAATTTCACCTTTGTGTTTTTTTGTAACCTCATTACATCAGCAACTGCATTCTTTACCTTTCTACCAGGGTACAAAAAATAAGGAACTATGGTTAACGAATCGATATCCTCCTTGAGACACCTGGCAATTCCGTCTTTAATGTATGGCGGTATTACCTCTAAAAAACAAAAATCTGTGAATACATAGTTGCCCTTTGTCTTTACCTTTTCACAAATAACCTCCAATTCTTTTGATGCTTCTATTTCTCTACTCCCTCTGTCAACAAGTAACAATCCCCGCTTCAATTCATAATCCTCGCAACAGCTATGGTCAAATTTGGCGGGAATTTCTGCTTTTCTACAATCAACTCTCCGCCCGAAACCCTGATTGCCGCAGCTTCTGACACACTTGCGGTTCCCTCAAATTCTTTTACAGTCTCTGAAGGATTTGGGGCAGAGATCTCTGCCAAGTCCTCTCTGTTTACATATTCTACTGGAATCTTCATCTCCTCTCCAACCTCTATCAGTCCCTGAATGTCCTGTGGTTTTTTTATTGATGCTAGCTTTGCAATAGACTTTGAACCGAGTCTGAACTTTTCCAAACAATGCTTGATGCCTTCCCTGATTGTCTCTTTTGATGTATCCCAGTGTAATCCGACACCGACTACTAGACTTGGAGGACGATATATTACGGATTCTTTATGCAAATCCCCCTCAATAATCCTATCAGAAATTATGAGATACGCCCTAGAACCTGAATTCCTCAAGTCTTCTAGACTGTCATAAATGGAGACATTCTCTGGTAATTCCTTATACCAATCTTTTGTACCTGTTTCTTGAAAAACACCGATAGGCTCTCTGTTTACCATGTGTGCACTAATCCTAGTCACAGCAGAATCATCATCAATTTTCCAATTAAATTCCTTTCCTACCATGTCTACTGCTATGGTTCTGTTAACATCAGCTGCAGTGGTAATTACTGGCAAAGCGCCTAGCCTCTCTGCAATCTCTAGAGTTAGCTCATTGGCTCCTCCAATGTGTCCTGACAATACGCTGATTACAAAATTTGTCTTGTCGTCAATTACGATTACGGCGGGGTCTGTCTTTTTATCTTTCAAATGTGGCGCAATTAATCTGATTACTGCACCCAAGGAAAACAGGCAAATTAACGCATTATTGTTTTTAAAAAGTTGGATAATCTTTTCTGATGTAGGTTCAGAATACCATGTCATTTCACTATTCTCATTTGAGAATTTCGCAGGTGCAAAAATACTCCAGTCAGGAAACAGTCTTTTCAAATCTTGCCCGATATTGATTCCATTCTTGGTTATTGCAAGCACTGCAGTTTTCTCCATAATCAAAACTTTCCAAATTTCATAAAATACCTTGCTCTTCTGACTTTCTAGCCAGAATCTCTCCATCAAAACCAAACAATATTACATCGATTGGAACTCTATTCTCAGAATGCCTTCTCATGTGTTTGTATGTCTCACTGCAAATCAACTCAAAAAATCCTTCCACGTTATTCTCCTGAATTATCTCAGAAACATGTCTTGCTGTATTTGCTTTTTTAATACTTTGAATCACTGTCTCTTCCGCATTTGATCTTTTTGCCAATTCTGCCAGAAAATTCATGTCTACCTTTGAACCTTTAACATGAGTCTGTTTTACTCCTGCAGCCATCTTTGCAAGTTTTCCAATAAAACCAACAACATGCGCTTTTTTGATATTCTTTTTACCACACTGTTGGATTGTATATCCTGAAAAATCACCCATTTGTACAAAACAATGTTCTGGCAAATCAACTATCTTTTTTGCAAAATCCTCGCTTCTTCCACCCGTTGTTAGTACCACCGTGTCATTTCCCATTGCAATTGCGACATCCAAATTCTGTCTAATTGATGCTGCATAAGATGCCGTAGAAAACGGAATAACAATCCCGCTTGTCCCTAAAATTGAAATTCCGTTCTGAATTCCTATTCTTGGATTGTCTGTTTTAGGCCCCAGTTCTTTTCCCTTGGGAACTATAATCACAACTCTGATTCCTTTTTTTACAAGAATTTTCTCTCCAACCTGTCTTAAATTCCCAACAATCATTTTTTTAGGAACCGGGTTGATTGCCGGCTTGCCAATCTCCAAACCTAAACCCGGCTTTGTAACTATGCCGACTCCGTCTCCTCCGTCAATATCAATCTCATTTGCTTTTTCTGTAAGTGACAGCTTGACTATGATCTCCGCACCGTGAGTAACATCAGGATCATCCCCACCATTCTTGATTACGGAGCACTCTGCTTTATCGGATTCAAATTTACAAGAATATACTGGGATCTTGATCAAAGTTCCTTTGGGTAGTACGATATCCACACCTGTTATTTTTTTCTGATTGATTATTGATAATAATCCTGCCTTGGCAGCAGCCGTTGCAGAGCTTCCCGTAGTGTAACCTGTTCTTAATTTTTTCTTTTCATCCACACTTGTTGTATTCATTTTACTGTATTAATTCTTGTTTGCCCTGTGCATAAAATCTTCTAAATAGATTTAAAATAAAAACTAACCTAGGATTTTTATGGTCAAGGATAATCAAATAGTCATTACTGGGGCAAGTGGATTTGTTGCAAGAAATCTCAGAAAGCATCTGTCTGAAGAAAATATTAAATTAATTTCGATATCACGAAATGACTTTGACGAATTTGACAACGAGTTAAAAATTGTCTCGAAAAATTACGATGAAAAAAGCATTCTTCCAAAAATTCAAAATTCAGATGCGTTAATCCATCTTGTCGGAATTGGAAAACAATCCATCAAGACCAATTATGATGCGGTGAATGTTGACTTTACAAGACACATCATAAATTTAACCAAAAAAGCAAAAATCAACAAATTTGTCTTTACAAGCGGTCTTGGCGTTGCATCAAATTCCTCACTGGGATATTTCATTTCAAAATACAAGGCAGAGAGACTGGTTGTAAATTCCGGACTAGACTATACAATTTTCAGACCTTCATATATTGTCGGAAAAGATGATTTGTTTACAAAATATCTAAAAAGACAGGTAAAGAAAAGGAAAATTGTGATTCCAGGATCTGGCACCTATTCTATCCAGCCAATTTACATTACTGATGCCGTGAAAATTATTCTCCAATCTGTTCTTCAGACAAAATTTAGGAACAAGATCATTGATCTTGTAGGTCCTGATTACATTACTTTTGAACGGTATGTCAAACTCTTCTCTAAAGGCACAAAGACAAGTATCAAAAAAATTGATCTGCAAAATGTTTATCACGATGCAATAACAAATCCTAAATCTGATTTTGGAGTTGATGATCTCAATATTATGATTGGCAGTTTTAAGGGAAATTACGATAAATTACAAAAAATTACCAAAATGAAATTCCAGTCAGTTGTGGAGCTGCTAGAGTCCGGCAGACTGCCTTAATATCCCTGTCTTGTCTGTTTTTTCCCAGGCGAATTCTGGCTCTTCTCTTCCAAAATGGCCATATGATGCAGTCTTTTTGTAAATTGGCCTCTTTAAATCCAGTTGTGAGATTATTCCTGTTGGCTTCATATCAAAATTCTCCCTGACAATATTCTCAATCTGATCTTCTGGAATCTTGTTTGTTCCAAATGTATTGACATAAAGTGATACTGGTTCAGCTATTCCTATGGCATATGCAAGTTGCACCTCACATCTATCAGCTAGTCCTGCAGCAACAAGATTTTTTGCAATGTATCTGCACATGTAACATGCGGACCTGTCCACTTTTGAAGGATCCTTTCCTGAGAAAGCTCCGCCTCCATGCCTTCCAAATCCACCATACGTATCAACAATAATTTTTCTTCCTGTTAAACCGGCATCACCATGTGGACCGCCGATTACAAATTTTCCAGTGGGGTTTATGTGAATCTTTATCTCGTCATTCCAAAAGTCTCCCAACACTGGTCTGATTACCTTGTCAATAATTTCCCTTGAAATCTCCTCCTGAGAAATCTCTGGTGCATGTTGTGTTGCAACTACAACTGTCTCGATCTTTGTTGGTCTGTTATCTTTATACCTTACAGACACTTGTGATTTGCCGTCTGGTCTAACCCATGACAATGTCTTTTCCCTTCTTACGATAGATAATCTCTGAATAAGTTTGTGCGCCAGTAAAATCGGCAGAGGCATGAATTCTTTTGTTTCATTTGTTGCATAACCGAACATCAATCCCTGATCACCTGCTCCCTGTTCTTTCTCTTTAGTGGCAGTTACGCCCTGACTGATGTCAGGACTTTGTGAATGCAATCTTAAATCAATCTGACAGGTATCCCCGTCAAACATCAGGTCTTTACTGTCATATCCTATCTCTCTAATTGTCTTTCTGACCAGTTCTTCCTGGGCTTTTTGATCAAAATCTGCTCTAGATGTGACCTCGCCGGACACTGCCACAAAGTCTGTAGTAACCATTGCCTCAATTGCCACTCTGGAATCCGGGTCCTGCCTGAGATATTCGTCTAGTAATGCATCAGAAATATTGTCGCATATTTTGTCTGGATGCCCTTCTGTTACTGACTCTGATGTGAATAGAAAATTATTAGTCATGGACTAGTTAGAGTTCGTTTTCTAGCTTGATAAATAACACATTGTTACCCCTCACAATTACTCTCCCGTAATTTGCAATTGTTTTACCATCGAGTACTTCTTCAGCATCAGTCATAATCAAATTCATGTACGAGTCAACATTATCCATTTTTCCCCTGTATTCCACCTCATTTTTCAATCTAACGACAACCCTCTTTTTGGTACTTTTTTGCAAAATTGTTAAGGGTCTTTTTGTACTAGTTGTTTGTGACACTAATTATTCACTTGTTTTGCAAGTTTGTTCTCTAGAATAAAAGCCTTACCTCCTTGACGAATGTTAAAATTCTTTAAATTTTTTCTTGTTTTTCTAATAATTATACAAATGATCCCTACTGGCTTGCAAAAATTGGACGAATTCCTGTCTGGAGGAATCCCTGACGGCGTGATTGTGGATATTTTTGGCGGAAATGGGACAGGGAAAACGCAGCTATTATTGCAATTATCCGTAAATTCAATCCAAAATGGCGGCAATGTCCTGTATTTGGACACAACAGGCGAATTCAGACCAGAGCGCATACTAGAAATTCAAAGGCAATCTGAGCAACGCTTTGATCTCCTCGAAAAAATCACGGTATCTAGACTGACGAATACTGTGGAACAGGTAAAATCCATACAAAACTTTACAAGCGATAATTTCTCTTTAATCGTAATTGATAATGTAACTGATTTATTCTCTTTTGAATATCAAAAAGACGAATACGCTTTTGAAAAAAATTCGCTATTTATGAAATACATGCACGAGTTGTCAAGATTTGCAATTACAAAAAAAATTCCTGTCGTTATTACCAACATGATTAGAACCATGGACAATAAAGACGTAGAAAATATGAAAAGTGTTGTTGATCCTTTCACTCATATCAAAATTCACCTCTCTAAGGATTCATCACAATTTAAGGGAAAAATTTACTGGGCACTAGACCAAGAATACTTTTCTTACAAGATATGCACCTTGGGATTAGTTGACTGTTCTGAAGGTGTCTGATGCCCAATCGTGAGGTTCGTTGATGGCAACAATTCTTGATTCAACTCTAATAGTAGAGATTATGCGTAATCAGTAGATGAAAAAGTAAAATTAAATTCTTTGATCTTCGTGGATTCTATACCCCAAATCAAAAGTCTTTTCAATTTCTCAAAAACAATTAGAAACGATTTTTGATCAGTAGTGTAGCAATAATTTTATGGTATGAATCAAGCAAAGAACATGTTTTGTATGAACCAAGCATCTAAATGTATTTTCCCATCTCAACTAGGCTGTTCTGATTCCTGATTCTCCATGTTTCAAAACATGTCAGAAATACTGAAAGCATCTTCATCCCCTTTTTACTTTTCAGCTAACCCCGTACAATTCTCTGCATGACACATTTTCGAATAGAGTTTTCCACATCATTGTTAGTTGATGGCACGCCAGGACACATCACATGTAAACAGATCATTTCGTGCGTTTTTCAGCTTTATTCCAAACTTTTTCATAATATCATCACCATGTCGATATCGTTTTATTATGTGATCAATCTGATCAAACAGACAATCCGTATATTTGATCCATTGTATCTTTTTGTGTTTTGATTTTGAATATTTCCTAGCATTATTCAATATTTTTGAGAATTCCTTGTGCAAAATGGCAGCTGGTGGCTTTTCTGATTTATCTGCCATGCATCTCTTGACTCTCTTGGCAGTTGTGCAGTGTGCATCTCTGTCTCTTGTTTTTGGTAAATATTACAACATGTGATCTCCATCCATCAGAAACTATAATTCCTCTAAAATCAATCCAGTATTTTTTTATAACAACTGCAACTCTGCTAAAATCTAAAACATGGTACGCTGCGGTGTTGGTTCTTGCAATCCACGCCCATCCATGTTTACCCTCAATTGGATATCTGGTCTCATCAAATCCTACAATCTCTGATTTGTTGATTTCATGCCCAATTTTATCATAAAATGGCTCTAAAAGCATCTGACCTGTCTGCAAAATTGACAGTACTGTCGTATTGCTGATCTGTAATCCATATTGTACTTGCAATGATTCTCTGATTGTGTTGTATGGCATTCTTTTTGAAAACATGCTCACTACACTTTTGATTACAGTGGCGTCAAATTGTCCTCTAGGTGCAAGTTTGCCATCATTTTCAAATGTCTTTTTGCATGATTTGCAGGTATATTTGTGTAAAATATGCTCAGTTACGTTATACTCTTGTGGTGGTGGAATACTCACCATGTTGCGTTTTTTGTGTCAATCTGAGTAATGTCCGTACTTTAACATTTTGGACAAACTGTTGAATAGTGATGTGTCGTTTTTTGTGGTATGAATGTCTGTGTTTTACCCTTGTGTCCAAAGACACCTCCTCGGTTTGACTCTGTATCTTTTTTCTCTTTCTCGTCCTTTTCCACTTGCAAGGGCTTGCGAGATGGTGGCGTATGTGGATTATTATAATAGAATAATTTATGTTTCAATTTATCATTTGATTTTGTTAAACGGTTAATTGTTCTTGTCATACGGTTATTTGATCTTGTCAGATCATCAACGTATTTTACTAGTTCATCTATGATTAATTTCTGTTGTTTGTTTTCTCGTCTTAATTCTGAATCAATTTTGTCAGTCTTGCTCATATCAGAAGGTGGATGAGGTTACTCTTAGATCTTTCGGTTTAATTTTGTTGATCTAGGCGCGAAGGTTGATTCATACAAAAATTAAAGTCACGACGTGGACTAGGAAATGATGAATCAGCCCAAGACTTTTCAGAACTTCTAAAAATTAATCATAACTTTGTAAAGCCACATGAAAGACTAGGCGGTAAAACACCAGCTCAAGCTGCAAAGATTGATCTTGGTTTAGGTGCTGACAAATACTTAGATTTAATTAAACAAGCTGGAACCAAACCAAATTTTGTAAATAATTTAGGTAAACGAATTAAGAAAGTAACCATAGTCAATGAAGGGAATTCAATTAAGATTACACCTAGAGGATGGATTGACAAACAGATTTGGAGAGAAATCAATGATATTCTAAGATTACATGAGTTTAGTTGGTTATCAAATGGGAGAGATAGCTGTTGGATTAAGATGCTTCTTAATCGTTACCAAAACACTTTGAGCATCTTTTATCTTTGTATTTTTCCAAAATATCTGTTTCATCTGATTTGATGTGATAGTATTCTGCATTTCTAGGAAACCTACCACCTAGATTTGGATATTTTTCAATTATTTCTTTTCCTTGATCTTCCACCGCCATCTCTCTAAAAATGTTTAATGAATAGCAATTTGCCTTGTGAAGTTTATCTTTTGAATGTGGTTTTTTAACAAGTAATACAAAATCACTTATGGGTATTTTATTAAGTTGTTTGTTGGATTTAATTTGAATCATAAATTATGTATTGGTTTCAGAAATTTATAGTTGATCTTTTTATTCACAGCACACCCTAACTTAACACTCTAGCATTCCTATATATCGAGATTTTGTTGATTTTACTATCCAATTATTTCATGCTCTAGTATCGCCAATCAAAAAACTCTGAGAATTGGACAATTGAGAGTTACTTTCCCATCTACTGATACAGGATGCGGACAATTATCTATACGAGGTTTTGACCCTCAATGCTATCTTCATCCCTGAGTTAGGATCAACCGCAATTAGTAAGCTAGGTCTTTACCCTCATGATTCATAACGCGACCTATGGTCCTAACTATAATTTTGTACAAACTCTCTCTTCTCTTTTAACATCCAGTATATGACTCGCAACATTTTTGATCCTGTAGCTACTGCAGCTTTGGAACTGCCTCTCTTTTTCTTGATACGATTGTAAAATTGTGTAATATTACTATTTGGCGCATGTATTGCATGAGAATGTGCAGCTTTAATCAAGACCCATCTCAATGTCATACTGCCTTTCTCTGTTATACGTCCATGATGTATTGTATCTGCAGAGTTTCTAACTGATGGAACAACTCTTGCATATGCTGCAAGCTTGTGAGAGTCATTAAATCTAGAGATACCACCTATTTCAGATGCAATCACCAGTGCTGTGTAATCACCTACTCCAGGTATTGTCTTTAGCAGCATTGCATCAGAATTGCTTTTAACTGTAGCATATATCTTTGCATTAATATCTGAAATCATATCATTTAGTGATTCTATCTGTCGTATAAAGCATCAATTCGTAACTGTCTACAGTTTTGAAGTATTACGCACAAGATATGTCAAAACAGGTTATTTTTTTGACACAAACACGAAGGAACTTTAAAACTCTAGACAATTACAATTAATGACTTACTACAGTTTCCAAATTTTCCAAATTACCAGAATCTAAAAGATGTTGAAAAAATAGTAAATCACGGTGAACCGTGCACACATCCCTTGTTACAATTTATAGATTTTATAGCACATATGATTTAGTTGCATAAAACACAACCAAATCAGATCAATGATCGGTTTTTACAATTTACAAATAAATTTTACAATTATGGTGCATCAACATTTTTTTCAGGATATGTAGAAATTTAAAATTCGATCCCGAAGATGGAATTTCACCACTCTTATTGCCTGCTCAAACAGGTGGAACCGCAATTATATTACAACTTACTAGTATAAGGAACTTTATGATTTTTTACACTGGAAAGTTGAAGGGTGTTTTCAATGAATAGACCTTTTGCGTAATTAGAGAGATTTTTTTCAACATTCTATGTTTTGCGTAATTTTATGCCTAAAAATTCAAAATTTCAGAATAATCTGAGAAATTATCTTCTAAAACCACGTCTAGGAATAATTACGCAATACGTCTAATTATGAATTTTCAACTGACTGTAAAGATAGGTGGGTGCTAGACACGATTGAGTTTTTTATTGTTTTTTATTACAACACCTACAAACAAAACTATCTGGTGTTATTTTTCCAATCTTACAATAATGACATTTCATATCTGTTTTTGTTGCAATTGAATTTTTGATATGAGCACTTGAAGAAGAAATCAGGTAAAAAAACAGAATCATAATAAAAATATATTTGATTTGGAATGAATTCTGATACACGACAATTATCCAATTTTCAGACATGATTTTAAATTCATAGTCTACAATTATCACAATTAACAAAATGATAGACAAAATAGACTGCCAAATTAAACCACGTTGTGCATTTTTTATTATATAATTAGTCAAATTGGTCTACCACAGTTAGTACATTTGCTAGTTCCTCTCATTTGGGAACTATTACAAAAAGGACATTTTTTTTCAAGAAGCACACCGATAGCTGCTATTCCCAATATTCCCAAGAGAAGTGCTCCAAGTGCATCATCATTATTTCCCAATACCTTGGCATGTTTTTTGTAATTAATAAACCAAATCCACTAATAATAGATAAAAAATTAAGGATTGAATTTGAGCCAACAACCATCCTTTCCCTGAGATAGCCAGCTAAACCCATACAGTTTTAGAATGTCATTTATCTCACGCCAGATATGTTTGCCAACCCATCCTTTTGTGATTACTTTGAGAGTCCCCCTCATTAACAATCTCAACTTTCTTGATTCTCTTTCCCAAATTATTTACAAAATTTGGTTTTATTCCAGCTTGTTTTATCAAGTTTAGATACTTGTTAGAACCTAGACTAAGATCAATATTAGCTGCCTGTGCAGGAGTCTTACCATCTAACCCTTCATGTGGCTTTACAAAGTTGTGATTAATCTTTAACAGTTCTGTAAATGTCTGCAGATTCATCATTGCCTAATCCACGTCTAGCTTTGAGTCTTTCTCTAATCTCATTGTGGTACCTCTCAATAGGTCTGTTTGCAAACTCATCTTTTAGTGCATTTGTCTTGATATGTGCAGTTTTTCTACACTGGAAACTTAACGGGTGTTTTCAATAATTTCCAAAAATTCAAGGTGTAAAGTTAGACGAGTGCTAGGCGTAATTAAATTCTTCTTAATTTAAAAAACGTATATTGATCACGGGTTGGTAGAGTTAGTTTTTTTATAAGCATATACATAACGTGGATACGTTCCACCCCCAGGCCCACCATCCATTCCTAATTTATCTATACAATATTTCTCTACAACTCTTGCTATGTCTTCAGTATCGGCTTTATCATAAGTACACTTATCGTTTTTTTATCGACATTATGTTCTGTAAACAATCTTTCTTCTAGATTTGATGTTATGCCTACATACCATGATGAGTAATCACTGCCATGTTTAATGATGTACTCTTTAATCTTTGATACTATCTGTTCTGCTGTGGCCATAATTGTGAATCATAATACATGTATTAATGTATCTTGGTATGTATCAAGCACTGTATTATATGGAAATTATGTCCGCTAGTCATTAGTGTCCTCCTCCATCCATTTTAGGTTGTTTTTTCTGATCGCTTTTGTGGCCTTTTTGTCTGCAAATGCCATGAGTAGAGTCTGTCCATGGTCAATGTCCAGGGAAAAGTAAAGCCTTTTCTCGTTATAGTACCCAATGTAGTCATCCATAGAGTCATAGTATGGCAACTCTTCTTCTAATGTTCTAAAGAAACGCTCCAGCTTGCCGTTTGTCTGTGGATGATATGGTCTAGAGTTTATCAGAACGATTCCATGCTCGAGTAATTCGTTTTCAAACAGTGTGGGCGTCCATCCATTCTTTGGCGTCTTACCTGTTCTCTTGCAGGAGGTAAACTGGCTTTCATTATCTGAAAGCATTTGTGCAGGGTTCTCAAAGTACCTAAAAGCTCTACGTAATGCAAGGACTGAATTCTCAGCACTCTTAATGTCAAGTTTTGTTGCTCACTTTGTAGCTGTTTTTCAAACGAAAAAAATCAATATGATGAGTCATGATAGTTTTTATGAATGTCTTTGGAATACTTGCAATAATACTTGACGAGGCAACATGTGCTAGCCTGTTCAGTAATAAAAGATGGAATGGGAACATTTCATGTCCACACTGCAAATCAAATGACATAAAAAAATATGGAAAATATGCGATTCATCTTAGAGATATTTCTGTCACAGCTGCGGCCGCACATTCAACGACAAGACCTGGACTATATTTTATTACTCTCACATGTCCCTATCCCGGTGGTTCTTTTTTATCCGGATGTACTGCATTGTCTCACCGTATCTGGAATATCAGTCAGAGAGATTAGTAAAAAGATGGGGAGGATACAGTACAAGACATGCTATTACATGACTCGCAAGGTTATGCAAAAGATTACTGATTCAGAAAAAGACAAGATGTTATCGGGTAATTGTGTGGTGGATGAACTGTATATGCATGTGGACTGAAAGGAAAGAACTATCACAACATCATCATATCATCAGAAAGACTGCCAAGAAGACGTGCAGTAAAACCACCACTTGGACGTGGCAAGTTTGATCGAGATTTCCCGATGATTTTGTGCTATCATCAAAGAGGCGGCGATACTATCTTTGCGGTACCTCAAAAGTATCCATCCATTGCAAGCCTTGTTTGTATGATAATATCAAGAGGATCTCACATCTACACAGACGAGTATAAAGTGTAATCATTCTTTAGAGTCTTTGGGGTATGAACATCATCATACCGTAAATCAGTCTCAAGGAATGCAAGGGATGATGCGCATACCAACAACTGAGTGCAGAACCGCACTTTTTAGACTGTGGATGATATAGCACAGAAGAGTCAAAAGTTTAACTTGGAATCATATGTCCAAACGTTTGCATTCTTGCACAACATGAGAAAGCAAGATGATTATTCAAAGTTCACCAAAATAATCTCAGTTCTTTATATAGCAACAAAATTCTACATTAAGAGCGACCTGTTTTGACATATCTTGTGCGTAACACTTCAAAACTGTAGACAGTTACGAAATTCTGGATTTTTAGGCATAAAATTACACAAAATAGTAATTGTTTACAGTTTTGAAGTTCCTTCGTGTTTGTGTCAAAAAAACAACCTGTTTTGACATATCTTGTGCGTATTACTTCAAAACTCTAGACAATTACGAAAATTGTCTGTTCTTATTTCTTATTGGCGTTTTCCTTTTACCCCTACACTTTCTTTAAAAGTGATAATTATATAAATATGTAGGGGTAACTAAATATCATGGTAAGAATAAAGAAAAAACTGCTAAAGAACAAGACATACTATTATCTTGAACATAGTATACGGGAAGGCAAGAAAGTAATAAAGAAGGAAAAATACCTCGGAAGAAAAATCCCATCTAACATAGACAAAATCAAAAAAGAGTTCGTTGACGAAATACGCAAAGAAACATGGTATGCAGACATAGACAAAATCAAGAAAAACGTTTCAAAAGAAGATAGAGGCTTACCAAAGTCCATCAAAGAAAAGAACCTGCAAAACTTTGCCATACGATTTACATACGATACCCAACGAATTGAAGGTTCAACTCTAACTCGAAGAGAGACTGCTGATCTCTTGGAAAAAAGAATCACTCCAAAAAACAAACTGCTGAGAGATGTTCAAGAGGCAGAAGCACATAGGAATCTGTTCTACAATGTACTAAAATTCAAAAAAGATTTTACACTGCAAGTGATGCTTGACTGGCACTGGACTCTGTTCAATAAAACAAAGCCCGACATAGCTGGAAGTATAAGAAAATATCAAGTGGGAATAAGTGGAAGTAAGTTCGTGCCACCTTCTCCTGTAGAGGCGTATCCTATGCTTACAGAGTTTTTCAAGTGGTACAAAAAGAACAGAGATAATCTTCACCCTGTAGAGATTGCAGCACTTGTACATCTAAAACTTGTAACGATACATCCTTTTGGAGACGGAAATGGTCGCATCACAAGACTCGTAATGAACTTTGTATTGAATATAAAAAAATATCCTCTGTTTGACATCCCATACGAGAATAAAAACAGTTACTACAACGCACTAGAAAGATCGCAAGTCAAAAAAGATGATAAGATATTTCTCCAGTGGTTTGTAAAGCGATACACAAAGGAATACAAGCATTATCTCAAGTAATTTTTTATGGTTTTAAACGGCAGAAAGTGTTTGGAACACACAATAGAGTTTATGCGTAATTGACGAAACCACGTTGACTATTACAACAATACTCAAACAAAATCATTAGACGTATTGCGTAATTATCCCTAGACGTGGTTTTAGAAGATAATTTCTCGGATTATTTTGAAATTTTGGATTTAGGCATAAAATTACACAAAACATAGAATGTTGAAAAAAATCACCCTAATTACGCAAAAGGTCTATTACCATCATATCAACTGTGAACAAGTTGATACGTACAAGTCGAATGTTGTTTGTTATTTTGGTCAATTACGCATAAACTCTACTGAATGAAAGAGACAAAGAGGATATTGCAACATGCATCAAGAAGTTCAAGATCACAAAAGCGCAGATAAAAAAACGTGCAAAGCAGGTAATCTATACATGTAGAGAAGAAAACTATGAGATTAATCTGAACCACGTTATGAAGAAGTTTTTCTAGACATTGCAAATGAAAATGTGCAGAGTATTTTCACAAGTATTGATCAGATCAATTATTAATCATTAAAAATATAATTTTGTTATGTCTGACGAACTAGATAAAATTGGAAAATTGATCAAATATGCCGTATATTATGATAAACGAAATCCACGTATTTTAATTCATTAAATAGGAACACACAAACTGTTCAAAGGGGAACGTGTTTTTGATTCTCCTGTAGACGCTTGAACCTTCTTTAGCAATGAAGATGATGCAATGTTATTTGCTAAGTCAATACATGATACCAATCCACAACTTCCAATAAAGCAATGTAGATTCTGTAAAATATAAAATAATTTAAAATCTAATAAATTCAGATAATAGAATATATTCCAGATGATATTCTTTTGAAGTATTCGTTATAGTTTCCTGGATTTCCTCTTCTATGTTTTGGCAAAAATGTATTGTATGTAGAATCTGCAAATCCCTTGATTTTTCCCTTCACATCTTTTGCACAAAATTTACTTAGAAGCGTTCCAGATTTTACGGCATCACGAATTTGTTCATATAGGGGCCTTCTCATCATTTCCCTCTAATTCTCATCAATAAAAACATTTTCCGCCGGCATCGCTATGCTCATTCTAATTTTTCCTTTTCCACGCGGAGCTCTTAGAAAAGACAGCTTCTGGACGTCGGCAAAAATCAGATGACACGGCTTTAGAATTAACTCTTGAAGTGATTTGAGATGAACAACAAGCCAATCTACACTGGACTGACAATCCTCAGAAAAAGACCCTAAGAAGAGGAAGATTATTGGAAGAATTGCCCTCTAGGAAACGAAAGAGGATGAAAGTCCTCTCTCCCAAACGGGAGGCGGAGAGTTTTTCGTTAGTTTGGTTTCATTCATTTTCTAAAAATTTTGAATAACTTTCAGCAATTTGAGGTAAACCTGTTGGGTCACAGATATTTTTTAAATTTTCTACGTACGTTATCTTTTATTGATTTTTCAATATTTTGTGAGTTGGTAAAATTAGTTTTTGAATTACTGATAACAAATTCTTTAATGAAATTCATAGACTCTTTCCATTTTTTTTAAAACTGTATAATTCTCCTGTGTATATTGTAGAGTTTATGCGTAATTGACTAAACCACGTTGACTATTACAACAATACTCAAACAAAATCATTAGGTAATTGTCTAGAGTTTTGCAGCTATACCTGTAGTATTTTTGTCATATATCTTTTTTGATTAGTAAAAACAGGATATATCAATGCAAAAAACGAATGAAATGGAACATTGTTGCAAACATTGCAATACCCTTGAACGACAATTAAAACATCTCAAAGAAGATAATGCTCATCTCAAAGCAAAGGCTGTAAAAATTAATGAAGTTATAGAAGAATTAAAACATCTCAAAGAAGATTATGCTCATCTCAAAGACAATTGTGCACAGATAAGAGGAGAAAATGCTCTGCTAAAAAAAGAGAACACGTCCATCAAAAAAACAATTTCTGTACTTGCTGCAAAAGGCATAAATGCAAAAACCAACACATCTGACAAACCGCGGGAAAAGACCCCGCGGGTAACTGTCTACCGTTTTGAAGTAGAATTTCTCAGATATTCCAAAGCATAATCATGGAAATTCAATTCCCTCATCCGGCATGTCTCCTTTATACTCATCAATATCTTGTGAGAATCAGCTCCGGCCTTTGAGCGATGACCGTTTGTGATCTTTCTGATTATGACGTTTGGTCGTATTGCCCTCTCTGCTGTGTTGTTATGGTAATCAGTTCCAGTCTGCAAAAACGTAAAGAGCATCATTCTTTCACGTTTCAATCTTTTTACAAACCTGATGCAGTTCTCTTTGCTGTATTTTTTGGATATCATTGCAGATATTCTTCTCTCAAAATTCTTTTTCACTTTTAGTCTTTTTGTCTCATTGGTGATTTTTGCTGCATCGTGAGAGGCATACAGTATTCTCTTTAGGCGTGCTACAAATGGTGTGAATTCCTTTCCGGGATTCTTATATTGAATTGCATCCTCAATCTCTCGGATATAGTGAATGTGGCATCTTTGGTGGGTTTTACCAACATGATTCCATGCAGAATACGAGTCACTTGTAACGTTGCCTTTAAACCCACCAATGATTCTCTTTGGCACATCCTTACTGCGAGTCGGGTCAATCTCGTATATTGCAACCAATTTCCCAACAAACGTCCACAGCCAGTAATTTTTTTCCGTTCAACCTCCAGCTCGTCTCGTCGCCGTGTATGTTTGCCTCTTTTTTTTAGCTCTGAGATCATTTCTTGATATGTTGGGCCAAATGTCTTTGCAATCTTTGTTACTGCATGGTTAATTGTTGATTCTGTAAGATTTAATGAGTATATTGTTTGTAACAACTGATATTTTACCATAAGATAATCCCATTGTTTTTAGTATTCCGATTAGTGTCATTAGTCTGATTCCAAATCGCTCATTTGGCAGTGCGTCAGGTACCCTTGCAGATACCTGTTTTTTGAAATGCTTGCAGTATCGTCTGGTTATGATGTATCGTGTAACGACCTTTTTTGCAGGAACTATGTCCTCCACTGTTCTACAGTATGTATCAGTTGGCTCTGAGAGTTCATTACCGCATACGTTACAATCTGTCTGATCAATAACCTTCTCGTCATCAAAACCTGTTCTGGACTAGATCTGCTACACCTTTGATGGTTAGACTGCGGGGTCTTTTCCCGCGGTTTGTCAGATGTGTTGGTTTTTGCATTTATACCTTTTGCAGCAAGTGCAGAAATTGTTTTTTTGATGGACGTGTTCTCTTTTTTTAGCAGAGCATTTTCTCCTCTTATCTGTGCACAATTGTCTTTGAGATGAGCATTATCTTCTTTGAGATGTTTTAATTCTTCTATAACTTCATTAATTTTTCCAGCCTTTGCTTTGAGATGAGCATTATCTTCTTTGAGATGTTTTAATTGTCGTTTAAGGGTATTGCAATGTTTGCAACAATGTTCCATTTCATTCTTTTTTTGCATTGATATATCCTGTTTTTATTACTAATCAAAAAAGATATATGACAAAAATACTACAGGTATAGCTTCAAAACTCTAGACAATTACATATACTTGTTGTAGATCATGGTAAAAGATATCGTGCAAACACTACATATTTTAATAACAATTAGAATTTGATAAAATAATTAATTTACATTGGTAAAGAGTTTCTACATCTTGGACACATAACTGCCCACTTTGCTGCTGTGTGACCACAATACATACAGGTCTTTGCACTTGTTGCTCCAGACTTTTCTCCTACTTTGCTTATCAACGCTGCTGCTAGAAATCCAATTCCTAATGCCAAAAGTCCTGCTACCCAATCATCATCTTTTTTCTTTCTTGGCACGTTTTTTCGCCTCCATTTCTTCTTGTTTTTCTGCCATGAATTTCATGTGTTCTTCTACAATTCTTTGTAATGCATCGCACCTAGGAATTTTTCGTAATTTTGCGATCTCAGACACATATTTCCATAAAAGATCATTGAAAGATTCACATCTTACAGTTGGCAAATCACTAAAAATTACATATGCAAGTATATCAAGATTTGTAAAATTTGCAATTTATGCATATCTATACAGATTTGCAAATCTGTTATATACCAGTTATTCTATGATCCAGATATGAGCTTTAAAGTAGGCTTAGTAACAGCTTTGAGTGCGGGTAAATTGTGGAGTTCACAAGAAAACCCTCCCAAAGTACACATTGAAGGAATCAGAATACATCACTATCAGGTAGGCGTAGGTTTGTTCGTATTGGCATTATTGCTAAAAAGTCCAACACTAGCAGGGATTGGTGTTGGTTTGTTCCTTGATGATATAGATGATGTTCCATTGTGAGATCATCTTCCCTTCATTTTTTTTATTTTTACCATAGAATTCAGAGTTTATGCGTAATTGACCAAAATAACAAACAACAATCATCGTAAGAGTTTAGGTCTTCTGACTAGAACATCAAAAATTCGTGCTCAACCTAAACTCTTACGATGAGGTTACTCTTAGATCTTTCGGTTTAATTTTGATCTAGGCGTGAAGGTTGATTCATACCTTGTGCGTAATACTTCAAAACGGTAGACAGTTACGATAACGGTGATTGTTAATTAAACACCACCAACATATAATCTAGTAATAATGAGAAAATATCTCCGTCTCTATTGTTATATCTTCATTCCATCTCTTTGATGTACAGCAGAAACTTTTCAGAACTTACTTCGTGATGTTTGGCCATTCTCTCTTTTGCAAAACTCCAAAATCCTTCTATTCCGTTAATGTAGACATTGCCTTTACCAAACATCCTGCTATGATCAATTAACAAATGACGATAACCATGAAACGTCAAAGAATCACATCCTTTCCACTTGTCAGTGTACACAATACTACCTTTCTTTACTTTCTTGATTGTTCCTGCAAGCAATGTATCAGCTTTCACATTAGTAATGATCTCAACATGTATACCCGAGATCCTAAGTCTTTTCAATTAATTGTTCTTGCAAAATATTGATACATGTCAAGATCAAACTTGTGTGTTCTCAGATATTCCATAACTGTATATCTCATTTCATGAATCGATTCATAAAATTCTGATTGAACATTATCATGTTTGCACTGTCTCCAAATTTCTTCTATCATACTCAAATGTGGGGAACCTCTTGGAAGATATGCCAGTTTGACATTCTTGTTGTTTTTCAAATATTCTTTTGTATCAATGGATGTGTGTTGTGATGCTCTGTCAACAATAGCAAATATTTTCCCAAACTTTTTGTGAGCTTTTTTCAAATAATCAACAAATGATATGGAATTGAATTTTTCATATGATCTGAAAAAGCTTTGATTAGCATCACTTACCATTCCATAAACTAGAAATCTTTTATGTGATCCTCTCCATCGTATAATCATTCGCTCATTTAGATCTACCCAGTATTTCTTGCCAAGGTGCACATCATCTGTGAATATCAGTTAATCCAGATGTGCTCACAATCATGACCAATCCGGAGGTGGAACAGAAGGTGGTTTTGACTAGATCTTTGCATTTTTAGCCGATTTTGAGCACATCTGGGTTAACTGATGAATCAAGCAACAAACATGTTTTATGCCTATACGTCTTGACCATTCTAGCGGATTTAGGTATGGATGTTGATACATACCAATGACGGACATGAAAATTATGACTATCAACCGTTTGACAATATTAAAACCGCCTCCTAAACCACCACCTGATTGGTCAGGATTGTGAGCACATCTGGATTAACTGAATTAGCTTCAACTACGATTGGATTTATTCAAATATACTGTTAGAA
The DNA here is from genome assembly GCA_965238065.1 of Candidatus Nitrosopumilus sp. Lineage (GTDB taxonomy): Archaea > Thermoproteota > Nitrososphaeria > Nitrososphaerales > Nitrosopumilaceae > Nitrosopumilus. Next base: position 1,888,551 of record OZ250170.1, on the reverse strand, counting down.
ATTACCTGCTCTGTAACCTCTATAAACGTAGAATTGTCTCTTTGGAACGCTTTGTGTTCTAATATATCATAATCTGTTCCAAAATATTTGTTAAATAATATACGGAAGGTGTTAACTGGCGTCATTTCAGCAAATTCATTTTCATTTAATTCTTCATCAGGGAAATAATAAGCTGCAAAATTTGAAAATCCATGATCAATAAGGGTATCATTCTCACCTACTGAGAATCTAAAACCATGATCCGATTGAATTACAATTATTGGTTTGGGTTTATTTTCAAGTAATTGTTCCACCGAATCCATAATTCTCATATCTGTATATTGTAGTTGAGCCAAATATGCTGGAGGAATTTGCTCAGCAGATAAAGTTCTAGCACTAACAGTATTTCCTACAGAATCAAAAATGTATGGTCCATGAGGTACAATCATGTGAGCATGAACATACATTGGATGTGAAAAGTCATTTTGTACATTAGGTAACGCATCAAAAACACATTTACGATTTTCTATCATTGGTTGAAGACTAACATCACCTTTCCCATCATTAGATGTTTCATCCAAGGTTGAAATTAACATATTTTTAAAAACAACGTAAGGAGTTGTGCTAATAACAAAAGTTAGTAATCTTAAACTTCTTAGATCTCCATTACATACATTATTAGGTTCGCTTGATGGTTCATAGTTATATTCATTATCAAAAGAAACAATTTCATATCCATTTCGTTTAAAATTTTTCACTATTGCGTTATCAATCATCATTTGTTTGAGAATTAGATCTTGTTCTTTTTCAGATTTTGATTCTAAATCAATATAATCCATATTAAGTATTGATGCCATAGATAATTTTGTTTCGACATAATTAGTAAAAGATAATTTAGGAATAAAAAATCCTTTTTCTTTTAAAAAGTCTTCAAAATGCGAATTATCATAATTAAAATATTTTTTTAGAGCAGCGGTACTTGCATGAGCATCTAATGTTATGTAATAGACATCTCTTAGATTATCTTGATTTACAGAAAATGTTTCAACAGAATTATCAGTAAATATTTTATTTGCATTAGAATAATATGCTATTTCCACTACATTAAATAGAATTAATGTTATTACTATTGCAAATGAAATTTTTAAAATTTTATCAAAATTATTTTTTGATTTAACTACGACAAATGTGACTACAAAAAGAGCGACTAGTAAACTAGAAAGTAGCACAATATGACTAAATGTGTCCTCCTCATTGATTTCATTCCCTACTATTTCACCAAAAAGAAGATCTGAGATAGGCACATACGTGAACAATAAAATAATTACTAGTGATGAAATCAAAACGGATTTTATGTTATGCTTAATTATTACTCTCATTATTAATGAAAAAAGTGCTATAGCAGGTAAAAATATAGAAAAAACGAATAATAGATCTGTACTAGATATTTCGTCAAGATTCTGAGTGTAACGAATTAAAATAAAATATATCCCAAATAGAATTGGAATAATATAAAAAAATGCTATAGTCATCATCATTTACAATTTTTGTTTTCCATTAAATATATAATCCTTTTAGAATCAATGATATTTTCTAATTTTTTTATTATAAAATATTGTTGAAAACATTCTTCAAATTGTTCTCTGGTATACTCGTCAAAAATATCTTCTCTTGTGGAAAGTAATTTTTGTACTTGTGAATCAGATTTAGGTATAAACTCTATAATTAAAAATTTACAATTGTATTTAAAAAATTCTGCGATTTTTTTTAACGGAACATTGTTAGAAATTGCTAAATGATGAATTAATGCTAAAGCAAGAATCAAATCAACAGGTCCTCTAGATGTAACAGATTTTCTTTCTTCGTTTGCCCAACCAATATCTGAACTTGGATTTGTTAGATCTAGTACTAGTGGAAGTAATTTAGTCTCTTTTCTTTTATTAACTTGACAAAAATTTTTTTCGACTGCAGCTGGATCAATATCAAATGCAACAGTAAAAATTTCTTTCTCACTTGCAATTCTACTAAAAACTCCAGTGTTTGCCCCTAAATCCCAAACTTTCTTTGGATTTACCTCATCAATCATTCTAGATATTATATTCTTCTTTTCATCGAGTGATCTGTTAGAATAGTTTGTTTCTGAATAATAATCACCCCACTCTGTTCCTTGCGGGTTCCAGTTCATTTTTTTTACACCAGAGTTTAAACTTTCAACAAGACCCATAAATGATCTCTTGCTCATTTTTATTTTTTTATTTTTAATTTGTTTTTTTTCATAATGTTTTTGACTTTTAGCATGTAAATGAATATGGGAAAGTAACGAAAACATAAAACGTGTTTTCATTGGTAATAATTTACTCGTCAAGTCTACTGGGATTCCATCTATATAATTCTGAAATAGTTTGTTTAATCGAATATCAGTAAAACTCATCAACGCTAAAGGTCCAAGAAAATGTTGGCAAAACTGTTTGTATGCTTTCCATCCCTTACCTTCATGATATTTCTCAAATGAGAGCGTATCTATGAAAATTGGTTGTGAATCCTGAAATTGAATGTTGTATGCTGATGCATCTTTTAATGTCATTTCAAATTCTAAAGCAACTTTTTCAATTTTCATTGTGGTCAATGCAGCAAACTTTAACTGACTAAAAGACCACTCATATGGATAAGAAATGAATGGTATTTGATCTGGTTTGATAATTTTATACATTTTTTCGGGTACTATTGAACCAATGTCAATTTCTTTATGAGATACAAGTAAATTTTCAGAAACAAGCTTTTCATATAGTCCGGAATTCATCAATTGATCATATTCTTCTTTGTAAGATAGATTGACTTGACGGAAAAGTGTATTATTTTTATAAAAAATAAACCCACTTGGATCTCTAAATGAGCTTGGCTCTACTGTCATCTTTATTTACTGCCAGAGTTTGCTCGTCTGCTAGAAAATCTATATTTGATCTTTTCCCAGTATACTTTGAGAGTAATACCTACCCCAACAAGAGCGCCAATTAATGCTTGGATAACAACACTTCCACTTCCAGGATCCAAGTAAGCATATACATCAGAAATAAAAAATCCCCTACAAAGTAAGGATATTGTAAATACAGGTAAAAGTAAACTAGAAATTATTTTGATCCGCAATATTGCTAGTGAAATTGTGAGTTATTTAAATAAAAGGATTCGTATGAATCAAGCAAAGAACATGTTTTATGCCTATAACGTCTCAACTATTCTAGCGGATTTAGGTGTAGAGGTTGATACATACAAGATTCATGTCCAATCTGTTTCTTTGGAACTGCTTTGAAGGCGATTTACGAATATTTGATTTACTAGATTCATTCTTTATGCTATCTGAATTCCTTGCCTTTTTATTCATAGTTACAACAAAACTCAAACAAAATCATTAGACGTATTGCGTAATTATTCCTAGACGTGGTTTTAGACGGTAATTTTTCAGATTATTCTGAAATTTTGAATTTTTAGGCACAAAATTATGCAAAACATAGAATGTTGAAAAAAATCACCCTCATTACACAAAAGTCTATTATCATACTGTTTACAGTTTTGAAGTATCACGCACAAGATATGTCAAAACAGGTTATTTTTTTGACACAAACACGATGGAACTTTAAAACTCTGGACAATTACTTGTTTTTCCATTTACTGATATTTACCTGAAATGTTGTACTTTTTGCACAACTCTGCAGTGTTGATACATGAGGGATTTAAGAATTATTTCTGCCTTTTCTGCTGATGTGAACTTTTCTGGATATGATACATCCAATATTATCTGAAAAGTGTATGTATGAAGGCATTCTCATTGTATGGGGGAGCAGACCAGTTTATGAACGATCAAAATCAACAGGTAGAGCAAACTCTTGAATATCTATTTGAGAGATTCGGATTCTCCAATCTAACTGAAATTCAGAAAAAAGCTTCACCGATCATTTTACAAAAAAAAGACTGTCTTGTGATTGCTCCTACTGGTTCAGGAAAAACTGAATGCTCTGTAATTCCGATCTTTTCCTTATTAAAAGACTCGAAGAAGAGTGGAAAAATCAAGGTTCTATACATCACTCCATTACGGGCATTAAACCGTGACGTATTTCTCAGAATTACAAAATATGCGCACGAAAATGAGCTGTCCCTTGAAATCAGGCATGGAGATACTTCTCAAAAAGATAGAAAAAAAATCAGAGACAATCCCCCGGACATTCTAATTACAACGCCTGAAACTCTTGTAATTCTTTTAACGCAAACCACAATGTTAAATGCACTATCTGATTTAGAATGGATTGTAATTGATGAAGTCCATGAATTACTAGCCAGTGAAAGGGGCTCACAACTGTCCCTAAGCATTGAAAGACTGGAAATCAACTCAAAATACCCCCTCACAAAAATAGGGCTGTCTGCTACCGTTGGAAATTTCAAAGAAGCAGGAAAATTTATCGTAGGCACCAAAAGAAAATGCAAGATTATCCAAGATACATCGGTAAGAGAATATGACGTGGAAATAAAGTACATTGATGGAACAATCTCTGATGTTGCAGAGGAGATAATCAAGTACGTATCAGAGCTGGATTTAAATTCGCCAATACTCTTATTTACCAATACCAGGGGTGAAGCAGAATTTTTAGCCTCAATTTTAAAAGAAAAATCCTCCATCAAGATTGAATTACATCATGGCTCCCTATCAAAGGATGTTAGGGAAGAAACCGAGCTTGTTCTGCGAGAGGGAAGACGCGGTATTGTCGTATGTACGTCTTCACTGGAATTAGGGCTGGATATTGACTCAGTCGAATTGGTGATTCATTACGGCTCTCCCAGACAAGTATCAAAATTCATTCAAAGGATAGGACGAAGCAGACATAATCGGAATGCATCAGCAAAGGGGCTTGTTATAACCAACAACCCTGATGATGAATTTGAAGCTCGAGCCATACTTGATCGTATTCAAGAGGGTTCGATCGAAGAGCAAAAAATCCATGACGGTTCTCTTGACGTTTTGGCTCATCATTTGGTAGGGCTGTCAATGCAGGTTGGAGAAATCTCAGTAGAGCGAGCCTTTAAACTAATAACCAAAGCCTATCCCTTTCGGAATTTACAACTAGAAGATCTGATTGGCGTGTTGGACCTGCTTGATTCAAACTATCTGATATTCTTTGATAGAACAAAAATGGCGTTCTGGAAGAAAGGCCGCTCATTCAAGTATTATTTTGAGAATCTCTCAACAATCCCAGATATTCTCAAGTTCAAAGTCTTTGATAGCGTAGGCAAAAAAATCATTGGGTCATTGGATCAGAGATTTGTAGGTGATTTTGGAGATTCAGGAAATATCTTTGTACTAAAAGGCTCACACTGGAGAGTACTAAATGTTGATGAAAAATCATTCACTGTAAATGTTGAACCTTTTCGAGGGGGCGGAGTTACTGTTCCTTACTGGGAAGGAGAAAGTATTCCAATTGATTACAAAACTGCAAGAAAGGTGGGAAATTTTCGCAACAAAGTTAAGAACGGTTCGCTTGAACTGACCAATAAAATCATTGAAAACTTGGATTTTGATGAAATTCCTGATGAAGACAATATTATCATTGAATCAAGCAGATCACAGGGCTCGATTGTAATTCATTCGTGTCTTGGCACTAAAATCAACTCTACGTTCTCAACACTGCTCTCCTCAATGCTCTCCTCCATGCTGGGTTCTGTTGTCGACTCTCGCTCAGATGCCTATCGAATCGCCTTGTCCTCCAGATCACGAATTTCAGAAAAACTTTTTCTCAAGGTACTAAAAGATGATTATGATCTATATTCCATTGTTACGGCGTCTCTAACTGGAACTCATAACGTTAACTGGAGAACGTGGTGTGTTGCCAAAAAATTTGGAATTGTTGGGCGGGAAGCAATTTATGAAAGAAAATCTGCCAGATTCTTGTACGAACGATATTCAAAGACCGTGCTTGTACATGAGGCACTACGTGAATTGTTTCATGACAAGTATGATCTGAAAAATTCTGACAATGCCCTAAAAAAGATTCGTAAAGGACAAATACGTGTCAAATGGCTCGAAGTTGACAAGTTTTCAAAATTAGCCAAGCCAATTTTGGATCATACCGCAAAATATTATGCATCTCCGGCAAATCTTGATAAGGGAATCATTGATCTTGTAAAGTCAAGGCTTGTAAAGACCAGGCATCGTATGATCTGTGCAAGATGCGGAAGATGGGAGCGTGTAATGGAGACTAGTGAGGTTAAAGGTACCTTGATATGCCCGTATTGCAAGGCCAGACAGATTACTGCCACTTTTTATTCTGATTATGATCTACAAAAGATCATTCAAAAAAAATACGCGGGAAAAAAACTCTCTTTTGATGAAAGACACAAGCTTGATCGTGCCTGGAAAGTCTCTTCTTTAATAGAGACTTTTGGCAAGACTGCCATTATCGTACTGTCTGGATATGGGGTGGGTGCAGACACTGCTGCAAGAATACTGCGAAATATGGTCGATGAGGAATATCTGTTCAAGCAAATCTATGAGGCTGAAAGGCAGTATGTTGTAACTCGAGGTTTTTGGGATTCCTAATTTTTCTTTATAATTTTAGAAAATGCTGTAAGGAATAACTCTGTCTTGCCCTCTAGTCCGGCTTTGGCATTTAGTCCTGTAATTGATACAATCTCTCCCAACTCACACTGGTCAATTATCCTTGCCTGATTTCTCCAACCCTTTACCCAAATCTGACCGGTGTCATCTTCAACAAACATCTCTGATAGTGCTATTGATTCCCCGGTTTTTGTCTGAACTTCACGTCTTTCAGGAACTTTTAAAATGATGGATTCAATGCAATAATTTTCATCCACTTTGATATCATTAATCTTTGTTCTGATTTGAGATAATGATGGGATGGATTCGTCATTGTCTAATTTCCTTACATAAGACTTTTCATCTAGCGTGATTGAATTTCCATAAGCTTTTGATGGCATGCACTCTATCACATCCCCTTCTGCACAATCAACAGTCAAGTCTGCAGAATCCCTAATGTTGTACACGTTCTTTTCATTGTCAACAGACAAAATCAACTTTTTGCCATTTTCTGTTATTGATACTGAGAGTACTCTGCTGACTATGGGCTCTAGCTCTTTTTTGCCCTCTATCTCAATGATAGTTGCATCATTACCGTGAATCTCCAATCCCTGCTTCCCTGTTATTACTTTGACTCCAAGTAATCTTGTCTTGGCTGACTGTGAAATCACATTTGGGATGGATGATTCGTCTTTTCCCCATAGGACTACTCCCATTGCATTACCGTCCTTACCTTTCAGTCTCATTTTAAGGGCTTTACCGGGGTTGCCACGAGAATTTGTAAATTCCATCCCGCTGACTAGACCGTAAATTGTTCCTGAAACCACGACATTCTTTTGTCCTTCCTGTAATTCACTGACATCTTTTGTAATGGTGTCAATGGTTGGAATCTCGCTTTTTGTATCACTAGTCTCAATATCTGAACCAGAACCAACGTTTATTGTTGGTGAGCCATCAAGATCTGATTTCACATAAGCCTTTATGATTTTAATTAAGTCGCCCGGTTTTAGTTCTTCGACGCCTGGAAGCTTTGCCTTTTCATCCCACAACTTTACACTTGCTGTGGAATTTTCATCATATACTATCATGGTTTTAAGATAAAACGTAGAGCCATCCTTTCTTGAAAATTGTTTTATCGGTGACAAGCTCAAAACTCTTGTTTCCAGTGAAATCTCTTTTGCTCCTGCATATAGATCTTTCAAGTCCATTTCAATTTTCAGTGGCTCTGATAATGCAACACCATGATCAGATGCAATTAAAAACAGGGCTCCCTGATCTGTCAGGTATCCTGCACCAATCTTTTCTTTCTTTTGTTTAATCTGCTCCACTATGGCTTCTCTGGTTAATTCAGATTTTTGCTCAAGTAATTTTCCAACAAGATCTTCAAATTCAGACAATTTGCTATTGTTAATCATACACTATTAATAAAAATTTCATTGGATTGCAAGATTTATTTTTTTATTGAAATTGTTCACTTTATTGCCAATTATTTAATGATAAAATTCAAAATTTTCCAATTCTGAGCATATTTTTATGCAGATTTGCTCATTCCGGCAAAAATCAAGGGCAAACAAGAGCTCATTAACTAAATTAGTGGGATGATTGCAGTTTTGTCATGTCCTGCATTGATGTTAATTCACTATCAAAATCCTATGGCTTGCTAAAAGCTGTAGATAATCTTGCATTTTCAGTAAAATTGGGCCAAGTTTTTGGATTTTTAGGACCTAACGGTGCTGGAAAATCAACTGTCATCAAGCTATTGACAACGTTAATTCCTCCTTCACAGGGCTCTCTTTTTATCCTTGGTGTGGATGCTATAAAAAATCCTCTTCAGGTTCGTCATAAAATAGGAGTTGTTTTACAGCAACCAAGCTACGAGCCCACATTATCCGTGGAAAAAGCACTTGATAAATACGGAATGATGTGGAATGTTCCAAGCACAGAACGTAAAAAAAGAATGGAACAGCTTTTGAAGGATTTTGATCTAGTTGAAATTCGTAAAAAAAGAAATGAAGACCTCTCAATTGGTCAGCGAAGAAGAGTTCAGGTTGCACGTGAGTTTATGCATGATATGGAATTGTTGTTTCTGGACGAACCTACTGCTGGCTTGGATCCTAGTGCAAGAAGAAAACTACTTGATTACTTGAAAAATAAAGTCAAAGCTGGATTGACAATTTTTTACACGACACATATTCTAACTGAAGCTGAATATCTCTGTGATGAAATAGCAATTATCGATAAAGGAAAAATAATTACTGTTGATTCTCCTGATGCATTAAAATCCAGATTTGGAAGAGAGAAAACAATCAAGATTCATCTGTTGGAAAAAAACCCCGAAATTGCATCGTTGTTATCTAGAGTTTCAGACTGTAAGGTTGACTTTGATACTGGGACTAGATTGATTATTCATTCAGAGCAATCAGAACTGATCTTGTTGCAAGTATTGAAGATACTCAGTGATAACTCTATAGATATTGAAGATATATCAGCTGTTCCAACAAACCTCGAGGAGATCTTTTTGAAAATGGTGAGAGAAAATACATCCGATAGTTAGACTAGTGAATAGGAATCTGACAATTTCTCTCAACCCAGGGTTCCTAATCTGGCAAATAATCTTTCCTTTGATCTATATTTTTATTGCAGGCTTTGCGTATGCACCATTGATTAACGGAGTCCCGTTTGGCAGTAAGGAACTTGACTATCCGGCATTTTTAGCATCAGGTATGATCGGATTTAACATCATGAATAGCACGTTAATTTCTGGTATCCTTATCTGGAATGACAGAAAACATGGCATGTTTGAGCAGATAATGTCAGGCCCGTTTACCCGCAGTAATTATATTCTTAGTAACATCTGTACCATTGGTATAGTAGGATTACTGAGTGCCTCTTTGATAGCACTAGTTGGCTATCCTGTATTTTTTGAATCTGTGGAATTTTCATTTATCATAATTCCAGTAATCATTTTTGGTGCCGTTACTGGCTCTATACTGTTTGGCTCATTGGCATCGATAATTTCTACCAGATTACGCTCAAGTGAGGGATTTAATGTGGTTATTAATACCGTTTTTCTGTTATCTGCTTTTGCCAGCACCGCATTTTATCCGGCTGACGGGGCTCCAGAACCATTACGCTCTTTATTTTATCTGAATCCTCTGACTTATCTTGTGGATGTAATTAGAGCGGGAATTTTTGGAAACATGACGGAATTTGTTATTTATGAAATGATAGTTCTTGTAGGAATTGCATCTGTGCTTTTCATTATTGCATCAAAATTATTAACAAGGCTCGATTTTTAGAAATCAGAATTATTCTTTGAACCTTTTATATGATTCATTAATTTTTTTAACCATGTCCAGATTGCCATCTTCTATCAGACTAAGATTTGGAATTACGCAATGTCCTCCAATAATACCTGGATACATTTTTGGTCTATTGCCCAAATTTTCATGGATTTCATCAGCAAACTTCCACATTTCGTCAAAATCAATGCCTTCTTTTTCACAAATCATTTTTGTAATCTGAGCATAGTTGATTAACCATCCATAATATGTTGTATCAACTAGTATTTTTGCAAGTTCGGCAGTTTTGGTAGTTGACATCCAGTCTATCTTTTGAAATCTTTTTTCTAAACCTGTCTTTATTTCTGGAACTATTTGTCTGTCATCTGACGCAAAGATCTTTGTATATTTTTTGACATCTTCTAAAAATCTCCTATGTACTCCTCGCACCGGTGAAAATAAAACTGGGGTCTTTGATTTTTCTTGGATTTTTTTTGTGGTTCCTGCTGTAACAGTTGAATGTATTATGGTTACTTTTAAACCGTCAAGCTTGCTAATCCAATTCAGTGTAAAATTCACAAATTCTGTCGACTCTCCCGGAAGACATACGTGAAGATATTCTGAATTCTCTATTGTGGAATTTTCTGAATAGTTTTTACACCTAGAGTTATCTATGTCGATTCCTATACAATCAAACCCTCTTTCAACAAGCAAGTCAAATAGGGTTTCTCCTACTTCACCCATGCCCAAAACAATGTCTGTCATTATGCCTAATCTCCAATTTTATCCATGTTATATGTCTGTATGATCAGTAGTTGGGGTGTATTATATGGAAATTATGGTCGCTAGTCATTAGTACTCTCCTCCATCCATTTTGGGTTGTCGTTTGTCTGTGGATGGTAGGGCCTATAGAGCCTCGTCAAATATTATCGCAAGTAACTCAGAGACATTTACAAAAACTGATGATCTGTCATCAGCATTGTATTGTACGAAAATTATGTCCGCCTAGAATCAGGCGTACGATATCTGATTATAACCGCCTGTACCGATCAGCAAATATGACAAAATAAAGACTTGCAGACAAATCAATCAGATATTTGATCAAACAGCGCAAGATTGTAACTGTCTACAGTTTTGAAGTATTACGCACAAGATATGTCAAAACAGGTTATTTTTTTGACACAAACACGAAGGAACTTTAAAACTCTAGACGTAAGAGTTTAGGTTGAGCATGAATTTTAGATGTTCTAGTCAGGAGACCTAAACTCTTACCTCTAGACAATTACGCAAGATTGGCAAAAGCACATCCAATAGACGTATTGCGTAATTATTTCTAGGTATGATTTGTAGAAGGTAATTTTTCAAATTATTCTGAAATTTTAGATTTTTAGGCATAAAATTACACAAAATATCGAATGTTGAAAAAAATTACTCTAATTACGCAAAAGGTCTATTACTATCATATCAAATGTGAACAAGTTGATGCGTACAAATCGATTGTTGTTTGTTATTTTGGTCAATTACGCATAAACTCTTCTATCTAATTTATTTGAGATTGATTGGTATTTTTTGCTCCAAATGAAACACTTTTCTGTCTACTGGACATTAAGACCATTTTGAACAAGTAGCCCGGGCCAGACTCGAACTGGCGTCACGGGCTTCAAAGGCCCATATGCTTGACCGCTACACTACCGGGCTGCTAACCCAAACACTTTACTTCCCTTAATGAACTTTTTATATCAATTTTCTCTATGCAATTAGAAATTATTGTTCTATCACATTCATTAATTTTTGAACGGGATCTTCCATCCCTGCTGTGATTCTCTTGACCCTTTTTTGATGTTCACTATTATTTGTTAAAACAACTTTTTTAATATAACTGCAAACTCTCACCGGATTTGTTTCTCTTTTTACTAGATGTTTCTTTACTAGATAGTTCTCTATGATGCTTGGAACTGCGTTGTAGGAGATGGTGGGAACTCCTAATAATGCCGATTCTGCAGTCATGGTTCCACCAGATCCAATGAAAACATCGGTATTGTTTAGTAAATGCTTTCCATCAAATGACATTTCAACAATTTTGGCTTTTTTACCAAACTTTTTTTGAAGATTTTGGATTTGTTTTGCGTATCTAGCTAGAATTACGATATTTTCTCTACTGTATTCCTCTATAATCTGCTTGATGATTGGTTCTATTTTATTTGATTTTGATGCATATGCTGCCTCATCTTCTTCCATTCTAATCACAATATTTTTTCTTTTATTATCTTTGAATGGCAATGGTGCTTTTTGATTTATCTTTCTTTTGTTCGTGACAACTGCATCTATTGCTTTGTATGAAATAATATTCTTTGCATCGATTCCATATTTAGAAAATTCATTTTTTGGGATGACATTTGGAATAAGCAATTTTTGAATTAATGGTAGTGTTAATCGCATACCTGCGTTATGGTGCGGTGAATCACAAAATGCTATGTGCCTTATTCCTAAACCAAATGAAATCCTTGCTGCTTCAGGGGAACAAAAACTAATTGTTACATCTGGTGAAAATACTCTGATTTTCTCATAAATCTTCTGCATCCTGTCAATACTTGCCTCAAGTTTAGCTTTTTTATCCCCGCCTCCGTGTTTTCCAACAAAAATAAGGTCAAAATTACGTATTTTTGCCAATTTTGTAACTTCTTTATACTCTCTCGAAGTACACAAAATTTTGTGTTTTTTCCCTAATTTTTTAATTATTTGCTCAGAAAACAATAATTGTTTTGGGGTAAGAATATCTATCCATATCTTCAAGTGATTTTTTTGTGTATTGTGTATTTAAACTTGGTTGGAAGTAAAAATATCTGTATTATATGGAAATTATGTCCGCTAGTCATTAGTGTCCTCCCCCATCCATTTTGGGTTGCTTTTTCTGATCGCATTGTGGCCTTTTTGTCTGCAAATGCCATGAGTGGAGTCGTCCATGGTCAATGTCCAGGGAAAAGTGAAGTCTCTTCTCGTTATAGTATCCAATGTAATCATCCATAGAGTCATAATATGGCAACTCTTCTTCTAACGTTCTAAAGAAACGCTCCAGCTTGCCGTTTGTCTGTGGATGAATGGTCTAGAGTTTATCAGAACGATTCCATGCTTGAGTAATTCATTTTCAAACAGTGTGGACATCCATCCATTCTTTGGCGTCTTACCTGTTCTCTTGCGGGAGGTAAAGTAAGAGTTTAGGTCTCCTGACTAGAACATCTAAAATTCGTGCTCAACCTGAACTCTTACCTCCTTGGTTGGGCGGTCTCGATTTTTGTATTTTTGGAATGGTTTTGGTGTTGAGAAACCGTGACCAGAGTCGTCTGACGTGTCTTGCCGTGATGTCAAGCTCGGCAGGCTATATTGGATGTGCTTTTACCAATCTTGCGCTGTTTGATCAAATATCTGATTGATTTGTCTGTGAGTCTTTGTTTTGTCATATTTGCTGATCGGTACAGGCGGTTATAATCAGATATCGTACGCCTGATTCTAGGCGGACATAATTTTCGTACAATACAGAAAGTAAGAATATCTATCCATATCTTCAAGTGATTTTCGTAGTTGTGGCGTGTTCAATAAGTTTTTCTTAGTCTATTAACAGCCGTAAGTGTAATGGAGAGAGTAAAAGTTGTTGTTTATGGCCTTAGTACAGAAGGATACGCCATTGCATCTCAAATGGCAATAAAAGGAGCAGATGTTTACATAATTGATGAATCAACCCCTTTGGCAATTTCACTCACAACAGAAATAGCTAAAACTTATCCTGATGTATTTTCTTTAAAAGAAGATGAACCGTTATTGGCTATGGAACCCATCGATGTAACTATCTCCAAAGCTCAATATCTCTTCTTTACTCCAAGAATTAGAAAAACAGGACATGACACCACGACTGAAATTCATTCTAAATTTAAGGATGCGGTGAAATCACTAAAGAAAAATAGTTCAGTTATTTTTGCTCTGCCAACAGGATTTGGAGGTAATAATGAAAATATTCTACTACTGGAGCATGTAACAGGTTTTGAGACTGGAAAACAGATTTCATATTTTTATTATCCTCTGGGAGATCTAAATCAACAACCAAAGATTATCGGTTCTTTTAATAGAAAAGAAGATTCTATACTGTCTGAGTTGCTTACCACGGGTAAAAAAGAGAAAAAATTTGTTGCCATTTCATCATCAGAGCATTTTCATGCTATTACCATCCTGTCTAGATTTTCTAATTTGTGTGGCGTTTTAGAAGTATGCAAGTATGCACAAGATGAAACTATCAAAAATGATCTATCCTCAGATGATCATCAAGAAATATTCCTTGATGATATGATTAATGGACTACTTGATCTAAAATTCTTAGGTTCCTCATTTACAGGTGCAAACACTCTCATATATCTAATCAATGGAAGTGTAAAAGGAATTGATAACTATATCAAGAGATTAACTGATGAAATTCGATTAACATTGAAAAAACATAATTTTAAAGCTAGCAAAACCAAAATTGCATTATCCTGGACTCTTGATCAGCATGCAATGCGCGGAGATAAAATTGAAATGCTCGAAAATTTAACCACAAGGTTACGTGATTATATAGGCAATGTGGATATTTATGAAGATCCAAGTCTTGATTTCTTTTATGATGATAAAACTACCATTGCTGTAGTATGCTCAAAAACTGATTTTGAACATATTAAAAAAACCAAACAAGACTCTAATCTACTCATCGTCAAAGCTAATCCTTTATGTGAAATTATGCGATAATAATTTAAATTAGCTAAATTACGATCTTTTTTTGATTTGTTGTCTGAAAATAATTCTGAGGAAATTCTCGCTGATGCGGTATCTGAGAATGAATTTGAAAATACCTCTGAAGAATCAAAATCTACAGAACTAGGCATTGAAGAATTATCAAAATTATTAGAATCAGAAAAACATAAAGTATCAGAACATGAGGAAAAATTAAAACATGTTTTAGCAGACTTTCAGAATCTTAATCGAAAAATGCAGTCTGATATAGAAAATGGTGTTAATGCCAAAGTTGATGAATTTGTTCTCGATTTCTTGAAAATATATGATGATTTTAATAGAGCTAGTGAAGTTTTTTCTGAAAGTAAAATCGATTCTGATGGCCTGGATTCTATCTTGAAAAATATGAATTCATTATTGAAAAAATACCACATTATTCCAATTAATGCATTAGGCGAAATTTTTGATCCAAACTTTCATGAGGCAGTATCCATTATTACAGATCCTGATTTAGATGAAAATACAATTACAAAAGAAATTAGGAAGGGATATATTTCTCATGATAGGGTTATAAGGTCAACACTAGTGGAAATTTCAAAAAAAGGATGACAAAATATGGCTAAAATAATCGGGATTGATTTAGGAACAAGTAACTCTGCTGCTGCAGTTATTATGGGTGGAAAACCAACAATTATTCCAGCTGCCGAAGGAGTTACTGTGGGCGGAAAAGCATTTCCATCTGTTGTAGCGTTTTCTAAAGATGGCGAACTTTTAATTGGAGAACCTGCACGAAGACAGGCAATAACAAATCCTGACAATACTATAATTGCTGCTAAAAGAAAAATGGGCTCTGATCATATCTTTAAAATTCAAGGTAAAGAATACAAACCTCAACAAATTTCTTCCTATATCCTACAAAAAATCAAAAAAGATGCCGAGTCATTTATTGGCGAGCCTGTGGAAAAAGCAGTAGTTACAGTTCCAGCATATTTTGATGATAACCAACGTCAAGCAACTAAAGATGCTGGAACAATTGCTGGTCTTGATGTTGTTAGAATTATCAACGAACCAACAGCCGCATCATTAGCGTTTGGATTAGATAAAGCCAAAGAAGACATGAAACTTCTTGTCTTTGATTTTGGTGGAGGCACTTTGGATGTTACCATAATGGAAATGGGGGGAGGTGTTTTTGAAGTACTAAGTACATCTGGTGATACGCAGTTAGGTGGTACAGATATGGATAAAGTTCTAATTGATTATGTTATTGATGAATTCAAGAAAAAAGAAGGCAGTGATCTTTCACAAGATACAACTGCAACGACAAGAATTAGAGAAGCTGTTGAAAAAGCCAAAATTGAATTATCTACAGTTATGGAAACAGATGTTAATCTGCCTTTTATTACACATGATCCATCAACAGGTGCAAAAAATCTTGAATTACGAATTACTAGAGCTAAACTAGATGAATTAATCTTGCCTATTGTTGAACGATGCAAGCCTTCAATAATAAAAGCGTTTGAAGATGCTAAACTTTCCCATTCTGATATCAACAAGATTGTGATGATTGGCGGACCGACAAGAATACCACTAGTTAGAAAAATTGTCGGTGAAATTATTGGAAAAGAGCCTGAATCAGGAGTTGACCCTATGGAGGCAGTAGCAATGGGGGCTGCAATACAGGCAGGAATTATTGCTGGAGATGTTACCAGCGATATAGTCTTACTTGATGTCACTCCACTTACATTAGGAATTGAAACTTTGGGTGGAGTTAGAGAACCATTAATTGAAAGAAATACAACAATTCCAACTTCCAAGAGTAAGGTTTTCACAACTGCTGCTGATAACCAAACAGCTGTAACCATTCATGTTGTTCAAGGCGAACGACCAATGGCAACTGACGATGTCTCATTAGGAAGCTTTAATCTGTCTGATGTGCCACCGGCTCCTAGAGGAGTTCCTCAAATTGAAGTAAAATTTGATATTGATGCAAACGGAATAATTAATGTCACAGCAAAAGATCTTGGAACACAAAAAGAAGCAAAAATTACTATTGAATCCTCATCAAAACTATCCAAAGAGGAAATTGAAAAATTACAAGAAGATGCAGAAAAATTCTCTGATGAAGATAAAAAGAAGAAAGAAAATATTGATCTTAAAAATGAAGCAGAAAGTTATATTTACACTACAGAAAAATTAGTCAATCATGATCTAAAGGATAAAATTTCTCAAGAACAGGGAATTAAAATTACTGATGCTGTAAAAGAAGTCAAAAATGTCTTGGATAAAGAACCTACTGAATTAAAGCCCAAACTTGAAGCGTTACAATCCATTGTTAACGAAGTAACTACTGAACTTTACAAAAATGCTTCACCTCCACCTAGTGCCGACGAAGCACAAAGTACTGGTGCCGACGAAGCACAAAGTACTGGTGCCGACGAAGCACAAAGTACTGGTGCCGACGAAGCACAAAGTACTGGTGCCGACGAAGCACAAAGTACTGGTACCGACGAAGCACAAAGTACTGGTACCGACGAAGCACAAAGTACTGGTACCGACGAAGCACAAAGTACTGGTACCGACGAAGCACAAAGTACTGGTACCGACGAAGCACAAAGTACTGACACTGACGACAAAACAACAGAATCCTCTTCAACTAATGAAACAAAAACTAACTAATTTTGTAACTATCTGCAGTTTTGAGATATTATACACAAAATATGTTAAAACATGTTATTTTTTTGGCACAAGCATGAAGGAACCTCAAAACTCTAAACAATTGCCTAATTTTCTAAATTCAATCATTTATACAATAACGTGATTGAGGAATGACTCATGTCTACAAAACGGGATTACTATGAAGTTTTAGGAGTTACAAAATCATCTTCTGTAGATGAAATCAAACAGCAGTATAGAAAATTGGCATTAAAATTTCATCCTGATCGCAACAACTCTTCAGAGGCGCCAGAACATTTTAAAGAAATTTCTGAGGCATATGCTGTTCTTTCAAATACTGAAAAAAGGCAACTCTATGATCAACATGGACATGCTGGTGTAGATGGCAGATATAGTAGTGAGGATATTTTTCAAGGTGCACGTGGAAATTTTAGTGATATATTTGGTCGTGGAAGCGGTGGATTTGATTCCATTTTTGAATCAATCTTTGGTCGTGGAGGTGGCGGATTTAGTTTTAATCAACAGCGTGGTTCTGATATTCTCTTTGAAACCTCGGTAACTTTAGAAGATGTTCTTCATGGTAAAAAAATGGAAATTGATCTACAAAAACAAGTTCAATGCGATATTTGCCATGGTTCTGGTTGCAAGCCTGGCACTAAAAAGAAAACATGTGCTACGTGTAACGGTCAGGGGCAAGTACGGCAAACTCGTAACATGGGATTTGCCTCATTTGTAACAACTGCGCCATGTTCTTCTTGTAGAGGTCAGGGTTCCATCATCGAGACTCCATGTGGTGAATGCAAAGGACAAGGTACAAAAAAGGGTGTCAAAAAAGTCATCTTTGAAATTCCCCCTGGAATTGACTCGGGTGATTACACAGTTCCAGAACAAGGAACTGAGGTTCCTAATGGTGTTAATGGTGATCTGATTGTCAGAGTTAGAGTACAACCTCACGAGCAATTCAAAAGGGATGGAAAGGACATCTTTTATGATCATGACATCTCAATGGTTGATGCTGCATTAGGTTGTGAGATAGTTGTTCCACTCTTGGAAGGTACAGAAAAAATCAAGGTTGATTCAGGTAGTCAGCCAAATACAATTATAAAATTAAAAGGAAAAGGTGTTTCTCATATAAATTCTAGAGGCAAGGGGGATCAATTTGTCCGAATCGTGGTAAACGTTCCAAAAAAACTCAATAAACATCAAAAAAACCTTCTAGACGAATTTAAAAAAACCAGTGACTGATTGGAAAAAATGAAAATTGCGTTAGATGTTGATGGTGTGCTTGCAGATGTAATAAAATCTTGGTTAAATTACAGCAATACAATCAGACCAAAAATCTCTAAACACGATATAACTGAATGGGACTTTTGGAAAAAATTTGAAATCGACCGCTATGATTTTTACTCTGAATTAAACTACTGTTGGAAAAATTGGAATTCCATACCCCCTACTGAAGAAAATTTATCATCTGCTACAAAAGATCTCTCAAATATGGGCAAAGTAGATATTGTTACTGCAAGAGAACATTCTACTGACTCTTTTGTAAAAAATTGGCTCAATTATCACAATATATCATATGACAATTATGTATCAGTAATTGATGGACCAATGAAGGCTGATTTAGATTATGATGTGTTTATTGACGATTCGCCTCTAAACACATTAAAATTTCTTCAGCATGACAAAAAAGTAATTCTATATTCACAACCATGGAATAAACATATCTCAGAAAATCAAATCCATAGAATTTCAAGCCTTTCAGAGGCAGTAGAAAAAATAAAAAACAACTAGTCTTTTACAAGTTTTCTAATGGTTACTAAATGTCCTTTTCTTACATGAGTGACATGAGTTGTTTTTAATATCTCTTCAATTTTCCCTTCGTTGTAGAATTTAATATTATAACGTCCAAGCACTTTTTTACAATTTGAACAATATATCTCTCTGAATTCCATTGCCTCGCTTTGTCAATTGGATGTATTTGATTCACACATAAAACTTTGTTTATTAATTCACAATTTCGTTGATAATTCAGCTCAGCGGTGACGAAAATCATACAGTAGACTGCCCAAACCGACAATTCTGCTGATAATTTGCGCATGATTTTGTAATTGGGAAACAAAGTTTTGTATGATAAAGAAACTTATTCTAGATTTCAAAAATTTACAATGCGGGAGTCGCTTAGCCTGGTCAAAGGCGTAGGGTTTAGGACCCTATCTCTTAGGAGTTCGTGGGTTCGAATCCCACTTCCCGCACTACAATTCATGTGGAAATTCGTATATTTTACTCAAATATGGTGATGGTAAAAAAAGATGAGACAGACATTCCAAGAAATTTGCCTGACTGTAAATCAATTAGAAATTTCGTATGAATCAACCTTCACGCCTAGATCAATAAAATTAAACTACAAGATCTAAGAGTAACCTCATCCACCTTCTGATATGAGCAAGACTGACAAAATTGATTCAGAATTAAGACGAGAAAACAAACAACAGAAATTAATCATAGGTGAACTAGTAAAATACGTTGATGATCTGACGAACAATTAACAGTTTGACAAGATCAAATGATAAATTGAAACATAAACTATCCTATTATGATAATCCACATACGCCATGCTTGATTCATACGATATTTTGTGTTCATAGAATAGTGTAAACTTTGGTGACCAATATGTTGTAGTGTCAAAAAATATGGATCTATTGCTCATGAATTTTTGTTAGAGAGTATATCTCTGATGATGTTGTCACAAAAAATAATTTTTGCAGATAATGATAGTGATGCAGAGTTTACAGTATCTAGTTTTTCAGAGTAATGTTTTGCCTCTCGCAGTATGTGGGCCCAACATCTCTGTCTAGTGTTAAATATTTTGTATGGTATCCATCCATCACAAACTGCACACCTACAAAGGAGCCAAAATGTTGTTGTAATACATTTCTTCCTCTACTATTCTCTACTGTAATAAAACAAGAGTTATGATTTACTGCAGTCCAAATCCATTCTGTATCTCCATTAATTGAATATTTTGTCTCATCAAAATATGCAGAATCAGAACTAGAAATATCATTTCTAATTTGCTGTACAAATGGTTCCAATGCTAATGATGTATTGTGTAATGAATTATTGATGCACGCAGGTGATAGTGTTATATGATAAAATGATTTCAATATTTTTACAATGTTTCTAACAGTAATTCTTGCTGACCAAAGTGATGTTATGATTCCTATTAGGTTAAATCCCAAACATCCTCTCTTTGGAATTACACAGAAACTGCTGCTGTTGTACTGCCGCAATTATTACACATATAAGATTGGTATGACATGCTTTGTTACTGTAATTGGTTGTAATTTTGGAATTTCTGCAATGATTCTACTTTGCTGAGTGGTTTGGATTATGTTTTTGCTACCACACTTTGAGCAGTTCTCTACATTGTGATTGACTGTATTAGTTGGCTTGAAGGAACGGGTTGTGCCTTTGTGTCCATCTTTTTGTTCTGGTTTTGATGGTAAAGTAGATTTTCTTTCCTTCTTTTGTTTTCTCCAATGTAGTGAATCAGATGATGGCGGAGAGTGGATTTCCATAGTAAGATAATTTTAATTCTAATTTCTTGATTTTGATTTCTAATTCCATATTTTTTGTAAGAGTTTAGGTTGAGCACGAATTTTAAATGTTCTAGTCAGGAGGCCTAAACTCCTACTATTTTTTCTTTCCAAATCATCAGTTTTTGCAAGGTTTAGAATCATCCATTATTTCTTGAAAATAACACTCTGATCTAAATTATTCGGTTTGATGATATGAAAATTAGGCGTGAGGTAAACACATACACTATTAGTTTGCTTAAAATGATCATAAGATATAATACACTATTACGGTAATATACCGTGAACTCGCAACTGTGCGATTTCAGGGAAGTAGTTCTCTGCAACTGTGTGGACCTATTTCCTATTATCATTTTTATTTAAGGGATTCTTTTAACCCAAATGATGTTAGATTTCCATCTGGTTGATACATGCTCTTGGTTTTAGTTCTTCTAACCGCCTCTCAAATTCTTTATGTCCTGAATAAACTCTATGAATAATATATGCTATCATATCTGATAACTGAATTAAATTTCTTAAATGTGATTTTGTAAAAATTGGATCTTCAATTACATGTCGTATTCTTTGTACATTAGTTCCATATCTTACTGCATTCCAAAGTATTGCCTTGATTTCTTCTTCTGGTATTTTTTGATCAGAATCTACAAACATTAATCCATTGTTTGTTGTTTCTTTTTGCTGTCTTAAGAAATGATCAAATCTTTCTGCAATAATTTTCCATGAATATTCTTTGGCCTTCGGTGTTGTGTATTTTGCTTCAAGTTCATCTTTTAGAACTATTACATTCATGAGTGTTATTTCTGGTGATTCCACTATCAATTTCACTAATTTTAAGAATATGTCATTTTTTTTCTGTATGTTTAAATTGAGATCTGAATTTGCCAAGAATTTTTTACTATTCCAAATATCATATGCATGTAATTCCCATGTACTCGGGTTCAAATCTGGAAAAATTTCTTTTTTTAATTCTATAATTTTTGATTCAACATTTTTCCAATCTCTTTCATGTACTATGACTCCCCCAAGAACGTAAAATCCATTATCTTCTTCTTTATGTTTAATCCGTGTATTTCCTGAACCGTCAACATATAGGAAGAACATATTTTTTACATGTTCTAGAAGGATAAAAGACCGACCATTAGAGTTTATGCGTAATCGACCAAAATAACAATCGACTTGTGCGCATCAACTTGTTCACATTTGACACGATGGTAAACATTTCTCAGACGATAGGTTTAGATCCTGGCATATTCTTTGCTTTGATATGTCCCAATACGAAATGCTAGCTCCAAATCAATTGATAAAGCTGATTGAGAGCAAAGACAATACGCTATATGAACAGAACGGAATAATAGCAGAACTAATGCACTATGGACTGCAACAAAGGCCAGGGAACGTAGATATCAAGGGAAAGAAGGTCGTGAATTTGTACACAAACTCGAGATATGCCACATCGTATGAATCAAGCAAAGAGCATGTTTTATGCCTATAATGTTCAACTATTCTAGTGGATTTAGGCGTAGAGGTTGATATATACGAATTACGCCAAAAGACCAAGACATTCTACATTGAGTGACTTACATACTTGCTAGTCTTTTCTTGATATTTTTCAAAAGAAGCTTGTTTACCATTTCGCCGGAGGCCTTGCCTCTCAACTCTTTCATGGCAGTTCCCATTAATGGCCCAATTGATCTCTCTTTTTGATTTTTTAAAAGCTCTAGGTTCTTTTCAACCAAGTCTTTGATAATTTTCTCTAGTTCTACCTCATCAACGGCCTCAATTGAGGCATTTCTCAAGGCCTCTTCTGTAGTACTAGACTTTCCAGCCATAATGTTCTCAAATATTATCTCAATTGTTTCTTTGGCAATCTTTTTCTGTTCTAATAATTGAAATGACTTTGCAATATCTTTATTTTTCAATAATTTGGAATTCAGACCGTCTCTCTCTAGTTTGGTAATTAAAGAACACAGTATCGACGCTACAAACGTAGGACTGACCTTGACTCTATCTGTTATCTTTTCAAATAATTCAATATAGCGTGAATCAAAGATTTGCTCTGAAAGCTGTGGGTTTAAATCATATTTTTTTTGTAACTCTAAAAGTGACGCATCCCATGATTTTGGAATATTTTTTTTGGCATTTTCAAGTTCGTCACTTGTAACTAAAATTGGCGGAATGTCTGTTTCAGGATACATTCTAGATGCACCCGGACGCGGTCTTAGAAATACTGTCTCACCTGTCTGTGTGGCTAGCCTAGTTTCTGCAGGAACTCCTTTTTTTGCTTCTTCTAGTCTGTTAATTATTGAATCAATTGCAAAATCAATCTTTGAAGAGGGGGCAGCAATTATCAAAAATGCATCATTTTCCTTCATTTTTAAAATGTTCTTAACAGTTGAAACGTCCTCGTCAATTCCATAGTTTGGCAGTTCATCAGAATGAAAAACTCCACCTATTCCGTAGAATTTCACTAGCTGGCCTATCTCTTTTCCCAATCGTATTCCTTCATATGGAGAATATCCAAACATTCCAGAAAAATTCTCAATTTTCATTGCTTTGATAATTGAATTGTCCTCTAGTGCTTTTCGTATAATCTTGGATTTACAATTTCTCAGGTTTTCAGTAATGTCAAAAATATCTCCATTCTTTGAAATTCCATCAAAATCAGAATCCCTTAATTTTTCAGCGATTTTGACTAAACCATGCTGTCTTTTAGCCTCAAATTCTACTACTTTTTCTAATTGGTCTAGTTGCTGAACTCCCTTTACTTCGACAACTCCTCCACCGTCTCTAACTGAAACATTGACATCCTGCCTGATTGAACCAATCCCTCTGGTTACTTTTTTAGTGCTTCGTAACAATCTGCCTAAAGACAATGCAATTTTTTTAATTTTCTTGGAACTTCCCTCTATGGGTTCCAATGCAATCTCTACAAGTGGAACTCCAAGACGATCCAAACCATATTCTCTGAGATTTCCCTTATCCCCAAGAAGTTTTCCCGCATCCTCTTCCAAGCAAATTGACTGGACACCTATTTTATCCCCGTCAATGTCAATCTGTCCTCCTTGTGCAAACAGCATTGTTCGTTGGAATCCTGTCGTGTTTGAACCATCAATGACTGTTTTTCTCATTGGATAAATCTCGCTAAAAATTTTTGAATTCAGTGATGATGCAATTACAAGTGCAAGGTCTTTTGCATCTTTATCCAAAGTGTGAGGCGGCTCCTCATCTTGCTCAACTAGGCAGCTACTCTCTGGATTGGCATGATACATTATTGTTTTTGATTTGGATTTTTCAAATAATGCTGCAGGATCATATTCTCCCATTTCACTTTTCACTGCACGCAGCTTTCTTTGAAATTTAATCTGATATTCCTCAGATTCAACTGTTTTACAATTACAAAACAATTTTTTGTTGGTTGCTAGTTGCTGGTGAATTTCTAGTCCTACCTTTAATCCTATATCATTTATGGAAAATTCTGACACCTTGTTTTACTCCTTATTCTGACAACTCTGATGCAATATTCTCAAGCATAATCCTCTTTACTTCTTTTATGTTCTTTGTGTTACCCATTGCCCACATTGCCTTTACCACTGCCACCTCTGGAATCATGTTCTCCAATGGAATGATGCCTAAATCAAGCAAATCGCGTCCACTCTCATAAACTGTCATTGCAACTCTGCCATCAATGCATTGGGAAGTCATACCTAGAAAGATTCCTTTCTCATTTGCTTTTTTTACACCTTCATACATTATCTTTCCAATATGGCCTAATCCTGTTCCTTCAAAAATTATCCCTCTGAATCCCATCTCAACAATCTTGTCTAGCAAACTTGGATCATATCCGGGATGATATTTTACTAGAGCAATTTTTGATTCAAGATAAATTTTTGGTTGAAATTCATTTACCTTGAAAAAATCTTTTGTAATGTTTTTTTGAATTTGATCTTCTGCAATTATGAATGCCGGATTATCTCCTATTGTTTGGAATGCTCCTCTTTTGCTTGTATGGTTTTTTCTTACCCTAGTTCCAAAATGACATGCAACTGTTTTATCACTTGAATCATGATGCATGGCAATATAGACGCCTCTAGTCTTGCTTTTTGTGATAAACCTTGTTGCACCAATCAAATTTACTGCTGCATCTGATGATGCACGATCCGTTGATCTCTGTGATCCAACTAGTACGATTGGAATCGGAAATCCTGCAAGCGCAAATGAAAGAAAGGCTGACGTGTAATGCATGGTATCCGTACCGTGTGCAATAATTATCCCTGTATAGTCTGATTTAGAATATTCGTTTATTTTTTCAGCAATTTGTAACCAATGTTCTGGCATTATATTCTCAGAATATTCTGCAAATAGAAACTGTGTATCCATGTTGGCAATTCTAGCAAGTTCTGGAACCGATGAATTCAATTCTTCAACAGTTAATACGGGTGTAACTGCACCTGTCCTATAATCAATCTTACTTGCAATTGTTCCTCCGGTTGATAATAACAAAATTTTTGGCAATCCTGCCACTTTTTCAATCTCTTGATTTTTTACAATACTTTTTTCTGCAGATTGAATTTTCTCAATCTTTACAATCTCCATAATTTCTAAACCGATATTGTACCCGTTCTCTAATTTCAAAACAATATGTTTGTCATCACTGTGTTCATATCTTGGCATTATTATGCCTGAAAAAGTGATGCCTGCTAATATCCTGACAGAATCACCAATTGAAATCTGATTTGCCTTTAAGAATTCTAATGAATCTCCCTTGTATCCTCCATATTCTGACATTTACTAGGATTGGATTTGTTATTTTATTAAAATTATCTGTGAGTTTTCAACTGGTTTACCGATTTTCGATGGATTTTTTGATCGATTTTTGCCGTTGATTTGCATCAACTCTAGCAAACCAATCAGTTCATCTTTTGACATGTCTCTAATCTCGTCTTCCACACTTTCTCTGACATCTTTTGGTTGAGTAAACACTGTCAACTTTGGAGTCACTTTTCGATAATCTTCAGCACGTTCTTCTCTGGATTTTCTGTAATAGGTCATGCAAAGACCAACATATGGAACTCGTAGAATGAAATCATCAGTGTCTCGTGAGCTAGACACTCGGATTAATCACAAGCAGATACAGAGAATATAGTAACTGTAGACAGTTACGAAAAAAGATACTGAACCAAACCGTGGAGGCATCTTTGGACACAAGGATAAAACACAGATATTCACATCACAGAAAACGATACATTACAATTCAACAGCTTGCCCAAAATGTAAAAGTACAGACATTACTCAGATTGGCACAAAAAAACGCAACATGATGAGTCTAATGTTCCAAGAGATATCTTGTGTTTGCCTGCTAACTTTCTAAGTGATTGTTCACCCATTAATAATTCATCCAACTAGACAATTCATCTTTTGTTCTGTTAATTATTAACCCATATTCTTTTGAATTTTCAATTTTATCTCTGTTTGTGGTAGGATCAAGATATTGGTAAGGGCTTTTTTTTATTTTTTCTCTAGTTTTTTCTGAAATATCTTCTTCAATGTTTAGAATAGAAAGCAAATAACCTAATCGCTTTAGAACTACATTAATCTCTACCTTCTCTGCCATTTCAATGACTGTTTGCCAATTAACTTCTTTTCGTGCATTCCACATTGCTTTAGTTACCTCTACTATACCTCCACAATATTCAGGGTGCATTAATCCATCAACAATTGTTTTTTCTTTAGATGAAATGTTGAAGAATTCTTTCTTATCTGCTTTTTCTTTAACAAAACCAAAGAACTTTTTCTTGGATAATGTAATGAATTCAAATTTTTGATTGCCGAACTTTAGATTACGTTTTCTTTTTGTAGTTGCAACAAAAACAGTATATGGTATTTGTTCTGTCATGCCCCAATAATTCATAGCAGTCCAAAATCCCACGTAATAAACATCGATGAGATGAGGCAGTACTACCCAGGGATACTCAGACCAATATCCTTCGATTCCCGCCTTTGCAGGGATCAGAAGATATCTACTACGTTCTATTCTCCTGATTCTTTTTTTATTCACTAATCCATTTAGAACATGCCAAACGGATGAATCCGTGGTTTTTAGGTTACCCTTTGCATCATCGATTGTGAATACTGATAACCCCTTTTCCTCCAGGGTCAAAAGAAGCCTTAATTCTAGGTTTATATTTTGTGTCACGAAACATCCCTCTTAAGGAAGTATTGTTACATAAAATATATAAAGATTATATTTTGTGTCACGAAACATCCCTCTCAAGGAAGTATTGTTACATAAAATATACTAATGTGTGAGGAGGTTGGTACCATATCCGCCCACCTGCGGAGGACCCGGCCCTACAACAGCAGCTGCTGCGACCGCAACTGCAACAACTACAACAATTGCAACTACAACAACAATTGCAACCATCATCATGACGATGAACATGCCTAAATCGAATTATTGTCTTAGGATCGTGAGTTGGAATATCATTGGTTAAACTGGCCCAAAGTTGAAGACGGTAAACATCGGTACTGCATACCAGAAAAGGGAATTATTTTCATAGATGAATACATTGACAATCAATACAGCGAACATGATGGATTTTTTGAAGTAAATGCTAGTGTACTCAGTCCTGAAGAAAAAACAGCCATGCTTTCACGGGTTACTCCATGGAAAAAACATGGTGGAAAGTGGCGTTATAGAGACAAGGTACTTGATACAGAAGATTACAAACAAGTAGTTTATCCAGAAATTAGTGAAATTTCACATCAAGAGATGTTAGATAATGTGAGTTTTGTTGTTTGGGGAAAAGGTTCTCGAAAAACATTCTTTGGTGTTATGAGTAATACAGATGAAATATTAAGAAACCATTTCAATTTAGCAGAACAAGTTAGTATCTACACTGGGAAAAAATACGATGCAAAAATAAATGAACCCAAACCATCTAAAGAAGTAAAACTTCCTCCTGATATGGGTTACATTGGAAATATGCTTGACGGTTCACCTGTTGGTGTTCTTTTTAATTCTCAAATTTTACGCCATGTTTGTGTTATTGGTGGAACTGGTAGCGGAAAGACTTGCGTTGCGTTTGTTATTTCTGAAGAGGCATTGATGCATCACATACCAGTGTTAGCATTAGACCCTAGTGGTATGTTTACTAGAGTTTATGCGTAATTGACTAAATCACGCCAACCATCTGAATTCCTTGCCTTTTTCTTCACATATAGTTACAAACTCTAACAAAATCATACATCTCAAAATTAAAGTCAGTCAAACTTGTACAAAAAATACAAAATAAATTATTAAACATGCAAAATAATCAGCTTGGCAAAAACGCACAGCGTAGCATTATGATATTTTACTATATATCTAATCAAAATATACAGTCCATGACGGTGGCGGCTCGCCCTTTTTCCATCTATGCTCTATTTTTTTCCACATTGCATGTAGATTGACAAGACCTGTTACCACGTTAAACTCTGTCTCAAACTCTTCTAGTGTACCATCATATGCATCAACTATTCTTGCATAGGTTTTCATGACACCTATGGTGTGCTCCACCCCTGGCTCTGACACTTTATCTTTCTGTTTTTTGCCCGTTCTCGTTTTGTCAGTTGATGATTCTTTGGTCTCTTTTTAGGTTGCATGGATTGTGTGTTGTTATCAAGGTAATCTGATATTCCTAAAAATCCCTTGTCAGAGTATAATTTTGTATTACTGCTTCCAGTCAGTGATTTTATTATCTTTAAGATTGGCAAAGACTCTTTTTTGAATATGCCAAAATCGTGATTACTGCCAAGATAGCTCTTGGTTTTGTGGATTATGATTCCTTTGGTGTTTGTTATTATCTCTGTGTTGAACGTGAATCGTTTCTTTTTGCCAGAGTATGATTCCTTTCTTTGCTCAGAATCCCCTGATCTTTGTATAGGTACATGCGTCCCATCAATTAGCAAGGTGCTGCCCAGTATCTTTTGTATCTGTTGTTTGGATTTCCCGTCTGATTGCACCATATCAGACACATTCTATATGTGGGCAAATCGTTTTCTAGTATCTCATCTACAAGCTTGAGATATCTACACACCGTGGTCTGATCAATGCCAAACAATGCCGCTAGTTGTCCCTGTGTAATGTCTGATCTCTTTTTCATCAGTCCCAGTAATAATGCGTGCTCTGGGGCAAGCTTGCATCTGTTTCCTGCATCAGATTCTAGCTTGATTCAATATCAAATAATGGCATTTTATCTTCATGATCCAGTATGGATTCTCTAAAACGTTTTGACGCCCAAGAAAACTCGTGGATTTGGAATTCTGTACATGCATGCAGATCTTCTGGTGTTGTCATTATGATATGGAATGTCTCTAGTTTGTGTGCAAATTTACGACCTTTTTCTCCTTGATATCGATATTCCCTGGCCTTTGCTGTTGTCCATAGCGCATCTTGTTCTGCTATTATCTTGTCTTTCTCTTGTAACGTCTTGTCTTTCTTATGTAATGCCTTGTCTTTGCTCTCAAGCAGCTTTATCAATTGATTTGGAGATAGCATTTCGTATTGGGACATATCAAAGCAAAGAATATGCCAGGATCTAAACCTATCGTTTGAAAGATGTTTACCATCGTGTCAAATGTGAACAAGTTGATGCGCACAAGTCGATTGTTGTTTGTTATTTTGGTCAATTACGCATAAACTCTATTATATGTTGGTGGTGTTTAATTGACAATCACCCGTAATTAATCCAACTTTTCTAGTGTTTTGTCTTTAATCTGCCTACCTGTAATAAGAGGCTACTAGTTTTTCGCCCAGCTTTAGGTCTTTTTGTTCTCTGACTTTTTTGACTGATTTTTCAAAGTGTTCCATAGTTACTTTGGCATCAACGCTTTGTTTCTCGACATCTTTGATATCTGGATGCTTGTCTAGGAATTCATGAATAACTAGGGAAACTGCAGTATTTGCAATGGCTGCCACGTCTGCACCACTAAGCCCATCAGTTAGTTCAGCAAGTTTATCAAAATTTACACGCTCGATATCACCTGCTTTAGAAATTATTGGTATCTCCTTGGCACTAATCCTCAAGATGTTCTTTCTGCTCTCTATGTCTGGAAGTGGAATCTGAATAATCTTGTCAAATCTTCCTGGTCTTAACAATGCAGGATCAATCATATCTGCTCTGTTTGTTGCAGCTAAAACTATAACACCGTGCATATTTTCCATTCCATCTAGTTCTGTAAGTAATTGACTGACAACTCTTTCGCTTACTTCAGTTTCTCCCCCTGCCCCCCGGATTGGAGCAATTGAATCAATTTCATCAAAGAATATGACACATGGTGCAGACTGACGTGCTCTCTTGAAAATCTCTCTTATGCCTCTTTCAGACTCACCTACCCATTTTGATAAAAGTTCGGGACCTCTCACTGAAACAAAGTTTGCCTCACTTTCCGTAGCAACTGCTTTTGCAAGTAAAGTCTTTCCTGTGCCACTTGGACCATGAAGCAGGATGCCTCTTGGCATTTTATGTCCTAATTTATCATAAAGACCTGGATATTTCATTGGCCATTCAACAGCTTCTTGTAGCTCTCGTTTGACATCGTCTAAACCTCCAACATCCTCCCACTTTACATCTGGGTTTTCAATGAAAACTTCTCTCATTCCAGACGGAACTACTTCGACTAGTGCTTTTGAAAAGTCCTCCTGATTCACAATTAATTCGTCCAAAGTCTCTGGAGGGAGTTTCTCTTCTTGCAAATCAAGAATAGGCAATAACCTTCTCAAACATTTCATTGCAGCCTCTTTACAGAGATATTCTAAATCTGCGCCAACATATCCGTGGCTTACTGCTGCAAGTCTCTCTGTATTGATATCGTCTGCTAATGGCATATTTCTGCTGTGAATCAAAAGTATGTCTTTTCTTCCTTTTTTATCTGGAACTCTGATCTCTATTTCTCTATCAAATCTACCCGGTCTTCTAAGTGCAGGATCAATTGCATTTGGCCTGTTTGTTGCAGAAATGACAATGACTTTTCCTCTGGCTTCCAATCCATCCATTAATGATAACATTTGAGAAACAACTCTTCTTTCAACCTCGCCTGTAACCTCTTCTCTTTTTGGTGCGATGGAATCAATTTCATCAATAAATATTATTGATGGGGATTTTTCTCTTGCCTCTTTGAAAATCTCCCTTAGTCTTGCTTCACTTTCCCCGTAAAACTTGCTCATAATTTCCGGACCAGAAATACTGATAAAGTGTGCATTACTTTCGTTTGCAACTGCTTTTGCAAGCAGAGTCTTTCCTGTTCCAGGTGGACCATACAACAAGACACCTTTTGGTGCTTCAATTCCCAACTTTTCAAAAATTTCTGGATGTCGTAGCGGAAGTTCAATCATCTCTCTAACTTTTTTAATCTCATCTGTCAAACCGCCAATATCCTCATAGGTGACTTGTGGAACTCCGCGTAAAGTCTCTCCTTTTTCTGCAATGTGGAAAACAGTTTTTTGAGTAACCAAAACTGCATCAGCTGCTGGTGTTACTCCTATAACTTGAAAAGTTAAACGTCCACCAAAATACGGAACCATTACATTATCTCCCTTTATCAGAGGAACACTCTCCAAAGCATCTGCAAGATATCTCTCATCAATTGGAGGAATTGCTTCTAGCGGTGCAACCACTACTTTTTCTGCAGCTACTGCCTTTATCTTTCTAACAGAAATTGTATCGCCAATTGCAATTCCTGAATTATTTCTACCTAGCCCATCAATTCTGATTATCCCTTTTCCTTCATCAGATGGATATAGCGGAAGGCACTTTGCAACCGTCCTTCTTTTACCTTTTATTTCTATGACATCGCCAGTTGAGGCATTTAGTGTGTCCATAGAATCATAATCAATTCTTGCTACTCCTCTTCCAACGTCCCTTGTATATGCCTCTAGCACTTTGAGGGAAAGAGCATTTTGACTCATATAGAAAAGCATTATGACTAATTCTTATACCTTTGTGAACTTTGTTCCTCAATTATAAAATAACGCACAAATTATCTGCAGAATTGATAATTGCTTAGAATTTTAAGGTTAATTTGTGTGCCAAAAAATGACATGTCTTGTGCGTATTACTCAAATTACAAATAGTTGTCAGAATTATCATCTTGAATAGTCTATTGTATGATCTTTATCACAATTGAGCTGAATTATGAACAAAATTATGAATTAGACAACAAATCTCCTTTATGGTATTGTCTACAGTTTTAAAGTTCCTTCATGTTTGTGTCAAAAAAACAACCAGTTTTGACCTATCTTGTGTGGTGTGAATCAAACAAATAACATCTTTATGTCTATAACGTCTTGACTAATCTAGTCGATTCAGCAGTTAACCCGGATGTGCTCACAATATGACCAATTCGGAGGTGTAACAGGGAAAGGTGGTTTTGACTAGATCTTTGCATTTTTAGCCGATTTTGAGCACATCTAGGTTAACTGTTCAGGCATGAAGGTTGATACATACCTTAGAGGTAAGAGTCTAGGTCCCCTGACTAGAACATCTAAAATTCGTGCTCAACCTAAACTCTTACGTTATGCATGTAAAAAAGCTAGATCGAGGTTATGCAATTTCACAAGTACTACACTTCCTATCTACTAGACCTTTTGCGTAATTAGGGTGATTTTTTTCAACATTCGATATTTTGTGTAATTTTATGCCTAAAAATCCAAAATTTCAGAATAATCCGAGAAATTATCTTCTAAAACCACGTCTAGGAATAATTACGCAATACGTCTGCTGTTGATGGATACATCTGTGTGTGTGTCTCCATCAAGAGAAAGAGGTATGTATCAACCTTCACGCCTGAATCGACTAGATTAGTCAAGACGTTTTAGGCATAAAACATGTTATTTGCTGATTCATACAGAAAGAGTAACTCTTGTCCATTTGCGGCATTAAATAACAGAGACAATCACAAGCTTAAAATCTACTATACTTACGAAACGATCAACTTGGGTAAAAGACCACTAGTTAGAAGACGTGGCCGTGGAGGCAATCAATTTAGGTCTACATCTACTGGTAAAGTAGGCTCCAAGGCAAATTACCCTCGTTTTTCACTATCAGAACAGCGTGACGGTAAAATCATTGATCTGGTTCATGAACGCGGTAGAGAAGCGCCGCTAGCCAAAATTAGATTTGAGGACGGTTCTGTCTCATTTGTTCCTGCAGTACTTGGAACCAAAGTGGGTACAACTTTACAATTTGGATTAAAATCAAAAATTGAAAAAGGAAATGTTATCAGTGTTCAAAATATTCCTGATGGAACGATTGTGTGTAATATTGAAAGGCACTTTGGAGATGGTGGTGCTATAGTTAAATCCGCAGGAACTGATGCAACTATCTTCTCTCATGGTGAAGACGGTGTCACTGTAAAACTGCCTTCTGGGAAATTTACTACTCTAAACCCAAAAAATAGAGCCATGATTGGTACCCTTGCTGGAGGTGGAGCTGGTGACAGACCATTAATGAGTGCAGGTAATACATGGAGAAGTTTCAGAGCAAAAGGAAAGAAATTCCCAATTGTCAGAGGCGTTGCCCAAGCTGCATATGTTCATCCGCATGGTGGTGGCCGCCATCAACACGTAGGACAAAGCTCAACTGTTTCACGAAACGCACCACCTGGCGCAAAGGTAGGTAGCATTGCTGCTAGAAAGACTGGCAGGGCTAGAATTAAAGAAAGAAGATAGGTGTGTGACTATCTACAGTAAAGTATTATGCACAAGGTATGCCAAAACATGTTGTTTTTTTGGGTACATATACAGTCTTAAACCCTAAACGATTACAGTCTTTTTTTAATCTAAATTGATTAATATCTCTAACTAGAATACAACCTGAATGTCAGATAAACGAATCAGGCTCTTTGTAACTGGTAAGGTACAAGGTGTATTTTTTCGTCAG
Organism: Candidatus Nitrosopumilus sp.; assembly: GCA_965238065.1. Lineage (GTDB taxonomy): Archaea > Thermoproteota > Nitrososphaeria > Nitrososphaerales > Nitrosopumilaceae > Nitrosopumilus. The sequence continues at coordinate 1,854,767 of OZ250170.1, read as the reverse complement.
ACGCTAAAAGTGATGGCAAAGAAAAACAATGTTTTTGGATGGGTTAGGAATCTCAAAGACGGTCGTGTTGAGGCCGTCTTGGAAGGAACAGAAGACAAGGTCAGCAGACTTGTTGAATGGTCTCATGGTGGACCTGCTAATGCTAGAGTTGAAGATGTGGAGATACATAACGAAAAATTTTCTAACGAATTTTCAAAATTTGATGTTTTGTATTAATGAATCTCTTCAAATGCCTCTTTGAGCATCTGACTAAATTCCAAAACTAACTGGTTTTTTTTGATCCGAATAACTTGTATGGGTTCCTTTCGGTTTTTCTGAATCTTGATGATTACTCCTTCTCTTTCTGGCTCTACATCTACAAACCATCTAAATGTCATTGATTTACAAAAAACCACTCTGTGCATTCTAATGTCTTCTATTACATTTTCTCCCAAAGAAAAGCAAAACTCTCTGATTGAATCAAAAAGAGGCAATACTGAACTTGGAATTTGTTTCTTAAAGTCATCATAGCTTCTCTTATTGCCAAATGAGATTATACCTTCCATGATTTTGCAAATCAGATTTTAATTATAAAGGTAGTAGATCTGCTGGTTCCAGTCTAGGCGAATAGCCCCATTTCAAGGCATACAAGATCCGCCACGTTGACGAGGAAGCGTGGATGCTCCACCTTAGGATTGCTCCCTCCCGGACCTCACCCCTTTCAATGGTTCAGTCTTAGACGTTATCCCTTCGAATAATTCTAGCCTTGCAACCACCCGCCTCGGCGTGATTTCATTTCCGCACACCAAGCGGGAATTACCCATCTAGAGATTTACCCAACAGTTGCTGATCTCTGCATATAGCCGGTTTCAGAATGGGGCACGGCTAACACCCCGATCCTACCTACTACCGTTTTTCCTAAAGAAAGTATGTTATATTTGCATTAGGTTTTGGTCATTCCAAGTCTTAAAACCGTGTTACAAACCGAGCATATCCTGCCTGTACACTCATTACCACACTTTTCACAAGTTGTCTTTTCTTTATAATTGGAATTCTTTACAATCTGGGATACTTTGAGAACTGATTGATACAAATTGTTCTTAATTCCACTATGCCGGCTTTCCAACGAATTCAGGAATTCACGAATCTCCGTTCTTATACCTTCACTCATATGCGGACAGGGCTCTGATTGAAATGGTATATCGTTTGTAAATGCATAAAACACTATTTCAGATTCATATATCTCACAAAATGGTTTTATTTTTCTCAAAGAATTTGTAGATGTATCTGGATACATCCATCCAATTTTGTTTGTGTCTCCAGAAAGCATGTTTATCACAAACGTTTGCAGTGTGTCATCTAGGTTGTGACCTGTTGCAATTACATCTGCCCCGATATCTTTTGCTGCAAAATCCATTGCACGTCTTCTTAGCGTACCGCAAATTGAGCATGAAGACGTTTTCTTGTTTTCTCTTGACTCTAACGCTTCATCAAGCGTTAATTCAAACAGATCTTTGTAAGAGTAAACTTTGTGTTCTACACTCAACTCTCCACAAAATTTTTCAACAATTTCTAATGCCTCGTTTCTATACCCCGGAATCCCCTCATCTATTGTAATTACCTTGATTCTAAAATTGTGAGTTGATGCCATTTCATGAATAATTTTCAGTAATGTCAGAGAGTCTTTTCCGCCGGACACTGCAACTGCTACTAGATCATCATTTTGAATCATGTTGTATTTTGAAATAGTCTTGGCCGTCTTTCTCACTATGGAATTTGAGAAACACTGTGAGCATAATTTCTGACCTGAATATTTTCTAGTATAGACTGCCTGATTTTTACATCCGTCACAGTTCATAAATACGAGTATTTTTCTCCATTAATGATTCTTTGTAACTATAGCGAAAAACCAAAGTTTGAGATACTAGTGTGCATCAAAACCCAAGATTCGATGATCATGCCTTTGGTAAATACGAATAGCAAAACTAGAATATTGTAACTGTCTACCGTTTTAAAGTATTACGCACAAGATATGTCAAATCATATTGTTTTTTTGACACAAACACAAAGGAACTTTAAAACTCTAGACAATTACAGAATACTGTATAATACTTGCAAAATATAGCCAACACTCAACTAACCAATACTTTCTCACAGAAAGAATTCAAATGATTACATGAGATTAATCTGACAAGAGTTGATAGGATGTCAATGGATGCATGTCTTGAGCATCAAGATGACAAAAAAATAGTTTGACACATTACGCAGAGATTGCTATAATTAGCAAACGAGGGTAACCAGACTAGTGACATTTCTGGAATAAACTATTCCACAGCGCTGAGAATAATTTCAGCGATGACAGATATTGACAGGTTTGCCCCCCTCTAGAGAAACTAGTCTCATACGCAGGACTTGACCGTCTTACAAGGATAGTCGAGAAACACAAAAAGGAGGATGAACAGAGACTGCGTGATTAATGGTATGTATCAACTCCTGCGCCTAAATCCGCTAGAATAGTCAAGATGCTATAGGCATAAAACATGTTCTTTGCTGATTCATACGATTAATGCAATGGTAGAGGTTGCCAGCACTATGATACGATTTGATCCAAGAATGAAATTATTTTACAGCAGAATCGCAAAACGACGAGAAAGGCAAAGGTCACAGCTGCAGAGCTCTGGGATACTTGAGATAATCTAGCATTGCTAAAATTTTTTTACTAGCATCGTACAAAATCACAAACTAGCACAGCGAAAATAAAAGATAAACAAGATATCACAAATGTCCCAATTCAGCAAAACACACCAGATACTGGCTCGCTATATCATAGACGCTTTTACAAGGGAAAACTAAAATATTTTAAAAGATATTGAAAAAAGAGTAGGAAAATAACCAAAATAATCGTAATTGTTTACAGTTTTAAAGTTTCTTTGTGTTTGTGTCAAAAAAACAACCAGTTTTGACATATCTTGTGTGTAATACTTTAAAACTGTAAACAGTTACAAATAATCCCATTTTATAATATTCCGTAACTCTTCAAGCCGTAATTGTTTACAGTTTTAAAGTTTCTTTGTGTTTGTGTCAAAAAAACAACCAGTTTTGACATATCTTGTGTGTAATACTTTAAAACTGTAAACAGTTACTTCAAGCCTTTAATTTGACAACAAGTAAACGAGTTTAACATCATTTTAAAAAGGTGTTGAGACTTACAGTGCAGAAAATGTTATCTTAATTGTTTTTTCACACAAAACTCAAATCCATGGGAGCGATTGAATAGATCCCCTGATCTTATACCTTTATCCAATAGTTCCAAGACATCACTGCCTACAGATATTGTGATTCTTTCACGTTTTACCATAAATTTAAAACGGTTTTACGCTAATTTAAATTTAGATATGACAATTAGGTAAAAGTACTCTATTTTTGAACCGGTTCTGGTTTTATTCATTTCAACTTTGTTCATCGTTTTTGATGTAGTATCTTGTTGTGTAAAACACTGGAATCATCATTGTACCCCCAAGAATTCAAGAAATGATACATCTTGTACTCTTTCGTGTTGATGCAAGATCCTCTTGATATTGCATTACAAAGAAAACTTGTAATGGATGAGTACTGAGGCAAACCTCAAATGTCGTATCGCCGCCTCGTCGGCGATAGCACAGAATCATCGGAAAATCTCACTCAAATCTGTCACGTCCCGGTGGCAGCTTTACTGTCTAACTTCTTGCGTGTCTTTCTGCTCAATGATGGCATTGTATGTTTTTTTCCTTTTATGGTATGGTGCATGTACGCTCAATTGCCTCACAATTACCAGATAGCATTTCATCTTTTTGCGTATGAATCAAGCAAAGAACATGTTTTATGCCTATAACATCATGGGGGACATGTGAAAGTAATGAAATATCGTCCAGTCTTGTCGTTGAATGTGTGATTGCAGTTGTGACTTTATGGCCAAGGATATTTAACAAAAAAAGTTATACATACTCATCTTCTATATTGTAAACCATCCGGATTTAACGTAGGATAAAGCAATGTTTAGGCCAAACAAAACAAATGTGAATGCGTAAATTCCCCACATTACACCATTTACTGCGTTATCTGACATTTTTTTATCAATAATTGAATGAATGAATTTCCCTCCATCCAATATTGGTAGAGGAAGCATGTTGATTATTCCTATGAAAAACGAAATCATCCAGAGCCATAACAAGAACATTGAGACATTTGGATCATTCCATTCAATGAAATTCATTACAGGTTTGTAAGCCAATGAATTGTCTCTCATGATGCCGATTAACCCTCTCTCAGTGTCTTCAGGCGCCGGCATAATCTCCACATTAAATTCTATTGTCTGTGTATCTCTAAGTACAGTAACACTTGCAGTTTCCCCAGGACTCAAGCTGGGAAAATCAACCAGACTGCGAATCGGTATCTCATTAATTCCAGTAATAATGTCATTTGCCTGCATTCCTGCTTTTTCTGCTCCAGAGTTTTCTATGATTGAAAGAACCAAAACACCATCTGGCAATTCATAAAACGTACTTAAAATTGGTTCAGGTAGTATCAATGCAAAAAATGGGTTTGTCAATAAAATGGCGCCTAAAACAAGTGCAAAAAGTACATTTGATGTGGCTCCTGCTCCTATGACTCTTAACTTTGAAATCTTTTTTGCATTGTTAAATTCATCATCGTCTGGTTCTACAAATCCTGCAAACAATGCAATGAATATCGCAAAGCCTCCCGTCTTGATCCTTATCTTTTCTAGAGCGGCTACAATCCCGTGTGCTCCCTCATGAATGACTAGCACTATTGGAATTGATAGTAAAAAGTATGTAATTGCAGGTGCAGATGTCAATGTTACTCCTGGAATCAGCACTGTTAATTCTGCAAATTCATTTTGTGCAACAAAATAATTTGATACATTATTTAACAAAAACCAAAACGCAAAACCCATCATTAGAAACCCTGCAATAACACTGACATCGGCAAAAACCCTGATCCCTCTTTTTGTCCTATTTAGAATCCTGTGCAGAACTGAATCAACTTGTTTATTTTTATATATGAGACTGTATGCCTTTATCTCAACGCCGTATTTCTCCAATTTCAAGCCTTTTGCGACTAGAATAATAACCACCCATGCAATTAACACATAGATTATCGCATTTTGAGTAATAAAATCAAGTTCCAAACTAATTGATAATTTTTTTAAAGTACGCACATTTATCGGTTACTATGAAGCCGGCAATAATCATCTCAACTTATCCTGACAAAAAATCAATTACAAAAATTGCAAACGAGTTTGTAAAAAACAAGCTAGCTGCCTGCATCAATATTTCAAAAATCTCCTCAATTTACTCTTGGAATGGAAAAGTGGAAAATGCATCTGAATATCTTGTTATATTCAAAACTACGACAAAAAACAAGAAACTGCTAAAAAAGAAAATTAAAGAAACTCACCCATATAATGTTCCTGAAATAGCAGAAGTTGACGTTGTCTCCATTAACAAATCATATCTGAATTGGCTAATAGAATCCACAAATTAAGATTCTATTGCGTATCGTAATAAGGAAACTATTCCGCCCAAGCCTGTAACTCTCAGACCAATGTCCGTGGATGAATCAACACTGTAAATTTTCACCCCCTTGCCTTCAACATCGTTTAGAAAATCTATCATTTTTTGTTCATCATCTTGAATTGCCTTGTCTGAAAATACAATGGATTCTACTGCCCCCATCTGGTTTGCATTAAATGTCTCATCAAATCCCATGGTAAATTTTCCACTCTTCTTGTTTGCAAGTAGCATTATCATATCAATGATTGATGAAGCCTTGGCCAGCTTGCTATCTGACATTATCTCCTTCATTGTTTGAGATTTTGTAAATATGTGAATTCCATCTTCTCCACCGGAATCAATTCCCTCAACAACTTTAACCTTGCATTCTTGTGACTTTTGAATAAAATTAGAGAACCTTTTCTTTGTTTCACCAGGGCCGAAAATTACTATCGAATCTGCTTCCTTGAGTACAGTTGATACTGCTGTCTGTGCTTGCTCAAAGAATTTTTCAATATTGAAATTGGTCTTGTATCTCTTTCCGCTAGAACCAGAATAAATGTTTGGAATTAACTCTAAATGTGTTCCTCTCAGTTTTGCAATTCCGCAATCATTTGTATCAATTGCAACAAGTACAAAGCCAACCTGATTATTACTTGATACTAGAAGCTTTTTCTCTAGTGCCGTCCATTTTTTCTTTGAAATTGTTATTCCGTCATTAATCTTTAGAATAAACGAGTGATGTGTTCCATGCGGCACTGATTCGTTGCTTGATTCAGAAATTGTTCCGCCAATTCTTAATCTATCCAAGACATCATCCAGTGAAATTTTTTCTACCGTTAATGCAATTCTTATCTTGATTCTCTGGCCTTTGTCCGGTCTGGAATAATCCTTGTCTTGTTTTAGGACCCTTGTTGTATCTCCTATTACTTTGTCATCTTTTTTAATTATCCGACGCAGGTTTAAAAGATCGTCAGTATCTTCTGCTTTGACAGAGATTGAATTCTCGTCAATAATCTTTGTAATCATGGCATTGTTCTGATATGCAAAAAGAATAGTCTACCCTGTTATTTTGTTAGTTTTTAATTCCTCGGATTTTTTCTTTAGATAGTTTTCAACCCAGTCCAAAGTGAGCACACCTGATTCTGCCAGATTTGTAAGGGAATTTGTAGAGGCTTCTCCTGTTACCTTGCCATTGTTTCTTCTCAACTGACGCCATTTTAGAGACGTGTTTCCACTTTTTGAATTATAGATTATCCCTAGAATATCCCTTGCATTTACAAACGTAATGTCTCTAATTTTCTTCAATGTTACTTTATCGGCGGCCTCCACGTAGACTGATCCCAGATTATCTTCTCTTTCTGCAAATACCTCAAAATCTTCCAAATAACTTTTTGGTGCATAAGATCTGCATGTGCTTGAAATAATAAATCTTCGAAAACTTTCCACTGATGCCGGAGTATCAATTACAACCAATTTGAATGACTGATCTATTGGCCATTTATCAAGCTTTTTGAAAGACTAATAGGAATCTGCCTGAAATATGATTTGCGGGCAGTGATGAACCTATCCCTTTGATTGATGATGAGGATCTTGAGTTCTGAGCCTGCCTTTAGACTTTAATGGATGATTTACTATGAGCAAATATGAAATCTCTGACCAAATATCTCACGTTTCATGTTAAAACACGAAGAGCTTTTCTCAACATTACTCCCAATATTGAAAAATTAGTTACAAAGAGCAAAATTCAGGAAGGACTCTGTCTTGTTAATGCAATGCACATCACTGCTAGTGTCTTCATTAATGACAATGAAAGCGGCCTGCATAAGGATTATGAAAAATGGTTGGAATGCTTGGCACCGCATGAACCAATTGACCGGTATGATCACAACAAAACTGGTGAAGATAATGCAGATGCTCATCTAAAACGACAGGTAATGGGACGGGAGGTGGTAGTTGCTATAACTGATGGCAAATTGGATTTTGGTCCATGGGAACAAATTTTCTATGGAGAATTTGATGGAAAAAGATCAAAAAGAGTTCTAGTCAAAATAATTGGCCAATAGTCTCTTATCCAAAGTCTACATCACGTTTTTGACTTTGTGATTCATTCTTTCTTGCAGCAGCCCTGAACTCATCATCATGATTCTGATGCCCGTGTCCGCATTTTACACATGCAATCTTGGATCCGTCATCGTTTTTTTCATATGTTTCGCATCCACAAAAACACACCATGTCTGAATATGATTTTTAAGATGATATATCTTTTAGGATGTCTCTTCAGGAAATTGACAGCAATTACCCATTGGAATATCGTGATCATGCGGACATTTTCTTGGATGCTTTAACATTGTACAAAGAGCATCTGTAAACTGTTTGTTCATGTGATGTTCAATTCCGCATACCATCTCCTCGTCAATTTCCACTTTTAGTGCATTTTTCATGAGAACTTCTAACAGTCTGCTGTTTCTCATCATGCTTACACCAATTGTTTGACCTTCTTCTGTGAGTTTTACTCCTGCCTTGTTGTAATTGACCAAATTTTTAGCGTTTAATTTCTTTAGCATTTGAACTACACTGGGCTGTCTGATATTGAGCATTTTTGCAATAGTGCTAATCTTTACATCCCCTCCTCTCTCCTTGATGTGCCAAATTGCCTTTAGATACATCTCTATATGCTCTGCTTCTGCGGTTCCTACAAATAGAATCTCATCATTTGTCATATCCATATTACACCTTTTTTGAATCTTTTAATAAATATTCAAAGTATTGATGTGCAAATCCTGCCAATCCTGCATGATCTGCCCAGATTGCCACAACATCTGAGGAGCTTTTACCAGCTATTTCCGGACCCAATAGGATTACCACATATTTTTTATCAGATATTATGCCGCCTCCAAACAAGCCTTTCTTGGCTTTAACATTTGCAACCCTTTTGATTGCCTTGATGGATTCCTTGTCCATCTTGTCTGAAGTAAGTATTGTAATGCTGACCCCTCTGTCATAAAGCGTTCTTAATTTTGGCAGTGCCTGTCTGACTAGTTCTTCTCCGGCTTGGGGGACTGCAATCATTACCTCACTTCTACAGGATTCCACCATCTCTAAAATCTTGGCAGCGATGTTAGTCGAGCCTGAGAGTACCCAAATGTCTGGTTTTTCACTCGTTCCACTTTTTTCGTACAATGGAACTAGTTCATTTAAAATCACACTCTGATTCTGTGAAAAATCACTTGCTATCTTTTGTTTTGTAGTTTCGAGCCCTGTTGATGGTGATTTTGCAAAATATTTTGTCGGTCTTGCATCATCTGAACCAATCCAATTCTTCTCTTCTAGAGTTCCTAGTATTTCGTAAATTTTTGAATATGGCACCCCTGACTTTTCGCTAAGATCTGATGCTGTTTGTTCTCCTGCTTTGAGTAAAGCAGAGAATGTCCTGATCTCATAACTTGTAAGGCCGATTTTCTCTAAAGCCTTTTTTGTCTTGTCAGATATGCTCATGCGATTTAGTCGATCAGCATTGGTATTTAAACCACATATAACTACCTAAATTTTACACGGTGGCAAGTATGAAATGCATTATATACTAATCTGGGAAAATTCCCATTGTAGGTATGGCTTTAATTCAAATATCAAACCAAGCGACTAAAAATCTAAGCAAAAAGACCACCATTAGATTCACTCAAAGTATCTGTCCAGATTGTAACATGATTCTTGATGCAGAGGTCTTTGAGAGAGACAGCAAGGTCTTCATGACCAAAGTTTGTCCAACTCACGGAGAGTGTGAGGAATTATACTTTGGTTCTTATGAAATGTACAAGAAATTCAGCACATATTGGGTGGATGGAAAAGGTGCCCATTCTCCAAATGTAATGGTTGATAGATGTTCCTGTCCAAACAACTGTGGATTATGTTCAAACCACTTGTCTCACAGTGGGCTTGCAAACATGATTGTAACTAACAGATGTGATTTGACATGTTGGTATTGCTTTTTTTATGTAAAGAAAGGCCTTGAAGGAGCCTACATGTACGAGCCAGATCATACTCAAATCAGAGCAATGATGAAAACTCTAAGAGCTGAAAGGCCAATTCCAGGAAACTCTATGCAGATCACCGGTGGAGAACCAATGCTTAGAGAAGATATTGCTGATGTTATTAAAATAATGAAGGAAGAAGGCGTTGATCATATTCAAATGAATACAAATGGTATCAGACACGCAATGGATCCAGAATCCGCAAGAGAGGTAAGGCTTGCCGGATGTAACAACTTGTATCTCTCCTTTGATGGCGTAACTGCAAGAACAAATCCAAAGAACCACTGGGAGATTCCATATGCACTTGATAGCTGTAGAAAGACAGGTACTTCTGTGGTATTTGTCCCAACAGTAATCAAATCAATTAATGATCATGAATTGGGCGGAATTATCAGATATGCGCAAAAGAACATGGATGTAGTCCATGCTGTAAACTTTCAACCAGTATCATTAACTGGAAGAATGGGCAAGCAGGAACGTGAAAAATACAGAATCACAGTTCCTGATTGTGTGCAAAGAATCGAAGAGCAGACAAACGGTGAGGTAACCGTTGATGACTGGTTCCCAGTACCTAGTTGTATGCCATTGACAAATGTAATCGAGGCATTCTCTAGCAAACCAAAATACGAGTTGTCAATCCACTTTGCTTGTGGTGCAGGAACATACATCTTTGAGGATGCAGACACGAAAAAGTTTGTCCCATTAACAAAATTCTGTGATATCCAAGGAATGCTGGAATTATTTGAAGATAAAGCAGAAGAAATTCGTTCTGGTAAAAACAAGTACTTTACAATGCTTGAAGTCGTGAGAAAACTCAAGGGCTTTGTTGATTCCAAGAAACAACCCGCAGGATTGGACATGGCAAAGATGTTTGGCAACATACTCATAAAGAGATCATTTGGTTCAATTGGTTCATGGCATGTCAAGGGATTATTCCTTGGTATGATGCACTTTCAAGACAAGTACAACGAGGACTTGGAAAGACTGCAAAGATGTGATATTCACTATGTGACTCCAGATCTTCGCATAGTTCCGTTTTGTGCATTTAATGTAATTCCTGAATGGTACAGGGATAGAATTCAAAAGAAATTCTCAATCACTGTCGAGGAATGGGAAGAAAGAGAAGGAGTCAAACTAGAGGACGGTCTTTATCGTGGTCTTATGAGACGCGGAGCAGGTGATGAACTTGCTGCTGGCTGTGCAAAGAGTCAAATGTTCCATGATGCAGCACAAGCTACAATGTCATAGGATCTTTGTATGCATCAACCTCTACGCCTAAATCCGCTAGAATAGTTGGACGTTATAGGCATAAAACATGTTCTTTGCTTGATTCATACGGATCTTTTAACAGTTAACCCAGATGTGCTCACAATCATGACCAATCCGGAGGTGGAACAGGGAGGTGGTTTTGACTAGATATTTGCATTTTTAGCCGATTTTGAGCACATCTGGGTTAACTGTTTAATTCAACACTCTTAAAAGAAAGAAATTTTGTATTGGTATGAAAATTTTAATGATTTCTCCATCCCAAACTGGAATAGGAGGATTAGCTAAGCATGTAAGTGGACTCGGTAATTTTCTAAGATCAAAAAATCATGATGTAACAATAATTTCCTCTGAAAATACTCCAATTATACCAATAAGAAAATTTAAAAATCCTAGTTTTATGATCTCGGCATTAATTAAAACCACGTTTAGTGGAAATTATGATATAATACATGCACATAATCCTCTTGCGGCATTATCTTTCAAGGTTTCATCTGCAAAAAAAATTATTAGTTTTCATGGAATTTACAGTAAACAAATAGGAATTTTGCATGGCAATATTATGTCTAATGTTTCAGACAAATATGAAAAAAATGTTTTAAAATGGGCTGATGCCATAACTGCTGTTTCAAAAGAATCATTTGAATATTATTCTGGATTAGGCCATACAATTAATTATATTCCAAATGCAATTGATGTAAAATCCCTACCAATTCAGATTAATAAAAAATTTACGACACAAATAATCTTTGCTGGAAGACTATCAAAAGAAAAAGGAATAGAATCATTAATTAAAATATCAAAAACTTTACCACCTGAACTTCATTTATTGATAGCTGGCTCAGGACCTATGGAAAAAGACATTAAAAAAATAGATAAACTATACCCGAATGTTCATTATCTGGGATATCTTCCAAAAGAGGATCTTATTCCTCTTGTTAGAGGTTCTATAGTGTTAATACAGCCATCTCTAGCGGAGGGAATTAGTACCACATTATTGGAAGCGATGGCTTGCAAGATACCACTTATTGCATCCAATGTTGGAGGTAATAAGGAATTAATTCTAAATAACCAGAATGGGTTTCTGATAAATCCTACTTCTACTGATGAATTACTTGAAAAAATTTTGGTAATATCTAAAAATCCATCACTACAACAAAAATTTGGTCAGAAATCATTCGAACTAGTCAAAAAGTTTGAGTGGTCAAAAGTAGGTCAACAGTATTTAGATCTATATGAATCACTTCTACAAAATTAATTCTTTTGTGAGATTTTCCTTAATTCCTCTTCTAGGTTAGTTTTTGGATGCCAACTGGTTTTTTGTTTAATTTTGGCATTATCCATTTCAATCCTTGGAATGAAATTTTCTGTAACTGTTTACAGTTTTGAAGTATTACACACAAGATATGTCAAAACAGGTTATTTTTTTGACACAAACACGAAGGAACTTCAAAACTCTGGACAATTACATTTTTAGGCATAAAATTACACAAAATATCGAATGTTGAAAAAAATTACCCTAATTACGCAAAAGGTCTATTACCATCATATCAACTGTGAACAAGTTGATACGTACGTAAGAGTTTAAGTCCATCCTCAGTTAGGCATGAATCTACATAACTAAAAACAATGTTATGCCTAATTTGATATTGGACTTAAACCCTTACATACGTACAAGTCGAATGTTGTTTGTTATTTTGGTCAATTACGCATAAACTCTACTGTGTACAATAAATTTCGCATACGGCAGCTATGCTGGTCTCACATATTACGTAAAACAGACGATCTTGCACAGAAAGATAATTGGAAATGCAGATTATTACACAAGAGACTGCAGAAATTGTTTCATACTGCAAAATGTGCAGATCCCAATACTGACACAAAAAAGATGATAAACAAGGTGAAAAGAATTATGCAGAGGTATGATATTCTTGGGTACTGTTTTGGTACAAAACTAAAGAATGCAGTATCTAACCTGTTTACTTTTGTAAACCATCCCAACATGGAACCGACAAATAACGAATCAGAACGAATGCTGCGCAAGATGATAATACACAGGAAGATACGCCAGAGACTAGTCAGTACCGGAGGGATGAGAATGTTTGGAATATTAATGACATGTATGCTTACATGGCGCAAACAGAATCTCAATATTGCAGATATGTTGCTAGATATACTTGGAGGGACCTAAACTCTTACGACTGGAACTGATTTCCATAACAATACAGCAGAGGGCAATACGACCAAATGTCATAATTAGAAAGATCACGAACGGTCATCGCTCAAAGACAGGAGCTGATTCTCACAAGATATTGATGAGTATAAAGGAGACATGCAGGATGAGGTGATTGAATTTCCATGATTATGCTTTGAAATATTTGAAAAATTATACTTCAAAACTGTAGACAGTTACTATTTATCTAATAAATAATATTCTAGCAATTATTGCGATGTGAATATTGATTATAAAATATCTACCTGATCTTTAATCACTAAAATTCTTCATAATTATGATTAAATTCTTTTAAATATTAAAAATTATTCTAATAACTCTTCTAGTCCTTGTTCTATTGGATTCTTTGGAGCATACCCAAGATGTTTTTTAGCTAATGAAATATCTGCCTGACTAAATCTTATATCGTCTTTTTGTGATAAAAGATATTTTATGTCTAATTTTTCCCCTGATATTAGAATCATTTTTTCTGCAAGCTCTTTTATTGTGATTGTTTTTCCACTTGCAATATTATAAATTCCTTTTCTATCGTTTGATATAGATTTATAAATTGAATTTACGATATCATCAATTGATACAAAATCTCTTGTCTGTAAACCATCTCCAAATATTTCTAGAGGCATTTGGTCTGAAATTTTTCTAGTAAATTTAGTTATAACTCCTGCGTATTGATCAGACTGTCCTATTCCATAAATATTAAAGAATCTTAAAATCAGATAATTAAGATTAATTATTGAACAAGATTTTTCAATATTCTCCTCCATTTTGATTTTACTCTGACCATACGGTGAAATTGGATTTGTTTTTGTGTTTTCTGTTAATTTGATGTTGGGTAAACCCTCTCCATAAACTGCTGCAGATGATGCACAAATCAATTTTTTCACGCCATTTTTCTTACATGCAATTAGAACATTTTTGGCTCCGTCTACATTTACTTTAAAAGTTTCAGAGGGATTTTTAATTGAATCTTGAACTGAAATTTTAGCAGCTAAATGAATTACTATATCTTGTTCTTTTACTGCATTTTGAATTTCTCCTAGATTTGTAATGTCTCCTTCTATTACTTTTACACCTTTATCCATTAAAGATACAGTCAAATCTTTAATAGAATTAGAAAAATTATCAAATATAGTAACTGATTGACCTTTTTCTAACAGAAATCTTGTCAGATGTTTTCCAATAAATCCTGCTCCTCCAGTTACTAGAATTCTCACAACATAACAAAACAAAGTGGGTCTATATTTTGTGATTGTTTTACTCCTATTGATTCTTAAAATGCCTGATTTTCCGAGTATATATGCATAAAGTTGTGATTGATGGTATGTATCAACCTTGACGCCTAAATCCACTAAAATAGTTGGACGTTATAGGCGTAAAACATGCTCTTTGCTAACTATATGTGAACAAAAAGGCAAGGAATTCAGATAGCATAAAGAATGTAACTGTCTACCGTTTTCAAGTAGAATTTCTCAGATATTCCAAAGCATAATCATGGAAATTCAATTCCCTCATCCGACATGTCTCCTTTATACTCATCAATATCTTGTGAGAATCAGCTCCGGCCTTTGAGCGATGACCGTTTGTGATCTTTCTGATTATGACATTTGGTCGTATTGCCCTCTCTGCCGTGTTGTTATGGTAATCAGTTCCAGTCTGCAAAAACGTAAAGAGCATCATTCTTTCACGTTTCAATCTTTTTACAAACCTGATGTAGTTCTCTTTGCTGTATTTTTTGGATATCATTGCAGATATTCTTCTCTCAAAATTCTTTTTCACTTTTAGTCTTTTTGTCTCATTGGTGATTTTTGCCGCATTGTGAAGGTATACAATATTCTCTTTAGGCGTGCTGCAAATGGTGTGAATTCTTTTCCGGGATTCTTGTATTGTATGTATCCTCAATCTCTCGGATATAGTGAATGTGGCATCTTTGGTGGGTTTTGCCAACATAATTCCATGCAGAATACGAGTCACTTGTAACGTTGCCTTTAAACCCACCAATGATTCTCTTTGGCACATCCTTACTGCGAGTCGGGTCAATCTCGTATATTGCAACCAATTTTCCAACAAACGTCCACAGCCAGTAATTTTTTCCGTTCAACCTCCAGCTCGTCTCGTCGCCGTGTATGTTTGCCTCTTTTTTTAGCTCTGAGATCATTTCTTGATATATTGGGCCAAATGCCTTTGCAATTTTTGTTACTGCATGGTTAATTGTTGATTCTGTAAGATTTAATGAGTATATTGTTTGTAACAACTGATATTTTACCATAAGATAATCCCATTGTTTTTAGTATTCAGATTAGTGTCATTAGTCTGATTCCAAATCGCTCATTTGGCAGTGCGTCAGGTACCCTTGCAGATACCTGTTTTTTGCAATGCTTACAGTATCGCCTGGTTATGATGTATCGTGTAACGACCTTTTTTGCAGGAACTATGTCCTCCACTGTTCTACAGTATGTATCAGTTAGCTCTGAGAGTTCATTACCGCATACGTTACAATCTGTCTGATCAATAACCTTCTCGTCATCAAAACCTGTTCTGGACTAGATCTGCTACACCTTTGATGGTTAGACCGCGTGGTCTTTTCCCGCGGTTTGTCAGTTGTGTTGGTTTTTGCATTTATACCTTTTGCAGCAAGTGCAGAAATTGTTTTTTTGATGGACGTGTTCTCTTTTTTTAGTAGAGCATTTTCTCCTTCTATCTGTGCACAATTGTCTTTGAGATGAGCCTAATCTTCTTTGAGATGTTTTAATTCTTCTATAACTTCATTAATTTTTCCAGCCTTTGCTTTGAGATGAGCCTAATCTTCTTTGAGATGTTTTAATTCTTCTATAACTTCATTAATTTTTCCAGCCTTTGCTTTGAGATGAGCATAATCTTCTTTGAGATGTTTTAATTCTTCTATAACTTCATTAATTTTTCCAGCCTTTGCTTTGAGATGAGCATAATCTTCTTTGAGATGTTTTAATTCTTCTATAACTTCATTAATTTTTCCAGCCTTTGCTTTGAGATGAGCATAATCTTCTTTGAGATGTTTTAATTGTCGTTCAAGGGTATTGCAATGTTTGCAACAATGTTCCATTTCATTCTTTTTTTTGCATTGATATATCCTGTTTTTATTACTAATCAAAAAAGATATATGACAAAAATACTACATGTATAGCTTCAAAACTCTAGACAATTACAAAAGAATCTTGAGAGAAGAATATCTGCAATGATATCCAAAAAATACAGTAAAGAGAACTGCATCAGGTTTGTAAAAAGATTGAAACGTGAAAGAATGATACTCTTTACGTTTTTGCAGACTGGAACTGATTACCATAACAACACGGCAGAGAGGGAATACGACCAAACGTCATAATCAGAAAGATCACAAACGGTCATCGTTCAAAGGCCGGAGCTGATTCTCACAAGATATTGATGAGTATAAAGGAGACATGCAGGATGAGGTGATTGAATTTCCATGATTATGCTTTGGAATATTTGAGAAATTCTACTTCAAAACTGTAGACAGTTACCAAAACAGGTTATTTTTTTGATACAAACACAAAGGAACTTCAAAACTGTAGACCGTTACCAGTTTTGACATATCTTGTGCGTAATACTTCAAAACGGTAGACAGTTATAAAAATCGCTAAAACCGTGGGTTTTTTTGATAATTAAAATATGGTAATAAATCAAAGAACTCAGATTTCATGAAAGTAGCTATAGTGATGGGAACTAGACCAGAAATAATCAAATTGGCGCCAATTATTAAAAAACTTCCTAAAAGCTCATCTACCGTAATTTTCACCGGCCAACATTATGACTATGAAATGAGTCTTCAATTCATCAACCAATTAGGAATTCGTAATCTCGATTATAAAATGAAACTAACAAAACTTCAAAACACGACAACTGACAGGGCCACCCAAGTCGGTGAAATAATGATAAAGCTGGCAAAAATTTTTACAAAAATCAATCCTGACACTGTAATTGTACAAGGGGACACTAACACCGTTTTATCTTCGGCCATGTCCTCTATCAAATGTAACATACCCGTATCTCATGTTGAGGCAGGACTGAGAAGCTATGATTGGAGAATGCCTGAAGAGCACAACCGAATCGCAGTTGATCACATCTCAGAGTTTTTGTTTGCTCCCACACAACTTAACAAAACCATCCTGGCAAAAGAAAGAGTTCATGGAAAAATTTTTGTTACAGGAAACACCTCAATTGATGCAGTATGTGAAAACATCAAACAAGCTGAAAAAATGAAGACAATTTCAGATGACTATGATGATTTCATATTGCTGACTCTTCACAGAGGTGAAAATGTAGATGATAAAAATACAATGTCAGGCATAATTAATGGCCTGATTAATTCCAAAACAAAAATTGTCTTTCCATTACATCCACGTACATTGAAAAAACTAAAACAGTTCGGCTTGTATCATAAAATTGCAGATTCAAAAAATATCACAATCCTACCCCCCGTTGGGTTTTTTGATATGCTGTATCTTATGAAAAAATGTAATCTTGTTGTAACTGATTCTGGTGGAATACAGGAAGAGGTCACCGCTCATCCAATTCGAAAAAAAGTTCTTGTTTTGAGAACTAGCACAGAAAGAATAGAGGCAGTAAAGGCCGGTTTTGTGGAAATTATAGGTGTAAATCCATCTAAAATTACCAGCTCTATTCGTAAAAATTTTGATAATCCTGTCAAATTGTCAAAAACTCCATATGGAAGCGGAAAAACAAGCCAAAAAATCATTGAAATTTTGAAAAAAAATTTCTAGTTCAACTTTTTACCAGACATTATATTTAGATAAGAATCATTTTCCAAATAATGTCATATGAACAATTGTCTGAAAAAATTCAAAATTTTCAAGCAAACATCTGTGTTGTCGGATTAGGCCAGGTGGGCCTGCCTACTGCATTGACTTTTGCCAAACAAGGTTACAAAGTTTACGGGTACGATATTGACAAGTCCCTGACAAGATCTCTGTCTCAAAAGCAATCTCTGTTTAAAGAAGAAGGAATTAATGAATTAATCTCAATGACCGTTGAGAATGGCAGATTTGAACCAAGTGATTCACTGGATTACTGTGTAGATAAATCTGAAATAATCATTATCTGTGTTGCCACTCCGACAACAAATACTCTACCAAATTTATCATTCTTGGAGAATGCTTCAAAATCTTTGGGAGAATTGGATTTACAGGAAAAACTTGTAATTATTGAAAGCTCGATTCCTCCTGGAACATTCAAAGATTTTGTATTGCCTATCATTGCACAAAATTCCATACTAGGTAAAAATTTTTGGGCCGCCTATGTCCCTGAAAGGCTGTCTCCAGGACAAGCATTATCTGAAATTCAAAAAACACCCAGAATCATTGGAGATGAGGATGGACAATCTGCAGAGCTTGCCAGGTCATTGTATCAAAGTATTGTAAACTCTGAAATCATTTCAACAAGCTCAAAGACTGCAGAACTCTCAAAACTAGTAGAGAATACCTATAGGGATGTCAACATTGCTTTTGCTAATGAAATAAGTCTAATCTGTGAAAAATATGGAACTGATTTTGTCGAGCTCTTTAGGATTTGTAATTCACATCCCCGTGTAAATTTACACATGGCAGGACCAGGAGTTGGTGGCCCATGTCTGCCCAAGGATCCTTATCTTTTATTAAATGCGATTAAAGGTCAAAAAATTGAATCTAAAATTATCACCGAATCAAGAAAAATCAATGATCTTATGCCTCTTCACATCTCCAAACTTGTAACAAATGCGTTGGAATCCCAAGGAAAATCTCTGAATGATTCCACTGTTCTGATTCTTGGCACTGCATACAAAGGAAACGTAAGTGATACCAGACTTTCTCCCTCCAAACCAATTATTGAGGATTTGCAACAAAAACAATGTAACGTGCTAGTCTATGAACCACTTGCAATTGAAACTTTTGGTGCTGAAAAAATTAATAATTTAGATAGAACAATAATGGAGAACTGTGATGCACTAGTAGTCATGGCAGATCATGATGAATTCAAAGATATCAACACTGAGATTTTTCAATCAATGAGACAAAAGCCAATCGTTGTTGATACAAAACGAATCTTTAATTCTAAAAATATTGAAAAACTTGGAATTATTTACATTTCAGTGGGGTATGTAGGGAATCTAAATCTTTCAAATAATATGGAGAATTCTTAATTGGCGCTGTTTTCAGGAAAAAAAGTTCTAGTTACCGGTGGTAATGGCGCTATTGGTTGTAATTTGGTGGCAAAACTGTTGAAATTGGATGCCAAAGTTACAGTCCTAGACGATCTATCACAAAGTAGCAAAGGCAATCTTGACGACGATAAAAATTTACAGTTAATCCAGGGCGATATCACAAACCCTGAAATGCTCAAAAAAACATTCTCCCAAAATTTTCATACTGTTTTTCATCTGGCAGCCAGATTTGCAAATGAAATGTCAGTAAATGATCCATATGAAGATCTGCGCGTTAACGTGGAAGGCACTCTCAAAGTTCTCTTGGAATCTGCAAAACATGGCGTTAAAAGATTTGTCTATACCTCGTCATCATCTCTTTATGGACAAAGCAATTCTATAATAAAAAATGAAGACTCGTTTCCAAACCCATCTACGCCATATGCTGCAAGCAAACTCTCAGGAGAGTTTTACTGCAATGTAGTTCATAAACTGTATCTGATGGATTATACCATAGTCAGACTGTCAAATTCCTATGGGCCTCATGATCCGTCTGGAAAATTCCGTAATGTCATTCCTAATTTTATCAAAGCTGCACTCTCTGGCAAAAATCTAACTATAACTGGTACCGGCAATGAGACTCGAGATTTTACCTATGTTGATGATATTGTAGATGGCATTATTCTGGCAGGAACCAAATTCAAGGGGCGAAATAAAGTATTTAATCTGGGAACTGGAACAGAAACCAAAATCTTTTTTATTGCAAAACAAATCATCAAACATACCAACAGTAAATCAAATATTACTTTTCAGCCAAGACGCAGCTTTGATCATGTTGCTAAAAGAAAAATGGATATCTCAAAAGCGAAAAAACTTTTAGGATATAATCCAAAAATAAGAACAAGTGACGGAATAAAAAAGACCTGTGAATGGACTGTAAATAGGTTGATTTGAATGAACATACTTGTATTGTGTAACGTTGATCTCTCTGAAAAATGGGGAGATTATACTAGGGTTTTTTCACTCATGAGAGCATTCTCTGAGCGGGGTCATAAAGTAACTATCTTTGTGATAAGACCAGAAAAGAAAAATCCGTCAATTTCTAATTTTCAAGAAAATTCACTTGACGTATATGAAATTCATCCTCCTTGGTTTACTCCATTTCAAGGCAAAAGAGGTGTGGGAAGATATCTAAACTATCTGACATGCATACCTGCAATTAAAAAACTGGCAACCAAGATAATGGAGCAAAATAAAATAGACTACATTTATTCGTACATGCCGGGAATTGGGACTTCGTACCCTGCCTTGCAAATAAAGTCAAAATTAAAAATCAAGCATGTAGTTGATTTTGCAGATTATCACGTATATGTAAGACCACAACGTCTTGTTATGGATTCATTTCTAAATTCTGAGAAAATTATTACAATCACTGACTATCTGAAACAGCTCCTAATAGAGAAGGAAATTGATGCAGAAAAGATTCACCTCATACCTAATGGCGTGGATCTTGAACTGTTTAATCCATCAAAGTACGATACAAATGAGATTCAAAAACTGCGTGAATCGTTTCATTCAAGGAATCTGATTGTTTTTTCTGGTGCTCTGCAGGATTTGAATATGATTATAGACTCTGCAAAAAGCGTAGTAACTGAATTTCCTGATACAAAATACATCATTCTAGGGGATCACAGGAATCCTGATCGTTCAAAAAATATCTGGGAAAACAAAGTACGAGAAAAAGGACTAGAAGAGTACTTTGAATTTCTTGGAAAAAAACCCCGTAATGAGATTCCAAAATTTTTACTCTGTGCCGATGTGTGCATTGATTCCTTTCTAGATGAGCCATACTATGCTGCAGCCCACCCGATCAAACTGTTAGAGTATGGTGCCTGTGGAAAGCCTGTTGTCGCTACTAGGGTGTCAGAGACAGAGAAACTGCTTGCACACGAATCCCATGGATATCTTGCTTCTCCCTCTGACCCTGATGAATTTGCCAAGTTTTTAAAAATTTTGTTGGGTTCTGCTGAATTGAGAAACAAAATGGGCAACGAGTTTTCAAATCATATTAGAAAGAATTTTGATTGGAATAAAATTGCGCAAGATCTTGAATCATGCCTTGAGGACTAGTCTTTATTTTTTTCCTTTAATTTCATTAATAATTCCATATGCTAAATTCCTAGTCTTGTTATCTATGAAAAATGTTATTCCTATGTATGAAACAACTCCTATCGCAACAAACAAAAACAGATTTGGCAAAAAATCAAAGATACTTGTTTCATAAACAAGATACTGTTTCGTTAAAAAGTAAAGCGGAATGAATACCAATATTGTTGTGACAGCATATTTTGTAATGGTTAATTTTTCTAATCTTAATTCAAAATTTCTTCTAGTTAGAATAAAAATATACGTATAATATGGAATATCTGAAATTAATAGTATTATCATCCAAAATATTACCAGGTCTAGTTCAGAATGATCTTGAGAAAATGTAAAAAATACTGCAGTTAAAAAAATAATGTAAATGGTACTCTTAACGATATTGACTAGAGGAATGGTGAACAATTTACTTTTAACAAAATCTTTGAACTTAATATTTTGATTCTTATCTACCCTTTCAATTCCTACTAGTGCCTGATTTAATGCTGAAAAAATACCCCCAAATGACATTCTGATTGTAAGTACTAAAACTACAACTGTTGCTGACTGGTAAATTGGATTTAGTGCAAAAAGTGCCGGTTCCATGAATGTTAATGAAATGGCTGTTAATGGAAATAGAAAATAGAATATTCTGATTAAATTTTCTTGAAGTATGCTCCCCTTTTCCTCACTTAATAATTTTGGATATACTGCACGAGAAATTCCTAATGCGTGTATGGGTAGTGATGAAATTGCAAACGCTACTGAATAATATGCTAGTCCTGTAACTCCTCCGGTAAAAATTGTATAAACTAGTATATCCAATTTGATAACAAATGTGTTTATTTGAGGAAATATGGATACCCAGCTAAGCTTGAACCATTTTTTGATATATGAATAATTTATCTTGCCTTTTATCTGATTTCTTGCAAAGATAAATAGCATCATCGAACTCATAGAATATGCTAGAACAGTTGCCATGATGGCGCCTTCTACGCCCATCTTCATCACATATACAAATAGCGCTCCAAATGGGATTTTGGAAATCTCAAATCCTAAAATTCCTATGCTCATTGTGTATGATTTTATACCATAATTAATTGCCAGTAATACTCTGTTAACAAAAGTGATAGGAATCAAAATTGCTCCAAAATATAAAATACTTTTGTCAATTTCTGAATCTAGACTTACAAAAAATACAATTCCCAAGTAAATTATAGTTGCCATTCCCGAGAATGTAGTACTTGTAACCAGAGCAGTTTTGGCCGATTTTTCTCCTCTGGCAATCTCTCTGGTCGTCCAATATGACACAACTGACTCGATCACTATTACGTATACTAGTAATCCGCCAATTAGTGTCCAAGTTCCAAATTCTTCTACAGTCAATTGTCTTGTAACAATGAGTATAAAGAACAATCCTGTAATGATCGTTGAAATTCCTACCGCAAAGGAAATTAAACCTGAATATGTGACCCTTATTCCAGACAATTGAATCTAATACAAATAATATGGAATAGAATTAATTCTTATGCTAATATTGACAAAATTGGTAATTGCCTACAGTTTTGAAGTATAATTTTTGGTATGTATCAACCTCTACGCCTAAATCCGCTAGAATAGTCAAGACGTTATAGGCATAAAACATGCTCTTTGTTAACTATATGTGAAGAAAAAGGCAAGGAATTTAGATAGCATAAAGAATAGATCTTTTGCGTAATTAGGGTGATTTTTTTCAACATTCGATATTTTGTGTAGTTTTATGCCTAAAAATCCAAAATTTCAGAATAATCCAAGAAATTATCTTCTAAAAATCGTACTAGAAATAATTACGTAATACGTCTACTGATCACGGCTCACAGTTTTATGCAAATGCTGCAAAAGCAAAACAAAAGGGAGTATCTGATTTTGAAAAAGAACTGGCAAAACTTGGCATCAAACAAATTCTTGCCGGTGTCAGACATCCACAGACAAACGGCAAGTTGGAAAGATTTCATGGAGAGATACAGAGAAAATTGCCACGATTTGGGAGCATCATGCAACGTGTTAGTGATCCAATAGATTTGTTCATGAAATGGTACAATATGGAGAGACCACACATGTCCCTTGATTGGGACAATTTAGAGACTGTATTATCCAGAATGTAGTTCACCCCTCCAAACATGTAAAATCACTAGGGTATGGCATCGCAATCTCACTGACTGGAAATGATGGCGTGTGGGTCTCCAAATATGACAGAATATGGGGGCATACTATCTGGATAATCAAAGCAAATTTCTGATAAGGTTTTAAGTAGCCGTGTCAAATTATTTTTAATAATTATGGATAGAAAATCATGACTGATAAAATACTATCTCTTTTTGATGCAGAATGGTTTCATTTTGGAATCGCAAAATCTATACAAGACATTCATGATTGTAATCTATTTGGCATAATAGATATAGAAACTAGTATGAAAACTTTTTTTGAAACTCAAAATATTGTGAAATTAGAAAAACAATGGTTTCATCGTGACTTTCTCCCCCAAAAAAAAAAATCATTGTATGATATTGATTTCCTAAAAACTTTTGAAAAAAATTATAATCTAAATATTTGGAATATTGCATTTTCTGAAAGACTTTTTCTAAACTTTAACATCTATTACAAATTCTCATATGATGAAATATTATCAATTTTATATAATGAATGTAAGATTTTTGATTCTATTTTAAATGAAGTAAACCCCGATTTCCTCCTAATTAAATTTACCGATACACATCAAAGTCATCTTTTACATCAAATGTGTAAAGCAAAACAAATTAAAACATTAATGTTAGGACCAACTAGGTTTGGAGGTCGTTTTGTAATTTATGATGAATATGAAATCATTGATGATCTTGAACAAAAAAATGTGTCAGCAATAAAACAAAGAACAGAATTAGAATTAAAGGAATACCTTGAAAATTATGATACATTAAAAACACTAAAACCTTATGTAGACGTAACAAAGCAATCGTTTGTTACAAAAACCAGAAAATATTTACACAATTTGAGCCTATTGAGTGATCCAACTGTTACTGATTATTACTCCTATTACGGAAAAACAAAACTGAAAATAATTAAGCAATTTGTTTTTTTTAAAAAATGGTATCGAAAAAACTTTATTGAAAAAAACCTTAAAAAAAATATTGATAATAAAACTCCTTTCATTTATTATCCTTTACACGTTGAACCTGAGAGGCAGTTGTTAATGGTTACACCATTTTATACTAATCAGTTAGAAATTATCACTAATATTGCAAAATCATTACCAGTTGGTTTCAAATTGTATGTCAAAGAACATGGAATGATGACCGTTGGTGGATGGAGACCCATTCAATATTATGAGCAAATAATGGATTTACCTAATGTTGAAATTATTCATCCTGATGTATCTTCTAAAACCTTACTTGAATCATGTTCATTAGTAGTGACAATTAATGGAACTACTGGTCTTGAAGCAATTTTCTATAAAAAACCTGTAATAGTTTTTTCTAATACTAGCTATTCTACAATAAGCACTGTTTGCAAGATAAATAAAATCGAGGAACTTCCTCAAAAAATAAAATCTTTGTTAGGATCTAAAGTAAATATCTCAGAATTAAATAACTATATTGATTTAGTAGAACGTAATTCCTTTGAAATAGATATGTCTAGTCTTTATCTAAGTTTTATCAAATATTTTTCTAAAGACTATAATCCTCCCAAAAGTTCAATATCTGAATCACAAATGAAGGCATTTATTGAAAAAAATTCTAAATCTTTTAACATATTAGCCCAGGAACATGTTAAACAGATAAAAAAATATCAAAACATGAATTGAAAACTCTTAATCAATTCCATTAATGAAAATTTTTTGCCTAGCTTTTGAACCAAAAAGTGTTTTATAATTACTGTATTTATTATTCATAAAATCTCTAATTGTCCCATCTCTAATTGATCCAGCAATTTCTTTTATTGCAAAGTCGATATTTTTCTTAGGAATAAATCCTGTTAGTTTAATCTTGTCAGCAGAAACTCTGTAATTTCGGTTATCCTCATTTTCGTTGGATATTTTAATTTTACAGTCTAGAGCATCTTTAATTTTTTGTGCAGCATCTAAAATAGTAAGATTTTCTGAAATAACATTGTATGTTCCAGTCAAATTTTTTTCTAATGCAAAAACTAATGATTCAGCTGCATCATCAACATGAAGAAATGGCCTATACTGATTTCCACCAAAAACTGTAATTTCTTTATTAGTTATGGCTTGGGCAATAAACAAATTAATCACAAGATCAAATCTCATTCTTGGAGACAACCCAAACAATGTTCCAAATCTAAGGATGGTAGGTGCTCTATTTAGCCAACCTATTGCTCTTTCTGAAAGAAATTTTTGTTTTGCGTAATAATCTAGTGGTTTAACTTGAGATTTTTCTGTGATTAGTTTATTTGGTTGAGAGCCATAAACCGAACAAGTACTTGCAAAAATATAAGTTTCAATTTCATGTAATTGACAAAGCTCAGCAATATTTTTTGTAGCCAAATAATTAATTTCTTCACTAGTTCTTGGTTCAATATTAGATGCAGGCATTCCTACAATTGATGCAAGATGAATAACTGCATCTACATTTCTCAGCGAGCCAACTGTTTCAATTAAATTCCTAACATCTGCATTTACTAATTCAAAATTTTTATTGTTAAGGCAATCTTGAATGGACTCTTTTCCATACCATAAAGCATCAATAATCCTTACCTTATACCCTCTAGAAAGAAGTTTTCTTGAAAGAATTGAACCTAGATAACCTCCACCTCCAGTAATGAGAATTCTCATGAAAATTCACTATCTCTAAACATCAATTATTTTTAAATCAACAAATTCCGTATAATAATATAGTTAATTGGCATGAATCAACAGTAGATAGAAAAGTAACTCTCAATTGTCCGATTCTCAGAGTTTTTTGCTTAGACGTCTGTAAGAGTTTAGGTCTCCTGACTAGAACATCTAGAATTCGTGCTCAACCTAAACTCTTACAGACGTATCGCGTAATTATTTATAGACACGATTTTCAGAATGTATTGTACGAAAATTATGTCCGCCTAGAATCAGGCGTACGATATCTGATTATAACCGCCTGTACCGATCAGCAAATATGACAAAACAAAGACTCACAGACAAATCAATCAGATATTTGATCAAACAGCGCAAGATTGGCAAAAGCACATCCAATATAGCTGCCGAGCTTGATATCACGGCAAGACACTCAGACGACTCTGGTCACGGTTCCTCAACACCAAAACCATTCCAAAAATACGAAAATCTGGACGTCCAACCAAGGAGCCAAGTCATACCCAAACAAGGTCAGTGTTGAACATGCAAAATGAAGGGAATCATATTGGCGTGGTCAGAACAGTCAAACACCTTTGAAACGCCGGTGTCAATATATCCTATCACATAGTATACAAGATAATGAAGAAACATGGACTAGTAACTCCATCTCCTGCAAGGTCGACAAGACGCAAGTGGGTTAGATTTGAACGCAGGTTCTCAAACGCAATGTGGCACGTCGACCGGGCATATTATGAAAGATCCACGTCTAAAAGGATTCAATTTGATAGTATATCTTGATGATGCCTCTAGGTGTGTTACAGGATATGGCGTCTTTGAGCACGCAACCTCTGAGAATTCAGTCCTTGCATTACATAGAGCTTTTAGGTACTTTGAGAAACCTGCACAGATGCTTTCAGATAATGAAAGCTAGTTTACCTCCCGCAAGAGGACAGGTAAGACGCCAAAAAATGGATGGATGCCCACACTGTTTGAAAATGAATTACTCGAGCATGGAATTGTTCTGATAAACTCTAGACCATATCATCCACAGACAAACGGCAAGCTGGAGCGTTTCTTTAGAACGTTAGAAGAAGAGTTGCCATACTATGACTCTATGGATGACTACATTGGATATTATAACGAGAAAAGGCTTCACTTTTCCCTAGACATTGACCATGGACAGACTCCACTCATGGCATTTGCAGACAAAAAGGCCACAAAAGCGATCAGAAAAAACAACCCAAAATGGATGGAGGAGGACACTAATGACTAGCGGACATAATTTCCATATAATACAGTCTCCTGAGTAGAACATCTAGAATTCGTGCTCAACCTAAACTCTTACCTTCGCTATATCGACCTCCGCCTAAATTCACTAAATTAGTTGGACGTTATAGGCATAAAACACGTTATTTGTTTGATTTATACTACTGTTTAATTCTTAAAATTATGGTATGTATCAACCTCTACGCCTAAATCCGCTAGAATGGTTGGATATTACAGGCGTAAAATATGTTCTTTGCTTGATTCATACAAATTATGATATTAATTATCAATTTATTCTGATATATCCTGATTTCTATTCTTGTTTTAGTTTTGATGCATGAAAGATAAAATTTTATTTCTATTTGATATGGATTGGATCCAATTTGGAATAGCTAAATTTTTGTTGGAAAAATTTGATTGTGAGCCCTATGCTATAGTTGATCTAGATAATAACACTAAGAATTTCTTCAATGAGCAAAAAATTGTTAAACTAAATAAATCTTGGTATTATAGGGACTATTTACCACAAAAAACATTCAATGTAGATTATGAATATTTAAAAGAATTTGAAAAAAAATATGGAATTGATATTTGGAAAATAGCTTACTCTGAACGCTTTTTCAATCAACACAATCCTTTTTATCAGTTTAGTGAAGCCGAAATTCTGTCAATAATAGAACATACTTGTAAGTTGTTTGAAAATGTTTTAGATGAAGTCAAACCTACATTCTTAATTATCAAATTTACTGATACACATCAAAGTAATTTACTTCATCAACTATGTCTTGCGAAAGGAATTAAAATTTTAATGCTAGGCGCAACTAGAATTGCAAATAGATTTACAATTTACCATGAATATGAAATAATTGAAAAAACTAATTCAAACAAAAACTTTGTTTTTCAACCTAGAAAACAAAAGGAATTAGAGGAGTATATTAGTCAAAATAATCTAGCAAATATGCTCAAACCAATATTGAAAATAGGCTCTAAATCCAAGTTTCATAAAATTAAACAGTATTTGAAATATTTGTTGTTGCTAAAAAGTTCAGATGTAAAAAATCATTATGCGCATTATGGTAAAACTCCCAAAAAAGTTATTTTTCAATTTTTATTTCTTAAAAGAATGCTTAGAGAGCGATATATTAATAAAAATTTTAGAAATAAATTAGATTTAAACCAAAATTTTATTCTTTTTCCACTACATGTAGATCCTGAAAGACAAACTCTTGTGGTTACACCATATTATACAAATCAATTAGAAGTAATTACAGCATTATCAAAATCAATTCCCACAGGATATAAAATCTATGTAAAAGAACATTATGGCCAAAAAAATATTGCTTGGAGAGATGTCTCGTACTACAAAAAAATCAAAAGTTTAGCTAATGTAGAATTAGTACATCCAAATTTTAATTCTCTAGAATTGATAAAACATTCTTCAATGGTTTGCACTATTAATGGAACAGCTTCCTTAGAAGCTGCTTTTTTCAATAAACCATCAATGGTTTTTGCTGATTCTAGTTTTTCAACTCTCTCTTCTGTTTGTAGAGTTAAAAGTTTTGAAGATTTGTCCAAATTTCTAAAGATATATCTAAAAACAAAAGTTGACATCAATGCTCTTAATGATTATATTAATTTTATCGAACAAAATTCTTTTGAATTTAATTTTTCAAATATTCTTAGTGATTCTAATGAATCTTTTTCTGATGAATTTAATAAATCAAGAAGTAATTTTTCAATTTCTTCAATGAATTCATTTTTAGAAAATCATAAATCTGAATTTCTAAAACTAGCTGATGAACATATTCATCAAATCAATTATTTTAAAAGAGTTGATAAAAATGTCTGAATGGAAAATCCCTTTTTACAGTCTCGGTAGATGGAAAAGTAAAATTAAATTCTTTGATTTTCGTGGATTCTAGTCCATACTTCTTAATCATGATCTCACAGTTATGGAAAAACCATTATTTTTGTAATACTCTCTCATGATGCGGATCCCCATGTAGAAGGAGAACATTTTTTGGTAATTGTCTACAGTTTTGAAGTATTACGCACAAGATATATCAAAACAGGTTATTTTTTTGACACAAACACGAAGGAACTTCAAAACTCTAGACAATTACATTTTGCCACATCTCAGTTAGTCTGCCCTGATCCCTTTTCCTCCATACCTCAAAACATGTCAGAAACACTGTAAGCGTTTTCATCCCATTTCTGCTTTTCATCAGACCTCGGACATTTCTATACACCACACATTTTCGAATAGAGTTTTCTGTATCATTGTTAGTTGATGGTACATTCTTCTCGTTTTGATTTGTCATTATTCTTGTTTTGGCTTTTTCCACCTTTTGTCTTTTTCGTTGCAAGGAATTATGGGATGGCGGTAATGTGAATTTTCATAATATGATAATTTCTGTTTCAGTACATTATTGGATATTATTAAATTATCTAGAAGTAATTTGTGTTGTTTGTTTTCTCTCCTTAAATTAATTTTGTCAGAATTGTTCATAATTAAAAAATGAATAATCTTACTCTAATCTTTTGGTGTAATTTTATTATTAGGTGTAAAGGCTAACACACACGTTAATTATTTCCCTAATGTATTCTTTGTTTTTTGTTTTACAAGCGAATTAATTGAAATTAAATCTTGATTATTTTCTAAAATATTCATTATTTCTTCAAAAGATACAAGCTCGTCTGATGAGATTTTCATTATCTTTTGAACTAATTCTAAATCGTTTGATTCATCTACAGTTAATCTCCAATCTGTATGTCTTAAATTTATTGGAGCCGAAATATTCTTTGTCAAAAACAACTTGGGATTATTACGAATAAAAAGAGTGACATGTTCGTGTTCTTCAGATTTTGAAGACAGATGTATAATTTTTTCTAGAGCAGCAAATGTTAATACTTCCACATCAAAACCTAATGGATATGTTCTTTCAAGATCGTTTGAAACATACTCATAACTTTTTTCTAAAATTTCTGATACTACTTTATTGATAATGTTAGGATCAACAAATGGATTATCCCCGGTTAATCGTATTATATAGTCAGCATTATATTTTTTAGCCGCCCCATAAAATCTCTCAAGCACATTATTTTCACTTCCTCTAAAAAATTCAATATTTTGTTTTTTCAAATATTCAACTAGAACATCATCTTTTTTGTTTTTGGATGTAACTACAATAATCTTTGAAATCATTTTTGCTTTAGAAACTCTTTTAATAATAAATGAAATAATTGGCATTCCATTAATCTTTTTTAACACTTTTCCGGAAAGTCTCTGTCCGCCCATCCTGGCTTGAATCATGCATAACACATTTGGTGAAAAATGTTCACTTTTTTCCATATTTTTCATCTCTTTAATTACTATTAATATTAGGATAAGATTAATTCCTAGTGTTATAATTACAAATTAATGAAAATTCCTTATTTTAAACCATGGATTTCTTCTGAAGATAAGAAATCCATTCTTGACACTTTAAATCAAAGATGGCTAACTAATGGCCCAAAATTGAAAAAATTTGAAAAAGATTTTTCTCGGTTTATTGAAACTAAATTTTCTATTGGAGTTGGCAGTGCTACTCATGCACTTCATTTAGCAGTAAGATCCATGGGAATTGGTCCGGGTGATGAAGTTATTGTCCCGACCTTTACTTTTGCAGCTACCCTGAATTCTGTTCTTTATTCAGGTGCAAAACCCATTCTTGTTGATGTTGAACCATCAACATTTACAATTGCAATAAAGGAAATTGAAAAGAAAATCACCAAAAAAACAAAAGCCATAATTCCAGTTCATTACGGTGGCCAGTCTTGTGATATGAAAGAAATTTTAAAAATTGCACGAAAACATAATTTGGGAATAATTGAAGACTGTGCCCACTCTTTAGGTTCTAGATATGAGAAAAAATACTGTGGAACATTTGGCAAAGTTGGATGCTTTAGTTTCTATCCTACAAAAATTATTACAACTGGAGAAGGAGGAATGGTTTCCACTAATGATACTAAAATCTTTAAAAAAATCTCTTTGTTAAAATCACACTCGATGAGTGTAAGTGTTGTAGATAGAGAATCAAAAGCTAAATGGAAATACGACATTACTGATTTAGGATATAACTATAGATTAGATGAAATAAGGGCATCTCTAGGAATTTCCCAGTTGAGTAGAATTAAAAAAATAAATCAAATGAGAATTAACATAGCACAAAAATATAATGATCTTTTGAGTGATATTGAAGGGCTAGCAATCCCCAAAGTCAAAGATGACAGAAATCATATTTATCATCTTTACACTGTTAAAATTGGAAACACTTTTCCTATAACTCGAAATAATCTGTTTACTCTCTTAAATGAAAATGGAATTGGCACAAGTGTACAATATTATCCATTACATCTTATGTCTTTTTATAAGAAACTACTGTCTCCTAAAAAATCTAAATTCCCGGTTGCAAATATTTTAAAAGATCAAGTACTTTGTCTACCAATCTTTCCACAAATGAGTGATAAACAAATCCGCTTTCTGTCATCAATATTACATAAAGTAGCAAAATTGAAAAAATGAAACCAGAAACAAATTATTATACCAAAAGAATAATGAT
This sequence comes from Candidatus Nitrosopumilus sp., assembly GCA_965238065.1. Taxonomy (GTDB): domain Archaea; phylum Thermoproteota; class Nitrososphaeria; order Nitrososphaerales; family Nitrosopumilaceae; genus Nitrosopumilus. The sequence continues at coordinate 1,822,685 of OZ250170.1, read as the reverse complement.
AAAGTATGAAGTGGGATGCATCTTTAATTGTATCAGAATTTGAATCAGACTATAAAATATTAGGTGATCTGAAAACCATACAAAATATTGCATCATTAGATGATGCAACTGCTGATGATTTGACTTTTTGTAGTTTTGAGGGTGAAAAAGCCAAATTATCTATCTCAAGATCTAACGCAGGTATTATTTTATGCAGTAAAAGTTTAGTTGATAATGTAATTCCAAAACCCAATCAACAGATAATTTTTTTAAATAATCCAAAATTAGTTTTTGTGCAATTCGCAAATAGAAATCTAGTCAAAAAAATTTATTCAAATATCTCTGATCATTGCCAAATATCTGAAAAGGCAGAAATTGGAAAAAATTGTTTTATTGGTGATTATGCAGTAATTGGAAAAAATTCTGTCATTGGTGATAATTCCGTAATATTTTCTAACGTTAACATTAGTGATTGTTATATCGGAAAAAATTGTGTTGTTCAATCAAATTCTACAATTGGTTTGGACGGATTCGGATATGAGAGAACAGCTGAAAATTCTCTAGAAAGGTTTCCACATTTTAAACGAGTAATAATTGGTGATAATGTTGAAATCTCTTCTAATTGTTCTATTGCAAAAGGTTCTCTAACTGATACAGTGATTAATGATGGTACAAAACTTGATGCTCTTGTCCGCATTGGTCATAATGTTAATGTAGGAAAAAATTGCCTTTTAACTGCAGGAACAATCGTTGGTGGCAGTTCAAAAATTGGAAATAGTTGTTGGTTGGGTATTAATTGTACCATTTTAGATCGTATCAATATTGGCAATAATGTAATCGTTGGAGCAAGTTCAACTGTAACAAAAAATATTTCAAATAATGAAGTTGTAGCGGGTGTTCCAGCTAAACCAATTAAAAGCAATTTAACAAAAAATGATCTGTTTAGGTTATCTGGTCGCAATTAAATTTGAATAACTATTTTGAAATTTCTCTAATTTTTATGAATGCCTCTGCATGTTTCAGTCCTATTGTGGATCCCCATCGTTTTGAAATTGCAATAATTGCTTCTAACGATCTTGGATGAGGAAACATTTCAATCTCTCCTTTATATTTTTCAAAAGCAGATTGTTTAGTTTTGATGAACTTGCTAATATCTTCATAGAAATTAGGATTAAATTTTTGTATTCCCCATTCTGTTGATGAAGGAGTTTCATAGCAAATGACTTCAGTAATTTTAGATTTTGGTGTTGGTCGTGTAGCAATTAATGTAGCATCAAAAACAGCTCTGTGATCTTGATTTACATCTCCATAAAAATGTGTGAAAATAATATCAGGATTCCATTTTCTAATAGCACCTTCAATGTGTTTTGATAATTCAACTAGTGGAATGATATCTAATTTTTGATCCTCATAATTTAGAAACTCTATCTGTTTTATGCCTAAAACTTTTGAGGCATCAGTAGCCTGTTTTCTTCTTTCTTTAATTTTTAATTTATTGTTCTTTCTAGCTGTTTCACCATCTGCAAAAATTAAAACGTAAATGGTATCTCCGTTGTTACTTCTTTTAGCAATTGTTCCCCCCAAACCCAGCGTTTCATCATCCGGATGAGCACTCAAGACCAAAATTCGCTTCATTTTCATCAACTTTGACTATATGCTATTTAACTAATTTCTTTTCAGCATTTTTTCTCTGAATTTTAATAATTTCTTTAATCACTCTTTTTGCACCACAACCATCAATAATTTTTCTGTTATTGATTTTTTTACTGGAAATTTTTTTAATAAATTCCTCAAATTTTTCAGAATTAAAATCTGCAGCGAATTTTAAATTTAACCCAAAATCCAATTCTTCCCATTTTTTAGCAGTAATTAGCTGATGATCATTTTGACAGATAACTCCAAAAGGAATATTCAACGATGCCATTTCATAGGTTGTTAATCCTCCTGAACATAATCCATATTTTGATTCAGAAATTTCTTTGTACATGTTATTTGTTTCATTTATAATTCTCAACCATGAATACTTTTTCTTCATGAATTTCTTAATGATAGATGTCTTTGGTGTTGCCGGTCCTAAAATTATCTTTGTTTTTATTTTTTCGTTTCTTGAATTTAATATGTCAAGCAGTTTTTCTATAATGTTATTTTCATCAAATCCGCCAAAAGTCGCTAAAATATCGAATTTTTTAGCATGAGATTTTTTCTTCTGAAATCTAGAATTCAAAATTTGAAATGATGGACCAAATAGACATTTTGTTTTAAATTTATTGTACTGTATTTTATTTTTATTCCCTATGAATCCGTTTACAATCAAATCTGCTTTATAATCATTTTTTTGAAGATCTGAAATAACAATTGTAGTTATTGTTTCTTTTAATTGACTTACATATTCAAAATTTACTTTATACTTGTCTACTATTACAACATCAATCTTATTTTTTTTGATTAATTTTTTGGTTTTTTTCACGTCTGATTTTACAGAAATACCCTTTCGCAAAAATTCAACATTTGAATATTTTTCTCTTTGAATTTTGTTTTTTACTCCGCCATAATCTTCTAATAAAAAAAACACATTAGATTTCTTTAGCAATGATGCTAAATTCAGACATCGAATAACATGACCGATCCCTAATTCCTTTTTAGGTGCTCTTCCACCCGAAGTTCTAAAAAGTATTTTTAAATTGGGTTTCAAAATCTACGACAGATTTTTCCATTTGAGCGGTTCATAAATTCTTATTCTTTTTTTGCTAGTCTTACCTATCACATTATTGAGTTCTTTTGGGGAAATTCCAGTAGCTGGTCTCACCACCGAAATCATTTTTTTAGTAATTTTTGTGCCTTTTTCAATCGTCTGATTAATGATTAAACTCTTTCTCGCCTGAATTCTGTTATCCCTTTCAGAGTTCTGGATAGTTTTTTCTTCTGTTCCTAACATGTCTTCCACTTTTCTGATCTTTTCAACCATATTTGAAAAATCTGTTGGATCTGCAGAAATTTTATGATCAGGTCCTTTCATTTTTTTACTTGATGTAAAATGTTTTTCAATTAATTTTGCGCCTAATGCAACTGCAACTACTGCAACATCTGTCTCCTTACCATTATCTGAAAATCCTATTGGATATGGAAATTGATGTTTTAATGTATTTATGACATTCAGATTGGATTCTGCTATAGGTGTTGGATATCCGGAAACACTGTGCAAAATAATTATTTTTTTATTTCCTTTTTTAATGATGGATTTTACTGCATATACAATTTCTTCCATTGTACCCATACCCGTTGACAAAATTACAGGTTTATTTTTAGAAGCAACATGTTCAATTAATGGGATGTTTGTTAAATCACCAGATGAAATTTTAAAAGCTGGGACATTGATTCTGTTTAGAAAATTTACAGCATCATTTGAAGATGGTGTTGAAAAGAAAATAATTTCTTCCTTTTTAGCATGATCTGATAATTCAGCAAAATCTGATTCATCAAATTCTACTTTATTGAGAATTGGAAAATATTTTGAAGTGGGTATTGCTAAATCTGATGCTTTAAACGTTTGAAACTTGACAGCGTCAGCACCAGCACTTTTTGCTTTTGAAATGAGCTTTTTGGCAATATTCTTTTGTCCATTATGGTTTATTCCAATTTCTGCAACCAAAAATGTTGGTTTATTATCTCCAATTGTTTTATGTTTGATTCTAATTTTCATTATCCTAACCACCTGTTAAAAGAAATGATTTTCTCCTTAATATAGCAAAGTTTGTGAGCTATACAATGCATCAAAACTAGAGATTTGATTATTATGCCTAAGCAAACACGAATAACAAAACTGAAATATTTTGAAATAACTTGTGAATTTTAGCGTGTTGTGCCTAATTCATTCAAGCATTATTCATATTTAGGACAAGAAAATATATCTTGTATTGAAAATTTCACTTAGAAAAGTCCAAGAAAAAGATTGGGATTATATCCTAAAATTAAGAAACAAAGACAAATTTCGATTAAATTTTTATGAACAGCACCAAATTTCTAAACAAGAACATTATGATTATCTGCAAATACAACAAAAAAACCCAAATTTTTTTAACTGGATAATTTGTCTTGAGCATGAAAATGTTGGATATGTTAGAATTTTAAGTAATGATGTGAGTATAATTTTAGATGATAAATATCATGGTCAAGGGATTGGGACGAGTGCTATAAATCTTTTAGAACATGAAGCAAAATTATTAGGTATCAAAAAACTTGTTGGAAAAATGATGATTGATAACAAAAAAAGCGAAAAAATATTTCTTAACAATAATTTTAAATTAAAGATGTATTGGTACGAAAAGAATCTTGATTAATTTTATCAGTTAATATCGAGTCATAGTATCACTCATGCTTACTAAATATGGTGATAAGAGATTAACATTTGCTCATGATTCAAACAAGCTAATTTTTAATATAGCTAGCAAGTTTTAATATGGATGACAAGCACCCAAACCAAGATTGATCAATCACTAAGAACAGTAGAATGGAAAGACAACAAACTAGTCATGATTGACCAGACAAAGCTTCCAAACAAGCTAGAGTTTGTAGAATATGACGATTTCAACAAAGTAGCAGATGCCATCAGAACCTTGGTAGTAAGAGGCGCTCCTGCAATCGGAGTGTCTGGTGCTTTCGGGTTGGCACTAGCTGCATTGCAAAGTAACGCAACCACAAAAGATGAATTGATCTCTTATCTGGAAAAAGCAAAACAAATCCTGTTTGAAACTAGGCCTACTGCAGTAAACCTGGCATGGGGATTGGACAAGATAATGAATGTTGCAAAATCAGGAGATTCTATAGAAAAAGTTAGGGAATCAGTCATCTCTACTGCCAAAAAAATGGCCGATGAGGATATTCAAATAAACAAAACCATGGGAAAGAACGGTTCTGTTCTCTTTGATGACAATGATACTGTAATGACTCACTGCAATGCCGGTGCATTAGCTACTGTGGCATATGGAACAGCGCTAGGTGTTATTCGTGCAACTAGGGAGGATGGAAAAAACATCAAAGTAATAGCTACTGAAACAAGACCGGTTCAACAGGGTTCCAGACTAACTGCATTTGAGCTAAAACATGACGGTTTTGATGTCAGTCTGATTCCAGATACTGCAGTAGGTTACAGTATGGCAAATGGATTGGTGGACAAGGTCATAGTTGGTGCAGACAGGATTGTAAAAACTGGCCATCTCTTTAACAAAATTGGGACCTATCAGGTCGCTACAATGGCCAAACAGCATGGAATTCCATTTTATGTGGCAGCACCATTGTCCACTTTTGACATGAAAAATGATGCCAAAGACATCATTATTGAGATGAGAAAAGGCAGTGAAGTTACGGGAATTGGTGATAAAAAAACCGCTCCTGACGGTATTGGCGTGATAAATCCTGCATTTGATATGACGCCCCCCGAACTGATTTCAGGAATAATCACGGAAAAAGGCGTGGCTACACCCCCTTTTGAGGAATCTATCAAAAAATTATTTGAAGCTAATTAATAAAAAGTTTTTATTGTTTTTGAAACTGCGTTATACATTATGAGCACAGTTTCTGCACAGGCAATCGAGGAATCACTCAAGCAATGCATGGATCCCGAAGTCCCCTTAAACATTGTAGAGATGGGGCTAATCTATGGAATAAATGTTGCAGAAAACAATGACGTTAATATCAAAATGACCATGACCACACAGGGTTGTCCGCTCCATGAGACACTAGTCCAAGATGCGACAAGATATGTCAAAAAGGTTCCAGGAGTAAACAGTGTCAAGGTGGACATTGTATGGGATCCTCCATGGTCAATGGACAAAATGTCTAAAGAGGCAAAAATCAAAATCAAAAATATGGGTGCTGGAATTAACAATCCTGCTCCGATAAACTATGAAACCGCATTACCTCAGGGTGTCGGAAAACTGGTAAAACAAGAGGACGGTTCCATGGTACTGGCAAATGAACATGAGCAAGGTTTTATGGTGAACCAGGCAATCGTAAACTTTTGGAAGTCTTGCAACGGTCAACGCAAGGTCACTGAACTAGTGGATGTCTTTGCCAGTCAGACAGGACTGCAGCGAAAGCAAGTTGAGAAAGAAGTGATGCAATTACTGCAACAGCTACGTGATGGCGGACTGGTTGCCATTGCAGGTCAACCCGACACACCAAACGTAGAGTTTAAAAAATAATCTCAAAAAATATAGCTTGAATTAGCACCATCAAAGTTAATCACAACACCTGAAAGATACTTTATCTTGTTCTCGATTATTGCTTTTACAAAGTTGCCAATCTCTTCAGGTTCACCCAGTCTTTTCATGGGGAGAGATTCTTTGAATTCTTTGAGGTTCTCCACCAATTCCTTGGTCCTGTCCGTGTTAATTGGACCTGGTGCGATATTGATGCAGCTGATGTTCTTCTCAGCATACTCTTTGCTTAAAATTTTAAAGACCTCGCTGAATGCGGCACGATATGCTGAAGAGATTATCAATCTTGGAGCTGGTTCCTTGATTACATTTGAGCTGATCAAAAAGATGTATCCGCCATCATTAATTGTAATGTTTTGCAAGATGGTACAAAATCCTAGAAATAGCTGGTTGTGATATAGTTTCCAGTCATCCTCTGTGATGTCTGAGAACTGTTTTGGTGCAGGCCCTCCTGTGTTTAAGACTAGAATATCCGTCTGGTTGTGCGTCTTTAGAAACTCTCTCACGCTATCCAAGTCTGACGTATCAATGTCCTTCTTTGAAGCGGCAAAAATATCAATCTTTATAGTTTTGAGTGATTCTGAAATTGCCCTCCCTATTCCTCTTGAACCGCCAAGAATGATTGCTCTAGTCATTGCTATCTTGAAGGTGTTATATGATTAAATCTCTTGGTATGAATCAAGCATCTAAATGTATTTTCCCATCTCCAGTTAACAGATGTGCTCACAATCCTGACCAATTCGGAGGTGGTTCAGGAGGCAGTTTCGACAAAGCATCATTGGCTATTGTCAGCTCGCCGATGAGTTTCTTGAGGGATTCGATTTCATTTGTAAGCGTCTTGACTACCCTATCTCTGGCCGTATAAATCAAGCAAAGAACATGTTTTACGCCTATAACGTCTTGACTATTCTAGCGGATTTAGGCGTAGAGGTTGATACATACCTCTGGCCTTTCCAGAGAGGGCAGCTTTGCCTGATTTGATAAACGACTCCCTCCAACGGTTAAACGTCATCGGACTGATGTTGTGTCTACGACAGTTCTGCTGTAGTGATGTGCGTGTTTATAGACTCTATAATGATACGCACTTTTTCATCTGGGGCACGATGTGATTTTTTCATTGACAAGTCCACTCCTGAGAGGGTAAAAATAGTAACACTTTGTGTGTTCTCCTTTTATGGATCCACTCCACATCAACTAACAATGATGCGGAAAACTCTATTCGAAAATGTGTGATGTATGGAAATGTTCGGGGTCAGCTGAAAAGTGAAAAGGGGATGAAGATGCTTTCAGTATTTCTGACATGTCTTGAAACATGGAGGATCAGGGATCAGAACAGCCTAGTTGAGATGGGGAAATACATTTAGATGCTTGATACATACGATTATTTTATTAGTCAAATAATTTGGTAGCATGATGAGATGAAAGCATCCCCATTCAAACTGGTGTTAGGATTGACAATTGTGGGAATTATTTGGATCTCTTTTATTTTTGCTGAAACAGAAAAGACAGAGGGCATGATTTTGCTAAAACAGTCTGACTCTTTTGGATTAAAGTCAGAATTTGCAGGTACGGGTATTGGATTTTACATAATCCACATGCCCGAGTTTTCAGGAGAAGAGGTATTCATTCAGATACTTGATGCAAGGGGCAACGTAATCCGGGAGGAACGAATTCAGACAAGAATGTCAGTAGGATATTTTGACTATAACGGCAATGGCATATATGCCATAAAAGTTACAAATGTTTCAGATAATCAGATCAGTTTGCAGGTGGAATTTGGCAGTACAAATTCTCAGAGAATGGTTATGCCTGGAATCCTGATACTAGCAGGTGTCGTAACCATGTTAGTAATGTTGTATTTAAAATTAAAAAACTACAAGATGGCACATCCTGATGAGAATATCTCATAGACTGGAATACACTGGATGGTATGTCCGAATATCAAGACCAGATTAAAGATCAGCCAGAGTGTCAGAAACAAGAATGCTACAATCGAGAATGGAAGGAATACCTTTAGCCTTGTATGTTCTCTGTTTTTTATTATCAAAACTCCTCCCAATGATGCAAGAACAAGTCCCAATTCAAGCGGTTGATGTGACCAGGACAACAGCCCGTCAATTCCAAATATTTCATGAGACATGGAATCGGCAAATCCTGAAATCAATTGAACAGCTGAACCTGTAATGACTAGTATGATTCCAGTTTTAAGGGATCCATGAACTGATCTTTTGAGTAAAAGGATACAGCCCGTGACGGCAGCACAGCTAGTCATGGATACTCCCGTGTACACTATGATATGCTGGATGCTCCAGAAAAATTCCGGTTCTTTTTGAATGTGAGATATGGCATCCCAAAGTCCTGCAGAAACCACTACAACAGAGCCAATTACTGCCAGAATAGAGGCAACATATACCAGAGTGGTAGATTTTCCAAGTCTGGAATTTGTAATTCTTTGGACTAGTTTCATGTCTCCATTATACCATAAAAATATAGTATGTATTAACATCTACACCTAAATCCACTAGAATAGTCAAGACGTTATAGGCATAAAATAGTAGTTGTCTACAGTTTTGAAGTATTACGTACGAGAAATGTCAAAACAGATTATTTTTTGGACACAAACACGAAGGAACTTCAAAAGTAAGAGTTTAAGTTCATTCTTCAGTTAGGCATGAATCTACATAACTAAAAACAATGGTATGAATCAGCAAATAGCATGTTTTATGCCTATAACGTTCAACTGTTCTAATGGATTTAGACGTAGAGGTTGATACATACAAACAATGTTATGTCTAATTTGATATTGGACTTGACTCTTACCTTCAAAACTGTAGACAATTACGCAAATAGCATGTTTTATGCCTATAACGTCTATCTCTGGTTCAGTTGATTTGGATGAGTAGATTTGGCTGTGGAAAATTATCGGATCCCAGTAAATTATTTAATTTTTTGTATAAATCAACCTTCCTGTATTGTACGAAAGAGATGTCCGTCTAGAACAGGCGTACGATATCTGATTATAACCGCCTGTACCGATCAACAAATATGACAAAACAAAGACTCACAGACAAATCAATCAGATATTTGATCAAGCAGCGCAAGATTGGCAAAAGCACATCCAATATAGCTGCCGAGCTTGACATCACGGCAAGACACGTCAGACGACTCTGGTCAGTTACTCAACACCAAAACCATTCCAAAAATACGAAAATCTGGACGTCCAACCAAGGAGCCAAATCATACCCAAACAAGGTCAGTGTTGAACATGCAAAATGAAGGGAATCATATTGGCGTGGTCAGAACAGTAGACCTCTTGCGTAATTAAAAACAAAACCAAACCTTTTGACCTGTTCAAATTCGGATTTATGGAATCACAGCAAACTCTTGATTTCACCGCATCTTGAAATTAACAATTCCACAAACAATTGCACTGATCAGGTCATACTGACACAATCTGTTCCTAAATGTGTCACACTATTTATCCTGAATTTCTTTATCTTGCTAATTGCATGCTCTACTTTGATTCTAATCCTGGCCTGAGCCTTGTTCCAGTCTTTCTGGGAATCGGTGAGATCCTTTCCTTTCCTTTTCTTGTATGACAAGATGCTGATTTGATCCGGAAAATCTTTCCATTCCCATGTATCCAAGATCAAAAAAATTCATCGGGTCTTTTGCCAGTACGGGATGTTTTATTTTGTATATCCCAGTCATTTCTCCTCCCTGGAGAGTGAGGTGGTTTGTAGATTATCTCCCCGTTCAGTTTGATTGCAATCTGGTTTTTTACAGTGTGTTTTTTCTTTTTTCCTGAATAATGAGTATATTTTTTTTGTGTTTACCTGCTGGTCTTGGTATTGATTGTTCAGTTTCGTCAGTGATTGTAATTAATTCAGGAAAGAATTCTTGGTGTGATTGCAGGCTGTTAATCTTTTATGAATCTGCATATCTTTTTGAAGGAACTGGGAGTAATTGTTTCACTGTAGGCTCTAAATATTTGATATTTCTGTACACGTTTGCTTGGTCTAAATTGAACAGATATCCTGCAAGTTCATACGTGATGCACATCCTGTAATACACCAATAACATACCATTCTGTTCTCTACACTATGATCAAACTTTCTCCCACAGCTCCAATCTCTCGTTTTCTTTCTTTTTTGGATAATCGTGGCTTTTCAGTCACAGAATGTCTCTTTTTGACATCCCTGATTATGACATAACTGTTGGATGGTGATTCCAGTAAAAAATAGGAATGTTTTTGGTTTTTTACTAATTTTTTATGTTATCATGAAATAATGTTATAGCATCTCTGTTTTTTATCTTATTGTGAGTAAATGTTGAGATTGTGACCAAGTTTTATTTATTACGCAAGAGGTCTTTTGTCTTTGCTATAGATTTTAATTTTAAACTTAAAATCCTTGTCTTTATAGAGAAATGAGAATCCTTTGTCAAAAGTGTAGAAGGTTTCAACATTACATAATTGTGCAAAATATGCATGTTCTAGATCTTCATGTCCTAATCCTACATACTCATATCTTGTTTTAGCTGTAATTGATTTGTTACAATATATACAGTAGCTGTTCTTGAAATTGTATAGTCGGTTTTCACAGTCAGGACATTCTTTTACTGTTTTTGTCTTTCCAGAACTATTTTTCATCTTTTTTAGAATTATGTCATGATGATCTACAATACTCATATCTGGTGTTTTTCTTTGGATTTTCTTCTTTTGTTCTAATAATTTTATTGGAGAAGTAAAATTTTCACTTATTATTTCTTCAACTCTTGATTGTGCTTTTTCAATGTCCTTGAAACTATCGCCTTTGAATTGGATGCCTTGCATTATTTTTCTCCGTAACACATGAGTTGTTTCAAGAATCACAAGATCTGGTACAATGGCTATTTCTTTATTTGGTACTAATTCACCAATTAATTTTCTAGCTGTTGAATGGTGTTCATCGGATTCTATTGCCCATGCAACCCATATGCATGTATCATAATATACTAATTTTATACGTGCCAACCTTTACTCCATGATCGTTTAGCAAAGTGAGGTAAATTAGGTATTCTTACCATCAGTAGATAGGAATGTGTTAACCAACAAACTCTAGAAAATAATCTTGTTTTTCATTTCGAATCATTTGCACCACAAACAACCTAAAGAAACATTTGAGCAATTCAATTGAAATGGTTGGTTTGCCATTACAGTTTGATTCATCTTTGAGGATATAGTTTGTGACAATCCATGTATTGTAAAATATCAGTGGAAAATAAAACATCAATAACCTTACAGAATGATTAGGGCTGGTAGTTCTTGGTCTTACCTTTTCAATACATGCATATCCTGTTTCAAGCCCCCAATCTTTTTTTGTATTCTTTTGGAATTTGTGATATGTTTGAAGATATTTTTTCTCGTGGAAGACTAGTTGCAAACACCAGATACTGGTCTGTTAAATTGGGCTTGTCAGGTCTTGGGTGGGGAATTATTACAAGTGTGAATGATTCAACATGTCCGGATGCAGAACGCAATTTGTACTCTGAAATTACGCCTCTGTTACCTTCCACATATTGGATAATCGCGTTCTTTATTCCTCTGGTCTTTTTTGCTGGCATTAGAAATTTCTTTCCCAACTGTTTTAATTCATGGATTACACTGACTGAAAAAAACTCTCTGTCAAGTAACACAAGGCGTATATGAATGTCATTTCTGAGGCAATTATTCAGTAATTTACGCACAAAACTAGAGTTTGGCTTGTTTTTCGTAACATGGTATGCACCAAGGCAAGCTCTGCAATCTTTATCTACACAGCTCATGGTGCAGTAACACTCAAAATATGGGGTACTCTTTTTTGGTTTTGATTTTATCAGAAATTCATCTGGTTTTTTATCATATCTTGAAATCAAGTGTTTGTCAATTGCGACTGTGACTGGTCTGGCAAACATTCCAATCTCTTTCATGTCTGCAATGGTTCTATCCAATGCATCAGAGAGCTGTAGCAGCATTCTCTGTTCTGAGATCTTTTTGATTGAATTAATCAGCCATGAACCAGATGGAGTCTGCTTAAGATCTGATTCAACTGCCAATCTTTTTAGTCCTGATTCTGCATAAGAATTTCCAACACACAAGGCAATTAGTGCATTTATCATGTCTGGTAATCCATATTTTGAATTATATCTGACAGAGAATTGAAATGACATGGTAATGCAAAATAATTGGTGCAACTTTTCAAATGTGTCTTGTGATATATTGTACTGGTGTGCAGTATTAAAAATAGTAGGTCGATTCACAACTGATCGAATTGCACACTACTATCTAGCTTTTTCTATCAAAACTATTTGAGAGAATGGTTAGTATTTTTTTGACTCAAATGGAGCACATTCCTATCTACTGTACCATTGATAATATCCTCCACGCTCCTTGAATTTATTATGATCAATGTTGATTTCTTGTAATGCTGATTCAACACCAACATCTAGGATAGGTTTGCTATATCTGTATGTTCCACTTGTGTTATCAGCAAAACAACCCTCAGGATTTATCATCACGTATGAGCCTTTCATTAGATCATTATTTTCTTGTACAACATCTATTCCATCCTGTTTTACTGAATTATTTCGTTGCACAAATTTATCAAATTCTGCACTAGTTATTTCCAGATCGTTTTGGCTGGCATCATTTTGTCCACGTATTAACAGATGTTGCATGATCTTCCATCTTTCAGGACCTATCTCTCTAATAAATTCAGAAAGATCATCATTGTAATTACAACGTGTAACAACAGTATTGACTTTTAGATGTATCTTGTGCTGTTTTATGGATTGAGACATGTGTAAATACTCTTTTTTTGATATGGAGCCTCTTTTTGTCTTACGCCCATGTTGCTCATTAACCTCTGACTTGTCACTATCGATGCTAAGTGCAATCCAATCAAGACATTTCATCTTATCCAACCAAGAATCATTATCAATGAGTGTGTAGCCATTAGTAACCATAGATGTCACCATGTTACTTTTTTTGGCTTCTTGTACAAAATGGTCCAATTCCGGATGCAGCGTAGGCTCTCCTCCTGCAAAATTGATCTTTTCAAAACCGTATTCTGCAATGCGTCTAATCAGCATGGTTGCATCATCCCGATCCAATTGCTTTCCAATTTTTTTGGCATAGCAAAAATCACATGACATGTTACATGCTTCTATAATGTGAAAGTTTACTGAAGGAATCTTTTCCATACATACAATCACAAGAGAATACTACTAATGGGTTTGAATGACGGCAAATCCTACTAAATCTTGCTCAGATACTGTGAATTCAATAGTATTGTTGTATGAATCAACCTTCACGCCTAGATCAAAATTAAACCAAAAGATCTAAAAGTAACCTCATCCACCTTCTGACATGAGCAAGACTGACAAAATTATTTCAGAATTAAAACGAGAAACCAAACAACAAAAATCAATCATAGGTGAACTAGTAAAATACGTTGATGATCTGACAAGATCAAATAACCGTATAACAAAAACAATTAACAGTTTAACAAAATCAAATGATAAATTGAAACATAAATTATTCTATTATGATAATCCACATACGCCACCATCTCGCAAGCCCTTGCAAGTGAAAAAGGACGAGAAAGAGAAAAAAGATACCGAATCAAACCAAAGAGGTGTCTTTGGACACAAGGGTAAAACACAGACATTCATACCACAAAAAACGACACATCACGATTCAACATCTTGCCCAAAATGTTAAAGTACGGACATTACTCAGATTGACACAAAAAAAACGCAACATGGTGAGTATTCCACCACCACAAGAGTATAACGTAACTGAGCATATTTTACACAAATATACCTGCAAATCATGCAAAAAGACATTTGAAAATGATGGCAAACTTGCACCTGGAGGACAATTTGATGCCACTGTAATCAAGAGTATAGTGAGCATGTTTTCAAAAAGAATACCATACAACACAATCAGAGAATCATTGCAAGAACAATATGGATTACAAATCAGCAATACGACAGTACTGTCAATTTTGCAGACAGGTCAGACGCTTTGAGCCATTTTATGATAAAATTGGGCACGAAATCAACAAATCAAAGATTGTAGGATTTGATGAGACTGAATATCCAATTGAGGGTAAACATGGATGGGCGTGGATTGCAAGAACCAACACCGCAGCATATTATGTTTTAGATTTTAGCCGAGGTGCAGTTGTTATAAAAAAATACTGGATTGATTTTAGGGGAATTGTAGTTTCCGATAGATGGAGATCACATGTTGTAATATTTACCAAAAACAAGAGACAGAGATGCACACTGCACAACTGCAAAGAGAGTCAAAAGATGCATGGCAGATAAATCAGAAAAACCATCAGCTGCCATTTTGCACAAGGTATTCTCAAAAATATTGAATAATGCCAGGAAATATTCAAAATCAAAACACAAAAAGACACAACGGATCAAATATACGGATTATCTGTTTGAGCAGTTGATTATATGATAAAACGATACCGGCGTGGTGATGATATTATGAAAAAGTTTGGAATAAAGCTGAAAAACGCACGAAATGACCTGTTTACATTGTGATGTGTCCTGGCGTGCCATCAACTAACAATGATGCGGAAAACTCTTCAAAAATGTGTCATGCAGAGAAATGTCCGGGGTCAACTGAAAAGTGAAAAGGGGATGAAAATGCTTTCAGTATTTCTGACATGTTTTGAAACATGGAGAATCAGGAATCAGAACAGCCTAGTTGAGATGGGAAAATACATTTAGATGCTTGATTCATACGCATTGTTTTAATTCTAGTACTATAAATAGAAACAATGATTCGAGACGAAATAATAAAGATAGTCACAAGGGATCCTGGAATCATTCAAAAAGAGATAGTAACAAAACTGACAAAGAGAAAAGTAGCAGACAAAAACACCATCATAAAACATCTTAAGCGTTCAGTAAAGGAAAAAGAACTCACAGAGACAAAACAAGGGAAAAATATGACATATGTTGTCAAGGACATGGACATTACTCATAAAGAACTAGACAAAAGAATCTATTATGAATTGGACACTTTGTGTGAATCATTGAAAAGGATTAAAGAACAGACATCATCATACGAGTATAGTGTTAAACGGTATTTGTTAGAGGCGTTAGAAAGTATTAAGCTTGAAAAACACGTACAAAATCTTATAGAAGATGAAAGGCGTAGAACAGACTATGAACCAGACTTGCAATATAAATGCAAACAAGTCAATGAATTAATAGACAAGCTAGATGACAAATACACACAGGAATTTAAATATGAAATAAAAAAAACTGTAAGAAAAATACAAGCTAAAATAGCTGCCTCTCATAGAGAGTTATGTGAATTGAAGAATAAACTACACCATACAAAAGATAAAAAGCATCGTGAGTGGATAAAAGAACAGGAAGAAGAAGTTGTGGCCAGCATAGGAAATTTTTGGGCACACCTTGATGTGATTGAAGAAAAGATAAAATTTGAAACCAAGGATATGGAAATGATTCTTGAAAAAATATCTAAACAATACATAAATGAAAAATCAAATATTTTCAACCAGATTTTGGAACTATTAAACAAGCACAGTAATACTGCCAATGTACATAGATTAAGAGACATAATTTTTGAGATCAACCAAGAGATAAGTGTTTACAGTGAAGATATTCTTGAATTGAAAGGTAAAAGTAAAGTTGCCACAAGTATGGATGAGATAGATCAAATATCATATGACATAAAACAAAAAGAAGTACCAAGAAAAGAATCAGAGAAAAAACTAGAAATGATTCTGCAACATTTAAAAGCAGATAAACCATTAATGAAACTTTATGAACAACTAACAAAAGAACCTTAGAGTTTATGCGTAATTGACCAAAATAACAAACAACATTCGACTTGTACGTATCAACCTGTTCGCAGTTGATATGATGGTAATGGGTAATTGTCTAGAGTTTTGAAGCTATACCTGTAGTATTTTTGTCATATATTTTTTTTGATTAGTAGTAAAAACAGGATATGTCAATGCAAAAAAAGAATGAATTGGAATATTGTTGCAAACATTGCAACACCCTTGAACGACAATTAAAACATCTCAAAGAAGATTATGCTCATCTCAAAGACAATTATGCTCATCTCAAAGACAATTATGCTCATCTCAAAGACAATTATGCTCATCTCAAAGACAATTATGCACAGATAAGAGAAGAAAATACTCTGCTAAAAAAAGAAAACACGTCCATCAAAAAAACAATTTCTGCACTTGCTGCAAAAGGCATAAATGCAAAAACCAACACATCTGACAAACCGCGGGAAAAGACCTCGCGGTCTAAACATCAAAGGTGTAGCAGATCTAGTCCAGAACAGGTTTTGATGACGAGAAGGTTATTGATCAGACAGATTGTAACGTATGCGGTAATGAACTCTCAGAGCCAACTGATACATACCATATAACAGTGGAGGAGATAGTCCCTGCAAAAAAGGTTGTTACACGATACATCATAACCAGACGATACTGCAAGCATTGCAAAAAATAGGTATCTGCAAGTGTACTTGACGCACTGCCAAATGAGCGATTTGGAATCAGACTAGTGACACTAATCGTAATACTAAAAACAATGGGATTATCTTATGGTAAAATATCAGTTGTTACAAACAATATACTCATTAAATCTTACAGAATCAGCAATTAATCATGCAGTAACAAAGATTGCAAAGGCATTTGGCCCAACATATCAAGAAATGATCTCAGAGCTAAAAAAAGAGGCAAACATACACGGCGACGAGACGAGCTGGAGGTTGAACGGAAAAAATTACTGGCTGTGGACGTTTGTTGGGAAATTGGTTGCAATATACAAGATTGACCCAACTCGCAGTAGGATGTGCCAAAGAGAATCCTTGGCGGGCATAAAGGCAACGTTACAAGTGACTCGTATTCTGTATGGAATCATGTTGGTAAAACCCACCAAAGATGCCACATTCACTATATCCGAGAGATTGAGGATATATACAATACAAGAATCCCGGAAAAGAATTCACAGCATTTGCAGCACGTCTAAAGAGATACTGTATGCCTCTCACGATGCGGCAAAAATCACCAATGAGGTAAAAGACTACAAGTAAAAAAGAGTCTTGAGAGAAGAATATCTGCAATGATATCCAAAAAATACAGCAAAGAGAACTGTATCAGGTTTGTAAAAAGATTGAAACGTGAAAGAATGATGCTCTTTACGTTTTTGCAGACTGGAACTGATTACCATAACAACACGGCAGAGGGCAATACGACCAAATGCCATAATTAGAAAGATCACAAACGGTCATCGCTCAAAGACAGGAGCTGATTCTCACAAGATATTGATGAGTATAACGGAGACATGCCGGATGAGGGAATTGAATTTCCATGATTATGCTTTGGAATATTTGAGAAATTCTACTTCAAAACTGTAGACAATTACATAAAACATGTTATTTGCTGATTCATACAAAATATCAAATATTGAAAGGTTTTCAATTCACAAGATTCAGCTTGTGCCTAATTTTGTCAATTAACTATATTAGAACAAAAGAGACAGGGTGATTGTATATGAGTCCCGGAATTGGCCTGATGAAGAGAAGACTAGAGAAGGAAGAAGAGGCAGTAGCACTTGCAGTCTCTGGAATTGCAAAAAAATACGATGCAAATCCAGACGATATCAAAACGCTAGAAACAAAGTACCACAATGACGCAGGAGACTGGTATGTTGCATTGGGCTGGAAGGAGATAAAGGTCATCATTAGGATGGATTCCATCCAGGGAGTAATTACAGAGATTAAAGAGATTGTATGAATAACATTTACGCCTATAGATCAAAATTAAACCAAAAGATCCTAAGTAACCTCATCCATCTTGATATGAAAAGTCTGACAAAATTAATTCAGAATTAAGACGAGAAAACAAACAACTCTGATTATTCATAGACGGTGGTATGTCTACCGTTTTGAAGCTATAATTATGGTATTTTTGTCTTGTATCTTTTTTGGTATGAATCAGCAAATAACATGTTTTATGCTATAACATCCTGACTAATCTAGTTGATTTAGGCGTGTGAAGGTTTACATTTCATACAAATAATAAAAGGACTCGGAGGGCTTCGATCCCTCGACCTAGCGGTTCGAAGCCGCTCGCACTATCCAGACTGTGCAACGAATCCAAAGTAGTAAGATTTTAACAGGCCTAAATATCTGTCTAGATACTTTGAAGGTATCAAAAAAAGTAACCGGTGTTGAATATGCAATTCGTGATATAGTCATGGCTGCAAAAAGAGTGGAAAAAACAGGAATGCAAATTGATTATCTCAACATTGGCGATCCTGTACAGTTTGGTTTTCAACCGCCTGATAATGTCAAACAGGCCCTGATTGATGCAATTAACAAGGGAGAAAATCATTATTCCTCATCTGAGGGTCTCTCAGAGTTGAGAGAGGAGATTGCCAAAAAAGAGAATGCAAAGGGGCTGTCAATCTCAGCTGATGAGGTTCTAGTTACCAATGGCGTCTCTGAAGGGCTTGATATGGTTATCTCATCAATTATAGAGGAGGGTGATGAGGTACTCTTACCGGGGCCATATTACCCGCCATACGCATCATATGTGAAACTACACGGTGGGATTCCTGTGGAATTTGCAGTAGATCTAGACAACTCTGCGCCAGATATTGATGACATTAAATCCAAGATTACCCCAAAGACTGTTGCAATCTGCCTGATTAGTCCAAACAACCCTACTGGCGTGGTCTTTAATGAGAATTCACTCAAAGAGCTTGTGGAGATTGCAAATCAGCACAATCTCTACATAATATGTGATGAAATTTATGATCAAATTATTTTTGATGAAAAATTTGTGGGAATCGGCAAAGTTGCAAGAGACTCGCCTGTAATTGTCCTAAATGGTTTCTCCAAGGTTCATCTAATGTCTGGCTGGAGGATTGGGTACGTTGCATTTAACCAATCACCACAGCTTGCGGTATTGCAAGAACACCTTCCAAAACTGGCCAGAGTCAGAATTGCAACTAGTCTTCCGATACAACATGCAGCTTTGGAATCCCTTCGCGGTCCCCAGGATTACATTAGTGACTTTGTTGCTGAAATTAAAAAACACAGGGACCTGGTTATAAGGCGCCTTAATGAAATGCCTGGCATCTCCTGCCACAATCCACAGGGCGCGTTTTACGCATTTCCAAAGATTGAAGATAACAGATTTGGTACAGACAAAGAATTTGTCACAAAACTCTTGGAAGCCAAGGGCGTGCTCACTGTTCATGGCTCTGGATTTGGAGAACAGTACGGACGCGACCATTTCAGACTGGTTTATCTCCCCAGTCTTGAAATACTGGACTCGGCAATGAACAAAATTGAAGACTTTCTAAGCTAGTACTTCCAGACTGAAAATTTCTTGGGAACTATCTTTATGATACAGTCAGTATCATCAAGCAATTCCCTCGCAGATCTGCCCTCTAGCGTCTCAAAGTATCTCAAAAGAATTCGTTTTGCAACTGTCTTTACCCTGTCATTTTTTAGAATTAAACTAGCATCTCCCTGACTCGCAACCCCGTAAATGTCTGGGGCGTTAATCCCTACATCAACACAAAATGAAACGTGTTTGTTCCTTTTTACATTTCTTGCCTTTCTGGTTTTGGCATTTGTTCCTATGTAGATGTTTTTCCCACTATACAGATACCAAACAGGAGCAATATGCGGGGTTTGATCTTTATTGATCGTTGCAAGCCGTAACACTTTTTGTGATTTTAGAAACTCATCTCTCTTCATACTTTCTAAATCCTAATACTATCATAAAAATCCCAAACCCTAGCATTGCCGCTGAAACCTTTTCATTTGTTATCTCCCCATTTAGCAGAAACTCCTCAACAAATTCTGGTCCCCAGATTAACAGCTGTCTGATAAACACAATCCCGGCCATTACGGAGAAGAGCGTGCCAATTGCTGTAAACCAGTTTCTGCCTCGTCTATGGTATTCGTAACTCATGATAAATGAGAAAAACAGATTTAGATAATCTTTATGCCGGGATTTTTCATCCTATTTTTTATCATTGCATTTAGCAAAAGTGGTGTGGACATTTCTGCCAAATAGGATAACTCTGTTGGGCCCAGGTAAATAGGTCGTAGTCCTTTAATCTCATTAATCAGTCCGTTTACCACCTTGACTGAAACATCATCGTCTCCACATACAAAAATGTCATAATCTAGTTCCAATGTCGGATTGACAAGCTTTTTTTCGGAAATTACATGAAATGCTGAAACAAGTTTTGACTTGTCCTTCATGTGGTTTGATACTAGCTTGTATGAGAACGGTTTGTCTTCCTTGATTGCCACGCATTCAAATCCGACACTAGTCTTTATCATTGGAACAATTGGAGACACGACAACACAACCATCCTTGATCTCAGATAATATGCCAGAACATGTCGAATCAATGCTGTCATAGGGAATTGATAAAATCAAAACGTCACTTTCTCTTGCAACTGAAACATTGTCACTACCAGAAATACTTGACATTTTCTCTCCAAATGCTTCTTTGGCAAGACTGGTGTATTCTGCAGCTGATTGTGACGCTCTTGCGGCATCCCTAGAACCAATAATTATATCATGGTTTTGTGACCACCTTAAAGCAAAACCTTTGCCCATTCCACCGGTTCCGCCGATAATTCCTATCTTCATGCGGCATTTATCTGATAATGTTATTATTATCTTTATGCAAGCCCAAGACTAGTTGGGACAAATAATTTTTCTTAGACATGGTCAGGCAAAAAATAATACTGAAAGAATCTTGGCTGGCAGAACCCGAGGCGTTCCATTAACTGATATCGGAATAAAACAAGCCGAGCATGCTGCCCAGCTACTTGGAGACATGAGTATCTCTGCAATTTATTCGAGCCCGATAGAGCGGGCAAAACATACTGCAGAAATTGCCGGAAGACACAACTCGCTTGGTGTCACAATTGATGATCGCCTAAACGAGCTTGATATGGGAAAATTTACTGGCATGCCATATGATAAGATTTTTAACAGTCACGGCAATGTCTTTATGAAATTTTATG
Organism: Candidatus Nitrosopumilus sp.; assembly: GCA_965238065.1. GTDB lineage: Archaea > Thermoproteota > Nitrososphaeria > Nitrososphaerales > Nitrosopumilaceae > Nitrosopumilus. The sequence goes on along the minus strand of OZ250170.1, from coordinate 1,801,395 downwards.
ACAGTGAACTTGAGATTGCCCATAATGGCGTGGAGACTTTTCCGGATGTCAAAAAACGAATTCTAGGCATGGTCAGTCACATAATTGAGAAACATCCCGGCAAGAACGTATTGCTTGTAACCCACATGGACCCAATCAAGGCAATGCTCTCGACTGTAGTTGATATGTCTTCTGCCAACCTCTTTGAATTGATTATAGCAAATGCCTCTCTTAATATTTTTAGAGAAAAGGATGGAAAATTTTCACTTTCAGGACTTAATGTAATGGATCCGTCACGTTTTGATAAATTTGGCAGTCTGTAATCTTGAAAACCCTTAAATAGAAAAAATAAATTTTGTCAGTCAATTACTGATGAAAGGGATGATTGGACTAGTTTTTGTGTTGGCAGTTTTTGCATTAACTCCAATTCTAGTCTTTGCTGCAGGTGATGAACCCGGAGAATATCTTGATCGTAGGGTGATTATCTGGAACCTGTTCTTTAGAATGATGACAGTTGCATTTACAGTTGGCGCTGTAGTTGCAGGAACAATGATCTGGCTAGTCTGGAGATTCAGAGAATCCCATCCAAAAGCAAAGCCAACTGTATATGAGGGAACTGACTGGTAAAATGGGCGAACATTCCAACTGGCCTGAATGGATTTATGTTGCTGTTGTAGTTGCATTAATGGCATGGGTTGGAGCAGAAGCATGGAATGCAGAAAGGCTTGTGGAACATATTCCCGAGGATGCCGAGGTGATCAAGGTAACCGGGCAACAATGGTTCTGGACTTTTGAGCATGAAGATGGGACAAAAGAAATTGGTGAACTACACGTTAAAGTAGGCAAGGCATACAAATTTGAGATAATGTCAAAAGATGTAATCCACTCTTTTAACATTCATGATTATGTTGTTCTGATGGATGCAGTTCCAGGCCGGGTTAATACTGTGTGGTTTGCCCCCGATGCGGTAGGAGTTCATGATATTCAATGCAGGGAATACTGTGGGCTGATTCACTATAACATGCGAGGAACACTATACGTGGAGGATTCGTCATCTTGATAACATTATTATCACAACTTTTTATCGTTTCAAGTGAGGAGACTAGCTGTTGGTCCTAGAATTAGCAAAGCCACGTCCAATCTGGCAGATCATGTTCTCGTCACATCACACTGATGTTGGTCTACTCTATCTTATCTCCTCACTGGCATTCTTGTTCTTGGGCGGTTCGTTGGCACTTGCAATCAGAATAGAATTGTTCCTGCCAAACATTGAAGGTACTGGGCAAATCATTGCGGATTCAATGACCTTTAACAGAATCTTTACCGTTCACGGTACGACGTTAATCTTTTTGTTTATCATACCATTTGCATCTGCAGTTGGTAATTACTTTGTTCCAATAATGGTCAGATACAAGGATATGGCATATCCAAAACTAAACGCAATCGCGTTTTGGATGATTCCGCCTTCTGCTGCACTTGTCTGGCTGGGCTTTGCAGATTTTACTTGGTATGCACAACCCCCCTACTCTATAATCAGTGCTCCCGGTCCTGCAGCTGACATGTGGATATTTGGCCTAAAGATTCTGGGCGTTTCATCAGTACTTGGCGCAATTAATTTCGTAGTTACAATTCTCAAATGCAAGCATCCGGATATGTCAATTGGCCAAGTTCCGCTTTTAGCTTGGTCATTTTTGACAACGTCTCTGATTATCATTGTTGCAATTCCAACGTTTGCTGCAGCACTCTTGATGCTTTTGACTGACAGGCTGGGTGTTAGCGGATTCTTCAATCCTGCAATGGGCGGTGATCCGATTGCATACTCGCACCTGTTCTGGTTTACATTCCATCCCGAAGTGTACGTTCTGGTAATACCTGCAATTGGCATGATGTATGAAATCATTCCAAGATTCTCAAGAAAGCCAATTTACAGCTACAACTCTGGAATCTTTGCGTTTGTATTGTTATCCATTGTGGCCTTTTCATCATGGGCACACCACATGTTTGCAACAGGAATGTCATTTACTGAAAAAACAGTCTTTATGGTGGGAACTCTTGCGGCCGTTCCGGCATCTGCCATGCACGTGTTTAACTTTATTGCAACAATGTGGAATGGCAGAATAAAGTTCTCGACACCAATGATGTGGGCAGTCGGAGGGATTGCATTGTTCTTCGCTGCAGGTGCAGGTGGTGTAGTTAACAGCGCAATGCCATTGGACTTTTCAACACACGATTCGTACTGGGTAGTTGGTCACTTTCACCTATTTGTGATGGGTACTATCGCATTTGGTTCAATTGGTTATCTTTACTACATGTTCCCATATGTTACAGGTAGAATGTACAATGAAACTGCAGGCAAAGTGCATTTTATCATGTCATTTGTGGGTACAGTACTGGTATTCTTTACCCAGCACGTACTTGGTTTGTACGGAATGCCAAGGAGGGTCTTTGACTATCCGCCAATTCCAGAATGGATTGCAATGAACCAGATTGCATCTATAGGTGCAATGGTTATTGGCATTAGCATGGCAATATTCTTGGTAAATATAATTTATAGTTCAGGAAAAGGAAGACTGGCAGATATCCACGACCCATTCAGTCTAGGCGGAAAGTATTATTATCCATTTGAGGCAAAAAACCCACATCATTAGGAGAATGAAATGAGTAGCGAAACACAACACCCGATTAGCAAATCACAATCAGTATACAGGACTAGTGCATCTCGAACCAGAAACATGATGATCATAATGTTGGGCATTTGCATTGTTGGTGGAATAATCTTTTTTGCAATGTGGGACTATTGGATTTCAATGCCTGCTCCGGTTGTAGCAATGATGGCAGGAGAAATAGATTATACAACTGTGGTAGCAACCGGAGAGACGATTACACAAGATCTTACATTTATTGAATCATCTGACTTTAGGACACTGGCGTTTAATGCCTTACCCGGCGAGGATGGCCACAATCCAACAATTCAAATGAGCGTTGGAGATACAATTGTCTTTAATGTGGATAATGGAGGAATATCATTTCACTCATTTGGCGTTACCATGGGTACAAAAGGAATCACTGGAGTTATTGCCAGCAGTGAAATTGGTTCAATGTCAAATGCATTAAAGCCCGGTGATGATGGTTCTTCTGAATTTATTGCAGGCAAAGAAGGCACATACTATTACATTTGTACAGTTCCAGGTCACAGAGAGCAGGGAATGGTTGGAGAAATTATTGTAGGCCCTGCACAGGGTGGTGGTGGTGTTGGTGGGTCTTTTGGCAAAGCAGCAGCAACAGCAACAGTAGCAGCCCCCCCGACAGGAGTATCTCATGACTTTACTCTTGACTTTGTAGAATCTGATGACTTTAGGACACTGGCATTTAACGCACTGCCTGGTAAAGATGGTAACAATCCAGAACTAGAAGTAAATTCTGGCGATGAGGTAACCATTACTACCACAAACATGGGACTGTCATTTCACGCATTTGGAGTTGTTACAAACCCAGGGGACTTTAACAGTATAGTCATGGACTCTGCAATTCGTTCAATGTCTAGCCCGCTAAAACCAGGTGAGCGTGACAGTACTACCTTTGTCGCCGGTGCATCAGGCACATACTATTACATCTGTACCATTCCAGGGCATGCATTACAGGGCATGCAAGGAAGCTTTATTGTAAACTAGTCTTGGCACTTCGGTATCTTGCGCTAGTAACTATGATTGTTTTGTACTCTCTAATGTTTATTGGGGGGTATGTGTCCGCAGCTGGGCTTGGTTTGACCTGTCCTGATTGGCCGCTGTGCCCAAGCGGGGTATTGCCTACTGAAGAATATATTGTTGAATGGACTCATAGATTAATCGCCGCAACTACCGGGGCACTAGTCATTGCAACCATGGTTGCATGTTTGATTAACAAAAATGCCGGCGATAAGATCAAAGTAACAAGCTTGCTTGCAACGGTATTTGTTATAACTCAAATCACTCTTGGCGCTTTGGTGATTGATCTGAAACTGCATGCGGTTTTAGTTGCCGTTCACCTGGGAATTGGAATACTGTTATTTGCAATGGTGTTGCTGACTACCCTGTTTGCATTTAGAATCCCTCTAGTGCCTAAAGCCTGAATATCTTGAATTTTCTTGGCAGATAAATAATGCTGGCAACTGCTACAAGACCCATGACGCCTATGGTTATTGCAATGATAAAGATGTATCCGAACGGGTTTTGTGTTCCCATGTTAAACGTATACGTTACAACTCCCTGATCTTCTTTAATGTCATACAAGTCAACCTTTACGATGTGGTTTCCAGAGTTTTTCCATACATAATCAATGTCCCAGTGAGATCCTTCTATGGATTTGGAAGGTATTGTATCTACTAGTTCTTCGTTAAAATAAACCCGGATTCCCATCTTGAATCCATCTACTTCCTCATAGTCAAATCCGTTAGTTACTTTTACCAAAAATTGAGACGGTTCGTCAATCTGGGGAAATTCTGGTAATGTGGCTACCTGTACTCTGTATCCTGCCTCAAATTTCTCTGCAGAATTAAACATTGAATGAGCATGGGCATAATCAGACACTGTACTGGATAATAGCAAAATAAAGAACAAAAAAACTGTTTGCTTTCTAGTCATTTGTACTATATGAAAAGTAGGCAATTATATTATAAATCAATTCCTTCGGAAAATCTTCAAAACCTTTAAATCCTAAACTAGAAGAAATTTCGTCGTGACGCTAGTTACAAAGTCTATTGATGTCAAGACACCAGTGGAGAATGTTTTTACATACTTTGCAAGACCTGAACACGTTTCTGACCAAATAAAGACTGATCTAGTGGGCATGACCGTCATTCCTATGGATATCAAGGAAGGAATGGGTGTGGGAACAACCTTTAGAATTATCGGTGACTTTGGCGGCAAACGTCTAGAGTGGGACTGTGAGACAACTGTATTTCTTAAAAATGAAAAAATCTCTGCAAAACAAATTGAGGGTCCCTTTAAGAGATGGGAGATTACAAACGAGTTTAAAGCACTAGGCGACAACCTTACTAGAATAACAATGTCTGTAGATTATGAGATGCCATTTGGCCCGCTAGGAGCAATCCTGAACAAGGCAAAATTTGCAAAATCTGCCGAGAAAGGAATGGAGACTGCTTTATACAACGTTAGGGGCCTGCTTGAAGGAAATGGCTCAATTCCAGTCTACATTACGCTTGATGCATACCAAAAAATTCTAATTGAAAAGAAAAAGATGAACGATGTTCCAGTTTCAACCGTACTGACTGCAATTCTTGAAAAGTACAATGAAATTGAAACTAGAGCGCAAAACTAGTCTTCTGCAAACTCAAGATTAATAACAACTTGTAGTCATTTTGTTTCGGTGGGTCTATGGCGCAGCCAGGTAGCGCACCGGACTCTTAATCCGGTTGTCGAGGGTCCGAATCCCTCTAGACCCGCTTTTATATCCAGTAGATGGAAAATAACACTCTCAATTGACCAATTCTCAGAGTTTTTTGATTGGTGATACTAGAGCATGAAATAATTGGATAGTAAAATCAACAAAATCTCGATATGTAGGAATGATATGTGACAGAATGCGATAAAATAATAGTTTTTTCATAACTGTGAATATGATTTAGAGATACAGACTAGAATCCACAAAAATCAAAGAATTTAACTTTACTTTTCCATCTACTGATATTTTAAAGATTACATTTATTTTCAAAAAGATAACTTGTCACCAATACAAGTAGATTCATCAAAAAAGATTTATTCTAACATGGAACTATCATCATATGCAATACAAGTAGATGAATGTGTAAAAGAATTCATCCGTAAATTTGCATGGGCAATGAAAACCCTAGAACAACTTTCTAAAAATCACTTTTAATGTAACTGTTTACACTTTTAAAGTATTACACACAAGATATGTCAAAACAGGTTATTTTTTTGACACAAACACGAAGGAACTTTAAAACTCTAGACAATTACAAAAAATATTATTTGTCAGACATGGGAGCAATCACTGCAAAAGGCACAATGTCTCTTTATCCTAAAGTATGTATCAACCTCCACGCCTAAATCCACTAAAATAGTCAAGACGTTATAGGCGTAAAACAGTAATTGTCTACCGGTAGATATGAAAGTGTTTCATTTGGAGCAAAAAATACTAATCAATCAAATAGATTAGATAGGAAAAGCTAGAACGAGATTGTGTAATTCCATCAAATGTGGCACTTTCCTATCCATTGTCTACAGTTTTGAAGTTTCTTCGTGTTTGTGTAGAAAAAACGACATGTTTGGACATATCTTGTGCGTAATACTCTAAAACGGTAGACAGTTACGAAAAGTCTCTGTGAAAAACGACCCTTGCCACTTTATCAATGTACTCTAGTAAATAACAACTATAATTTTCTCAACAGGGTAAACCTAGCCTTGTCTGGTTCTATATCCTCGTGCATATCCACATTGCTTACGATCCTTACTTTATAATTCATCCATCTTTTGTACATGTTGCAAAATTTGTGATCCTTGTCTATCTGTTTTTCAGTCTCTTCAAATTTTTCACAATTCATTATGTATCTTTTAGCTACCCTATACATCTCTGCAACTCCTTTTTCTAATGCATCCTCGTCTAAATAGTTCAAGAGCTGATGTGTAAAGACAAAGTCTATTGAAGAATCCTCAAATGGCAAATCAGCAATGTCCCCTCTCTTAAAATTCCCAATGGAAAATCTTTCTTTTGCTGCATCCAAGGCATTATCGTTTAAATCAATTCCGTGAATCTGGAACGTATCAGGAAATAGTCTTAAATCAATTCCAGTCCCGCATCCAATCTCTAAAACACTTGTACAATGCAAAGAAGTGGCCAGGTCTCTTGTGAATTTTGCAAACTCTATATTGTATCTTGACTCATTCTCTTTTGCATACTTGTCCCAAAATTCCTTATCATATCTCATAGAATTTTCCAAACAATGCCATATTTGATACTAGGTATGAATCAGCAAAGAGCATGTTTTATGCCTATAACGTCTTGACTATTCTAGCGGATTTAGGCGTAGAGGTTGATACATACGATCTGCTATCAGTAGACGTATTGCGTAATTATTCCTAGACGTGGTTTTAGAAGATAATTTCTCGGATTATTCTGAAATTTTGGATTTTTAGGCATAAAATTACACAAAATATCAAATGTTGAAAAAATCACCCAAATTACGCAAAAGGTCTAGTGCTGACATTTGCATGGGACAAGCTTTGTATCAAAGGCACAGTCGTGCGGCCCATCTGTTCTCTCTTGCGTTGGAATCTCTTTCATACAATCCTGATGGCGCCCTTTTCTGCAAAACCAGCACATATCCAAAGTATCACCAGAAGGGCACGAATTCATAACATCTGCTTATTTTTGTGGGTAAAAAACTTCGTGGAAGATTAGATAAATGTCAACCATGGCAAAAATCTTTCATTCTTACCCATTGTCACATCAGAAAATGATTTTTGCAACATCTTTGTAATCTTGCCCATCTTGCCATCTCCGATTATTACCTTGTCCACTTGCGTTACTGACTTTACCTCAGCGGCAGTACCTGTCATGAAAATTTCATCAGATGCATACAGATCATCCCTGCTGAGATCTACCTCAATTACAGAGTCGCCATCTTCTTTAACAATCTGAATAATACTGTCCCTTGTAATTCCTTCTAGTAATCCTGCTGACAGGGGAGGTGTTTGAATGACATTGTCCTTTACAACAAAAATGTTCTCAGCGCTCCCTTCGGCAATCTTTCCAAACGAATTTAACATAATTGCCTCATCATACCCGTTTTCTAATGCTTCTGTTCTTGCAAGTGCCGCATTTGAATAGTTTGCAGCAGCTTTTGCCTGTATGGGCTGAGCTCTTGAATCAATTTTTATCCAACTTGATATCTTGCATTTTGCTCCCGAGAATTTACCTGCTTTAGATTCTCCCATCTTCCATGCCCAACATGCTATTGAGACATCTACCTTGTTTTGAGTAGGAGTCAGACCCATCGTTCCATAACCATAATACGCCAATGGTCTGATGTAGCATTCTTCAAGCCCGCTGGTCTTTACGGTCTTAACTATGGCATCTGTTATCTCTTTTTTTGAGAATTGCATCTTCATTGAATATAATTTTGCAGATTTGAAGAATCGATCGACGTGTTCTTGCAGTCTGAATATGGCAGAACCATTTGGCGTGTTATAACATCTAATTCCCTCAAAGATTGATGTCGAATAATGTAATGCATGAGTAAGTACATGAACTTTGGCATCTTTGAACGGTACCAACTCTCCATTCATCCATATCTTGCCAGTCTCTTTCATAGGAAAGAGAAAAAACCCTACTAATTTAAAGAATTATCTACTGATCCTACTTTTTTTTTTAATCTGAGAGTCAAAACAGTTGAGGGCGTCTTTCCAACTAAAACTACATATCAAACAAATAACAAGTTTAATCATGGAATGGATTTTAGGTTTTCCTGCAATTGCCCTTCTTGTAATAGGCCTAGTTGGTCAGGCATTTGAAATGAGAAAGATTCGTCTGACTGCATACCAGGATGAATTGGCCTCTGCAAATATCTTTATGAATAAAAAGAATTTAAAGTGGTATGCCCTACTTGGAATTGGGATAATTCTTTGGTATCTGGCCGAGCGTGTATAGCCTATCTACATAGATCATCCCTAAATACTAGGGATTATAACGTATAGTATCGCGTGTTTTGGGTAACGCCGGACTGAATCTAGATAAAGGTCCAAGAACAAACCCATGATGGCGTTTACTGGTGAAAACCCAGAACGCCACTCTTTATTAAACAAAATTAATTTCTAAAATCTCTTCGTGTACTGCACTGATTGCTTTTCTTATGTTGTCTTTTGCATCTTCTATGACAATGATTATTCGTGAAGTCTCTTCTTGTGCATCCATATTCAAAATGTTTAGCCCTGACTCGCCAATCTTTGTGCTGGTTCTCGAAGCAACTTGCTGGACACGCCACATCTCGTCTCCGATTAGCGTAATGACTCCTCTGTTGTATGTGATTGTAGCAAGCGAATCAAATCCCAACAAGTATTTTTCATTTCTCTTGACATAATCCCCATCTAGGAACAGCATTCTGGAAAATTCAATCCCGTCTTTTGTAAATGGTGACAAAATTACAAATTCACTGTAACGTCTGTCTTTTTCTAGCGATGTTAACAACTTGTGAATGCAGGTCGTCTCAATTCTAAAAATTGCACAGTTTTCTTTTCCCGTAACTATCTTGATTGGGTGCCCCTTTTGCTTGTCTAATATTCTCTTTATTGTGGTTGTCTTTTCTGGATTTTTCATATTTGTAATAATGATTGGCATATCAACCCCGTTCTCTACAATCTCTTTGATTGCAATGGGATCCAAAATCTTCATTCCAAACATTCCGGCCAGTCTGGCTTCGTTGTATGACAATTCAAATACCTCACGCAATCCTGATTGTACAATTTTTGGATCGGCAGAAACCACTGCGCTGTCTTTCTCAAAGTCTATACTGGTTTTATATTTTTTGTGAAATAATATTCCAAGGTTTGCGGCGGTTCTATCTGAACCTCCGCGTTCATATGTAGTCATAATCTCATTTACAGTCTTTCCGATAAACCCTCCAATTGTAACTACGTCATTCTCTTTTACCATCTCTTCAATTTTACCCATCCTTTTTTTGGATTCTGATGCAAGAAAATTTGTTGATTCAATGTTCTTGTCTGTGATGATTGGCCAATCGTCAAATTTCATGGCGTCTGACTTTACGCCATTGCTTTTCAGTATGTAGTTCATCACATGGGACATTAGAATCTCGCCTGAGAATGCCAATGCCATTGAACGTGTCTCATCTGCAAATTCCTTGCCCTCAAGTGCATTATCTAGCGCCTTTTGCACCTTTTCTAGATGTGAATCAATGGCATTCTGGCAATCTTTTTTATTCTCTGAATTTACCATCTCTAGGATTTTTTGATAAGCTGATTTTACAATATCGACTGATGATGTCTTTCCGTTTTTGGCATTTCTGCCTTGCTCTAGGACTATGTCTGTGAGGGAACATATCATTCCATTATGCATTGTTAATGGAGCTGAAAAAACAGCAATTATCTTGGATTTTTTCCCCAAGTCGCTAATACGTTTAACAATTTCTGGAACAAAAGTACCGTCCAGACCTATTGCGCTTCCACCAAATTTGATCACTGTTAGATTAGTCAATGGTACTTTATCAAAATTCATTGACCATCTATTAAGCATTTGATTGCCAATTCATCAGTTTTCTAATGATATCTGATGCCTTTTTTGCACCATCGGCGGTTACCTGTCTTCGCTTTTCGTCAATTTTTTCTAAAATTAACCCATCAAGCCTTTTGATGTCATTAAAAACAAACCCTTCTTTTTTTGCGTTATCTTCCTGCTCAAAATGACCCTTTATGGGGATAAATATTGCAGGCGTTCCATAGGCGTTAGCCTCATCTATGGTTGATTTCCCGGCCAGAGAAATTAGCAAATCAGCAGCAAATATCAGCTCGTACAAGTTGTCAACAAATCCTACATTCCTAACATTTTCAAATTTTCTGTTAATTGCAGGACCTGCTACTAGGACGGTTTCAATGTCTAGATTTATTTTTGAAATCGATTTCAATGCCTCTTCAATAAGAAATAGTCCTGCGTTGGTTCCTCCAATTGAAATGATTATTGTCTCTTTCTCAAATGAAAACCTTCTTCGCAGTTCCTCTCTTGAAAAACTTGTCTGTCTGACTATTGGCCCCACTCTTCTAATGTTATCCTGTTCATCCCCATTTTCAGGAAGAATTACAGTATCGCATTTTTTAATGATTTCCTGCATTGATTTGTTCATCTTTTTTTCAATAAATGATGCAAATCCCCTGGTGAATCTGGTCTCTAAGACGTCAGTTATGAGTACTGTTGGAATTTTCATCTCTTGTGCAACGGTTAATGATGCAAAATCCTCATCACTAACCACAAAGTCTGGACTGTCATCCTGAAGAATCCCCCGTGAGATTTTTTTACAATCCTTATAGTAACGATAATAGTTCCATAGCCATCTTGCCGGACTCTTTAATGCTCCATTTTTGACAACAAATGAGGGTGGATTGTATGCGTCTTGTACTTTGAAATCCAAATTTTCTAGAATTCTCGCAGCTCCACTGCCTGTCACAAAATTAACTGTCATGTCTTTCAAATTGTCTGCAATTGCAATATCTCGAGTGACATGACCCAGTCCAATTGGACTGGAAAAAAAATCAACCACATTCATGAATATCCTTATCTTATATCAAATTTCTAGATTCTCATACGTCTCAAAGTTTAAATGGATTTTAGCAAGATTGTTTTTTGGGCTCATGGTCCAGGTCGGTTATGACGTCGCCCTTACACGGCGAAGATCCGGGGTTCAAATCCCCGTGGGCCCATCTTTTATACTGGGACTCTAATAGCACGCATTCGTGTCCAAAGTATGGAAATATCACTTGGTAACTCAGAATCAAACAATTGCAAGTTATTTTCGCAGCTACTAATCTATTAACCACATATGTTCATAATACGACATGTTTTGTGGGCATTGTGGTTCTGAGATGGATGATGATCATAAATTTTGTCCATCGTGTGGAAAATCGTATGTATCAACCTCTACGCCTAAATCTACTTGAACAGTTGGACGTTATAGGCATACAACATGTTCTTTGCTAACTATATGTGAAGAAAAAGGCAAGGAATTCAGATAGCATAAAGAATGAATCGGGTAGACCAAAGATCCGTAAATCGCCTTCAAAGAGAACAATTCCAAAGAAACAGATTAGGGATAAAGCAGAAAATATCATGTATGTTGGAATTGATCTGCACAAGAAATTTCATCAAGTGGCCGTTATGAATAACAAGGGAAAGATAACACGAAATGAAAGAATAGAAAACACACAACAGGCAATCAGACAAATGTTCTCAAAGATACCTCTTTCTGCCAGTATCGTCATGGAATCATCATCAGTTTGGTATGGAGTGTACAGATTCATGACAGATGTACTGGGATACAAGGTAGTGTTGTCAAATCCTTATCTTACAAAGGCAATTGCAGCATCAAAGAAAAAGACAGACAAGATTGATGCAGTGGTACTGGCAGATCTCTTACGTGGAGGATATATTACAACATGCTTTGTTCCAAGTGATAAAATTGTAAAGGCACGTCAGCTTGTACGGTATAGAAGAAAGTTGATCCAATGGAGGACATCTGCAAAGAACTGTATTCATGGAATTCTGTTACAAAATGGAATAAAGATTCCTGGAGCAACATTCACAGGATTATACATGAAAAGACTCTGTGCCCTAGGGGATTACCGTATTGATGGCTTTATACGACAGATAGAATCACTAAATGATATGATTTCAGACATTAATGCAAAGATATATGCGACAGTTAAAACCAATTCTGATGCAATGCTACTAAAGACAATACCTGGAGTAGGTGATTACACAGCACTGGTGATTGCATCTGAAATAGGAGGAATCTCTAGATTTAATGACTCTCACAAGCTTGCAGCATATGCAGGAGTGGTCCCATCAGTTAGAAACTCTGCAGATACAATACATCATGGACGTATAACAAAGAAAGGCAGCATGACATTGAGATGGGTCTTGATTGAAGCTGCACATTCTCATGCATTACATGCACCAAATAGTAATATTACACAATTTTACAATCGTATCAAGAAAAAGAGAGGCAGTTCCAAAGCTGCAGTAGCTACAGGATCAAAAATGTTGCGAGTCATATACTGGATGTTAAAAGAGAAGAGAGAGTTTGTACAAAATTATAGTTAGGACCATAGGTCGCGTTATGAATCATGAGGGTAAAGACCTCGCTTGCTAATTGCGGTTGATCCTAACTCAGGGATGAAGATAGCATTGAGGGTCAAAACCTCGTATAGATAATTATCCGCGTCCTGTATCATTTGAAACATATCTCTAGCGAATGCTATACTACACATGCTGAAAAAGGATAAAATGCTTAAAAAGGTCTCACATAGATGATTCATACCAAATTCTTTTATGGCTGTCTGACCTAGAAGAGTGTTGAAAAAGTACCTGATACTTCTTCTCATTATCCCGATTGTAATTTTTACTGTCTTGACCTATGACCAAGATAGTGTATATTCTCCTGAAATTGCGTCTTCTCCCGAAACTGTGCCCACATCGGAAACTTTTTTTGGCACGACAGCTGAACTTTCACTTTCACGTGTACCTAATCTGAATGAAGAATTCCAACTAACTCTTACTGTAGGTGTAGCGCCTCAGTTAAATAGAACATTTGAAAATTTAACAGCACATGTTACACTTTCAGAAGGATTTGCACTACTCGGTGGTGATTTGAATTGGCAAGGAGATCTAGAACCGGGAGAAACTGTTCAAATAGTATCTACAATCAAGGCAACACAAACAGGGGAGTTGACAATCGTTGGCAGTGTAAAAGGCATGTCTGATGTTCTTTATCTTACAGTTTCTGAAAGCGGTTCAACAGTTAGCAGAACACCACATCCCATTACAGCATCATCTACAGCACAAACAGAAGTTGTAAAAATTACCCTAGATGATTTTACATATGAATTTCCTGCAAGGCCTGCAAGTGTTGCACGAACAGGCAATGTAACATTACCCTAAATGATTCTGATTCATAATAACAATCCATTTGGATTATTTTTGTTATTAATGATAGCCATTTCGCTTTTGGAGTGGACCCCATAAAAGGAGAACACTTCAAGTGTTACTATTTTTACCCACTCTGAAGTGGTCTTGTCAATGAAAAAATCATATCGTGCCCCAGATGAAAAAGTGCGTATCATTATGGAGTCTATAAACACGCACATCACTACAGCAGAACTGCCGTAGACACAACATCAGTCCGATGACGTTTAACCGTTGGAGAGAGGTAAGAGTTTAGGTTGAGCATAAGGAGAAAATCATATGATCAACTAGCCTAAATAGAATCCCGTCAGAATTACGGCAATGTTGAGTTCAACTGAATTTAAAATACTGCCAGATGAGATAGCCAAGATAATAGCAGACAACAAGAAAAAAGATAAAATAATCCCTAAACAAGCATCAGTAATCTGAGCACAAAGCATTATTGTTTGAACAACAATCAGCTATCTCAAAGTACACACCAATAATCCCTAAACAAGCATCAGTTATCTCTAAACTTTAAAAACGTCTTGCCTATTATGAAAATTCTAACAGTCCACCATCACAAAATTCCATTCCATCCCAAGAAAGAAAAAACGTGTAATTGTCTACAATTTTGAAGTTCCTTCGTGTTTGTGTCAAAAAAATAACCTATTTTGACATATCTTGTGCGTAATACTTTAAAACTGTAGACAGTTACAAAAACGTGTCAGTGCAAAATCAGATACTGATGCTACGCCTAAAAAATCAGGACGTAAATCAGGACACTAGGGACAATCACATAATAAAAAATCATCCAAGACAATTAAAAGTAGACCAGACAAATGTGGTATACATGTGGCAGTAAAAAAAATAAAGGATTCAAAGATAATATCAAAACAGATAACAGATATAGAGTGTATTCCAGAATGCAAAACAACAACATGTGTAATGCATGAATGCATATGTGTGGATTGTAATGCCATAACAAAACCAGAGAGCATCGGACTGGAGGGAACATCTCTTTGACCAAACATTCTCTGTATTCTAACCAATCTATGGAACAATGGCCTCAGTCCAGATCCATTAGAGACATGCTAAATATTCATAATGCAGGTATGTGTAAAACAACCATACACAATGCGCTTGTTGCAGTATCTGCACGTATGGAACCTATTGCAGATGAAATATCTGAATCATTGAAACACTCTACACATCTCAAAGCAGATGAGACAGCAATTCTGATAGAAAAGAAACGTGGCTTGTATGGGTATGTATCAGTGATGATGCAGTATCAATTACTGTGGCACGAACTCGTGGCGGTTCAGTGCTAGTTGATTACTATCCTTACTGGGACATACCATTACATGTGATGGATATACTCCGTACAATAAATTTCATATACGGCAGCGGTGCCGCTCTCACATATTACGTAAAGCAGACGATCTTGCACAGAAAGATGATTTGGAATGCAGATTATTACACGAGACTGCAGAAATTATTTCATACTGCAAAATGTGCTGTCCCCAATACTGACACGAAGAAAATGATAATCAAAGTGAAAAGAATTGCGCAGAGGTATGCTAATCTTGGATACAGTTTTGGTACAAAACTAAAGATTGCTGCATCGGACATGTTTACTTTTGTAAACCATCCAAATATGGAACCAACAAATAATGAATCAGAACGAATGCTGCGCAAGGTGGTAATACACAGGAAGATACGCCATAGACTAGTCAGTACTGGAGGTATGAGAGAGAATGTTTGGAATATTAATGACATGTATGCTTGCATGGCGCAAACAGAATCTCAATACTGCAGATATGTTGCTAGATATACTTGGAGGGACCTAAACTCTTACGTTTCTGTTATTGCAAGATGGAAAAATCTATGATGACTTTAGAATTTATTCTGAATCGCTTTTTGGATATATCTCAAAACTAAAGTTTCAGTCTATTAGAACAAAAATCTAGCCTTTCTTTTTTTTTTGCAGAATCTCTAGCATCTCGTTTATTGTAACTATCCGTATTTTTCTGAATTTTTTTACGTCAAGCAAGTCGCTGTCACCTGACACGATATAGTCTGCCTTGCCATCATATGCGGCATTTATGAAGACGTCATCATCGGGGTCTGCTGCCACTACCTTGAGTCCTGACTTTATCTTTTTTACATCGCTTGCAGAAACTATGGCATCGACTGTTTTGCCTATCTCTTTTTTGTTTATTCCAAACTTTGGCCTGGATAAAACATCGGAGAGTTCCTTTATTGCATCGTCAGACAAAACAATAACGTACTCTTTGTCGTGCGTTGCTTTTTTCAAGAGCCTTCTGGCTTTTCCGTTTCTTATTGTCGCACTTACCAAGACGTTTGTGTCAAGGACTACTCGCGGCAAACCTGTCGGGCCAATGCCAAGAACAATAGTCATTTAGACACATGCCTGCTTTTCCGTTATTTTTTGCTTTTTACTTGCTTCTTCTTTTTTCTGTGTTCTTTGATCTCTTTTGCTATCTTAATGTCTGTAATCTTTAGTCTTTTTTTGTCCATCATTCTAAATACTTCGTCCAGCTTTTTTTGCACGTCCGGAGAAGAGAGCCTTATCAGAACTATTGCATCTCCCTTTCTTTCCACTGCAAACTTTGCCTTGGGCTTTAGACCCATCTTCTTTCGCAGATCCTGAGGTATGACTATCTGCCCCTTTTCACTCATTGTGGTTATCTCCAGTTCGGACATTTTCCTACCAGTAGTATTATTGTACATGTCTAATATACATGTGTTTGAATTACACTGTTCAATCTGAGGGGGTTTTCCCAATTTTCAAGCTGGTGTTCAATTAGGGTGCTGGAGTACTTAGTTGCATAACTTTTGATTTGTTTATTGAACATCCCTCACATCAAGATGTATTTTTAATCAAATGTATCTCTAATCAAAATGACAAACTCATAGTCAATAATTTCTATGACATATCAAAATCTAAACTTGAAGACTAGTCTTGAACTAAATTCATGTCATTGTAGGAATGTCACAAAACAAATTGTAAACATGTACTTTTATTTGAATTTCCTGTACAATGTTTTCCCATTTTCTAGAGTGAACAGCACTACCAAACAATCTCTTAAAGGATGAAAAAACAACTTTGGATATCCATCGCTGACCATAACGTACTCTTTTTTTTCCATCTATCACGGTTTTTCTTTCTTTTGTTTATACTAATTTCGGTTATCTTGGAGTTTTTATTTCTGCCAAGCTGTTCACATACTATTTTGTTACGTGCAGGATGACCATATCTAGCTTGAGAATCTATTCTGACTTTGATTCTTGGTGTTACATTATTCGCTGCACAATATTTGAAATTCTCCTTTGAATCATATGCGCCATCTGCATAAATTACCACATTCTTTTTAATTGTGTCAATCTGGGTCAGTGCACTTTTAAGTAGTTTTTTAAATTGTGGTGCGTCTCCTTCTTCATCAGTTGTGACATGTACGGCTAGAATCTTGCGTGTTTTCACATTAATGAGAAAATGTATTTTGATAAATCCTCGCTGTACACTCCATTTAACACGTAACCACTCTCCTCGTTCATTTGGTTGCACTCCACTACTATCAGTGGAAAGTAGAATCGTGCTGTCTTTATCACATGGTATCTTGTCTGAATTTAGCTTTATCTCTAGATTGTTTATTCTGCGATATATCGTGGTATGATCTGGTGAGTCATCCCCTAGAACATCTTGTGCTATTCCCTGACATGTACGGTAGATATACCTGTCATACATTTGATTAATGCAAGTAGCTCAAAGATTCCATCTGCATATTTGAATCGTCTGCCATTTTTTGCCTTGTTTTTCTCTTTTACTTCTTTGGACCATGTTTTAGATTTTTTGAAATTCAAATGTTTGCCAATTTGGATGTATTTGAAATCACTCATGAATATGACCCTTCCTGTAATGGATAGTATTGTGAATGCACAACAACGGTGATAATTCCACAATACAACGATAACCATATTATCCAGTATATCCTAGTCAAGATAGATCATCGCCTGTTTGTTGTTGCTCATAACTCAGCATTCATTTGGTGGTGATCTAAATCTTTGCATTGCAAATTTGAAATGTTCTTAGAATTCTAAATTAGGTAGGTTGTGCAACTAAGTAGTGCTGGAGTGTAAAGTTAGGGTGCTAGACATCAAAACATGATCTTCTAAGAATTGAAAAAATAATTATTAGTTATAATCTAAAAATAGCACCCTATCACGAATCATAATTGTTTTGGGTGGATCGACTTGATCCCTTCTAAATTTTACTGGTTCAACATCAGGGATGTGAATATTGATAAATTTCCAATTACTAAGAATAGAATAACCATCCAAGTGTTCCCATTCTCCATTTGTTTCTATTTTAGAGAAAACATATGCTTCCATATTGGTATCACGATACTTTGTTAATGATAAAAATCTATCTTTGTGATTCACTGTGAAGTTGACGGGTGTTTTTCAACAATTCTCAAATGGCGTGTAGTTAGGCGGGTGCTAAAATATCATTAAACATATGCAATGAAATCATTTAATTAAATCAAATTCATCTAGCGTGAATTCTTTTAGTTTTTTATCAACTATGGGAAAATTATCCAATATTGATATTAGTTCTTGTTTTGTCAGATTGTATATTTTAGCTGATAATGCATTATTTTGAGCCATCAATCCTAGTCTTTGTTCGGGTTCAATGACAGAATTAATTAAACCTAGTATCATTTGAAACATGTCTCTAGCAAATGCTATACTCCACATGCTGAAAAAGGATAAAATGCTTAAAAAGGATCACATAGATGATTCATACATTTATTGTACTTTGTGTGGACGGATGTTTAGAAAACAGGTAGCAAGGAAAAATCCGAACGAGTGGGCCACAATGTCACGAATACGTTATTTTAACAAAAAATTGGCAACATATTGCTTATGCTTAAATACTTATTATATTAGCAATATATTGCTAAAATAGTATGTATATAAACAATAGTAATAGGTGTTAAGAATGCAGGCAAAAAGAGGACAAGTAAGAGAAAGGATTTTCAGGGTACTGCTTAATCACAGAAAAGAAAGACTGACCAAATATAGGGTTACAAAAGAAGCCAAGGCAAACATTGCCTGGGTCATAAAGACACTGCGAAGGCTGGAAGACGATGACATTGTTCAAGTCACGGCAGTAAAAAACTATGAAAAGCTAATCCTGCTTTGGAAAGAGCTGAAGACAAAACCAGAAAAAAGAGAGTATATGGTAAGAGACCCACTGGAAATCATACGCAAAGCAGGGATGAAGTACGCGCTAACGACATACTCTGCAGAGAACCTAGTTCAAAAGTATCTCTTTCCGGCAAGGACTGACTTTTACATAAAGCCAGACGATCTAAAGAAATGGCACATGTTGCTTTCCAAAAAAGGACTAGTAGGAAAAGGAAACGTAAGGGTTCTGATGACAGATGAGCACGTCTTTTACAGGTCCTTTGTAAAAGATGGACATGCCGTTGTATCTATACCGCAGCTGATAGTAGACCTGATGGGAGAGGGGGCAGCAGCTGCAGAAGCAGCAGACATGCTAATAAAAAAGGAAAAGTGAAATGCTATACCAGAATTACGAAACTGAGATATCACAACAACATCTGACTGCCGTGTTCTCAGAAATGAAAGAGCCAGTGTGTCTCCTAGGAGGATGGGCCGTCTTCCTTACAGTCAATGAAAGATTCAACAAAGCCAACGGACATGGATACATCGGCTCAAGAGATATAGACTTGGGATTCCATGTAGACCCAAACTGGTCAGGACAAAAATTGCAAAACTCTGCACTTGCACAGTCAGTGAAAATTCTCAAAGACAGAAAGTTCATCGGACTGGGATCAAGGTTTGTAAAACATTACGACATTGAAACAAAGGAAGAGATTACTGAAGAGCAGTCAAAAAACAAACAATCCTATGAAGTGTTCCAGCTGTATGTTGATCCGATGGCAGATAATGTTCACAAAGACGCGCACAAAGTAATCGGCTTTCCTTTTCTTGACGAACCACTTCTTTCCCATGTGTTTGACAACAACAGGTTTACTTTGATGGAAGAATTCGGTGGAAAATTCAAGCTTCCTACAACTGAAATTCTCATTGCAACAAAACTAAAATCAGTCACAGGTAGAAGAGATGACAAGAGAATAAAGGACGTCTCAGATATCTACGCGCTCTTGTGGTACTCGAAGACAGATTTTAAGGAATTAAAACAAAAAGTCAGGGAAATACTTGGATTGCAAGAGATAACAAAAGCGGTACAGGCACTCACCTACAGCGATTACGAATCTGCTTCTACTGCAAATGGAGTGTCAAAAGACGACATGGCCAGAGTTATAAACGAAATAACACGATAGTCCCAATTGGGTCCTAGCATGACCCTGTATATACAATACATCCTTTCTTGACATTCCTAATGGTTCCTGCAAGTAGTGTCCTGGCTTTGACATTCTTTACAATTTCAACATACACTTTTCCATTTCTCTCTAAAATCCCAAATACAATGGTCTTGTTTTTTGCACCTCTGCCCGATTTCCCTAGAGTTTATGCGTAATTGACTAAATCACGCCAACCATCTGAATTCCTTGCCTTTTTCTTCACATATAGTTACAAACTCTAACAAAATCATACATCTCAAAATTAAAGTCAGTCAAACTTGTACAAAAAATACAAAATAAATTATTAAACATGCAAAATAATCAGCTTGGCAAAAACGCACAGCGTAGCATTGTGATGTTACCACATCTAATCAAAATATACGGTCCATGGCGGTGGCGGTTCACCCTTTTTCCATCTAGACCGTATCTTTTTCCACATTGTACGCAGATTGACAAGACCTGTTACCACGCTAAACTCTGTTTCAAACTCTTCTAGTGTACCATCATATGCATCAACCATTCTTGCATAGGTTTTCATGTCACCTATGGTGTGCTCCACCCTGGCTCTGACTCTGTTTATCTTTCTGTTTTTTGCCCGTTCTCGTTTTGTTAGTTGGCGATTCTTTGATCTCTTTTTAGGTTGCATGGATTGTGTGTTGTTATCAAGGTAATCCGATATTCCTAAAAATCCCTTGTCAGAGTATAGCTTTGTTTTACTGCTTCCAGTCAGTAATTTTATTATATTAAAGATTGATTCAGATTCTTTTTTGAATATGCTAAAATCGTGATTACTGCCAAGACAGCTTTTGGTTTTGTGGATTATGATTCCTTTGCTGTTTGTTATTATCTCTGTGTTGAACGTAAATCGTTTCTTTTTGCCAGAGTATGATTTATTTCTTTGCACAGAATCCTCTGATCTTTGTACAGGTACATGTGTTCCGTCAATTAGCAAGGTGTTGCCCAGCACCTTTGTATTTGTTGTATGGGTTTCTTTTCTAATTGTATTATATCAGACATATTCTTTGCAGTGGGCAAAATTCGTTTCAATATCTCATCTACAAGCTTGATATATCTGCACACCGTGGTCTGATCAATGCCAAACAATGCTGCTAGTTGTCTTGTGTAACGTTTGTTCTCTTTTTCATCAGTCCCACTAGTAATGCGTGTTCCGGATCAAGCTTGCATCTGTTTCCTGCATCAGATTCTCGTTTACCTGATTTAATATCAAATAACGGCATTTTATCTAGATGGTCTAGTATGAATTCTCTAAAATATTTTAACAGCCAATAAAAAACGTCGATTTGATATCCTGTAAATACATGCAAATGTTCTGGTGTTGACATTATGATGTGGCATATCTCGAGTTTGTGTGCAAATTCACGAACCTTCTTTCCCTTGATATCTACGTTTCCTGGACTTTACAGTCCATAGTGCATCTAGTTCTGCCATTATCTTGTCCTTTTCATATAGCGCCTTGTCTTTGCTCTCAATCAGCTTTATCAATTGATTTGGAGCTAGCATTTCGTATTGGGACATATCAAAGCAAAAAATATACCAGGATCTAAACCTATCATCTGAGAAATGTTTACCATCGTGTCAAATGTAAACAAGTTGATGCGTACAATTCGATTGTTATTTTGGTCGATTACGCATAAACTCTATTGTGTCAAAAACTGAAAATGGTTTAATTTGTACTTGTAAAGACCACACAACAAGAAACGCTGATTGCAAACATTTGAAGATAATTTTGAAAGTCATTAGACACAACAAATCCAACAATGGCACATTTAGAATCATGGAAAGATCAAAACTACAATTATGTAAATTCTGTGATTCAGGAAATATTGTAAAGGCAGGTCTAAAGAAAAACAAAAACTCTACTATGCAGATGTTCAAATGTCAAGATTGTAAAAAACGATTCACTACTAATTTTGGTTTTGAGAAAATGCGTTATGATTCTGTATTAATTACAAGATCACTTCAAATGTATTTTTCAGGAATGTCAGTTAGAGATATTTCAGATTGTTTTGAACAAGAAGACATCAAAGTTTCTCATGTTTCTATTTACAACTGGATTAACAAATACTCCAAAATGACCAGTAATTATGTCAAGGGTATAGTTCCAAGAGTCTCCGAAGTCTGGAGAACCGATGAAATTTTTATGAAGATCAAAGGTAATATGAAATTACAGTATTCCATGCTTGACCATGAAACTAGATTTATGATAACTCAATATGTAGCCAACACAAAAGGCACTGAAAACGTTAATCCAATGTTTAAAGAAGCTATGATGATTGCAGACAAGATACCAACAACTCTAATTTCAGACGGAGCTCATAATTTCCATGAGGCATGGAAAGATAACTACAAGGCAAAGAATTTTCTTTGGAAAGATACTGAACATATCCGTCATATTCACATGAAAGGTGATAAAAATAATAACAGGATGGAGCGATTACAGGGCACCATTAGAGATAGAGAAGTAGCATATAGAGGAATTAAAAAGATGAATAGTCCTCTCTTTGCAGGATTCCAAACATTCTATAATTTCTCAAAGAAACACGGTGGAATTGGCAAAAAGACACCAGCAGAATTGGCTGGTATTCTAGTTGATGGAAATAACAAGTGGCAGACCTTGATTCAAAACGCCTCACTTAGTCAATATCAATAATTATTATTTTAAATGGTGATATGCTGGCTGTTTTTTTAGTAGTATTTTAAGCGTGAAATTTATAAAATACGTAAACAGATAATTTCACATGAATATCAGAAAATTCATACTTAGTTCCTTTAAGTTCAGAAAGAAAAAACTTACCATGACTAGTGCAGGTTTTGTCAATATCACAAGCAATGAAGAAATAAAAAATTATGGTGACCTGCAAGTTATCTTTCATAAGGATGGCGAAGGCTGTTTTTTTGCAATGATATGTCCAAAATGCAAGGATATATCACTAATCACAGCGAGACATACAAAGACTTTTGATCTGGATGGTAAAATTACTATACATCCAAGCATACTTCATAAAAAATGCGGAGCCCATTACTATGTCATCAAAAATGAGATACTGTTGATTTGATCGAAAACCTTATTAGTAATTTTTAAAAGAATATTTTATGGGAGAAGAAAAACCAAATGATAAAAAATACAAAGTAAAAATAACAGGTGAAATCAACAGGAATGAATATTTTGACAAACCCAAAGTTTCAACAAAAGAAATTGCAGAAAAATTAAACATTGACAGAAATACAATTTTCAACATTGATGGAAAGACAGTCACACCTGGAACGATGATCGATATAGATAAAGAGCCTGAAATTGAGTGTAAAGAAGTCAGTACAGATAGTTAAATCAGAATTACTCAAACTGGGATATATTGTACAAAATTTTGACGAGTCTAAATTAATAATAAAACATTACAAATTACCTCTTGGTTGGATGGATAACACGACAGATCTGCTTTTAGTTGTTCCTGATGGAGATGATGCAATGCATGGGATTTCAATACCTAATACCTTGAAAATTATTGATGGTAATAACATACCAATAAATCAACCAAATTGTTATCAAGATGGATGGAATCTTATTTCATTCAGATTGACACCAGATTTTGACAATGATGATTTTGTTAAAAATCATATGGATTCTGTATGGAAAAAATTGTCAGTTATGTGAAATTACATGGAAAATTATGAATCTAATTTGTTGGAAAAATACATAAACAACATCATACCCAACTTGACAGTTGCAGTAGTTGGATTAAGTGGTACTGGTTCCATAGTATGTCAAAGTTTAGCACATATTGGTGTTAGAAGTTTTATTTTAATTGATAATGACATACTTGATAAATTGAATCTCAAGAAAGTTGTTGGTAGTATACAAAGTGATGTAGATGTAAGATCAAAATGCAATATTATGTATGATATGATAAATAGTATTTCAAATAAGAATTGCGATATAAAGACAATCCATAAAAAATTCAATCGTAACACAAAAGATGAAATTAGGCATGCATTAAAACATGTAGATTTTATTTTCAGTTGTGTTGATGATCCATTGGGAAGAATAGAAATTAATAATTTTTGTGTTAAGACGAAAAAGCCATTTATTGTATGTGGTGTTGGTATGAAAAAAGACAATGAAATCATAAAAAGTCTATCTGGTCAGATTTTTTTCATAAAACCTGGTGATCCTTGTTATGAATGTTACAAAATTGAAAATGGACTTGAATACGGAGATAGAAACATCCCATACATCCATATCAATTCTATCATTGCAAATCTTGGAATCATGGAATTTATTAAATATTTTTCAGGATTTGGCAAGACATACCACAGAATAGACTATGATGCATTAAAACAAACTATAAAAACATACGATATCTACAAAAACAATGAACGTTGTACATTATGTAAATCATTAGAATATTAAAACAATATCTGTGGATTTTATTTTTACACTTTCTCAATGATCCATTTACTGCCTTGTATTGAAATCTTATCTCCTATCTGAAATGGAAAGTTAATCCATAATTCTTTAGGAAGATAAATTGCTTGTACATCTTCCTAATTCTTTTAGAACTTGTAAATTTTTCAATTCTTAGAAGATCGTGTTTGTGTCTATATCACCATAAGTTAACAGTACCAAATCAAGCATGACGTTATTAGGCATAAAACATGACTGTTCTAACGGATTTAGATGTAGAGCAATTAACCCAGATGTGCTCACAATCATGACCAATTCGGAGGTGGAACAGGAAGGTGGTTTTGACTAGATCTTTGCATTTTTAGCCGATTTTGAGCACACCTGGGTTAACTGCAGACGTTGATACATACTTAAAATTAAGTAAATTACTGCTTCTTGAACCTGTGAAATCTTCTCCAAATTCATCGAGTAGCCTTATTCAATGAGGCGTTTTGGATTAGAGTTTTCCATTTGTTATTTCCATCTACAAGAATACCCGCTAATTTTGTAGGTGCCTATAACTTGACAGAACCACCAAGCCAATTTTCTTAAATGGGTGAGAATATCCACAGAATAACATGTCAGCATTAGAGAAAGGTATAGGATTTGAGTTAAAAATTGCAGAATTATTTGAAAAAAATGGATATCATGTAACTCATGATATAAAGATGAAAGGAAAGTCAGGCACTACACATCAAATTGATGTATTGGCAGAATTTATAGCTCCGCTTCATACATCTACTGTAATTATTGAGGCAAAATCCTACAAGTCAAATATTGACAAAGACATCATAATGAAACTAATTCAAATTCAACAGGATTTGTCTGCTGACAGAGCAATATTGGCAACTACGAGTGATTTTACACCGGGTGCACTAACTACTGCTGATCAGTACAACAATCTTGAGTTATGGGATGGAGAGAAAATTGCGTCATTTCTAGGCAAAATGCAATTAATTGATACTGGTGATGTCATGCAAAAATCAAGACAAACCACAAAAAAGATGATCACTGCACTTGTTTCTCTTGAACGTGTAACAGAATATGCTAATGAAACTGTTCAGAAGAGAGCAAAGGGGGGATTTATGGGCAAGGGGAAAATTTTTGAAAGGATTGTAGTGATTAAAAAATTTCTATATCCATATTATGATATAGATATGGATGCAAAAATCAGAAAGCAGGAAAAGACAGGTTGGCGTTCAACTGAGGAAACTGTTCAAACTATTACTAGTAGAACTGGAGTTGATGCAGTAACTGGGGCATTAATTGATGTGAATTCAAATGGAGTAGATTACCAAATGTCATATCTTAGCAAATTAGATGATGAAGAGATAAGATTATTACGTTATGTTGCCAATAGCAAAGAATTTGAAAAAAGAATGCTTTCTGCATTAGGATGGAGTGTAGGCAAGATAGGAAAAATTGTGAACAGTTTATTGGGTAAAGGAGTATTGATACAAACTAATGCCAGACCGGCAACATATGGAAAAGTGTGGCAATACCCGTCCAATCCTTCCACATTTCAAAGTATGATGGAAGAACATAAAGTAATTCCATTTGATTCTGATGATAAAACAATAGATCCGCAAGTGTCTTCTGCAAGTATTGAAACTGTATTTAACAGCTATTGGGATGAATGTGGGATCAAATCTATTGATGTGGTGTATTATCCATATTATGCAATAGTATTTGGTAAAGAAGACAATACAAAAAGAATTGAAATCCTAGATGGGATGACAGGGTACAAACAAGAATATGTGACAGGCGTAATACCTTCATCATTTTTTGATTAATCTAATCTATGATTCCATGACATTAAATGCAAAGTTTATTTCTGAAATGCTTGAGCCAAATGATTATTGTATTGTACGAAAATTATGTCCGCCTAGAATCAGGCGTACGATATCTGATTATAACCGCCTGTACCGATCAGCAAATATGACAAAACAAAGACTCACAGACAAATCAATCAGATATTTGATCAAACAGCGCAAAATTGGCAAAAGCACATCCAATATAGCTACTGCCGAGCTTGACATCACGGCAAGACACGTCAGACGACTCTGGTCACGGTTCCTCAACACCAAAACCATTCCAAAAATACGAAAATCTGGACGTCCAACCAAGGAGCCAAGTCATACCCAAACAGTAAGAGTTTAGGTTGAGCACGAATTTTAGATGTTCTAGTCAGGGGACCTAAACTCTTACCCCAAACAAGGTCAGTGTTGAACATGCAAAATGAAGGGAATCATATTGGCGTGGTCAGAACAGTCAAACACCTTAGAAACGCCGGTGTCAATATATCCGACCATACAGTATCAGTAGATGGAAAAGTAACACTCTCAATTGACCAATTCTCAGAGTTTTTTGATTGGTGATACTAGAGCATGAAATAATTGGATAGTAAAATCAACAATATCTCGATATGTAGGAACGATATGTGACAGAATGGCGATAAAATAATGGTTTTTTCATAACTGTGAGAATATGATTTAGAGATACGGGCTAGAATCCACAAAAATCAAAGAATTTAACTTTACTTTTCCATCTACCGAGTATACAAGATAATGAAGAAACATGGACTAGTAACTCCAACTCCTGCAAGGTCGACAAGACGCAAGTGAGTTAGATTTGAACGCAGGTTCTCAAACGCAATGTGGTACGCCGACCGGGCATATTATGAAATATCCACGCCTAAAAGGATTCAATTTGATAGTATATCTTGATGATGCCTCTAGGTGTGTTACAGGATATGGTGTCTTTGAGCACGCGTAAGAGTTTAGGTCTCCTGTCTAGAACATCTAAAATTCGTGCTCAACCTAAACTCTTACGAGCACGTAACCTCTGAGAATTCAGTCCTTGCATTACGTAGAGCTTTTAGGTACTTTGAGAACCCTGCACAGATGCTTTCAGATAATGAAAGCCAGTTTACCTCCCGCAAGAGAACAGGTAAGACGCCAAAGAATGGATGGGTGCCCACACTGTTTGAAAATGAATTACTCGAGCATGGAATCGTTCTGATAAACTCTAGACCATATCATCCACAGACAAACGGCAGGCTGAAGCGTTTCTTTAGAACGTTAGAAGAAGAGTTGCCATACTATGACTCTATGGATGACTACATTGGGCACTATAACGAGAAAAGGCTTCACTTTTCCCTGGACATTGACCATGGACAGACTCTACTCATGGCATTTGCAGACAAAAAGGCCACAAAAGCGATCAGAAAAAGCAACCCAAAATGGATGGAGGAGGACACTAATGACTAGCGGACATAATTTCCATATAATACAGAACTAGGACTCGTAAGAAAGACAATCTCCGGACGATGGATAAAATACGAGAGTGTCTTCTAAATGTCATTTGAAATTCCGTCAGCCCGAATCAAAATATCATAACGTCTTCAAGTAAGGTCCGACCTGAAATAATTTCAAATCAAGGGAAATTTTGGAGTCTAAGAACTGGAACAAAGAAGAGGCTCGTCAGTCGGTGTTGCGTCGTTGACGATCTCGATTAATTTTTTTATTTCATTGTTTTGTTCTAATGTGTCTTTTATTGCATCTGTCTGTAATTTTGTTTGCTCTTTGACCTCTTTGTTCATGTGTTCAAAAATTATTTTAAATCTGTCTTCAGTCATTTTATTCAACCACCTTTTTTCCAAACTGTAATTCTATTTGTTGACGGAAAGATACAGGATTTATTTTTTCGCTACATTTTGGGCAATCGGTTGAATCCGTCGAAACTGGATATGCGATTGCACCTTCTTCTAATGCCACGTTCTTTTCTAGGTTGACCTGAACTTTAAGTTTATGTTTGCACTTTGGACAAGAACCGTCTATGATGAGGCTCTTTGCGTTTTGTGGTACAAACTGCACAGCTACCATAGAGCGATATATCTGAGAGTATGGGTTCTGTCAATTTGTCTGGATATGGGTCAATTTTTTGCGCCTGTCAAGAGTCTGGACATGAGGTTAGGTAATATGTCAAATTTTCTCGATGAATGGGCATATGATCAGCGATCTAAAGCCAAAGATCAAGATGTACGTTTATTATCAAAATCAAGGCGGCTCAAACCATGATTAAGACAAAATCCATCTACAAACCTGTTGAAGAAGAAGATGGACTTCGAGTTTTGATTACTAGATGGTATCCAAGAGGAGTTAAGAGAGAAAGATACGATATTTGGGTAAGGGGTTTATCTCCAAGTCCAGAACTACTAAAAAAATATAAAAATTCTGAAATTAAATGGAATGATTTTACAATGTCTTTACTGTCAGAACTACGAGGCAATATGGACAGTATTGAAGCAATTCATACATTACAAATTAAAGGCAATATGGAAAACATAACCTTACTTTGTCATGAAAAAGATGGAGAACCATGTCATAGACATATGATTAAGAATTTAATTGAAGAGCCAATGTTACTACAATCAAAGTTTGTACCTGAAAATACTAATGATCAAGAACTTACTCCTATGGAGATTCATGTTCCCAACTAAGAATGTTTGGTCATACCCTGATTCACCAATGTGTAGATTATTCCAAACTTCATCTTGACCTTCAGCAACTGAACTACGACGTAACCATTCGTATACTCCCCATTCTATCACCCCCTGCCTATGTTGTTGTTTTTTAGTTCTACAATTTGGGCAACTATAAGTAATAACTGGACGCACATCATAATTTTGAATTGTCAGGAATAGATCATCATTTACTAATGTACTTTGAACTGTAGAATCTACGGCTTTTCTTTTTTCTAACTCTTTACTAATATAGAAAACTTGAGATGCAATGAATGCAAGACAAACTACAAACCATTTTCAGATACACAATTCAGTAAAATCAACATTATTATTCCAAATGGCTGATTCTGATCAAACTCTTTGATCTGGGAATCAGTGCAAGAAAAGATGTGGCAGAAGCAGATGTTATCTATCCTACTGCACTGCATTGTTTTGATGTAATTAGATTCTCAATCTTGGAGGAACAATCCAGAACTGATAATGTGCTAATGGATCATATTGAGGCTGACGAGGCGTATTTTGGAGGAAAAAGAAAGGAGAGTTTATGCGTAATCGACCAAAATAACAATCGAATTGTACGCATCAACTTGTTTACATTTGACACGATGGTAAACATTTCTCAGATGATAGGTTTAGATCCTGGTATATTTTTTGCTTTGATATGTCCCAATACGAAATGCTAGCTCCAAATCAATTGATAAAGCTGATTGAGAGCAAAGACAAGGCACTATATGAAAAGGACAGTGCACTATATGAAAAGGACAGTGCACTATATGAGAAGGACAAGATAATAGCAGAACTAGATGCATTATGGACTGCAACAAAGGCTAGGGAACGTAGATATCAAGGGAAAGAAGGTCGTGAATTTGCACACAAACTCGAGATAAGCCACATCATAATGTCAACACCAGAACATTTGCATGCATTTACAGGATATCAAATAGACGATTTTTATTGGCTGTTAAAATATTTTAGAGAATTCATACTAGACTATCTAGATGAAATGCCGTTATTTGATATTAAATCAGGTAAACGAGAATCTGATGCAGGAAACAGATGCAAGCTTGATCCGGAACACGCATTACTAGTGGGACTGATGAAAAAGAGAACAAACGTTACACAAGGACAACTAGCAGCATTGTTTGGTATTGATCAGACCACGGTGTGCAGATATATCAAGCTTGTAGATGAGATATTGAAACAAATTTTGCCCACTGCAAAGAATATGTCTGATATAATACAATCAGATGAGAAACCCATACAACAAATACAAAAGGTGCTGGGCAACACCTTGCTAATTGATGGAACACACGTACCTGTACGAAGATCAGAGGATTCTGTGCAAAGAAATAAATCATACTCTGGCAAAAAGAAACGATTTACGTTCAACACAGAGATAATAACAAACAGCAAAGGAATCATAATCCACCAAACCAAAAGCTATCTTGGCAGTAATCACGATTTTGGCATATTCAAAAAAGAATCTGAATCAATCTTTAATATAATAAAATTACTGACTGGAAGCAGTAAAACAAAGCTATACTCTGACAAGGGATTTTTAGGAATATCGGATTACCTTGATAACAACACACAATCCATGCAACCTAAAAAGAGATCAAAGAATCGCCAACTAACAAACCGAGAACGGGCAAAAAACAGAAAGATGAACGGAATCAGAGCCAGGGTGGAGCACACCATAGGTGACATGAAAACCTATGCAAGAATGGTTGATGCATATGATGGTACACTAGAAGAGTTTGAAACAGAGTTTAGCGTGGTAACAGGTCTTGTCAATCTGCGTACAATGTGGAAAAAGATACGGTCTAGATGGAAAAAGGGTGAACCGCCACCGCCATGGACCGTATATTTTGATTAGATGTGGTAACATCACAATGCTACGCTGTGCGTTTTTGCCAAGCTGATTATTTTGCATGTTTAATGATTTATTTTGTATTTTTTGTACAAGTTTGACTGACTTTAATTTTGAGATGTATGATTTTGTTAGAGTTTGTAACTCAGTAGATAGGAATGTGTTAACCAACAAACTCTAGAAAATAATCTTGTTTTTCATTTCGAATCATTTGCACCACAAACAACCTAAAGAAACATTTGAGCAATTCAATCGAAATGGTTGGTTTGCCATTACAGTTTGATTCATCTTTGAGGATATAGTTTGTGACAATCCATGTATTGTAAAATATCAGTGGAAAATAAAACATCAATAACCTTACAGAATGATTAGGGCTGGTAGTTCTTGGTCTTACCTTTTCAATACATGCATATCCTGTTTCAATCCCCCATCTTTTTTTGTATTCTTTTGGAATCTGTGATATGTTTGAAGATATTTTTTCTCGTGGAAGACTAGTTGCAAACACCAGATACTGGTCTGTTAAATTGGGCTTGTCAGGTCTTGGGTGGGGAATTATTACAAGTGTGAATGATTCAACATGTCCGGATGCAGAACGCAATTTGTACTCTGAAATTACGCCTCTGTTACCTTCCACATATTGGATAATCGCGTTCTTTATTCCTCTGGTCTTTTTTGCTGGCATTAGAAATTTCTTTCCCAACTGTTTTAATTCATGGATTACACTGACTGAAAAAAACTCTCTGTCAAGTAACACAAGGCGTATATGAATGTCATTTCTGAGGCAATTATTCAGTAATTTACGCACAAAACTAGAGTTTGGCTTGTTTTTCGTAACATGGTATGCACCAAGGCAAGATCTGCAATCTTTATCTACACAGCTCATGGTGCAGTAACACTCAAAATATGGGGTACTCTTTTTTGGTTTTGATTTTATCAGAAATTCATCTGGTTTTTTATCATATCTTGAAATCAAGTGTTTGTCAATTGCGACTGTGACTGGTCTGGCAAACATTCCAATCTCTTTCATGTCTGCAATGGTTCTATCCAATGCATCAGAGAGCTGTAGCAGCATTCTCTGTTCTGAAATCTTTTTGATTGAATTAATCAGCCATGAACCAGATGGAGTCTGCTTAAGATCTGATTCAACTGCCAATCTTTTTAGTCCTGATTCTGCATAAGAATTTCCAACACACAAGGCAATTAGTGCATTTATCATGTCTGGTAATCCATATTTTGAATTATATCTGACAGAGAATTGAAATGACATGGTAATGCAAAATAATTGGTGCAACTTTTCAAATGTGTCTTGTGATATATTGTACTGGTGTGCAGTATTAAAAATAGTAGGTCGATTCACAACTGATCGAATTGCACACTACTATCTAGCTTTTTCTATCAAAACTATTTGAGAGAATGGTTAGTATTTTTTTGACTCAAATGGAGCACATTCCTATCTACTGTAACTATATGTGAAGAAAAAGGCAAGGAATTCAGATGGTTGGCGTGATTTAGTCAATTACGCATAAACTCTCATCTAAAGTACACAATCACCTATTTCAAAAATCAACCCAGGTGGGCATCAATTACTTTTTGAAATGCAGCAAATGGCTGTGCGCCAACTAGTTTGACAAAGCCGTTCTTTTCATTTCCAATGAAAAATGTTGGAGTGCCTGTTGAACCATACTGCGTTGCCTGCAAATAATCTGCATTTACCTCATCTGCAATGCTTTGAGATAAAAGACAGGAATCAAAGCTCACAGTATCTAATCCCATGGATGTGGCATACTGGTTTAGCTGAGCTCTAAGATCAGATGTGCTTAACTTGTTCCACTGTCTCTGATTCTCAAACAGCACGTCATGATATTCCCAAAACTTTCCCTGTTCATCTGCGCATTCAGATGCAATGTGAACCGGTCTTGCATTTGCATGTAGCCCATCTATCGGAAAGTCCCTGTAGACTAGTTTTACTTTGCCTGTGTCAATATATTTTTCTTGCAGTACTGGAAGTGTCTGTGTGGAAAATCTAGCACAAAATGGACATTGAAAGTCAGAAAACTCTACTATGGTGACTGGTGCGTCCGGGTCACCCTTTACTGGATCATCATCAAGCGATATCTGAAGTATTTGAGGTGTTGATGGTTGATTTGGCATTTGTGTAGGCTGTGGCATTGTAGAGCCTTTGACTTTTATAATCATCTCTTTAATTTCATCTGCAGACAGGGAATCAGAATTGTCTCCCATGCTACAAATCGCAAAACCACCCAAAAACGCTGCAATTGCAATTGCTGCAACTATACCTTTTAGCATATTGTTGTATGCTGATTTTTTTACTGTAATTCTGTCTTCTTCATTTGATGATGGTCCATTAGTTTGATTTTCTTCTGACATTGGAGGATTTACCTGATAGTTTTATTTAGACCTTGCATTTTGTATCATAAATATTACATAAAATACCAATTCCAGAAATGATTCTAGCCGTATAATCTAGGGAAATTATGCCCGCTAGTTACTAACTTTTGTCCATTTTGGGTCTTCCCTGATCACCATTGCCGCCTTTTTAATGCAAAATGCCTGGGCTGACATTTCAATTTTTCATATCCGAAGAAAAGTGCAAATCACTAGTTGTAATACTGTCCAAAGAGCAGGATCTCAATTGTCTGATTCCCTAGAGCTTTTTGACTGGCAAGACCAAAACATGAAACAATCAGACCACAAAGATTCTAACTGTTTCGAGTCGTCCCTTTGTGTTTGTACCAAAAAAACAACATGTTCTGACATTCTTGTGTGTAAACCCTAAAACTGTGTATATTTGCAAATTCTTTGATTTATGTAACAATTGGCCTTTACATTTGTAAAGTCTACCTCTTAAGTAAAGTGAGGATTCCTATATTGATATGTCATCACAAGCACTAGTAAAGAAATCCATGGTGCTGTTCTCTTTTGCATTATTCTCTCTTATTTTTATTGGAATGGTATTCTCTCTGGAAATATCTGGAATTGATGGTCAGGCACATACAAGCTATCTCTCATGGCTTGTAATTGCATATGTTGCGGGTCTCTCCATGATTGTTTTGCCTTGCACTCTTCCACTTGTCTTCATAATTGTTCCACTAAGCATGGGAAAAGGATACAAGAAAGGGGTTACAATGGCATTGCTGTTCAGTTTAGGTCTAGTAATTACTATCACAGCTTATGGAGTGGGCATTACGGCAATAGGCCAAAGCGCATCCCTTGATCAAGTATCTGCGGTCATGTTTCTAATAGCAGGCAGTGCGGCTTTTATTTTTGGACTATCCCAGTTAAAGATAATCTCTCTGAGACTGCCGTCTTATTCTGGCACTCCCAAATTTATACAAAAACGAGGAGAGCACACCAAATCATTTTTCATGGGTCTTTTATTGGGCAATGCCGGAGTTGGATGTCCCAACCCACTGTTCTATTGGCTTTTGATCTATATTGCAGGTACTGGAAGTCTTGAGATAGGCGCATCAGTAGGACTGGTTCACGGTGTCGGAAGAGCAATCCCTCTGATACTGTTGTCCGTCCTCGCCGTTCTTGGAATAAATGCAACAAAAAGTCTTACAGTAAAAAGAGAATCAATAGAGAGAGCATCAGGATGGATGCTGATAATTATCGGCGCATTTCTGATTATCAGCGGTCTTCCGGAAGGCCATGAGTGGTATGAGGAAACATTCATCCATCAAGGATGGAACGAGCTAATCGCGATGACGCCAATTCCCGCAGAATTTAAGATGGAAGAACATGATCACGAGCATGATCACGTACATGATGTGAAAAATTTCAAGAATTTTTATACGGTTTTGTTAGCTGCACTAATAACTGGCCCAATCCTTGTACTTTATACTCGTAGATTGAGGAGGTGACTGTATGAAAGATCCTGTATGTGGAATGGAGATTGGAGAAAAGGGAGAAAAAATATCTCACAACGGAAAAGAGTATCGATTTTGTTGTGCTAGTTGCAGATGGGCATTTGAGAACAATCCGGAGCAGTTTGAAAATGAGCCATAAGATAGAAATTTTGACAACTCCTTTCTGTGAAAATTGCAAAGCAGTTGAAAAAATACTGGATGGAATAAACGTGTCTTATCATGTTATAGACGTCACAGAAAAACCAGAATATCTTACAAGATATCCAGTATTTACTGCACCTGGAATTGTCATTGATGATAAATTAGAATTCACTGGCATTCCAAAAAAACATGAATTGCTAGAAAAATTGTCATAACCGTACGAATCAAGCAGATAACATGTTTTATGCCTATAACGTGCTGATTACTGTTATTAGGCATAAGATTGATACATACAAAATACGATCCAACAAATTTCGTATGAATCAGCAGCAAAGAACATATTTTACGCCTATAACGTCTTGACTATTCTAGCGGATTTAGGCGTAGAGGTTGACACATACCAAATTTTGATTCTCATTATTTCTAGAGTGATAATTTCCTTACTATACATGCTAGTCTAAAATTTATAACCGACAGGAATCTGTGTTTTCAGATGGCAGATTATTCCATGAATGAAAAAATGATTATCGTTCAATATGCAATCAAAAAATATGAAAATGAAGAGACAGTTATTGAAAAGCTAAAGTCTGTTCTATCTGAAAAGGACATTCAAAGAAGTATTGACACGCTCATTGGAACACAGAAGGTTAGAAGAATTGGGCCAGAAATCCTCCAGAACAACCAAAGTCACACAGAGCTGCCAGACTTGCCAGAAAATCTTAAACCGATAATTGACAGTCTTTAATCTAGAATCCTCGCAGTCCCTGTGGACGCACAATTTCCGGATGCTGTTTCATCCATTCTATTTTGTCTAGCATCTCTTGCTTGTCTTGTGGGAAAGTACCCTTGATGGTATATGCGTTTGAACCATGATTTGCTCGAAAAATAATCTCGTCCTTGGTCTCTATCTGTCCAATCAAATCACAAAGTTCTTCCAATGATTCATCATCATTTATTTTTATGAACGGCTCTTCGAACTTGTCAAGAAATTCCTGCTTTATTCCATTATCTAGATAGAGAGTCAGTGCGCCAACATATTGTGGTGAACATGCGCTAATCACTTTGGCAGTGCCCCTGATGTGTTCTTTGGAATATGTTCTTCCTCCCAATCCCAAAATTATCATACATGACATCATGTAACCTGCTTTTTTTGCCTTGTTGACTGATCTTGTGATTGTCTTTGCCACAGCTCCCTTTGTCACTTTTTTTAGAACCAAATCAAAGCCACTCTCAATTCCTAGATAAAACATGTCAAGTCCTGCCTCGTTCATCCTCTCTAGTTCCTCAGGTGTCTTTTTTAGAATATTCATAGGCATTGCATAACAAGAAATTCTCTCAAGATTTGCAAACTTTTCCCTAATGTATCTTAAAATTTTTATCATGAATTCTGAATCAAGATTCAACGCATCTCCATCTGCAAGAAATACCCTTTTGGTGTCAGGCAAATAATTTGCCATCATGTCAATTTCCACCTTTATCTCATCCCACGTTCTCTCTGAATATTCCTTTGATCTATACATGTCACAAAAAGAGCATTCGTTAAACGAACAGCCCAATGTAACCTGGAAAATTAATGACCTTGATTCTGATGGCGGTCTGTACAATGGCGCATCATAATTTAACATCATTTTCAGCTCAAAGAAATTTGCATGATTGTGTTTTTTATACTTTCTATTACTGCCTAGTCTCAAAATATCTCCTAGTAATAAACCCGAAGAATCTTCATTACTCATGGCAAATGTTTGTGCTTTGAAAAAATAACATTAAAGCCGGTAAAAAATACGGCATCCGTTTTTCGTTTCCATCTAAAGTTAGTATGAAGACATTTGAAGAAATTAAAAGAGAATTGGATAAAAGTAAATAAAAGCTCGAGAGGTATCTCTACTAAATGGAACCCACTTTGCTGGTCCTCTCCATCGTCTCAATTGCAAATATGGGCATACTTGGAGTTCTGATCTGCATATTTGGAAAGATGTATGGAAAGACTAGAGCACAGCTCCCGTTGGGTATGATTGTTGTTACTGTAATGTTGTTTTTACATAATGTCATTGGCGCCATGGCATACTTTTCAATGGATATAATCTTCTCTGATGATATATTTCCATATATGCTAGGAGTAGGATTTGCAGAACTTGCTGGATTGATAATATTCCTAAAAATTACTTTGGACTGACTTTTTATTTGTAGCAGGAAATAATCAAAATCATGTCACAGGACTATCTCAAACTTAACAAAAATATCCTGATCGCGATTTTAACATCAATCGCGGTCTCTGCAATAATTGCACAAATTCTGTCTGATCAAACAGACTATCTAAATTCAACATATACTACAATTGCAGACTATGCCATCTACTTTTCAGTTTTTGGCGTGCTGTATTATCTTGATAACCGAAAAAAATACCGTACTGAATCTGGCCGTACAGACACTGTAAAACTCAAAGCTGATCTCATAAAATTGGTAACTTCTCTTGGAATTGCCGAAGTTGTTTATACCATTACTAGGTGGGTTTTGCAGTACTATTTCCTGACAATAGACTATGATCCATATTTGGCATCAATTATATCACAAGGCATATCTGCAATAATCTTCTTAATAGTAGTTAATCTGAATGTAAAGTTGGTGAGATTGTATAAAGATGGGAATTAGTGTTTATGTTGATGGCTCTGGTGGCCCTAATAGTGGATTTGGATACTTTGTAAAAGAGACAGGAGAATCGTTTTATGAAAAAAAACCAGATCTGACTAACAACCAATCTGAATACCTGGCAATAATTTCAGCACTAAACAAGTATGCTAATTCAAATGATGAAATTACCATTTACAGCGATTCTAAAAATACCGTAAATCAACTGAATCATGAATTTGCAATAAATAATGAACATCTCCGACTTTTGGCACGGGAAGCTTGGAGCATTATGGGAAAATTTTCCAATTTGAGAATAGTATGGATTCCTAGAAAAGAGAATATGGCAGGAAAAATGCTGGGCAGCTGAAACCATGGATCAAAAGTCTTTATGAATAACTTTATTATATAAAATCCTCGGATGTAACACACACATGGCAGAATCTGTCTTTTTATCGCCAAAATCAATTGCAGTAATTGGCGCATCTGACAAGAGAGGAAGTGTTGGGGCTACCATTACCTCAAACATCATGAATGGCTTTACAGGAATTGTCTATCCCATTAGTCCAAGAGACAAAGTCTTTTACAAAAAAGCATACAAAAGTGTTCTGGATGTTCCAAAACCAATTGATCTTGCAGTTATTGTTATCAAAAATACATCAGTTGCATCAGTGTTGGAGGAATGTGGCAAGAAAAAGATCAAAGGAGTCATAATCATTACAGCAGG
Organism: Candidatus Nitrosopumilus sp.; assembly: GCA_965238065.1. Taxonomy (GTDB): domain Archaea; phylum Thermoproteota; class Nitrososphaeria; order Nitrososphaerales; family Nitrosopumilaceae; genus Nitrosopumilus. The sequence continues at coordinate 1,763,077 of OZ250170.1, read as the reverse complement.
CTTTAAAGAAGTTGATGAAGAAGGTGCAAAGCGTGAACAAGAAATTAAAGACATTGCTAAAAAATACAACATTCAGATCATTGGGCCAAACTGTCTTGGTGTCATGAATCTTGATCCAAAGACAATGATGAATTCTACATTTCTTAAAATTACGCCAAAATCTGGAAAAATTGCACTTGTATCTCAGAGCGGTGCAATATGTGCCGCACTAGTCGAAGATGCTAGTGCACAGGGAATAGGCTTCTCTGCAGTAATCAGCCTTGGAAACAAAGCTACAATGAGTGAAGTTGACATACTAAAGATGCTTGCAGATCACAAACAAACCAAAGTTATTGTAATGTATCTAGAAGACATGGGTGACGGTCAAGAATTTCTCAAAGTTTGTAAAAATATTACTAAAAAACTCAAAAAACCAATTCTTGTTCTCAAATCAGGACGCAGTCCTGAAGGTGCAAAAGCTGCAATGTCCCATACCGGGGCATTGATGGGCTCAGATGAAATCTATGATGCAGTGATAAAACAATCTGGTGCAATCCGAGTTGATACCATGGAGGAGCTCTTTGATTATGCGACTGCATTCTCCAAACAGCCACTGCCGTCAGATGGTGATCTTGTAATTGTTTCAAATGCAGGCGGTCCTGCAATCATCTCTACTGATGCATGCTCAAAGGCAAAAATCAAGATGGCAGACATTACAAGTATCAGAAAAAAGATTGACAATGTAATTCCGCCTTGGGGAAGCTCTCGGAATCCTGTTGATATTGTAGGTGATGCTGATTTTAACCGATTCAGAAATGTTTTGGATCATGTACTCCAGCATCCCAAAGTTGGCTCTGTTATCATAATGTGTACCCCTTCTGGAACCTTGGATTATGATAAACTTGCAAAAGTTACTGTTGAAATGTCAAAGAAATACAAAAAGACAATACTTGCAAGTCTGATGGGACTCGATGAAGGAATTACCAACAGAGAAATCCTAGCCAACGGAAATGTTCCATATTATACGTACGCCGAAGGGGCAATCAGAACTCTTGCGGCACTGATTAGGTTTTCTAATTGGATAAAAGCTCCAACTGGAAAAATTACTAAATTTAAGGCAAACAAAGTTAAAGTAAAGAAAATCATCAATCAGGCTAAAAAAGAAAAGAGACTCCATCTGCTAGAAGAAGAAGGACAAGAAATTCTCAAGGCATATGGTTTGCCACTACCGTCAAGTGCACTTGCCACATCAGAAGATGAGGCAGTAAAAATCGCAAAAAAGATTGGCTATCCGGTTGTAATGAAGATTACATCACCTCAAATTATTCACAAGTCTGATGCAGGCGGCGTTAAAGTAAACTTGACAAATGATGCTGATCTCAAAGTTGCATTCAAGACAATTCTCAAAAATGCCAAAAACTACAACAAGAAAGCCGAGATAAAAGGCGTCTTGATTGTAGAGATGGTAAAAGGTGGCAGGGAACTAATCATTGGCTCAAAACTGGAACCCGGATTTGGTTCAGTAATCATGCTTGGAATGGGCGGAATCTATGTCGAAGTTCTCAAAGATGTCACATTCAAGCTGGCACCGGTAACTGAAAAAGAGGCAGACGACATGATAGCCTCAATTAGGACACAAAAAATCCTCCAGGGCGTAAGAGGTGAAAAACCCTCAGACATATCAAAACTCTCTGAATGCATTCAGAGATTGTCTCAACTAGTCTCTGACTTTGAGGAGATCAAAGAATTGGACATGAATCCTGTACTGGTAATGGAAAAGGGCTGCCGTGTTCTTGATGTTCGAATAGGCATATGACGGTGTGTACTTGTTCCTACATTCACTCATTTCTGTCTAGAATATTTATACGTCATGAGAAATATGTCAAAATATGTCTAATGTACTAAAGACAATTAGAACAGGTGATGATTATATCCAAAGTCTTAGAGGTCGTGGTCTGGTCGTCTATCTGTTTGGAGAATTGGTTAAAGAACCAGTAGATCATCCAATAATTCGACCATCAATTAATGCAGTTGCAGAAACCTATGATCTTGCAGTACGTGAAAAAGACATGGCCACAGCTGATTCGTCAATTACTGGATTGAGAGTTAACAGATTTTTACACATCGTAGAAAGTACACAGGATTTAGTTTCACAAAATAAAATGCAAAGGACGCTGGGGCAAAACACTGGAACATGTTTTCAAAGGTGTGTCGGAATGGATGCATTGAATGCTCTGCACTCTGTAACTTTTGAAATAGATGAAAAGCATGGAACAGACTATCACCAAAGATTCTTAGAATTCGTAAAGATGGTTCAACAAGAAAATCTTGTGATTGGTGGCGCAATGACTGATCCCAAAGGTGATAGAAGTAAAGGGCCATCAAAACAAGATGATCCAGACATGTTCACCAGAGTAGTAGATGCTAATGATAAGGGAATCTACGTATCTGGTGCAAAAGCACACCAAACCGGCTGTATTAATTCGCACTGGATAATTTTGATGCCAACAGTTAGACTGACAGAAAATGACAGAGACTGGGCATTTGTTGGTGCGATTCCAGCAGATGCAAAAGGAGTTACTTACATTTATGGTCGACAGTCTTGTGACACTAGAAGTATGGAAGAGGGTGACATTGATACTGGTAACGCAAAGTTTAGTGGTCAAGAGGCCTTGATGATTCTAGAGAGAGTGTTTATTCCATGGGACAAGGTCTTTATGCATGGAGAATATGAATATGCATCTATGCTTATAGAGCGTTTTACCTGTTATCATAGACGTAGTTATGTATGCAAAACAGGACTTGGTGATGTACTCATTGGTGCAGCAGCAACGATTGCTGACTATAACGGAGTGCCAAATGTATCTCACATTAAGGATAAAATTATTGAGATGACTCATCTTAATGAAACAATCTTTGCTGCAGGAATTGCATCTTCTCACCTAGGACACAAGATGAAATCAGGCGTATATCTAAATGAAGACATGCTTGCACAAGTTTGCAAACACAACGTTACTCGATTCCCATATGAGATTAGCAGACTTGCACAAGATATTGCAGGTGGACTAGTAGTGACCCTTCCATCTGAAAAAGACTTTAGGCATCCGGTGGCCGGCCCGTTGCTCAAAAAATTCCTTGCAGGAAGAAAAGGAGTTGATGTTGAAAACAGAATGAGAATTCTGCGATTAATTGAAAATATGACCCTTGGAAGAAATTCTGTGGGATATCTCACAGAATCTATGCATGGTGCAGGCTCTCCACAGGCACAAAGAATCCAGATTCAAAGACAGATGCAAATCGGCTACAAAAAGAATCTTGCAAAAGGGCTGGCCGGCATCACTAGCGGTGTTGAAGAGCCATCAGAACCTTCTGACTATTTTAAACGGATATTCCAAACAAAAGACTCTATTTTATAGGCTAAAATTCGTATGAATCAGACTGGTGGCAAATTGCTAGTTAAAAGTAGAAAAGATTGATTAATTGGCATGAATCAAGCAAATAGCACATTTTATGCCTGCAACGTCTATACTGTTCCAGTTGATTTGGATGGAGAGGTTGATGCATACATTAATGTATGTATCAAGGATGTGATTCACTGATTTTCAGCTGATACAAACATCTCAACTGATCACAGCAAGATGTTTGGCAAAGGAGATGTGTACACTAATGACATTGAAGGGTTTAAGTTTTGCCAAAGAGAATATGGCAAGTATATAGAGTAAGTTCAGACAATCCTTGTTGTACATCAAAGAGATGAAATGGAGATACAATAACAGAGATGAGATACATTCTCATTATTGCTTGATTATATGTTGGGGGTAAATAATTGATAATCACCAAATTTTATTTCCGCATCAGTTGTATAGCGAAAAGTTTGTGAACTAAAAATCATCAAAAAACTAGAGAGCGGATGATTTTACTTTGGTAAATACGAACAATCAAATCAGGATACTTTGAAAATGACTCACAAACTTTTGCGTGTCGCTATACCATATTGACTCGGTGTGAATTTCCCTTTTACCATAATCCTGAATCACTCAAAAAGTGTATGTATGAAGGCGTTCTCGTTCTAGAGGCTCCGAACCAAACTCTACACACTGAAAAAAAAATGAAATGCTTGGGATCCACACAGATGCCAGACATGCTTGCATGGTGCAACAGAATTTCAATACTGCAGATATGTTGCTAGGTATGCTCGGAGCGACCTAGCTTCTTACGAAGGGTTAGTGCAATGCCTTTACAGGTATATGCTTTTGCATAATCCGGCTCTATTCTGATTGCATCATTATAGCACCTTATTGCCTCGTCATATCTGCCAAGACGGACTAGTGTGATGCCTTTGCTGGTATGTATGTCTGCATTATCTGGCTCTAATCTGATTGCATCATTATAGCACCTTATTGACTCGTCATTCTTGCCAAGATTATATAGTGCATTACCTTTGTTGATATACGCATTTGCATAATCCGGCTCTATTCTGATTGCATCATCATAGCACTTGACTGCCTCATCATATCTGTCAAGATTATGTAGTGCATTACCTTTGCTGATATACGCATTTGCATAATCCGGCTTTATTCTGATTGCATCATCATAGCATTTTACTGCATCTTCATATCTGTCAAGATCATCTAGTGCATTGCCCTTACTGTAATGCGCATCTACATAATCCGGCTCTATTCTGATTGCATCATCATAGCACTTGACTGCATCGTCATGTCTGCCAAGATCATGTAGTGTATCACCCTTACTGTAATGCACATCTGCGTCATCTGGCTCTATTCTGATTGCATCATCATAGCACTTGACTGCATCGTCATGTCTGCCAAGATCATGTAGTGTATCACCCTTACTGTAATGCACACCTGCATAATCCGGCTCTATTCTGATTGAATCATCATAACACTTGACTGCATCGTCATGTCTGCCAAGATTATCTAGTGCAATACCCTTACTGTAATGCACACCTGCATCATCTGGCTCTATTCTGATTACATCATCATAGCACTTGACTGCATCTTCATATCTGCCAAGATTATCTAGTGCATTGCCCTTACTGTAATGCACATCTGCGTCATCTGGCTCTAACCTAATTGCATCATCATAGCACTTGACTGCATCTTCATATCTGCCAAGAATACTTGATGAAATGCCCTTGTTGTAATGTGCAGGAGTATAATCCGGCTCTACTCTGATTGCATCATCATAGCATTTGATTGCTTCATCATGCTTGCCAAGATCAGAAAGTTCATCACCCTTTCTGCAATGCGCATATGCATAATCTGGGATTATTCTGATTGCATCATCATAGCATTTGATTGCTTCATCATGCTTGCCAAGATCAGAAAGTTCATCACCCTTGTTGCAATGCACACCTGCATAATTTGGGTTTAACCTGATTACCTCATCATAGCATTTGATTGCCTCATCATGTTTGTCAAGAAAAGCTAGTGCAACACCCTTGTTTCTATACGCATTTGCATGATCCGGCTCTAACCTAATTACATCATCATAGCACTTGATTGCCTCATCATATCTGCCAAGATCAACTAGTACGATACCCTTACTGCAATGCGCATTTACATAATCCGGCTCTAACCTAATTGCATCATCATAGCATTTGACTGCCTCATCATATCTGTCAAGATCAAACAGTACAACACCCTTGTTGTAATGCTCTTTTGCATGATCCGGCTCTAACCTGATTACCTCATCATAGCATTTGACTGCCTCATCATGTCTGTTCATATAATTTAGTGAACAGCCCTTGTTGGAATACGCATTTGCATGATCCGGCTCTAACCTAATTACATCATCATAGCATTTGATCGCCTCATAATGATGGCCAAGATCACCTAATATGATACCCTTGTGGAAATGTGCTTGTGCAAGATTTGGGTTTAACCTAATTACCTCATCATAGCATTGAATTGCCTCATCATACCTGCCAAGATGAGAAAGCTCATCACCCTTGTTGCAATGCGCTTCCACATAACTTGGGTTTATTCTGATTGCATCATCATAGCATTTGATTGCCTCATTATACCTGCCAAGATAAGATAGTGCACGACCCTTCTCGTAATACACTTCTGAACGATTTGGGTTTGCACTGATTGCATCATCATAACACTTTATTGCTTCTGAATATTTTTCGTCATTATACAAATTACGATCTATATGAGATCATGCATGCTCTCGCATAAGTCTTTTGGCATTGACCAGTTAACCCTGATTGTACGAAAATTATGTCCGCCTAGAATCAGGCGTACGATATCTGATTATAACCGTCTATACCGATCAGCAAACATCCCTGAATCACTCACAAAGTGTATGTATCAAGACGTTCTCATTCTAGAGGGGTTCAGACCACCTTCTTGGGTGTCAGTATTTCCAACATTGATAAATTGAAGACTTGTGATTTGGGGTAGAATGTAAAGACTGCCCTAATTACAAGTGGCCCCATTGCATAATGTGAACCTGTTTTGCCTGAATTGTATCTATCTACTCTTTGTTGTCTTTCTCATCTGTTTTGGATGTTTCATCTGAGACAGTCTTTGTTGACTCGTCTGCTTTTTCATCTCTTGTAGTTTCTGATCTTTTCACGTGTTCAGAATATTCAGAATCTTTCTCTATTTTGTCAACATCTGCCAATTCCTCACTAGTGTCTTGATCTTTTGAATCTAGCAAATCTAAGGGCTTGATCTCTTTTTCCTTTTTCCTCTTTGCCATCTGTTTGAAAATCATAACTCCTATCACGACTGCAATTATGATATAGTTTGTGGGTGGTTTTAGTATCTGTGTAGCATATCCGACTTGTGGAAGTACATATGCCACTTTGCCAATGTAATCTTTTTCAGTAATTGGAAAGTCAGTTCCCCTAATTGAGGATATATTTGCATCACCTTTTGTTTTAACTGTTTTAGGATTATCATTAATTATTTCTACTACTCTGTGTACGATTACTTTGTTGTGGTCTGATGGCCGATCAAATACGATAATGTCACCGACCTGAATATCGTCAAAAGGCACATACCAATCTAACCTGATGCAATCAATAGAATCTGTAAATATCGGGAAATCAAAACAATCTCCCTGAACTATCAAAACATCATATATTTTTAATTCTGGGATCATACTTCCACTTGCAACCACATAAAACGGATTTTGTGTTCCAAATGCCGTATACAGGCCTATCCAAATTATCAAAACTCCTGTAGCAACGATAATGATGTCCTTGATTATTCCTTTTGAGACCGTACTTTTCTTCATTATATTGTATCGCCTATACTCGTTGATTAAATCTGTTATCTATCGATCTTGATTCCACATTCTTCACAGAATTTAGAGTCTTTTTTGTTTTCAAATCCACAATTGGAGCATTTTCCTAGCTGAAGAGCAGCTTCGGGATTTCCTAAAAGAATAATTTCTCCAATTTTTTTGATGCTGTTCCACGGAATACTGCCTTCAGTACCGTCATTTTTGGTTAATACCAGAATCAATGACTGCATAGAATCAATACCAACCTGTTTTGCTACTCCGATATTGTTGGCGTTTTCATCATAAACTAACCTTCCTTCAATTGAAGTAACTGAAGTTACTGGACTTGGCTGTGTAACTGTCTCTTGTGAAATTTGTGTTACAGGTTTTTCAACTTGTGGTGCGCCTTCAACTTGTGGTGCGCTTTTAACTATTGGCTCTATTGATTTTGCGTTTCCAATTTCTTTTGTCTCTTCTTGCTTTTTGAATTCTCTGTATTCTGCAATTGAAGCATTACATGAATTGCATATGTATTGTCCTTTTTCTACAAGAATCAGATTTTCTGAAACTTCTTCATTAGGATTCTCAAATTCCATCTTTGGGGAGCCTTCATATTCTTTTTCACAAGTGTTGCAAACATACTTGGTAATTCTTTCTACATCTAATCTGCCAATTGGCGCTAAAAACAGATCAGGACCGCCTAGATTTCCTTTCACCTGTTGCTCATCAGTAACAGTGGCCATCACATAGCCCCCAGAACCTCTTAATTTTTTGAGTCTAAGTTCTGAACTCATATCTGAGTTTTTGTCAAAACGTCATTTAAGTATAGCGAAAAACCAATGTCCGTGAACCGAAAATCACTCCAAAACAAAAACTTAACACCTGCACAACACACTGACAAGTCAGAACGTTTTGAACAAGAATACAAAAAGAAGCATCCAAGTCGCAGTCCGTATACTTGCAGTACTGGTGTCATGTCTGAATAAAATCCTACACAACTCATCTTGGAGGGTTTATACCAACACCGGCACACTGCATGTCTGCCAGGACCGCCAAAACATGACTCAATCATGCAAGCATTACAGCGGTATATCTATGATAATCATATCATGAAAAAGAGAATTTCATGCCTAAAAAAGAGTGTATTTGTCATTGCAATAGCTGATGAGGCATTCTTTGTTAGGGAAAGTCAGGACACAAATGTTGCTTGATGGAAAACAAATTTCTTCCATACGCTGGAGAACACGAGTATGACAGTGTATGCATTTGGATGGTAAAATTCAAGCCTGGGATTACAAATCATGCAAAGACACTCACGAATTCTTGATCATCGCTATGTATCCTGGGCCAAACTGGAATACCTCCTGAAAATATCATGAAATAATTTTTAGATAGAACACAAAATTAACTATCCAACAAAAAATAGGTGTTAATTTTGGTGAACGTTTTTAGGTACGGTCAATAAGATAATAGTACAATGGCAGTTATACAAATTTCAGATGCAAAATCTTGGAAAGTCGATGTGATAAACTCTGACATCCCCGTGTTTGTAGATTTTTGGGCTGATTGGTGCGGTCCATGTAGAATGGTTAGTCCGGTAGTTGAAGAACTGGCAAATGACTATGATGGCAAAGTAAAATTTGTCAAGGTTAATGTTGACAAGGCCAACGAATTGGCATCAAAATACAATGTTTTTAGCATTCCAACCTTAATCCTCCTTAACAAAGGGGAAATAGTCAGTCAACAAGTGGGCGCCGCTTCTAAGGAATCATACAAAAACATGATTGATAGAGCACTTGCCTAAATTCCAAATCTGTTTTTCTCTTTTTTGATCTAGACATGGAATAAAAAATCGGTATGAATCAATCTATGTGAGACCTTTTTAAGCATTTTATCCTTTTTCAGCATGTGTAGTATAGCATTCGCTAGAGATATGTTTCAAATGATACAGGACGCGGATAATTATCTATACGAGGTTTTGATCCTCAATGCTATCTTCATCCCTGAGTTAGGATCAATCGCAATTAGCAAGCGAGGTCTTTACCCTCATGATTCATAACGCGACCTATGGTCCTAACTATAATTTTGTACAAACTCTCTCTTCTCTTTTAACATCCAGTATATGACTCGCAACATTTTTGATCCTGTAGCTACTGCAGCTTTGGAACTGCCTCTCTTTTTCTTGATACGATTGTAAAATTGTGTAATATTACTATTTGGTGCATGTAATGCATGAGAATGTGCAGCTTCAATCAAGACCCATCTCAATGTCATGCTGCCTTTCTTTGTTATACGTCCATGATGTATTGTATCTGCAGAGTTTCTAACTGATGGGACCACTCCTGCATATGCTGCAAGCTTGTGAGAGTCATTAAATCTAGAGATTCCTCCTATTTCAGATGCAATCACCAGTGCTGTGTAATCACCTACTCCAGGTATTGTCTTTAGTAGCATTGCATCAGAATTGGTTTTAACTGTCGCATATATCTTTGCATTAATGTCTGAAATCATATCATTTAGTGATTCTATCTGTCGTATAAAGCCATCAATACGGTAATCCCCTAGGGCACAGAGTCTTTTCATGTATAATCCTGTGAATGTTGCTCCAGGAATCTTTATTCCATTTTGTAACAGAATTCCATGAATACAGTTCTTTGCAGATGTCCTCCATTGGATCAACTTTCTTCTATACCGTACAAGCTGACGTGCCTTTACAATTTTATCACTTGGAACAAAGCATGTTGTAATATATCCTCCACGTAAGAGATCTGCCAGTACCGCTGCATCAATCTTGTCTGTCTTTTTCTTTGATGCTGCAATTGCCTTTGTAAGATAAGGATTTGACAACACTACCTTGTATCCCAGTACATCTGTCATGAATCTGTACACTCCATACCAAACTGATGATGATTCCATGACGATACTGGCAGAAAGAGGTATCTTTGAGAACATTTGTCTGATTGCCTGTTGTGTGTTTTCTATTTTTTCATTTCGTGTTATCTTTCCCTTGTTATTCATAACGGCCACTTGATGAAATTTCTTGTGCAGATCAATTCCAACATACATGATATTTTCTGCTTTATCCCTAATCTGTTTCTTTGGAATTGTTCTTTTTGAAGGCGATTTACGGATCTTTGGTCTACCCGATTCATTCTTTATGCTATCTGAATTCCTTGCCTTTTTCTTCACATATAGTTAGCAAATAACATGTTTTATGCCTATAACGTCTTGACTAATCTAGTCGATTCAGGCGTGAAGGTTGATACATACCATGATTGTTGCCATTTTGTAGACATCTCAGAGAACTTAATATCTCAGTTTAATTATGCAGAAAAATTATTTCATTATTCTTTGTTCAAGCATACTTGAATACTTGGAGACTTGAATACTAATATACTTGAATACTTGGATACTCACGCCTGATCTTGCAATAATATTACTGTATATTTAAATACATTCAGTAACAATAATGCAAAATGCTATACACAAAGATAAGGTATGCTGAACAAATAAGAAAACTGTACAAATTACGACATTTACTTGAATATGATAGACATCCAGATTTGGGTCCTAGATTAGGATATACAAAAAATAACAGACAATTCTATATTTTAAAAAAGAAATTAAAAACTGAGAAAATTCTTGACAAAAATGGAAGATTTGTTGAAAGTATAACAAACAAATGGTTAACAGAACTTCCTATGATGTCTACTCCTGATGAATTACATACATTAGGTTTTAAATCAACATTTTATCTGTACTTATCGTTAGTTTTTACAAAAACTCTTGCAATCAATGAAATAATACATGAACTAAACATGAGTTCAAGAACAGTTTATGATAGTATAAAAAAACTTGAGAAATTATCTCTTATCAATCAATATGATTCTTCAATAAAAATCAATAATGAAAAGCAAATTTATTCCTGGTTAGAAAAATATCTTGATTTACTAGTAACACAAGTAGATACTGATGAAGACATATCTTTGTTGTTTACAAGTGTTCCAAGTTACATCGATGGTCCACAAGCACATTACATAACAAATTATGAACCTGGAAGAACAATTGGACCTTCGGATATGAAAATTAAAACAAATTATCCTTATCTGAAATATTGGGAATATGTTATACATAAGATAGAATATTTTAGAAAATATCCTAAAAGAATACTAATACTTGCATCAGATGATAGTGATACTGAAATAATTTGGTTAAATGATTTACCATATAACAAAAAAGCTGGTGATAAATTCTAATGGGCATGTTTTTTTATTTTGATGAAAAAGAAATTTCTTTAAATGATCCTCAAAGACATGTACAAGATCAATATGCAACAGTTTTTGGACGTCCAGAGCTTAAATCATATCTATTGTCTGAACTTTGTGTTTTAGATATGTTGTATGCTATGACTACTATGAAAGATGAGTATTACAAAGAGAGATTAGTGCTTAAAGGAGGCCATTCAGTACGAAATCTAGTTCCATTAGAAGATCATCGCTTTTCATTTGATGTTGATTTTAATCCAAATTCAGCTAGTGGTTATACTTATGGTGATGTAGATCATATGAAAAAAGATCTTCATGAATATGCTTCACAACGTGGATGTATAACTACACTAACTGTAACTAAAGAAAATCCATGGTATTTTCTACAGGTAAATTATAAAGATGAACTTCAAAAACAGAACCTCACTCTGGTAGAACCTCCAAAAATTGAAATTTGTAAAACATGTAGAACTTATGAATCACCTATAATTAGTAACCTGAATACAATGATTGACTTAGAAGCAATGGGTTTAGAGCCTCCAGAATTGGCACATTTGAGTTTAGAAGAACAACTTGAAAATAAACTATATGTGATTGGCGATTCTAGTCGCATTCGAAATCATTTTGATGCTTATGATGTCTTTAGAATTTGTAATAATAATAAAGTAGATTGGAAAAAAACAAAGGCTTTGTTTAAAGCTGCAACAATCCAAGCAAAGAAAAAACCCTCAGAATACATAATGGAATGTCGTAGAATGTTAGATACTATAAAAATACATGAAGGAAAACGTAACAGTTTTGCAGATACATTATTTCATTCAGATGATCTTGATTTTGATGATATGATTAATACTGTAAAATCTTACTATGATTTCAAATAGAATTTCAATTTCTTTCAGTCTTGTATGTTGTAATTTTTACTTCTAAGCAAATTAAAAATTAAATTTTTGACAAGCGATCTATACTAAAGGCGATTTCCTTTTTTCAAGCACAAAATATAGATCGTAAAATATTACGTTCATATACTTTTTGTATGTAATATGTTTCTCTAAAATGATTGATTTACAAAAAATTTAAAATAATCACTCTTAATGTAAAGTTTTGTTGCTCACTTTGTAACTGTTTTTCAAACGAAAAAAATCAATATGAAGAGTCATACTAGTTTTTATGAATGTCTTTGGAATACTTGCAATAATACTTGACGAGAAGGCATGTGCAAGCCTATTCAAAGATGGAAGATGGAATGGGAACATTTCATGTCCACACTGCAAATCAAATGACATAAAAAAATATGGAAAATATGCGATTCATCTTTAGCGATATTTCTGTTACAGCTGCAACCACACATTCAACGACAGAGTAGGACTGTTTCATTACTCTCACATGTCCCTATCCCAGTGGTTCTTTTTTATCTGAATGTCCTGCATTGTCTCACCCGTATCTGGAATATCAGTCAGGAAGATTAGTAAAAAGATGTAGGTGCAGTACAAGACATGCTATTACATGACTCGCAAGGCTATGCAAAAGATTACTGATTCAGAAAAAGACAAGATGCTGTCGGGTAATTGTGAGGTGGATGAACTGTATATGCATGTGGGCTGAAAGGAAAGAACCATCACAATATCATCATATCATCAGAAAGACTGCCAAAAAGACGTGCAGTAAAATCACCACCTGGACGTGGCAAGTTTGATCGAGATTTCCCGATGATTTTGTGCTATCATCATCAAAGAGGCGGCGATACTATCTTTGCGGTACCTCAAAAGCATCCATCCATTGCAAGCCTTGTCTGTATGATAATATCAAGAGGATCTCACATCTACACAGACGAGTATAAAGCGTATCATTCTTTAGTCTTTGGGGTATAAACATCATACCGTAAATCAGTCTCAAGGAATGCAAGGGATGATATGCGCATACCAACAACTGTGAGTGCAGAACCGCACTTTTTAGACTGTGGATGGTGTATAGCACAGTAGAGTCAACAAGTTTAACTTGGAATCATGTCCAAACGTTTGCATTCTTGCACAACATGAGAAAGCAAGATGATTATTCAAAGTTCACCAAAATAATCTCAGTTCTTTATATAGCAACAAAATTCTACGTTAGGAGCGACACAATCTTACAATCGTATCAAGAAAAAGAGAGGCAGTTCCAAAGGTATAGTAGCGTATGTATCAACCACTACGCCTAAATCCGCTAGAATAGTCAAAACGTTATAGGCATAAAACATGTTCTTTGCTGATTCATATCTTTATTCTTGCATGATGTTGGAAATCTGACACAAATCGCGCCTAAGCATGCCCGTCATCTTGTTGGTTTGCATGTAAGGACACTGGGCAAACGGCCACTTTCAAACACATAATATCTCCCTAATTAGCTGAACCTAAAGATAAGAAAAATTGATTCGGCAACTGCTTGTGACCGTGCTGAGCCTTACCAAAGAACAAATTGAGATTCTAATCCTATTGCAGAAAGACAAATAGCAAATGACAGTCAATATTTTGATTCTAAAGTAATTAATATTCCAAAAATTAACCGAGTCCATGTCATTTGGTGAAGTAGATACACTAAACATGCTGTATGAAAAACTAGAAAGTTTGTTTGATGAATCTCAGGGATACTATGAAACATTTCTGGATACCAACAACATGTACAAAAAAGGTCAACTAAGTGACAAAGAATTCTTTCAAAAACTTGGCGATTATGTGGTGGCATATTCTGCATTAGAATTTCTAGCAATCAAAGTGATATTTGAGATGAAAAAAGCAATGGGTTCGGGTTCTGGAAATACCCAGTCTCCCGGTTTGATGTCCGGAATGGGAAATTCTGGGGGCATGGCGGGTGGAATGCCGCCAAGAGCAGGAACTACAGGAAATCCGGTTGGCGGAACAGGTCCACCTGGAATCATATCTACACAAGAAACATTTGGAAACGTTGGAACCCTGCCAACACCAGATTCGTCCATGATACCAAGAAGGACTGTTACACAGCCCAGTGAGAATGGATGTTCTTCATGCGGTGCTCAACTAAGACCAAATGCAAAGTTTTGCACAAAGTGTGGATCTAAAACATAAAATTAAAATAAAATTATTCGTAATTGTCTACAGTTTTAAAGTTTCTTCGTGTTTGTGTCAAAAAAATAACCTGTTTTGACATATCTTGTGCGTAATACTTTAAAACTGTAAATAGTTACAATTATTCGTAATTGCCTACCGTTTTAAAGTTCCTTCGTGTTTGTACCAAAAACCTGTTTTGACATATCTTGTGCGTAATACTTTAAAACTGTAAATAGTTACAATTATTCGTAATTGCCTACCGTTTTAAAGTTCCTTCGTGTTTGTACCAAAAACCTGTTTTGACATATCTTGTGCGTAATACTTTAAAACTGTAAATAGTTACAATTATTCGTAATTGCCTACAGTTTTAAAGTTCCTTCGTGTTTGTACCAAAAACCTGTTTTGACATATCTTGTGCGTAATACTTTAAAACTGTAAATAGTTACAATTATTCGTAATTGCCTACAGTTTTAAAGTTCCTTCGTGTTTGTACCAAAAACCTGTTTTGACATATCTTGTGCGTAATACTTTAAAACTGTAAACAGTTACAATTATTCTCTTATTGTGTTGCACCGCATTCAGGACAGAATTTTACTGTTGCTGAAAGAGCCGCACCGCATTCAGAACAAAACTTTCCGTCTGTCTGTTCTTCCTTGTAGGCGTTTCCAAGAAACGCTGAACTGGCAACTGCACCAGATGGCTTGTATACGTCATCATCAATTAAGACTGGTTCAAAGTCCTGTTCTGTCATAAATGTCATCATTCTTGGAAATCCCTTTCCATTGTTTTTTGGATCTGGAACTGTATCTCCTAACCAAAACGCAAATCTCATTAGGGTCAGTTCTGGAGTTGAGAATGCCAGAGTGTGCGTTGACATGTAATCCTGTGCAGCCTTTTTACCGTCAAAAACTTCCATGATTTTAGAATTTTTTGTTTATGTATAATAGTTTCTAGAAAAGTGAACGTGTATTATCCAGAAAGTAGCATTCCCCTATCTGACGGCATAAAGTTTCTGAAAAGTGCAACTGTCTCACTTGCTGGAAATGATGGTGTGTGTGGGGGGGGGGGCTCCAAATATGACAGAATATAGAGAGGTATATAGGCAAACGTAGATTACGAGTGATGAAAAAACTAGATGAATCCAAAAGAGATTATGCGTAATTGACCAAAATAACAAACAACAATCGACTTGTACACACCAACTTGTCACATTTGATATGATGGTAATAGACCTTTTGCGTAATTAGAGTGATTTTTTTTAACATTCTATGTTTTGTATAATTTTGTGCCTAAAAATTCAAAATTTCAGAATAATTTGAAAAATTACCTTCTACAAATCGTACCTAGAAATAATTACGCAATACGTCTAATGATTTTGTTTGAGTTTTGTTGTAATGGCTGGTATGGCTTAGACAATTACGCATAATCTCTCATAATGCTACGCTGTGCGTTTTTTCACAAGCTGATTATCCTGCATGTTGAATAATTTATTTTGTATTTTTTGTACAAGTTTGATTGACTTTTGTTATTCAGAGATGTATGACTTTGTTAGAGTTTTAAATGGTTGGCGTGGTTTAGTCAATTACGCACAATCTCTATGCTGTATATCTACAGCTTGTTCTCTATTTTCTTGAGGACGTCTATCATCTCTGTATGATTTTGTTTTTGAGATGATGCTATCTCTTTTTGAGATGATGCTATCTCTTTCAAGGAACCGTCCATCATTTTGAGGACGTCTGTCTGCTTGCCAGAACTTTCATCCAGTCTTTTGAGGAGGTCATTTTGCTCATTGAATCGTTGGTGCAGTTTCTTTGCCACCTGTCGAGTTGCAAGCATCATGTAAATGCCTACACCGCCAGCAATAATAAAGGCAGTCCCAATGCGACTAGCATGTCTAGTAGGGCGGTGCATATCTGATGCCGAGAATTATACCGCCAACTATGGTGATTCCAAAGAGAAACGCATTGTCTCGCAGTATGTCACTCATGTCCTTCATTGTTGTGCTCCTCTAAAAAAACTAAGAGACAGGTACAATCTCTGGTTCCTTGACTGTTTTTGCAACATTTTTACTGCAATAACATGTGGGCATTCCCCCTAAACTTGGATCCTACCCACTCACATATTTCATCGCTAATGATGTATGATTTTCCAGGGGTTGATGCCTTTACCTGGTATGTGGAATCATCAATCTGTATGATGGACAGTGTGTCTATGAGCCTCTGTCTTTTTTTCTGCGGATTCAGACATTACTCACATGTACTAGATGCAAACGTACCAAGGTGGATTTTTGGGCATCATTCTCATACATCTGTACAATGCCTGCAATCATCTCAGGTTTTACCAAGTTGTGTTGTATTGATATGATGGAATAGTCTTTTCTAGTAATTGTCTACACTTTTAAAGTTCCTTCGTGTTTGTGTCAAAAAAACAACCTGTTTTGGCATATCTTGTGCGTAATACTTCAAAACTGTAGTTACTGTTTTTTGCCTTTTTTGAGGACTGTCTTTTGGTTTACGCATAACTATACACAATTTGGTATGTATCAACCTCTACGCCTAAATCCGTTAGAATGTTTGGACGTTATATGAGTAAAACATGTTCTTTGCTTGATTCATACGAAATTTCTAATGAATTACCTAAAGTATTAGTGTAGTAGTTAGCAGTAATGCTTCAAACAAAACGATCTAGAACATTCCATGATATTGACATTGGAATAGCAGGTACTATTAGCAGAGATGAAATGCTTGATCTAAAATATATTCCAATTGAAGGAAAAAGATTCATGGTATTTCCCACGTCAAATAAAAATCAATGTAACTGTTTACAGTTTTGAAGTATTACGCACAAGATATGCCAAAACAGGTTATTTTTTTGACACAAACACGAAGAAACTTCAAAACTCTAGACAATTACCATATTTTCCATATTTTTTAATGTCATTTGATTTGCAGCGTGGACATGAAATGTTCCCATTCCATCTTTTATTTTTGAATAGGCTGGCACATGCCTTCTCGTCAAGTATTATTGCAACTAGTTAGTCCAAAGACATTCACAAAAACTGACGGCTCGTCATATTGATTTTTTTCGTTTGAAAAACAGTTACAAAGTGAGCAACAAAACTGGACATTAAGAGCAATTATGAAAAGAGACTAGTAGAGCTTGGCATCAAACAGATTCTTGCTGGTGTCAGACATTCACAGACAAACGGCAAGTTGAAAAGATTTTATGGAGAGATACAACGCAAGCTGCCAGAAATTGTAAATATCATGTAGCGTGTCAGTGATCCAATAGATTTGTTCATGAAATGGTACAATATGGAAAGACCGCACATGTCCATTGACTGGGATAACTTGGAGACACCAGTACAGGCATTTGGTAAGAGTTCAAGTTCATCCTTCAGTTAGGCATGAATCTACATAACTAAAAACAATGTTATGCCTAATTTGATATTGGACTTGAACTCTTATGGCATTTGCAAGAAAGATGTCAAAACCTGGAACAACAGTTATTGATGAGCATACAGGAGAGAATATCATGTCAAGTAAAGGGCATACTACTTTTAGGATACCACAAGAAAAGTGGACCGGGAGGGAATCGAACCCTCGACATCCTCGTTGCGAACGAGGCATTATACCACTAAACCACCGGCCCCCTGATTGCTCTTCTACATGCATTTTTATTCATTTTCTCAACGCATAATAGACTGCCAGGTATGAAATTCTCAGATGACGTATGATACTGTGATTGTTGATTCGCACGTTATGCTTCCTCAGGGAATGATTGACAAAAATATCCTAATTGATGAGGGAAGAATTGCAGGATTTACAAACGATATCCCTGCCTGTGATAACAAGATTAACGGTAGTGGCCTGATCTCCATTCCAGGCCCAATTGATACCCACGTTCATTATGGCGTATATTCTCCAATAAATGAATCAGCAAAAACCGAATCCAATGCTGCTGCAATTGGTGGAATAACAACCATGATGAGAATGCTCAGGCTGCAAAATCCATTTTCCATCTCACTGCAAGCCCAGCTTGATGCATCATCTCAAAGTCACTATATTGATTATTCAATTCATGCTTCTATCTTTACTCCCCAACAAATCAACGAGATGAGTCTGTGTGTTGAACAAGGAATCACATCTTTTAAAATTTACATGAATCTGGGTGGTGAAATTGGCCATGTGTACATGGACATGCCCCCAAATCTCTCTGAACTTGTAGAGGCTAAAGTAGACATTACTGATAAACTAGTAGAACAGACTGTAAAGGCTGCAGCCTTACTTGGCTGTCCAGTGCTTGTCCATGCAGAAGACTATGAATCATGTGGATGTGGAATTAAAACTGCAAAAGAGAAGAAACAAGACGGGCTGTCTGCATGGTCTGCAAGCCGTTCTCCTGAATTTGAGGCCAAGGCAATAAAGACGGTCTCAAAGTTTGGACGAGATTATAATTGTGTCATCTACTTTGTTCACATCGGCTCGGCTCATGCACTGGCACAAATTGAAGAAGAGAAAAAACTTGGCACAAAAATTTTTGTTGAGACATGTCCTCACTATCTTACATTGTCTGTTGAAAAACAAGAGGGATATCTTGCCAAAGTTATGCCTCCAATAAGGACAGAAAGTGACAACAAGGCAGTCTGGAATGCACTCTCTTGCAATCTTGTTGATACTGTGGGTACGGATCATGTTGCAAATCAGCTCAAACTCAAACTAGGTGGGGATAACATCTGGACAGCGTTGGCCGGATTTCCAGGCATTGGAACCGTAATTCCAATATTGCTCAATTATGGTGTAAATCAAAGTAGAATAACACTTGAGCAATTTGTACAATTTACAAGCAGAAATGCCGCTCAAATCTTTGGAATGTATCCGCAAAAGGGAACATTGGAAAAAAATTCTGATGCGGACATTACTATGATTAATTTGAAAAAAGAAAAAAAGGTAACATCTGATCTATTTGGCAGTTTTTCTGACTATACTGTATATGAGGGAAAAAGCCTGCAAGGCTGGCCCGTCAAAACGATCGTTAGGGGGGAGATAGTTGCTGATGACTTTGAAGTAATTGGAAGGCTGGGCCATGGCAAACTAGTCAAACGAAAAGCCAGTCCTTTCTTGAAATAATAAATTGGGTTTAAATCAGAACAAGTCCTGTCCATACTAGTTGAAGAGAATCAATATTGAAAAAAAATACCGGACTGCATTGGATAATCTGATTGATTCTCTAAGATCCTCTGGATTTCTCCATGATGACATGGTAGAGTCTGCATTTAGGGGCGTTCCTAGGCATGAATTTGTCCCAGCGTCGGAACTAGACAGAGCCTATTGCAATGAACCTCTTGCAATTATGAAAGATCAGAGCATCTCTCAACCGGGAGTCGTATCAACAATGACAGAATGGCTGGATATCCGAGACGGGCAAAAGATCCTCGAGATTGGCACCGGCTCTGCCTGGCAGACTGGAATTCTCTCTTACCTGGCAGAAACAGGCACTGTCTATTCTGTTGAAATTCACTCAGAGCTAGCAGAGTTTGCAAGAGAAAATTTGAAAAAATTCAAACCAGACAACGTCCATGTGATCTTGGGCGATGGCAGTCTGGGTTATCCAAAAGAATCGCCTTTTGATAGAATCATAATTACTGCAGCATGCACGGAAATTCCCATACCGTTACTTGAGCAGCTAGGTACAAATGGACTCTTGATTGCGCCTGTAGGGGATTCTTCTCAATCACTGGTCTTGTTAAAAAAAACACCTAAAGGAATAATTGAAATTAAAAATCAATCAAGATATGTCTTTGTTCCACTATTGGGAAAATTTGGCAAAAAATAGAGCCGTCAAACCATTCTAAAGAACGTCAAATTTGCCGCCTGTTCTGGCTCTATACACCACATCTGGTCTTCTGAGAAAAATCCCTGATTCTAAAACCCCGACTGTCTGTTTTATCTTTAGAGCAAGTGCTTTTGGGTTTTTTATGGTTCCAAAATTACAGTCCAAAATTATGTTGCCATTTTCTGTAAAAAACGGATAGTCCCTGTCCAGCGTTCGCAGTCGTGCCTTTCCCCCCAATTTTTTGATGGAATCTGTCACTGAATTTCTAGCAAGCGGGTGGACCTCTACTGGAACGGCTCTTGTGAGATTTTTTACAAACTTTGTCTTGTCTGCCATGACTATGACTTTATTTGCAAGACTAAACAAAATATTTTCTCGCAGTAAAGCGCCGCCTCCTCCCTTGATTACAAATTTTTGAGAGTCGATTTGATCTGCGCCATCAAATACGACATCAATGTGCTCTACCTGATCAGCCTCCACTAGGGGTATTCCAGCCTTTTCTGCAATCAATTTGATTTGTAGCGAGGTTGGAATTCCTCTAATGTTATAGTTTCCTAGCCTGATTAATTTTCCAAGTGACTTTACAAGTATGGTGGCGGCTCTGCCGCTACCTAGCCCGATTACATGGTTATTCCTGACAAATCCCAGTGCACTATTTGATAATGCCAAAATAGCACTATCATATGACAATTACTCTACCTCTGCTTGATCAAGCTTTGATAGAATTCTAGTAATATTTCCTTTAATTTCGTTTAAATCCTCATCATCATCATCTACATAGTCATCATCTAGTGTGATCGGTTTTTGTTCTGGGAGTGCCTTGTGTTTTGTAATCTTTGCGACCTCTTTGCTAATGTCCAGTCTAGACTCTGATACAGATGACTGAACAGTCTCAATTTTATCTTGTTTTGGTTTGATCATCTCTGTGTGAATTATAGCTGGTTGCGGCATTGAATTTACAATCTCTGGTTTTGGCTCCTTGTTTGCCATTAGCGGGAGTCTTGATTTTGTTTTTGAAATATTTGTCAAAGTGGTTAATTCAAATGACTGCCTAGAACTTTGAGGAATCGCAATCGGCTTTGTTTCTTTTGGTATCTCAAAGTTGAATGGTTCTGATGTACTTTGTTTTACTTCTTCCTTTGCTTTTGGTGTTTTAATCTTTGCACCTGCCATCCTTGATGACAACTCGTACAATCTGTCATCTAGTTTTGATAATTTCTGATCCATCAAAGTAATCAGACCGTCACCTACCGGACCCAAGTCCGGATGTTTACTTGCCTGTTCTAGTTTTTCTAGTTTGGCCAAAACAATTCCCAACTGATGCTGATATTTTAGTAACAGTCTGTCCTTTTGAATTTTAGAAAATTCTGATTCTGCCTGGTATAGTCTTGTAATTGTCTTTGTAAGAATATCCTCTTCAATTTTTAGAGTATTAATCTGACTTTTAATGTGTGAACTAGCACCAATGCTGAGCAGTTGATTTTTGTTTCTTGGGATTTTTCGCACAGCAACGGCTGTGGCTACGCCGGCTAGCGAACTAAGAAAAAGAACAATTTCTTGCATTTATGTATACCATTTGATCCAGGAATATTTTCTGCGTTTAGCCTCTGGGAATCCACAACTTGCACATTGGTGGTGACGTTTGTGAAACGAGTTTTTGCCACACCTTCTACATCTGATGTGAACTTTTTTCTTTGTAAAACCACCCATAGAAGTTGTGCCTTTTGTCATCTCTAATCACCTGTTTTCTGGTGGTGGAGGGGATATCATGACTACGTTATCTCCTCTGACTATGATGGTTCCAAGGCTGTTTGAATCGCCTTCAGCATGAATTTCCTCTGAAGATTCGAGTAGCAGGTTCATGTGTTGGTCAAAACCAAGCAGATTACCTCTAATCGCCTTGTTTCCTTTGAGCTTTATCAATACAACCTGATTGATACTCTCATCCAATACTTTTACTGCCATATCAACGGACATTTATTTCACTTATTGGCTTTGATATTGAGGGCTTATATTAAAATTTCATTGGTGTAACTAAAAGCCATGTTAGGTAAGGCAAGTTTGACATTTTTTTCCTAGATTTTTCACGATTTCAGCCAAAATTGCCTGTCCATCTCTCTTTGTAGCCCCTGTAGGATCGCCCCAGATTCCATTTTTGGTGGCTTGGGGAAACGATTGATTAGCTAGTTTTCCCAGTATTTTGATCTCTTGTTTTGTCATCCCATCTGTAACTAGCCCTTTTTTTGCCAATCTCATCCTGACGTTTTTTGAAATTGTTAGCATTAGTGATGTCTCTACAAACCCCGCATGATCAAACTCCCTTTTCATAAAATGCCAATACGATAATGGAAACACTTTGAGCCTGTCTTTTGAGAGTCCTTGGAGTTTAACATTGATATTTTTCAATGAATTTAGATTTCCATGATGTCCGTTAATTATGAAAACTGTCTTTATGTTGTTTGCCAAAAGTGACAAGCACAAGTCAGTCAGAACAGCACGTAAGGTTGATTCTCTGACACTCAAATTAAAAAATGGCGCATGCTCAAATGAGACTCCGCAGGAAAGTGTTGGAAGGAGAAGATATCCCTTCATTTCAGAGAGTCTTTTTGCTACTTCAGTTACGATATCTGAATCAGTTGATATGGGCAAATGCGGACCGTGCTGCTCTATTGATCCGATTGGAATTACTGCTATCTGCTTTCTTTTTTTAATTGACTTTCTAAGATTAGGATCAAATTGTGCTCTGATGTCTACCATTTAATTCACTTTGATCTTATGTGAACCTTTCTCCAACGAACTTCGAGTTTATTCTCTAGATGCATCTTCATTGCTTTAAGCAACGTATTGGCTTCTAATTTTCGTCCTTTTATTTTAATTCTTTCTAATGTGTCGTTTGGATCTACCTTGAATGAATCTTGAAGAATGATTGGCCCCTGATCCAAGTTTTCTGTAACATAATGTGCAGTTACTCCGACAATTTTTGTGCCTCTTTCATAGGCCTGCGCATATGCCAGTGCTCCCGGGAATGCCGGCAATAATGCCGGATGAATGTTGATTATTCTATTTGGATATCTCCAAACAAAGTTGGGGCTGAGAATTCTCATGTATCTTGCAAGTGAGATCAAATCAATCTCATATTTTTTGCATATTCCAATAATCTTTTCTTCTGCCTTTTGCTGATTTTTTTCTTGTACTGTGACAAATGGGATCTTTGCCTTTTTTGCTAATGGTGCAAGTGTCTCTTCCGTACTGACTATAACTGAGATTTTTCCTTTGAGTGATTTCATACTGTTGAGAATTATCTCAAGACAGAGTGACTCTTTTGTAACAAATACTGCAATATTTTTCTGCGAATTTGTCTCGTGGTGTATGCTTACATCCATCCCTTCTTTTTTGGCTAAACTTTGTATTTCGACATCAAATCTCTTTACATCTACTGTTTTTGAAAAGGATACCTCTAGATACATTCCAAAAAGACCCTTGATTACATTTTGGTTTACTTTTTCAATGTTTCCGCCTTTTGAAAATGCAAAATTTGTAAATATGGCTACAATTCCCTCGCTGTCTTTGCCAACTATTGTGATTCCTAGTACTGTCTTTTTCATGACTTTATGATGAATATTTTCTCATTATTAATCATTTACAGAAATCAAAAAGATGCAAAAGACGGGATTTGCCTTTTTAGGCTTTAGGATTTATGAAAAATTCAGCGCCGTAACATTTGTAGAATATCAAGAGATTATGCGTAATTGACTAAACCACTCCAACCGTTACAACATACTCTAACAAAATCATTAGACGTATTGCGTAATTATTCCTAGACGTGGTTTTAGAAGATAATTTCTCGGATTATTCTGAAATTTTGAATTTTTAGGCATAAAATTACACAAAATATTAAATGTTGAAAAAAATCACTCTAATTACGCAAAAGGTCTATTACCATCATATCAAATGTGAACATGTTGATGTGTACAAGTCGAATGTTGTTTGTTATTTTGGTCAATTACGCATAAACTCTTTTGTTATTTTGGTCAATTACGCATAAACTCTCAGGTAAAGGCATCAACCCCTGGAAAATCATACATCATTAGCGATGAAATATGTGAGTGTGTAGGATCCAAGTTTAGGGGGAATACCACATGTTATTGCAGTAAAAATGTTGCAAAAACAGTCAAGGAACCAGAGATTGTACCTGTCTCTTAGTTTTTTTAGAGGAGCACAACAATGAAGGACATGAGTGACATACTGCGAGACAATGCGTTTCTCTTTGGAATCACCATAGTTGGCGGTATAATTCTAGGCATCGGATATGCACCACCCTACTATGACATGCTAGTCGCATTGGGAGCTGCCTTTATTATTGCTGGCGGTGTAGGCATTTACATGATGCTTGCAACTCGACAGGTGGCAAAGAAACTGCACCAACGATTCAATGAGCAAAATGACCTCCTCAAAAGACTGGATGAAAGTTCTGGCAAGCAGACAGACATCCTCAAAATGATGGACGGTTCCTTGAAAGAGATAGCATCATCTCAAAAAGAGATAGCATCATCTCAAAAAGAGATAGCATCATCTCAAACACAAAATCATACAGAGATGATAGACGTCCTCAAGAAAATAGAGAACAAGCTGTAGATATACAGCATATTTTTTGACCTAGTCAAACAGTTCAAACCCATTATACCTGTAGCAATACAGCCGGCTCAGCAGATGGGTGTGAGTTGAGCCTATGGAGGCGATAAAATGAGTACACAAAATATAGTAGAGCAAATACCGTATGCCGGCAAGTCAAGTTTTGCATTTGATCATGCAAGAAAGCAGTCAATACAGTACCTGAAAAACACTGGCATGTCAAATCAAATAAAAGGTAACTCTACCGTTTTGAAGTATTACGCACAAGATATGTCCAAACATGTAACTGTCTACAGTTTTGAAGTATTACGCACAAGATATGTCAAAACAGGTTATTTTTTTGACACAAACACGAAGGAACTTCAAAACTCTAGACAATTACCCAAACATGTCGTTTTTTCTACACAAACACAAAGTAACTTCAAAACTATAGACAATTACAATAAAATACATTCCAAGTAGATATCCATCAATTCCAGGACTGCTAACTGTAGATATTGCTGCAAGGGCAAAACTACTAAAGACACAGCTAGAGGATGGCTTTGTGCAAAACATCTTTTCAGTAAAGGTATGAATCAACCTTCATGCCTAGATCAAAATTAAACTGAAAGATCTGAGTAACCTTATCCATCTTTTGATATGAGCAAGTCTGACAAAATTAATTTAGAATTAAGACTAGAAAACAAACAACTTGTAACTGTCTACAGTTTTGACGGTAAAAGTTTAGGTTGAGCACAAATTTTAGATGTTCTAGTCAGGAGATCTAAACTCTTACTTTTGAAGTATTACGCACAAGATATGTCAAAACAGGTTATTTTTTTGGCACAAGCACGAAGTAACTTCAAAACTCTAGACAATTACAAGTTTAGGGGGAATACCACATGTTATTGCAGTAAAAATGTTGCAAAAACAGTCAAGGAACCAGAGATTGTACCTGTCTCTTAGTTTTTTTAGAGGAGCACAACAATGAAGGACATGAGTGACATACTGCGAGACAATGCGTTTCTCTTTGGAATCACCATAGTTGGCGGTATAATTCTAGGCATCGGATATGCACCACCCTACTATGACATGCTAGTCGCATTGGGAGCTGCCTTTATTATTGCTGGCGGTGTAGGCATTTACATGATGCTTGCAACTCGACAGGTGGCAAAGAAACTGCACCAACGATTCAATGAGCAAAATGACCTCCTCAAAAGACTGGATGAAAGTTCTGGCAAGCAGACAGACATCCTCAAAATGATGGACGGTTCCTTGAAAGAGATAGCATCATCTCAAAAAGAGATAGCATCATCTCAAAAAGAGATAGCATCATCTCAAAAAGAGATAGCATCATCTCAAAAAGAGATAGCATCATCTCAAAAAGAGATAGCATCATCTCAAAAAGAGATAGCATCATCTCAAAAAGAGATAGCATCATCTCAAACACAAAATCATACAGAGATGATAGACGTCCTCAAGAAAATAGAGAACAAGCTGTAGATATACAGCATATTTTTTGACCTAGTCAAACAGTTCAAACCCATTATACCTGTAGCAATGCAGCCGGCTCAGCAGATAGGTGTGAGTTGAGCCTATGGAGGCGATAAAATGAGTACACAAAATATAGTAGAGCAAATACCGTATGCCGGCAAGTCAAGTTTTGCATTTGATCATGCAAGAAAGCAGCCAATGCAGTACCTGAAAAACACTGGCATGTCAAATCAAATCAAATACATTCCAAGTAGATATCCATCAATTCCAGAACTGCTAACTGTAGATATTGCTGCAAGGGCAAAACTACTAAACACACACCTAGAGGATGGCTTTGCGCAAAACATCTTTTCAGTAAAGGTATGAATCAACCTTTATGCCTAGATCAAAATTAAACTGAAAGATCTGAGTAACCTTATCCACCTTTTGATATGAGCAAGTCTGACAAAATTAATTTAGAATTAAGACTAGAAAACAAACAACTCTAATTAATCATAGATGATCTAATAAAACACAATAAAAGTCTGACAAGATCAATTGTATGAATCAAGCAAAGAACATGTTTTATGCCTAAAACGTCTTGACTATTCTAGTGGATTTAGGCGTAGAGGTTGATACATACGATCAATTAACAGTTTGACAAGATCAAATGATAAATTGAAACATAAACTATCCTATTATGAAAATCCACATACGCCACCATCTCGCAAGCCCTTGCAAGGGGAAAAGGACAAGAAAGAGAAAAAAGATACTGAACCAAACCGAGGAGGCGTCTTGGGACACGGGTAAAACACACACATTCACACCACAAAAAACGATACATCACAATTCAACAGTTTGTCCAAAATGTAAAAGTACAGACATTACTCAGATTGGCACAAAAAAACGCAACATGGTGAGTATTCCACCACCACAAGAGTATAACGTAACTGAGCATATTTTACACAAATATGCCTGCAAATCATGCAAAAAGACATTTGAAAATGATGGCAAACTTTCACCTAGAGGACAATTTGACGTCACTGTAATCAGAAGCATAGTGAACATGTTTTCAAAAAAAAAATGCAATACAACACAATCAGAGAATCATTGTAACTGTCTACAGTTTTGAAGTATTACGCATAAGATATGTCAAAACAGGTTATTTTTTTGACACAAACACGAAGAAACTTCAAAACTCTAGACAATTACCAAAAATGCCACATTCACTATATCAGAGAATTGAATGAGACAATTCAATACAAGAATCCAGGAAAAGAATTCACAGTATTTGCAGCACGCCTAAAGAGAATATTGTGTGCCTCTCACGATACGGCAAAAATTACCAATGAAGCATAAAGACTACAAGTAAAAAAGAATCTTGAGAGAAGAATATCTGCAATGATAGCCAAAAAATACAACGAAAAGAACTGCACCAGGTTTGTAAAAAGATTGAAACGTGAAAGAATGATGCTCTTTACGTTTTTGCAGACTGGAACTGATTTCCATAACAATACGACAGAGGCTATACGACCAAATGTCATAATTAAAAAGATCACAAACAGTTATCGCTCAAAGGTCGGAGCAGATTCTCCCAAGATATTGATGAGTATAAAGGAACATGCAGGATGAGGGGATTGAATTTCCATGATTATGCTTTGGAATATTTGAAAAATTATACTTTACAACTGTAGACAGTTACGAAAATAATCAATTCAGAGTAGCCTCACCAAAATATGCACCAAATGGCTGACAATAGATCACTACACTGTCATAAACTCCAACATCAATGTCTTCTAAAAGATAATTTTGATCTCCTTTACTGCCTTTTAATTTCTCCAAATGAATGCCTTCTTTGACATTGCCGTCTTGAGTTATGTACACTCGAAGATCTGGTCCGTTTGTTACCTCAAAATTCTCAAATCTAAGGAATGTCATGTCATCGACTTTAATGATCTTGGCAATACCTTGAGCGCTATGACCTGCAAGCCCCATAAATTCTCCAGTTTTTACAATTTCAATTGCACTCTCTGTGGAGCTCTCGTGCATCATATCACCCATATTCTCAGATACACTTGTGGACATTGTAGCAGACTCTTCCATGATCATGTCTTTTACTTTTTCAGGCATCTTTTCTATCAGAGTTTGACGATCCTGATCATCCATGTTTGAAAACTTTTGCAATGTCAAACCTTTTTCAATTTTACCAAGTGCCATTGGTAATGGCTCATTAACTTCTGTTTCATAAAATAGTGGGCTAGCTAAAAATCCACCTATTGCAACAACTACAACAATCACGCCAATTATTACTCCTTTATTCATGAAAATAAAATTGTGGCATCTCTAATATGCGTTTATACAATTTGGTACTGTTGCATTATCGAGACCCAAAACACGATCTTCTAAAGATTGAAAATATACAAGGCTCTGGTCAATTTAGATGATCTGATCACCGAAATTGAACAAAGCCCAAAAAGACACATCTAAGCACGAGATCAAATTACACTGAAATATCATCTTAAAATAATAAACATAGTAATTTTGTCAGAAAATTGAATGGTCTTATTTATTCAAATGCATAATTTTAGTATTTTATATAACAATTATGAGTATAATTTTAATTCCATGAATACTAATATAATGGTGAATGGTAAATGGTGATTCCATCATGAGGCAACAAATAATTCAAGAGATTAGCGATTCTCTAAATCGTATGGAAGATACCGGTGTAGTAGATATGTCAATATTGGATAATCTAGAAAAATTAAGAGCGTTTTTACGAGAGATTAAAACTCGATGGCTTGATCATCCAAATACAGACGCTTTTTACTTTTATCAAGCAGCAAGAAATGTGGAATTAATTTTAGGGAAAATGGAAGACAGATTTAAAAATTCTAAACAAGTTAATGACAATCCAAAAGTTGCAGAAGACTCTTTGATATTAATGCCAGTGATAAGTGGAGTATTACAAATGACAGAAACTAATCAAATTACAAATCAAACAATAGATCAAATCTTGGATAAAACTAGAAATCTAAGAAACGTTGCTGCAAGTACTAATCTCATAGAACCATTAGAAATAGACAGAAAAAGCCTAGATAAAGATAATTTAAAATTACAGTTTTCAGCACTTGTGAATAATTTGTATGAATCAAACAAATAACATGTTTTATACCTAAAACGTTCAACCAATCTAGTCGATTCAGGCGTGAAGGTTGATACAACGTTGAATGTTATAGGCATAAAACATGTTCTTTGCTGGTTCATACAAGTTTACATTGCTAATAATAATAATAATTGGAATAATCTCAGTTGGAGTAATCTTTCCAAGTACTTTATTTTCTCAATCTTCTAGTTCAGATCATTACTAAAGGATCAAAAATGGTGATAAAAGGTAGGTGCAAATATCTTTCAACAAGATAAATTGAAAAGATTTGTAATCTATGGTATACACACAAATTTATCCATTATTGTATAATATCGTGGCAAAATTTTTTGGCACTAATGGAATTCGTGGCGTATTCTCCAAAGACCTTACACTAGAGTTTGTTCATGATATGACCCTATCTATTGGAACCTACTTTGAAAGGGGACCTGTACTGATTGGCTTTGATGGAAGAGAATCAAGTCCGGCAATCTGCAAAGTTCTAAGCTCCACGCTCAATTCAATAGGAATTGATTGTAATGTTGCAGGAATCATCCCAACACCCTGTCTTGAATTTGCAGTAAAGACCCTGGGATATTCTGGTGGAATAATGATTACTGCTTCTCATAATCCTCCTCAGTACAATGGAATCAAACCTGCTGCAAAAGATGGAGTTGAGATTTCGCGAGAAGATGAATTAGTGATTGAAGACATCTACCTCCAAAAAAGTTGGACAAAGAATACCCAAAAT
This sequence comes from Candidatus Nitrosopumilus sp., assembly GCA_965238065.1. Classification (GTDB taxonomy): domain Archaea; phylum Thermoproteota; class Nitrososphaeria; order Nitrososphaerales; family Nitrosopumilaceae; genus Nitrosopumilus. Next base: position 1,732,702 of record OZ250170.1, on the reverse strand, counting down.
TGGGGTATCACAGGAACAGAGAAGAGGGCAATTGAGACATATCTTAAAGGAATTGTATCTCAAGTTGATTCAAAGTTGATAGCATCAAAAAATTTCAAAGTTGTTTTGGATTTGGGTAATGGTGTACAAGCAGTTACTGCACCAGCTTTTTGTAAATTACTGCAATGTGAGACACTCTTGGTAAATCAAAATATTGATGGAAACTTTCCAGGACGTGGATCAGAACCAACGCCACAAAATCTTTCAGTTCTCTCAAGGACTGTAACGGAAAACAATGCTGATTTTGGAATTGCGTTTGATGGAGATGGGGATCGAAGTATCTTCTGTGACAATAAAGGCAATATTCTAACCGGCGATAAATCTGCACTGGTCCTTATTCGACACATCTTGAAGAAAAATCCAAATTCTCTGATTGTCACTTGTTTGAACTCTGCTTCTAATGTTGAAGTTCTAGCTAAAGAATTTAATTCCAAAGTTATCCGAACAAAGGTAGGCAGTGTTGAAGTGTCAAGAAAGATGGTTCCAAGTAATGCATTAATCGGATTTGAAGAGAACGGTGGATTCATGTATGGAAAGCATAATCAAGTCAGAGATGGCTGCATGACCCTGGCATTAATGCTTGATCTTTTGGCAACTTTGGAAAGATCTCTATCAGATGAAATTGTCAGCTTGCCTCCATCTTTTACTACAAAGGACAAAGTTTCGTGCTCTCCTGAAAATGCTTCAAACTTAATCTCCTCGCTTAAAGACGAGTTTCCAAGTTCTGATACAACTGACGGCATCAAAATTACAATTGATCCAAAAAACTGGGTGATGATTAGACCTAGCGGAACAGAACCAATTGTCAGAGTCTATGCAGAAGCTGAAAGTCAAGAAAAGCTAGACTCTTTGATGTCCGAATATCTCAAAAAAGTAAAGTCAATCATTTGCAAAAGTTTGGGATAGGTGTCTCTCATAGCATATCTGCAATTGGGATTCTGCTCCATGTAGGCATGACATACCTTGATTTTTTAGACACATCATTATCTGTTTTTACCATAATATTGGTCTTCACTGAGATGGAGAATTTTGTGATGATGGGGATTTTCATATCATGCAAGACGTCTTTAGACTGCCCCGTATTATCATCCTAGTCCATGGACCGTCTCATCTTACAGTGTTAAATTCAGATGGAGCCAGTGATGTGATTCAGTAGATAGGAAGTGTTTCATTTGGAGCAAAAAATACTAATCAATCAAATAGATTAGATAGGAAAAGCTAGAACGAGATTGTGTAATTCCATCAAATGTGGCACTTTTCTATCTACTGTGTGATTGGATTTAATTTAGATACGGCAGATCATGAAATCTTGTCCTTATGCTGACCTAAACCCTTGCAATTATTTCCCGATAACACTTTTAATACCAAACGAATCGATCGATAGAATGGAGAATGACCCCTAGGGTGACAAATTATGGGAAAAGCATATTATGTTAAATTTGAGACACCGCCAGATCTCGTAAATCCAATTTTGGAGGCCCTTAGAATAGCAGCTACTAGCGGTAAAGTCAAGAAAGGAACCAACGAAGCCACCAAGGCAATCGAGCGTGGTTCTAGCAAGCTAATCGTTATAGCTGAAGATGTTGAACCCCCAGAGGTAGTAGCACATCTTCCAATTCTATGTGAAGAACAGGGTGCAGCATTTGTATTTGTTCCAACAAAGCAGGAATTGGGCAGTTCATTGGGTATAGAAATTACTTCAGCGGCTGCAGCAATTTTGGATGCTGGCGATGCGCAACATATAGTGGATCAAATTATAACAACAATTTCTAAAATAAAGGGTGGAAAGACTGATCAATGAACTCTCCAACTGAACACGTAGTTCAATCTGAAATTATTCAAATTGTTGGACGAACTGGCATTGCCGGAGAGGTAATTCAAGTTAGAGTTAAAGTTCTTACAGGAAACGACAAAGGAAGAATTCTTACAAGAAATGTCAAAGGTTCTATTAGAACCGGCGAAATCCTAATGCTAAGGGAAACAGAGAGAGAAGCAAAAAAGATCAAATAGGTGATTAGATACGAGTCTTTTAGTTAAACCGTGCAGTTTCTGTGGCAGAGCAGTTGCCAAAGGGTCCGGTACAATGTTTGCTAAAAATGATGGAACTGTCTTGTGGTTCTGCTCTTCAAAGTGTAAAAAGAATGCACTAGTTCTAAAGCGTGATCCAAGAAAATTAAAGTGGACCAAGAAACATGTTAAAGGCGGAATCAGAAAGAAGTAACATTGTCTGAAAAAACCCTATTCATTGTAAAGCCAGACGCAGTATCTAGAAGCCTTGTAGGTAGAGTCATCTCAAGATTTGAAAGAAAAGGATTCAAAATTTTGAAACTAAAAATGTTCACATTTACTCAAGAACAGGCAGAAAAGTTCTATGATGTTCACAAGGACAAACCCTTCTTTGGCGAACTGACATCATTTATCATATCAGGACCTATAGTTGCAGCAATTATTGAGGGAAATAACGCAATTGCAACTACCAGAATTATGATCGGCGCAACTAAATCGTTTGAAGCAGAACCTGGTTCCATCAGGGGAGACTTTGGACTAGGATTAAGTGAAAATATCATTCATGCATCAGATTCACAAGATAGCTTTGATCACGAATCGAGGGTAGCGTTTGAGTGATCTGATTTGCAAATTCGTCAGCCCATAGTGGCGGTTCTCGGTCATGTAGACTCTGGTAAAACATCTCTTTTAGATAGAATTCGTGGCACAGGCGTTCAAACCAGGGAGGCAGGTGGAATCACACAGCACATCGGCGCCAGCTTTCTTCCAATCAATACAATTAAGGAAACATGTGGCATCCTATACAAGAAACTTGAGGAATCAGAAAACAAAGTTCCAGGAATCCTAGTTGTTGACACTCCGGGACACGAAGTTTTTAGAAATCTTCGTTCTAGAGGGGGTTCAGCAGCTGACATTGCAATTCTTGTAATTGATGTTAATCGTGGATTTCAACCGCAGACAAGCGAAAGCTTGAGCATTTTACAGAACAGAAATGTCCCATTTGTTGTTGCGCTAAACAAATGTGATCAAATTTCAGGATGGAGAAAATCTGAATCCTCATTTATCTCAAAGGTGTTGAAAGAACAAGATGCAACAGTCCAGGCTGATCTTGATCAAAAGATATACGATGTAGTGGGAACTCTGTCCATTCTAGGATACAAATCAGAAGCATTTTACCGTGTTAAGGACTTTAAATCTGAGATTGCAATCGTTCCAATTTCTGCACGATCCGGGGTTGGGATTCCAGAACTGCTTAGCGTATTGGTAGGACTGACGCAACAATATCTTCACAAAAGACTCGATCAAGAAGAAAAAGATCCGCGTGGCATTATCTTGGAGATAAAAGATGAGATAGGATTGGGACAGACGGCCAATATTATCCTAATTGATGGGGTAATCAAAAAAGAGAACAGCATTGTTGTAGCTAAAAGAGACTCTGTTATCACTATAAAACCAAGGGCGTTACTCTTGCCAAAACCCCTCGATGAGATGCGAGATCCCAGAGACAAATTCAAGCCAGTTTTGCAGGCAAATGCCGCTGCCGGACTAAAAATTGTATCACCTGACCTTGAAGGGGTTCTTCCAGGAAGTACCCTTTATGTCGCATCAGATAAATCAGAGATTGAAAAATTCACCAAACTCATCGAATCTGAGATGAAATCTATGTTTATAGATACTGAAACTGACGGTGTTATCCTAAAATGCGATACGATAGGCTCGCTTGAGGCCATAATCGAGATGCTTAAACACTCGCAAGTACCTGTTGCCAAAGCCGACATTGGTCCTGTTACCAGACGGGATATCATAGAGGCAAAAACAATCAAAGAAAAAGACAGACACCTGGGAGTTATCTTGTCATTTAATGTCAATGTTTTACCTGATGCAAGAGAGGAATCCAAAGTTAGCCATATCAGGGTGTTTGAAGACAAAGTAATCTATAGCTTGATTGACAATTATAATGCATGGGTTGAAGAGGACAGTGCAAACGAGGAGGATGCAATATTCTCAGAACTGGTCCCAATTGCAAAGTTTACTTTTCTCAAAGGAATGATCTTTAGAAATAACAATCCAGCCGTCTTTGGAATTCACATAGATGTGGGAACCCTAAAACAAAAGATTCCGTTTATGAATATGGCCGGAAAAAAGGTTGGAAACATTCATCAACTTCAGCTTGATAAAAAGACAGTAGCTTCGGCTAAAACCGGAGACGAGGTTGCCTGTTCTGTTAGGGATGTAACCATTGACAGACAAATCTTTGAAGAGGAAGTATACTATACGTTTCCGCCATCACACCAAGCAAAACAACTACTCAATAGGTTCATGCACAAACTTGACACTGAAGAACAGCAAGTTCTAAATGACATCGTTAGAATTCAGAGAGAAAAAGAACCGGTATACGCCTACTAGTCTGAATACTTTTTACAAATCATGTGAATTCCAGGCGCACCGACTGCACCCATCATTTTGTCTACAACCTGTCCTGACTTGAACATGATAAATGTGGGAATTGACTGAACGGCAAATCTCATTGAAATATTTTGATTGTTATCGACATTAATTCTGGCAAATTTTATGTTTGGATACTTTGTTGACAGACTCTCAAAAACTGGATGCATCGTCTTGCACGGGCCGCACCACTCGGCCCAAAAATCCACCAATGTCGGATTCTCTGCTGATATTGTCTGCTCAAAATTAGTGTCGTTCAAATCTGCGATTCCAGGCTCAGCTCTTGGCTGATTCTGCTGTTTGAGCATCTCTTCTAGTTTTCTCTGCTTTATCTTTTCAATTTCTGGGTCATTAGACAATATCTCTCAAAAACCAATTATACTAAAAAATGTAATTGTCTACAGTTTTGAAGTTCCTTCGTGTTTGTGTCAAAAAAATAGGTGATTGTAAACCAATTACCACGGCGTACCATCAACTAACAATGATGCGGAAAACTCTATTCGAAAATGTGTGATGTATGGAAATGTCCGGGGTCAGCTGAAAAGTGAAAAGGGACTAAAGATGCTTTCAGTATTTCTGGCATGTTTTGAAACATGGAGAATCAGAGATCAGAACAGCCTAGTTGAGATGGGAAAATACATTTAGATGCTTGATTCATACCCCTAATTCCCTGTGTGTCTTTTTGCATTTTTCAGTCTTGTAACCATTTTTCTGTTGAACTGTCTACTTTAGCGTTGAAAAAAAATGGTGATGATTAATCATCATCATCACCTTGATATTCATCGTTATTTGGATTCATCTGATCTGAATGGTTGTCCAGATCATCTTTATCCCCTGTTCCGCCGTAGCTTCCCATAAAATAATTTACGATGACATGATAGATAAGGACCGCTCAGCTTTCATACTTTTGCACAATAGTGATTTGGTTTTGAGGACTAGAAATAATTTCTTACAAGTCAAGCAAAAATCTCATATAAACACCAACGTCCTGCCGAATCTCCATGTCATAAAATGTTGGTGCCTTTATCTCTACTTTGAAATTGTGTTTATGAAAATTAAGAGATTCGCCGTACGCCTTGGCAATTATCTTGTAGCCGTTGTCTTTTTTAATATTAAACTCTAATCTACTTATTGCAAATCCCTCAGTAATCAGAACAAAAGTAATCTCTTCAATCCAGCTAAACAAAAGGTATCTCAGGTCTTTTCCTTGTGCTACAAACTCTTTCTGGTCTTTTTCTTCTACTTTGTCTTGTTCAAGTGTTAGATTAATCACCGCACAAGCAGTTACTGAGAGTGCTTCTTTGAGGTCTTTTGCTGTGACCTCAATTATTGCGTCAGTTGCATGATCTAAAAACTTGTAACTCAATTATCCATTTTGGAGTATTTCTGATTATTAATCTAGGCGGCATGCTGGATTCGTCTTTAAAATGACATGAATCAGGCAGATAACATGTTTTGTGCCTATAAGGTTTTGACTATTTTAGTTGATTCAGGCGCGCAGAGGCCTGATACATACGAAAATATGAACAACTATTGGGCTTGATTGGATGATTGATACAAGATTTGCATGTATCAACCACTACGTCTAAATTCACTAGAATAGTCAAGACGTTATAGGCATAAAACATGTTCTTTGCTTGATACATATGATTAGCGTTAGTATCTTGGCTGATTCAGGTTCTTTTTGGTAGGGATTTTATTAATTGGGATTGGTATGTGACGTGTAGATAAAAATCACACGCTGTCTTGAGAATTTTTTGCGATATCTAGTCAATGTTTATTAGACCTTTTGCGTAATCTGTGTGATTTTTTTCAACATTCAATATTTTATGCCTAAAAATCCAAAATTTCAGAATCCTCTGAGAGGCTATCTTCTAAAAATCATACCTAGAAATAATTACGCAATACGTCTAATGATTTTGTTAGAGTATTGTTGTAATAGTCGGTGTGGTTTAGTCAATTACGCATAATCTCTACTATATCAGAGAATTGAAAGAGACAATACAATATAAAAATCCCGGAAAAGAATTCACAGCATTTGCAGCATGCCTAAAGAGAATATTGTATGCCTCTCACGATGCGGCAAAAATCACCAATGAAGCATAAAGACTACAAGTAAAAAAGAATCTTGAGAGAAGAATATCAGCAATGATATCCAAAGAATACAACGAAAAGAACTGCATCATATTTGTAAAAAGATTGAAACGTGAAAGAATGATGCTCTTTACGTTTTTGCAAACTGGAACTGATTTCCATAACAATACGACAGAGGGCAATACGACCAAATGTCATAATCAGAAAGATCACGAACAGTCGTCGCTCAAAGGTCGGATCTGATTCTCACAAGATATTGATGAGTATAAAGGAGACATGCAGGATGAGGGGATTGAATTTCCATGATTGTGTTTTGGAATATTTAAAAAATTGTATGAATCAGCAAATAGCATGTTTTATGCCTATAACATCCAACTGTTCTAATGGATTTAGGCGTAGAGGTTGATAATCAGAGTTTAGGTTGAGCACGAATTTTAGAGTAAGAGTTTAGGTCCCCTGACTAGAACATCTATAATTCGTGCTCAACCTAAACTCTTACATTTTAGATGTTCTAGTCAGGAGGACCTAAACTCTTACGGTTGATACATACGAAAAACTATACTTCAAAACTGTAGACAGTTACGCAACATGTGGTTTGGGCAAAGCACGATTCTCCCTCTTTAACCTCTGTCTTTAGGCATGAAACATGGCTAGTTGGTGCGAGCTCTTGCTCGCAAGGTAATTTAGTAGGATCTAATTGCCAGAAACAAATGGAACCTTTTGATTCGTTTCTTGTGTGGATTACAGAATTTCTAGGGGGGCATCTCTATGAAGGAATTTTCCTGGCTGCCTTGCTTGAAACAATAATCCCGCCAATTCCTACACTTGCAATATTTCCAACAGCTGGGTTTTTGGCATCACAACAAGGAATTCCATTGATTGGCATAATTCCTATGGTTCTTCTTGGTGCAATTGGTGCCACCATTGGAACCACGGCAATCTATCTTGTTGCATTAAAGCTTGGGCGGGCAGTCTTGCTTCGCTATTTGAAGTATGTAAAGGTGTCAGAAAAAAAATTACAAAGAGTTGAGATTTGGTTTGAAAAGTATGGGGACAAGGCAGTATTCATCGGACGAATGATCCCAGTAATGAGGGAAATGATTTCAGTTCCAGCCGGACTGCTAAAAATGAAAATTCTAAAATTCATAATCTACACATTTGCAGGTTCGTGCATCTGGTCTACTGCAACAATTTTTGCTGGCTATTACTTTGGCAAAGTAATAGGACTGTCTGGCAATCCTACATGATGGGGAGGAGGAGGAGGAGGAGCATTGCTCTCTAATCAGCGTGAACATGGGATCGATCCTTGTCCTCCTTGTCAGTCATGATTGTGAGATCTCTTGGCGCATCCTCTGCCTCAAGTGAAGCAAGCAACTGCTAGTGCAATTGCATCATCTGCTAGAGTCAAACGCTACAATTCCTGCATTATGTGATTTTTATTTTTGCAAGTAGTTCATTTTTTTTGCATTCACTTTACTAATTTTTTTGCTTTTAAAAATACTGCAGACCACTGTTTCCAGGTCAGTCGTCCTGTCTGCGTGTTCTGCTTTGATGGATGGTATGAAGTAAGAATCCTTATTGAATCATATTCAAACAATTTACCATGTCCGAATTTTTCAGGTCTTACTGAAAACAGCTTACATGCAGTATCGTATGCAATTTTTCCAAGACATAGGACTGTTGTTACATTTTGCAAAATCTCTTTTTCTTGCTCCAAGTATGCAAAACAATTCTCCATCTCGTCTCGTGTGGGCTTGTTTTGTGGTGGCGCACACCTTATTGCAGCAGTTATGTATGCATTTTTGAGTATCAATCCGTCATCTCTGCTTTGACTTGTGGGAATTGAGGCAAATCCGTGTATGTGCATTACTTTGGCTACCCAATCCCCTGAAGAATCACCCGTAAACATTCTGCCTGTTCTGTTTCCGCCATGAGCAGCCGGGGCCAATCCAATAATCAATAACTTTGCATTAACGTCACCAAATCCTGAAAGCGGCTTGCCGTAATATTTTTCATCTTTGAACCGTCTTACCTTGTTTTTTGCAACGTCTCTTATGTACACTTTAAGCCTGGTACATTTTTTACATCTCACAATCTTTCTGTTTAATGATTCAATTGACTTCAACTGAAAGAATCTCTATCCATACCAATAAAAATACTCTGAAAATTTCAACAGAGCTTGAAAAATGTTAAAGAATGTTATAGCAACGATCAAAAGCTTGTGAGTACCTATGCAAAATTTCCAAAAATATGATTCATAATCTTATGCTTGAATTTCGATATGAATCAAGCAAATAACATGTTTTATGTCTATAACGTCCAATTAATCTAGTCGATTCAGACGTGAAGGCTGATACATACGAATTTTGCTGTCTTTATGTATTCTGACATTGCATTATGTTACATTTGGGATACTATTCTATAACAGTTCAGGCTCAGCATAAAGGTAAAATTTTATAATCTGTCAGTTCTAAATCAAATCCAATCATATCGTTATCTGTTCCATCTGAATCTAAAATGTCGTAAGATGAGTCGACTAGGATAATAACAGACGATAAGAGAAAAGGTATGAATCAACTGGAATAGAAACACAGGGGTCAAAACAGCCTTTTCAGACAATAACAGGCGATAAGAGAAAATGTATGAATCAGCAAATAACATGTTTTATGTCTAAATCGTCTTGACTATTCTAGCGGATTTAGGTATAGTGGTTGATACATACAAGTAATTCAGTATGTTTCTGATGGATTCCATGCAAAGAGCGTTGTCCACAAAAAAGTTACAAGCATGTTTGCTTTAAAAAATGTTTTCCCCTGTACGATCTTTTATGGTGTGATTATTCCACATGTCCTTGGTTTGTCCAGATTTTTTAGGCATATCATTATCTGATTTTGTCCTGATACGGGTATGCTGAGATGAAATGCGATTTTGTGGCGGTAGGCTGACCGAAGTCTTCATAACATGCGAGACGTTTTTGGATACTACTCTATCTTTTCTCGTATGCATCAACCTCCATGCCTAAATCCGCTAGAATAGTCAAGACGTTATCAGTAGATAGGATAGTACCGCATTTGATGGAATTACACACCTTGATCTATATCTTTTCCCATCTAATTTATTTGAGATTGATTGGTATTTTTTGCTCTGAATGAAACACTTTCCTATCTACTGGTTATAGGCATAAAACATGTTCTTTGCTGATTCATACATTTGCTGTATCTAAAAAGACACATCCTTATCCTGGTAAATTATTGGTATTTATAACAACTCATTACCATCTATTACCAAGACTATATATACTAGTAGTGGAATGTTGGTAGTATGAGCACACAAACTCAATCAAACAATGTATATGCAATGTACAGGCAAAATGTTCAAAAATACTTTGAAAATATTTCAAAAATAACACCACAATATTTTCAATCTATAACGGAATTGCAAGACGCATGTATCAAAACATGTGAAAAAACAATTAATGCTTCAGTATCTGTGCAGCATGAATTTGCAAAAAAAACCGGAATTACAACTGAAATTCCAATTGCTGCAAAGACTGCCATAATAGATACCAACAAGCAAATTATTCAAGCAAATACTGTGAACAATCAACTGGCAAAAACTGTGATTGACGCAACCGTACAAAACATTGACACCTTCAATGATAACGTAAATGCATTTGCTGAATTAAATAAAAGCATAATCCAGTCATGGATAAACTCATTCACACTCAACTAGTGTGATTATTTTTATATTTTTATTTCAAGTTTTGATGGTGGCATTCCAAAAGGAGCAATGTTGGTTTACCATGATCTTCATCTGTCCCAATACTGACAATGTGTTCTCTGTTGTTGGATGCTCAAACGGTACCATACCAGATCACAATGTGATACATCATCCATATAACACAAGAACCATATGCCATCATCATTGTCAGTAAGATTGCTATGCCATATACTAGTGACTTTACGTGTTTAGGGAGGTGAACTACATTCTGGACAATACAGTATAACATGACTATGAGAGAGGTAAATCTACTAGATGAAGCACCATGGAGACAAGTAATTGATATTCTAGAAAGAGAATCAACGATAAAGCAAAGAAAAATGATGACGAGCTATAAAACAAGCAAACAAACTATGTAATCCGAGATTAGATTTTTTATTGATACCAAAATTAAGATTGATTTTAGCAAGGTGCAAGTTGGAAAATTAATCAAGAGTATTACAGGTCTGAATGCTTTCAAATGTTCTAAAACAAAAGATAACTGACACTGGTAAATCGTATACATTAGCCTCCCCCTCCAAATCAACTCGAATAGTTTGACGTTATAGGCATAAAACATGTTGTTTGTTTGATTCATATCGATATGTGTAATAGAGACTATGCGTAATTGACCAAAACAACAATCGACTTGCGCGCATCAACTTGTTCACATTTGATATGACGGTAATGGGCCTTTTGCGTAATTTGTGTGATTTTTTTCAACATTCGATATCTTGTGTAATTTTATGCCTAAAAATCCAAAATTTCAGAATAATCTGAAAAATCACCTTCTAAAAATCGTACCTAGAATTAATTACGCAATACGTCTAATGATTTTGTTAGAGTATTGCTGTGATGGTTGGTGTGGTTTAGTCAATTACGCATAATCTCTAATTATTAACAGAGCACAATCCCATCTGTTGGGCGTCTTAATTCTCAGCAATGACAAATTCAATGGACCTTTTGCGTAATTCGGGTGATTTTTTTCAACATTCGATATCTTGTGTAATTTTATGCCTAAAAATCCAAAATTTCAGAATAATCCGAGAAATTATCTTCTAAAACCACGTCTAGAATTAATTACGCAATACGTCTAATATACCGTAATCCTATGCAACAGACCAATCCCGTTTACTCTGATCCTCCAAACCCAACTAGTGTCTAAAACTGCATAGTCTGCATACCCCCAGATCAGGCGTCTCCAATTTATCGTTGCTGAAAAATATCTGTATGTGAGATGAATTGGATTATTTGTAAACTAGACCTGTTACTGTGAGGCATGCATACAGAAATATCTAAATCACAACCATTCAACAGGTAATCGTCTTGGAACTGCCACGAGGAATGAAAGACTTTGAGGAAAAAGAGAGCGTAAACATCGAGCACATACGATATCATTTCAGACAACTATCCAATTTATACGGCTTTTCGTTTATGGTCCCATCACCAATTGAGCTATTGTCAGTGCTTGAGACAAAGTCAGGTTCTGCAATCAGAGACGAAATTTATTACTTTAAAGACAAAAGAGATAGGGAAGTAGCACTGCGATTTGATTTTACAGTTGGCCTGACGAGATACGCAACAGCACAAAAGTCACTGAGACTTCCAGCAAAAATCTCAAGCTTTGGAGGTGTATTCCGATACGACGAGCCACAAAAGGGAAGATATCGCTACTTTCACCAGTGGGATATAGAGATTTACGGAAAAGCTACCCTCGAATCAGAATCTGAAGTAATTGAATTGACATCCAGATTGTTTGATTCGCTATTGCTCAAAAATATCACAGTTGACATTAACCACAGGAATCTAGTAGAATCCTACATTGACAAAGTTTTTGACTCTAGAGAATCACAACTGGTATCTGACATTTTACGAGCAGTAGATAAAACTGCAAAAAAATCCAAGAATGAAATCCTAAATGAATTCAAAGACAGATATGAAACAGAAAAGCTAGAAAAGATTCTAGAGTTCTCACAAATCAAAGGAACAATATCAGAAGTGGAAGAGGCATTTGATACGACACAGCTAGAGTCCTGGGATGAGCTAAAATTGCTGATTGACTCGCTTGAGAACCGGGGAGTATCAAATGTCAGAATTAATTTTGGAATAGTTAGGGGGCTTGACTACTATTCAGGAGTGGTTTTTGAGGTATTTGATAAAAATTCAACATTGGGAGCTCTTGCCGGCGGCGGGCGATACGACTCATTAACTAAAGCCTTTGGCAGAGAAGACATTGGTGCAACAGGAGTAGCTGGCGGAGTTGAAAGAATCATTCTGACAATGCAAGAGCAGGGAATAATTCCAGAGGTAACACAAAACAGAGTTGCAGTACTGTACGTCAATGCAGAGATGCAAAAAGTTGCAACATCCATTACATCGTTACTCAGACTAGCAAACATACCATCTGACATTGACTTGGCAGGACGTAACCTGAAAAAACAGATGGCGATGGCAACAAATGCAAGATTCTCAATTATAGTCGGACCACAAGAACTAGAACAAGGAAATATAGTGTTACGTGACATGATTGATGGAACAGAAGAAGCAATCTCACTTGAAAAGCTCACCGAGGATCCAAACTCTGTTCTTAATCTAGAAAAGCCCTAGTCAACATCATAATCTCAGGACCGGTAGTCAATGATCCTACAACTAGGGCGTGATTATTTGCAAGAATTCCTGAAGAGACATATGGAGTTCCATTATTAACTGAACTCTGCTCTATTTTTACGCCTAGGAGATTGGCAAACATCTTCATGTCTTCCTCATCAGCCTTTGGATGTATTGCAGCACCAGTATTGTTTGCAACAAGCACCACTCCTGTCTGATTGAACCCAGCTATTCTTTTCTGAACTATCTCCACTCCCAGCACATCCTTGACAGTTTGACAGTCATTCTCTGATAACCAGGGCGACACAACTGCTCCCTTGTCATTTGCACAAATCACGTTTCCAAGTGCAGTGTATTTTGAATCTAACACACCGACTTCAAGGTCGGTCTCTTTTTTTAACAAATCATACTCTGTTTGATATGTGGTTTTGGGAAGCAAGATTCCCTTGTTGTTCATTACTGATAATATCCCAATTAGTCTGGTGTTTGCAATTGATGTGTAAAGGCAATCCACACCAAGATATCTTGTAAGCTTTTCTGCTTTTGATTCAGCGTAACCCATTGGGACTAAAACAACACTATCATTGACATTAATGTAGACTCCAAGGTTTGGCCCCCTGTACACGTCAAATTTGAAAATATCCATATTCACAAAATTGATCGTTCATCGTTATGAACGTAAGGAAATTTTCCTTTCTATGTGATATCCAGTGTTGACTAGCGTGTCCGTGTTAATCCCTGTCTAGCTTTAAATAGCATCTAAAATGAAATTGTTTCATGCCAATAGCAGAAAATTTTCCTCAAGGACTAAAGGCAGTGGGAAAGATATCAATTTCAAACGAAAACTTTCACTTGATGTGGGGTCCAGGCAAAACGACAAACACTGATGGCTCCAAAGCCGAAGCGTTCGCTGATGCAGATGTTGTGGCAGCATATGAGGCACGAAATGAAGAACAGGTTCCTCTTGGTGTTAGCGGTACAATGGTTGCAGTTGACTGGGACTCTTGTATTGCAGATGGTGCATGCATTGAGGCATGTCCAGTACAGGTATTTCAGTGGTATAGGACCGAAAAAGACATTCCAGCAAAAAATGTTGTTGGTCAAACTTTTGAGGGAACAGGTAGCGATGTTAAAGACGAACGAAAAGATCAAACTGACAAGGCAGATCCAATCCGAGAACACGACTGCATTTGGTGTATGGCATGCGTATCCGTTTGCCCTCCTCAGGCTATCAAGGTTGATCAGGCAAATGTGGAAGCACACGAGACAGCAGCCAATACCTTGTAAAAATTCTAAAAATCATCACAAACAATGAATCCTGTAACTGTCTACAGTTTTGAAGTATTACGCACAAGGTATGTCAAAACAGGTTATTTTTTTGACACAAACACGAAGGAACTTCAAAACTCTAGACAATTACGAATCCTTTTATTTCTAATTTCTGATCAGAGATAGTCACAACTAACTTTGTCTATCTTTAAATAATATTCTAAAATAAACCTGTCATGGCAGACCTAGTTATAGCAGAAGACTTTTGTCACAATGACGTAAAGCCGGTAGGAAAGACCAGCCATGCAGACGGTGAGAATTTTCACTGGATCTGGGGCAAAGGAAATCCCAAAGGCTCAACATTTGACAACGATGATGTAAAGGCAGCTTATGAGGCACATGGTGAAAAACAGGTTCCTTTAGGAATTCATGGAACAACTGTAGCAGTTGATTGGGATTCATGTGTTGCAGCAGGTGAATGCTTTGGCGTATGCCCTGTCCAAACATTTCAATGGTATAGAACCGAAAAAGACATTCCAGCAGACAAGTGTCTTGGTGAAACCTTTGAAGGTACGGGCCTTACAGAATCCACTGAAAGATTAGATTATTCAGACAAATCGCAACCAATCAGAGAGCATGATTGTACGATTTGTATGGCATGTCAAGAAATCTGTCCTCAGGGAGCAATTCGAATCGAGTCAGCAAATCTGGAATGGCACGAGAAAGCAGCCGGCACATATGTACAAATGACTGGTAGTGGCGGACCTCACTCACACGATTAAAGAAATTTTTTCTTTCCCCCCTCTTTTTATATTTCACATCAACAAATTTTAATCACCTTCTTGCATCACTTTTTGCAGAGGTCGCCTAGCTCGGTAGGGCGCGGGCCTTGAGAGCCTGTGTGCGCAAGCATACGGGGGTTCAAATCCCTCTCTCTGCGTTACTCTTCTTTATGATATCCCACAATGAACAAAATCTGGTCTGTTTAAACCAGAGCCGTTCTCTGATAGAGATGACAAAAAACAATCAAACAGAAACCCATGATGTCAGACGCCAGACACATGAGAGAGATTGGAAAAACCAGTTCGCAACTACAAGGAGATCGGCACTGGTAAAGCCAATCAGGATAGACATCCATAACGAAAAGAAAAAGGTCGAGAATGCAAAGAGGAACATGTACAAAAAGTTCTCCAGTGATAATGCCGATATTACCTACAAATTCCTTGACAGGCTACGGCTTGAGAACAAGTCATATGGCAGGATTGCAAACTATGGCGACTGCATAAGGCGAATTCTGGAAATAAAAGACGACAAAAAAATCCAAGATTGGTCAAGACAGGAAATTGAGCACATTCACAAGGTACTTGCAGATTCTGATTACGAGAATTCTGTAAAAAAGGACACGCTTTCTGCACTAAAATGGTTAGTATGAATCAGCAAATAACGTAACTGTCTACAGTTATGAAGTATCATTTTTCAAATATTCCAAAGCATAATCATGGAAATTCAATCCCCTCATCCTGCATGTTCCTTTATACTCATCAATATCTTGGGAGAATCAGCTCCGACCCTTGAGCGATGACCGTTAGTGATCTTTCTGATTATGACGTTTGGTCGTATGCCTCTATCGTATTGTTATGGAAATCAGTTCCAGTCTGCAAAAACGTAAAGAGCATCATTCTTTCACGTTTCAATCTTTTTACAAACCTGGTACAGTTCTCTTTGCTGTATTTTTTGACTATCATTGCAGATATTCTTCTCTCAGGATTCTTTTTTACTTGTAGTCTTTATGCTTTATTGGTAATTTTTGCCGCATCGTGAGAGGCACACAATATTCTCTTTAGGCGTGCTGCAAATACTGTGAATTCTTTTCCTGGATTCTTGTATTGAATTGTCTCTTTCAATTCTCTGATATGGTGAATGTGGCATTTTTGGTAACTGTCTACAGTTTTGAAGTTTCTTCGTGTTTGTGTCAAAAAAACAACCTGTTTTGACATTCTTGTGCGTAATACTTTAAAACTGTAGAGAGTTATGTTTATGCCTATAACGTCTTGACTAATCTAGTCGATTCAGGCGTAAGGGTTGATACATACCAAAAAAGATATACGACAAAAATACTACAGGTATAGCTTTAAAACTCTAGACAATTACAAATAATGACAAAACACCTGACACTTAACACTAGGAAGATACACCCACAAAGTTAACAGAACCAAAAAGACTACACTGTTTCAAACTCGGGACATTTCCAGCTAGTGTTCAATTAGGGACACAAGTTTGAATAAAGGAAAAATTCTAAATTTTTAATTCTAGAGAATGAGAACAAGATCATGAAATGTTAGCCATACCTAAATAGAAATTAGTATAACGATGTTCTAAGAACATGAATAACAAATCAAAAACAATGAAAACAATATTGTTTGCTTCTTTGATTGCTGCAATGATTCTTCCATTTTCAGTAATGAGGATAGCAGATGCAAAGGTACAAACAGAAAGAAAAGATAACAACGTATCAAAACAACTAGACAGAGAAATCAAGAGATTTGTAAATTCATCAGATAAGTTCTCAGACAATTCTAAGAAAATGAAAAAGGTGAATGATAAATTTACTGAAAAACAAACAGAATTGGCTTCAGAATATCGTGATGTATTAGACGAATATTTGTCTGAAACAATAGGCGAAAACTACGATGTAATGCCAAATCAAGCAAAAAAAAAAATTCAATGATCAAATATGTTATTGGTGAAAAATTCAAATAACCAATGCAGAAAAAGTTTGAAGCAGATATGCTTGATAATGAAAAAAGCATTAGTATAATGGAATTTGAAATTATTCCATCAGCTTGTGCATCTTGTACCACACAACCAAACGTCTACAAATTCAAACAAGTAAATGTAGATGTGATACTTGGTGATAATCCATTACAAACTGTATCAAAAGACGTACTTGGTTCTTGTTTGACGAAATACACATTGACATTCAAAGATCAAGATCATTCGTTGTTTGATGCAGCATATGATGTAGCACATTATCTCCTATGGAATAGAGTTACAGACATTAAAGTATTCTATGTCAGTAATGGTGATGTTTGGTTTCTAGATAGTGGAAGTAAAAGTGAAACATTTTATGAACTAAATCCAAGTCACTTCCAAGATGTTAATGACTTCTCAGATACGGTCTATGTAAGTAATACATGGAATCATATGATGGATACATCAAATACAAATCCATCATTCAGTATGAAAACTTGGTATAAATAATACAGTTTTCTTTTTTTATTATGATTAATCCGATTGAAAAATTTGCATTTGGTGGAATAGTGGCTTTTCATATATTTTGCTTAGTTATTTTATTAACTGCAAATGAGGTAGCTATTTTTGGTATCAGATCTTTTAATGAAAAAGTTTTACTATACACAGGAGTGGAGATAACATTATTCATTATGTCATTTGTTTTTATTTATAAAAATTCTAGATTGGCTTATGTTATTTTGGTGACAGCACTTGTAAGTAGTTATATAATTTTCTTTGGACATAGATTGGGTATTTACGAATGCCCTTATTGTCAATTATGAATAAAACTTACTGTCCAAAACTCGGGATTTTCTAAGCTAGTGGCAAGTTGGGGGTTTCTAGTATAAAATTGGGGGAAGCTAGTTATCACATAGTTTATAATTTGGTGATTATGTACCTATTACCCCTAACATATACTTCAACAATAGATCAAACAAATTATAATCTCTATTGTTGTATCTCTGTTCCATCTCTTTGATGTACAACAAAAACTTTTCTGGACTAACTCTGTGATGCTTTGCCATGTTCTCTTTTGCAAAACTCCAAAAGCCTTCGATTCCATTTATGTAAACATCTCCTTTTCCAAACATCTTACTGTGATCTATTGAGAGATGCTTGTATCCATTGAAAATCAACGAGTCACATCCTCTCCATCTGTCAGTATACACATGCTTCCTTTCTTGACCTTTCTAATGGTTCCTGCAAGTAGTGTCCTGGCTTTGTCATTCTTTACAATTTCAACATGCACTTTTCCATTTCTCTCTAAAATCCCAAATACAATGGTCTTGTTTTTGGCACCTCTACCCAGATTTCCTTTTCTTTTGCCCCCAAAACACGCCTTATCCGCCTCAATTTTTCCTTTTAGGACATGGTCTGTCTTTGCCAGTTCTTCAAGTATTGAGAATCTGATTGCATCAAATGCCTTTAGAGCTGTCTTGTAGCTTGGATGCATCTGTTCTGATGCAGTCTTTGCAGATATTGATAACTCAAAGAGTTTGATTAGTGCTAACCATTTTGAGTAGGATATTTTGAGAACTGAAAAGTTTGAATTTGTAAATGGTTTAAAATCTTTCTTGCAGGTTTTGCATCTCAGTTGGTTTCTGCTTTTCATGATATAGATTGTTTACCATTACAAAACTTGCAAGTAACATTCTTAGAGCATCGTGATTCTATGAATTTCAGAGATGTTGTATCATCATGAATTGTCTTTGCAAAAGACAGAAAATCCAACTGATTATTGTTGTTAATTGTATAATAATTATCTAGGGGTAAGATTTACCCAATCACCATCCCTGAAACTCAATTTCATATGTAATGATCTGTGCTTCATGTGAAATACGAAAGCATTTTGAATGTGTGGACTGCAAGAATAATAATGAAACATATCTATGCAGTTGTGATTGCCATGATGAGAATACCGAATATCATAAAACTTCAAGTTAATGATTAGGGTTATGATCCAATTTCTAAGGAATCATCCAATTTCTTCCATGTCCCGAATTGAACACTAGCTGGAAATGACCCGAGTTTGGAACAGTGTAAAAAAGACAAAATGCTCAAAAAGATTTACATTGATTGATTCATACTTCTTTTTTATGTGGCAACAGGGTTCTGCAAGTGCGCTTTCCCTAAATGTTTCAACTGTAAATATATAAAGAACCCTTCAGTGATATTTTTTTCACATATAAAGAACCCTTCAGTGATATTTTTTTCACATATAAAGAACCCTTCAGTGATATTTTTTTCACATATAAAGAACCCTTCAGTAGGCATAAACATGATTCGAGAAAGCGTTGTACGAGACTCCAATCCTTGGTGGAAAGATCCTGACAGCATACTAGAGGATAAAAAAAATCAGAGAATGGAAAAATTCCGAGATAAGGTATATTTCTAGACTCCAATACGAGATTATTTACAATTTTGAACCTTTCAATACCGTTGTATACACTCTTTGTGGTTTAAGACAAGTAGGAAAAACAACATTTGTTAAATTACAGATCAAAGAATTTCTGCAAAAAAAGATATCTCCTTGGAACATCATGTATTATTCTCTAGATTTAGCTAGCACACAAGATGTAGTGGATGTAATTGAAACTTATATGAAAATAAGTAAAAGACAACGAGGAGATAATTGGTGCTACATATTTTTAGATGAAGCATCATCAGTACATAACTGGCAAAAAGGAATTAAATGGTTAGTTGATAATGATAAATTAAAAAATTGTACAATTATGGCGACTGGATCACAGGCTATCAATATTAAAAATGCGACAGAGAGATTACCTGGACGTAAAGGAATACTAGATGAAAGTTATGATAAAATTT
This sequence comes from Candidatus Nitrosopumilus sp., assembly GCA_965238065.1. Classification (GTDB taxonomy): domain Archaea; phylum Thermoproteota; class Nitrososphaeria; order Nitrososphaerales; family Nitrosopumilaceae; genus Nitrosopumilus. The sequence continues at coordinate 1,712,863 of OZ250170.1, read as the reverse complement.
TACTTCCAACGAAGTTTTCAGAATACGCTTCATTGCTAAATAAAAATATTAGGAATTTAATCTCTGATAATCTATCATCCTTTGAACGTCGAAAATTAATCTTTGATAAACTGTTAAATCGAGAAATTGATACTATTCTAGATGATCTCAATGCATATCAAAATGAGTTAAATGATCTCCTACATGAATACATGTTAACTGGTGGAATTCCAAAAATAATAGATGAAAAAATTAAAACAGCTACCATACATGAAAGCCTCTATACAAGTTATTTGGAAGGTGTTAGTGGTGAATGGAGTGCACTTTCAAAAAATGAAACATTGTTAAAACAATTTTGTGGCACTTTAATCAAAAGTCAAGGTAGTCACATATCTTGGAATGGCCTTTCTAATGACGCATCTTTAGGCAGTCCAAATACTGCCTCTGATTATGCATATACGCTAAAAGATTTGTTTGTTTTATCAATTATTTACAATTATGGTACTGATAAAAAAATACCTAGGACTGCAAAAGATAAAAAATTATACTTTACTGATCCATATTTTTTGCATATATTCAATGGGTGGACAAGTGCAAAAGGTAATTTTGAAACTAGTCTTGATTATGTAGACGAGACAAATAATCAAGGTAAAATTATAGAAGGAATTGTTGCTGATCATCTCATCAGATGGGCTTTTGCTCTGAGTAACAAAAAACAAACCTTTGATTACAACAATCATGTTTTCTATTGGAAGGATGACAAAAGTAGAGAAGTTGACTTTGTTCTATATGATGGAAATACCATACAAGTGCCAATTGAGGTAAAGTATAGGAATAAAATTAATCCTAAAGAGCTAGCAGGACTTGTTAGTTTCCTTGGAAAGTCAGATACTACTAGTGGATTGGTAATTTCTAAATCCACTTTGGAAATAAGGCCTGAATATGTGATTATTCCTGCTTCAGTTTTCCTGCTTTTAATTTAATAGATATCCCCAATGACCCGAGTCTTTTGAAGTCGCTCTTAATGTCAAGTTTTGTTGCTCACTTGTAACTCTTTTTCAAACGAAAAAAATCAATATGAAGAGTCATAGTTTTTGTGAATGTCTTTGGACTACTTGCAACAATACTTGACGAGAAGGCATGTGCCAGTCTATCAAAAATGAAAGATGGAATGGGAACACTTCACATCCACACTGCAAATCAAATGACATTAAAAAATATGGAAAATATGTGATTCATCTTTAGAGATACTTCTGTCACAGCTACGGCTGCACATTCAACGACAAGACCAAGACTAATTCATTACTCCACATGTCCCTATCCCAGCGGTTCTTTTTTATCTGGATGTCATACATTGTCTCGCCCATATCTGGAATATCAATCAGGGAGATTAGCAAAAAGATGGGAGTGTAGTGCAAGACATGCTATTACATGACTCGCAAGGTTTTGCAAAAGATTACTGATTTACAAAAAGACAAGATGCTATCGTGTAATTGCAAGGTGGATGAATGTATATGCACAGTGGACTGAAAGGAAAAAACTATCACAATACCAATCTTTTTATGATAAACTAACGTCATCCGTGATCTCATTAATTCCATATGAAACGAAACTCAAGACACTAGTCCAAGAATACATCATTAAAGGTGACTATCCAGAGAATGTATCTGTTGATGATCTAATCCAATGTGCTGATAATCTAAAACAATACTTCAGTAGATAGGAAAGTGCACCACATTTGATAGAATTACACAATCTTGTTCTAGCTTTTCCTATCTAATTTATTTGACTGATTGGTATTTTTGCTCCAAATGAAACACTTTCCTATCTACTGACTATAGATCAAGACTTTGATCATCAGCATGTCAGGTGAGTGTTCCACCGGATTTAATCAAAACTCCACCGCCGGATTGTACTGTTAGATTGAATGTTGTAAAGTCAATATCCAGTGTAATTCCAGATGGGATGTTCAGAACCGAACCATTCTGAACAATCACACTTTCCGGAGCATCTGCATTGGCATCAAGTGTACAACTATTAGTTATTATCCAGTCTCCAGAGTCAGGAATTACACATGGGTCAGATGGAGTGGTGTCTGATACAATTACAGTCCTGTTAACTTGTATTGCACTATTCCCTGATGCGTCAACAGAGTCATAATAGATAGTGTATGTGCCCAATGTATCAGTGAAATTTGCAGAGTTTATGGTTATTGGCGAGTCGTCGTTAGTTGTGGCGTTTAGTTCTGTATAGCCATCACCGAGTTCTATTGTCTGCGGATTGGCTCCGTTCAGTGTTATGACGGGAGGAGTGGTGTCAACTACGTTTACAGTTCTGATAACCTGGATGGCAGTATTGTTGGAAGCGTCAGTTGAATCGTAATAGATATGGTATGTACCCACTAGATCAGTGAAATTTGCAGAGTTTATGGTTATTGTAGAGTTGTCGTTAGTTGTGGCGCCTAGTTCTGTATATCCTGCTCCCTGCTCTATGGTCTGTGGATTATTACCAAGTAGGGAAATGACGGGAGGAATGGTGTCAAAAGTGGTTGCGATGGGGTTGCCAGTTGTTGCAACAATCTGATTGCCATAAATGTCCTGTACTGCACCAGCACCAATGTCTAGCACTGATGTGGTAAATGCGATTACGGACTGACGGTTGACCAGAGTCATGTTGAATGATATTGTTGTATCATTGGCAGTAGTGATTAGTTCCAGAGTCGATAGCGTTACAGCGTCAATACTGGTATTGTTATCCCTGATGGATAAACCAGTAGAGTTTATTGTAGAGACGTTGATTGTCTTGTTAAATGCGATTGTAAAGATGCCTGTTCCCTCATTTAGGACTGCTGATGAGAATACAGGTAAAGTGTTGTCAACTACATTTACGGTCCTGATAACCTGGGCAGTATTGTTGAAAGCGTCTGTTGAATCGTAATAGATGTAGTATGTGCCCACTAGATCAGTGAAATTTGCAGAGTTTATGGTTATTGGCGAGTCGTCGTTAGTTGTGGCGTTTAGTTCTGTATAGCCATCACCGAGTTCTATTATTTGCGGATTGGCTCCGTTCAGTGTTATGACGGGAGGAGTGGTGTCAGATACAATTACAGTCCTGTTGACTTGGTTTGCGGTATTGCCTGCTGTATCTGTTGAATCATAATAGATATGGTATGTGCCTATTGCGTCAGTGAAATTTGCAGAGTTTATGGTTATTGTAGAGCCGTCGTTAGTTATGGCGTCGAGTTCTGTGTATCCTGCTCCCTGCTCTATGATTTGTGGGGTGAGTCCATTCAATGTGATGATTGGAGAGTTTGCATCAACACCTGGCGAAGAAATACTGGGTATGGTTGCAGCCAGAGTAGTGGGATTTCCAGCCGTATCAACTAGTGTGATATTGTATGCAATGCCTGCAGTTGCATCATTAATGTCCGTGTCTCCCTCTGCAACAGTATATGTAAGATCATAATAGAATGACATTACTAGTTTTTCTGGTGCAGAGACGCTATAAAATGAACCTGAATTTTGGTTATTGTACTCGGTTTTTATCCAGTCGGCAGTCCTTACAGTATCTGATATTCTAATCTCATCTATTTGGCCGGTGAAGAATTCTTTAAGATTGTTCACCTGTTGTCCTACACGGAACTCGTTCAGTTCAGTACTCCATGATTTGGTGCCTGTGATATCAGGAGAACCGTCAATGTATGTCCTAACTGTTGCTCCATCATATGTCATGGCAAAATGATACCAGTCGTTTGTTGTCGGGGTTGTGTTTAGTGTTATATCGTCACCATAACCGCCAACGATCAGATTGCTACTGTTTTGGAACAGTCCATATGCCTGTCCTATACCTTCAGTACCATAAACTAGTACCCCCTGAAAACCGACTGGAAGACTAGCGTGGTTGACCCATGCAGATAATGTTCGTGGATTATTTCCTGATGGGAATTCAGAGTCCCTATATAAGATATAGTCATCGCCATCAAAGCTCCTTGCGCCGCCAATTATTCCTGTTGTTCCAGTAGAGTTGGAATTTGTACCATCATTATCATTACTAGTAGAGTCTAGCATGTCACCATCAAAGTGCCACACACCATCATAGTCTGAATCCCATACTGCCGTTGCATTCTGTCCGTCAGTTACGATCGAATTGGAATAATACATGTAGATTTTGGTGTCATTAGAGGCATATAATGTTGGAATCATTATCCACGCAGACAGATTGCCAGAGGTGTGATTGTTTGAGAATGATGTTATCTCATAGTATAGTGGTGTGTCATTAATGGTAGTAAAACGAATGTCCTGCCCGGAGGCCTGTACGGTTGCGTTGTTTAGGTTTGGATCATTTTGTATTGAGACCAAGAGAGGGAAATTGGTGTGCTCTGCGCTACCAGATACCATGATGTTGTTGATGGTGATTGTCTTTCTATAGCCAAAACTGGATGTAGGTGTTGTTTCACTTAATATTATAGTTTCATTGTTTATGGTTCCGCTTAATAGTGTCAGTCCAGTTTCATTGTTTGCATTAATTTGAATAACAATGTCATCACCAATACCCAGTATTCCATTATTTGGAGTGATGGATGTGAATGTTAGGGTTGGCGGAATGGTATCAAGAGTGGTTGCGATGGGGTTGTCTGTTGACATTATAATTGTATTGCCAGATATGTCCCGTACTGCACCAGCACCAATGTCCAGCACTAAGACGTTAAATGCAATTACGGACTGACGATTGACCATAGTCATGTTGAATGATATTGTTGTACCGTTGGCAGTTGTGGTTAGTTCCAGAGTTGATAGTGTTATAGTACTAGTACTGGTGTTGTTATCTCTGATGGAGAATCCAATAGAGTTTATGGAAGAGGCATTGATTATCTCGCTAAATGTGATTGTAAGGGTGCCTGTCCCCTCATTTAGTACTGTTGATACGAATGTTGGTGGAGTGGTATCGACTACGTTTACAGTTCTGATAACCTGGATGGCAGTATTGTTGGAAGCGTCAGTTGAATCATAATAGATAGTGTATGTACCCACTAGATCAGTGAAATTTGTAGAGTTTATGGTTATTGTAGAGCTGTCGTTAGTTATGGCGCCTAGTTCTGTGTATCCTGCTCCCTGCTCTATTGTCTGTGGATTGGTTCCGTTCAGTGTAATGACTGGGGCAGTGGTGTCAACTACGTTTACAGTTCTGATAACCTGGGCAGTATTGTTGAAAGCGTCTGTTGAATCGTAATAGATGTAGTATGTGCCCACTAGATCAGTGAAATTTGCAGAGTTTATGGTTATTGTAGAGCTGTCGTTAGTTATGGCGCCTAGTTCTGTGTATCCTTCTCCCTGCTCTATTGTCTGTGGATTGGTTCCGTTCAGTGTAATGACTGGTGGAGTGGTGTCAACTACGTTTACGGTTCTGCTGACCTGGATTGCGTTATTGCCTGCTGTATCTGTTGAATCATAATAGATATGGTATGTGCCTATTGCGTCAGTGAAATTTGCAGAGTTTATGGTTATTGTAGAGCCGTCGTTAGTTATGGCGTCGAGTTCTGTGTATCCTGCTCCCTGCTCTATGATTTGTGGGGTGAGTCCATTCAATGTGATGATTGGAGAGTTTGCATCAACACCTGGCGAAGAAATACTGGGTATGGTTGCAGCCAGAGTAGTGGGATTTCCAGCCGTATCAACTAGTGTGATATTGTATGTAATGCCTGCAGTTGTATCATCATCATCAACAATGTCCGTGTCTCCCTCTGCAACAGTATATGTAAGATCATAATAGAATGACATTACTAGTTTTTCTGGTGCAGAGACGCTATAAAATGAACCTGAATTTTGGTTATTGTACTCTGTTTTTATCCAGTCAGCAGTCCTTACAGTATCTGATATTCTAATCTCATCTATTTGGCCGGTGAAGAATTCGTTAAGATTGTTCACCTGTTGTCCTACACGGAACTCGTTCAGTACAGTACTCCATGATTTGGTGCCATTGGCATCAGGAGAACCGTCAATGTATGTCCTAACTGTTGCTCCATCATATGTCATGGCAAAATGATACCAGTCGTTTGTTGTCGGGGTTGTGTTTAGTGTTATATCGTCACCATAACCGCCAACGATCAGATTGCTACTGTTTTGGAACAGTCCATATGCCTGTCCTATACCTTCAGTACCATAAACTAGTACCCCCTGAAAACCGACTGGAAGACTAGCGTGGTTGACCCATGCAGATAATGTTCGTGGATTATTTCCTGATGGGAATTCAGAGTCACTATATGAGATATAGTCATTGCCATCAAAGCTCCTTGCGCCGCCAATTATTCCTGTTGTTCCAGTAGAGTTGAAATTTGTACCATCATTATCATTACTAGTAGAGTCTAGCATGTCACCATCAAAGTGCCACACACCATCATAGTCTGAATCCCATACTGCCGTTGCATTCTGTCCGTCAGTTACGATCGAATTGGAATAATACATGTAGATTTTGGTGTCATTAGAGGCATATAATGTTGGAATCATTATCCACGCAGACAGATTGCCAGAGGTGTGATTGTTTGAGAATGATGTTATCTCATAGTGTAGTGGTGTGTCATTAATGGTAGTAAAACGAATGTCCTGCCCAGAGGCCTGTACGGTTGCGTTGTTTAGGTTTGGATCATTTTGTATTGAGACCAAGAGAGGGAAATTGGTGTGCTCTGCGCTACCAGATACCATGGTGTTGTTGATGGTGATTGTCTTTCTATAGTCAAAACTGGATGTAGGTGTTGTTTCACTTAGTGTAGGTGTTGTTTCACTTAATATTATAGTTTCATTGTTTATGGTTCCGCTTAATAGTGTCAGTCCAGTTTCATTGTTTGCATTAATTTGAATAACAATGTCATCACCAATACCCAGTGTTCCATTATTTGGAGTGATGGATGTGAATGTTAGGGTTGGTGGAATGGTATCAGAAGTGGTTGTAATGGTATTATTTGCAGACAAGGTAATTACGTTACCATTAATGTCCTGTACTGCACCGGTACTAATGTCCAGTACTGAGACGGTAAATGCAATTACGGACAGACGATTAGCCATAGTCATGTTGAATGATATTATTGCACCGTTGGCAGTTGTGGTTAGTTCCAGAGTTGATAGTGTTATAGTACTAGTACTAGTGTTGTTATCTCTGATGGAGAATCCAATAGAGTTTATGGAAGAGGCATTGATTATCTCGCTAAATGTGATTGTAAGGGTGCCTGTCCCCTCATTTAGTGCAGCTGATACGAATGTTGGTGGAGTGGTGTCAACTACGTTTACAGTTCTGCTGACCTGGATTGCGTTATTGCCTGCTGTATCAATTGAATCATAATAGATAGTGTAATTGCCTACTACATCAGTGAAATTTGTAGAGTTTATGGTTATTGTAGAGCTGTCGTTAGTTGTGGCGTTGAGTTCTGTGTATCCTGCTCCCTGCTCTATGATTTGTGGATTGTCACCAATCAGGGTTATCATTGGAGGAGTGGTATCCAGATTGTTTGCTACATTTTCTGCAAAGTCTAGCAATGAATTCCCAGACACATCATCAATTGATCCAGACGTTCTAGTATAAGATATAGTCACATCATCACTATCCGAGATTGCCGCACCCGTGATGTCAAGTGTAATTATATCATTCAAGACAGACACTATGGAATTAATTGAACCACCAGTGACCCCTTCAAGTGTAAAGTCATTAGGAGTGGCAGTAGAGTCAGTAACACTCTGGTCTAGTGTGATTGCAATCTGTGAAATTGAGATGGTTTGGGCACTAGAGAATTGGGGAGAGTTTGCATCAATGGTGTCTAGTATGTCAGTACCATCAAATGGCAAGCTCGTATTGCCTGCACTATCTGTGATTGTTACACCTGTGATTTGAAGTGGTTTGATCTGATCCGCATCTCCTTCAGATATGATGTATGTTGCAGTGTATGTGGTTCCGTTGTCGATACGGTTCCAGGATAATGGTACAGAGTTGTAAGTACCGTTAATGGTAGCACCATTCTCAGCTGAATCCAGAGTCAATGTGAATGATATGGTATCGCCCACCTTGAGTACACCAGAAGATGTTGTATTTGATGTGATGTTGGTTATGGTTGGCGGAATTATATCAGCCATAAACAATACATGTATGGCACCTCTATTAGTACCGCCAGCATCATCATAATCTGCACCAACTGCAATATCTAATGTACCATCATTATTCAGGTCGCCAATGTTTGCAATCGATATTCCAAAGTTATCATAATCATTCAAGACGGGGCCGTTTGCTGTATTGTTATTGATTTCTATTGTGTTTGATACGGTACCATTACTGTTCATAAGCATTACATGTATGGTACCTCTGTAAGCACCGCCGGCATCATCATAATGTGCACCAACTGCAATATCTGATATACTATCACCATTCAGGTCACCAATGTTTGCAATCGATATTCCAAAGTAATCAGCATCATTCAAGACAGGGCCGTTTGCTGTATTGTTGTTGATTTCTATTGTACTTGATACGCTTCCATTACTGTTCATAAACAATACATGTATGGCACCTCTATTCGGACCACCGGCATCATCACCACTTGCACCAACTGCAATATCGAATGTACCATCACCGTTCAGGTCGCCAATGTTTGCAATCGATCTTCCAAAGATATCACCATCATTCAAGGCAGGGCCGTTTGCTGTATTGTTATTGATTTCTATTGTGTTTGATACACTTCCATTACTGTTCATAAACATTACATGTATGGCACCTCTAGCAGTACCGCCAGCATCATCAGCATATGCACCAACTGCAATATCTGATATGCCATCAGCATTCAGGTCGCCAATGTTTGCAATCGATCTTCCAAACCCATCATCATCATTCAAGACGGGGCCGTTTGCTGTATTGTTATTGATTTTTATAGTGCGAGATACACTTCCATTACTGTTCATAAACATTACATGTATGTCACCACTATTAGTACCGCCAACATCATCAGCATATGCACCAACTGCAATATCTGATATGTCATCACCATTCAGGTCGCCAATGTTTGCAATCGATGATCCAAATCTATCATCATCATTCAAGACAGGGCCGTTTGCTGTATTGTTATTGATTTCTATTGTACTTGATACACTTCCATTACTGTTCATAAACATTACATGTATGGCACCGCTACTAGCACCATCACCATCATCATATTCTGCACCAACTGCAATATCTGATATACCGTCACCGTTCAGGTCGCCAATGTTTGCAATGGATGATCCAAAATAACCATAATCATTCAAGACAGGGCCGTTTGCCGTATTGTTGTTGATTTCTATGACGTTTGATACGATTTCCTCTCCAGTTGCAGATACATTTTGGTATGTTATAGTATACAGCGATCCAAGTGCTAATATCAGAAACATGAAGATCAGATGTAGATTTCTCAATATAGATCACCAATAAAAATAGTACAATGCATAATAATTATTCTGTCACACATAATTTCCAACGAAAAAATTATTTAATAAATGTAGGGTATGTGTCACCTCTATGCCTAAATTCGCTAGAATAGTTGTCAAGACGTTATAGGCATAAAACATGCTCTTTGCTGATTTATACCAAAACTCTAGACAATACCACTCTGATTGATTTTAATTACTCTGAAAATTTTTCTAATTCATGGAACAAGAGAACCATGAATTGTTGTTGCCTCTTGTTGATGAAGAGAATATCTGTCTTCCACTGCCCATTAATGTGGTGTCTAGATACTGGAATGTCAAACTATCCATGGCCAAAGCCATAGAAACTGCCAAAAAATATTCAGAATTTAATGGCAGCATTATGATTGAAGGAATAGAATCTGCAGAAAGACATGGCTTGACATGCAAAATAGTAAACTCGTCCTTGTCCGAATTAAAAAAAGTTGTTGATTCTAAAATACCGCCAATTGTTATTCTTCCCGGAGTTCCAGAAATTACACAACATGCTTCAGTCATTACTCAGTAGATAGGAATGTGTTAACCAACAAACTCTAGAAAATAATCTTGTTTTTCATTTCGAATCATTTGCACCACAAACAACCTAAAGAAACATTTGAGCAATTCAATTGAAATGGTTGGTTTGCCATTACAGTTTGATTCATCTTTGAGGATATAGTTTGTGACAATCCATGTATTGTAAAATATCAGTGGAAAATAAAACATCAATAACCTTACAGAATGATTAGGGCTGGTAGTTCTTGGTCTTACCTTTTCAATACATGCATATCCTGTTTCAATCCCCCATCTTTTTTTGTATTCTTTTGGAATTTGTGATATGTTTGAAGATATTTTTTCTCGTGGAAGACTAGTTGCAAACACCAGATACTGGTCTGTTAAATTGGGCTTGTCAGGTCTTGGGTGGGGAATTATTACAAGTGTGAATGATTCAACATGTCCGGATGCAGAACGCAATTTGTACTCTGAAATTACGCCTCTGTTACCTTCCACATATTGGATAATCGCGTTCTTTATTCCTCTGGTCTTTTTTGCTGGCATTAGAAATTTCTTTCCCAACTGTTTTAATTCATGGATTACACTGACTGAAAAAAACTCTCTGTCAAGTAACACAAGGCGTATATGAATGTCATTTCTGAGGCAATTATTCAGTAATTTACGCACAAAACTAGAGTTTGGCTTGTTTTTCGTAACATGGTATGCACCAAGGCAAGCTCTGCAATCTTTATCTACACAGCTCATGGTGCAGTAACACTCAAAATATGGGGTACTCTTTTTTGGTTTTGATTTTATCAGAAATTCATCTGGTTTTTTATCATATCTTGAAATCAAGTGTTTGTCAATTGCGACTGTGACTGGTCTGGCAAACATTCCAATCTCTTTCATGTCTGCAATGGTTCTATCCAATGCATCAGAGAGCTGTAGCAGCATTCTCTGTTCTGAAATCTTTTTGATTGAATTAATCAGCCATGAACCAGATGGAGTCTGCTTAAGATCTGATTCAACTGCCAATCTTTTTAGTCCTGATTCTGCATAAGAATTTCCAACACACAAGGCAATTAGTGCATTTATCATGTCTGGTAATCCATATTTTGAATTATATCTGACAGAGAATTGAAATGACATGGTAATGCAAAATAATTGGTGCAACTTTTCAAATGTGTCTTGTGATATATTGTACTGGTGTGCAGTATTAAAAATAGTAGGTCGATTCACAACTGATCGAATTGCACACTACTATCTAGCTTTTTCTATCAAAACTATTTGAGAGAATGGTTAGTATTTTTTTTGACTCAAATGGAGCACATTCCTATCTACTGATACTTGCAATTAACTCTGTACAAAGACATTATGAAAACAAGCAAAGTACGAGATCCTAAAGCGTTTGAATCATTGTTTATGATAATTGCAAAAGAATCCTCATCTATTTTTAATCGAACAAATGTATCTAACACTGGGTATAAATCAAAGTGTCACTCTAAACCAATACAGGTGTCTATTAAAAACTGCATATCTAGTATCTGAGGCACAATATTATTCTAAAGGCGCAACAAAAAGTGCCAAAAAAGAAACAAAGGCATATGTCAATGATATTGGAATAAGAAATGTATCTTCTGCAGTATTTGATCCACAAATACTGACTAACAGCACCAAAGTTGGGAAAATCGTAGAAACTGTTACAGCAGATCATACAAAGAGACTCAAATTCAATCTGGAAAAATGAGAGTATGTACCAACCTCGACGCCTAAATCCACTTGAACAGTTGGACGTTATAGGCATAAAACATGTTCTTTGCCTAATTCATACAAATGGGAGCAGACATCTTTTACTGGCACGAAGGCCATGAAGTAGATCTAGTCATAGAATTATGCCAAATCCCTCTTTCCTAGAGGTCAAGTATAGGGAAAATGTTACTTTCTCAGATCTCAAGGGGTTAAAAAAATTCCAAGAAAAATTTGATTCTAAAGTTTTGATTGTGATTACAAAGAATCAGTTGGAAATACACAATGAGACTGTCTATGTACCTTTGTGGCTATACCTGTTGATGTGTTAACAAAGTCTGAAATTAATGCCATAAATGCAGTTCGTACTAAATTCTATCCGAGCTGGAAATTTGCAAAATAAATCGTAGAGATCAAGCTGACTGATCCATTTTGTCTTTTTACTCTCTGAGTGTTTTGGGGCTCGATCAGTTTTCCAATCCTGCAAGTTCTGCTAGCATTGCTGATAGCTGAATCTCATAATTTGCTCCAACTAGGATTCTGTAATCATACTTTGCAATTACCTGTAAAATATTTGACAGTTTGGCATGTTTTGATTTGAAAACAGCTGAATTTAGATACTTGAGGAAATCAGACTCTGACATTCCATAAACCTTGACTAGTTCTATCATCTTTTCTCTTGCTTCGAGAACTTTTCCCGACAGTGCATCTTTTAGAACCTTGTCAACATCACTGGTTTTTGTCAGTCCAGCTGATGCTTTTACCCTCTCTTCTGTGATTTCACCAAGACTTGCAGTTGCCTGCATCAAATTAATCGCATGCCTCAAATCCCCCTCTGTATATCCATAAATCTCCTCCAGGCCCTCTTTGGTTACCTTTACTTTTTCTTTTTTAGCAATCTCTTCTAGTCTGACAATGACATCCTCTTTGGTGACTGATGTGAACTTGAAGGCTGCACATCTGCTTTGAATGGGCTCTATTATCTTTGAAACATTATTTGCAATTAGAATAAACCGGCAAATTTTCGCTGCATCCTCAATAATTCTTCTAAGGGCAGTTTGAGCAGCTGATGTCATTTCATCTGCTTCATCCAAAATGATAATCTTGAATGGAATATCTACCATTCCGGCAAATCTTGAAAATTTCTTTACCTTTTCTCTGACCATCTCAATCCCTCGTTCATCTGATGCGTTTAACTCTAGAGTATAGTCTTTAACATACACTCCCAAGATTTGTCTTGAAAGACATAGTGCAGTAGTGGTCTTGCCTATTCCTGCAGAACCTGAAAACAACAAGTGAGGCATGTCTGCTGGGTCTTTGACTAGGGCCTCTAGGCTTCCGATAATCTCTGTCTGGTTTACAATATCTGAAAGTTTTGTTGGGCGATATTTTTCTACCCACATACCTGTTGCAGACATGAAACTTGGACTCAATTCCCATTAATAAATCCGAATTGGGTATTATGACCTTACCGCACATTAAATTACTACTTGGGTCTTGTTTTCTATGCGATTAGCCTTATGTCAATTAGGATCAATTGATCTCACCAAATGGTTAAGAGAAACAATCGATTAGATTCTTGAGGATATACAGGATGAAAAGTGATTTCACATGGAAATAGACAAGATAGAAAAAGTGCATTCAGTTGGATACTGCCTAAAGGATGCCAAGGTTACAATTAACCGTGATTTCAAATTCAGTGTTGCAGGAATAAAGACTGAAGGAATTTCAGGCGAGGTAATTAATATCCCTCAGTGGATTGGAAAAATACTGTCCGATAACAAGCTGGCAACGCTTGATTCTCCAGATATGATTACTGAACTAAAACAGGCATTATCAAAAGAAAAGATGATCGGAGAATATCAACTCTCTACACTGAATTCTCACTTTTACATTAAACTAAAAATAACTATGAAAGAATTGAATCGTGATGATTTTGACAAAGTTGAAAGCATGATGTTGGAACTATTCAGAATGCGAAGAGGCAAACTGATAAAGATGGCAGACACTATCAAACTAAATTCTGAACTTTCCAACAAACTGTCTGTTGAAGAAGGTGTCTTTTATAAAACCATATATGACAACAGTGTAGAGTTTGAAAAACAAATAAGAGGAGTTCTAAATGAGCAGCGCTCAAACTAATACATTTTCAGATTCTGCATTATCAGACAAGGTAAAAGAATTTCTTATCAGATTCAAAGACAAGTTTGGCAGCTATACCTATGTAGATGCAATTGACAAGATGATGCCTCAGAACGTAAAATACATTGTAGTTGATTACAATGATCTCGTTGTAGTGCCCGACATTGAAACCTTGTTTTCTCAGAGTCCTGACAGGGTCCTTGATGCATTTTCCAGAGCTATCAAAGAAGCACTACAAACAAGATTTCCAGATTATGCTGATAAAATCAAAGATCATGTTCGTGTAAGACTGGTAAACTATCCACTTCAGCGAAGTCTCAGACAAATCAATGCTGAAACTATTGGAACAATTACAAGTGTTTCTGGAATGGTAGTCAGAGCATCAGAAATAAAACCTCTTGCAAAAGAACTAGTCTTTGTCTGTCCGGATGAGCATCCTACCAAGATGATTCAGCTTAAAGGAATGGATGTTAAAATCCCACTAGTGTGTGACAACCCGACTTGTAAACACAGGGATTTTGAGATAAAACCTGAAGCAAGCAAGTTTATTGATTTTCAGATTCTCAGATTACAAGAGCTTCCAGAGAATCTGCCTCCAGGACAACTCCCTCACTATATTGACGTCACAACAAAGCAGGATTTGGTGGATAATGCAAGACCTGGCGACAGAATAATCCTCACAGGTCTAGTGAGAATCGAACAAGAGTCAATTACAGGTATTCAGAGAGGACGTAGTGGATTATACCGGTTAAGAATTGAAGGAAATAACATTGAATTCTTGGGCGGACAGGGCTCTAAAACGTATCGTAAAATAGGAAAAGAGGAGGTTAGTCCTGAAGACGAAAAAAGGATCAAGGCATTAAACCAAAGTCCTGATGTGTATCAGAGACTAGTTGATTCATTTGCTCCCCATATTCAGGGACATGCAATAATCAAGGAATCCATTCTGTTACTTATTGTCGGTGCCAATCAAAAAATATTGGGTGATGGAAGCAAGATTAGAGGGGACATTAATGTTTTTCTAGTTGGAGATCCTGGTACTGCAAAAAGTGAGATGCTAAAGTTCTGTGCAAGAATCGCACCACGAGGTTTGTACACTTCTGGCCGGGGTTCAACTGCCGCAGGACTAACAGCTGCTATAGTCAAAGACAAAACTGGAATCATGATGCTTGAAGCAGGTGCAGTAGTACTTGGTGACCGAGGCCTTGTATGTATAGACGAATTTGACAAGATGAAACCAGAGGACAGAAGTGCATTACACGAAGTCATGGAACAACAGTCTGCCAGTATTGCAAAAGGTGGCATTGTAGCCACACTAAATGCCAGAACCTCAATCTTGGCTGCTGCAAACCCAATGTATGGAAAGTATGATCCTTTCAAAAACATTACAGAAAATGTAAACCTGCCAATTCCATTACTTACAAGATTTGACCTGATTTTTGTCGTAAGGGATATCCCAAGCAAAGAAAAAGATGAAAAAATTGCCCGACACATTATAGAAAGACATGCTCCGCAAGGAACAGACAAACGCTCTATAATAGAAGTTGATTTACTGACAAAATATCTCTCATATGCAAAACGTGGCACCCCCGACATGACAAGAGAGGCCAAAGAAAAGATTCTTGAATATTATCTACATATGAGAAACGTAGAATCCGAAGAGATGATTACAGTTACGCCGAGGCAGCTAGAGGGAATCATCCGGCTCTCCACGGCAAGGGCAAGACTGCTCATGAAAACTGAGGTGGATATAGATGATGCAGAGCGTGCAATCTTTTTGCTTCAGAGTATGCTTGAGGATGCAGGAGTGGATGTCAATACTGGAAAGGTAGATCTAGGAGTATTGCAAGGAAAACCAAGAAGCGAGATCTCAAAGATGCAGTTATTCATGGATGTTTTAAGAGGCCTAGAGGGCGACAACAAGGTACCAGTAGAAGAAAAGACGTTTGTCAAAGAACTAGAAAAGAGTGATAAATTCACAGAGGACGAGGCAAGAAACTATATTCGAAGAATGCTTAGGGAAGCATCTATTTATGAATCAAGACCGGGTCATTATAACCGAGTATGAAAATCGAGAAACTAAACATCCCAAATACTGCAATTGAATTCCTAAAATCACAAGGTTTTGAAAAATTATACCCTCCGCAAGCCGATAGCGTGCGTTCTGGACTATTGGATGGAAAGAGCATTTTGGTGTCTGCTTCCACTGCAAGTGGCAAGACCCTAGTTGCAATGCTTGCAATGATTAGATACCTTTCAGAGAATTCCGGCAAGGTGATCTATCTTAGCCCCCTGCGCGCATTGGCCGCTGAAAAATTCCTGGAATTTAAAAAATTAGAAAAAATTGCACTGGGAAACAAGGTCAAAGTCAGCATATCTACTGGAGACTATGAAGATATTGAAAAGAATTTGGAAAAGAGCAACGTGTTAATCCTTACAAACGAAAAAATGGATTCAATTATCAGACATGGCACTGAATGGATTGAAGAGATTGGACTAGTAATTACCGATGAGATCCATTTGATTGGAGATGAAAATCGCGGTCCGACACTTGAAATGATTCTCACACAACTAAAATTACTGGAAACAAAACCTCAGATTGTAGGTCTTAGTGCTACCATTACAAATTCTGACGAGATTGCAGATTGGCTTGATTGCAAACTAGTAAAAAATGACTGGAGACCAGTGCCTCTATCAGAAGGCGTGTGTGACGCAGGAAAGGTTACCATGAATGACGGTAGAACATTCCCAGTCAAACTCAGCATACGTGGAACACCAGTTGATCTAGGCGTACAGTCAGTAAAAAAAGGGGGCCAGTCCCTGATATTTGCAGAGACTAGAATCAGGTCAAAATCCATTGCAACAAAGGCAGCCGATGCCATCTCTCAGATATTGGAAAAAAAAGATCTAAAGGAATTGGAAAAAACCTCAAAAAAAATTCTGTCTGAAAACGAACATACCGAATTAATAAAGACATTGGCATCTCTTGTAAAAAAAGGAGTTGCATTTCATCATGCGGGACTAAATCAAAACTGCAGGACCACAATAGAGACAGAATTCCGCAGGGGAACCATCAAGCTACTCTCATCTACTCCCACCCTGGCTGCAGGAGTCAATCTTCCGGCAAGAAGGGTTGTAATTTCAAGTGTCAATCGGTACAATGCAAAAGTTGGAGCAAGCATACCAATCAGTATCTTGGAATACAAGCAGCTTTGTGGAAGAGCCGGAAGGCCACAATATGACGATTACGGGGAGGCGATAATTGTTGGACATGAAAACACTAGAGACCTGACAGAGTATTACATTGACGGGCAACCAGAACCTGTAACCTCAAAGATTACTGATGACAAGTCTCTGCGCACTAACATCCTTGGCGTTATAGTTACACATCCTGGAATCAAAAAAGGCGAGATATTGGAATTCTTTTTGCAGACACTGGGGGGACTGCAATCAAAAAGACCTACAATAAAATTCGCAATTGACATCTCTCTGCGCTTTCTTTCCAGCGAACACCTAATAATCAAAAAGGGTGAACGGTATGCGGCTACTGAATTTGGAAAAAAGGCATCACTGCTGTATATTGATCCCCTGACTGCAACATACCTTAGAAATGCCATTGAAAATGTATCTGCTAAAAGAAAACATACGCTTGGATTTCTACATTTGATCTCAAACTGTGAGGAATTTTTCCCAAAGCTCTCGCTTCGACAAAAGGATTACGAGTCTGTCAGTCTTTTGATAGAAAATAATTCCTCAGAACTGCTTAAACCAATCTCAGAGTATGACTGCTCAAAAAGCCTCTTGGCCTTGCAGGCATGGATTACTGAATCCTCTGAACTGTCTCTCTCTGATACCCTTGGGATAGAGTCCGGAGACATGCACAGGATAACAGAGACTGCAAATTGGCTTGCGTACTGCCTAAGGGAGATCTCCAAACATGTAGAGCGGCCAGATCTGCTTGAGGAACTTGGCAATCTGAGAAAAAGAATCACATATGGTATTCGTGAGGAGTTGCTTGAACTAGTAAGGATAAAAGGAATTGGAAGAATCAGAGCCAGATCTCTCTACAAACACAGAATAAAGAATCTCGATGATCTAGCAAAGATTCCAGTGAATAAATTGGCAAAAATAGACAAAATTGGCTCAACTCTTGCAAATAATATAAAGTCTGAATTACGAAAGGTTAGATAATTGACTGAATTGATACTCGCTGCAATAATTTCTTGTATTGTTGCATTTCTTGTCGTACTTGCAATGACTCCCCCCCTTGTTAAATTTCTGGAAAAAAGAAATCTGACAGTAAAAGACATGAACAAAAAAGGGGATGTAATGGTTGCCAGACCAGGCGGTCTCTCAATAATTGTGGGAATCATTGCATCAGAGATCGTTCTTTATGCATTTTTACAGTTAAACGAAATTCTTGCCATACTTGCCGTCACATCTGCTGCCTTTGTAATTGGATACGTTGATGATAAAAGAGTGATGAGTGGCTGGTTCAAGCCTATCGCACTTTTATTTGCAGCAATTCCAATTATTGCATTTGGCACATATGATTCAAATCTTGCTTTTCCATTATTTGGAACAGTACACATTCCAGTACTCTATATTGCTTTAATAGTCCTCATGATTTCAATTACTGGAAACACGATTAATTCAATTGATGTCCTAAATGGTGTTGCAAGCGGCTTTATGGTGATTGCAAGTTTTTCATTATCAATATGCCTGTTTATAGTACAAAATTATGAAATTGCGCTAGCCAGTCTGCCGCTGGGATTTGTCTCACTGGCTTTTTACAGGTACCATAAAATCCCAAGCAGGATATTCCCTGGAGACTCTGGAGCACTAGCCTTTGGCGCAATGTATGGTGCAATTGCAATTGTGGGTGGTGTGGAAATTATAGCTGCAGTTGCACTGCTGCCTGCCATTATCAACTCTTTTCTGTTTCTCTCAAGCGTAAAACGAATAGTGGAGCACAGGCAAATCGATGGAAAGCCTGTGGAGCATACTGATGACTTTCGACTCAGGGCAACTAGTGACAAGACTGCACCAATTACTCTGGTAAGGCTGATACTTGCAGGAGGCGCATTGTCTGAAAAACAGGTTGGGTTTGCAATCTTTAGGCTTGCCGTGTTTTCAGGAATTCTGGCTATAATCACTGCATTTATGACGAGGGTCTCTCTTTGAATTCCGGTCTTTATGGATTTTTGTTTGTAATGTGGATTCTGATTATACTGGGCGGGGGAATTGCAGTCATCATTTTAGGACCCATCTCTCTTTCCGGTTACGGTGATCTTGACTATCTCCTGACATCAGGATTAAAAGCTATAGTTGCAATCGGTCTGGTTGTGTTGTGGATAGTTATCCTCTCCAAAATAAAAAATCAGATATTTAGAAAAAAGTTTAATTTCTAAGTTTTTCCTACTACTCTTCCAACTATTGCCTTTTCTGCCCTGACATGAGAGTTTGGAGGAATATCCCTTGTAATCAGGCAACACATGTCAATCAAAGAGCCTTCCCCGATTTGTACCCCTGGGGCCAATCCTACATTTTCTCCAATCCTTACCCCGTCTTTGACAGTTGGTGGACATCTGGGATCATCTGTAGTATTTGGATAACCAAATTTTCCAGCACTAATCTTTGGAGTGTTGGCAGTGTAAAAAAATGGTGCAATAAAGACATTATTTCCTATCTTCATTCCCCATGTGACGTGACATTGAGAATGAATTGTTGTCCATGATCCGATCTCCACATTACCTTCACTAGTTGACAGTGTTCCAAAAATCGTATGATCTCCAATCTTTGTATCTGATTTTAAAACTGCTGATGTGCCAATTATGCAATCTCTTCCGATTTTACAATTATTATAAATTACAACACCGGGTTCCATCTTTGTGTTCTTTCCGATTTTTATTCCTGATTCCTCATCAAAATATTCCTCATTGAATTTTCTACCCTTTTCTAAAATGTAAAGCATCTTCTCCTAGTTTTTCTCTAAACTCTGTTTAATACTTTGTTGATAAATAACTAGTCGTTTATATCAAATATTGCAACGATTAAACTACAGATGCCACGGGTGTCCTGATTTTGAAATTTTTTCAGGTAATTTTTCCTTGTTGTTTTTCAGAAATTCCATCTCTAGCCCTTTGTCTCTCAACTCGTCAGGAAGCATTATTGGAATTCCCTCAATGATTGGATAGAATCTAGAGCATTTTGAGCAAAATAGTGCCCCTTTTGATATAATGTTGTCTTTTTCTGCAATTTCAAATAATTCCAAGGGATGATTTTTGTCCATCGGGCATGCCAAAATATCCATCATTGTCTTGTTCATTTTAATTCTAGATAGATTGGTATGCCTTTTTGACTAGATAAAAGTGCAGCTTCTGCAATCTTTGTAACGTTGACTGCCTCTTGAGCTTTTACAACTAGGTCATTTTTGCCCTCAATTGTCCCTAGAAAACTTTGAATTTCCAATAACAACGGTTCTTGTTTCTCACATTGAAAGGTTTCAGACTCTTTGCTCTTCTCTATAATGATCTCCTGAGTGATAAAATCCGACGAAATTGTCGCATCTGTGCAAACAGCGTTGAATCTTCTAACTTTTTTTGGTGTAATCCAGTTTGATGAAATAATTGCAACCCTCTCATCTTTGTATCCTAGCATAATGCTTGCAAAATCCTCATGTGCATGTCTTATCTTGCCTGCCCTTGCAAATACCACCTGTGGCATATCATCAAACAACCAATTTGCAGTATCAATATCATGTACTGAGGTGTCATAAATAATTCCGACATCTTTGATATGAAGCGGCATTCTGTTCTCACGATGAAATTCCAACATTATCAAGTCGCCGAATTTCTTTTCATTGACAAATTTTTTTACAACGCTTACGGCAGGATTGAATCTTTCAATGTATCCACATGTGAGGATCACCTTGTTCTTGTATGCAAGTTTAGATAGCATCTCTCCATCTTTTGATCTGTATGTTATTGGTTTTTCTACAAACACGTGTTTTTTTGCCTCTAGCAGTCTTGTTACAATTTCCATGTGAGTTGAGGTGGGCGTTACTACAAATGCCCCATCAAACTCTTCTGAACATAACAGGCCGTCTAACGATTCATAATGATTTACAGAATATCTCTCTGCATATTCCCTACTTTTTTGAGAATCTGTGTCACAGACAGCCAATAGTACGCCCAATTGAGACAGAATCCTGGCATGATTTTTGCCCCATCCTCCAATTCCGATTTGAACAATCTTCATCTAATACACCGCAGTTAGCCAATGCGAATATTTGTCGTTTTTGTTCATTACCGTGTCTGTGTATTCCTGCATCACCCTTTTTGTAATGTCTCCTGGCTTGCCATTGCCTATCTTTTTTGAATCCAACGATATGATGGGAATGATCTCAGCTGCTGTTCCTGTTAGAAATATTTCATCAGAGATGACCATCTCACTTCTTGAAATGTCTCTTTGTATGGCGTCAATATCCAGATCTCTTGCAATCTTGATTACTGCATCACGGGTTATTCCTTCAAGTGCTGATGACGCTAGTGATGGCGTTATTAATTCCCCGTTTCTTACAATAAAGATATTCTCCCCTGGCGCTTCACTGACATTCTCATTATGATCAAGCAGGATTGCCTCATCAACACCGTTTCTTTTTGCCTCCTGTGTTGCAATGATAGAGTTTAGATAGTTTCCTCCCATCTTTGCCTGTGTGGGAGTGGACCTGTCTGAGAACTTTCTCCAGGATACAACCCCTGCTGAAATCCCGTCCTTGCTAAACAAATCTCCAAAAAGAAATGTAAAGATTGCAACATTTGTTGGAGCCTTTTCAGTCACATGCAGATTTATCCCGTAATCGCCTACAAAATAAAACGGTCTAATATAGCATGATTTTCTAATCTCATTTTTTTTACAGATTCCAACTATCGCATCAGTGATTACCTTGTCAGAGAAATTAAGTGAAATGTTGTAAAACTGCCCTGATCTTCTGAATCGTTTTACATGCTCATCTAGTCTAAAGATGTGCAGGTTTTCTCCATTCCAATATGCCCTTATTCCTTCAAAGACTGATGTTCCGTAATGCATTGCATGTGTGGTGATCGGAACCCTGGCCTTTTCTGTGAGAATATACTTTCCATCAAACCAAACATATTTTGAAAGCAAAGACTTCATAGAAAGTTTTTACTGCCTGCGTATTAATCTCTATTTATTCTGACCAGCCTTCTCTGGGGAATTTCATCCCTGCAACTTTTGTGGTCATGTCCTCAATATTTGCAAATTTCTTTACTGTTTCCCAGTCATCCTCTATTATTTTGACTATGCTCTCTGGCATGTCTTTTTTCCATGTCGATTCTCTTCCAAGTGCCGCATCAAACAATTTTTCTTTAACAGATGATGCGGAAATTGTTTTTCTTTCTCCTATCTTTGGTTTCAACCTGTATATCTTTAGCATATAGCCCTCTGCTTTATCCCCCGTGTACGAAAAAAAGTTTCCTTTCACTCCGCAAAGAATCTGTCTTCGCAGCTTCCATGATCTCCGTCTTAACAATGGGGGCAGGTATTTCTTAAACGGGGAAAAAAATGCATAATCATCCGTGATTTGGATTGAATCCCCAAAAACAGACATTAGCATTCTCTTTCTGGTCTCAAAATTAAACGGAAAACTTTTACTGTTAATTTCACCGTCTTTGCATTTGAAAACCACGGGCATGACCTTGACTATGTCAGCCTCTTTTTTTAGCTCTGAAATAATCTCAACATGTGCACTAGTTACCGGATTTAAATGCGCAAGATATAGGGCAGTAATCAATTACGTTTCCAGAGCAAACCCCCTATTTCAATGATTGATTTTTAAAAATTTTTATCCGTATGATTCGTATTTGAGTTCAAAGCTTCCGTCTTTACGTTTGTCGTGTTCTGTGACAAAACCCCTTGGTTTTAAAAAGTCCATAACGCCGTCTATTGTTCCCTGCCAGCCACAAACATAGAATATGGTGTTGTCTTTGGTGATCTTTTCACCGACTAGTTCCTCTAGTTGTGATGTTCCATCGTCTCTTGGTCTTAGGAACGTTTCAACCCTTCCAATTTGACCGCCCCAAGATCTGTTAAACCATTCCTGGGGTCTGCTGATTGCCGCTCTGTACTTAAAGTTCCACTCGTCCTTGCCTCTTACAACACTCTCATCTTCAAGAGATGTTAGCAAATTTTTGTAACTTAGCTCATCAACGTAACTGGCGCCCTGTAAAACTATGATTTCACGTTTATCCCCAGCAGCATGAAAGTGCTGTGCAAAGCTGACAAATGGGGCAAGACCTGTACCCCCGCCTATACAAACAATCCTTCTGTTATCTTTTTCTCCGTTTGGAAGCTTTTCATTAATCGTTAGTGCTTTACCTGTAGGTTTTAGCCAAAGAATCTCATCACCTTCTTTAACGTTGAACAATTGCGTAGTTAATCTGCCTGGAAGTGGTTTTCGGACCCATCTAACTACAAGCTCTATGTAATCTCTATTTTCAGGATGGGATGCAATTGAATATGCTCGTCTGACAATTTTCCCGCCTTCTACAGGATTTGGTAATCCTAATGTGATGAATTGACCAGCTTGATATTCTGGAACCGGACCTTTTGTTGGAACCAGTCTGATAATTACAAGATCCTCTTTTAGTAATTGCACATATGTGACAGTTGCTTTATTATCTTCTACCATACACGATTCAATCAAGGTTAATTTGGTTAAATATCTTTTGTTAATTTCATACTGGATCTCACTTGATCACTAAACGTTAATAACCAATATGAAAAATAATATTCAATCAGAATTCTGATAATTGGGCCGGTCGTCTAGTCTGGTAGGATAGGTGCATGGCATGCATCGGATCAAGGGTTCAAATCCCTTCCGGTCCACTATTTTTCAACTTGAAAAGCAATCTTTCTATTTCAGAATCTCTCTCTTTGAGCATCTCTTTTGCCTTCTCTTCTGAAACTACCATGTTTAGATCAATAACTGCCTGAAGAGCACTCTTTCTTACTTCCAAGTCCGAGTCTGATAGGGAATCCAGAAAAACTTTTCTGGCGTCTCTGGCCTTGAGATACCCTAGCGCTCCAATTGCGCATGCTCTGACCATAGAATGTCCATCTTTTGCAAGTTTTACAATTTCTGGAATCACAGCTGTCTCATTTCTATTTGCTAGTACCAATGATGTAAAGCCTCTAATGTTCCTACTTGTAGAACTCAGACCGTTAATTAAAAAATCTGAAATTTCATTCTTGTTTGATACAAGTGAGCTGAATGCTTCTCCCCTAACCTGAATATCCTCATCATCCAATTTCAGAATTATTGTTTTTAAAATTTCTGGGTTGTTTGTATGCTCCAAATCTTCTAAAATTTTGATTTTCTCCTCACAGCTTCCAGACTCTAAAATTTTTGAAATATCTTCCAAATTCTAAACAAACCACTCTTTTCTGGTTAATAACGGTTCAAATCCCCCAAAAATTTTTATCAGGTCTAAAATAATCCTTTTAACTTTAAATTATGCTCAAATGGTTGAATGTCATGTCAACAGATAACACACAGTCTTCTGCACCTAGAGAAACTTTGGGAAACAGAGATACCGTATTCATTGGCAAAAAACCATTGATGGCATATGTGACATCCACACTAATCCAATTGGCAAACTTACCGGCAGTCCGTGTCAAAGCTAGAGGAATGAGCATAGGTCGTGCTGTAGATGTAGCCCAAATCATTGCACGAAAAACAGAAAGTGCTGGCTATACCATCGGCGAGATTAAAATTGGCTCAGAATCATTAGAGTCACAAGACGGTAGAACCAGAAACGTTTCAACAATAGACATTGAAATAAAGAGAAATACATAACACTGCGCTTTACTTGAAATTTTTCTTTTATTCACTTTTTAGCGTTCTAAACTTTTTTTCCATCTCTCTGAACTTTGAAAGATCAACCAAGTCATTGAACTGATCAAAATTAACAATCTCTTGTTCGCATTTTGTAGTGTTTCCTGATTTCTTTAGCTCACTTAGGATATTCATTGTTGCATAAGTGTTGGCATACAAAACAGACAGCGGATAGAGGATTATCCTAAATCCCATCCTCTCTAATGTCTCAGTTGAACTCAGTGGCGTAGCCCCGCCCTCGATCATATTTGCAACTAGTGGCGCGTTGATCTCCTCTCCGATCTTTTTCATCTCCTCCAATGATCTTGGCGCTTCTACGAATATTGCGCTTGCCCCTGTCTTTTTATTTTGCTTCCCACGTTCAATAGCTGCGTCTAATCCTTCAGTAGCTCTTGCGTCTGTTCTTGCAACAATTATGAAATCTTTGTTCTCTCTTGCATCAAGTGCGGCTGATAATTTTTCAGTATACTCTTCTTGTGGAATTACATTTTTTCCTTGCATGTGTCCACATCTCTTGGGCCATCTCTGATCTTCTAGAAAAATTCCTGCAGCTCCTGCTGATTCTAGTTCCTTGACTAGTTTCCATACGCTCAAGGCATTTCCATACCCCGTATCTGAATCTACTATTACCGGTACTGAAACTGCACTGCATATACGTCTGGCATTATCTACTGTTTCTGCTGCTCCGATAAATCCATAATCTGGCATTCCAAACAGAGTTGCAGACGTTCCATAACCTGTCTGAAACATTGCATCAAATCCTACTTTTTGGGCAATCTTTGCTCCCAATGCATCATAAACTCCTGGAATGACCAACGGTTTTTTTGATTCCAACATGCTTTTCAAATTTTTCATAACTGTGTTCCTCTCTTTGAATTATTTATAATTTTAATCAGATTCTCTTTACTGCTTGTAGACACTAAACTATTGTGATTCATTAAAAGCCATTTGAACTAGCTATTCAATCCTAATCTTTTTGCCTTTTTTTACCTTTTCTTGAATCTTTTTTAATTCTGACTCTAGAAAATGTCTGTATCTGTCTGTCTCTTTATCAGTCATGTGGGCAAAGTTTGAACCTGGGATCGAACCCATAGTTGAGATCTTTTCTAACATGTCTATGGCAACAAATCTTCCCACGTTGCCTAGTCTGAATAAAACCTCTAGTTGCTTTCTAAGGATATCGTTTATCTTGTCTACGTCGTCTGCTGTTCTGACTCCTTTTTTTGTCAGCTGATATCTTCCATCCTCGGCCTCTTCAATCAGTCCTTCATCTAGCAGCCTACCTAACAACGGATAGATCAATCCTGGGGATGGCCTCCAAATTCCGTTACTCTGTCTAACTGCATAGTCAATGATCTCTTTTCCGGTATGTGTCTTTTTTTTCAATAATTCTAAAATGAAATACCTTGAAAATCCTCTGGGAATTGAGCTTCCTACTCTTTGAAACCAGTCAGAAATCATCACTAGTGATATCACTAGTGATATATTTTAATATTGGGATCACACCTCAGATTACTACATTTTTAACCCACAGAAAGCAAGTTTGTCTGAAAAATGGTTGAATCAATCGAATTTGATCTAATAATTTGTGGCTCTGGTCTTGCCGGTCTGAGAGCCGCAATAGCTGCTGCAAAAAAGGGACCAAATCTCAAAATCGGCATTGTGTCAAAATTACAAGCAATGCGTTCTCATTCCGTGTCTGCAGAAGGGGGAACAGCAGCAGTGCTCTTTGAAGATGAAGGTGATACCATTGAATCCCATATTTATGATACTGTAAAAGGAAGTGATTTTCTTGCAGACCAGGATGTCGCTGAAAGACTTTGTACAGAGATACCAAAAGAAATCCATCAGTTAGAGCATTGGGGAATGCCGTGGTCTAGGAGGGGTAATGGCAGGCTGGATCAAAGAAACTTTGGCGGTTATAGTTTTCCAAGGGCAACTTTTGCATCAGACAAGGTGGGATTTTATGAGATGCAGACCCTATATGACACATGTCAGAAATATGAAAATATAGAGTATCTTAACGAATGGTTTGCAACATCGATTATTCATGACGGAAGACGGTTCATGGGACTTGCTGCAATCGAACTATCTTCTGGCACGTTTTACACAATTAAAGGCAAAGCCCTCATCATTGCAACCGGCGGTGCCGGGAGACTGTACAGCTTTTCAACTTATGCATTATCATCAACTCCGGACGGTCTGGATATGGGGTTGCGTGCAGGTCTGGCACTAAAAGACATGGAGTTTGTACAATTTCACCCGACAGGAATCCTACCATCTGGAATTTTGATCACCGAAGGCGCAAGGGGAGAAGGGGCCTATCTGCTTAACAACAAGGGTGAACGATTTATGAAAAACTATGCTGCAAGTAAAATGGAACTGGCTCCACGTGATATTGTATCAAGATCAATAATGACTGAAATCCAAAAAGGTCGGGGATTCAAACATGAAACTGGAGTTGATTGCATGAAGCTTGACTTGAGACATATCGGAGATGAAAAGATTAAAGAAAAATTAGGCGGAATTAGAGAGATATCCATCAAATTCTCCGGCATTGATCCTGCCAAAGACTTGCTTGACATCAGACCTGTCTGTCATTATATGATGGGCGGATTACACACCGATATTACAGGCGCAACAGAAATGCAGGGAGTCTGGGCTGCAGGCGAGGTCGCATGTAATAGCGTTCATGGTTCAAATCGATTAGGTGCAAATTCCACCTCAGAATGTATAGTCTGGGGTAAAATTACCGGAGAATTGGCAGTAGAGTATATCCAAAATGGCATTCCGTCAATTCCTTGGCCTCATCATTTGGTTGTAGCAGAAGAAAAAAGAATCTTTGACGGAATTTTCAGAGGGGGAGGTGATGCAAATCCATATGAAATTAGAGAACAACTAACTTACACTATGAATGAAAAGGCATATGTGTATAGAAATGAGACTGATCTGGTTGCAGGCCTCAAGAAGATTCGTGAGCTTAAAGAACAGACTTGGAAGCATGTTGATGACAAGGCCAAAGAGTACAATACCAACTTTTCAAATGTCATGGAGCTTGATTCTATGTTTAGGGTGGCAGAGATTGTGTTGACTGGTGCAATTAACAGAAAAGAATCTCGTGGCGCACATGCAAGAACCGACTACACAAAGCGTGATGATGTTAACTTTTTACATCATACGCTTGCCTATTATAATCCAAATGAGCCAATCATGAAGACGTTCCCAGTTACAATTACAAGGTATCAGCCAGTGGAGAGAAAGTATTAGATGGAACAAAACGAAAACAAGGAAGGCATTGGAGGAATGGCCAATCCGACCCGTTATGGAATTGAAAGAGTTGCATATTGGCTAATGCGGTTAAGCGGGCTGGGATTGTTGGCATATTTTGTAGCTCACATTTATGAAACAAGTAATATTCTAAGGGGACAGGTCGGATGGGATGAATTGATGGAAATGACGTCAACTACGGAAGGACATGCCGTTCTAGCAATTGTAATTGGAATGTGCGTGTTTCATACTGTTAATGGAGTTAGAGTGATGTTGGGACACGGAGGAGTCGGTGTTGGAAAGCCTGCCCGGCCTGATTATCCGTATGATCCAGCATCACAGAACTATCGGCACAAGATAGGCATCTATTCTGCAATTCTTCTTGCGGCACTTGCAATGATGTATGGTCTAGCAGTAATGTTTGGTGAATGAAATGAGAGAAAGTATCATTATGAAGATTCACTATGGAACTGCCATTGCAGCAGTGGCCTTGGTGGCAGTTCACATCCTGATGCGTCTTACGCAGGGATTTGCAGAATCCCTAGAGTATGAAAGTGTTCTTGCAAACTACAAATTCGTTCCATATGCTATAATGTTGGAACTGATACTTGTCCTGCTCTCAATTCACGGATTCAACGGGCTCAGAGTCATCCTGTTGGAACTAAGACAAGGAAGACTCTACGAAAAAGCTGTCTCTTATGGCTGTCTGGTTGCAATGATTGGATTAATAGCATACGGTTCCAGAACAATTATTATGGTTAACATGGGACTAGTATAGAAATGGCACAGGTATTAGGCATTGCAGACAAGCAAACATCGACATCACTGTCTTCAAAATCAGTCACACTACGAATCTCAAGATATAATCCTAAACATGATGATTCAAGTGCGTTCATAGAGTATACTGTCCCATATGAGAAATGGACAACCGTTCTGGACGCAATCCTTGATGTCAAAAAATACCTTGATCATTCAGTAGCGGTCCGTTACTCTTGCAGACAAGCTACATGTGGTTCATGCGGAATGATGATTAATGGAAGACCAAGACTGGGATGCTTTACAAAAATCAGTGAGCTGGACTCTAATGTTGTTACAGTAGAACCGATGAACAACTTTCCAATTATCCGTGATCTAGCTGTAAAGTTTGAAAGACTCTTTGATAGCCATCAAAAGATAAAGCCGTATCTTATACGGGATGATACAGAGCTGGACTCTGATGCAAAAGAGTTTTTGCAATCCCCAGAGCAAGTAGAACAGTACATCCAATTTGCCAATTGTATCAAATGCGGTCTGTGCAACTCTGCCTGTCCTACAATGGCAACAGATTCCTCATTTGTCGGGCCTCAGGCATTGGCTCAGGCATATAGATATGTTGCTGATAGCAGAGACCGGGGAAAAGATTCCAGACTAGAGATAATTGACGAATCCCACGGGATATGGAGGTGTCACTTTGCTGGTTCTTGTAGCCAGGTCTGTCCAAAAGGAGTTGATCCTGCAATGGGAATACAGCTACTTCGCGGTTATCTGCTGGGATTTAAGGACTAGCCCAGTTTTTTTGGATTTGGACTGTTATTTACCTGGTTGTTAATCTGTTCTGCCATAAAGTGGTTTGAAACATTAACTTTGACATCGTCAACCCCGTCCACCTTTAAAAGATAATCGTGAACATCTTGACAAATCTTAAAACCGAAAACCGCTGGACAGAACGGACTGGTAAGGTGCAAATCTACCTTGACATTGCTGTCGTTGATGTCAACCTCGTCAATTAACTCTAATTCTACAATTGATGTGTTGATTTCTGGATCTACAATCTTTGATAATTCGTCGAATATCTTTACTCGTAACACTTTGAGATCTTGACTCATGCGAACAAAAGCGTCTATGCTATATATAACCATTCTAAAACTCTAGTTGATGTATCGTTCCCGTCTTGAAAATGATCCGAGTGCCATTACTCTGGATTATATCTCATCAATAGACGATGATTCTGAAATTATACTCTATGATGTTATCGGAAGTCAGGCTCATACTCTAATGCTATATCAAAAAAATATCATAACCAAAAATGATGCAAAAAAGATCCTGTCTGCCTTGGAGGACTTGAAAAATGAAAAATTTACCTTATCGTCGGGAGCAGAAGACATCCATGAGTTAATCGAATCACTTGTAATCAAAAAGGCTGGTATGGCAAGTGGGGGAAAGATGCACACTGCAAGGTCGCGCAACGATCAGGTTGTTTTGGATATTAGAATGAAGATTAGAGACGATATCAACATTATCTGTAACTGTCTTTTAGATACCATTGAGGCTCTAGTCTCTGTGGCCAAAAACCACCAAAAGACAATAATGCCTCTTTACACTCACCTTCAGCAAGCTCAGGCAGGTCTACTCTCTCATTATTTTTTGGCACATGCAGACGTCTTGTTCAGGGATTTTCAGCGACTATATGGAACCTTTGAGCGAGTAAATCAGAGTCCGCTTGGTGCAGGGCCTGTCGGGGGCACAAGCATCCCAATTGACAGACATTGCACTGCAAACATGTTGGGTTTTGATGCTCTTGTTGAGAATTCAATTGATGCAACAAGTACGCGTGATTTTGTAGCAGAATATCTTGCAATGGTTTCTATTCTGATGACTAACCTAAGCAGGATATCTGAGGATTTTGTCCTCTGGTCAACATCAGAGTTTTCTTTTATCGAACTCGCTGATGAATTTACATCTCCCTCTAGTGTAATGCCTCAAAAGAAAAATCCGGATATTTTGGAATTAACACGAGGCAAGACTGCCAAAGTCATTGGGGACCTGACTGCAACCCTGGCAACTATCAAGGGTTTGGCATCTGGTTACGGGCGTGACTTGCAACAAATAAAATCCTCTATCTGGTTTGCATCAAAAACATCCATCAGTGCTCTCTTGATCCTAAAGTCCATACTTTATACCTTGAAAGTTGATAAAAAACAAATGAAAAAGGTTACAGAATCAAGTAATCTTGTCGCACTTGACATTGCTGAAAGACTGGTTCTGGAAGGAATCCCATTTAGGGTGGCGCATAAAATTACAGGCATCATGGTCCAATTGGCACACCAATCAAAAAAACCAATTTCAAAATTGACTATTAAGGAAATAAAAAAATCCGTATCTGACACTAGGGTTGATCCAAAGACTGTCTCAAAAATCATCTCCACTACTACTGTAGTGTCTTCTCTGAAGGATAGAAGATCATACGGTTCTTCTGGTTATGACGAGCAAAAAAGAATGATTCCTGTGAGGATTCAAAAGATCAACAGTTATAGAATGGACATGACTGAAAGGAAAGATAAAATCAATTCGTCCATCAAATATCTGGAAAAACAGGTTTATGAGATAATTCAAAAGTAGCGGGTCTAGAGGTGTTTGGCACACCCGTGTATCGAGCTCCTTGGTTTGTTAGTTTGTTGGATTTCATGTTGTTGTTTTGTGTGTTGTGGCATAAATAATTCATGTTGCACAGAGACGACCATCATACTATGATGATACTGCTTTAACCTTGTTTGGTACTGTCAGTGGGTTTGTTTACATATTCTTTGTCTAGTTCATAGATTTGATTGATTGCCTCAAAACTATTTGTATGTGTTAAAATAATGTGATTTGTCATCTTGACTGAATATTTTTCATCTAATGAGATTGAAGAAATCATATCATTCAATAAAGAATTAGTTACACAACGCAAAGAGTCATTTGGCGTAAACAGAAGAATTAATCAATATGTTTGACCATGTTAATAATTTTGAGGATATTACTAACAGAAAAACACGGGTGATTAGAAAAGCTGCTTGGATATTGGGTGGAATTTCATTTTTTCAGCCTTTCAATGACGGGAACAAAGAAACCGCGTTATCTTTAATGATTTTATTTTTGAGAAGAAACAGTTACGATTTACCCATGCCAAATAATCCAGATAAAAAAGCGATTTATGATATTCTGGTCAAAAAGCCTACAAATTTGAAGGTGATCCTACAATAGAGTTTATGCGTAATTGACCAAAACAACAAACAACATTCGACTTGAACGTATCAACTTGTTCACAGTTGAATGATGGTAATAGGTAACTGTCTACAGTTTTGAAGTATTACGCACAAGATATGCCAAAACAGGTTGTTTTTTTGACACAAACACGAAGAAACTTCAAAACTGTAGACAATTACAAAGTGCCACATTTGATAGAATTACACAATCTCGTTCTAGCTTTTCCTATCTAATTTATTTGATTGATTGGTATTTTTGCTTCAAATGAAACACTTTGTAACTGTCTACAGTTTTGAAGTTTCTTCGTGTTTGTGTCAAAAAAATAACCTGTTTTGGCATATCTTGTGCGTAATACTTCAAAACTGTAGACAGTTACAACACTTTCCTATCTACTGACTTTTAGGATACCACAATCTAGAGGCTTGATTCATACTTTTATATACTAGTTTTACGGTGTAATCATTAATGAAAAAACTATGTCTAATCTTTTTGTTTTTAATATTAGCAATTGGATCATTGTCTATTATAACATACCAAAATGTATCTGCAACTAGTAATGAAATCGTATCTCACACCATAAAAATCAATGGTACTACGATAAATGGCCCTGTCGTGAGTGATGGTGATCAATTTGGATCCTCGATTGCAAACATTGGTGACTTGAATGGTGATGATACACCCGATATGATAGTTGGTGCATTTTCTGAGTATGAGGGTGGTGATAAAACAGGTGCTATGCATGTAATGTATATGAACAGTAATGGAAGCGTATCTGAAACCAGAGTAATTAGTGCTGCTACGGCAAACGTCACTTTCTCTGGGTATCTAAGTAACTTTGGATCATCTGTTGCACACATTGGTAATTTGAACGATGTAGGCATATATGATATTGTGGTTGGTGCATCTCGTGAGGATTTTGACATTGGCGCCATACATATAATACATCTAAGCAATGATACAAGCGTATACAAAGCCATAAAAATTAATAACAATACGATAAACGGTCCTGTCGTGAGTATTGGTGATCGATTTGGATCCTCGATTGCAAACATTGGCGACCTGAACGGTGATGGTATATCAGATATTGCAGTTGGCGCACAAAATGATGATGCTGGCGGTGTTGATAGAGGTGCAATACATGTAATGTTTATGAACCGTAATGGAAGCGTATCTAATACTATCGAGATCAATAATAATACGATAAACGGTCCTGCCTTGAGTGATGATGATAGATTTGGATCATCGATTGCAAACATTGGCGACCTGAATGGTGACGGTGTAGATGATATTGCAGTTGGCGCAAATGCTGATAGAGGTGCAATACATGTAATGTTTATGAACCGTAATGGAAGCGTATCTAATACTATCGAGATCAATAATAATACGATAAACGGTCCTGCCTTGAGTGATGATGATAGATTTGGATCATCGATTGCAAACATTGGCGACCTGAATGGTGACGGTGTAGATGATATTGCAGTTGGCGCATATTCTACAGTTTCATCTGGTGATAATTTCGGTTCTATACATGTAATGTTTATGAACCGTAATGGAAGCGTATCTAATACTATCGAGATCAATAATAATACGATAAACGGTCCTGCCTTGAGTGATGGTGATAGATTTGGATCATCGATTGCAAACATTGGCGACCTGAATGGTGACGGTGTAGATGATATTGCAGTTGGCGCATATTCTACAGTTTCATCTGGTGATAATTTCGGTTCTATACATGTATTGTTTATGATCAGTACTGATAAAACTCCACCAACCATAACCAACATTACATCAATTACCACATCTTCTGGTGTACTCAAGGTGGGCGATACCCTATCATTCACATTGACTCTGGCTTTAGCTGAGAACGGTGCTACCATTAACGGCATTTACAACTCTGTACCATTATCCTGGAACAGTATCGGCAACGGAACCACACACACTGCAACATATACCATATCTGAAGGGGATGCAGATCAGATCACTCCATTACAGATCACAAATGTTACAGTCGCAGATAGAGTAGGCAATACAAGCTTGCCATTTGATGGTACTGACATACTAAAGACAATTGATGCAAACTCTCCCCAATTCTTTAGTGCTCAAACCCTTTCAATTTCACAGATTGTAATCACACTAGATCATAACGTTACAAACTCTGCTGCTATCCCTACTGACTTTACACTTGGAGGGGTCACTGGCGGTTCAATTGGTTCCATAGTGTCTGTCTCCAATAATATAATTACACTTGGCATCACTAATGCAACAATTTTAGATAGTGATGATGTGACTATATCTTATGCTAGAACGTCTGGATCATTTGATGATGTGTCTGGAAATTCATTGCTAAACTTTGCAGAAAATGTAGCAAACACACTGGACACTCCACCAATCATAACCCTGAATGGAGACAACCAGCAGGTAATCGAACTTGGTGATGGCTATACAGAGCTAGGCGCAATAACTAATGACGGCTCGCAAGTAACCATTAATGCTACTGAATTCACTGATACTATAGGCACCTACTCTATCTATTACAACTCTGTTGACGCATCAGGGAATCGTGCCATCCAAGTTGTCAGGATTGTAAATGTAGTTGATGCCGCTATACCTACATTCTGTACAGTTGCACCCTCTGGAGACTGGATTATAACTACTAGTTGTACACTTGATTCTAGTGCAACTGCCACAAGAAATGTGATTGTTCAGAATGATTCGATACTAAGCATCCCCTCTGGAATTACTTTGAATATTGACTTTGCAAACAACAACCTCACAGTAGAGACGGGTAGTGGCGTCTTGATTAAATCCGGTGGAACAGTCACCTGATATCACCAATCAGATAGCCATCTTTTCTGATTTTTACTAGTAAGTATATCATGCAATTATGAAAAAACGTAACTGCCTACAGTTTTGAAGTATTACGCACAAGATATGTCAAAACAGGTTGTTTTTTTGACACAAACACGAAGAAACTTCAAAACTCTAAACAATTACGGTAATAGACCTTTTGCGTAATTTGTGTAATTTTTTTTTCAACATTCGATATTTTGTGTAATTTTGTGCCTAAAAATCCAAAATTTCAGAATAATCCGAGAAATTATCTTCTAAAACTACGTCTAGGAATAATTACACAATACGTCTAATGATTTTGCTAGAGTACTGTTGTAATGGTTGGCGTGGTTCAGTCAATTACGCATAATAGTCTGTATCTTGCCACTTTGGGCTCGTTGTTCCTGAGACGAGTCAAGATATGAATTGATTATTGAGATACAAAGAGC
The DNA here is from genome assembly GCA_965238065.1 of Candidatus Nitrosopumilus sp. GTDB lineage: Archaea > Thermoproteota > Nitrososphaeria > Nitrososphaerales > Nitrosopumilaceae > Nitrosopumilus. The sequence continues at coordinate 1,677,581 of OZ250170.1, read as the reverse complement.
TGAATTATATTTTTTATGTTGGAATACTCCATATCATTTTTAGCAAGGTTTTTGATTTCATCCCAATTAATTCTGGAACTGCAATGAATAGCCAATCTTTGAAGGTCTTCAATATCTTGATCACGCTCAGCTCTAAACTTTGAAACAATTAATCCCTCCAAAGAGATGACATTAACAGTATTTTCTTTCTTGTTCACTTTAATAGTTGCAGCTGTCTCTATAATGTACTTTAATGGGATTTCATTCAGGTCTCGTTTATAATATACATCTATTTTATACCCACATGGCGTAAATTTTTTATCTGTCTGTTGATCTATTTGTATCCTTTATCTAGAAATTCATCAACGTCAATTTGTTCTGCAACAACAAAGTCCAAATCTTGTGATTGTCGTTGTTCACCAGTATGCAACATAACTGCAATTGCACCAACAAATGTAGCTGTATCAAAATCTAGAGTAATACGTAGTGCTTCCCTAATCAGTGGATTCACTTGACAAATCCTCTTGAATTTTTAATATAGTGTCACCTGTAAACCTTGCTCTTGTTTTTATCATGTCCTTGTGGGTTAACATAATGGCAGCAGCATCTAAAAAACTTCTCCCACCATTTGCAATACAATCAAGAAAGACTCTCTCAGTTAGATTTTCAAAAGAACCGATCTTTGGAAGAATTATGATATTTCCTCTTTTTCCTTCTCTAAAACCACAAGTTTTCAAAAATTTTGAAATTTTTTCTACATCATTAACATATACATACAAGTCAAGCGGAGTTTGAAACTTTGTTAATTCATGAGCTTTATGATCAAGTGTTATTATTGATCCCTTTGGAAGATGTTTTTTCATAAAGTTAACGTCAGTTGATGTATAATATCTTCCAAATCTTCTGGCTCTTTTGAGAGATAATAATGAAGGAATTATATTTTGTAAAACAACATATGGTTGAGAGATCACCTCTCTCTTTATTGTAAATTTTCCTCGATTATAATCTGCCAGTCCCAATTCCACTAGACTAGTTATTCTTCTTTTAATGGTCCTAGTTGATAGATGAGTGGTGCCTTTTAGATTGTTTAGATTATAGATGGGACTAGATGGTAATTCCTGGGCAAATCCAATTGCATCCTTTGCTTTGTCAAGTAATGCTGATTCTTGCATATTCATGTAATAATGATATTATGTGCAGAGTATTTAATACTTGGACAGAATTGTCCATTTGTATATAAACAAGCACATGAATTATTACTAGATACGATATCGATATTCACATAATATCATCTAGTTCTATTACAGAAAGGGATATTGATCAGATTTTGTCTATACCTAGTTATCGCTAATAGCATATTTGCATTCAAATAGGTTTTTTCAAGTTAACAGCCACCAACTTTTCTGACCAATTTTACCGAGTCAGAATGTAAGAGTTTAGATTGAGCATAAAAACAAAATTATATGATCAACTAGTCTAAATAGAATCCCGTCAGAATTACGGTAATGTTGAGTTCAACTGAATTTAAAATACTGCCAGATGAGGTGGCCAAGATAATAGCAGACAACAAGAAAAAAGATAAAATAATCTCTAAACAAGCATCAGTAATCTCTGAGTACAAAGCATTATTGTTTGAACAACAATCAGTTATCTCCAAGGTATGGTATGAATCAACCTTCACGCCTAGATCAACAAAATTAAACCGAAAGATCTAAGAGTAATCTCATCCACCTTCTGATATGAGCAAGACTGACAAAATTGATTCAGAATTTAGACGAGAAAACAAACAACAGAAATTAATCATAGATGAACTAGTAAAATACGTTGATGATCTGACAAGAACAATTAACAGTTTGACAAGATCAAATGATAAATTGAAACATAAATTATTCGTATGTATCAACCTCTATGTCTAAATCCGCTAGAACAGCCAAGACGTTATAGGCATAAAACATGTTCTTTGCTGATTCACACCTTTATCTAGATGTTCTCTTGTTGGAATCGCCTCGCTTTACAAAGTTACTGGAATATCAGAGTTTTTGATCTTGATCTTTCGTGTTGTCTTGTAGTTGTATGACAGCTAGGAACGCACTGTCTTTAGAAAACTGTCAATGTATGACGGTGCATGCCCAAGACTTTCAAGATGTGTGACATCATCCAGCCAAAGATCCTCCAATTTTTTAATGTTGTTTTGACCCATCTTGATTATCTGCTGTGGCGTGATGCGGTTTCTCTCGCAAAAAAGCCCGAACCGCCAAGCTTTACGTCTGCTGTTAGTCTACTCCCTCTTGCAGTGTTGTTGTACCGTCTTAGAACGTCTTTGTCCTCAAGAAGTTTTTTTGTGTCTGCTGTTTCTGCTTCTTTTTGTGTGATCTGAACTTTTTTTGACTGTCTCTTCTTCTTCTCGCTCTTTTACGCTCATTTTTTCACCTCTACATTACAAAGATGGTTTTCATAAAAGGCGCATTTTTGAGGGATTCGATACAGGGTATAACGGGTCTAGAGGGATTCGGACCCTCGACAACCGGATTAAAAGTCCGGTGCGCTACCTGGCTGCGCCATAGACCCACCATGAAAAATACTCCATGTGTATAATTTAGTCTTTTACAAAATTTTTTGTTGTGACAGAAACTTTTAATCTAGCAATTTGATTCATAGTAATTGTGCCCTTGTAGTATAGCCCGGTCTAGAATTCGGCCCTGTCACGGCTGAGACGCGTGTTCAAATCCCGCCGAGGGCGCCATTAATTTTATTCAAATTCCTGTGTACTAGCTGTAATGTTGAAGCAAAAAGCAACTCTGTCTGGTTATTCTCTATTTATGATTATGACAATCTTGCAGTATTTTAAATTCAGATGAATCAAACGATTGTGTACTAGTTGAATTTCATTTGAATTTAGCAGATCAGAAAATCGTATGTATCGACCTTCACGCCTGAATTGACTAGATTAGTTGAACGTTATAGGCATAAAACAGTAACTGTCTACAGTTTTGAAGTATTACGCACAAGAATGTCAAAACAGGTTATTTTTTTGACACAAACACGAAGGAACTTCAAAACTCTAGACAAGAACCATAAAACATGTTATTTGCTGATTCATACCTTGATTCAATGGCGAATTCTAGGCTTGTTGCACGTTACTGTGTATAACTGGCTGAAAGTACTGCAGAATGCTCACGGCGTCCAGCAAGACTGTTTTTTTTGGTCCTGTCAATTGGCACCGGACATACAATATACTGTTTTGTATATCTGGCCCAGAGTTTCTAGACCCAGATAGCAGAGATGTCCATCACCTGCGTTATCTCCTTCATGCTGGCTTTGGTTTTTGTGAAATTATAATTTTTGCACATGACCTTCTAAGTGTTATTTTTAGGTTATACTTTTTTGTGCCTAGCTTTTATCTTCTTTTTAGATAACTAGACAGTATCTTATCTGTCATATTTGTTACCTCGATACCATTTCTTGCAGCCAAACTCTTCAATTTTCTAGCATTACCTTTGTTTAATTGAATTGTAACTTTTTGCTGTAGTAATCTATTCTTTGCCTTTTTGAGTAGTTTTAGATGTGATGACTTTGGGGAACGTGACAAAACTTTGAGGTATTCCTTTCTGAGTTTTTGATCCAATGGAATGATCTTTTCTGCAATTCTTGTGGCCTTTGGCACGTTTGTTATAATCTGATATAGTCTGGTACAATCATCTCGTGACAACTCTTTTGGGACATACACTCGCAGTTTTTCTGGAACTGCTGCAAATCCCAGATATTTCTTCAAAGTAATTGATGATATCCCAAGGGAGCATGCAGCTTGTCCTTTACCAACTGATGATACCAAAAATACACATGCTGCAGTCATGTCTGCAGTATTCATCTTGTTTCTATGCAGATTCTCTACAACTGATGCTGCCTTTGCATCCTCCAAATCATATTTTGTGGAATTATTTAACAACAGTACTGGTATCTTTTTTGCCCCCAATCGTTTGAGTGCTGCAAGCCTTCTTTGCCCTGACATGAGTAAATACGAATTCTTTCCATTTCTCTGAACCATTGGCGGATTTTGCAGTCCATCATTTTTTATGGATTTTGCAAGTTCTGCAATCCCATCTCTGTCTAATTTTCTTGCCTGCGCATCCTTCCATACTTTGATCTGCTTTATTGGAATCTCTCGTAATCGATATGTTATTGGGGAATTATATTTTTTTGCCGTAATTGGTATGAATTTATTATTTCAGTTAAATTACTCTAGTAACTAATAATTGACTAAATGTTTCATTTATCTTGGATTTGTTCTTAGTATAGCGAGAAGCAGAAGTTCGTGAGTTATTTTCAAGGTATTTTGATTTGGCTGTTCATGTTTACCTAGGCAAAATAATCTGTTCTCTAGCTTTTTGATGATTTTTAGTTCACGAACTTTATCTCTTCGCTATACATTCAGGTGTGCCATCAACTAACAATGACTCTGAGAATTCTACTCGAAAATGTATAATGCAGAGAAATGTTCGAGGCCAGGCAAAAAGTAGTAATGGGATGAGAATGCTTGCAGTGTTTCTGACATGTTTTGAGACGTGGAGAATAAGGGGTCAGAACAGTCTAGCTGAGATGTCAAAGTACATTTAGATGCTTGATTCATACAAAATATTATGTTTTTGTTTATGAAAATAGGTTATCAAGTTTTATTAATAATTCTTATTTCAATATGGATAATTTTTGTGTTAAATGTAATGTTAGTTACTGATTCAAAATATGATTTAAAAAATTACAACACCATAATTGTAGAAATAATAGTAGGAATTATAATAGCAATTATAATTAATAATAAATCTAAAAATGATCAAAATTTAATTCTAAAACAATTAAAAAAACTAGAAACAGTAACTAACACGATAAGTGATATCACATATGAAAAAGAAGAAAAAGAAATTAAAAACAATATAGAAATTACAAAACAATTATTTTCTATCGGTGTTATATTTATTAGAAAAGAATTAGTGAATTATTCAAATATTAAAATCAATTATGAAAAGAATGTGATATTAGGAACTATTGAATCACACATTACAGGTTGGAATAATATTTTTAACCATGCTTTATTTTTATCATCTCATGTGATTCTTCATGCTCTTGCTAGAAACAGTAAATACGCTATAGAATATTTACGAGGAAATGATTTTGAAAAAGGATTAAGTATTATTAAAAAATTTAGTGATGATTTAGAAAAAGAGTTAGTACCAATACAAGATAAACAAATAGAATCATTAAAAGAATTAAAAAAGAAATTGTATGAATCAAGCATCTAAATGTATTTTCCCATCTCAACTAGGCTGTTCTGATTCCTGATTCTCCATGTTTCAAAACATGTCAGAAATACTGAAAGCATCTTCATTCCCTTTTCACTTTTCAGCTGACCCCGGACATTTCTCTGCATCACACATTTTCGAATAGAGTTTTCCGCATCATTGTTAGTTGATGGCACGCCAGGACACATCACAAATGTAAACAGGTCATTTCGTGTGTTTTTCAGCTTTATTCCAAACTTTTTCATAATATCATCACCACGCCGGTATCGTTTTATTATGTGATCAATCTGCTCAAACAGATAATCCATATATTTGATCCGTTCTAACTTTTTGTGTTTTGATTTTGAATATTTCCTGGCATTATCCAACATTTTTGAGAATTCCTTGTGCAAAATGGCAGCTGATGGTTTTTCTGATTTATCTGCCACATCTCTTGACTCTCTTTGCAAATGTGCAGTACATCTCTGTCTCTTGTTTTTGGTAAATATTGCAACATGAGATTTCCATCCATCAGAAACTACAATTCCTCTAAAATCAATCCAGTATTTTTTTATAACAACTGCACCTCTGCTAAAATCTAAAACATAGTACGCTTCGGTGTTGGTTCTTGCAATCCACGCCCATCCATGTTTACCCTCAATTGGATATCCAGTCTCATCAAATCCTACAATCTCTGATTTGTTGATTTCGTGCCCAATTTTATCATAAAATGGCTCTAAAAGCGTCTGACCTGTCTGCAAAATTGACCGTACTGTCGTATTGCTGATTTGTAATCCATATTGTTCTTGCAATGATTCTCTGATTGTGTTGTATGGCATTCTTTTTGAAAACATGCTCACTACACTTTTGATTACAGTGGCGTCAAATTGTCCTCTAGGTGGAAGTTTACCATCATTTTCAAATGTCTTTTTGCATGATTTACAGGTATATTTGTGTAAAATATGCTCAGTTACGTTATACTCTTGTGGTGGTGGAATACCCACCATGTTGCGTTTTTTTGTGTCAATCTGAGTAATGTCTGTGCTTTTACATTTTGGACAAGCTGTTGAATCGTGATGTATCGTTTTTTGTGGTATGAATGTTTGTGTTTTCCCCTTGTGTCCAAAGACACCTCCTCGGTTTGACTCGGTATCTTTTTTCTCGTTCTTGTCCTTTTCCACTTGCAAGAGCTTGCGAGATGGTGGCGTATGTGGATTATCATAATAGAATAATTTATGTTTCAATTCATCATTCGATTTTGTTAAACGGTTAATTGTTCTTGTCAGACTTTTATTGTGTTTTTTTAGATCAACTATGACTAATCCAAGTTGTTTATTTTCTCGTCTTAATTCTGAATCAATTTTGTGTGTCTTGCTCATATCAGAAGGTGGATGAGGTTACTTTTAGATCTTTTGGTTTAATTTTATTGATCTAGGCGTGAAGGTTGATTCATACCTTTTTTTAACAAATCATTGACTGTATCCTGTAATTGTTTCATCTGTCTTTGTTGCTCTATTACAAACTTTTCATTTCTTATTTGTTCTGCCTCACCATCCAATCTTTTTTCCAGAACGTCTTTTAGCTGTAGTTTTAGCTCATCTGTATCATCAGTACCATTAACTATGGATGTGAATTTTGTAAATATGTTGAGTTGTTTTGAGGCTTTGGCATATTCTTTTCGCATGGTTTCAGGGTATAGTTTTGTTTGTTTTTCATAGGAATCTTTTGAAGCATGTCCAATCACATGATCTACTACATCTATTCTACATCCAGAATCAATTAGGGTGGATTTTAATAGATCTCGAAGTTCATGTGAGCCGATCACATATCTGAATCCTTTATTATAATTTGGATTTATTTTTTGGATACCGCTTCTCACTGTAAGGTTGAAAAAATGTCCCGAAATCCAACTGTCAGAAATTGGATTTCCAAACTTATTGACAAACAATGCCTTGTCAAGAATTATATTTTTTGATTTAATAAAATCCAAATAATCCTGTAGTGCCACAATTGCATCTCTATCTAAAAATCCCACATGTGAAAACCCAGTCTTCATCCGGACTAATTTAACTGGGACAGGGCACAAATCCAAATTCCAAGAAACATGATTATCTGTTTTAAAATATTTGTTTATTTGGTCTAATGCTTGAAAATTAAATCTGTCTGCAAGTGTAGATGCATCCAATCCTCTTTGAAATTTACATAAGAATACGGCTTTTTCAGTAATAGACGGTTTACCAACGGTTAAAATTTTCATAAAATCACTCAAAGAAAAACTGATTTCTTCATCCACTTGTTGTTGTTTATCATATTTTGTCTGAGTATTAAATTTCATCTTTATTGGATGATCATTTTTGTCAAAATATGACAATATTGAACAAAATGTGACATTCATTGAAGAAGGTTTTTTTCCAGCATGAATTGGATCCAACATGTATTTTTTAATTATTTTAATTGCATCAGAATCTTTTGTGAACGGATTATCTAATAACTGGAGTAATTTTTGAACATTTGAAAAAACATCATCATCATCATCTGTTTTAAATAAATTATTTTCAAGATGAATAACTTTTTTTATAATAAATGATTTTTTTGATAACCAACAATTAAAACTCCATAAATGACTAAGATATGTGGATTGTGTAGTTACAACCCGTTTTTCAAGATTATAATATTTAGATGAACGAAGTTGTTCTTGCCAATAAATTACAGATTCCAAATGTTTGAACCATTCAGGTGTATGACTTTCTCCAGTCTTTCGAATTAAAATTTTTTCATCTAGTCCACTTTTTAATGCGATTTGAAGAGCACTACGATATGACGTTATTGAACAAGTTGGAATTGTTAATTTTTTAAAATCTCGAATAAATTCTGCAGGAGTGAATTCGTAGTTTTTAGTATTAAATTTAGATAGTAAAGTTTTGATTCTGTGTGGATAGTGCTGTTTCAGGCTGTTCTCATCATATGGTTTTACCACACAATATGTAGAAATAACTTTTGCCATTAATAATTAAAAAAGTACATCATAGAGTTTATGCGTAATTGACTAAACCACGCCGACTATTACAACAATACTCAAACAAAATCATTAGACGTATTGCGTAATTATTCCTAGACATGGTTTTAGAATATAATTTCTTGGATTATTCTGAAATTTTGGATTTTTAGGCATAAAATTACACAAAATATCGAATGTTGAAAAAAATCACCCTAATTACGTAAAAGGTCTATTACCATCATATCAACTGTGAACAAGTTGATACGTACAAGTCGAATGTTGTTTGTTATTTTGGTCAATTACGCATAAACTCTCATATAAAAAAACACTGAAAATCATTTGAAGAATATCCATTTTGCTTTGGATTCATCTATTTCATCGCTCGTATTCTACGTTTGCCTATATGCCTCCATATTCTGTCATATTTGGAGATCCACATACTATCATTTCCAGTGAGATTGATATGTCATCCGAGTGATTTTACGTGTTTGGAGAGGTGAACTACTACATCCCGGACAATACAAGTGATTTTTCATACAAAAATATTAAAATTCAGGAAACTTTGGTAAATCTTGATGTCTGAGGAGAAAAAAGATCCAAAAGAGGCAAAGCCTACAGACGATTCAGCATCAGAGGAACCATCAGCAGAAGAGACTGCCAAAGCCGAATCTACAAAAAATACAAAGGATGTCAAAGTGGCAGTTGATGTAGAAAGCAAGGCAGATGCGGCAGCAAAGGCAGCTGAAACAGCAGAGGCAGCAGCACAAAAAGCTATTGCAAAAGCAGCAGTTGCAAAAGAGAGAGCTGAAGCGGCAGCCGAAGCAGAATACAAGGCAATTGCTGATCAAGTTAAAGCAGACGAAGCAAATGTTTCTGAACATACCTTCAAGAGACAAGGTGAGGAAATTTTCAGGCGAGAGATGGGAGAGCCGGAATTCTGGCTGGAGAAGAAAGATAGGTTCCCACGGCCAATTCTCTCAGATGAAGAACAGGCATTCATAACACAAAGAGCAGAAATGTTCAAGGATGCGACTCCAGAATATATCCCTGAGCATGTTCTCAGTCCAGAGTTTGCAGGTGTTTCAAATTATGAGCGTGCAGTTGACGAATTCCTAGTGAAAGCCAAACAAATACTAGAGAAATTAAGAGCTGATCCCCAAGCTACCAAAAAACAGATCAAAAATGCTAAACATGATATTACTTATTTAGAGTCATTACATGAAAATTTTTTCATAGGAATGAATGTTTTCCGAACTGCAAAAGGTGGACGAAGCAATATTAAATCTTGATGGTGTATGCTTTGAGTAAAGTAAGTTTTGATGTTATGAATGCCAGAGTCACGTTCAAAAACGTTCCTTTGCATGCATTATCAAAGTTTACCTTCAAAGATGTGATTGCAGCATCTGAAGAATTCAAAAAAATTCCTGGTGTTGATGAATGCATAGTTATTCAAACGGCAAGCAGAGTTGAGGTCTTTCTAGTAAGCAACGTTGAAAATTCTGATTCTCCTGACGCACGAAGACCAGAAGGAAAGACGTTGGTGTTAAATAAAATCAAAGATACTTGGGTACCCTTGTCCTCATTAGAACAAAATGACATTGATCACTTTGATCAAACCCTCGAAGTATACAAAGGCGATGATGTCTATCTTCATCTGTTGCGTTTAGCATCCGGATTGGATTCTCCTGTTGTGGGAAAGCATGAAGTATACGATGAGATCGTGCTGTCACTTGCCAAAGCAAAGCGTGCTGGCATATCTGGTAAAATTCTTAATAAATTATTTGAAAGCGTGATCAGATTGTCTCTGAGAATGAGAGATATCACTGGAATTGCACAAGGCGTGCTCTCTCTAGGTGATGTTGCAGTGAATCTGGTGGATGAAAAAGCAGGACTTGACAGCAAAAAAAAGATACTGCTTATTGGTACCGGCGGGCTGGCTGCCATGGTCGCAAAAACCCTCAAGAAAACGGACATTAACTTTGATGTCACAAGCAGAACAATTGATCGTGCAACCGGGTTTACAACGCTCTTGGGTGGAAATCCTGTTGATTTTGACGAGGTTTTGACTAGTTTTGACAAATATGATATTATCTTTGTTGCAACAACATGTGACTATTTTCTAATTACATATGATGTAATCCGACTGGTAATGGAAGAAAAGAAAAAAGGTACGCTGATTTTGGACTTGTCAGATCCTAGAACCGTTGATGAAAAAGTCACTGCACTTTCCGGAATCAAATTGTTGTTTAGAGATCAAATATATGAGATTTATGAGGAAAATGTCAAAGCCCGGGCAGGCATTGTTCCTGCAGTTGAAAAAATCATCTCAAAAGAGGTTCCTATCTTATCTGCAACAATGAAAAAATTAGATGTCTGATTTTATATGCCTTGTTTTCTTGAGAGAACCTGCATTACAGCTTCTTTGGAATAGTCTATTCCATGCACACTGTCAGTATGTTCTCTAAAATTATCTATCACGTTCTCCATTTCTCCCTCTGATACAAAATTACATTCAAAGCCATAATCTGCACATTTGAGTTTGACCATATCTTGGAAAAAATCTTACGTTATAAAAATCCACAGGTATGTCTTTATTGATAAAAATTAGTCTAGTGATGCCAAAAATGGAGTCAGATGATTGTTCTCTAGACTATCCATAAGATTCAAATTTTATTCCAAAACTTCCGTCAGGTTTTTTATCATGCTCTGTAACAAAGCCTCTTGAATCAAGAAATTCAATTACTCCGTCAATAGTACCTTGATACCCGCAAATGTAGACAATTGTATTCTCTGGCGTTATCACCTCTCCTACCATCTCATCTACTGACGACAATCCTGTCTTTTTGTCAGACTTGAAAAATGATTCTACTCTGCCCACGTGACCGGACCAGGTTCTGTTGTAGAATTCTTTTGGCCTGCTGATGGCTGCCCTGTATTTGAAATTCCACTGGTCTCTTCCTCTCTTTTCACTCTCATTATCATAGTCTGTCAAGAGTCGCTTGTAACTTAGTTCATCCACATAACTGGCTCCGTGTAAAATAACCACTTCTCTTTTGTCATTGGTATCATGGAAATGTTTTGCAAATGCAATAAATGGCGCCAACCCCGTTCCACCGCCAACACAAATTACTCTTCTATCATCTTTTTGTCCGTTTGGCAGCTTTTCACTGATTTGCAATGCAGCTCCCGTAGGATCGCCTAGGGTTACCTCATCACCGACGCTCAGATAGAACAACTCTGTTGTTACACGACCCGGAAGCGGCTTTCTTACCCATCTGATTACAAATTCAAAATAGTCTCTATTCTCTGCATGCGATGCAATTGAATATGCCCTTCTGACTATCTTTTTTTCTGTCGGTATCGGAAGACCAATTGTCAGAAATTGACCCGTCTTGTATTCTGGCATTCCGTTCTCTGGAACTAGTCGTATAATTACAAGATCTTCCTTTAGCATTTCCATATATGTGACTCTTGCCTTGTTCTCTTTTACCACACAAGAAGTTTCTCTACTATGATAAAAATATTTCTTTTATAATAGACTCTTGCGTAATTACAAACAAAACCAGCCCCTTTGACTTTTCAAATTCAGATTTATGGAATCACAGCAACCTCTTGCTTGCACCGTATCTTAAAATTAACAATCCCGCAAACAATCGCACCAATCATGTCATGCCGATATAATCTGTTCCTAAATGTGTCACTATTTATCCCGAATTTATCTTGCTAATTGCATGCCTCTAATCTTAACCTGAGTCATGTTCCATCTTTCTGGAAATCAGTGCGATCCTTTCCTTTTCTTGTATGACCTGCTGATTTGGTCTGGAAAGTCTTTTCCCACTTTCGTATACCAAAGATCATAAAGATTCATCAGGCCTTTTGCTAGTACGGGATGTTTTATTTTGTATATTTCATAGTTATTTTTCCTTCCTAAAGAGTGAGGCAGTTTGTGAATTATCTCCACGTTAAAATTGACTGTAATCTGGTTTTTTACAGCGTGTTTTTTCTTCCTGAATAGTGGGTAGACACAAATGACTAGCAGACATAATTTCCATAAAATACAAGGATCCGCTCCAGTCATAAAACTTAATTAGATACACATCATTTATCCAAATGTTGAAAAATAATTCCAATTTGTTCCTATTACTAACAGTCTTTCTGGTTGGCACATGTGTAATGACTACAACAGTTACAGTAGCCAATGGAATCGTTCCAACATTTACTGCCCAGTCAGACTTTTTTATTCAGACCACCATAACATTCAGCGAGGGGATATCTGGCACATTGAATTTCTCAGAGTGGAGCTTTGCTGGGAATACTCCAACTGCAGTTTCAGGGTATGTTGATGGCGATACACTATCTGGTATAGAAAAACTGGTCTTTATCCACAATATCACCAATGACTATACGCCTGATGTGAATTATATTGGTACTAGCCTAGTGAACAGTGCCTCTGATGTATTGGCTACTGTAACAGTTACAGCAGCTAATGGAATCCCTTCAACATTTACAAAGTCATATTCTACCACCCAGTCAACCTACATAGGTGCACAGGAGACTACTCCTCATGATGTCGCATTCTCCAATGACGGGGCAAAGATGTTTGTTTTAGGAACTGCCAGTAATGCAGTCCACGAGTATAAATTATCTGTTCCCTTTAATGTGACTAGTTCCAATTTCACAGCCAATTCTGATGTCAGCCCACAGATTGCTGCAGGATTTGGCATCACATTCTCCCCTAATGGGGCAAAGATGTTTGTTGTAGGACTTGGTAGTGGTAGTGGTAGTGCTACAGTCTACGAGTATGCCTTGTCCACTCCCTTTAATGTGACCAGTTACACATTTACTGACTCTATTTATGTAGGCTCAGAGACTAGTTCTCCTTCTGGCATTGTATTCTCCACTAATGGGACAAAAATGTTCATAGTTGGAAATTACCTTTATAATGTCATCGAGTATGCCTTGTCCACTCCATTTAATGTGACCAGTTCCACATTTACTGACTCTATTTATGTAGGCTCACAGGTTACTACTCCTACTGGCGTTACATTCTCTACTAATGGGGCAAAAATGTTTATTGTAGGATCTGGTAATGATGCAGTCTACGAGTATGCCTTGTCCACTCCCTTTAATGTGACCAGTTCCACATTTACTGACTCTATTTCTATAGGTTCACAGGATACTAGTCCTACTGGCGTTACATTCTCTACTAATGGGGCAAAAATGTTCATTGTAGGACTTGACACTGACAAAGTCTACGAATACACATTACCTACTCCCTTTGATCTTTATGCTCTAGCCTTTACTGCACGGTCATACTCTCCCACCCAGACCACCGTAACATTCAGTGAGGGATTGTCAGGCACACTAGTACTCTCAGAGTGGAGCATTGATGGCAATGTACCAACCGCAGTTTTAGAGCATAGTGACGGTGATACGTTATCTGGCACAACATTTCTTGTCTTTACACACGACACTACAAATGACCAGACACCTAATGTGGCATATACAGGTAGCAGTCTGACAGACAATAGCTCATTTGCAATGGCTATAGCAACAGTTACAGCCGCTGATGGAATCGTTCCAACATTTACTGCCCAGTCAGACTTTTTTATCCAAACCACCGTAACATTCAATGATGAAATATCTGGCACATTGAATTTCTCAGAGTGGAGCTTTGCTGGGAATACCCCAACTGCAGTTTCAGGGCATGCTGATGGCGCTACACTATCTAACGTAACAGAACTGGTCTTTACCCATGATATCACAAATGATCGTACACCTGATGTGAAATACACTGGTACTAGCCTAGCAGACAGTACCTCTGTTCTAGTGCCTGCTGCAACAGTCACAGCATATGATGGATTCCCCATTACTACTATAACCAGCATCACATCGAATGTAGCAACTTCTAATACACTCAAGGTGGGAGATACCATCACATTCACATTGACCCCAGATTTAGCTGAGATAGCAGCTACAATAGATGGTACTTTTAACTCACAATCACTAAATTGGAGTACTGTTAATAACGGAACCACATACACTGCAACTTATACCGTATCTGAAGGAGATGCAGACCAGACCACCCCACTGCAGATAACAAATGTAACAATCACAAATAGTGCAGGCAGTACGAGCTTGCCATTTGATGGTACTGACATACTAAACACCATAGACGCAAACTCTCCCCAATTTTCCAGTGCTCAAACCCTCTCAATTTCACAGATTGCAATCACGCTAGATCATAATGTTACAGACTCTAATGCCATTTCCAATGACTTTACACTTGGCGGGGTCACCGGCGGTTCAATTGGTTCCATTGTGTCTGTCTCCAATAATATAATTACGCTTGGCATCACTGGTGCGACAATCTCTGATAGTGACGATGTGACTATATCTTATGCCAGAACATTCGGATCATTTGATGATGTGTCTGGAAATTCATTGCTAGACTTTGCAGGAAATGTAGCAAACACTCTGGATACTACTATACCCACATTCTGCACAGTTTCATCCTCTGGAGACTGGATTATAACTACTAGTTGTACACTTGATTCTAGTGCAACTGCCACAAGAAATGTGATTGTTCAGAATGATTCGATACTGAGTATCCCCTCTGGAATTACTTTGAATATTGACTTTGCAGCATTCAATCTGACAGTACAGTCTGGCAGTGGAGTCTTGATTAAATCCGGTGGGGCAATCACCTGATATGGCAACAATTTAAAGTTCGTGTGCCTTTGCAGAATTTCTAAAATAATTCTGTCACAATCAAAAAATGAATAATGTTACTCTGATTTTTTGGTGTAATTCTGCTGATTCAGACGTGTTGGCTGATATACATGCCTTTGTAATCTTTACTGCCTGATCTGCGAGATAATCTCATCAAGAATTCCCTGATTTGCGGCGGCAATAAACGAAATCCTTGTATCATAACTCAGATCAGCATCAAGTGGATTCAAATCCGCATCCAACAGTAATCCGCCTGCCTCCTTTACAATCAGATATCCTGCAGCAATGTCTTGAATTCTAATCTTGCCTCTAAAATCAATGAAAACATCCATCAATCCTCTTGCAAATAATGCCATTTCTAGGGCATTTGCACCAAAGTGCCTTGTGTGGTTGTGATTCTGAAATACTGGGTGTAATCGTTTCATCAGGTCTGCAGTCGCCCCAGATGTGTTAATGCCGAGTATCTTGTATATTGGATCACTGTTATGGACTCTGATCCGCTCTTCATTGAAGAATGAACCCTTACCTTTTGAAGCCCGGTACATCCCCCCGTCTGTTAGGTTTGCAATGACCCCGTCTGTAACTGAGCTAAGCTGATTCTCAGTTGCAAACGCCAATGAGCTGCAAAAAAAGGGAACGCCACGCACCGCATTAGCAGAACCATCTATTGCATCCATAATGATGTATCCCTTTGGATTCTCTGACAGTTTTACCTCCCCGCATTCCTCGCCTAAAACAGTGCATTCAAAATTAATCTCTCTCAGATAGTCTAGAACCGTCTTTTCAGCAACAATGTCAATGTTTCGCGAAATATCTCCGCCTGCCCCTCTGCCAAAATCCCCTGCCGCATGTTTGGTACCTGCAAGGTCTTTGACATTTTTATAAATTCTGCTTGAAGCTTCGAGAAGAACTTTGATTACTTCCATAATACACGTCTTTTGTTTCGTAATTTAAGTGCAGTAAACATTTGTTTTGAAAGCATAAATAACAACAAACGGATTTACGTTTATGAGTGGCAAGGATCAATCTGTCGTAAGTAAGAAAGCCCTGATGAGCACAGAATCAGGAAAGCAAATATTAAAACAGGGTCTCTTTAAATCAAAGGGCTACAAACTATTTAAAAAATACACAATAGAGACAAGAGCAGAGTTTCCAAACTTTGCAGAAAGGTTTGCACAGGGTCTCCTTCATGAAATAAAATCCGATACTGATCCAAATTCCACCCAGCAGGCATTCGGCGATGAGGTGGATTCCACCGAAATAATACTGGGTGCGTCTGAAATTGATCCTATAAAATCAAAATTAGAGAGCCCCAATGTGCTCAAAGACAGGGTACGTCGAATTTTAAACTCTAATTTCGTAAAAATGACCTTTCCTGTCTTTAATGCGTTATTTGACGGTGCAGCAAAACATGCCAAAAGAAATGATCCACAATTAAAACAAGACATGGTAGAGGGACACATACTAGCCATTGATCTCAGTGAGCCAATGGATAGGATTGTAGATAAAGATGAAGATCTGGAATTTCTTGATGATTACAAACTAATGAATCCATACATCCTGAAACTGGCCCGAGCTAAAATTTCAAAGGGCGGTGAACATGTACTACAAGAATTTGAAAAAGGATTCAGGGATGCCAGAATAGGACAGCATCTCGATGAGAAACTAAAATCAAAGCCGACTGAAATTACTGAAACAGAAATGACCCTATCCTACAAAAAATACCGGGCAGTTATGGGAACTGCCGGCAAAAACATGGCTTTGGCACAACGGCCACTAGGCGAAATCTTTTATTTGGGAATGGCACGAGCTGCCGAAGGTGTAGGGTGTGGAAATGAGATTGAGGATTCCATTAAAAACGGATTTGTAAAGATACCTTCTTGGCCCCTTTACTATTCATTACTGGCAAATGATGTGAAAAAGGGATTTGAAATTACCATGAAAAAAAGCAGTCTATATCTACAGGATGCACGCCTTGCCATTCAAACGCTACCTGAGGGATTCTCCCACAAAGAATTTCTGGAATTTCTGTTCCTGACTGTAGAGCATTATAACCAATACTGGTATAATCAGTTACTAAAGGCTGACAAATGGTCAGAGTTTGAATCCAGACTTTCAAAGTGATAAAATTGATGTGGTCTGAGAAACACCGTCCCAAGACTGTCTCCGACATGATAGGAAACGAGGAATCCCGTGCCGCAACAATACAGTGGATTGCAAAATGGAAAAAGGGAACAAGACCGCTTCTTCTAGTGGGACCTCCTGGAATCGGAAAAACAACCATGGCCTATCTCATGGCCAAACAGTTCAGATACGACATGATCGGACTAGATGCCAGCGATGCTAGAAGTAAATCTAGAATCAACGAAATTCTCACACCTGTTCTAGGCAATGTGAGTGTAATGGGATCCCCAATGATATTTGTCGATGAGGTGGACGGCATTCATGGTCGCAGTGACTATGGTGGCGCTGCAGCCCTCACTGACATTCTCAAAGAACCCACAGTACCCATAATTCTTGCCGCAAACAACGATACCGCAGAAAAGATGAAAAGCATCAAAAAAGCAGTAAAGACAATCCACTTTAAAAGAATTCCACCCCGTCTCTTGCGAGTCTATCTTGAAAACATTCTAAAAAAAGAGAGTGCAAAACTTGGTCCCGGCTCTGTAATCAAAGTTATTGACAAATCCCGCGGAGACATTCGCTCCATGATTAACCTGACTCAGTCTTTGGTTACCGGATTTAATCCTCAGACTGGAACATTTTTTGAGAGCATTAATGTTGAGGATGGGATAAATGCATTCTTTAAAGCAAATTCAATAGAGGAGGCCAGAGGCGTACTGTATTCCATGCGAATTGATCCAAGAAAAAAGATTGACGCATTTTACTCTAGTATAATCACAAGCAGTCTGGATAATGCATCGCTTGGAAGATATCTAAAAGCCATCTCAAGTGCGGACATGCTTTATGGCAAAATTATAAAGACTCAGAATTGGAGACTCTTGCGTTATCTGGATAACGTTCTGATGGAATTATACCAGCATGATGACCGGATTAGATACTCTCAATACAATCTTTCGTGGCCTCTGCTTAACAGAATCCGTTGGGATGGAAAAAAATTAAGGGCACTGTCATTTGTTATGGCAAAAAAATTTCACATGTCTTCTAGTGCTTTTATAACGTACTGTCTACCACACGTCCTGTTTTGCATTAAAAACAAGACACTTGAACTAGAAACAGACGAGATCTTTGATGATATAATCAAAAAGGAGATTGAACTGGTCCGATGAGCTGGATAAAAATTCCCATGAAATTTCCGGGAACCTGTCTTGTGTGTAATGAAAAAATCCTAGTCAACGAAATTGGACTGTGGGCAAAAGGATTGGGCATAAAGCATGAGAAATGTGCCCAAGCCCCTGAACTAAAATGTGCAGTGTGCGGCGGCCCTGCCGGCTGCCCTCAATGTGAATTCCAAGAGGACTGTGATATCCCAAATGTCTCTCAACTGTGTATCTGCAAGAGATGCAGCGAGCAAAAAGACGCTTTTGACTCTTACCAAAAATCTGTCAAAACAAAGTTTGCAACTCTTGAACTCGTGGTATTTCCTGAATCTCTGCCAAAACCCAAATTATCGTCATCAAATTAATATATGAAACCCAATTCTTCAATCATTGTCATGCATTCTGATAAAATTGAGGAATATGCCAAAAAGATCAACACCTCACTGCAAGGCGGCGGTTCTGACAGAATCGAGGCTCAGCATGAAAAGGGCAAACTGACTGCCCGCGAAAGAATCGGTCTCTTGCTTGACGAGGGTACGTTTACTGAAGTAGACCAGCTAGCCACACACCACTATCACGAATATGACATGCAGAAAAAAAAGTTCTTTACAGACGGTGTAGTGTGTGGATATGGATCAGTAAATGGCAGGCAGATCTTTGTCTTTGCTTATGACTTTACCCTGCTTGGTGGAACGCTAAGCAGGATGGGGGCCAAAAAAATTACAAAGCTCACAGAGCATGCCCTCAAAACTGGGTGCCCTATTATCGGAATAATGGACTCTGGCGGCGCTAGAATCCAGGAGGGAATCCTGAGTCTTGATGGATTTGCAGACATTTTCTATCACAACCAACTAGCTTCGGGAGTAATTCCGCAAATTACTGCAAGCGTTGGACCATCTGCTGGCGGCGCAGTATACTCTCCTGCAATGACGGACTTTGTAATTATGGTTGAAAAGATTGGAACCATGTTTGTTACGGGACCCGATGTGGTAAAGACAGTCCTTGGCGAAGAGATATCATTTGACGAACTTGGAGGGGCAATCACACACGGTACAAAAAGCGGAGTTGCGCATTTTGTCGCACAAGACGAGTACGAGTGCATGGATTACATCAAAAAATTGCTCTCGTATCTTCCGCAAAATAATTCAGAGCAGGCACCCAAAACCACAACTAATGATGATGATCCAAACAGGCTGGATCACAATCTGATTAACATAATTCCGGAAAATCCTTTGCAGCCCTATGACATGAAGAATATAATCCACTCTATTGTTGACAATCATGAATTCTTTGAAGTGCATGAATTGTTTGCGCCAAATATTATAATCGGTTATGGAAGATTGAACGGCAGTGTTGTCGGGTTTGTTGCAAACAACCCAATGCATCTTGCCGGCGCACTTGATATTGATTCATCAAACAAGGCAGCACGTTTCATCCGGTGCTGTGACTCATTCAACATACCTCTTGTCACCCTAGTTGACACTCCTGGCTACATGCCTGGTTCCAACCAGGAGCATAATGGAATTATCAGACACGGAAGCAAGCTGCTTTATGCGTTCTGCGAGGCCACTGTTCCAAGAATTACGCTAGTTATTGGCAAGGCGTATGGCGGCGCATACATTGCAATGGGAAGCAAAAACCTCAGAACTGACATCAACTATGCGTGGCCCACTGCAAGATGTGCAGTGTTGGGCGGAGAGGCGGCAGTCAAAATAATGTACAGAAAAGAGCTTGCAAAGTCTAGTGACTCTAAATCCCTAAAAAAAGAACTGATTGACGAATTTGTAGAAAAATTTGAAAATCCCTATGTTGCAGCATCACATGGAACAGTTGACAATGTAATTGATCCAGCAAAGACAAGACCAATGCTGATTAAAGCACTTGAGATGCTTGAAAACAAGAGAGAGAGACAGCTCCCTAGAAAACACGGGAACATTAACCTATGATTGAAAAGGTACTAATTGTAAACAGAGGCGAGATTGCCTTGCGTGTAATTAGGACATGCCAGACACTTGGAATCAAGACAGTTGCAGTATACTCTGATGAGGATTACAATTCCATGCATGTAAAACAGGCTACAGAGGCGTACCACATTGGGGAGGCAGCTCCTGCAAAGTCGTATCTTGATCAGGAAAAAATCCTCAGTGTAATACTGTCATCTGGTGCCGATGCCGTTCATCCTGGATATGGCTTTCTCTCTGAAAACGACGACTTTGCACGGCTGTGTGAAAAAAACAAGATCAAATTCATTGGTCCGTCTGCGGATTCGATGGATATCTGTGGCGACAAGATGAAATGCAAGGCTGCAATGCTAAAGGCACATGTCCCAACTGTCCCTGGAAGTCCAGGTTTGGTAAAGGATGCCAATGATGCAGAAATGATTGCAAATGAGATTGGCTATCCTGTAATGTTAAAATCAGTTTATGGCGGGGGCGGTCGTGGAATCAGAATCGTAACTAGTGACAAGGAATTACGTGCAGGCTATGAATCAGTTACAGGCGAATCGATGGCATCAGTGGGAAAGTCTGCAATTCTTGTAGAGAAATTCCTTGAAAAAACCAGACACATTGAATTTCAAATGGCTAGGGACACGCATGGCAATACCGTTCATATATTTGAGAGGGAATGCTCGATTCAAAGACGAAATCAAAAACTAATCGAGCAGACCCCTTCACCAATTGTTGATGAGGAGACTAGGACTCGTGTCGGTGAGCTGGTCTGCAAGGCAGCTGATGCAGTTGGATACACAAATCTGGGCACAGCCGAGTTTCTTCGAGCAGACAATGAAGAGTTTTACTTTATTGAAATCAATGCAAGACTGCAAGTCGAGCATCCGATTACCGAACTCGTGTCCGGACTGGATCTAGTCAAACTGCAGATAGACATTGCAAACGGGGAAGCGATTCCATTCAAACAGAGTGATCTCAAAATGAACGGCCATGCAATAGAATGCAGAATCAATGCAGAGGATACCTTTTTGGAATTTGCCCCCTCTACTGGCACCATTCCGGATGTGAGCATTCCGGCAGGCCCTGGCGTCAGATGCGATACATACCTGTATCCTGGGTGCTCTGTCTCCCCATTTTATGACTCGCTTGTGGCAAAACTTTGTACATGGGGCCAGACATTTGAGGAATCTAGAACCAGAATGCTCTCTGCATTACATGACTTTTACATTCAGGGTGTAGAGACCTCGATTCCTTTGTACAAGACGATTCTAAACTCTGACGAGTACAAAAATGGAGACCTCTCCACTGATTTTCTCAAACGTTATGACATGATTGACAGGCTTGCTGTGGATATGAAAAAAGAAAAGGAGGAAAAGAGCGAGGCTGCATTGGCAGCTGCTGTGATTTATTCTGAATACTTTGCGAGCCGCATACAAAATGGTACTGGCAACCATTCCAACTGGAAGAGCAGACTGGATAGTTGATATGTATTACAGGATACCTGACATTGAAAAATCATTTGAAGGAAGGATAACTGAAAATCTTGGCAATAACGAGTATGTTATTAGGATTAACGACAACGAGCACAAGATACGAGTTTTAAAAATGACCTCAAAAGGAATAGAGTTTATTCTGGACTCTAAATATCACAGTGCAAGATATTTGGAGCAATCTAGCAGCGAGATGAATCTTGTAATTGACAATGTCTTGATTACCCTAAATATCAATACCCACCTTGACCAAATTGTCTACAAAAATACCGGCCAAAGAGGTCCTTCTTCTGTTGACGCACAACTAGCCCTAAAGAGCCCAATTCCCGGAAAGGTCGTATCAATTGCAGTTGTTGATGGTGACTCTGTAACAAAGGGTAATGTCGTCTGTACCCTAGAGTCAATGAAGATGCAAGTGGCCATCAGGGCGCACAAGGACGGTACTGTAAAATCAGTAAAGATAAAGGAATCAGATACCGTTGCCAAAGGTGATATTATTGCAGAGATTGAATAAAACGTAATTGTCTGGTTTTTGTGTGTGTTTTTGTGTATGTTTTTGTGTGTGTGTCTGTGTTTGTGTCAAAAAAATAAATTGTTTTGATATTGTGCGTGTGCGCGTGCGTGTGTGCGTGTGTAATACTTAAACTGTACAGTCAACCTTTTGCTGTGTAGCCACACGTTATATCTAGATGTTTTTAATCTCGTCCAAAAGTGCAGGTTTTGTAGTGTCGTATTTTGAGCGAATCAACAAACTCTCTAAACTCTTTTTTGTATCTTGGTATGCTGCTAAACTTTTTGAGGTACGTCCTTACCTCTTTGTAGTGATTTCTCTTCTTTCTGTTTTCTGCAAATTCGGCTATCAGCCTCTTGTATGAATCAAAGTATTCTTTTGGATATCTTGCAGATAAATCCTTGTGATAGCGTCCAAGCATAAACAAGTCATTACAGGATACAATCTGTTTGATTGCATGAGAATGCATGCCTTCCTTCAAATATGTATCAACTAGGATATAGTACAACTTTGCCTTTACAAGACGTTTTATTATGAGACTGACCGTATTGCTCCATTTCGGTGATGCCTTTTTTAGCGCAGAATAGTATCTTGGCTCTAATGTGTCAAGGTACAGCAGCTCTATTAGGATATCATGGTGTTTTGGGTCTGTTTTTTTGTAGTTTTTACGTGCGATCTCTTTGATCTCTGTGCTTTTTGGGTATCGTTCTAGTCCTTTTTGCATGATTTGTAGTGCCTTTTTTGAATCAGTCTTTTGCAAATGTTTTATGTATTGTATGCATATGTCTAGATCATTGCGGTAATGCGTTGCAAAAACATTATCCATCGAACTGTCTTTTAGTTTGCCCAGTATGTAAATTTTCATCCGGACTGCATCTGCTGCACTGTAATACTTGCCCCAGTTACTGATATTGGGTATCTTTTTTGGAACGTGTGGTTCCAAAAGGTCTCTCCAGTATGTGTGCTCTTTTTGGTTTTTACATATGTGTTTTAGCGCTGAAACGTAATGTTCTGCAAAGTAATCAGGATCGTTTTTTATGTACTTTTCAAACATGTATGATATGTACAGTTGTTTTTGTTTGTGTGTTGGGACTTGGTGATTTATGCAAGATGTCATGTTGTGTATTGCATCTACAAAACAGTCTCCATAGTATCCGTCTGAATCATCCACCATATCCATGTTGTCTGAAATGGCTTCAGATAATTCCTGGTAAATTCTGGCAGCTTTTGTATGGTCTTTCTTTTTCTCTTTGGTTCTGGCCATATCGTTGAATCCATCAAGTCTATCTCGTTGCCGTACTCTATCATGTTGTATCGGCCAGATGCCTTTTTGTACAATAAATTAATGTCTGATTTATAATCCCGCACAGGCGCATCACTGTCTTTACTGAAGTAATCTGTAAATCTTGTTTGCAGGTTATCATTGTATCTCATCTCGATGCTCAAAAATTCTTTCAAGTGCTTGAAGGATCTGCTACAAAACAGATTGTTAATCCATGCATTTTTTTCCTTTTCATCTTGCAGCATCTGTTTATAGCAGTCTAGTGTGTGTGTAGCAACACTGCAATAATATGCTTGCAGAATCCACCAAAACTATAAGGGCATGTGCAGTAACATTTTGTATCCTTGAGATGAGAGAATATTTCTATATTGTATTCTTCTCTTCCCAAGACACGTGCATTTATGATGTCATTGTTAATCTTGGCGAAAATTACCCTGCCTTTTTTGTAGTATTGCTGACCACGCTTAAATGACTGCTCTGTACATACCGATTTTATCTTGCGGATTGTTAATCTTTTGAATTTTATGATGTGACCCGTGTTCTGGTTTTATCTAAACCTATCTTTGTATGAATCAAACAAATAATGTAATTGTTTACAGTTTTGAAGTATTACGCACAAGATATGTCAAAACAGGTTATTTTTTTGCAGTTAACCCAGTTGTGCTCAAAATCGGCTAAAAATGCAAAGATCTAGTCAAAACCACCTCCTGTTCCACCTCCGGATTGGTCATGATTGCGAGCACATCTGGGTAAACTGTTTTGACACAAACACTAAGGAACTTCAAAAATCTAGACAATTACGTTATTTGCTGATTCATACATAAATAGTCTTTAATCTATACTATAATGTGGATTTCCAAACTTTTCTCGACTACGTAACTCATTCTAATGCCATTCGTCGTGTTCGTAGACTTCAACCAATCGGTGGAAAAGGAGATTACATATCACCTCCTACATACAAATCTAAGGACAAAACTGAGGACAAAACTATTCACGTATTTGAAACTCGTAGGATTGACGATAAGGATATTAGATGTGTACTTTTAGATAGCGTTCAATCACAAGCAAACAGATTAGAGGCGGCACTAACGGATGCAATAAACTCTAATAATTTACAATTACCCTATTTGGAAGTAGATTTTAGAAATGAAAAGGGTATTGAAGATCTTGGTGTTATTTCGACTTTAGATACACCACATCGCATATTTGATGCGATTATACGTGATTCCCAGTTGGATGAAAAAACATTTCCAGAAAGTGACATTGGTATACAGGTGAATAAAGCTACTATTCATAATGCACGTGTATTGTTTCAACATTCACCTACAACCCTTGTCTTTGGAGGATGGAACTCTACAGGTCTTAGTGGTGGTTCAGGTTCTAGATTTCAACGTTGTATTGTGTCAGAGATTATAGGAATAAACGCATCAGAAGATAATAAAAAACTAGGTAGTAGAATGGATCCATTAGAAATTAGTAAACATGTAAAAATCACTGGAAAAAACATGGACTGGCAAATTGATGAAAAGGGAAAACTTAGTGCATCAAAAATCAATCATGGTAACATACCTCCATCATTTGATCAACTTGGGGTTACTGTAGATTATGCATTACAGACAACAACAATCACATTTGCCGGATTACGACATTTAAATTTTCCAGATGAAAACGGAGATTCAGTTAGCGAATGTAATGCAGCAGCATGGGTTGTTTTGGCAGCACTAGGGCTGGTTGCAATAACCGAACAAGATAAAAATGGATATTCTCTTAGGTCTAGATGTGATCTGGCACCTGAAGACAACTCTGACTTTGAAATAATTCACAATGATGGAAAAATTGAAAAAATAGAGATAACATTAGATGAATCACATAAATTATTACAAGATGCAATAATTAATGCACAGACAAACAAATTATCATGGGAGACAAAACCCATCAAACTTTTACCTCAAAACAAGCTAGTAGAATTAATAAAAAAATCAAGAGAAAAGAACATAAAAGAAACTGAGTGATTTTATGCTTTCACTTGAGATAGAATACATTAATGGCATATCCTTTGCATCTTCTCCAACAGATAAGAAGAAAGCAGAATGGCCACCACATCCTGATAGATTATTTTCAGCATTTGTTGCATCATGGGGAATATTAAAAAAAGATAAAGAAGTTCAAGCATTACAATGGCTGGAATCACAGAAACTCCCAGACGTACTTTTTCCAGATGTAAATTACCGAGATAATGCTGTAACATATGTACCAGTATCCGGAAGGCGTGAAAAACTAAATTATGTCAATACAAAATATCCTATATTTGAAATTATTAAATGCATAGTACGTAAAGAGCGATTCTTCCCAACTGTCATACTTCCAAACAACAATCACATCGCATATATGATCTGGAAGAATGCTAAACCGTCAAAAGAGATTTTTGATGTACTAGTAAACCTTACAAGTAGAATATCTAATATTGGTCATTCAGCATCACTTGTACGAGTTTCAGTTAACAGTCAAGATCATTCTTCTGATCATAGATATGTACCTGATAAAAATGGACATATTTTTTTACGTTGTCCATATAAGGGAAGGTTTGAAGAATTAAGAAGAGCATACGAGTCTCACAGCAATACAACCTGGCATCCAAACATTTCGCCTACATACAAATATGCAGAATTAGGAAACATCCAAATAAAAAGCAGCATGGGTGATGATTGGACAATTCTTACATTTAAATCTGATTTTACCCCTGCTCTTGAATCATTTCCAATATTGGCAAAAAAAATGAGAGACGTTATAATGTCACATGCAGAACAACCAATACATGAAATAATCTCTGGGCATTCCAAAGATGGCAAACCCCTTCAAAAACCACATCTCGCAATAATTCCTTTGGCCAATGTAGGATGGGAATTCTCGGATGGCAAACTAATGGGCATTGCGTTGGTATTACCAAGAAATTCAAAATATGGTACTGATGAAAGAAGACAACTAGTAAAAACAGTTACGCAGTTTTTGGATAATGGAGGTTATCTTGTGATTAATGGAATAAAGATAAAACTAAAAATAGATGATGATGATCATCGTTCCTCCCTTCAACCAGATAGATACATTACTGAAAGCAAAACATGGACTAGTGTAACTCCGATTATTCTAGATAGACATCCAAAAAAGAAACAGGGTAAAACAATTCAAGATATAATTGCAAATAGTTGTGTTAATATAGGATTACCAAAGCCAATTGATATTAAAATATCGCGATATTCAAATGTGAATGAATCACCCCCAGCATACACAACAGCAAAATCAAATGAAACTAATGGTTGGAAATCACAAAAACCACGATCCATAAACAATCAGTCAATGTGTCATGCAGTAATTACATTTGAAACTAAAGTCTGTGGCCCAATTATAATTGGTGCGGGAAGATATTACGGATTGGGCTTGTGCATGCGTCATAGAAAGTGATATACAATGAGTCTAAAAATAAACGATTTTGAAACATTTTATGAAGCAGTGTATGATAGAAAACCGTTTGCATGGCAGATCAAACTTGCAGAACGTGTATGCAAAACCGGATGGCCGAATGCATTAGATTTGCCTACTGCATCAGGTAAAACAACGGTAATTGATATTGCAGTATTTCATCTAGCATTAGAGGCAGAAAAAAAGAATAGAAATGCGGCAATGCGTATAGCGTTAATTGTAGATAGACGTTTGGTAGTAGATGATGCATTTAAGCATGCAACAAAATTATCTAAAGCACTACACTCCAAATCAGAAAAATCCATAATACTCAGGCGCGTAGCTGATGTGCTTGAAAAAATATCTATAGATGGGTTAAAGGTTGTCAGATTACGTGGTGGAATGCCACAAGAAAATGAGTGGGCACGTACACCATCCACGCCTACAATCATAATATCTACCATCGATCAGATTGGCTCTAGATTACTATTTCGCGGTTATGGTGTATCTAATTCGATGAAACCAGTTCATGCAGGACTGCTTGGTTCTGATACATTGTACCTGATAGATGAGGCTCATATCTCTCAACCATTTGTTGATACACTTGGCCAAATATCAAAAATACAAAACACTAATGGATGGAAGTCGTCTCTTAGGACTGTGTTTATGAGTGCAACTTTACCACCTGATAAAAACCAAGATGTATTTCCGTCCAAAGACAAAATGAATGAAGAATTGCTTTTGGATATGGGTAAACGTATAACTGCGCATAAATATGCCAAACTAAAATCAGAATCAAATGATGTTGAAGCACAGATCATAAAATCTTCATGTAAATTTATCAAGAAAAAAAAAGACAATGAATCAAAAGATATCAAAACTGTTGGAATAATCGTAAATAGAGTATATAGTGCACGTAAGATTTTTTCAGAAATCAAAAAAGAGATTGATAAAGACGATTATAAATCCCTAAACGAGATTCATCTATTAACCGGTCGTATCAGACCATTAGATAGAGACAGACTTATAAAAAATAAAATAGAACAGATCAGACCAGACGCTAATAATCAAAATAATAAAGTTATGTTTTTTGTATGTACACAATGCGTGGAGGTAGGCGTAGATATTACTTTTGATGCATTAATTACACAGATTGCACCTTTGGATTCTCTTCGACAACGTTTTGGAAGACTTAATCGTATAGGTTTACGTGACATTAGTCATGCACAAATAATTGCAGCCAAAGACGATGTAAAGACAAATGCAGATGATTTCATATACAAAAACTCATCAGCAGAGACATGGAAGTATCTTAAAACAATGTCAGATAAATCTGGGATCGATTTTGGCATACAATATTTTAAAGAACCATCATCAGAGAATATCAAAAAAATGCTCTCTCCGAAATCAGAATCTGTAACTATTCTTCCTTCGTACATACATTTTTGGAGTCAGACAAATCCACAACCATCACCTGATCCTGATCCAGCTTTATTTTTACACGGAATAAAATCAAAATCAGCAGATGTTCAAATAATCTGGCGAGCAGATGTCACAAAAGAGATGCTTGAAAAAAATAAACCTAAACAAGCAAACTACACACAATTAATCATACCAACAGTTTTAGAAGCAATATCTGTTCCAATCTGGACTGTCAAAAAATGGATTGAGGATAAGGAAGATACAAAACTTACAGACATTGAAGGAAGTGGTCAATCCGATGAAAAAATAGAAAGCGAGCGTAATGTATTACGATGGCGAGGAGCTGATAAAGACGCTCAGAGTATCAAATTTGATGACATAAAACCTGGAGATATTATTATTGTTCCCACAGAATATGGGGGATGTGATGAATATGGTTGGGATGGAAATACAAAAACCATAGTAAAAGACATAAGCATAGAGGCAAATCTAATTCATCGAAGACGCCTTGCAATAAAATTCAATGAAAAAATAATAACAGATATTGCATCTAACAAAGCATGGAAAGAGATAAAAAAAATAACTATCGAATATGCAGAATCTACCAACATTAAAGCATTCTTTGATGAGATAAAAAACGTAGAAGGATTTCCAGAAATATGGAAAGACATTATGAATATGCTTGTTGAGAAATATGCAAAAAGAGATTTTTACATACAAAAAACAGAAGAAGGAAATACGTCAAGAATAATTGGATTTTCATACAAAAAGAAAATTTCTGAAAAGTGGTGTAACGATATTCTTACTAAATTATTCAAATTTGAAAAAACATCTGATATAAACTATGAAGATGTAGAATCAGAGGCATCTACAGAAATGGATCATGTTGGAAGCGCTACAAAGGATATATTCCTTGATGAACATTGTAAGGGAGTGGAAAATTTTGTTGAAAAATTTTGTTCTAAAATAAATCTTGAATCTAATGTGGTAAAAGATATTATGTTATCTGCACGATTACACGATATAGGAAAGACAGAATCAAGATGTCAGGCATTTTTGCGAAGAAAAGATCCTGACGTGTTAAACAATGATAAACCAATTGCAAAAAGCAAAGTTAGTTTCTCAAATGGCATGGAGTACGAAAAGTATCGCAAGATAGCACGTTTGCCAAAAAAATTTAGGCATGAATGTTGGTCAGTTGCACTTGCAAAAAATCATACTGAAGTTAAAAAGGCACATGATTATGAACTTGTCTTGTATCTAATAGGATCTCATCACGGACATGGGAGGCCTCTCTTTCCATCAGTTGATGACGAACATAAAAATAAATCCATTTTAACTGGCAATTTAGATTTGAAGATTGACACTTGTGATATTCCAAATGGTTTGGATTCTAATTGGATTGATATGTTTGAGAAGTTGTACAGAAAATACGGCCCATGGGAGCTTGCACATATGGAATCAATACTACGATTAGCAGATCATAGACAATCAGAAAAGGAGGAGACTGATGTCAACTGAATTCAAACTCTTAGGTTTAACCATGAATAATCTATTAGCATTTTTAACGCTGCTTGGATTATTAAAGACATTAGAACGATCAAAATCAGAATGGAATCCACAGATATTTTGGAAGGATACATTTGCGTATCTTTATGTTTCAGAAAACGATGTAAAAAAAGATCAGATTGTTAAGGCAGTAATTAACGGTTTGAAATCTTTTGGTAAAGAAATGAAATTTAAAATACTTGGCGTACCGCAGTTAAACGAAATAGATGTTGAAAAGTTCAAGAAATTACAAGATGGTATAGATGTTGAACTAGTTGCAGCATTAGGATCAGATGGATCTAGAACAAAAAAAAATAAAATGATATTATTACAATATACACCATTATGCCTGTTACTTGGAGCAGGACATCAGAATTTTCTAGAGCGCTTGGAAAGTACAACAACCATAAATGATTCCAATATAGAAAATGAAATAAATGAAGCACTTTTTAATTCATGGGATGATATAGAAAGAAAAAGGCAAAAAAATGATAAAATAACTTTTCGTTGGAGTCCAGAAGAATATCGTCCACACGCATATCGTGCTATAGATCCATCCAAGGATCATGTGATACCAATTAATGGAGCAAATCGTCTAGCAGCTATAGGTTTTAGATTATATTCTTGTGTACCGACAAATCATGGACTAGACACAATGTCCTATCACAAACAAAATAAAGAAGAGTGTTTGATTTGGCCAATTTGGAATACAAGGATGACTCTGGCAACAATTAGAATTCTCATGCGACATCCAAATATGAAGAAGATAATCACTGCCAAAAATAAGCAATATGATAAAATAATCAAAGAATTTCAATCATACGGTGTTGAACGCATTATGAAGGCTAGGATTTTTTGGGATAATAAATTTAAGAATGTCAGTCTTGCTGAACGTATTGGTTGAATTCACTCTTAATGTCAAGTTTTGTTGCTATATAAAGAACAGATTATTTTGGTGAACTTTGAACAGTTAACCCAGATGTGTTCAAAATCGACTAAAAATGCAAAGATCTATGAGGGGGGACGTCTCAAACAGTAATTCGTGATAAAACAAACAAACCGTCTGAGACTCGATTTAACTAATAATCGTACAGTATCAACATACGCTCTTAATGTCAAGTTTTGTTGCTCACTTTGTAGCTGTTTTTCAAACGAAAAAAATCATTATGATGAATCATACTAGTTTTTGTGAATGTCTTTGAATCACTCACAATAATATTTGACGAGGCAACATGTGCTAGCCTGTTCAGGAATAAAAGATGGAATGGGAACATTTCATGTCCACACTGCAAATTAAATGATATAAAAAAATATGGAAAATATGCGATTCATCTTTAGAGATATTTCTGTCACAGCTGCGGCCGCACATTCAACGACAAGACCGGGACTATTTCATTACTCTCACATGTCCCTATCCCAGTGGTTCTTTTTTATCTGGATGTACTGCATTGTCTCACCCGTATCTGGAATATCAGTCAGGGAGATTAGTAAAAGATGGGGGTGCAGTACAAGACATGCTATTACATGACTCGCAAGGTTTTGCAAAAGATTACTGATTCAGAAAAAAGTAAGATACTACCGGGTAATTGTGAGGTGGATGAACTGTATATGCATGTGGACTGAAAGGAAAGAACTATCACAATATCATCGTATCATCAGAAAGACTGCCAAGAAGACGTGCAGTAAAATCACCACCTGGACGTGGCAAGTTTGATCGAGATTTCCCGATGATTTTGTGCTATCATCAAAGAGGCGGCGATACTATCTTTGCGGTACCTCAAAAGCATCCATCCATTACAAGCCTTGTTTGTATGATAATATCAAGAGGATCTCACATCTACACAGACGAGTATAAAGTGTATCATTCTTTAGGGTCTTGGGGTATGAACATCATACCGTAAATCAGTCTCAAGGAATATGCAAGGGATGATGCGCATACCAACAACTGTGAATGCAGAACCGCACTTCTTAGACTGTGGATGGCAAAGCACAGTAGAGTCAACAAGTTTAACTTGGAATCACATGTCCAAACGTTTGCATTCTTGCACAACATGAGAAAGCAAGATGATTATTCAAAATTCACCAAAATAATCTCAGTTCTTTATTTAGCAACAAAATTCTACATTAAGAGTGAAAGGAATACATTTGGCCCCCGGAATTTCCAAACTTTTAGACAGCAGAGGTCGTACTGGCCAATGCCTTTGAGGACTATAACAACAAAAGAATTCACTCAGCCATAGGATACATACCTCCAAACGAGTTTGTTCAGCAATGAGAGTTGACACATAAATGAGAGAAACTATGCGTAAAAATATGCAAAAAGTGGTACTAAAAACAAGGGTCCACTCCAACATCGGGGTTAACTAATGTTGTGGACACAATTTTATTTATGGGTTTTAAACGTAATATATGACAGAATTCAAACTTGATTCCGATCTAATACCTGTAAGAATGCTGACACAATACGCTTACTGCAAGCGCTTGTCATACATGGAATGGGTACAGGGAGAATTTGAATACAATGCAGACGTGATAGATGGCAAGTACCAGCACAGAAATGTGGACAAACCATCAGGTAGCAAAAAACTTGAACAAAGCAGTATGGATGAAAAGATTCATGCAAGATCAGTCACATTATCAGACACGGAACTTGGGCTTGTCTCCAAGATGGACCTGTTGGAACTGGAAGGAAGACTTGCAACTCCAGTAGAGTACAAACGTGGATACACTCCTGAGAATTTAGATAGAGCACATGAGGATCATGTTGTACAGGTATGTGCACAAGGACTGTTACTTCGTGCAAATGGTTACACATGTACAAAAGGCATCATCTATTACATCTCATCCAAACAACGAATAGAAATCAATCTTGATGATGAGACAGTAAAAAAAACACTGCAGATGATCAAAGAGATGAGGGAGATGGCAAAAACAGACATGATGCCACCGCCACTTGTGGACAGCCCAAAGTGTCCAAGATGTTCTCTTGTAGGAATATGTCTTCCGGATGAAACAAACCTGTTATCTGACAATGTACCTCAGATAAACAAGGATCAAATCCGCAGAATGTACCCAATGCGAAATGATGCCATCCCTGTATACGTACAAGAGCAGGGAACATACGTATCAAAATCAGGCGAATGTGTTCACGTAAAAACAAAAGAGAAGGTTATAAAAAAAATCAGATTAATTGACATCTCAGAGATTACTGTGTTTGGAAACGTACAGGTGACAACTCAGGCAATACGGGAGCTATGCAAAAGAAACATTCCAATCTGCTACATGACATACGGTGGATGGTTTACCGGTATGACTACAGGATTATCCCACAAGAATGTAGAGCTTCGTATAAACCAACACAAAAAATATGGTGAAAAGAGTGCAATGATGACAATAGCCCGTGAGATTGTGTTTGGTAAGATAAAAAATTGTGCAACAATGTTGCGTCGGAATCACAAATCTCCTCCAAAAGACAAGATCAAACAACTAGATGAATTTGCAGAACGAGTCCGCACTATCAGACAGTATGACGTGCTTCTTGGCATAGAGGGAATGGCAGCACGTACATATTTCTCAGAATTTAATGGCATGATAAAATCAGTATCTATGGATTTCAACTTTACTGGCAGAAACAGGAGACCTCCGCGAGATCCTGTCAATGCAATTTTGTCATTTTTGTATGCAATGCTAACAAGACAGGCAACAACTACCGTAAATAGAGTAGGTTTTGATCCGTACCTTGGATTTCTTCACATGCCAAAATATGGCAAACCCGCACTTGCACTTGATCTAATTGAAGAATTCAGGCCGATTGTGGCAGATTCTGTCTGTATTACGCTTATCAACAATGGAGAAATTACTGAAGCAGATGTGATAAAGACAAACTTTGGTACCAGCCTTACAAGCAATGGAAGGCGTACTGTAATAACTGCCTATGAGAGGCGTATGGATTCTACTATAACACACCCTCTTTTAGGCTATGTTGCAAGCTACAGACGTATCATGGAGACACAGGCAAGACTACTTTCTAGACATGTTCTGGGAGAAATCCCTGTATATCCGGCATTTAGGACACGGTAAAAATTGCGTAACCGATACTTTGTATGTTATGATGTACATGATCCACAACGACTAGCGCAAGTATACAAGAAGATGAATGGATATGGAGAGCCGGTACAATATTCTGTGTTTGTATGTGATCTTAATGACAAGGAGATCATAATCATGAAAGATGATTTAGGTAACATATTGAATCTGGCAGAGGATCGAATTTTAATGATCAATACAGGATCTATAGATAAAAGTAACGATCGCATCTTTACAATGGGTATGTCACTTGAAACACAAAAGGAGGCATCCGTAGTGATATGATATAAAAACAGTGCGAGACATTATGACCCATTGTGGGTATGATGAACCACTCGCAAATATATTATATAATGAAAAAATACAAGCGAGATGGATGTTGGCAATGTACCTGAAATGCCTGAATATGACAAAAAAGTAGCGAAAACAAAAACTATTTTGACGAATACTGAACCAACGACACCATTTCCATAACGAAAAAGTTATGGCCCCATTGAAGCGTCTTGTCCTAGTTTATCCATTATGATTTTTGAGAGATTTCCATAACGAAAAAGTTATGGCCCCATTGAAGCTGATGGACAAAATGGGGGGCATCGCCGCAAAAACATAATTTCCATAACGAAAAAGTTATGGCCCCATTGAAGCTTGTGTAATTTGTGCCATATGATATTTTTGCTGACGCAATTTCCATAACGAAAAAGTTATGGCCCCATTGAAGCTCAGTCACAAGCACAGTTAATGCGTTATGCTAGGGGATTTCCATAACGAAAAAGTTATGGCCCCATTGAAGCACGCTAGCGGGGGCGGCACACCCCTGGCTCAAGCCCCATTTCCATAACGAAAAAGTTATGGCCCCATTGAAGCAGATGAAAAAATTACAAGTTTCAGGAATTTTGAAGAATTTCCATAACGAAAAAGTTATGGCCCCATTGAAGCACCAATGTTTGTGATTTTACCTAAATGTTTGTAGAGATTTCCATAACGAAAAAGTTATGGCCCCATTGAAGCGACTTCAAATGCTGAACCTCTACAAACATTTAGGAAAATTTCCATAACGAAAAAGTTATGGCCCCATTGAAGCGGATTAAGATAGTTTTGGGCGATTCCACCCGTGTAAAAATTTCCATAACGAAAAAGTTATGGCCCCATTGAAGCTGCGTGCTTTGCATCATTGTGTACCAGGAACCTAAGATTTCCATAACGAAAAAGTTATGGCCCCATTGAAGCTTTCATCCAGGGCGCTGCATACGCCAAGATGCTCCAGATTTCCATAACGAAAAAGTTATGGCCCCATTGAAGCGAAAGCGGCCAGGCCAGCCAAATATAATTTGTTACGCATTTCCATAACGAAAAAGTTATGGCCCCATTGAAGCTCGGTGTACATTATGTAACTCATCAACGGATGAATGATTTCCATAACGAAAAAGTTATGGCCCCATTGAAGCAGTATCGCCAAGTAATTGATCTGCAACATAACGCGCAAATTTCCATAACGAAAAAGTTATGGCCCCATTGAAGCAGGTTTTTTCTCCTGCATAGCAGTATTTGCATCCAGATTTCCATAACGAAAAAGTTATGGCCCCATTGAAGCTGGGAATGCTTGACCTCTGCCTGACGGTACCATCCATATTTCCATAACGAAAAAGTTATGGCCCCATTGAAGCGAAACATTCGAAAAAGAAATATTTGCAGACTCTTTCATTTCCATAACGAAAAAGTTATGGCCCCATTGAAGCATAGGTTATCTGGTATATGGAGAAAGAAAAAAAGAAAGATTTCCATAACGAAAAAGTTATGGCCCCATTGAAGCTTGGCGTCTCGTTCAGCGATGGCTTCTAATTTGGCGATTTCCATAACGAAAAAGTTATGGCCCCATTGAAGCTAACTAAGTTAATATGTGTGCGTCAGCAAAAATATCATTTCCATAACGAAAAAGTTATGGCCCCATTGAAGCTTCATTTGTGAGCACGCGACCCATATTGGCCCAGACCGATTTCCATAACGAAAAAGTTATGGCCCCATTGAAGCCAGTGTAATTTCTGTTGTGCTGTTTGTATATCGGCAAATTTCCATAACGAAAAAGTTATGGCCCCATTGAAGCGTGACCGGTGGTGGTGGTGGTGGTGGTGGCTCAAACATTTCCATAACGAAAAAGTTATGGCCCCATTGAAGCTTGGCACTGGTGACAGGCCCATCAAAAAATAGTTCTGATTTCCATAACGAAAAAGTTATGGCCCCATTGAAGCCCTGCCCCCCAATCTGGCATTCCACCAGTATTTATCATTTCCATAACGAAAAAGTTATGGCCCCATTGAAGCCGGCTGCCGCATGAAGAGTTCTGGCCGCATGATACGCATTTCCATAACGAAAAAGTTATGGCCCCATTGAAGCGTGTGATGAGGCAGACAGAAAAGGCGTACTATGGGAAGATTTCCATAACGAAAAAGTTATGGCCCCATTGAAGCAGCAACCGGGAAAATAATCATCTGGGTTGAATTACTGATTTCCATAACGAAAAAGTTATGGCCCCATTGAAGCAACCGCAATATAGACTACAAAGCAACGATACGGCCGATTTCCATAACGAAAAAGTTATGGCCCCATTGAAGCCATTATCCGTGAGGTCACCGCCGTCTTGCAGACGGGATTTCCATAACGAAAAAGTTATGGCCCCATTGAAGCTATTTCACCAACCAAATAACACAAGGACTAGAACTAATTTCCATAACGAAAAAGTTATGGCCCCATTGAAGCTCCTGTATCGGTTCCAACCTGCAATTCCGCCTGCCTATTTCCATAACGAAAAAGTTATGGCCCCATTGAAGCTTGGCTTTTCTCTTTTGTTCCGGAGTAGCGAATCGGATTTCCATAACGAAAAAGTTATGGCCCCATTGAAGCAGAAACTATGCAACAAACTAGCAGTGCAAGCGCCATATTTCCATAACGAAAAAGTTATGGCCCCATTGAAGCAAGTTTAATTTGGAATCTCAAATTACATGGATGAAAGATTTCCATAACGAAAAAGTTATGGCCCCATTGAAGC
The DNA here is from genome assembly GCA_965238065.1 of Candidatus Nitrosopumilus sp. GTDB lineage: Archaea > Thermoproteota > Nitrososphaeria > Nitrososphaerales > Nitrosopumilaceae > Nitrosopumilus. The sequence continues at coordinate 1,640,531 of OZ250170.1, read as the reverse complement.
TATCTTCGTTATCTGATATCACAGCAGATAACACAAATTTCCATAACGAAAAAGTTATGGCCCCATTGAAGCGTGTGTGTGGTGGGTGCAGTATTGGGATGCATGTCATATTTCCATAACGAAAAAGTTATGGCCCCATTGAAGCTGCTTCCAAAACATCTTAGACAGCAAGAGCCTCTAAATTTCCATAACAAAAAAGTTATGGCCCCATTGAAGCGAGATAGATAGCTATTGGGTGTCTCATTGGCAACACGATTTCCATAACGAAAAAGTTATGGCCCCATTGAAGCCAGAATCTCGCTCAACAGCAAGCATGACATCTTCATGATTTCCATAACGAAAAAGTTATGGCCCCATTGAAGCCATAATCACATTGCTAGTTGTCGTAGTCGATTTTAGGATTTCCATAACGAAAAAGTTATGGCCCCATTGAAGCTAGAAATTACACGGAAGGGAACGCCGTAATATTCCCCAATTTCCATAACGAAAAAGTTATGGCCCCATTGAAGCGAATCTATCATGCGATTAATTATTAGTTCGGAACGAAATTTCCATAACGAAAAAGTTATGGCCCCATTGAAGCGCAAATAATCTGGAAAGCCCAACAGCGCCAAAACTGGCTATTTCCATAACGAAAAAGTTATGGCCCCATTGAAGCTCTATTTCCAGTGCAATTACCCCTTCTTCGGTTATCGCATTTCCATAACGAAAAAGTTATGGCCCCATTGAAGCTAAAGTGGCAACCCAGCTTTTCAGAAGAGGTAAAGCTATTTCCATAACGAAAAAGTTATGGCCCCATTGAAGCACGTCTCGCCGTGCCGGATGCACCGCCGCTTGACGAAATTTCCATAACGAAAAAGTTATGGCCCCATTGAAGCAACGATAATGAAATATCAACTTCAAAAAAACAGGAAATTTCCATAACGAAAAAGTTATGGCCCCATTGAAGCCTATTCTCGCTAGAATACAGCATGGTAAAAACACAAATTTCCATAACGAAAAAGTTATGGCCCCATTGAAGCGAGCTGCTACGGTCTTTCCTAATGGTTGCTGTGTCGATTTCCATAACGAAAAAGTTATGGCCCCATTGAAGCATTGATGACTTATAATGTTTGAGTTGTTGATTGAGTATTTCCATAACGAAAAAGTTATGGCCCCATTGAAGCAGTTGTTGAATACATAATACAAAGACAAAATGTAGCAATTTCCATAACGAAAAAGTTATGGCCCCATTGAAGCTACTGCGCTCCAACCGTCAGACTCATCAGTTTGATATTATTTCCATAACGAAAAAGTTATGGCCCCATTGAAGCGCGAGTTCTGTTTCCGATTCGTTGGTCAAAAATGGTATTTCCATAACGAAAAAGTTATGGCCCCATTGAAGCGAGGTTATTAATCTTTAGGGGTTTGATTTCTTGAGCATTTCCATAACGAAAAAGTTATGGCCCCATTGAAGCGGCCAGACAGAGGGCGAAATATACTTTATTTCCTGCATTTCCATAACGAAAAAGTTATGGCCCCATTGAAGCTATTGCCACTTCAATATCTGACAAGAAAAGAAGGTCAAATTTCCATAACGAAAAAGTTATGGCCCCATTGAAGCACTTGATAAATCGTATAACAACGAATTTACTATGCGTATTTCCATAACGAAAAAGTTATGGCCCCATTGAAGCATTCCAACACTCGCACCGCTCATTAAAACAATTAACATTTCCATAACGAAAAAGTTATGGCCCCATTGAAGCGGGTCGTCAGCCGAAATAAGATCGTCGTTTTGATCAAAATTTCCATAACGAAAAAGTTATGGCCCCATTGAAGCAAGCAGTGCATATACGTCAAATAAGAAAAATATTGTCACATTTCCATAACGAAAAAGTTATGGCCCCATTGAAGCGCTATTTCCAGTTTGGATGCACATAGCAAACAATCAAAATTTCCATAACGAAAAAGTTATGGCCCCATTGAAGCGCTAAAATAATGAACGAGTATCGAGAAAGTCACAAATTTCCATAACGAAAAAGTTATGGCCCCATTGAAGCGACCTACAATTGGATTACCTTGTATAGGCAACCCTAGATTTCCATAACGAAAAAGTTATGGCCCCATTGAAGCGATTTCGTAAACGGTACTACTGTACAAACTGTGCCAAGATTTCCATAACGAAAAAGTTATGGCCCCATTGAAGCATTGTCTTTATGTAGTGTATCTGGATCTATATCTGAATTTCCATAACGAAAAAGTTATGGCCCCATTGAAGCATGTCAATTTTTCCGTTCTTCAGTAAAACAAGAGCTATTTCCATAACGAAAAAGTTATGGCCCCATTGAAGCGTATCTAGTTTCTGTCACAGCTCTTAATGCTGTTGCCCATTTCCATAACGAAAAAGTTATGGCCCCATTGAAGCGACTGATTTGGTGTCCGTGTAAAAAAGTAGAGTGGGAATTTCCATAACGAAAAAGTTATGGCCCCATTGAAGCAGAACGTAGCCGTATTGCCTACCCAGCAAGCAGCGAACCAATTTCCATAACGAAAAAGTTATGGCCCCATTGAAGCAGACCCAATAGCCGCCGAAATATCAGACAGGAACCCTGATTTCCATAACGAAAAAGTTATGGCCCCATTGAAGCCCGACGATCTCCAGTACATTGAGGAAACGATCTATGATTTCCATAACGAAAAAGTTATGGCCCCATTGAAGCGATATTAGTGATTTTTTAACAGTTGCTGGGATTGCAGATTTCCATAACGAAAAAGTTATGGCCCCATTGAAGCTCTCAAATCCAAATAGGTGATCATAACGTGGAAGAAATTTCCATAACGAAAAAGTTATGGCCCCATTGAAGCCTCTATCGTATGGATTGCTCGTTCTTTCAAAATAATATTTCCATAACGAAAAAGTTATGGCCCCATTGAAGCTGGCCTCTCGCATATTTTGGGCCCGCCACATTTCGGCAATTTCCATAACGAAAAAGTTATGGCCCCATTGAAGCCACATATTTGATATTGACTTTGGCATGTATGCTTCAGATTTCCATAACGAAAAAGTTATGGCCCCATTGAAGCCATGGCAACTATGCGGATGTGCGACTCGCACCAGAAATTTCCATAACGAAAAAGTTATGGCCCCATTGAAGCTGGGAGTTTGCTTTCATGCTCTGGCCTGCAGTAAGGATTTCCATAACGAAAAAGTTATGGCCCCATTGAAGCCGTGTGGATGAAGAGTACGGATCAACCATCTCACGTAATTTCCATAACGAAAAAGTTATGGCCCCATTGAAGCCATGCAGGATGATACGGAGACGGCACTTGACCAACAAATTTCCATAACGAAAAAGTTATGGCCCCATTGAAGCGGCACACCAGACTTGGAAATAACTAATCCGTTTAGACAATTTCCATAACGAAAAAGTTATGGCCCCATTGAAGCCGCCCTGCCCTTCGCACTATCACTTGGGACATATCGATTTCCATAACGAAAAAGTTATGGCCCCATTGAAGCTATGCTCATGTTGGCGCTGTTGAGACTGCTGTTGTGAATTTCCATAACGAAAAAGTTATGGCCCCATTGAAGCATGTCAATTTTTCCATTTTTTAATAAGACAAGAGCTAAATTTCCATAACGAAAAAGTTATGGCCCCATTGAAGCGCATGAAATCCCTTGCCGCTTTGGAATAAGCATAAGATTTCCATAACGAAAAAGTTATGGCCCCATTGAAGCTACTATTATTTGGTTTCTTTTCCGTCTTCTCCATAATTTCCATAACGAAAAAGTTATGGCCCCATTGAAGCCAGATGAGCAACGAAAAGCCGTAGCAGAGTATGAGTCAAATTTCCATAACGAAAAAGTTATGGCCCCATTGAAGCCATGTCCTCTACCAACTGCCACAACGCACAGTGTATGATTTCCATAACGAAAAAGTTATGGCCCCATTGAAGCACGTCTTGCTGTGCCGGATGCACCGCCGCTAGACGAATTTCCATAACGAAAAAGTTATGGCCCCATTGAAGCATTTCTGGCGGGTCTGAGATCAGCGACGAGTTGCGAGATTTCCATAACGAAAAAGTTATGGCCCCATTGAAGCTTGGCCTGATTAACTTTGTTTGGATCTGGTGCTGCGGATTTCCATAACGAAAAAGTTATGGCCCCATTGAAGCTTCACTTTCTCTTGTTTTCCATGATCTGCAGGATGGAATTTCCATAACGAAAAAGTTATGGCCCCATTGAAGCGACTGTCTCTTACTTTCTTTCGTAAGTATTTTCGCAATTTCCATAACGAAAAAGTTATGGCCCCATTGAAGCGTTCTGAAGTTTGCTACTGTTCTGGCTCACTGCTGAAATTTCCATAACGAAAAAGTTATGGCCCCATTGAAGCCGACGATGGTATGACTTTACCGGTGGCAATTTGACCGATTTCCATAACGAAAAAGTTATGGCCCCATTGAAGCTACAAAGTATAAAGCAACACTGCTAAAATACAAAAGATTTCCATAACGAAAAAGTTATGGCCCCATTGAAGCGCAAAAATTGCAAATTATTCAACAGATGATATTGTCAAGATTTCCATAACGAAAAAGTTATGGCCCCATTGAAGCATGACCTCGCCTTCCGGTGTGGCGGCTAGACTGGTGATTTCCATAACGAAAAAGTTATGGCCCCATTGAAGCGGGCCATGTTTGAGAAAAGGCACAACAAGGATGAGGATATTTCCATAACGAAAAAGTTATGGCCCCATTGAAGCACGTTCTTTGAATCTAATTTACGATAGGATTCAGGAATTTCCATAACGAAAAAGTTATGGCCCCATTGAAGCCTGTAAACCTGCGACAAATATTGCCCAAAGTTCATGAAATTTCCATAACGAAAAAGTTATGGCCCCATTGAAGCCTAATCTCGCTAATATCGTTATGATTGGTACTACCAACATTTCCATAACGAAAAAGTTATGGCCCCATTGAAGCGATACAAATGGACGATGAAGCAATAAGCAACTTTGAGAAATTTCCATAACGAAAAAGTTATGGCCCCATTGAAGCATAAGAAAGATAACAATGATAAACTCAACGAATATTATTTCCATAACGAAAAAGTTATGGCCCCATTGAAGCGATGATGGAATACGTCCGAAAGCTGCTAGTAATCTGAATTTCCATAACGAAAAAGTTATGGCCCCATTGAAGCGAAACTGATTATCTTAGCTAGTCCATTCACGTACCAAATTTCCATAACGAAAAAGTTATGGCCCCATTGAAGCGTATAATATTCAGGGGTCGAGAACTAGAAATGGCAGATTTCCATAACGAAAAAGTTATGGCCCCATTGAAGCAGTGCAATTTTATTTGATTCAATTACACATTGTCTGAAATTTCCATAACGAAAAAGTTATGGCCCCATTGAAGCTAGAAATATTACACCAATTATCAGGGTAGGATAATTTCAAATTTCCATAACGAAAAAGTTATGGCCCCATTGAAGCCATGTTAGAACCTACTGCATGTCGTTATTTGTAGGTGATTTCCATAACGAAAAAGTTATGGCCCCATTGAAGCGCCTTGTTATGAAAAATTATATCAAGTTTAAATTAAGATTTCCATAACGAAAAAGTTATGGCCCCATTGAAGCAAGAATAATGACTAACTACTATGAGAATCTAGACGCGATTTCCATAACGAAAAAGTTATGGCCCCATTGAAGCCCGCAAGCGTTGATAGACGACCAAGAAACCGATATCAATTTCCATAACGAAAAAGTTATGGCCCCATTGAAGCGGAGTAATCTTACAATGACCAACAACAACGAGGATAAATTTCCATAACGAAAAAGTTATGGCCCCATTGAAGCCCGCCCATTAACGGTCCAAAAAAGGAGATTCCAAAATTGATTTCCATAACGAAAAAGTTATGGCCCCATTGAAGCAAAGACGGTGTGAGAATATCATTGGAATTTCGTTATGATTTCCATAACGAAAAAGTTATGGCCCCATTGAAGCATGTATTGTGTGCCGCCGAGTTTGACGTAAATTGCACCATTTCCATAACGAAAAAGTTATGGCCCCATTGAAGCGACACCACTTTTTGGGCCCATGTGGACGATGAACGATTTCCATAACGAAAAAGTTATGGCCCCATTGAAGCCATTTCTTCTATAACTTCTGAAGGCGTCATACAATAATTTCCATAACGAAAAAGTTATGGCCCCATTGAAGCATTATTTGACAATAGCGAATATCGAATACCAGATTCAGATATTTCCATAACGAAAAAGTTATGGCCCCATTGAAGCAGAAGAAAATTAACGCATCAGCAAAAAGAAAGACGGTATTTCCATAACGAAAAAGGTATGAATCAAGCATCTAAATGTATTTTCCCATCTCAACTAGGCTGTTCTGATTCCTGATTCTCCATGTTTCAAAACATGTCAGAAATACTGAAAGCATCTTCATTCCCTTTTCACTTTTCAGCTGACCCCGGACGTTTCTCTGCATCACACATTTTCGAATAGAGTTTTCCGCATCATTGTTAGTTGATGGCACGCCAGGACACATCACAAATGTAAACAGGTCATTTCGTGCGTTTTTCAGCTTTTTTCCAAACTTTTTCATAATATCATCACCACGCCTGTATCGTTTTATTATGTGATCAATCTGCTCAAACAGATAATCCGTATATTTGATCCGTTCTATCTTTTTGTGTTTTGATTTTGAATATTTCCTGGCATTATCCAATATTTTTGAGAATTCCTTGTGCAAAATGGCAGCTGATGGTTTTTCTGATTTATCTGCCACATCTCTTGACTCTCTTTGCAAATGTGCAGTGCATCTCTGTCTCTTGTTTTTGGTAAATGTTACAACATATGATTTCCATCCATCAGAAACTACAATTCCTCTAAAATCAATCCAGTATTTTTTTATAACAACTGCACCTCGGCTAAAATCTAAAACATAATACGCTTCGGTGTTGGTTCTTGCAATCCACGCCCATCCATGTTTACCCTCAATTGGATATCCAGTCTCATCAAATCCTACAATCTCTGATTTGTTGATTTCGTGCCCAATTTTATCATAAAATGGCTCTAAAAGCGTCTGACCTGTCTGCAAAATTGACCGTACTGTCGTATTGCTGATTTGTAATCCATATTGTTCTTGCAATGATTCTCTGATTGTGTTGTATGGCATTCTTTTTGAAAACATGCTCACTACACTTTTGATTACAGTGGCGTCAAATTGTCCTCTAGGTGGAAGTTTACCATCATTTTCAAATGTCTTTTTGCATGATTTACAGGTATACTTGTGTAAAATATGCTCAGTTACGTTATACTCTTGTGGTGGTGGAATACCCACCATGTTGCGTTTTTTTGTGTCAATCTGAGTAATGTCTGTGCTTTTACATTTTGGGCAAGCTGTTGAATCGTGATGTGTAGTTTTTTGTGGTATGAATGTTTGTGTTTTCCCCTTGTGTCCAAAGACACCTCCTCGGTTTGACTCGGTATCTTTTTTCTCGTTCTTGTCCTTTTCCACTTGCAAGAGCTTGCGAGATGGTGGCGTATGTGGATTATCATAATAGAATAATTTATGTTTCAATTCATCATTTGATTTTGTTAAACTGTTAATTGTTCTTGTCAGATCATCAACGTATTTTACTAGTTCACCTATGATTAATTTACATTGTTTATTTTCTCGTCTTAATTCTGAATCAATTTTGTGAGTCTTGCTCATATCAAAAGGTGGATGAGGTTACTTTTAGATCTTTTGGTTTAATTTTGTTGATCTAGGCGTGAAGGTTGATTCATACCGAAAAAGTTATGGCCCCATTGAAGCTCTTTTGATTTTAATCTTTGAATTCTACGTTTTGGCAATTTCCATAACGAAAAAGTTATGGCCCCATTGAAGCACCTGTATCATTTATGGCTCGTACTCTATATTTCACCATTTCCATAACGAAAAAGTTATGGCCCCATTGAAGCTTATACGCCCAGAAAAATTTAGGGCAACCAAGGGCAAATTTCCATAACGAAAAAGTTATGGCCCCATTGAAGCAGATTCGGCGTGATAGTGTTTGCAGTCATTACAGTAGATTTCCATAACGAAAAAGTTATGGCCCCATTGAAGCTGCTCCCTACATTCCTGACCGCAGAGTGTATTAGCTATTTCCATAACGAAAAAGTTATGGCCCCATTGAAGCACTATATCGTATCTCAGATTTATTTGTCTGCCGTCTGAATTTCCATAACGAAAAAGTTATGGCCCCATTGAAGCCATAGTGCTGAAATATTTCCGCATCTGAATCTAGTGATTTCCATAACGAAAAAGTTATGGCCCCATTGAAGCGCGTTTGTAAATGGCTACTGTAATGACTGCAAACACTAATTTCCATAACGAAAAAGTTATGGCCCCATTGAAGCTTCAACCCTGTGCGAGCGTTTACACGAAGTAACCGCATTTCCATAACGAAAAAGTTATGGCCCCATTGAAGCTATTAGGACACGACTTAAAAAAAGTAAAGTCAAAAAAGATTTCCATAACGAAAAAGGTATGAATCAACCTTCACGCCTAGATCAAAATTAAACCAAAAGATCTAAAAGTAACCTCATCCACCTTCTGATATGAGCAAGACTCACAAAATTAATTCAGAATTAAGACGAGAAAACAAACAACAGAAATTAATCATAGATGAACTAGTAAAATACGTTGATGATCTGACAAGAACAATTAACAGTTTGACAAGATCAAATGATAAATTGAAACATAAACTATCCTATTATGATAATCCACATACGCCACCATCTCGCAAGCCCTTGCAAGGGGAAGGACAAGAAAGAGAAAAATGATACTGAACCAAACCGGGGAGGCGTCTTTGGACACAAGGGTAAAACACAAACATTCATACCACAAAAAACGACACATCACGATTCAACAGCTTGTCCAAAATGTTAAAGTCCGGACATTACTCAGATTGACACAAAAAAACGCAACATGGTGAGTATTCCACCACCACAAGAGTATAACGTAACTGAGCATATTTTACACAAATATACCTGCAAATCGTGCAAAAAGACATTTGAAAATGATGGCAAACTTTTACCTAGAAGACAATTTGACGCCACTGTAATCAAAAGTGTAGTGAGCATGTTTTCAAAAAGAATGCCATACAACACAATCAGAGAATCATTGCAAGAACAATATGGATTACAAATCAGCAATAATATAGTACTGTCAATTTTGCAGACAGGTCAGATGCTTTGAGCCATTTTATGATAAAATTGGGCACGAAATCAACAAATCAGAGATTGTAGGATTTGATGAGACTGGATATCCAATTGAAGGTAAACATGAATGGGTATGGATTGCAAGAACCAACACCAAAGCGTACCATGTTTTAGATATTAGCAGAGGTGCAGTTGTTATAAAAAAAATACTGGGTTGATTTTAGAGGAATTGTAGTTTCTGTTGGATGGAAATCACATGTTGTAATATTTACCAAAAACAAGAGACAGAGATGCACTGCACAACTGCGAAGAGAGTCAAAAGATGCATGGCAGATAAATCAGAAAAACCATCAGCTGCCATTTTGCACAAGGAATTCTCAAAAATATTGAATAATGCCAGGAAATATTCAAAATCAAAACACAAAAAGATACAACGGATCAAATATACGGATTATCGTAATTGTCTACAGTTTTGAAGTTTCTTCGTGTTTGTGTCAAAAAAACAACCTGTTTTGACATATCTTGTGCGTAATACTTCAAAACTGTAGATAGTTACGGATTATCTGTTTGAGCAGTTGATTATATGATAAAACGATACCGGCGTGGTGATGATATTATGAAAAAGTTTGGAATAAAGCTGAAAAACGCACGAAATGACCTGTTTACATTGTGATGTGTTCTGGCGTGCCATCAACTAACAATGATGCGGAAAACTCTATTCGAAAATGTGTGATGCAGAGAAATGTCTGGGGTCAGCTGAAAAGTGAAAAGGGGATGAAGATGCTTTCAGTATTTCTGACATGTTTTGAAACATGGAGAATCAGGGATCAGAACAGCCTAGTTGAGATGGGAAAATACATTTAGATGCTTGATTCATACGAAGAATTAAAACATCTCAAAGAAGACTATGCTCATCTCAAAGACAATCATGCTCATCTCAAAGACAATCATGCACAGATAAGAGGAGAAAATGCTCTGCTAAAAAAAGAGAACACGTCCATCAAAAAAACAATTTCTGCACTTGCTGCAAGAGGTATAAATGCAAAAACCAACACATCTGACAAACCGCGGGAACAGACCACGCGGTCTAAACATCAAAGATGTAGCAGATCCGGTCCGGAACAGGTTTTGATGACGAGGAGGTTATTGATCAGACAGACTGTAACGTATGCGGTAATGAACTCTCAGAGCCAACTGATACATACTGTAGAACAGTGGAGGACATAGTTCCTGCAAAAAAGGTCGTTACACGATACATCGTAACCAGACGATACTGCAAGCATTGCAAAAAACAGGTATCTGCAAGGGTACCTAACGCACTGCCAAATGAGCGATTTGGAATCAGACTAATGACACTAATCGTATTACTAAAAACAATGGGATTATCTTATGGTAAAATATCACAGTTGTTACAAACACTATACTCATTAAATATTACAGAATCAACAATTAACCATGCAGTATTTAAAATTGCAAAGGCATTTGGCCCAATATATCAAGAAATGATCTCAGAGCTAAAAAAAGAGGCAAACATACACGGCGACGAGACGAGCTGGAGGTTGAACGGAAAAAATTACTGGCTGTGGACGTTTGTTGGGAAATGGATCGTAATATACGAGATTGACCAGACTCGCAGTAAGGATGTGCCAAAGAGAATCATTGATGGGTTTACAGGCAACATTACAAGTGACTCGTATTCTGCATGGAATCATGTTGGTAAAACCCACCAAAGATGCCACATTCATTATATCCGAGAGATTGAAGATAGAATACAATACAAGAATTCCGGAAAAGAATTCACAGCATTTGCAGCACGCCTAAAGAGAATACTGTATGCCTCTCACGATGCGGCAAAAATCACCAATGAGACAAAAAGACTAAAAGTGAAAAAGAATCTTGAGAGAAGAATATCTGCAATGATATCCAAAAAATACAACAAAGAGAACTGCATCAGGTTTGTAAAAAGATTGAAGCGTGAAAGAATGATGCTCTTTACGTTTTTGCAGACTGGAACTGATTACCATAACAACACGGCAGAGAGGGCAATACGACCAAATGTCATAATCAGAAAGATCACAAACGGTCATCGCTCAAAGGCCGGAGCTGATTCTCACAAGATATTGATGAGTATAAAGGAGACATGCCGGATGAGGGAATTGAATTTCCATGATTATGCTTTGGAATATTTGAGAAATTCTACTTCAAAACTGTAGACAGTTACCAAATCCCTCATATCAATTGAAACCATCCAGTATACTAGGCACTAGTTTGACTTTAAAAATTCTATAATTTCTTTATAGTTTGGCTCTTTAAGTGGATCTTCTGAAACCCACTTGTAACCAATCTTTCCATCTTTCATTATTACAAATATGGAACGTTTTGCAGCATTATAGTCCTTGATATGAAGCAAATCCTTCATCAATATGTCGTAATCACGAATTGTCTTACTGTTGTAATCCCCTAGTAATGGAAAATTCAAGTTGTGTTTTTCTGCAAACGCCTTGTTTGCAAATGGCCCGTCATTACTAATTGCTACTATTTGTGCACCAAGATCCAATATTTCTTGCCTGGAATCCCCCAGTGTACATAACTCTGTTTCACAAACAGGAGAGCTTGCTGCAACTATAAATGACAATACGACCTTGTTCTCCCTGAATTCATCCAAAGTCCGCATCTTTAACTCTGTATCTGGAAGCTCAAAATCAGGGGCAACATCTCCAACATTCAATGACATGCTCTCTCCCATATTGTTATCCTATAAAGTGGTTTACCGAAATCATCTTTTCCAAACTTTGATCGAAAAAAGCAAACATACCTTTTTATACAAAAATTATGGTCAATAGCTAAATTGGTCGGGGAATTAGCGGGCAGTTACAGTACCGTGGTACTAATGTTTGCCTTTGGTATAGCAGCAATGGCACCCGCATTAATCGTCTCAAGAATGATCTCACCACGAAAACGAAGCAATCCTGTAAAATTCCTGCCAATGGAATGCGGTCAGGTTCCGTCTGGAGAGGGCCGAACACACTTTATGATGCAATATTATCCATACATTCTAATGTTTGTAGTATTTGATGTAATGGCAATCTTTTTGTATGCATGGGGCAGTTCTCTTTTGGAACTTCCAAAGAGTGCGACATTGCCCATGATGGGATTTTTAGGTATCATGTTTGGAGCAATGGCATTTGCACTGTACCAGTCAGGGAAAAGAAAAATATGGTAGTTTATTATATGAATTTTATTTACACGAGGATGGGTGACAAGACTGCTTAAAGATCTATTAACGCCAGAAAATGCAAATGTCTTTGTAGGCAAGCTAGGGGACATTTTGGAGAAAGCAATCAATAAACCATTGGGCTATGCCATCAACTGGGGCAGAATTTGGTCACTCTGGCCTGTTCACATTGAAACGGCCTGTTGCAGTGTTGAATTTGGTGCGGCATCTAGTCCTAGATATGATGTTGAAAGATTTGGCATCATTGAGGCATTTGGATCACTTCGACAGTGTGATCTAGTTGTTGTTCAGGGAACCATTACAAGAAAAATGGCGCCACGTCTCAGACTAGTTTATGATCAAATGCCAGAACCAAAGTATGTAATTGCTATGGGCGCCTGTGCAATTACTGGAGGACTATATTTTGACTCATACAATGTGCTTCCGGGAATTGACGGGGTAATTCCAGTCGATGTATATGTTCCAGGCTGTCCACCCAGACCTGAGACTCTTATCCAAGGATGTCTTTTACTGCAAGAAAAGATCAAGAGAATGAAGGCCAGGACGATTGTATAATGAGTACTGTTCCAGAGAAACCTGCAGAGGCAAGTCCTGAAAAAAAACCAGCAACTATAAAGCCTGAGGAAAAACCAGCAGAGCTGCATATATTTGAAAGAGGCATCTCTGATAGTATAGTCCAAAAGTTTGGCGACAAGGTCGAGGTCGCATTTCTTAAAGATGACAGAATCGGAATTAACACTAGTCAGGAGAACATACATAATGTTGCAGAATTTATTCGTGACGAACTACACTTTGATCACGTCGAATCAGTCTCTGGCGTGGATTATCCGCAGGACAAAGAGATTGCAGTAGTATATCACATTGGTTCCTACTCTGATCCCGCATTGGCAAGGCAAATTCTTGTCTTATCCACTAGAGCTCAGCGAGAAGAGAATCCAATCCCCGGAAGAGATGCAACCAAACTTCCTACCCTTAGGGATGTGTTTTACAGTGTAGAGTTTCACGAGCGGGAAATCTTTGAAATGTTTGGCGTCTATTTTAAAGGCCATCCTGATAACAGACGACTATTACTCCCAGAGGATTGGGCAGACCTACCTCCACTTAGAAAGGACTTTGCAATAAAGGGACGATAACATGAGTACAAAACTACCGGCACCATCAGAAACGCAGACAAATCAGCCCTCATCTGATTGGCTGCCGCCAGGATTGGCACTCCAAAAAGTCGATGAAAAAATCATGACTCTTAATGTGGGGCCACAGCATCCGGGTTCTGGCCACATGCGACTCGTTGTACAAATTGATGGCGACTATATCGTTGCGTGTGATCCTGATCCCGGTTATGTTCACCGTGGAGAGGAAAAGATGGCAGAATATAGAAACTATATCACAAACGTTCCCCATCTGGAAAGGCCGGTAATCCATGATTCATGTAACATACTTTATCCATATGTCTTGGGAGTTGAAGAACTTCTTGGCATTGAAGTTCCAGAACGCGCAAAATATGTCAGAGTTGTCGCATCTGAGCTAAACCGTTGCATCTACATAATGTACTGGCTTGCAATTTATGGAATCTTTCTGGGCCACTCTACAATGTTTATGTGGCCTGCAGGTGACCGCGAACTCTTGATTGACCTTATGGAAAAAATGACCGGGGCTAGGGTCACACACTCGCATTTTATTCCAGGTGGAATCAGAAACGACCTGCCACCAAACTTTGAAGAGGTCTGTCTGCGTCAAGTCAACTATTTTGAAAAACGCATCAAGGAATACGCTGCAGTCTTTTATGACAATCCTATTCTAATCTCAAGAACCCAGGATACGGGCGTACTGTCACGCCAGGATGCAATCAGACTCGGAACAACTGGTTCAGTACTTCGTGCTAGTGGCGTTGACTATGACATTAGGGTCAAAGAGCCCTATGATGTCTATGACGAGATGGACATTCATACCAATGTAATGAAGGCAGGCGATGCATATGCAAGATCTAAAATCCCATGGCTTGACATGATGGACAGCTGCAAGATAATCAAACAGGCATTGAAAAAGATGCCAAAGTCCGGCTCTGTCAGGGTCAAACTAAAGCCAAATCCAAAGGGAAAGGGACTAGACACAGTATACAAGCGTGTGGAATCCGGCAGGGGCTCTCTTGGATGCTATATTGTCTCTAATGGCAAACCAGAACCATACAGGTTAAAGCTGAGCGTTCCCTCCTTTAGAAATCTGATTGCCTTGCCGTATCTTCTAAAGGGTGAAAAACTTGGCAACATGCCATCAGTTTACTGGAGTCTTAATTACTGGCCGGTGGAGGCAGACAGGTAAATGTCAGTTATTGCACCAAAGTTCAAACTGAGTTCATTCATCCAATCATTGCTTGACAATGTATTTTGGATATTACTGTTGTTTGTTCTAGTCGGCCTTCCGGCAGTTATGATGGTTTTATTTGTCATTCCAATGCCTGTAATTGACGGGGAGTTGCTTACACCGTTTCTTGCATTTTCATGGCTGTCAGATCCTTCACGTACCCTCCCAATCATTCAGGCATTTATGACAACTGACATATTCAGGGTAATGGTCTTTCCCGGATTTGGTTTTGCAGCATTGCTTGCTGCTGGAACGATCTTTGCTGAAAGAAAAATGATGGCAAAGATACAGCTTAGAGTCGGTCCTTTTTACTGTGGAAAACTAGAGGGTATCTTACAGCTAATGGGTGACGGGCTAAAACTAATCTCCAAAGAGATTATCATTCCCGCCAAAGCTGACAAGCCGATCTTTTGGGCAGCACCTGTGCTCTTTGTTGCAACTGCAGCGGCATTTGTTGCACTGATTCCAGTAGCTCCGGGCTGGGTAGTCGCAGATATAGATCTTGGATTGTTGGGGGTATTTGCAATAATTGGATTCTTTCCAATTATTACCCTTCTCTCTGCATGGTCTGCAAACAGCAAGTATCCGTTCATTGGAGGAATTAGGGCATTGTTCCAAATGGTCTCATTTGAAATCCCGCTAATCCTGTCTCTACTGGGTGTTGTAATGCTGACTGGAACCCTAAATCTGTCTGAAATTTCTGCCAGTCAATCCAGTTTACCATGGATTATATTCTTGCCAATTGGCGCCATTGTCTTTTTTATTACAATGCTTGCAGAGCTGGAGCGAATTCCATTTGACCTGCCAGAAGCAGAAAGCGAAATTGTAGCCGGCTGGCTTACAGAGCTCTCTGGAATGATGTACGGACTAGTCCAACTAGGCTCTTATCTGAAACTATATGCATTTGCAGCCCTGTTTGTTGTCCTGTTTCTTGGCGGCTGGAATGGCCCCATGGTCGTACCGCCATTTCCTGCCGAACTTGTCTCTGATGGAATGGAGATGGGTCCTATAACCCTCAAGGTTGCCGGACTGCCGTTATTTACCCAAGAGATGCTTAATGGAACACTCTGGTTTGTTCTAAAGACAGTCGGAGTGATATTCTTTATAATACTACCAAGAGGCGTATTTCCTAGAGTGAGAGTTGATCTGTTGTTGAATCTTGGCTGGACCAAGCTCATTGGAATGTGCTTTATTAACATCTTTATTGCACTAGGCCTGCTTTACGCTGGAGTGTTGGGACCGGGAGGACTGCAATAATGGGTGGTACTGCTACAGGTATTATTCGTGCACTAAACTCGGGAATAAAGCATCTTGCAATGAAACGATTTACACTTCGCTATCCTGAAGAAAAGCTAAAGTTTGTAGGGGACGGGTATCAGTTTGATCCTTCAACTGGTGTCGGGATTGCTGGACTAAAGGGACGCCACATGTTGTTCCATGATCACTGTACCGGCTGTCAGCTGTGCTCTATTGCATGCGAAGGAGTTGCCGAGGCAATTGCGATGGTAAAGGTTCCAGACGAGTTCAAACAAAACAAAAAGTCAATCATGCCTCAGATTGACTATGGCAAATGCGTCTTTTGTGGCCTCTGTGTGGATGCGTGTCCGTTTTATGCGCTTTACATGACTAATGACTATGAACTTTCCTCATTCTCCAAGGAAGGTCTGATATATACTCCTGCCCAGCTTCAGGTAAAGCCATACGTGGCACAAGACAGTGAAATAATAATAACAGACAGGGGTGCAACGCATGGCTGATGTGGCATTTCTTGCATTATCTGTAATTACAATTGGCTCTGCAATTGCCGCACTTGAAATGAGATCACTCATTTACGGTTCCATTGCCTTGATGGGCGCTCTTGGAGGAGTTGCCGGGTTTTTTCTATTATTGGATGCGCCATTTGTTGCGCTATTTCAACTGGCAATATATGTTGGTTCTATTGCCGTTTTGATATTATTTACTGTAATGCTGGTAAAAAGAGAACTCATATTCAAAAAAATCGAAGACAAGAGAAGAAAATTTGCAGGAATTGGATTGATGCTTTTGGTGATGGTGGCATTGGGCGCTATATTTTTGGATTCTGGAATTAAAACAATAACTACTGACGAGCCGCCCGTTGACTTTAGAGATATTGGTGCCGACTTTGTAATATATTACTGGCCTGCATTGATTCTGATGGGTTTGATTCTGGCAGGTACTGTAACTGGCGCATTGGTTCTGGCTAGACGGGTGGATGTGGAAGATGACCAACGAACTGATTGATTTTACACTTGTATCTGTTGCTCTGCTGGGCATAGGAATTTATGGCCTTGCAGTAAAACGCAATTTTATCCGAATGCTCTTTGCAGTTGAAATAATTATCAATGCCGCAAACCTCAACCTTGTCGCATTTGGCAGATTCCTGCCTCACAGCGGCGGTCAGACCTTGGCCTTGTTCTCAATTGCAATCGCTGCAGCAGAAGTGGCAGTCGGACTATCGCTAATTATTGTAGCTTATCGCATGTATCAGAATGTGGATATCGCAGACTATCGGAGCTTGAAAGGATAATGGAATATGCATTGTTACAGGCAGTAATGCTGCCTCTACTGTTGGCTCCTGTGGCATTCATTATTGGAAGAAAGGCAGGCCCTACACCTGCAATGTGGTTTACATTTGCAGTCTTACTTTACGCAACAATTCTTATAATTAATGCGGCACTCTCTGGAACAGTAGAGGAGCATTATCCGTGGACAAGCCAGTTCGGCGAGTTTGGCTTTTTGCTGGACGGTCTAGCATCGCCGTTTGCAATAATAATTTATGTCCTGTCTACAATCTTGGTACTCTACTCTAAACCGTACATGATTCACATATTCCATCACCAGTTTGAGGAAGAACAAAACAGTCAGTCTATAGGCGGACAAACCTTTACCGTATCTGAATCTGCCGCTCTAACAAATTACGTAAACGCCAAATCAGGACTCTATTTTGCACTGTATCTCTTGTTTGCAATGGGAATGCTTGGAACAGTCCTTGCAACAAATCTGATAGAGTTTTTTGTATTCTTTGAGATCATGCTGATCCCAGGTTTCTTTTTGGTTGCCCTTTGGGGTGCGGGTCAAAGAAGAAAGATCGGCCTGTTATTCCTGTTTTGGACACACTCTGGCGCAGTTGTATTGCTGTTGGGCTTTTTGATGATCGGTCTTACCGTCGGAAGTTTTGACTTTGCAGATATTAACGAGTCAGAGATTCCCAAGGATATTGCAATGATATCTGCTGTTGCAATTGCATTGGGTCTTGGTGTCAAACTGGCAGTCTTTATGTTTCATATCTGGCTTCCATATGTGCATGGTGCCGCGCCAACGCCAATCAGCGCGTTATTATCGCCTGCAATGATCGGCATTGGCGCCTATGGAATATTTAGATTAATTGTTGAATTCTTGCCTGCAACATTTGCAGACCTGTCAATATGGTTTTACGTCTGGGGGCTTGTTACGATGATTTATGGCGGTGCAATGGCGCTGATACAAGATGACCTGAAACGCCTCTTTGCTTACTCTAGTATCAGTCAGATGGGCTATCTCTTGTTTGGCATTGGTACGATTTCAGTGCTTGGCCTTACAGGTGCAGAAATGATGTATATAACACACGCCATTGGAAAGGGCATTTTATTCATGATGGCTGGAATCATCATCGTTCAGGTTGGAACTAGAAGCATATCAAAACTTGGAGGACTGGCCGGAAAGATGCCAATTACGGCAGTATGCGCAGTGATTGGCGCCTTGACTATTATGGGCATACCGCCAACTAGCGGCTTTATGGGGGAATGGATTCTCTTTGCCGGCGCACTAGAGACTGCACTTGAAGAGGGTTCTACGCTTAGGGCAGTCGGATTCGGTCTTGGCCTTGTTGCAACTGTTCTGACAATGTCCTATCTCCTCTGGATGCTAAAACGCGTATTCTTTGGCAAAACTCCAAAACATCTTGAAAACGTAAAGGAGGGAAACTGGTACATGACTGCGCCAATGATGGTGCTGGCAGGATTTTCGATTGTGCTTGGAATCTATCCGGATATCTTCTATAAAACAATAATTCCGTACATGAGTGGGGTCTTGGGGGTTTAGGGTATGGCAACTGAACTAGTGGGAATGGAAATTGGTGCAGCAAGTGCATGGCTGGTCTGGATTCTTCCATTTGCAGCAGCCCTTATCATACCTGGAATTGCCAAACTGTCAAGAAACCCGACTGGCAGCTTTTCAAAACATGCAACCGGATACGTTGCAGTCGGATTTGCTCTGATGAGTACGTTGTCTGCAGCGTCACTGATCCCACTTGCCATGGATGCAGGCGAGATACACAGCCAAATTCCATGGATAGAGTCATTGGGTCTTGATGCCGGCGTGTTGGCAGACCCGCTCTCCGTTATAATGTCAAACGTTGTTGGCTGGATTTCATTTCTAATTTTGATATATAGTACAGGATACATGAAGGGCGACAAAGACATTACGAGATTCTGGTTCTGGATGATGTTCTTTATTGGTTCAATGCAGTTGATTGTAATGTCTGATAATCTGCTTCAGGTGTTCTTTGGATGGGAAGGCGTGGGTCTTGCATCGTATGCATTGATCAGCTTTTGGTATCGTGACAAAAAAAAGGATCACGTTGGTACCCGGGGACGCACTGTCCTTGGCATGCTGGATTACTATTCTCCAACCCATTCTGGCATGAAGGCATTCATCATGACCAAAGTCGGTGATGTAATGATGATTGCAGGCATGCTCTTGATATTTTTGTATGCTGGCACTTTTGGATTCAAGGAATTAATTGGAGATACAGATTGGGCAGTTACAATGGCCTCTCAGGGACTTTTGGTTCCTGCATTTGTTCTAATTTTTGGGGGGGCTGTAGGAAAGTCGGCACAATTTCCGCTAAACGAATGGCTGCTGGAGGCAATGACTGGCCCTACCGCTGTATCTGCGCTGATTCATGCAGCTACCATGGTAAAGGCAGGCGTATTTTTGGTTGCAAGAATAGGTCCGCTTGTCTTTGCATTGGGAGCGGCAGGAATTCTCGCTGATCAGTTCTTTGAGATTGTTGCATGGGTTGGCGCAATTACGGCATTATTACTGGCAACACAGGCAATGGTCAATCCTGAAATTAAAAAAGTTCTTGCATACTCTACTGGTTCTCAAATTGGCTACATGATGATGGCACTAGGCGTTGCAGGATTGTCCTATCAGTATGTTGACGGTTACACTGCGGGATTCTTTCATCTAATCTCTCATGCAATGTTCAAGGCCTCGTTATTTATGGCAGCAGGCTCGTTACTGCATGTTGTCGGCTCTAGATTCATGACAGATATGGGCGGTCTGCGAAAACAGATGAAAAAGACATATGCATTCATGTGGGCAGCAGGTCTTGGTTTGATGGGCGCCCCATTCATCACAACAGGCTTTTGGAGCAAGGATGCAATCTTTGCTACAGTCTACGAGTCTGGAAATGAATGGGCAATGCCATTATATGCAATTGCCGTATTGACTGCAGTCATTACAGCATTTTACACTATGAGAATGATGGGACTGGTATTCTTTGGAGAAAAGAGCAAACACATCGAAAAGATGGAGCAAGAGGGACATCATATCCACGAGGCACCATTATCCATGTGGATTCCATATGGAATTCTTGCAGTTCTTACCATTGGGATTGGTCTTGTTGGACTGTCAGTCGAAGACGGGTTGCACCATACGTTTGTAGACTATCTTGAAAAATCTTTTGGCATTCACACTACACATTATGCCATTGAATCATCAAACCTGCCAGAATTCCTGCAAGGACTAAACCCTATTGCAGTAGGTTCGTCATTGGCAGCCTTTGCAATAGGTGCAGGACTGGGTTATGTCTTTTATATTGGCAGGTGGGCTGATCCTGCAAAATTTGTAAACTCTAATCTGTTTTTTTATGGAATTCACAAACTCTTCTTAAACAGGTGGTATCTTAATGCCATGATATACTGGTGCTTTGTTGTAGCGCCGTTGTGGCTGGCAAGAGGTGTATTTAGGTACTTTGAGAGAACAGCTATGGATTATGGCATGAACGATGGATTCCAAAAGGCAGTCAGTTGGAGTGCCACAGTCATCCAAGGAACGCAGACAGGCGTCTTACAATCGTATCTATTCGTATTTGGAGCGGGATTATTATTCATAGTCCTGATATTGTTGATATAGGTGATATGAAATGTTGGAAATTACTTTTACTCCGTTGGTAATAATGGCAATATTGGGCACTGTTGGCATTCTTATTCCGATTATCAGTATTGCAAGAAAAGAAAAGGGTTCCAATTCGTTTTATGCCGTGATTGCCTTTGCGGCATTGGCTGTATCGCTAATGTATGTTGGATACCAATTTGTTAGTGAGAATGTGGCATCGGCCGCTCTCTTTTCTGAGGACGTACTTGTAGATGATGCCTTTGGCGGATTGTTTGCAATAGCAATGCTAATTGTTGCTCTGTTTACCACTGTCGGCTCTTTTAACTATATGAAAAGACACAACTCTCCTGCCGTATACTATTCTCTGATTCTGCTTGCAACAATTGGCATGGTGTTGGTGGCATACTCTACTGATTTGGTAATGCTGTTTGTTGCATGGGAGCTGATGAGCATTCCAACATATATTCTGGTCGGCTTTATTAAAAAGAATCCAAGCTCAAACGAGGCTGCGCTAAAATATTTCCTGTTTGGTGCGCTGTCATCTGCAATTATCGTTTACGGAATTTCAATCTCATATGGACTGACTGGCTCTACAAATATCGGCCAAGTGATTCAGGGCTATTCGACACTTGATCCGTCAATGCTGCCACTTGCTTTACTCTCAGTTGGAATGTTTATTGCAGGATTTGGATTCAAGATGGGGCTTGTGCCTTTCCATCAGTGGCTTCCTGACACGTACGAGGGCGCACCACCTCCAATCACGTCTCTTCTTGCAGCAGGAACAAAAAAAGTAGGGTTTGCTGCAGCAATCAGAGTTATAGTTCTTGGAATGCTTGTTTTGAATCTAGACTGGACGCTAGCTCTTGGCGTTCTTGCAGTAATGACAATGACCATTGGCAACATTGCCGCAATTATGCAAAAAAATCTCACTAGAATGCTGGCATATTCTAGCATTGCTCACGCCGGATACATCCTGATCGGACTTGCAGTCGCATCACACAGTTCTATTGGCTTGCAGGGTTCTCTATATCACATTCTAAACCATG
This sequence comes from Candidatus Nitrosopumilus sp., assembly GCA_965238065.1. GTDB lineage: Archaea > Thermoproteota > Nitrososphaeria > Nitrososphaerales > Nitrosopumilaceae > Nitrosopumilus. Next base: position 1,618,501 of record OZ250170.1, on the reverse strand, counting down.
CAGTAATGAAAGGCATGGCCTTTATTGCAATTGCCGGAATTGTAACAACCCTTGCAGTGACCAATCTTGACAAACTAAAGGGACTCGGAAGACGAATGCCGATCACTGCTCTGGCCTTGGTTATCTCGCTGTTTGCACTAGCAGGCATTCCTCCACTTTCAGGGTTTTGGAGCAAATTGATGCTGTTTGGCAGTGCACTAGATGCCAGCTCTACACTGTGGTGGGCGCCATGGCTTGCAATTGCCGGCGTTCTAAACAGTGCATTGTCCCTTGCCTACTATGGCTGGATTACAAAAAGGATGTACTTTGAAGGAGAGACAGAAAATAGAGTCAGAGAGCCAAAATCAATTGTTGCAGTAATGATCTTCTCGATGATCTTTTTGATAGGATTTGGTGTATATCCAGAACCACTCTTGAAATTTGTAGAGTTTGCGACTCCGACACTCGGCTCTGACTTTATGCCCTAAACAGCGTAAATTTAATTAAATTATCCAGGCCTGCCTTTGCATTATTGTCTGGAAGCTCTCTCAAGGCATTCCTCGCTTTTTCAGAATACTCTTTGAGCATGTCCTCCATCCTGTCAAAGACATCCCTTGGGTTCAAACTCTTTTTGATTAACAGATTAAACAACTTGTCTTCATTCTTCCAATCCAGCAGGTCATCCCGAATCTGGTATGCGATTCCGATATTTTTTCCATATTCAGTCAGTGCCTCAATCTGTTCTTCTGTTCCGTTTGCAATAATTGCGCCTGTTCTGGCTGCGACTTTGAATGCTGTTGCAGTCTTGTACTTTATTACCCTGAGATAATCTGCAAATGTTACATCCTCGCTGGTCTCTAATCTGTTCTCAATCATCTCCCCCTCACTCATCAACATGGCAGTGTCAGCCAAATCTTTTGTAATTCTGGGATTGTCCAGTCTGGACGATATTGCAAGAATTAATCCCAAAACAAAGTCTCCTGTAAGGACGCTGGTATTGTATCCATATTTGATATGGAATGGGTCCTTTTGTCTTCTCATGGTCTCATTATCAATAATGTCATCATGTATGATTGATTCCATGTGCAGAAACTCTACGGCACAGGATGCTGAAAATATGTTCTCATCAATATCCCCTACGCATTCAGCTGCCAAGGTCAAAATAACGGGTCTGATCCGCTTTCCGCCATCCAAGGAATATTTCAGCGGTTCAATAAACTCTGATTCAGAATAAAGATCTAATTCCTTCTCCAAGGCCTGATCTATCTTTTTAATATATTTACCATATGACTCTAGCAGGGGATTAACCTCGATATTCTTTCTATCCAAAATGGCCTGATCAAAAAACTTTTTCAATAGTAATTAAATCTTGGTGCTCCAGCCGGGATTTTCATCGTTTGATTTTGAACCCGGGATCTTTGCCTTGAAAGGGCAAAATGCTTGACCGGTCTACACCACTGGAACCCAAGAAAATTCAGTATTTTCTCCATAAAATCTTTTGTACACCGCAAAGATTTTTTACTGGTCAATCCAGAGATTTGACATGAATATAACAAAAAGAATTGATGAGATGATTGAGAAAAAAAGTTTGCTAAAACACCAATTTTATCAAATGTGGTCTGATGGAGAGTTGATGCAAGAATCCCTTGCAGGCTATTCTAAAGAATACTTTCAACTTGTAAAAGCAGTCCCATCTTTTATGGCTCCAATTATTGATAAAGCACCTGATCTGCTAGTCACTGAACTGGTCGCAAACCAGCAGGAAGAGTCTGACCATGTAAAGCCATGGATTGACTTTGCAGGAGAACTGGGCGTATCTGCAGACGATCTGACTGGATATACCGGTTTGAGCAAAACACGCAAGGCTGTCTCTGATTTGAATGAATTAATGAGCACTTTTGAAGGTGGCACATGTGCAATGTATGCCTTTGAGAAAGAGATTCCCAAAATCAGTCAAACAAAGCTTGACGGGCTGGCAGAATTTTATGGAATGACTAGTGATAAAGCCATTGAATACTTTAAACTGCACACAGAGGCTGACATTAGGCATGCCGCATTATGGGAAAACATTCTGGAAAAATCCTCGACTGATTCAAACAACTTGCTAGAGATTGCAGACAAGTCACTCTCTGCACAAAACCTGTTGCTTGATGGCTGTTACAATGAATACTGTTAATCTCATAACATTTTATACCTGAGAAAAAGTTCATCTGCTTGGGGCCCGTAACTCAGCTTGGTAGAGTAACCGGCTCATAACCGGTGAGCCAAGGGATCGAAGCCCTTCGGGCCCATAATACCCTAACTAAGGTAACTGTCTACAGTTTTGAAGTATTACGCACAAGGTATGAACCAAACAAAGAGTATGTTTTACGCCTATAACGTCCAACTATATTAGTGGATTTAGGCGTAGTGGTTGATACATACCGCACAAGATATGCCAAAGCAGGTTATTTTTTTGACACAAACACGAAGAAACTTCAAAACTGTAAACAGTTACGTTCTTACTCTATATTTGTGCCAGACAGATGTAAGTAGTGTTTTTATGTATAATTCAGTCAATTCAGTATACCGGTCATATCAGCAGTATCTGCCATGATATACTCTAACCTGTTTTGATCAGAAGTTATTTGAGAGTATTTTCAGCAAAAGTTAGATCTGTTCAAACGTTTGATTTCTTACTACTGTACAATGTTACTATTAGAAGCACACTACACCCACATTCCTCGCACACTACAACTGACAAGTTTTACTGCGCCGGGATTGGATCTTTTATTGCCTTTTTCATGACATGTTTACCCAATTCATTATCCAAATCTTTAAACCTCTGAATAAGTACACTATCTGGATTTAATGCATACAGTTGTGCCTTGCCATACTTTCTTGTAGTTTTTAGAAACTCAAACTCTAAAATTCCATCCCAAACCTTGTAAAACGTTGTTTTTGAAATTCCTGCGTATTCTATAATCTCTTTTTTAGAATAGTCACTTTCTCTATTATCCAGAAAAAAGTCTATTATTCTGAGTTTAGGAGTGTCTCCCATGTACTGTAGGAGCAGTGACTTGTTTTCCATATGCTAATATGCTTTTTTTTGTACTTAAATGTAAACCAACAAAGGTACTATAAGTGAACATGTGCTAACTGATAAAGAGATCAAAGGTAGGATCATGCGAAAACTTTACAGACGTGGAAATTGGGGTGCTAGTCATACATCATTTGAGAATCTAAAGAAGGGATTCACCTAGAGAGATACTGGAAAACAAGGTTCCAAAAAAGTAGACAAAATGGGAAAGGTCTTGATCAAGGAAAATCTGATTTTATCAAAACCAACTGGATATGGATTTAAAGTCAGTTTGAATCCTAGAATGATTGACAAAATCCAAGAATATCTGGAGGAATAATTTGTTTACAAAAAAACATGCAGTCAAATTATTACAGAATTAAGGAAGCGTAAAATACATGACGGTGCAGAAATTTTAGAATGTCTGAAATCATCTGGCATTACTGAATCTAAAGACATGCTCAAAATAATAGATGTAATGTTGAAAAACGAGCCATATTATAATTTCTTTATAGGAAATAATTTTGTTAACTATGCAGAACCAACCACAAAGTTTTTTGATCTAGTTGTAAGATTATCTGTAACTGTCTACCGTTTTAAAGTTTCTTCGTGTTTGTGTCAAAAAAATAACCTGTTTTGACATTCTTGTGCGTAATACTTCAAAACTGTAGACAGTTACAAAATTAGACACATTGTGAATAAAACAGTTTAAGAGTTTAACTCACAGTAGTAAAAATTCGTACTGCGAAAGGAGGCTTGTCTAATCTTGGTATATTTTTCATGATTTGATGCTATAAATCATGAAACAATTTTTGAAATAATTCTGTTGTTATAATATTTTATTCAATCCAGATTGAATAATGTCTTATTATCATATTTATTCCATCACTAGAACAATGACGAATAACAACATCAAAGTGATTTTGTTTGCTTCATTGATGGTTGCAATGATTCTACCGTTTAGTGGTATGGATTTTGCAGAAGCAAAGAAAGCAGGTGAAACACAAAAAAAACTAGACGAGAAATTCACAAAAATTAGTGATGTTTATAGTTCCGACAAAATGAATTATGTTCAAAACATAATTTCAGAAACAGGAGTTACAAAAACTAGTAAAAATCTAGAAAACGGAGATATAGCTACACAGAAAATAACTGTTAAAAAAAATGATGAAAATTCATTTAAAGTAACAGATAAGGTAAAATTACATACTCTATCTGGAAATACAGAAGTTTCTGAAGTAAAGTATGTTGTAACTGTTTTAGATGACGGATCTCTAAATGTTGTAGTACCTGAAGCACAATCGTCATCCGGAAAAAATAAAGGATTAGAATTTAATTTACGTTCTGATGCTAAAAATATAATTCCTGATGCTGATGCTTTACTGGGAACCATAAGATTAACTGCAACTGATAGTGCAAATATACAAAATAATCATGTGACTTTCAGTGATAGTGCAACTCAAAATTGTGGTGTACTTGGAATATCTACAATGTCTATGTATGGAAGTGCAGATGCCATTACTGTTGGAGAATATTGGAGATCCATTAATGCCCAAGCAGCAAATGCACTTGTATGGAGAGATTGGTGTATAATTCCACATACATATACTGGAATGACGTTGACTATGGCCGGATCAAGTTACTCTGATTCACAAGATTCTCTAGCTATAAATCCTGGTTGGGGTCCAACAAGTGGTTTACAATTCCCTTGGGATACCTTAAACTGGAAAGCTGAAGCATATTACTACAAATATTGATACTTAATATGTCCCACACCATTTCTTTTTTTATTATGATTAAAAAAAATGTCCTAATAATTTTAGCTTTTATAATTTTAAGTTTTTTATTAATTTTATATACAATTACACTTTATCAAACTCAAGAACAAATCGTTACAATGAATAAAATTTTTGGGTTGACATTACATATTTTTGCTGTTAAAACTTTTGAATTAAGTGGTCACGGAATTGATTATGCTGAAATTGTTCAAGGTAATGAAGATAGATTTTGTGAAGCCGTTAAGGGATTTTGGGATGAAGAGAAAAGACAGTGTCATAATATTTCATATGAAAATTGTAGAATCATCACAGGTACCCTGCTTAATGACTCATTTTCTAATAAAAATTCATGTATCTTGCCATAAAATGATCCAAAAATACATAAAAAGTATATTCGTATGAATCAAGCATCTAGATGTACTTTGACATCTCAGCTAGACTGTTCTGACCAGACGTGGAAATTGGGGTGCTAGTCATACATCATTTGAGAATCTAAAGAAGGGATTCACCTAGAGAGATACTGGAAAACAAGGTTCCAAAAAAGTAGACAAAATGGGAAAGGTCTTGATCAAGGAAAATCTGATTTTATCAAAACCAACTGGATATGGATTTAAAGTCAGTTTGAATCCTAGAATGATTGACAAAATCCAAGAATATCTGGAGGAATAATTTGTTTACAAAAAAACATGCAGTCAAATTATTACAGAATTAAGGAAGCGTAAAATACATGACGGTGAAGAAATTTTAGAATATCTGAAATCATCTGGCATTACTGAATCTAAAGACATGCTCAAAATAATAGATGTAATGTTGAAAAACGAGCCATATTATAATTTCTTTATAGGAAATAATTTTGTCAACTATGCAGAACCAACCACAAAGTTTTTTGATCTAGTTGTAAGATTATCTGTAACTGTCTACAGTTTTAAAGTTCCTTCGTGTTTGTGTCAAAAAAATAACCTGTTTTGACATTCTTGTGCGTAATACTTCAAAACTGTAGATGGTTACACAAAATCCCCAATTCTTTTTCTAGATGCTTCATCTTTTACAATTTTTTCACAAATGTCTATCAACTTGGCAATTGTTTTTGGAGAATAATTCTGTTTGATGGATTCAAATCTTTCACTTAATTCTTTATGAGTCCCCATCAACTCTGTAATGATTTCTTGTACTTTTTTCTTTAGCGTATTTTGATGGTCTATTGAAAGAACATCCCATAGTGGATGAATTTTTTCCAAAATTGCATCCGTGCCAAATACATTTATGTCTAACGGATCTAGTTTATTTCTTGTCTTTTTATCTATCAAAAATGAAATGATTGTTCGTAACACATATTGGATGATCGTGTGTTTATCATCATTTTCTGAAAATGGATAATATGACATTGGAGGAGTTTTTTTGGTCATGTCTATATCATTTAAAAATTTGTTTTCTACTTTACTGTTCACAAATTTTGCTCCTTTTTTCTTAACTGAATTCTCTGAAAATATTATTGTTGGAAAATTCTTTGTATTGTTTTTTTTAATTTAGCATAATTATTCTGAAATCCTACCAAGCAAATATCATGCGATGTTTCATCTTTTGTATAGTAATCAATCCATCTTGACAAATCTCTTCCTGTTAATTCATCATATCTGTTAATTTGATCTTCAGTTAGTGTTACTCCTCCTTTGCATTCAAAAATTAGAGAGTTTAGCAATTTGTTTGACACTGCAACAATATCTGGTTTGACTGTATTTCCTCGTTCTGTACTAATTGTCTGTTCAATTAGTTGAACTCTATATCCTAATTCACCAAGTGGTTGAATCCATCTGCTATTTTGTTTACAAAATCCAATTATGCAGTTAATTAATCTAGTATGTGGCGTAATGTTCAATTCGTTCTATTCTATTTGAGAGCAGATTATTTTAGAGTCCAAAAATCTTTGTAAATTTACAAATAATCGTAAAATAACATTACCGCAACTATTCTTTGGTAAATATACTCTCATTATGTGAGTATCGACTTCAATATCTAATGGATCACCTGTATGCATGTCCACGCCTAAGATTTTGTATACATTACGTTCAATCTTATTTTTCATCCCCCAAATTCTAAATGGTTCAAGAGCATTAAAGATTTTTGGCAGATACTTGCCCCAATCATCAATAGCATGATCGAGTTCAAAATCAAATGACGTTCCTTCGATGAAACATCTGTTCCCATCTCTTTCACCACGTATACGTTCATTTTCGATGTTATGAATCTTTTTTGAATATTCGTCTGTCACATGTCCAACTAAACTTATATGATCGTCAATAGAATCTCCTTTCATTACTCTAAATCGTCCATTATATTTCAGGTCTTCAAGAACTCCATGATTCTTTGTTCCTCTTCCGATAGTTATTTTGGTATATCCAAGTGCTTTATCGACTTCTCGATCTTTTTTAATGGTTTCAAGAACTTTTTGAGAAATTGTTCCTGAAATACTCATCTTTAGCTTAGTTGGTGGTTCAATTAGATCATTATCCTCACAGAAAATATCAGTATAGTTAACACCATAACCATAAAAATTATTTCCATGGGCTGTTGAAATAGATCTTAACATAGAAGTTGATAACCAAGCTGAATCAAATTTATGATCATTTGACTGTGTTAATTTTTTTACAAAATGATCCGAATCAGTTGCTAGTTCATTAGTATGTAAAACTAAAAATCTATCATCACTCTTATCCAGATAAAATTGAACAGATCTTGGTTTGTTGGTTGTTATCTCAGCCATTGTCAAAATTTTTATATGATCTAGACTAGTATTTTCAATGTTCACTTTAACATCATCTACAACAAAACGTTCTTCTAATTTTTCATCTGTTTCAAAAATATATGATTTTAAGTCTCTGGGCCTTCCAATGTCTCCAACATTCTGTTCTTCATATCTTTGTATGGCAATCATCTCACCAAGTACATCCATAAACTGTTTTTGTGTTCCAATTTTAGGTAATTTTCTAATTGTCATCCACAAGTCACCGGTCCACAATGTAGTCATTTATGCTTACTATTACATGTATAGTAAAAATGGTACTTCCATGTGAAATCGTTTCCAATCCTACTGCGGACCTGTACTAGTGTGTTTTGCTGAATCAGGACATTTGTGATCTCCCGTTCATCTTTTTATATTTTCACTGTGTCAGTTCATGATTTTGTGTACGATATTCTTCGGAATTCTTTAGCATGTACCAAATTATCTCCAGCATCTGCCTTGCAGCCGTTATCTTTGCTTTTTTCGTATGAATCAAGCAAAGAATATGTTTTATGCCAGTAGATGGGAAAGTACCACATTTGATGGAATTGCACGCCTCGATCTATATTTTTTCCTATCTAATTTATTTGATTGATTGGTATTTTTTGCTCCAAATGAAACATTTTCCTATCTCTGTATGCCTATAACGTCTTGACTATTCTGGCGGATTTAGGTGCAGAGGTTGATACATGCCTTTTTTCTTTCCTCGTCGTTTTGCGATTCTGCTGTAGAACAGGCTTGTTCTTGGATCAAATCGTATTGTAGTGCGTGGATGAACTGTATATGCAGTGGACTGGAAGGAAAGAACTATCACAATATCATCATATCATCAGAAAGCTGCCAAAAAGACGTGCAGTAAAACCACCACCTAGACGTGGCAAGTTTGATCGAGATTTCCAGATGATTTTGTGCCATCATCAAAGAGGCGGCGATACTATCTTTGTGATACCTCAAAAGTATCCATCTATTGCAAGCTTGTTTGTATGATAATATCAAGAGAATCTCACATATACACAGACGAGTATAAAGTGTATCATTCTTTAGAGTTTTTGGGTATGAACATCATCATACCGTAAATCAGTCTCAAGGAATGCAAGGGATGATATGCGCATACCAACAACTGTGAGTGCAGAACCGCACTTTTTAGACTGTGGATGGCAAAGCACAGTAGAGTCAACAAGTTTAACTTGGAATCATGTCCAAACGTTTGCATTCTTGCACAACATGAGAAAGCAAGATGATTATTCAAAGTTCACCAAAATAATCTTAGTTCTTTATATGGCAACAAAATTCTACATTAAGAGCGAATCAGATACATTTGCTGTTAGGTGTATTGGAAATGATAACGTATCTCTAATGTTGCACCATCTTTTTTCAATGAATTTGGCAATATTTTATCAAATCCTTTCATGGTCTTTCTCATCACACCACAACAAACAGGCATCCTGTGATCTTTCCCTGGATAACTACCTACTAGTCTATGAAGTTTACCAGATTTTATAACTATGGATGGAAAGTTGTTGTTTCTAGCAATTTCTAATATTATGTCTAAACATTTTTGAAAATCTTCTCTCACTGGAGCCATATTTGATATCTTGTGTACTAGGTTAAAAATAGTTCTGTGTAATATGAATGACCTGTTTTCTTGTGTGTAGTATTGTGATCTGACTAACCGTTGTAAGGTTTAGGTGAAACTGACACAATCAAGTTTTAGTGCTTCTCTACCAACTTTTTTTCTATAATTTTATGTGATTTGATACCATTGTTTACAAAACAACGTGTCATTTTTCTGAGCAAATCCACCAAGAATTCATTATATCATGGGAGGGGGAGGAGGAGGAGGGAGGGAAATGTTTTCCATCTCTTGATTTTGAGGCATAGTTTACCTGTTCTTCATTTTTCTGAAATTTGGCCCATTTTACTCCAATTAGTTTTAAAACAAGTAAACCCAAAGTTTACTGGCTGCAATGAAGAATCAGAGTTATATCTGAGTGATGATTAAAAGGCATTTGTCTGAGCTGCCAAGACTCATCTGCCAATCTGATTCCTTACCTTTTCTAAAACATTCTCATCCACAAGATTTTGCTCATACAGTATCTCTGTAATCTGCAAAATATCCAGAATTGAATGCATCTTGACTCCCAATTCAGAAAAGGCCTCACTGGCACCCTCCATTCTGTTAACAATCACATATGCATCTTTTATGGAAACGTTGACTCTGAGTGATTTTATCGCATTTACAACTGAACTGCCAGTAGTTGCAACATCATCAATCATGATCGCCTTCATCCCATCATGAATCTTCCCTTCGACTAGTTTCAAGGTCCCATGATCTTTTGGCCTGCTTCTTACATAGGCTAGCGGTTTGAGTGTCTCCATAGCCAATGCTGATGCAATTACCAGACCTCCTGTCGGCACTGAGACAAACGAATCAAATTTGTCAAATCCTATATCTTTTGCAATCTGCTCTTCAAGATGTTTTATCATTCTTCTGAATTCGTGAGGATAGCTTGGAACCAGCCTCAAATCTACATAGTATGAACTCTTTCTTCCACTAGCTAGTTCAAAGTCTCCAAACTTTATAATGCCATTCTGATGCAAAAATGTTGTAAACTTTTTTACAAATTCCATATCAAAATTAACTACACTGGATTTATTTTGGTTTGTATTAAGTATGAATCATGCCTGAAATCTGGTTAAATTATGGAATTACAGACGTTGTTTTGGATATACAAGCCGAGAATTTGGAGCAAAAAATTGATTCTGAAGGCAAAATCCTGGAGGATTCTGTGATTAGTGAAAAACTCAACACGCTTGATCTATCAAAACCAATAGAGCTTGTAGTCTTACAAAACTCTAAATCCACTCAAAAAATCATCTCATCACTATTTACCCTGTGCGAGCAAAAGTCAAAGCCGTTTCCAAAAATTCTAGCAGAGAAAAGAATTCTAAATCTGGTAAAGGCAGGACTCCCTGAGGGTAGTTTAATCAACGAGTTTGACGATTCTGACATTTCAAATTCAAATCTTGTGTTCATGGCTGAAATGGAATTTGACGGACTGTTTGGCTATGAGACCATCTCTACCCGACTGATCAAAAAATTCGGCCTGGAATCCATGCTCTCAGCATATGCAAAAAGAAAGGGGAATCTTCCTGCCTCTGGACAGTATCCTGAGAGCCTAGAGGAGGCAAAAAAATTTACCAATAATTTTGAAATTCAGGGAATTGAGCTAGTCGCAAATTCCAAAGGCATACTTGATTTCTCCATAGGTCATCCTTCAGAGACTCTATCTGCAACAAAAATCATGGAATCTCACTCTATCAAAGATATGGGACAACACAAGACAATGATAATTAGCACCGGCAAGGATGCAAGCAATGAGCATCTTGGACGGTCACTCTCTTCTCTTTGGAACTGTTCTAATGCAATCAAAAAAGACGGTCTTGCCATTCTTGTGGCAGAATGCAAGGGCGGTCTAGGCTCTACCACACTTCAACAGTACATTGAGGACAGGCTGACTCTGGAGCAGCTTCAAAATCCTACCAAATACATCAGCGGGATGGAAGACCTGCTGTTCCTCTCTGAAGTCCAGAAAAGCTTTCAGATTGGCCTGGTCTCGATTCTTCCAGAATTTTATGCAAAGAAACTTGGCCTGATCTCTCTGCATGGAATAAAATATTCTCTGGATTATATCCTCAAAACACAGGGTGCAAAACAGAAAATCATGGTGGTTGCAGACGGTGCTAGGCTCTATTTACGGTAAAAGATTTGATATAAAACCAGACGGCAATGGCGCACATAAAACTGCCAGTCCTATTATTCCAACGTATACAAGTTTTCTGTTTCTTGAAAGTGGCGAGACATCATCCAGCGGAGATGCGCTGGGATTTCTTGAACTCATAACAAGAATCAATATTGCCATCATCCAGTAATTCAGCAAGACAAGAATTAGCATACTTGCATAAGTTGCATATTTGTGCATCTTTGCATTGAGCAATGTCCGTGCCATGTGTCCACCGTCTAGTTGCCATGCCGGCAACAAGTTCAAAAATGTGATTAAAAATCCAACCCACGCTGCAAACATTACTGGAGTCATAATAACCTCGTATCCTGTCCCTCCCTTGCCAAACATTGCCAGACTGGCAGTCATTAATATCGACTCTCCCATATCCCATTTGATTAATCTGGATTCGGCAAATAGTTTTGCGGCAATCTCTTGGTCTAGAATTGGCGCAGTGTATGCACCATAAATTGAAACAATTATGGCAATCGCCAGTCCTGCAATGGGGCCTGCAATGGCAACATCAAAGAGTATCTCTCGATTAATGGTCAGTCCCTTTGACTGGATAAATGCGCCAAATGTTGGAATGCCGATTATGGGCAGTCCAGGAATAAAGTAGGGCCAGGTTGTCTTTAGCTTGTGTGCTCTGGCCGCAATAATGTGGCCAAGCTCATGAACTCCTAAAATTCCCAGCAATGACAGTGTGTATATCCCTGCCATTGTCAACGGGTCTCCAATCTCCACAATTGAATTTGTTTCAGCTGTCCTATAGTATCCGTCAATCATCACAAATGAAACGACAATTACAAACAAAATTCGAGGAATCCATGCAGTACTCTGCCACTTTTTCTGTCTTTTTGGAGTAAACTTTTGAATGATTATGTATCTTCCACCGTTTACATTCTCCAATCTGCAGACATGATTCTTGTCTTCTAGTCTTCTTGCCAAATCCACAAACTTTGATTTAAATTCAGCATCCTCGATTCTGAATTCCAGTGAAAATTCCGTCCTTGTAAAATCACTGACCTCAAAGACAGAGTTTACAATTGATATAACCTCTTCTTGCAAATTCTCCTCCATCTGTTTATAACTGCCTCTTTACATTAAATGGCTTTCTGGTTTAAAATTAAATATTGATACACACATTATACTGTATGCAAGTAATTATCAGGCAATTAGGTGACTGTAATATCAGGCGGGCAGAACCAAGCGATCTAATTCCTGTGATGGAAATTAATCTAAAGACGCTCCCTGAGCACTATTCTGATTATTTCTATGAAAGCCTACTTGTAGAGGCCCCTGAGGCATTCATAGTTGCAGAAATCAGAGGAAAGCATGTCGGCTATATCATGTGTAAAATTGAATATGGCTTTTCAAATTTCAAAAAATTAGGCTTTGTCAAAAAAGGCCATGTGGTATCCATTGCGGTTCTTGATGATTATAGAAAGCGGGGAATAGGAAGAATACTTGTTGAGGAATCAGTAAAGGGCATAAGATCAAAAAAATGCGACGAGTTTCATCTAGAAGTACGATGCAGTAACAATAATGCCGTAAGATTGTATGAAAGACTGGGATTCGTCATTCGGCAACAGCTCGATGCATACTATCGTGATGGCGAGGATGCATTTCTTATGGCAATAGAGTTGACTAGCTCAAACCAATAAATAAGTCACAAAAAAATTCCTTTCGATGGACAAGCGTAAAGGAACAGGCATTACCCTCTTTATGTCCTGCACAGGTGCGTTCTTTCTTTATGCATACCTGCTAATGCTCTCTGAATGGAGTCCCATCATACTGCAGTTGTCCGTATTGATGATTGTAGGTGGAATACTCGGGGTAGTTGCATGGATTGGCTATGTCATGGCAACGACGAAATCCTCATCTGCATCAATCACATCAAATGACTAGGCCTACTTTGAAATTCTCACATCCACTACTGTCTGGTAATACCTGGGACCCACTGCCCTGACTATTCTTGAATCTAAAATCTCTGATTGTACCGGCGTAACCTGAAGATAATGTTCTTTTGAGAGTCTTGTTGCCTCTGATCTTTTATCTGCATGAATATGTGTATAGTAGTGAATGATGCCCCCGTTCTTGGTCGTATTGATTGCAGATTCCAAAAACTCATCAGATCTTTCAGGTAGCAGCATTAGTGTCCTATCTGATTTATCTGCTAAATGTTCTTTGATGGTTCTTGCAGCATCGCCGTTTATGGAGATCACTCTTCCGACAAGTCTGTTTATCTTGATATTCTTCTCGCACAGTTCTGATGCGACCGGGTTTATGTCAATGCTGTATATGGTGCACTTTGTCTTTTTTGCGGCAATTATGGAAAACATTCCCACTCCTGCAAACATGTTGGTAATTATCTCCCCGTCCCGAACCAAACCTCCGATTCTCTGTCTCTCTGTGGAGAGCCTGGGCGAAAAGAACGCATTCTGGACATCAACTAAAAATCTGCATCCAAACTCCCTGTATTCTGTTTTGGTGTTGTCTCTTCCTGCAAGAATCTCTAGGTTTCTTGTGCGATAGTCTCCCTTTACATCTGATGCCTGATAAAAGACACTTTTGGCAATCTTTATCTCCCTTAGAAGGGCCTCGCCGATGATCCTCCTCTTTGATAGCAAGGAATCGGGGATTCTCACTATGATTATGTCCCCTATCTGATCAAAGGCTGAGATTAGCTCGTCGCTCTCCTCAGATGTCAGGGCATGCTCTAGTGCCTTTTTTAACATTCGAGTCAATGCTTGTAATAGTAGTTTCCAGACGCCTTTTGTTCCTTGTCCAGCCTGCTCTCCATCTTGTTTACGCGTGGTCTGAGACTCCGCTCGTCTCTCCTAAAGGTCATGTCCAGTGATCTTAGAAACTTGTGCATGGCATCAGCTTTTGGCATTGGTGATGTGGCCCGGCCGGCTGCTCCTGATTCTCCCTCAAATATTATCATCGTGTCTGAGATTAAATCCATTAGCTGCAAATCATGATCAATTACTATTGCTGATTTTCCAAAAGAGCGAACAAACTTTTGCAAGAATTTTGCCACTACAATCCTGTCTTCCACATCTAAAAATGCCGATGGCTCATCTAGCGCATACAGATCCACTTTTTGTAACAGACATGATGCAATTGCCACTTTTTGCAATTCTCCTCCAGAGATATTTTTGACTGACTTGTTGTATAATTTTTTAATCTTTAATGGTTCTAGTATCTGCTCCTCCTCGATACTTTCCTCAACTGGACTTCCGTTTACCTTGTCTAATAATGTCACAACATCTGCACTGATATTATTCTGAAGATACTGTGGCTTGTATGCTATCTTTATCTTTTTATCAATACTGCCAGAATCCGGTCTTTCAACTCTTGCAATCATTCTCATCATGGTAGTCTTTCCAAGAGCATTTGCGCCCATTATGCCTAAAACTTCGCCCTTTCTTATCCGGCCCGGCTCTATTGTTACAGAAAATGTCGGATATATCTTTTCAAGTTTTGGGTAGGTTACAATGTCATTTCCTTCCTGAAACATGTCAGTGGACGAGGATGACACGTCAAAAGAAAATTTCTTTTCTCTAAATCTGACATTCTCTGCTGGCAGGTATCCGTCAAGAAAGACATTGATTCCTACCTTGGTGGACAAAACACTTGAAACAATTCCGTATGCTGTCGGCTCACCGTACAATACCTCTACAAAGTCACTGAGAAAATCCAATAGTGTCAAATCATGCTCGACTACCATTACACTCTTTCCAATCCCAGCTAGATTCTGTATTACTCTGGCAACTCTAATTCTTTGAAAAACATCATTGTATGATGACGGCTCGTCAAAAAAATAAAATTCTGTATCCTTTGATGCGGCCACTGCCACAGCTATTCTCTGCAGTTCGCCTCCGCTGAGCTCCTTTAGACTCTGCTCCATAGAGTTCTTTAATCCCAATTCCCTGACTAGTTCTCTTGATGCGCCTCTCTCGTCATATCTTTCAAGCAGTTCTTTTCCTGTCCCGTCATATGCTTCTGCAATGTGGGAGACCTGCTGTGGTTTTATTGACACGCGAATCTGTCCTTGTTTAATCTTTTCAAAATGCTGCTTTAACTCGGTTCCACTGTAATATCTTAAAATCTCATCCCATTCTGGCGGGTTTTCATATCTTCCAAGATTCGGTTTCAGATTCCCTGACAGTATGTTTACTATGGTGCTCTTTCCCATTCCGTTTCTTCCCAACAGTCCGACGACTTGGCCCTTTTTCAGAGTGGGCAGCTTGAATAATCGAAATGAATTTGGACCGTACTGGTGAATCTTTTCTGTAGCCAACTCGCTTGCAAGATTTACAATGGTTATTGCATCAAACGGACACACCTTGACGCATATCCCACACCCGTTGCAGATATCCTCGTCAATCTGGGCCTTTTTTGATTCCTCATTTAAAACTATACACTCTGCACCTGACTTGTTAACTGGGCAGTATTTTATGCATTCCAGACCGCATTTCTTTGGTTGGCATATCTCTTTATCCAAAACGGCAACTCTGTGTGTCATGTTGTAACTCTACATCTTCTTTATTTTATACTTATTTTGGTAATTGTCTAAAGTTCCTTCGTGTTTGTGTCAAAAAAATAACCTGTTTTGACATATCTTGTGCGTAATACTACAAAACTGTAGACAGTCACGAATTTATTCTAAACAGCACTAAAATAGAAATCAAATCAAGGATTGATGTATTTTGGTTTTTTGTCAGGCTTTGCAGAAAATACTGCCCACATTGGTAAATGATCTGTGAGTTTATATTTCATCTTGTCATCATTCCGATAAACTGCACCAACAAAATCAATGGTTCCACCCTTTAGGAAATCAATTGTTGAATCTTTGTAATGATGATATCCTATTTGATCAAAGTGTTTTGTTTTAGTTAAATTGCTTGGACTGTTTCTTATGTCATCTGGGATAACAAGGCCACCGGAACAAAGTTGTGAGAAAAGTTCTGATAGGATTTTTCTCTTTTCTGATAATTTTCTTGCTTTTTCTCGTGTTGAGAGGACTCGTTTTGTATCCTCTACGTTAAAATCTCCACATGCAATAAAATCAGAATCAAGCGCATTGATGTCAGTTGAACGTTTTTTGAGAAATTTTGCTATATTTTTAATCTCATCTCTACGATATTGTACGGCAGAACCTGAACCATAAAAGATGTGAACTGTAACAACAATAAAGTGACATCTGTTTTTAGAAAATGACGCCATGTATGGTGTCCTGTCAAACTCCAATTCAGGTAGTTTTTTGCCCCTTCCTGCACCGGGGGACATTACGATTTCTGCTGCAAGTCCGGTAAATTTGATGGTTCTTTTATCATAACAAAATACCAGTCGCTCTCCATTACCAGCTGGATCTGAAAACAGAAATCGAAAATTTTTTCCTAATGCGCGTTGCAGTTTTTCTATACCGCCAAGATCATTTTTGTTTCTTGAATTGCAATTATATCGAATCTTTTGATAATCTCAGAGAGATATTTTATCGCTCTATCGTCTTTGTTTTTGTTGAGATTTCTTATATTCCAAGTTAATAGATGGATAGTTGAGCGTTTTCTTTTTGGTATTTGTTCTACTTTGATTCGGGCTCTGAGATTTTTTAATTCTACAGACATACTCATTTGGTTCATATAATGCACACATCTTAATTTATCAAGTATTTTAGTACACTGTTAAATCTGCGAGGCTTTTCAACTACCTGCTAAATTCGAGACCTTTTGTGTTAAATTCGAGACCTGTTATGGTACTGTCGAGTTATAGACACCTGAAACGTAATTGTCTAGAGTTTTAAAGATATACGTAACTGTCTACCGTTTTGTAGTGTTACGCACAAGATATGCCAAAACAGGATATTTTTTTGATACAAACACAAAGGAACTTTAAAACTCTAGACAATTACTTATTTTGAGCATGTTATAGTTTAGCGTTACGTTAATAGATGAGACCCTGACAACATTATTCAAGCCGGCCATAGCGTTAGGGTGCGACCCAATCCCATTCCGAACTTGGAAGTCAAACCTAATGTCGCTGTTGTGCTACTAAGATGCGAGAGCTCTTGGGAAGCAACAGTGCTGGTATCTTTTAATATCTGCATCTATCATGGTATCTATCATGGTATCCGTGTCAAACTGTACCGTATGCGGCGAATCATTCTCAGACGATATCAGATTTTTAAATCACATGATGGAAAAACATGACTTTAGAAATCCAAACGCCGGCAAGCCTGATAGGAACAGCAGGGGCTACTAGTCTTGCAAATTTTGCAGATAATCTAGAATCAACCTCACGCCAAAACCTGTGGCACCGTCTGGATTGTATGACTTTACTTTTGTGGCTGCCTGTGTCCATGCGACTCCTGCAATATCAATATGGATCCACGGCGTGTCTTTGATTGAATTTCTCAAAAATGCTGCAGCGGTAATTGTTCCTGCAGCTTTGCCTGTTCCCACGTTCTTCATATCTGCAACTTTTGACTCTATCATACTCATATAGTCCTCATTTAATGGAAGCCTCCAAACTTGTTCTGTGGTTCTCTTTGAGGATTCCCTGATTCTCTTTGTCAGTTTTTCGTTGTTTGTTACAATTCCTGCAATGTTGTTGCCTAGTGCTATGACGCATGCCCCAGTCAGAGTTGCAAAGTCGATAATTGCCCTTGGCGAATAGCACTCTTCTCCATATGCTAGCGCATCAGCCAGAATCAATCTGCCCTCTGCATCTGTGTTGAGAATCTCTGCAGTCTTTCCACCATACAACTTTATGATATCACCAGGTCTGTATGCCTCTCCATCAGCCATGTTTTCAACTGATGGAACAATCCCGACAACGTTGATTGGCAGTTTCAACTCTGAAACTGCCTTCATTATTCCAAGAACTGTACAGCCGCCACATTTGTCAAACTTCATCTCATCCATTCTCTCTCCTGGCTTTAACGAAATTCCTCCAGTGTCAAACGTAACTGCCTTTCCTACTAGGACGATTGGTTTTTCATTTTTTGGTCCGCAGTTATGTTCCAAAACAATCAGATTGGGTTCATTCTTGCTTCCTTGTCCCACTGCTGTAATTCCGCCAAAGCCTCTCTCTTTTAATTCGGGTTTGGAGATAATGCTACATTTCATCTTTTCTTTGGAAATTATTTTTGCAAAATTTGCCAATGTACTAGGAGTACATTCGTTTGGCGGCAGATTACCAATACTCTTTGTAAATATTGCACCGTCTGCAACAATTTCAGCTGTTTTGATTGCTTTTGATATTTTCTCTGATCTGGTAACTATGATTGTCATATCCGGCAAGTTGTCTGCTTTCTCTGCTTTGAACTTGTCAAATTTGTATAGGGCCATCTTGGAGCCCTCTACAATCTGAGAGACTGATGAAATCTGATCAGTCACAAAACTTGGAGGTGCGATTACTGAAAATTCTTTCAGTTTTAACTCTCTTGCTTTTTGTGCAATCCTGCCAGAGACTGACCTGATGGTGTCTCTTGTCAGATTCTTTTTCATTCCGAGTCCTGCAAGCAGTATTCTTTGGGCAGATTTTTCTTCTGGTACTGGAATAATGTCCAGTCTTCCAAATCTCCCTCCCATATCCTTTAGAGACTGCTCAATTGCCATGGTTGTCCTAGAATCAAATTTTCCCAATTCTGAAACTTTGACTGAATCTTTTAGTACAAAGCCACAAAGAAGCTGTGTCTTTTTTCCTGTAGAGTTTTCAGTTTTTATCCTCATTATACGTGTCAGAGTTTTAGTCTTAATTAGATTTACTAGAGATCTATTTTTTTGCTATTTGTAAGCAGACTAGATGATCTCAAAAAAACAGCCTTGACAGTCTTGCAGCCTTGCTGAGATGCCTCATCAACTATACCGCCTGATGATTTTTTCGTCTCTTTAGAAAAAATTGATCTTATCAATGGAAATATTGCTGCCCTTCCGCCATATGCCATACTATTATCAATAAACCAAAACATGTCCAAAGCAGATTCATCTAGAATCTCCTCTCTTATCTTGATTCCAAAATCTGTATAGTGTCCTACCATTGTAATCCTACCTCTTGCAAAAAAATCAACAAATTTGGCAAATTTCACACACAAGTAACATTGATTATCAAAAACTATAATTGGAATATTTTCTTTTATTTCCATAATATCATTTGGTATCGATCAAATTAAAATTTTGGTATGAATCAAGCCTTGTATTGTCCAGAATGTAGTTCACCTCTTCAAACACGTATAGTCACTAGGATATGGCATGACAATCTCACAGGTAATGACGGTGTGTGTGTGTGTGTGTGTGTGTGTGTGTGTGTGTCCAAATATGACAGAGTTTGCTTGCTCTTTTTTGGCTGACGTGATGCCAAATCACTATTCCTCAATATTTTGTGAGGGATGTGTATTTCTGTACTTGATTCAATGGCCGATTCCATGTTTGTTGCCTCATTATGCAGTCTGACGTGCTGAAAGTACTGCAGAATGTTCATGGCGTCAAGAAGACTATTTGTAATTGTCTAGACTTTTGAAGTTCCTTTGCGTTTGTATCAAAAAAATAACCTGTTTTGACATATCTTGTGCGTAATACTTCAAAACTGTAAACAGTTACCTATTTTCTGGTCTTGGGCCTATTGGTGCCGGATATGCGATGCCGTCTTTGTGCCTGTATCTGGCTCTGTGTTTCTTGACCTAGATTGCAGAGATGTCTATCGTCTAATCTATCTCTTTTGTGGTGGTTTTCTCTAGTTTTTGTGAAATTATCCATTTTACTTTGGATTCATCTAGTTTTTTTATTACTAGTATTCTACGTTTGCCTATATACCTCCATATTATGTCATATTTGGAGCCTCCCCCACACACACACCATCATTTCCAGTCAGTGAAACAATTGCACTTTTCAGAAACTTTACGCCGTCAGATAGGGGTATACTACTTTCTGGATAAGAGAATGTGGAACAAGAAGAAGAAGAGGAGGAGGAGGAGGAGGAGGAGGAAGAAGGAGAACTGCTTTTAGGATACCACAAACAAAGTTTTCATACGTAAACATTAAATAAACACACACTAGTTCTCAAGCAGATGAAAAATAATCCTAATTTGTTCATATTACTAACAGTCTTTCTGGTTGGCGCATGCCTCTACATCCCTGTTGATGGCTATTCTGTTGGCTTGTTTAATGTAACTGCACAGGATGGTGCTCCAACAGATGTTACATTCTCCATTAATGGGGCAAAAATGTTTGTTATAGGAGATGATAATGATGCAGTCTACGAGTATGTCTTGTCCACTCCCTTTAATATCAACACTACCACATTCACCGCCTTTTTTAACGTAACCTCACAGGATAATACTCCAACAGGCGTCACATTCTCCAATGACGGGACAAAAATGTTTGTTATAGGACTTCAGCATGGTAACGTTCACGAGTATGCATTATCAGTACCATACAACGTGATCAGTTCAACATTTAGTCGCTCTTTTAATGTAACCTTGCAAGAGACTTTTCCAGAAGACGTCACATTCTCCAACGACGGGGCAAAGATGTTTGTTATAGGGAAAAATAATGTTATGGTCTACGAGTATATCTTGTCTACTCCCTTTAACATATCAAATCCTACATTTATCCGCTCTATTGACATACGTAACTATGATAGTTTTCCAACAGATGTCACATTCTCCAATGACGGGACAAGGATGTTTGTTTTAGGAACTAGTAATGTTATGGTCTACGAGTATTCACTGTCCACTCCCTTTAATGTGACTAGTTCCACATTTACTGACTCTATTTCTGTAGGCTCGCAGGATAATTTTCCGTCAGGCGTTACATTCTCCAATGACGGGACAAGGATGTTTGTTTTAGGATATACAAATAATTTAATCCTAGAGTATGCATTGTATGCCCCATTTGATCTGAATGTATCCCCTCCAACATTTACTGCCCGCTCAGTCTCTTCTACCCAGACCATCGTAACATTCAGTGAAGGAGTATTTGGTATATTGAATTTCTCAGAGTGGAGATTTGATGGGGGTAGTACAACTATGGTCTCTGGGCATGTGGATAACGGTACACTAGCTGGTATAACAGAACTGGTCTTTATCCATGATATCACAAATGATCATACGCCTGATGTGGTATATGCCGGCACTAGCCTGACATCAAATTCATCTAATGTAATGCTTGGTGCAACAGTCACAGCAGCTGATGGAATACCCTCAACATTTACTGCCCGCTCAGTCTCTTCTACCCAGACCACCGTAACATTCAGTGAAGGAGTATTTGGTATATTGAATTTCTCAGAGTGGAGATTTGATGGGGGTAGTACAACTATGGTCTCTGGGCATGTGGATAACGGTACACTAGCTGGTATAACAGAACTGGTCTTTATCCATGATAACACAAATGATCATACGCCTGATGTGAGATATGTTGGTACTAGCCTGGCAGACAGTTCCTCTAATGTAATGAATGCTGTAACAGTTACAGCGGCTAATGGAATCGTTCCAACATTTACTGCCCAGTCAGACTTTTTTATTCAGACCATCATAACATTCAGTGATGGAATATATGGCACATTGAATTTCTCAGAGTGGAGCATTGCTGGGAATACTCCAACTGCAGTTTCAGGGCATGCTGATGGTGATACACTATCTGGTATAGCAAGACTGGTCTTTATCCACAATATTACAAATGAGCATACTCCTAGTGTGGCATACACTGGCACTAGCCTAGCAGATGATGTCTCTGCTGTATTGGCTACTACAACAGTCACAGCATCTAATGGAATCCCTTCAACATTTACAAAGTCATACTCTACCACCCAGTCAACCTACATAGGTGCACAGGAGAATTTTCCTCAGGATATCACATTCTCCAATGACGGGGCAAAGATGTTTGTTTTAGGATCTACCAGTGGTGCAGTCCACGAGTATAAATTATCTGTTCCCTTTAATGTGACTAGTTCCAATTTCACAGCCAATTTTGATGTCAGCCCACAGTTTGTTATTTTAACAGATGTTACATTTTCCACTAATGGGGCAAAGATGTTTGTTGTAGGACTTGATAGTGGAACTGTTCCTATACTCAGCGAGTATGCCTTGTCCACTCCCTTTAATGTAACCAGTTCCACATTTACTGACTCTTTCAGACTAGACTCATCTAGTGGTAATCCAACAGGCGTCACATTCTCCAATGATGGGGCAAAAATGTTCATAGTTGGAACTTCATTTGATAATGTCAGCGAGTATGCCTTGTCCACTCCCTTTAATGTGACTAGTTCCACATTTACTGACTCTATTTCTGTAGGTTCACAGGATACTGCTCCTCAAGGCGTTGCATTCTCTACTAATGGGGCAAAAATGTTTGTTGTAGGAGCTGGTAATGATGCAGTCCACGAGTATACCTTGTCCACTCCCTTTAATGTGACCAGTTCCACACTTACTGACTCTATTTCTGTAGGTTCACAGGATACTACTCCTACTGGCGTTACATTCTCTGCTAATGGGGCAAAAATGTTCATTGTAGGATATGACACTGATAAAGTCTACGAATACACATTACCTACTCCCTTTGATCTTTATGCTCTAGCCTTTACTGCACGGTCATACTCTCCCACCCAGACCACCGTAACATTCAGTGAGGAATTGTCAGGCACACTAGTACTCTCAGAGTGGAGCATTGATGACAATGTACCAACCGCAGTTTTAGAGCATAGTGACGGTGATACGTTATCTGGCACAACATTTCTTGTCTTTACACACGATACTACAAATGACCAGACACCTAATGTGGCATATACAGGTAGCAGTCTGACAGACATTAGCTCATCTGCAATGGCTATAGCAACAGTTACAGCCACTGATGGAATTCCTCTTACCATAACCAGTATCACGTCTGATGCAACAACTTTGGGCGCACTCAAGGTGGGAGATACCATCACATTCACATTGACCCCGGGTTTAGCTGAGATAGAAGCTACAATAGATGGTACTTTTAACTCACAATTACTAAATTGGAGTACTGTTAATAACGGAATCACATACACTGCAACCTATACCGTATCTGAAGGAGATGCAGACCAGACCACCTCACTACAGATAACAAATATAGTAATCACAGATAGTGCAGGCAATACGAGCTTGCCATTTGATGGTACTGACATACTAAAAACAATTGATGCAAACTCTCCCGTCATCACGCTGAATGGAGCCAATCCACAGACCATAATGTTAGGGGCAGGCTATACTGAACTAGGTGCAACAACTAGTGACGGCTCGCTAGTAACCATCAATGCTGCTGAATTCACTAATGTTGTAGGCACCTACTCTATCTATTACGAATCTACTGATACATCCGGAAATACTGCCACCCAAGTTGTCAGGACTGTAAATGTGATAGATACCACCATACCTACATTCTGTGCACCTCCTTCTTCTGGAAACTGGATTATAACTAATAGTTGTACAGTTAATACCAGTGCAACTGCCCAAGGAACTGTGATTGTTCAGAATAACTCGATTCTAATCATTCCATCTGGAATTACTTTGGATATTGACTTTGCAGCATTCAATCTGACAGTACAGTCTGGCAGTGGAGTCTTGATTAAATCCGGTGGAACAATCACCTGATATCACTAGTTGAAAAAGTAAAGTCATATTCTTTGATTTTCAGGTTAACCACAATCAGAACAATAGTTGTATGTATCAACCTCTACGCCTAAATCTGCTAGAATAGTCAAGACGTTATAGGCGTAAAACATGTTCTTTGCTTGATTTATACAGAAACTTGTGCTGTCAGATAAGGGGGAATACTTTTTGGATAATACAGTAACTGTTCACAGAAATAGACTTTTATTAAATTTACAGGGATTATGATCGAGATGGAACTTGACTATTATCAAATAAAGAAGAAAATTCTCAGAGCTCGTAAACTAGTAATCAAGGCAACCAACATTGCAGGCTCTGGCCATCCGGGAGGCTCTTTTTCCATGGCAGAAATTCTTGGCTGTCTGTTCCACAAATATCTAAGGTTTGATCCTAAAAATCCACAGTGGGATGACAGAGATCGTCTGATTCTATCCAAAGGCCATGCAGCCCCTGGTCTGTTTTCAAACATGGCAGTTGCAGGATATTTTCCAGAATCTGAACTTGAAACTCTGCGAAAATTTGGCAGCAAATTACAGGGACACCCTGACCTAAAATGCCCGGGTGTAGAGTTCTGTGGAGGTTCCTTGGGCACCGGACTGTCTTTTTCTGTGGGGGTAGCACTTGCTGCAAAAATTAATTCAAAAGATTACCGTGTTTATACTATCATCGGGGATGGCGAGTCCGACGAGGGCCAAATCTGGGAAGCTGCAATGACTGCTGCAAAATACAAGATTGAGAATCTTGTCGTCTTTCTTGATAGGAATTTCATCCAACAAGATTCCTATACCGAACAAATAATGCCACTGGATGAAAAATTAGAAGGTAATGATCTCTCTGAAATGTGGAAAGATGCATCTCGCTGGAAGACTGGTGACAAATGGAGATCCTTTGGCTGGAATGTCATTGAAATTGACGGACACAGAGTCGAACAAATTAATGCTGCAATTGCAAAGGCAAATGCTACAAAGGGAATGCCTACCATGATAATATCAAGAACGATAAAGGGCAAGTCTGTAGAACACATGGAGGATAATCCGCAATGGCATGGAAAAGCTCCTGACTCTGATGTGGTTCCTATGATTAATCAAGAGCTGGATTCACAATTTATGATTGCCCCATCTATCATTGCAGGTGATATGACAAATCTGCCCAATGAAGTTAAAAGATGTGTCTCTGGTCGGTCTGATTATATTCATCTTGATGTGATGGATGGCCAATTTGTTCCAAACAAAACCTTTGATCATACCAAAATTAAAGAACTACGGCATCTTACTGTAATTCCGTTTGATTCACACTTGATGATAAACGAACCTGTGAAACATGTCAGAGATTACATCGATGCAGGCAGTGATATTATTACGGTTCATGCAGAGGTAACTGACGAATCTAGTTTTGGAGAAATTCATGATCTGCTAAAACAAAACCAGGTTGGCGTGGGTTTTGCAATAAATCCTGGAACCGAATTGCCCGAATGGTCTTACAAATTCCTGCCCTCCCTTGATCAACTAATCGTAATGTCCGTAGTACCTGGAAAATCCGGTCAAAAATTCATTAAAGAGACACACGCAAAGATGGCTAGATTGAACTCTATCCTAAAAGAACACGGTTTCTCAGGCTACATTGAGGCTGATGGAGGGGTGAATCTTGAAAATATCGGCTCCATTTTTGCAGATGGTGCCCGCGTCTTTGTTGGAGGGGGTGCCATTGTTGGAGAAGGGAATGTACGAGTGGCAATTAAACACTTTAGAAATGAGATTCTGAAATCCAGACGTGGCATGCTACTTGATAAAGCACACGAGTTAGGAAGAACCGATCTAGTGAACAAATGGATTGGTCTGCATGTTGTAGGCGAAAAGCAAGAGCAGATTAAAAAAATCGCACAAGAGGCAGGATACATTTGAGCGAGCCAATAATGACTGATATGCGTTCAGAGTATTCCAAAACCCTGATTCAAATTGGAAAAGAGAATCCAAACGTTCTAGTTTTAGGTGCGGACACTACTGATTCCCTAAAAACCTCTGGCTTTGGGAAAGAATTCCCTGACAGGTTCTTTAACGTTGGAATCGCTGAAGCAAATCTTGTTACAGTCTCTGCCGGACTAGCTGCATCTGGAAAGATTCCTTTTGCCAGTACTTATGCAATATTTTTGCCGGGAAGGGCAGTTGATCAAATTCGAAACAATATAGCGTATCCTTCACCTGAAGGCAAAAATGGTCTTAATGTAAAGCTGGTTGTCTCCCATGGAGGCCTGTCTGTTGGGCCGGATGGGGGCTCACATCAACAAATTGAGGACATTGCAATAATGAGGGCCATTCCCAATTTCCGAGTCTTTATCCCATCTGATACGATTTCAGTCTCTAAATTAACCCATTTAATGGCAGATGAGTATGGCCCATTCTACATGAGAATGGCAAGATCAAAAACCCCTCTAATTCATCTGGAATCCCAGGATTTTCAAACTGGAAAAAGTATTACTTTGAGGGATGGCTCTGATTGCACCATTGCAGCATGTGGAATTACTGTCAGAATGGCCTTGGATGCGGCTGACTTGTTGCAACAAGAAGGCATCTCCTGCAGGGTTTTGGACATGTTTTCAATAAAGCCAATTGACAATGAAATCCTAGAAAAGGCAGCAAGAGAGACAGGCTGCATGGTTACAGCCGAAGAGCACAATATCTTTGGTGGAATGGGCTCTGCTGTTGCAGAATCTGTCTCTGAATCATATCCTGTACCGGTAAAGAGAATCGGGGCTCAAGACATGTTTGGAGAATCAGCTAGGGATGATGAGGTTCATCTGCTTTTAGAAAAACATGGAATAACATCTTTTAATATGGCAAAACAAGTCAGAGAAATTAGGAATAAATTATGAAAATCTTTCTTGACACTGCCAATCTGGAATCCATCAAAAAATTCAATGACATGGGATTGCTGGATGGAATCACAACAAACCCCTCCCTGCTATCCAAAGAAAAAGGCAATCCAAAGGACGCAATGAAGGAAATTACAAAAATTATCAAAGGTGATGTGAGTCTAGAAGTTGTTAGTACGGAATATTCTGGAATGATGGAAGAAGGCAAACGTCTTTGTGAATACGGGGATAACGTTGTAGTCAAAGTTCCCATGACTCCTGATGGTCTAAAGGCATGCAAGTCGCTATCATCTGAAGGAATTCCTGTCAATGTTACTTTGATATTTTCTCCAAACCAGGCCCTGCTTGCTGCAAAATCTGGCGCAAAATATGTCAGCCCGTTTATTGGAAGACTGGATGATATTGGCCAGGATGGAATGCATCTAATTGAGGAAATCAAAGAAATATTTTCCAATTATAATTTTGGAACCAACATACTTGTTGCAAGCATTCGTCATCCGATACATGTGATTAATGCGGCAAAGATTGGCGCAGATGTAGTGACTCTGCCTCCTACAGTATTAGAAAAGATGATACAACACCCACTGACAAAAATCGGTCTGAAAAACTTTCTTGCAGATTGGGAAAAACTCAAAGATGGAAATCCCAATGTCAGTATCTAGCATAAACTGATTCCAAATTTCTTTAGTTTATCTCGGGGCACAAATCCAAAGTAATCTGATCCGTTCTTTACGAGCC
The DNA here is from genome assembly GCA_965238065.1 of Candidatus Nitrosopumilus sp. GTDB lineage: Archaea > Thermoproteota > Nitrososphaeria > Nitrososphaerales > Nitrosopumilaceae > Nitrosopumilus. Next base: position 1,590,881 of record OZ250170.1, on the reverse strand, counting down.
GGCATAATTCAACAAAACAGTATTGTGAAAGTTGCATGATGAGATACCTTAAATGAATCTTGGAAAAGCAACTCTCAACTGTCTGCACAGAGTTTTTTGATTGGTAAAGACTGAAATAATCGGACATTGAAAATCAAAATTACGTTATCTAGGAATGTGATGGAATGCCATTAAGATGATGATTTTTTCAGTACGATTGAGACACACTGCCACGAAAATCAAAGAATTTGACTAGGTGTAAATAAAAAATCTAAATGAAAAATTACGGTTTTTTTTGTTTACTTGCTTCCACGACTCTTTCTAGAACCTGTTCCTCTACCTGTGATTCTGGTTCTTCCTTTAGAGCTGGGTCGGTCTTTTGGCTTTGGCATGTCGCTTATCTTCATTTTACCGGTTCCTCTGCCAGAAGTTATGTATTTTACACCGCTATCCTTGGCTGCCTCTCTTCTCGCTGCCTGAATCTGTTTGAACTGTTCACCAGTCCATTTTGTGGCATCGCTGTCAACCTCGATAATTCTGGTGCCTCTTCCAGAATGTATTCTGATTTTAACCATAAGTTAAGATAAATCATCTCATATTTATCTAGGATGTTTAACTCTAAATTGCGCCAGTTGTAGTGAAATTTGAAAAACTCTGGAATATCGCAACTGTTTACCGTTTTAAAATAACTGTCTACCGTTTTGAAGTATTACGCATAAGGTATGAATCAATCTATGTGAAACCTTTTTAAGCATTTTGTCTTTTTTCAGCATGTGGAGTATGGCATTCGCTAGAGATATGTTTCAAATGATACAGGATGCGGACAATTATCGTATGTATCAACCTCTACGCCTAAATCCACTAAAATAGTTGGACGTTATAGACGTAAAACATGCTCTTTGCTTGATTCATACCAATTATCTATACGAGGTTTTGACCCTCAATGCTATCTTCATCCCTGAGTTAGGATCAACCGCAATTAGCAAGCGAGGTCTTTACCCTCATGATTCATAACGCGACCTATGGTCCTAACTATAATTTTGTACAAACTCTCTCTCTTCTCCTTTAACATCCAGCATGACTCGCAATATCTTTGATCCTGTAGCTACTATACCTTTGGAACTGCCTCTCTTTTTCTTGATACGATTGTAAAATTGTGTAATATTACTATTTGGTGCATGTATTGCATGAGAATGTGCAGCTTTAATCAAGACCCATCTCAATGTCATACTGCCTTTCTTTGTTATACGTCCATGATGTATTGTATCTGCAGAGTTTCTAACTGATGGAACAACACCTGCATATGCTGCAAGCTTGTGAGAGTCATTAAATCTAGAGATTCCTCCTATTTCAGATTATATGACCAGTGCTGTGTAATCACTTACTTTAGGTATTGTCTTTAGTAGCATCGCATCAGAATTGGTTTTAACTGTGGCATATATCTTTGCATTAATATCTGAAATCATATCATTTAGTGATTCTAACTGTCGTATAAAGCCATCAATACGATAATCCTCTAGGGCATAGAGTCTTTTTATGTATAATCCTGTGAATGTTGCTCCAATAATCTTTATTCCATTTTGTAACAAAATTACATGAATACAGTTCTTTGTAGATGTCCTCCATTGGATCAACTTTCTTCCATGCCGTACAAGCTGACGTTCCTTTACAATTTTATCACTTGGAACAAAGCATGTTGCAATATATCCTCCACGTAAGAGATCTGCTAGTACCGCTGCATCAATCTTGTCTGTCTTTTTCTTTGATGGAATAATTGCCTTTGTAAGATAAGGATTTGACAACACTACCTTGTATCCCAGTGCATCTGTCATGAATCTGTACACTCCATATCAAACTGATGATGATTCCATGACGATGCTGGCAGAAAGTGGTATCTTTGAGAGCGCTTGTCTGATTGCTTGTTGTGTGTTTTCTATTCTTTCATTTCGTGTTATCTTTCCCTTGTTATTCATAACGGCCACTTGATGAAATTTCTTGTGCAGATCAATTCCAACATACATGATATTTTCGGGTTTATCCCTAATCTGTTTCTTTGGAACTGTTCTCTATGAATGCGATTTACGGATCTTTGGTCTACCCGATTCATTCTTTATGCTATCTGAATTCCTTGCCTTTTTCTTCACATATAGTTAGCAAAGAACATGTTTTATGCCTATAACGTCTTGACAACTATTCTAGCAAATTTAGGTGTAGAGGTTGATACATACCATACACTTATTAGACAATTTTTTCGTTGGAAAATATGTGTGATGGAATAATTATTATGTATTGTCCTATTTTAATTGGTGATCTATATTGAGAAATTTACATCTGATCTTCATGTTTTTAATATTAACACTTGGATCATTGTATACTATAACATACCAAAATGTATCTGCAACTGGAGACGAAATCATATCAAATACAATAAAAATCAATGACCATACAACAAACGGCCCTGTCTTGAATGATTATGATTATTTTGGATCATCGATTGCAAACATTGGCGACCTGAATAATGACGGTACATTAGATATTGCAGTTGGTGCATCTGGTGATGATGCTGGTGGTTCTGGTAGAGGTGCCATACATGTAATGTTTATGAACAGTAATGGCACCGTATCAAATATAATAGAAATCAATTCTACTACAACAAACGGCCCTGTCTTGCATGACACTGATTATTTTGGACACTCTATTGCAAACATTGGCAACCTGAATAATGACGGTACATTAGATATTGCAGTTGGTGCAATTGGTGATGATGCTGGTGGTTCTACTAGAGGTGCCATACATGTAATGCTTGTGAACAGTAATGGCACCGTATCAAATATAATAGAAATCAATTCTACTACAACAAACGGCCCTGTCTTGCATAATGATGATCAGTTTGGACAATCTATTACAAACATTGGCGACCTGAATAATGACGGTACATTAGATATTGCAGTTGGTGCAATTGGTGATGATGCTGGTGGTTCTACTAGAGGTGCCATACATGTAATGCTTATGAACAGTAATGGCACCGTATCAAATATAATAGAAATCAATTCTACTACAACAAACGGCCCTGTCTTGCATAATAATGATCAGTTTGGACACTCTATTGCAAACATTGGCGACCTGAATAATGACGGTACATTAGATATTGCAGTTGGTGCATCTGGTGATGATGCTGGTGGTTCTGGTAGAGGTGCCATACATGTAATGTTTATGAACAGTAATGGCACCGTATCAAATATAATAGAAATCAATTCTACTACAACAAACGGCCCTGTCTTGAATGATGGTGATAACTTTGGACGCTCCATTGCAAACATTGGCGACCTGAACAATGACGGTACATTAGATATTGCAGTTGGTGCAACTGGTGATGATGCTGGCGGTACTAATAGAGGTGCCATACATGTAATGCTTATGAACAGTGATGGAAGCGTATCAGATACCATAGAAATCAATGGCAATACAGTAAACGGCCCTGTCTTGTTGGATGCTGATGCCTTTGGAATCTCCATTACAAACATTGGCGACCTGAACAATGACGGTACATTAGATATTGCAGTTGGTGCAGATGATGATGATGCTGGCGGTACTAGAGGTGCCATACATGTAATGTTTATGAACAGCAGTACTTTTCTTCCACCCATAATAACCAACATCACATCAAATGCCACATCTTCTGGTGTACTCAAGGTAGACGATACCCTATCATTCACATTGACTCTGGATTCAGCTGAGAATGGTGCTACCATTAACGGTACTTACAACTCTGTACCATTATCTTGGAACAGTATCGACAACGGAACCACATACACTGCAACATACACCATATCTGAAGGAGACACGGATCAGATCACACCACTACAAATTACAGGTGTAACAATCACAGATAGTGCAGGCAATACGAGCTTGCCATATGATGGTACTGACATACTAAACACCATAGATGCAAACTCTCCCCAGTTCTCTAGTGCCCAAACCCTCTCAATTTCACAGATTGTAATCACGCTAGATCATAATGTTACAAACTCTAATGCCATTCCCAATGACTTTACACTTGGCGGGATCACCGGCGGTTCAATTGGTTCCATTGTGTCGGTCTCCAATAATATCATTACACTTGATATCACTGATGTGACAATCTCTGATAGTGATGATGTGACTATATCTTATGCCAGAACATCCGGATCATTTGATGATGTGTCTGGGAATTCATTGCTAGACTTTGCAGGAAATGTAGCAAACAATCTGGACTTTACTCCTCCAATCATAACCCTGAATGGAGACAACCCGCAGATAATCGAGCTTGGTGAGAGATATACAGAACTAGGCGCAATAACTAATGACGGTTCAGATGTAACCATTAATGCTATTGAATTCACTGATGTTATAGGCACCTACTCTATCTATTACGACTCTGTTGACGCATCAGGGAATCGTGCCATCCAGGTTGTCAGGACTGTAAATGTGATAGAGGCCACTATGCCTACATTATGCGCACCTCCTGACTCTGGAGACTGGATTATAACTGATAGTTGTACAGTTAATACCAATGCAACTGCTACAAGAAATGTGATTGTTCAGAATGATTCGATACTGAGTATCCCCTCTGGAATTACTTTGAATATTGACTTTGCAGCATTTAATCTGACAGTACAGTCTGGCAGCGGAGTCTTGATTAAATCTGGCGGAACAGTTACCTGATATCACTAGTTGTAAGAGTTTAGGTCTCCTGACTAGAACATCTAAAATTCATGCTCAACCTAAACTCTTACCATTAGTTGGTATAGTCAGATTCTTTGATTTTTACTAGTCCGTATCTCTTTATCATACTTTCACAACTGAAAAATCCATCATCTTGTTGCAATTTCATCACCTGAATATCGGGATTTAATTTCCAACATTCAATGGTTTTATGCGTAACTGTCTACCGTTTTGAAGTATTACGCACAAGATGTATCAAAACAGGTTGTTTTTTTGACACAAACACAAAGAAACTTTAAAACTCTAGACAATTACGTTTTAAAGTATTACGCACAAGATATGTCAAAACAGGTTGTTTTTTTGACACAAACACAAAGAAACTTTAAAACTCTGGACAATTACGAATATCTCTGTTGTATGTGTCAACCTCCATGTCTAAATCCGCTAGAACAGTCAAGACGTTATATGCATAAAACATGTTCTTTGCTTGATACATACTCTCTGTTTTAACTGCTAATCCAGCCAAGCTTTTTGAAATATACAAACATCAGAATTGCAGGAATTGCTGATGCAAGAATAATGGCTAAAAATGACGTATATGGACCAAAGAACATTATATCATTGCCTATTCCTCCTGGCAAATTGACATTCATTCCATAAAATGTCCCAATCACTGTTGATGGAATTGCCAACGTAAAGATGATAGTCAGTACGGCAAGCACTTTGTTTGTTTTTTCGCTGCTCAACACAAAGTCAGTATCCTTGTAAATTTCCATGGTTTCCCTTGATTCCTCTAGTGTTTCAATTACTCTGTCAATGTGATCAATAATGTCATCAAAAAACAATGTAAGTTCCTCATCTTCTCTCTCAGACAATCTTTTAATGTTATTTGCAATTTCCAACACGAACTTTTTTAATGGATTAACTATCCTTCTCAACCTGTTAATCTCCCTTCTGAGCAAGGCAATGTTTCTTGCTACTGGTTTTCTTTCATCAAACACCATCTCTTCCAATTCATCTAGATTTGCAATGATCTTTCTCGAAGTATGTAAAAGATCATCCACTAGTACGTCTATGATTTCATGAAGTAACACTCCTGAGGATTTTCCTAACAGCCTGTTCTTTCTCTGCTCGTCTGAGTTCGTCTTGCAAATGTCTGCCAATTCAACTAGGGGTTTAAGATCACCCTGATGGACAGTAACTAGGAAATCTTTTCCAAGGAATATGGACAGTTGACTATTTTTTGTTATCACTATATTTTGTGCCAATGGTGGAAAATGTAAAATTACAAAGAAATGATCATCATAACTATCCAGCTTTGGAAGTTCAAACTTTGTCATACAGTCCTCAATGTTTAGTGAGTTGAAATTGTATTTTTCAGCCAGTTTCTCAACATCGTTTCTGTCTGGATTTTGCAAGTTAATCCATACAAATTTTTGTCCCTGCATAGTCTCCATTTTGCTTTCAATATGACTCTCTGCTGATTTTCTACCTGAACGCAATCTGTTGGTGATGAATCCTTTTCTCATGTCGAAAAATACCCTAATGCAACAAATTTAAAGCGATCGTTACCCCTATATGTAAAAATTCTAACTGTAAAATTAAAAAACATTCTTGAATTTGAGACTATTTGAACGGAAGCAAGAGATTCATTCCAACCCATGTGAGTCCTATTGTTATTGCCATTGCAATCCACCATAATCTCATATTTGAAATTCAAACAAGTCGATAATAAGTCTACAGCTTTATTATCAGTCAGAAATTAAAGATTATTACGTGATGAATAATTTTTCCTTTTTGTGGCCTTCGTAGTACAGTGGTTAGTATAGGGGATTGTGGATCCCCGGACAGGGGTTCGATTCCCCTCGAGGGCCTACACTGTTTATTTGAGGCTGATATGCGGTATGGGAATTTGTGAGCCAGAAACTACATTCTCTGAAAAGCAGTGACTGATGTAAAACCAAAGTCTGTGATATCAATAGATGGAAAAATAACTTTCAATTGTCCAATTCTCAGAGTTTTTTGATTGGTGATACTAGAGCATGAAATAATTGGATAGCAAAATCAACAAAATCTCGATATGTAGGAATGACATGTGATGGAATGGTAATAAAATAAATGCTTTTTTCACAACTGTGAGAATATGATTAAGAGATACGGACTAGAATCCACGAAAATCAAAGAATTTAACTTTACTTTTCCATCTATTGGTTATGATTGTTCCTTGGAATATTTGAGAAATTTTACTTCAAAACTGTATACATCTACAAAATTCTTAATTATCTGTTTGGAGTAAAAAAATCATGTGTTATTTGTGGTATGTAGGATACGGTTCTAACCTATGTCGTGACAGATTTCTCAAATATATTCTAGGGGGGAAATATCAGTTGGGTGGCAGTAAGGTAAAAGGATGCAAAAACAAAACATTACCTATAGAAGACAAACCAATCAAACTTCCTTACTGTTTATTTTTTGCAAAACGCGCATGCAATTGGGATAATGGCGGTGTTGCATTTGTTTCATTAACGTCCAAATCAGAGAAAGACAAATTCACCTATGGAAGAATGTGGAAAATAACAACCGAACAATTTTCAGAGATATGGGAACAGGAAGGACCAGAATGGTATAATGAAAAGTTGTGTTTAGGAAAAGATAATGATGGCATACCAATTTTTACTATTACGCATAGCGTTGATTTAGAATTTAGCGAACCGTCAGATAAATATCTGGAAACTATTGTTATTGGACTCAAAGAGACTTTTAATTTAGATGATGAAACGATTTTGAAATATCTTATGGAAACACCTGGTATAAAGAATATGGAAAAAGAGAAATTATTAGAAATTATCAAGAGATAACACAGTAAGAGTTTAGGTTGAGCATAAGGAGAAAATTATATGATCAACTAGCCTAAATAGAATCCCGTCAGAATTACGGCGATGTTGAGTTCAACTGAATTTAAAACACTGTCAGATGAGATAGCCAAGATAATAGCAGACAACAAGAAAAAAGATAAAATAATCTCTAAACAAGCATCAGTAATCTCTGAGCACAAAGCATTATTGTTTGAACAACAATCAGCTATCTCAAAGTACACACCAACAATACATAAACAAGCATCAGTTATCTCTAAACTTGAAAAACGTCTCGCATATTATGAAAATTCCAACAGTCCACCATCACAAAATTCCATTCCATCCCAAGAAAGAAAAAAACGTGTCAGTGCAAAATCAGATACTAGAGATTATGCGTAATTGACTAAACCACGCTGACTATTACAACAATACTCAAACAAAATCATTAGACATACTGCGTAATTATTCCTAGACGTGGTTTTAGAAGATAATTTCTCGGATTATTCTGAAATTTTGGATTTTTAGGCATAAAATTACACAAAATATCGAATGTTGAAAAAAATCACCCTAATTACGCAAACGATCCATTACCATCATATTAAACGTGAACAAGTTGATACGTACAAGTAGATTGTTGTTTGTTATTTTGGTCAATTACGCATAAACTCTACTGATGCTACGCCTAAAAAATCAGGACGTAAATCAGGACACTAGGGAGAATCACATAATAAAAAATCATCCAAGACAATTAAAAGTAGACCAGACAAATGTGGTATACATGTGGCAGTAAAAAAAATAAAGGATTCAAAGATAATATCAAAACAGATAACAGATATAGAGTGTATTCCAGAATGCAAAACAATAACATGTGTAATGCATGAATGTGTGTGTGTGTGGATTGTAATGCCATAACAAAACCAGAGAGCATCGGACTGGAGGGAACATCTCTTTGACCAAACATTCTCTGTATTCTAACCAATCTATGGAACAATGGCCTCAGTCTGGATCCATCAGAGACATGCTAAATATTCATAATGCAGGTATGTGTAAAACAACCATACACAATGCGCTTGTTGCAGTATCTGCACGTATGGAACCTATTGCAGATGAAATATCCGGATCATTGAAACACTCTACACATCTCAATGCAGATGAGACAACAATTCTGATAGAAAAGAAACATGGCTTGTATGGGCATGTATCAGTGACGATGCAGTATCAATTACGGTGGCACGAACTAGTGGCGGTTCAGTGTTAGTTGATTACTATCCTCACTGGGACATACCATTACATGTGATGGATATACTGCGTACAATAAATTTCATATACGGCAGCGGTGCTGGTCTCACATATTACGTAAAGCAGACGATCTTGCACAGAAAGATGATTTGGAATGCAGATTATTACACTAGAGACTGCAGAAATTATTTCATACTGCAAAATGTGCTGCCCCCGATACTGACACAGAAAATGATAATCAAAGTGAAAAGAATTGCGCAGAGGTATGATATTCTTGGATACAGTTTTGGTACAAAACTAAAGAATGCTGCATCGAACATGTTTACTTTTGCAAACCATCCAAATATGGAACCAACAAATAATGAATCAGAACGAATGCTGCGCAAGGTGGTAATACACAGAAAGTAAGAGTTTAGGCTGAGCACGGATTTTAGAGGTTCTAGTCAGTAGACCTAAACTCTTACCACAGAAAGATACGTCAGAGAATAGTCAGTACTGGGGAGATGAGAGAATGTTTGGAATATTAATGACATGTATGCTTACATGGCGCAAACAGAATCTCAACACTGCAGATATGTTGCTAGATATACTTGGAGGGACCTAAACTCTTACGGCTGGCACATGCATACCTTGTCAAGTATTATTGCGAGTAATTCAAAGACATTCACAAAAACTGTGAACGCTCATCATATTGTTCTGTTTCGTTTGAAAAACAGCTAAAGTGAGCAACAAAATTCTACATTAAGAGTAATTCTGTTTTCTATACTCGATAATAGTGTTCAATGTATGGGTGATGACAAATGCATTGTTTTCACGTGATGGAGAGGGGGGGGGGGATGGAGAGGTCAGATAACAATGACGGACATAAAAATTATGATTATCAAACATTTGACAATATTAAAACCACCTCCTGATTGGTCAAGATTGTGAGCACATCTGTGATTAACTGAACGCTGACAAAATTTTATATGCCATGATCCAAATACCGTAACTAGTATAAACCCGTCAGGGATGGGATTTGAACCCATGCATCCGGAGGGGGGGGATTTGTGTTTTTCAGACACACGCCATACCATACTTGGCGACCCTGACGAGTTTTAATCTTCAAATCATAAGATAAAATCTTCATGGTGTGATTGTTGACATTTTGTGTTGTTCTGTTAATTATATTGAAATTAGCGATCTGAACAATATCCTTGTTTTGAAATGGTTATCTATTTTGATACCTAATGTGAAACGGTATTGTTTTGATCTTTGAACATGGATCTGGATTTGTAGACAAATACAAGAATACAACATAAATTACTTGTGCCACAACACACACAAAACAACAACATGAACTCTAACAAACTGACAAACCAGTTCGATACACGAGTGTACTGAACACCCTCGTCATAACATGATTCTCAGAAAATACCGAATTTGCCTGACTCCATCTCTTCCTTGATGGCAAGCTTGAATCGGGGAGACTTTGCCTCTACATTCTCTGTAAGCCATGCAAGAAATTTCTTCTCAACTCCCTTTCCTCTCAACCTCTCAAAATCCGGCCCCATCATCTCTGCTAGTTTCTCTACAAGTGACTTGTTTACGCTTAATACAAAAAAGTGCCAGCCAAAAGCAAATTCTGAATCAGTCATTACAAAGTCTTCCTTGCTGTGAACCATCTCCTCTAAAAGGGCTAGCTGACAAGTCAGTGCCTTGCTTGTCTTTTCATAGTCTATTGCAGAGACATTAATGTTGATTCTAGCATCCAATACCTCTCTCACCACCAAACAAGATAAAAGGATTTTACAAATTATTCCTTCAAAAGATACTCAAAATCAATGTCAAATTGCATCTTCATAATGTTGATATAAGTCTGAATGGATTCTGGAATCCCCTCGCCGCATGACACTCCCATTTTTTTTGCATTAATCCAAATTACCAAGGTCTGTATGATTGTCAAAAATCGATCGTTTCTAATTTCAGGTATTCCAATTGATTTTGTGTATCTTTCTGCAAACTCCCATGCTGTTACAAAATCTATGCATTTTACGCCAAAAATTGCCAACACTTGCTCTTGCATGCTCTGAGCTTTCCTGAATGGCACTTTGTTGATAATGTATGGGAAACTCACTCTATCTGGAAGGCAATCCAAAAGCGGTCCCCAGATTGTGATTATCTTTGTCTCTGGCTTTAGTCTCTCAAATTTTTTGAACATTTGATTAATTACATCGCTGTCTGTAAACCAGAATAAAATTATCGAAGCATCTGAAATGTCTGATTCCTCTACATTGCTACAGACAAGATTACCTTGGATATTCTTTTGCTCCATAATCTCTTTTGCATGCTGAATTTTTTCAGGATTGTTATCTATTCCGACAGCTTTACTTACCTCAAACTCGTTTACTGCTATCTCAATTCCTATCTCATTACTACAACCTAGATGATAAAAAATGTCATCTTTTCCCATACCTGCAAACTTGTATATCTCTCTCAGGGATTCTTTTGAAAGATGTGCATCCTCTCCACCAAGTAAATTTTCAGGAAGAGTTTCCAGATATTCTTCAATCCTCAATGGTACTGTTCATACGGACGGGAATTTATTCTCTTATGCTTTCTAGTTTTGAGACTGCCAGCCATAACTGTGTTCTTACATATGAAGGCATGTTGGGATCTTGTGTAACGTCATCCAGCAAACTGATTGTATTTGCAGCCCTAACTGACAGTGACTGTTCCTCACTAGTCAAACCTACGATCAAATCTGACACTGATTTTCTTATCGTCTTTGGTGTGGTATTGCTTGAGGCGATCTGGTTTAGCGTCTCAATTGCACCCTTCATTGATTCCTTGTTTTGAGTCTCGTCTACCATCTTACACCTTTTCTTAAAAATTCGAAGTATATAGTCACATCTCTACAAACACGTTCTCTGATTCCACTATAACGTTGTATGATGCCAAATCTCTAATTTTCGCTGGGAATTTGACTAGTTTTCCAGTCTTACAATCAAACTGTGCCCCGTGCCAACCGCATGTGACTGTGCACCCGTCCAATTTCCCCTCTGACAGGCTGGAACCTGAATGAGTACAGGCATCATCTGTTGCGCAATATTTGCCGTCAATATTTGCAATCAGAACCTCTTTTCCGTCAATAGACACCTTGATCATCTCTCCAGGAGAAACATTTGATGTCTTACATGCTATGATCTTCCCCATTGTATCTGTCATCTGCTCAATCTTAATATTTTTTTGTATATAGATGATTGGTGTGTATCAACCTTTATGCCTAAATATAGAATGGTTGGACGTTATAGGTGCAAAACATGTTATTTGCTGATTCATACGATAATTGTATTGATTAGAAAGGCAACTGCCGTGGACAAAAATCAGGTTTTAAGATTCTGCAAGGATACCTTTTCGTGGGGGGATTATGTTGACCTGGTCTGGGATTACTGGCTGTCTGAAGGCAGTCTGCTCCTCTTTGAAATACAGTCCCCCGTGGGAATCTGTCATGCGTCTTACTCGGAAGGACAAGTCTGGATTGAAGGGATTAGAGTTGATCCGAACTTTCGCAGACAGAAAATCGCATCCAAACTAGTAAGGCACGCCGAATCAATAGGAAGAGAAAAGAATGTTTCATCCTCCTTTATGCTAGTTGATGCTGAAAATACCCCGTCCCTCTCAATGGCAGATTCCATGGGTTATGAAATATCTCAAACCTGGAATTTTTATTCTCTTGTACCAAAAAGAAACTCTGACTATAATGTTCGATTTGAAAAATCCCTAGACTATAAAGTCCATTCCCATTATGTAAAATCCTGGAGATGGCTTCCAATCAGTAATTTTACCCTGTCTGCGTTTTATGAACAAAACAAAATTGTCACATCTGGTACGGGTGCTGAAAATTCAACTGCAATTCTTACTGATTCTGAGCATTTTAAAAAGACATTGATTGTCACATTGTTTTCAGGCTCGCAAGACACTACGTTGCAAATAATTCCGTTTCTACAAAATTACGGCATTACACATGACTATCAACGAATACACATTCTGACCCGGGAACAGTTGCCCCTCTTTGACTCGTTGAAGCACAGAACTTTATTTTGTCTGATGAGAAAACTCTTGGTCTGATCTTACAAACCTTATCGTATTCTTTAAAACTCCAAGACCTTCAATCTCCATCTCTATCCTGTCTGCATCCTTTAGAAATATTGCATTTGGACTGTCTAGTGCTACTCCGGCCGGTGTCCCGGTGGCAATAATGTCCCCCTCTTCCAGAGTCATGACTCTGGAAATTTTTGAAATAATTTCTGGTATCTTTATGGACATGTTGCTTGTAGAGGAATCCTGTCTTGTCTCTCCGTTAATCTTGGTTGTCATTTTTAGGTTTTGGGCATCCTGAATCTCGTCTGCAGTTGTAATCCATGGTCCGCATGGTGCAAATGAATCAAAACTCTTTGCTCTGGTGAACTGTTTGTCTTTGAATTGAATGTCTCTGGCTGATACGTCATTGAATACCATATACCCAAATACTACTCTTGACGCATCCTCTATGCTGATATTTTTACAATCTCTCTTGACTATCACGGCTAGTTCTATCTCATAGTCTAGTTTTGAAACAAAATCCGGGCACACTATACGTGACTCTGTACCAGTCAGTGTCGTTCGCGGCTTTATTACTATGACCGGGTCTTTTGGTGCCTGCAGTCCTTGTTTCTTGGCATGGTCTGAATAGTTGTATGCCAAACAGATTATCTTGTTTGGATTTGGAATTGGTGACAATAGCTTGAATTTTGAGACATTCTTCTTATACGGCAAACTCTCTATCTTGCTTTTAATTTCATCGTACCATCCATCAAAAAGAAAATCCTTTACATTATGTGGGATTGGAATCCCCGTCTGGCAGATTATCTCGTCTTTTGTGGCTACCTTGTCTTCATTTATGAAACCATATGTCTCAATATTCTTGTCTAGTAATCGCGCTATCTTCATGATTAATCACTTGTGTGTAAAGATTGCCTGATTTTGCGAGTCTTTTCTGCAGTATCCGAATCTTACAAATTGAATCTCCTCGCCTTCCTTTAACTGCAGATAGTGCGGTTCTGTAAAAACATTTACCTCCTCCAAGCTCTCCTCGTTAAACTCTTCTCCATTGAACAATGTCTTTGGAATGATCATCTTTATCTCATGCGCAGTCTTTTGTGCAACCCACTGAATTTTTGGCATGTCTCTTGTTTTCTCTTCTTTGACAAACTCTCCCTCTAACTTCGTGCCATCTTTTGTAATGGAAATGTTTCCTAATCCTAAAAGCCTGATCTGCATTCCTTCTTTGATGTCTTTTGCATCATCTCCTGAAATGTAGAGATTCTCATCTATCTCTACTCTTCTCTTCCCCATGTTATTAATTGGATGATTGGAAATCTCAACTGTTGATACCGGTAAATTTTTCACCGTCAATTTTTTTGCGTTATTCACCATGAACAATCTGATACTATTGCGGTCTATTAGTTTTCTATTAAACGCTTCAAGTGCGTCAAATGGCGCAAGAGTGTTTGCTTTGGTCATGCCCAATGACATGATGAATTTTCTAATGGCCTCTGGCCTAATTCCCCTTCTTTTGAATGCCTCAAGGGTTGGCAGTCTTGGATCATCGTACCATGAAACCTTGCCTTCCTCAATTAATGGTTTGATGATCCTCTTTGAGATTGGCATTCCCTTGAACTCTAATCTGGAAAAGAATCCCTGGTATGGCTTTCTCATGTTTAATGCATCTAGAATTGCATCAATCAACTCTTCTCTTAGCTCAAACTCCTTTGAACGAAAGGCATGTGTAACCCCGTCAATACTGTCCTCAATTGCAACTGCAAAATCATAACTGGGCCAAATTCTATACTTTTTACCCAATGTGTAGTGTTTCTCGTCAATAATTCTAAACAGCACCGGATCCCTCATGACTGCGTTATCTGCCTTTATGTCTCCACGAAATCTCAAAACTGCATCACCTGGCTTGAATTTCTCATTCATCTTTTCCCAGTTTTTGCTGTTTTTTTCAATATTACCCATGCTGCATTTGCATGCCTTTCTCTCCCTTCTGTTCTTGCTAATGTTGTCCTTTTTACATGTGCAAATGTATGCCTTGCCAGAATCAACTAGTTCCATACCCTTTTCATAAAACAGATCCATGTCATCTGAGGTCTGTTTCTCTTTGTCCCATTTGACTCCCAACCATTCCAATCCAACTTTGATGGCCGCATGATACTCCATTCTTTCAACCTCTGGATTCGTATCATCGATTCTCAGAATGAATTTTCCACCATACATTTTTGCATATTCTGAATTAATAATGGCGGCCTTTGCATGTCCTATGTGGGGATAGCCGTTTGGCTCTGGAGGAAATCTTGTAACTATTTTTCCATGCTCTACACCCTCTAGTTCTGGCAGGCCCTCCCTCCCTCTCTTCTTTTTCTCTTTTGGCGCCAAAATTTCTGCATAGTTCTCCTCGATCTCTCTTTTTTGCTCTTTTGCTGATAGCTGATTTACAGCGGCAACAATCTCTGAAATATCCTCCATGATCTCCTTTACCTTGTCTCTGAATTCCGGTCTTGTCCCGAGAATCTTTCCCAAAATTATCTTGTCCATTGTCTCTCCTCCGTGCTCAAATGCATTTTGCAGAGCCATCTTTCTAATCTCCTCTCTCTGTTCTTTATTCATATTATCTACCTGTCGTGACTATGCGCTTCTCTTTACTACGAAATCCAATAATGTAATCAGTTCTGTTTTGGCAAAACCAGAGTATTTTGCCAATGATTTTTCTGCACTCTCTGCGTATTTTAGGGCCTGTCCTCTTACATCCTCTTCTATTCCAAGAGATCGAATTACATCTATTGCCCTGTTTAGATCATCTCTTGTAGCCTTGGAATTTCCAAATGCCTTTAGAATTGTCTTTTTATTCTTACCTTTTGCTGATTTTATCGCCAAAAGAATTGGAAGTGATTTCTTGCCTTCTCTGAGATCGTTTCCAACGGGTTTTTTTGTAACTTTGGAGTCTCCCATTATCCCTATCAGATCATCAGTTATCTGAAATGCAATTCCCAAGTTTCTTCCAAATGATGAAAGACTTGAAATGTCACTGGATTTGCTTG
This sequence comes from Candidatus Nitrosopumilus sp., assembly GCA_965238065.1. Taxonomy (GTDB): domain Archaea; phylum Thermoproteota; class Nitrososphaeria; order Nitrososphaerales; family Nitrosopumilaceae; genus Nitrosopumilus. The sequence goes on along the minus strand of OZ250170.1, from coordinate 1,574,983 downwards.
TGGCACAAATGGCTCCCATCGTACACGATACATCAAAGAGTGCAGCAGTCTTTTTACCGATCATTGCAATGTATTCTGCCTGTGTCGGAATTTTCTTCATTTCTGCCATTTTTACATCAAGCAGCTGGCCTTCACATACATCCACGCATGCCTTTGACAGTCTGGAAACCAGTTTGATGGTGGCACCCTCTGACAGCTTTGATTCGGTAATTATCTGAAATGCTTTTGAGAATAAAACATCACCTGCCAGAATTGCAATTGGCATTCCAAATTTTTTATGTACGGTTGGAACTCCGTGACGCATCTCATCATTATCCATGATATCATCATGAACCAAAGTAAAGTTGTGAATCATCTCTATGGCACCTGCAGCCAGCATTGCATCAGAGGCCTTTCCTCCTAGAACTTGGCAGCTTTTAATTGCCATGTATGGTCTGAGCCTCTTTCCACCGTTAGTAATGAGGTGTCCTGCCGCATCGTACAGTTCCCTTGGGTCTCCTTTTAGTTTTGAATTTAGAAACCTGTCTACTGTTTTTGCATTTTTTTCAATTCTAGTCTCTTTCATCTACTAACCTCCACTTTTCTTCTGGCAGATGGGTCTTGATTGCCTTGTGCAATCCCTCATGAACCTCGCGATTCATCCATGTGGATAATACCCTCTGATGTTTTTCAAGCATGGACTGCTCTGATTTCTCAAGCAGTGCTAGTGCAATTAGCATCCATGGGCAATAAACTTGGGGATTCATCTCCATCTCTGAGAGCAATTCTTTTGCAGAAATCAGCCTTATCTGGTCTATCTCCCCCCTGATCTCTTTTGGTTCTGCGGACTTGGCAATTATTCCAATCAACGTTCCACAAATTTCATTCTCAGAGCCTACATCCCTGAAAGGCACATGATACTCAAACTTGTGCATATAATCCAATTTTCCATTAATTCCTAATTCTTCTGGCATTCTTCTCTCCCCTGATGACACAAAAGTCTCAGATTCTCTTGGGTGACTTGCAAATGTTCCATCCCAGACACCTGGCCATAACATTTTTTCTTTTGCCCGTCTTGCAAGTACCAGTCTGCCGTCTCTGTCAAATAACAAGGCGGTAAATGCCCTGTGCAGTTTTCCGTTTGGCAAATGACACTTTACTTTTTCCTCAGCACCAATTGGATTGTCATTCTCATCAACTAGAATTACAAATTCTTTATGCATCTCTTCTTCCTTTAAACAACGTACCCTCAAATTTCCTATTTTTAACCGCTTTTACGATTCTTTCAGGTTTGTTACCATTTACGAAAAATACACTTGTTCCCATTTTTGAAATCTTTGAGGCTTCCTCAACTTTTCTAGTCATTCCGCCGGTAACGTCCATGCTGTTTTCTGAAATTAAAGGACGCTCATCCCTTAATTCGCTGATTAATTTTTTTGATTTGAGATCCGTATACAACCCGTTCTCGTTTAGAACAAAGATGGCAAGCCTTGGCTTTAGAATTTTTGCAAGTAAGGTCATAATCCTGTCGCCTGATAGAATGTATGTCTTTTTCTGGCCGTACCACAATGCATCTCCATATGTGACTGGAATCATGCCTGATTCTGCAATTTTCCCAATTTCTCTGATCTTTTTTGGAATTGATCTGTTTCTAAACATATAGTCAGTTGGCGGAAGACAATATGGCTCTAGTCTGTTTTTCAGCAATGCATTCAAAATGATCTTGTTTAACTCAACCATTGAATTTTTCACAACTGCAACTCCCCTGAAATCGTATCTTTTTTCTTTGGAATGCATGTCATATTTTACGGACCAATAATGTCCATAAGAGCCACCGCCGTGGACTAAAACCATCGGCTCTTTGATTCTCTTTAAACACCTGGCAAGACTGTCTATCGTCTTTCTTTTGGCTGTTAGTGCTTTTTCCTTGTTTGTAATGACCGAACCGCCTAATTTTATCAGGATCATGCTGTTCAAAATTATGCAGTCAATTAAAAAGTATCCAGTCCTTTAAAATCAATTTTTACTGAAAAACATTCATAATTTTTATCTCTGAATTGACTGATGGCATTCTCCAGGTTTGATTCGTCTGTCAGGGCAAGGATGCATCCGCCTCTTCCTGCACCTGTAATTTTTGCCCCAAAAGATGATTTTTGCCCTATCTGTACCATGTCTCTTAATTTTTCATTTGAAACACCGATTGCTTCAAGATATTCTTGATTCTGAATCACTCTTTGACCCAATTCTCTAATGTTGTTGTTGTTGTTGTTGTTGTTGTTGTTGTTTAATAGTTTCAAAACGTCTCTGACTAGTCTTGATTCGTCATTGCACAACCTGGAAAATTCCGCCTCGTTTCTTTCCTTGAATTGTCTTACTCTTGCAACTATTGATTCTGTAGAATGCTCCATCTCTGAATTTGCAATTACCAGATGAAAATTAGGCTCTGATTTTATTCTGACAAATCCGTTTTTCTTGTCATATTCGATAATGCCGCCGTATGTGCAAACAGTGCAATCCGCCCCAGAAGTGTTTTGAAAAATTGTTCTCTCTGCTTTGATTGCAAGTTTGAGAATTTCCTCCTTGGATGTCTCTGCAAATAATCTGGAAACTGCTGCAGCACCTGCAACACAACAAGCAGATGATGAGCCTAATCCTGCTCCAATTGGAATGTCTGACTCTATTGTGATTTTAATCCCTGTGTTTTGGTCTTGTGTCTGCAACAACCTGTCTGCCAAATAATAAAATGGTCTTAGTGGGGAATCAACTTTTGAAACCGGTCTGTCTGCCTCTAAAATTAAATCACCAATGTCTGATTTGATAAAGATTTTCACTTCTTTTGTCTTTTCGGCTGTGACAGTAACCCTCTTGTTGATTGCACAAAGAACCGCTCTTGTCCCATACACTACAAAGTGTTCTCCAAAAAGAATAACTTTTCCTGGTGCAGAAGCTTTGGATTTCAAGTAAACACTGTAGAATTATGACTGATTTATTCTATTTCCTCTTCTATAATCTTTGTTTCAAAATCATCGATTTCATATTTCATCGATTCATTTTCTTCTAGTTCTCCTCTTTCAATGAGGATTTGACGTACCAATAACCAGTAAACTGTTGCTAGAGCTTTTCTTCCCCTGTTGTTTGCTGGAATGATTACATCTAGTTTTGATGTGATATTGTCCGTATTTGCAATTCCTATGACTGGAATGCCTGCATTAGTTGCCTCTATAACTGCCTGTTTATCAACTTGAGGATCTGAAATAAAGACTAGTTTTGGTTCAATATAATACGGCAAGGAAGGATTTGTCAAAGTTCCTGGCATGAATCTTCCCATGAGTTTCTTTGTATCCAACATTTCGCAGAATTTTTCGACCGGTGTCTCTGCATACTGTCTTCCTGTGCATACGATGAGTTTGTCTGTTCCTACTCTATTGATGAATTTGGCTGCTGTTTTGATTTTCTCTAATGTTATGTCTAAATCTAGCATGTAGAGTCCTTCAGGATTGGATGTGGTGATGAATGATCTCATGAATTTTGTCTTTACTGGAGTTCCCACTCTGATTCCAGTAGTCAGAATCTTCTTTTTGATGTCTGTTGTTTCGGCTTGTTGACTCATGCGATTTTAAATCTCTACCATACCACGTATTAAATCATGCTCTGATAGGCGTAACAGTTCGTTGAGTTTTGCTACTCTTTCCCCTCCAACTATGCCAACTTTGAGCATTTTTGACTTTGTTGCTATTCCTATGTGGGATATCTGTGAATCCGTTGATTCTCCTGATCTGTGTGATGTGATTAATTTGATATTATTCTGATCTGCAACGTCGGCAAATTCAAGGGCATCATAAAGACTACCTGCCTGATTCACTTTTAGAATTGCCGCATTACATGATTTTAAACCAATTGCTTTTGACAGAATTTCTTTGCTTGTAACTGTCAGATCATCTCCTGTGATTAACATGTCTGGGAATTTAGCTGTCAGTTCTGCCATGTCCTCAAATGCCTCTTCGTGGACTGTATCTTCTGCATAAATCAATTTGTATTTTTTAATAATATCTGCTACAAAATCAATCTGCTCTCCGGCAGAATTTTCAAATCCTGCTCTGTCGTAGACATACTTTAGTTTTTCTTCATCCCATTGCGTAGATGATGCAAAGTCTACTCCCAATGAGACCTCTTTTCCTAAAGTATATCCCAAATTCTCACAAGCCTTTGCAGAAATCTCTAATGCTTTTTGATTTCCCAATTTTGGTGCCCATCCACCTTCATCACCTCTTCCGTTAGTAAAGTTGGAATCCTCCTCTTCTAAGACACGACGTAACTCTTTATGCACTGCCAAATTTGTTTCAATGGCATCCTTTATGCTCTTTGACCCTGTAGCACAAATCAAAATCTCTTGAATGTCCGGAGTTCCGGGTCCTGCATGCACTCCGCCTCCCAAAATATTTCCCAATGGAAATGGAAATTTGAATGAAGATTCTGATGACAGTGTTTGGAATAATGGCTGGCCTGATGCTTTTGACGCTGATTCCATAGATGCAATTGTTATTGCAAAAGCAAGCGCACCTCCAATTCCAGAATAGTTTGTGGAATTATCCAAACTTTTCAGAATGTCATGAATTCCTTTAAGATCTGAGGACTCTATCCCTATGAATTTTTGAGAGTTCTCTTGTAATATTCTAAGGCTCTCTTCTGGTTTTCCATCAGGAAAATTTGTTGCTTCGTATTTTCCTACACTGGCACCAGACGGGGAACACACTCTTCCTAGAAACTTCCCTTCTGATTTGACATCTATCTCAATTGTCTTGCTTCCTCTACTGTTGTATAAGATACGTCCTACAATAGAGGAAATCTTGGTCAAGTTATTCTAACTCTGATTGAACTTCCTGTTTTCTTTTGTGCATTGCTTCATAGAATGGAATTACTTGTTGAATTGTTTCAACAGTAGTCAAGAGCATTCTTCTACAACAATATCTTTCAATTCCCAAAGAATCAAGAACTTTTTCTGGGTCTTCCCTATCTTTAACCTTGTTTTGATAATCGTCATACTTGTCGGCAATTAAATTTCCACATGTAAAACACCTAACTGGAATTAACATACAAATTAAAAAATAATCAAGGATTATAAAAACTATTAAAAGCGTGATTTTGCTTGTCCAGTCATGATATTATCAAAATATATCGCATACTGGACAAATTAACACAAAATAGCAATAATTCCCATGCGGATATCCTGACTTGTAATTTGAATAGAGGTTAGGGTCTGTCCAGACTGGTTAGGGTCTGTCCAGACTGGTTAGGGTCTGTCCAGACTGGTTAGGGCGTGGTATTGAAAACACCATTGTCACCTAGATATAGTAGGTTTGAATCCCATGTCAGAATGCCTGCATTCTTGTACAACATGAGGAAATTGGATGATTATTCAAAGTTCGTCAAGATAATCCGAGTTTTTTATGCAATGGCAAGATACTACATTAAAACGGCGTCATCTTAAGGACTATCAGACTTGAATATTGTACTATAATGTGAAATTAAAACCCGATTAACGTATAATCAAGAATTATAAAAACCACCTAACGAAATTCTGTTGCGGGCGTCGCCCAGCCTGGCCAAAGGCGCTAGCTTGAGGGGCTAGTCTCTCAGGAGTTCGTGGGTTCAAATCCCATCACCCGCATCCAATTTCAAAAACTATTTCTCTAGTTTTTGCAAGGTCTTGATTAATTCGGCTCGCCTTTTCTCTTCGGTAATTGTAGATCTGGCATCATCCACTAGAATCCTGTTTACGTCAATTTTTCTTCTGACCTCTTTTACCACCTTGTCATACAATGAAAAAGTGTAAAGATGAAGATACAAATTTTCCATTACCTCGAAAATTCTTGTAGCCTCACCAACCTTGCCAATCCTGATCTTGTCAAATACCATTCTTTTCAATTCCCCTACACAATCTAGCAATCCTAAAACATATGATTCTGACATTACTGACAGCTCTGTATCTGAAGGAATTTCCCTCTTTTCTATAATTGCAATGAGGCATGCAGCTTCGACAAACTCTTGTTCTGGTGTAATCATGTATCTTTCTAGTCCGCCTGTTGCTTTTTTCTTGTATTTTTTCAACAATTTACCTGCCTGCTTCAAATTACTCTTTCCAGTCTTCAAATCTCCACTGTGAACTGCAATTATTGATCTGCTACAGAGTATGATTATCTCCCTTGTATTTTTTAGCAGAAATTCTCTGGACTCTTGAATATCCTCTAAAGATTTTGCAATCCTGTTTAGTGACGGCTTTACATTCTTTAATGTCATACTTTACAATCCCAAAAAACTAGAATAAAGTTGTTTGCCAAACCTCTTATCCTGATATTTTTGCATTCTGGACTCTATCTGAAAAAGAAGTTAAACGCCTTCTTTAATCCTGATGACTTGCCATCCAAGGAAATAGTCGGTGTCGGCTTTTCAACAAAAATCCCCTGCGGCCTATACAATAAAACTACAAGCAAAATTATCCCAAGCAACAAAAAGTCAAGCCATACGACATCAAATGGGACATATTCCTGAAACGAGCCTTTGAAGAATATGATGAATTTTCGCAGCGTGACGAAAAGAAGCGTTCCGATAATAACCCCCTTGTTATTTGCCAGTCCCCCTATGAGAATCATAAGAAACGGCCAAAAGGTCCAACTAGCCCTATCGTATGCAAAGGCAATCGTCCCACCGACATAAAATGCGTATAGTGCTCCTGCAATTGCCGCAAGTGCTGCAGATATCATGATTACCTTAATTCTCACATGTGTGGTATTCTTTCCAAGCGATTCAGCTACTACTTCGTTGTCTCTTACTGCACGAAGCATTCTTCCTAGTGGAGAGCGAATCATTTTCTCACTAAACACATACACGGCAATTGCAATCAGGATTAATCCGATAGTAGCTGCTGGGAATCGTAATTCTCCTGGAAGAAATGATAGCGGGTCTGGTACCTGAACCCCAAGCGTACCGCCAACTAACGGAGTAAAGTTGTTCCCGATTATTCTGATACTCTCACCAAAGGCCAGCAATGAAATTGCCAGATAGTCTCCACGCAGCCGTATGGCTGGATACGATGTAAGTAATCCCAGACTGCCGCCTACCACTGCAGCAATGCCTAGTGTCAAAAAGAATACGATGAATCCTATTCCAGTATTGTCCACTAGCCAGATATTAATCTCAGAAACTATTGCCAGATTATTGTCAATGTAATCCCCCTCTATCTCTGCAATACTGGCAAAAATCCTGCCTGGAATTGATGCTGCAACAAATGCCCCTGCACCAACTGCTAGAACCTTTCCAAAATTTGGAATCCCTGCATATCCAAATTCCATGTTTAAGCTCAGATTAACAATAACGTAGATTGCAAAGATTGCAAGCAAATCAACAATAAATATTGTTTCAGCTTCTAGGGCCATGTCTCCTCCACCTTGACCAGTTTATCCCTGCTAGTCCGCGCGGTGCTATTAACAATGTAGCTACAATGAACACCAGCGGAATTAATGGCCTGTATGCAATCAGCACAGAACCAAATTCACCTGCTAGAAATCGTGTTCCCAAAACTTCAGTCAATCCGACCAGTATGCCTCCAGTTATCGCACCATAAATACTGAAAAATCCGCCCACAATGCTTGCTGCAAATACGCTTGGAATTAACTGCGGACCCAGATTCGGATCTCCCTGAAACCACAATGACATCAAGGCGCCGGCAATCCCTGCAATACCTCCTCCCAAAAGCCATGATATGCCAAAAACCAACTTTACATTAATTCCAACTATCTCTGACAAGTCAGAATTTTCAGTTGCGGCCCTCATTGCGATGCCAAATCTTGTCTTTCTTAATGCAATGTGTATTGTGATTGCTAAAATGGCAATTGTAACTGGTGCCACAAAAATAATCAACGGAAGTCCCATAAACTCTACATCATAACTTCGTAGTGTGAATTCTCTGGATGTAACCTTGTACGTATTTACGATATAATCTGCAAAAATATTTAGTATTGCAATTACGATCAAGTCAAATGCCAGAGTTGCTACCATCTGAATTGCCTGGGAGGCACCTTTGCGAATTAACGGTTTCAAAATTAAAGTATACAAAGCAACAGCCACTATCCCTGAAATCACAAATGCAATTGGAATTGCAATGTATGGCGTACTCTCCCAGACTCTTGATGCAACTAGTGCAATGTATACGCCAATAGTGGCAAACGAGGCATGAGCAAAATTTGGAACTCTGGTTGTAAGATATGTGAGTGTAAGTCCGATACTGAGTAGGGCTAAAAGACTTGCAAAAATTATAGCGTCAGAAAATATCGGATCAATTGCCAATTTATCATTCCAAGATCGAAAACCCTTAATTTGCTTACGCCTTTTGGTATTTTGATGGGTATCTTGTCTATCTCAGGCATCACAAAGCATTTTGACGGTCTTGTCGTTTTAGATGGAGTTGATATGGAGCTAGAACAGGGAAAATTATACCATCTTATTGGCCCTAACGGAAGTGGAAAGACCACGCTTATCAATGTGATCTCTGGCTTTCTAAAGCCTGATGATGGCAGGATAGTCTTTGATGGAACTGATATCACTCAAAAAGGACTGTTTGATACCTACAATACCGGTCTAGTCAGAACCTGGCAGATACCCCAACCGTTTGGCACCCTTACCACCATGGAAAATTTTTTAATTTCTAGCAATGGCAATGCTGGCGAATCATTTCTTATGGCACCATTAAAATCAAAATGGAAAAATGACGAGAAAAGAATTGCAGAAAAGGCAATCAAAACAATGGGGATGGTCAGCCTTGTGGAAAAAAAGGACACCCTAAGTCAGAATCTGAGTGGTGGTCAGCAGAAACTTCTTGAATTGGGCAGGGCAATGATGTCTGGCGCTTCGATGATTCTGATGGATGAGCCTATTGCAGGGGTAAATCCGACATTGGCACATGAGATATTTGAAAAGATATCTGACATTTGCAAAAAACAAAAAATTACATTCTTGATTGTTGAGCATAGGCTAGACATTGCATTACAATATGTAGATCATGTCTTTGCAATGGACAAGGGAAAAATTATTGCTCAGGGGAGATCTAATGATATAGTTAAACATCCAAAAGTAATAGAATCATATCTGGGAGAATAATTGTCGCAAAAAACCACCAATTCAACTATCCATGTGAATGCACTGAGTTCCGGATATGTGAACAGTCATATTATTTTTGATGTGGATTTTGATGCAAAAGAAAAAGAGATTACCCTAGTAATTGGACCAAATGGGAGCGGAAAAAGTACCCTGCTCAAAAGTATCTTTGGTTTGTGTACAGTGTATTCCGGAGAAATCAGTTTCAATGGTGAAAAAATCACCAATCTTTCACCTCACGAAGTTGCCAGAAAAAAAATTGCATACCTTCCTCAAGTGAATAATGTATTTTCCAATCTTACCATAAGGGAGAATCTTGTCATGGCCAGTTATACCTTGAATTCAAAACTTGTCTCTCAGAGAATGCCTGAAATACTTGACATGTTTCCAATATTGAAAAAATATGTAAACTCTAAATCAAATATACTCAGTGGGGGGGAACGTCAAATGCTTGCCATGGGTATGGCGCTGATTAGACGGCCAGATGTAATGCTCTTTGATGAACCAACTGCAAGTCTCTCTCCAAAACTGGCAAATGATGTACTCTTAAAAATTAAGCAGATTAGAGATGATTTTGGAATTACCATTATCCTAGTGGAACAAAATATCAAAAGAGCCCTAGCTCTGGGTGATTTTGTCTATCTCCTTGCTAATGGCAAGCGTGTATTCAAGGGAAGACCTGATGAATTATTGGCTCATCCTGAACTTGGAAAACTATACCTGGGAATATCCTAAATTAGCGATACGGAATCTGTAGCTTCGGTGTATTCTCCTAGCAGTACCCATTCTCCGCCTCTGATTCCCCAGACTTCATAGTTTGCTTGTGCCAAATCGCCTGCCTCATTTAGCTTTGTGGGGCCAATTGCACCGTTGTAGTTTTCTGCAACATTTGAAATTACTGATTTTATCGCAGTGGTATTGGTGCTTTGCGTCTCTAGTATTGCAAGGCCGATAATCCATACGGCATCATATGATGAATGAACAAACGTGTTTGGAGCACGTCCAAGTGTTTCTGTTAGATGAGCTTGTACTCTCTCATAGATTGGATTTTTAGACACTGCAACTTGAACTGTAGTGAATTGTACGCTAGTTGAAAACTCAAAACCAATTGGATCATCGATCAACTTGTGTTCCTTGGTATTGGCTCCTGGTCCAAACCATCTAATGTCATCCAAAACATCATGCTCTGCTGCTGATTGTGTAAACTGTAAAATTTCAGCAAATCCTAAAAATACTATAGCTACCTTGTCTTTTCCATACTCGTCTACATATCCCTGTACTTTCTCAGCTAGTAATGATGTGGATGCAGAAAATTCTGGAGACTCTGGATTGTAGCGAATACCCTCATCTGTAATTCCGCCACGTTCTTCAAATGAACTGGCAGTAGCAACGCTTAATCCGTCACCCCATGTGTCTCCTCTCCAAACAGGAACTAGTACCTCAATTCCTTCATGTCTAATTAGTTTTGAAAGTGCGGTACCCTGGTTAGAATCATCTGGAACTAGGCGATATACGCTGTCATTTGGAATAGCTAATGCCGGAGCTGATGAACAACAACTGACTAGCAACATGTTGTTTGCATCTGCATATCCCTTGATGTTTCTAATGTTGGAACTAGTCTCAGGACCGACTATCATCTTTATTCCTTTAGCGTTAAGTGAAGTTAATTTTTCTAGTGCAATGACTGGATTTGTTGCAGAATCCTCCGAAGTCATTTTTAGTGTCCATGGAGCCCCAATCTCCTCTAAATGCTTGTTAAAATCAACTACTCCTAATTTTGAGCCTTCCCAGTTTTCTATACCATGTGTAGCCAAATCACCTGAAAACGGTAAAATTAATCCAATGTCGATGACACCTGATAGTTCTGGACTCTCCTGAACTGTTGAATCCATAGGTTCGATAGTTACTGTATTTGAGCCTCCAATTACAATCCCTAATCCGACAATAATTATGATGCTGACAATTACAATTCCTATTATCTTCCCTGCAGAACTCATTTTCTACTAGTCCTAGATATGTCTAGTTGATAAGTGATTAGAATTTGAGATAAAATGTATGTATGTATCAACCTTCACACGCCTGAATCGACTAGATTAGTTGGACGTTACAAGCATAAAACATGTTATTTGCTGCTGATTCATACAAATGTAACTGTACAGTTTTAAAGGTAAGTGTTTAGGTTAAGCACGAATTTTAGACATCTAGTAAGGAGACCTAAACTCTTACTTTTAAAATATTACGCACAAGATATGTCAAAACAGGCTATTTTTTTGATATAAACACGAAGAAACTTCAAAACTCTAGATAATTACGATAAAATCAGTTTTATCTTGTGATGGTATTTGCAGTTTGTGCTAAATACTGATTATATGTAATTGTCTAGAGTTTTGAAGATATAACTAATATTTTTGTCTTATATCTTTATTACTTGGTATTAAAAACAGGTTATCAATGCACAAAATTAATGAATTGGAATATCGTTGCAATTGTCACAATACCCTTGAACGACAATTAAAACATCTCAAAGAAAAGAATGCTCATCTCAAAGAAAAGGCTGCTCATCTCAAAGAAAAGAATGCTCATCTCAAAGAAAAGGCTGCTCATCTCAAAGAAAAGAATGCTCAGATAAGAGAAAAGAATGCTCATCTCAAAGAAAAGAATACGTAACTGTCTACCGTTTTGAAGTAGAATTTCTCAGATATTCCAAAGCATAATCATGGAAATTCAATCCCCTCATCCGGCATGTCTCCTTTATACTCATCAATATCTTGTGAGAATCAGCTCCGGCCTTTGAGCGATGACCGTTTGTGATCTTTCGTAATTGTCTACAGTTTTGAAGCTCCTTCGTGTTTGTGTCAAAAAAATAACCGGCTTTGACATATCTTGTGCGTAATACTTTAAAACTGTAGACAGTTACCCTATTTTCCATATTTTTTTATGTCATTTGTTTTGCAGTGTGGACATGAAATGTTCCCATTCCATCTTCCATCTTTGACTAGGCTTGCACATGCTCTGCTACCTCGTCAAGTATTATTGCAAGTAGTCCAAAGACATTCACAAAAACTATTATGACTTATCATATTGATTTTTTTCGTTTGAAAAACAGTTACAAAGTGAGCAACAAAACTTGACATTAAGAGCGATTCTAGTTAACTTGGATTAGTATTGTATGAATTGTAATGTGGATCTAGAATTTCTGCATTTTTTCTATCCCGATTAGTTGATCATATAGATAGGCTTGTTCCGGGAACATGTTTTTCATAATTTTTCCTTTATCACTAGTCTTGCCATATTTTGCCACCATTTTCTTTTTTTCACTAATTTTATCTTTATTTTCTAGTTTAGATAAATTGTTTAATTCAGTTAGTACTTGTTTTGTTTTTTCAGTTACTATTTTTAGTTTTATTCCATAAAATTTTTTCAAAATTAGTTTAATAATTACTCTAATCAATAAAATGTCAGCCACATGGACATATTCCTTATAACGGTTATTTCCCAACATTTCTGTTGAGAATCTTTCAAATCTACCCTTGTATGAAGGATGTAATTTAATTTGATTGTTTGTGATTAGAATGGAATTTGAAAACTTGTCAAGATCATTTAAGACATCTTCAAACGTAGGCGGATTTTCTTTAAAATAAGATATTTCATCTGAAGATATTTTTTCAAAAGCATCAATTATCATTCCCATTGGATCAGTAGTTGATTTTAACAGAGTAGCAATATCATAGATATGCTTTGGCACACCGGACTCTCTTTTAGGATTTATTCCTATTGTGTTAAATGACAGTGTTGTTAATTTATCCCCGATTAAAGAGCCATGATCATAAATGGATAAGGGGAAATTTATTGACAATCCTATAATTTCTGTTTCAGTTTCTATTTTTTTTGTTTGAATTTCCATATTGTTTCCATAAAAAATCTCAATTTTTATTTCAGGATTGACATCAACTGATGATTGATAATCACAAAAATATGTCAACAATGGCAATCTTTTATTATTATCTTCTTTTGGGATGTGTGGTTCACCAATCTCCACTATGCCCTTGAGTTTTTCTGAGACTTTTTTCATTGCTTTAACTACTTTTCCTCTAGAATTTTTTGTTACGATATCAATATCCACACTTAGTCGTCGTAGCGTTTTATCATGCAGATGAAAAGGAACTGTCATTCCTCCTTTAACAACACAGTCTGGGATTACTTTTTGGATATGAGTTAATACTTCAAAATTCATTATGAATTTTTCTAATGGTAACGAATCGCTAAATCCATACAATTCTCTAATTCTGTCAATACTTTTTTTGTTCAAAATATCTTTGTAATACAGTTCTATCAAAGTTCATCCCCCAAAATTTTTCCAAGCAGTTCCGATTTCTTGATAAACTTTGCATAAGTTTGTAACTTTTCATCATTAATCAAATTGGCTCTTTTCATTGTCTCAAACATTCGTTTTAATTCTAACTCATCTAGTTGACCGCCATGACTGCATGTTTCATTTACCAAATCTAGAAATGCTTTTTCTGGTGTAGCTATTGTCGCGCCTGTAATTACTGTGTATTCTCTTATTGAAATAATTCTTTCAGTTTTGTATGTTTTTAGAAACATGTCCAAGATCTTTTTATTTGGTCCATATACTATAGTAAATTCTTTGTGATATTTTTCTGCTAATAATTCTGAAAGATACTCTCCTTTTGCAGGTTCTGTGTAAATGGTATAGACTAGTTTTCCACGTAAATTATGCAAGTATGGAGTCAGAGTAGATAGTGCAGTAAATTGGAATTTGAATCCAAAATTCTCTTCAAGATATTCATGAACGTCAATTAATTCATCTGTTAATCTGTAATTTGGTATGTGTGGTATCTCTACTTTTCTGTCCCTCGAAATTTCTTTTTTATTGCTTTTTTCTGACCATGCATTTAGAAATTCCTTAATGTCGCGATTTCTCTTTTCTAGCAATTTTTCAAGGTTTGGATTTTCTTCTAGTAATTTTATTTCTGAAGCAATTATGCCAATTAGAAATAATGGGTTTTTCACAAATCTAAACGCATCATCATCTTTGTTTATCGTGACTCTGATCTCTGAATTATGTCTTTCTATAATGTATAGCGGTTCATTTTTGAGTGATTTTATGTCTATTTTTACTAAATTGCCTCCTGTTTTTGTCACAAATGGTTTTGTATTGTGCAATAATTCTTGTGAAACACTAGAGCGTATACTATGTTCTAAATACTGTGCCGAAGATTTCTTGTTAAAATAATCAAACACTGATTCAACTGATACAGTATTTTCACTTTTAGATTTTGCTGATTGAATTGTTTGTCTGAACTCTGATGATGATATGAAAGCATTTACTGCTTTTTCATATTCTGGACTTTCTTTAATGAATGCACTCTTGTTAAAATTTACAGGTAGATGATCCAAATTTAATTCCCCAATTATCTTTGCATTCTCTGGATGTGCTGGAAATCCAAATTTTTTATATGCTTCTATCAGTCTACCATTTCTAAACAAATGAAGTCCATAATGTCCCTTTATGGAACGTTTTTTTAGTAATGCAACATGACCGTTAATTTTTTTCCCAAATCCTAATTCAATCTGAATATTCTTTTTACTTTCTTTTACAATGTCTGGTTTTTCTGGTTTAGAAAAAACAGAATTAATTTGGATTGAAACCTGCTCTGTGTTCAAATAAGGAAAATAACGTATACCAAAATTATCTTTGAATTTTGAAACTTGGTTTGGATATAGAGGTATATTTAATTCAGAAATTATGATTATTGTTCCATGCCACTCTTTTTCTTTTGTTAGAGTTTTTTCAATGATGGGAAAATTTTTCCAGTCTTGTCTTTTATCCGTTAACCAAGTTTTCTCATCATATTCTGCACTATATTCTTTGTTGGAATTAATTTTAGATGTGGTGATTGTAAATTTTCTCCCCAAAGCAGAACATGCACTTTTTGTTCCAATTCCAAATTGCCCTAGTTTACTTTTGACTTTTGTTCCCTTTGCAATAGTCATCGCATTTATCATATCTTGCTTGTTCATACCATAACCGTTGTCTTTTACTATAATCCATTTTTTTTGAAAATCTAAATCAACTCTGATTGTTTCTTTTTCATCAGAAATTCTAGCGTCAATAGAATTGTCTATCAATTCTGCAATTGCTTGTTCTGTTTTGTATCCAACAAGACCTAACTTTTGGATAAGTGACTTGTCAGGTGTAATATCTACTTGAATGCTGTTATCCATATAAAAAGAATTTAAATCTAGAATTTAAGACTTTTTCTTACTTTATATTCATATTGTGCCTATATACATTAGACGTACTGTGTAATTATTTCTAGGTACGATTTGTAGATGGTAATTTTTCAAATTATTCTGAAATTTTGAATTTTTAGGCATAAAATTACGCAAAATATAGAATGTTGAAAAAAATCACCCTAATTACGCAAAAGGTCTATTGTATATGCTGGTATATACAATTTGTATACTTTGTATATCCTGGAAAATGTCCATTTTTCTAGATTTAAGTTCATTACTTTACTACTAAATTAGGCAATGTTTGAATAAATTCAAAGTTCAATTCTGTTGGCAAGGGCAATCTGGCAAATTCAGACCTCGTAGATATAGGCAAAAAATTCAGAATACGAGACAAACTAGTAAGGATTGTCAAAAATTGAGGCTAAAGAACTAGAATAACATGTGATTTAATATATATATATATTAATTGATATACTTTATTTCAACTAGGCTGATAGTCTGTACAGTGCGATTCTAGCATGGAATTTACAGGCGGGTGCTATTTTAGCCATAAAACGTGCTTTCAAAGCTCTTATTTTGGATATGATTATCTTGTAAATCATGGAAATTACTGTTGATCAAATGTATCGGATTGAAAACAAGGGTCATGATATGGGATTCTTGAAAAAATTCATGATGGAAAATGCTGGTGCTGCATCAGTCAGACGACTAGTTGACAAAATTAAAAGTGTAGAATCAAAAAATATTCTGATTTTTGTAGGATTGGGAAATAACGGCGGTGATGGTCTGGTAATGGCAAGACATTTGGCCGGCTATGGCGCAAAAGTCACAGTAATGCTTCTTGGCACTCCTGATAAAATCAAAACCGAGGAAAGCAATTGGAACTGGTCTATTTTGCAGAAAATGCCATCTGTGAGACTTGTATCGGGAGATTCTTTTGATCTTGATTTCAAACCTGACGTTATAGTTGATGGCATCTTGGGTACTGGCATCTCTGGAGAGATTCGTGAACCATATGCGTCTGCCATTAATTATATCAATCAGACTGATTGCTACAAGTTTGCCGTAGACGTACCATCTGGATTAGATCCGCAAACAGGAGAGACTGCAAATATCTTTACCAAATGTGACATGACAGTTACATTCCACAAGATGAAACAGGGAATCCCAAAAAGAAAAGACCTGACCGGGGAACTATATGCAGAAAAAATTGGAATACCTCCAGAAGCTGAAGAGGGTATCTTATGAAAGTTCATCAAATTCAAGTTGGAAATATGCAGAACTTTAGCTATATTGTTGAGGATGATGATACAAATGAGGCAATCATTATTGATCCGTCGTGGGAACTTGTTGAATTAGAACTGCACATAAAAAGAAACAATCTAAAGATAAAATACATTGTAAATACACATCATCATTTTGATCATACTCTGGGAAATAAAGCAATGGCCGAATCAACCAATGCTCCCATCATTCAGCATGAATCCTCTGAATCAAAACACGACATAACAGTAAGGGATGGGGATTATATCGAATTTGGCAATTCAAAGCTCAAAGTTCTTCACACACCAGGACATTCTAAGGATAGTATCTGTCTCATAGGGGATGGTAAAATCTTTTCAGGCGATACATTGTTTGTTGGAAATTGTGGCAGGATTGATTTACCTGGAGGAAGTGCAAAAGAACTCTATCACAGTCTTTTTGATGTCATTGATTTATTAGATGATAATCTAGTGTTGTATTCTGGTCACAATTACGGCCACTCTGAAACATCTACTGTCGGAAAAGAAAAAACTACCAATCCTGTAATGCAAAAACGAACTGAACAGCAGTTTGTCGAAATGATGGGCTGATGAATTTTTTGGAAGATTTTGAACTGTTTGGCAATGTTGACAGGGCCCAAAATTTTCTTGAAACTGTAAAATCAGGAAAATTTCTTTTTTCACTTGTAATCTCTTATACTGAAACCTGCAAAGTTCCCGGAATCACTTTTGCAGGTGCAGAGGAGGATTCAATCCAGTTTACCCCTCCGTCTGATGCAGAATATCTCTACTATGGATATTGCAAGACAATTGATAACATTCCAATGACTCCTGATGGAAAACCGACCCCTGCCCTATTGACTAAAACTGCCTTAGAGTCCTCAAGCATTCCTCATTTGACAATTAACGCCGGCAGTAAAATCTCCCCCCAACTGCCTTTTATTGAGACTGGACTGTCTTTTGGAAAGAATATCTCAACTTGTGATGCCATGACTGATTCTCAGGTGTCTCATGCCGTTGATTATGGCCGAATTGTCGGAAGAAATATGGCCTCCCTGACTGACTGTCTGATAATTGGTGAGAGCATTCCTGGTGGAACTACTACTGCATTGGCCGTATTGAGAGCTCTGGGTTTTGATGCCAAAGTAAGTTCTAGCATTCCCCAGAATCCTGTCGAGCTGAAAGATCAAATTGTCAATTCTGCACTCAGGAGAGTCGACTCTGATCATCCCTACAGTATTGTTGCAAAGGTTGGAGACCCAATGATTCCTTTTGTTGCAGGAATGCTGAGTTCTGCATCTAATGTCTCCAAAGTTCTACTGGCAGGCGGAACCCAGATGACTGCAGTATTGGCATTTGCATCAAAGATTGGATTCAATGATGAAAATACTGCAATTGGAACAACCTCTTACATTACAGGTGATCAAAGTGCAAATTTCAAGAGCCTGGTCAGGGATATCTCTGACATTCCTGCAATCTCTGTAAATCCTGGCCTGAAAAATTCACAGTATTCAGGCCTAAGGGCATTTTCAGAAGGATTTGTAAAAGAAGGTGTTGGCGCAGGCGGCAGCATCATTTCATCCATGCTCAAAACTGGAAATGATTCTGCAAAATTCTTAGAGATTGCAGAAAGAGAATATCACCGGTTGTTTACTTTACTGTGACTGATTTTGCCAGATTTCTGGGATAGTCTGGATCCGTATTATTTTCAAGTGCCACATAGTAAGACAACAGCTGTACTGGAATAATCTCCGAAATTGGATACAGCACTTCGTCTATTTTTGGAATTTCTATCCAATGGTCATACACGTCACTTTCTTTGTCGGAGATTCCAATAATTTTTGCACCTCGAGCTTTAATCTCTCTTGCACTAGTTAGGGTATCTGAATATGTTGAATCGTTTGGATTGAAAATAATCACAAATACGTTGGAATCCATTAGTGCAAGAGGCCCGTGTTTTAATTCTCCTCCTGGAATTCCTTCTGCATGAATGTATGTCAGCTCTTTTAATTTCAAAGCTGCCTCTATCGCAATCGGATAATTTATTCCTCTACCTAGAACGTAAATGTCTGAAATTCCCTTCAACTCCCTTGCAATCTGCTTAATCTTTGCTGGATTACTCAGTATCTTTAAAATTGATTCAGAAAACTTTACAAAGTTGATTGTTATGCTGTTGTTGCTTAATTTTTGCACAATTTTGTAGAGTATCACTAGTTGTGATATGAAACTTTTTGTTGCCGCAACCCCGATTTCAGGCCCGCAATTCATTCCAATCACCACATCTGCCTCACGTGCAAGTGATGATGTAAGCAAATTGACAATGGATATTATCTTGCAATTTACCTTCTTTGCAATTCTTACTGCATCCAAGGTGTCTGCACTCTCTCCACTTTGAGATATTGCAATTAGGATAGAGTTATCCTCAATGCTGTCTGGCGCAAATTGTAATTCACTTGATATGATCGGCTCGGCCTTGATTTTGACATACTTTGATAAAATCTGCTTTGCAATTAGTGCAGAATTATAACTTGTACCGCTTCCTGTTATGTAGATGTTCTTTGCATGTCTTATGTGGTCTGCCGTTTTTTCAATTGCATCAATTGTTTTTTCTCCAGCTCTTAAAATTGTCTCATGTTGTTCGTAAATTTCTTTCAATGTAAAATGTGCATAGTCTCCCTTGTATGCGTCTCCAAATTCTTTTGAGACTTTGGTTATTTCGTATTTTACGTGTTTGCCGTTAAAATCCAAAATCTGAAACTCTTTGCTGTCAAAAATGATAAAATTCCCATTTTCTATGTAAACTGCATCATCAGTATATTCAATGAAACCCAAAACATCGCTTGACAAAAAGAAATCATCTTTCCCAATTCCCATTATTAACGGTTCATGAAATCTTGCAGCTGCAAGTTGACCATTTTCAAACATTACAACAAATGAAAAATGTCCTTCAAGTCTTGCAACTGTTTTCATAACTGTCTCCTTTACATTTCCAGTCAATTCATAATTTTTTTGAAGCAAGTTTGCAATGACCTCACTGTCTGTCTCACTTTTGAAATCATACCCCTCGTCTTCCAACTGTTTCTTTAATCCCTCAAAATTCTCTATGATTCCGTTATGCACCATTGCAATCTTTCCAGAGTTACTTGAATGTGGATGTGCATTGGCATCTGTAACCTTTCCATGAGTTGCCCATCTGGTGTGGCCAATACCTACCGTTCCTGGAAGTTTATCTAGCTGAATTTTTAAATTCACTTCATTTACCTTTCCGGTGCCTTTCTTTAATTTAATTTGATTTTCAAATTCTGTTGCAACCCCGACACTATCGTATCCGCGATATTCCATTCTTTTTAGTCCATTTACAATGATGGGTGCAGCAGTCTTTTTTCCACAGTAGCCGATAATTGAACACATGCTATTTCATCTGATAATTGGGGTTAATTATTGATAACTTTGTTCTCTGATTGTTCAGCTGAACTCTCTTTTGGTACCTTGTTGTCAGGTACCTCTTTTTCATCTACTGTCTCTGATTTTGACTCTTTTAACATTTCTGGAATCTTGGATTCCGGTGTAAACTGAATGCTCTCCTCCTCTTCCACTGTAACTGTGTAAGACGGAATGTTTATCTTTCTCTCCCCAATCATTATGTGTCCATGAATTACTGCCTGTCTTGCTTGATATGGCGTCTTGAATCCGAGCTTTTTTGAAACAATAGTTTGTAATCTGCGTGAAAGTAGTTTATCCACATTTAGATTAAGTACGTCATCTAGTGTTGCATCATTACTTACCAGTCCTATTCTTGCAAGTGATCTCATTAGGATTGGCTCTTTCTCTACCCTGACTTCTTGTCTTAATGCAAGTAATGATCTTGCCTGGTGTCTCACACGTGATAATTCTGTATGCGCTTTCCATAATTCTCTTTTGGTTCTTAGTCCAAACGTACCCAGAGTCTTCAACTCTTCCATCTTTAGTTCATAATTTAGTGGTCTCTTTGGCTTTCTCCAGACTCTGCGTGGATATTTTGGATCTCCCATTCAAAACACCTATTTGGTTTTCCCCGCCGGAGATTCCTTTTTTTCTGCTGCAGGTGATTCTTTCTTTTCTGTTGCTGTATCGACTGCAGGAGCTGCTGCCGGAGCTCCAGGATCTCCCTTTTTAGCTGGGGCAGCCAGTCCGCCTTTGGCAACACTTACTGCTCCGCCTTTTCTACCCGAAGTTCTAGTTCTTTGCCCTCTGACCTTGAGACCGCTTAGATGTCGGTAACCCCTCCAGCTTGCAGTTACTCTTTCTCTTTCAATATCATTTCTTAATGTAAATTGAATATCTGATGTTAACAGATGCAAGTTTGCTCCAGTTTCAAGGTCCTTGTTTCTGTTAAGGAACCATGCTGGGAAGCTTGCCCCAATTGGGTCTAAAATTATCTTTTCAATTGCCTCTACATTGGCATCAGAGAGATTACCGATATTGGAATTTATGTCAATTTTTAGTGTATCAAAAATTGCTGTTGCAAAGTTGTATCCGATACCTTTGATCTGAGACAATCCTGTCAGTAACTTTTTCTCCCCTAGAATGTCGTTGCCTACAATCCTGACAATGTGTCTGTATTCCTGGCTGCTCAAGTATTTCAAAATTCAAAAAACCCCGATAAAAACCATACTAGGCGTCAAACCGGCTGATCTCCCAAATTTTCGCTTTTAACTTACGTTTCTAGTTATGTGGTTTTTTCAATTCAAATTATACAAAGTCCTTATCCTCTGTCCAGTCATTGCCCTGAACATTCCATTGGTTGCATTTACAGCATTTCTTGACTCCCCGTTGGGCATCAATGTCTATGCAAAAACAGTGTTCTCCTCTCCCTGATGTATCCCTACTGCAAAGTTTTTGCATGATTCTATGCGTGTCTTTTTCCTAATTATCTTATTGGCACGATCTGTTTGAAAAGTTATAAATTTCCAATTTTTCTAATTGAGAGTAATGGATGACACATTTGATCGAGAAAAAGTCATAAATTGCATGTTTGATCCTGTAACCTCTTTGATACTAGCAGAACTAGAAGATGGTCAAAAAGAATGTTCATTTTTAGCTCAACGAGCTTCCATATCCGAATCCAAAGTCCTTGAAAGACTCTCTTATCTGATGGCACATGGATTCATCTCCAAAAACTCTAATGATGGAAAATGTTTACTTGCTGCCAATTCTGACAAACTTGATACAATTGTTGAGGATGCTGGCAACTTTGATGCAGCCATCAACGGTCTTGAAAAAATGGACAGTTATCTAAACTGATCTCATTCTATTTGCAATCCCGTAGACTCCAGCTATTACTAGTCCTGCCATTCCAATTACAAGTATGATCATCGATATGGGTCTGAGTAATAACCTGTTAGCGTCCGGGTGTGGCCCTATAGTTGCAAACACTGTAGATTCCTCATTATCGTTACTCTTGATGACTAGTCTGTATTCCCCGGTCTCAAAAACATCAAACTTGTTTTCAATAGTTTCACTGGTGATTGGCTGGTATATTATCTCACTATCAAACGGATCCAATATCTCTGCAGAAAACGTATTGTCTTTGAACTCCATTATGTGGACTGCAAGAATTCCAGTCGTCGTGTCCTGCGAATCCAATTCCACAGAAATTAAAAGTACTTTACTTGAACTTACTTTTCCACTCCCCTGACTAAATCCCTCTACAATAATTCTCTCTCCTGCAACAGACAAAATTAATCCTATTACAATTAGTACTGCTGAAACAACTATACACATACCTGATTTCTGCACAAACTATAACTGATTTTCTTTAGTTTAAATGTATTTTTTTTAAATTTGTAGATGTCTTGTGCAAAAATTAGTTCACACTAAAAAAGTTAGCTTGAGGTAAATTTAAATAAAGAATTTTTCTTTTTGCATGTATTGACAACAACCCGTTTCAATGTTATGATTTTGTTGGTCTCCTTGGCAGTCATTCTCTCCGTGATTGTTGCATATCCGATATTCTCTGAGGCCCAGCCAGAACCAAA
Source organism: Candidatus Nitrosopumilus sp. (assembly GCA_965238065.1). Taxonomy (GTDB): domain Archaea; phylum Thermoproteota; class Nitrososphaeria; order Nitrososphaerales; family Nitrosopumilaceae; genus Nitrosopumilus. Next base: position 1,552,314 of record OZ250170.1, on the reverse strand, counting down.
AAAACTTGTAACATCCTCCAAAGTCATGCAAACTACTGGCGATATCATTAATCCCCTAGGTTATTCTGGAGAGCCACTAGATTTTGATCCGTATTATTTTATGCGAAATTTCAATTATGGCAAGGTCTCACAACTCTCAGATGGAACTACATTAAGGGAATTTACATTGATTGCCGAAGATACAAAAACAATGGAAATCTCTCCAGGCGTCTTTTATAATGCCTGGACATACAATGGAACCGTACCCGGTCCTACGATTCGCGTAACAGAAGGCGATGTGGTTAGAATCAATTTTATCAATAATGGCGAAAAATCCCATACCGTTCATCTTCATGGAACACATCAGGCTGAAATGGATGGTGTTTTTGAAAATGTGGGTCCTGGTGGACGATTCACATATGAATTCGTTGCAAGGCCTGCAGGCGTTCATTTGTATCACTGTCATGTAAACCCCGTTGAAGAGCATATTGTTCATGGATTGTATGGCGCTTTTATTATAGACCCAAAGGAAGGCAGAGAACCAGCTGATGAAATTGTTATGGTTCTAAACGGATTTGATACGGACTTTGATACTGAAAATAATTTTTATGGCGTTAACACAATTCCCTTTTATTATCTCTACAACCCAATTGAGATTGATTTACATAGACTGATCCGGCTATATGTGATTAATATTCTGGAATTTGATCCAATTAACAATTTTCACTTACATGGAAATATGTTTGATTACTATCCTGTAGGAACGCAAAGTAAACCCTCATCTAATACTGATATTGTGACTCTATCTCAGGGGGACAGGGGAATTATTGAATTTGAATACGAGCATCCTGGCAAATACCTCTTTCATGCCCACAAGGTCGAATTCTCAGAGAAGGGGTGGGTTGGAACTTTTCTTGTAAAAGATAATCAAAAAGACATGCAGGAAACAGAATATGAACAGTAACAGTTTATCCAAAGGGAAAGTTGTGGCAAGCGGCCTAGTCCCGTTTGCTTTTCTTGTTGTCTTGCTTCTCTACATTTCCGGTCCTGGATCTGATCTGTTGGACTTGGGCGTTGCTCTGCCTAAAGTAACCATCGAGACCGTAGCCTTTGTTGATTCTGAAATTCAAGTTACGGTTAGAAACACCGGGCCTGTCCCTCTCAATGTGGTTATGGCAGATGTAAATGATAGAATTCGGCCAGCTGTAGTTGAACCTGATGGATTTTTAGAAAGATTTGAAACAGCTCTGGTAAGAATTCCATACGAGTGGAATCTGGCAGAACCATATGTGCTTGGAATTACAATCGAGGATGGAACTAGATTTGAAAAAGAGATCGAGGCGGCTGCTCCTGCACTCGAGCCTTCCTTTGATCTTGTAATCTTTTTTGCAGTAATTGGAACCTATGTTGGAATTATACCTGTAATGATCGGATTGTTGTGGCTTCCTTTCATCAAAAGGATAAGCAAGCAAAAATACCATTTCTTTTTGGCATTGACTGTCGGACTGTTGTTCTTTCTGGCACTTGATTCCATTGAAGAGGCAGTTGATGTCTCTGATCAAAATCTGGCTGGAATCTTTAATGGCACGTTGCTTGTTGCCACAGTTACCGTACTGTCTTTTCTAGGATTGTATTACCTTGGAGACAGACTTGTCAGAAAAGCTGATTCCTCTAGAATTGCGAAACCTGTTGCAATTGCACTGATGATCTCAGTTGGAATTGGCATACATAATTTTGGCGAGGGACTTGCTATTGGTGCGGCTCTAGGTCTGGGTTCCATTGCATTTAGCACGTTTCTAATTGTAGGGTTTGCTTTGCACAACACTACTGAAGGCATTGCCATTGCCGCACCAATGTCTCGAGAAAAATTAATGATTGGAAAACTGGCTGCCATGGGACTGATTGCAGGCTCTCCTGCCATTTTTGGTGCATGGGTGGGCGGATTTGTTTATTCTCCATTCACTTCGGTGATCTTTCTTGCAATTGGGGCCGGAGCTATCTTTCAGGTAATCGTCGTAATAATGAAATGGATTAGAGACGAGGGTGGCTATGATCTCTCTAGTACCATGATAGTCTCTGGTTTTGCAGTAGGAATGTTGGTAATGTATCTGACAAGCATTCTGGTCTAGTCTGGTTCTGGATGGATTGTGATTACGGCATTCTTGACTTGTGCTCTGATGACCTGTTCTATCTTTGATGTCAGCTCATGAACTTTTTCAATTGTTAATTCCCTGTCAAACGAACAATCAATGTCTATCTTGAGAATGTTCTCAAAATTCAATGACACTATTCTACCAATCCACTTGATCTCTGGATATCTCTCTAGAATGGCCCTTATCTCTTTTTTTACAACCTCGTCTTCCAAATTGAGATTATCTGGAACTCTCACAAATGGCTCTAAATGGATAGTAGCATGTTCAATTTCAGGTATGTTTTCTTGAATCTTTTGCTCTATAATTTCAGAAATTTTGTGGGCTGACAGCAGATTAATCTCCTTGTCAACCATTACATGAAAATTTGAATATGTCTTTCCCTTGGTCTTGTGCGTGCTGACGTTGTGTACTTCTTTTACACCATCAATATTTTTTACAACATCTAGAATTTTTGTATTCAGCGGAACATCTCTCCAATCTGGTTCAAAATGGATTGTGATCTCTGCATTTGAAACTCTGTTTTTTATGTTCCTCTCAACATTGTTGCTGATCTCATGTGCCTTGTCAAAGCTAGTGTCACCCCTCACAGAGATCGTAATGTCTGCAAAAATTACATCACCTGATCTTCTCATGAGAACCGGTCCTGCATCTGTGACTCCTTTTGTTAAAGATGTGATCTCTCTGACACTTTTTACAAGTTCCGGTGAGATAATGTCTGTCAACTCAAGGGCGGTTTTGTAGACTAGTCTTATGCTGAGTACTACTAATAATACCCCTAAAATCAACGCTGCAACAAAATCCCCATAATGGAATCCATATGATATCAAAACTATTCCGGCAATTGCAACTGCAGTAGAGCCAAGATCCATAAATGCATGGTAAAAATCTGCCTTTAGAGTAGCACCTCCGATTTTTTTTATGGATCTTTTTAACAAAACTATTCTAAAAATATCGATTCCTATTGTGTATATTCCGCCAATTATCGCAAATAATCCAGGCAGAATGTTTGGCGGTGGGCTCTGCAGTCTGTTGACAGATTCGTAAATGAAAAAACATGCTATCAGAAAGATTGCCATTCCTCCAATCAACCCTCCAAGTGATTCCATCTTTCCATGTCCGTATGTATGCTCTGCATCAGGGGGCTTGGTTGCCATTCTTGCTGCCCAAAGTAAGATGACAGTGACCACACTATCCAGCAATGCATGAATGCTATCTGTTATGAGGGCAAGGCTGTTTGAAACCAGGCCAAAAATTAATTCTACTAAAAATGCAGAAAAAACAGCCAAAAATGAAATCTGCAAGACTCTGGTTCTTTGAACAAACATTTTCCTATTCTTTGATATCGTATGCATGTATTACTAGTTTCTAAGAATAAATGTTACGACAACGTTATTTGTGATTAGACGGAATCTTACATTGTTGGACAAAAAATACTTTTATCTGCTGGCAATTCTCTCAACTATCCCATTAATTCCTATGATAAATGTAGAGGCGTCAGGTAATCCAAACTTGTCTGTCTCTGCAGAAAATTCCCAATTTGACAATCATTTTTCAGGCTCTATGGTAATTGAAGTGGTTGTTCGTGATCCAAATCTGCATGATACTGATGAAGGAAAGGGTGAACCAGATGTTACGCTTAATGGAAAATCACTGCGAATGGTTCAGACAACTGATGGTAACTGGTATGCTTATTTTGCAAATGTTAAGAAAGCAAAGATTGCAGATTCTACAGTTGGTCTGAATGGAAGAGGCCTGGATTTTGGAGTCTTTTGCAGCAGGGACACATCACCGTCCGTACTTGGAATCTCTTTTTCTGAAACTGACGGGGTTGCAGTGCCGCGATCTGCCGGTCTGAGTGATTTTACTGATGGCAACTCTTCATTTAGTCCGTGTACCGGCTTTCTGACTGGTTCTGCAAATCTGAATAATGTGGTCAGAAATGCAAAGTCAATAAATACGAATTCTAATGTTCCTTCCGGACAAATAGGACTGGATTCTAATGCATGGCCATTGATTCAACTCTATTCGTTTAATGATGTAACAATACGATACAATCCTGCTGGTCCATTACAACAGGTTTCACTTGAATATGATGAAATTCAAAACATCTCATTTCATCTTGATAGGGACACATATCCCAGAAATGCACACGTTTTTCTGACGGTAAATGACTTTCAATTAAATCAGGATCCTACTGATGCGGATTCCTGGACATTTGATGTGGACTCTATTCCATCTACATTTTATCAAGCCTTTGATGATAACGGTTCTAGTCTGGCAAATGGAGGAGCGGGTCTGGTGAATTTGGTTCCACATCTTGCTGCTTTGGGATTTGAGGATAACGGAAAGCTCTCTATACGTCTGGGCTCTGTAATTGAATTGCAATCAAACGATGAACAGCCTGACACTAGTGTTTCTGATGGCAGTCAGACCTTTTTGGAAATTCTCACATTGGTGGAGACTGGTCCCAATTCTGGTATCTTTGATAATGCTGATAACAGTGACCAGTCAACCCTGGGAATTTTAAATGATGCGCCTAGAGGCCAAACCGGTTCCATCCAATATGACAAAAAATCCGCATCCGTTCTTACAGGTTTCTCTACAGCTACTGTTGCATTAAATCCCACTATAACCATAGGTGATGGCCATCAATCCCTAAAGCCTGGAACTAAATATGATGTGGTTCTAGTTGATCCTGATCAGAACTTTAATTCTGGCTTGCGGGATGACTTTGATGCCTCTAGGGATTACTCGATAATTCCAACACTGCAAATTGGAACCCCGATTACACTTGTTAGTGCCTCTGATGTCAAATTCTTCACTTTATCTACTGATGATCTGTTATCTGATGGTGATTCTGCAAATTCCTCTGTTCCTGACCCAAATTCTGCGCGACTATTCATTGATACCTCTCCGGTAAATGATGGTGATTTTGAGAAAATCTCTCTTAATCTAGGAATTTCAGCCTCAGAGTTACAGTCCCTGTTAATTGATACATCCATTCCAAACTCTGATGGTACGAACTGGCTTCACTATGATCTGAGGTCACTAGCCAATGATCTCGAAATTTCAGATTTTGCTGATGCTTCAATGGTACTCTATTTTGGTTCCCTTGGAGCATCACCTGTAACAATAATTGACTCTGGAGATTTGACCTCATCCAAAGGTTTTGTTCAATTAGATGATGGCATTAATGAGATCTTTGATAAAAGTGGAACCGTATACCTTGTGATTACTTTTGGCTCTGCTGGAACTGTATCCGGCGAAGTTGCTTCACAGCCAATAATGTTTGATTTCTTTTCATTTGGAATTGTCAATTCTAATTATGTAGGCAATTCCATTCACCGTTTTGAACTAGAAGAGACATTTGACAATTCTGCTGTTTTTGTCGGTACTGTAGAGTATTCCGTTGCCAATCAACTAAATATTTTAGATCCTCGGTTTATTCAAACACTTCAACCAATTGATGATCAAATCAAATTTATCGTTACAGACAGACTGGCAGATAATAAAGGAATATCCATCTCTTATTCTGATTTGGATACAGTTGGAATCATTACAACAACATCGACAAAATCCAATATTGACACAATTTCTGGCATCTTGTCGGCTAGTGCCAAATCTTATCGTTTTGGCCAACCTGTAACGATCACACTAAATGATCCAGATCTTAACTTGAAACATGATCTAGTTGATATCTATTCTGTAATCAATGATCCAAATTCTGAAAATGTTGATACTGTTGGAAAAGACGGGGTCATCTTGCTTGAAGTACTGTTTAAGGACATTCGTTACAAACGCTGCACCATAGATGGTGTGGAATATGGAGGCCTTGGCGATGCTGGATTTGCTCTTGTTGAAACCGGACCTAGTACGGGAATTTTTGAAGGAGTGATTAGAATTCCTACAACAATGTGTGACAAGTCGGGAACCATGTTAATCTCTTCGGCTGGTGGCAGTCTGGATGTGAAATATTATGATTCAAGGGATGCTTTTGGCAATGCTAGCATATCTAGTCTGTTAAAAGCAAAGCCGGCATCCTCCTTTTACAGTTCTCCACAATTAGGTGCATACAAGATTGCAAAACCATTGTCTGGCAAAGTTGAAGAGATTACACTCTCAGGAAGTATTGAAAATCCTGGAAAAGATATTCCATTAAACGTGACAATTACTTACCCTGATGGACAATCTCAGAACTTTGATGCTGCACTTTCCAATAGCGGAGGTTATAGAGCTATGATTTCAATAGATGAGCATTCGCTATCGGGATCTTATGTTGTTGAATTATCACATGATGATTCACATGTGGGGACAATCTCATTTCTGGTATCTGATCCTGAAATTCCTGACTGGATCAAAGACAATGCAAAATTATGGTATATGACTTTAAATTCTGAATTTATTGATGAAATTAAATATCTAATTAATGAGGGTTTTATCGTCATACCTGCTACCGAACGCAGTTTAATCACCGAATCAGAAATTCCTGTTTGGTTCAAAAACAATGCAAGATGGTGGGTTGAAAATTTAATTTCTGATGAGGACTTTGTAAAATCAATTCAATACCTAATCGATACGGGCATAATTCTAATAGAAAGAGTCTAGGCTGCTTTAAGATAATTGACAACATATCTGTAGATTGTAGGATGTTGGAATCAAAAAGTAGTAACTTATTTATGTTTGTTTGACATTAATTTTAGTATGAACATTAAATTTGGAAAAGGCAAAGGCGGAGGTTATCCCAGTAAAAAGCCTGGCAAGCCATCAGGCGGTGGCCGAGATAACGACTAACAATGTAATTGTCTAACAGTAGATGGGATAGTAACTCTGGTTACACATTCTAGGAAATATTTATCTTTGTTATTTCGGAAATAATCTATAATCATTTTTACAAAGAAACATTTGAGAATTTCAATTGATATTATCGGTTTGTAATTTTCCACATCTGACACTGCTGAAATGAATGAATTTGCAATAATCCATGCGTTATACAAAACCATCGAATAGTAAAAATATAACAGTCTTGTGGATTGGTTTGGACTGGCAGTTCTTGGCCTGAATCTTCCAACACATGCATAACCAGTTTCAATTCCCCAACGCATTTTTTAGTCTGTTGGAATGTTTTGTATGTTCTGTGAGATGTCTCTTGGTGAAATGTTTGTTGCAAATGTAATGTACTGGTTAATGATACCTGATTTTTTTGTATTTTTGTTTGGCAGAATCACAAGAGTGAATGATTCAGCATGTCCAGATGCTGATTTTATCGTGTATTTTGAAATTGATTCTCTTTCTCCATTGACGTACTGCTCTATTGCCTTTTTAATCCCTGGTGTCTTTTTTGCAGGCATTAGGAATTTTAGATTCATTCGTTTTATCACTGAAATTACACCAGCTGTGAAAAACTCCCTGTCCACTAGCACGAGGCCTGATCTTGATGCCATTATTGATACCATCTGATAGTAATTTACGCACAAAATCGGCATTTGATTTGTTGTTATACGGTGGATAACGGCCTAATTGAGCTCCACCCTCTGATTCTTTAGAGCACACATTGCATGGTGTAGTAGGCCTCAAAGAGATTTGTGCTACTCTTGGATTTTGAATTGATCAGAAAAGGGTTTGTTGATTTGTTATATCGTGGTATGAGATGCTTGTCAATTGCAACTATAACTGGTTGTTCAAATACCCCTCCCCTTTCTCTTAATTTTGATATGGTGCTATCCAATGATTGATGCAGTTTGAGTAGCATTGTTTTTTGCGATATCTTTTCAATACCCTTTCTTAGCCATGAACCAGTTGGTGAACGATTTCCTGATTCTATTGCCAGTTTTTTTAATCCTGATTCTGCATAAGAGTTTCCAATGCACAAGGACATTATGCAATTGTGTACATCGACACTATGAAACCGTGAGTTGGCTTTGGTAGAACATGGAAATGATAACATATGTTACATCATTTTAGAGATAATTCCAAATGCTTGTGATAATATCACTCCTTGGTGTGTCAAGTCAGCAAACAAAGTACGTCTCATGTTTGATAAATAACATACTAGTATCTAGCTTTTTCTATTTGAATAATTTGATTCAGATCTTAAAAATTTCAGAGTAAATTTGAGTTACTTTCCCATCTACTGGTCTAGAGTTTTGAAGTTCCTTCGTGTTTGTGTCAAAAAAATAACCTATTTTGACATATCTTGTGCGTAACACTTCAAAACTGTAAACAGTTACAACCATCTTTGATAATGCTGTAACAGACCATAAATGATATTCAAGATGTATATGATACACTGATAAAATTGTATGTATCAAGCAAAGAACATGTTTTATGCCTATAACATCTTGACTATTCTAGCGGATTTAGACGTAGAGGTTGACACATACATAAAATTTAATCAAGATGTGAAAGGTGTACCAATGTCAAAAATTGTAGAGATAAATGATGCACTTGAAAATGTGTTTAGTACAAGTACTCTAGATGGTGAACTTGTCGCACTAAAACCACAGATGGAAAAAATGCTAGAACAGATACAAAGATTATTTTCCCTCTTCAAATTCTCCAACCTGAAATAAACAATTTCATCATGATGATTCGAAACTAGTCCCCCACTCTGAACATTTGGAATTGAGTAAAAGCTGTTTTGTTCTTCTTACCTGTAATGTATATTTCACTAGTCTGCATCTCAATTACAGATTGTGGGAATACGTGGACTTCGTGATCTTGACCCTCAAGGTTGATTTTTGGTTCTGTCAACTCGCAGTTATGTATAGATGCGAATAATAGGTTTGGGGGATTTAGGTAATATCGCACAAAATGTTAAAGGATTATTATTAACTTTGTTAACATTTCTTAATAAGAAATTACAGATATATTAAATATATTCTGGAAATTATGCTATGAGTACCGTACTAGAATATAGAAAGATCAAGGTATCTTCCAAAAATGAAGCAAAGATGTTGGATGTCTTGTTATCTACCAGCCAACAATTCAAAGCCATTTCAAAAGATGAATATTTCATCACTAAAAAACAGTCTACTCTACTTACTAGAAAAAATATTCCTTATCAAAAACTATAATGGGATTAATCAAGAAGGTCAAACTTTATTACAAGTTGCCAAAATTTCATAATAATGGTAAACGTATTTCTGGTAAAAAAATACAAGAAGTAAAAAATTTTTCATAACTAAATATGGTGGGCTATCTGCAAGTCCCTCAGAAGGCTATTGGGAAGATGAAGGTTTTGTATTCAAAGATGTAAATTTAGAATATTCTATTTTCATTCCTAAACAAAAGTTTGAAAAACAAGTAAAAAAACAAATTTCAAAACATATCACAAAATGCAAAAAAGATTTTGCTCAACTCGCAATACTTTGTTATTATCATGATGTATTGTCCACTAAATAATTTTTACTTGCGTTCTGAATTACTGTCATCCACTTGTTATCACCGTTAGGTTCTATTTGATTGATGGGACATAAAATTACTGTTTTCTATCGTGACATGGAGAAAATTTTACATTACTTGTGAAAAGTCGTACTTCTTAAAATCAGGCAGGATGAAATTTTATTATAATTCAACCTCATTAGTTACATCACATAATACAGTAAAATCATTATTGAAAGATTCTATTAGTTCAGAATTTTGTTCAATAATTAATTTAGCATTTTTAAAAAATTCTAATAGTCGTATTGTATATAGATCAACAATGTCTGAATTACACGTTTGAATTAATAAAGTCCTTATGATTTTCCAATCATGACCATTATTGTGTATTAATTGCGCCAATGAATTTCCATTTTTATTTACATCATAAACAAATTTGATTAAATTTTGGTTTCCTATTATTTCTTCAACTAAAGTCCAAATACATGAAGATTCATAACAAACATCCCTATTTAGGATACTAGCTCTGTATGACATTAAATTTAACATTCTTTTGTCTCCTCTAGGATTTTTGGGTGCAACGAAGGATAACATGTCCAAAATACCATTGGAAGGTGCAATCATTAGAGATTATGCGTAATTGACTAAACCACGTCAACCATCACAACAACACTCAAACAAAATTATTAGGCGTATTGCGTAATTATTTCTAGGTACGATTTTTAGAAGGTAATTTTTCAGATTATTCTGAAATTTTGGATTTTTAGGCATAAAGTTATGCAAAACATAGAATGTTGAAAAAAATCACTCTAATTACACAAAAGGTCCATTACCGTCATATCAAATGTGCACAAGTCGATGTGCACAAGTCGATTGTTGTTTGTTATTTTAGTCAATTACGCATAATCTCTATGATAAAATCAGCATCTGGACATGCTGAATCATTCACTCTTGTGATTCTGCCAAACAAAAATACAAAAAAATCAGGTATCGTTGACCAGTACATTACATTTGCAACAAACATTTCACCAAGAGACATCTCACAGAACATACAAAACATTCCAACAGGTAACTGTCTACAGTTTTGAAGTATTACGCACAAGACATATCGTAAGAGTTTAGGTCTCCTGACTAGAACATCTAAAATTCGTGCTCAACCTAAACTCTTACGATATGTCAAAACATATAATTTTTGACACAAACACAAAGGAACTTCAAAACTCTAGACAATTACTCCAACAGACTAAAAAATGCGTTGGGGAATTGAAACTGGTTATGCATGTGTTGGAAGATTCAGGCCAAGAACTGCCAGTCCAAACCAATCCACAAGACTGTTATATTTTTACTATTCGATGGTTTTGTATAACGCATGGATTATTGCAAATTTATTCATTTCAGCAGTGTCAGATGTGGAAAATTACAAACCGATAATATCAATTGAAATTCTCAAATGTTTCTTTGTAAAAATGATTATAGATTATTTTCGAAATAACAAAGATAAATATTTCCTAGAATGTGTAACCAGAGTTACTTTCCCATCTACTGATTCCAAAAAAGGCCGTTCATAGATTAGAAGCAATAACTGATTTGAAAATTTTAGAAATATCTTTTGGATTGTTTCAAGAATCTGACACTCAACGATTAAAAGATGATCATGTTAGATGATTTAACTCCAAACTTTTTCTTTGAAAGTCCATTTCTTGTTTAATATAAAATTACTAAATGCAGCAATTCCTACTGCCAACACTAATGAAATTGGGTATGATACATCTCCATTGTCTACTAGATAGTACACCATTCCAAGTTGAACTAGTGCTCCAATAGAGCTAAACACAACAAATTTTCCATACTGGATGACTGTCTTCTTTGTAGAAAAATCTCTGTCTTCAAATGTCCAATACTTGTTCAAAAAGAAATTACTTGTAATGGAAAACACTATCCCTATCATGGTTGCATGAAGATACCATATATCTGCACTCAATGCAAACAACATAGATGCAAAATAATTTACTCCTAATCCAATTGCTCCTACTGTGAAAAATCTCGCAGCTTTTGAGAAAAATCTAACTGAAGTCCTTCGTTCCTCTTTTCCAACTCGTCTACCGTACTTGTATAATTTCCAAACGGATTTACAGTAATCTAGAACAGTCCCCATTCCTAGTTTGCTTGTACCTTTTTCCCTATCTGTAAATGTATAGGGTATTTCTTGTATTTTGATGCCTTTAGTTTTCACCAAAATTTCTAGTAGCATTTTGTAGCCAATTGCATCAAATTTTAATCCTTTGATGATACTTTTTTTGAATGCAAAAAATCCTGACATTGGGTCTTGCGATTTAACTCCTAGACCTTTTTTTGCAATTATTGTAGCAATCTTACTCATCAATTTTCTTTTTAATGGCCATCCTTGAATGGAACCTCCTTTAACATATCTTGATGCGATGACAATGTCACAACTAGTTTGTTTTAGAGTATCAATCATTTTAGGGATGATGTGCGGTGGATGAGAAAAATCACTATCCATTACTACAATAGTATCTCCTGATGCTTCAGTGATTCCACTTAAAATTGCAGAACTTGATCCATTTTTTGCCTTTCTTTTAATTACATTAATCGTATGGTTTGTTTTCTCTTTAATCGAATAATAATAATCCTCTGCAATCTTTGCAGTGCCGTCTTGGGAATTATCATCTATTACTATTGTCTCTATGCTAATATCTTTTGAAATAGATTTTTGTATGTGTTCTAGAATGCCACAAATATTTTTTGATTCATTATATGTTGGTAAAATTATTGAAATTTCTGCTGTACTCAATATCATCTACCACTTTAATTTAGATTAAAATGTTTGACATGTATTTTTTTGCCTTTATGACTATGGTTTACCCCATTTACCTTCTCTGATGTCTATGGAGAATCCTTCTTGAGTTACCATCATATTTGTGTATGGATATATTCTGGTATCGAATTCATTGACTCTACCTTCAAAGTATTCTACAGATTGGGTATCATTGTATACTTTGACAAGTTCTGGACCTCTATTTTGATCTATCATGAAATGTGGATCTGCAATAACTGTGATATTTTCAGTTTCAATTGGGTAAAACAATACCATTGAATAGTCTGCTGGAACATTTTCTATATTGTATATGTCATAGAGAATCCAAGAATATATTGGACTTGCCAATATTGTATTTTGTTCCTTTTTGTTTTCAATCACATATGACAGTGCTTCAAATTGATTATACGATATATCATTAGTAATGATGAGCATTGTGCTTGAAAATCCAAATACAAGAATAGATGCAATAATTATTCTATGAATTGTTTTTGATTGAACATATTTAATTTTTTTAGGCATCTCTAACAACCAAATACTTGCGCTTATACATAAAATTGGTATTATTGGTATCCAGTGAAAATACTGCTTAAATCCAATTAATGATAGGAATGCCATAAACGGAACAAACCAAAATAAAACAAACTTGTTTCGTGTAATTGCAGAATATACTATTCCTGCCATACCAATTACAAATAACACTGGATCAATTACTAGAAAGTAACCGACAATTTCTAGAATACTGTTACTTCTTTGAGTCTGCCATAACACATCTTTAATCCATAAATCAAATTGATCTAGGATTATGCTGTTTGCAGGCCATAACATTGGAATTAACAGTACTGGTATTATCCAAATCAGAGTATCTTGATATTTTTTTCTCTTTTGAAAAATTAACCAAATACCAAGAGGAATGAAAACAAATACTGGAATCTTTGTAAATATTGCAAGTCCCAACATGATTCCAGAAACGGGTGCAAGCCACATTTTGCCTTGTGGTTTTGCAAAATGAATTGCAAGCAGGATGGATGCAAGAAGAAATGGTAACAATATCGAATCCAACAATATTCTATCAAAAATCCATGTGTATGGCATTACTGCAAATAATGTCGATGCTAGCAAGGCAACATTATTACTAAATTTCTCTTTTGCAATTTGATATACAAGAAAAGTATTCAGCACTGCAACCATCCCCATGAATAATCTTGGAATAAGGTATAGATTCTGTAACGATGTAGGATCAGTTGCAGTTTCATTATGTGGATAATTTGTAATCTGTAAAACTCCTGCAAGAATTATCTGGCCAAAATACGGATGATCATAAAGATAACTTTCTTGAGGATTACCTGTGTCTATTGTATTCATTGCTCTTCTCATGTGTATTCCCTCATCAAAGAAAACATCTGGAAACCCTACTGGGTTTACGAGGTGAATTACACATGCAAGAAACAATGGAATTAGTATGACGTATTTTTTCTCCATATTTTTAATCTCGTATATCTTTCTCATGATTTACCCTTAAATGAGATAGTGATGATGTTTTCATTGACTTCACACTCTACTTTTTGTTCAATGATTGATTCTATAGAGATTATGCGTAATTGACCAAAATAACAAACAACAATCGACTTGTGCGCATCAACTTGTTCACATTTGATATGATGGTAATGGACCTTTTGTGTAATTAGGATGATTTTTTTCAACATTCAATATTTTGTGTAATTTTATGCCTAAAAATTCAAAATTTCCGAATAATCTGAAAAATTATCTTCTACAAATCGTACCTAGAAATAATTACGTAATACGTCTAATGATTTTGTTTGAGTATTGTTGTGATGGCTGGCGTGGTTTAGTCAATTACGCATAATCGTAACTGTCTACAGTTTTGAAGTATTACGCACAAGATATGTCAAAACAGGTTATTTTTTTGACACAAACAAGAAGGAACTTTAAAACTCTAGACAATTACGTGCATTCCCATTAGATTCTGATCAATCAACTGATTATCAGTTAAAAACTCAGTGGGCATGAACACAAGATTCATCATCAAACAGTATGTATGAATCAGCAAAGAGCATGTTTTACGCCTATAACGTCCAACTGTTCTAATGGATTTAGGCGTAGAGATTAATACATACTAGATGGCCAAATTTGGCTAGGCGATGGTACACGCTATTATCCACTCAAAAGCAACCGAAAATTTACAGGTCAAAAAAGCAACTATGGATTTGTGCCCTAAAACGACACTTTTATAAAGTACACGTACCGTACTATACGGTATAATGGAAGATTTAAGACTGGATAGTTTAGAGGGCGTAGGTCCTGTAACTACAAGAAAATTGTCTGATGCCGGTATCCACAACGTCATGGATCTCATCGTTAGAGGTCCAATCGAAATTTCAGAAATAACTGGAATGGAAAAAGATACTGCAGCAAAAATCGTCAATAAAGCTAGACAACATCTAGTTGAAGGAGGATTGCTTTCCAAAGACTTTGTCAGTGCAAGTGAAATTTACAAACGTAGACAAAATATTGGTAAAATTACCACTGGCACCAACTGTCTTGATACCCTATTTGACGGTGGTCTTGAAACCCAAGCCTTGACAGAAGTTTATGGAGAATTTGGTTGTGGTAAAACACAATTTGCCCATACAATGTCTGTAATGGTCCAAAAAACCAAAGAAGAAGGTGGACTTGAAGGTGGTGTTTTGTACATCGATACTGAAAATACTTTCAGACCTGAAAGAATTGTATCCATTGCACAAGCTAATGGTTTGGATCCAGATAGAGTTCTAGATCGCATTATTGTTGCTCGTGCATATAACAGTGCACATCAAACACTAATTCTAGAAGAATCTGGTTCTGTAATTGAGGAAAACAACATAAAACTAATTGTTGTAGATTCTGCAGTTGGACTGTTCCGCGTTGAATATCTTGGAAGAGGCACATTATCCATTAGACAACAAAAACTAAATCATTTTGTTCATCTATTGGTAAGAATTGCCGAAACATACGATTGTGCTGCTATTGCAACCAATCAAGTTATGTCTTCTCCTGATGTCTTCTTTGGAGATCCAACCCGTCCAATTGGTGGAAATGTAGTTGCGCACACAAGTACCTACAGAATATACTTCAAGAAATCAGGCAAGAAACGAATTGCTAGAATGGTAGATAGCCCTCATCATCCAGAACAAGAAGTACTCTTTGCTCTAGGTGTTGCAGGTGTTATAGACCCTGAGGAAGCTGAGAAAAAGACCAAAAAGACAACTACAAAAAAAGCAAAGAAATCAGAGACAGATACCACTTCAGAAACATCTGATGTTGAATCAATCACTGAAACTCCAGAGACAGATACCACTTCAGAAACATCTGATGTTGAATCAATCACTGAAACTCCAGAGACAGATACCACTTCAGAAACATCTGATGTTGAATCAGTAGACTCTACAATAGATGCTACAATAGACACTGAATCAGATAATTTAGAATCCATAAAAGAGTAGCCCCTCTTTTTCTTTTTTTGAAATGAATTTTATCTTTATTATCATCGATTAAATTATAGTATGTATCAACTTTTACGCCTGAATAGACTAGATTAGTTGAACGTTATAGGCATAAAACATGTTATTTGCTTGATTCATACAAATTATAATATATTTGAGAATCTATTGCATATCATGACAGATCTTTATCGCTTACTTCCCGAAGAGATGGAACAACTAGTAATTGATATGGGCTATCAAAGATATCGGGCAGATCAAATCCTTTTGCCTCTTTACTACAAGTTTCCTAAAAATATCTCCGAATTGAAACAGCTTCCAAAAGATATGCGAGAAAAGTTAATTGAAGCAGGTTACACTGTAGGCTCTGCAAAGGAAATCCATCGTATTGTAAGTGATGATGGAGATACAACTAAACTATTGCTCAACCTTACTGGTGAAAATTCTGTAGAAACTGTTCTAATGCAATATGATCCATCAAAAATTGGCGGTCATCCAAGATCAACAATCTGTGTTTCTACTCAAATTGGCTGTGCAATGGGATGTGTATTTTGCGCAACTGGCCAAATGGGATTTGAAACAAATCTCAAAGCAGAACACATTGTTTCTCAAGTGATTCATTTTGCAGATATCTTACAACAACGAGGAGAACATGTAACAAATTTGGTCTTTATGGGAATGGGTGAACCCATGGCAAACTATGATGAAATGATTCGGGCTGTTCGAATTTTAACACATGATAGAGGTTTTGGACTTGCTCAGCGACACATAACCATCTCTACTATTGGTATTACATCTGGAATTGATAAACTGGCCCAAGAAAATCTACAGATTGGCCTTGCAATATCACTTCATGCGCCAAACAATCAACTACGAAAACAACTTGTCTCCACGGCAGGTCCTGACTCTGTTGACAATATCATTAAAGCAAGTAGGCACTATTACAAAAAAACTGGACGTCGTGTAACTTTTGAATACGCTCTTATGGCAGGAATTAATGATTCACCTGAAATTGCAAAAGAACTAGCCAGACTTTTGAAAGGCAACGGTTCTCATGTAAATCTGATTCCTATCAATCCCACCACCGGTGATTTTAAGCGTCCAACACAAAATAAAATCCTTGAATTTGAACGAATTCTGTCTAATGCCGGTGTAAATTGCACTGTACGTGTGGAAAAAGGCATTGAGATCTCAGCAGCATGCGGTCAACTCAGAACAGATACTCTCAGATGAATTTTATAAAATACTGTCGCTCTTAATGTAGAATTTTGTTGCTATATAAAGAACTGAGATTATTTTGGTGAACTTTGAATAATCATCTTGCTTTCTCATGTTGTGCAAGAATGCAAACGTTTGGACATGTAACTGTCTACCGTTTTGAAGTTCCTTCGTGTTTGTGTCAAAAAAACAACCTGTTTTGACATATCTTGTGCGTAATACTTCAAAACTGTAGACAGTTACCACAGATGTGCTTTTTTTGACATCCTTTTTGCAAAGTCTATAGATGATCTGTTCCAAGCGAAACGTAATCTTTGCCCAAGAGTCACGAGGTAAGCTAATTCTAGGATTTGGTATGATTATTATATGATGTGCTTTTTGTATGGTTGAGTTAAACTGAAAAAATTACCACTAATCTTTATGCTTTTAATGATTACACTTGGAACAATTTATGCTACAACATTTCAAAATGTGTCTGCAGTTGGAGATAATATCATATCTAGTGTCAATGAGATCAACAGCAGTACGGCAAACGGCCCTACCTTGAGTGCTAGTGATTACTTTGGAACCTCTATTGCAGATATTGGCGACATGAATGGTGATGGTATATCTGATGTTGCAGTTGGTGCACTTGGCGATAATGGCTATACTGGTGCTATACATGTAATGTTTATGAACAGAAATGGAACAGTATCAGACACCATAAAGATCAACAACAATACGAAAAACGGCCCTCTCTTGTATAGTGGTGATCAGTTTGGAGCATCCATTGCAAACATTGGTGATCTAAATGGTGATGGTATATCTGATGTTGCAGTTGGTGCACGTAATGATGATACAGGAAATACGGATAGTGGCGTCATACATATAATGTTTATGAATGGTAATGGAACCATATTGCGCACCGTAGAGATCAACTCTACTAGTACAAACGGTCCTGTGCTGGGTAATAAGGATCAATTTGGATCAGCCATTGCAAACATTGGTGACCTGAACGGTGACGGTATATCGGATATTGCAGTTGGTGCAATTGGTGATAATAACCTCGCTGGTGCTGTACATGTAATGTTTATGAACAGAAATGGAACAGTATCAAATACCATAGAGATCAATTCAGGTACGACAAACGGTCCTTCCTTGTATAGTGATGATCGGTTTGGAGCATCCATTGCAAACATTGGCGATCTGAATGGTGATGGTATATCAGATATCGCAGTTGGCGCATGGGGTAATCGAAATCTTGAGGATGGTAGCGGTGATCCTCGAGCAGACAGTGGTGCCGTACATATAATACTTTTGAACAGCAATGGAAGCATATCTCGCACCATAGAAATCAATGTTCATACACTAGGTGAAGTTATCGTGAGTTCGTATAATCGATTTGGATTCTCTATTGCAAACATTGGTGACCTGAATGGTGATGGCATATCGGATGTTGCAGTTGGTCAACCGTATCATGATGCTGATGGGTCCAGTGCTCTCTTTAGTGATAATACTGGCGCTACACATGTACTACTTTTAAACAGCGATGGAAGCACATCTCGCACCATATCAATTGATGAGAGGACAAGCGGCCTTGTCTTGTCCCGTGGTGATTACTTTGGATCATCCATTGCAAACATTGGCGACCTTGATGGTGATGGTACATCAGATATCGCAGTTGCTGCATATGGTGATGATAGTGCCAGCGGTAATGACGTAGGTACAGTACATGTAATGTTTATTGATGCGCCGCCAATCATATCCAACATTACATCAAACGCAACGTCTTTTGGCGTGCTCCTAGTGGGCGATACCATACTATTCACACTGACTCCTGATTCAGCTGAGGTTGGCCTCACCATTAGTGGTACTTACAACTCTGTAGCATTATCCTGGAACAGCATAAACAACGGAACCACATACACTGCAAATTATACAGTATCTAACAGAGATGCAGACCAGACCACTCCGCTACAAATCACAGGCGTAATAATGACTGATGCTGCAGGCGACTCCAGTTTACCATTTAGCGGCACTGACATACTATACACCATTGATGCAAACCCTCCGGCATTCTCATCCCGATCAGATTCATCCACCCAGACCACTGTAACATTTAGCAGGGAAATATCCGGAGTATTGAGATTCTCAGAGTGGAGCTTTGATGGAAATACTCCGACTAGAGTTGCAGGGTATGATAATAACAGTATACTATCAAGTATAACAAGACTGGTATTCACCCATACTGATGCGACCAGTCAGACATTAAATGTCACATATACTGGTAGCAACAACCTAGCTGACCGCAGCTCTAACGTATTGATTGCTGCAACAGTCATCTCATCGGATGGAATTATCCCAACATTTACTGCCCAGTCATTTTCTGCCACCAGGACCATCATAACATTTAGTGAAAGAGTATCTGGAGTACTGACATTCTCAGAGTGGAGCTATGCAGGAAATACACCAACAGCAGTTTTAGGGCACAGCAATGCAGAGACATTATCTAGTATAACTGAATTGATCTTTACCCATAGTGCCAGTCAAATGTCTGCTGTCACATATACGGGTACTAGTTTGATAGACGATTCCTCACATAGTGTGGCTGCTGCAACAGTTTCCATATCTGCATCCATCCCAATAACTAACTATACTGTATCATCTGAGGACGACACCCCAACAGATGTGACATTCTCCAATGACGGGACAAGAATGTTTGTTGTAGGCCAACAGAATAACAAAGTCTACGAGTATGCGTTATCTGCCCCATTTGATGTGACTAGTTCAACATTCTCTGCCTCTCTTTCTCTATCTTTACAGGATGTCAATCCTCGGGGTATCGCAGTATCAAATAATGGGGAAAAGATGTTCATTGCAGGACTAGCCAGCAACATGGTCTACGAGTATGCGTTATCTGTACCATTCAACGTGACTAGTTTTACATCTAGTAACAGTTCTGCTCTATCCACACTGGATTCTTTTCCAACAGATGTGACATTCTCCAATGACGGAGCAAGAATGTTCGTTACAGGATTCAACACCGACAGTGTCTACGAGTATGCGTTATCTGTACCATTCAACGTGCTCAATTTCACACTAGATGGTTTTTTTGACATGTCCTCACAGGACAATTCTATTCATGGTGTCGCATTCTCCAATGACGGGACAAGAATGTTTGCTGTAGGTGGCCAGAATGACAGGGTATATGTGTATGCCCTCTCTGCCCCATTTAGTGTGTCTAGTTCCACATTCACCAAATCATTTGACATATCCTTAAAGGATACTTTTCCTCAGGGCATTACATTCTCCAATGACGGGACAAGAATGTTCATTGTAGGTGATCAGAATGATAAAGTCTACGAGTATGCGCTGTTTGCCCCCTTTGATCTGTTTATAACTCCTTCAACATTTACTGCCCGCTCTGATTCATCTACCCAGACTACCGTAACATTTAGTGATATAGTATCAGGTACGCTAACACTCTCAGAGTGGAGCTTTGCAGGAAATACGCCAACTGCAGTTGCCGGGTATAATGATGCAGACACACTAGTAGATATAACAGCGATAACATTCACCCATGATATTGCCAGTCAGACACCTACTGTCACATATACGGGTACTAGTTTGATAGACAATCTCTCCAGTAAAGTGGCCACAGGATCAATTACAGCAACTGATGGAATTTCTCCAACATTTACTGCCCGCTCTGATTCATTCACTCAGACCAGAGTGACATTTGACGAGAGTGTATCGGGCACATTGATATTCTCAGAGTGGGGTTTTGCAGGAAATACACCAACTGCAGTTGCCGGGTATAATGATGCAGACACACTAGTAGATATAACAGAGCTGGTATTCACCCACAATGCCACAAATGACAGCACGCCTAATGTGGAATATACGGGTACTAGTCTGGCTGACGGTTTCTCCAATAGTGTAGATATGATAACAGTTACAGCAACTGATGGAATTCTCACCACATCTTGTACTGTTCCCACCTCTGGGGACTGGATAATTACAACTGGCTGTACCACAAGCTCTGATGTTATAGTTCTAGGTAATGTTCTAGTGCAAAACAACTCTCTCTTGATCATTACAGATGGAACCACTTTGAATATTGACTTTGCAAACAACAATCTCACAGTAGAGTCTGGGAGTGGCGTCTTGATTAAATCAGGCGGAACAATCACTTGATGTGTAGACCAGAATTACTGGGAAAAATATCTCTGGATGATAAACCCTCAGAGATAGATTATATCTGATTCTTGTGTTGGGTGATACAACCAGTTAACCCAGATGTGCTCAAAATCGGCTAAAAACGCAAAGATCTATAGTGGAACGTCTCACAGTAATTGGTGATAAAACAAACAAACTGTCTGAGACGTGATTTAACTAGAGTTTGTGTAATTGTATACAGTTTTAAAGTTTCTTTGTGTTTGTGTCAAAAAAACAACCTGTTTTGACATATCTTGTGCGTAATACTTTAAAACTGTAGACAGTTACCTTTTCTGTCACCCCATCACAAACTGCTTAAAAAGGCAACTGTATCATTACAGCAGAAAGTTACAACTCGCCCAAACATGGGCAACGCAAAAATTATCTCGTCTTCTATAGTGCCAAATTGTTGAAATATCAGATGATACACGTAAAGTTATTTGAAGAGCAGATAAAATCTAGGCATAAATCCTCATGATTTTGTAAAATAAAAATCATTGAAACCACATCTTAAATAGGGCTTTTGAAGGCACTATACTACATGGCAACTAAGAAATCCCATGGTCGTTCACATGGATTTAAACATAAATCCAGATCCGTTATGAAGAAAAAGGCCCCTAGAGGAGTCTCATTCTTGTTACGTGAATACCATAAAGGCCAACAGGCACTTGTCATTATTGATCCTAGACAGCACAAAGGACTGCCACACAGACGATACCACGGTAAAGTGGGTGTCATCCAAAACGTTGGCAGACGTGCTATAACACTTGATGTGAAATTGGGTAATAAATCGAAAACTTTAATCACTAGGTTGGATCATATCAAACCATTCGGTGTATGATATGGAAAAAGTAAAAAAGAAACAATCAATTTCTCTTTCAGAAGTTAAGGAAATCTTGGGCAAAGTGGATGTTGAAGAGATGGACCAAATTCAACGTTGGACATATGACTATGTTTCAAAGTTTATATCATTTGATTCTAAAAATGCAAAAGAAATGAAAAAACAACTCATGAAGGAATGTGCATTAACAGAAGATGAAGCTGTTGAAATTGTAAACATCAAACCAACAAGTCTAGCTGAACTGCGTTCTTTTACGTTTGGTTGGAAAAAACTAATCCTTGCTGAGACTCTAAAAAAAATACTCAAGATAATCAAGGAGCATTCTTAATTTTTCAGGAGTATTTTATTTTGTTTAGGGAACACAACCCACCTAGAAAATATGAAGAGTATGCACACATTCTAGATTTTAACCATAGAGGAAAATCAACTAGTGTGAGAGGAAGAGAGGGGATAATGATTACCTGTATTGGAGAAGATTATCTGACTCTTTTAGAAGTTCTTGGAATACCTAATTCAACATTTGAGATAGGTGAGAAAATCTATATCGGAAAAGAGGGACGAACCAAAGTCTTGTCTGTCCTAGGAAAGATGGAATACGATCACATCTCATCGTCATCTCAAAATGAATTAAACACAGTAGTGGAAAATATTGTGACTCTCAACGAATCAAAATTTGTTGATTATCTAAACAATGCGCAACCGTTAACGCCAAGAATTCATGCACTAGAGCTAATTCCGGGAATTGGAAAAATCTACATGAAAACAATGCTTGAAGAAAGAGAAAAGAAAAAGTTTGAAAACTATAAAGATTTGCAAGACAGAGTCGGATTCAAAGATCCAGTAAGACACATTTCAGAACGAATCATGGATGAAATTACCGGTGAATGCAGAATGAATCTCTTTGTAAAGAGATGATAAAACGAAAACGACTCGGGCAACACTTTCTGAACTCGAATCTAATTGCCAAATCAATTGTCTCAGAGGCCAAAATCACAAAACAGGATGTCGTATTTGAGCTTGGAACCGGATTGGGAATACTGACCCCGTTGCTCTGTGAAAAGGCAGACAAAGTAATCTCAGTTGATATCGATGAAAAACTCGTTAGAAACGCAAAATCTGCATTCTCTGATATTGATAACCTCATCTTAAAATCAGGTGACGGTTTTAAGAAAAATGATCCATTCTCCATCTTTGTATCAAACATTCCATACTCTAAGAGCAAAGATGCAATAGAATGGCTTGCGCAAACCCCTTTCTCTCATGGTGTAGTCATGGTTCAAAAAGAATTTGCTGATAAACTGCTCTCAAAATCTGCCAGGAAAAGAAAGGCAGTAGGTATTATTGCCAATCATGCCTTTGAAATTAAAAAAATATCCCATGTGGGAAAAAATAATTTTTCCCCTCCCCCAAAAGTTGATTCCGTACTATTAGAACTAGTCCAAAAAAACACTATGAAAAAGGATCTAATCAAAACTGTCAACAAGATTTTTTCATACAGGCGAAAAACTATCAAAAATATCCTAAAACAATTCAACAAGGAAACTGTAATGGACAAACGAGTAGACGATCTTTCAGGAGATGAAATAATCCGCCTTGCAAACCAAATCCTTGAAAAATGACGAGTATCCTCCTTCGGAGGATACTTTTTTCCTGGCAGATAACATTGAAAATGAAAAGGGATGTTTTGCATTAGATATTGGAAGCGGTTCTGGGTATCTGACAAAATTACTCTCTGAGAATTTTTCCTTTGTAGTTGGAACTGACATTAACTATAACGTGCTAAAACATCAGACCTACAAAACAAAAAATCTTGTTTGCTGTAACAGTTCAGATGCATTAAACATAAAATTTGATCTCATTGTTTGTAACTTGCCCTATCTTGCAACTGACGAAATTCTTGATATTGCAACAGACGGCGGCGCAGAAGGACTATTCATACCTCTAAAAATAATAAATTCAGCCATCGTGTGTCTGAGTGCATCAGGAAAGTTTCTTTTTGTTACATCCTCACTTTCAAATTATCAGGCATTAATTGACGCAACAGAAAAAAAAGGATTGACGGCAAAAATCATTGCACGAAAGAAATTGTTTTTTGAGGAATTGATACTTGTTGAAGTGAAAAAATAATCATTTTCTTAACAGTTCAGCAGAATATTTTGCAATTGCGTCTGTCATCTCGCTTGTTTTGGCATTGCCGCCAATATCGTACGTTACAAATTTTCCTTCATTGATTACTCTGTCTGTGGCCTTGAAAATTGCATCCTTTATTTCAGGTTCATCAAGATATTCTGTCATCCATGCTCCTGATAAAATCGCAGCAACAGGGTTTACCTTGTCCATTCCTTTGTATTTTGGCGCACTGCCGTGTGCTGGCTCAAACATGGCATAATTATCGCCAATGTTTGCAGAGTAAACATTTCCAATCGAGCCAATACTGCCAGAAGCACATTCTGATATTATATCCATGAACAGATTCGTACTTAGTAATACGGAATTGTTGAATCTCTCTGGATTCTTTACTAGTTGCTGAGCCATATTGTCAATATAGTATTCCTCAATCTCGATTCCCTGATTTTCTTCTCTGGCTCTCTCTACCTCACTCCAAAAAATCCCATCGGTTCTCTTTAGAATATTTCTTTTTGTAATTGCTATCACTTTATCTAACCCATACTTTGTTGCCCATTCAAATGCAGAATCTACTATTCTTTTGCAACCTTTTCTTGTTATTTTTCTGATCGCTATGGCAGAATCCTCAGACGTATCAAACTCTATTCCTGCGTATAATCCCTCTGTTGCTTCCCTAAAACACACAAAATCAAGCTTTGTGTCCGGCGATAACCTGTCATATGTCTTGATGGGTCTGACATTTGCATACAGATTAAATTTTTGCCGTGTAGAAACGGCAACACTCCTTGGCGCATTAGGCAATGGTATGGTCGTAGTGGGACCTTTGTAGCAGGCATTACTCTCATCCATAATCTTTGATGTGGCCTCTGGAATGTACGTGTCTCCACCATTCTTTTCCCACTGTTCTGATCCTGCCTCACAACGAACAAGTTCAATTTGGGTATTACACGCCTTTAAGACCTGAATCACAGCGTCAACTAGTTCGGGACCGGTTCCATCACCATTTATTATGGCTGCTTTTCTTCCCATTTCAGCGAGATTTGTCAATTGAGCGTATTTAATTCTACTCTTGTCAGAGAAATCATTTTTTAAAATTTCATGTTCTCAAAGGGGCAAATTATCAGCATAATCTGATTTCATCTTGACAGGCCATGTTCATTCCACATCCTTTGAATAGCGTATGCTCTATTTTGTTCAAAAGTATTTGAAACACCAGTCAGAGGTAAACAAACTAAATTCGTAATTGTCTAGAGTTTTGAAGCTACACATGTAGTATTTTTGTCATACATCTTTTTTGATTAGTAGTAAAAACAGGATATATCAATGCAAAAAAAGAATGAAATGGAACATTGTTGTAAACATTGCAATACCCTTGAACGACAATTAAAACATCTCAAAGAAGATAATGCCCATCTCAAAGCAAAGGCTGGAAAAATTAATAAAGTTATAGAAGAATTAAAACATCTCAAAGAAGATAATGCTCATCTCAAAGAAGATATTGCTCATCTCAAAGACAATTATGCACAGATAGAAGGAGAAAATGCTCTGCTAAAAAAAGAGAACACGTCCATCAAAAAAACAATTTCTGCACTTGCTGCAAAAGGCATAAATGCAAAAACCAACACATCTGACAAACCGCGGGAAAAGACCCCGCAGTCTAACCATCAAAGGTGTAACAGATCTAGTCCAGAACAGGTTTTGATGACGAAAAGGTTATTGATCAGACAGATTGTAACGTATGCGGTAATGAACTCTCAGAGCCAACTGATACATACCATATAACAGTGGAGGACATAGTTCCTGCAAAAATGTCATTACACGATACATCATAACCAGGCGATACTGCAAGCATTGCAAAAAACAGGTATCTGCAATGGTACCTGACACACTGCCAAATGAGCGATTTGGAATCAGACTAGTGACACTAATCGGAATACTAAAAACCATGGGATTATCTTATGGTAAAATATCAGTTGTTACAAACAATATACTCATTAAATCTTACAGAATCAGCAATTAACCATGCAGTAACAAAGATTGCAAAGGCATTTGGCCCAACATATCAAGAAATGATCTCAGAGCTAAAAAAAGAGGCAAACATACACACGGTGATGAGACGAGCTGGAGGTTGAACGGAAAAAATTACTGGCTGTGGGCGTTTGTTGGGAAATTGGTTGCAGTATACGAGATTGACCCGACTCGCAGTAAGGATGTGCCAAAGAGAATCATTGGTGGGTTTAAAGGCAACGTTACAAGTGACTCGTATTCTGCATGGAATTATGTTGGTAAAACCCACCAAAGATGCCACATTCACTATATCCTAGAGATTGAGGATACATACAATACAAGAATCCCGGAAAAGAATTCACACCATTTGCAGCACGCCTAAAGAGAATACTGTATACCTTCACGATGCAGCAAAAATCACCAATGAGACAAAAAGACTACAAGTGAAAAAGAATTTTGAGAGAAGAATATCTGCAATGATATCCAAAAAATACAGCGAGAAGAACTGCATCAGGTTTGTAAAAAGATTGAAACGTGAAAGAATGACGCTCTTTACGTTTTGCAGACTGGAACTGATTACCATAACAACACAGCAGAGAGGGCAATACGACCAAATGTCATAATCAGAAAGATCACAAACGGCCATCGCTCAAAGGCCGGCGCTGATTCTCACAAGATATTGATGAGTATAAAGGAGACATGCCGGATGAGGGGATTGAATTTCCATGATTATGCTTTGGAATATCTGAGAAATTCTACTTCAAAACGGTAGACAGTTACTTTTAATTTTGTTTGACTTTATGAAAAAAGATAATATCAAAAATACAACTGCAAAGACAGGAATCTCTGTAATAAATCCAAGGAACAGGAATGAGTCATATAACATTCCAATAACTGTGGGTATTACAGCAACTAATCCAAATATGAGAATATTTGTAACTGTCTACATTTTTGAAGTTCTTTCGTGCTTGTGTCAAAAAACAACCTGTTTTGACATATCTTGTGCGTAATACTTCAAAACTGTAGACAGTTACGAATATTTTGTTTACTTAACATTTATTGTACCTAATTTAAAAAAATCTCAATTAAAACCAGGCCATCCTGTCAAATAGCCAGATCCATAAAGAATTACAGGATAAGAAATGGCAACAAGCGATGAAATTCCAATTGTGAATTTTTTTGATTTTTTTAAAAAAGATAGTCCTATAATGGCACTTGCAAAAATTGTAATTGGCATAAAAAAGAACATCAACAATATTGGGTCTGTTGGAAATAAAATTACAACTGGAAGGATGGCTATCAGACTAAATAAAAATAATTTTTGTTTACTTGACATAATTATTCATTGATTAAAACAATAAAAAAGGTTATGAACAGTTGATAACTTGCATATCCGTCATTGTAAGCAGAGTTCTCAGTAACACCCTTTTTTATGGTATTTCTGGTGTATGAATTTCCCATATTGTGAGAATCCTTAGAACTACTCCAACATCCACCAGTGAATTCACCAGTAGCCTCATCTTCTCCACTATCAAATCCTTGTAGTGAATGATATAGTCCACCAAAAGTTCCAATATTATATTCTGTATAATTTGGACCTGATGTGGAGATGTGTTGAATGTCTATTCGATCCCAATAAGATTTGTAATTCAAATCCTCTTCATGAGCTGAGCCAATTACAGAATTGTTATTGATTTCCCATGCTCTAACGTGGAATTGATCACATATACCTCCATTGGTAACTGTCTACAGTTTTGAAGTTACTTTGTGCTTGTGTCAAAAAAACAACCTGTTTTGACATATCTTGTGCGTAATACTTCAAAACTGTAGACAGTTACCTAAATTCTAATGTGTTTGCAATCACATGCTTGATCTAACAAATGAATGTTTGATAAAAAAAACACAATGTAAATCACCATTGATAATATTCAACACAATTATTCCAACTAGTGCATTATGACAACACTGGTTATTTGTAATTGTCTACAGTTTTGAAGTTACTTTGTGCTTGTGTCAAAAAAACAACCTGTTTTGACATATCTTGTGCATAATACTTTAAAACTCTAGACAATTACGGTTATTTGCTGTTCTGCCAATTCCCTCTTGGATACTCTGGTGGATGTACTCTGGCCACAAACATGTATTCCATGGTTTGGAGTCTTGAAAAACTGACAGCTTTCACTGCTGGAACTGTCCACATCTAAACGACTTTATTGTCTGAAAATATCCGACATTTCCTACTCTTTCTAACACGTTCTTAAAGTCTGAGTTAAAGTTCATCTAGTTGGGCATGAATCTGTATAACTACAGTGTTATGCCTAATTTGATATCAGACTTGCTGTTATCTCAATTGGTATGTATCAACCTCTATGCCTAAATCTGCTAGAACAGTCAAATGTTATAGGCATAAAACATGTTCTTTGCTGATTCATACCTCAATTGTAGGTAGAAAGACTCGATATTGATGAAATTGAATTTTGCTTCCCAATTCATAACTATGTTCCTAATTCAGTTCAACTGTGACGAAAATCATACAACAGACTAAAAACGACAGTTATACTGTAATCTGCACACAATCGTATAATTGGAAAACAGAGATAAGAGTTTAGGTTGAGCACGAATTTTAAAGGTTTTAGTCAGGAGACCTAAACTCTTACTATGAAACTGGGAACAGTTATGACTGATTTGAGAACGAATGAATTTATTTACAGATTAATTTAATGCATCTTTGTGCAGGGGTCGCCTAGCCTGGTAGGGCGTGGGATTGCTAATTCCATGTTTGCAAGAACACGGGGGTTCGAATCCCCCTCCCTGCGCTTAATACTGTAATGTGTAAGAGTTTAGGTCTACTGACTAGAACATCTAAAATTCGTGCTCAACCTAAACTCTTACTGTAATGTGTAGTTGAAGCATTGGATGTCTGGACGATTTCACTAGCACGCATTTATTTCTGAGAATCTTATCTAGCTGCTCTTATTCCATCTGTAAGGTAATCATTTTCTGCATTCTTTTTGGTTCCTCTTTACTGTATCTGGATTCAGTAGATGAAAAAGTAACTCTCAATTATCCAATTCTCAGAGTTTTTTGATTGGTGATGCTAGAGCATGAAATAATTGGATAGTAAAATCAACAAAATCTCGATATGTCGGAATGACATGTGATAGAATAGCGATAAAATAATGGTTTTTCATAACTGTGAGAATGATTTAGAGATCCGGATTAGAATCCACAAAAATCAAAGAATTTAACTCTACTTTTCTATCTGCTGGGATTAGATTTGATTCTGATGTAAATTGTTATGACCATACTTTTTGATTTTCTATTGTACTCTTGTTTTATCATCTTGATATGTATGCCACAGAAAGTCCTCTCAATTTGTCATTGCTGAAATGTATGTATCAACCTCTACGCCTAAATCCACTAGAACAGTCAAGACGTTATAGACATAAAACGTAACTGTCTACAGTTTTAAAGTATTATGCACAAGATATGTCAAAACAGGTTATTTTTTTGACACAAACACAAAGGAACTTTAAAACTCTAGACAATTCCCATAAAACATGTTCTTTGCTTGACTCATACGTTGAAAGATATCTGTATCTGGGTAGAATCATTCTACTTTTTTTGTAAACTAGGAGATTCGTGCTGTGGGGTATGACATTACTTGTAAATGTCCTCCTACCCTGTTGCCCCTGCAATGATTTCACAAGATCAAGAAAATTGTCCTTCTCTGTCATGGTATCTACATTCAAACGTGCCTAGTGCTTTAAAGTAGAATTTTTTCTTGTAAATCTAGTTGGAGATAATGTCTGTGAGATATGAAACGCATCAAAACCAGATCTCGATGATCACACCATGAGGCAAACAAGAATAAAACTAGTGTCTAGAAATAACTAACAAACTTTACGTGTGGACATAGCCTGACACAGGACAATACACAATTCAAAACTAGCCAAGGAATTTCCAGTAAAGAATTAGTATACTCGTCTAACTGTGGCTTCATGATGGAATGGTATTCGCAGACAGATACATGTTATAAATATCAAAATGTCATTCCAAATTTGATGTAATGCAATGTTGGAATACTGGGCTGAAAATTCAAGACAGAATATACATTTCCTTTTTGAAAATTCTGCAAAGGTACTCACGAACTTTTGATAGTCAATATACCTGAATCCAGTTGAATTGAAAAATGACTAAAATGTAACTGTCTACAGTTTTAAAGTATTATGCACAAGATATGTCAAAGCAGGTTATTTTTTTGACACAAACACAAAGGAACTTCAAAACTCTAGATAATTACCTAAAATTCACCAATTTTGGCACTCATCTGTATGAGGCGACTTGCAATCAAAGGCCCTGCGAATTTTTTGGATTAACTTGGTTGAACCCCCAATTCCTCCCCCCTCCGGTTCCTTTCTATTTCATGATGAATCTGTTAATTTATCCAATCTCAGTGCTTAAAATTCCTTCTTGCACCATGAAAAATTAGACTTAATAGACCGATTAAAAAAGTTTTTTCAATGGGACGAAGGAAAAGTCAAAAAATTATTCGAACCAGCCCTAAAAATGCAACGACTGGAATGTGCCCTATATGCAATACAATTGGCAAGGTCTTTCTTCTTGGCGCACCCGGAAAAGAGAGGGGAAAGTGCGAGAAATGTCGCGGAGAGTTTGAAATTTAATTCATAAAGCAAGCACATTGTAAAAAAATTCACCCATAGCTTTTTAAGCCAATTTTTGCAGATAAATAATCATGAGTTCAGATGCTGAAACCATATATGGGCGAGTTGCCAGACTTGAAGATGAAATCTCATTACTTAGAGGTGAGGTCGATATTCTCAAAGGAGCGTTAAGAAATAAAATTGCCCGCCATGAAATATCACTAATCAAAAGTGGCAAGGAAATAGATTCTATCATTGACTAGTCTTCCTTGTCTTTATGCTTCTTATCATTTCCAAAACAAAGTCAATATCTTCTGCGTTTGGACTGATCTCTAAATATTTGTTCAAATATTCCAGTGCAACTTTGGAGTTTTGTAGTCTCTCTTCTAGAATTCCTTTATCCCTGACATCCAATGGAGACTCTGGTTCGATTTCCAAAACCATATCGGCACATCTGAGTGCCTTGTCATACACAAATGATTGTATGTATGAATTCTTCAAGTCACGGGTCAATCTTAAAATAATTTCTTCTGACTCTATCTCGTCAAGAAATTCCGGTTTGAATTTCATCTCTTCATCAAAGTTGCGATCCAGCATCTCCTGCAAGTCATCCACACCTAATAGTCGTCCATCATTAAATGGATCCAGAATCATTGCTTCGTTATATTTTACTAGTATGTGACCTGGAAATCCAACAATTTTAAGATCCAGTCCGATAAACTTTGCAACTTCAGCGTAAAGAATTGAGATAGTAATTGGCAGACCTGATTTTTTATCGATTACCTCGTTTAGAAAATTGTTCTTTGGATTGTAATAATCATCATCATCTCCGATAAAACCCAAGTTTCCAAAGAAATGTTCATTTAACATTGAAATCAGGTACGTTGGATTTTTAACATCGCTGATTGATCTTCTTAGAGTAATCCCTATCTGATTTATCTTTTGAATGTATTCTTCCATGTCCAGATCCGGATATTCTAAAATCTGGGCAAATTTCAGGCATTTTTCAGCCAGGTTGAAATTTTTATTCTTGATAAATAAAATCCATCCTGCAATAAACGGATCAAACTCGTCTTCCAACGCTACTGACTCTGTGCTTTGAGATATGACTGAGGATACTTCAACTCTCTGGTGCTTGGTGGACTGTTAATTATTCTCTTGAAGGTGTCTCTGCCTAGTTTTTCATACACTGCTTTGGTAAAATCTTTCCCCATGCTCTTTCGGACATGATATGATGAAAAATCTGTCCCCATAAACGTGGTAAGATAATTTTGAAAATCCTTGTCGTCCTCTAATATACTGTCAATTGCAAAACCTGCCATTCCTTCCATGGCAGTAAATGTTGCATGGTGTTGCTGAATCGGACCAAGCCATCTCTTGTAAATGTCTAAAAGTCGTGGAATTAATTCTCCTATTTTTGGGTCTATCTCTACGTGTGTAAATGTCATGACATCCGGCCCAATCTGCTCAATTAGAAAATGATCTGGATTCAAAAAGAAAAATAAATTCGCTTTTTTTGCAAATGGAAAATCATCTGGCACAGCCTGTAATTGACAATACTCTGAGAGCTTGTTGATAGTATTAGTGTCAAGCGATAAAATCACACCTGCCAGTTCCTCGTTGATCTTGTTTACCTGCATTGCGGCGTTTTTGTTTACCTGCTGCAGGTTTTCCTGTGTGGAATGAATCAATTCTTCTAAAACTGTCATCTTTACTGCGCCCCAATATCCTGAATTTACATTCTCAAATCTTGATTCGTATGGCTCTCCCTGTCTGTGAAGAATAATCTGTGGATATTTTGATAAAATGAATCTGTTTAGATAAATTACAGAATCAAGATAATCCCCATACGTGGTTGTGATTTTAGATATGTACTGAATTGCATATGTTGAATATACCAAATATTTTCTAGTATCTTGCTGCATCAATTCTGCAATCTTTTTTG
This sequence comes from Candidatus Nitrosopumilus sp., assembly GCA_965238065.1. Lineage (GTDB taxonomy): Archaea > Thermoproteota > Nitrososphaeria > Nitrososphaerales > Nitrosopumilaceae > Nitrosopumilus. The sequence goes on along the minus strand of OZ250170.1, from coordinate 1,519,467 downwards.
GATCCTCGTTTGCAACTGCGTTAAATAATTCTGTAACAAACCCCTTTGTCTCCTTGTCTGTAAATACCTTGTCTCCTTTCACTCTTTTTAAATCTGCCAGTCCTGGAAATTTTATCTGTAAATTGGCAGGAACCTTTACACCGAGAAACTCTTCTGTTTTGTCCCTGAAAACTGGGAAAATTTCTCTGACCATATCCTCCAATTCCTTGAATTGTACTTTACCTGCAAGGCTTTCTTTGGCCCTGATTGACAGCTCTGTGATCTCTTTCTCTTCATTAATCTCCACTGATAATTGACCAAACAGTGCTTCTGCAAACTCTTGAAATTCTCCCAATTTGCATGAAATCAAAAAATACTACATTTAACATTACCTTGATTTTTTTAATCAATGAAATTATCATCTAGGAATAACCGGCTTTTCCTTTTGATGATGCCTATCTCCTTGTTCTTAGCAGGTCTGTCAATACATTTGAATCAAGCGTATGAATCAAGCATCTAAATGTATTTTCCCATCTCAACTAGGCTGTTCTGATCCCTGATTCTCCATGTTTCAAAACATGTCAGAAATACTAAAAGCGTCTTCATCCCCTTTTCATTTTTCAGTTGACCCCGGACATTTCTCTGCATGACACATTTTTGAATAGAGTTTTCTGCATCATTGTTAGTTGATGGCACACCAGGATACATCACAATGTAAACAGGTCATTTCGTGTAACTGTCTACCGTTTTGAAGTAGAATTTCTCAGATATTCCAAAACATAATCATGGAAATTCAATCCCCTCATCCGGCATGTCTCCTTTATACTCATCAATATCTTGTGAGAATCAGCTCCGGCCTTTGAGCGATGACCGTTTGTGATCTTTCTGATTATGACGTTTGGTCGTATTGCCCTCTCTGCCGTGTTGTTATGGTAATCAGTTCCAGTCTGCAAAAACGTAAAGAGCGTCATTCTTTCACGTTTCAATCTTTTTACAAACCTGATGCAGTTCTTCTCGCTGTATTTTTTGGATATCATTGCAGATATTCTTCTCTCAAGATTCTTTTTCACTTTTAGTCTTTTTGTCTCATTGGTGATTTTTGCTGCATCGTGAAGGCATACAGTATTCTCTTTAGGCGTGCTGCAAATGCTGTGAATTCTTTTCCGGGATTCTTGTATTGTATGTATCCTCAATCTCTCGGATATAGTGAATGTGGCATCTTTGGTGGGTTTTACCAACATAATTCCATGCAGAATACGAGTCACTTGTAACGTTGCCTTTAAACCCACCAATGATTCTCTTTGGCACATCCTTACTGCGAGTCGGGTCAATCTCGTATACTGCAACCAATTTCCCAACAAACGTCCACAGCCAGTAATTTTTTCCGTTCAACCTCCAGCTCGTCTCATCACCGTGTGTATGTTTGCCTCTTTTTTTAGCTCTGAGATCATTTCTTGATATATTGGGCCAAATGCCTTTACAATTTTTGTTACTGCATGGTTAATTGTTGATTCTGTAAGATTTAATGAGTATATTGTTTGTAACAACTGTGATATTTTACCATAAGATAATTCCATTGTTTTTAGTATTCCGATTAGTGTCATTAGTCTGATTCCAAATCGCTCATTTGGCAGTGCGTCAGGTACCCTTGCAGATACCTGTTTTTTGCAATGCTTGCAGTATCGCCTAGTTATGATGTATCGTGTAACGACCTTTTTTGCAGGAACTATGTCCTCCACCGTTATATAGTAGAGTTTATGCATAATCGACCAAAATAACAATCGAATTGTACGCATCAACTTGTTTACATTTGACACGATGGTAAACATTTCTCAGACGATAGGTTTAGATCCTGGTATATTTTTTGCTTTGATATGTCCCAATACGAAATGCTAGCTCCAAATCAATTGATAAAGCTGATTGAGAGCAAAGACAAGGCACTATATGAAAAGGACAGTGCACTACATGAGAAGGACAGTGCACTACATGAGAAGGACAAGATAATAGCAGAACTAGATGCATTATGGACTGCAACAAAGGCAGAGAACGTAGATATCAAGGGAAAGAAGGTTCGTGAATTTGCACACAAACTAGAGATATGCCACATCATAATGTCAACACCAGAACATTTGCATGCATTTACAGGATATCAAATAGACGATTTTTATTGGCTGTTAAAACATGTTAGAGAATTCATACTAGACTATCTAGATAAAATGCCGTTATTTGATATTAAATCAGGTAAACGAGAATCTGATGCAGGAAACAGATGCAATCTTGATCCGGAACACGCATTACTAGTGAGACTAATAAAAAAGAGAACAAACGTTACACAAGACAACTAGCAAGCATTGTTTGGCATTGATCAGACCACGGTGTGCAGATATATCAAGCTTGTAGATGAGATACTGAAACGCATTTTGCCCACTGCAAAGAATATGTCTGATATAATACAATCAGATGAGAAATCCATACAACAAATACAAAAGGTGCTTGGGCAACACCTTGCTAATTGATGGAACACATGTACCTGTACGAAGGTCAGAGGATTCTGTGCAAAGAAATAAATCATACTCTGGCAAAAAGAAACGATTTACGTTCAACACAGAGATAATAACAAACAGCAAAGGAATCATAATCCACCAAACCAAAAGCTATCTTGGCAGTAATCACGATTTTGGCATATTCAAAAAAGAATCTGAATCAATCTTTAATATAATAAAATTACTGACTGGAAGCAGTAAAACAAAGCTATACTCTGACAAGGGATTTTTAGGAATATCGGATTACCTTGATAACAACACACAATCCATGCAACCTAAAAAGAGATCAAAGAATCGCCAACTAACAAACCGAGAACGGGCAAAAAACAGAAAGATGAACGGGGTCAGAGCCAGGGTGGAGCACACCATAGGTGACATGAAAACCTATGCAAGAATGGTTGATGCATATGATGGTACACTAGAAGAGTTTGAAACAGAGTTTAGCGTGGTAACAGGTCTTGTCAATCTGCGTACAATGTGGAAAAAGATACGGTCTAGATGGAAAAAGGGTGAACCGCCACCACCGCCATGGACTGTATATTTTGATTAGATATATGGTAAAATATCACGTATGAATCAAGCAAAGAGTATGTTTTACGCCTATAACGTCCAACTATATTAGTGGATTTAGGCGTAGTGGTTGATACATACAATATCACAATGCTACGCTGTGCGTTTTTGCCAAGCTGATTATTTTGCATGTTTAATAATTTATTTTGTATTTTTTGTACAAGTTTGACTGACTTTAATTTTGAGATGTATGATTTTGTTAGAGTTTGTAACTATATGTGAAGACAAAGGCAAGGAATTCAGATGGTTGGCGTGATTTAGTCAATTACGCATAATCTCTATTGCCTTTTTAATCCCCGGTGTCTTTTTTGCAGGCATTAGGAATTTTAGATTCATTCGTTTTATCACTGAAATTACACCAGCTGTGAAAAACTCTCTGTCCACTAGCACGAGACTGATCTTGATGCCATTATTGATGCCATCTGATAGTAATTTACGCACAAAATCGGCATTTGATTTGTTGTTATACGGTGGATAACAGCCTAATTGGGCTCTGATTCTTTTGAGCACACATTGCATGGTACAGTAGGCCTCAAAGAGATTTGTGCTGTTCTTGGATTTTGAATTAATCAGAAAAGGGTTTGTTGATTTGTTATATCGTGGTATGAGGTGCTTGTCAATTGCAACTATAACTGGTTGTTCAAATACCCCCATTTCTCTTAATTTTGATATGGTTCTATCCAATGAATGATGCAGCTTTAGTAGCATTGTTTTTTGTGATATCTTCCTAATACACTTTCTTAGCCATGAACCCGTTGGTGAACGATTTCCTGATTCTATTGCCAGTTTTTTTAATCCTGATTCTGCATAAGAGTTTCCAATGCACAAGGACATTATGCAATTGTGTACATCGACACTATGAAACCGTGAGTTGGCTTTGATAGAACATGGAAATGACAATATACTGTACATCATTTTAGAGATAATTCCAAATGCTTGTGATGATATCGCTCCTTGGTGTGTCAGGTTAACAAACGAAGTACGTCTCATGTTTGATAAATAACATACTAGTATCTAGCTTTTTCTATTTGAATAATTTGATTCAGATCTTAAAAATTTTAGAGTAAATTTGAGTTACTTTCCCATCTACTGATAACGTCTGACTATTCTAGCGGATTTAGACGTAGAGGTTGATACATACTTATTATGTATTGCACTATTTTTTAGGTGACTAAATTGAGAAATCTATCTCTGATCTTCATGTTTCTGATATTAGCACTTGGGTCGTTATATACTATAATGTACCAAAATGTATCTGCAACCGGAGATGAAATTGTATCAAACACCATAGAAATCAATGATCTTACAGCAGACGCCCTTGTCTTGTCTAATGATGATTACTTTGGACAATCCATTACAAACATTGGCGACCTGAATAATGATGGTACATTAGATATTGCAGTTGGCGCATATTTTGATGATACTGGCGGCACTAATAGAGGCGCCATAAATGTAATGCTTATGAACAGTAATGGAACCGTATCAAACACCATAGAAATCAATGATCTTACAACAAACGGTCCTGTCTTGTCTAATGATGATTACTTTGGAATCTCCATTGCAAACATTGGCGACCTGAATGGTGACGGTGTATTAGATATTGCAGTTGGCGCACTTGATGATGCTGGCGGCACTAGTAGAGGTGCCATACATGTAATGCTTATGAACAGTAATGGAACCGTATCTCGCACCATAGAAATCAATGATCTTACAACAAACGGTCCTGTCTTGTCTAATGATGATTACTTTGGTATCTCCATTGCAAACATTGGCGACCTGAATGGTGACGGTGTATTGGATATTGCAGTTGGCGCATCTGGTGATGATGCTGGCGGTACTAGTAGAGGTGCCATACATGTAATGCTTATGAACAGTAATGGAACCGTATCTCGCACCATAGAAATCAATGATCTTACAGCAAACGGCCCTGACTTGTCTAATTCTGATCACTTTGGAATCTCCATTGCAAACATTGGCGACCTGAATAATGATGGTACATTAGATATTGCAGTTGGCGCATATTTTGATGATGCTGGCGGCACTAATAGAGGCGCCATACATGTAATGCTTATGAACAGTAATGGAACCGTATCAAACACCATAGAAATCAATGATCTTACAGCAAACGGTCCTGTCTTGTCTAATGATGATTACTTTGGAATCTCCATTGCAAACATTGGCGACCTGAATAGTGACGGCATATTAGATATTGCAGTTGGTGCATCTGGTGATAGTACTGGCGGTACTAGTAGAGGTGTCATACATGTAATGCTTATGAACAGTAATGGAACCGTATCTCGCACCATAGAAATCAATGGTCTTACAGCAAACGGCCCTGACTTGTCTAGTTATGATTACTTTGGAATTTCTATCGCAAACATTGGCGACCTGAATAGTGACGGTGTATTGGATATTGCAGTTGGTGCATCTGGTGATGATACTGGCGGCACTAATAGAGGCGCCATACATGTAATGCTTATGAACAGTAATGGAACCGTATCTCGCACCATAGAAATCAATGATCTTACAGCAAACGGCCCTGACTTGTCTAATTCTGATAACTTTGGACAATCCCTTGCAAACATTGGCGACCTGAATGGTGACGGCATATTGGATATTGCAGTTGGTGCATATTATGATGATGCTGGCGGTACTAGTAGAGGTGCCATATATGTAATGCTTATGAACCGTGATGGAATCATATCTCGCACCATAGAAATCAATAATCTTACAGCAAACGGCCCTGACTTGTCTAATTCTGATAACTTTGGAATTTCTATCGCAAACATTGGCGATCTGAATAATGACGGCATATTAGATATTGCAGTTGGTGCATCTGATGATGATGCTGGCGGTACCAACAAAGGTGCCATACATGTAATGCTTATGAACAGTAATGGAACCGTATCTCGCACCATAGAAATCAATGATCTTACAGCAAACGGCCCTGTCTTGTTTGATGGTGATGCCTTTGGAATCTCCATTGCAAACATTGGCGACCTGAATAATGACGGCGTATTGGATATTGCAGTTGGCGCATCTGGTGATGATGCTGGCGGTACTAGTAGAGGCGCCATACATGTAATGCTTATGAACAGTAATGGAACCGTATCAAACACCATAGAAATCAATAATCTTACAGCAAACGGCCCTGACTTGTCTAATTCTGATAACTTTGGACAATCCCTTGCAAACATTGGCGACCTGAATGGTGACGGCGTATTGGATATTGCAGTTGGCGCATCTGGTGATGATGCTGGCGGTACTAGTAGAGGCGCCATACATGTAATGCTTATGAACAGTAATGGAACCGTATCTAGCACTACAAAGATCGATTCCAATACGTCAAACGGCCCCGTCTTGTCTAATTCTGATCACTTTGGACGCTCCATTGCAAACATTGGCGACCTGAATAATGACGGTGTATTGGATATTGCAGTTGGTGCAACTGGTGATGATGCTGGCGGTCCCAACAAAGGTGCCATACATGTAATGCTTATGAACAGTAATAGAAGTGTATTAAAAACCATAGAAATCAATGATCTTACAGCAAACGGCCCCGTCTTGTCTAATTCTGATAACTTTGGACGCTCCATTGCAAACATTGGCGATCTAGATAATGATAGTACATTAGATATTGCAGTTGGCGCATATTATGATGATACTGGTGGTACCGACAGAGGTGCCATACATGTATTGTTTATGAACAGTGTTGACACGACTTTACCAACCATAATCAACATCACATCTAATACAACAACTTTTGGTGTACTCAAGGTGGGTGATACCATATCATTCACATTGACTCTGACTTCAGCTGAGAATGGTGCTACTATTAATAGCGTTTATAATTCTGTACCATTATTCTGGAGCAGTATCGACAACGGAACCACATACACTGCAACATACACCATATCTGAAGGAGACACGGATCAGATCACACCACTACAAATCACAGGTGTAACAATCACAGATAGTGCAGGCAATACAAGCTTGCCATATGATGGTACTGACATACTAGACACCATTGATGCAAACTCTCCTCAGTTCTCTAGTGCCCAAACCCTCTCAGTTTCACAGATTGTAATCACACTAGATCATAACGTTACAAACTCTGCTGCCACTCCTACTGACTTTGTACTTGGAGGAGTCACTGACGGTTCAATCAACTCCATTGTGTCTGTCTTTAATAATACAATTACACTTGGCATCGCCGATGCAACAATCTCTGATAGTGATGATGTGACTATATCTTATACCAGAACGTCTGGATCAATTGATGATGTGTCTGGGAATTCATTGTTAAACTTTGCAGAAAATGTAACAAACACTCTGAACACTCCTCCAATCATAATCCTGAATGGAGCCAACCCACAAATCATAGAGCAGGGAGCAGGATACACAGAACTAAACGCCACAACAAACGACGGCTCACCAGTTACCATAGACTCTGCAAATTTCACTGACGCAGTAGGCACATACCATATCTATTATGATTCAACTGACACAGCAGGCAATAACGCAATCCAGGTTAATAGGACCGTAATTGTATCTGACACCACTCCACCAGTCATTTCCCTGACTGGTGAAAATCCACAGACAATAGAGCGGGGAGCAGGATACACAGAACTAAACGCCACAACTAACGACGGCTCACCAGTTACCATAGACTCTGCAAATTTCACTGACGCAGTAGGCACATACCATATCTATTATGATTCAACTGACACAGCAGGCAATAACGCAATCCAGGTTAATAGGACCGTAATTGTATCTGACACCACTCCACCAGTCATTTCCCTGACTGGTGAAAATCCACAGACAATAGAGCGGGGAGCAGGATACACAGAACTAAACGCCACAACTAACGACGGCTCACCAGTTACCATAGACTCTGCAAATTTCACTGACGCAGTAGGTAATTACACCATCTATTATGATTCAACTGACACAGCAGGCAATAACGCAATCCAGGTTAATAGGACTGTAATTGTATCTGACACCACTCCACCAACATTCTCATCCGCAGTCCTAAATGAGGGAACAGGCATCTTTACAGTCACATTTAGCGAGACAATCAATACCTCGTCAATAAACTCTACTGGATTCTCCATCAGGGATAACAACAACAATACCAGTACTGGCGCTATAACACTATCAAATCTGGAACTAACCACAACTGCCAATGGTACAACAATATCATTCAACATGACTCTGACAAACCGCCAGTCTGTAATTGCATTCAACGTCTCAGTGCTGGACATTGGTGCCGGTGCAGTACAGGACATTAATGGTAACGCAATTACATTATCTGCAAATAATACCATCACAACCACTCTTGACAGCATTCCACCAGTCATTTCCCTGATCGGTGACAATCCACAGATAATAGAGCAGGGAGCAGGATACACAGAACTAAACGCCACAACTAACGACGGCTCACCAGTTACCATAGACTCTGCAAATTTCACTGACGCAGTAGGCACATACCATATCTATTATGATTCAACTGACACAGCAGGCAATAACGCAATCCAGGTCAACAGAACTGTAACTGTATCTGATACCACTCCACCAGTCATTTCCCTGATCGGTGACAATCCACAGACAATAGAGCGGGGAGCAGGATACACAGAACTAAACGCCACAACAAACGACGGCTCACCAGTTACCATAAACTCTGCAAATTTCACTGACGCAGTAGGTACATACTATATCTATTATGATTCAACTGACACAGCAGGCAATAACGCAATCCAGGTTAATAGGACTGTAAACGTAGTTGACACCACTCCTCCAGTCATTACACTGAATGGAACCAATCCACAAATCATAGAGCAAGGAGCAGGATACACAGAACTAAACGCCACAACTAACGACGGCTCACCAGTTACCATAAACTCTGCAAATTTCACTGATCTAGTAGGTACATACTATATCTATTATGATTCAACTGACACAGCAGGCAATAACGCAATCCAGGTTAATAGGACTGTAAACGTAGTTGACACCACTCCTCCAGTCATTACACTGAATGGAACCAATCCACAAATCATAGAGCAGGGAGCAGGATACACAGAACTAAACGCCACAACTAACGACGGCTCACCAGTTACCATAAACTCTGCAAATTTCACTGATCTAGTAGGCACATACCATATCTATTATGATTCAACTGACACAGCAGGCAATAACGCAATCCAGGTTAATAGGACTGTAACTGTATCTGACACCACTCCTCCAGTCATTACACTGATTGGTGAAAATCCACAGACAATAGAGCAAGGAGCAGGATACACAGAACTAAACGCCACAACTAACGACGGCTCACCAGTTACCATAAACTCTGCAAATTTCACTGATCTAGTAGGCACATACCATATCTATTATGATTCAACTGACACAGCAGGCAATAACGCAATCCAGGTTAATAGGACTGTAAACGTAGTTGACACCACTCCTCCAGTCATTACACTGAATGGAACCAATCCACAAATCATAGAGCAAGGAGCAGGATACACAGAACTAAACGCCACAACTAACGACGGCTCACCAGTTACCATAAACTCTGCAAATTTCACTGATCTAGTAGGCACATACCATATCTATTATGATTCAACTGACACAGCAGGCAATAACGCAATCCAGGTTAATAGGACCGTAAACGTAGTTGACACCACTCCTCCAGTCATTACACTGAATGGTGAAAATCCACAGACAATAGAGCGGGGAGCAGGATACACAGAACTAAACGCCACAACTAACGACGGCTCACCAGTTACCATAGACTCTGCAAATTTCACTGATCTAGTAGGCACATACCATATCTATTATGATTCAACTGACACAGCAGGCAATAACGCAATCCAGGTTAATAGGACTGTAAACGTAGTTGACACCACTCCTCCAGTCATTACACTGAATGGTGAAAATCCACAGACAATAGAGCAAGGAGCAGGATACACAGAACTAAACGCCACAACTAACGACGGCTCACCAGTTACCATAGACTCTGCAAATTTCACTGATCTAGTAGGCACATACCATATCTATTATGATTCAACTGACACAGCAGGCAATAACGCAATCCAGGTTAATAGGACTGTAAACGTAGTTGACACCACTCCTCCAGTCATTACACTGAATGGTGAAAATCCACAGACAATAGAGCAGGGAGCAGGATACACAGAACTAAACGCCACAACTAACGACGGCTCACCAGTTACCATAAACTCTGCAAATTTCACTGATCTAGTAGGCACATACCATATCTATTATGATTCAACTGACACAGCAGGCAATAACGCAATCCAGGTTAATAGGACTGTAAACGTAGTTGACACCACTCCTCCAGTCATTACACTGAATGGAACCAATCCACAAATCATAGAGCAGGGAGCAGGATACACAGAACTAAACGCCACAACTAGCGACGGCTCACCAGTTACCATAAACTCTGCAAATTTCACTGATCTAGTAGGCACATACCATATCTATTATGATTCAACTGACACAGCAGGCAATAACGCAATCCAGGTTAATAGGACTGTAAACGTAGTTGACACCACTCCTCCAGTCATTACACTGAATGGTGAAAATCCACAGACAATAGAGCAGGGAGCAGGATACACAGAACTAAACGCCACAACTAGCGACGGCTCACCAGTTACCATAAACTCTGCAAATTTCACTGATCTAGTAGGCACATACCATATCTATTATGATTCAACTGACACAGCAGGCAATAACGCAATCCAGATTAATAGGACCGTAAACGTAGTTGACACCACTCCTCCAGTCATTACACTGAATGGTGAAAATCCACAGACAATAGAGCAGGGAGCAGGATACACAGAACTAAACGCCACAACTAGCGACGGCTCACCAGTTACCATAAACTCTGCAAATTTCACTGATCTAGTAGGCACATACCATATCTATTATGATTCAACTGATACAGCAGGCAATAACGCAATCCAGGTTAATAGGACTGTAAACGTAGTTGACACCACTCCTCCAGTCATTACACTGAATGGAACCAATCCACAAATCATAGAGCAGGGAGCAGGATACACAGAACTAAACGCCACAACTAGCGACGGCTCACCAGTTACCATAAACTCTGCAAATTTCACTGATCTAGTAGGCACATACCATATCTATTATGATTCAACTGACACAGCAGGCAATAACGCAATCCAGGTTAATAGGACTGTAAACGTAGTTGACACCACTCCTCCAGTCATTACACTGAATGGAACCAATCCACAAATCATAGAGCAGGGAGCAGGATACACAGAACTAAACGCCACAACTAACGACGGCTCACCAGTTACCATAAACTCTGCAAATTTCACTGATCTAGTAGGCACATACCATATCTATTATGATTCAACTGACACAGCAGGCAATAACGCAATCCAGGTTAATAGGACTGTAAACGTAGTTGACACCACTCCTCCAGTCATTACACTGAATGGAACCAATCCACAAATCATAGAGCAGGGAGCAGGATACACAGAACTAAACGCCACAACTAGCGACGGCTCACCAGTTACCATAAACTCTGCAAATTTCACTGATCTAGTAGGCACATACCATATCTATTATGATTCAACTGATACAGCAGGCAATAACGCAATCCAGGTCAACAGAACTGTAACTGTGTCTGACACCACTCCTCCAGTCATTTCCCTGATTGGTGAAAATCCACAGACAATAGAACTTGGTGATGGCTATACAGAACTAAACGCCACAACTAACGACGGCTCTACCATTACCATAAACTCTGCAAATTTCACTGACGCAGTAGGTACATACCATATCTATTATGATTCAACTGACACAGCAGGCAATAACGCAATCCAGGTTAATAGGACCGTAACTGTATCTGACACCACTCCACCAACATTCTCATCAGCAGTACTAAATGAGGGAACTGGCATCTTTACAGTCACATTTAGCGAGACAATCAATACCTCGTCAATAAACTCTACTGGATTCTCCATCAGGGATAACAATACCAGTACAGATGTCATAACACTATCAACTTTGGAACTAACCACAACTGCCAATGGTACAACAATATCATTCAACATGACTCTGACAAACCGCCAGTCAGTAATTGCATTTAACGTCTCAGTGCTGGACATTAGTGCCGGTGCAGTACAGGACATTAATGGTAACGCAATTACATTGTCTGCAAATAATACCATCACAACCACTCTTGATAGCATTCCACCAGTCATTTCCCTGATTGGTGAAAATCCACAGACAATAGAGCAGGGAGCAGGATACACAGAACTAAACGCCACAACTAACGACGGCTCTACCATTACCATAAACTCTGCAAATTTCACTGACGCAGTAGGCACATACTATATCTATTATGATTCAACTGATACAGCAGGCAATAACGCAATCCAGGTCAACAGAACTGTAACTGTATCTGACACCACTCCACCAGTCATTTCCTTGATTGGTGAAAATCCACAGACAATAGAGCAGGGAGCAGGATACACAGAACTAAACGCCACAACTAACGACGGCTCACCAGTTACCATAAACTCTGCAAATTTCACTGACGCAGTAGGCACATACCATATCTATTATGATTCAACTGATACAGCAGGCAATAACGCAATCCAGGTCAACAGAACTGTAACTGTATCTGACACCACTCCTCCAGTCATTACACTGAATGGAACCAATCCACAAATCATAGAGCAGGGAGCAGGATACACAGAACTAAACGCCACAACTAGCGACGGCTCACCAGTTACCATAAACTCTGCAAATTTCACTGACGCAGTAGGTACATACCATATCTATTATGATTCAACTGACACAGCAGGCAATAACGCAATCCAGGTTAATAGGACCGTAACTGTATCTGACACCACTCCACCAACATTCTCATCAGCAGTACTAAATGAGGGAACTGGCATCTTTACAGTCACATTTAGCGAGACAATCAATACCTCGTCAATAAACTCTACTGGATTCTCCATCAGGGATAACAATACCAGTACAGATGTCATAACACTATCAACTTTGGAACTAACCACAACTGCCAATGGTACAACAATATCATTCAACATGACTCTGACAAACCGCCAGTCAGTAATTGCATTTAACGTCTCAGTGCTGGACATTAGTGCCGGTGCAGTACAGGACATTAATGGTAACGCAATTACATTGTCTGCAAATAATATCATTACAACCACTCTTGATAGCATTCCACCAGTCATTTCCCTGATTGGTGAAAATCCACAGACAATAGAGCAGGGAGCAGGATACACAGAACTAAACGCCACAACTAACGACGGCTCTACCATTACCATAAACTCTGCAAATTTCACTGACGCAGTAGGCACATACCATATCTATTATGATTCAACTGACACAGCAGGCAATAACGCAATCCAGGTCAACAGAACTGTAACTGTATCTGACACCACTCCTCCAGTCATTTCCCTGATTGGTGAAAATCCACAGACAATAGAGCAGGGAGCAGGATACACAGAACTAAACGCCACAACTAACGACGGCTCTACCATTACCATAAACTCTGCAAATTTCACTGATCTAGTAGGCACATACCATATCTATTATGATTCAACTGACACAGCAGGCAATAACGCAATCCAGGTCAACAGAACTGTAACTGTATCTGACACCACTCCTCCAGTCATTACACTGAATGGAACCAATCCACAAATCATAGAGCAGGGAGCAGGATACACAGAACTAAACGCCACAACTAACGACGGCTCTACCATTACCATAAACTCTGCAAATTTCACTGATCTAGTAGGCACATACCATATCTATTATGATTCAACTGACACAGCAGGCAATAACGCAATCCAGGTTAATAGGACCGTAACTGTATCTGACACCACTCCACCAACATTCTCATCCGCAGTACTAAATGAGGGAACTGGCATCTTTACAGTCACATTTAGCGAGACAATCAATGCCTCGTCAATAAACTCTACTGGATTCACCATCAGGGATAACAATACCAGTACAGATGTCATAACACTATCAACTTTGGAACTAACCACAACTGCCAATGGTACAACAATATCATTCAACATGACTCTGACAAACCGCCAGTCAGTAATTGCATTTAACGTCTCAGTGCTGGACATTAGTGCCGGTGCAGTACAGGACATTAATGGTAACGCAATTACATTGTCTGCAAATAATATCATTACAACCACTTTTGACACCACTCCACCAGTCATTTCCTTGATTGGTGAAAATCCACAGACAATAGAACTTGGTGATGGCTACACAGAACTAAACGCCACAACTAGCGACGGCTCACCAGTTACCATAAACTCTGCAAATTTCACTGACGCAGTAGGTACATACCATATCTATTATGATTCAACTGACACAGCAGGCAATAACGCAATCCAGGTCAACAGAACTGTAACTGTATCTGACACCACTCCACCAGTCATTTCCTTGATTGGTGAAAATCCACAGACAATAGAGCAGGGAGCAGGATACACAGAACTAAACGCCACAACTAACGACGGCTCTACCATTACCATAAACTCTGCAAATTTCACTGACGCAGTAGGCACATACCATATCTATTATGATTCAACTGACACAGCAGGCAATAACGCAATCCAGGTCAACAGAACTGTAACTGTATCTGACACCACTCCACCAGTCATTTCCCTGATTGGTGAAAATCCACAGACAATAGAGCAGGGAGCAGGATACACAGAACTAAACGCCACAACTAGCGACGGCTCTACCATTACCATAAACTCTGCAAATTTCACTGACGCAGTAGGCACATACCATATCTATTATGATTCAACTGACACAGCAGGCAATAACGCAATCCAGGTCAACAGAACTGTAACTGTATCTGACACCACTCCACCAGTCATTTCCCTGATTGGTGAAAATCCACAGACAATAGAGCAGGGAGCAGGATACACAGAACTAAACGCCACAACTAACGACGGCTCTACCATTACCATAAACTCTGCAAATTTCACTGATCTAGTAGGCACATACCATATCTATTATGATTCAACTGACACAGCAGGCAATAACGCAATCCAGGTTAATAGGACCGTAACTGTATCTGACACCACTCCACCAACATTCTCATCAGCAGTACTAAATGAGGGAACTGGCATCTTTACAGTCACATTTAGCGAGACAATCAATACCTCGTCAATAAACTCTACTGGATTCTCCATCAGGGATAACAATACCAGTACAGATGTCATAACACTATCAACTTTGGAACTAACCACAACTGCCAATGGTACAACAATATCATTCAACATGACTCTGACAAACCGCCAGTCAGTAATTGCATTTAACGTCTCAGTGCTGGACATTAGTGCCGGTGCAGTACAGGACATTAATGGTAACGCAATTACATTGTCTGCAAATAATATCATTACAACCACTTTTGACACCACTCCACCAGTCATTTCCTTGATTGGTGAAAATCCACAGACAATAGAACTTGGTGATGGCTACACAGAACTAAACGCCACAACTAGCGACGGCTCACCAGTTACCATAAACTCTGCAAATTTCACTGACGCAGTAGGTACATACCATATCTATTATGATTCAACTGACACAGCAGGCAATAACGCAATCCAGGTCAACAGAACTGTAACTGTATCTGACACCACTCCTCCAGTCATTTCCTTGATTGGTGAAAATCCACAGACAATAGAGCAAGGAGCAGGATACACAGAACTAAACGCCACAACTAACGACGGCTCACCAGTTACCATAAACTCTGCAAATTTCACTGACGCAGTAGGCACATACCATATCTATTATGATTCAACTGACACAGCAGGCAATAACGCAATCCAGGTCAACAGAACTGTAACTGTATCTGACACCACTCCACCAGTCATTTCCTTGATTGGTGAAAATCCACAGACAATAGAGCAGGGAGCAGGATACACAGAACTAAACGCCACAACTAACGACGGCTCACCAGTTACCATAAACTCTGCAAATTTCACTGATCTAGTAGGCACATACCATATCTATTATGATTCAACTGACACAGCAGGCAATAACGCAATCCAGGTCAACAGAACTGTAACTGTATCTGACACCACTCCACCAACATTCTCATCCGCAGTACTAAATGAGGGAACTGGCATCTTTACAGTCACATTTAGCGAGACAATCAATGCCTCGTCAATAAACTCTACTGGATTCTCCATCAGGGATAACAATACCAGTACAGATGTCATAACACTATCAACTTTGGAACTAACCACAACTGCCAATGGTACAACAATATCATTCAACATGACTCTAACAAACCGCCAGTCAGTAATTGCATTTAACGTCTCAGTGCTGGACATTAGTGCCGGTGCAGTACAGGACATTAATGGTAACGCAATTACATTGTCTGCAAATAATATCATTACAACCACTTTTGACACCACTCCACCAGTCATTTCCCTGATTGGTGAAAATCCACAGACAATAGAACTTGGTGATGGCTATACAGAACTAAACGCCACAACTAGCGACGGCTCACCAGTTACCATAAACTCTGCAAATTTCACTGACGCAGTAGGTACTTACACTATCTATTATGATTCAACTGATACAGCAGGCAATAACGCAATCCAGGTCAACAGAACTGTAACTGTATCTGACACCACTCCTCCAGTCATTTCCCTGATTGGTGAAAATCCACAGACAATAGAGCAGGGAGCAGGATACACAGAACTAAACGCCACAACTAACGACGGCTCACCAGTTACCATAAACTCTGCAAATTTCACTGACGCCGTAGGCACTTACTATATCTATTATGATTCTGTTGATATATCCGGAAATGTTGCCACTCAGGTTATCAGGACTCTAAACGTATCTGATACTATCCCGCCAACATTCTCATCAGCCGTTCTAAATGTGGAAACAGGCGTCATTACAATCATATTTAGCGAGACAATCAATGTATCAACCATAAATCCCATCGGACTATCCATACGGGATAACAATAGCAGTGCCGTAACACTATCTGTTTCAGAACTAATCACAACCACTAATGGTAGAACCATATCATTTAACATGTCTCAAACCAAACTTGCATCAGTAACAGCATTCACCACGTCAGTGCTAGACATTGATGTTGCAGCAGTTAGTGATATCTCTGGAAATGAGATTATCACATCCACAAACAACCCCATCAGAGTCACTACTCTTCCACACTCTCATACGCCCTGTCATCTTCCCGGGTCTGGAGACTGGGTAATTACAACTAGTTGTATGCTTTCTACAAACTATGTGACTCTTGAGAATGTGATTGTACGAAATAATTCTGTCCTAGTAATTCTTGATGAAATCACTCTGGATATAGACTTTCTAAACAATAACCTCACAATAGAGTCTGGAAGCGGGGTCTTTATTGAATCCGGCGGAACAATCACCTGATGTTACTAGTTGGTATATTCAGATTTTGTAACTGTCTAGAGTTTTGAAGTTCCTTCGTGTTTGTGTCAAAAATAACCTGTTTTGACTATCTTGTGCGTATTATACCAGAGATCCTAAGTCTTTTCAATTAATTGTTCTTGCAAAATATCGATACATGTCAAGATTAAACTTGTGTGTTCTCAGATATTCCATAACTGTATATCTTATTTCATGAATTGACTCATAAAATTCTGATTGAACATTATCATATTTGCACTGTCTCCAAATTTCTTCTATCATACTCAAATGTGGGGAACCTCTTGGAAGATATGCCAGTTTGACATTCTTGTTGTTTTTCAAATATCTTTTTGTATCATTGGATGTGTGTTGTGACGCTCTGTCAACAACAAATATTGTATGTATCAACCTCTACGCCTAAATCTACTTGAACAGTTGGACGTTATAGGCATAAAACATGTTCTTTGCTTGATTCATACCAAATATTTTCCCAAATTTTTTCTGAGCTTTTTTCATAGTCAACAAATGATATGGAATTGAATTTTTCACATGATCTGAAAAAGCTTTGATTAGCATCACTTACCATTCCATAAACTAGAAATCTTTTATGTGATCCTCTCTATCGTATACTCATTCGCTCATTTGCATCTACCCAGTATTTCTTGCCAAGGTGCACATCATCTGTGAATATGGATTCATCTTGAATTAGT
Organism: Candidatus Nitrosopumilus sp.; assembly: GCA_965238065.1. Taxonomy (GTDB): domain Archaea; phylum Thermoproteota; class Nitrososphaeria; order Nitrososphaerales; family Nitrosopumilaceae; genus Nitrosopumilus. The sequence continues at coordinate 1,501,205 of OZ250170.1, read as the reverse complement.
ACTGTAAACCCCCCCCCTCTTTTGCTTTTTTTATGCGTAAAATGATACGTAAATACCACATGTAACATATACTCTCTAACAAAAATTCATGAGCAATAGATCCATATTTTTTGACACTACAACATAGTGGTCACCAAAGTTTACGCTATTCTATGAACACAAAATATCTAATCCAAGCATACAAAAACGAAAAGAACGTCAAAATAAAAGATAAAATGTTTCTAGTAAAATGCGTCACCGTAAACAAACAAATCCCATCTCATGTTGCAGAACAGATTGGCAAAGTAAGATCATGGGCATACAAATGGCTTGAACGATACGAGTAGGAGGGAATGGATGGATTAAAAGACAAATCGCAAAGCGGAAGACCAACAAGCATACCAAAACAAGAATTGATCAAGATACAGCAAACATTATCTAAAAACAAGTCAGGTTGGAGTACAAAACAAGTGATGAATCTCATGTACGAAAAATCAGAAGTGAGATATCACGAGGTACATGTGTACAGACTGCTTCATCAGTGGGGATTTGTTCCAAAGGTTGCAACAAAAAGATTTGTAAATTCTGCTACATACAAAAAAACTCCTGTTTAAAAAAAATAAAAAGTACGTAGGCACAAAAATACGTCAAGGATTCATCATAATAGAACAAGACGAACCAATATTCATAGCTGATACAATAGTTCAAAAAAAGATGGACGGTCAAAAAGGGGACAAGGCCAATAGTCACCATTAATGGAACTCACCAAAAGACGATAGTGTTTGGCGCATCAAGTCATGATGGCAGACAGTTCTTCAGACAGTATGACAAATTTGATCAATACTGTTTTTTGGATCATCACAAGGAACTGCATAGAAAGTTTGGAAAGATTCTAGTTTATGCAGACAGAGCGCCACAACACTACAAATCAAAAATTGTGAAAGAACATGTTGATGAAAATGATGACGTCATACTGGAATGGTTGCCAAAAGGTTCGCCTCAGTTTAACGCAGTTGAAGAATGCTGGAAGCAGGAAAAGTATGACTTGATGGTATCACAGTACTAGCCATCATTAAGCAATCTAAAAGAGTCAATTGGCAAATACTATAGAACAAAACGATTCAAACTGGATATTCTAAAGTACATGCAAAGAAATGATTGTAGATGAACTCATGTTAAGAAGCATACCTACGAATTTTTCATCTAAAGATCTGAACCACTTGTCGAACTCTATAGCTGCTTTTGTATCATCTTTATCCAATGTTTTTATTGCATGTTCCATGTTTTACATATACAATTATTTACTATATAATAATTGGTATGAATCAAGCATCTAAATGTATTTTCCCATCTCAACTAGGCTGTTCTGATTCCTGATTCTCCATGTTTCAAAACATGTCAGAAATACTGAAAGCATCTTCATTCCCTTTTCACTTTTCAGCTGACCCCTGACATTTCTCTGCATCACACATTTTCGAATAGAGTTTTCCGCATCATTGTTAGTTGATGGCACACCAGGACACATCACAATGCAAACAGGTCATTTCGTGCGTTTTTCATCTTTTTTCCAAACTTTTTCATAATATCATCACCACGCAGTATCGTTTTATTATGTGATCAATCTGCTCAAACAGATAATCCGTATATTTGATCCGTTCTATCTTTTTGTGTTTTGATTTTGAATATTTCCTGGCATTATCCAATATTTTTGAGAATTCCTTGTGCAAAATGGCAGCTGATGGTTTTTCTGATTTATCTGCCACATCTCTTGACTCTCTTTGCAAATGTGCAATGCATCTCTGTCTCTTGTTTTTGGTAAATATTACAACATGTGATTTCCATCCATCAGAAACTACAATTCCTCTAAAATCAATCCAGTATTTTTTTATAACAACTGCACCTCTGCTAAAATCTAAAACATAGTACGCTTCGGTGTTGGTTCTTGCAATCCACGCCATCCATGTTTACCCTCAATTGGATATCCAGTCTCATCAAATCCTACAATCTCTGATTTGTTGATTTCGTGCCCAATTTTATCATAAAATGGCTCTAAAAGCGCCTGACCTGTCTGCAAAATTGACAGTACTGTCGTATTGCTGATTTGTAATCCATATTGTTCTTGCAATGATTCTCTGATTGTGTTGTATGGCATTCTTTTTGAAAACATGCTCACTACACTTTTGATTACAGTGGCGTCAAATTGTCCTCTAGGTGCAAGTTTGCCATCATTTTCAAATGTCGTTTGCATGATTTGCAGGTATATCTGTGTAAAATATGCTCAGTTACGTTATACTCTTGTGGTGGTGGTGGAATACCCACCATGTTGCGTTTTTTTGTGTCAATCTGAGTAATGTCCGTACTTTAACATTTTGGGCAAGCTGTTGAATCGTGATGTATCGTTTTTTGTGGTATGAATGTCTGTGTTTTACCCTTGTGTCCAAAGACACCTCCTCGGTTTGACTCTGTATCTTTTTTCTCTTTCTTGTCCTTTTCCCCTTGTGTCCAAAGACACCTCCTCGGTTTGACTCTGTATCTTTTTTCTCTTTCTTGTCCTTTTCCCCTTGCAAGGGCTTGCGAGATGGTGGCGTATGTGGATTATCATAATAGAATAATTTATGTTTCAATTCATCATTTGATTTTGTTAAACGGTTAACTGCTCTTGTCAGATCATCAACGTATTTTACTAGTTCACCTATGATTAATTTACATTGTTTATTTTCTCGTCTTAATTCTGAATCAATTTTGTGAGTCTTGCTCATATCAGAAGGTGGATGAGGTTACTTTTAGATCTTTTGGTTTAATTTTATTGATCTAGGCGTGAAGGTTGATACATACAATAATTGTATGTATCAACCTCTATGCCTAAATCCGCTAGAATAGTTGGATGTTATAGACATAAAACGTAAGAGTTTAGGTCTCCTGACTAGAACATCTAAAATTCGTGCTCAACCTAAACTCTTACCATAAAACATGTTCTTTGCTGATTCATATCTGACAATTACAAAAGATTTAAAAATATACGTAATTACTTTTTGTTAAATTGAATGTATCACTAATCATCGGTCTTGTCGGAATTGCTGTTGTCACATCTATAATTTTTCTAGCTCTTGGTTTGAATCCTGATGAAACTCTTCCTAAAGACATGGGCGAACCTAAAGACATTGGACTAGTGGGGGATGTCTATATTGGCACTCTATTACCTCTAACTGGAGACTTGTCAACACAGGGAGAAGAACTCAAAGCATCAATACAATTGGCTACAAGTGACTTTAATGATTATCTCAAAAAACGTGATGCCAATTGGAATTTAAAAGTAGTCTATGAAGACAGTGGCACTAGTCCAGTCATTGCACTCGAAAAAATCACATCACTTTATGCCAAAAACATTAACCTTGTGGTTGGTCCTTCTTCATCATCAGAGCTTCGTAATATAATGGGATACTCTAATTCAAATGGGCTGTTGGTGTTTAGTCCTTCATCCACTGCTTCATCACTTGCAATCCCAAATGACCGCGTATACCGTCTGACTCCTGATGACTCTAAACAAGGTCCGGCAATTGCCACACTCTTAACCAATAATGGAATGGAGGTCATAATTCAAGTGGTGCGGGCAGATACCTGGGGTGATGGCCTGAGTTCTAGCATCACCGAATCTTTTGTAGAAAAAGGCGGCATGGTTGCAGAAACAATCAGATATAATCCAGAATCTCCGGAATTTTCTGTAACAACTTCACTGTTGGCAAAAACAGTAAATGATCAAATTGCCATTTATGGTGCTGAAAATACAGGAGTGGTTATTATTGGATTTTCTGAAACATTACAATTCATGCAATCGTCTGCTGAGCATCCGATACTAGATGATGTGTTGTGGTTTGGCACAGACGCAAACACCAAAGAAGAACAAATCATAAATGATCCTATTGGATCAGAATTTGCAAACAAGGTACAATTTACAACCACCTTACTTTCAGCAGTAGACAATGACATACGTAAGGATGTGGAGGCTAGACTGCTTGAACAACTGGGCAGAACCCCCAACACATACGCATTTTCAGCATATGATATAGTCTGGATACTAGGTCTTACAATGCTTGATGCAAACAGTAACAATGTTGATGATCTGATCATGATAATTGGAGACGTATCTAGCAATTATAATGGTGCAATTGGAAATACCCTACTAAACGAGGCAGGAGATCTAGACACATCAAACTATGATGTATGGGGAATCCGAAATGGAGAATGGGAGATGATTGGACATTACATACATGACACTGATTCGATTGTGGGCATATCTTCTGGCATGTCTTGACCAGACACGCCATCTTTTTGTCAAGTGAAAATCTGAATACAGAGATAGGAAAGTGCCACATTTGATGGAATTACACAATCTCGTTCTAGTTTTTCCTATCTAATTTATTTAATTGATTGGTATTTTTTGCTCCAAATGAGCCACTTTTCTATCTACTGGTACAAAATACTGTGTTCCTCCACAACAGGAGGAACAGATACGATAATAATGCAAGATACAAACATGTCACTTGAAATTATAATGTACTTTCAGTTGGAAAAAGCTTTTGATTTCCTGTTTCCTGATTGTTGCGACAAACAACTGGATGTTTAAAATCAGCAAAATCCCAATATTTCAAAATGACATGTAAAAGGCAATAAAATAACGGCTTTTTCACTAGTATGATTAGTGGATACGGATTATAATCTGCGAAAATCAGGCTTTTTTCAGTATCGAATTTATGTGTGCCGGGGGTGGGTTTCGAACCCACGACCTCCAGATTATGAGTATTGCCTTTGTTGGAGAACCGTCAGAGTTTACCAATTGAACTGGCACTCTAACCAGGCTGAGCTACCCCGGCATGTATATGCATGAAAAATTTAGGAAATTAAATGATTCTAAAGCACTGGAATTTTACTCTGTGGATTATTTCATCTTGTACTCTGATTTTTGACCCAGAGGAACTTTTTTTGCAGTGCCAATGTGTATAATTTTTCCCATTCTGCACCTACCTCATCAGTCCATGTCTTGATAACGCGAGGATCTATGTAATTCCTCAAAGATGTCCCAAGATTGTAATCCTTGGTCTTTTCAGATAAACTAATCTGCAGCTTTAACTTTTCTATCCGTTCTGCGTGCCTCTTTTTCTGCTTTTTGATTTTTTTATTTAATGTCCTGATTCTCTTCTTTTTGTTCTTCTTTTGAGTGTCAGTCTTTGGCTCTGTGGATTCCACTTTTTTTAGAATCTCTTGGGTCTTTTCTGTGGGATCATCCCCTTTTATCCTTTTGAGTGCGTCTCTTTTCTTTTGTAATGCCTGCTGAAACGTCTTTGGAATGGTTCTCTTGTGATTACACATTTTGGCAGCCTTTAGGTTTGCCATTCTTGCGTGATGTATCTTTTCATTTGCCGTCTTTCCTTTCATGTTGGTATGTTTGTCTAGATAGTCCTTGACAACTGTTGTTGCCAAGTATGTCCTAAACACCTTGGCAGTCAGCTTTGGTACAATATCAGAATAATATGCATTGACGTGTCTTGATGTGATGCCTTGAAAAATCTCATCTTTTGCCTCTTTCTCTTTAACAAATCTCTTGAGATTTTCCTGAAATTCCTTGTCATGACCCTTGGCGGGCATTTTTTCTTGCCATCTTACGCTGTCTTTTCCTAGAAAATCAAATTCAATTGCATCTGGAGTAATCTTGATGTGCTCTTTTCTCAGAGTTGTGGCACCTACAGTGTCTGCCTCTTCCGGGTCTTTTTCGTCTCCTACCCTCATTGATGTCCTGTAAATCAAATAACATACGGTGGCAATCCTGTTCTTTTTTGAATCCTTGTCTTTCATATCCTTGACAATCCTGTCTTTAATTTTGTCAATCTCTTCTGCCAGTCTTGCTGCTTTTTCGTATTTTGCCTTGTCCATGTCCTGCTTTATTCCAGAAGAATCAGCAAGCCAAACATACTTTCTTTTGTGTGTGAGAAAATCAATCCAGCTAGCTAACCACATGGAATCTCTCTCATGAGCAATCTTGCCCCATTTCCCTTTTGGCACTTTTGCCTCCTCACCAAGATTTAGTGTGACATCCTTTGCAGTAACACGGGGTTTCCATTTTCCTCTAACTGGGTGCTCACCTCTTCCAATAAAGATTCCTGGGGGCTCTGCCATGTAATTTCCAACCTCGACTTTTTCCCCGTCCATGATGGCAAATCCGTACTTTTCCTTCAACTTTTCTCGTAGTTTTTTTCTTTTTACAGCACGAGACTTTTTCTCCTCCTTGCTCATCATCTCCTTGCGATCTCTTTCCTTGTCTACTATTCTATAGACATCTGAAAAATCAATATCATTATATGATATTTTTTTAAATCTTGAATTCAAAGTTTTGGCAAAATCTACCGTAAAATTTTTCTGAAAGACCTTGTCTTGAGCGTACGGGGTATCCTTCTTTTTTGCCCACTGGTAAACCATCTCTTCCTGATTTAGCTCAAGACTGACACTCTCTCCTTTAATTATTATCTTGATTCCTTGAGCCTCGTAGGCAGGGGGAAACAAGATTCCATTATGTTGTAGGGTTTTCCATTTCATTCTCTTCACTTTAAAATCGGGCTTTGATAAAAAGTGTGTATCCCAATCTATATCAATTTAACGCAAAAGTGCATTATCAACTGGAAAATATCTCCTTGCTCATATATTTCTCAAATTCCAGGTCCGTCTTTATCTTTTTTGCTTCCATAAACATGGTAGCATCAGATCCTACGATATATCGAGGCAGAATCTCATCATCATGTATTGCCTTCACTATCACATCTGCAACCTGGGATGGCGCAGTTCCCATCTCTACCATCATTTTTAGGCCCGCAAGAATGCTGTCAGTCAATACCTTGTATTTGGGATCAATTTTTGACTCTGGAACCCTCATTGAATTAAAAAAGTTTGTCTTGATAACTCCGGGTTCAATTAGGGTGATCTTTATCCCAAACTGACCAAGTTCATATCTGAGGCATTCGCTTAATCCTTCTAGTGCAAACTTTGTACTGATATAAGCTGTGGAGCCGGGTAGTCCCATTCTGCCAACAACAGAACTGATGTTTACGATAATTCCTGAACCCTGTCTTCTCATAATTGGAGATACCTCCTGAATGATCCTCACGATGCTAAAAAAGTTGGTTTCAAACTGTTCTCTGAATTCATCCACTGATACATCCTCTGTGCATCCGAACTGTCCGTATCCTGCGTTGTTTACTAAAACGTCCAATCTTCCTGCATCTGCGACTGTCCTGATTGCAGAAACTATTGACTCTTCCTTGTTCACATCTAACTCTATTACGTCTATCGAAAGATTCTCTTTTTTTGCTACATGTTCTAATTCTGCTGCCTTTTTGACATCCCTCATACTTGCAAAAGTGTGATAGCCATCTCTTGCAAGTGCCAGTACTGTTTCTAATCCTACTCCTGATGAGCTGCCAGTAACAAGAGCTACTTTTTCCATACCAGTATTGAATTTTTACTATATTTATCCCATTTTGTCCTATCACACTAGAGGCTTGTCTCCCTCTGCTGGTTCTATCAGCTCTGTTCTCTCACCATTGTTAATTCTCTCCAGAATCTCTAATGCAGAATATTTATGCAGATATTCATTATTGTTTCCACATCTGTATGAGAACGTACATCTGGGACATCCGGACTCGTTTTCACACGGACACTCTTTGAGAATGTACATACTTCTCTCCAGAACTTTTTCAAATCTGTCATATAGCGCCTTGCTTGCACCACTTCCGCCGATTGCTCCATCATAAATGAAAATCAAACCCGAAGTGCCCAAAGATATGCCTCCCAAATCTTGTGACACTCCTCCGGTGATCATGTTGCTTCCCTCTATTACGACATGCTCTGTTGCATGATACCCGCTGGCTTTGACATAATCCCCGTCTTTTGCATCCCCGATACTTTTGAGCGGTCTTGGTGCATGAAAGACAATTCCCTTGGTGACAAAATCATACTTTAGCGGTGTCTCTAGCAGTACTTTGTTTCCTTGGGTAATGCCCTGTCCTAGTTCCATGTTGACATAGCCGTACACCTTTTTTTGAATATGTAGTTTGCAAAATACCACTCTTATGCCGTTTACCTTTCTTTGCTCAAAAACAGTCTTAATTGTTGGCCACTCTTCTGTAAGTGATTTTGTATAATATGGATAATCTCTTGGAATTCGCTCTAGCTGGACATGACTCTTTTCTGGATAATCAAACTCTTTTACCCTGTAACGTGTGCCTGCCAAAAAATAGATTGCGTCCTTGTGTAATTCCTCTAGTGCAATTGGCAGTGTTCTGTCTCCTACTTTTCTCTCGTTTAGGAAGATATCAATAGAGTTCCCAATCCCCCTAATGCTGTAATCATTTAGCATGGAATCAATCTTTTCAATATTTGGAACGATCCTGTTGTTGGAGATCAGAAGGTTCTCTTTGACAATGTGGCGCTCTATTGCCTTTTGGTGCTCCTTTAACTCGTGTTTGGAAATTGGTCTGTCACATGCCATTGCCAGAACTTGAAACTCTTCTACAAACGGGTTCCATGGATCGATGTATGTCTTTTCAGTGTCCTCAAAATAATCATCAGGATGATTCTTGTAGTATTGGGAAATGGGGTCATTTCCTAATACCAAAAACGCATATCCTTGCTGTCCTTTTCTTGCCGCCCTACCAATTCTCTGAATCAGTCTATTCACTGGGATGGTAGACGATATGACACAATCGACATTGCCTACATCTATGCCCAATTCAAGCGTAGGAGTGCATGAAATTGCCTGCAACCTGTCTTCTTTGAATTGCCTTTCTACTGCGGTTCTATAGTTTGACATCAAGCCTGCCCTGTGAACCTTGATGTTGATTCTCTTCTTTCTTGCCTGTATTGCCAGTAGCTCAGAGTTTCGATGCGAGTTGTTAAACACCATGGTCTTGTGATTTTTCTCAGTCAGTTTCTTTGTCAACTCTACCATCAACGCCCTTTGGGTTTGAAGTGATGGGAACAACATTACAAAATCTATACGGCCTTTTCTTCCAGAACCGTAAATGATCCGCATCTCTTCTCCAAACAGCTGCTGACAGAACTCCCTTCCATTATTCAGTGTGGCTGATGCTGCAACAAACTGTAATTTGTCACTGCAGATTCTCTTGAGTCGCTTTATGATGTAGTGTACATTTGATCCAAAAATTCCCGAATACACATGTGCTTCATCTACTACAAGAATCCTCGTTGAAGATAATAATGATGAAAACCTTGTCTGATGCCAAAGATGGTAATGCAGGATATCAAAATTTGTGACTAGAATCTGAGGCGGACTAGAGATGATCTTCCTTCTCTCTTCTAGTTTTGTATCCCCGTCAAAAATCCTGACATCAATCCCCATCTTTTCTGCAAATTTCTGAATTTTTGGAAATTGATCCTGTGACAATGCTTTTGTAGGGTAGATAAAAATTGAAAAAATATTTCCCTTGACTGCATCTTTTTTTATCCTTTGAATTACTGGAATCAAGAATGCCTCAGTCTTTCCTGATGCCGTGGGTGCCTCAATTATGACATTCTCCCCAAAGGTAATCTCTTGAATTGCTTCCTCCTGAAATTTGTAGAACTGTCCTATCCCTAGCTCCTTTAGATGATCAGAGATGGACTCTTCTAGTCCAAAGTCTTTGACTTTGCAGCCCATCTTGGGCTCTGAATTCTCCAAAATCCTGTATTCTGAGATATAGTCTTTCTTTGAAAACAAAATCTCCTCTGTAATCTTGTCTGGCTTGTTTTTACCGATCATCTCCCTTATCTCGTCTTCTCCTCTGAGAATCCCCCTGTCTTTCAGACCTTCCCAAAGTCCTTTTTCTGTAATTAATCCCTGATCAAACCTTGAAAGAAATTCAAGGAATACCTCGTCAATATTTTTTGAAAATTCTAACAGATCTTCAATGCCGCACTTTGCACAAGAGACATGCATTTTTTTGTTGAATGTTTTTTGAATCTCGACCTTTGATTTACACTTGGGACATGAAAATTTCAAGATATGTCTGATAAGCGATAACTGGTGATTTATTGTTTAATGATTTCTAACCCATGACATTATTAAGCCAGGAGATAACACAATTTAAAAATGAAAAAAATCGAAATCAACAAAATTTACAATCTGGATTGTATAAAGGGGATGGGACTGATTCCTAAAAACAAGTTTGATCTTGTAATTACTGATCCTCCTTTTGCCATAAACTTTAAGGCAAAAAAAGCAAATTATAATCGAACTCTGTCGGGAGTTTTATCAGGGTACAATGAAATCAAGGCAGAGAATTACTATGATTTTACATTTGCATGGATGAGTCAGGTCTTTCGAATCCTAAAGGACTCTGGGAGCATGTATGTCTTTTCAGGATGGAACAACCTCAAGGATATCTTGCAAGCTCTAGACGATGTTGGATTTGTCACTGTTAACCATATTATTTGGAAATACCAGTTTGGTGTGGTTACTAGAAGGAAATTTGTCACTTCCCACTATCACTGTCTTTATGTCTGTAAAGACGATAAGAAACGAAGATTCTTTCCGTTTTCTAGGTTTAAAAAAGATGCCAAAACAAAGGATGGGGGGAGCCTTCACTACAGAGACAAGGAGGATGTCTGGGATATCAAAAGGGAATACTGGACTGGAGATGAAAAAACACCAACTAAACTTCCCTCTGAATTGATTAAAAAATTGTTGGAATATTCCAGTGAAAAGAACGACATTGTATTTGATCCGTTTCTTGGTTCAGGACAGGTGGCAGTTCTCAGCAAATCCCTCAACCGGGCCTTTCTTGGTTTTGAAATTGTTCCAGCCTATTACAAATTTGCCAAAAAAAGACTAGATAAAAACATGTATAGAATCAAAAAATCAAAATAATCAGTTATTCTGCGTCATCTTTCTTTTGACCCATCTTTTCAGAAATTATTTCTCGCAGCTCGTCATCTGATTTTTTCACACTGACTCCCACTGACCTGGCAATGCTTTCTAATTTTTCTCGTTCTGTTTGAACAGGCCCTGTAATTTTTGCTGCCTGCTCTTCTCCAATCCTCATCTGATCTTGAATCTCGTTCTTTGCCTTGTTGTATTCATTAACTGCTTTACCGAGTTTCTTTGCCGCACCTGGAAGCTTTCCTGTTCCTAAAATTAAAACTATTGCAACAAAAATTATGATCATCCATTCGCTTCCGGCTATGTTCAATGAATAATCTAGCATATTCTGTCCTATTTTGATTTGAAATTAAACGTAATGTACATGTATTGTACCTAAATGCTCTTACATTCGTAAGACCTAGTTACAAATTTTGTATGTATCAACCACTACGCCCAAATCCGCTAATATAGTTGGACGTTATAGGCGTAAAACATGCTCTTTGCTGATTCATACGATAAAACGATACCGGCGTGGTGATGATATTATGAAAAAGTTTGGAATAAAGCTGAAAAACGCACGAAATGACCTGTTTGCATTGTGATGTGTCCTGGCGTGCCATCAACTAACAATGATGCAGAAAACTCTATTCGAAAATGTGTGATATATAGAAATGTACGGGGTCAGCTGAAAAGTGAAAAGGGAATGAAGATGCTTTAGTATTTCTGACATGTTTTGAAACATGGAGAATCAGGAATCAGAACAGCCTAGTTGAGATGGGAAAATACATTTAGATGCTTGATTCATACCATTATTTTAGAAAGACTTGTTAATGCAACAGAACTTGTCTAAACAATCAATTTTACCCTTGAATTCTCTGCGGCTCTAGTTTTTTTCTAGACACTATGGCAAGAAGCGTAACTCCTATTCCTATTGCACAAAATATCAAGTATGGCGTTTCACCTCCAAATAACTGTGTGATTGGACCGCCAATCATTGGCCCTATTGCCCAACCTATCCCAAAAACTGTTTCATATGCGCCAATTATCTTTCCTGAAATCTCCTCTCGCGTCTTGCTCAAAATTATCTCCAATGTCAAGGGAAAGAATATACTAAATCCGAATCCCATTAGAACCATTGAAACTGCAAAAGTAATGATTGAATCTGCAATGACTGGTATGGCCAAACCCGCTGATATTGCAATCGTTGCAGCAATCAAAGTCTGGCTTGTCTTGCTTGCAAACTTTTCAACCAATGCAAGTGATACGACGCGTGATATTCCAAAAACAAAATACAGTAACAAAATGTCTGTAGCCGTCATTGCATTGTCATTTAGAAATGCTGGATAAATTGAGAGGATTATTCCAAAAGACGATGTACAAAAGATCAATAAAACTATCACCTCTGGAAACTTTCTCATCTCCTTAATTGATGAAAAGGAGAATCGTTGCTGATTGGTTTTGATCCTATTCCTTGAGATTATGAGTGCAGACATTATTGCAGTAGCCAAAATAAACGCTGTAATCTGAAATAGTATTCTATACGCAATATCAAAACCATCAAGTAATACCGTTCCAAGTAATGGGCCTAACATAAACCCAATAACAAAAAACATTGTAAACCAGGAAATGTTTCTTACTCTGTCTCTCTTGGTACTCTCAGTAGCGATAATTTCCTGGCATGGCGGCCAAAAAAATGCATGAGCGACCCCTGTCATCATTCTAAATACCATGATTTCTGGAACTGACTGTGCTATTGATAAAAGATAGATTGATGCTGAATTGATGACAACCCCTACTGCCAGCAGATATCCACTGTTAAATTTGTCCAAGAGTATTCCTACAAAAAGTGGAATGAACATGTAGGGGATGAAATTGCTTAATCCGATTAATCCGAGTTCGGAATACGTGGCACCAATAACGTTCTTTGCAAAAATGGGCAGAATTGGTCCGTGCAGTCCATATGAAACCCCGATGATTAAAGCAGTAACGTTGACTAGTAACAGAACTCTGTTCATTTGTATGCTGCAACCATTATTGCTCCGCCCATAAGATCCTTCTCTAGTTCTACTCTGGTGAACTTTTCTAGTAACAGCCCCTCAAGCTTTTTGTTTTGAGGCCATCTTTTGTATGTGCCGTATAGTTTTCCAAACTTTAATCCGAGTCTTCCTCCTGCAATAAATGCAAGAATGGGAAGAATGCATCTTAGATAAAATGAAACGCCTGCCCTAATGAATGCCCCGTCTGGTTTTCCTAAATCAACAATAACAAATCTGCCATTTTTTTTCAACACTCTGTGAATTTCAGAAATTGCAATTCTTAAATTGATTGCGTCCCTTAGCGAGTATCCGCACAAAACCGCATCAAACTCTGCGTCTTTGAATGGAATATGTTCAAAAATTCCGTTTACCATGTCCGGTGATCTTTTAAAATACTTGCCTGTGTTTTTAAGCATGGGAATTAGGGGATCAAAAAGTGTGATTGAAATTCTTCCATCAGTCTCTTCTAGTGCAGTCTTTGACATGTTGCCAAAACCAGAACCCGCATCTAGAATCTTGTCTCCTGGAAACACTCTTTGTGAAATTCCACGGTTTCTGTGTCGAACATCCTTGCCAAGTGAGATGATGGAATTTACTTTATCATAAACAGGAATAATCTCCTCAAGTACATCCATTACCTCTTCCCAATAACTTCCTAAACCCATAATTTAGTCTCTGATCGTCTGAATGGTCTTCAAATCTAAAACTTATTTTACCGTAAACTTTGATGTGTTTTGGGAATAACTCTTTAAATCAGACTCAGAAACGGTCTCAAAAACTTTGGTTTTAGTTGTAATTTTTGCCATTTTGATGTCACTGATTCCGTCTTTATGTTCGTCTTTAAGATTAATCGCGACAATGGCCAAAGCTGCTACATCATTCATACTCATCCCCGGGTCGTAATGTTTTTCCAAAAATTCATTTACATTGTCAGAGCCTGCTCCGATTGCAATTGCTGTATATTGAACATAGGTTCCGCTGGGATCAGTTACGTAGATTGATTCTCCTTTCTGATCAACACCTGCAATTATCAAGGAAACTCCGTTTGGGCGTACCCCTGAATATTGTGTAAACTGATGAGATTGATCTGCTAGATGTTTTGCAACTGTTGCAATCTCTATTGATTCATCATATGTCATTCTATTTCCCTGTGAAAAGAATCTTGCATTATCCACCTGAATACGTGCATCCGGGATGTACCCTGCTGCTGCAACTCCGACGTGAAAATCTATCTGGAAAATTTTGTGTGTAACATCTCTAGTCTGGAGCGTTCTCGCTTTTTCCTCTACTGCGATGATCACTCCTTCTTTGCTGCAAACACCAATTGCCAAAGTTCCTCTTTTTACGGTCTCCATGGCATATTCTACTTGGTATATTCTGCCGTCTGGAGAATACATGGTAGGAGTCATATCGTAACCACGAGATGCCATCATAATATCACGAGTCCATTCCCAGTCAATTTAAGGGTAATTATCATCTTGACACACTGATAATATGGAAGAGATCTGGGCATAAAGTTTTAAGTAGAATTGGCCTTTTACTCTAGGATAATATGATCAATGTGCTCCCAGAATTCAAAGAAATTATTAGATCAAAACAGGTTTCTGCACAAAAAAAACCAGACAAAGAGACTAGAAAGCTACTACTCTATCTGTTTACAAGTACTAGGGGCGGATTTACCAGACTGCGAATTATCATGCATTTGCTTGACCAACCATACAATATCCACAAACTAGCAAAGGCACTTGATCTTGATTACAAGGCAGTCCAACACCACATGAGAGTATTACAAAAAAATAACATGGTCTCAAAAATTGGCGAAAAATACGGGGCAATCTTTCACTTGTCAAACTTTCTTGAAATTAACATCGGTATTCTTGTTGAGGCAATTGAAAAACTAGACAAAAAGATGAATTACAGAAAGATATATCTATAATCTGTCAACTCAGACGTACTCTAAATCGGCTAAAACTGCAAACATGACAAGGAGTTACCTCAAAGAGCAATTGTACTGCCCTGTCATTTGGATTTTCTCTCTCTCTAAGATACAATTCAAAATATGAATTACCTGTCATGCTAAATGCACTAACCACTATATGTATTGGAAATTCATATGCCGAATTAGAACCAAGACTGGCAACTGAATCAGACCTCAAACAGACTCCATCTGGCTCTGATTGACTGTTTCAATCAAAAAGATTCCAGAGCAACGCTGTTACAGTTGTCTGATGCGTTGGATTTCTTATCTGCTGAACTATGTATATGGAAAATCCAGTGAAGTTTTTATGTATCCATACAAGTAATTTGCACAATGAAGACTAGAGCAATCTGTTCCTTCTTTGTACTATTTACCATTGTGACTGGAGCAGGTGCAACAATTCCAGCTGCCTTTGCAGATCATACAAAAGTCACAATTGAAACAGTGACAGGTTCTGGGGTTAGCCAAGACTGTATTTCAGATGGGTGTTACACTCCAAGTACTGTAACAGTTGATGTTGGCGGAGTTGTAATATTCTCAAATCCTGATGTCTCACCACATACATTTACAGCAGGAACAATAGAAGGTTTTGGCCCAGGAGTTCCAAGTGGTGAATTTGATACTTCCATTCTATTTGCAGGCAACTCAAGTAAATGGACACCAGATACAGCAGGTGAAGTTCCTTACTACTGTACACTTCATAGCTGGATGACCGGTTTGATCATAGTAGAAGACATGAATCCATCTGTATCCTGTTTAGTCCCAACCTCTGGAGACTGGACCATAACTACTAGTTGTACAATTAATACTCGTGCACTTGCACCGGGAAATGTGATTATTCAGAATGGTTCGGTTCTGGGCATTCCCTCTGGAATTACTTTGGATATTGACTTTACAACATTCAATTTAACAATACAGGCCGGTAGTGGAGTTTTGATTAAATCCGGTGGAACAGTCACCTGATATGATAACGATTACACGTTTGTGAGCGCCTTTGTAATTTCTAAAACTACCGCCTAATCAAATATCTGTCTAGATTTTCAAAGTTATTGGCAATCACTCTTGTTCGTCACTAACCGATATAATTGATTAAAAATTGGTCAGGTTATGATCAAATTACAACTATTTTCCTATCTGCTAATTATCTTAAATTGCGATCAGATATTTTTAACCAAAAATATATAATCCGAGACCGCTAAATACGTTCAACTTGGCAGAACACGATCCTTTTGCAAATGCGACAAAACAGGTTAATGACGCATGCGACATTCTTGGGATTATGGATGAAGGATTGCGTGAATATCTTGCAATGCCAAACAAAGTTTTGAGAGTAAAGATTCCAGTAATGATGGATAATGGAAAAATCAGAATATTTACAGGTTTTCGTAGTCAACATAATAATGACAGGGGTCCATACAAGGGTGGCATTCGTTACTTTAATCCGAAAGGTGGAGTAGAATACATGGAACGTGAAGTTATGGCACTCTCTTCATGGATGACATGGAAATGTGCAATTGTTGATGTCCCATTCGGTGGAGGTAAAGGCGGAATCTATGTTAACCCTAAAACAGAAAAAATCAGTGATGCAGAATTAGAGAGATTAACAAGGGGATTTGCATTTAAAATTTCTGAAATTATCGGGCCTCAAAAAGACATTCCAGCCCCTGATGTATACACAACCGGCAGAGAGATGACTCAAATCATGGACACATTTAGCAAACTAAACGGCAACAAATATTCTCCTGGTGTTATTACTGGAAAGCCAATTTCAATGGGAGGCTCCCTTGCAAGAAATGTTGCAACCGGATTGGGAACTGCATACTGTGTGAGAGAAGCTGCAAAGCGATTGAATATGGATCTAAATGACGCCAAAGTTGTTTTGCAAGGGTTTGGCAACGCATCAACATTTGCAGGAGAGTCTCTTGAAAAGATGGGCGCAACAGTAATTGCAGTTAGTGATTCTAAAGGTTCTGTTTCTATTCCAGGTGGTGCAAAGGTTAGCAAAATTTTAGAGCACAAGCAAAATAACGGCTCTGTTGTTGGATTTCCTCAAAGTGAAACAATCTCAACTGAACAGTTACTTACTACCGCATGTGATATTTTGATTCCTGCTGCACTGGAAAATCAAATCAATGCAAATATTGCCAATAATATCAAATGTAAAATTGTTGCAGAAGCTGCAAACGGTCCAACATTACCAGAAGCTGATCCAATTCTTTACGAAAAGAAAATCCTGGTAATCCCTGATATCCTGGCAAACTCTGGCGGTGTCTGTATTTCATATCTGGAATGGGTACAAAACAATATGGGTTATTATTGGACATTTGATGAAGTTGCAAACAAGATGGAGGCAAACATTACAAAAGGATTCAAGGACGCATATACAATGTCTGAGAAACACAAGATTGACATGAGAAAAGCCTGTATGGCTTTGGCTGTTGAAAGAGTAGTAGAGGCCTTTAATCAAAAAGGCATCTGGCCATAAATCTAGTCTGGATACGATTTGTAACAAACTATGGCATAAAGCCCAGAGTTTATAAACTAAAAATTACTCCAAAATCAGTAGGCGGAAAAGTAATCCAAATTACACCTGTAAATAATCAACTCTGTTATCTCAAATAACGTAATTGTCTACAGTTTTGAAGTATTATGCACAAGATATGTCAAAACGTAAGAGTTTAAGCTCATCCTTCAGTTAGGTATGAATCTATATAACTAAAAACAATGTTATGCCTAATTTGATATTGGACTTGAATTCTTACGTCAAAACAGGTTATTTTTTTGACACAAACACAAAGTAACTTTAAAACTCTAGACAATTACCAAATAACCTACAATTATTTTTACAAAGAAACATTTGAGAATCTCAATTGATACTGTCAGTTTGCAATTTCCCAACACGTGACTCTTTTGAGACAAATCTGCAATAATTCACGCATTACACAAAATCATCGAATAGTAAAAATACGGTCTTGTGGATTGGTCTGAACTGATTCTATAGGCATATCCAATCTCTGGTTTTAATACATAACATCTTGCAAACTTTGGCTTTTTGTCATACCTTTGTAATTCACAATCTTGTTTCTAATCCAGTTCAACTATGACGAAAAACCATCTCCAAAGTTTAATATACTTTATTTTGACTTTATCGATCTGACTATGGTTGAAGTAAAGAAAATTTTCGAAGAAATTATCCAAACTAAACACAAAGTCATCACCGAAGAACTATCAAAATCCATTCTCAAAAGTTATGGTGTCAATGTACCACCTTTTGCGCTTGTAACCTCTGCTAAAGATGCAGCAAAACAAGCAGAAAAGATTGGGTTTCCACTTGTAATGAAGGTAGTTTCACCACAAATCCTGCACAAGACTGATGTTGGCGGAGTCAAAGTAGGACTGGACAATGTCAATGATGTAAAAAAGACATTCAATGACATGTATGGTCGGCTCTCTAAAAAGAAAGGAGTTGATGTCAAAGGAATCCTTCTTGAAAAGATGGTTCCAAAAGGTGTCGAACTGATCGTTGGCCTTCAAAATGATTCTCAATTTGGACCTGTAATTATGGTTGGACTAGGTGGAATCATGACCGAAGTTATGAAAGATGTTACATTTAGAATGCTGCCAATCACAACTTTAGATGCAAAATCAATGATAACTGAGCTCAAAGGCTCAAAACTTCTCAAAGGATTCAGAGGAAGCGCACCAATTGATCTTAATATGGTTTCAAAAATGCTGGTTCAAATTGGCAAGCTGGGAGTAGAGAATGCTGACCATTTCAACAGCATTGATTTCAACCCCGTAATAGTCTACCCAAAATCCCACTTTGTAGTGGATGCAAAAATTATTCTTAATGATAAAGTAAAGAAAAATTCTATCTCTAAAGCAAAACCCAACAAGGAGAATATGGAAAAATTCTTCACCCCAAAAACAGTTGCTCTAGTTGGAGCGTCTAAAACAAAGGGTAAGATTGGAAACTCTATACTGGACAGCCTTGTAAACTATAATTTCAAAGGCAAAGTCATACCAATTAATCCAAAAGCAGACAAAATCTTTGGACAAAAGTGTTATCCATCAGTTGTTGCAATTCCTGGAAATGTTGATCTTGTTATAATCTCAGTTGATCTCTCTGTAACTGCACCTGTCCTAGAAGACTGTGCCAAGAAAGGCGTTCACAGTGTTGTTATTGTTTCAGGCGGTGGGAAAGAACTGGGTGGAGAAAGGGCAGCATATGAAGCCGAAGTAAAGAGACTTTCTGCTAAACACAAAATTAGAATTATCGGCCCAAACTGTATTGGAATGTTCAATGCTGCAAATCGTCTAGACTGTGCATTCCAAGGACAAGAAAGAATGATACGTGCAAAATTGGGCAATGTTGCACTCTTGTCACAAAGCGGAACCATGGGAATTAGCTTCCTAGAAAGTGCAGACTCGTTTGGGTTGTCAAAGATGATCAGTTACGGAAACCGTTCTGACATTGATGAGGCAGATATGATCTGGTATCTTGCAAATGATCCTCAAACCAAAGTAATTGCATTATATGTCGAGGGATTCGGCGATGGACGAAAATTCATCAATACTGCCAAAAAAGTAATGAAAGAAAAAAAGAAACCGATAGTAATCTGGAAGAGCGGTAGATCCACACTTGGTGCAAAACAGGCAGCATCTCATACTGGATCACTTGGAGGAACCAATGCCATTATTATGGGTGCATTCAAGCAGGCAGGAATTATCTCAGTTGACAGTTATCAGGAACTAGTTGCAGTATCAAAAGCACTTGCATGGCAACCATCAGCTAAAGGAAACAGAGCCGGACTGTGCAGTAATGGTGCAGGACCAATGATCGGTGCAATTGATCAGTTTGAGAGATTAAATCTCTCACTTGCCAAAGTATCAGAAAAGACAAAAAATAAAATGATAAAGCATTTCCCGCCAACATATGTCATTGGCAATGGGAATCCTGCTGATGTGACAGGCGGTGCGACTGCAGATGACTATAGATTTACAATTCAAGCCCACATGGATGATCCAGGCGTTGACATTCTCATGCCATGGTTTGTTTTTGCAGATGATCCACTTGAAGAAATAATAATTGATTATCTGGCGGAATTTTCAAAAAAGAAGAGTAAACCAATACTAGTTGGTGGCAATGGCGGTCCATACACTCAAAAGATTTCAAAACTCATTGAGGCAAAAGGTATTCCAGTTTATGATGATCTAAGGGATTGGTGTGCAGCGGCATCCGCACTCTACCAATGGGGCAAACAAAAATAGATAACATTTAAGTCTCGTATAACTATCCAAATTAACATGTCACTAGTTACCACATCTACTTCTGATGGCGTTTGTACAGTCAAAATTAACAGACCTGACAAACTCAATGCCATGAATACAGATGTTGCAAAAGAACTAATCAAAACTTTTGAAACACTTGGACATGATGATACTGTCAAAGTTATCATTCTGACCGGTGAAGGAGAAAAGGCATTTTCTGCCGGTGCAGATATTGATTACATGTCAAAAATCTCTGCAGACGAATCAGTAGAGTACGCAAAGACTGGTCAACTCGTTACTTCAACTGTTGAACTGGTAAAACAACCAACCATTGCAGCCATCAATGGCTTTGCTTTGGGTGGTGGTTGCGAACTTGCAATGTCTTGTGATATCAGAATTGCAGCAGATACTGCAAGAATGGGCCAACCCGAAGTAACAATTGGCATTCCTCCTGGATGGGGCGGAACGCAGAGACTGATGAGAATTGTGGGAATAGCAAAGGCAAAAGAACTTGTCTACACTGGAAAAATAATCAAAGCAGATGAGGCAAAAGAGATCGGTCTTGTAAACAAAGTGGTTCCACTTGAATCATTACAGGAAGAAGCCTTAAAGATGGCACAACAAATAACCAAAAACTCTACAATGGGTGTCCAAATGTCCAAAGTGGCAATCAACAAGGGAAGAAATGCAGATCTTGATACTGGTCTTTCAATAGAACTCCTTGCTTGGAGAAATTGTTTTACTCATCCTGACAGGGAAGAACGCATGACTGCATTTGTCAACAAGTCAAAGAAATAGTATTTCCCAACCTTTTCTTATTCTATTCAACAAACTATATGTAAATAAAAAGGCAAGGAATTCAGATAGCGTAAAGAATGAATCTGGTAGATCAAACATTCGTAAATCGCCTTCAAAGAGAACAGTTCCAAAGAAACAGATTAGGATAAACCAGAAAATATGTGTATGTTGGTATTGATCTGCGCAAGTAATCTCTTCAAGTGGCAGTCATGAATAACAAGGAAAAGATAACACAATAAAAAAATTGAAAATACACAACGGATAATCAAACAGACATTCTCAGATACCACTTTCTGCTAGTGTCGTCATGGAATCATCATCAGTGTGGTATGGCGTATACAAGAGATTATGCGTAATTGACCAAAATAACAAACAACAATCGACTTGTACGCATCAACTTGTTCACATTTGATATGATGGTAATAGACCATTTGCGTAATTAGAGTGATTTTTTTCAACATTTTATGTTTTGCATAATTTTATGCCTAAAAATTTAAAATTTCAGAACAATCTGAAAAATTGTAATTGTCTAGAGTTTTAAAGTAACACACACAAGATATGTCAAAACAGGTTATTTTTTTGACACAAACACAAGGAACTTTAAAACTCTAGACAATTACGAAAAATTACCTTCTAAAAATCGTACCTAGAAATAATTACACAATACGTCTAATGATTTTGTTAGAGTATTGATGTAACGGTTGATGTGGTTTAGTCAATTACACATAATCTCTATGCATAATCTCTACAATCCTGTCTCTACTCCGTTAACCCAGATGTGCTCAAAATCGGCTAAAAATACAAAGATCTAGTCAAAACTACCTTCTGTTCCACCTCCGGATTGGTCATGATTGTGAGCACATCTGGGTTAACTGCTACTTGTGTATCGGGCCCAGAGTTTCTAGACCCAGATAGCAGAGATGCCCACCATCACCTGCACTATCTCCTTTGTGGTGGTTTTCTCTAGTTTTTGTGAAATTATGTAACTGTCTACAGTTTTGAAGTATTACGCGCAAGATATGTCAAAACAGGTTATTTTTTTGACACAAACACAAGGAACTTTAAAATTCTAGACAATTACGAAATTATCCATTTTACTTTGGATTCATCTAGTTTTTTCATTACTAGTATTCTACATTTGCCTATATACCTCCATACTCTGTGTCATATTTGGAGACCCACACACTCATTTCCAATGAGATTGTAATGCCATACCCTACTGATTTTGCGTGTTTAGAGAGGTGAACTACATTCTAGACAATACACCATCTATAATGGGGGAAAAGCTTATTATAATTTGAACCTGCCTTTAATCTTATAATGGCAACCGAACAAACACAAAAATTGATCACAATCACTGCAAAAGCAGCTGAAAAAATCAAAGAATTCATGAAGGAAGAAGCCGAAGCCCCGGAATATCTTAGAGTATATGTTCAAGGTGGCGGTTGTTCTGGTCTATCCTATGGAATGGGCTTTGAAAAAGCACCAGAAGAAGACGATATCGTCATGAAAGAAAACGGAGTAAAATTCCTAGTTGACAGCTATAGTGTTGATCATCTTAATGGTGCAAACGTAGACTATATTGAAAGCCTAATGGGCTCTGGATTCAAAATCAACAATCCAAATGTTACAAAATCTTGTTCATGTGGTCACTCTTTTAGCACTGATTAAGTAACATTATTTTTCATTTTTAGATTCCTCTGGAAATCACATCATACACGAGGATTTCCTGCAAAATGCCGTGTCTTTGCTGTGGATCCTTGCGATACCCTCATATATCGAGAGTAGAACCATAAATCATGAATATTAAGGAGATGAATAATTTATGCCTCAATCAGGAATTGTCAAGTATCATGTTAAACTTTCCTATGAAGTTGACGGGCTCGTTGAAAGGGCAGATATAATCGGTGCCATCTTTGGTCAGACAGAAGGTCTGTTGGGCCCAGAGATGAATCTGAATGAACTGCAACGAGTCTCCAAAGTAGGGCGTATTGAGGTTGATGCAAAGTCTACGGCCAACACTACATCTGGCAATGCCTTAATACCTATGAGTACTGATATTGACACTTGTGCATTAATTGCTGCAGGAATTGAAAGCATCGACAAGGTCGGTCCGTTTGATTGTAAATTCATATTGAATGGCATTGATGATGTAAGGGCTGCAAAGAAAGACGAGATTGTAAGACGTGCAAAAGAGATCAAGCAAAAATGGGCAACAAAAACCGTCAGCGAGGGGGAAACCATGCTAAATGATGTTCATCAAGGTGATGCCGGAAAACTATCAACATATGGATCATCAAAACTTACATGCAGTTCTGGCATCTTTGATTCCACATGGGTAATTCTAGTTGAGGGAAGAGCAGATGTAATCAATCTTCTTAGAGCGGGATATGACAATGCCCTTGCAATAGAGGGTGCAAAAATTGACGAATCCATAAAAGAGTTGTGCCGTTCAAAGGATACAGTTGTTGCCTTCCTTGACGGGGATAGAGCCGGCGGGTTTATTCTCAAAGAACTCGAATCAGTTGTCACATTAGACTATAAACTCAGAGCAGACAACGATGTCGAAGTTGAAGAATTGACTCCGCAAAGAATTGATGAGATTCTCAACCCCATTGCTGATGAAATTAAAAACGGAAAATCAACACCGACACTCAAAAATGAGGATGACAAACAGCTAGCAAATGTGGCATCAAAGATATTTCCAAATCTTAATGAAACACTTGAGGTCGTCGCACTGGACAGTGATCAAAACGAAATCTTCAAGATTCCAATCAGCGAGGTTGTCAGCAAACTCTCTACACAATCAGGAATCAAATACCTCTTACTGGATGGAATCATTACTCAAAGACTAGTAGAAGGTGCTAAAAGCGCAGGCATTGAATATGTCATTGGTCACAGGGTTACCAAACTGTCTGTCTCTGATGGAATGACGCTTAAAACATTCAGTGACCTTGGCCTGGCATAGGCTTTATGACTGAACTGAAAATCCAACACATCCAAACCCTCTCTTTTCTTCTCTCAAAGGGGGCAAAATACAACTATGTCCCCATCACTACCTCGTCTCTTGGAAGAAATATCAAAAAGTCACAACAAGCTGCATCAAAGCATCTGCTGGAATTGGAGCAAAACAAATTCATTGAAAGGCTGATCAGCGGAAGAAACATTTCAGTAAAAATCACTGCAAAAGGTTTTTCTGAAATGGTAAAACTCTCTGCCCTTTTGCAGCAGAGTCTGAACTCTTCTCCGTCCTATGTTGAACTGGAAGGGGTTCTGGTATCTGGAATGGGCGAGGGTGCATATTATATGGGATTAAAAGGATATACAAAACAGTTCAAGCCAAAAATCGGATACACTCCATTCCCGGGCACCCTTAATGTTAGATTGGATCAAAAAATTCACCAAGAGGCAATTAAACAATTTGAAATCCTAGAGGGTGTCAAAATTGAGAGCTTTTCAGACGGCAAGAGAACCTTTGGGTGGGTCAAATGTTTTGCAGCCAAACTCAACAATTCAATTAACTGTGAATTAATCATACTAGAGCGAACCCATCATGATGATTCCATAATCGAGTTGATATCCAAAGTCTGCATAAGAAAAACTGCAAAACTAAAGGATGGCTCCAAGGTCCTAATCCGGATTCTGATAAATTCCTAAATCCCGTGAATATCCTTCCCGTACTGTATTTCTATCTTGGAGCTAGAACTTTCAGGAATTGGTGATTGCAGTCTTGCAACCTTTGCTTCAAGCTTGATCTCTTTGCATCCATCCATGATGAATTTCTCCTGATGGATCTGATCATAGCCTAGTGCAATAATCTGCGGCCTAACGTGATTAACCGTCTTGAAAATGTCATTCTCTTGCCCGATCAGGCAAATGTCCACCATTGAAAGCGATTCTACCAATTCCTGCCTCTGTTCTTGGGTGTGCAGCGGTCTTCGCTTTTTCATCTTTTCAGACGTATTGTCAGTTGCCACTACCACCACTAGGACATCCCCTAACGCTTTTGCAGCATGCAGTGTATAGATGTGACCGGGATGAATAATGTCAAAAACCCCCCCTGCCAACACTACACGCAACGCGTTGCGCCCAATCTCGGTAAGCGTATTTCTATCCTTATTTACAAGCTGATTTTTTACCAATCCATCAATCTTTGAGTTGATTGCATGTGATGAGAGCATGCTTTTTTCCTGGAGTGTCTCAAATACAGGTCTACCATTAATCTTACACACATACATGGCAGAAAGAATTACCTTTTCACTTGTTTCCATGTTTTCTTATCATAGTGCCCTCTCTTTAATTCATCGCAAAAGATACACTGTTAAATTTCAGAGGCTTTTATCCTGTCTGTTAAATTCTAGACCTTTTGTGCTGTTTGAGGTTTTTTGTACAAAGATGCGGATCTTGTATGTATCAACCCCTGTGACTAAATTGACTAGATTAGTTGGACGTTATAGGCATAAAACACGTTATTTGCTAACTGTTTACAGTTTTGAAGTATTACGCACACAATAGATAGAAAAGTACCACATTTGATGGAATTACACAATCTCGTTCCATCTTTTCCTATCTAATTTATTTGATTGTTTGGTATTTTTTACTCCAAATGAAACACTTTCTTATCTACTGACACAAGATATGTCAAAACAGGTTATTTTTTTGACACAAACATGAAGGAACTTGAAAACTCTAGACAATTACGAGTAACTGGTAGATGTCAAAACATTTATTTTAGAGAATTCATACTGAACCACGAAGACAAGATGCCATCATTTGACATTGAATCAAATAAACGAGTATCTGATGCAGGAAACAAATGCAGGCTTACTCCAGAACAAGTATTATTAATGGGACTGATGAGAAAGAAATCAGGCGTTACACCGGAACAACTAGCGACATTGTTTGACATTGATCAGACCATGGTGTGTATGTACCTCAAGATTATGGATGAGATACTAGAAAACACTTTGCCCACTGCAAAGAATGTGTCTGATATGATGCAATCAGATGGGAAATCCAAACAACAAATACCAAAGGTACTGGACAACACCTTGCTAATTGATGGAACGCATGTACCTATACAAAGATCAGGGAATTCTGAACAAAGAGAGGAATCATACTCTGACAAAAAGGAACGATTCACGTTCAACACAGAGATAATAACAAACAGCGATGGAATCATAATCCACAAAACCAAGAGTCATCTTGGCAGTAATCACGATTCTGGCATATCCAAAAAAGAATCTTTACTAATCTCAAATATAATAAAATCGCTGACTGGAAGCAGTAATACAAAACTATCCTCTGACAAGGAATTTTTGGAAATATCAGATTACCTTGATGACAGCACACAATTTATGCAACCTCAAAAGAGACCAATGAATCACAAACTGGCAAAACGAAAACAGGCAAAAAACAGAAAAATAAACAGAGCCAGCGCCGGGATGGAGCACGCCAAAAATGACATTAAAAGCTATGCAAGAATGGTTGATGCATATGATGGTACACTAGAAGAGTTTGAAACAGAGCTTAGCGTGGTAACAGGTCTTGTCAATCTGCGTACAATGTGGAAAAAGATAAAATCTAAATGGAAAAAGGGTGAACCGCCACCGCCATGGACTGTATATTTTGACTAGGTATGATAATGCCATAATGCTACCATAATGCTACCATAATGCTACCATAATGCTACCATAATGCTACCATAATGCTACCATAATGCTACCATAATTCTACCATAATTCTATGCTGTGTGTTTTTTCACAAGCTGATTATTTTGCATGTTGAATAATTTATTTTCGCTCTTAATGTAGAATTTTGTTGCTATATAAAGAACTGAGATTATCTTGGTGAACTTTGAATAATCATATCTTGCTTTCTCCTGCTCTTGTCGTTGAATGCGTGGTTGCAGATGTAACAGAAATATCTCTAAAGATGAATCGCATATTTTCCATATTTTTTTATGTCATTTGATTTGCAGTGTGGACATGAAATGTTCTCATTCCATCTTCCATCTTTGAATAGGCTTGCACATGCTGGCATCGTCAAGTATTATTATGAGTTGTCCAAAGACATTCACAAAAACTAAATGACTCGTCATATTGATTCTTTTCGTTTGAAAAATAGTTACCAGTGAGCAACAAAACTTGGCATTAAGAGCGTTTATTTTTTGTACAAGCTTTATTGACTTTTATTCTGTGGCTGTGGTGTCCTAAAAGTAGTATATACCATTACTTGACATGATATCTCTTTTTTCCCCCACTCCATCTGTCTGCTCACCAACAGTAGATAGGAAAGCGCAGTACTTGGTGGAATTGGACCGCGATCTAGCTTTTTTTTTTGTAAGAGTTTAGGTCTACTGACTAGAACATCTAAAATTCGTGCTCAACCTAAACTCTTACTTTTTTTTACATGCATCAACATCTCTATCCAAATCAACTGGAACAGATATGGACGTTATAGGCATAAAACATGTTATTTGCTTGATTCATACGATAATGGTTGGTGCGGTTTAGTCAATTACACACAATCTCTCATATGTTAAAACGCGACATGATTTAGATTCACCAAACTTTCCAGTAGAAAACAGGTCACTGCAGCTTGCCAGAACCGCAAGAACTATTCTCGATCAATGTCTTTTGCCAGTCTCAATGCATCTACAAGACCGTCTGCATACCCTATGCTCAAAATTGCCACCTCTTCCTGACCGTCCTCCAGAAATTTCTCCGCATCCAGAATGTACAATTCTGCATTCTCTAAAATCACCTGAAATTCTTTCTGATCCTTATAATATGGTGCGACTCTGTCTAGTGCTTTTCTGACCATTGGAACATACTTTTCTATCATCTGAGCTGAAATCTTTTTTGTCTTTTCCGAATTACTAACTGGCTCGTCAATGCACTCCACCAGTATCTTTAGGGCGTCTGATTCAGTAAAGTGCAATCTGCCTGGAATGATTACAGTATGCGGCCGTTTCCCAAAATCTCTCTTTTTCAAGTTGGATATCCTACCTGATATAATTGCCTGATCCCTGAATCCTATCCTTGATGCAACTATAGCAAAAGTAGACGGGTCTATGACACTTCTCCTCTGTATTTTTTCTGTCTCTAACAGCCCGTCCAACGCATCCTTTGGATCCAGAAAAAAATCCCTGTCCTGATCATACTCTAAGAGAAGCACGGTATGATTCCCTTCGATGATATTTTTGTAAATTATATAGTACGGCGTTACAAGTGATTTCATCTCACTCATTACCGTTGCAATTCTTCCAATCTTGTATGAATGCAGACCGCATTCTCCTATCATTGAAGTAAGTGATGATGAGGCATGAATGGAAAATGTCTCTATCTCTTCCTTGATTGCCCTTGTTCTTAGTTCGATATGTGTTGTTGCAATGTACGGGTCTCCATAAGAGAGCAAAACCACTCTCTTTTCTTTTGCATTCTGTAGAATCTCCTTTCCGTCCTCTATCAGCCATCTCTTTGCTGCTCTAAACTCACCTCTCGTCGCATCCTTGATCTTGACCATATCTGACTCTTCAATCGGACTGGTAAACTGCTCAAGATATACGATATCTGCCTCTGATAAAATATCCAACACTTCAACAGGAATTGATCTGAATCCTGAAATCCCTAAACCTACAAACCAGAGCATTACTGCATATTTTTATCATAAAGTCTTTTTAAGTGCTGAAGGGTCTTTTTGAGAATCCTTATTCCCCTGAGATACTCGTCAATTGAAACCTTTTCGTCAATTGTATGAGCCTCGTGGGGATCTCCGGGACCATATGTGACCACTGGAATATTCCATTGATTTCCAAGAACGTTCATGTCTCCGGTACCTGTCTTTCTGATTAGATTGGGCCTAGCGTCCTCTACCCCGATAATTCCAAGTGTCAACGCCCTGACTAGATGAGAATCATGAGGTGCTTCAAACGGCTCTGTCTCATCAAGAATTGAATAAAATGCCTCCACATCTCTCTTTTCTGAAATTTCTTTTACCAATGTTGAGATTTTCTGTTCAGTGGTTTTACAGTTCATGTCTACGGGAATTCTAATATCAAATGTAGTCTCGCATTCCTTTGGGGTTACGTTGTGGCTGATCCCGCCCTTTATCTCAGTTATAGTTGCAGTCAGTAGCATTCCCTTGCTTTTGTCCTCCTGACCTGCCTCTAATCCCTCTTGGAGTTCTTTTGCAAAGATCATTGATTCCCAAATTGCGTTCTTTGAAAGCCATGGCGCACTTGCATGAGAACTATCCTTGACGGCAACCTTGAGAATAATTGCCAGCCTTCCCTTGTATGCAATTGTGACCTGTCTAACCCCGCTTGGCTCTCCAAAAATTGCATAATTCACACCCATCTCTTTTTTTACGATATTTTTTATTCCTATGGCACTGCCTTCTTCATCTACGACTGCTACAAAAATTATGGTTCCGCTGTTGTCTTGAATTGCCGCTGCGGCAAACAACATTGCAATTAATGGCGCTTTTGCATCTGATGCCCCGCGTCCATACAGCGAATCCCCCTCTCTTCTAACTCTGACTTTACCTGGAACAACATCCATGTGCCCGCATAACATAATTGTCGGCAAACCTGTTCCTTTTTTTGCAATTAAATTCCCCACCTCGTCAATCTGAATATCCTCAAATCCCATATCGTCACATTTATCTGCTAAAAAATCTGCCATCGGTCTTTCAATACGGGATGGCGTGTAAAGTCTGAGTGCCTTCTCTAGCGTCTTTACTGCAAAATCATCAGTCTCTGTAAAATGAGAATTCAATTCTTACCTGTCCTCAGTGCATAATCCAGCATTAGGAATGGAATGTCCACTCTGCAAACTCTGACTGTATTTTTGTATTCAGTTGTATTGTTAACCTCATGGACCACCAGTCCTTTCTCGTCACTTTCCATCAAATCCACACCGACGATATCCCCCTGAACCGCATTTTTTGCCTTTATACACATCTCTTCCATTTCCACTGTAACCTTGCACTGTTCTGCTACTCCTCCAAGTACCATGTTTGTCTTCCAATTCCCATTCCCCGATGTCCTGTAAATTGCTGCAACTATCCTGTCTCCGACCATTATAGCTCTAATGTCCCTTGGTGGCCTCTTTACAAATTCTTCCATGTAGTGAATCTGGTGAATCGGGTGCATGTTTTCCCTACTCTCAATTATCCCGTCAGCTGATTCCCTGTCATTTAATTTTGAAATTAGTCTGCCCCAGCTGCCAACTGTTGGCTTTATTACCCTTGGGAATCCCTGTACCTCTAATGTCTGCAAAGCAGCCTCTTTTGAAAAGGCAACTGTTGCATCAGGTGTTGGAACCTTGAATTTCTTTAGCAGCATGTGTGTGAATAATTTGTTTCCTGCAAAAATACCGGTATTGAGACAATTAATTACCCTGACTCCTAGTCCCTCCAAGGCTGCAGTTGAATGCAAGTTTCTATAATAACTCACACATCTTTGAATGACCGTCCCGTAATCTTCAGGCTCTACTTCTAAATCCAATGCCAGTCTCTTGCAATCAACCATCTGAATGTCAATGTTATTTTCCTTGCCTGCTTTTAGCAGAGCCTTTTCTTCCCAACGGATATTATCGTAAAGAACGGTAATGTCAGGACTCACTGTCCCCAATCCTCGCCGACCGTTTGGGCAGGCTTTAGATCAAAACCATCTGAACCTTTTACCAATTCAAAACTTGCACCACATTCAGGACATGTTACAATCTCTCCTTCAAGCGCATCAGTTGGTGTGGAAATGTCTGCATCACATTCTTCACATTTTGACATGTCTTTTCTATTCCTCTTCTCTCTATTTATCACTAGTCTTTTTTTCAAGCATGTCATCTAGTGGAATCTCGATGAGATCACCCATTCTAAGACCCTTCAATCCGGCCGCAACTGCTTTTGCACCCTCATCGTTCTTTTCAAGGCCTAGTAGTGACATTAGGTATGCGGCCCCTGCCTTTCCTGCCAATTCCCCAAATACGATTCTTCTTCTGTTTCCAACCGCTCTTGGAGGTATGGACTCATAAGCTGTGGGGTTTTTGAGAATTGCGGCCAAGTGTGTCCCTGCTTTGTGTTTGTATGCAGACGATCCTACGATTGGTTTTGAATCGTATGGCCTAATTGACGTATAATCATCAATCAGTCTGGACAGATCAAGTAGCATGTCTAGTCTAAAGTCGTTTGGTGATTTGTACAGATATGTGAGTGCCACTGCAACTTCGGCAAGGGGTGGAATTCCTGTTCTCTCCCCGATACCGTCAATAGTGGTATGAATCTGATCCACCCCTGCATCACATGCTGAAAATGCATTTGCCACTGCAAATCCAATGTCGTTGTGGACGTGCGCATCTAGCGGCACATTTACTGTCCCTCTTACTCTGCTGACAAAATTATGCATTCCAATCGGACGCAAAATTCCAACCGTATCTGGAAGGCTGATCCTGTCAACACCTGCATCCTCGATTGCCTTGCAAACTTTGAGTAAAAATTCTGGCTCTGCCCTGCTTCCATCCTCCACTGTAAATCTGATTTTAAGACCGTGTGATTTTGCATACTCTACTGTCTCTACTGCTCTGTCGAGTCCCTCCTGTCTTGAAATATGTAGTTTGTCTTTTAGATGAATGTCTGAAATTCCCAAATATGCGGCACACCATTTTGCATCACAATCCAATGAAATGTCAATGTCCTCCTTGAGAGCGCGTCCATGAGCTACAATGTCTGCCTTTAATCCTTGTTTGATGATTGTCTTGGTTGCCTCTTTGTGATCATTTGATATGACCGGCGATATCTCTATCTGATCAACTCCAAAATAATCTAGCATCCATGCAATCTGAATTCTTTGTTTGTTTGTAAATGAGACGCCAGGGTGTTGCTCTCCCTCCCTTAGGGTACTATCAAGTATTCTAATCCTCTTTGGATTTTTGTCATATGCGTTGTAAATGTCTGCATAGTGGTTTGGTTCTTTCATTGCTAAAACCGTTAATCTGAATTGAGAATATAAAATATTCGTACCCAATTCGTTGAAAAAAACTAACGTTGATCCTAATCTAGTTTTGATTCGAACTAGCGAGAGACGAACGTCGTTTTTAGATTACTTTTTTTAAAATAATCACAGTATTTGTATCAACTACGCCGGGAATCTTTCTTAATGCGTCAATGCTGTTGTTTATTTCGGCAATTGCCGACGCACTGATGATTGCTATAATGTCATACTGGCCTGTAATCTCATAGACTGTCTTCATTCCCTGTAGTTTGGTAAGTCTCTGTGAAACCTTGGATGTGTCTGCTGTAGAATCCACTGAAACCAAAACAATTGCACTGGTGGCATTCTCTTCGCCAAGTTCTAGGGTGAATCTTTCAATTACTCCGCTACCTAGCATGTTTTTTACGCGTCTTCTTATTGCTGATTCGGAGAGACTCATTTTTTTGCCAATATCCACAAATGATTCCCTGGCGTTTTCACTCAGATATCCTATGATCTTTTCATCTATCTTGTCTCTATACATTACGTTTCTGCTCCTCCCTAGTTAATATGGAATCAAGCGCATGTAAAACCTTTATTATGTCATTCTCTGATATTACCAGTGGCGGAAGAATTCTTAGTATGTTTCTTCCAGAGTATAGCATTAGGACGCCTTCTTCTATCAACCCCATTAGAATGTTCCTGACTTCGAACTTCATCTCTATTCCTATCATGAGTCCTTTTCCGCGAATCTCCCTAATTACTGAGTGTTTCTCTTTTAGTCTCTCCAATCCTTCCATGAAAATTCTTCCCATCTTTTCGGAATTCTCAACTAGTCCATCCTTAGTTATTGCTTTGAGGGCCGCAATCCCTGCTGCACAGGATATTGGATTTCCTCCAAATGTTGAGGAATGTTCCCCTTTGTTCATTGCAGCTAGAATGTCTGGTCTTACAAGCGTTGCACCCATTGGCACTCCGCCAGCTATTCCTTTTGCCAAACACAGAATATCCGGTACAGTATCCCAATGATCACAGGCCCATAATCGTCCGGTTCTACCCAAACCGGCCTGTATTTCATCAAAAATTAACAAAATTCCTTTTTCGTCACAGAGTTTTCTCACTTTTTGCAAAAATCCTTCAGGTGCAACAATGATTCCACTCTCGCCTTGAATCGGCTCCAAAATTACAAGAGATGTATCATCATCAATTACCAAGCGAAGTGATTCAATGTCCCCAAAAGACGCAAAAGAAACTCTCTCAACGAGCGGTTCGAACGGTCTTCTATATTTTGGAGCAAATGTCAATGACAGGGCGCCAAAAGATTTTCCGTGATAAGAGCCCTTCATTGCAACCATTCCTTTCTTGCCTGTAAACTTTCTTGCAAACTTTATTGCAGCCTCTATCGCTTCTGCCCCGCTATTATTCAGATGAACCTGCGTGAGTCCTTTTGGAGCGAGTTCTGTAAGTGTCTTCAAAAACTCTTCTCTTGTCTTGTTGTATAGCGAACTATGAACGGTGATAATCTTGTCGAGTTGCTCCTTTATTGCCTTGTTGACTCTGTGATTCTGATGACCCACTAGTGCGACACCATACCCGCCCATACAGTCAATGTATTCCTTTCCGTCAGTATCCCATACATGAGCCCCTACTCCTCTCTCAATTGTAACTGGAAATCTTTGATAGAGATTTCCCATAAATTGATCCTCACTCATGTTCAATCACCGTACAATTATCATGTGCAATTGCAGAAGATATGGGATTCTCTTTCTGACCGTTTGCAATCAATGCTTCACTGACACCCATGTCTAGTGCCTCAGTAACTGCTAAAATCTTTTTCTCCATCCCCGGTCCTATCTTTGGCCTGATCTCTTTTGCCTCTTTCAATGTCAGTCTGGTAACAAGTTTGTCATTCATTAATAGTCCGTCAACATTGGTAATGAACAACACCCTGTTACTGCCTGTCTTTGCAGCCACATATGCTGCAGCCCTGTCCCCGTCAACATTGAGGAATTCTGATTCTGCACTGATTGCTATGGGTGAAATGACAGGTGTAAGCCCTTGCTCTAACAATAATTTGATAAATCCAGAGTTTATCCCTGTAATTTTTCCAGTGTACCCTCCGTCGATTGCCTGGTTTCTACCCTTCTCATTGACTATGACGAGCCTCGTTTTTCTATCTGCCTCTATAACTCTGGCATCAACTCCTGAAAGGCCGATTGCGTTAATGCCGTTTTTTTGCAGCATCTGAACAATTGCCTTGTTTATCCTGCCAGACATTACCATTGTAAAAATCTCAACGGTCTCTTTATCTGTATACCTGCTCTTGATTCCGCTAGGCGATGTTACAAATTTTGGTTCTTTTCCAAGCTGTTTGCAGACTTTGGTAACCTCTTTTCCGCCACCATGAACTAGAATCACTCCTTCTGACTCTGTTATCTTTTTAATGTCCGCCGTTGTGGATGGATGCAGATCATCCACTACACTTCCACCGATTTTGATTGTGATCATCTCTAAACAGGAGTTAGCGGAGTGTATCGAAGTCCATCTGTCTCATCAAAGCCACACATCACATTCATGTTCTGAATGGCAGAACCTGCCGCACCCTTCATCAAGTTGTCTGATGCCGACAAGGCAATCAATCTGTTGTTATCCTCATCTATGTCAAAACCAATGTCACAAAAGTTTGAACCGACCAGAAACTTTGGATCTGGAAATTTATACAACCCCTTTTTGTCCCGAATAAGTCTGATAAACTTTTCATCACCATAAGCCTGACGATACAACTTCCACAATTCCTTTTCATCTATATCTTTTTGCATAAATGTATGGCTTGTACATAAAATTCCACGAACCACATCTACTGCATGCGGGCTCATTGAAACATGGATGTTCCTTCCTGCAATCTCGCCGAGTTCCTGCTCTATCTCACCTGTGTGTCTATGCTTTGCTGGTTTGTATGGCCTGATTACCCCTGCCCTCATTGCATGCGCGGTTCCAGAACCAGAACCTGCACCCGAGGAACCAATCTTTGAATCTACGATTATGTGCTCTGTCTCAATAATGTTATTCTGAATCAACGGGGCTAGTGCCAGTATTGCTGTAACTGCCATGCATCCAGGACAGGAAACAAGCTGTGATCTTTTGATCTCTTTTCTGTGTAACTCTGGAACCCCGTAAACTGATTTTTCCAAATAATCTGGATACTCGTGTTCCCATCCGTACCATTTGTCATATGCCTCTTGATTGTGCAATCTGTAATCCGCACTCAGATCAATTATCTTCATACCGCTGTCGTACAGTGTCTTTACTATTTTAGTTGCAGTACCGTGTGGAACGGCTGTGAACACTAGATCACACTTGTCAGTTAATCTATCATGATCTAATTCTGAGAAAGTAATGTCTGTAAACCCTTTCAAACTTGGCTGTATCCTGTGAAGATACTGGCCTACATGCTTCCTTGATGTTACCATGGCTATCTCTACATCCGGATGGTTGACAAGCAGACGAAGTGTCTCTCCGCCCACATACCCTGATGCTCCTACGACACCTACCTTCATGATAAACCTCCTCGTTATGGGGTATAATTTATTTCCTAATATAGCGTATGGCGTATTTTATCATTTCTTTTGGAATGTTTCGCTCTGTAACTCTTGCCAGTCCTTTGAATTCCACTGTATTGTTGACCTCGTGTACTACTAGACCTCTCTCTCTGTCTTCCATCATGTCTATTCCTAAAATTCCACTGCCCATGGCCCTTGATGCTTTTGCTGCCATATCATCCATCTCTTTTGTTATCTCACAAAGTTCTGGATCCGCCCCTAGTGCTATGTTTGTCTTGAAACCACCTGATGACTTTCTATACATGGCAGCAACAGGTTCATCGCCTATAGTGATTACTCTGATGTCCCTTGGCGGCCTTTTGACTAGTTCTTGCAAGTAGTAAATTCTGTCATGGGGGCTGTCTGTAATGGCTCTTATCTCAATGACTGCATCCATTGTATCCCTGTCCTTGATTGGCATTATCCCCCTGCCCCAGCTTCCTATAACCGGCTTGATCACCATGGGATATCCTACTGTGTCCAGGTTCTCTGCAGCACTCTTGGCTGAAAATGAAAAGTATGTCTTTGGTGTTGGAACGTTGTTTTTTTTCAAAAGCAGGGTCATGAACATTTTATTCCCACAGACGTTTGCAACGTCAAAACTGTTTAGAACTGGAATGTCCATAAATTCCAGACCTGCAGTAAAATGCAGTCCTCTAAAATAACTGACACATCTCTCTAAAACAACATTTCCAAAATCATGGTCTTTTTTTCTGCTATCTGTGTTAATCTGGGTAATCTTTGCATCGAGCATTACCGTATCGTACCCGAGTTCTAATGCCTCTTTTTGAAGCATCTTTTCCTCTGTTCTCAGACGATCAAAGACGATACATACTTTGGACATTACTCTCCCCAGTCTTCACCTATGCTCTCTGCTTGCTTTAGCTCTACATTTGATCCGTCTTTTTTTGCGATTTCAAAGTCAGCACCACAATCAGGGCAGGAGATTATCTCTCCAACTGAGGCATCGTCTGGAATGTTCAATGTTGCATCACATTCTGGGCAGTTCATGTTTTTGTTGACCTTTTCTTTTGTAATTTATTAGCTTCTGTTGTCTGCATTCCCCATAATTCTACAAATCCCTTGGCCAATCTCTGATCAAATGTTGACTCCAAGCCGTACGTGGCAATATCGTGATTGTACAGCGAGTTGCTGGATTTCCTTCCAACTATTCTCAGGCCCCCCTTGTACAACTTTAGTCTCACACTTCCTGATACTACCTTTTGTGATGCCTTGATAAACCCGTCCAGGTCCGCTTTGAGAGGATCCTGCCAAAGTCCAGAGTATACCACATGTGCCCATTCATCATCAATTATGGACTTTAATCTGTTTTCATGTTTGGTATGAACCATCTTTTCCAAATCTGCATGTGCCTCAATCAGGCAGGTCGCCGCCGGAGTCTCATACACCTCACGGGATTTGATCCCGACAACCCTGTCCTCAATATGATCAGTTATCCCTACACCTGCAGCACCTGCTTTCTTGTTGACGTATTCAACTAGTCTTTGAGGTGTAGTTGTTTTCCCATCTACCTTTACTGGAACTCCTTTTTCAAATTCAATCTCCAAATATGTCGGCCTGTCCGGCAAGTCTCTAGTTTTAACCCAGATGAATGCATCATCGGGTGGTTCCTTGAATGGGTCCTCTAGTATTCCGCCTTCGATTGCACGTCCCCACAAGTTTTGATCAATGCTGAATTTTTTTGCCACGACATCAATCTCAATCCCGTGTTTCTTTGCAAATACTAGCTCTGCATCCCTATCCAAATTCTTGTCTCGAATTGGAGCAATGATTGGCAGGTCAGAACCGGAACGAAACGTAATGTCAAATCGCACCTGATCATTTCCCTTGCCTGAACATCCATGTGCAAGTGATGTTGCTTTCTCTTTTTTTGCAATCTCTAAAACCTTTTCTGCAATTAGCGGCCTTGCAAGTGCTGTGGCAAGACAATATTTCTTTTGATAAAGCGCATTGGCATTAATTGACGGAAAAACATAGTCCCTGACAAACTCGCCTCGTGCGTCAATGTTGTAGTGTTTTTTTACCCCAAGTTTTTTTGCCTTGGCTGCAATCTTTTTACTATCATCATCTTGTCCTACATCCACCGTAACTGTAATGACATCCATGTCGTGTTCTTCTTGTAGGTATTTTACAACTACTGAAGTGTCTAGTCCTCCAGAGAATGCAAGAACGCCTTTTTGAGCCATGAAACATATTTTTCGTCATGTTTTCAAATTTATCTTTTGTGTTGGACTAAAATCTGATCTTTTTGAGAAAAATTCAGCCTAGCTTGAGCTAAAATTCGATGATTATTTAACCGTCAAATATAACGTGTTTTATGAAAGTACGTTCAGCAGTTTCTGCAGGCATTGCTGGAATTGCACTGTTATCTGCGCTGGCAATCATTCTCTCTACAGATACCATGTCTGAAAACAAGATTCGCATCGGATATTTTCCCAACATTGGCCATGTCATTCCAATAGTAGGAATAGAGAAGGGATTCTTTAAAGCAAGCATCGGAGATCAGGCTGAAATTGAAACCAGAGTCTTTGATAGCGGACCGCAGACTATAGAGTCGATGTTTGCCGATTCCATTGATATTGCATATGTTGGACCGGGTCCCGCAATTAACGGATTTTTAAACTCAGAGAATCACAACATAAGGATTCTTGCCGGAGCTGCAAGCGGCGGTGTCAGCTTTATTGTTCATCCAGACTCTGAGATAAATACCGCTCTTGACCTTGCAGGAAAAAAAATTGCCACCCCTCAAATTGGAAACACACAAGACGTGTCGCTTCGTCACTATCTCTCTGAAAACGGATTAAGGCCAGCTGAAAAAGGCGGCTCTGTAATCGTCTACAATATTTCAAACCCTGATATTTATACGCTATTTGTAAAGGGGGATATTGACGGGGCATGGGTTGCAGAACCCTGGGCCACAATCTTGGAGACTGAGCTTGGCGGAAAACGATTATTCCATGAGGAGGAACTATGGCCAAATAACGAATTTGCATCAGTCCTTTTAATTGGCAATGCAGATTATGTTAAAGAAAACAAAAAATTCATGATTCCCTTTTTAAATTCCCATCGCGAAACAGCAGTCTGGATTAGTCAGCATCCTGCCGAAACCAGAATCATATTCAATGATTTTCTAAACTCTTATCTGGGACAGCCCCTGCCTGATAATGTTGTAGATGTTGCATTATCTCATCTTGTAATCACTGCAGACCCAATCTCTGATTCCGTTTTTTCCTTTGCTAAACGGGCTGATGCATTGGGATATCTGGGACGAAACGGATATGATTTGTCTGGAATCTTTCTCTCCTTTGATATAAATTCCTTGGTGGGAAAAGAAACGTAGATGACAAAGCTAGAGGCAAACAACATTGTAAAGTATTTTGGCTATGGCTCTCACAAACTAGAAGCGCTTGGCGGAATCAACCTTAAAGTCGAGGCTGGTGACTTTGTATGTTTGGTAGGCCCATCAGGCTGTGGAAAATCAACGTTCTTGCGCATAATTGCAGGCTTGGAGAGGCCTGATGAGGGACAAATAATATTTGATGCCCGCCCGGTCACTGAGACTGGTCCTGAGAGGATTATGGTGTTTCAGGAGGGTGCCTTGTTTCCATGGCTCAAGGTTCAGGATAATGTGGAATTTGGATTAAGGATGGCAGGTATTCCAAAGGATGAGCGAGCAAAGATATCAAACAGATATCTGGATATGATGCAACTGACAAAATTTGCAAATTACTATACTTTTCAGCTGTCAACTGGAATGAAACAGCGTGTAGCTATTGCTAGGGCACTTGTCATGGATCCTGATGTGCTACTGATGGATGAACCGTTTGCAGCACTTGATGAGCAGACTCGTGATTTACTGCTAGTTGAGATGCAGTTAATCTGGGAAAAGACAAAGAAAACAATCCTGTTTGTAACTCATAATGTCTCAGAAGCCACAGTTCTTGGAAACAAGATAGCAGTCTTTAGTAACCGTCCTTCAGTCATCAAAAAAGAATTTGAAAATAATCTTTCACGACCCCGAGTTCCCGGAGATGAATCGCTCTCCAAGCTCCAATTGGACATCTTGGCAGAACTTAGACCAGAGGTAAAGAAGAACAAAGAGTGATTACGATGGGAAAAAATTTTGCACCTCATAGAATTGCATTTTACGCTGGAATCATTCTAGTCTGGCAAACTATCTCAATGGCTGGAGTCTGGCCTGATAATATCTTTCCATCCCCCTACGAAGTAGCTGAAGACCTGGCATATGGTGCGGCAGATGGTAGCCTGTTTTATGGAATTGCAACTAGCATGTGGAGGCTGTCAATCGGACTGGCAATTGCAATTAGCGGCGGCGTCATCTTGGGAATCATTATGGCTAGGGTTGAGGCAGTCAACCAAACTGTTGGCTCTCTGGTTCTGGGATTGCAATCAATTCCATCCATTGCATGGGTTCCACTTGCAATTCTCTGGTTTGGACTGACAGATGGCGGAATCATCTTTGTTACTGCAATTGGGGCAGTATTTGCAGTCACGATAAATACATACACCGGAGTCAAAAACATCGACCCTCACTATATCGAGGCTGCAAGAAACATGGGTGCAAAGGGCAGTCAGCTAATCACGGCTGTTCTGATACCTGCGGCATTTCCATACATGATCTCAGGCTTTAAGCAGGGCTGGGCATTTGCATGGCGAGGCGTAATTGGCGCCGAGCTGCTGTTCTCTTTTCTGGGACTGGGATTTCTGCTCAACGCAGGACGCTCCCTAAATGATGTCTCGCAAGTAATTTCAATAATGATTGTAATTATGATAATCGGCCTTGTAATTGACAGTGTCGTCTTTAAAAAACTAGAAAACAAAGTAATGTCAAAATGGGGATTGCGCTAGTCAGTTGCGTTGTG
The DNA here is from genome assembly GCA_965238065.1 of Candidatus Nitrosopumilus sp. Lineage (GTDB taxonomy): Archaea > Thermoproteota > Nitrososphaeria > Nitrososphaerales > Nitrosopumilaceae > Nitrosopumilus. The sequence continues at coordinate 1,460,762 of OZ250170.1, read as the reverse complement.
TGGATGCAGACACAAATACTGTCTTGATGGTTTAAAACCTAGATTATGTCGTGTACGCTGCTTTTTGACAATTATACATGTCACAGCACACGTGTCTTTTCAATCTGTCACTGCTGGAAGATATCTGTGCCTTATTTTTTTATTTTTAGCGATACTGCAAAAGCACATACAATGATTACAACTGCAAAATACATGACTGCAGTATAGTCAAATGCAAATGCAATGCTTCCTGCAATTAAGGGCCCAATTACTGTTGCAATTGATAGTGTGGAGCTAAAAATTCCAGTTGATGTAGAGTGTGGATTGTTATTCATCAGGTGAAAGTTTCCGCCAATAAACAAAAATGCCCAAGTTGCCCCTACTAGTGCCATAAACGGCATTGCCATCCACCAGTCCTCAATTACTGACAGCCCTACAAATACAAATGCGGTACACCCAATCCCGATTTTGAACTTTGTTACATTTGAGATGTCAATTTTACTTGCCATCAGATTCATCAGGACAAACGCAGTCAATGTATTTGCAACATAAATGATTGATATCTGATAGAGATCGGCGCCCAATTTTTCCATCAGCATTATTGGAAGGATGGTCCATACTGCTGATGCACCAACATGCCTTAACAATAATGACAAGAACAGAAACCTGTTCTTTGAAATAATTCTTCTTATGGTTCCTGCTTTAATCTCTCTTTTTTGTGATGTGTTTGGTAACTTGATTGTAAACATTAATCCAATTGAAAACAAAGCCGCACTAATCAGGAAAATCAGTTTCAGATCATTTGCAAATCCAGCTACTGCAATTCCTACAAGCCATCCTAGTGCGTGAAATGAGATTATGGTCGCAGCTCTCTTTTTCTCGACATTTATCTCATATGCATAGGCAATCATTGCGGGAATCATGATTCCACTTGCAATTCCTGCCCCTATTCTTGCAAGAAACAGCAGGGTAATATCGTCTGCAAAATAGTGTAATCCAAAAGTTATAGCACATCCTATAAAACCAATTCTGATGAATTTTAGCCTGGTTCCCTTTTTGTCTGAATGTCTGCCAAAATAAATTTCAGATAATATCTGGGCAAAACTAAACGAGGCTACAACGAGCCCGACCTCTAGGATGGAATCTGTGACATCTTTTGCAATTATGGGCATAAATACAAAGATAATGGAGACTCCGGCATGCTGAAAAAAGGTTGCGCTACGAAGTAAATTATTTACATGAAATTTTTGCATAAATGTACATGTGACTAGGCTTTTGCCTAATTTCAACATACGCCCCAACTGTCTGAATTTTTGTATTATCCAGAATATAGATCACCTCCCCAAACACGTAAAATCAATCTGATATGGCATAACAATCAGACAGTTACGAAATATTCCCATTCCCTCTTTCATCTTTGAATAGGCTGGTACATGCCTACCTCGTCAAGTATTACTGCACGTAGTCCAAAGACATTCACAAAAACTGTGAACGTTCATCCTATTGATTTTTTTCGTTTGAAAAACAGCTACAAAGTGAGCAACAAAATTCTACATAAAGAGCGAAGAAAAATCATTTTTAGAGGGCTAACTAAAGATCTGCGCAGGCAGAGTTAGTTTAGTCTGGTATGACGTTAGCTTCCCAAGCTAAAGGCCGCGGGTTCAAATCCCGCACTCTGCATTACAATTCCCTGATTGCCTGCTCTATTACTCCTTTGTCTGGGGCCTGTGGAAGGTACTTTAGATAACTTTGAAGATCTTTTTTTGCATCAGAATTTTTGTCTTGTTTTTCTCTAAGAAAAGCACGATTTTTGTAAATTTTGGCGGATCTTTTTGGATTAATTTCAATGGCTCTAGTGTAATAATTTTCTGCCTTGACTAACTGATTCGTTTTGAGATTAAAGTTTCCAAGACCGCTACAAGCCAGATATGATCTGTTATTGATCTCAAAGCTCTTTTCATAAAACTTTACACATTCAGGAGAATTTTGTTTGTTCATCATTGCAGCCAGCAGATGCAGGGCAGTAGAGTTGTTTGGATCAAGCTTTATGGCCTGCTTTAATGATTCAAGTGATTCTGTGGAATTGTTTAGAATATTTAGTCTCTCAGAGGCAAAACACAACCGGTTTGGTTTATCGCTAGAATCATTTTCAAGGTGTATATGGGACAGGATGTCTGATGGGGCCAGTATCATCAATAATCTTCCTTCTTCGGACCATTCCTTATCAAAGATACCTTCTGGTATGACTCCTTCTTGTTGTTCTCCTCTTTGATTACCCTTTTGGATATAATGAAGGACTGTCTTTTCTTTCTCATCATAACCAGTAATGACTGAAGCATGCTGTGTAATTTCTGGAACTCCGGGAAGAATAACAATTGGCGGTATTTTAGAATCAACAACTTTTTTTAATTCGGACAAGGACGAGTTTACTATTTTGCATGTCAAGCCATGTCTTTCTGCAGATTCTATTCCTTCAATCATAATGCTGCCATTAAATCCTGAATATTTTTTGGCAGTTTCTATGGCTTTGGCCATGGATAGTTTGACATTCCAGTATCTAGACACCACATTAATGGGCAGTGGAAGACAGATATTTTCTTCATCAACAAGAGGCAACAACAATTCATGGTTCTCTTGTTCCATGAATTAGAAAAATTTTCAGAGTAATTAAAATCAATCAGAGTGGCATTGTCTAGAGTTTTGGTATAAATCAGCAAAGAACATGTTTTATGCCTATAACGTCTTGACAACTATTCTAGCGAATTTAGGCGTAGAGGTTGACACATACCCTACATTTATTAAACAATTTTTTCATTGGAAATTATGTGTGATAGAATAATTATTATACACTGTACTATTTTTATTGGTGATCTATATTGAGAAATCTACATCTGATCTTCATGTTTTTAATATTAGCACTTGGATCGTTGTATACTATAACATACCAAAATGCGTCTGCAACTGGAGACGAAATCGTATCAAATACAATAGAAATCAACAACAATACAGCAAACGGCCCTGTCTTGAATGACAGTGATCAATTTGGATCATCCATTGCAAACATTGGCGACCTGAATGGTGATGGTATATCAGATATTGCAGTTGGTGCAGATTTTGATGATGCTGGCGGTTCTGGTAGAGGTGCCATACATGTAATGCTTATGAACAGTAATGGAAGTATATCTCACACCATAGAAATCAATGATCTTACAGCAAACGGCCCTGCCTTGAATGACAGTGATAACTTTGGATTCTCGATTGCAAACATTGGCGACCTGAATGGTGTTGGCATATCGGATATTGCAGTTGGTGCAATTGGTGATGATGCTGGCGGTTCCAACAGTGGTGCCATACATGTAATGTTTATGAACAGTGATGGTACTGTATCAAGTACAATAGAAATCAATGATCTTACAGCAAACGGCCCTGTCTTGAATGATGGTGATAACTTTGGATACTCGATTGCAAACATTGGCGACCTGAATAATGACGGCGTATTAGATATTGCAGTTGGTGCAATTAATGATGATACTGGCGGTGCTAGCAGAGGTGCCATACATATAATGTTTATGAACAGTAATGATACCGTATCTCACACCATAGAAATCAATGACAATACAGCAAACGGCCCTGTCTTGAATAATCGTGATTACTTTGGTTCATCGATTGCAAATATTGGCGACCTGAATGGTGATGGTATATTCGATATTGCAGTTGGTGCACCTGGTGATGGTGTAGCAAATATTGCTATAGGTGCCATACATGTAATGTTTATGAACAGTAATGGAAGTGTATCGAGTACAATAAAAATCAATAACAATACAGCAAACGGCCCTATCTTGAATAGTAATTTGGATAATTTTGGATCATCGATTGCAAACATTGGCGACTTGAATAATGACGGTATATCAGATATTGCAGTTGGTGCAATTTATGTTGATACTAGTAGAGGTGCCATACATGTAATGCTTATGAACAGTAATGGAAGTGTATCAAATACCATAGAAATCAATGATCTTACAACAAACGGCCCCGTCTTGAATGATGGTGATTACTTTGGATCATCGATTGCAAACATTGGCGACCTGAATAATGACGGTGTATTAGATATTGCAGTTGGTACAACTGGTGATGATGCTGGCAGTGCTAATAGTGGTGCCATACATGTATTGTTTATGAACAGTAGTACTTTGCTTCCACCCATAATAACCAACATCACATCAAATACCACATCTTCTGGTGTACTCAAGGTGGGCGATACCATATCATTCACATTGACTCTGGATTCAGCTGAGAATGGTGCTACCATTAATGGCGCTTACAACTCTGTACCATTATCCTGGAACAGTATCGACAACGGAACCACATACACTGCAACATACACCATATCTGAAGGAGACGCGGATCAGATCACACCACTACAAATTACAGGTGTAACAATCACAGATAGTGCAGGCAATACAAGCTTGCCATTTGATGGTACTGACATACTAGACACCATTGATGCAAACTCTCCCCAGTTCTCTAGTGCCCAAACCCTCTCAATTTCACAGATTGCAATCACGCTAGATCATAACGTTACAGACTCTACTGCCACTCCTACTGACTTTACACTTGGAGGGGTCACCGGTGCTTCAATTGATTCCATAGTGTCTGTCTTGAATGATATAATTACACTTGATGTCACTGGTGCAACAATCTCTGATAGTGATAATGTGACTATATCTTATACCAGAACGTCTGGATCATTTGATGATGTGTCTGGCAATTCATTGCTAGACTTTGCAGAAAATGTAACAAACAATCTGGACTTTACTCCGCCAATCATAACCCTGAATGGAGACAACCCACAAATAATCAAACTTGGTGACGGCTATACAGAACTAGGCGCCACAACTAGTGACGGCTCGCAAGTAACCATTAATGCTACTGAATTCACTAACGCTATAGGCACCTACTCTATCTATTACGACTCTGTTGACGCATCAGGGAATCGTGCCATCCAAGTTGTCAGGACTGTAAATGTGATTGAGGCCACTATACCTACATTCTGCGCACCTCCTGGCTCTGGAGACTGGATTATAGATGTTAGTTGTACAGTTAATGCCAGTGCAACTGCCCAAGAAAATGTGATTGTTCAAAACAATTCGATTTTAATCATTCCTTCTGAAATTACTTTGGATATTGACTTTGCAGCATTTAATCTGACAGTACAATCTGGCAGCGGAGTCTTGATTAAATCTGGTGGAACAGTCACCTGATATGGCAACAATTAAGTTTGTGTGCACCTTGCAGAATTTTTAAACGCTCACAATGTCGAATTTTGTTGCCCACACTTTTTCAATGAAAAAAAACAACATGACGAGTGATCATAGTTTTTGTGAATGTCTATGAACTACTAGCAATAATACTTGACGAGAAGGCATGTGCCAGCCTATTCAGAAATGAAAGATGGGATGGGAACATTTCATGTCCACACTGCAAATCAAATGAGAATAAAAAATATGAAAGGTATGGTAGCTGTTTACAGTTGTAAAGTATTACGCACAAGATATGTCAAAACAGGTAATTGTCTACAGTTTTGAAGTATTACGCACAAGATATGTCAAAACAGGTTATTTTTTCGACACAAACACGAAGTAACTTTAAAAATCTAGACAATTACCAAAACAGGTTATTTTTTCGACACAAACACAAAGTAACTTTAAAAATCTAGACAATTACGGATAAAGATGCTTGCGGTATTTCTGACATGTTTTGAAACATGGAGGATAAGGAATCAGAACAGCCTAGTTGAGATGGGAAAATACATTTAGATGCCTGATTCATACATCTTGTCAAACTGTTATTTGATCTTGTCAGATCATCAACGTATTTTACTAGTTCATCTATGATTAATTTCTGTTGTTTGTTTTCTCGTCTTAATTCTGAAATAATTTTGTCAGACTTGCTCATATCAGAAGATAGATGAGGTTACTCAGATCTTTTGGTTTAATTTTGATCTAGGCGTAAAGGTTGATTCATACTAATCATGTACCTTAGTTGGATAGATTTCATGGGGAGATACAACGCAAACTGTCAGAATTTGTAAATATCATGCAACGTGTCAGTGATCCAATTACCCTATTTCTGAAATGGCACAATATTGAAAGGTCACACATGTCCCTTGACTAGGATAGTCTAGACTCCGGTACAGGCATTTGCAAGATACCAAAACCTGGAACAGTTATTGATGAGCAGACAAGAGAGGAATATCATGTCAAGTAATGGGCATACTACTTTTTGGGTATGAATCAGCAAAGAACATGTTTTATGTCTATGACGTCTTGACTATTCTAGTGGATTTAGGCGTAGAGGCTGATACATACATTTTTGGATACCACAGCGTATGAAGTAAGAGTTTAGGTCCCCTGACTAGAACATCTAAAATTCGTGCTCAACCTAAACTCTTACCGTATGAATTCTTTTGAAAAGAGTTAAACCATATCACCACATTTCAAAGTCGGGTTGGCAGAAAAAGAATCATTCCTAGACGCACTGCAAAACAGAATTTTGCTCTTTGACGGCGCAATGGGAACTGAGATTCAAAAATATGATCCAAAATCCAAAGACTTTCCAAACAATCAGGACGGCTTTAATGACGGTCTGATATTGACACATCCAGAATGGATTGAACAAATTCACAAAAGTTATCTGGATGCAGGAGCTGACTGTATTGAAACAAATTCATTTGGTTCAAATAAAATCAAACTAGACGAATACGGCTTTGGTGATCAAACAGTTGATTTCAACAAAAAAATAGCACAGCTGGCATCCAATGTCTGTAGGGAGTATTCAGAAACCTCGTGTTATGTGGCAGGCTCTATGGGTCCGACAGGTTTTCTTCCAAGCTCGACTGATCCTGACTTGGGACAAAAACCTCTTGATGAAATCAGAGAGGCATTTGAGTTACAAGCAGAGGGACTGATTCTTGGCGGTACTGATGCGTTACTCATTGAAACAAGTCAGGACATCCTAGAAGTAAAACTAGTAATTGAGGCATGTCATAATGCAATGGACAAAACTGGCAAAAAAATTCCAATTCTCTCCAATATTACTCTGAATCAATATGGGAAAATGTTACTTGGAACAAGTATCCAAGCCGCATACACCACTGTTTCAGATATGGGAATTGACGTGTTTGGACTGAATTGCTCAACTGGTCCGGCTGAAATGAATCCAAGTATAAGGTGGCTTGATGAGCAAAATGAACACAGTCTGTTGGTGGTCCCAAACGCTGGCATGCCTGAAAATCAGGGTGGAAAGGCAGTATACAAGATGACTCCTGAAAAGATGGGTGACGTATTGGGCGATTTTCTCATTCAATACAAAAATGTGCGAATCATTGGAGGCTGCTGTGGAACAAATCCTGAACACATCAAAGTTCTAAGAAGAGTAATTGACGAAAAAGCCAACTCTCTTAATGGTTAAATATTCAGACAAGGAGGTGATCTTACAATATTGTCTGTTCCCAGAGTAAGTTCAGCACTAAAAGCAGTTGATCTAAGACAAATTCCAGCTCCTCTAATAATCGGAGAGAGAATAAACACACAGGGCTCTCGCAAGGCAAAGCAGCTAGTCCTCGCTGATGACTATGACGGCCTAGTTGACCTTGCAAGAGCTCAGGTCGAGGATGGCGCCCATTGTCTTGATGTATGTGTTGCAACCACTGAGCGTTCTGACGAACGGGAGTTTATGCTACATCTGATAAAAATGCTAAGTCTGGAAATTGATGCGCCCCTTGTAATTGATTCGACTGATCCAAAAGTCATTGAAGCGTCAATAAGGCAAATCCCGGGAAGACCTATTATCAATTCAATCAATCTTGAAGGAGACGGCAGCAGGTTTAAAGAATTGGCACCATTAATGGCAAAGTATGGGCTGCCTTCCATTGCACTGTGTATTGGCCCGGACGGCATGGCAAAAACTCCACAACAAAAAGTAGAGACTGCCGAGCTTCTCTATGAAACAGGAAAAAAATACGGATTAAAAATAGAACAATTCATCTTTGACGTACTTACATTTACCTTGGCCACAGGGGAAGATGAATTTCTTGATGCTGGAAAAAACACGCTGGAAGGAATCCGTCTTGTAAAGGCAAAATTTCCAAACTCTTTTACCACACTGGGTCTTAGCAACATCAGCTTTGGTCTTGCTCCGTATGCAAGAAAAATCATAAATTCGGTATTCCTGTATCATGCGTTAAAGGCCGGACTTGATACGGCCATACTCAATGCCAAGGAAATTATCCCTTACGGCGAGATTACTGACAAGGAGAAGAGACTCGCAGTTGATCTAATCTTTAACGCACACCCAAACGCCCTCTCTGAACTAATTTCCTACTTTGAAAAGACGGATTCCAAAAGCGGCACTCTTGGTAGAAAAACCGATATTGATCCTTCCTGGCCCCCTGGAAAGCGTGCAAACTTTAGGATTGTAAACAGACTCAAAAATGGAATTCAAAATGATGTTGTATCTGCAATTGCAGAAAAGCTGGGTAAAAGCGAACTAGTCCGTGATGATAACGGAGTGTTATCCCTGGATGCGCCCAAAAAAATCACCCATGATGGCGCAATTAGAACCCTCAATGAAGACCTGCTTACTGCAATGAAACAAGTCGGCGACATGTTCGGTGCAGGGGAGTTAATCCTACCATTCGTTTTAAAGTCAGCAGAATGCATGAAGTCTGCAGTTGATGAGCTTGAAAAGTATCTGCTAAAAACAGAAGGAACAAGCAAGGGCAAGCTTGTCCTGGGAACAGTCTATGGGGATGTGCATGATATTGGAAAGAACCTAGTAAAGACAATCTTTCAAAATAACGGTTACACTGTGTATGATTTGGGCAAACAGGTTCCATTACAGGTCTTTATGGAAAAAATTGACGAGGTTAATCCTGATGCTGTAGGCCTGTCTGCATTATTGGTTGGAACTTCACAACAAATGCAGTTTTTCGTAGAGCATGCAAGAAAAAATAAAATGACACTTTCAATTCTCTGCGGCGGTGCTGCAATTAACACCAACTATATCAACAGGATTGCAAAAACAGGCGGAATATATCAACCCGGCGTATTTTACTGCAATACAATGTTTGAAGGGCTTAAAACAATGGATATCCTGGTCTCAGATGAAAAACCAAAACTCTTGGCTGCATGGAAGAAAAAGATTGAAAATTGGAAGGAGAAACCGACTGCCTCAGTGAATTCAGCAGACTTGCCAAAGAGCGACATTGAACCAGTAGAGCCCCCAACTCCTAAAAATATTGGATGCCCAATCCGTCTAAAGGCAGATCAAATCGATATGGGTATGGTCTGGTCGATGATTGACAAGAAATCACTATTCAAGTTATCCTGGGGTCTTCGGGGAAAAGCAGGCTCTGAATACAAAGAAGAGCATGAGGATCTGTTAAATCAGTGGAGGATTCGAGTAATCCGAGAGAAACTCTTCGAGCCTGAGATTGTCTATGGGTACTATAGATGTCACAACAAGGACGGGAGATTACTTGTTGAAAATCCCACAGGCAGTGATGTAGAGTTTGATTTTCCACGTTCTGCAAAACCAGAACATCTCTGTCTGACTGACTATTTTGGCAAAGATGACATTGTCGCATTCCAATCAGTAACTGTAGGTAACAAAGTAGTCAAAGTGATAGAACAATGGAACAAGAAAGACAAGTATACTGATGCCTACTATCTGCATGGACTGGCAGTAGAGATTGCTGAAGCCCTAGCAGAATGGATCAACAGAAAAATAAAATCCGAACTGGGCCTGACGCAGGGCGGGCTGCGGTACAGCTGGGGATTTCCTAGCTGCCCTGACATCTTGCAGCATCGCCTGGTTTGGAAACTTTTAGAACCTGAAAAATCTGGAATGACATTGACTGAATCCTGTCAGATAATTCCTGAACAGTCAACTGCAGCAATTGTTATCCATCATCCAAAGACAAAATACTTTGTACTCTAACTGGACGGTCTTTTTAAAAATTCATCCAAGCCGTTAAAATCATTGGGCGATGTAATCAGTACATCCCCTGTAATTTTATGTATCTTGTTTACAAATTCTTCAAAGTCTTTGCTGTATGATGCCAATTCCAGGTTTAAAAATTTGGCAGGTTTTTCATTTTTTTCAGAAGGAAACAAAATGATTGGAATTATTGAAAATCCTCCTAGATTGTCAGAAAGATTCTGGACCTGATCTATGTTTTGAACCACTTGTGTCATGAACCCTTTGGGACCTGCTTTTAATTTTTTCCTAATCTTGGAAAAATTCGGTTTGTTTGAAATTGAGAGATATAGATCAATTTTTGAATCAATATCCTGTCTCACCAGTCTCCTTACAACTGTGCTTGGAATCTGGCCAGAATCTGCCGCTCTAGTTTGTGACGGATCACCCATTAGTATCAAAATTCCTGAAAAGCCTATGGAGATACAACTCTCTACAAACTCTGAAATCTCCTTCTCACTCTTGTCTCTGACTCTGAGACTGACTGTGATTGGAATGTCTGGAATTTCCCTTTTAATGATCTCACCTACTATAATTGGGGATACTCTGTGATGCCCTAGTACATTTTCAGTAAGATGTATCGCATCACATTTTTTTGAAATAATTTTTATCTTTTTGATGAACTTTGCTATTGATTCGTCTGTATTCACATCAGGTAAAATCTTGGGCGGATTGGCCTCATATCTGATTGTCATGCTGTCATTTTTTCAATCCTTGGTTAAAACCTTTGAATGCCAAAATCAATATAGAATGGCAGAAAAGAAACAGGATGCTATTGGATGATTTAAAACCAACGCTCTCAAGTCCCGTTAATCCCAGGATGGAAACTGATGGAAAATACCGACTGGCATCAGTACTTGTAGTGATTTATGGCAAGGAACCAATTGTCATAATGACTGAAAAACCTAAACATATGAAATTTCATGCAGGTGAAATCTCATTTCCTGGTGGGAAACTAGATGTCAATGATTCGGATCTTTTACAGACAGCATTACGTGAGACCCGTGAGGAGATCGGACTCGTAATTGCCAGACCGCAAGTAATTGGTCAGTTGGAGCCTGTTATTACTCTGAATTCAGGTTTCATGATTTTACCATTTGTCTCAGTTATTGATGAAATTCCAGCACTTGTAACAAACTCTGAAGTCGAAAAAATTTTTCACATTCCTCTGGAATCCTTTTTGAGAACCGTGGCAGATGATCCCAATCCCTCTCATAATCTTATTCAGGCAATGTACACTTTTGAGTATGAAAACCAAATAGTGTGGGGAGCCTCGGCTAGAATCTTGAAACAAATACAAAATCTCGTAATTGTCTAAAGTCCCTTCGTGTTTGTGTCGAAAAAACAACCTGTTTTGACATATCTTGTGCGTAATACTTCAAAACTGTAGACAGTTACAAAAAGAGAGTGTATGAATTTCCAAGCATGAACTAACTTCTTTTTTTTACAATCTCTAATTTCCCTCAATTTGGAAAAGATCGTGTTTTCGTGCTTATATCCCCATAACTTGACAGTACCCTGAAGAGCGAACATTTATCAATACTAGGCTTTAATCCTCAGTGCTATCTTCATCCTTAGTTAGGATCAATCGCGTTAGAATATGAGGCTTTTACCCTCAAAATCATCAACGTGACCAATGATCCTAACTATAATTTTGTCCAAATTCTCTCTTCTCTTTTAACATCCAGTAGATGGAAAAGTAACTCCCAATTGAGCAATTCTCAGAGTTTTTTGATTGGTGATACTAGAGCATGAAATAATTGGATAGTAAAATCAACAATATCTCGATATGTAGGAATGATATGTGACAGAATGGCGACAAAATAATGGTTTTTTCATAACTAAGAATATGATTTAGAGATACGAACTAGAATCCACAAAAATCAAAGAATCTAACTTTACTTTTCCATCTACTGACATCCAGTATGACTTGCAGTATATGGAAAAGTAACTCTGATTACCAGTAGATGGAAAAGTAACTCCCAATTGTCCAATTCTCAGTTCTTTGATTGGTGATACTAGAACATGAAATAATTGAATCGTGAAAATCAATAAAATCTTGACATCTAGGAATAACATGTGATAAAAAAGCAATAAAATAATGATCTTTCCATAACTGACCGTGATTAAGAGATACGGACTAGAATCCACGAAAATCAAAGAATTTAATTTTATTTTCACATCTACTGATTGAAATCCTGAGATTCATTTAAAAAGAGCTCTCAGTGTTTGAAAATCTATGGCCGCACACAAGTCTTCCCCAAGAAAAATTCGCCTGCTAAAAAAAACAAGGCAAACAACACCTGTACCAGCTTGGATAATTCTTAAAACAAAACGGGCTGTCAGAACAAATCCAAAACGTAGAGCTTGGAGATCAACTGATGTGGAGGTAGGATAGTTGTCTTTTGAATTAGAAAGAGTTTATACCATTAATCTGGGCAAAGTCAAACTATCTCAGTCTCAACATAGGTCTGTTAGAGCAATTAACATGATTAAGGAATTTGCTCGACATCACATGAAAACAGAGAAAATTAAAATTGAAGAGGAATTGTCTCATCTAATCTGGTCAAAAGGGGTTAGGAATCCTCCCAGAAAAGTCAAAGTCAGAATGACTAAAACTAGTGATGGTTCTATTCTGGTTTCTCAATATTCTGAAGAAGTAGATTCTGATGCAATTTCTGAGAAAGAAATCATAAAGACTGAAGACAAGGCAAAAGAACCAACTATAGAAACCAAAGTTGAAGACAAGGAAGAGACAACTGTTGAGACCAAGACAGAACCAACTATAGAAACCAAAGTTGAAGACAAGGAAGAGACAACTGTTGAGACCAAGACAGAACCAACTATAGAAACCAAAGTTGAAGACAAGGAAGAGACAACTGTTGAGACCAAGACAGAACCAACTATAGAAACCAAAGTTGAAGACAAAGTAAAAGAAGCATCAGAAAATGAATCAAAATAGTAATTCCTTTCAAAAAATTACTGTCTTTAAAAAAAATTATTCTAGTTGATATAGATCCAATTTACAACCAATGCTGCAATCTGGTATGGACCAATCAAGTGTGTCTTTTTGTGGAATCATTCCAAGCGGATCATAGTTGTCAAACTTTGTCATTCCTTGAATTGATGACAACATTACTATCTTTGATTTCTCAGAATCTGATTTCATATATATCTGTGAATTACTCTCATTTAGAATTCCGCTTGTAAGATTTGTAATTGAGTTTAAAACTCCTACGGGAATGTTGTTCCCTCCAACTACATACAACATTGAGCGTCTTACTGCATTGGGCGGTGCATCTCCATAGAGCATTTTAAGTGAATCTCTTAGCGAATCCTCGATATTCTGTCCATCCTTACTTGTTGTGAGTATGTTTGTCTCTGCAGATATCTCTGATGAACCAATTGATTTTACTACGTGCATAATTGCAGAATTTGCGATATCGTAGCACGCTTTGGGACTCAAATCTGGATTGCTCTCAAGCAGCGAATCATTATCAAGAACAATAGTACATTTAGAATCTTCTCTGACTCTTTTTAGGGCTATGCCTGAATTGAAAATCCTCTCTTTCTCATACTTGAAGGGCATGATTGCAAATGAAATCAATCCTTTCCCTGACTCTTTGCATATCTTTGATACTATGGGCGCCATGGCCGAGCCTGCTCTTCCAGCCAGGTTACTCATCAAGACTATGGTGGAATAACCTTCGATCTTTGACTTTATCTTGTCGGCAACCTTGCAAGTTGAGCCTCTGATTAACTGAACAGATGGATTGATTATTGCATCAGTTGAAACATGAATGGATGGATTCTCTGACAAGTCCCTTTTGTCATTACTGATTATTAGACAATCAGAATTTATGGCATCTCTTGCTTTGACTGCTAATTTTGAGCCTATGCCGCCTAAACCTATGACTAGAATCGGTTCTCTCATTTGAATACTCACTTCAGTTTCTCTTTTTTAATTTAGATAAAAAACCTTCTTACGTTTTTTTTATCAAATTTTAGATCTAAAAAATTTAGCTAGCGATCTTGCCCACGAGGCTATTTACGGTAATATCTGTGATCTCAACTGTGTGCGATTGGCCAATATCCACGTTATTTCTCACAAAGACAGGCTTGTAGGCAAAATTTCTGCCCTTGACGCCCTCTTTTGTCTTTTCATCAAATAGAACTTTACCTGTCCAGCCGATCCATTTTTTGTTGTTCTCTGAGGCTATTTTGCTGATCTGCTCAAAAATTATCTTACTTCTTCGCTTTACTTCTGTAACATTGATCTGCTTTGATTTGGCAGCCACAGTACCTGGTCTTGCACTGTACCTGGACAGATTAACCACGTCTGGCCTTGTCTCATAAAGCAGGTCCACTGTCTTTTGGAAATCCTCCTCTGTTTCTGAGGGAAATCCGACTATGACATCAGTTGAAATGGTATGGTCTGCAAATCTCTCTCTTGCCTTTTTTACAATCTCTCGAAAAGTACCTACAGTATGGCCCCTTTTCATGTCATGGAGTACCCTGTCGCTTCCGCTTTGTACTGGAATGTGGAGAAATTTGAACACCTTTTCACTGTCAAAAGATTCCATCAGGTCTTTTTTGATTCTTGGCATGTACATTGGATTCATCATGCCGACTCTGATCATAAAATCATCTGGAATTTCTGTAACTGCTCTTACTAGTGATGGCAGGTTTGTTCCAATGTCAAATCCATAACATCCGTTATCTGTTGACGTAAGCCATATCTCTTTGCATCCTTCTTTGATCTCTGTTTGGACCTGTCTGACAATGTCCCCTAGTCTGTAACTTGAAAGATCTCCCTTTGATAGCTTTGTCTGGCAGAATGTACATTCACTCATGCATCCACTTGCAATCTCTACAATTCCAACTACCGGATTCAGTCTGACCTTTGGCAGTCCTACCTTTGATAAATCAGAATCCTCTAATGCAATCTGTTTTCTGCCGTTTAATGCAGAATCGATTACCCGAAGTGTCATTCCTAGCGAATTTGGTCCTAGCAGGCTGGCATTTTCTGCAAACCTTTCAACCGTACCTCTCTCTGCTTTTGGAAGACATCCTGCTACCACTAACGGGGCTGATTCTAATGATTTTATTCTATGAATCATCTTGTTTGCAGTTGCATCCTTGACAGAGCATGTAACTATAATGTTTAGATCAGACTCTGAAGAGTCATCAACTAGAGTGTGACCTCCATTTAGAATCAGTCCTGAAATCATCTCCGAGTCTGCAAAGCTGGCAGAACATCCATAGGCTTCTACAAAAATTTTTGCCATATTTTATCCGAATAGTGCGTTGATCTCCTTGTTACCAAGCAGTTTCTTTGAGACGACTAGTTCCCTTATCGTCTTTCCTGTCTTTAGTGACTCTTTGAAGAGTTCTGCGGACTTTAGATATCCTATCTTTGGAGTTAGTAGCGTGACTATTACTGGACTATTTTCAATGTCTTTGCGTAACTTGTCTTTGTTTGCCTCTAACCCGTCAACCAAATTTGCAGAAAATATCGGCAGGAAATTTTTCAGCATGTCTGTTGACTCTAGCACACACTTTAGCATTCCAGGCAGCATGACATTGAGCTCAAACTGTCCGCTTTGTGCTGCGTGAGAGACTGCCGTATCATTTCCAACTATGTTAAAGCAGATCATGTTCATACATTCAGCTAAAGATGGGTTTACTTTTCCAGGCATGATGGACGAACCTGCATGTACTGCGGGGATTTCAAGCTCAGCTAATCCTGCAATCGGGCCTGATGCCATCAGCCTGATATCATTCGCAATCTTTCCAATCTCTAGTGCCAGGTTCCGTAAGGAACCTGACAGGTTTGTAACTGCAAACCTGCTTTGCAAACCGTACTGCATGTCTTTTTCAGGCTTTAGTGAAAGCTTGGAAATCTTTCCAAGTTCAGATATTACAATCTTTCTGTAACCTTTTGGCGTGTTTGCACCAGAACCTACGGCTGTTCCACCAAGGGCGACATTTTGTAATTCTTTTTGTGATGCGGCAATCTCATTTCTTGCCTTTGTAATTGATGTTGCAAAAGCTGAAAATTCACTACCCAGTGTTACCGGCAATGCGTCCATCAGGTGCGTTCTCCCAATTTTCCTAAACGATGAAAACTGTTTTGCTTTCCTGGATAGTGACTTAATCAGAATGTCAATTGCTGGAATTGTTTCTTTGAGATTCATCAAAATTGCAACATGCATGGCAGTTGGATATGTATCATTGCTTGATTGTGACATGTTGACGTGATCATTTGGATGCAGAAACTGGTACTGTCCTTTCTTTTTATGCAGTATTTTTAGTGCAACATTTGCAATGACCTCGTTGGAATTCATGTTAAACGCAGTTCCAGCACCAGAGTTAATCATATCCACCACAAACTGATCAACGTATTTTCCAGACAAAATCATATCGCACGCAGAAACTATACTCCTTCCGCGTTTCGTATCGATGACCTTTGTCTTCATGTTTGCCAATGCCGCAGATCGTTTAATCATTACAAATGCCTTTATCAAATTTTTATGACTCTTGTTTCCTGTGACATGGTACTGTTTGATTGCCCTTCCCGTAAATGCTCCATAGTATGCGTCAGCTGGAATTTTGACTTTTCCTAGTGAGTCTTGGTCCAATCTGAATTTCATGCCTTGATTATGTGAATCTTTTGTCCCCTATTATTCATTTTTTTCAGACGATTTTCTAGTCTGAAAAATGACAATTAATATATAGGATTCATCGATCATGTTGCTTAATGAATAAGCGTGTTAGTATGCTCTTTACAATTGCAGCAGTAGCTGTAATGAGCGCAACCTTATTCGGAAGCACATATACTCAAACCCAAATTGGCGGACAATCACTTGACATGTCTCAAATGGACGTTGATGTGATGGATCATATCCGTCAAATGGGAGGTTTACAGCTTGTAATGCCTCAGGCATTTGCAGAAACTGATTGTGGTGCACTTGGACAAACTGGACGTAACGTAGTAGAGTTCAATTTGACTGGTGAAAGTGTTGAACTTCCAATTATGGGAGGAAATACCTACAACGCCATGACCTTTAATGGACAAGTCCCCGGACCAACATTAAGAGTCATGCAAGGTGATGTTGTAAAAATGACACTTTCAATTCCATCTGATGAAGTTACCGGTCATGGTAACGACATGCATGCATCACAAATGTCTGCAATGGCTTTTGACTCTGTTAATCCTGGAGAGACAAGTCAATACTGTTACATTGCAGAATCTGCTGGTGTCTTCAAATACCATTGTTCAGGCGTTCACCTGATTGGAATGGATCAACACGTACTTTCCGGCATGTACGGAATTGCAATTGTTGACCCAATCAAAGGATACAAGAAACTAATGGTAGAAAAGACGTCAGTTAGTGGCGGCAAAGTATCATTGGACAGACAGTTCTACGATGCAGATGCATTAGAGTTCACACTACAATTCAACCAATTGTATTTGACTGCTGATGGTAATTATGATGCAGGAGCAATGTTCAAGCATCACAACACTGCAACAGTTGTTAATGGAATTCAATTCGGCTATGTTCCAAACATGTTACACAACATCCTTCTAAAGGGTGATGCAAACAAAAACATTTTTGTAGCACAACCATGGAACGGTCTTGAAAACAAGCAGTATCAATCACAACTCTTGTATGTTGAAAATGATCAGCATGTGAGACTCTTTGTTGAAAACCATGGTAACGAGCCAGTTTTCTTCCATATTGTAGGGGAAATTCTTGACAGAGTTACACAGGGTAACAGAGTCCAATCAGCCGCAACTGAAACGTGGCTGCTTGGCGGCTCACAGAACATGATTGTGGATGTCGTATTTGATGAACCAGGAGCTTATGCACTAGTAAACCATGACTATGCGGCAATTTACACTGGCGGAATTGGCCTCTTCATCGCAGGTGATCCATTCGGATTAAACCCAAGATTGATCGATGCCGGTATCATTAATGCCCCTGTTGCATCATATGCACACGTATTAGGCAATCCAAGTGATGCTGTCCCACCAATGGGCACAAATAGCATTGCACATCCCGCAGTAAATGTTCACGGTCTGTACACTGACAAAGTTGCTTCTGAAATGGTAGATGCAGGTATGATTCCTTTATGGGACGTAATACCAACATTACCACCGGTACCATAGATAGGTACTAAACCCAATCTTTTTTCTATTTTTTTTAATTGATTTACTCATAATGATTATATCCTGTGAATGAGGGCAATCATTGATGGGTTTTGACGAGTCTGTTCTAATTTGTGATGAGGTGGATCCCATACTGCGCAAAATTCTAACAGATAACGGCCTAAATGTCTCATACGATCCTGTAATTACCGCAGAGCAGATTCTAGAAAAGATTTCTGATTTTAACATTGTAATTGTTCGAAGCAGAACGACCATTACTAAAGAGATGATCGAAAAGACAGAAAATTGTAAGATCATTGCACGCGTTGGTGTAGGACTAGATAATATCGATCAAGAGGCCGCCAAGGCAAAAAATATCCGTGTCATTAATGCAGTAGAGGGCGCAATGAATGCAGTCGCTGAATTGGTTTTGGGTCTGATGCTATCTCTGGCAAGACAGACTAGCCGAGGCGACAGGGCAATGAGGGACGGACAATGGCTCAAAAAAGAACTGAAAGGAACAGAGCTTGGTGGAAAATATCTTGGAATTATTGGTTTGGGAAATATTGGAAAAAGACTGGGAAGACTTGCACGTGCACTTCACATGAACATTATCGGATATGATGTGGTTCCTATCGATGAGGAATTCTCCAAAGAAGTCGGTTTGATGAAAGCTGACCTTGACACCCTTTTGCAAAGTTCTGATTACATCTCGATTCATGTCCCGTTACTAGATTCGACATATCATCTTCTAGATGCCCAAAAAATGTCTACAATGAAAAAGACTGCAAAAATTATCAATACATCTAGAGGCGGTGTAGTTGATGAGAATGCCCTGTATGATGCCCTCAAAAATGATACTCTAGGCGGTGCAGCTCTAGATGTGTTTGAAAACGAGCCAGCCATTGGTAACAAACTCACAGAACTAGATAATGTAATCCTAACACCTCATATTGGTGCCCAAACAAAAGAGGCACAATCCCTGGCCGCCAATGTAATTGCTGAAAAGATTATTCAGATACTCCGTGGTGTTATCTAGCTTTTTTGGTATGTATCAACCTTACGTCTAAATCAACAAAATTAAACCAAAAGATCTGAGGTATGAATCAAGCATCTAATGTATTTTCCAACCTCAACTAGGCTGCTCTGATTCTTGATTCTCCATGTTTCAAAACATGTCAGAAATACTAAAAGCATCTTCATCCCCTTTTCACTTTTCAGCTGACCACGGACATTTCTATATATTACATATTTTCAAATAGTTTTCCGCATCATTGTTAGTTGATGGCACGCCAGGACACATGACAATGCAAACAGGTCATTTCGTGCGTTTTTCAGCTTTATTCCAAACTTTTTCATAATATCATCACTGCGCCGGTATCGTTTTATCATATAATCAACTGCTCAAACAGACAATCCGTATATTTGATCCGTTGTATCTTTTTGTGTTTTGATTTTGAATATTTTTTGTAACTGTCTACCGTTTTGAAGTATTACGCACAAGATATGTCAAATTGTGTTGTTTTTTTGACACAAACACGAAGGAACTTCAAAACTCTAGACAATTACATTTTGATAGATTTTTTTTGAATTTAGAGAAGATCGTGCTTTGTGCTTACTACCTCCATAACTTGACAGTGCCACCAACCTCTACGCCTAAATCTACTAGAATAGTTGGATGTGATAGGCATAAAACATGTTCTTTGCTTGATTCACACCTTTTTTATATAATTCTTGTCTGAACTCTAAAAATAAGCAAAAAAGCTTGACTTGTACGTGATTTATTATAATCTCGTTCTCTTTAACATCAATATTGGTATTTAATATCATGTCAAACGGATCTGGTATGAGCAGACTGCAATTTGAAAAATTAAAATATCTTTTCAATGTTGATTCAGTGTTGAAACTCTCACTTGGACTGATACTGTTTGTTATGGTTTCTCCAGCACTAGTTTATGCAGAGACCATCTCTGTAGATATTGGGAAAAATTCGTTTGATATTGACTATACTGGAACAGGAGTAACCGTATCTGGAATCGAACCAGATCTGGATTTTAATTCTCTGATTCTAACTGTAGATGTGACTGGCCTTCCTGGAACATTGGATATAACACTTGATAGGTCCTTTTTTGATTCCACTTTTAAAGGAGCAGATGATGATTTTATTATTCTGGCAGATGGTGATGAGCCAAGTTTTACAGAAACCAAGACAACTGCACAAAGCCGAACTCTTAGCATTGAACTACCATTGGGAACTGAAGATGTGGAGATAATAGGGTCCATCTTTGGCGATTCTTTATCAATTTCAAATACAAGTTCTACTGCAGATGCCAAAGCAGCAGCAGATGCCAAAGCAGCAGCAGATGCCAAAGCAGCAGCAGATGCCAAAGCAGCAGCAGATGCCAAAGCAGCAGCAGATGCCAAAGCAGCAGCAGATGCCAAAGCAGCAGCAGATGCCAAAGCAGCAGCAGATGCCAAAGCAGCAGCAGATGCCAAAGCAGCAGCAGATGCCAAAGCAGCAGCAGATGCCAAAGCAGCAGCAGATGCCAAAGCAGCACAAACCCAATGTGGTGCTGGAACTCTTCTCAAAGACGGAGAATGCATACTGGATGAAAGATGTGGTGCTGGAACTCTTCTCAAAGACGGAGAATGCATACTGGATGAAAGATGTGGTGCTGGAACCGTTCTCAAAGACGGAACATGTGTACTGGATTCAACACCAAAATCATCTGAAACTTCTACACAAGGACTCGGTAAAGGAATGTTAATCGGAGTCATTGCAGCAATTGGAATAGCAGGTGCAATTGCAGTTATCTTGGGATTGATATCCAAGGCTAGTAAGAGCAGAGATTAATCACAAGGCAAATCTTTAACATTCATCATCTTGTCAAATTCAAATCCTGAAATCTGGGTTGTGTGGGAATGGGGAATGATTCCTAGTATGTGGGTGTCTATACTTGTTAGAATGATAAACTGATTGGGTTCAAGTCTGATGTTCCCACCATTAAACATAAAATCAAATGTCATAAAAATATGCTGAGCTTCTGAAATCTCTTTGGATGAAAAAATTCCTTCTTGTACTGCTGAAGAGTATGGATTGATTGTTAATGGTTCTATGACAAATGAGCCAAGATACTCTGACTTGTAAAATGCTGATACCTCAAATTTTTGAAGGGTAATCCAAAACGGCACTGTATTGCAAAATTCCATCTCACCATGATTTAGCATTGTAAAAAAATTAAATTCTCCGGGATTGTCCCATCTGTATTCTAACTGCTGTGCTCCCACAATATTTGATCCGGAATAAGCAAATGTGGTGATGATAACTATCGTTGCAATTATTGTGATGATTGAATGTTTGTTCATACCTTGTTTTCAGTTCTCGTTGGTGGGGAAATAACGTTCTTATCGATGAGATAGCTTATCCCTTGAGCAAAGTCTCCATCTGATATTGTCCCCTCAATCCACCAGTATCCAACACTTTTTACCCAATCTGGTATGTCTATCTCATGAATGTTCTTATCATTAATTTCAAAAGGTATGTCAATTAATTCTCTATCTATATATTTCTGAAATCCATCCAACAGATACCCGTCCAACACTTTACCATTAAGCCATTCTATCACAAACTGTTTGATTACATTTGGAATGCAAACCATATCTGAATCAATCAAATTAAATTCTGATGTAAACTCTGTACCCGAATACTCTACATCAATAAAATATTTTCCTAGTGGATATGTTTCTGCTTCAAAAGCAAATAGCGAGGGGACTGGGTTTTGCAAATTTGTAATTGGAATTGGAATTGCACTACTTGTTTTACCTACCTCGTCTCTGATATGGATAATTGCCTGCTCTCCTGTAATCTCTGAAACTTTGATTGTGTAGAATAGTTTTTCACAATAACTATATGTTGTCTTTTCCATTATGATGCTAATTGAAGGTTCTGCATGAACAGCTGGCAAAAATACAAGACTTGATGCCAAAATTATGGAACAGACCATGGTTACTGTTATCATGTCTCTTTTGTCAGTGTTACTCAATAAATATCTCAAACCAAAAACTGTGGAATCTCATTTAACTATGGTTCATACAGGAGATTATGCATAACGCTCATCATAGAACCACAGCCGCCCCTCAATCTGGAGAAGATCGTGTTTTGGTGCATGTGTCTAGCTCTCAAAGATTACACAACCATGTAGATTGTTATTTACAAGTACGAAACTTTTTACTCTGCACATAGGTGAATCTATGCTAAAGACAGTAAATGTATCTGAAAAAGGTCAAGTCACACTACCAAGAGAAATTCAAGAGTTATTGGGAATCAAGAAAGGAGACAGACTAGTTATTACTGCAAAAAACAAAAAAATTTTGATCCAAAAAGCTACAAACGTAGAAAAACACATCGAGGATGATTTTAGTGATCTCCTGATGTATTCGGAATCATCACTTGGAAAATCATGAAACAATAAGAAAGATGATGTCTGGGAAAAATATTTGTAATGATTCTACAAAGACAGATAGTTTTACTGAATTTTCCATTCTCAAATCTAAAAATATCAAAAGTGAGACCTGTAATCATTGTATCAAATGATAAATACAATAAAAAATTCAGAGACATGCTTGTGGCTCCGTTGACATCTAATTTAACAGAGACAGATTATGATATAATGATTACAAATCAGAATTTAGAAGAAGGAGATTTAATCGTCGATAGTCGTGCAAAAATACATAGAATTTTTAGCGTAGAGCAAAAACTGATTAGAGTTAACATTGGAAGAATCAACAAAAAGGTAATTGTCTACAGTTTTGAAGTTTCTTCGTGTTTGTGTCAAAAAAACAACCTGTTTTGACATATCTTGTGCGTAATACTTTAAAACTGTAGACAGTTACACAAAAAGACATTTTCTGAGATAAAGACAATTTTATCTAAACTTGTAGGATGAAACCAGAGTTCATTTGTGCTTGTGAGATTTCCCACGTTTGTTTCTCTCTAAAAGGATTGATGCTGCTTCATCATTTGAATCCTACTGTACAAGTTTGCCCTCAAATGCTTTTTTGTGAACCCTTTTGAGCGAGCCAAGCTTGGTTATATCAAAAGACAACTACAAATAACAAGACTGGAATATCCTGAAAACAACCTGCAAATCATGTCAGCGTGTTACTGTGAATCTTTTCCCTTGCTGATATCTTGTTTGACAAAAACAACTTGAGTCTCTTTCTAATCTCTGCGAGAACCATGGCCGGAGCTACAAAATATATCCCAACATTTAGGAGAATCAAACTAGTCCCGTATCCCAAAATTTTTGCTTCTGAATCAATATCCACATGATTCAGAATTGAAAGTGAAAAAAGCATTGGCGTGATAACCACACTGACAACTTTTCTGAAAACCGGATTTTCACGTTCATAATCGGCGATTGCAGGACTATACGAATAGTAAAATTCATTGAAAAGGCTCAAAAATACACGCCCTGATTCTGTCTTTATCATCTTTTGATCACGTATCTCCCTTAGTTGCTGTACTTGGGGCGCCAGCTCTGTTCCATATGTTGCAGTTGCAACAAGACAGCCGCCGCCTTCTGGTGGCGATTCATCAATAACTAGAGTTTCTGATTCTTTTACTTTTGTAAAGACCTTGGTTGCAACGATGTCAATTTTGTTGTTGCCTGTCCCAATAAAGTTCAAAGTGATAAACGAAATCAGGTCATTTGATTTTACATCCATATCGTGTTGCATGTCATTTAGATAAAAAGTAAAATTCCCATCAAGCAGTATTAGAGGAATGATCATCTCTCCCAAATTATTCTCCAGGCCACTGCTGATGAAAATTCTCAAACGCTTTTCATCCTTGTCAAACTCGTAATCTATCACATCAAAGTTAGACACAATCTTTACTTCAAATGTACTACCACCTGTTTCAATATCAAAACGATTCACCAGACCAGTCTTGTCAGAAAGTAACTGGGCAAATGCGGGTGCAATTATCAAAACCAAGAGTAATGGAATAAATAATAACAGTTTCAATTTATGCAGCTTGGGGTATTCGCCGGTTTAATTCCTTATCCTGAACGATTCTAGGATGTTCTGGATCTGCCAGGATGACTTCAAACCAATAATGCTTTCCATCTTTGTATACATAGTATGAACCCAAAAGTTTCATGTTTGGATATCTCTCTAAAACCCTTCTTTCAGCAACTGTCTTCATGTTGTCATCTGCCTTGATTCTTGTAACGCCCAAGTGTTTTGGCCGCCTTCCGCTAGTAGGTCTCTGTTTTCTCATACCGCCGGTTCCAACTCTCATTCTGACAACGATGATTCCCTGTTTTGCCTTGTAACCTAATCTTCTAGCCCTCTGTATTCTGCTTGGTCTCTCGATTCTGGTAATGGCATTTTGTTTACGCCATCCTACCACACGCTCACGCAGTTCAATGGCATTTTCTTTCCAAAGCCTGATCCATGTCTTGTCTTGATGACTGGGCATATCAGTTGTGATAAAATCCCCTCTAATAACTGGAATGGCTGGACTTTGCTCCCCTTGATAGAAAGTCAGTTGTGAATGATTCATGGTTACAGCCTTTCAACGCTTTGATCAGGCGATAAGATCATCCAATACACTGCATGCATACCACATGTATCTCCATGAATTTTTAGAATATTGCTCGTCCACTGAAGAACTAGCCCTAGCCAAGACAGGGGAGACATTGATTCAATGGTATGTATCAAACCTCTACGCCTAAATCTGCTAGAATAACTGGATGTTATAGGCATAAAACATGTTCTTTGCTGATTCATACCGTCTCTTTTTCAACTTGTCAAAGTTATAATAGATCACATATCCTGAGAATAACAATGGGCAGTATGGCAGAGGGACAAGTGTATACTTGTTCAGAATGTGGTCTCGAACTCAGTTACAAAGCCTTGTGATGAAGAAGAGTGTGACCTAATTTGTTGTTCTAAACAGATGAATCAATCCTGATTCAGTTTACCTGTGATATGATCAACGAGTTGCCACTTTGGTCAAATTTAATCCTCGTCAAGCAACTTTTGAATCATTACCTCAACGTGATTTGACTGACCAAATGACACATCCCTGAGAATTCCCTTCCTATCAACTAAAATGGTTGACGGCGTACCTTGCAGGGAAAATTTTTCAAATGTTTCAGCTGAATACTCTTTTGATTCCATGTGACCTTTTACCCTTTGAATGATACTATTCCTGTAATCCTCTGACTGTGAATCAAACTCTGGAATTTGTGCATGGATAAACTGCATGATCTCTTTTTTATTTACCTCTCCTGCGTTCTTTGTCAGATTGTCCATTCCTAACGGAAATGGAATCTTGTATTGTAACTTGTTTCCGTCTTTTAATTTTCCATACATTGAAAGTGCATTCTTTGTATCTCCAATCACCTCACCTGTCTCTGCCAGCATCTTTAAATTCTCTAATGTGTTCTTCTCAAAATCCTCAAAAGCAGTCGCGATGCCCAGCACTTTGACCCCTTTATCTTTGTATTTGTTGTAAATGTTGATTGCCTCTGGAATTGCATTCATAAAACAACCTGGACAATTAACCTGAAATACCTCCACTAGAACAATGTGATCCTTTTCCTGATCAAAATTCGTCGAAGTTCCCTGTATCCACTCTGAGACTCCAAAATTTGGTGACTTTTGTCCTATTGCTACGCTCATAAAATATTTTCATATTTTTTCCATTAAATACATACCTTATGGAGTTTGGACTGGCTTTACCTCTTGTAGCACATTTACCGTGTTTCATATGGTGATTCATTACTGCCCTAGTCCATGACAGAGATTTAAGCAAAAGTGGAATAGTAACTGTCTAAATTACAAGTATAACATTCCATTCATAATAATGTCCTCAGTTAATTCTGAATTTTTTCACTAGCCTAATATAGGACGCTGAAAATCTCTAGACAAATTGCAGATAGTAACTGATGATCGTTTGGCACTTTTTGCTGAAATGGAGTCAAAATATGAACAAAAGGATACGGATTATTTTGTCTCTCTCTTGGAAAATCCTGACTATGTAGTTAGAACTAGAGCCACCTGTATTCTAGTTGACTTTGGTGGAGAAGATCTAGTCCCCCATATCGCCAAAGTTCTAAAAAATGATGAAAATGAACTGGTACGGCACGAGGCTGCATTCTCGTTAGGCCAGATGTGTTACTCTAATGTATTACCTTTTCTGATTGATGCAACACTCCATGATCCGAGCATGTTTGTACGACACGAGGCAGCAATTGCTCTAGGGATTGTCGGCTCCAAGGACGCAAAAGAGGCACTGGAAAAAGCATTAAACGATCCTGACAAACCCGTTGTTGAATCTGCAGTCGTTGCGCTGTCTAATATTCGGTTTATGGAAACACTAAGTAAGAACGAAAACTTTGCACGGTTGACAGGTGGATGAGATGAATTTCGCATATGGTGTTATAGCTATAGTTGGTGTGTTAGCTGCAATATCTCTGGTGTTTATTGCCATCTCACCTGATGATATAATTAAACACAGAATAAACTCTGCTGAAGAGATTGCCTGTACTGCAGATTGGAATCCAGTATGTGGTGTTGATGGCAGGACTTGGCCCAACATGTGCGCATTATATGCCAATGATGTTAAATTGGATCACAAGGGTGAATGTGTGGCTAGACTTGAACCAGTCAAACAAATTTCCGTCAATTCCCACATTCTGCCTAAAATTGCAACTGTAGGCAATGTCTTACTTGTTGAAGTTGAATTTAGGGATGATGATGGGAACATTGTTGATCATGTGAATTATGATATATCTGCCACACAAGACGGGAATGTGATTCTCTTAGAATCAGGCTCTCACAGACATCCTGGAAAACATCCGATTCATGAAACCAGCATGTTGGCCCAGTCTTTAATTGAAATCAAAGTTACCCTGCAAGGCCTAGGTCACGGCGATCACATATATGAACCAAAGGGAATCGTAACTACCATGACCGTTACTCCAAATGCAGAACCCAAGTCCAAAGCAGAAATATCATCCATGGCGCTGACAGTTTCAATTCCAGAAGGCGTTGGAGCTCCGGGATGTGAGGAAACACGTGAATGTTATCTTTCCTATAATGTTTCTGTAGCAGTTGGCGCGACAGTTACCTGGAGTAATGACGATGTCGCTGTACATACTGTAACAAGTGGAAAAACACCAATACGTGATGAATTGTTTGATTCTAGTCTGATCATGCCAGGTGAGTCTTTTGATGTCACATTTGATGATGCTGGAACCTTTGACTACTTTTGTCTTCTTCATACTTGGATGACTGGAATTGTCAATGTCAGTTAAAGACTGACAGATGTTTTGATATTATGCTGTGCTGAACTTGCGATATTTTGATGCCTGCCACAATTCTTGCTTTTCTGCTGACAATGCCGTGTCAAGATATGACAAATCAGAAACCCTCTTGACATTCGGATTATTTGCTAGGCATTGCCTGACCTCTCTGATTTGTGCACTAAGGGGTGTGGACTGGTACAACTTTTATGACCGTATCATACCTAATAACGCATACTTGCCAATCTGGGTTTAAATCCGGCGCAGTCATACAGACTAGAATTAATTAAGAGACTGATCCTAAAATTAGCACATGAAAAAGATTGGTTTGCTGGGCTGTGGCACAATAGGTACTCAGATAGCACTTGCAATAGATTCGGGCAAGATTCCAGCTATTCTGACTCATGTTTATGATGTCTCTGCCGATGCTGCAGTTGAACTTGTTTCAAAATTAAACACAAAACCGGAAATTGTCAAAAACTCGCATCTTTTATCTTTGCATCCGGTGCACATTATAGTCGAGGCTGCTTCTCAGGACGCTGTAAAAGATATCGCACTAAGTGTCCTGCAGAACAAACGTGATCTGATGATTATGAGTGTTGGCGCATTGCTTGATGAATCAGTCCACGATATCTTGTCTGATGCATGCAATGATTTTAAAAAAACAATCTATCTGCCTTCAGGTGCAATTGCAGGCTTGGATGGAATAAGGTCAGTCAAGGATGAATTGGAATCACTATCCATTACCACTACAAAGCACCCACGTTCTCTCAAGGGTGCCATATTTTTTGAAACTTTTAAAATTGACTTGGATGCGATTAGATCACCTGTGACAATCTTTGAAGGAACTGCAAATAAAGCCGTATCCTTGTTCCCTGCCAACATCAATGTTGCCGCACTTTTATCACTGTCAGGAATAGGCAGTGAAAAAACGAGTGTAAAAATCATAGCTGATCCAAATACGGACAAAAACACCCATCACATAATAGCTGCAGGAAAATTCGGAAAGATGACATTTACCATTGAAAACTTTCCAGATATGGATAATCCAAAAACAAGCAGGTTGGCAATCCTCTCTGCAATTGAAACCCTGAGAAAATACTGCTCCGATGATATTCAGATTGGTACCTGATACAAGTATAAAGCGAGCAATCATCTGGCATTCCAAATAATGTCTATTTTCAGGCTCATTTACAATTGCCATTCTAGCGGTGCGTACATTAGACAAGTCTCTAATTTGTCGCTGCTAAAATATCTGTACATGTGAGGGCCTGCAAACTTGTACTGAGTAATGGATTACTCTGTGAAATACTGCAAATGCGCTGTCAGATGTGGAACGAGCCTAAATTCTTGCACTAGTCAGTCTGTTCCAAATATGGATTTGCTTTTCTGGCATGAATCAGTTTTTCTGGTATGAATCAGCAAAGAACGTGCACTCTCTAACAAAAATTCATGAGCAATCAACCTATATTTTTTGACACTATAACATATTGGTCACCAAAGTTTACACTATTCTATGAACACAAAATATCTAATCCAAGCATACAAAAACGAAAAGAACGTCAAAATAAAAGATAGAATGTTTCTAGTAAAATGCGTCACCGTAGACAAACAAATCCCATCTCATGTTGCAGAACAGATTGGCAAAGTAAGATCATGGGCATACAAATGGCTCGAACGATACGAGCAGGAGGGAATAGACGGATTAAAAGACAAATCACGAAGCGGAAGACCAACAAGCATACCAAAACAAGAATTGATCAAGATACAGCAAACATTATCTAAAAACAAGTCAGGTTGGAGTGCAAAACAAGTGATGAATCTTATGTACGAAAAATCAGGAGTGAGATATCACGAGGTACATGTGTACAGATTGCTTCATCAGTGGGGATTTGTTCCAAAGGTTGCAACAAAGAAATTTGCAAATTCTGCTACATACAAAGAAAAACTCCTGTTTAAAAAAAAATAAAAAGTACGTAGGCACAAAAATACGTCAAGGATTCATCATAATAGAACAAGATGAATCAATATTCATATCTGATGCAATAGTTCAAAAAAAGATGGACGGTCAAAAAGGGGACAAGGCCAATAGTCACCCTTAATGGAACTCACCAAAAGACAATAGTGTTTGGCGCATCAAGTCATGATGGCAGACAGTTCTTCAGACAGTATGACAAATTTGCTCAATACTGTTTTTTGGATCATCTCAAGGAACTGCCTAGAAAGTTTGGAAAGATTCTAGTTTATGCAGACAGAGCGCCACAACACTACAAATCAAAAATTGTGAAAGAACATGTTGATGAAAATAATGATGTCATACTGGAATGGTTGCCAAAAGGTTCGCCACAGTTTAACGCAGCTGAAGAATGCTGGAAGCAGGAAAAGTATGACTTGAGTGTATTACAGTACCAGCCATCATTAAGCAATCTAAAAGAGTCAATTGCCACATACTATAGAACAAAACGATTCAAACTGGATATTCTAAAGTACATGCAAAGAAATGATTGTAGATGAACTTGTGTTAGGAAGTATGGTTTATGTCTATAACGCCTTGACTATTCTAGCGGATTTAGACGTAGAGGTTGATACATACAATAATTTGTACTGTACTCTCATCTTTTTGCCAATCTCCCTGTTTGATATTCCAGATACGGGTGAGACAATGCAGGACATCCAGATAGAAAGGAACCACTGGAATAGGGACATGTGAGAGTAATGCAATAGTTCTGGTCTTGTCGTTGAATGTGCTGCCGTATCTGTGACAGAAATATCGCTAAAGATGAATCACATATTTTCCATATTTTTTATCGTCATTTGATTTGCAGTGTAGATGTGAAATGTTCCCATTCCATATTTGAATAGGCTGGCACACGCCTACCACGTCAAGTATTATTGCAAATAGTCCAAAGACATTCACAAAAACTATGATGACTCTGCATGTAAGAGTTTAGGTTGAGCACGAATTTTAGATGTTCTAGTCAGGAGACCTAAACTCTTACCTCTGCATATTGATTTTTTTCGTTTGAAAAACAGCTAAAATGAGCAACAAAACTTGACACTAAGAGCGATTTTGTCATACTTGCTCATATCAGAAGGTGAGTGAGGTTACTCAGATCTTTTGGTTTAATCTTGTTGATCTAGACATGAAGGTTGCTTCATGCTTTTTTTCTTTATTTTTTTCCAAGATTTAGAACTAACTCATTTATAGAATCAAGCACAGATTCCAGATTGTTTTTAATCTCGTCAGTAATTTCTTCCGGAGATGACAGATTTTCCATATCCTCTAAAGAATCATCTTTTAGCCAGAAAATATCTAATGATACTTTGTCTCTTTTTACCAAATCATCATAAGAATAGGCATGAAATCTGTCTGTTTCCTTTCTTTTTAGAATATTTTTTGCGTTGTAACACTTTACAAAATCATTCAAATGTTCTCGATCTAACTGATTTTCTTTTAATGTAAAATGTTGATTTGTTCTAAAGTCATAAATCCATAGTTTCTCAGTCCAAGCTTTTCCATCTGTTCTTGCAGGCTTTTTATCAAAGAATAACACATTTGCCCTTACACCGCCTGCATAAAATATTCCTGTAGGTAATCGAAGTAAAGTATGACAGTTCATTTGTTCTAGCATTCCTCTTCTCACCGTTTCTCCTGCACCGCCTTCAAACAATATGTTGTCTGGAACTACGATTGCACACCGTCCATTATTTTTAAGAATTGTTTTCACATGTTGTAAAAAATTTAACTGCTTGTTTGATGTACTAGCCCAAAAATCATCTCTTTCATATGATAGTGTTCCACGTTCAGCTTTTCCTGTTTCAGAAAAAATTACTGTACTTGATTTTTTTCCAAATGGAGGATTAGTCATTATTACATCAAATCGATCGTCTGGATCAGAAATTAATGAATCTCCTGCAACAATCTGACTTTCAGTAGAACCAATACCATGAAGGTACATACTCATTGCACATAATCGAACCACTTCTGTTACAATATCCCAACCCTTGAATGTTTTATTCTTGAGAAATTTCTTTTCATCTGGATCTAATTGAAATTTCTTTATCAAGTATTTGTGTGATGATAAGAAAAATCCACCGGTACCACATGCAGGATCTCCTATCGTCTCTTTTGGTTTTGGTTGTATAACATCAACTATTGCATCAATTAATGCACGTGGTGTAAAGTATTGACCTGCACCGCTCTTAACATCCTCTGCATTTTTTTCTAATAATCCTTCATATATCTCACCTTTGACATCAATGTCCATTCCGCCCCAGAGAATCTTGTCTTTATCTTTTGAATCCCCATCAATTAGTTTGATCAGTCGTTCTAATTTTGCTGGATCTTGAATTTTATTTTGGGATTTTCTGAAAATTACTCCCAACAATCCTCTTTCTTGAGCTAAATTCTCCAGAATATGTCTATAGTGAGTCTCCAAGTCTCCACCTGTTTTTCCAGTTAATGTAGTCCAATCATATTTTGCAGGAATAATTGATTTTTTCTTAAATGGTGGCTTTGTCTGTTCATCTGCCATCTTTAAGAATAACAGATTAGTTAATTGTTGGACATAATCGCCATAGGATACTCCATCATCTCTTAGCACATTACAGAAATTCCAGAGTTTTTGTACTATTATTGGTGCTTTATTTGACAATTTTTTTCCTCTTTGACGGTTTTTGGTTTTGTATTAACTGTTCTTTTTGTTGTTTTATCTTTTGTAATAAAATTTCCGCTGGTTCATCACTTGGATCTTGTGGAACTAGCTTGCCTGCAAATGCTTTTTTGAGAACACTCTTTTTTAATTGATCAAGCTTTGTCAATGAATCATCGACTTGCTTTTCAATTGCATCAATTCTGCCAAAGATTGATGCAATTTTTGTGACGATTCTTTTTTGTTCAGAAAGTGGTGGGAGAAGTATTGATTCTTCTTCAAACATTCCTTTTGTGATATGTGCTAATCCGGCAGTTCCATGAGCTTTACTGATGTACTTGTCCAGATTTTTATTGATTGAGTAACGTATGTATTGTTTGTCTAAACACATTTCATTAATTTCGATTTTGAATATATGTTGATTCAACACAGCCTTTCCTTTATTCCAAATAAAACATCCAAAAGAGGTTCCAGGCGTTCCTGACCAAGCAAATAAGAGTTGATCTTTATTTATCATAAATTTTTCATCAACTTCAAAGTTACAATGATTAAATGGTTTGTTCGGATCATTCAAGTTTTGAATTCTTACTATAGGTAAACCTTGAATTGACCAATCTTCTGGTTTGAATGCCTTTCCATTTATTAATCGAACAATTTGTTTGATAGATGTTTTTATCCAATTCTTTGGAAGATTCCCTTTCTCAAAAGATAGTTCTTGTTTTGAATCTCCATGGATTTTCTTCAGTAATATTTCAGCGGATTCATCATTAGGATCTTGTGGTACAAGCTTGCCTTCAAAAGCCTGTTTCAAAATGGATTGTTTATTCTGTTTTAACAAAACCTTAATTCTATCTAACTTTTCTCTTTCTGCATTAATCTGTGAGAATATTGATTCAATTTTGGATACGATTCTTTTCTGTTCATTTAGTGGTGGGAGTGGAATTTTTAACTCTCTAATTTGCTTACCCGAAATTGCCTTGAACGTAGTTCCTGTTCCTTGATTCTCTAAATAATTTTCAATCCATCTAAAAAAATGAATGAAAAACATTACATTCATGTTTCTATCAATTGGTCTAATTGCAGCTAATCCTCTACCTATACAACATTGTTCCTTGCTAAGATTTGTAGAACCAACAGGAGCTCTAACTGATAATAACAAATCATCTTTTCCAGCTATTTTTTTGGGAGCTGAACACCAAGTTCTTGTTTTTGGATATAATTCTTCAAAATCAGATTTGCCTTGAAAAAATGGTAGTCCATTTTTTATTGTATTGTACGTAGTCGAAGGAGGGGATTGTCCTAAAATAATTAAACAGATATTTTCCAAATTTGTTTTAATCCAACCATTTGGTAATATTTTTTCTAAAACCAAATCACTCATTGATTAATCAACACCTCATGTAATTCATCTAAAATCTTCTCATATTCCTCTCCAAATATCTCATAAAACTTTACTCTGCCACCTTTCTGATTAAATGGAACATCATCTAGCGCATCTATCTCAATTGAAACAGAACTTACAACGGCATTTTTGATCATTACAAGCCACTCCTTTTGTTCTGATGTGAACTGGCGTCCAGAAGACTCTTGTTGAGTAAGCCATTTCTCAAATTTTTCATGTATAATTTCTGAAAATGGCAATAATGACTCCTCTTTTCCAGATGAATAACGTACAAGTGAAATCAAATCAGTCAGCATTTTAACTGGGTTGTTCTTTACTTTGGATTTATCTAGTCTTTGGTAAGCATTCCAAAGAATCTCAGGAGTTAGATTGTATGGGGGTTTTTCAATGGCATGTGCTAGATCCCTTATATCAGAAAATGTGATTTCTCTCATCCTATAGGGTTTGGAGTAAATAATGTCTAGCGCAGTGATCTGATCTCTGTTTTTTTCTACAAATTCAGTCCAGTTTTCAATAGTCTTTTTATCAATATTTTGGACTTTGTCTAAAAATCCCGCTTCTAGTAATTCATCAATTGACACCCCATTAATAATTTGTTCATTTTTACTTTTAATATCAAGAATTGTTTTTCGTAGATTTACAGAATCGAATACTTTACATGCCTCATCAATCATCTGTTTTGATACATCTTTAATTTGCTCAGTTGTTGGCTCTAAAGTATTAAACTGTTCTTTTGCCTTTTCTAATCTTTTGTCAGAATCAATTCCATCAAGTAATGTTTTTTCTATATCTGTAAGGGGGTTTCCATTATTTGCATTGGCAATTTCATCTTTATCTTCTTGGCTTAGTTTTCTATTTAATCTAGATAAGCGATACACCAAGCTTTCAATGTCTTCAGTATCTGCATTTTTGTCAACTACCTTGTCTAAAAGCATCTTAAATGACACATTTAGTTTTCTAAATAACGAATGTGTATCACTCATGGAATGCTCACATACACCTACTGCATCAACTATTACAAAATGAGTTTTAGCTTTTGCATCAGGTGTAACTGCAATTAGATCATCATGTTTAATGGTCCTAGTTCCACGACCTTTCATTTGATCAAAGTAGTTTTTAGACTTGACATCTCGCATAAATATAATACATTCTAGCGGTTTGATGTCAGTTCCAGTTGCAATCATATCTACTGTCACTACAACTCGTGGCATTGGGGAATTTCTAAAACTAGAGATCAATTCTTCGGGTTTTTCTGTACTACGATATGTGATTTTTTTGCAAAAATTGTTTCCCAACCCAAATTCTTCTTGAACAATTTCTGTAACATCTTCAGCATGAGAATCATTTTTTGTAAAAATCAAGGTCTTGGGGACATCTGTTCTATTTGGAAAGATCTCAGATAATCTCTCTTTAAATGTTCTAATAACTAGTCTGATCTGATCCCTTGTTACTATGGATCTATCTAATTCTTCTCTGGTAAAAATTAGGTCTTTATTTAATTTTTGTGCTGTTTGTTCACGTGTAAGCCTATCACGTTTTTCAATAAATTGACCTGCGTCAACACTGCCACCTTGCTCACTAATTTTGGTTTTAATCCTGTATACGTGATATCCCACATTTACCTCATCAACTACTGCTCGCTCATGTGTATATCGCATCACTTGATTATTGTTAAAAAATCCTATGGTATCATTTGAAGGTGTTGCAGTTAATCCAATTAGAAATGAATCAAAGTAGTCTAGTACTTGTTTCCATTTGTTGTAGATGGAACGATGACACTCGTCAATTACAATAAAATCAAATTCACCAATTGGAATATTTTCATTATACTTTACATCCACAGGTGTTTCATTCAGAGTATCCTCAAATGCAGAGAATTCGTCATTTTCCTCCTCATAATTTTTATCACCTTTTAGAACAGAGAACATTCTTTGTATGGTGGATATTACAACTTTTGATATGGGATCA
This sequence comes from Candidatus Nitrosopumilus sp., assembly GCA_965238065.1. Taxonomy (GTDB): domain Archaea; phylum Thermoproteota; class Nitrososphaeria; order Nitrososphaerales; family Nitrosopumilaceae; genus Nitrosopumilus. The sequence continues at coordinate 1,425,254 of OZ250170.1, read as the reverse complement.
ATTGTCTGCGATTGTAACAGTTGCACATTATACAAATCAGTAAACTTTCGTCCATCATCAGGAGTTGAATATTGCTGAAACTCGCGTAATGCCTGTCTACCCAAATTAGATCTGTCAACTAGAAACAAAATTTTTTTTGCTTTTGCAAATTTTATCAGTCTATAAATTGAAGTTACTGCTGTGAATGTTTTACCTGAACCCGTTGCCATCTGGATTAACGCACGTGGATTATTCTGCGCAAAAGAATCTTCTAGATTTGTGATTGCCTCTGTTTGGCAATTCCAAAGTTTTTCATAGTCTAGTTTTGGAATGTCTTTTAATCTTGCACGTAGTGTTTTTTCTTCTTTAAGCCATGATTGTAATAATTCTGGACGATGAAATGAGAACACATAACGTGAGCGATGGTTTGGATCACGTCTGTCTGCAAATTTAGTTTCAATTCCTGTTGCCTCATATGAGAATGGAGGTCTTGTGGGGGCTTTTGCAAATTTTTTATGTAATCCATCGAGATACTTTTCAGATTGCCCAACTACTCCACTAAGCGTATGGCCATATTTTTTTGCCTCAATTACGCCCACAGGTTGTGAATCAATGAATAGTACATAATCTGCATTGTCTTTGCTTAGATGGTACTCTTTTACTGCTATACCAGACCCAGCACTGAGATTTCTATCCTCGTAATCTTGGATAATCCAGCCTGAATCAGTCAGCATTTTGTCAATTTCTTTGCGTGCAATGTCTTCTGGACCCATAAAATAATTTGTAGCATTGTTGTATTTAATCTAAATTCACAGAATTATGATTCAATCAGTAACTGTTTACAGTTTTGAAGTATTACGCACAAGATGTGTCAAAACAGGTTATTTTTTTGACACAAACACGAAGGAACTTCAAAATTCTAAACAATTACAAATTTATCAAAGTTTCTTATTATCATCCTAAAGTTCTGTTGTGTATTTGGTGATCTTGTCTGTATGTTCTCCTCAAAGTTTTTACGATTTCTTACTTTACCTAAAATATTAGACATTTCTCTAATATCTACTAAAATCTGTTATAGACATACCTAAAACGTGTGAACTGGCAATAATTGCCACATTTGGTAGTTTTTTGGAGAATTATGACTCCTTCTCATTCTTTAAATCCCCCACAACTCTATTTTTTGTGGTTTATGTTAGTACAACAGGCTTCAAAACTCAAAGATGAGATTCTGAAACTAAAGAAAGAAAAAGATGTGGTCATTTTGGCACACAATTACCAGATTCCTGACGTACAGGATGTGGCTGATTTTACAGGTGATTCGCTGGGTCTCTCAAGACAGGCAGCAAAGATAGGACAAAAAACAATCCTATTTTGTGGCGTACGCTTTATGGCAGAAACTGCTTCAATTATTAGCCCTGAAAAAACGGTACTGCTCCCGGACTTGGAATCTGGGTGTTCACTGTCTGACTCTATCACAGTTGATGAACTGCAAAACTGGAAGAGGCAGCATCCTGATGCTATTATAGTAGGGTATGTAAACACTACTGCAGAAATAAAGGCCGAACTTGATTATTGCTGCACGTCATCAAACGCTGTAAATGTTGTAAAAACAATTCCTAAAGATGTTGAAATTTTATTCTTGCCTGACATGTTTCTTGGCTCTTATGTTGCAAAAATGACTGGAAGAAAAAATATGCACATATGGGCAGGCGAATGCCATGTTCATGCAGGAATCACCCCTGAGGATGTTGCCGAAAAATTAGATTCAATGATGGACGCTGAATTTGTCATTCATCCAGAGTGTGGCTGCACCACTCCGTTCATGTATGATGTTGCAGACAAAAGTTTTGATGACCGCAAAGTCTCAATACTCTCCACAGAAGGCATGCTAAAACACGTTAATGAATCAAAATCAAAAAACTTTGTGGTTGCTACTGAAACCGGCATACTGTATAAAATGAGAAAAGAAAATCCTGGCAAGACGTTCATTCCTGCATCAGAAAAGGCTGAATGCCAATACATGAAGATGACTACGCTTGAAAAAGTGTATGATGCGCTGGTAAACGAAGAGCATGTTATCGCTGTTCCCAAAGAAACTGCTGACAAGGCCCGACTGGCAATTAACAGAATGCTTGAAATCAATTAAGTTGCATGTCTGGTCGAATTATTTGGCAAAACTTGCAAAGGTACTCCAATAAAAGAAAATACGCAGATACCATTAACAATGATTTCACATATCCAAATGTCCGTATTATCCTACAGGTATGAATCAACCTTCACGCCTAGATCAAAATTAAACCAAAAGATCTAAAAGTAACCTCATCCACCTTCTGATATGAGCAAGACACACAAAATTGATTCAGAATTAAGACGAGAAAATAAACAACTTGGATTAGTCATAGTTGATCTAAAAAAACACAATAAAAGTCTGACAAGAACAATTAACAGTTTAACAAAATTAAATGATAAATTGAAACATAAATTATTCTATTATGATAATCCACATACGCCACCATCTCGCAAGCCCTTGCAAGTGGAAAAGGACGAGAAAGAGAAAGATACTAAACCAAACCGAGAAGGTGTCTTTGGACACAAGGGTAAAACACAGACTTCATACCACAAAAAACGACACATCACGATTCAACAGCTTGTCCAAAATGTAAAAGCACAGACATTACTCAGATTGACACAAAAAAACGCAACATGGTGGGTATTCCACCACCACAAGAGTATAACGTAACTGAGCATATTTTACACAGATATACCTGTAAATCATGCAAAAAGACATTTGAAAATGATGGCAAACTTGCACCTAGAGGACAATTTGACGCCACTGTAATCAAAAGTGTAGTGAGCATGTTTTCAAAAAGAATGCCATACAACACAATCAGAGAATCATTGCAAGAACAATATGGATTACAAATCAGCAATACGACAGTACGGTCAATTTTGCAGACAGGTCAGATGCTTTTAGAGCCATTTTATGATAAAATTGGGCACGAAATCAACAAATCAGAGATTGTAGGATTTGATGAGACTGGATATCCAATTGAAGGTAAACATGGATGGGCGTGGATTGCAAGAACCAACACCGAAGCGTACTATGTTTTAGATTTTAGCCGAGGTGCAGTTGTTATAAAAAAATACTGGATTGATTTTAGAGGAATTATAGTTTCTGATGGATGGAAATCACATGTTGTAATATTTACCAAAAGCAAGAGACAGAGATGTACTGCACAACTGCCAAGAGAGTCAAAAGATGTGGCAGATAAATCAGAAAAACCATCAGCTGCCATTTTGCACAAGGAATTCTCAAAAATATTGAATAATGCCAGGAAATATTCAAAATCAAAACACAAAAAGATACAACGGATCAAATATGCGGATTATCTGTTTGAGCAGATTGATCACATAATAAAACGATACCGGCGTGGTGATGATATTATGAAAAAGTTTGGAATAAAGCTGAAAAACGCACGAAATGACCTGTTTACATTGTGATGTGTCCTGGCGTGCCATCAACTAACAATGATGCGGAAAACTCTATTCGAAAATGTGTGATGCAGAGAAATGTCCGGGGTCAGCTGAAAAGTGAAAAGGGGATGAAGATGCTTTCAGTATTTCTGACATGTTTTGAAACATGGAGAATCAGGAATCAGAACAGCCTAGTTGAGATGGGAAAATACATTTAGATGCTAACTATATGTGAACAAAAAGGCAAGGAATTCAGATAGCATAAAGAATGAATCGGGTAGAACAAAGATCCGTAAATCGCCTTCAAAGAGAACAATTCCAAAGAAACAGATTAGGGATAAAGCAGAAAATATCATGTATGTTGGAATTGATCTGCACAAGAAATTTCATCAAGTGGCAGTCATGAACAACAAGGGAAAGATAACACGGAATGAAAAAATAGAAAATACACAAGAGGCAATCAGACAAGCGCTCTCAAAGATACCACTTTCTGCCAGTGTCGTCATGGAATCATCATCAGTTTGGTATGGAGTGTACAGATTCATAACAGATGTACTGGGATACAAGGTAGTGTTGTCAAATCCTTATCTTACAAAGGCAATTGCAGCATCAAAGAAAAAGACAGACAAGATTGATGCAGGGGTACTGGCAGATCTCTTACGTGGAGGATATATTGCAACATGCTTTGTTCCAAGTGATAAAATTGTAAAGGAACGTCAGGAGGAATTGTGGTAAAACATTCCAAAATTATGGATTTTGGCAATAAATTCAATAACATTATTCAAACATATTTTTCTAACATTACGTTACCACCAAGATTTAAACTACATTATACAACGTTAAAGAGAGGTCAAAAACCACCATACAAACAAATTCAATTTGAAGGAAGATGTGACTTGGCTCATGAAGTTTTTGATACAGTACAAAATTTTGATTGTGTGTTAATTTCATGTACAATTGATAAAATTAAACATCTAGACAAATATGGTTTAAATGCAAAAAATCCCAAGGCATATGCCCTTTTGATATGTGTAGAGAGATTTAAACAGTTTCTGAAAGAAAATAACGAGAAAGGAATAATCATCTACGAAGAATTTAATTCCATACGTAAAAAAATGGGATCTGAAATTAATGACTTACTACAGTTTCCAAATTTTCCAAATTACCAAAATCTAAAAGATGTTGAAAAAATAGTAAATCACGGTGAACCGTGCACGCATCCCTTGTTACAATTTACAGATTTTATAGCACATATGATTTGGTTGCATAAAACACAACCAAATCAGATCAATGATCGGTTTTTACAATTTACAAATAAATTTTACAATTATGGTGCACCAACATTTTTTTCAGGATATGTAGAAATTTAAAATTCGATCCCGAAGATGGAATTTCGCCACTCTCGTTGCCTGCTCAAACAGGTGGAACCGCAATTATATTACAACTTACTAGTATAAAGAACTTTATGATTTTTTTACACTGTTAAATCTGAGGGGGTTTTACCAGTTTTCAAGCTGGTGTTCAATTAGGGTGCTGGAGTGTTAAGTTAGGGTGCTGAGTATATTGAAACTAAATCTTGAGTTTTACTACAAACGCGACTGATGATACTGTTACTTTTACAACTGACAAAACAACAGGTGTTCCAAAACAGGTGATGAGATCTTCTCCAAAATGAATCGTGACTCTCAAATCATATAAGGTGTTACATTTTAGGTGATGGTAATATAATTTTGACAAATAAGTCACATCCTCTCATTTATTATAGATTTTTATATTATATACAATAAATCATAGAATACAATTCTTCTGTAAATTCAACCTAGAAATTTTATGATATTTTGTATGTATCAACCTCAATGCCTAAATCAACTAGAATAGTCAAGACGTTATAGGCATAAAACATGTTCTTTGCTTGACTCATACTCCTACGGGATTACTCTAAAGCGACAGTAACATGTTTCCAACATTTAAAGATCAACTAATCTTTGAAAAACTATGGCTGTTGGCTCTGAAATTGAATGGACAGAAGCTACTTGGAACCCAACCACTGGTTGTACTAAAATTTCTTTAGGATGTAAAAACTGCTATGCAGAAACACTGACCAAACGATTAAAAGCAATGGGACAGCAAAAGTACAAAAAAGGTTTCCAGTATACAGAGCATCCTTCAGATGTTAATTTACCGTTAACCTGGAAAAAACCAAGGAAGATCTTTGTAAATAGCATGTCTGATTTGTTCCATGAACAATCAATTTTTGAGTTCACTGGAAAATGTTTTGCGACAATGATCCAAGCAGATCATCATGTTTATCAAATTCTTACTAAACGTTCAAAAAGAATGGCAGAATTTTCTGAATTGTTTTTCAGGTATTTTGGACATAAAATTCCAAATTTTATGTGGATGGGAACTAGTATTGAAAACAAGAGTAATATCTTCAGAATCAACGATTTGCGCAAAGTGAAATGCCATACAAGGTTTATCAGTTTTGAGCCATTAATTGGGTCAGTTGGAAAATTAAACCTGAAAGGAATTGATTGGGCCATCATCGGCGGAGAAAGTGGGCATCATTCTCGTTCCGTAAAAAAAGAATGGATAGAAGAGATAATCAAACAATGCAAAGAACAAGATGTTGCAGTATTTTTTAAACAGTGGGGAGGGTTTAGACCAAAATCAGGAGGAAGAACTATCAATAGAAGAAAATACAGCGAATATCCAAAGATTAAAAAAAAAATTCCTTGAAAAAAATTCTTTTTGATGAATCAGCATTTGCAGAAATATGCAAGTCTGCCGTTTTGAAGTAACATCTGTAGCATTTTCAATCGATATATTTTTTGATTAGTGACAAAGTATACCCTAGACAAGTTTTTTCAATTTATCAATGTGGAAAAATAAGTATGAATCAGCAACGAACATGTTTTATGCCTATACCGTCTTGACTATTCTAGCAAATTTAGGTGTAGAGGTTGACACATACAAATAATTGTACCTATGGGGAATTGTTACACTTGTTTTTGTAAACTTTGAAAGACCTGTGCTATGTGGTACATGGCGGCAAACAAGAATTCTGATAACCTCTGAAAAGTTGTGAAAATATTCAGGCTCAAAGAAATCAAAAAAGATACCAGTAGGAAACTCTGGATATCTGCTTGAGACAATACGTCAGAGATCACCTACAAACAAACGAATAATCAAAGACTGATTTAAAAAACCAGACCTCTGCCGATTAAATCACTATATCTCCAGACTCATGTCTATTCCTTTAACAGAGTTTGTAATGCTTCCAACTGAGATTATATCTACTCCTGTTCTGCCATACTCTGATATGTTCTCTGAATTTATCCCTCCTGATGCCTCTAGTGTTATTCTGCTTCGTAATCCTTGATTCTTGAGAACTTTGATTGTCTGTCTTATCTGATGTGGGGTGAAATTATCCAGCATGACTATTGCTGCTCCCTCTTTTGCAGCAAGAACCGCATCAGACGTACTTTCAACTTCGACTTCGAATTTCCTGTATCTCTTTTTTGCTTTTCTAATAATGGATACTAGTGAATCTCCAACAGCAATATGATTGTCTTTAATCATCACCATCTCATCTAACTGTAACCTGTGTCTTTTGCCGCCTCCTATCTCAACTGCCTCTTTGTCAAAGTATCGAAGGCCCGGAGCAGTCTTTCTTGTTGCGTATATCTTTGTTTTATTTGGAATCTTTTTTACTAGTTTATCTGTCTGCGTTGCAATACCGCTCATTCTTGCAAGGATGTTTAGTGCGGTTCTCTCACACGTCAAAATCTTTCCTGCATCCCCTGTGACGGTCATTATGGTCTGATTTGCTCTTATCTTAGAGCCGTCTTTTTTCAAAATCTTACCACTGCACCCTTTGAGTTTAAAAATCTCTCTTGCATGCATCACACCTGCAACAACTGCTCTCTCTCTTGAAATAATCCTGACAGAGATATCTCTCTTGGGCAAAAGCGCACTTGTAATGTCTCCCTTTCCAACATCTTCGACAAGAAACTGTAATAGCTGTTTTCTGGAATTAAATGACAACATTATGATTAAGCGCTAGTGTGATTTTAAATATTTGGAAATATCTCATGTAACTTTTATAGCATACTTGCCTTTTTGAGTGATGCCAAGAGTCTTTGAAATTTCTGAATTTGTTGGATCAACTACTAGTACAATTCCGTTCCAATCCGGTGTCAGGTCTGATGATTTGCAAATTCTACAAACCTTTCCAGTCGTCACAGCTTTGCATTTTCTGCATGCCATCTCTCGTGCCATCTTAACTTGCCTCTGCTGCCGATTTGTCTGTACTGGTGTTGGACTTTTTAATCTCTTCTGCAATCCATGTATCTGCACCCAGGAATGGCTGTCTGCATGTAATTCCGATTTTACCCATAGAAGCGGCCTTTCCCAATGAGACTGCAGTGATTCTTGCACGAAGTGTTGAACCTACTCTGAGTGTTCTGCCGCTCTGATTAGCCAAAATCATTCCGGATTTTACATCACTCTTTAGGTAATCGTCCATCACCTGCGACAAGTGAAGCAACGCATCAGTTGGACCAATCCTTACAAATGCACCAAAGTCTGTAATGTCTACAATTTCTCCATAAACAATCTCTTGCAATCTTGGATAAAACGTCAATACGTCAAATTCAACTTTGTGGAACGTTCCGCCGTCACCTGCGATCATCTTTCCCATTTCATCAACTTTGGCGTCTAAAATCATAATGATATATCCCAAATCTGCGCTGATCATACTCTCGTACTTTTCCTTGAGAATGTCCATTCCTGCCTTTTTGAGTGTGGTTCCAAACAGGCTTGGGGGTATTCTGATGACATCAACTAGGGTGGATATGGAAAACAACTGTATTGTTTCTTAAATTTCAATTTATGAATCTTTGGACGATTCAGGCCTGAATTTCCAAAGATTTTGTCAATTTCCCCAATATCTGGTAATTTCTTTGGCAGTTCTGCCTATGTTTAAATAATGTGAAATGGCTTTTTTGCACATTGGTTGGAATCGATCAAGTTCTTGAAAAACTAGGCACAGTCATTGACCCTGATTTGAAAAAAGACATCGTGTCAATGGGCATGATAAAGGACTTGGAGCTAAATGAGGGTAATCTGAAATTTACCTTGGAACTAACAACTCCTGCGTGCCCTTTCAATGTCGAGATTGAGGAGGATGTCAGAAAAGCAATTGGTGAAATTTCTGAGCTGAAAAATTTTGATATGAATGTAACTGCCAAAGTCATGGAAGGCCGTTCACTTGACGCGGATACCGGAATGGCGACTGTAAAAAATATCATCGGTGTTGCAAGCGGAAAAGGGGGAGTTGGAAAATCAACTGTCTCACTGAATCTGGCGCTTGCATTGTCTCAAACGGGAGCCAAGGTCGGTTTACTGGATGCTGATATTTACGGTCCTAGCATTCCATTAATGCTTGGAATAAAGAATGTGTCTATGGAAGTAGTGGAAAACAAGCTTCAACCGGCTGAATCAGAAGGACTAAAGGTTGTTTCATTTGGTTTCTTTGCAGAGCAATCACATCAGGCAGCAATTTACCGCGGTCCTATAATCTCTGGAATCCTCAAACAGTTTCTAGTTGACACAAACTGGTCTAATTTGGATTATCTTATTGTGGATCTTCCGCCGGGTACTGGTGATATCCCGTTAACCCTTGCACAAACAATTCCGATTACTGGCATTCTTGTTATTACAACTCCGCAAGATGTTGCAAGTAGTGTTGCAGTCAAGGCAGTTGGAATGTTTGAAAAACTAAACGTCCCACTTGTTGGAGTTGTTGAAAACATGAGTCACTTTATCTGTCCAAACTGCAATGAGAAACATTACATCTTTGGTGAAGGTGGTGCAAAAAAGATCAGTGAACAGTTTAACATGCCCTTTCTGGGTGAGATACCATTAAACCCCGGAATAATGTCTGGCTCTGATTCTGGCAAACCCATCATGATTACAGATACTGACTCTCCTGCCGCAGTTGCCTTTAGAACAAGTGCAAAAAATCTTGCAGCGCAGTGTAGTATTCTTGCAGCAAAACTGCAAGAAGAGACAAAATCCCAATCCTCTGAAAAAGAGACAGCACCAGAGGCAAGCACTTCCAACTAGATGCGGTTTCTGTGAAATTACCTGATTCACTAAGAGATCAATTGAAAATTCCACTAGGAGTACTGTTACCTGAAAGTCAGGCTGATAAGACAAATATTAAAAAACATCTCTTGGATAATTCCTATATAATTACGGTTGGCGATAGAACAACTGAAAAGATGATAGGGTTTGGCATTATTCCATCCCTGCAAATAATTGACAGTCGGGAAAAGAGATCAAAAAGGGAACCACCACGACTAGCAAATGCCATCGAACTAGTTACTACAAATCCTGCAGCAGAGATTACCTCTCAGAGCATACGCGTTATCCGGCAGGCCCTCACAATGCAGCCTCCAGTAAGGATTAATGTTGATGGCGAGGAGGATCTCTTGGTGATACCTGTATGTGTTTATGCTCCTGAGAACGCAATAGTACTGTATGGTCAGCCAAATGAAGGGCTGGTGATTACCAAAATCACTTTTGAAATTAAAAGTAAAACACAAAAATTACTTGATTTGATGGAATAATCTGGGTGTGATGAGACGGTGGCTATATGATTAATGATTACACTACTAAAACTCTGACCCTATTAATTTGTAATTTTGGAAAAGCGAAACAGGCCAATGACATATGACGAAAAGCCAAAGTCTGTGAAATGTTGATGTATTCAGACCCGCGATTTAATGATTGTATCCTTTGGCAAATACTAGTAACAAGACTGGAATGTCTTGTAAATGGCTTGTAAACTCGGGTGTGGTTATATGAGATCGACAAAGTAATTTACTGTGTTTTACCATAAACTCCTAATCCACATGCAGACACATGAATGATTAATAAAATTTTAATATTGTGTAATTACCAAATGATTGTGGTATCCTAAAAGGTATGTATCAACCTTCAAGCCTAGATCAAAAATTAAACCAAAAGATCTAAAAGTAACCTCATCCACCTTCTGACATGAGCAAGACCGACAAAATTATTTCAGAATTAAAACGAGAAACCAAACAACAGAAATCAATCATAGGTGAACTAGTAAAATACGTTGATGATCTGACAAGATCAAATAACCGTATGACAAGAACAATTAACAGTTTAACAAAATCAAATGATAAATTGAAACATAAACTATCCTATTATGATAATCCACATACGCCACCATCTCGCAAGCCCTTGCAAGTGGAAAAGGACAAGAACGAGAAAAAAGATACAGAGTCAAACCGAGGAGGTGTCTTTGGACACAAGGGGAAAACACAGACTTCATACCACAAAAAACGACACATTATGATTCAACATCTTGTCCAAAATGTTAAAGTACGGACATTACTCAGATTGACACAAAAAAACGCAACATGGTTGGGTATTCCACCACCACAAGAGTATAACGTAACTGAGCATATTTTACACAAATATACCTGTAAATCATGCAAAAAGACATTTGAAAATGATGGCAAACTTGCACCTAGAGGACAATTTGATGCCACTGTAATCAAAAGTATAGTGAGCATGTTTTCAAAAAGAATGCCATCCAACACAATCAGAGAATCATTGCAAGAACAATATGGATTACAAATCAGCAATAATTTAGTACGGTCAATTTTGCAGACAGGTCAGATGCTTTGAGCCATTTTATGATAAAATTGGGCACGAAATCAACAAATCAGAGATTGTAGGATTTGATGAGACCCGATATCGAATTGAGGGTAAACATGGATGGGCGTGGATTGCAAGAACCAAACCAAAGCGTACCATGTTTTAGATTTTAGCCAAGGTGCAGTTGTTATAAAAAAATACTGGATTGATTTTAGAGGAATTATAGTTTCTGATGGATGGAGATCACATGTTGTAATATTTGCCAAAAACAAGAGACAGAGATGTACACTGCACAACTGCCAAGAGAGTCAAAAGACGCATGGCAGATAAATCAGAAAAACCATCAGCTGTAATTTTGCACAAGGAATTCTCAAAAATATTGGATAATGCCAGAAAATATTCAAAATCAAAACACAAAAAGATACAACGGATCAAATATACGGATTATCTGTTTGAGCAGTTGATTATATGATAAAACGATACCGGCGTGGTGATGATATTATGAAAAAGTTTGGAATAAAGCTGAAAAACGCATGAAATGACCTGTTTACATGTGATGTATCTGGTGTACCATCAACTAACAATGATGCAGAAAACTCTATTCGAAAATGTGTGATATATAGAAATGTTTGGGGTCAGCTGAAAAGTGAAAATGGGATAAAGATGCCTTTAGTATTTCTGACATGTTTTGAAACATGGAGAATCAGGAATCAGAACAGCCTAGTTGAGATGGGAAAATACATTTAGATGCTTGATTCACCCCTCTAATCCCTTGGTGTAATTCTATTGATTCTGGTATAAAGATTGTTATATACAAAAACCAACATTCATCTTTTTTAGAAGATACACACATTCTACAAAACATAATACACCAAACATCTCACAACAATTGACATTTCCAGATAAACGCACATTCTATAATATCATCTTGTGAAGATAGAACCCGACCTCAAGCTGAAAATTTTAGAAAAAGTTGGAATCTATTCTAGCAGGTTCTCTATTGCAGAGCCCAAAATACTGTTTGCTACAAAAGAGGTACTTGGCATGCCCCGTGAAATTACAGTGGGACTGAGAACGTCTGCCTACAAGTATTATGGCGTGTCTTATCTTCAACACAATCTGGTTTTCATCAATGTCAGAAAAATCCCAGACGACAAGACCTTGGAGAATACCATTGTTCACGAATTAATCCACATGAGATTCCCATATCTTGCTCATGGCAAAAGATTCAACAAACTAGTAAGACAAGGACTATGCGGAAAGACATTCTCCCCGTACAAAAAAAGAAAGCAAACCCCCCTTCATTGATTTATATTTCCCAGACTGGGGCAACCTGAATATAATATGGAGTTTTCAGAATTTCTACCCTTCATTGCAAGCATTGCATCATTTCTAGTCGCAGGCGGTCTGGTCACATGGATCATGAAACAGCCTTCTGGAACAAAAGAAATGATGGATATCTCCAATGCCGTCAAGGAAGGCGCATCAGCATTCCTAAAACGTGAAATGAAAATTATAATCCCAGTAGCAATCGCCTTAACCCTAATAATTGGCATATTCCTGACCCCATCTAATGGAATTGCATTTGCTGTAGGGGCGACACTTTCAGCAGTTGCAGGAATAATCTCATTAAAAATTACAGTAAAAGCGGCAGTAAGGGCTGCAACTCTGAGTAGCAGTGGACTGGGAAAGACATTTGCCATGGCCTTTAGGGGCGGGGCTACCGTCGGATTGGCAGTTCCTGCCATGGCCCTGTTGGCAATTACAGGTCTCTACATGATCTATCCAGATCCAATCACAATAGCAGGTGTTGGAATCGGTGCCAGCCTAATCGCACTATTCATTAGAATTGGCGGCGGTATCTTTACAAAGGCTGCAGACATGGGCGCAGACCTGGTAGGTAAAGTCGAGGTAAATATTCCCGAAGATGATCCTAGAAACCCCGCAACTATTGCAGACAACGTGGGAGATAATGTCGGCGATGCAGCCGGAATGGGCTCTGATATCTATGAATCCTATATAGTTACGATACTTGCAGCACTATTAATTGCAGCATTAATCGGTGCCCCAAACCTCTTTCTTTATCCGCTCTTAATTGGCACTTCTGGAATGATTGCATCAATTATTGGTGTTGTAATTGTCGGTTCCAGGAATATTACAGATGTGATGAAGCCCCTTGATCGTTCATTTTATGTCTCGGCAATCATTGCAATAGCGTTAAACTTTGTATTCATAACACAGTTCATTGGAGAATCTCCGGTGGCATATTCCTTGTTTGGCTCTACAGTACTTGGAGTCATCCTGGTCCCTGTAATCCAAAAAATCACCGACTATTACACCAGTTACAAGAAAAATCCTGTACACGAAATTGCAGACTCTGCAAAATGGGGCTATGCATCATTGACATTAATGGGAATCATCAAAGGAATGCAATCAACAGGACCGTTCATGATTGCACTAGTTGTTGCAATCATTCTATCTTTTAGTCTTGCATCTTCTGCAACACCAGAAGGTGAGGACCCAATACTTTATGGAATATTTGGAACTGCATTGACTGCAATGGCAATGTTGAGTCTTGCAGGAATCGTTCTCAGTATTGATGCATTTGGCCCAATTGCAGACAATGCAGGTGGCATTGTAGAGATGACTGGAATGGGAGAAGAGAGCCGCAAGGTTACAGATGAAATTGATGCAGTTGGAAACACCACAAAGGCAGTTACCAAGGGCTTTGCCATTGCAAGTGCCGCACTAGCCGCGCTTGCCATGATTCAGGCATTTCAGTTTGAAGCAGCCCATGTCTTTGCGGATGTCTTGGAATTGGATTACAGTCTGACAAACCCTGCAATAATTGTCGGGTTGCTAATAGGAGGTCTGATTCCATTTATCATTACTAGCCAACTCATTAACGGTGTCTCTAGAGCAGCAGGAAAAATGGTAGACGAGGTAAGGCGACAGTTCAAAGAGGATTCTGGAATTCTTGAAGGAACATCAAAGCCTGATTATGCCAAATGTGTGGATATTGCCACCGTTGCCTCAATTAAGGAGCTTTGGAAACCTGCACTCGTTGCAATTATTGCCCCGATTATTCTGGGAGTTTTGTTAGGTCCGACTGCAGTAGCTGGATTGTTAATGGGCGCAGTTGTTACTGGAATCCTTTTGGCATACCACCTGGCAAATACCGGCGGTGCATGGGATAATGCAAAGAAACTAATTGAAATGAAAGGAGAGAAAGGCTCCGAAGTACACAAGGTCTCAGTCGTAGGTGATATTATCGGTGATCCCTACAAGGACACTGCAGGACCTGCACTCAATACTGTCATTAAACTACTCAATACGATTGCCATAGTCTTTGTATCTGCATTTGTCGCAATCTTTGCTATCTAGTTCTGACAAGCAAGAGTCATATCTAGTTCATCAACCAGAGTCTGAATCACCCTCTTCAAAATATCTGCATGTGTGCAGTTAACCCAGATGTGCTCAAAATCGGCTAAAAATGCAAAGATCTATAGGGTGGACGTCTCAAACAGTAATTTGTGCTTAAACAAACAAACCGTCTGAGACGCGATTTAATTAATAGAGATTATGCGTAATTGACTGAACCACGCCTCACTAGCTCAGCTAGACTTGTATGATCTTTTGTTATCATGAGTAAAAGCTAAATCCATCATCTGAAAAATGGATTTTAGACATGAAATTATGTTTTGATACAAGGGGTTTATCTTTTGTGCGTAAATTAAATTTTTGTCAAAATTTGAAAACATTATATTCTATATTTGCATATAGACACATATGGTATCTACTAGCATTGCAGTTTCTAAAAAATCAAAAGAAGAATGGGAGAAATTCAAAAATTACCCTGGTGAATCAATGGAGACTATGATTAACAGAATTTTAAAAAATCAAAAAGAAGAAGATGAAGAATTACTAACACCTGATGACATTGCAGAACTTGAGACATCTATTTTAGAAATTGAAAAAGGTAATTATAAGACCCAATCTCAGATGAAAGAAAAATACGGATTGTAAATTTGACTCATATCTGGAAGGTAGTTTATTCTCCACTAGCTCAGAAAAATCTTGACAGTCTTGGAGAGGACTGCCAAAAAAATCATTTTATTGTTAGATGAGATTGCTTTGGAGCCATATAGTTTCCTTGAAAAAATGACAAACTCTGTAATTGTTTACAGTTTTGAAGTTCCTTCGTGTTTGTGTCAAAAAAATAACCTGTTTTGATATATCTTGTGCGTAATACTTCAAAACTGTAGACAGTTACAATATTTGTTATTGTTGACAGAGCGTCACAACACACATCCAATGATACAAAAAGATATTTAAAAAACAACAAGAATGTCAAACTGGCATATCTTCCAAGAGGTCCCCCACATTTGAGTATGATAGAAGAAATTTGGAGACAGTGCAAACATGATAATGTTCAATCAGAATTTTATGAGCCAATTCATGAAATGAGATATACAGTTATGGAATATTAAAGAACGCACAAGTTTGATCTTGGCATGTATCGATATTTTGCAAGAACAATTAATTGAAAAGACTTAGGATCTCGGGTATATATATCATGTAAAAATTCAATTTAAATTAGTAAAAATTCCCATTAGGTACCATTAATTAAAAATTAAAAATTCATAATTAACTACGACATTCATAATTTTCTTACAAATATTCATTTCTGAACTTGTTTAAAATTACCATCAAGTACCACTAATTTTAATATCTCATTTTTTGAAATTCATACCCTCTATGGTTCTGATAAATTATAGGGATCTATGTGTTAAAACATGAAATATAGATCTTCTCCAAATTCACTTTTGGATTTGTAGGATACTTTTATTCGGTGTCTAATTCAAGAAATGTTATTTGACCCCGCTGTCAAATTTTGGTGATCTCAGTTTAATTTGGTCTAAGAATTACCAATCATCAAAGAACTTTCAATCACCATATCTAAGATCTTAAGGCATTAATTGTAAAGTAGTTTTTTAATTGAAACTATTTTTTTTCTAAAATTCTTTGAATTTCATCAATTTTTTTTGGTTCAAGTGAATACTGCTTACCATAACTTGTAGGATGATGATTAACCAATCCATTTTTTATCAGTTTTTTTATTGCTTTTGAAACTCCACCTTTTACGTGTGATGGTAATCCTCTACACACATCTTGTTCACCTAAATGTTTACCACCAATTCTATTATCAGTAAGCATTTTTTCAAGGAGTGTTTTTTCAAGATCATTGTATTGCATTATATAATTTATTACATAATGTATATTATAAGTATTAAGTAATTAATTACATGATGATAGGTAGATCATTAAATATAACATGTTTGTTATGGGTAACATGGAATTACAAATCAAAACAAAAAACAATTCTAAAATAAATCATAAAGTTTTAGAATGTGGTGCATTAGAGAGTAGATTTCCATGTTCTGAATCAAAAATCTTGGATTTTCTAATTACATTTCGCAGTTATGATTATTCCATATCTGATATTTCTAAAAATTCAGGTGTTGGATTTAAAACCACATTAGGTGTGATCAATGATTTTGAATCGAGGCAAATCATAATCAAAGAAAGAAACGTAGGTAGAGCCAAAATGTACAAACTAAATTTAGATTCTAAAGAGGCTATAACTTTGAAGAAATTAGCTCTTGATATTGCAGTAGCAAACGCAAAAATCAAATCTATAAAGAAGGAATAAATTATTTTTGAAATCTGTCTATTTTTGATTTGTATTTTTTAATCTCATCATATACAATATCTCGAATAAATTTATCATCCGCATTTTCTGTTCCTGGGTTTTTATTTTGATCAAATATTACTAGTTTATTTGTAACTGTCTACCGTTTTGAAGTAGAATTTCTCAGATATTCCAAAGCATAATCATGGAAATTCAATTCCCTCATCCGTCATGTCTCCTTTATACTCATCAATATCTTGTGAGAATCAGCTCCTGCCTTTGAGCGATGACTGTTTGTGATCTTTCTGATTATGACGTTTGGTCGTATTGCCCTCTCTGCCATGTTGTTATGGTAATCAGTTCCAGTCTGCAAAAACGTAAAGAGCATCACTCTTTCACGTTTCAATCTTTTTACAAACCTGATGCAGTTCTCTTTGCTGTATTTTTTGGGTATCATTGCAGATATTCTTCTCTCAAGATTCTTTTTTACTTGTAGTCTTTTTACCTCATTGGTGATTTTTGCCGCATCGTGAGAGGCATACAGTATTCTCTTTAGGCGTACTGCAAATGATGTAAATTCTTTTCCTGGATTCTTGTATTGAATTGTATCCTCAATCTCTCGGATATAGTGAATGTGGCATCTTTGGTGGGCTTTACCAACATAATTCCATGCAGAATACAAGTCACTTGTAACGTTGCCTTTAAACCCACCAATGATTCTCTTTGGCACATCCTTACTGCAAGTCTTGTCAATCTCGTATATTACAACCCATTTCTCAACAAACGTCCACAGCCAGTAATTTTTTCCATTCAACCTCCAGCTCGTCTCCGTGTATGTTTGCCTCTTTTTTTAGCTCTGAGATCATTTCTTGATATCTTTTGCCAAATGCCTTTGCAATTTTAAATACTGCATGGTTAATTGTTGATTCTGTAAGATTTAATGAGTATATTGTTTGTAACAACTGATATTTTACCATAAGATAATCCCATTGTTTTTAGTATTGCGATTAGTGTCATTAGTTTGATTCCAAATCGCTCATTTGGCAGTGCGTCAAGTACCCTTGCAGATACCTGTTTTTTGCAATGCTTACAGTATCGTCTGGTTATGATGTATCGTGTAACGACCTTTTTTGTAGGAACTATCTCCTCCACTGTTATATAGTATGTATCAGTTGGCTCTGAGAGTTCATTACCGCATACGTTACAATCTGTCTGATCAATAACCTTCTCGTCATCAAAACCTGTTCTGGACTAGATCTGTTACACCTTTGGTGTTTAGACCGCGGGGTCTTTTCCCGCGGATTGTCAGATGTGTTGGTTTTTGCATTTATACCTTTTGCAGCAAGTGCAGAAATTATTTTTTTGATGGACGTGTTCTCTTTTTTTCGCAGAGCATTTTCTCCTTTTATCTGTGCATAATTGTCTTTGAGATGAGCATAATCTTCTTTGAGATGTTTTAATTCTTCTATAACTTCATTAATTTTTCCAGCCTTTGCTTTGAGATGAGCATAATCTTCTTTGAGATGTTTTAATTCTTCTATAACTTCATTAATTTTTCCAGCCTTTGCTTTGAGATGAGCATAATCTTCTTTGAGATGTTTTAATTCTTCTATAACTTCATTAATTTTTCCAGCCTTTGCTTTGAGATGAGCATAATCTTCTTTGAGATGTTTTAATTGTCGTTCAAGTGTATTGCAATGTTTGCAACAATATTCCAATTCATTCTTTTTTTTTGCATTGGCATATCCTGTTTTTACTACTAATCAAAAAAGACATATGACAAAAATACTACAGGTATATCTTCAAAACTCTAGATAATTACCGTATAGATAATTGTCCGCATCCTATATCATTTGAAACATATCTCTAGCGAATACTGTACCCCACATGCTGAAAAAAGACAAAATGCTTAAAAAGATTCACATAGATGATTCATACCTTGTGCATAATACTTTAAAACTGTACAGTTACAGTTTTTTGGAAAAAGGAAAAAAAAAAGTGTTAAGGACAACCTTCCATTTTTTGGATAAAATAGCCATTTTCCTTAATTGCCTGCTCTACAGGCTCTAGTGCATTTTGTGAATGGCAGAACTTACATTCGTTTGTTGTCATCTCTGCATTCTCCTCACCGATTGATTTTAGCCACTCTTTGCCATATGTGATGGCTTTGTCGTGATCCTTTTCACCTGTTATGACATCAAAGTGCATGGTATGACCGTCTGCTGCCTTGACATAGGTATCATATACGTGAATTTCCATGATTATTGCTGAAAATAGGTATATTTAACTCAAAATGAATAGAGTTTAGGCGTAATTGACTAAATCACGCCAACCATCTGAATTCCTTGCCTTTTTCTTCATAGTTACAAAGTAAGAGTTTAGGTTGAGCACGAATTTTAGACGTTCTAGTCAGGAGACCTAAACTCTTACAAAGAATCTTTACCAATCTTTAATATAATAAAATCGCTTACTGGAAGCAGTAATAAAATTATACTCTGAGAAGGGATTTTTAGGAATATCGGATTTACCGTAATTGTCTAGAGTTTTAAAGTTCCTTCGTGTTTGTGTCAAAAAATAACCTGTTTTGACATATCTTGTGCGTAATACTTCAAAACTGTAGACAGTTACGATTTACCATCTAACAACACACAATCCACGCAGCCTAAAAAGAAACCAAAGAATCATCAACTGACAAAACGAGAACGAGCAAAAAACAGAAAGATAAACGAGGTCAAAGCCCAGGGTGGAGCACACCATAGGTGTCATGAAAACCTATGCAAGAATGGTTGACGCATATGATGGTACACTAGAAGAGTTTGAGACAGAGTTTAACGTGGTAACAGGTCTTGTTAATCTGCATGCAATGTGGAAAAAAATAGAGCGTAGATGGAAAAAGGCTGAGCCGCCACCGTCATGGACTACATATTTTGATTAGGTATATAGTAAAATATCATAATGCTACGCTGTGCGTTTTTTTACAAGCTGTTTATTTTGCATGTTGAATAATTTATTTTGTATTTTTTGTACAAGTTTGATTGACTTTTGTTATTCTGAGATGTATGATTTTGTTAGAGTTTGTAATAGTTGGCGTGGTTTAGTCAATTACGCATAACTCTATTGTACAATTCAGTAAACTTTCTACCCCCATCAACTGTTTCATAGTTTTGAAACTCTTTGTTTGCTTGTATTCTCAAGTTACCTCTATCAACTAAAAATAAAACACGATTTACTTTTGTGTATTTGATTAATATATACAATGCAGTTACTGCTGTGAATGTTTTACCACTGCCTGTTGTCATTTGTATTAGTGCACGAGGTTTGTTACGTGCCATAGAGTTTTCTAAATTAATTACTGCTTCTTTCTGACAATCCCAAAGATTAGTGTAATCTAACTTGGGTATTTCCTTTAGATTATTTCGTAATATTTTTGGTTCTCTTAGCCAATCAGCAATTACTTTTGGTTTATGAAACGTAAACACTTATCTTGAACGAAAGTCTGTATCTAGTCTATCAACAAAGATTAGAGTTTATGCGTAATTGACTAAACCACGCCGATTATTACAACAATACTCAAACAAAATCATTAGACGTATTGCGTAATTATTCCTAGACATGGTTTTAGAAGATAATTTCTTGGTTTATTCTGAAATTTTGGATTTTTAGGCATAAAATTACACAAAATATCAAATGTTGAAAAAAATCACCCTAATTACGTAAAAGGTCTATTACCATCATATCAACTGTGAACAAGTTGATACGTACAAGTCGAATGTTGTTTGTTATTTTGGTCAATTACGCATAAACTCTATTGTTTCAATTCCCGTACTCTCATATGAAAATGGAGTAGTTGGTGCATTAGGAAATTTTTCGTGTAATAATTTTAGAGTTGTTTGATTGTGGGGTAACTCCTGTTAATGTATGGCCTTCTTTTTTTTTGCTTCTACTACTCCAACCGGATTTCTATCTACAAATAAGACAGTCTACCTCGTCTTTACCTAATGGGAAAAACGTTACTGCCACGCCTAGTAAAGCACCCAAGTTCAGATTTCCATATTCTTGAGCCTGCCAACCTGAGGCTGTTAGCATTTTATCGATATTGATTCGTGCACTCTTCAGGTTTCATAAAATAATCTCCATTGAATTATTCATAAAGTGTGTTATATGGATTTTGATTCCAATACTCCCCCGTTTTTTTGGTTGGGGGATTATATCCTCATAACAAAATATCTTGTAGATTCATTAATGGATAACCAATTGATCTTATGTCTACCTTTTAGGGTAACTTTTTCCACACTGTCTCCAATTTGATTTTTAATCTCACCGTACAGTTCTTTTTCTTTTCTAAATTTTTCATAGATTGTATCTTTTTTACCTTTATCTACCCAAAAATTACTCTGTGGTGTTAATGCCAAAAAGAAATTATCAGTAAATCCTGATTCCTTTAACTGTTCAAGAAATTTAATATCCTTACAAAAATTGAACATTTGAATTGGATATTCACCATTTACAGGGAATTTAATTTCAATTGCAAATTTTTTACTTTGTGTTTTGTTAAATAATACAATATCTATTTCTTTTTTTACAAAATCTTTCTTGTTTAGTTTAAAGTAACTCACATTTCGTTCTAATTGAATTTTGCAGTTGGGAATTTTTTCCCGTAAAAATATTGCCAATTCATACTGAACACTTGCCTCATTATAGATTTCTATATTTCCTTTTGTAATTTGTAATGCAAACTCGTCTAGTATCTGTTCAAAATATACAATATTTCCCTCAATGATAAAATCTGGAGGTTGTTGTTTTAGTTTGTTATTCCTTTGTATCTTGTATTGTTTTTCTAAATTAAGATCTATTGTTGATTTCTTTTTCTTTGATATAACCCCCAGTTTTTTTGGGATTGAATTTTTAAAAAATGAAATGGTTTTGTTTTTTAGATTTAGATTTTGAGAGTTCCAACCAATTTTCAAAACCTCTTTCATTAGTGGGTGTGTTGGACTGTTTGACCACCAAGCCGGATAGTTGTATGCAGAAAAAGGGAGTGATTCTCCTATAATTTTCTCAATTTCTGAAAATGTACAGTGAGTAATATTGGAACATTTTTCCAAATGTTGTGAAAATTTGGTATAACTAGGCATGCTTTAGGTTTGGATTCAATATAGAAAAGTGTTATTGTAATTGTCTACAGTTTTAAAGTTCCTTCGTGTTTGTGTCAAAAAAATAACCTGTTTTGACATATCTTGTGGGTAATACTTCAAAACTGTAGACAGTTACAAAAATTATCCAAACTAAAAGATAATGGAATTATCACAAATGAGGAATTTGAAGAAAAAAAGAAGGATCTTTTCGAGAAAATACACCTATCATCATAATTTAACAATATTTATTTATTTATCATATGATTTTAGGAAATAGTAAGATGAGATCACCAAAATGCACCAGAAGGATCTACAGAGTATAATTTAATGTGAATCATTCAAGTACGAATATTAAATTTGATAAAAATCCAATCCTTAGAAGATATCGTGTTTTATGCTTAGCGACCGATAACTTGACAGATGTTATGTGAAATCTTTTGTAACTGTATACAGTTTTGAAGTATTACGCACAAGATATGTCAAAACAGGTTATTTTTTTTGGCACAAACACGAAGGAACTTCAAAACTCTAAACAGTTACAAAAATTGACGTTCTACAAAAAACTGCTCATCCCGTCTACAGGAATTAACACTGCAGAACAAGTTCAAATAAAGAGCAAGATTCGCAAGGCTGTCGTGGTGAGGATAACATCTTGAATTTCAAGGTTTATTCTAACATGCGAGACAGTCTCATCCGTCTTGCTCTATTGGAATCTCTATCAACTCTGATTCAAGAAAATATGCCTTGAAATCCTTGCTGATGCCAGAGTAGATTACCCATGCCACCGGATTACTGTGCATGAATTTTTTGTCTGTACTAGATGGATATGCATCTGAATCAGGATGTGAATGAAAGATGCCTATTATCTCCATCTTTTTTTCTTCTGCAATCTTGTATCCGTCGATTAACTGTTCATTTGAAATTGTAAAATTCACTGATGATTTTTCTATATTTTTTGTTAAAAATACCTCAAAGACCCTGTTGTCCTTACCAAATAGTATGGCACATGATTCATAGGGTCTTTCATTTTCTGCATGCTCAGTCAGAATCTCTCTGTCTGATTCTGACAAGATGATCTTTTGCAAATCTATTCTACGTTGACTGTCCCGACCATCCACGTATGGAATGTACAATAATAATCATAACTTGCTATATCTGTAAATGTGAATTCAAACTCTTCTCCTGCAGACATTATTCCAGAGTCAAACATGCCGTCTGTGTCTCCGGGTGGCTGACCTGAGGTTACACTATGCACTGCACTGTCAGTGTTTTCCCATACCACCCTACTGCCAGCTGTTACATCGATTACCTGAGGCTCATAAAATATTTGTCCTTCTTTTAGTATTCCTGCCCCTTTTGGAATTGTTACTTTGACTGCCTCTTTTGACCCCTCTATGACTAGTGTTGCAACCATCCAATCATGCAGACTACACAAATACTCGTATTCCCCGGCTTTCAAATCAGTCGTATCTAGTGTGAAAGAACCATCTGTATCAATTAGGCCAGAGTCAAATATCTCACCAAAGCCTTTTGTACTAGTTACCGTATGCACGATTGAATCCTCGTTTGTCCATCTTACTATGTGCCCTTGCGGAACAATCGCAACATCTGGCTTGTAATCCTGATTTCCTTCTTTAGCGGATCCCTTTAGAATCTGAATTGCAAGGGTTGGTTCTGCCGGTTCAATCTCCTCTACCTGTCCTCCCACTGTAATCTGCTGTGGAATCATGTATGTGTCCGGACTGACAAATCCAAATGCAAACCACATGATAATTCCTGTTGCAGCAGACACTGCAACAATGGTGCCTACTGGCTTTACTATCTTGGGGTGCTTCATTGCAAGGTATGCTATGATGATTGCCGGAAATGCAATTGCCATTAAAATCCCTGCAAATGTGATCATATAATTTGACGTATTCATGGTTGCCAAGGCATACATTCCAAACGATAATGAAATTCCCAAAATCACCAATGTCGTTGCTTTGGCTCTGTTACTAGTTGAAATACCCCCATCTAGGATTCCCACTGCCAAGAAGATCAGCCCTACAAACATGGTAAGGCCCGTCAGGGAATGCATCCCATCAATGAACGTGTGCGCGATTCCGGCATAGGATATCGTGACGCCTGCCAAGCCTATTGCAGTCAATCCCATCCCTGGCATCATGAGGTCCCAGTTACTCATTCAAATTAGCTGGTAGGACTGAGATACTTATTCCTTTTGAAACACACGCAGACGAATAAATTAAATGCTTTAGGATTGGGTGTTAGATATTGGGACTTAACGAAATATTAGAGATATCAAAACCACGGATAGTCGTTCTTTTAGTCATAACTGCGGCAACTTCGATGTATGCAGCAAGCAGGCTAGTTGACGGTATTCAAGAGCCTGATTATTGGTCATATTTACACATAGTTATTGCAGGAGCGCTAGCATCTGCAGGTTCTAGCGCACTAAACCACTATTATGACCGTGACATTGATCCAAAAATGACGAGAACTAGTACTAGACCCATTCCATCTGGAAGAATGGCGGCATCACATGTCTTTATTTATGGACTTGTTCTAAGCTGCATATCTGTAATTTATGGCTACCTTGCGCTAAATGCAGTAACTGCTTTCTTTATTGCCATGGGAATATTCTCTTATGTTATAATTTATACAGTCTGGCTAAAACGTCGATACTCTTCAAATATAGTGATTGGAGGAATTGCAGGCAGTGCTGCAGCCTGGGCCGGATGGGCCGCATCCACTGGCAGCATGGATTTGTTGGGATTCCTAGTTGGCTTTTTGGTCTTTGTTTGGACACCTTCTCACTTTTGGTGTCTTGCAATGAAGATTAAAGACGAGTATGCACAAGCAGAGATTCCAATGCTACCTGTTGTAATCGGCATGCAAAAAACATCAAAGTACATTCTGGGAAACACGATAATTCTAGTCCCTTATTCATTAATACTCTCATTTATTCCAGATGGCATGGGAGTAGTTTACACAGTTATTGCACTAGTCTCTGGCGGAATGATGCTCATATATCACTACAAACTGACTAGAAATCCTACATCTGAATTTGCCTGGAAGGCATACAAAGTCACTGCTCCATATCTTACAATAATTTTTGTGGCAGTCGCACTAGATGCGGCGTTTCATGTACCACTGTTCTGTGTGCCAAAAAGCAGTATCTTTGTAATTTGCCAGATCGCACTAGATGCGGCGTTTCATGTACCACTGTTCTGAGTGGTTATTTTTCAAAACCTGGGAAACTTGCTTCATAATCTCTTTCCACAGTCTCCTTGTTTTGCTCTTCAATATCATCCGTCTCTTTTTCAACAATTACCATCTGCACTCTGCGCTCATCTTTTGTAACCCATACTACTGTAATGAGACCGAGAATTTCCAAATCCAAAAGAATCTTGTTGAACTTGTCTTCGGAAAGTGCATATTCCTCCTTTAGTATTGCCTTGTACAACTCTACGTCTGTCAGGGAATTTACATCCTTGATCTTTTCATATACTATATTTCGTAGTGGAGTTACCATTTTTATCCGTAGAATACCTTGTCTCCTGTTTTAGGTACGACGTTAGATATACTTTCTCTTACGGTGCTGTACCACTGATCAACTTCTTTGGTAATAGATGCCCTGACCTGCTTTAGGCTGTTTGCAAAGTTCTGACTGGATATCTTTGATGAATTGTCCCTCATTGCAAGAACTGCTGCTTCTCTACACAATGCCGCCAAATCTGCACCTGTATAGTTTTGTGTGGCTATTACTAACTCTTGTAATTTTACATCACTTGCTAGTGGCATCTTTTTTGTTAAAATCTTGATAATCTCCAACCGTCCTTTCTCATCTGGGGGCCCTGCATATAGGACCAAATCCAGTCTTCCAGTCCTGAGCAGGGAATTGTCTAAAATATCTGGCCTGTTTGTAATTCCAATAACTGCAACCTGTGAGATACCCTCCTCAATCTCTGTTAGCAACTGACTGAGGACATTCTCACTCGTCCCTCCCTCTCCTAGTTTGTAACGTGCCAGTGAGTCAAGCTCGTCAAAAATTACCACGCATGGTGCCGCTGCCTTTGCCTTTCTGAATATCTCTCTGATGGCCTTTTCAGACTCTCCGATCCACTTTGATAGAATCTCAGGACCCCTGACTAGGATCATATTTGCCCCGGTTTCAGTAGCAAGTGCTCGTCCAATGAGCGTCTTTCCACATCCTGGAGGTCCATAAATCAGAGCTCCCCTTGGTGGCTTTATGCCCATCTTTGTAAACTTTGTTGGCTCTCTCATTGCAACAATGAGATTGTCTGTTAGTGCTTTTTTGATCTCATCCAACCCTCCAACATCCTTCCACCACACCTTTGATCTCTCAACATAAAATTCCCTCATTGCCGTAGGGACTACCTCGTGCATTGCGTCATAAAAGTCAGTTAACTTGATCTGCATTGATTGCAGCACTTCGGAGGGAATCTTTTCTGTCTCTAGGTCAATGTCTGGCAGATATCTTCTGATTGACTTTAATGCCGCTTCTCTGCAAAGCGATTTAATGTCCGCACCCGTGTATCCGTGCAGTTCTGATGCTAGGTTTCTTAGTTCAACCTCGTCACTTAACGGCATTCCTCTTGTGTGAATGAGGAGAATCTCTAGTCTTCCGTCCTCGTTGGGAACAGATATCTCAAATTCCCTGTCGAATCTTCCTGGTCTTCTGAGTGCAGGATCAACACTGTCTGGCCTGTTGGTGGCACCTAGTACGATGACATTTCCCCTGTCATCTAGACCGTCCATTAGTGCTAACAATTGAGCGACAACTCTTTTTTCAACATCACCATAGGCCTCTTCTCTTTTTGATGCAATCGCATCAATCTCATCAATAAAGATTATACTCGGAGAGTTGTCTTTGGCCTCTTTGAATATCTCCCTTAGCTTTGCCTCCGTCTCGCCATAATACTTGTTCATAATTTCTGGACCGTTAATGGAGAACATGTTGGCCTCTGATTCACTGGCAATAACCTTTGCAAGCAATGTCTTTCCACATCCTGGGGGACCATAAAGTAAAATTCCGCTGTGAGGCTCGATTCCCAACCTTGCAAACAGCTCGGGATGTTTTAGTGGAAGCTCTACTACCTCTCTCATCGCTTTGACCTCTTGTCTGAGCCCGCCAACTTCCTCATACGTTACTCTGACTTTTCTATCCACTACAGCCTCAGTTAGGATGGTAAGATTTGTGCTACGATCTATCTTGACTACCCCTTTTGGACTGGTCTTTGTAATCTTGAAATCCATGGAATTTCCTAATATCATTACAGAGATCTCATCACCATGATTAATTGGCATTCCCTTTAGTCTGTTCTTGACAAAATCCATAAACTCTTTGTCAACTGTAACTGAATCATTTACAGGCATTAGTGAAACTGTCTTTGCGAATTTTGATACTATTTTTCTAATCTTTACAATATCGTTTAGTGATCCGCCAACATTTTTTCTTGTCTGCCCGTCGATTCTTACAATGTCTGGAAATTTTTCATCCTCGTCAACTGGCCAAACAACCGCACAAGTAGATCTTGAACCCATTATCTCAATGATATCCCCCGGTGTGGCTTTGAGGGAGTCCATGGCTTCGGGTCCGATTCTGGCGCGTTTTTTACCAACGTCTCTCTGCTTTGCTTCTCCGATTCGCATCTGCAAAGGCTCTTCTTTGCGTACCAAAAAATCACCTATTTCATGTCAACTGACATTCTGCTCATGTTGAGAACCTCAAACTCGCTGACACCCTCTGCTGACTTTACGGATTTTTCCAACAAATCCATCTGTCCTTCCTTGTCATCTAGGATAAATTCCGCCTTTAGACATTCCAATCCGAATGCCAATGGTTCTTTGAGATGTCTCTTCATCAGAATCCCTTCTTTTAGTGATGACTTTATGGACTCTGCCATCTTGTCCAGATCCGTATCTGCATCCTTTGGAAGAATTTTTGTGATTAATAGTAATTGAGCCATTCTCTCAAGGTCCCCGAAAATTACATGAAGAACAAGTATAGTTTCTTGCAGCTTCCCTGCAACTCTGACATCTCCAAATCAAATCCACTCCGCAGTCCGGACAATTGAATTTTACACATTTATCATTAGGCATAATATGTCTGTGACAACAACTGCACAATGGTAATGAAATCGTAGATGACATACCCAGTTTTTTGGCAAACATCATTTATACCTTCCTTAGAATTTGGACACATTCTGACTGGATAACCTTTTCAATTCCCCGCCAATTAGAACTTGTGCTGCTTTTATCGTACCCTTTACACCTAATAATTTTATTATCGAGCCTGTATGAAAATCAAAATCATCGCTATCTGAAATCTCCTCTGTGATCTCTGGCGTAATTGACTCAAAGAGGCCGTTTATTGTCTTGTTGTCTACTCTACCTAGAATCTTTCTTACCAATGCCTGTCTCTCAAATTCTCTTCCAAATCGTTTCTTCCATTTTTTCTGGTATTCCTCAAGATCTGTTCTGTTATTTGTTCTCAAAAATCTGGATATTGCCTGCCCGGCATAGACTCCGCCCATCCCGCTAGTAAAAATCCCGCCTGCCGTTGTCGGCTTTGCCTGCCCTGCGGCATCCCCGATAGTTACAGTCTTTCCTTCTATGAACTTTGTAATGGGGCCTTTAATCCAAATCGGGGCAAAGATCTTTCTAATCGTAGAATAGTCTCCCTTTTCCTCAAGAATCTTTTCCAATGTTTCTGCAGTGTTGATTCCTCTTCCGGCGACTCCCACTTTGCCTCTGCCTTTACCTGATGGAATGATCCATGCAAAGAATTCCGGATATTTTTCCTGATCGAAAATTACTTTGACTCTGCCTTTCTCTATCCAATCTGCATAAACTTCGTATTGCGCTGATAATAAAACTCCCGCTCTATCCCTGTTTGCTAGTGATGAAACTCCTCTTGCATCAACAAAAATCTTACAGTCCATATCCCCTTCATTTGTTCTAATTCCGGTATCTGTAACCTCTTGGAATCTTGTTCTGACTCTGATTACTGCCCCACTCTTTTGAGCCTGAAAGGCTATCTGTTTGTCCAACTCTCTCCTGCTAGTCTCTACTACTCTTTGCTTCTTTGAGCTGATTGTAAAGCTGTCTCCGTTTGGCGCCGTAATCTCTGCTGATTCTATTATATGATCAAAAGTCTTTCCAGATGGGACTAGCCCCAACTCTTCCAATCCTGCAATGCTGACTAGTCCGCCACAATGTTCAGGGGTTCCTATCTCATAATCCTCTTCAATTACAAGTACTGAAAATCCACCTGAGGCAACTTCTCTTGCACACAGTAATCCTGCAACACTTCCTCCGGCAACTATGACATCAAAGTTCACGGATTCTGTTCCTTTGTCACTTATTTAACTCCATTTTTGAAAAATCGATTTTTTGTAACTGTCTACAGTTTTAAAGTTCCTTCGTGTTTGTGTCAAAAAAATAATCAGTTTTGACATATCTTGTGCGTAATACTTTAAAACGTAAGAGTTTAGGTTGAGCACGAATTTTAGATGTTCTAGTCAGGAGACCTAAACTCTTACTTCAAAACTGTAGACAGTTACAAAATTATCCATTTTACTTTGAATTCATCTAGTTTTTTCATTACTAGTACTCTACGTTTGCCTATGTACTCCCACACTCTGTCATATTTGGAGTCTCTTTCACACACACCATCATTTCCAGTCAGTGAAATAGTTGCACTTTTCAGAAACTTTACGCCGTCAGATAAGGGGGAGAGGGAGGGAGGGGTATACTACTTTCTGGATAAGAGAAAAAAAATACTAACACAAGTATTAAATACTATATGCCTCAATGACAGAGTAATTATGCAACAGTACACATTAGATTACATCATAGAACAAACACCTGATAGTTTTATTGGACAATGTGTTCAGTTTCCTCAGATACTTACTGAGGCAAAGACAAAAAATAAACTAAAAAAAGAAATGTCCCTTGTTTTAGATGGTTATTTTACAGTATGTCCACAAGCACTTGAAACTCTTAAGAAAAATGTAGGACATGGAACATACACGGTCAAGAAAAACGCATAACTGGAACCAAATTCATTATGTGGTTACAAAATTATGATACAGAACAATCACAGGTTCTGTAGTTGGATATGTCTATTACCAACGTGGCGATTCACCCGCTATAGGAATTATGAAATCAAATAATTTGACTAAAGATTACACAGAAAAAGTAATCCCATTTTTTGGAATTTCTTATCGTGATTTTGTTAATTTACACAAAGATCGCAATTCATGATTAATCTTTAGTCACAATGTAGTATCCCTAAAGTAGTTCCCCACTTATTCCACATGAGAGATTATGCGTAATTGACTAAACCGCGCCAACCGTCACAACAATACTCAAACAAAATCATTAGACATATTGCGTAATTATTTCTAGACATGGTTTTAGAAGATAATTTCTCAGATTATTCTGAAATTTTGAATTTTCAGGTACAAAATTATGCAAAACATAGAATGTTGAAAAAAATCACTCTAATTACGCAAAAGGTCTATTACCATCATATCAAATGTGAACAAGTTTATGCGTACAAGTCTATTGTTGTTTGTTATTTTGGTCAATTACGCATAAACTGGTATTGTGAGGGACGTGTATTCCTGTACTTGATTTAATGGTTGGTTCTAGGCTTGTTGCACCGTTATATCGCGTATGACTGGCTGAAAGTACTGCAGAATGCTCACGGCGTTCAGGAAAACTGTTTTTTGGCCTGCCCATAGGTGCAGGATATGTGATACTGGCTCTCTATCTGTATGCTGTATCTGGCCCAGAGTTTCTTGACTCAGATAGCAGAGATGCCCACCACCTGCGTTATCTCCTTTACATGGTGGTTTTCTTTTGTTTTTGTAAAATTATCAATTTTGCTTTGGATTCGTCTAGTTTTTCATCACTCGTATTCTACGTTTGCCTATGTACCTACGTATTCTGTCATATTTGGAACCCCACACACCATCATTTCCAGTTAGTGAGATTGCTATGCCATATCCAAGTGACTTTACGTGTTTAGAGAGGTGAACTACATTATGGACAATAGAGACAAACCCCCAAATCAAAAGTTTTACATCAACCCCATGTTTGATTACTGTATGGGAAATATCAAGCAAGTAATCATAGTCAGAACTGATCTAGGCATGGGAAGAGGAAAGATAGCAGCACAGGTAGGCCATGCCTGCGTTCTTGGCTCAGAACATGTGAGAAAATCCCATCCTGAATGGTATGATGAATGGCAGAATGGACAAGAAAAGATTGTCCTGAAAATCCCTAATCTCAAGGGTTTACAAAAAGTAAAGAGACATGTCATCGACTTGAATCTTCCATGGTCTGAAGTCACAGATGCTGGACATACCCAGATATCTCCTGGAACAACAACATGCATATCAATTGGCCCCGCACCTGAAGATCTGATTGATAAAATAACTGGCGATCTAAAATTATTATAGTTCACAGACCTGTTTGGAATAAGATATAACACGGTTTGCTATCTTTCAAGATGTGAAGAAAAAAGCTATTCTCGTATGTCTCTTTTTTGGAGGAATCATGGTAACCTCTGGTTTTGGGCTGCAAAGCATGATATCACCTCCTGATGTTTCTGAAATAACACTCACTGGATCCCCTGCTGATAATTTCCCTGATGACCAACGTGCCCAGTTTTGCGGCTCTGGCAATTCAACGTCTACTGACTATGTGAAGGAATTTCAGATTCCGACACCGTGTACAAATCCACTGGCCATTACAATGGATTATGATGGAAATGTCTGGTTTGCTGAAACAAATACTGGCAACCTAGGAAAATTTATTCCAGCTAATGAAACATTTACAGAGTATACCAATCCTTTTTGGCCATCTGGAGGACGTTCTATGATGTGGGGCATTGATTATGCACCAGATGGCTCAGTGTGGTATACTGATGAGGCATATGATTCATTATGGAAATTCTCTACAATTGATGAGACATATCAGCCATTACAATATCCTTCTCAGGGAAACTCTTTGCCACAAAAGCTTCAAATCACCGGTTCTCAAATCATTGTTAATGATTTTACTGGCAACAAACTTACACTATTGGATGCAAATCCTTCCAGTGGAAACACAAATTATCTTAGCATCCCGTCCCCTGTTGGCGGTTCAGTAACTGCTGATTTTGCCGTAGATGCAAATAACGACATTTGGTATACAAATTGGTTGTTCCAAAAGGACGGTGTCTTGGTTCAATTTGATCAAGATGGATATCTTGCCTCTGTTATGGGCTCAAAGAATAAATTTCGTCCCGTGCTTAATTTTATTGAAGTCTATGTATTGCCACCAGAATTACTCACTCCAAACGGGGTTGTGGTATCTGCTGATGGAACCATCTGGTTGACAGACACGTCAACATCGTCCTTCTTTAATTTTAATCCCCTCACTAAAAAATTCACTCAATATGTTACGGCTGATCCTCTACCTAGCACGTATGGAAATCAGACAGGACGTACCCCATCAGATCCAGGTTCAAGACCTTACTGGATTGACTCTGATGAACAAGGACGCATTGTTTTTAACGAACAGGCTGCAAACAATATCTCTGTAATGGATCCAAAACTCCAATCCCTTGTGGAATACCATATCCCATCAAAGAATCCCAACTGGGGCGACTGTACCTCTGAAACTGACATGATCCTGCCTGACTGTGGCCTAGCTCAAATCTTTGATTTTGCCATAGATGGTGAAAAAATTTGGTTTACGGAATGGGTTGAAAACAACATTGGAGTTGTTGACACTTCTGTGCCATTGCCCCTTGAAATTCAGCTAGAATCAGATTCCTTGGTTCTTGCACCCGGAGACACACAATACTTTAACTTTGTCATATCACCTAAATCACAAAAAGACATGCTAGACATCTCACTGATTCTATCCCCTGCTCACAAGTTCCTGAATGTCACTCTTGCCAATGACACCTTAAAGACATTCCAGTTGGATTCTAATTCCCCTAGGTCTGTTCTAACAACTATCTCTGCCTCTAATGTTGCCGTACCTGGAACATACAAAGTTCTGCTAGGAGCGCAATCCCCCGATGTTGCAATCAGCAAATTTGTTACAGTGACAATAAAGTGATACCTGATTTAGATTCTCAAATCGGCATTGCCATTTACAGTACAGAATTTGACGGAATCGGTGGAAAAATCAGAGTCAAACCTCAAGATTTCCAAGTGACCGAAATAATTTCCCAAAGAGCACAAAATTCTATAAATGCAAAGGAAGGCTATGCCGTATACAAGCTAAAAAAGATAAAGATTGACACCAATCATGCCTTGTCTGATCTCTTTAGGAAAAAAGGAATCCGTGTAAAGTCTCTTGGGCTAAAAGATGCATATGCCATAACCGAGCAATTTGTCTGCTCTGTAAATAAAGGAAAAATAATTGAAAATTTTTCAACTGCAAAATACTCTTTTGAAAAAATCGGCTTTGCAAAAAAACCATTATCAAAAAAAGACATGACATCAAATCACTTTAAAATAAAAATCTCTGATTGTTCTGATGACCTGTCATCCTTTAGCGAATTTGGGAAAACTTTAAATTTTTATGGCTATCAGCGGTTTGGCTCAAAAAGACCCGTGACTCATCTTGTTGGAAAAGCAATTTTGCAGAGAGATTTCAGCAAAGCCGTTGAACTGATCCTGTCCTTTACATCCCCCTATGACTCTAAGGAAAACACTGCAATTCGTGAAAAACTCTCTGATACGGGAAACTATCAAAAATATCTTGATCAGGTCCCGTATCAAATGGATGTCGAAAGGACTGTACTAAAAGCAATGATTGAACACGGTGATGCCTTTCGTGCAATCCGCTCTGTCCCCATCTTGCTGCGAAGATTCTACATTCAGGCCTATCAGTCTTTTCTCTTTAATCAGTCTCTGAGTTTGGCCTTTTCTGATGGTGAAGATCTGCTTGAAGCGCAATCAGGAGATGTCTGTTTTGATCTACATGGAATAATCGGCAAACATGTAAAGGGATTGGATCAACATCTTGCGTTACCGTTTGTTGGTTACTCGTATTATAAAAAAACCCGATTTGACTATCAAATCTCCAAAATACTGGAACAAGAAGAGATTACACCCAAAGACTTTTTCATCAAAGAGATGCAGGAAGTGAGTAGTGAAGGCGGTTTCAGGCAAGCTGTAATGCATTGTTCTGATTACTCATCAAATGATACTAGGGTAGAGTTTTCATTATCTAGAGGCTCCTTTGCAACAATTCTGTTAAGGGAGATAATGAAACCCAAAGATCCAATGCTTGCCGGTTTTTGAGATATGATACAATCATCCCACAGATGTCTCTTTTCTGGTTCACATCTGATTAACTGTGAAAATCATAAGAGTTTATGCACAATTGACTAAACCGCGCCAACCGTCACAACAATACTCAAACAAAATCATTAGACGTATTGCGTAATTATTTCTAGGTACGATTTTTAGAAGGTAATTTTTCAGATTATTCTGAAATTTTAGATTTTTAGGCATAAAATTTTACAAAACATAGAATGTTGAAAAAAATCACTCTAATTGCACAAAAGGTCAATTACCATCATATCAAATGTGAACAATTGATGTGTACAAGT
The DNA here is from genome assembly GCA_965238065.1 of Candidatus Nitrosopumilus sp. Classification (GTDB taxonomy): domain Archaea; phylum Thermoproteota; class Nitrososphaeria; order Nitrososphaerales; family Nitrosopumilaceae; genus Nitrosopumilus. The sequence continues at coordinate 1,390,630 of OZ250170.1, read as the reverse complement.
TGTCTGTTGTTTGTTATTTTGGTCAATTACGCATAAACTCTATACTATGGCATTAGAGAATAATCCTACTGAGAATATACGCATAATTTTACAGCCGGGAGCAGCTTTCAGATGTATTCAAGTTGGTGTAACTCCAAGTGTGAGATATGGATAAAGGTATGTATCAACCTCTACGCCTAAATTCACTAGAATAGTCAAGACGTTATAGGCATAAAACATGTTCTTTGCTTGATACATATGATTAGCGTTAGTATCTTGGCTGATTCAGGTTCTTTTTGGTAGGGATTTTATTAATTTGGATGCGCTATCTGCCCCATTTGATGTGACTAGTTCAACATTCTCTGCCTCTCTTTCTCTATCTTTACAGGATGTCAATCCTCGGGGTATCGCAGTATCAAATAATGGGGAAAAGATGTTCATTGCAGGACTAGCCAGCAACAGGGTCTACGAGTATGCGTTATCTGTACCATTCAACGTGACTAGTTTTACATCTAGTAACAGTTCTGCTCTATCCACACTGGATTCTTTTCCAACAGATGTGACATTCTCCAATGACGGAACAAGAATGTTCGTTACAGGATTCAACACCGACAGTGTCTACGAGTATGCGTTATCTGTACCATTCAACGTGCTCAATTTCACACTAGATGGTTTTTTTGACATGTCCTCACAGGACAATTCTATTCAGGGTGTCGCATTCTCCAATGACGGGACAAGAATGTTTGCTGTAGGTGGCCAGAATGACAGGGTATATGTGTATGCCCTCTCTGCCCCATTTAGTGTGTCTAGTTCCACATTCACCAAATCATTTGACATATCCTTAAAGGATACTCTTCCTCAGGGCATTACATTCTCCAATGACGGGACAAGAATGTTCATTGTAGGTGATCAGAATGACAGAGTCTACGAGTATGCGCTGTTTGCCCCCTTTGATCTGTTTATAGCTCCTTCAACATTTACTGCCCGCTCTGATTCATCTACCCAGACTACCGTAACATTTAGTGATATAGTATCAGGTACGCTAACACTCTCAGAGTGGAGCTTTGCAGGAAATACGCCAACTGCAGTTGCCGGGTATAATGATGCAGACACACTAGTAGATATAACAACGATAACATTCACCCATGATATTGCCAGTCAGACACCTACTGTCACATATACGGGTACTAGTTTGACAGACAATCTCTCCAGTAAAGTGGCCACAGGATCAATTACAGCAACTGATGGAATTTCTCCAACATTTACTGCCCGCTCTGATTCATTCACTCAGACCAGAGTGACATTTGACGAGAGTGTATCGGGCACATTGATATTCTCAGAGTGGGGTTTTGCAGGAAACACACCAACTGCAGTTGCCGGGTATAGTGATGCAGACACACTAGTAGATATAACAGAGTTGGTATTTACCCACAATACCACAAATGACAGCACGCCTAATGTGGAATATACGGGTACTAGTCTGGCTGACGGTTTCTCCAATAGTGTAGATATGATAACAGTTACAGCAACTGATGGAATTCTCACCACCTCTTGTACTGTTCCCACCTCTGGGGACTGGATAATTACAACTGGCTGTACCACAAGCTCTGATGTTATAGTCCTAGGTAATGTTCTAGTGCAAAACAACTCTCTCTTGATCATTACAGATGGAACCACTTTGAATATTGACTTTGCAAACAACAACCTCACAGTAGAGTCTGGGAGTGGCGTCTTGATTAAATCTGGTGGAACAATCACTTGATGTGTAGACCAGAATTACTGGGAAAAATATCTCTGGATGATAAACCCTCAGAGATAGATTATATCTGATTCTTGTGTTGGGCGATACAACACGTTGTGAGTAGATTGGTACGTTTGAGCGATAAACAGAGACATTCTTAATGTCGAGTTTTTGATCCGGACCCCTCTAGAATAGGACCACTTGTTAATGCACACTTTTCAAGGTAAGAGTTTAGGTCTACTGACTAGAACATCTAAAATTCGTGCTCAACCTAAACTCTTACTTTTCAAGTCGTAAAGGAGAGATATTGCCATGAAATCAAGCAAATTCACATCCTCAGAAAAGGCAAGAATAGTGCTAGAATCACTAAACACAAACATCAGTATTGCCGAGTTGTGCAGAAAGCATAACTTGTCCCCACGTACGTTCTACCAGTGGCACGAAAAGTCCATTGATGCTGGTAAATCAGCACTAAATGGTACCAGAAATACATGCCAGCAGTTGTAAAAGGAAAACGAGTCTCAAACAACTCATTGATGAGATTATCATGGCAAATGACGTTTTAAAAAAAACGTTGGAGGGCAGCAAAAGATGATCGCAGTAAAGAAGTTCGCTCTTTATGTCACGTTTTGTTGCTCACTTTGTAGCTGTTTTTCAAACGAAAAAATCAAAATGAAGAGCCATCATAGTTTTTGTGAAATGTCTTTGGACTATTTGCAACAATACTTGACGAGGCAAGGCATGTGTCAACATATTCAAAAATGAAAGATGGAATGGGAACATTTCACATCCACACTGCAAATCAAATGACATAAAAAAATATGGAAAATATGCGATTCATCTTTAGAGATATTTCTGTTACAGATGCGGCCGCACATTCAACGACAAGACCAGGACTATCTCATTGCTCTCACATGTCACTATCCAATGGTTCTTTTTTATCTGAATGTCCTGCATTGTCTCACCCGTATCTGGAATATCAATCAGGGAGATTTACAAAAGGATGGGAGTGCAGTGCAAGACATGCTATTACATGACTCGCAAGGCTATGCGAAAGATTACTGATTCACAAAAAGGCAAGATGCTATCGGGTAATTGCAAGGTGGATGACCTGTATATGCAGTGGGCTGAAAGGAAAAAACTATCACAATATCATCACATCATCACATCATCATATCACAATATCATCATATCACAATATCATCAGAAAGACTGCCAAAAAGACGTGCAGTAAAACCACCACCTAGACGTGGCAAGTTTGATCGAGATTTCCTGATGGTTTTGTGCTATCACCAAAGAGGCGGTGATATGGCAATTGAGGTTACCTCAATAGTATCCATCCATTGCAGACCTTGTTTGTAATGTAATATCAAAAAGATCTCACATCAGCACAAACGAGTATAACGTGTATCATTCTTTGGAATCTTTGAGGTACGAACATCATACAGTAAATCAGTCCCCAGGAATATGCAAGAAATGATGTGCATAGCAACAACTGTGAGTACAGAACAGCATATCTTTGACTGTGGATGATATAGCACAGAAGAGTCAACAAATTTAATCTGGAATCACATGTCCAAACGTTTGTATTTTTGCACAACAAGAGTGAGCAGGATGATTATCCAAAGTTCACCAAAATAACATCAGTTCTTTATATGGCAACAAAACTTGACATAAAGAGCGTAAAATAATTGGTTCTAAAATCAGGAAACTCCAAAAAATAAAGAGCACCATTACTCTTCGTGTAACTAGCCCCTTATCGCGCTGATTATTCCTGCCATAGCCATGATGATTCCTGCCAATGCAATTTGAATGCCATGTGTGCTCCATTCCGGATTATCATACATGAAGGACGATTCCGGCCCTACAACTGACTGTCCCTGAAGATGAAATGTGATGCCTACAGTTATGATGATGACACCTGTTGCGACTAGCAGTCTTGCTCTCATGAGGAAATCTATCTTGTCTCTGCTAAAAAGGGTAAAAATTGTGTAACCAATTGAGCAAATGATCTTCTGATTAGGTCTTTAATGTTCTGCCTTAAAACGGATAAAATGTACAAGTGGAATGATGTCTCTGAGTCAAACAGTCACAAATATCTTGGTCTGATACTGTTTGCCTTGTCTGCATCTCTTGCAGTCATCTTGTATCTGATCTTTTACCCTCAAATAGATTCTATCAACAAAGAATCTCCCATTCTGATCAATATCATGTTTATTCCTGCAATGGCAGTGGGCTTTCTTTACGGGGTTCGGATTACACAGCGAGCAATCAAACCCTCTGAAATCCGCAGTCCGTTAAAAGGCTCAATTGTAAAACTTTTTTTGTTCATTTTTGTCATCGGTGGAATGTTTAGTTCTGCAAACTTTGCCATCAATGGTGGTAGTGTAATACCTGAAATTACAATCTTTGAGGACGGACTGTTACCCTGGCTTAATAAATTTATTACAGAAAATGGCGGAGTGACTTTTATGATAATTACCAGCATTACACTGATGGCAGCAGCTAGCAAAAGAATTGTTGGAATGACTACAGGATTTTTAAACAGAACAGTAACATTTGTTGGAACATTTGTATTCTTTACGATGCTTGTTCTGAGTTTTACAGAATCCGATCCTACGTCATCAGGCGTATTTTTGTATACTTTTTATCAGGCAGGAATTGTCGGCGGTGCGTTTTATGCAATGAACAAACAGGCAAAAAATCAAAACGTGCTGGAAGACTATGCAAACGGGCTGTAATGTTACTTTTTTAGATCCACATAAATTCCTGAGATTTTATTGTTAATTCTATCCAAGTATTTCTCACAACCATCAAGTTCGAAATCATTTTCTCTGCATTCATTGAATTCTGCAGTGTTGTCTCTTTGTATGTTGTCTGCAAATAATACGTCACTACCAATTGCCAATGCTATGAGGCCGACTGCAACAAGACTCGCGGAAACTGCAATCATTGCAAATCCTACTTGTGCATAATTTCCATAGCCTGTCATTTACAAAAAATCATTGACTCTAGAATTTAATCTTTTCAAATCCGTATTTTGCGATCAAATTGGCAGTATTGGTGCAATTTTTGGGAAAAAAAGAAAAGAGAGTACTTGAAAATACATTCGTTGAGCATTCAAATTCTCCATTATGAGTTTCTTGGGCCCATCCCTCTTGATGAATGGGGCCCTCCAATGGAAAAACTGGTATTTCTAATCCTGTCTAGGGAGAAGGATAATTTCAAAATAGTCCATGTCGGCGACTGTGAAAAGACTGATGATCCGTCCTTCTTTGCCCAGCACTCACATTTCAAATGCTGGGTCCTACAATCAAAATCTGAAAAATCTCTGTATCTTGCAATACTACCCATGTCTGAATCAACTAATAACCACAGGTATAGTGTGCTGGACAAGATAATGACTCATTACAAACCCCCCTGCAATTCTGCAGACATTCCCAAAGCGGAACCAGATTATACCGTCCGGAAAACCACAGAACCTAGCGAGTCCAAAAAATTCCCCTGTCCTTGCTGTGGCTCTGAAATGAAACCTGAAAAAATTCTTAAAAAATCCACCCTTTATCGCTGTACTGGTTGCAAAACAAGTGACACCAGGCTTCATGATCAGTAGTTAGGAGAGTGTTTCACTTTGCTCAAAAAATATCAAACAGACATTGCTCTTTATGTCAAGTTTTGTTGCTCACTTTGTAGCTGTTTTTCAAACGAAAAAAATCATTATATAGAGTCATCATAGTTTTTGTGAAATGTCTTTGCAATAATACTTGACGAGACCGCATGTGCCAACATATTCAAAAATGAAAGATGGAATGGGAACATTTCACATACACACTAAATCAAATGACATTAAAAAATATGGAAAATGGTAACTGTCTACCGTTTTAAAGTATTACGCACAAGATATGTCAAAACAGATTATTTTTTTGACGCATACACGAAAAAACTTTAAAACTGTAGATAATTACCATAATCTCTACTTTACAAAAAGACAATACAAGGCACTTTCAAAAACTAGAGAATAAAATAATCAAAAAATTATCTTAGAATAAGATTAATCCTGAAAACTGATACCATTGTACAGAATACCCTTTGATTTGTTACAATAATTTAAGAAACTCTTTTTTTTGATAATCCACAATCAGAAATTATTGATAATGTCAATCCTTTACCAAGTTCTTTTTTTCTGGGAACCGCAGCCCATAATCCACTTTTATTTTCAATAATAATAGGACTTCCAGTTTGTCTAGTCGGATAAAAATCTCTTTTTCGTAATGCTTTGAGTATTTCCAAATATCCAATAACAGAAAGACTCAAAGTGATACCGTAACTAATTTTGATGCTAAATCTCTCTTTTTATCTTCAAGATAAGATTTGCATAATTTGATTGCTTTTTTTGTATCTGCTATATCTTCTTGCTTTGTATCACCCTGACCCCTAGCCTGTTGCTATTTCTAAACAATAACCAACAAAGAATTCTCCATCTTTTTTAACTAGAATGTTTTACTCTATTTTTTCATTCATATTTCTCATACAACTTTCAAATTATATAAAATAGATATAAGAACTTCTGTAATTCTCTACAGTTTTGAAGTTCCTTTGTGTTTGTGTCAAAAAAACAACCTGTTTTGACATATCTTGTGCGTAATACTTCAAAGCGGTAGACAGTTACATCAAATTGAATCCTTTTAGGCGCATATCTTTCATAATATGCCACAGTCGGCGTGCCACACTACATTTGAGAACCGAGCGTTCAAATCTAACCCACTTGCGTCTTGTCGACCTTGCAGGAGATGGAGTTACTAGTCCCTGTTTCTTTATTATCTTGTATACTATATGGTAGGATATGTTGACACCGGCGTTTCAAAGATGCTTGACTGTTCTGACCTCGCCAATATGATTCCCTTCATTTTGCATGTTCAACACTGACCTTGTTTGGGCATGACTTGGCTCCTTGGTTGGACGTCCAGATTTTCGTATTTTTGGAATGGTTTTGGTGTTGAGGAACCGTGACCAGAGTCGTCTGACGTGTCTAGCCGTGATGTCAAGCCCGGCAGCTATGTTGGATGTGCTTTTGCCAATCCTACGCTGTTTGATCAAATATCTGATTGTTTTGTCTGCAAGTCTTTGTTTTGTCATATTTGCTGATCGGTACAGGCGGTTATAATCAGATATCGTACGCCTGATTCTAGGCGGACATAATTTTCGTACAATACAATAGATATACTCTACATGCTAAAAAAAGATAAAATGCTTAAAAAGATTCACATAGATGATTCATACTGAATTTCCATGATTATGCTTTGGAATATTTGAGAAATTCTACTTCAAAACTGTAGACAGTTACCAATATAGTCATATCATCACATCATCATATAACCATACCATCATATCATCAGAAAGACTGCCAAAAAGACGTGCAGTAAAACCACCACCTAGACGTGGCAAGTTTGATCGAGATTTCCTGATGGTTTTGTGCTATCATCAAAGAGGCGGCGATATGACAATTGAGGTTACCTCAAAAGTATCCATTCCATTGCAAGCCTTGCTTGTAATGTAATATCAAAAAGATCTCGCATCAGCACAGACGAGCATAACGTGTATGCTTCCTTGGAATCTTTTTTTTGGGGGGGGGGGTACGAACATCATACAGTAAATCAGTCCCCAAGAATATGCAAGAGATGATGTGCATAGCAACAACTGTGAGTGCAGAACAGCATATCTTTGTCTGTAAATGATATAGCACAAGAGTCAACAAATTTAATCTGGAATCACATGTCCAAACGTTTGTATTTTTGCACAACACGAGTGAGCAGGATGATTATTCAAAGTTCACCAAAATAACCTCAGTTCTTTATATGGCAACAAAACTTGACATAAAGAGCGACTGTGGAAGACCAATCATCTAAATCGAATTGCCCAAATGTTTCTTGAGGCTGTTTGTGGCATATGTGATGAAAAACAAAATTATTTTCCAAAGTTGGATAGCACTTTACTATCTACTTGTGATTGACTTTGTTTTGCACATCAAACAATTGCAAAGTCAACAGGTCTATTGCTTTTTTCAAGTGCTGAAATTCATTAATTGAATGCATCTGACCCTCCACAAGGGCCCTCATAATCCTAATAGAGTTTTTTTGATGGTCATCTGATGCCACAATCTCCATGGCATTGAGTTTTGAGAGCATGTTGTCCATGTCTTTGATCATTTCATCTGATGGCTTGTGTTTGTCCATTGTCTGTATGAAAAGATTTCGATATATGAATTGTTACAACAGTTCCTCGTCAATCCTTTGGATTGGATCCAAGTACTGCTGGCATGTACAAGTAGTAATCTGGCATTTACCTGCCTTGATTATCGAATCACTGCCCTCATTTCTGATGTGTGCCTCATCTGTATGGTGACATCTCTTACAATTCATGATACAAAGCAGTCAATTCCACTGATATTTAAGCCAAAGTTATGGAATTAAAACTGCCCTCGCCTCAATCTCTGAATCCTTTAATTTTTTGAGCACCTCATTTGCACTCTCCAATGGAAACATTTGGGAAATAACCTGAATGTCTCTCTCATCACATATTTTTATTACCTGCTCCATGTCTCTTGTTGTTCCAATCAGCGTTCCTCTGATCGTCTTTTCCTCAAATGCCATAAATTCTGGGTTTTCTCCAACTGTAGCAATTACAATCAATCCTCCCTTTTTTACTGATTTTATTGCAGTATCTGTGACAATATCTGCCGGTGCAAAAACTATGGCAGCATCTAGCATTCCATGCACTTTTTTCAACTTGTCAAGAAACTCTTGCTGGTTTTCAGAAAAAGTCATTGCATCTATTGCACCAAGCCTCTTTGCAACATTCAGGTGATTCTGAGTTCTGGAGAATGCAACAACATCACAATCCCTTACCTTTGCAAACTGTACTGCCAAGTGACCTACCCCGCCAATCCCGAAAATCCCGATCTTTTTATGCGGTTCTGGCTCTGCAGCTATGACTGCCTTGTATGCTGTGATTCCGGCACAAAATAATGGCGCTGCATATTCTGGTTTCATGTCTGCTGGAACCTTTGTTGCAAAATCCTCACTCACTGTAATGTATTCAGTGTATCCTCCCCTGAAGGACTCTCCTGTAATTGTTGATGACTCGCAAAGGTTCTCCTTTCCTTCTTTACAATACTGGCAGTCTCTACATGACTCTAAAAGCGGGGTAATTCCTGCTCTGTCCCCTACTATAAACTTGGTAACACTTTTTCCAATCTGAACCACTCTTCCGACTATCTCGTGGCCTGGAACCGTTGGAAGGGTTGGCGGTATCCCAATGTCCTTCCAATCACCCTCTATTCCGTGAAGCTGTGAGTGACAAACCCCACAGGCCTCAATTTTTAATAAAATTTCACTTGGCCTTTGGATTTCATGCCTGTCTATCTCGGTGAGTTTTAGCGGTTTTGTCTCAATTGCGGCACATTTGAAGAGTACCATTGCACGCATTTTCTCCATAATTTCAAAATTATGACGTGGAATTTTAAGATTCGTACATTAGAAAAATAAGGGACTAGTTCTGCATGCTGTTTTATGGACGAAACTACAAACGAGGATCGTGAAAGAGTAAAACTGTTACAGCTTGTATCAAGCTCCAAAAACGAATTCAAGAAACTCACCCTAGAGCAATTAAAGCGGTTGCAAGAACTAGTCGAAAAAAAGGATTACAGTCATGATAAAAAGGCACACAAATCAAAGGTGAAACTATTGAGAAAAATCAACGTCAGGATCTACGAAATTACCGAAGGAAGGGGAATCTGGTGATGTTTATTCTCATTAGGTACAAATATTCTGGTGATTCTAACTAGACATGGCAGAAAACAACCTCATTAATGAAACTAGTCCGTACCTGCTTCAGCATGCGCATAATCCTGTACAATGGCATGGATGGAATGATGATGCGTTAAAAAAAGCTAAAGAGCAAGACAAACCAATCTTTCTGAGTATTGGATACAGCTCTTGTCATTGGTGTCACGTAATGGCACACGAATCATTTGAAAATGACGAGGTCGCAAAATTCATGAACGAAAACTTTGTAAACATCAAAGTTGACAGGGAAGAAAGACCGGACATTGATGATATCTATCAAAAAGTCTGTCAGATTGCAACAGGTCAGGGCGGTTGGCCCCTGAGTATCTTTCTTACCCCGGATCAAAAACCGTTTTATGTTGGAACATATTTTCCTATACTGGATTCCCATGGGCGTCCAGGTTTTGGAAGCATTTGCAGACAACTATCACAAGCATGGAAAGAAAAACCTAAAGACATTCATATAGCTGCTGAGAAATTCCTTGACACACTTTACAAAACAGAGACCATAAAGCCTCTGTCAAAATTAGAACAAGGCATCCTTGATGAGGCAGCCATGAATCTGTTCCAATTAGGCGATTCAAATTATGGGGGATTCGGCTCTGCACCCAAATTTCCTAACGCTGCAAATGTCTCATTTTTGTTTCGCTACGCCAAACACTCTGGCCTCTCAAAATTCACTGAATTTGCACTCAAAACTCTCAACAGAATGGCAAAGGGCGGAATCTTTGATCAGATTGGGGGCGGCTTTCATCGGTATTCGACTGATGCAAAATGGCTGGTTCCTCATTTTGAAAAGATGCTCTATGATAACGCCTTGATTCCTGTAAACTATGCAGAGGCATATCAGATAACAAAGGAGCCTTTCTATCTTGACATATTGAAAAAAACGCTTGATTTTGTCTTGCGTGAAATGACTTCTCCGGATGGCACATTCTATTCTGCACATGATGCAGACTCTGAAGGAGTGGAAGGAAAATTCTATGTCTGGAAGAAAAGTGAAATAAGGGAAATTCTGGGCAGTGATGCTGATCTGTTCTGTCTTTACTATGATGTAACTGATGGGGGAAACTGGGAAGGAAATAGCATCCTGTGTAACAATCTTGACATCTCTGCTGTCGCTTTTAATTTCAGAATCACTGAAGAAAAGGTCAAAGAGATTCTCAAATCATGTTCTGAAAAACTGTTAAAAATTCGCTCAATGAGAATCCCTCCGGGGTTGGATGACAAGATTCTAGTCTCGTGGAATTCACTGATGATTACGGCATTTGCCAAAGGCTATCGCGTGACCCATGATCCAAGGTATCTTGATGCTGCAAAAACCTGCATCTCTTTTATCGAAAACAATCTCTTTGCAGACGGCAAACTGTTGCGGACCTACAAAAACAAGACTGCAAAAATTGACGGGTACCTTGAGGACTATTCCTATCTTGCAAATGCGCTACTGGATGTCTTTGAGATTGAACCTGAACCAAAATATCTAAAGCTATCCCTAAAGCTTGGGCATCATCTGGTAGATCACTTTTGGGATCCAAAGAGCAACAGCTTTTTTATGACTTCAGATGATCATGAGAAACTAATCATCAGGCCAAAAAGCAATTATGATCTGTCTTTACCATCAGGAAATTCTGTCTCTGCCTTTGTAATGCTCAGACTATACCACATGTCTCAGGAGCAAAGTTTTCTTGGCGTTGCCACAAAAATTCTGGAATCTCAGGCACAAATGGCAGCAGAAAATCCGTTTGGATTCGGATATCTACTTAATACCCTCTCCCTCTATCTGCAAAAACCTGTAGAGATTACAATTCTAAACACGGAAAATTCCAGTCTGTGCCGCTCCCTTTTTACAAACTATCTGCCTGATTCCTTTATGGTTACGATCCAAAACCCTGCCCAGCTATGTGGTCTGTCTGAATATCCGTTCTTTGCCGGAAAGACTTTTGAAGATAAAACCACAGTCTTTGTCTGTAAGAATTTCTCTTGTTCTCTACCATTGCATGGCATAGATGAGATAAATTCACATCTCTAGCTCTTTTTTAAGCTCAATTCGATTATATCTCCGACCTGCGGTCTTTTCATACCCTCATATCTTGATTTTGGCATTGCCACTGTGATCTGTGTGTGCTGATATGTCTTGATGTTGACAGTCGGCTGAGCTTGCAATATTGCCTCTAGCAATGGCATAACCTGCTCTCTGGTATCTGAATCGAGTTTTTTTGAAACGTTTTCTATGATCATCTGCTTTTGTGAAATCGGCTCTGTTGAAACATTCTCAATTAATGTCAGTTGAATCATCTGACCATTATCCACCATCTGTGTAACCTTGAACTCGTTTGTTACTAACAATATCTATGTTGATTCTCTTGATGATTTATCTCTAGCGAATTGAGAAATATAGCGCAAATCCGGCTATTGCCACAGCAGAGATTACTCCTAGCCCAAAGATGATCTTACTTCCGTCTAATTCCATGGCTATCTATCCGAACAGCATAACTGTATATCTGATTTTCCATTCTCTAAATGCCGTCCTGCAGTTGATCCATGACCCTGTGTGACCTGCAAAGAGAATGACTGCATGTGCTGATATCTTTTAGCGTATGTATCAACTCTACGTCTAAATCCACTAGAACAGTCAAGACGTTATAGGCATAAAACATGTTCTTTGCTTGCTGATTCATACCTTTTAGCAAACGGCAAATCAGACATGGCATCCTCTGTGTGTATTTGGATCTCATCTCTTGTTACCAAACATGTCATACCGTATTCATATCCCTCAATGTCTGCACAACGGCAATGTCTTCATTGCATACTTCTGAATCACACATCATTTCCTACGGGAACCTGTTTGGGCTCTGATTTGTTCTCGTCTGTTTGCAGCATGGATGAATCAAGTATGGATTTTTTGATCATTGGAGCACATTTTTTTATTATCTGATTAAATTCTTGCATGTCCTCCAAATCCGGTGTCTGCTGTTGGTTTTGATATGCCTGCAAAAACCCTGAATACACACATCCTGTGATGATTCCAAATGTCGTATCTGGAATGGATTCCACCTCTGGCACAAATTTTTCTGCAATCTGTCTGTATGATTCTGATTCACTGGTGTAATAGTCAATCAAACTACCTATGAAATCTCTGTTCTCTTTGGAGATTGCCATTACCTCTCTCTTTTTCTAGTTTATTTAACTGTCTTTGACTAATCGTTTATTGTATGAATCAGCAGCAACGAACATGTTTTGTGCCTATAACGTCTTGACTATTCTAGCGGATTTAGGCATAGAGGTTGACACATACCGTTTATTTATTCACAAACCATCTCCTATATATTGTGGAAATTGGAACTGGAAGAAAATTTTTTTCATATATATGATTCCAAAAAACTGATTGCAGGGTATTTTGATCCTGATTATGGCGATCTATATCCAAACAAAGACTCTGAGGCGATTATTTCATCCATGTTGAAAAATTACGACAAAATTTTAGGCGGTCTGATCATGGTTCCCCTTGTCAAGTTTGGATTGTTTGACACTGATCTGGATACCAGTATCTTCAAAGTGGAACAAAATGTAGTCAGAGTAACCGGGCATCTACAAAAATGGAAAAATTTTCTCTCTGAGACGGGCCGTCATGCTCACTCTGTTAGGGTATCCCATACTGATCAGGACATGCTTACGATCACCTTTCATGTGAAATTCTCAAAACCTACACCCCTAGAAAAAACAAAACTGCTAGAAGAAATTTCCCCTACTTTTGATCTGCTACAGAGATCAAGCCTGTTATGACTCTGTTTGAACACCTTGTAATCCCTACATATACGAACAGCACTCCTGCCAGTAAAGCTAGTATCCCTATTGGAAATTCTGGAACGGCTGCGTATTCTTCTGATTCGGCAATCAGAGTGTAATCAGCAATCCCATTGGTCTGGACTTTGTCAGGAATTGCCACTACAAAGAACGCATTATCGCCTGCCCTCAGATAGTCTGGCTCTGGATGAATCCTAGAGACTGCCGCAACATTTCCCTCCTTGTCATAAAGTGTAGCAATCACTGCTATGGTGTTGGCTGTAATGTCTCCCTTGTTGGTGACAATTCCAGTTATGATCAAATTGTTGTATCTGTCTCTGGATATCTCTGATTCGGTAATGTCTATGACCTGATTTTTTGGATAACTGATATTGTAATCCAATTCCAACGAGTATGATCTGATCTCTCTTGCCTTGTTGTCTGTTAAAATCAGATCAAAAGGTGCCTTCATTCCTGGCATGATCATGTTGACTAGAGAGTCTGTCTCTTTTGTTAAAATGACATGTCTGTTCTCGTCAAATAAAGTCACATGAATGTTAACTTGACTCAGCGGGGATTCTAGATTGTTTCTAATCTCGCCGACAATGTGCAGTGCGCCATCATCGCCGACGTATTGTTGATCATTGTGGATGGATACTTCCCCGAATGCTAATGGGGCTAGTCCTGCAAAAATAACTGTAATGAGAAAAAATTTCTCCATAATCTACCAGTGCTGTATTCTTTAATGAAGCTATGCCGTATCAATACTATCTGTTTTAAATAGCAAATGTCGACCTATATAATCAGGGAAGATGCTCTGTCTTCCATTTTTCAGCATCATTGGTGCAATCAAGCCAATCAAATTCCGTCTTTTCTGAATCAAATCCACCTGATCCGTTTTTAAATTCTTTATCGCATTGACTCTTCATGTTCTCTGACACTTTGATTACTTTGTGCTTCAAACTATTCTGTGGGGCCTTGAACTTTTCGGGTTCCTCATAATTTTTTACACCCATTTTGGCTGAATAGAATTCCACCAGTCCTGACATTTCGTATTCCAAGGCTTCTTGAAACTGCATATCTGATCTTATTTTTGCTGACTCGTCTCTCGTTTTTATCCATTTGATGAATTGCAAATCACTCTCTAGCTGCGTCTCTGATGAAATTCTTAACAGTTTGACTGAACTCTTGAATAGTTCCGGCGGTATCAATCTGTCATATCTGAAAATTATTTCTCTAAACTCTTCTAGATGTTTGTCGTAAAATTCTAACAACTCTTCTTTTGAAATGTCTCCTTCATCCCATCTGGTCTTTTCAGAATAGAACTTTGTCTGTAACTGACTGACATCTCTTTGAATCCGGTCCAACTCTATTCCAAACTGCAGGCCTTTTTGTTTAGTCATGTCAACTGAATAGTTGTATGATATAACTGATCCAATAATGAGAATGACACTTGCAACAACAATGATGTTCTGTATTCTCTTTTTCTTCAAAGATAGTCAGCATAATTTCCGTCTTTGTCTAATTTTAATTCAATTGTAAATTCCGTACCGCTGATAAAAGAGTCATTGCGGATTGTTCTGACTCTGGCTACGACAAGCTCGTATGGCCAAATCTCGACTATAACCGACCCCACTTTTGCAGTCGGGGTTTCTGTTAGTATCATGTCTTTGCGCGCCACTCCGTGTCTTTCTAGCATGTGAATAGCATGATCCACTAGCGGTTGAGGATTGTTATAATTTAACACCCAGACCGTTCCTTCATAATCAATCTTTTGCAATTTAAAACAGTCCTGATTAACTCTTATAACAGTTATTCGTGATTTATCACATTTAGCGTCATTGTGCTTACAACCCTAGATAGTTTTCTAATTGCCGCAATTACCTTTGCAAATTTCTCTGGATTCTCTGTCTGAATTTCTGCAATTACGTCATATGCCCCAAAGGTAAGATATGCGTTACTGACATCCTCCATCTGTCTTAGCTCATCTACAATGTATTCCTCAGCGCCCAGATCGCAATTTAATAAAATGAATCCTCTATGCATACTATACCCTAAAATGATTCAGTCCCGGTCTTTATGTCTTGCATTTTTTACCATTTACTATGACTGCCGTGATTGCTCTTGCCGTCTCTACCACCGAATCTTTTTCTGCCGCCCCTGTCGTCTCTTGAATCCCTGCCTCTCTCTGACCTTCCGTATCCTCCTCTGGAATAGTTTGATCTTGATTGACCCCCGTATCTCCTTGACGGGATTTGTCTTTTTAGAGGATCTGGAATTGAGATTTCAATTCCCATTTTTTTGTTTAAATCTTCGATAGGAACTTTGATTTGGCGTTTGATGAGATTCCAATCTCCAACAGATGAATATGATACAAATGTTATGGCTTTGCCTTTTCCACCTGCTCTTGCCGTTCTTCCAATTCTATGAAAGTATACCAATTCCTGATTTGGAACATCATAATTGATTACTAGCTCTACTGCTGGAACATCTATGCCTCTTGAGGCTACATCTGTTGCAACAAGAATATCAGCTTTTCCACTACGGAATTTCCCCATTGTCTGCTCTCTTCTGTGCTGTGACATGTCTCCTTCTATTGCCACTGCATTGAATTTCTTTTGGTGAAGGAATTTTGCAACATCCCTTGTCCTGTATTTTGTTGAACAAAATACGACGCATTGACGTTTAATTGGTTTGACAAAATCAATTAGATACTTTAACTTGTCTCGATCTTTGATTACTAGATATGACTGATCTATTCCATCACCGCTAAGATCATCTGCATCCAACAGAAACTGCTTTGGATTATTCAGATATTCTTCGGAGAGTCTTAGAATCTCAGTTGGCATTGTTGCAGAAAACATTGACATTATTCTCTCTTCTGGTGCCAGATCTAAAATGAATTGAATATCGTCAATGAACCCCATATCCAGCATTGTGTCTGCTTCATCTAGAACGATGTGGGTAATGTCTCTTAGTTCTATGGAGCCTCTTTTGAGATGATCTATCAGTCTACCTGGTGTTGCTACGATAATTTCCACTCCTCTATCAAGAGCATCTAACTGGATTCCCATTCCCTGTCCTCCATAAACTGTTACAACCTTGATTTTGGTGTATTTTGCAAATTTATTCATCTCTGTTGTAATCTGCATTGCGAGCTCTCTTGTAGGGGCCATGATTAATCCCTGAATTCCATTTTTTGGCTTGATCTCTTGTAACATTGCTAATGCAAAAGCTGCAGTCTTGCCAGAACCCGTATGGGCCTGTCCTACAACATCTCTTCCTGTAAGTAATACTGGAATTACAGCTTCTTGTATTGGAAATGCTTTTTTAAATCCAAGTTCATCAAGTCCTCTTAGTATGTCTTGGCTTAGCCCCATTTCTTCAAATTTTGTCATTTTGTTTTCTTCTCTTTAGCAATGACGAAAAAGCTCATTGCCTGTTCGCCATTATTCCGATGCTAGCCGTCTTGATTAAGGACTAATAAACGCTTCTTGTTTTGCAGTTAACTGTATTGTCCAGACGTAGTTCATCTCTCTAAACACGTAAAGTCACTAGGGTATGGCATAGCAATCTCACTTACTGGAAATGATGGTATGTGGGTCTCCAAATATGACAAAATATGGAGGTATATAGGCAAATGTAGAATACGAGTGATGAAAAAACTAGATGAATCCAAAGTAAAATGGATAATTTCACAAAAACCAAAGAAAACTACCACAAAAGAGCTAGCAGAAACGATGAATGTCTCTACTCGCTGGGTCAAGAAACTCTGGACCAGATACAGATACACGAGTAGACAGTATTGTATATCCGGTATCAATGGGCAGACCAGAAAACGGTCTTTTTGGACACCGTGAGCATTCTGCAGTACTTTCAGCCAGTCATACACGATATAACGGTGCAACAAGCCTAGAATCCACCACTGAATCAAGTACAGGAATACATGTCCCTCACAATACAATCCACAAAATATTGAGAGAAGAGGATATAGCATCACGTCAGCCAAAAAAGAGCAAACGACGCAAATGGATCAGATATGAGCGAACCTACCAGAATTCCATATGCATACTAACTATAAACAGCTAGGATATGGTAGATGGTTCCTGTGCTATTTGGATGATGCATCACGTTGTGATCGCATATGATACGTTTGAGCATGCAACAACAGAGAACGCATTGTCCGTATTAAAGCAGGCAATGAAAAATCATGGCAAGCCAGCATCAATAATGACTGATCACGGCTCACAGTTTTACGCAGATACTGTAAAAGCAAAACAAAAGGGAGTGTCTGATTTTGAAAAAAGACTGGTAAAACTTGGGCATCAACAGATTCTCGCAGGTGTCAGACATCCACAGACAAATGGCAAGTTGGAAAGATTTCATGGGGAGATACAGAGAAGATTGCTACGATTTGAGAGTACCATGCAACGTGTCAGTGATCCAATAGATTTGTTCATGAAATGGTACAACATGGAGGGACCACACATGTCCCTTGACTGGGATAATTCAGAGACACCAGTACAGGCATTTGCAAGAAAGATGCCAAAATCTGGAACTAGAGTTATCGATGAGCAGACAGGAGAGGAATATCATGTGGAATAAGGGGGAAACTACTTTTAGGATACCACATTTGATTAATTAGAGTTGTTTGTTTTCTCGTCTTAATTCTGAATTAATTTTGTCAGACTTGCTCATATCAGAGGTGGATGAGGTTCCTCTTAGATCTTTCGGTTTAATTTCGTTGATCTAGGCGGTGAAGGTTGATTCATACGATTGTTTTTCTCAATAATTATGTAAAATTAGTTGGCGGTAATAGGTTTACAATCACCTTGTGATATTATCATAATCTGGAGAAGATCGTGTTTTGGTGCATGTGTCTAGCTCTCAAAGATTACACAGAACCCTTGTTTTGTTTGAATGGTCTGGATTTGACATTAGGACAGTATTCAATGATCTGCCTGTTCCAAATGAAATCCGATTATGCCATTGCCTGATTTATTTGAATTTAAAACAGATTGGGAAATACCATGCAGCATATACGTGTAATTTTTCAAGTTTTACATCTTTTTTCAGCACGTTTGGCAAGAAGAACAAGATACAAAAGAAACACTGAACCATTTTGCAGTATTGCCTCAATTATGATGTATTGGACAGTATTGCAATGAGTTGAAAGTAACTGGGCATGTTTCACAATGTCATTTTAATAGGACAATGACGTATTTTAATCTGATATATCATGTTGGAAAAGCAATTCAACCCCGATTTATTGTATAACCGGATCGTTCATTATTATATTGACAAAAAAGGATTTTCAAAAGACAAGGCAAATACAATTGCACAACTAGTGGTCCAAAAAGAAGCGCAAAGAAGAATCTGTAAAAATGATAAATGCAGGCATCTCTCACATGAGCATATTAGAAACTCTGAAACATGTCTGGTTGCAGACTGTGAATGTGTTTGTTTTCAAACTAGGTAAATCCATCTCAAGAATTAACTAGCAAGGATTCCGCATCAATTCCTATCTTTTTCAAGTGTTCTGCAAACTGGTTGGCAAAACCATGTGTGGTGTAAACTTGTTCGGCCCCTGATTGTATCACCATATCTACAAGCTCGTTGAAATCACAATGATCACTCATAGGAATTGAATAGTCTCCCTGTCTTCCAAAAGGAAATCTCGAGGACTGTACCCATCCGGTAAATCCTATTGTCACTACACCATATCTTGATTTCATATGCTGAATAAATTTATTCTTGCTAGTCATCAACGGTGCCACCATTACCCAAGGCTTTTTTTCTAGCAGACCATTCTTTTCAGCTTTAGAATGACCGATTCCATCCTTTAGGGGAACTCCTAATTTTTGATGAAGCAAGTTCATCTCTTTTACGGAATCATGAAAATAAAGCGGTTCCCAATGGCTGAACAGCTGGGTGATGGTTTGCGCTTTTCCCAACTCGTATCCCATCAAAATTACAGGAACACCTCTCCCATAAAATTCAGAAATTAATTCATTTACCTCTTTTTGAATTTTACTAATTGTTGGAAAAACAAATTCAGGTAGACCAAAGGTAGATTCGGTTATCAGGGTCTTGCATTTTGGAATCTTTGCACCCTGAAGAAACCCGCGTTTTCTAGTACAGATATCTCCAGTATAAAATATGTCATCAAAGAGTAATCCTTTTGCGCCAAGAATGTGGCCACTATCAATTAAAGAAAAACCATCAAGAGACTTTTTGTACTTTTCTATCTCAAATCCGCGAAGATTGGCTATCTTGTTGGTTTCATGTGATAGTAGGATGACACCGTCGTTTTTTGAAGGGGAGTGATCAGAGCATACATGTTGCTGATCCTTATTGGGTAACTTGTTCTTGTTTAGGCCTTTTTTTGAGGGAAGATGATCCATGTGTGCATGAGAGATAAAATTTATTCCTTTATGGTCTCTATTTTTCGGATCCAAGTAAACGCATTTGTCATTCATCTTGCATAGGATTCCCTTCTTTGTCATCTTGACTTGTTCTGGCAATGGAAATGATGGCAATTGAATTTGATATAAATTACAGGTTTAATATTTGCAAACCCCAGATCAATCTTTTATACACGCAATCCAGATTACTCAATCATCAGTCTATAGGAATGTTTCATTTGGAGTATGGCATGAATCAAGCAAATAACGTGTTTTATGCCTATAACGTCCAACTAATCTAGTCGATTCAGGCGTAAGGGTTGATACATACGATTCCCTATGGTTCCAGTGTGCAAGGGTTGTAATATTTATGAAATTCCATGTGTTCCTCCATGGTTAGTTCTAGGTGTTCAGGAGTCTGTGTATAGTCTATCATCTCATCACATGACAATCCATCCCAAGGGTTACTCTGAGTGGTGGCATACCCATAATACCCAATTATCAAGCCTACTGATATCGCTAGTACAATAACTGATAATAAACGATTTTTTTCCATTTATGAATCCTCAAAAACACAATTTTCGTGGACTATTAATATTTTATAATATGTGCTGATTCCGTATGGATAGTGTGCATAATTTCATATGCGATCATGAGACATGCTAAACTGTCTCCAACTAGTCTTTGATACACACACATTAATTGTGTTTGATCTAGTATTGATTGGTTGCTAAATTTAGGAATTCTAATCTCAGGCCGTGGAAGTAACATGGAGTCCATTTTAAAGTCAATTAAGCGAAAAAGGATTCCGGTTAATCCAGCAGTGGTGATCTCAAACGAGCCTGATGCAAGTGGGCTAAAGATAGCAAAAAAGTTGGGGATAAACATAGAGATTATTGAAAGCAAGGGCTTTAAAGGAAATAGATGTCAATATGACAAAAAAATAATCGCGTCTCTGATGAGACATGGCGTTACCCCAAGAGATGGCCTTGTATGCCTTGCGGGATTTATGAGAATCATCAGTCCAGAATTCGTAAAAAAATACAAAAATAGAATTATCAATATCCACCCTGCGTTATTGCCTGCATTTCCTGGACTGGACTCTCAAAGGCAAACATTGGAACATGGTGTAAAATATTCGGGATGTACGGTACATTTTGTGGATGCCGGTATGGATACTGGTCCGATAATTATTCAGGCAGTTGTCAAGGTCATGGAAAAGGATTCAGTAGAGTCTTTATCAAAAAGAATTCTAAAAGAAGAACATAGAATTTATCCCAAAGCAATCAATCTGTTTGCCAGAAAAAAAATCAAAGTCTCTGGCAAAAGAACAATCATCAGTTAAGTGTCAGGCCCGCCAAAAAAATACAAAACTTTGAGTTCTTTTTTATTCCCATGAAAATAATGCCTGACATTCCTTGCTACAAAGAACACTCTGTCTTTTGATACTTTATTGTCCTTGTTTTTGATTCTCAAAAAACCATCACCAGAAATTACATAGTATATCTCATCACTGTCATGAGGTTCCTGAGTATCCTCTTCTCCTGGCCTTAGAACCAAAACTCCGGCAGCCAAACCGGATGTGCTGATAAAAGTATGAAAATACGAATCACTTTTTTTGATCTTTTCAATTGAATCGTTAATATCAAAATTAATCTTCATTATCATGCAACAACATTATAGAACTATGGATGGGAATCCGCTTTTTTGTGAATCTCTTGGTGTATTGATCTTTGCATTTTTCTGACTTGTCAAGATATCGCAACTCGACTATCCCCATGCTGGCCATCATCTGCCTCCAAAAGACGTCTTGGCACAAACCAGCCAAACTCAAAGCACCCTGTCTGCTCTTGAAAACCACCATTTAAAACCACTCTGAAATCCTGACTTTATACCTGCAACAAACATACCAGCCTGTCATACCATGCCACATAACTTCTTTTCCTGAATATTTATCAAGGAATTCCAAGAATTAAATATCTACAAATAAAAAGCAGGTCATGACAGGTATCAGAATTGACGGGACAGTTATTGCTCAATCAGTTAAAGACAGGCTCAGAAAAGCAGTTGAAGAATTAAAATCCCAAGGAATCAACCCATGTCTGGCTACAATTCTAGTGGGGGAGAATCCGGCATCTGCCACATATGTTCGAAACAAGCATAATGCTTGTAAAGAGATAGGAATTATCACCAAAGATCACAATCTTGATGCAAACATTTCACAGATACATCTTGATGAGACTATACAAAATCTAAACAATGACCGCATGGTTCACGGCATTCTAATTCAGCTTCCCTTACCTAAACAAATAGATGAATTTACTGTTACATCAAGAATCTCGCCACTAAAGGATGTTGATGGTCTGACTCCATACAACACAGGACTGCTTGCAATGAAAAAAGCAGTACTGGTTGCATGCACCCCGTCAGGAATAATGGAGATGTTTGAGTATCATGGAATTGATCTGGATGGAAAAAATGTCGTGTTGATTAACAGAAGCAATCTTGTCGGAAAGCCATTGTATCACCTGTTATCAGAAAAAGACGCAACTGTGATAATGTGTCATTCTAAAACAAAGAATCTGACAGTTCTCTGTCAGTTTGCAGACATTATCATTACTGCTGTAGGCGATAGAAGCAAGTTTGTCCTGACATCTGAGATGATCAAAGAGGGTGCAATTATTATTGATGTTGCAATCTCAAGATTTCAAGAAAAACTAGTAGGGGATTCAGATTTTGAAGAAATTATACAAAAGGCATCGTTTGCTACGCCGGTTCCGGGAGGAGTCGGCCCCATGACAGTTGCCATGCTATTGAAAAATACAATTACTGCAACATCTTTGAGTACTCAACTTGGAAGACAATCCTGAAAAAAAATCACTCCGAAGTCTTTTTTTGGAAAAAAGAGACAACACATCTTTTGATTTTATGAAGATTGCAAGTGAAAAGATACAAAAGAAATTAAAAAAGATCAATGCATTTAGGCATGCCCAAAAGATTGGAGCGTATTATCCAATCGGGAGCGAAATTCTGACACAGGATATAATCCAGGAATTACTAAGTAACGGCAAGGATGTATTTCTGCCCAAAGTCATCGGGGAGAATATGGAATTCAAAAAGATAGCGGATTTTTCAAGCCTGGAAAAGGGCAGTTTTGACATTATGGAACCCAAGGATAACTGCCAGAGCAGTAAAAATCTGGATGTCGTGCTGGTTCCAACTGTTGGCATATCGCCAATCGGTGTCCGATTGGGGTACGGTCATGGATTCTATGACCGACATCTTGCAGAACACAAGACTACAACAATATCTCTAACCCTGGAAAAACAGATTGTAAAAAACATTCCAAAATCAGAACACGACGTTATCATTGACTGGATTGTAACAGAAGAGAGAATCCTAAAGACAGTCTAGTCCTTTCTGCAATACTTGTGAGACCACAAAATTTTCTCAGCTGGTAATTGTCTACAGTTTTAAAGTTTCTTCGTGTTTGTATCGAAAAAATAACCCGTTTTGACATATCTTGTGTGTAATACTTTAAAACTGTAAACAGTTACCCAAATCATCAATATTTACTGGAATATTGTTTTTTGTTCCGCCATTTCCCGGGACAGTAAAGAGAGTATCCACCTTGGGACTCTGAGAGTTTCCATGACAATGTATGCTCCCTTCCGCCGGAACCGACGATCAGAATATTTGCAACTGTCTACAGTTTTGAAGGTAAAAGTTTAGGTCTCCTGACTAGAACATCTAAAATTCGTGCTTAACCTAAACTCTTACTTTTGAAGTATTGCGCACAAGATATATCAAAACAGGTTATTTTTTTTGACACAAACACGAAGGAACTTTAAAACTCTAGGCAATTACGAATATTTTCCAACCAGGATCATCCA
Source organism: Candidatus Nitrosopumilus sp. (assembly GCA_965238065.1). Lineage (GTDB taxonomy): Archaea > Thermoproteota > Nitrososphaeria > Nitrososphaerales > Nitrosopumilaceae > Nitrosopumilus. The sequence goes on along the minus strand of OZ250170.1, from coordinate 1,366,986 downwards.
TCTTTTGTTCAATCATATAATCCAAGTCTAAAACCAATTTAGCTTTATAATGTCACAAATATATCAAAATTTAGATGGAATTTTTATCAAAGTTTGATGCAAAAGCAATACAGGTCCAGGTAAAGGAATACCTCAAATCAATTGACTTGGAAAAACAGATTTTTGCATCTAAAAAGCCTGAAAAAATTAGGTTCATCGAGGGACCTCCTACAATGAATGGAATGCCACATGCGGGGCATCTGAGAGGCAGAGTCATCAAGGATTTGTGGTACAGATTCAACACATTGCAGGGAAAAAAAATAGAGTTTAACGGAGGATGGGATACTCAGGGACTTCCAGTGGAATTACAGGTTGAAAAAGAGCTGGGAGTAACAGGTGGAAAGACAGAGGCCATAAAACAATTTGGTATTGAGAGAATCATATCTGAATGCAAGCGAGTGGTGACAAAATACAACAGGGAATGGATCAAAGTCGACGAGTTACTCGGGATGTCATTTAATCATGACAAGGCGTACTGGACTTTTAGGGATGAATTTATTCAAAGAGAATGGCAAGTGCTAAAAAAGGCATATGAAAATGGAATTTTGGAAGAAGACTATACTGTAATTGCATATTGTCCAAGCTGCCAGACATCGCTTAGCCATTCAGAAGTAAATCAGGGATATGAAGAGATCAAGGATCCTTCGTTATTTTACAAGGTAAAACTAACCGACGAGGACGCATTTTTGATAGTATGGACTACCATGCCGTTTACTCTAATCACTGATGCAATGGTCGGCTTTCAGCCTGAAGAGGATTATGTATATGTCAAAGTGGAAGATGAGGTATGGGTTATCGGAAGAACTAGACTGGAAGAATTTATGACAGAGATGAGAATTGGCAGTTATAAAATTGTAAAGACTGCAAAGGGTCTGGAATTTGAAGGAAAAAAGTACATCCATCCGTTGTTAAATTTGGTTCCAGGGTTAAGCGAATATGCAAAATCAGAGAATTACCATGTTGCAGTCTCTGAATCATTTGTGGATGTCAGTACGGGCAGTGGATTGGTCCATCTGTCTCCTGCAAACGGGGAAGAGGACATCAAAATAGCAAACAAGAGAAATCTCAAAGTTTTTAATCCTATTGATGATGAGGTAAAATTCACCGCTCAGGCAGGCAAATACGCAGGAATGTTTGTCAGGGATGCAGACAGAATAGTTGTTAAAGATCTAATGGATTGTAACGCACTTGTAAAGATTGGAAAAATAAAACACAAGTATCCTTTGTGCTGGAGATCACACCATCCAATCGTGTGGCTTGCCAGAAGAGGCTGGTTTTACAAGCTGGATCGTCTTGGGAACAAGGTAATTGATGCTGCCAGAGGCGTAGAATATTTTTTCGAGCAGCCAAAAAATAGATTCCTTGAAATCATCAAAGAAAGACACCCATGGTGCATCTCACGGGAAAGGATATGGGGTTGCCCATTACCTGTCTGGAATTGTAGAGATTGTGGTGAAAAAAACTGGTTCTTTACAAGAAAGGAGATTGTTGATGCTGCTGAGAACCTGCCTGATGGCCCTGACTTTGAATTACACAGACCATGGATTGACAATATCACCATAAAGTGTCAAAAATGTACCAGTCTCAATACAAATAGAGAAGAGTACGTTTTAGATACGTGGCACAACAGCGGTTCTGCCCCGTACTCGTCATTGACAGACGAGGAATATTCCAAAGAAATTCCTGTACCATTCCTCACAGAAGGAGTTGATCAGACCAGAGGATGGGCATATACACTACTTGTTGAAAATGTGATACTCAATAACGGTCCTGTGCCTCCATTCAAGGCGTTCCTGTTTCAAGGACATGTACTTGATGAGAAAGGAGGCAAGATGAGCAAAAGCAAAGGAAATGTCCTGGATGGAGCAGATCTGCTACAGAAATATCCAGCAGATCTGGTACGGTTTTATTTCGTGTGGAAGGCCAACCCCATAGAGCCGCTAAGTTTCAGCACTGATGAGCTGATGTCAAGACCGTATCAGGTACTCAGTACATTGTTTAATCTGCATGTGTACTTTAAGCAGAACAGTCAATACGATAATTTTGATCAATCAAAGACAGTTGAATGGGCCAAACAAAATGATCTGCTGACATCTCCGGACATTTGGCTCTTGTCAAAACTTGAAAGATTAATCCTTAAAATTACGAAAAAAAATCAGGAATGCAAATTCCACGAGTCTGCCAAAGCAATTGACAGTTTTATCATAAATAATCTTAGCCAGACATACATCCCGACTACCCGGGGGGAGTTGTGGGACGAGGAAAAGAAAGACAGAAGGCTGGCAATCTATGCAGTGTTGGGCAAAGTACTCAAAACACTTGACATTCTGATTCATCCTCTATGTCCGTTTTCCAGTGAGTACCTATACCAGACGGTATTTGGTGGCAAGCAGAGTATTCTGCTTGACTTGTGGCCTCAATACCAAGAATCACTTGTCAATGAAAAGACTGAGGAATCAATTGACATTATGAATGATGTTGTGTCTGTATCGTCTGCAGCAAGAATGAAAGGAAAACTAAAGCGGAGATGGCCACTAAACGAAGCGCGAATTTGTGTACGGGAAGGTCAGAAAAGCAAGCTTGAACCGCTATCTGCCTTGTTGCAATCCCAATTAAACGTAGAAAAATTCAGCATTGTTGAAACAAAAAAAGAATCGACATTGGAGCAAATCCTGGAACTAAAACAATTAGGGTTGCCTGTCAAAGCAGTCGTCGAATTGGAAAGAAAACGAATAGGACCCAAAGCAAGACAGTATATGGGAAGACTGGTTTCTGCATTTGCAGAGACAGACCCTGAAGAGATCATTTCATCATTAGAAAAAGATAAGAGATATGACTTTGATATTGACGGGGAGATAATCTCGCTGGATACTAAAGATTTTATCGTGGATTTTGATTCAAGTGAAAATTTCAAAGTATCAAAAAGGGACAGCTGTATCGTATTCATATCTACGTCACGAAACAAAGAGATGATGGCAAAGGGGCTAGTCAAAGATGTTGCAAGAAGACTCCAGACTCTTCGAAAAGAGCGGGGTTACAACCCGACTGATGTCCTGAGCGTTGCATCTGTTCTTGACTTGAATGAGGAATCACTTGAAATGCTAAAAACAAGAACCAGAGATCTGGCATTTCTAGTCAGAGTAAAACAGGTGAATTTTACAGAATCCTGCAAAGAATACAAGAATGACAACATTGACGGGGAAAAAATAAGGATATCTGTAGAATAGATTCTGAGAACTAGTGCAATACTTTTATTACAATTATTAATTTCACAAGGAAATGTCCGAATCAAAGACCCCAAATGTTGTTGGAATCAACGTTCTAAAACAGAACGGTCTTGATGTGGACGAGTTGTTAAAAGAGTTGATCAATAATGCTGCAGTCGAATTTACTGCATATTATTACTTTACCAATCTCAGAGCACATTGTACAGGCATGCAAGGAGAGGGACTAAAAGGAATCATCGAGGATGCAAGATTGGAAGATCTTGCCCACTTTGAATCATGTCTTGAGAGAATCTATCAATTGGGAGGCACTCTTCCAAATGATGCAACAGAGTTTGTAAAAATGTCAGGCTGTGAATTCCTGCAGCTTCCGACAAATCCGACAGACTATAAGGAAATTCTGGAAAAATGTCTCAAAGCAGAACAGGGTGCAATCGTTAACTGGAACAAAATCTGCCAGATGACACTGGGAAAAGATCCTACAACATTTGATATTGCAAAGGACATCCTTGCAGAAGAGATTGAACACGAGTCATGGTTCCTGGAACTAATTTATGGGAGACCGTCAGGACACATGAGAAGAAAGTATTCTGGCGAAAGACCGCATACTGGAAAACACTCTAGAGCACTAGATATGGTCTGAGTCCCAAATCCCTTTCTGATTACCTGTATGTGTTTACCTTGACGATGATTAGTAAAGATGAGCTGTTTTGTCATGGTTAAATAGAAAAATCACATATTAACAATATGGTAAAGCAGATCAGTCTGGATGCCTGGAAGATTCAGCATTTATCAGATCTGTTGGAGCGAGGCTCAAACATGGTTGCAAAAACAAACAGGCCCATCATTCTTTACAGGCAAACCTTGGATGAGGAGGGTGAATCTTTTGAGGAAATTGTATGTACTCTTATCAAAGGATATGTAATTGAACAAATGGTCACATCAGGAGGAGTCTTGCCTCCAAGCTTTCATCAACAGTTTGTATTTGCAATTGAAGAATATCCTCAAGAATTACTGAGAAAAAGCCAGGATCGGTTTTTGGAGATGATTGATTTTCTTGAGGAACAACTAGGATAATATCCATATGTATCAACTTTATGCCTGAATGGAATTGTACCAAAAGATTGGTAACTGTTTAACTATATGTGAATAAAAAAGACAAGGAATTCAGATAGCATAAAGAATGAATCTGCTAGATAATATTCACACAAGTCGCCTTCAAAGAGAACAGTTCCAAAGAAACAGATTAGGGATAAAACAAAAGGTGTGTATCAACCTCTACGCCTAAATCCGCTAGAATAGTCAAGACGTTATAGGCATAAAACATGTTATTTACTTGATTCATAAGAAATGTAATTGTTCAGAACAATTCGATTACAAGCATCCCTTGGAATTACTTTGGATATTGACCTTACACCACTCAGTCTAACAGCAGTCTGACAGTAGTCTGACAGTAGCCTGACAGTAGTCCTATTAAATCCGGTGGAACAATCACCTGATATGGCGACAATTAAGAGTTTGTGAACATATTTCCAGATGTGGTTGATTGAGCGTGTCATACAATTTAACAGCTTGCAGTTGATTCACACTAATATCATAATTAATAAAGATCGTATGACTCTGAATTTTTACATGCAGTTATTAGAGTTTCAGGCAAAAGAATTGTTTCGAGAGTATGGAATTAATCTTCTTGACAGCATATCGTCTACCAATATTGCAGACGGGAGAAAACATGCAAAAGAGTTGGGATATCCATTTGTGATAAAGATCCAGGTCCCAGTAGGCGGAAGAGGAAAGGCAGGAGGTATTCAAATGTGTCACAACAATGATGAATTTGAGTTAAAATATCCCCAAGTAATGGATTTGACAATCAAAGGAGAAAAAGCAAGGGCAATTCTATTGGAAAAGATGGCAGACATCAAAAAAGAGTTATACCTGTCAATATTTCTAAACCGTTCAAAAAGATGCTATACCATCATCGCATCATCAGAAGGCGGAGTAGAAATTGAATCAATAAAAAATCAAATTATCAAAGAGATCGGAATGGGCAATGTCTCAGATGAGATTGCAAGCAAAGTTGCGAAAGAGATGGGACTGGAAGGAAAAATGGCAGACGGTTTTATTGATACTCTGAAAAAATTATCAAAGCTTACAATTGAAAAAGAAGCAGAGCTCTCAGAAATCAACCCACTTGCAATTATGCAAGATGATACAATAATTGCACTTGATGGCAAATTTGTTACAGATGACAATAGCAATTTCAGACATGATGAATTACAAAAGTATCAAGAAAAGTCAGAGATAGAAGAAAGAGCAGAAAAAAGTGGGTTCTCATTGGTAGAGTTGGACGGAAATATTGCAGTTGTTGGAAATGGTGCAGGACTTGTAATGTCCACACTTGACATGCTGTCAGACAATGGGGGCAAGCCGGCATGTTTCTTAGATGTGGGCGGCAGTGCAACTACAGAATCAGTATATGAAGCATTGACTCTGATCAGCAAGATGAGCAGAGTGAAAGGAATTCTGGTAAACCTCTATGGGGGAATTGTAAAAACGACAGTAGTGGCAGAAGCATTTCTAAAAGCATATGAAAATAATCTAATTGACCTGCCGGTGTTTTCAAGACTAAAGGGAACCGAATCAGAAAAAGCAAAAGAGATGCTTCAGGGCTCTAGAACTGTAATCTTTGATTCAGTTGAAGAGACAATAAACGCAGCGGTAATGGGAATAAAGAATTGACTGATATATTTGAACTGCTCAAAGGAAAACCAGAAGATTCAGACTATATGAAAAAGAAAGTAATCGTTCAAGGCATTACAGGTGTATATGGCTCTATACATACAAGACACATGATTAGGGATGGAACCAACATAGCTGCCGGGGTAACCCCGGGCAAAGGCGGTCAAAAATTTGAAGACAATATTCCAATTTACAATACAATGCAAGAGGCAGTGGATGCCACCAATGCAAGAATCTCAATTATCTTTGTTCCTGCAAAATTCTTTCTTACGGCTGCAAAAGATGCGCTAGAATCTGGAATCAAACTACTAGTTGCAATCCCAGAACATGTTCCAGTTAGGGATACCCTGAAAGTGCTAGAGTTGGCAAGACAGAAAGATGCGATAGTCATTGGTCCAAACACTCCTGGAATTATGATTCCGGGGCTAATCAAGATTGGAATCATGCCAACAACCCCATTTATGGCAGGAAAGATTGCAGTATTGTCAAAGAGTGGAACCCTACTCTATGAAATTTCAGATGCATTGACTACTGCGGGATTTGGACAATCAATTACAATTGGTATTGGAGGTGATCCAGTTAACGGAACAAGATTAATTGATGCATTTGATATGATCAAAGACATTCCGGATTTGGAAGGACTGGTAGTAGTAGGAGAGATTGGTGGAGACTCTGAGGAAATTCTGGCTCAAAGAATTATGGACAGCGGATTTAGCAAACCGACTGTGGCATACATTGCCGGAAGAGCTGCCCCAAAAGAAAAGAGGATGGGCCATGCCGGGGCAATCGTCATGGGGACATATGGCTCTGCGGAATCCAAGATATCCATGTTTAACAAGGCAAACATTCCAGTCGCAAAAAGACCTGTAGAGGTATCGGTATTGTTGGCTGGAAAGATGGCAAAATCCGATTAGAATAAAAGAGAGAGATTTGGGAGTGAATTAAATGCCAATTACAGATCCTGAAAAGAAACGCATTGCACAGCAAGCACGTCTTGTTATGAAAATCTGCTTCAAGTGTGGATGCAGAAATGACATAGATGCCTCAAGATGCAGGAAATGCAGAAACCCGTACCTGAGACTAAAGAACAGAAACCTTGGCGTAAAGAAATAGGCCTAATAATTCATCAATCTCTGCCTTTGTTCTACTATTGCAGATTTTAACTCGGAACTGTATTGCATGATGAATGATCTTGCGACATCTGGATTTTCCAACTCCTCCAGATTCAGTTGCAGGTCATCAGGCAACTGTTCGTTCATCTGAAAGAGAATCTTGGCGCCATCAACATACTGCCCTAGGCTGTTTGCATATTCAAATGCCAACCTCATTTTATCAATCAAGGCGTCAAATTCTTGCAGAGACATGACAAATATCTTGAAAATCAGTAAAAAAGGTCTTGGTAATTATGAAATATGTGAAATCTAAAGATAAAAAAGCCCGTGTTTTTGTAAATCTGTTGGACCGGTAGTCTAGTCTGGTTTGGATGACGTATTCACACTGCGTAAGGAACAATTCCCGCAAAGGTCGTGGGTTCAAATCCCATCCGGTCCACCCCATTGTGGGTTCACACTATTGTTTTTCAACAATTATGTGTCCCTCTGGTAACCCACCTAAAAATCTCCAACCTTACAGTATCATCTTGCCAATCTGATCTGTTGGTAGACCTTCTGACTTGACTCATCTTACCAATGTTCATCTTTTGAAGCATCTCTAGCATATACTTCCTAACACAAGTTCATCTACAATCATTTCTTTGCATGTACTTTAGAATATCCAGGTTGAATCGTTTTGTTCTATAGTATTTGGCAATTGACTCTTTTAGATTGCTTAATGATGGCTGGTACTGTGATACCATCAAGTCATACTTTCCCTGCTTCCAACATTCTTCAGCTGCGTTAAACTGAGGCGAACCTTTTGGCAACCATTCCAGTATGACGTCATTATTTTCATCAACATGTTCTTTCACAATTTTTGATTTGTAGTGTTGTGGCGCTCTGTCTGCATAAACTAGAATCTTTCCAAACTTTCTATGCAGTTCCTTGAGATAATCCAAAAAACAGTATTGATCAAATTTGTCATACTGTCTGAAGAACTGTCTGCCATCATGACTTGATGCGCCAAACACTATCGTCTTTTGGTGAGTTCCATCAATGGTGACTATTGACCTTGTCACCTTTTTGATCGTTCATCTTTTTTCAAACTATTGCATCAGCTATGAATATTGATTCGTCGTATGAATCAAGCAAAGAGCATTTTTACGTCTATAACGTCCAACTATATTAGCGGATTTAGGCGTAGTGGTTGATACATACACTGTATCTAGTAGAATAACTTGCAACTGTTTGGATTTTTTGATTGGTAAAATGAGCATAAAACCATTGAATGTTGGAAATTAAATCCCGATATTCAGGTGATGGAATGGCAACAAGATATGGATTTTTCAGTTGTAAGTATGATATAGAGATACGGACTGGTAAAAATCAAAGAATGTGTCTATAATACCAACTAGTGATATCAGGTGACTGTTCCGCCGGATTTAATCAAGACTCCACTGCCAGACTGTACTGTCAAACTGAATGCTGCAAAGTCAATATTCAAAGTAATTCCAGAGGGAATGCTTAGAATCGAATCATTCTGAACAATCACATTTTCTTGGGCAGTAGCACTGGTATTAACTGTACAACTAGTAGTTATGATCCAGTCTCCAGAGTTAGGAGGTGCGCAGAATGTAGGCACAGTGGCCTCAATCACATTTACAGTCCTGATAACCTGGATGGCACTGTTCCCTGATGCGTCAACTGAATCATAATAGATAGAGTAGGTGCCTATAACATTAGTGAATTCAGTAGCATTGATGGTTACTAACGAACCGTCACTAGTTGTTGCACCAAGTTCTGTATAGCTTGTCCCCAGCATTATGATTTGTGGATTGGCTCCATTCAATGTAATGATTGGACTAGTGCCCAAATTGTTTGTTACATTTCCTGCAAAGTCTAGCAATGAATTCCCAGACACGTCATCAAATGATCCGGATGTTCTAGCATAAGATATAGTCACATTATCACTATCAGAGATTGTTGCATTGGTGATGCCAAGTGTAATTGTATTATTAGAGACAGATGCAATAGAGTTGATGGAGTCGCCGGTGACTCCGCCAAGTGTAAAGTCAGTAGGAACAGCAGAAGAATCAACAACACTTTGGTCTAGTGTGATCGCAATCTGTGAATCTGAGAGTGTTTTAGCACTGGCAAACTGGGGAGAGTTTGCATCAATGGTGTGTAGTATGTCAGTACCGTCAAATGGCAAGCTCGTGTTGCCTAGTTTATCTGTGATTGTTACATTTGTGATTTGTAGTGGTGTGATCTGGTCTGATTCCCCTTCAGATATGGTATATGTTGCAGTGTATGTTGTTCCATTGTCGATACTGCTCCAAGATAACGCTACAGAGTTGAAAGCACCGTTAATGGTAGCACCATCCTTAGTTGAATCTGGGGTCAGTGTGAATAGTATGGTATCACCCACCACGAGTGTGCCCAAAGATGTGGCATTTGATGTGATGCTAGTTATGATGGGAATTAAAGTAGTATTACTTGAAAACATTACATATATGGCACCAAGATCATAATAATCATTCGCAGTATGTGGTTCAATACCATCACCAGGTGCACCAACTACAATATCTGATATACCATCACCATCCAGGTCACCAATGTCTGCAATCGAGGATCCAAAAGCATCATTCCTATCCAAGACAAGGCCGTTTACTGTATTGTTGCTGATTTGTGTGTAATTAAATGCGATTCCACTATTGTTCATATACAATACATAGATAGCACCAGTGTCTAAACTATTATCACTGCCCATAGTCTCATCAATATATGCACCAGCGATAATATCTGATATGCCATCATCGTTCAGGTCACCAATGTCAACCAGCGAGCTTCCAAGGCGTTCAGCAACATGCAAGTCAGGGTTACCTAACGTATTATGAGAACTGGCCACTACGGTATCAGATACAGTTCCATTACTGTTCATATGCAACAAGTGTATAGTAGAAAAACCATGATTTGAGACAAGTATGTCTTTTATATTATCGCCATTCAGGTCGTCAACGCCTGCAATTGACCCTCCAAATCTATAAAAATCACCAAGGGTAGGGCCGTTTGGCGTAGCAGAATTGATCGTCATAGTACTAGATACAGTCCCATTACGGTTCATCAACATTACATGTATGGCGCCACTAAATGGACCGCCTGTATCATCACCAACTGCACCAACTGCAATATCTGATATACCATCACCATTCAGGTCACCAATGTTTGCAATCGAGGATCCAAATACATTATTATCCAACAAGACAGGGCCGTTCACAGTGTCGGAACTGATTTTTATGGTATGAGATACGGCTCCAACACTGTCATTGCTCATAAACATTAAATGTATAGCACCTCTACTCGGACCTCCTGTATTATCACCAACTGCACCAACTGCAATATCCGATATACCGTCACCATTCAGGTCACCAATGTTTGCAATCGAGTGTCCAAAAACATCACCATCCAACAAGACAGGACCGTTCACAGTATTGTTATCGATTTTTATGGTGTCAGATAGTAATCCATTACTATTCATAAGCAACATGTATACAGCACCAGTACCGTTAAAAGGTGCACCAACTGCAATATCATATACACCAACATTGTTCAGGTTACCAATGTTTGCAATCGAGGATCCAAAAGCAACATTATTGGCCAAGACAGGGCCGTTCACAGTATTGTTGTCAATTTTTATGACGCGAGATATGATTTCATCTCCGGTTGCAGACGCATTTTGGTATGTTATAACAGACAATGATCCAAGTGCCAATATTAAAAACATAAAGATTAGACAAAGTTTTTTCATTATTGATTACGTCATAAAACTAGTATATAAAATGATATGAATCAGCAAAGAACATGTTTTATGCCTATAACGTCTTGACTATTCTAGCGGATTTAGGCGTAGAGGTTGATACATACGATTCGTCTTGTTCTATTATGATGAATCCTTGACGTATTTTTGTGCCTACGTACTTTTTATTTTTTTCTTTAAACAGGAGTTTTTCTTTGCATGTAGCAGAATTTACAAATTTCTTTGTTGCAACCTTTGAAACAAATCCCCACTGATGAAGCAATCTGCACACATGTACCTAGGGATATCTAACTCTTGATTTTTCGTACATGAGATTCATCACTTGTTTTGCACTCCAACCTGACTTGTTTTCAGATAATGTTTGCTGTATCTTGTTCAATTCTTGTTTTGGTATGCTTGTTGGTCTTCCGCTTTGCGATTTGTCTTTTAATCCGTCTATTTCTTCCTGCTCGTATCGTTCAGGCCATTTGTATGCCCATGATCTTACTTTGCAAATCTGTTCTGCAACATGAGGTGGAATTTGTTTGTTTACGGTAACACATTTTACTAGAAACATTCTATCTTTCATTTTGACGTTCTTTTCGTTTTTGTATGCTTGAATTAGATATTTTGTGTTCATAGAATAGTGCAAACTTTGGTGACCAATATGTTAGTGTCAAAAAATATGGATCTATTACTCATGAATTTTTGTTAGAGAGTATATGATCAAGCTCTTCAGGCGTTGCATTGTGTATTGTAGCACATGTCTTCTTTTTGTTCCGGTATTGGATCTTCTTTTGCAGTTTCCAGATCAAAAAACTCTTCTGAACGTTTGAACGCTTCTCTCATCTCTTTAATTATAGTCTCTGAAAGAATTCCTTTGTTTGTCGTATATTAGAGATTATGCGTAATTGACTAAACCATGCCGCCATTACAACAAAACTCGTATGTATCAACCTCAATGCCTAAATCAACTAGAATAGTCAAGACGTTACAGGCATAAAACATGTTCTTTGCTGATTCGTACCAAAACTCAAACAAAATCATTAGATGTATTGCGTAATTATTTTTAGGTACGATTTGTAGAAGATAATTTTTCAGATTATTCTGAAATTTTGAATTTTTAGGCATAAAATTATACAAAACATAGAATGTTGAAAAAAATCATCCTAATTACGCAAAAGGTCTATTACCATCATATCAAATGTGAACAAGTTGATGCGTACAAGTAGATTGTTGTTTGTTATTTTGGTCAATTACGCATAAACGTAACTGTCTACAGTTTTGAAGTATTACGCACAAGATATGTCAAAACAGGTTATTTTTTTGACACAAACACGAAGGAACTTCAAAACTCTAGACAATTACGCATAAAGCATAAACTCTATTTTACCTCGATTGTTTCTCTGTGTCCCATAAAGAAAGCACGAAAGTCGTGTACACTTTTCTCTTTGGATTCTACTATGAGCAGATCTGTGTCAAAGGTATGAATCAGCAAAGAACATGTTTTATGCCTATAACATCTTGACTATTCTAGCGGATTTAGGCGTAGGGGTTGATACATACCCTAATTCTAGTCTGACCTAAGTGAATTAATCTGCAAAAGTTCAGTGTATGAATCAGGCAGAAACATGTCTTGTGCCTACTGTGCCTAACCACTCTGATTGATATATATGCCTGATCTGCTCCTTTCACTGAATATATAAATACTCTTAATTCAAATTCAAATTGAAAATGAGACTTGTAGGTTTTCTAGCGTTTGTATTACTATCCACCTTAATTCTGTCTTTTGGTGTCAGCGATTCTGTCTTTGCAGATAGTCATGACACTCCTCCACTATCTGTGTTGACTGACTCTGAAATAATTGCAAATGGCGGTCTTGTTACAATCTCTGGAAATATCAAAAATTATAATCCTTTATCAATAACTGCGGGTGCAATTACTTTCCTGATAATGTCACCTGACAATCGCATTGTGGGGCTTGGACAAGAAACTCCAAATTCTGATGGTTCATACAAATTCACTTTTGTTGCTGGAGGTAATTTATGGAAATCAGGCGGTGATTACTCTGTCATGGTAAAATATGGTGCAGATGAATCCAAAGTTGTGATTGATTATGTTGGTGGAGAGTTTATTGGTACTGAACCACCGGTCGTCCCACCTCCACCAGTCGTCCCACCACAACCGGATGTCCCACCACCACCACCAGTCGTCCCACCACAACCGGATGTCCCACCACCACCACCAGTCGTCCCACCACAACCGGATGTCCCACCACCACCAGTTGATGATAAAATAACATGCGGACCTGGAACTGAAAAAGTAGACGGTGTCTGCAAACCAATTGTGGACGATACAATATTAGATGGTTCATGTCTGATTGCAACAGCAGCATATGGAACAGAACTAGCACCACAAGTTCAATTCTTGCGAGAAGTTAGAGATAATACCATACTCTCCACTGCATCTGGTACGGCATTCATGAATGGATTTAATGCAGTGTATTATTCATTTGCCCCAACAGTCGCTGACTGGGAAAGGGAAAACCCAATGTTCCAAAAAGCAGTCCAAGCCTTCATTACCCCAATGATCTCCTCATTATCAATAATGGCACTCGCCGATGAGGGTTCAGAAGTTGATGTCCTTGGACTTGGACTCTCTGTGATTGCATTGAACTTGGGAATGTACATTGCAATTCCTGCATTAATCGGATTCAAAATCCACAGCCACATCAAATCCAAAAGATAACCATTCCCTCTAAGTTATTATACTGAAACAAATCATGTTATCTTGTGAAGTTTGAATACGAAGAATTTGACACGATTGAGGATGTCTTTATGTATATGGCATCAGTAGCTCCTCCGATGAAAAATACAATACCGATCAATTCATACAAGGAGTATGTGTTTGTATTCATTCCTGTCACTCCATTGGCTGGTGAGACCTGTGTGATGATTTATTCTAAAGGCTCACTTGAACCGGGAATTTATGAATTTGATGTCACATCACACTCTTACAATAAAGTTAACAGTATTGAAAGGGCAGACAAGATCTATTTTATCTCTCTGACACCAAAGCGAAACACTATGGCAGATGCTGCCATTAAAAGCCTATAATTTCTTTGTTTGAATTCTCGGGGCAGACACCGACAGGCTTTTTGCATACTTTGTCATGATCTCATCTGGACTCTTTCCGTTAAAGAGATCTTTGCACAGTCCTCTGAGATATCTCATGATTGCCCAGGTTCCTGCCTTGAGAATGCCATACATAAAGACCTTCATTGGCGGACCATATGTCTTGTTTCTGAGAATAATTGGAATGATATCATTAATGACACGCAGGTTATTTTCCCAGCATTTCCAAAACAGCGTGAATTGTGCCTCGTTCATGTTTCCAAAGTGCATTGAATTCTTTTCACTAAAGTCCTGATAAAGTAACGGCGCTACCAGTCCCCTGAAATCCATCTCTCTAAAGTCTTTGATCATATCAATGGTGTATTGATTGTCATCTGGAGTCTCATCAGGCCAACCGATAATGATTGTAGCAGCTGGGAACCAATGGTTCTTGTTTAGAATCCTTGCACCATCCATTACGACGCTTCCCCACTCTTCAGGAGAGAATGGCTTTGTCTTGACACCTAGATGTCTCTTTACTAGTGACGGTGCCACCGTTTCAATTCCCAAATTCGTTGCAAGCCATCTTCCTGTCTCGTCTTGTTTGTTGATGTGCGAAATTTGCTGCATTAATGTGGGATCTGCTGCAACTGCTGAGAATGTCATGTGTGTAGTGCCGACAAAGTCTGCGCCCAATCCCTTGAGACCCTTCCATAAATCCGTGATGACATCTCTGTTTGGAACAAAGTCCCTGTTGTCACATCCGTACAGCAACATCTCATCTGAATGCAACCAGATTGAATCAAATCCGTAATCCAAGTTAATCTTTGCCTCGTGCTGTAATCTTTTCAGTGGAAGATCTTTCTTTGATCTCTTGTTTACGTCACAAAAGTCACATCCTCTCCCGCATCCCCTCATTGCCTCAATCAGAGAATTGATTGTAGGACCCTCTATGATTGGAATGTTTTCAAGGTTTCTTACAAAACAATGCATCAATTCTGGCGCATCTCCTTTTTCTAAATCCTGGAACAAGTCTATTGCCAATTCGTCGGCTTCACCTACTACTACGGTGTCAATCCCATGAATCTTCATCCTATCTGATTTGGCCAGCTCCCACGCCCCGTTACCGCCTACTACCACTTTGAAATCATACTTTTTTTTGAGTTGAATAATGCTGGCACACATTTTTTTGAATTTCATTGCCACATAGGATAGTTTTTCTGGCGACATTGTTGTTGTGACTGGAGCCATTCCTAGCGGATCCATGACATTAATTCCAACTACTTTGGTATCTGATCCGATTGATTTGTGTAGCATTTCAGGATGTGCAAGAAACACTTCGTCTCTCTTGTATCCTCCTTGAAGTAACGAGCTCTCTACTCTTCTTAATCCTACTTGGGCAACTTTGACTTTACCTGTTACCTTGTCTGTTTCAACTGATGGACAGAAAACCTTGTCAAAAACCCATTCTGGAAGAACTTCGTATGGTCCGCATGCGATAAAACCGTACAGAAAATTTCCCCTATAATTTGTCATTAGACTACGATCAGCAGTAAGTACAATACGTTTGCCAGCCAATTATGAAACTTTGTCAAAGTATGCTATATATCGTTTACGAGGACGACTGCCTGCTTTGTGAAAATTTTCTCTAGAATTATTTTTTCATTTTTCTAACTACTCTATTTGCAATATTTGCTGCAATTCCTCCTGCCGCAATTCCGTTGTCGATATTTACCACCGATAATCCAAGCGAACAGCTTTGTAGCATTGATGCAAGGGCAGCTATGCCTCTTTCTCCGTATCCGTATCCTACTGATGTTGGAATTCCTATGATTGGAATGTCTACCATGGTGGAAACAAGTGTGGCCAAGGCACCTTCCATTCCTGCGGCCACTATTATGCAATCCACCTCTTCTTTTATCATCTCTCTTAAAACTGGAAAAACTCTCTGAATGCCTGCAACTCCTACGTCATAACTTGTAATGCACCTGCAATTCATTGCCTCGCATACCAGCCTGGATTCTTCTGCCACTCCAATATCTGATGTTCCGGCAGTGAGTATTCCCACTTTGCCGCCATGAAACTTTATGGGTTTTTTAAACAGCAACAGAGACGATGATCTCTCTCCTGTCTTTATTTTCACTTTCAGCCTCTTTGCAAATGCTAGAATTTTTGCTCTGTCTTTTTTTTTGATCCTTGAGATGATTACAGAGTTGGATTTCTCTAGGGTCTTTTTGAGAATCTTTTTAATCTCGTCTGTCTCTTTTGTTTCTGCAAAGATTATCTCTGGAATTCCCCTTCTCAACCTTCTGTTAATGTCAATTTTGGCAAATCCCTCTACTTGCTCAATGGAATACAATGAAAGAAGCTTTTTTGCATCATCTACCGAAGTTTCGCCTGCCTTCAATGATTCCAAAATCTCATAAATTTCCAATGATGGCTTTACATTGCTTGGATAAAAAAAGGCTTAGATATCAATACTTGAAATGGCATCTCTCACACTTGCCACTCCTTTCTCAAAGACTTGTCTTTCATCATCATTCAGGTCTAGTTGGATAATCTTCTCCACACCTTTCTTTCCAATTACTGCCGGAACTCCGATTGTGACATCTGAATGACCGTATTGCCCGTCTAGGTATGTTGCAACTGGAATTACCTGTCTTTTGTCCCTTACAACTGACTCTACAATTGCAGAAATTGCATTTCCTGGAGCGTGCACTGTGGCACCCTTTAACTCGATAACCTTGGCTGCAACCTGTTTTGTATTTTGAACCAATTCATCCAATTTCTCTTTTGGAAGAAAGAACGACAATGGAATGCCTGAAACTGATGAGAATCTTGGCAATGGCAGCATGTTCTCCCCGTGTTCTCCAATTACCAATGCCCTGATAGAGTCACGGGAATACCCTGTTGCTTCGTGAATAAACTGTCTGAATCTTGACAAGTCAAGCATTCCACCCATCCCAAAGACCCTGCTTTTGTCAAATCCTGAGAACTTGAAAGTAATGTAAGTCATTGGGTCAAGCGGGTTTGTAACTGGAATGATTATGGAATTGTCTGCATATTTTTTAATATTCTCGACAACGCTCTTTACGACTGTGGCATTAATCTTCAAAAGATCCATTCTCGTCATTCCTGGTTTTCTTCCGGAACCTGCAACAACTATGACAATGTCTGATCCTTTCATGTCTGCATAGTCGTTGGAACCCTTTACTTCCACATCAATCCCCTGCTCTGATAGCATGTGGTTGATGTCCATTGCTTCTCCCTGTGGAAGCCCGTTAACAACATCTAGTAACAATATCTGATCATCTAATCGCTTTAATGCAGAGAATAACGCGGCGCTTCCGCCTACTTTACCTGAACCGATTATGGTAATCATGAAAAATGCTGTTAATTTTCAATAATTAAATCTAATGTATGAATAAAACAAATAACATGTTTTGTGCCTGTAACGTCTAAGCATTCCATAGATGACATGGACTCATGTTAGACTGGCAAGATTAAACGAACGATTACCGTTCATATGATGGAGTGGTCCCCTATGTTTAGTACCGTTTTTGACATGATTTTCCAGTGTTGTTGGTACCATTATTGGTTTCTCATCTCCCATTGTTTTTTAAATTCGATTGGTGTCTGATATCCCAAAGATGAACGAATCTTGGAATGGCTGTAATCAGAGTACGCATCTGCAATAACAACTTTAGCCTCTGAAAAGTTTGCAAACTCGTGTGGCCAGAGATATTCTTTCTTTAGCGTTTTATGAAATGATTCCACATGTCCGTTTTGCTGTGGTGTGTGTGTGTGTGTGTGTGTGTGTGTGTGTGTGTGTGTGTGTGTGTGTGTGTGTGTGTGTGTGTGTGTGTGTGTGTGTGTCAGATGTCAGATGAATTCCTGCTTTATTCCTAAAAGTTTGATTGCTTTTCTTGTTGCGTGACTCTTGTACTGGGTTCCATTGTCAGTTCTTATTCTTAGAGTATTACAATCCGGTTTCTGAGAAGTCACTGCATACACTATACTATCAACTGCAACATCAAATGTTGCACTTGGTGCAAATGAATATCCAACCCATTTTCTAGTAAATGCATCAACTACATTAAAGCACTAACACCAGCCGTCAGCTCCACAGTCAACATATGACATGTCTGCCTCTCACAACTGGTTTGGTGCAGTTGGAGAAAATAGTTTCCTTGATACTTTTATGATCTGTTTTTTGGTCTTACTAGGCTCAATCCAGGCCAATCTGTGAAATATTCTCCTGATTTGTTTGCGATTTACTGCTTTATTCAATTCTATTGAGGCAGCAGCTGCCATCCTGCGGGTTCCATAGATCGGTCGTTGGTTTCCTATCTTTTGAACTGTTTCAGTTACACCCTTGTTTAATGGAATGTTTCGTGGAGTTTTGGTGTAATACCAAAAAGACTTTGGTAGACCACAGTAGAACAATGACTTTGCTAAACTCATGGATTGTTTCATTTCCTTTACTAGTCATCTTCTCACGCCTCCCAACGTTTTTTTAAAATATCATTGGCAATTGTAATCTCACTAACTAGTCGCTTTAGTGAGTCGTTTTCCTTTTGGATCTGCTTGCAGACGTTTCCATCAGGAGCTCCTGAGAATGCCATTTTACCAGATTCTAGGAACCTCTTCTTCCAAGGATAGAAAGTATTTGGTGAGAGATTGTGCTTTCTGCATGTCTCTGCTGTGCTGATGCTAGTAGTTAGTAACTCTAGTAAGATTCTTGATTTTTCTGACGTTGTCCATTTCTTTACCATGAGAGTAAACCTCCCAGCATACTCAAAAACTCTGTGTCAGTAAACGGTACAGCTCTAGAGGGGACCAGACCAATGATTACTCTGAATTCTGGATTGTAAAACTAGCATATTACAAAAGGTATGAATCAAGTAGCAAAAAACGTAATTGTCTACAGTTTTGAAGTTCTTTCGTGTTTGTGTCAAAAAAATAACCTGTTTTGACCAATCTTGTGCGTAATACTTCAAAACTGTAGACAGTTACAGAAATTATTTCATACTGCAAAATGTGCTGCCCCCGATACTGACACGAAGAAAATGATAATCAAAGTGAAAAGAATTGCGCAGAGGTGTGCTATTCTTGGATACAGTTTTGGTACAAAACTAAAGAATGCTGCATAGGACATGTTTACTAGAGGTTATGCGTAATTGACCAAAATAACAAACAACATTTGACTTGTACGTATCAACTTGTTCACAGTTGATATGATGGTAATAGACCTTTTGCGTAATTAGGGTGATTTTTTTCAACATTCGATATTTTGTGTAATTTTATGCCTAAAAATCCAAAATTTCAGAATAATCCG
The DNA here is from genome assembly GCA_965238065.1 of Candidatus Nitrosopumilus sp. Taxonomy (GTDB): domain Archaea; phylum Thermoproteota; class Nitrososphaeria; order Nitrososphaerales; family Nitrosopumilaceae; genus Nitrosopumilus. The sequence goes on along the minus strand of OZ250170.1, from coordinate 1,347,643 downwards.
AGAAATTATCTTCTAAAATTACGTCTAGGAATAATTACGCAATACGTCTAATGATTTTGTTTGAGTATTGTTGTAATAGTCGACGTGGTTTAGTCAATTACGCATAAACTCTACAAGTTGATGCGTACAAGTCGATTGTTATTTTGGTCGATTACGCATAAACTCTTCTAATAATTTTCTCAAATTAGTTGGGGTAATAGGTTTACAATTACCTATTTATTTAAAGATGAAGTTAACTAAATTAGAATTAGGAAATGAGTAAAAATTGATTTTAACAGATTTGGCAGATATACACTACACAGATAGATTTGGTGTAAAAAATAAACTACAGAAACTAGAGTTTAGCAATAAAAAATCATTAGATAATTTACTAAAGGCATATGGAATAATTACTAGTCAACAATCTAAAGGACTAACTATCTTAAAGTCATTAAAATCTAAAATTTCAATTTTTGATCATCAGATAATGGCAGTTAAACGTGTCAAAAATGATTTTCATGGACATGCATTGTTAGCTGATGAGGTAGGTCTTGGTAAAACAATAGAGGCAGGAATTTTACTCAAAGAATACTACACAACAGGTTTGATAAATACTGCGCTCATTCTTGTTCCTCCATCTCTAGTGGGACAGTGGAGAGATGAGATGGAATCAAAATTTGATTTAAATTTTATTGCAAGTAAAGATGATAATAGATTTGAAGGGTATGACAAACATGCTATGCTTATTGCATCATTATCCTCGGCACATATGGCAAATAATGCACCAGAGTTAAACTCCATTGATTGGGATATGGTAATTGTAGATGAAGCTCATAGATTAAAGAATTCAAAAACAAGAGCTCATCAATTTGTAAAAGATCTTCCAAAAAAATTCTTGTTATTGTTGTCTGCAACACCAGTACAAAACAATCTAAAAGAATTATTCAACATGGTAGAGTTAATTAGACCTGGACATCTTGGTACTTGGAATAATTTTGCGTGGAGATATCTAGAAGAAGAAAATAGTCGTACACTTCGAATGGAAAACAGAGATCATCTACAAGACTCTTTATCTCAAGTAATAATTAGAACAACTCGAGAAGAAGTAAAAAGTTACATTGGATTTACAGATCGAATTCCCAAGACACACACTTTAGTATCTACTCAACAGGAACAAGATCTGTATTCTGCAGCAACAGAATATGTTAGAGGTTTGTGGGATATAGATGGATGTTTCATTTTACCACTGATGACCCTTCAAAGACAACTATCTAGCAGTACAGCAGCCACAATTTCTGCTCTAAGAAGGAAAATGAGAGGTGATTCTAAGGAAGATGAGGTAATTGAGGAATTAATCTCAATGGCTGAAAAAATCAAAGTAGATTCAAAAATGATTCAATTAAAAGAAATTGTTCAAAATGATTCTGAATCAAAATTTTTGATATTTACTGAATTTCGAGATACACAAGATTATATTTTTGATAGTTTTGAAGATGAAGATTTTAACGTTGTTAAATTTAATGGAGCAATGTCTACAGGAGAAAGAGATACTGTAGTAAATAAATTCGAGAGAGATGCACAAATTATGATTGCAACAGAAGCTGGAGGTGAAGGTAAGAACTTTCAATTTTGTCATAATGTAATTAATTATGATTTACCATGGAACCCAATGAGAGTAGAGCAAAGAGTAGGAAGAGTTCATAGAATTGGACAAAAAGAAGATGTAGTTATTCATAATTTTACAATTAAAGATACAATTGAAGAATATGTCTTAAAACTACTCTATGAAAAAGTTAATTTATTTAAAATGACAATAGGAGAACTAGACTTACTTTTTGGAGATATAGATCCAAACAAGATTGAAGGTAAAATCTTTGAATCATATATGTCATCTACAAAGAAAAAAGATATTGAAAATAAGTTTTCTGCACTTGGAAAGGAATGGAGTAAAGACAAAGCTATTCTGGAGAAAACAATGAATGAGTTTAATCCAGAAGTATTTTCTAATTTTGATTTATCAGCATTGGATAATGGTTAATTGAATGAGGAAACTATTTTACAATATTCAAAAGATCTTACACTAAACTATCTTAAAGAAATTAATGCAGAGGTAAAAGAACAAAATGGAATATACTATGTAACATTGCCACTTTCAGTTGCAAAATTGTTTGGAGGTGAATCAAAGAAAATCACATTTATCCCAGATGTTGCAGCAACTCATTCCTATGAATTGGTAGTTCCCGGAAGTAATTTTTTATCAGTAGTTCTTAGAGAAGCACAAAAACAAGCACCGGTTATTGTAGGTACTATCCCACAAAATGAGCAAAATATGCACGAGGAAATAGAGAAAATTGACGCTCATAAATGCAAAATTAGCCTTAATGAACACACTGAGAATGAAAAATTAGGCATAAGATTCTATTTTCATGTAAATCTCAAGAGCATCAAGAGTTCATCATCAATTAGATGGACGGATTTAGAATTAGATTCTCTTGAATCATTAGAATTCCCATTTAATTTAGATTTCGAAGAAAAAAATCTCATACTATTACAACATGACAAAAGATTTGATGATGCATATTCAAAAGCAATAGAGATACTTGAAAATGAGAATAAACCAAGAGTTGAAAAATATGTTGGTTTAACTGAACAAAACAAGAAAGGTGAAATAGCATTACTAGATGCTCAAGAGAAAAAGAGAATGCAAGAAATTAGATATGATCGAAATATTGAAAAATATAAACTTAAAGAATTTGATAGAAAAATAACAAATGCAAGAACTTATGAAACTGCAGGTAAACATGTAGAACAAAAAATAAAATTTGAGAAAAAACTAAAAAAATCAGAAGAGCAAGCAAGTAAACTTATGCAAAAAATTGTAAAAGATAAACAAATTTCTTTGGAGCACATAGAGAAAAAATATAAACCTAGTTTGGATTTTTCACTTTTGGCAGCACAAGTATATTCATACAATGTTGTAGATTGTCTTATAACTGTACAAAAAGGAGAACTAAAAAAACAGATCAAAGGACATTATGTAGATCCTGCGTCTAGTTTTGTAACAAAATGTGATAGATGTCAAAACAATAACAAAGTTATTCATTTGTGTGAAAACTCTCATGTTTCATGTGATCATTGTACTAAAAATTGTTTGAATTGTGAAAAAGAATTTTGTTTGAATTGTGAAAATCTTCTAAATCCTTGCTATATCTGCAAAGATGGATTGTGTAATGACTGTTCAAGAAACTGTGAGTTTTGTTCTGAAGTAACATGTTATTCGCATTCAATGAACTGTGGGCATTGCTCAAAATTTTTATGTTATTTTTGCTTAGATCGATGTGAATTTTGTTCTAAACGATTTTGTAGCAAAGGACTTCAGCAGTGTAATTCATGTAAAAATTTTACATGTGAGAAAGATTCTGAAAATTGTGGAGTTTGCTCTAAATTATTCTGCGTAAATCATCAAAATTCATGCGCAATTTGCTTGAAATTTCATTGTGATTCAGACACAAAAACATGTAAAATTTGCACATGTCAGTACAGTTCAGACTGTGTTAGCAGAGATCAATGTAATACTTGTTTGAATTTAAAAACAACAGATAGAGAACATCCTCAAGTAAAAGAACTAATTCAGAAATACCCACAATACCAAAAACACAAAAAATGGGAGTTTGGAGGTAATACAAAATATCTAATATTCAAAGCAAAGAAATTATTTGGCTCAAAAACAATCGTGGTAAATAAAGCCTCTTTACAAATTCTTAGGGGCGATTAGATGGTATCAAACATAAAAAATAAAATTTTAATAAATAAGAAAAACTTGATTATTGTATTTTTTCTAGGATTAATTCCAAATGCGTATGCTACCATTGATAGTAATAGTGAACAGGGTTCATTACATGTAGATAGTGCAACATACGAAATTATTCATCATGAACAAATTATGATCAAAATATACGGAACAGTAAATGAAATTCATGAAGGAAATAGATTAATTATTCTCATAAATTTGCCTGATGGATTAACTACAGGACAACTAATAATACTAAAAAGTAATGGATATTTTGAAACTTTTTTCATTATTGATGAAGATTCTCAAATAGGAAAGTATAATGTGCTTGCAACATATGGGCGTTCTAAGCTCGGAGAAATTAATTTTGAAGTTAAAGAGAAAAAATATTCGCCTGAAGAACTTCTATCTGCAAGAGAGATATTGGGACAAGTAAAGGCTCAGAAAGACGAACAAAAAGCAGCTGAACAAAAAGCAGCTGAACAAAAAGCAGCTGAACAAAAAGCAGCTGAACAAAAAGCAGCTGAACAAAAAGCAGCTGAACAAAAAGCAGCTGAACAAAACAGCTGAACAAAAAGCAGCTGAACAAAAAGCAGCTGAACAAAAAGCAGCTGAACAAAAAGCAGCTGAACAAAAAGCAGCTGAACAAAAAGCAGCTGAACAAAAAGCAGCTGAACAAAAAGCAGCTGAACAAAAAGCAGAAACTATACAAAAAGATAAAGAAAATTCATCATATTCAGGCGTAATTATCCTAATGACTATAGTAGCAGGAATCATAGTATTACGGAAAATGAAAAAGAAAAGAAAAAAACAATCACCAATAATTTCTCATACAAAATCAGAATCAAAACAAGATTACAGAGAAGTAAAAGATGAGACGGAAAATGAGTCTGAATGGAGGGGAATTTGATTGAATAATAAAATACAATGGACATTGGATTTGATAGAAAAGATCAGACTTGCCAAAATAGGTGAAGAAACAAGATTAGATGCAATTAAAAATGCTCTAGAAAATGGCAAGACAGTCTATGACAGTGATAAAAAATATCTAATGAGAAAATTTGAGGAACTCAAAAACACAGTATCTAAAAAGTCAACTCAAATCTCAAAAAATTACACATCAGAATCTCAAGAATCTTCAATTACTAATACTACATCTATATCAATATCATCAAACCATACTAGGACAAAACATATCCCATCAAAAAACTTTGAAGGAAATTTTTGGAAAACATTTTCCGGAGAAAAAAGGTTATTACCCATTCTCATTCATTTTGCTACGGAATTTTCTCAAACTATGGATCAGAATAAGGAAATATTTGCAGAGAGAATCATCGGTGATGAAATCATTGGAAAGGAATTAAATGTAAATAAATTACTTGAATTTGTCGAAAATGAATTATCTAAAGTTGAAGTAAAACAAACCAAAACTAAAAGAGAATCAAATACAACAAAACAAGAAGAGATTACAATTTATGATGTAGATAAACTTACGGGAATCCAATTTGAAAAATTTATGGAGAAATTACTAAATGCAAATGGATATTCTGATGCTAAAGTTGTAGGTAAGGTAGGAGATCAAGGTGGAGATATTGAAGCATACAATGATGATGAGAAATTTATCATACAAGCAAAAAATTATGCGCTTAATAGAAAAGTTACAAACAGTGCAGTCCAAGAAGTATTTGCTGCAATCGCATATTATGGTGCTGACCAAGGAATTGTAGTAACCAATTCATCTTTTACACCAGGTGCAAAAGAACTAGCTAAAGTAAATAACATCACACTATGGGATAGAAGAATAGTTTCTCAGATGCTAGAAGGGTATAATCAGGTACAAAATTAGGAGATATAATGTAATTGTCTAGAGTTTTGAAGCTATACCTGTAGTATTTTTGTCATATATCTTTTTTGATTAGTAGTAAAAACAGGATATGTCAATGCAAAAAAGAATGAATTGGAATATTGTTGCAAACATTGCAATACCCTTAAACGACAATTAAAACATCTCAAAAAAATTGAGTTTCGTTTCAACAACAGAGATGAAAATATCTTTGAAATATTGGTAAAAATGCTTGTAAAAACCTGTTCCAAATGAGGGGGTATTACCCTTAAATGTAAGAGTTTAGGCCTCCTGACTAGAACATCTAAAATTCATACGCAACCTAAACTCTTACCCTTAAATAATACATAAATAACGAAGATATAGAGATTGAATTAAGTTGAGTTTTAAACGTTCTACAACATCAATGGCAATAGCTCTTTTGGCGCTGTCATTAGTTTCAATGACCTCAATTCAGCAAGATGTTTTTGCTCAAAGTCAGGGAATTTCCATTACAGCCATGGCCGACAGAGGCTCAGATATCATTACCATCACAGGTAAGACAATTTCAAGCTACACAGATGTTACATTCAAAATAACGTCACCAAGTGGAAATAACATAGTTGACGTCGATCAAGTGACACCGGATGGTAACGGAGACTTTGAAACCAAATTCAAAATTAGTGAATTTTGGAAGGAGGATGGATACTATTCCATAACAGCAAAACAAGGTGGATCATCATTATACACACTATCAGTTCTTGTTGAAGTGAACAGCGGTATGGCTGAAAGAACTTTCATTACTGAATCTAATTTAGAGACAGGAATGTTTGTTCCAAACATGCCAGATACCGCTAGAGAGACCGGACTTGAAATTTATGCAGAAGCTGAAATGGGATCCGACATGATAAAGATCATAGGATGGACTGACAAAATGAATCAAGACATCACATTGACTGTAATTGCACCAAACGAAAACATAGTGTCAGTTGATCAAGTGTCCCCAATGCTTGATGGAGAATTCACTTCTGTGATTGTCATAGGAGGGTCATTATGGAAACAAGATGGTTTTTACACGGTAACCGCACAACAATCTAATATTGCAAAATATATTGCTTCAGTCAAAGTGGATATCAAAGATGGCGTTGTAGTACCAGAATTCGGTACAATTGCAGCCATGATTCTAGCAATAGCAATTATCTCAATAATTGCAATATCTGCAAAGTCAAGACTGAGTATCATACCAAGATACTAAAATTACAACCTTTTTCTCTTTTTAAATATACATAAATAGAGACAAATGTAAACCGCAACAAGATGAACAACCGTACATCATTCGCGCTGCTAGTCGTTTTGACTGTAGCCGGTACTTTATCCATGTCAACAGTACATGCTGAGAGGGATCTTCCACAAGCATGTGTAGGATGTTCCATGGAAGATGTCAGAGATATGGCAAATGAGATGCTACTTCAAGATCTTCCAGTATCTGTTTGGACAGACAAGACAGATTATAGTCACAATGACATGATAAAGGTAAATGGTATGGTAGCAAGTGTATCAGGATTTGATATTACAGTTGCTGTTATTAGTCCTCTAAACAACCTTGTTACAGTTGATCAGGTAAAGGTAGCAAAAGACGGTAGTTTTCAGACAACACTAAATACAGCAGGTGCAATGTGGAAATATGACGGCACCTACACCATTAAAGTAAACTATGGAAGTGCTGAAAAAAGTAACAAAGTAAAAGTTGAACTAGATGGTGGAGTTGAATCGACAGTAAACTACTCTACACCAGAAACAGACGTAAAATGTCGTGGTAATGATCTGAGTGCAAATGGTCAATGCATACCATACAGCATCTCAGGCGGAGTAGTAATCAGTACAACTCTCAATAGTAATGATAATTCAATTATCATCAACATCAACGCCAAAGACGATGGAATACTAATGATAAACCCATCAAAGACGGTCCAGGACGGTATCTTTATGGTACTAGTTGACGGAGAACAATGGGATGATGCAGAGATTGTGAACAATAGAGTAACAGTCATGTTCCCAGCAGGCGCTGAACAAATTGAGGTTATTGGTACCTTTGTGATTCCAGAATTCGGTACAATTGCAGCCATGATTCTAGCAATAGCAATTATCTCAATAATTGCAATATCTGCAAAGTCAAGACTGAGCATCATACCAAGATACTAAAATCACAACTTTTTTTCTTTTTCATTTTTGATAGTAAAAGAAATATACAAATGGGTATTGGTTATATTGTGAATGTTGTAAAATTCTGCGGTCTTGTTGCTTTGTTAATGATTTATAGCGGAACAGTTTTTGCACAACCCCTAATTTCCATTCAGACAGATGACAACAACTATGATGAAGGTGACACAATTGTCGTATCAGGTAGTGTCAGCACAATAATTGGCGAGACTCCACTGATATTACAGGTTATTCACAAAGGAACAATACTAGAGATTGCGCAGATTACAATAGCTCAAGACGGCAGCTTTACAGAGAGATTTCTTGCAGAAAAACCGGCATGGAAAAGCGAGGGAGAATACACAATCAAGGCGTTCTATCAAGAACACGATGCCGATATTACGATCAGATATATTCCCAAATCAGAGATAATAGTGACTACAAATAGTTCCGAGGTAGATGCTGGAAGTTTTGGAACCTTTGATGTGGAATATACTATCAGAGGAGGAACAGTCAAAGACATGACAGTTGATTCAGAAGATTTTGCAATACTAGTGCATATTAATTCAACAGACGATGGAATCATCACACTGGATTTGCCCAGAGAATTCATAGGTGCCGAGAAACAGAATGGTAAAGATGAAATTTTCATTATTCTAATAGACGGAATAGATGTGTCCTATCAGGAATCAATAGCGTATACAGAATCCAGAGTAATAACAGTTAATTTTGAAGAGGGTGATTCAGATATAAAGATTATTGGAACCTATGTCATTCCAGAATTTGGTAGCCTTGTAATGATAATTCTGATTATAGGTATAATGACAATAGTTTTGGCCTCTAGAAATAGATTTCAGGTAAGGGTCTAGTCTTTTGAAACAAAAGAGTATTTTTCTTTGAACGGAGAGACTGCGCGGAGTTCTTGAACCACTTTGTGCAGCACATGCACCGTGTGATCTATTTCTTTTTGATCATTAAATATCCCTGTTGTCAATCGCAGCGAACCAGTAATTTGTTCAAGTGAGAATCCCATTGCCTGCAAGACATGTGAGGCCTTTTGCGTATTTACAGAACATGCAGAACCTGTGGATGCCGCAATTTCATATTCATCAAGCTTGATTAAAAGATCCTCGCCATTGACACCAAGAAACGTAAAATGGGCATTATTTGGCAATCTGTATTGGGGATGGCCATTTAGCACTACTTGAGGGATATCTTGCAGTACCTTGTCAACTAGTGCGTCTCGTAGTTTTTTCATATGAGTAATATTTTCATTTAGGTTATTTTTTGCCATTTCACACGCCTTTCCAAACCCTACAATGTTTGCGACATTTTCAGTTCCAGAACGCAGTCCACGTTCCTGGCCTCCACCTAACATTACAGGTGAGACATCCATACCGTTTTTAATGTACAAGGCACCAACTCCCTTTGGACCATATATCTTGTGAGACGAGATGGATAGCAGGTCTATTCCTAGTTTTTTTACATCAATTGGAACCTTGCCAGCTGCCTGTACTGCATCAGTATGAAACGGGACATTATTTTCATTACATATTTTGGAGAGTGTAGAGATTGCCTGTATGGTGCCCACTTCGTTATTTCCAAACATTACAGATACCAAACTGGTTTTATCAGAGATGTGGATTTGTAAAATAGAGGGATTTATCATTCCAAACTCGTTTACCGGCAAGTAATCCACATCAAATCCGTTTTTTTCCAATCTTTTACATGGTTCTAGAATTGCGTCATGCTCGACCATTGATGTGATGATCTGGCCGGATGTATTTTTCATTGCAATTCCCTGCAAGGCCGTATTGTTTGATTCAGTACCGCCGGATGTGAACAGGATTTCAGACGGTTCTGCATTGATTAGAGATGCAATCTGTTTTCTTGATTTTTCAATTGCCTTGCGAGCTAGTCTTCCATGACGGTGTAGGGATGATGGATTTCCATATTGCTCTTTCAGATAGGGTAGCATTGAGTTGAAAACATCCTCATGAATTTGAGTTGATGCCGCATTATCCAGATAGATCAATCCGTAATCACGTTAATTTTTCCTGGTTTGTATCCATCCTGATCAATTTCAACTGTAGAGAATCCGATCATCTGTAGTTTTTCAGTGATTTTATTTAAAATGTCTCCACAAAGTGACGGAATCATTACTTTCTCAACCTCGATTTTTGCACAACCGTCAATATCTCTGACCCTGACTTGCCTTACATTTGTGAGTTGTTTGACAATTGTTTCTCCAAACTCAATTCTAGCCAGTCTCTCAGATGTGACTCGTTGTCCCCAAGGTATCCTGGATGCCAGGCAAGAGTTTGATGGTTTGTCATGGATAGATAATCCTACAGATTTTGCAGATTCTCTGATTTCTGATTTTGAAAAGTTTGTTTCTACAAGCGGGCTTTGGATACCGTACTGTCTTAAAGCCTCAATGCCGGGCCTGTATTGACCTAAATCATCCACATTGGTTCCATCAACTATCACCAAGATAACGTGTCGTTTGGCCAGTGCAGTCAGTCGAGTGCCCAATTCCACCCTGCAATGAAAACATCGGTTTGGGTCATTTTTGGCAAATTCTTCATTTTCAAGCTCGTTATAATCCAAAAAGAGATGTTTTATTCCTATCTCCTTGCATGTTTGTTTGGCAGAACAAAGTTCTTCTTCAGACAGGGTTTTGTAATCAGCAGTAACAGCGATTGCCGAACTTTTTAATTTTTGAAAAGCGGCATATGCGACAAGTGCGCTGTCAACACCGCCGGAAAGCGCAATCATTACCTTGTTTTTTGACTCAAACCAGTCTATCAACTCGTCTAGCTTTGTCATTGTGAGGCCTCTAGTTTTTCAATCTCTTTTCTTAATAAAGAGTCAGTCTCTTTAATTGATTTGTCAATCATTGCAGCGACATTCTTCAAGTCATCAAATTCTATTTTAAAATCAGTTTTTCCCTTAAAAGAGGATTTTTTGTAGGTTATTTGAAAGGGCTTTCCATTCAGAGCCAGTGAAACAGTATGAATGGTTCTAGGAACAACGAATCTGTTGGATTCTGAGATTCGAATACCCAGGGTACCAGTTTCAAGTACAAGGGTATCGACGATCTTTTCAACATGCTCGTTATCACAAATTACGGATACGAGATGTGTGGGCCTTCCTTTCTTGGTAATTCCATGATAAATTGAAACATCTTTTGCACCCTTTTCCATGATTTTCTCAAGTAGATTTCCCAGAATTTCCCCTGAAACATCATCGACATTTGTTTCAAGTATCTTTACTGAATCAACATCAAAGTCATTCTCAGAGCCGCTGACAATTTTCAAAACATTGGAAAAAGTTTCAAAATCTTTTTGTCCTGCGCCATAACCAATCGAATCAATCTTCATTGAGGGATAATTCCGCACAACATCATTTACCAAGTTGACTAGAATACATGCACCAGTGGGAGTGGCAAGTTCTTCATTTGTAGCATTCCCTTGAATGATGTGATTAGAGTTTTTAAGAATTTCAAGAATTGCGCTAGCCGGATTTGACATTGTCCCATGTGAGAAAGTAACACTACCCCCACCAACTGATATGGGTAGACAGAGAATCTTCTCGTCATACAGTCCCAAATCCTCCAATGCAATTGCAATGCCGACAATGTCGACAAGAGTATCAATGCTTGCTGCTTCGTGAAGGTGGACAGAATCCTCAGGAATTCCATGTATTTTAGATTCGGCAGAAACTAGAGTGTCAATACAGGATTCTGAGAAAATTTCTGCTTTTTTTGAGAGGCCAATAGTTTGGATGGAATTAATGATTGCCTTTTTGATTTCGATGCCTTTTCTTTCACGGACATTATCTTTAATTTCTAGGATTAATCGGACAGCTTGAATCCCATGTTTTAGAGTTTTTTGAAAATCAATTTTTGTAATGGACGAATTTGGGAAAAATTTTTGGGATTCTCGAATTCCGTCAATTATTTTTTTTTTATCAGCACCCAAATCCACCAGAGAACAGAGAAGCATATCTCCTGATACGCCTGCAATCTGGGGATCAATTACAACAACCATTGATTACAAATTATCAAAAATGCTTATAAATTCGTCTAATGGTCGTATAGACCTATCCCTCAAGGAATGCCTGAATCAAGGGATGTAAATTCCAGACTCGTGCAGTGTTTGAATTCTGTTTTGATATAAGAGCCTAAAAATGTAACTGTCTACAGTTTTAAAGTTCCTTCGTGTTTATGTCAAAAAAAATGTAACTGTCTACAGTTTTGAAGTAATACGTACAAGATATGTCAAAACAGGTTATTTTTTCGACACAAACACGAAGGAACTTTAAAACTGTAGACAGTTACAAAAAAAACCTATTTTGACATATCTTGTGCGCAATACTTCAAAACTGTAGACAATTACCTAAAAAGACATTGAAGAGGATTCAAAACAAGATGGCAAAACATTTGATATGTCAAAATATCCTGCTGAAATGGTTGTCCTAAACAAAGCATCTGGTGTTTCAATAACCAATCTGGTGTGATCACATCTTTGCAGTCATCTTTGTCAGTATGAATCAGCAAAGAACATGTTTTATGCTTATAACGTCTCAACTATTCTAGCGGATTTAGGCGTAGAGGTTGATACATACGGAAGCAGTAATATATCACCATACTCTGACAAGAGATTTTTAGGAATAACGGATTTACTATATAACAACACACAATCTATGCAACCTAAAAAGAAACCAAAGAATCACCAACTGACAAAACGAGAACGGGCAAAAAACAGAAAGATAAATGGGGTCAGAGTCAAGGTAGAGTACACCATAGGTGTCATGAAAACCTATGCAAGAATAGTTGATGCAATGATGGTACACTAGAAGAGTTTGAAACAGAGTTTAGTGTGGTAACCGATCTTGTCAATCTGCGTACAATGTGGAAAAAGATATGGCGTAAATGGAAAAAGGGTATGCCTCCACCTCCGTGGACTATTTTGATTAGATGTATAGTAAAATATCACAATGTTATGCTGTGCGTTTTTGCCAAGCTGATTATTTTGCATGTTTAATAATTTATTTTATATTTTTTTGTACAAGTTTGACTGGCTTTAATTATTTTGAGATGTATGATCTTGTTAGAGTTTGCATTGGTTGGCGTGATTTAGTCAATTACGCATAATCTCTACTATATGGTAGGACATATTGACACCGGCGTCTCAAAGGTGTTTGACTGTTCTTACCACGTCAACATGATTCCCTTCATTTTGCATGTTCAACACTGACCTTGTTTGGGTATGACTTGGCTCCTTGGTTGGACGTCCAGATTTTCGTATTTTTGGAATGGTTTTGGTGTTGAGGAGCCGTGACCAGAGTCGTCTGACGTGTCTTGCCGTGATGTCAAGCTCGGCAGCTATGTTGGATGTGCTTTTGTCAATCTTGCGCTGTTTGATCAAATATCTGTTTGATTTGTCTGCGAGTCTTTGTTTTGTCATATTTGCTGATCGGTACAGGCGGTTATAATCAGATATCGTACGCCTGATTCTAGGCGGACATAATTTTTGTACAATACACGTAACTCAGTTAACTCAGATGTGCTCAAAATCGGCTAAAAATGCAAAGATCTAGTCAAAACCACCTCCTCCCTGTTCTACCTCCGGATTGGTCATGATTGTGAGCACATCTGGGTTAGCTGTAACTATACATACACATAAATATAATAACACGGAACGTGAAATAATGAAAAAACCTATTGACGTTCTAAACTTTATTTTAGCACAAAGCAAACATCACAATCCGACACTGAAAACCTTTGTTCGAATTGAAAAACTAGTGCTAAAGAAGAAAAAGTTCAATAAAAAACAAGATCTATACAATCTACTACCTAGAGGAATGCGTTATCCTACGTTTAACTTTATTTTAACGATACTTGAGATGCAAGGCAAGATCATCTTCAACAAGGATGGTTCGTTTTTTTGGGTTGGAAATGCAAGCAAGAGATCAAGAAAAATCACCAAAAAGACAAAACGACGCTAGAATCTTTACTTCATAACCCATAATTGTCTAGAGTTTTGAAGATATAACTTTATGGAATGGTAAGTGATGCTAATCAAAGCTTTTTCAGATCATATGAAAAATTCAATTCCATATCATTTGTTGACTATATGAAAAAAGCTCAGAAAAAATTTGGGAAAATATTTGTTATTGTTGACAGAGCGTCACAACACACATCCAATGATACAAAAAGATATTTGCAAAACAACAAGAATGTCAAACTGGCATATCTTCCAAGAGGTTCCCCACATTTGAGTATGATAGAAGAAATTTGGAGACAGTGCAAACATGATAATGTTCAATCAGAATTTTATGAGTCAATTCATGAAATGAGATATACAGTTATGGAATATCTGAGAACACACAAGTTTGATCTTTACATGTATCGATATTTTGCAAGAACAATTAATTGAAAAGACTTAGGATCTCTGGTATACCTAGAACATCAAAAAAGAAAAAGTTGAAATTTAGTATCTTTGTATGATACTTAATCTTGACTTTGCAGATATTGCAATTATTGAGATGATTGCTGCTGCTAGAATCATTACTGCAATTGTACCAAACTCTGGGATTACAAATGTACCGACTATTTCGATCTCTTGAGCCCCTGCTGGGAATTCTATTGTGAGTGATCTGAATGGTGGTATATGTGGCGTCATTTCATCATGATCTGTTTCATGGTTGTCAACAAAGACAAAGAAATCCTCATCTTGTCCATTTTCATTAACTGCATCCAATACCGTTCTAGGAATTGTGATAGTTATTGAACCGTCTTCTGTTGCCTCGATACTAATAATCAGTGAGTTTCCATCAGGATCAGGTACAATTCCTAATAGTTTTCCACCTTTGATCTCGTATGTTACCAAATCACCTGAACCCTCAACTTTGAATGTTCCTTCAGTTACATTATCATCATCATAATGGGGTACATCATCAGTGGAGCCTGTGAATTGAAATGATGTTGTTGCTATTCGCTTTTTGTCTCCATATTGAACTGTAATATCATATTTACCTTCTTCTTTCATTAGATTTCCTCCGGCTGTAAACTCGACACTGAATTTTTTATCAGCATCAACTGGTAGTTGAGCTAATGCTACCCGGTTTCCATTAAAAGACATGACAATTACACTTACTTGAATTCCAGAATACAGATCTTTCACTTTACCTGTTACTAGAATTGTTTCACCCTCTGAATAGGATGTTTTATCTGTAGTAACAACAATCGAGCTTTGTGTTTGTCCAAATGCTGGTGCCAGACTTGAACTTGCAATTAAAATTGCAGACAAGACAAACACCGTTAGATGAGCTTTCATCAATTTTACGCCTGAATTTACACTATTTAATGTTGCGCAAAAATTTATTGACTGTATTATATGGAAATTATGTCCGCTAGTCATTAGTGCCCACACTCCATCCATTTTGGGTTGCTTTTTCTGATCGCTTTTGTGGTCTTTTTGTCTGCAAATGCCATGAGTGGAGTCTGTCCACGGTCAATGTCCAAGGAAAAGTGAAGCCTTTTCTCGTTTTAGTACCCAATGTAGTCATCCATAGAGTCATAGTATGGCAATTCTTCTTCTAACGTTCTAAAGAAACGTTCCAGATTCGTTCAAATCTAACCCACTTGCGTCTTGTCTACCTTGCAAGAGATGGAGTTACTATCCGTGTTTCTTCATATCTTGTATACTGGAGATTATGCGTAATTGACCAAAATAACAAACAACAATAGACTTGTGCGCACCAACTTGTTCACATTTGATATGATGGTAATGGACCTTTTGCGTAATTAGAGTGATTTTTTTCAACATTAGATATTTTGTAATTGTCTACAGTTTTGAAGTTACTTTGTGTTTGTGTCAAAAAAATAACCAGTTTTGGCATATCTTGTGCGTAATACTCTAAAACTGTAGACAGTTACGATATTTTGTGTAATTTTATACCTAAAAATCCAAGATTTCAGAATAATTCGAGAAATTATCTTCTAAATATCTACTAGAAATCATTACGCAATACGTCTAATGATTTTGTCTGAGTATTGTTGTAATGGTTGGCGCGGTTCAGTCAATTACGCATAATCTCGTAGCTGTCTACAGTTTTGAAGTATTACGCACAAGATATGCCAAAACTGGTTATTTTTTTGACACAAACACAAAGGAACTTCAAAACTCTAGACAATTACCAAGATATGTCAAATCGTATTGTTTTTTTGACACAAACACAAAGGAATTTCAAAACTCTAGACAATACGGATTATTGCTCAATTAACCCCTCTACGTACAGCTTGACTGATCTAGCCGTAAAAGTTTAGGTCTCCTGACTAGAACATCTAAAATTCGTGCTCAACCTAAACTCTTACATCTAGCCTGTCTGCGTATTACCATCTGTTTGACACCTATGGATTACGTCTGATTGCTCTGTTATGGCCTAATTTCTATATGATCTGATTTCTATATGATCTGTCTTGTTTTAGAGTCTGCAGAACGCACCAGGCATCTGAATATGGCCTCTCTTGTGTTTTGGCATAGAAATGACACTATTTGCGATCAAAATGTAAAATGATGAATAAATCCCCCCTACTTTACGTTCAGAGGGAATTGGGCAACAACTGCCCTCGAATTTCAGACTAGATATATATTAACCAGAACATTAATTTTTGACAGTTTGTGTATATTGTTCGCTGTTACGTTTAATGTTTTACATGGAGGACTAGATGGCAATTAAGAAAAATCAAGTTCTGGTCCCTGATCATATCTATGTGCCAAAACATGAAATTATCACAAAACAGGAAGCTGACGAAGTTATAAAAAAATACAATTGTAAACCGACCGAATTACCATTAATCTTTGTAACTGATCCTGCAATCCTGGGACTTGGTGTAAAACCAGGCGATATGATAAAGATTACCCGAAAAAGCCCAACTGCTGGTGTCAGTCTCTATTACCGATATGTGGTGGAATTATAATGACGCATTCTTCTATCAAACGCTGGCCGATAATCCAAGATATCCTAAAACGTGAGGGTATTGCACGTCAGCATCTAAACTCCTTTGATGAATTTTTAGAACGTGGTCTTCAAAGCATTATCGATGAAGTCAGTCAAATAGACATTGAAAACGCCGAATATCCTTACAAGATTCAGCTAGGCAAAGTCAAACTTCAACAACCACGAATGATGGAACTAGATGGCTCCATCACTCATATCACGCCGGCTGAAGCAAGACTGAGAAATGTCTCATACTCTGCACCCGTAATGATTGAAGCAAGTGTTGTAGAGGACGGAAAAATTTTGGAAACCAGATTTGTCCATATTGGTGATGTCCCAGTAATGGCAAAATCAAATGCATGTATCTTGAATAATTTCTCAACTCAAAAATTAATTGAACACGGCGAGGATCCAAACGATCCAGGTGGTTACTTTATCATCAATGGCTCTGAACGAGTAATAGTGGGACTAGAAGATCTATCCTACAACAAAATTATCGTTGATAGAGAGACTATAGGCGGAAACATTGTTCTCAAATCCAAAGTATATTCTTCAATTGTAGGCTATCGTGCAAAATTAGAACTTGTCATGAAAAACGACGGACTGATTGTTGCTAGAATTCCAGGCTCTCCTGTTGACATACCAGTCGTCATACTAATGAGGGCGCTTGGATTGGAATCAGACAGAGAGATTGCCGGAGTAGTCTCACTGGTGAATGACCTTCAGGACGAACTAGAGGGCTCATTTGAAAAAGCATCTGATGTTTCAACATCAAAGGATGCAATTGTTTACATCAGTAAAAGAATTGCACCTGGAATGCTAGAAGAATTTCAGATTAAACGTGCAGAAACCTTGCTGGATTGGGGACTGTTACCACACTTGGGAAAACATCCTGAAAACAGAAAAGAAAAAGCCCAATTCCTTGGTGAAGCGGCCTGCAAACTGTTGGAGCTAAAACTTGGATGGGTCGCCCCTGACGACAAAGACCACTATGGAAACAAGGTCATAAAATTTGCAGGACAAATGCTGGCAGACCTGTTTAGAACTGCGTTTAGAAATCTTGTCAGAGACATGAAATATCAATTGGAGAGATCAGGTCAAAAACGTGGAATTAATGCAGTAGCTGCTGCAATTCGTCCAGGAATAATTACTGATAAACTAAACAACGCTATTGCGACTGGAAACTGGGGACGGGGACGTGTCGGGGTTACGCAGTTGCTTGACAGGACAAACTATCTCTCTACAATCAGCCATCTCAGAAGGATCCAGTCCCCTCTTAGCAGAACTCAGCCAAACTTTCAGGCAAGAGACTTGCATGCGACCCACTTTGGAAGAATCTGTCCAAGTGAGACCCCGGAAGGCTCAAACTGCGGTCTTGTAAAAAACCTGGCACTATCTGGAATCATCTCAGTCAATGTTCCCTCTGAAGAAATCGTGGAAAAACTCTATGATCTTGGAACGGTGCATTTCTTTGATGCCAAAGATGATTTGAAAAAAGAAGGCACCCGCGTATTTGTTGATGGCCGTTTAATGGGATATTTTAAGGACGGTAAGCAACTAGCTGACTCTTTGAGGGACCTTAGACGAAACTCAAAGATATCTTCTCATGTTGGAGTCTCTTTTCATAAATCTGAAATCGAGGGTTCGACAAAAAGACTATATGTAAATTGCAATGCAGGACGCGTCCTGCGACCACTGATAATTATCAAAGACAACAAACCACTGTTAACCCAGGAACTGTTGGGTAAAGTCTCAAGGAAATTAATCTCTTGGACTGATCTCTTGAAAATGGGCGTCCTGGAGATGATTGATGCCAACGAGGAAGAAAACTGTTATGTTACCCTGGATGACAAGAACACAAAGAAATACACCCACCTTGAAATATTTCCTCCGGCAATTCTTGGTGCAGGAGCATCAATAATTCCATATCCTGAACACAACCAGTCTCCAAGAAACACATACGAGTCTGCAATGGCAAAACAGAGCCTAGGGTTCTCTACACCAATGATGAACACTAGTACCTATGTCAGACAGCACTTTATGTTATACCCGCAAACACCAATCGTCAACACAAAGGCAATGAAGCTTTTGGGAATAGAGGAAAGACCTGCAGGTCAGAATTGTATCGTTGCAGTACTGCCCTTTGACGGTTACAACATAGAGGATGCCATTGTACTCAGCAAGGCATCAGTTGACAGGGGGTTGGGAAGAAGTTTCTTTTTTAGAATATATGATGCAGAGGCAAAACAGTATCCAGGCGGAATGCGTGATCTCTTTGAGATTCCTAACGCTGAGGATAACATACGAGGTTACAAGGGGGAGCGTGTATACCGTTTACTGGAAGAAGATGGAGTCGTTGCATCCGAATCCACACTAAAGGGGGGAGACATTCTGATTGGTAAAACCAGTCCTCCTCGATTCATGGAAGAGTATAGAGAGTTTGAATCCTCTGGTCCCTACAGACGGGATACGTCCATTGGTGTGAGGCCCTCTGAGACAGGAGTTGTGGACACTGTTGTCATGACCCAGTCAAATGAAGGTGGAAAAATGTACAAGATTAGGGCAAGGGATATGAGAATTCCCGAGATTGGTGACAAGTTTGCATCAAGACATGGTCAAAAGGGCGTGCTGGGAATCCTGGCTGAGGCCGAAGACTTGCCATATACGGCAGAAGGCATGTCTCCTGATGTATTGATCAACCCCCATGCGTTCCCCTCAAGAATGACAGTCGGAATGATGATGGAATCAATCTGTGGAAAGGCTGCAGCATTACGTGGAAAACGATTTGACGGTTCTGCATTTGTAGGGGAAAAAATGGATGAAGTCAAGGAGGTAATGGATGCGTATAATTTCAAACATTCCGGTAAAGAGATAATGTATGACGGAAGAACCGGACGATCATTTCCAGTTGAGGTCTTTATCGGAGTTGTATACTATCAAAAACTTCACCACATGGTTGCAGATAAAATTCATGCAAGGGCACGCGGACAGGTTCAAATGTTGACCAAACAACCAACAGAAGGAAGGGCTAGAGGTGGTGGATTAAGGTTCGGTGAGATGGAGAGAGACTGTCTCATTGCTTATGGTGCATCCATGATCCTCAAAGACAGGCTGCTTGACGAGTCTGACAAGTCTGATATCTTTGTCTGTGAGAGATGTGGTCTGGTAGCCTATCATGATGTTAAACAAAGAAAATATGTCTGCAGGGTCTGTGGGGACAAGGCCAAAGTATCGTCTGTATCAGTAGCATATGCGTTTAAACTGTTATTACAAGAGATGCAGAGTCTCAACATTGCACCACGGTTGTTAATCAAGGAGAAAGTCTAATGTCCATTCAAACAATAAAGGCAATTGAAGGCATTCGATTCTCGGTATGGTCTCCAACTGAAATTAGAAAATATTCAGTCGCCGAGATTACCGCTCCTGAAACATACGATGAAGACGGGATGGCAGTCCAGGGAGGCCTGATGGATGGTAGGCTAGGTACCCTTGAACCGGGACAAAAATGCCTGACATGCGGAAATACGGCTGCAAGATGCCCCGGACACTTTGGACATCTTGAACTAGCAGAACCAATACTGCATATTGCATTCATTGAGAATATCCACAAGCTGTTGCAATCAACATGTCGTTCCTGTGCAAGACTCAAAATTCCACAAGAGGACATGGACATATTCAAAAAAATCAAGCTCAAACGTGCCGCATACACTGTAATCTCACAAAAGCGCATTCCAGAACAAATCATAGAAAAGGCAAAAAAAGCCAAAGAGTGCCCCCATTGTGGAAAGACCCAGTACGAACTAATCTTTACAAAACCGACCATCTTTGTTGAGAAAACAGAGATCGGTGAGCACAGACTGCTCCCAATCACCATTAGAGAAAGATTCTCACAAATAATTGACGAAGATCTAGAACTGTTATCGTATGATCCGATAACTGCCCGACCTGAATGGTTTATTCTCCAGGCATTTCCCGTCCCGCCGGTAACTGTCAGACCGTCAATCATTCTTGAAACTGGAATAAGATCAGAGGATGACCTGACTCACAAGATGGTTGATATTATCAGGGTCAATCAGAGACTAAAGGAGAGCAAGGATGCAGGAACTCCGCCTCTAATAGTTCAGGATCTAGTTGACCTGTTACAATACCACACTACGACATACTTTGATAACGAGGTGTCTGGGATTCCGCAGGCCCATCATCGTTCCGGACGTCCACTAAAGACCCTAACCCAGAGACTAAAGGGAAAGGAAGGAAGATTCCGTGGCTCACTATCTGGAAAGAGGGTTGACTTTTCTAGTCGAACCGTCATCTCCCCGGATCCAAATCTGGACTTGTCCCAGGTCGGGGTTCCTACTGCAATTGCCATGAAACTGACAATTCCTGAAATTGTCACAGAATGGAACATTGACAGGATGAGAAAACTGGTGATTAACGGACCAGATAATTTTCCCGGTGTAAACTATATCGTCAGACCTGACGGTGTAAAGATCAGATTGGATTTTGTAGAAGACCGCTCAATAATTGCCGAGACACTAGAGAACGGATATCTGATTGAAAGACATCTTGCAGATGGCGACATTGTAATGTTTAACAGACAGCCATCCCTCCACCAAATGTCAATCATGGCCCACCATGTCAAGGTACTTCCTGGCAAGACCTTTAGACTGCATCCTTCCGTGTGTCCTCCATACAACGCAGACTTTGACGGTGACGAGATGAACCTTCATGTTCCTCAAAGTGAGGAGGCAAGGGCAGAGGCAATTCTTCTAATGAGAGTCCAGGATCAACTAATCTCCCCTAGATATGGCGGTCCAATCATTGGAGCACTGCGGGACTTTGTTACTGGCGCATATCTTCTTACCAAGGATGACACTACTCTGTCTGTTCAGGAATTCTCAAATCTTGCAATGCTTGGAGGATACACTGATAAACTTCCAAAACCTGCCGGCAAGAATAGGGACGGACCGGCATACACTGGAAAACAGCTGTTCTCGCTGTTTCTTCCAAAGGACTTTAACTATGTTCTCACGTCAAAATGGTCAAAGGGCACAAAAGGCACGCCAAAAGATGTTGTAATTAAAAACGGCGAGCTGATCAGTGGCGTAATTGACAAGACATCCATTGGTGCAGAGGAACCAGAAAGCATTTTGCATAGAATCGTAAAGGACTATGGAAATGAGATTGGAAAGTCCTTTCTAAACTCCATTCTAATCATGGTAAAGCAGTTTATCACACATTATGGTTTTAGCTATGGATTCGGTGATCTTGTAGTTCCAGAAAAAGACAGGGAACGTATTCTAAATGATATCAAATCGACTTATGATGTCATATCTGATCTGACCCGTCAGTATGAGAAAGGAACCCTCAAACTCACAAGAGGTATGAAGCCTGAGGAGGCCCTAGAAGCATACATTGTAAACGAACTGGGCAAGGCAAGAGACAAGGCAGGCTCTACTGCAAATGATTCACTTGATGACAGTAATGCTGGAAAGATAATGTCCACCACTGGTGCTAGAGGCTCGTCGTTAAACGTGGGTCAGATGGCAGGCGCACTAGGTCAGCAGTCAAGAAGAGGAAACAGGTTACATGACGGTTACACCAATCGAGCTCTGACATACTATCAAGAACATGATGCCAATCCTGATGCACACGGATTTGTGAAATCCAATTACAGGGAGGGTCTCTCTACCTTGGAATTCTTTTTCCACGCAATGGGAGGTCGTGAAGGGTTGGTGGATACTGCAGTCAGAACGCAACAAAGCGGTTACATGCAACGCAGACTGATCAATGCACTGGAGCACATTCGATTAGAATATGACGGAACGGTAAGGGATCCGCACGGTCACATCGTTCAGTTTCTTTATGGTGAAGACGGAATAGATGTACAAAAAAGTGATCATGGTGAGGCATTTAACATTGAAAGATTGACCGAGTCTCAGACCCTGATTGATTCTAGCGAAAAGGCTACAAAAGATGAGATTGATGCTCTAACTAAAAAGTACACAAAGACCTTTAATCCGAGACTGACCTCGCTTGTAATTGATACCTTGCAAAAATCTGGCCTGAGCAGAAAGGGTGCAGAGATTGTGTGTAAAAAAGGTCTACTATTATACAACCAAGCGCAGGTGGAACCTGGACAGGCAGTGGGAATAGTCACTGCCCAGTCAATCGGCGAACCTGGCACACAGATGACACTGAGGACATTCCACTTTGCAGGAATCAAGGAGAGAAATGTCACACTTGGCCTTCCACGATTAATTGAGCTAGTTGATGCAAGAAAGAAACCTGTCACCCCAACTATGGACATTTATCTTGATGAGGAATCTAAAAAATCACGAGAAAATGCAATCAATGTTGCAAGAAACGTATTGCAAACCAAAGTAAGCGCATTACTTGAAAACAACGAGACTGATTACGCTACTGAGATCAAGCTGCTGCTAAGCGAGAAAAGGCTCAAGGAAAGGGGATGTACAATAGAGGATGTAAAAACAGCTCTCTCTTCAAACAAGAAATTCAAGATGGAGATAATTGCTGATCTGGTCACGCTAAAACTGGTTGAGGAATGCGATGCTCCGACTGCAATCGCAATCAGAAACAAGGTCCTAAACACCACTGTAAGAGGGGTCCCAGACATTGAGCGTGTCACGCTGGTCCAAAAGGGCGATGAATGGATTATCCAGACGATTGGCTCTAATATTGCAAAGGTATTCGAGGTCAAGGGCATTGACAAGCAAAATGTTCGAACAAACAATGTCTTTGAGATTGCCAACACTCTTGGTATAGAGGCTGCAAGAAACGCACTGATTAACGAATTAAACCACACCCTAGAAGATCAAGGGTTGGAGGTTGACAACAGATACATCATGCTGGTATCTGATCTGATGTGCTCACGTGGTCACATGCAACAGATAGGCAGGCACGGAATTGCCGGAACCAAGGACAGCGTTCTTGCAAGGGCCGCATTTGAGATTACAGTACCTACAATTGCGCATGCTGCACTTGGAGGGGAGATTGAACGGCTAAAGGGAATCACTGAAAATGTCATAGTTGGAAGCAACATTCCGATTGGAAGCGGCACAGTTGACCTGTACATGCAAGTCTCCAAAAAGAAGTGACTTGTAAATTCACTTTTATTACAGATAATCAGTTTTTGGTGCGTATTTAAGCCCAATTTAGAAAGTCAAAAGAAAGTCAAAGAAATCCAAAATGATCTAGACACAGTTGACTGGATTCAAACTATATCTTCAGAGTGCAAAATTAACTATCAAAAACATTTAACAGAATATCTGTAACTGTCTACAGTTTTAAAGTATTACGCACAAGATATGCCAAAACAGGTTATTTTTTTGACACAAACACGAAGGAACTTTAAAACTCTAGACAATTACCTCTAAAAGCATTTGACCTGTCTGCAAAATTGACAGTACTAAATTATTGCTGATTTGTAATTCATATTGTTCTCGCAATGATTCTCTGATGTGTTGTATGGCATTCTTTTTGAAAACATGCTCACTACACTTTTGATTGCAGTGGCGTCAAATTGTCCTCTAGGTGCAAGTTTACCATCATTTTCAAATGTCTTTTTGCACGATTTGCAGGTATGTTTGTGTAAAATATGTTCAGTTACGTTATACTCTTGTGGTGGTGGAACACTCACCATGTTGCGTTTTTTTGTACCAATCTGAGTAATGTCAGGACTTACATTTTGGACAAACTGTTGAATTGTGATGTATCGTTTTTTGTGGTGTGAATGTCTGTGTTTTACTCGTGTCCAGAGACACCTCATCAGTTTGGTTCAGTCTCTTTCTTCTCTCTCTCTCTTTTTCTTATCCTTTCCCCTTGCATGGGCTTGCGAGATGGTGGCGTATGTGGATTTTCATAATAGGATAGGTATGTATCAACCTTTACGCCTAAAATCAATAGAATTGCACCACAAGATCTAATATCGATATTATTCATTTTTTGATTGTGACAGATTATGAGAAAATTATCCTGGAAATAAAAAACGAAAACAGGCAACTCAAATTACTCATAAATGATTTAGTAAAATCAAATGACAGTCTGACAGAATCAAATAAAGATTTGCAAAAAAGACTATCCAATTATGAAAATCCACATTCTCCGCCATCTAGCAATTCACTACAATGGAGAGAACAAAAAGCAAGACAAAATAGAAATAACAAGTCATCAAAACGTGGAGGTATCCCTGGACACAAAGGTGCAACACAGATATTCCACTCACAAAAAACAGAGCATCACACACTATTGGAATGTCCAGAATACAATGACACAAACATTACTCAAATTAAAACAAAAAAACGCATCATGGTTGGGTATTCCACCACCACAACAATATGTTGCAACTAAACATATCTGTCATGAATATTATTATAAATCATGCAATATTTCATTTCAAAATAATGGCAATCTACCCCCTAGAGGAAGTTTTGATGGAACGGTGATTAGAAATGTAGTGGACATGTTTTCAAAAAGAATGCCGTATGATATGATCAGTAAATCACTACATGGAAAATAATTAGATCCATTTATCATTCATAAATTGAGATTATTTATTCTTCTATCTAAATATCAGATTGTGTGAATATTTGTTTAAAATTTATTGATTGTGACATATAGCCAAAAAAATGGTTAGATCCACCTTAAATAAAAGGAATGTGTAATTGTATTATGAGCGATAAAAATACAAAAAGAGTTCAAAATAGTGAAAGTGCACCATCCCAAGTTCATAAAAGTTCAGTTGGACCTAGACAATTGAATGGAAGTCAAGATGCACCATCAACCAATAATCCTTCTATAACACAATCAAAGGGACGTTCGAATTCAAATTCTAGTTAGGAAATTCAAATTCAAATTCATCTTTTAATTTTTCCATGATCAATGGTATATCACTCAGAATTGATTTTTCATCCTTATCTAATAATTCATAGTATCGAAATGTACTTTCAGGAATATTTGTGGCATTATCTTTATCTTGTAATTCTGCAATATATCGTAAATAGTAGTTATGATGTTTAATTTTTTTATATATATCCTGAATTCTCTGTTGCAACTCATAAGAGTTTATGCGTAATTGACCAAAATAACAAACAACATTCGACTTGTACGTATCAACTTGTTCACATTTGATATGATGATAATAGACCTTTTGCGTAATTAGGGTGATTTTTTTCAACATTCGATATTTTGTGTAATTTTATGCCTAAAAATCCAAAATTTCAGAATAATCCGAGAAATTATCTTCTAAAACTACGTCTAGGAATAATTACGCAATACGTCTAATGATTTTGTTTGAGTATTGTTGTAATAGTAGACGTGGTTTTAGTCAATTACGCATAAACTCTATATCTTAAAAAACTAATTTTTCCAGAAAATATAAGACCATCATACATATCATGATTCAAAAATCTATTAGTAAAAGTAATAGTTTTATCAATAAGATTTACATCCAAAAGATCTTTTGGATATTTTGTCCCTTCTAACGCTAAAAGAGCATCTCGTAATTCTCCATACAAATTTCTAGATGCAAGGTTTCGTTCATCAATAATTTGTTGTTTTTGTTCTTTTTCTTTTTTATCCAATTTGGAGAAATAAGCTGTAGGGATTCCTATTAATGAGAGTATAGTGACAACAGAAGCCCATTTACCTAAAAAATCATCTTACCACATATATTCTGAAAAAATTGAAATGAGAACTATAATTATAGAAATTCCAATAATCATTGTTAATGTAACTTGATTTTTACAAATTCTTGATAACATCTACATAGATATTTTTATTTCATAAGATAAAATTTCTAGTATGAATCAACCTTCGCGCCTAGATCAACAAAATTAAACCAAAAGATCTAAAAGTAACCTCATCCACCTTCTGATATGAGCAAGACTAACAAAATTGATTCAGAATTAAGACTAGAAAACAAACAACTCAGATTAGTCATAGTTGATCTAAAAAAACACAATAAAAGTCTGACAAGAACAATTAACAGTTTAACAAAATTAAATGATAAATTGAAACATAAATTATTCTATTATGATAATCCACATACGCCACCATCTCGCAAGCTCTTGCAAGTGGAAAAGGACGAGAAAGAGAAAGATACTAAACCAAACCGAGGAGTTGAGATGGGAAAATACATTTAGATGCTTGATTCATACTAGGATAGTTATGTTTCAATTTATCATTTGATCTTGTCAAACGGTTATTTGATCTTGTCAGAGCATCAACGTATTTTACTAGTTCATCTATGATTAATTTCTGTTGTTTGTTTTCTCGTCTAAATTCTAAAATAATTTTGTCAGACTTGCTCATATCAGAAGATGGATGAGATTACTCAGATCTTTCGGTTTAATTTTGTTGATCTAGGCGTGAAGGTTGATTCATACAAATATCTCTTTGACAGTTTCGGCAATAGCGTGTTTATTGATTTTAATTATGCACATGTGTGCTGTCTTTCTTTTTTGCGATTGTTCTCTTCTTTTTATCGGCCTGGTGTAACTCGTAATTTGTGATGTTCATGAAATAGTTGCTACACTACTGATCAAAAAATGTTTCTATTTGTTTTTGAAAAATTGAAAAGACTTGTGCTATGGGGTATAATAGAAACTGCCTCTAGAATCATACGTCTTGACTGCATTGTCTCTAGCCTCTCCAGAGAGGGTATCTTTGCCTGATTTGATAAGCAACTCCCTCCAACGGTTAAACGTCATTGGACTGATGTTGTGTTTACGACAGTTCTGCTGTAGTGATGCGCGTGTTTACGAGTTCTGCTGTAGTGATGCGCGTGTTTATAGTCTCTATAATGATACGCACTTTTTCATCTGGGGCAAGATGCAATTTTTTCATTGACAAGTCCACTCTTGAGAGGGTAAAAATAGTAACACTTGGAGTGTTCTCCTTTTATGGGGCCCACTCCAATATGGATTCTAAAGGCAATCGATATTGTATGGATTGTAACTGGGATCTCTATTTTTTTTATTTTTCAATATGCCGAGTCTTGATCTTTAAAGAGATAGATCTCTGACCAAACCGTTTTAGACTTTGATTAATACTATCCAACAGAGTTATAATTTTTGGATAGTCAGTATTTTCAATCAGGTCATTTTTGATAACTACAAGGTAATGTCTTATTTTTCTGACCTGACGTAGTTTCATTGATTTTAATGCGTCATAATTTTTCAAATCACTCAAGTTTGCTGAGATATCACATAATTTGATTAGTTTTGCATCAAATGATGTTTCTTTGAGTTGTTTTACATAGATTCGCTCTCTTTGTTTTCTAGTCAATGACATATCCTTTGATAGGGTTGATACCAATACTGCAACTCTACTTCCAAACTGCCCATACAAGTCATCAAAACTAGTTTCTGTATCTTCTATTGTATCGTGAAGCCAACCTGCACAAAGTAGTTCTTCATCTATTACGCCCAAACTTTTGAGCCTATTTACTACATCTTCTAGATGTTTTGAGTATGGAGTTACACCATCTTTTCTCATCATTCCAGAATGTTTCTTTTTGGCAAATAATTCAGCTCTTTTTACCAATTCCAAGTCAATCTTTCACAATTATTGATAATTAATCCTCAATATTATTTTAAAGAAATAGATCTGTAATCTATTTTTTGAACGATCCTAATTTTTCAATCCAAGATTGAGGTAAATCATAATGTTTTACACCTTCTATAATCAAATCTATGTATTTAGAACTAGGTTTAACAAAAGTTGTTTTTTCTATAACTTCATACGACATCATACTATCTGTAATGTTGAATCTTCTGCAAGCTCTAGATTCCACCCCTTCTTTTTCATCAATGATTTCAAGTTCTTTTTCTGTTACGTCAAAAACAACCCCATAACAGAAATCCCCATCACTATGAATAATATCTGCAACTCCTCCATCCCTAGAGACAGATTTTCTAGTAAAATCAATGACATAATTTTCTAATCTAAGAATGTGGGGATTCAGTAATTCTGGAATTTTATATTCTCTGGCATTACACCATTGAACTAAATCATCTTTATTCAAATTTGAGCCATATGCGAAATATTACAATCATTAAATTTTGTCTAGGCTAAAATAAATTGATTTCTCATTTCTAAAAATGGTATGAATCAGCAAAGAACATGTTTTATGCCTATAACGTCTTGACTATTCTAGCGGATTTAGGTGTAGAGGTTGATACATACTACAATTTTAGGTAACTGCCTACAGTTTTGAAGTATTACGCACAAGGTATGCCAAAACAGGTTATTTTTTTGACACAAACACGAAGGAACTTCAAAACTCTAGACAATTACCAAAACAGGTTATTTTTTTGACACAAACACGAAGGAACTTTAAAACTCTAGACAATTACCAAAACAGGTTATTTTTTTGACACAAACACAAAGTAACTTCAAAACTCTAGACAATTACCAAAACAGGTTATTTTTTTGACACAAACACGAAGGAACTTCAAAACTGTAGACAATTACAATTTTAGTTGTATTCACATGATTCTGTAAATTAAATATGATTTGAAAATGCCTAAATAAGGCGCAATCGGGCTGAAATTGAACAATCATTGCATAATATTACCATCTACAAACCAACAAAAATCAGTTCTTTATACATGCAAAAAAACGAGGAACAGACCATTCGGTGAATAATAATGTCCTTTGAAATACCCACATTAATGAACAACAGTAAGGACAAGGTCGTCCTGCTCAAAATGAGAAACAGCAAAACCATCCAAGGCACGCTCAAAGAATTTGACATTCACATGAATCTGACTCTGGATGATGCAGAAGACATATCTGATGAAAAACCTGTAAAACTTGACAAAGTTTTGATACGCGGTGATAACATTCTGGCAGTCTCTATCCCTAAAGAATAATCCTAGATCTCATCAAACATTAAATTCAATCTCTGCCAAGTTTTATCATGTATCTGCCTTTACTCTTATTCCCACTGATTCTCTTTCCTGCATTTGGGGTATCTGTACCTGATTATAATACGCCATACTCTCCGATTCTTACAGACAAGGCGGCATACTCTTGGACTGACAAGATAAAAATTAAAATCATAGCTCCAAGCTGGAATACTGACCAATACCTGATTGATTCAATTGGTGATACCAACGATCACCCGATTAAAATCGCCACCAGTGAGAATTTTCTAAAACCATATCGATTTATTGAAACGGGTGCAGACTCTGGAATCTTTGCCGCTGAGGTTACACTTACAGGTTTTCCGCATGATGCTGACGGTGACGGGTATATTGACACAACACCTAGGACAGTTGGCACCGGGCCTACCGATGGATTTTTACAAGTCGATAGTGATTCTGCCGTCACGATTTCATTTGAATTTGCCGACGGTGTGGTCCTAGTCGAGTCTGTCCCTATAAGTTGGAATCTTGGAGCAATCCAATTCTCCAAAGACATTTTTCTTTTAGATGATTCTGTAACCGTCAGTGTAATTGATTCTGATATGAATCTCAATCCTGAAGCACTTGATCAAATTCCGATTCAAATTTTTTCAGTATCTGATGTTGCAGGAATCAATGTTAATGCAGTGGAAACATCTGAAAGTTCTGGCACATTTACTGCCACAGTCTCTTTATCTCAAACTCTGCCTTCTAGTGGAAATAGGCTGCACTCTATATCTGGAGATGAGATATTTGCTAAATATGATGATCATACATTGCCAAAACCATACTCTACATCAGAGAATCTGGAAATTAAAACTCTTGCAACAGTTGATTCACCCGTTCATATGATACAGAGACTTGAAAATTCACAAATTATCCTATCTGACAGTTATGGCAATCAGTTACAATCGTCTCTACCAAACAAACAGATACAGATGGTTGGAACTATAACCAATGATCAAAATTTTAGGCAAAAATTTGTCTACTTTTTTCAGGTAAAAAATGCGATGAATCATGTGGAATCCCTCTCGTGGATTCAAAGCGAGCTGTATGCAGAACAAAGTATGGATGTCTCCCAATCATGGATTCCTAAAAAATCTGGAATGTATAAAATTGAGACATTTGTCTGGAATTCCATTAGTGACTCTGTGGGATTGTCCCCTGTACGGTCAACCATGTTCACAGTTGAATAATACAGACATGCTCTAGATTACAAGTATTTTCAATTTATCATTGCTGGAAAATATCTGTACAACTGTACGCTAAAATTATGCGTTATTCTCAGAACGTTGCCGTTCTATTATTTGTATTTGTCTTGTATATGATCATCGAATCTCTGGTTTTGATGTATCATCTCACAAACCTTGACTTTTCACTAGAGTTTATGCGTAATTGACCAAAATAACAAACAACAATCGACTTGTACGTATCAACTTGTTCACATTTGATATGATGGCAATAGACCTTTTGCGTAATTAGGGTAATTTTTTTCAACATTCTATGTTTTGCATAATTTTATACCTAAAAATTCAAAATTTCAGAATAATTTGAAAAATTACCTTCTACAAATCATACCTAGAAATAATTACGCAATACGTCTAATGATTTTGTTTAAGTTTTGTTGTAATGGCTAGTGTGGTTTAGTCAATTACGCATAATCTCTACTATACTCTAGAAAAGTTGTCCTGCTAGTTTTTGTAAACTTGTGCTATGGATACTGTTTTTTTATTTTAACTGTAATCTGTCTCTGGAATTATTCTCTTTGGAGGTGTTCTGGGTCTGATTTGTTAGACTCTGAATTTCATGTCTTTTAGTCACAAGTAATCTGACAAGTGTTTTGTTGCACAACACTATAGAATGATATCGTATAAAAAAACGCAAAATCACCAGAAAAAACATTCCCTTTAAATTGAGATCGAGATTGTTTTTTATCAAGCTCCTATAGTGTAGTCCGGTTAAGCATTTTGGCTTCTCAAGCCAAAGACTCGGGTTCAAATCCCGATGGGAGCATCCAGTTTTACTGACTCAAATAGATGCAGTATCTAATAGAAATATAAAGATCGAACTAACTACAATGAATCAGTAGATAGGAAAGTACCGCATTTGATGGAACTGCACACCTCGATCCATGTCTCTTTCTATCTAATTTATTTGATTGATTGGTATTTTTTGCTCCAAATGAAACACTTTCCTATCTACTGATGAATGAAAAGTATGTATCAACCTCTACGCCTAAATCCGCTGGAATGGTCAAGACGTTATAGGCATAAAACATGTTCTTTGCTGCTAACTATATGTGAAGAAAAAGGCAAGGAATTCAGACAGCATAAAGAATGAATCGGGTAGATCAAATATTCGTAAATCGCCTTCAAAGAGAACAATTCCAAAGAAACAGATTAGGGATAAACCAGAAAATATCTTGTATGTTGGGATTGATCTGCACAAGAAATTTCATAAAGTGGCAGTCATGAACAACAAGGGAAAGATAACACGGAATGAAAAAATAGAAAATACACAACAGGCAATCAGACAAGCGCTCTCAAAGATACCACTATCTGCCAGTATCGTATGGAATCATCATCAGTTTGGTATAGAGTGTACAGATTCATAACAGATGTACTGGGATACAAGGTAGTGTTGTCAAACCCTTATCTTACAAGGCAATTATTCCATCAAAAAAAAGACAGACAAGATGATGCAGGGGTACTGCCAGATCTCTTACGTGGAGGATATATTGCAACATGTTTGTTCAAAGTGATAAAATTGTAAAGGAACGTCAGCTTGTACGGCATGGAAGAAAGTTGATCTAATGGAGGACATCTGCAAAGAACTGCATTCATGGTATTCTGTTACAAAATGGAATAAAGATTCCTGGAGCAACATTCACAGGATTATACATAAAAGACTCTGTGCCCTAAAGGATTACCGAATTGATGGCTTTATACGACAGATAGAATCACTAAATGATATGATTTCAGATATTAATGCAAGATATATGCCACAGTTAAAACCGATTCTGATGCAATGCTACTAAAGACAATACCAGAGTAGGTGATTACACAGCACTAGTCATATAATCTGAAATATTGGGAATCTCTAGATTTAATGACTCTCACAAGCTTGCAGCATATGCAAGAGTTGTTCCACCTGACATATCTTGTGCGTAATACTTCAAAACTGTAGACAGTTACATAAATTTTGATTTTCTCGTCAAGAATCTTGTTTTTGGGTTCTTTTCGTACTAGTATGAATCATCTATGTGAGACCTTTTTAAGCATTTTATCCTTTTTCAGCATGTGTAGTATAGCATTCGCTAGAGATATGTTTCAAATGATACAGGACGCGGATAATTATCTATACGAGGTTTTGACCCTCAATGCTATCTTCATCCCTGAGTTAGGATCAACCGCAATTAGCAAGCGAGGTCTTTACCCTCATGATTCATAACGCGACCTATGGTCCTAACTATAATTTTGTACAAACTCTCTCTTCTCTTTTAACATCCAGTATATGACTCGCAACATTTTTGATCCTGTAGCTACTGCAGCTTTGGAACTGCCTCTCTTTTTCTTGATACGATTGTAAAATTGTGTAATATTACTATTTGGCGCATGTAATGCATGAGAATGTGCAGCTTCAATCAAGACCCATCTCAATGTCATGCTGCCTTTCTTTGTTATACGTCCATGATGTATTGTATCTGCAGAGTTTCTAACTGATGGGACCACTCCTGCATATGCTGCAAGCTTGTGAGAGTCATTAAATCTAGAGATTCCTCCTATTTCAGATGCAATCACCAGTGCTGTGTAATCACCTACTCCAGGTATTGTCTTTAGTAGCATTGCATCAGAATTGGTTTTAACTGTCGCATATATCTTTGCATTAATGTCTGAAATCATATCATTTAGTGATTCTATCTGTCGTATAAAGCCATCAATACGGTAATCCCCTAGGGCACAGAGTCTTTTCATGTATAATCCTGTGAATGTTGCTCCAGGAATCTTTATTCCATTTTGTAACAGAATTCCATGAATACAGTTCTTTGCAGATGTCCTCCATTGGATCAACTTTCTTCTATACCGTACAAGCTGACGTGCCTTTACAATTTTATCACTTGGAACAAAGCATGTTGTAATATATCCTCCACGTAAGAGATCTGCCAGTACCGCTGCATCAATCCTGTCTGTCTTTTTCTTTGATGCTGCAATTGCCTTTGTAAGATAAGGATTTGACAACACTACCTTGTATCCCAGTACATCTGTCATGAATCTGTACACTCCATACCAAACTGATGATGATTCCATGACGATACTGGCAGAAAGAGGTATCTTTGAGAACATTTGTCTGATTACCTGTTGTGTGTTTTCTATTCTTTCATTTCGTGTTATCTTTCCCTTGTTATTCATGACTGCCACTTGATGAAATTTCTTGTGCAGATCAATTCCAACATACATGATATTTTCTGCTTTATCCCTAATCTGTTTCTTTGGAATTGTTCTCTTTGAAGGCGATTTACGGATCTTTGGTCTACCCGATTCATTCTTTATGCTATCTGAATTCCTTGCCTTTTTCTTCACATATAGTTAGCAAAGAGCATGTTTTATGCCTATAACGTCTTGACTATTCTAGTGGATTTAGGCGTAGAGGTTATACATACTCGTACTAAATTGATTGAAAACCGGTGCCTTCATATAGGATGAAAAGTCAACTTCATTCTTGTCAAGGATACAAAATGAATTAAAATTAAACTCGCAATATATGCATACTCACTTTTCAGATATTGCTTCAAAATATCGAAGTGTAAGAACACTTGATACAAAACCAATCCTACACATAAAAGACAAACTAAAAGAAAAATCCAAAATCAACATGGCAGATATTGGTTGCGGTGATGGGAGATATGCACTAGAGTTTTTGAGATGCTTTGATGATTCGTTTTACCTTCATTGTGTGGATTATAATGAAAAAATGCTAATATCACTGGAAGATTATCTTTTAGAACAAAACACCACAAATTTTTGTGTAAGACAAGGTGATGCATACTGTCTTCCCCTAGATAATGATTCAATAGATTGCATTGTTACCTTTAACGCAATACACCACTTTGATGTTCCAAAGTTTTTGTCTGAATCACTAAGATCACTCAAAGATGATGGACATCTCTTTATCTATACTAGACTAAGAAATCAGAATTCTAGAAGTATTTGGGGAGAACACTTTCCATTATTTGCAGAGAGGGAGGATCGTTTGTATGAACTAGATGAATTAGAACAACATATCCAAAATGCAGATATGAATATACATTCCACTAGAGTGTTTGGTTATTCAAGAACATCTAGTCTTGATAGACTAGTCCACCAAGCTCAAAACAACCACTATTCCACTTTTGCCCTATACGATAAAGAAACCTTTGACGAATCTCTAGAAATATTCCAACAAAACATCAAGAATAATTTTGATGATTTAGAGCAGATCAAATGGCATGATGAGAACATTCTACTAGAAATAAGAAAATAGGTAACTGTCTACAGTTTTGAAGTATTACACACAAGATATGCCAAAACTGGTTATTTTTTTGACACAAACACGAAGGAACTTCAAAACTGTAGACAATTACCAAAAATTATGTTAGATTCTATGTTCTATTTGCAAAATTATGGTAAAAAGCCGACAAGTAAAACCATTGAAAAAAATCTCCAATGATATCCTAAACCTGAAGAATATCTTGAAAACAGAACATGTTTCGAAAACCACTGCTGAACCATATGTGTTCAATTACATACAATATGTAAAGTGGCAGGCAGAGCAATTTACAAAAAATATCCAATCCGGAATTGCATGGGGTCTTTGGATGATGGGTCCCCCGGGCCCAAATCCAAAAAATAATCATTTATAGTTTCAGTAGATGTAAAAGTAGAGTTAAACTCTAATCCCAGCCAGAACCCACACAAGACTATCTGCCAAAAGCGGGCTAGTATTCCAAACCAAAAATAAAATCCCAAAAATGTTTCTTTAAATAACAAAATCAGAACCATACATTGTTGGGCCTAAGAGAGATTGAACTCCAGGAGGAATACCGTTCAGACAGAAACGACATTGCGTCGGAATTCTTTTTTCCTTGTCTGAGCAACTGCATAGAATATGACAGATGCGTTGACTTTTTGTCAATTCAGACGCTGGCTACAATATCCATGGCATTTGATAATTTTGTCATGGGCAAGGCAAAACTGAGAATCATCACAGGTCACAGATTTAGGGCAGCAGACATTAACCTGTTTGCAAAGATCTTTGATGAAAAATACACAAAGTCATTCCATGGAAAACAAATCAAGCACAGCAAAATCAAAAAAATTGCAAAATTCTTTGACAGCGGTCAAATTGAGCTAAAGATTGCAATACCTGATTCAGAGCAGGTTGCAAATTCATTCTCAGAGAGAATCGGAATATTCAGAGACGAGCATGATCAGGCAGTCGCATTCACTGGCACTTCCAGTCATTCCTTTTCCATGCAGACGATAGACTTTGAATCCGTAGACGTGTTTACGTCGTGGAATGACCAATCCAGGGTCAAAAGAAAGATGAAAGACTTTGAGGACTTGTGGGAGAACAAGACAAAATATGTCAAAGTCTATGATTTCATGTACGCGATAAGAAACAATCTCTTAAAGTATTCATCAGAGTGGATACTGCAAAATTAAATCTGAAACTGTTGTTCTGTTCTGACCTTGTTTTCACGGAAATTCATCCTGTTGATTTTATAGTAAATGACCTCGCCGCGGCGCTCAATGACTGCGATTATTGGCTCTTTTCCCATTTGGGTAATCTCTTCAATCTTTTTCTGCAGACTACCAATCTTTTCCTGCTGGCCCTCATTGAGGCCAAAGATTAAAAATTTTGCACCCTTTTGGCCATAGTGTCCACGCTCATACACCCTAAAGTCAGAGCCAAAACCAAACCCGTCTTTTACAACATAACCGCGGTTTCGAAGATCCCTGTATATCAAAAACTTTGTTAAAATTGTAACATCCAGTTTCTGACAAGTGCCCATAAAAGAGTTAAAGTCAACCTGTTTTTTGCCTCGCTTTAGAATCAACCTTTTGGCATATAGCAAGTAAAGGGTCTCAAACTGTTTCAGGTACAGCCTCTTTTTTTCAATCTCCCCGTATCCTTTTTCGACTAGTTCACGTATCATGTTCTTCTCTGTTATGCAGGCTTGGCCTGAAACCATCTCACCTGTTACTAGTAAAACCTCATCCATAATGAAGAAAAAATCAGAGGATTTCCATATAAGTATTGGAGAATATAGCCGATGGCCGCCTCACCGTTAAAATATGGGCATTTTGCTCTCAGGGTATAATGCATGGGGCCAATTACAGACTAGGACATGGACAAATTTTTACCAGAAAAGAGTACATCAAAGGCAAGCCACAAATCAAAATTGCAAAATTTCAAGGCGGCAAGAGGGGTATCTACCAGTACTGTGTACAATTATGTATTAATGAAAAAATTCAGATAAGACACATGGCAATTGAATCAACTAGACTGGCAGCAAACAAGACTCTGGAAAAGACAACCGGGGAATCTGGCTATTACTCTAGACTACGAATTTACCCGCATAATCTCTTACGGGAAAACAAGCAGATTGCAACTGCCGGTGCAGATAGGATTTCAGAGGGAATGAGAAGGGCATGGGGCAAAGCTACCAGTCTTGGCGCACGGATCAAACAAGGACAGTGTATACTGGAATTGTATGTTAATGGCACCAGTCATTTAGAGGCAGCAAAAAAAGCGTTGAAAGGATCATGTGTAAAACTGCCAGGAACACCACTAATCAAAGTCATTGAATGGAACAAGTCCTCACCATAAATCTTTCAAATCATCTCTTTTGACCTTTATCATCTCTAAAAACTCTTCAAACTCTTCCTTGGTGGGCTCTCGGTTAAGAATTCTCTTGGATTGGTAGTAAAAAGAGTTGTAAATTCTGCCTGTTGCAATGCCCAAAGCAAATGACTCTGAGTCATCAATGTCTGAAAGTGCTCTGACTAGTTCTTTGATCTCATCCCTCTTTGAAACTGTCTCTTGAATCTTTTGCTCTATCTTTTTTAAAAGAACCTTGTCCATGGCATACCTTACACTGAATGGTTAAAAACAGTTCTTCCTGATGCCTGTTTCATTTGACAACACTGCATGATTCTATCTCTGACACTTGTGAATACGGCGACTGATCTCCTTGATGATATTCTGATTTGATCCCTCCAAACGAATCCGTAATAATAATCACAAAAGCATGCATGATTATCTCGTTTATAATTGTCAGTCTTGCATGGTGAAATGGGGTGTTTCTAGGCATACGATATGTGTGTATTGTGCCAAATCAAGTAATGTAAAAGTACGTGAATCCTATGGGAATGATTGACTGTACGGCTCTTGGTTTGAATGCTCCTACACATGCATCTTTTGTGATGGCATTCTGGCAGAGTGAAAATTGCACCATATCTTGTTTGGTATGTATCGACCTTCACGCCTGAATCAACTAGATATACACAGAATCACAAGTCTTTTCAATTAACTGTTCTTGCAAAATATCGATACATGTCAAGATTAAATTTATGTGTTCTCAGATATTCCATAACGGTGTATCTCATTTCATAAATCGATTCATAAAATTCTGATTAAACATTATCATGTTTACGTTGTCTCCAAATTTCTTCTATCATACTCTAAGTGGGGAATCTCTTGGAAGATACGCCAGTTTGACATTTTTGTTGTTTTTCAAATATCTTTTTGTATCATTGGATGTGTGCTGTGATACTCGCTCAACAATAACAAATATTTTTCCAAACTTTTTGTGAGCCTCTTTCAAATAATCAATAATTGATACAGAATTGAATTTTTCATATGATTTGAAAAAACTTTGATTCTCATCATTTGCCATTCCATAAACCACAAACCTTCGATGTGTTCCGTATTATAGTACAACCATTCTCTTATTTGCATCCACCTAGTATTTTTTGCCAAAACGCACATCATCTGTGAATATGGATTCGTCTTGGATTAGTATTGTAAAACCTGCCCATCTTTTGCCTTTTTTATGCGTAAAATGATACGTATACTTTCTAACAAAAGTTCATCTACAATCACTTCTTTGCATGTACTTTAGAATATCCAGTTTGAATCGTTTTGTTCTATAGTATTTGGCAATTGACTCTTTTAGATTGCTTAATGATGGCTGGTACTGTGATACCATAAGTCATACTTTTCCTGCTTCCAGCATTCTTCAACTGCGTTAAACTGTGGCGAACCTTTTGGCAACCATTCCAGTATGACGTCATTATTTTCATCAACATATTCTTTCACAATTTTTGATTTGTAGTGTTGTGGCGCTCTGTCTGCATAAACTAGAATCTTTCCAAACTTTCTGTGCAGTTCCTTGAGATAATCCAAAAAACAGTATTGATCAAATTTGTCACACTGTCTGAAGAACTGTCTGCTATCATGACTTGATGCGCCAAACACTATTGTCTTTTGGCGAGTTTCGTTAATGGTGACTATTGACCTTGTCCCCCTTTTGACCGTCCATCTTTTTTTGAACTATTGCATCAGCTATGAATATTGATTCGTCTTGTTCTATTATGATGAATCCTTGACGCATTTTTGTGCCTACGTACTTTTTATTTTTTTCTTTAAACAAGAGTTTTTCTTTGCATGTAGCCGAATTTACAAATCTCTTTGTTGCAACCTTTGGAACAAATCCCCACTGATGAAGCAATCTGTACACGTGTACCTCGTGGCATCTCACTCTTGATTTTTCGTACATGAGATTCATCACTTGTTTTGCACTCCAGCCTGACTTGTTTTCAGATAATGTTTGCTGTATCTTGATCAATTCTTGTTTTGGTATGTTTGTTTGGTCTTCCGCTTTGCGATTTGTCTTTTAATCTGCCTATTCCCTTTTGCTCGTATCGTTCAAGCCATTTGTATGCCCATGATCTTACTTTGCAAATCTGTTCTGCAACATGAGATGGGATTTGTTTGTTTACGGTGACACATTTTACTAGAAACATTCTATCTTTTATTTTGACGTTCTTTTCGTTTTTGTATGCTTGGATTAGATATCTTATGTTCATAGAATAGTGTAAATTTTGGTGACCAATATGTTAGTGTCAAAAAATATGGATCTATTGCTCATGAATTTTTGTTAGAGGGTATATACACCACATGTAACATGCAGCCTCGGATACATCATTCACATGCAGTTTTTGCAGAACCTTTGGTTTGAGGTTCCAACTGTGCATAATACGACATACACATGAATGATGTGATATGTGATGCCTGTTCTGTCAAATATGAGCTACATTAATTTCTTGAGTCATACCTCCTGATATCTACTTGAATAATCTCTCTATTTTTGTAATTTTTTGCGTGGAATTAATGGTGGACGGCCAGAACGAGGAAGATCTTCTAGGCCTTCCAGTCCATACTCTTCAAATCTGTGTAACCAGTTCCGTACACATTGGTATGTACAAAATATTGCTTTAGCAGTTTCAGTAATGGTATACTCGTTGACTTTAATCATGCATATTGCATGCAGTCTTTCTTTTTTGTGAATATTTTTTTCTTTTTTATATGCCTGGACTAACCCGTCATTTGTGATGTTCATAAAATTGCTGTCAAACTACAGAACAATAAGTGTTACTATTTGTTTGTAAGAGTTCAAGTCCAATATCAAATTAGGCATAACATTGTTTTTAGTTATGTAGATTCATGCCTAACTGAAGAATGAACTTGGGTGATTGGGTAAATCTTACCACTAGATAATTATTATACAATTAACAACAATAATCAGTTGGATTTTCTATCTTTTGCAAAGACAATTCATGATGACACAACATCTGAAATTCACAGAATCACGATGCTCTAAGAATGTTACTTGCAAGTTTTGTAATGGTAAACAAATCTATATCATGAAAAGCAGAAACCAACTGAGATGCAAAACATGCAAGAAAGATTTTAAACCATTTACAAATTCAAACTTTTCAGTTCTCAAAATATCCTACTCAAAATGGTTAGCACTAATCAAACTCTTTGAGTTATCAATATCTGCAAAGACTGCATCAGAACAGATGCATCCAAGCTACAAGACAACTCTAAAGGCATTTGATGCAATCAGATTCTCAATACTTGAAGAACTAGCAAAGACAGACCATGTTCTAAAAGGAAAAATTGAGGCTGATGAGGCGTATTTTTGGGGCAAAAGAAAAGGAAATCGTGGCAGAGGTGCCAAAAACAAGACCATTGTATTTGGGATTTTAGAGAGAAATGGAAAAGTGCATGTTGAAATTGTAAAGAATGTCAAAGCCAGGACACTACTTGCAGGAACCATTAGAAAGGTCAAGAAAGGAAGCATGGTGTATACTGACAAATGGAGAGGATATGACTCGTTGATTTTCAATGGATACAAGCATCTCTCAATAGATCACAGTAAGATGTTTGGGAAAGGAGATGTTTACATAAATGGAATCGAAGGCTTTTGGAGTTTTGCAAAAGAGAACATGGCAAAGCATCACAGAGTTAGTCCAGGAAAGTTTTTGTTATACATCAAAGAGATGGAATGGAGATACAATCATAGGAATTGTGATTTGTTTGAATTGTTGTTGAAATACATGTTTAGGGGTAGAACATACCTAATCACCTGAACTTGAACTCTTACATTTGTTTTTGAAAAATTGTAAAGACTTGTGCTATGGGACAAGTTGGAAAGATTTCATGGAGAGATACAGCACAAGCTGCCAGAATTTGTAAATATCATGCAGCATGTCAGTGTTCTGATAGATTTGTTCATGGAATGGTACAATATGGAAAGACCTCACGTGCCCCTTGACTGAGATACTTTAGAGATACCAGTACGAGCGTTTGCAAGAAAGATGCCAAAACCTGGAACAACGTAACTGTCTACAGTTTTGAAGTTCCTTCGTGTTTCTGTCAAAAAAATAACCTGTTTTGACATATCTTGTGCGCAATACTTCAAAACTGTAGACAGTTACGGAACAACAGTTATTGATGAGCAGACAGGAGAGAAATATCATGTCACGTAGAGTGTATCCTACTTTTAGGACACCACACCGCTAAGAGCGATACCAAAAGACTTATCAGAGTGCATATATGATTTTATGAAGGTAATAATTTGTTTAATCACAAAAAATATTTAAAAATAATAAAGCCTTATGACGATGAAATCAGAATAAACCCAAATTTTGCGGATGCTCATTTTAACAAGGGTAATGTACTAGTTAGTCTTGGCAAACATGACGAGGCAATAAAATGTTATGACGATGCAATCAGAATAAACCCAAATCATGCAGAAGCGTATTCCAACAAGGGCAACACACTAGATATTCTTGACAAATATGACGAGTCAATGAAATGTTATGACGATGCAATCAGAATAAACCCAAATTTTGCGGGAGCTCATTTTAACAAGGGTAACACGCTAACTAATCTTGGCAAACATGACGAGGCGATAAAATGTTATGACGATGCAATCAGATTAAACCCAAATTTTATGGCTTCGTATACTGACAAGGGTGTTTCACTAGATCTTCTTGGCAAACACGACGAGGCAATAAAATGTTTTGATGATGCAATCCAAATAGACCCTAATTATACACAAGCGTATTACAACAAGGGTAATACCATTACTCGTTTTGGCAAACATGACGAGGCAATCAAATGTTTTGATAATGCAATCAGACTAGACCCAAATTATTCGAAAGCGTATTACTCCAAAGGTACTATACTAGCTCGTCTTGCCAAACACGACGAGGCAATAAAATATTTTGATGATGCAATCAGATTAAACCCAAATTTTGCAGAAGCGTATTCCAACAAGGGTAACACGCTAGCTCGTCTTGGCAAACACGACGAGGCAATAAAATGTTATGACGATGCAATTCGATTAAATCCAAATCATGCAAAAGTGTATTTCAACAAAGGCATTACATTACAGAAACTTGGCAAACACGACGAGGCAATAAAATGTTATGACGATGCAATCAGAATAAACCCAAATTATACAGAAGCGTATTCCAGCAAGGGTATTATGCTAGGTAATCTTGGCAATTATGACGAGGCAATAAAATGTTATGACGATGCAATCAGATTAAACCTAAATGATGTAGATGTGTATATACACAAGGCTATTACACTAGTTATTTTTGGCAAACACGACGAGGCAATCAAATGTTGTGATGATGCAATCAGAATCAACCCAAATTATGCAGAAGCGTATTACAGCAAGGGTAACATATTAGCTGATCTTGGCAAATATGACGAGGCAATTCAGTATTTTGATGATGCAATCAGAATCAACCCAAATTATGCGGATGCGTATTACGACAAGGGTAGTAAACTAGATATTCTTGGCAAACATAAAAAGGCAATCAAATGTTACGATGATGCAATCAGATTAAACCCAAATTTTGCAGAAGCGTATGCCAACAAGGGTAACACGCTATTTGATCTTGGCAAATATGACAAGGCCATTCAGTGTTATGATGATGCAATCAGAATAGACCCAAATCATGTGTATGCATATTACTGCAAGGGCAATTCACTAGACAATATTGGCAAACCTAACGAGGCAATTCAGTGTTATAACGCCGCAATCAGACTAAACCCCAATCTTCCAGAAGTATACTACGACAAGGGTGTTACACTAGATAATCTTGGCAAACATAAAGAAGCAATCAAGTGTTATGATATGGCAAAGAAATCAGAAAATAAAAATAAAAGGTAATCATCCATACCTCATAACACAAGCCTCTTCAATTTTTCAAAAACAAATTGTGATATCCTAACTGGAGTGGACCCCATAAAAGGAGAACACTCCAAGTGTTACTATTTTTATCCTCTCAAGAGTGGACTTGCCAATGAAAAAATTACATCGTGCCACAGATGAAAAAGTGCGTATCATTATAGAGTCTATAAACACGCGCATTACTACAGCAGAAATGTGTCGTAAACACAGCAACAGTCCGATAACGTTTAACCGTTAGAGGGATTGTTTATCAAATCAGGCAAAGTTACCCTCTCTGGAAAGGCTAGAGACAATGCAGTCAAGACGCTTACAAATGAAATCGAATCCTTCAAGAAACTCATCGGCGAGCTGACAATAGCCAATGATGCTTTAAAAAAATGTTAGAGTAGAGTGCAAAATAAAGGGGTTACACTCTTGCAAGAAAAAGGCACGAGCCTCCGTAAATCTGCACGTTATGCCAAGAGTTTCTAACAAGAGATTGTAGTAAGAGTTTAGGTTGAGGACGAATTTTCAATGTTCTAGTCAGGAGACCCAAACTCTTACAGATTGTACGCTATCAAAAAACCACACATTGTCAGAATAGACAAAAAGATGGCACATATAAGACGTGTTGCGTAATTATTCCTAGACGTGGTTTTAGGAGATAATTTCTCGGATTATTCTGAAATTTTGGATTTTTAGGCATAAAATTACACAAAATATCGAATGTTGAAAAAAATCACTCTAATTACGCAAAAGGTCTATTACCATCATATCAACTGTGAACAAGTTGATACGTACAAGTAGAATGTTGGTATGTGTCAACCTCCATGTCTAAATCCGCTAGAACAGTCAAGACGTTATATGCATAAAACATGTTCTTTGCTTGATACATACGAATGTTGTTTGTTATTTTGGTCAATTACGCATAACCTCTATTGTTTTATTGTTTTTTATCACATGTTATTCCTAAATGTCAAGATTTTATTGATTTTCACGATTCAATTATTTCATGTTCTAGTATCACCAATCAAAGAACTCTGAGAATTGGACAATTGAGAGTTACTTTTCCATCTACTGAAAGGAGACATGTGGGATGAGGGAATTGAATTTCCATGATTATGCTTTGGAATATTTGAGAAATTCTACTTCAAAACTGTAGACAGTTACCATTTTAGAGATAATTCCAAATGCTTGTGATGATATCGCTCC
Source organism: Candidatus Nitrosopumilus sp. (assembly GCA_965238065.1). Taxonomy (GTDB): domain Archaea; phylum Thermoproteota; class Nitrososphaeria; order Nitrososphaerales; family Nitrosopumilaceae; genus Nitrosopumilus. The sequence goes on along the minus strand of OZ250170.1, from coordinate 1,302,905 downwards.
TTGGTGTGTAAAGTCAGCAAACAAAGTACGCCTGTAAGAGTTTAGGTTGAGTACGAATTTTAGATGTTCTAGTCAGGAGACCTAATCTCTTACGTACGCCTCATGTTTGATAAATAACATACTGGTATCTAGCTTTTTCTATTTGAATAATTTGATTCAGATCTTAAAAATTTCCAAGTAAATTTTGAGTTACTTTTCCATCTACTGGCAAGTCAACTTCATCGGAATTCACGTGTAAACAATTCCAAAAGAAAAATACAATTTATTGTACTACATGTGAATTCAAAAATTACTAAATAATCTCAAGAGGAAAATTATGATGCAAAGACTACAAAACAGATTATAGGCAATCTAACGGAACATGGTTTGATATCATCCGCATCGATTTTACAAAATGGTTGGTTTTAATCAAGCTATTTGATCTTGGAACAAGCGCAAGATGTGCAGCTAGGGAAGCAGACGTTAGTTATCCTACAGCATTGAATGCTTTTAGCTGTATCTGATATTTCATACTGTATCATCTGGCAAAATCAGATGATAAACTAAAGGGAAAAATTGAGACTGATGAGGTGTATTTTGGAGGCAAAAGAAAGGAAGATCGTGGACGAGGAGCCAAAAACAAGACCATTGTATTTGGAATACTAGAAAGAAAAGGAAAGGTGCATGTAGCGATTGTAAGCAACGTCAAAGCCAAGACACTCCTTGCAGGAAACTCAAGAAAGTAAAGAAAGGAAGCATCGTGTATACGGACAAATGGAAGGGATATGATTCTCTGATTTTTAATGGCTACAAACATCTCTCAATAGATCACAACCAGATGTTTGGAAAAGGTGATGTGTACATTAACGGAATCGAAGGCTTTTAGAGTTTTGCAAAACAGAACTTGACAAAGCATCATGGTGCCAGTTCAGGAAAATTCTTGTTGTACATCAAAGCGATGGAATGGAGACACAATAATAGAGATGAATATATTTTCTCATTATTATTGGATTCTATGTTGGTGGTGTTTAGTTGCCAATCACCAAGAATTCAGAAGAATATCGTACACAAAATCATGAACTGACACAGCGAAAATATAAAAAGATGAACGAGAGATCACAAATGTCCTGACTCAGCAAAACACACTAGCACAGGTCCACAGTAGGATTGGAGTCGATTTCACATGGGAGTACCCTGATTAAAAAACAGTTTAATATCCAGATTTAACATCTAGTATTGTTGCAGTTATAGTACAGTTTGGTTAATATTCTAGCTTGCCAAGTTAGTGACCCGGGTTCAAATCCCGGTAACTGCACCATTCATCCTTACTCTCCTAACATCAGCGCATTATGGATAATATCCAGTGCATCCCAAGCCTTTCTGGGACGGGGCAGCTGAATCATAAACACATTGTCTCTCCCGTAATGAGAGCGCGGGGAAGAAAGTGCAAGCATGGATGTCTTTGCAAGGGATTCAAAGAATAAGAGATCAGATTTTGCATTGACTAGGAATTTCTCAACAATCTCCCCTCTTGAAAACCTCAAAACAATCTCAACAAAGACATTTCCCAGTCCGTCCTGCAGAATATTCAGATCAGTATCAATTGACACGGATTCACCGGCAACCCTTGAGAGGATGTCATCATATCTCTGCTCCTTAATTACAATGCACGGAGTCTTTTTGCCATCAAAATCAAATATGGTAATCCCGTCATGGACCAGTCCCTGCAACCTCCCCATCTCATCGGACATTCTCATTCTTTTCCAGTGCAGGAATTATTCTATCCCCCGCTTTCATCAAAAAGGGAGTAATAATTGCGGTAATTATCGAAATCATGCCTATCAAAGGGAACAGGAATGCGCTGACTACACCCATGTCTGCTCCAACCTTTACAATTACAATGGAGAACTCGCCTCTAGGTGCGGCCAATGAAAATGCAGAACGTAGTGCCTTGCCACGTTTTTGCCTAAATATTACATTCCCAAGAACGTTGCCTCCAAACTTTATTCCAATAGATACTACAATCAAAACAATAGCTATTACAATGTAATTCTCCAACTGGGAGACATCCATCAGCGCACCAACTGAGATAAAGAATATAGCTACAAACATGTCCTTGATTGGACTGGACAAAAGTTTTGAAACCTCAGATGATTTGGATTCTGCAACAAGCACACCTGCCAAAAATGCCCCGATTGCCACAGACAACCCTACAATGTTTGCCAACAATGAATATCCAAAACAGAGACCAAGGACACTGAGTAGCAAAATTTCACGGTGCTCTGTGGCAGCAACTCTGTCTATCAGTGAAGGAATTACACGTGTCCCGATGGTAAATGTCCCGGCAATCAGGGCCACTGCCACTACAATTATGGCAATAACTGATTCTATTGATACGGTTCCAACCAATGCAATGGACTGCAACGAGGAGATCAAAATGACTGCAATCACATCCTCAACAATTAAAATACCCAGTACCAGCAGGGAGGATTCCTTTCTGATCTTCCCTGTATCCTCGAAAATTTTAACAATAACTGCAGTACTTGATATTGACAATGCCGCTGAAATAAACAGCGCATCCATAAATTCCAGTCCGAGCATACTGGCAGTGTAAAATATGACGCCCATTGTTAAAAACAAACCAATGTTTCCAATTCCGACTGCCTTGCGGCCGATACTCTTTATCTTTGAATATGGAAATTCTATACCTATTACAAAAAGAAGCAAAATAACACCAATCTCGGCAAAGAGATTCAGAGCCTCGATATCTGATAAAATTCCAACTCCTCTCAAAACAGATGCAGGATCCCCTTCAGGTAAAACCCAAGACCAAAACGGGGAAAGAGGTCCGATCAGCATTCCTGCAAACAGGTAGCCAATAATCAATGGCTGCTTTATCTTAAAGAATGCCAGCGTGACTATGGCACCAATTATCATAATAAAGGCCAAATCGGTGATAAAGGTAGTGTGTGGAAGCTCTGGGGTTATCTGCTCAATCAGGGTGGTAACAGTACTGTTAATGGTGCTTTGAATTCCACCCGAGTCTAGCTGTAGTGGAACATCCCGCATGATATTACTTTCAAACAAATTTACTTAAAAATGATTAGAGATTAAATTCAGAAACAGAACTTTACAATATTTAACCTCCTTTTGATTAACCATTATTCTGATGCAGAGTGATGATTAGGTCAACTGAATAAAATGTAGAGACAAGACCTGGGGTATCTGACTGCATAATTGGTTACGTTATAATCACCTGTCTGTTAATAGTACCGTATATTACCGTACTATATGATTCAATGTGAATACTGCACAAGAGGGTTTGTAGACACTGCAAACGGTCTGGCTGAAAAGACCTTTCATGAACTGCTTCATGACCCAAGCGTTGTAAACAAGTAATCCTACGCCTACCCAACTTTTTTATTATTATATATCTTATCTAGATTGTATGGCCAAGACTGCAAAGAAAACAAAAATTACAAAAAGAAAACCTGCCCCGATTGCAAAGAAAACAAAAATTACAAAAAGAAAACCTGCCCCGATTGCAAAGAAAACAAAAATTACAAAAAGAAAACCTGCCCCGATTGCAAAGAAAACAAAAATTACAAAAAGAAAACCTGCCCCGATTGCAAAGAAAACAAAAATTACAAAAAGAAAACCTGCCCCGATTGCAAAGAAAACAAAAATTACAAAAAGAAAACCTGCCCCATCTGCAACTCTGAAAAAAATTACGACAGTTTCTGATTCAAACAGGGCCCTACAAAAAGAGATCAAGGGAATATCCAAGATATTTGGTGAGAACCAAAAGGTACTGATATCGCTAAAAGAGATGATAGACACGCTCACATCAACGCTAGAAACAATTCAAAAGCAATCAAGACAGTTAAACATTATAGAAGGCGACACGCAGAAACTCTACGTCGGGCTGAATCAGCTAAGGACACAGTCTGGCATGGTAGACAAGATAAATGCGCAGACCGCCCAATTACAAAAAGAGGTAAACAAAATTTCAAAGTCCAAGATACTGTCCAGACAGACAGAGGACAGCATACACTCTGTCAAAAATAATTCCCAAATGATGACAAAGATTGTTCAGAGAATAGACGAGGCAAGAGAGGATATCAGAACTATCTCTGAAAAGACAGACTTGCTTGCAGGAATTGGCTCTGAAATGGACAAATTAAAAGACAGTATTGATGAAATCTCAAAAAGCACAAAATCAAAAAGTACCCCTGCCCTTAAAAGCCTGAAACAGGAACTAGAAAAAATTGCCATGGTATCATCGTCTGCCTTGAATCTTGATGCAGATCTTGATACAATAAAGACTACAATTAACACCATATCATCTGAGGCATCAAAAATTGATTCACTAGCTGTTGTAATTGGCGGGCTCAAAGAACAGCTTGATGACATAAAGGCAAACTCTGCAGAGAGGGCTGGCCTGGAATCTGTCCGAGAACTCGGGGAAAAGATAAGCAAAATTGAGGAGCAGATATTATCACTTTCAGACATTATACAAAGGCAAGACACACATGCCATACAATCTCGCAAGGAATCTGAAAGACTGTTTGCAGAGATACAATCACTTCACGTTGCAGACAATTCATCAAAAGAGATGATGGCGCTCTTGAAACTCTCAGAATACCAGTCAGGTATCAGAATGAATGCAGAGTCAAAGTACGGGGGACTCGAGGACCTCGAAACGATGGCATCACATACTGTAGAGATTACCGGTCTGTTTGATAGAATTTCAGCAGAGCCTGGCCAGAATAAAACACTCCCTCTCAAAGTAAGGCAGTGGGCCGTCGGCAAAATCCTTGAATGTGCAGACAAGTGGGAGATCAGATTTACTGATGTCTATCTGGTACTAACTGGTGCGATTGGCAAGGACATGTTTAAGGAATCCGTAAAAATCCAGCAGGTAAGGGATATCTATGGAATCAGGGCAGTGGATGAAATCAAAAACGATCTAAACATCCCCTAGACCCTGCTCACCTCTCCCTCTTTGAACTGCTCTTGCTTGTGTTTTAGTACGGCAAAGATTGCCAGTATTGCGGCAATCCAAATCGTACTATATAGTACGTTTGCAGCACTGACATACATGTATGGTGTGGCATCCATGATGTTGGTTTTTAATTGTACTGCCCTGCTGCTGATATCCATCATTCCCGTATTGTACGCAGAACTGTCCCTTGGAACAGCCGATATCTTTTCAACGCTTGCAAGCATGTATTTCATGTCGTTTTGTATTCTGAGGAAATTTGTAGTATCGGTAGGAAACAGCCAGACGGGATTTTTGGATATGACATCGCCATTTGCATCAGTCGTCTCGTGCAGGTTTGGATTCTCCATGACAGTATCCAGGTCTGCCATGATTGTAACTAGATGGGTCCTGATTACTGCCGGATCAGAGGAGCTTGTAATCCCATCAAGGTGCCCCCTAATTCTATCTAGAGGGTAAATGTCTGCATTATACCCGTTGACTGCCATGACCCCTCCAAAGACGATAATTCCAACAATTCCGATCATGGAGAGTTTGTAAATGATTTTTGCCATCTTTTCGTTCTTGCTAATTGCATGATTCTCACTTGATTTATTTCTTTTAAATCGTGTATGGGACAGGCTCATGTAGGCGATATAAAAAAATCCCACAGTCTGCAGTCCAATGATTGGCACAAACACGGGATTGTTTGAAAATATCGAGATAAAGATTCCAACCATACCGTATACGCCAAAAAATATCTCAAGGAGCGTAGTCTGTGAAAAGGGCAGATTGTATGCCTTGTTCTTCCAGTCGTCCTCTTTGGTTATTATTCCGTACTTTGGCGTCCTGAGAAACTCGTTCTTTTTACCAATCACTGCATCAAAGACTGCAACAGTATTGTTCACTGACAGCCCTGCATTATACACCAGCAATGCCGGCAGTATCTTTGCCTTTGACTTCCATGACTTGTGGTACATACTCTGTATGATCATAATATATGCACCAGGCCCCATTGCAAGATATGTCGCAATTGTAATGGCCGGAAGAAAGCTGACCAGATACAGATTCACCTGTCCTGCCAGCAGAACAGGCAGTGCCAGAAACTGTATCAGCATTAATGGATAGACGATATGACGGGTAAGCTGTATGAATGCCTGTACCTTTGCCTCTACTGCAACCTTGCGCTTGACTGCGATATCAAATAGCAGTTTCATCGCGCATTGAATGGAGCCCTTTGCCCAGCGAAACTGCTGCCGCTTTGCTGCATTCATCTGGGCTGGAAGTTCCGCATTGACTACTATATCTGGCAGGAACACACATTTCCACCCCTTCATCTGTGCCCTATAACTCAGGTCAAGGTCTTCGACTAGCGTTGTAGTGTGCCAACCTCCTGCACTCTCTATACACTCGCGTTTCCAGATTCCTGCAGTACCGTTAAAATTCATAAAGAGACGAGAGTTACTCTTGGCCTTTTGTTCTATGAGAAAGTGAAAGTCAAGGCTTAGTGCCTGTGCTTGGGTAATTACAGAATAGTCCTCATTCACATGTCCCCAGCGGCACTGAACTAGACCGATGTTTGGTTTTGCAAAATATGGAATGGCCTGTCTGAGAAACCATGTAGGGGGAATAAAGTCAGCATCAAAGATGGCGACAAACTCTGAATCAGTTGTCTGCATGGCATGCTTTAGCGCGCCTGCCTTGTACCCGTTTCTTACCCCGCGTCTTGTGTGCTCTATCTGAAATCCCTGCCTTTTGTAACTATCCACCAGCTCACCGAGAAGTTTGACCGTATCATCATCAGAATCATCTAGTATCATAATCCTCATCTTTTCTTTTGGATAGTCCAGGTTACACACTGCATCAACGAGTCTCTTTGCAACATACTTTTCGTTGTATATTGGAAGCTGGATTGTAACTGATGGGGTTCCAAGATCTGCAGTGGATGGGCCATCTCTCTTTTTTCTGGAAAGAATGGCCAGATAGTAAAAATTACAAGTGTATGCGGTAATTATGATAGCTGCTATAATGAACAGATCAAAGACAAACTGAGTGAAAGGATTGATTACCATATCCCTACTAGCTGATAACTAGTGTTCGCTATTTATATCTGCAAGAGGCTCTATTTCATCTCGAATATTTTTATTGCCTGTGGTGGGCAGACGCCCTCGCATGCAAGGCAAAAGATGCAATCAGGCTCTTTAGACATTAATGGTTTCTTTCCTGATGCGGGATTTCCCGGTGTGTCAAACCACTCGTAAACGTCTACGGGGCATGCCTCTATACACCCGCCGTCTGCAAAACAAATGTCATAATCCACAGAGACAAACTCGCCCCAGACTCCCATTATACCGTTGCTTGTGCCGCGTCGTCCCCAAGTCTTTATGGAATATCCTCCTGTGTCATATGCTGCAGATGACCTCATCTTTGACTTGTATTCAACGTCAATTGGGCCCGGCTTTGCACTGTCTGGAATCTCCATCTCTCCATCGTCCTCCTCACCTTCGTCCTCTGTCGACTCGATTGCCTTGGCCTTTGCACCAAGAACAATCTTTGCCAAGGGGGTAAGCTCTTCGAGTTTTTGAATGGCGGCAATCTCTGATATCTTTTCAGTCTTTGCATAGTAGGAGATCATCTTGTCTGCCAGGATGGTGTTGCGCAAGATGGTATCAATTACCATCTTTGCAAAATGGTCTGCCTTTTTTCTATAGTCCTTGACCCAGTTGGGGTCGCCGAATTTTTCGATTGGGAAAATCTGATAAATGATATCGACTACTTCACCTGTAACGATTTCAACTGTAACTGACAAGTTTACCTTGTCGTATCCTTTTGCATCCGGGTTTTTCATGTTCTGCTCGCTCCAGCTGTACGTCGCATAGATTCTGTCAGCGTACATGTCCATCTCAAATGCCTTTTTGAGTCCGTCATGAATTGATCTAATCTCTGCCGGATCCTCGAGCTTTATTGGCAGTCTGTACAACCCTATCTTATATCCGTGTAGCGGATAGACGCCGCGCTTTGCAGTTGGGGCTTCCATGGACCATACCCTGTCTTTTAGTAGCAGTGACATTTGATTTTTGTACTGTTGGTTTATTTAAAAATGTTATCAGGTGGTGTCATCAGGACAGGTTTGCTCTCTTATTTCACTGTATTTTTTTTCCATAACCTGGGCGTGTATCATCACCTGTGATATGTCAAAGGTTTCCTTTGAAAAATACCATCTGATGGGAACATAATGTCCGACCCCGTCCATGTCGTGAATCATTCCCTTGTCTGTCTTTACGTCTAGTTTTTCATCAGTTGACGTCTCTTTTATGGCAAGGCCTCTCTTGGTCTTGTCCTCCAGAATGAGATGAGCATCTGCGTCTTTGATTAGATAGAAAGATCCGCTCTTTAGGACGGGAAGGTCTGAGGACAAGTTATTTTTCCACAGGCTTTCCTATCATGTTGCCCCATTCAGTCCAAGAACCGTCATAGTTTCGAACCCTTGAATATCCGAGCAGATATTTTAAGACAAACCAGCTGTGCGACGATCTCTCGCCTATTCTACAGTAACATATTACATCCTTGTCTGGCGTGACTCCTTTTGACTCGTAGTTTTGTCGAAGCTCTTCGGGCGTCTTGAATGTTCCATCAGCGTCATTCACTGCAGTTATCCACGGAATGTTGTTTGCGCCTGGAATGTGTCCGCCCCTTTGTGCATGCTCCATTGGATATTCTGGAGGGGCAGTAATCTCGCCGGTAAATTCTGCAGGAGACCTGACATCAACCATCACGGAATCCTCTCTATCTAGTATTCTGCTGACATCAAACAGATAGGCGCGCAATCCCTCGTCTGGAGGCTGTGCATTGTATACAGTTGATGTGATTTGTGGTTCGTCAGTAGTGTAATCCCTGTCTTCAATCTCCCACTTTTTTCTTCCACCGTTCATGATCTTTAGATTCTCATGTCCATAGTATTTGAAGACCCAAAAGACAAATGCTGCAAACCAATTGTTAAAGTCACCATAAAGAATCACCTCTGTATCTGATGTGATTCCATTCTTTGACATTAGTGCCTCAAATTGTTTTTTGCTGATGATATCCCTTGTGAGTGGATCATTAATGTCACGCTTCCACCAGATAAGGCTGGCACCCTTTATGTGGCCTTTCTGATATCCGTTTACTGGATCATAATCCACTTCTACCAGTCTCTTGTTCTCGTCTGGAGGGTTTTCAGACACCCATTTGGTGTCTACTAGAACATCTGGATGTGAGTAACTCATGATTGTTGTGGATTTGTGTTCATACTTAATTGTTTTTCTAAGGCAGTTTTTGTAACTGTCTACCGTTTTGAGTTACTTCATGTTTGTGTCAAAAAAATAACCAGTTTTGACATATCTTGTGCGTAATACTTTAAAACTGTAGATAGTTACGTTTTTTCTCTTATTCAGATAATAGCATACCCACTATCTGACGGCATAAAGTTTCTGAAAAGTGCAACTATTTCACTGACCAGAAATGATGGTGTGTGTGTGTATGTGTGTGTGTGGCTCCAAATATGACCGAATATGGAGGTGTATGGGCAAACGTAGAATACAAGTAATGAAAAAACTAGACGAATCCAAAGTAAAATGGATAATTTCACAAAAACTAAAGAAAATTACCACAAAAGAGATTGGCAGAAACGATGAATATCTCTGCTCGTTGGATCAAGAAACTCTGGGCCAGATACAGGCATACAAGTAAAGAGGATATTGCATACCTAGCACCAATGGGCAAGGCCAAAAAACAGTCTTGCTGAACGCTGAGCATTCTGCAGTACTTTCAGCTAGTCATACACGATATAACGGTGCAAAAAGCCTAGAACCAACCATTGAATCAAGTACAGGAATACACATCCCTCACAATACCATCCACAAAATATTGAGAGAAGAGATATAGCATCACGTCAGCCAAAAAAGACCAAACGACGCAAATGGATCAGGTATGAGCGAACCTACTCGAATTCCCGTAAGAGTTTAGGTTGAGCACGAATTTTAAATGTTCTAGTCAGGAGACCTAAACTCTTACCATCTGGGTTAACTGATAAACTCTACTAATTTAAATAACATAATGTTTCTCATTAAAGTAATTGGTGATTTTCTTTAATGCAACATAAATCTATTAAAGCTAACTATAATGATCTGTTATGGGATAACAGCAAGTTTACCAAACCCAACGGAAGTTTTGAGAATAATAATCAGAATCAACTAACATTTGTTCCCAATAGTTTGCCTCCAAGCATTACTTATGACCATGAATTAATCATGTTACTGACACAAGCAGAACGTAAAGTAGGGGAATTAAAAAGAAAAAGCGATGAATTAAAAAATCCACATATTTGTAACTGTCTACAGTTTTAAAGTTCCTTCGTGTTTGTGTCAAAAAAATAACCAGTTTTGACATATCTTGTGTGTAATACTTTAAAACTGTAGACAGTTACCAAAAATATCATTTTTAAGTATAAAGTATTCAGACAAAGCACTTGAAACTTTACAATGTCGCAGTGATAAGCAAAGTGGGCTCAAAATCTGCAGAGCAGGCTGCAAAAAATGTCGTAAAAAAGCTTTTGGCAAAAAAATCCACAGTCTATACAATATCACCAATTCAAGTAAGGGGGGCAAAAAAAGTTGAAACACTAGAGGAATTAAAAAAGAAAAGACTTGATCTGGTCATCACACTTGGAGGGGACGGAACGACCCTTCGAGTCTTTCGTAGTCTGGAGAATGAAACACCAATCCTGACAATCAACGTGGGAGGAAATAGGGGCATTCTATCAGAAATGATAGTAAAGCAGATAGATGATATGTTAAACCATATATTAAAAGACAAGATATTTCTTGACAAAAGAATAAGAGTAGTTGCATCCTGTGGAGGAAAAGAATTTCCGCCCGCACTAAACGAGATTTACATTAGCAGGGCAAACCTGACAAAGACTGCAGAAATTAAAATAAAATTTCAAAATGACACGGTAAAGCAAAAGATGGACGGGGTAATCATTGCGACCCCTAGCGGTTCTACAGGCCACTCGCTTTCACTAGGAGGTCCAATCCTGCATGAAAGTCTGAATGTTCTAATTATCACACCTGTAGCACCTGTATACCGGCTTGAATCAATCGTGGTTCCTGACGAAAAGATAGAGATTACGTGTTCTCATGACTGTAACATTGTAATGGATGCCCAAGTGATTAAAACTGCGGGATACGGGGAATCCATAATAATCAAAAAATACAAAAAACCTGCAGTCTTTGTAAGGCTGAAAAAGCAGGGACTACGGCAAATGAGCAAGCTTGGATTTTAAAATTCTTGATGCCAGTGCATTTTATGCGGGAGTTCCGTTTAGGTCATCTGGTGATTTTTACACCACATCACTAGTCTATGACGAGATTAAACACATAAAAAAAAACTACGATGCGCTTGGAATCTTGTTTGATACTAATAGACTAAAAATCAGAGATCCCAATAAAAAATCAACAGAGGCTGCAGTGAAAACGGCAAAAGATACCGGGGATTTCCCACAGCTATCAGGGCAGGACATTTCCATCATTGCATTATGCATTGAAGTGAACGGCGAGATTATCAGTGATGACTTTGCAATCTCCAATGTCGCAAAGAATCTGAATTTGAAAATATCCCCAATCATGACTCTGGGGATAAGGGATGTGGGAAGATGGATTCAATACTGCCCTGGATGCAGAACCAACCACGCCAACAAAAAAGAGTGTCCTGCATGCGGAACCCCACTGAAAAGAAAACTGCTCAAATGATGAAATGTCACTTGCGTAAATTACAACATGTCATCATGCAATGTCTTTTGGTCGGATTCCTTGCGGAACTTGCTTTTTGTTCCTAGCATTTTTTTGATCTTTTTTGCACGTGTATTCCCCAGTCCCCTCACCTTGGAGAGTTCTACAGTTGTAGCAGTAAATACTTTGAGGGGGGTCTCGAATCTTTCAAGCATTCTGACTGCAAACTTGTCACCAATCCCAGGCAGACTGCACAGAACTGAAAGCTGCTGTTTTTGCAAATCTGTGGATTTTTTGATCTTTTTCAGATATGGACCGCCGGAAGAATCCTTTCTTGAACACAGTGATACTAGTAACCTTGTTGTATGAGCTGCATTGGGCGTGGGAATTATTGGAATTCTAAAATCAAGTGCTACAGTGGAGATGGCCCCGTAAAATGTCAGCGGGTTTTCTGTAATCTCTTGGACCTCGTCTACATTTCCCTCTACTAGGACAATCGGATGCTCAAAATGCTCTTTGAGTCTAGAGCACTGATCATATAGCCTTCCATCAAAAATTGAGGACATTAAATCACGGATACTCTTTCTCTCCACTACTGTCTCTGGCGCAACAATGTAGTCGCCTATCAAAAGTGTCTTTATCTCAACGTTCAGACCAACTGACTTTAGCAGTCTGGGTATTCCACTCTTTTGTTCCCTTTCATCTGCAATGATTCGAATATTTCCTAGTTTCATCTGGTATTACCTTGTACGGATTTGTTAATATCTTGTTTGAAACTGGCATGCAGGATTATTTTCTGGGATTCTCTTTTGCGGGAGCGGGATTTGCAGAACCACCTTTCATCATCTCGTTAATCTTTGCCTCCTGCTCTTTGAGGGTTTGCTTGATGCGGGCCTCTTGTTTTTCAATAACTACTGTACGTGTCTTTGTCATCTCTATCTTTTCTTTCATTTCGGTAATCAGTTCCTGCTTTGTTGATTTTATCAAGACAGTGCCGGCATGCTTGAACACTGTCTCTTCATCTGTAACCTTGCTCAACTCTTCAAGAGCCTTTTCTGTCTCCACACTCTCCATTTTGAAATGTTGCAACTGGGTCATAATGGACTGGAGATTCTGTTGGGTCTGCTGAATCTTTGCTATCTGTTCCTGAAGCCATGGGGGCATTTGTCCGGCTGACATGCTTGTTCAAAGAATTCATTTCATTATATCTTTACCTATGCCCATACCGTACTGAATCGTGAAAGCCAAGCAGTCATCCTGACAACTCTATTATTCCCTAATAATACACATTGATCTCGGGAATTTAACATGTGAGATCATTTCTGATTATACTGTAAATCTGTGCTACGTAGATGGAAAAGTGCCACATTTGATGGAATTGCACAATCTTGCCCTATCTTTTCCTATCTAAGTTATTCGCTCTTAATGTGGAATTTTGTTGCTATATAAAAAACTGAGATTATTTTGGCGAACTTTGAATAATCATCCTGCTTTCTCATGTTGTGTAAAAATGCAAACGTTTGGACATATATGATTCCAAGTTAAACTTGTTGACTCTACTGTGCTATACCATGACATTAGAGCTAGTCTCACCTTCTCAAAATAAGAAAATTGAAATTGTATTGAGAGACATGGCAGGCGAAAATAGAAAAGACCTGTTTCTAGACGATTTTCCAAATATCGATAAACGATTGGAAGCGATTCTTGACACCGCACCAATTGATGGAACAGATTATGGGCTACTCACACCTGTATTATTTGCAAACATGTATCTAATTGTTGTAAATTGTTCAAAGTTTAAAGATGATTATGAAATCAGGAAGGAGGAATCTTACATCAAAGAAACTATTAGACGATTATGGGAGATAAAAAATAGGATGGGAGAATTGACAGATGGTATGATTCACGTTCCATTTACACTTGCATTCACAAAATATGACCAACTACCATCAGACAAACAGAAATATCCTGAAGAGTTAATGAATGAATTACCTGAGGTTACAGCTGCATTAAAGAGATATCATAATGAAGAAAAAAAATATTTTAAAACCAGCATTCAAACCATACCGATCTCTGATAGTGAAATTCAAAATATAATTATAAAGAAGAGAGGTTCTGCAAAAAAATCTCTTGATGATGCAGAGACTGATCAGAAATCTCTTGTAACTACAAAAGAAGAGATCAAAAAAGAACTTGATGAAACGAATGAATTATTATCAAACTTGACACGGGAATTAAATGAGAAAATAATGCCTACGGGTGTTGAAGCAGATATCGAGAATATTAAAAACGAAATAAGCGATGCTATCAAAGATAGAGATTTGTCAAAAGAAGAATATGATGAGATCACCGGAGAACTAGACCATGCAAGACAAAAAATGACACATATTAGTCAAGAATTAAGTAAAACACTATCAATGACTGTAGAATCTGCAGACATTAGTAAACACAATCCAACAAAACCACTAGAATACAGTATAGATGACTATTTACAGTTAATAGACTGGATCGTCATAATGCATAACAGTAGATGGAAAAGTAAAGTTAAACTCTTTGATTTTTGTGGATTCTAGTCAGTATCTCTTAATCATGTTCTCAGTTGTGTGTATTATGTGGAAATTATGTCTGCTAGTCATTAGTGTCCTCCTCCATCCATTTTGGGTTGCTTTTTCTGATCGCTTTTGTGGCCTTTTTGTCTGCAAATGTCATGTACGGCGTCTGTTCATGGTCAATGTCCAGGGAAAAGTGAAGCCTTTTCTCGTTTTAGTATTTGATGTAGTCATCCATAGAGTCATAGTATGGCAACTCTTCTTCTAACATTCTAAAGAAACGCTCCAGCTTGCCGTTTGTCTTTGGATGATATGGTCTAGAGTTTATCAGAACGATTCCATGCTCGAGTAATTCATTTTCAAACAGTGTGGGCGTCCATCCATTTTTTGGCGTCTTACCTGTTCCTCTTGCGGGAGGTAAACTAGCTTTTATTATCTGAAAGCATCTGTGCCGGTTTCTCAAAGTACCTAAAAGCTCTACGTAATGCAAGGACTGAATTCTCAGAGGCTGCGTGCTCAAAGACACCATATCCTGTAACACACCTAGAGATATAATCAGATATACTATCCAATTGAATCCTTTTAGGCGTGGATCTTTCATAATATGCCCCCCCGGTTGGCGTGTGTCACACTGCGTTTGAGAACCTGCGTTCAAATCTAACCCACTTGCGTCTTGTCAACCTTGCAGGAGATGGATTACTAGTCCATGTTTCTTCATTATCTTGTATACTGTATGATATGATATATTGACACCGGCGTTTCTAATGTGCCTGGCTGTTCTGAGCACGCCAATATGATTCCCTTTATTTTGCATGTTCAGCACTGACCTTCTTTGTGTATGACTTGGCTCCTTGGTTGGACGTCCAGATTTTCGTATTTTTGGAATGGTTTTGGTGTTGAGGAACCGTGACCAGAGTCGTCTAACATGTCTTGCCGTGATGTCAAGCTCGGCCAGCTATGTTGGATGTGCTTTTGCCAATCTTGCGCCGTTTGATCAAATATCTAATTGATTTGTCTGCGTGAGTCTTTGTTTTGTCATATTTGCTGATCGGTACAGGCATTATAATCAGATATCGTGTGTCTGATTCTAGGCGGACATAATTTTCGTACAATACTATTTGTTTTTGAAAAATTGAAAAGACTTGTGCTATGAAATATACCAAACGTTATGTGTATGAGGATCAATACTGTTATTATCCACTGTACCTTTTGCATATGTGATATTGAAAAAACTATATACAATCCCAATATTTCTAATATTGGCACTTGGATTAATGCATGTTGTAATGTATCAAAATGTGTCTGCATCCAGAGGGGAAATCGTATCTGGCACCATTGAGATCAATTCCACTAGTCCAAACGGCCCTGTCTTGAATAATATAGACAACTTTGGATACTCGATTGCAAATATCGGAGATGTGAATGATGATGGCATACTGGACATTGCAGTTGGTGCATATAATGATGCTACTAGTGGTTATTCTACTGGCACCGTACATGTAATGTTTATGAATAATAATGGAACCGTATCTGATACCATGGAGATCAATAACGACACGCTAAACGGCCCTGTTCTGAGATCGGCAGATTATTTTGGATCCTCGATTGCAAACATTGGTGACATGAACAATGATGGCACGCCAGATATTGCAGTTGGCGCAATAGGTTATGATACTACTGTTAATAGTAACGGTGCAATACATGTGATGCTTATGAACAGTAATGGAACCGTATCAAACACTGTGACAATCAATGACGACACGCTAAACGGCCCTGTCTTGAATAGTGCTGATGAGTTTGGAATCTCGATTGCAAACATTGGCGACCTTAATGGTGATGGTACACCAGATATTGCAGTTGGCACACATCGCGCTAATACTGGCGGTACTGATAGAGGTGCCATACATGTAATGTTTATGAACAGTAATGGAAGTATACATCACACTGTGGAGATCAATTCCGCTAGTCCAAACGGCCCTGTCCTGAATGATTTGGATCACTTTGGACACTCTATTGCAAACATTGGCGACCTGAACAATGACGGTACATCTGATATTGCAGTTGGTGCACATCATGATGGTACCGGCGGTACTGATAGAGGTGCAATACATGTAATGTTTATGAACAGTAATGGAAGTATACATCACACTGTGGAGATCAATTCCACTAGTCCAAACGGCCCTATCCTGGACGATGGTGATAATTTTGGAATCTCTATTGCAAACATTGGCGACCTGAACAATGATGGCACATCTGATATTGCAGTTGGTGCACTTTTTGATGATGCTGGCGATGTGGATAGTGGCGCCATACATGTGATGCTTTTGAATCGTAACGGAACCGTATCTCGTACCATAGAGATCAATTCCACTAGTCCAAACGGCCCTGTCCTGGATGATGGTGATAATTTTGGAATCTCTATTGCAAACATTGGCGACCTGAACAATGATGGCACATCTGATATTGCAGTTGGTGCACTTTTTGATGATACTGGCGGTACTGATAGAGGTGCCATACATGTATTGTTTATGAACAGTATTGACACGACTCCACCAACCATAATCAACATTACATCTAATGCGACAACTTTTGACACGCTCAAGGTGGACGATACCATATCATTCACACTTGGCATAGGGTCAGCGGAGGATGATGCTATCATTACCGCCACTTACAACTCTGTAGCATTATCCTGGAACAGTATAGATGATGGAACCACATACACTTCAACTTATACCGTATCTGAAGGGGACGCAGACCACACCACACCACTTCAAATCACAAATGTAACAATCACAGATAGTGCAGGCAATACGAGCCTACCATTTGAGGGTACAGACATACTAGACACCATTGATGCAAACTCTCCAAAATTCTCCAGTGCCCAAACTCTCTCAATTTCACAGATTGCAATCACACTAGACCAGAACGTTACTATCTCTTCTGCAATTCCCAATGACTTTACACTTGGCGGGCTCACAGGTGGCCCAATCATTTCCATTACATCTGTCTCTAATAATATAATCACACTTGACATCGCCGGCGCGACAATCTCTGATAGTGATGATGATGATGATGTGACTATATCTTATGCTAGAACATCAGGATCATTTGATGATGTGTCTGGGAATTTATTGCTAGACTTTGCGGAAAATGTAACAAACAATCTGGACTTTACTCCTCCCGTCATAACCCTGAATGGAGACAATCCTCTGATCATAGAATTGGGGGAAGGTTATACCGAACTTGGCGCAACAACTAGTGACGGCTCGCAAGTAACCATCAACTCTGCTGAATTTATTGATGCTATAGGTACGTATTCTATCTATTATGACTCTGTTGACGCATCAGGGAATAAATCTATCCGGGTTGTTAGAACTGTAAATGTGGTTGAGGCCACTATACCTACATCCTGTATAGTTCCATTCTCTGGAGACTGGACCATAACTACTAGTTGTACAATTGATACTAGTGCAACTGTACAAGGCAATGTGATTGTTCAGAATAACTCGATTCTGAGCATCCCTTTTGGAATTACTCTGGGCATTGACTTTGTAGCATTCAATCTAACAGTACAGTCCGGTAGTGGTGTCTTGATTAAATCCGGTGGAACAATCACCTGACATGGCAACGATTACAAGTTGTCAGTGTATTTGCATAATTTCTAAAATGACTAGCTGGCAAATCTACCCTCTCTGCTGTGTGTTGATGTAAATTATGGCATGTGGGACTGGTGTATTGAACATGGATGCGACTTTTATATCTTTGTTGACTCTATTGAATCATAACTGGCCTGAACTAGCCTGAGTGTAGAGTTGAGATTTGCTCTCAAGTGTGGCAAATGTTCTGTCTCTACTGAGATGATAATTGTCTTGTTGAATACAATTCTGGTATTTACGGGATTTTCTGGATAAAATTCATTGTCAGTATTTACAGAATCATAAATGGCCCTTGTCTTGTCTTTTGCATCAACTGTGATCTTTGCACTAAATTTTAACGTCATATGCTGTTCCAGCTACTTTATAGCCGCATTTTTTGCAGGACCAGATTCCAACAGCGTCTCTACCAAACGTCTTTGAACCGCATTCAACACATGTCCTCTTTTCTTTTAATTGAAAGTGGACTTTGGTGTATTGCTTTCTGAGCTTTATTCCGTATCTCGCACCTAATCCTTTGAGGGATTTTTTTGCCTTTGCCATCCTACTATATTTCCTGCTGAATTACCTTTAATTTTTCTCTAATCTTTGCACCTACCCTGACAGAAATTTCACCGCACCGGATTATCTCATCCTGTGTGAATCCGTCACTGCCACCTTTTTGCAGGGCGCAAATACTATTATCAGAATTACTGGTAATTGTTACTCTGGCATCCATGCTGCCCCATTCATCCCCGTTGGGATCAACAATAATGTGATCTCCAATCTTTCCCATGGTTACAGATACCGGGATTGTCGAGGTTGGCAACGGGGTCTCTTTACCATCAATTAGTACAGGTTTTTCATCTACCCAATTCCATTTTGGAGTTGTTGATGTGAGCAATGCGGCAGTTGCAGCATAAGAGCATGCATCAAAGAGATTTCCATCAAAATCAATGACTACAATATCTGCAAATACGCCAATGACTGATTTGTCTTTTTTAATAACTAGCTGTGATACGTCAACCATGTGACTCTCTCTGATTCCTCTGTCCACTACTCTTGCCAATTCAATAACATGTGGTTGCGGTGGTCCGGTCTCTACACTGGGATGTGAAAGTGGCAAAAGCTCTGCAGTACAAATAAAGATGCCCTTGTCACCCATGTCTGGGAATGGTCTGTCTGGTTGTATCTTTACTCCGCACACAACCTCGGTGTCCCCTAGTCTTATCTTTGCTGAACCATTTGCCTTGGGAATTATATTGGGCTCAATTGATATTTCTCTTGGTTCGTCTAGCGCTCGTCCGTCCACTCTATTTCCCTGGTTTAACAGTTCAAGGATTTGCGTCTTTTTTAATTCGTCAACAACGGAATGTGATGCCATCTTTAATCATCCTTGTTCCCAAAATATTTGTCATTGAGTGCTTTTTTCTGTAACTCGTAAACAATCTTGCACCCGTTGACTCCTACTTTGACACACTTTATGTATTCCTCTGGAGTTAGTATTCCGTCTAGTTGTAATAGTGTGATTTTTTCAAGACTTGGCATGTATCCTATTGGCATGTCTGCCTGGCCTGCCTGATCCTCTTCATTGTTAACATCAAGAACTATAGTGTCTGCCACTTTGCCTGAGGCACATGCTGCAACCATGTCTTTCATTGGAATTCCAGCATCTGCCAATGCAACAGAAGCTGCAGAGAGTGCAGCGCATCTGCTACCTCCATCTGCCTGCAAGACTTCGATAAATACGTCAACTGCCGTCCTTGGAAATTTTTCCAACATTACTGCAGGCTCTAGTGCCTCTTTGATCACTTTGGAGATTTCAATCTCTCTTCTTGAAGGAGCTGGGTTTTTTCTCTCACTGACAGAAAATGGTTCCATGTGATACCTGACTCGCAGGATTCCTGTATCTGTATTGGACAAGTGTTTTGGATGGACATCCCTTGGACCAAACACGCCAACTAGTATCTTGTTGTCTCCAAATTCAATATATGCAGAGCCGTCTGCATTTTTCAGTCCGCCGGCTCTTATCATGATTCGTCTTGGTTCGTCGACTTTTCTTCCGTCGCAGCGAATTCCATTCTTGTCCAATAGGACCATTGTTGCATCCCGTCCGCCCATTATGATTCACCTTTTGATTCTAACATTTCTTTTACCTGTTCAGTCAAATTAGCAATATGTGCCTTTTCATCTACAATCTGAATGGCTCTTTTGGCCTTTAATAATCCCTCGCTAGACTCGCATGAAACTACTACCCAGCCATTCTGACCAATTGTGATTGCAGCATTGGTGGCCATCTCTATGGCCTGGATCATTGTACCTCGCTTTCCAATTAGACGTGGAACCTTGCTTGGAGAGATTTTAACCAATGCTCCAGAGTCTATCTTGCCTAAATCCCTGTCAGAAATTGTTACAAGTGGATCTCGCGTTCTGTCAAAATTGGCAATTCTTGCAGCAACAAGCTCTCCTGACTTTAGCTTTGAGTTGAGTTCATCTGCATGGGCAGAAAAATCCCGTCCAAATACGTCCTGTGCCGGCAAGAATCCAACATAGCACGAATTGATATCCAATTCCCATGACAGTGATGTGTGAGAGAGAACCTTGCCAATGACAAGATCATCGATTTTTGGAATATATTTTCCAGTTAATGAAATTACTCTAACAGAATCGTCATAAATTTCAGAAATTCCTACAGTAGTGGAAATTATCTTGTTGCCTTCAAGTACGACATTTTGTTCGGGTCTGAATGGTCCTGTAGTCACCAGATCACCTGGAATGACATATTTTCTCCTATTATCCATTACTGCATTATCTCCACAGTTGCAGAGCCTTTGGTTATGGCGCCCAATCTATCTATCACGCGGAGCCTTACTGCCGCAGGTATTTCAAGTATTGCTTTTAGGGAGCCATTGTTCTGCCACTCTTCTTTTTTTAGAGAACCCACGGATTTGAGAACAGAGTATGATTGGGATGCATATTGTGCTGGAACTGTAATTTCTAATTGCAGATTCTCAGATTTTAGGGCAATTATTGAACGTAATTTTTCGACAATATTCTTTGCCTGTTCGTCTGCCGTTTTTTGCGGATCAATTGAGACTTTGGCATCCTTCATGGCCTGCTCTACCCTTAATGGTGGGTGTGGCAAGTGAGTTTTAGGATCCACATAGGTCTTTACAATAAACTCTACAATCTGTTTCTTTTTCTCATCAATCATCCTTCGTCTTTGGTTCGTTGTAAGATTCAAATCGCCTTTCTGAAGGATTATCTGGGCAATCTCAGCCAACTCTTCAGTCTTGAAAGCCTTTAGCAATTTTTCATTCCCAGGCTTTGTACCTTTTCCCGAATCCGTGTAAATCTCATCTGAAACCAAAACCGCAGAAAGATCCTTTTTCTTGCCCAACTTGTAATCCAATGCGGGGTCAGGCTTTACCAAAATCTCAAATTTCTCCCCTTCAAAGGAATATCTGACTATTGTAACATCTACCATCTCTAAAATAGGTATAATAATTTGGTATTTATCTTTACCATAATCTCATCTAAAAGATCTGAAAAACAGTTTTTCAAACATTTGCGTGCGGTGATAGCGACCTTTTCAATTTTATTCAGAGACTTTCGGGATTTCTTATTTACATGCTATACAGACTTTTATTTTTTCTTTTTCAATTTCTTTTGATTTGCTAAAGATGTCATTCTTTTTTCTAATTTAGTGATTCTAGTTTTTTGTTGTTTAAGATCGCTTTCTAATTTTCTGATTCTTCTATCTTGTTGGGATTCATGTTGTTTATTGGTTAATTTTGCCATGAGTTTTAGACGTGAATATTGAACTTAAGACCATCTGTGATTTTCAGGTAAGAATGATCATGTTCTTGATTTTTTGAAAGTTAATGAACTGAGCGAAAATGATGCTATGGCCAATAGAACTATTCCTGCAAATCCAATATAATATGTCAACATGTTAAAAACTGAATTTTTGTAACTGTCTACAGTTTTGAAGTTCCTTCGTGTTTGTGTCAAAAAAATAACCTGTTTTGACATATCTTGTGCGTAATACTTCAAAACTGTAGACAGTTACGAATTTTTTGCTATACCGTCTTCAAGTTGTTTTGTATTTAGAGAATCAATGATCCCATCAATCTTTACCGTATTCAGCAAATTTCTAATTTCATTTACAATGCAAAAATCTGTGGTTGTTGTTAAGATAAAGGAAAAACCATACGCAGATACAGTGAAAATTAAACCTATCATCAACATGAAAAAACCAAGTTCCTCTCTTCTTGTCTTTTTGTTGTGATTCTCAGATGAAGAGGGGATTAATCCTTTTCTCTTAAATTTTACATATAATCCAAAAATTGTTACAAAAGAAATAATTGCAATCATAATAATAATAATAACAATAATAATAACGAGATTAAGAGTCACGCATGCAGGTAATATTATATGAATAAAATCTTTAGGTCGTACTGATGGTTTACCAATACTAGATAAACATCAAAAATACAGATGTTGGCACAAAAAGATAGTCTTTCTTTCATCTAGTTCATTTTTAGATAAAACCAATCCACTTTTTACTCCAGTTGTATCTAAAAAGCTAGTTAGACCTGCCAATTCCCTAGTATCCACTTTATTTCTGAATTTTACTTCTATAGGAAATTCGAATTTATCTTGCTGATACAAAACAAAATCAACTTCTCTGTTTTTGCCATCTTTCCAAAACATTAACTGATTTCCATAATCAAATCCATGTTTGTTCTCAGATAGTGTAAATGTCCATCTAATCAAGTGGTCTGCTACTACTCCCTCAACAACACCGCTCTGCTTAATCTCATCAGAAAGGTATTCTTCAGCTAGAGAAAATGGGTCTTTTGAGCCTAACCACGAATTGAAAATATGAAGATAAAACGGATCATGAAAGTAGAATTTTTTTTCTTTTGTAATTAACGGGGTTTTCTTTTTTTCTCCATATCGCTGAATTATCGTAGTTACAAGCATCTCTTGGAGGGTTAATCCATATTCTTGTGCTGTGGCCCACCCACTTAGTTGAGATGATTTTCTTAGATTATCCCAATTTGTGCTAGAGCCATATCTTTTAATTATTGCACCACAGAATTGTTGCAATAATGTCTCTTTTTTCTTTTGTTCCTGCCAATCTCCTTTAATGCCGTTTAGACATTCTGTGTATAAATCTGCTTCAATGTTATTTGTCTTTAATTTTTCATCCACAATTTTTGGTATTCCACCTGTTAACATGTATTCATATAGATAGTCATTTAGATCATCTAGATAATTATCGTTTAATTCCTCAACATCTTTAGGTATTTTTTTTGCTACTAGCTGTGAGAATTTTTTCGTTCTGTGAGCAGATGAAAGTAATTGATTATCTGAAATAAATTTTGCCAAGTCTTTGTCATAGATGCTAACAAATTCTACAAATTTCATGGGCAGAAGTATTTTATCATAAGGATCACTTGTACGTCCTTTTCTTCCTGGTAACTTTTCAGTCTGATTCATAATTTTGGAGGCTTGAGAACCAGTTGCAAGTGTGGTACTGTTTTGGAATCTTTTATTGTCTACTAGCCACTTTATTGCATTTGCCCAATCATTTACTACAGATACTTCATCTAGAAAAAAAATAGGTTCTTTCCTTTTGTCTATGTCGTTTGCTTAATCTTATATACGCATCAATTACATCAACTAGTTCTTGTTTGGAATTTATCAGATCAAAAGAATAGTAAAAAATGTTCCAAGGATTAACACCGTTTTTTAGAAAATCTCGAATTTGTAATTTTATTAGAGTTGTCTTTCCAACTTGCCTTGGGCCTCAGTGTATAAAATACTGAATTATTTGCAGGATAATCAAATCGAATTTTATGTCTTAATCTTGAATCGTATTTTATCTTAGAGTTTTTCCATTCTTCTATCTTGTCATCTTTTTCAATACTCTTTGCTGACTTCCACCACGTGTTTGCTTTTCGAATATCACTGTCTTTTATCATGCCTTTGACACTGAGTACTTCTTTATATGGTATATCTAATTGAATTAGAGTTTCTTTATAACTAAATTATAGACCAATTAGAGTTTCTTTATAACTAAATTATAGACCAATTAGAGTTTCTTTATAACTAAATTATAGACCCATTAGAGTTTCTTTATAACTAAATTATAGACCCATTAGAGTTTCTTTATAACTAAATTATAGACCCATTAGAGTTTCTTTATAACTAAATTATAGACCCATTAGAGTTTCTTTATAAGTAAATCATATTACGCTTAGAATTCAATTATACATCAATCCCCATCTTTTTACTAATCTCCCTGACTGATATTCCAGATACGGGTGAGACAATGCAGGACATCCAGATAAAAAAGAACCACTGTGATAGGGACATGTGAGAGTAATGAAATAGTCCTGCTCTTGTCGTTGAATGTGTGGTTGCAGCTGTAACAGAAATATCTCTAAAGATGAATCACATATTTTCCATATTTTTTTATGTCATTTGATTTGCAGTGTGGACATGAAATGTTCCCATTCCATCTTCCATCTTTGAATAGGCTTGCACATGCCTTGTCTCGTCAAGTATTATTGCAAGTAGTCCAAAGACATTCACAAAAACTATCATGACTCATCATATTGATTTATTTCGTTTAAAAAACAGTTACAAAGTGAGCAATAAAACTTGACATTAAGAGCGTCTTTAATTGACTGTAAAGATAGGCGGTTGTTGAGATCATTATCAAGAGTTTCTAAATTTGATAGAGGGTAGTATAGGCACAAATACCCCGATATTCGTAATTGTCTAGAGTTTTAAAGTTCCATCGTGTTTGTGTCAAAAAAATAACCAGTTTTGACATATCTTGTGCGTAATACCTCAAAACTGTAGACAGTTACAGATATTCTTATTTGAGTACTTATCTATACGTAAAACTAGTTAGATTTTTATGTGGACTTTGAAGATTTTCTTCAAGCTTTGTCCTCTCTGGAAATAATTAGCAAAGATAACCAAAAAATATCCATAAAGCTAAAAGGAGTCCCTCTCCATTACGCAAATGCGCTCAGACGTGTCTGTCTGAATGGCGTTCCGGTCTTTGCAATTGACACTGTGGATATTATTGAAAATTCCTCCGTATTGCCAGATGAGGGTCTGGCACACCGATTGGGACTAATTCCGATTAAAACTGATTTGACCAGATTCAATGAACCATCTAAATGTGATTGCCAAAGCGAATCTGGTTGCTCAAACTGTAGAATCATGCTGGTCCTGGATTCAGGAGACTCTGATGTGACAAGAACTGTTCTTTCAAGCGAATTGTCCTCAGAAGATGATTCGATAAAACCGACTTCGGAGAAAATCTCAATTGTTCAACTGACCCAAGGTCAGCGGATCAAAGTTGAGTGTTACGCAAGACTGGGACGTGGAACAGAACACGCCAAATGGAATTCTGCAAATATCTCAACTCTTACAGACACGGATAAAAAAGATGAAAGTGTTCTCACCGTGGAATCAACTGGCGCTCTCAGTCCTGTACAAGTCATTCTTGCAGGTGTGAATGAAATTAGTGACAGACTAGTTGAATTCAAAGATATGGTTAACGACATCAAAGATTAAGTCAGGTGTATTATCTACAAAGGTATGAATCAACCTTCACGCCTAGAACAACAAAATTAGTATGTATCAACCTCTACGCCTAAATCCACTAGAATAGTTGAACATTATAGGCATAAAACATGCTCTTTGCTTGATTCATACCAAAATTAAACCAAAAGATCTAAGAGTAACCTCATCCATCTTCTGATATGAGCAAGTCTGACAAAATTGATTCAGAATTAAAAAGAGAAAACAAACAACAGAAATAAAGTAATTGTCTACAGTTTTGAAGTTCCTTTGTGTTTGTGTCAAAAAAATAACCAGTTTTGACATATCTTGTGCGTAATACTTCAAAACTGTAGACAGTTACGTTATTTGCTGATTCATACAACAAAGTTTTCATATGTGGTATCCTAAAAGTAGTATGCCCGTGTTCCACATTATATTTCTCTCCTGTCTGCTCATCAATAACTGTTGTTTCAGGTTTTGGCATCTTTTTTGCAAACACTCGTACTGGTGTCTCCAAGTATCCAAGTCAAGGGACATGCGTGATCTCTTCATATTGTACCATTCCATGAACAAATCTATTGGATCACTGACACGCTGCATGATATTTACAAATTCTGGCAGCTTGCGTTGTATCTCACCGTGAAATCTTTCCAACTTGCCGTTTGTTTGTGGATGTCTGAGACCCGCAAGAATCTGTTTGATACCCAGTTTTACTAGTCTTTTTTCAAAATCAGACACTCCTCTTCGTTTTGCTTTTGCAGCATTTGCGTAAAACTGTGAGCCATAATCAGTCATTATTGATGCTGGCTTGCCATGATTTTTCATTGCCTGCTTTAATACGGACAATGCATTCTCTGTTGTTGGGTGCTCAAACGTACCATATGCGGTCACAAAACGTGATGCATCATCCAAATAACACAGGAACCATCTGCCATCATCCCCCGGCAGTTTATAGTCAGCATGCATAGGATTTGAGTAGGTTCGCTCGTATCTGATCCATTTGCGTCGTTTGCTCTTTTTTGGCTGACGTGATGCTATATCCTCTTCTCTCAATATTTTGTGGATGGTATTGTGATGGATGTGTATTCCTGTACTTGATTCAATGGTTGGTTCTAGGCTTGTTGCACCTTATATCGTGTATGACTGACTGAAAGTACTGTAGAATGCTCACGGCGTTCAGCAAGACTGTTTTTTGGCCTGGTGGCCTATTGGTGCCGGATATACGATGCCGTTTTTGTGCCTGTATCTGACTCAGTGTTTCTTGACCTAGATTGCAGAGATGTCCATCGTCTAATCTATCTCTTTTGTGGTGGTTTTCTCTAGTTTTTGTGAAATTATCCATTTTACTTTGGATTCATCTAGTTTTTTTATTACTAGTATTCTACGTTTGCCTACATACCTCCATATTCTGTCATATTTGGAGCCTCCCCCTCCACACACACCATCATTTCCAGTCAGTGAAATAGTTGCACTTTTCAGAAACTTTACGCCGTCAGATAGGGGTATGCTATTTTCTGGATAAGAGAATGTGGAACAAGAAGAAGAAGAAGAGGAGGAGGAGGAAGAGGAAGAAGGAGAACTGCTTTTAGGATACCACAAACAAAGTTTTCATACGTAAACATTAAATAAACACACACTAGTTCTCAAGCAGATGAAAAATAATCCTAATTTGTTCATATTACTAACAGTCTTTCTGGTTGGCGCATGCCTCTACATCCCTGTTGATGGCTATTCTGTTGGCTTGTTTAATGTAACTGCACAGGATGGTGCTCCAACAGATGTTACATTCTCCATTAATGGGGCAAAAATGTTTGTTATAGGAGATGATAATGATGCAGTCTACGAGTATGTCTTGTCCACTCCCTTTAATATCAACACTACCACATTCACCGCCTTTTTTAACGTAACCTCACAGGATAATACTCCAACAGGCGTCACATTCTCCAATGACGGGACAAAGATGTTTGTTATAGGACTTCAGCATGGTAACGTTCACGAGTATGCATTATCAGTACCATACAACGTGATCAGTTCAACATTTAGTCGCTCTTTTAATGTAACCTTGCAAGAGACTTTTCCAGAAGACGTCACATTCTCCAACGACGGGGCAAAGATGTTTGTTATAGGGAAAAATAATGTTATGGTCTACGAGTATATCTTGTCTACTCCCTTTAACATATCAAATCCTACATTTATCCGCTCTATTGACATACGTAACCAGGATAGTTTTCCAACAGATGTCACATTCTCCAATGACGGAACAAAGATGTTTGTTTTAGGAACTAGTAATGTTATGGTCTACGAGTATTCACTGTCCACTCCCTTTAATGTGACTAGTTCCACATTTACTGACTCTATTTCTGTAGGCTCGCAGGATAATTTTCCGTCAGGCGTTACATTCTCCAATGACGGGACAAGGATGTTTGTTTTAGGATATACAAATAATTTAATCCTAGAGTATGCATTGTATGCCCCATTTGATCTGAATGTATCCCCTCCAACATTTACTGCCCGCTCAGTCTCTTCTACCCAGACCATCGTAACATTCAGTGAAGGAGTGTTTGGTATATTGAATTTCTCAGAGTGGAGCTTTGATGGGGGTAGTACAACTATGGTCTCTGGGCATGTGGATAACGGTACACTAGCTGGTATAACAGAACTGGTCTTTATCCATGATATCACAAATGATCATACGCCTGATGTGGTATATGCCGGCACTAGCCTGACATCAAATTCATCTAATGTAATGCTTGGTGCAACAGTCACAGCAGCTGATGGAATACCCTCAACATTTACTGCCCGCTCAGTCTCTTCTACCCAGACCACCGTAACATTCAGTGAAGGAGTGTTTGGTATATTGAATTTCTCAGAGTGGAGCTTTGATGGGGGTAGTACAACTATGGTCTCTGGGCATGTGGATAACGGTACACTAGCTGGTATAACAGAACTGGTCTTTATCCATGATATCACAAATGATCATACGCCTGATGTAAGATATGTTGGTGCTAGCTTGGCAGACAGTTCCTCTAATGTAATGAATGCTGTAACAGTTACAGCGGCTAATGGAATCGTTCCAACATTTACTGCCCAGTCAGACTTTTTTATTCAGACCATCATAACATTCAGCGATGGAATATATGGCACATTGAATTTCTCAGAGTGGAGCTTTGCTGGGAATACTCCAACTGCAGTTTCAGGGTATGCTGATGGTGATACACTATCTGGTATAACGAGGCTGGTCTTTGTCCACAATATTACAAATGAGCATACTCCTAGTGTGGCATACACTGGCACTAGCCTAGCAGATGATGCCTCTGCTGTATTGGCTACTACAACAGTTACAGCATCTAATGGAATCCCTTCAACATTTACAAAGTCATACTCTACCACCCAGTCAACCTACATAGGTGCACAGGAGAATTTTCCTCATGACGTCGCATTCTCCAATGACGGGGCAAAGATGTTTGTTTTAGGATCTACCAGTGGTGCAGTCAACGAGTATAAATTATCTGTTCCCTTTAATGTGACTAGTTCCAATTTCACAGCCTATTCTGATGTCAGTCCACAGGTTGCTGCAGGATTTGGCATCACATTCTCCCCTAATGGGGCAAAGATGTTTGTTACAGGACTTAATAGTAATGGTAGTGTTGTAGTCATCGAGTATGCCTTGTCCACTCCCTTTAATGTGACCAGTTCCACATTTACTGACTCTGTCAGACTAACCTCATTTGTTGGTAATCCAACAGGCGTCACATTCTCCAATAATGGGGCAAAAATGTTTGTTGTAGCATTTCAGGCGTATACAGTCATCGAGTATGCCTTGTCCACTCCCTTTAATGTCACTAGTTCCACATTTACTGACTCTATTTCTATAGGTTCACAAGACACTCTTCCTCAAGGCATTACATTCTCTACTAATGGGGCAAAAATGTTTATTGTAGGATCTAGTAGTGATGCAGTCTACGAGTATGCCTTGTCCACTCCCTTTAATGTGACTAGTTCCACATTTACTGACTCTATTTCTATAGGTTCACAGGATACTAATCCTACTGGCATTGCATTCTCTACTAATGGGGCAAAAATGTTCATTGTAGGAGATGCCACTGATACAGTCTACGAATACACATTACCTACTCCCTTTGATCTTTATGCTCTAGCCTTTACTGCACGGTCATACTCTCCCACCCAGACCACCGTAACATTCAGTGAGGAATTGTCAGGCACACTAGTACTCTCAGAGTGGAGCATTGATGGCAATGTACCAACCGCAGTTTTAGAGCATAGTGACGGTGATACGTTATCTGGCACAACATTTCTCGTCTTTACACACGACACTACAAATGACCAGACACCTAATGTGGCATATACAGGTAGCAGTCTGACAGACATTAGCTCATTTGCAATGGCTATAGCAACAGTTACAGCCACTGATGGAATTCCCCTTACCATAACCAGTATCACGTCTGATGCAACAACTTTGGGCGCACTCAAGGTGGGAGATACCATCACATTCACATTGACCCCGGGTTTAGCTGAGATAGAAGCTACAATAGATGGTACTTTTAACTCACAATTACTAAATTGGAGTACTGTTAATAACGGAATCACATACACTGCAACCTATACCGTATCTGAAGGAGATGCAGACCAGACCACCTCACTACAGATAACAAATATAGTAATCACAGATAGTGCAGGCAATACGAGCTTGCCATTTGATGGTACTGACATACTAAAAACAATTGATGCAAACTCTCCCGTCATCACGCTGAATGGAGCCAATCCACAGACCATAATGTTAGGGGCAGGCTATACCGAACTAGGCGCCACAACTAGTGATGGCTCGCTAGTAACCATCAATGCTGCTGAATTCACTAATGTTGTAGGCACCTACTCTATCTATTACGAATCTACTGATACATCCGGAAATACTGCTACCCAAGTTGTCAGGACTGTAAATGTGATAGATACCACCATACCTACATTCTGTGCACCTCCTTCTTCTGGAAACTGGATTATAACTAATAGTTGTACAGTTAATACCAGTGCAACTGCCCAAGGAACTGTGATTGTTCAGAATAACTCGATTCTAATCATCCCATCTGGAATTACTTTGGATATTGACTTTACAGCATTCAATCTGACAGTGCAGTCTGGCAGTGGAGTCTTGATTAAATCCGGTGGAACAATCACCTGATATCACTAGTTGGTATATGATCTGTTCCTTTGATCTTTGTTAGCCCACACCTCTTACCATACTACTCTTTTTAAGATATACTCATTTTAGAATACAAAGAATGAGCCAAGCATACGCCTTATATTTGGGTTTTAAACCGCTTTATTCACATGACTAATCAAATGGTTATACGCATGGCCAAAGATCTAAAAAAGGCATCAATCAAAAATGATGCTCCAATTTGGGCAAAACTGGCAGAATATTCACTAAAACCATCAATTGCCAAAAGGGTCATCAACCTGACGCGAATCAGTCAACTGACAAAAGAAAATGATACGGTAGCTTGTCCGGGCAAGGTTCTTGGAACGGGTAACATTAATCACAAAATTACACTTTGTTCATTTTCAATTTCAAATTCTGCGGCAGATAAAATCATCGGCAACGGTGGAAGACTGATCAGCTTTTCTGATCTGATTGAGCAAAGTCCTACCGGAAAAGGAGTGCTGTTAATTGGCTAATCAAAAGACAGTTATCAGAACTGACAGGCCCATAGTAGTTGATGCAACGGATCATATTGCCGGCAGATTGTCATCACATGTTGCAAAATTATTACTAGAGGGAAACAGGGTCTCGCTTGTAAACTGTGAAAAGATTATGCTGAGCGGAACCAGGTCCAACATCATCAAAGAGTATCGAGAGTTTTTAGAAATAAACAGCATCATTAATCCAAAGCACGGACCTGTCCATTACCGAAGGCCAGATACGATTATCACAAAAATGATCCGCGGAATGTTGCCATACGATAGAAAGCCGTCAGGTATAGAGGCGCACAAAAGACTCAGAACATATATCGGATCTCCTAGGGAACTAAAGTCGCTTAAAAAAATTCAATTTGAAAAAGCAAAAATCAAAAGAACTGCATCAAAGTACATCTCGATTGCAGAATTGTGCAGAGTTATAGGGTGGACAGAATGACAACTCCAAAGACTGAAATCTATTTTGCAACTAGAAAAAGAGCCAGTGCACACGTTTACATTACAAAGGGAAAAGGCATAGTCCGAATAAACAACGTACCAGTAGAAATGATTCCACAAGAGACTGCACGCGAAGTAATTCTAGTGCCACTAGAAATCACAGGTGATTTGAGAAATAAAATCAACATCTCCGTCAGAGTGAGAGGGGGCGGTTTTATGGGACAAGCCAGCGCTGTGGCAACTGGAATCTCTAGGGCCCTCACAGGATGGACCAAATCCAAAAAAGACCCAAAGGATCACCCATTCCCAAAATCAACTCGGGATAACCTTAGAAAACGAATAACGGAATTTGACAAGTATCTGATAAGCGGAGATGCCAGACAAAAAGAACCAAAGAAATTTGGCGGACCTGGCGCAAGACGAAGAAAACAAAAATCCTACCGTTAGGCTGTGAAAGCTGTAATCTTGGCAGGCGGCAAGGGAACTAGGGGCAAGCCATACACTGAATATTTTCCAAAGGCAATGATTCCAATTAACGAAAGGCCACTAATTGATCATATTACAAGATACCTGAAATCATCGGGTCTCATACAAGAGATCATCATAGTTTCAGATTTTCACGGACTGGGCGGGCAAATCAAAAACTATTACGGGAGTCAAAAAAATATCACATTTGTCCAGGATTCGCAAAGCGGTACCGGCGGGGATTTACTACACATTGGAAAAAAACTAGAGGGCGAATCAGAGTTTCTGTTGTGGTTTGTAGACAACCTGTGCGCAATAAACATAAAAAAGATGAAGGAATCCTTTATGGAGAATAAAGCCTTTGCGTGCATTGCAACTAGAACAAAAAGAAGAGAGGAAACAGGATTTGCAATTGTCATAGATGGGATTGTAAAAGAATTCAAAGAAAAGCCGCTTATGGAACTGCCATTATCGGAATGTCTGGGCATCTACATCCTTGGAGAGGACATTATAAAACAGATCAAGGCAAAGCGAAAACAAGCCGAGATCAACCTCTCATATGACATCCTGCAACAGCTATCAAAGAAAGGAAAAATTTGTGCGCATGATATAGGGGACAGGGAATGGATTGATGTAGAGTCGCCAATAGTTCTGGAAAGAAACAAGAATGCTGTAAAAAAGATCATAAAACAGATGGGACACTAGACGCCCTTTCAAATTCTGTTATCTCTTTTTCAAACTGTAAAGTCTGCGTAATATCATCTAGGCCTTGGAGGAGAATCTTTTTTTTGTAGGGATCAATCTCAAAGTGTATCTCTTTAGACATGGTATTAATTGTCTGCCTTTTCAGGTCCACCTTTACAGTACCTGTCTCTAGCTGCAGCCCCTCGACTGTTTTCTGTTCCAACGAGATGGGCAAAACCCCGTTTTTGAAGCAGTTGCTAAAAAAAATGTCTGCAAAGGATGGCGCTATAACTACGGAAAAACCATAGTCCAAAAGTGCCCATACGGCATGCTCCCTACTAGAACCGCATCCAAAATTCTCCCCTGTCACCAGAATTTTGGAGCCATCATACATTGGATTGTTCAGGACAAAACCGGACTTTGGACTCTTTTTTTCGTCATACCGCCAATTGTAAAACAGAAATTTCCCATACCCTGACTTGTTGACTAGTTTCAGGAACTGTTTTGGGACAATCTGATCAGTATCCACGTTTATCTTGTCAAGCGGCGTGATGATGCTGCTTATTGTACTAAACGGCTCCATACCCTCAAATCATCCCTCTTACATCCACAAAGCGCCCGTTAATTGCAGCAGCTGCTGCCATTACGGGACTGACTAGATGCGTTCTCCCACCAGTTCCCTGTCTGCCTTCAAAGTTTCTGTTTGATGTGCTGGCACATCTCTCTCCTGCAGATAGGATGTCTGGATTCATTCCAAGACACATACTGCATCCAGCTTCCCTCCATTCAAAATTGGCATCAGTGAAAATCTTGTCTAGCCCCATCACTTCTGCCTGTCTCTTTACCATCTGAGAGCCTGGAACGACCATCGCCCTGACGTTATCTGAAACCTTTTGCCCCCTGATTATCTCTGCTGCCTCAATGAGATCATCTAATCTTGCGTTTGTGCAAGAGCCAATAAACACCCTGTCCACCTTGATGTCCATAATTGGAGTCCCTGGTTCAAGGCCCATGTACTCTAGCGCTCTTTTGGCAGCCTTTTCCTGATCCGTGTCTCCCTTGGAGTATTCATCAGGATGCGGAACTGATTCAGTTACATCGCATGTCATTCCGGGATTTGTACCCCAGCTGACCTGCGGTGCAATATCCCTAATGTTCAAAGAGAATTGTTTCTCGAATTTTGCATCACCATCTGTCTTTAGGTGTTCTCTCCAGTGCTCTACAAGGACTTCATAGTTCTTTGGGGTGTATTTTCTGCCTCTGAGATAATCAAAGGTCTTTTCATCAGGCGCAATCAGACCTGCACGGGTTCCAGCCTCAATAGACATGTTGCAGATAGTCATTCTCTGTTCCATGGAGAGATCAGTTATGCCCTGGCCTCGGTATTCCACTACGGTACCAGTCCCTCCCCCGGTTCCTATATTTTTTATAATTGACAGTACTATATCCTTGGCAGTTACTGCGCGGGGATTCTTTCTCTTTCCCTCGACTCTAATCTCAAATGATTTTAGCCTCTCCAACCACAAGGTCTGAGACGTCAAGACGTGCTCTACTTCACTGGTTCCAATTCCGAGGGCCAGTGTCCCAAAAGCTCCGTGAGTCGATGTATGACTGTCCCCGCAAACTATTGTGGAGCCAGGCAGAGTGATTCCTAACTGGGGGCCGATTACGTGAACGATCCCCTGGTTGGGACTGTTTATGTCAAATAGTTTGATTCCAAAGTCCTTGCAGTTTTTCTCCAAGGTCTGAATTTGGATTGCCGAGGCCTGATCCAGTATGGGAAGCGACCTGTCATTTGTTGGAACATTGTGATCCATTGTAGCAATGGTGAGTTTCGGCCTTCGAACCCTCCTCTTGTTAATACGTAATCCGTCAAAGGCCTGAGGGGATGTCACTTCGTGTATAAGGTGCCTGTCAATATAGATTAGGGTGGGGCCGTTCTGTCTCTTTACTACAACATGGGACTCCCATATCTTTTCAAACAGAGTCTTTCCCATCTTAATCCTGATCCGGGTCATACTTGAAGAGGCCGCCTGCGGCAATTATCTTTCCGATAATTTCTGCAAATGGTTTCATCTTGTATGTCTGATTTTTGGTAATGTTTCTGATTTCATCGAGTGACTGTATGATCTCTATCTCGTCTCCCTCTGAGATGCCATTATATGCATCCTCGCCAATCTCTACTGGTAGCAAGAACGCACCATCTACAGCATTACGATAAAAAATCCTCGCAAAAGACAATGCAAGTATGGCCCTTATCCCAGAATGTGACAGGGCGATGGGGGCATGTTCGCGGGATGAGCCGCATCCAAAATTTCTACCAGATAATATGAAATCACCATTATTCACTTTGGAGTGAAAATCCGGATCCAGTCCTTCCATGGCGTGGGTGGCAAGTTCTGCATAGTCATGCACCTTGAGGTATTGGCCTGGAATAATCACGTCAGTATCTATGTTGTCCTGTGCATATTTTATAATGTTGCCTCTCATCTCAAGTCCCTTGGATCAGTAATCTTTCCAGTAACTGCAGAAGCCGCTGCAACTAGCGGGGATGAAAGGTATGTCTGTGATTTGACATGACCCATCCTGCCTGGGAAATTCCTATTGGTGGTACTGATGCAGACCTCGTCCTTTGACAGGACGCCCATGTGCGCGCCACAGCATGCTCCGCAGGTCGGAGGCCCGACTGTAGCGCCTGCATCTAGGAAAATTTTCAGCAGGCCATTTTCCATGGCACGCTGATAAATTGAATTTGTTGCAGGCAGAATCTCGGTTCTAATCTTTACTCTTCTTCCCTTGAGAACCCTTGCCACTGCTACCAAATCCTCATATTTTGCACCGGTGCAGGACCCAATGTATGACTTGTCCAATTCTGCAAATGTCTCCCTTGCGACTGCAATGTTTTCAGGAGAAAATGGTTTTGCAACAACTGGTTCGATCTCTGAGCTCTCATATTCAAACACCTTGGAGTATCCTGCATCATCCTCTACCAAACCCACATTTGTGGCGCCTCTGCTGGTAAGATAATCGATCACCTTTTGATCCGGTTTGATGATTCCATTCTTTGCACCTGCTTCTGTGGTCATGTTGCACAATGTCAGCCTGCTTTGCACTGACATTTCATCTACTCCACTTCCTCCAAACTGCATGGTCTTGTATGCGCCGCCATCAGTTCCAATGTCCCCGATTATCTTTAGTATCAAGTCCTTGGCCATCACATGATCTGGTAATGTCCCGTTTATCTTAAAATAGTACGTCTCTGGAACCTTGAACCAAATCTTTCCGTTCAGCAAGACATATGCAATATCAGTATGTCCCAGTCCGCAGGCAAACGCGCCCAATGCACCAGTCGTATTGGTGTGGGAATCACCACCGACATAAACATCGCCCGGCATTACCAATGCTTCCTCATGAGATAATGTGTGACAGATACCGTACTGACCCATGCCGTATTTGAAGTGTTTTTCAATCCCGTACTCTTTTGTAAAGTTTGATAGTTTCACAATATTTTCTGCTGAAACCTTGTCTGCAGAAGGGACAAAGTGATCTTCAGCTACCCAGACTTTTGTAGGATCCCACAATGCATCAGTCGGTATTCCCTGGCTCTTTAGTTTCTCAAAGACCTTGATGACTCCAGGTCCTGAGACGTCATGAAGCATTACCTTGTCAACGTTGGCAAAAACAACATCATCCGGGTAGACTGTGGATTTTCCAGATGCACGTGCAAGAATCTTTTCAACAATAGTCACAAGTAAAAAAGTCGGTTCTATGGATTAAAATCTTTGTAATTGTCTAGATCTTTGAAGATATACCTGTAGTATTTTTGTCTTAAATTTTTTTGCTTAGTATTAAAAACAGTATATCAATGCAAAAAAGGTAATTGTCTACAGTTTTGAAGTTCCTTCGTGTTTGTGTCAAAAAAACAATACGATTTGACATATCTTGTACGTAATACTTCAAAACGGTAGACAGTTACGGTAATAGACTTTTGTGTAATTGGGGTGATTTTTTTCAGCATTCGATATCTTGTGTAATTTTATGCCTAAAAATTCAAAATTTCAGAATAATCCGAGAAACTATTTTCTAAAACCACGTCTAGGAATAATTACGCAATACGTCTAATGATTTTGTTTGAGTATTGTTGTAATAGTCGACATGGTTTAGTCAATTACGCATAAACTCTATACGATAAATGATGCTTGTTCAGGGATTGTTCTATCTTTTTTCTTGTTGTCTGCTACTGTCTTGACCATCTCATCTTGCAGTATTTTAAATTCAATCGAATTAGACAATGGTGTGATTCTGATTGGATTCTATTTAGAATAGATAACCATATAATTTTCTCCTTATGCTCAACCTAAACTCTTACATCCATAACAGTAAAAAAGAAATAGAATACCTTGAATATAATGCCACTAACTGTCTTGCCACTTTTGGCAGAGAGAGCGGATGGAGAATTTGATGTCTTTGAGGCCTTGCTGGAAACACTGGAAAAAAACAATACGAAACTGCAAAAAGGGGATGTCTTGGTAATCTCGACAAAATACATCTCAAATTCGCAGGGAAGGATTGTGGAACTGCAAAAAATCAAACCGTCAGATAAAGGAGCAGAAATTTCAAAAAAGTTTCAACTAAAACCAGAGATTGCCGAAATTATTATCAGGGAATCTGACAAGATTTTTGGCGGCATTGGTGGGTTTATAATCACATCATCAGATGATATAATGGCACCAAACGCCGGAATTGACAAATCAAATACAAAAAAAGGAAACGTGATCTTGTACCCTGCATATCCATATCTAATTGCAGAACAGATTCGCAGAAAAATTTTCTTAAAATTACTAGTCCATGTTGGGGTAATCCTAGTTGATAGCAGACTAATGCCCGCAAGAATTGGAACATCAGGAGTTGCAATAGCATGTGCTGGAATTGAACCGGTCCTAGATATGAGGGCAAAAAAAGATCTTGACGGTAATCCGTTAAAGGTAACATTTCAGGCAGTAGTTGACAATCTTGCGACAATTGCAAACCACAAGATGGGCGAGGGTTCAGAGTCAAAACCGTTTGCCATAATTAGGGATTCAGGGGCAGAGCTTACTGACAGAAAGATCAACTCATCAGAGATGGCAATATCCACTGACCAATGTGTATATGTAAGGGGATTGTCAAATCGTCAAATATAGTATGTATCAAATGCCTAAATCCACTAGAACAGTCAAGACGCTATAGGCATCAGCAGATAGAAAAGTGTCACATTTGATAGAATTACACAATCTCGTTCTAGAGAGTTTATGCGTAATTGACCAAAATAACAAACAACATTCGACTTGTACGCACCAACTTGTTCATATTTGATATGATGGTAATAGACCTTTTGCGTAATTGGGGTGATTTTTTTCAGCATTCAATATCTTGTGTAATTTTATGCCTAAAAATCCAAAATTTCAGAATAATCCGAGAAATTATCTTCTAAAACCACGTCTAGGAATAATTACGCAATACGTCTAATGATCTTGTTTGAGTATTGTTGTAATAGTTGGGCGTGGTTTAGTCAATTACGCATAAACTCTTGGCTCTTCTTATCTAATTTATTTGATTGATTGGTATCTTTTGCTCCAAATGAAACATTCCTATCTACTGGGCATAAAACATGTTCTTTTGTAATTGTCTAGATTTTTGAAGTTCCTTCATGTTTGTGTCAAAAAAATAACCAGTTTTGACATATCATGTGTGTAATACTTTGAATCTGTAAACAGTCACGTTCTTTGCTGATTCATACAA
This sequence comes from Candidatus Nitrosopumilus sp., assembly GCA_965238065.1. GTDB lineage: Archaea > Thermoproteota > Nitrososphaeria > Nitrososphaerales > Nitrosopumilaceae > Nitrosopumilus. Next base: position 1,264,321 of record OZ250170.1, on the reverse strand, counting down.
GTATAGATACACGCAAAAGTTCGTGAGTTATTTTCAAGGTATTTGGATTTGATTGTTTGTTTGTATTTACACAAGTAAAATCATCCATTCTCTGGTTTTTTGACGATTTTTAGTTCACGAACTTGTCTTTTCACCATATACCTAAATTCCAGCCTAGTCTGCAAACTGAAAATCCACCCAAAACAGAAAACTCGAGATTCTCCGAGTGTGCGGGCCAGGCTGGAACGGCATGCAAAAGGGAAGACTTGTAGCAAGAACGCCTTGGGTTACTAGTCCGATTTTGAGTACACATCACGCTTTTGGAAATACTGCAAACACCTCAAGATATGGCTTTGTCATTGCAGAAAATACCTATACCCTAGGTAATTCATTTCCCTTTTTTTGTAAACTTGAGACTTGCACGCTCACAAACTTTTACCTGTTGGCATAGTTTTGCTTTAAATATCTGTATTTCTAGTGCAAAACAATGCAGTATCTTACCACGTATCCCAAGACAATTTCGTTTCTTGACGGGTTGAAACACAGGATTAATGTCGACAGCAAGGATGGAGTTGAACAACTTCATGTTGTAGTGAAACAAAGTTTTGAAGAACTAATGAAAATTTTCACAGAGGAGGGGTTTACCAAGGTAAAATTAGAGCACAAGCAGCCAGGACAAATTGGGAGTGGAATCAATCTAAAGCTAAAAAAACCTTGGGAGATGCATATTAGAATGATTGATCTCAAAAAAGGACTAATTGGAATTCATGCCGAAGTCGAGGTTTCTAGAGACTATCTTCAACATCTCTTCTCTCAGAGAACTCCTGTCATTTACGAAGTGGGAGAGATTCTAAAAAAATACCATGTAGAGTATGGCATTTGGCATGACAAAATCAAGAAAGATGTTCATACCATTTTGGATGACTATAAAGTAAAGCTTGCAACACCTAGTATTCCGGTATTTGCATGGAAACCAATGCTATTTGTAATTGGAACCATAGCCGCTCTTTATGGTTGGAAGTATCTCAACACGATATGGTAGAGGGGGGCTCTAGATGCCCAGATTCTCATCCTTGGTTAATTCTAAAAATACCTTGTCCCCTACTGCAAGGCCCATGTCTTTGTATTCACGTATTTCAAGTTTTAATTGAGTGACACTTCCTTGCATTCCCATGTTTCCGCCCATGCCGCCAGAAAACATGTTGTTTAGGTCCTTCATCATATCATTCATGTTTGTAAATCCCATGACTTTTGGGCTGCCAAAGGGGGGCTGCGGGTTTTGAGTCCCTTCTTTAAAATCTTTCATTGATGCTAGTGAGACTAGTACGTAGAGTGATCCGTCAGGTCCTGCATCGATACTTTTTACCACAAATTCTTTTTTCATATCTGAAATAACAACCTCTTACTATATAATTTTAAGTAAACGCTCGTAAGACTGTCTACCTGATTTCCTTATTCCAGTAAAATTACAAATCAGATCGCCAATCATAACAAAATTAACGCATTCTGCCCCAGATCAAGTCTTTTCAATGTATGGTTCTTGTAAAATATCAATACGTGTACGGATCAAACTTGTACGCTAATATTCATAACGGTATATTCCATAACTGTCTACAGTTTTAAAGTATAATTTTTCAAATATTCCAAAGCCTAATCCTGGAAATTCAATCCCCTCATCCTGCATGTCTCTACCACACTCGTCAACATCTCGTGAGAATCAGCTCCGATCTTTGAGCGATGACCGTTTGTGATCTTTCTAATTATGACATTTGGTCGTATTACCCTCTCTGCCGTATTGTTATGGAAATCAGTTCCAGTCTGCAAAAATGTAAAGAGTATATCATTCTTTCACGTTTCAGTCTTTTTACAAACCTGATGCAGTTCTTTTCGCTGTATTTTTTGGATATCATTGCAGATATACTTTCTAACACAAGTTTATCTACAATCCTTTCTTTGCATGTATTTTAGAATATCCAGCTTGAATCGTTTTGTTCTCTAGTGTTTGACAATTGGTTCTTTTAGAATGTTTGATGATGGCCCGTGACTGATACCATCAGGTCATACTTTTCCTGCTTCCAGCATTCTTCAACTGCGTTAAACTGAGGCGAACCTTTTGGTAACCATTCCAGTATGACGTCATCATTTTCATCAACATATTCTTTCACAATTTCTGATTTGTAGTGTTGCGACACTCTGTCTGCATAAACTAGAATCATTCCAGACTTTTTATGCAGTTCCTTGAGATAATCCAAAAAACAGTATTGATCAAATTTGTCATACTGTCTGAAGAACTGTCTGCCATCATGACTTGACATGCCAAACACTGTTGTCTTTTGGCGAGTTCCATTAATGGTGATTATTGACCTTGTCCTCTTTATGACCGTCCATCTTTTTTCGAACTATTGCATTGTAGTGATCCCCTATGTTAGTACCGTTTTTGACATGATTTTCCGTAGTGTTGCTGGCACCATTACTTGTTTCTCATCTCCCATTGTTTTTTAAATTTGATTGGTGTCTGATATCCCAAAGATGAATGAATCCTGGAATGGTTGTAATCAGAGTACGCATCTGCAATAACAACTTTAACCTCTGAAAAGTTTGCAAACTCGTGTGGCCAGAGATATTCTTTCTTCAGCGTTTTATAAAATGATTCCACATGTCCATTTTGCTGTGGTGTGTGTGTGCGTGTGTGCGTGCGTGTGTGCGTGTGATGCCAGATGAATTCCTGCTTTATTCCTAAAAGTTTGATTGCTTTTCTTGTTGCGTGACTCTTGTACTGGGCTCCATCACCAGTTCTTATTCTTAGAGTATTACAATCAGGTTTCTGAGAAGGCACTGTATACACTACTATCAATTGCAACATCAAATGTTGCACTTGGTGCAAATGAATATACAACCCATTTTCTAGTAAATGCATCAACTACATTAAAGCAGTAACACCAGCCGTCAGCTACGCAGTCAACATATTACATGTCTGCCTCCCACAACTGGTTTGGTGCAGTTGGAGAAAATAGTTTCCTTGATACTTTTATGATCTGTTTTTTGGTCTTGCTAGGCTCAATCCAGGCCAATCTGAAATATTCTCCTGATTTGTTTGCGATTTACTGCTTTATTCAATTCTCTTGAGGCAGCAGCTGCTGCCATCCTGCGGGTTCCATATGTCTGTCGTTGGTTTCCTATCTTTTGAACTGTTTAGTTACATCCTGTTTAATGGAATGTTTCGTGGAGTCTTGGTGTAATACCAAAAAGACTTTGGTAGACCACAGTAGAACAATGACTGCTAAACTCGTGGATTATTTCATTTCCTTTACTACAGTCATCTTCTCACGCCTCCCAACGTTTTTTTTAAAATATCATTGGCAATTGGTATGAATCAAGCAAATAACATGTTTTATGCCTATAATGTTCAACTAATCTAGTCAATTCAGGCGTGAAGGTTGATACATACAAAAAACTGGAAAGTCTTTTCCCACTCCCGTATATCAAAGATCATAAAGATTCATCAGGCCTTTTGCTAGTACGGGATGTTTTATTTTGTATATTTCATAGTTATTTTTCCTTCCTAAAGAGTGAGGCAGTTTGTGAATTATCTCCACGTTAAAATTGACTGTAATCTGGTTTTTTACAGCGTGTTTTTTCTTCCTGAATAGCGGGTAGACACAAATGACTAGCAGACATAATTTCCATAAAATACAAGGATCCGCTCGTCATAAAACTTAATTAGATACACATCATTTATCCAAATGTTGAAAAATAATTCCAATTTGTTCCTATTACTAGCAGTCTTTCTGGTTGGCACATGTGTAATGACTACAACAGTTACAGTAGCCAATGGAATTGTTCCAACATTTACTGCCCAGTCAGACTTTTTTATTCAGACCACCATAACATTCAGCGAGGGGATATCTGGCACATTGAATTTCTCAGAGTGGAGATTTGCTGGGAATACTCCAACTGCAGTTTCAGGGTATGTTGATGGCGATACACTATCTGGTATAGCAAGGCTGGTTTTTGTCCACAATATTACAAATGAGCATACTCCTAGTGTGGTATACACTGGCACTAGCCTAGCAGATGATGCCTCTGCTGTAGTGCCTGCTACAACAGTTACAGCAGCTAATGGAATCCCTTCAACATTTACAAAGTCATACTCTACCACCCAGTCAACCTACATAGGTGCACAGGAGACTACTCCTCATGACGTCGCATTCTCCAATGACGGGGCAAAGATGTTTGTTGTAGGATCTGGCAGTGGTGCAGTCTACGAGTATAAATTATCTGTTCCCTTTAATGTGACTAGTTCCAATTTCACAGCCTATTTTGATGTCAGCCCACAGTTTAATTCAGGATTAGGCGTCACATTCTCCCCTAATGGGGCAAAGATGTTTGTTGTAGGACTTGATAGTGGTGCTGATAGTAGTACAGTCATCGAGTATGCCTTGTCCACTCCCTTTAATGTGACCAGTTCCACATTTACTGACTCTATTTCTGTAAACTCAAAGGATAGTTTTTCATCAGGCGTCACATTCTCCAATAATGGGGCAAAGATGTTTGTTGTAGGATCTCGTAGTGATGCAGTCCATGAGTATTCACTGTCCACTCCCTTTAATGTCACTAGTTCCACATTTACTGACTCTATTTCTGTAGGTTTACAGGATACTGTTCCTCAAGGCGTTGCATTCTCTACTAATGGGACAAAAATGTTTATTATAGGATCTGGTAATGATGCAGTCTACGAGTATGCCTTGTCCACACCCTTTAATGTGACCAGTTCCACATTTACTGACTCTATTTCTGTAGCTTCACAGGATACTACTCCTACTGGCGTTGCATTCTCTACTAATGGGGCAAAAATGTTCATTATGGGATATACCACTAACAAAGTCTACGAATACACATTACCTACTCCCTTTGATCTTTATACTCTAGCCTTTACTGCACGGTCATACTCTCCTACCCAGACTACCGTAACATTCAGTGAGGGATTGTCAGGCACACTAGTACTCTCAGAGTGGAGCATTGATGGCAATGTACCAACCGCAGTTTTAGAGCATAGTGACGGTGATACGTTATCTGGCACAACATTTCTTGTCTTTACACACGACACTACAAATGACCAGACACCTAATGTGGCATATACAGGTAGCAGTCTGACAGACAATAGCTCATTTGCAATGGCTATAGCAACAGTTACAGCCACTGATGGAATTCCCCTTACCATAACCAGTATCACGTCTGATGCAACAACTTTGGGCGCACTCAAGGTGGGAGACACCATCACATTCACATTGACCCCAGGTTTAGCTGAGATAGAAGCTACAATAGATGGTACTTTTAACTCACAATCACTAAATTGGAGTACTGTTAATAACGGAACCACATACACTGCAACCTATACCATATCTGAAGGAGATGCAGACCAGACCACCCCACTGCAGATAACAAATGTAACAATCACAAATAGTGCAGGCAATACGAGCTTGCCATTTGATGGTACTGACATACTAAACACCATAGATGCAAACTCTCCCCAATTTTCCAGTGCTCAAACCCTCTCAATTTCACAGATTGCAATCACGCTAGATCATAATGTTACAAACTCTAATGCCATTTCCAATGACTTTACACTTGGCGGGGTCACCGGCGGTTCAATTGGTTCCATTGTGTCGGTCTCCAATAATATCATTACACTTGGTATCACTGGTGCGACAATCTCTGATAGTGATGATGTGACTATATCTTATGCCAGAACATTCGGATCATTTGATGATGTGTCTGGAAATTCATTGCTAGACTTTGCAGGAAATGTAGCAAACAATATGGACTCTACTCCGCCAATCATAACCCTGAATGGAGCCAATCCGCAGATAATCGAGCTTGGTGAGGGATATGCAGAACTAGGCGCAACAACTAATGACGGTTCACAAGTAACCATCAATGCTGCTGAATTCACTGATGTTATAGGCACCTACTCTATCTATTACAACTCTGTTGACGCATCAGGGAATAGTGCCACCCAAGTTGTCAGGACTGTAAATGTGATAGAGGCCACCATACCTACATTATGCGCACCTCCTGACTCTGGAGACTGGATTATAACTGATAGTTGTACAGTTAATACCAATGCAACTGCTACAAGAAATGTGATTGTTCAGAATGATTCGATACTGAGTATCCCCTCTGGAATTACTTTGAATATTGACTTTGCAGCATTCAATCTGACAGTACAGTCTGGCAGTGGCGTCTTGATTAAATCCGGTGGAACAATCACCTGATATGGCAACAATTTAAAATTTGTGTGCCTTTGCAGAATTTCTAAAATAATTCTGTCACAATCAAAAAATGGTATGTATCAACCTTCACGCCTAGATCAATAAAATTAAACCAAAAGATCTAAAAGTAACCTCATCCACCTTCTGATATGAGCAAGACTCACAAAATTGATTCAGAATTAAGACGAGAAAATAAACAATGTAAATTAATCATAGGTGAACTAGTAAAATACGTTGATGATCTGACAAGAACAATTAACCGTTTAACAAAATCAAATGATGAATTGAAACATAAATTATTCTATTATGATAATCCACATACGCCATCATCTCGCAAGCCCTTGCAAGTGGAAAAGGACAAGAACGAGAAAAAAGATACCGAGTCAAACCGAGGAGGTGTCTTTGGACACAAGGGGAAAACACAGACATTCATACCACAAAAAACCACACATCACGATTCAACAGCTTGTCCAAAATGTAAAAGCACAGACATTACTCAGATTGACACAAAAAAACGCAACATGGTGGGTATTCCACCACCACAAGAGTATAACGTAACTGAGCATATTTTACACAGATATACCTGTAAATCATGCAAAAAGACATTTGAAAATGATGGCAAACTTCCACCTAGAGGACAATTTGACGCCACTGTAATCAAAAGTGTAGTGAGTATGTTTTCAAAAAGAATGCCATACAACACAATCAGGGAATCATTGCAAGAACAATATGGATTACAAATCAGCAATACGACAGTACTATCAATTTTGCAGACATGTCAGACGCTTTTAGAGCCATTTTATGATAAAATTGGGCACGAAATCAACAAATCAGAGATTGTAGGATTTGATGAGACTGGATATCCAATTGAAGGTAAACATGGATGGGCGTGGATTGCAAGAACCAACACCGAAGCGTATTATGTTTTAGATTTTAGCAGAGGTGCAGTTGTTATAAAAAAATACTGGATTGATTTTAGAGGAATTGTAGTTTCTGATGGATGGAAATCACATGTTGTAATATTTACCAAAAACAAGAGACAGAGATGTACTGCACATTTGCAAAGAGAGTCAAGAGATGCAGGCAGATAAATCAGAAAAACCATCAGCTGCCATTTTGCACAAGGAATTCTCAAAAATATTGGATAATGCCAGAAAATATTCAAAATCAAAACACAAAAAGATAGAACGGATCAAATATACGGATTATCTGTTTGAGCAGATTGATCACATAATAAAACGATACCGGCGTGGTGATGATATTATGAAAAAGTTTGGAATAAAGCTGAAAAACGCACGAAATGACCTGTTTACATTGTGATGTGTCCTGGCGTGCCATCAACTAACAATGATGCGGAAAACTCTATTCGAAAATGTGTGATGCAGAGAAATGTCCGGGGTCAGCTGAAAAGTGAAAAGGGAATGAAGATGCTTTCAGTATTTCTGACATGTTTTGAAACATGGAGAATCAGGAATCAGAACAGCCTAGTTGAGATGGGAAAATACATTTAGATGCTTGATTCATACGGCAATTGTAATCTCATCAACTAGTCGCTTTAGTGAGTCATTTTCCTTTTGGATCTGCTTGCAGACGTTTCCATCAGATCCCCTGAGAATGCCATTTTGCCAGATTCTAGGAACCTCTTCTTCCAAGGATAGAAAGTATTTGGTGAGAGATTGTGCTTTCTGCATGTCTCTGCTGTGCTGATGCTAGTAGTTAGTGACTCTAGTACGATTCTTGATTTCTCTGACGCTGTCCATTTCTTTACCATGAGAGTAAACCTCCCAGCATACTCAAAAACTCTGTGTCAGTAAATGGTACAGCTCTAGAGGGGACCAGACCAATATGATGTTCAATACATGGGTGATTGCAAATGCACTGGTTTCACGTGATGGTGAGGGATGAAGAGGTCAGATTATTCTAACAGACATAAATTATGACTGTCAAACATTTGACAATATTAAAACCACCTCTGATTGGTCAGGATTGTGAGCACATCTGGGTTAACTATGAATCAGAGCGGCAAGTAATGCCTTTTGAGCATGAAGACGGTTCTCTGCCTCATCCCAGACAACGGACTGGGAACTGTCAATTACCTGCGATGTTACTTCCTTCCCCCTCTTGGCAGGAAGACAATGCATAAAGATCGCATTTTTTCTTGCAGTTTTCATTAATTTGGAATTAACCTGATACTTTGGAAGGAATTTTTTAATTCTCTTTGAATCATTGTGAATGGATGAAAAAGTATCAGTAACAACCACATCGGCATCTTTAGTTGCAGTGAACGGGTCGACAGTTAGTTCAATGTTAGTTGATCTCTTTGATTCTTTGACAACTGTTCTGTCAGGCTCAAACCCCTTAGGGGTTGCAATTGACATGTCAATTCCAGATAATGCAGCACCATAAATCATAGAATTGCAAACATTATTTCCATCACCAATCCACGCGATCTTTAGCCCTTCCAGTCTCTTCTTTTTTTCTTTAATTGTCATAAAATCTGCCAAAATCTGGCAAGGATGAAAAGAATCAGACAATCCGTTTATCACAGGTATGTCTGCATGTCTGGATAGTTTATCTAGTATTTCATGCGTGTAAACACGTGCCATCACACAATCAGTGTATCGTGATAGTGTTTTTGCCGTATCCTCTACAGATTCACCACGAGACAACTGCATGTCATTTATTGATAGGTTAATTGCATGCCCACCTAACTGATGCATTCCAATTTCAAAACTTATGCGTGTTCTAGTTGATGGCTTTTCAAAGATCATTGTCAGTGTTTTATTTTTCAAGACAGGTTTGTTTCTGCCTTTTTTGAGCTCTTTTTTTAATCTGATCGAGCTGCTAATTAATTCCGCAAATTCCTTTGGGGTTAATTCTGCCAAAGTAAGTAAATCTTTTGTTCCGAGTTTCATTTCCCAAATCCAAACATATCTTGTTTCTTTTTAGGTTTTTCTTATTCATACACTGTCGTACTTTACAATCAGTTTGTCTCTTTTTTTGTAATTGTCTAGAGTTTTGAAGCTATAACTGTAGTATTTTTGTCTTATATTTTTTTGCTTAGTAATAAAAACAGTATATCGATGCAAAAAATGAATGAACTGGAGTATTAACGCAATCATACGTATGAATCAGGCATCTAAATGTATTTTCCCATCTCAACTAGGCTGATGTGCTCACAATCCTGACCAATTCGGAGGTGGTTCAGGAGGTAGTTTCGACCCTATCACAGATCCGTTTATCATAATCCTCATGTCCGTCATTGTTATCTTGCCCTTCCATCTCTCTCTCTCTATCACGTGAAATCAGTGCATTTGCCATCACCCACGCATTGAACACTATTATCGCATAAAGAAAACAGAATTCACGTGATGCCATGTTGGTATAGCGAAGAGATAAAGTTCGTGAACTAAAAATCATCAAAAAGCTAGAGAACAGATCATTTTGCCTAGGTAAACATGAACAGCCAAATCAAAATACCTTGAAAATAACTCACGAACTTATGCTTCTCGCTATACTGCGCGTTCTAGTTGGATTAATTTCAATGGCTCTAGTGTAATAATTTTCTGCCTTGACTAACTGATTCGTTTTGAGATTAAAGTTTCCAAGACCGCTACAAGCCAGATATGATCTGTTATTGATCTCCAAGCTCTTTTCATAAAACTTTACACATTCAGGAGAATTTTGTTTGTTCATCATTGCAGCCAGCAGATGCAGGGCAGTAGAGTTGTTTGGATCAAGCTTTATGGCCTGCTTTAATGATTCAAGTGATTCTGTGGAATTGTTTAGAATATTTAGTCTCTCAGAGGCAAAACACAACCGGTTTGGTTTATCGCTAGAATCATTTTCAAGGTGTATATGGGACAGGATGTCTGATGGGGCCAGTATCATCAATAATCTTCCTTCTTCGGACCATTCCTTATCAAAGATACCTTCTGGTATGGCTCCTTCTTGTTGTTCTCCTCTTTGATTACCCTTTTGGATATAATGAAGGACTGTCTTTTCTTTCTCATCATAACCAGTAATGACTGAAGCATGTTGTGTAATTTCTGGAACTCCGGGAAGAATAACAATTGGCGGTATTTTAGAATCAACAACTTTTTTTAATTCGGACAAGGACGAGTTTACTATTTTGCATGTCAAGCCATAACTTTCTGCAGATTCTATTCCTTCAATCATAATGCTGCCATTAAATCCTGAATATTTTTTGGCAGTTTCTATGGCTTTGGCCATGGATAGTTTGACATTCCAGTATCTAGACACCACATTAATGGGCAGTGGAAGACAGATATTCTCTTCATCAACAAGAGGCAGCAACAATTCATGGTTCTCTTGTTCCATGAATTAGAAAAATTTTCAGAGTAATTAAAATCAATCAGAGTGGTATTGTCTAGAGTTTTGGTATAAATCAGCAAAGAACATGTTTTATGCCTATAACGTCTTGACAACTATTCTAGCGAATTTAGGCGGTAGAGGTTGACACATACCCTACATTTATTAAACAATTTTTTCATTGGAAATTATGTGTGATAGAATAATTATTATGCATTGTACTATTTTTATTGGTGATCTATATTGAGAAATTTACATCTGATCTTCATGTTTTTAATATTAGCACTTGGATCATTGTATACTATAACATACCAAAATGTATCTGCAACTGGAGAGGAAATCGTATCAAATACTATAGAAATCAATAACAATACGGCAAACGGCCCTGTCTTGATTGATTATGATGGGTTTGGACGCTCCATTGCAAACATTGGCGACCTGAACGGTGATGGTATATTAGATATTGCAGTTGGTGCAGATGGTGGTGATGCTGGCGGTGAGAATAAAGGTGCCATACATGTAATGCTTATGAACAGTAATGGTACCGTATCAAATACAATAGAAATCAATGATCTTACAGCAAACGGCCCTGTCTTGAATGATGGTGATGGGTTTGGACGCTCCATTGCAAACATTGGTAACCTGAATGGTGTTGGCATATCGGATATCGCAGTTGGTGCAGATCGTGATGATGCCGGCGGTGAGAATAAAGGTGCCATACATGTAATATTTATGAACAGTAATGGTACCGTATCAAACACAATAGTAATCAATGATCTTACAGCAAACGGCCCTGTCTTGAATAATAATGATGGGTTTGGACGCTCCATTGCAAACATTGGCGACCTGAACGGTGATGGCATATCAGATATCGCAGTTGGTGCACGTAATGATGATGCTGGTGGTACTGATAGAGGTGCCATACATGTAATGTTTATGAACAGTAATGGAAGTGTATCAAACACAATAGAAATCAATGATCTTACAGCAAACGGCCCTGTCTTGATTGATTTTGACTACTTTGGATCCTCGATTGCGAACATTGGCGACCTGAACGGTGATGGCATATCCGATATTGCAGTTGGTGCAGATGGTGATGGTCTTGGCCTTTTTACTATAGGTGCCATACATGTATTGCTTATGAACAGTAATGGAAGTGTATCAAGTACAATAAAAATCAACAACAATACAGCAAACGGCCCTGTCTTGATTGATTATGATAGTAAGTTTGGATCCTCGATTGCAAACATTGGCGACCTGAACGGTGATGGTATATTCGATATCGCAGTTGGTGAAACTGGTAATGGTCTTGGCGTTTATACTATAGGTGCCATACATGTAATGCTTATGAACAGTAATGGAAGTGTATCAAACACAATAGAAATCAATAACAATACAGCAAACGGCCCCGTCTTGAATGCTTTTGATAGTAACTTTGGATCATCGATTGTAAACATTGGCGACCTGAACAATGATGGCGTATTAGATATTGCAGTTGGTGCAACTGGTGATGATGCTGGCGGTACTGATAGAGGTGCCATACATGTATTGTTTATAAACAGTAGTACTTTGCTTCCAACCATAACCAACATCACATCAAATGCCACATCTTCTGGTGTACTCAAGGTGGGCGATACCCTATCATTCACATTGACTCTGGATTCAGCTGAGAATGGTGCTACCATTAATGGCGCTTACAACTCTGTACCATTATCCTGGAACAGTATCGACAACGGAACCACATACACTGCAACATACACCATATCTGAAGGAGATGCGGATCAGATCACACCACTACAAATTACAGGTGTAACAATCACAGATAGTGCAGGCAGCACGAGCTTACCATTTGATGGTACTGACATACTAGACACCATTGATGCAAACTCTCCCCAGTTCTCTAGTGCCCAAACCCTCTCAATTTCACAGATTGCAATCACGCTAGATCATAACGTTACAAACTCTGCTGCCACTCCTAATGACTTTACACTTGGAGGGGTCACTGACGGTTCAATTAACTCCATCGTGTCTGTCTTGAATAATATAATTACACTTGACGTCACTGGTGCAACAATCTCTGATAGTGATAATGTGACTATATCTTATACCAGAACGTCTGGATCATTTGATGATGTGTCTGGGAATCAATTGCTAGACTTTGCAGAAAATGTAACAAACAATCTGGACTTTACTCCGCCAATCATAACCCTGAATGGAGACAACCCGCAGATAATCGAACTTGGTGTGGACTATACAGAACTAGGCGCAACAACCAATGACGGTTCGCAAGTAACCATTAATGCTACTGAATTCACTAATGCTATAGGCATCTACTCTATCTATTACGACTCTGTTGACGCATCAGGGAATCGTGCCACCCAAGTTGTCAGGACTGTAAGTGTGATTGCGGACACTATACCTACATTCTGCGCACCTCCTGACTCTGGAGACTGGATTATAGATGTTAGTTGTACGGTTAATGCCAGTGCAACTGCCCAAGAAAATGTGATTGTTCAGAACAATTCGATTTTAATCATTCCTTCTGAAATTACTTTGGATATTGACTTTGCAGCATTTAATCTGACAGTACAGTCTGGCAGCGGAGTCTTGATTAAATCTGGTGGAACAGTCACCTGATATGGCAACAATTAAGTTCGTGTGCACCTTGCAGAATTTCTAAACGCTCGCAATGTCGAATTTTGTTGCCCACCAACTATCTTTCAATGAAAAAAGAACAACATGACGAGTGATCATAGTTTCAGTAGATGGAAAAGTAAAATCAAATTCTTTGTTTTTCGGTAACTGTCTAGAGTTTTGAAGTATTACGCACAAGATATGTCAAAACAGGTTATTTTTTTGACACAAACACGAAGGAACTTCAAAACTGTAGGCAATTACGTTTTTCGTGTATTTTTGACCGAATTTCTTTAGATTATGAGTCTTGAGATTATAGGATTTGTAATTGATCTGTTTTTGCTAGTTTTTATGCGTAAATCGATTGATTCAAAATGTCTTCATCACAATTTGTAAGAACTTGGAATTTTTGACCCTCAAAAAGCCACGAAAATCGAGCTTTCATAACCTACTTTCCCATCTACTGAATTCTGATTTAATTTTGTCAGACTCGCTCATATCAAAAGATGGATGAGGTTACTCTCATATATTTCGGTTTAATTTTGTTGATCTAGGCGTGCAGGTTGATTCATACCTTGCCTTTTCTGAGAATGCGCATTTGCTTGATTTCATGATAATATATCTCCTTTACGATTTGTAGTACGCATTAACAAATGGTCCTATTCTAGAGTGGCCGTACCAGATCTTTGCATTTTTAGCCGATTTTGAGCACACCGGGTTTAACTATTTACATTCACGCTTAACGTATATAAGAGAAGATTCAAACTCGATTTCTATAGATGCCCCATTCAAAAATATTGCGAAGACTCCGAGAGGAAAAGACAAATTATAAAAAACGCGGAACCATGTTAATGGGTAAACGTGATTTCATTACAGTACATATTACTAATGAGAACACCCTGGTTCAGATTCTCAAACCTGGCATGACAGGTGACAAGGTTGTTTCATCTGCGCATTCCAGATATCTGCTTGAAAAAGGATGGAAAGGGTCCAGAAAGAGCGTACCTGCGGCATACCTTACAGGATACCTGGCAGGCAAGAAAGCGCTTGGCAAGGGTGCAAATGATGCTATTTTATACACCGGGACTAGAAGATATACACAAAGAATGGCAGCCGCTCTAAAAGGAATAATTGATGCAGGTGTTCATGTGCCAGCTGACAAGGAGACGTTTCCATCTGATGATAGAATTAACGGGGAGCATCTTGCTGTTAAAAACGATATTCCAAAAGTAAAATCCGCCATTGATAGTGAGGTTAAATAGAATTGAGTCAGACAACACAATCAAAAAATGCACAAGGGCAGTCAAGAGGGGGTCCGCGAAGACGAAGTGCGCCAGTATATGGACGTGGTGTACCGGGAAGCAATGATCGTCCAAAAAGACCAAAAAAAGAACTAGTAGAGAAGGTTTGGATTCCAAATACTATTCTTGGGCAAAAAGTTGTGTCAGGCGAAATCAGTTCACTTGAAGAGATAATTGAATCCGGATTAAGAATTCAAGAGACTGGAATCATCAAGAAATTACTTCCAGACTTGAAAAGTGAAGTCGTTGATGTCGGAATTATTCAAAAAATGACTTCAAACGGACAGTCTACCAGATTCAAAGCAATTGTTGCGGCCGGAAATGAAGACGGTTACTTGGGAATCGGCAGAGGGAAATCAAAACAGATGAGAATTGCCATTGAAAAAGCAACCAGTCAGGCCTTTCTGAATGTCAATCCAATCAAACTAGGATGCGGCAGTTGGGAATGCAGATGTGATCAAAAACACTCCATCCCATTCAAGGTCAAGGGAAAAGGAGGGAGTGTCACAATTGAGATCATTCCGGCACCACGTGGACTAGGCCTTGTTGCCGGCGGTAAAATTAAACGATTATTAGAACTAGCAGGTCTTAAAGATGCATGGACCACTGCAAAAGGCTCCACACCTACAATGAGTTCAACTTCAAAAGCTGTACTGGACTGTCTTAGACAGACATTTAGTCAGGGTTGATTATATAATGGCAAAAGCATATCTTGTTGTCAGAATAAAAGGTCAGGCCGACTGTCCATATTGGGCAACAACTACCATGACTTTGTTAAAACTGGACAAGAAATACCGTGCGACAATTTTGCCTGTCAAAGAGAACACTTTGGGAATGCTAAGAAAAGTACAGCATTATGTGTCCTGGGTTGAACTAGACATTGATTTGGCAAAAGATCTAATAGAGAAAAAGGCACGAAAATCAGGCTATAAAAAAATAACTATAGATGATCTAAAAGAGATTGGCTTTGCAAGTTTTGACGAGCTGGCAACGGCTTTGGCTGAAGGCAAAGCCACCCTGTCTAAATTAAAACCTCTAAAACCATGGTTTGCCCTAGCTCCTCCAAGACATGGATTCAAAAGGAGCACAAAGAAGCTATACGGCCAAAAAGGCATTCTGGGACATAACAAAGACCTTGGTTCCACGGTAAGGAATATGATATAACATGGCAACACGATTACGAAAGACCAGAAGACTACGAGGTGGACGCCATATGGGGTGGGGACAAGTAGGCCAACACCGTGCAAGCGGTCACAAAGGCGGTCTTGGAGTTTCAGGCATGATGAAACACCATTACAGCAGCATGCTAAAAGAAGACCCTGATCATTACGGTCATGATTCAACCAAACCACCTCACCCAAATATTACAAAAAAATGGGCTAGCGTCCGGGATTTAGATGACTTGTTTGTTAAACTCGGTAAAGAAAAAGAAGGAAAAAAGATCATAGACCTCAAGAGTGCAGGGTATGATAAACTCCTTGGCGGCGGAAGATTAACTAACGCTTATTCCATCAAAGTACAGCATTATACCGTATCTGCAGAAGAGAAATTAAAAGCAGTTGGAGGAGAGGTGATACCAGATAATGGCTGAAGGTACCATAACTGCCGTCATTAGAAAGATTGTTTTTAAAGCAGAACCATATCTTCCCCAAGTCCCAAAACCAAAAAAGAAGATTACTCTTCAAAAACGACTGTTATGGTGCGGTGTCATTCTGCTAATCTATATGGTGATGGGCCAGACACCATTATTTGGAGCTACCGCACCGCAGTTTGACTTTTTGGCATTTGCAAGAGTCATCTTTGCCTCACAGCAGGGTACGCTAGTAGAGTTGGGAATAGGGCCAATAGTTACAGCTGGACTCTTGATGCAATTGCTAAGAGGCTCAGAGATTCTCAAATTCGATTTCAAAAAACCAGAAGAACGTGGAATATTTCAGACAGCAACCAAAATGGTCTCATACATTGTAATTGTGGGCGAGTCCATAGTGTATGCTATTGCAGTGTATGGTCCGGGAATAGCCGAGCCATACATTTTGTATGTGTTGATAGGTCAACTGATGGGTGCGTCGATAATCATAATGTTCTTGGATGAGACAATTCAAAAGGGCTGGGGTATTGGCAGTGGAATCAGTCTGTTCATCATGGCAGGTGTCGCCCAGCAGATTCTTTGGAGCATGTTTAGCCCGCTACCGGCAGGTGATGGGGGAATGATCGGCATAATTCCATACATAGGCGAATCCCTCATAAGCGGCGATATCTCAAACATCCTGTTTCGTGCCAACCAACTACCAAGCATCTTTGGGCTATGTCTGACTGCAGGAATATTGCTAATACTCGTATTTACACAGGGCATGAAGATTGAAATTCCAATCGTGTCTACAAAATACAGGGGTTTCTCTGCTGTCTATCCAATAAAATTGATGTATGTCTCAAACATCCCAGTAATCTTGGCATCGGCTCTAACTGCAAACGCAGTCTTTATCTTTCAAATGCTGTGGGCAAATACAAACCCGCGGAACAATAATTTCTTTATGAATTTTATAGCGCAATTTGATCCAACTAGTCCCAACACCCCGATAGGAGGCATAATCTATTACATTACCCCTCCACGAGGTCTGGATGTTGCAGCTTTGGATCCAATGCGTGCAGTAGGCTATGTCCTGTTTATGATTGGAATTGTAGTCGTGTTTGGCAAACTGTGGGTAGAGCTTGGCGGTCTATCACCAAAGAGTGCAGCTCAGAACTTGCTGGATGCAGACGTTCAGATTCCCGGATTTCGAAGATCAAAAAAACCAGTCGAGGCATTGTTAAACAAGTACATTCCGTCAGTTACCATTATCGGTTCGATGATTCTAGGTCTCTTGGCAGGAGTATCTGATGTTCTTGGCGTGTTTGGTTCTGGAATTGGGATTTTACTCATGGTAGATATTCTCATAAACTATTATACACAACTAGTCAGGGAACAAGTTGAAGTTGTCATGCCGCGTTTGGGTGCTTTGCTTGGCAGAAAATAAAATAGTCGTAATGGTGGGAATACCGGGTGTCGGAAAGACCACCCTGCTATCCAAGATGGTTGAAAACATAAAACAGCATCACAAAAGTGTCAGTGTGACAAGTTTTGGAACCCTGATGTTTGAGATTGCCAAAAAAGATGGTCTTAAAGACAGAGATGATCTCAGAAAGCTACCTCTAGACCAGCAGCAAGAGCTTCAGAGAATTACTGCTGAAAAAATTGCCGAGCAGACAGAGCAGATTGTAATTATTGATACTCATGCATTTATCAATGCCTTGGAGGGCTATTATCCGGGCCTGCCAGAACACGTTTTAAGAATTATCAAACCAACAAACTTTGTTTCCATCTCTGCAAAACCAGAAGAGATATACAGCAGAAGAATGAAAGACAGTACGCGAAACAGGGACAAGATCACCCTTACTGTCATTAAAAAGGAATTGGCAATTCAATCGGGAATGATTTCTGCCTGTTCGGTAATTTCAGGCTCTCCAGTCAAACACATTCTTAATGCAGAGGGAAAGATGGACAAGGCAACAGATAAAATCATCGAGGCGATAGGACTGAGAGATGGATATTAATTTTATACTGCTCTTCCTTCACGAGTCTCTTACAGAAGGCAGACACATTCTAGGAAGCGATGATCCGATAATCAACGGAGTGATTCTCTCAACGTTTGTAGTGGCCGGGTTTGGCATCCTGCTCAATTTGTTTAATGCCGGAGTCAGAAAAAAGATGGTTGACCAAACAAAGCTGAAACGTATCATGAAGGAGACTCGTGCATGGCAAAAAGAGAGAATGAGGGCAATGAGGGCAAAAGATCAGGCAAAAACAGAAGAACTGAACAAAAAATCATCATACATGAACAAAATGTCAATGGAGATGATGCAGATGAACATGAAGCCCATGATGATTACTTTTGTACCGTTAATCCTGATATTTTATTTCGTATTGCCACAGCTGTTCTCCTACACCATAGCCCTGTCCCCAATTCCGCTAAATGTAATTCCGGGGGATTTCTTTACCCTAACGTGTACTGCCGCAGATGCAGCAAATTCAGAACATGTCTGTTTTGGCAAAGAAAACGCAATATATCTTTGGGCATGGTATTTTCTTTCATCTATTGCTTTTAGTGGCATGATTATGAAACTAACAAAAACAACAATGGGTACTTGACAAAATCCATCGTTATCTCCGGTCCTCCGGCAGTAGGAAAAACAACTGTTGCTAAAGGATTAGCAAACGAATTTCAATTACAATATCTTAGCGGAGGAGATGTACTAAAAGAGATGGCAAGAGAACACGGTTTTGATTCTAAAGGAGATGACTGGTGGGATACGAATGACGGAATGAAATTTCTCACTCTGCGTGAAGGGAATGTAGAATTTGACAGAGAACTAGATCGGAGACTAATCAACATGTACAACTGCGGCGGAATGGTAATTACAAGCTACACTTTACCGTGGCTAATCCGAGACGGGATTAAAATCTGGTTGGACGGCTCACATACAAGCAGTACTAAAAGAATGCAATGTCGGGACAACATGAATTCTGAGGATGCATACAAGATTACAAAACAGCGATTCGACAAGAACAAGGCATTATACAAAAGACTCTACAACTTTGATTTTGGTGCCGACACGTCCATATTTGATTTAATTATAAACACAGATGACATTACTGCCCAACAGGTAATTGATTCTATAAAAGAAACTGTGAAAAAACTGCTATGACTCTTACGCAGCTTGAAAATCTTGTTGAAATTGATCAGGATATCACAGATGACGCTTTTGGGACATATTATGACAAAAGAGCCATCAAAGAACTACTAAATTACGGCATCATCTTGCTTGACAAACCACCGGGTCCTACAAGTCACGAGACTGTAGCATGGACCAAGCGCATCTTAAAGCTCTCAAAGATAGGCCACAGCGGGACACTAGACCCGCAGGTCTCAGGAGTACTGCCGTTAGGCCTAGGAGAGGCTACAAAAGCATTGGGGGTGCTGCTTTATGGTCCAAAAGAGTATCATGCGTTAGGACGGCTTCACTCTCTTCCTTCCAAAGAAAGACTAGAGGAGACTATCAGTCTGTTCAGAGGGGAGATTTTTCAAAAACCCCCGCAACGCTCGGCTGTTCTCAGGCAGACGAGAACTAGAACCATCCACGAGTTTGAAGTGCTGGAACAAAAAGAGCGGCTACTCTTAACTAGAATCTTGTGTGAATCTGGAACATATATCCGAAAATTATACTATGATCTGGGAGAGATTCTAGGATCTGGCGCTACGATGATAGAGCTTCGACGAACTAGAGTGAATCAATTTTATGAGAGTGACGGTCTAGTCACACTGCATCAGCTTGCAGATGCATATGCATTATGGGAGGAGAACAAGAATGACAGCAAACTAGTGAAAATGATCAAACCAGTAGAATATGCGTTTAGTGAGTTAAAATCAGCCGTCATTCGTGATTCTGCAGTGGATGCAATGTGCCATGGTGCACAACTTGCAATACCTGGTATTCTAAAGATATCTCCAAATATGAAAAAAGGGGACATTGTTGGAATTTATACGCAAAAAGGGGAGGTTGTCGCTTTGGCAGAGTCGACAATGTCTGAAGAAGAGATATGTGATGCTACAAAGGGGTATGCGTTTGAGACAAGAAGGATAATCATGGCCCCAGACACATATCCTAGAAAATGGAGAACGAAATCGCCCGCCAAAGGATTAAAAAATCTCTAGTTGTCTCAATAAAGTTGTTAGCAAAAAGCCTTGTGATCTTTATCTGCGTTGGTCTGATATCTGGCCTTGGATTTGGCGTGTATCTGCTTGATATAAAAAATACAAACCAACTGATCTTCGTTGAAGGCCCGTCAATTTCACTAGTCACCGAAAAGATTGATTTTAAAAAAGGAGAAGAGATAAGGATTAGAATTGTAAACTCGGGGAGCACTCTGGTGATCTTTCCTGATACGTCATATGGTCTTCGAATTACCGGCCTGTCTGGGATACTGATGTATTCTCCCGTTGGCACGCAGACAATTACCAAGCTAGAGCCAGGTGAGGAGATTGGGGTCTCGTGGGATCAGATGAAAAATGACGATAATGCGGCCCTAGAGGGCCTCTACAAGATATCTGCAAATGCAGCAGACCAGGATGGAAACAAGATGGAGAGGTCGACTACTGTCACAATTTGGAAATAGTTTCCAATCTCACAAACAGCACAATATATAATCAAAACTTGTTGAATAATTCTGTTGCAAGACTTGTGCCGGGGTCGCCTAGCCTGGTAGGGCGCGCGCCTGGAAATACCATATACACCATAAAGCGCGTTCTCGCAAGGGAACGGGAGTTCAAATCTCCCTCCCGGCGCCACACTCTTGTTTTTCCTTTCTCGCCTTTTTGGGCCTTTTTAGGCAAATGGGGTTTGCGCTAGTATGGTGGACTACACAAGGCCAAGGAAAGGGTCGAATGATCAAAGGTCAGCATTAGGAAAAGATTCTTCAAAGACAATGCCGATGCCACATGCAGATTTCTGACTAGGCTGAGATTGGAAAACAAGTCACATGGAAGAATCGCAAACTAGGCTGACGCATCGATCAGACTTTTAAAAACCAAGGACGACAAAAGGATACAGGACTAGTCGTAACTGTCTACAGTTTTGAAGTTCCTTTGTGTTTGTGTCAAACAAATAACCAGTTTTGACATATCTTGTGCGTAATACTTCAAAACTGTAGACAGTTACAAAGTAGTACCACATTTGATGGAATTGCACAATCTCGTTCTATCCTTGCCTGTCTAATTCATTTGATTGATTGGTATTTTTTGCTCCAAATGAAACACTTTCCAATCTACTGTGTCTTTCTGATCTGTTTTTGTATTTCTTCTAGTTTTTTGATCTTGTTCACAATAACTCGAGTACAAAAATCATTAAAGGTGCTTTTTTGGCACTGCATGGCAAATGATCTTTTTAATGTATTTCTAGAATTGTTTTGGCTTTGGTTACAAAAATCTCTGCTTTGGCAATTAACGCCGTCACCTCACTATTTGAAATTATTCCTGCAGTGTCATATTGTAGCGTATTACGGGTCTGTCTTGCATCTCCAAATGCCAACAAAATATCAGATTCAAAGTCTGAAGAAAATTCTGCTTCTACAAATTGCTGAACAATAAAGTGATGCTTGCCTCTTATCATTGGCCGATATCCCTTACTATACATCAACGCGTATACCCTGTTTGCAATATCGTATTGTATGCTACCACGTAGGCAGTATCATCCGTATCTGGATCGTTTAAACTAACAATTTTCCTTGCAGCTTTGAGAGCTTTTTCTGCAATACCTATTTTGTCTTTTATTTGCTGTGGGTTGCTTTGAAATAGCTCTATCGAATTATCGTTCAATAGCTTTTCTAAACTCATCTTCATCTCCTTTTATCATGACTATTTCATTTTCTTTAATGTTATTTAACAATGATATTTTTTGGCTTCTTTTTTCATTAAATTCCTCTTCATGCCATAAAATAAAGTTGATTTCCCGACCTATCTTTGTCTCTAGTTTTGAGATGGAACGCAACAGTAGGGTTCTATCCACATCCCCAACAATTAACAAATCTATATCGCTATCTTTTGTCTCGATTCCTCTTGCAAATGAACCGTAAACTAGTGCATATTTGATATCAAACCCATCTAATTCTTTTGATATTATTTCGTCAGTCAATTCAAATTTTAAAAATATTCGTTTTAGATCTTCAAATATTATGCACTCTCTGTTAATGCTATAATATGCTGTATTACCCCTCTTTGTTTTAGTTACAATGTTTAGTGATTGTATTTTTCCTAACTCTCTTAATACTGTTGGAGATGATATCCGCGTTTGAGATGCCAATTCACTCAGATAGTATTCCTTGGTTTGGTTTAGAAATAAAAAATTCAGAATGTAAACAAAGGCTTTTGATCTGAATAAAGTTTCCAACAATCCCCTTGTTTTGATTTTTGGCTTTTCTTGTATTGAATTAGAGACTTTGTTTCTCACTGATTCTAATGCTCTTGTTAGTTCTGGCCTTACGATTTCTTTGGGCTCTTTATCAATTGCAATTAGTCCGATTCCCAACCCGTCACATATGTCAACTAGTTTACTAGTTATTGTCTCAGGAGGTATTGCCAAATACGAATAATTTACAGCATTTTTAAAATGAAGTACTTTTTTGATTCCATTATCCAGATCTGCCCTTCCTCCTTTAACTTCCACTATTGCTAACTTGCCATCTTTTTCTGCTACAAAGTCAGGTTGCATCCCTCTAATCTTGTATGGAAAATGTAATTTCCACCCTGTCTTTACTAGATAAGATTCTACTATTTCTTCAAAATAAGACTCCATTACTAAAAACCCATATTTCTTGTAATGTAGTAATCATTAGCTAATAGGAAATTATATTTCTTGGTATCTAATTTACTCAAAACCAATATTTCTTGTAATGTAGTAATCATTAGCTAATAGGAAATAGTATCTTTGAGTATTTAAGATTTAGGTGAAAATCAGTCAGAAATTAAGACTGATTGTAACTGTCTACAGTTTTGAAGTAGAATTTCTCAGATATTTCAAAGCATAATCATGGAAATTCAATTCCATCATCCGACCTGTCTCCTTTACACTCATCAATATCTTGTGAGAATCAGCTCCTGTCTTTGAGCGATGACCGTTTGTGATCTTTCGTAATTGTCTACAGTTTTGAAGTTTCTTCGTGTTTGTGTCAAAAAAATAACCTGTTTTGACATATCTTGTGCGTAATACTTCAAAACTGTAGACAGTTACGATCTTTCTGATTGTGACATTTGGTCGTATTGCCCTCTCGTATGAATTAGCAAAGAACATGTTTTACGCCTATCGCATCCAACTATTCTAGTAGATTTAGGCGTAGAGGTTGATACATACACCCTCTCTACCGTGTTGTTATGATAATCAGTTCCAGTCTGCAAAAACGTAAAGAGCATCATTCTTTCACGTTTCAATCTTTTTACAAACCGTAAGAGTTTAGGTCTCCTGACTAGAACGTCTAGAATTCGTGCTCAACCTAAACTCTTACTACAACCTGATGCAGTTCTCTTTGCTGTATTTTTTGGGTATCATTGCAGATATTCTTCTCTCAAGATTCTTTTTTACTTGTAGTCTTTTTACCTCATTGGTGATTTTTGCCGCATCGTGAGAGGCATACAATATTCTCTTTAGGCGTACTGCAAATGCTGTGAATTCTTTTCCGGGATTCTTGTATTGTATGTATCCTCAATCTCTCGGATATAATGAATGTGGCATCTTTGGTGGGTTTTACCAACATGATTCCATGCAGAATACGAGTCACTTGTAATGTTGCCTGTAAACCCACCAATGATTATCTTTGGCACATCCTACTGCGAGTCTGGTCAATCTCGTATATTACGACCCATTTCCCAACAAACGTCCACAGCCAGTAATTTTTTCCGTTCAACCTCCAGCTCGTCTCGTCGCCGTGTATGTTTGCCTCTTTTTTTAGCTCTGAGATCATTTCTTGATATAGTGGGTCAAATGCCTTTACAATCTTTGTTACTGCATGGTTAATTGTTGATTCTGTAAGATTTAATGAGTATATTGTTTGTAACAACTGATATTTTACCATAAGATAATCCCATTGTTTTTAGTATTACGATTAGTGTCATTAGTCTGATTCCAAATCGCTCATTTGGCAGTGCGTCAGGTACCCTTGCAGATACCTGTTTTTTGCAATGCTTGCAGTATCGCCTGGTTATGATGTATCGTGTAACGACCTTTTTTGCAGGAACTATCTCCTACACTGTTCAATCTGAGGGGGTTTTCCCAGTTTTCAACTTGGTGTTCATTTAGGGTGCTGAGCTGTTAAGTTAGGGTGCTGAGTATATTGAAACTAAATCTTGAGTTTTACTACAACACTCTGTTGCATTGACGGTGGATCCAATTTCTCTCCAAAATTACTGTTTCACAGCGATTGGTAGCCTGTTTCAAACGGTTGATTTTATGTCATTTTTACACTGTTCTAAACTCTGGATATTTACCCCTGTGTTAAATTCGGGACATAATTAATCACCTAATCTAATCTATGTTGATATTTGCATTTTTTGCAATTACATACATTTTTTGTTATTGTCAAAGTGGCATTACATTTAGGACATCGGGGTCTATTGTAATATTGATAAATTCCATACAAACTACCTATAATTCCTACAGCTGCAAATATGAAAGGTAGAACCATAAGTTATGAAGACATTAAGAAAAATATATACTTTAAGAATTCATCTTTAAACCACCAACTATCTTTTCCATTAGATATCTAACGCAAATTTATGAAGTCATAAAACATCATTGATTTCTCTCCAAACCTGTTTGTTAATTCAGCCTATAGGCGATATCTTAATGGAATTACCGATTGTAACAACAATAACTGTGAAATATTATTAAAATTAAAATTTAATTTCATCTAAGAGAATCTCATATATGAACAAATTATTAATTATTCCTGATATTCATAATGACTATCTCACAGCAGAAAAAATAATCAAAAAAGAAAATCCTGACAAAATCATATTTCTAGGAGACTATTTTGATGATTTTGATGACACCATACAAGACACAAATAACACCGCAAAATGGCTTGTCAAATCATTAAAACAAGAAAATAGAATTCACCTAATTGGAAACCATGACCTAAGTTACATGACAAATAATCCAAATCTCAGATGTATGGGGTATAGAACAGACAAACACAAAGCAATTAAAAAACATTTTATTAACTGGAGTAAGCTATTGATGTATTATTTCATTAATAGAGTTTATGCGTAATTGACTAAACCACGTCGACTATTACAACAATACTCAAACAAAATCATTAGACGTATTGCGTAATTATTCCTAGACGTGGTTTTAGAAGATAATTTCTCGGATTATTCTGAAATTTTGGATTTTTAGGCATAAAACTACACAAAATATCGAATGTTGAAAAAAATTACCCTAATTACGCAAAAGATCTATTACTATCATATCAAATGTGAACAAGTTGATACGTACAAGTTGAATGTTGTTTGTTATTTTGGTCAATTACGCATAAACTCTAATGACAAATGGATACACTCATGCAGGATTCTCAAATGATTTTCTCAAACAACAGCGTATCAAAAAATCAGATTCAGTACAGCGTGTTAGATTTCTTAAAAAAGGATTTAGAGAAAATAGATGATGAAAATCACATTCATCCATTCTTTCAGATAGGATTTACTCGTGGAGGTTCAAATGATGTCGGTGGTCCACTGTGGTGTGATTATGATGAATTTGTAGATATTTCAGGAATAAATCAAATTTTTGGACATATTCCAAATTATGTTGTAAGATATCAGAAAATCAAGAATTATGAGTATTATTGTATAGATACCAAATTGAATCATTACGCAGTTTATCAAATTGACACAATGGAAATCAAATTAACTTAATTTTTCTGGAATGGATGTTTATGATTTACGGGTTTTACGTCTAGATGCTCCAAAAGAACCAGGATCAAATCCTAAAAACTTATTGATTTTTCCACCCAATGTTTTGGGTTCAAACTTCTTTTTGTAATAACGTCCACTAGATGTACTCTTGTCCAGATTACAGCCAATACATGCTGGAACCAAATTTCTAAGATAACTTGAACCTCCTTTTGCACGAGCTTTACTGTGATCAACATGCCATGCTCCTCGCTTTCCATATTTACCATGATTTCCAAATGCTAATTGTTTTTCACAATAATAACAATGCCCATCGTTCTTCTCATACACATAATTAATTTCTTCATCAGTAAAAGTCACAACTCATCACCTCTATTTAATATGGGAAAGTAATTACAATTTCTTTTCCTTTTGGTATCACTTTATTACATTTGGGAGTATATTTCCTGTAAAGAGTATATTCTACGTTTTTTCTATCATCTTCATTATTTACATAGCAATAACGAAAATACAATGCCTTGTTTCCAACTCTATCTTTAATACATTTATTTTCTTCATCATTAGATAAATGCTCTAGTAATCTAGCTTCTAAATATTTTGTCTTTCCAATATATATTGGCCTATACTCTCCGTTTTGCAAACCTACACTAATCATATAGTTTCCATCTTTATCGTTAACAAATTCTTTAACTGTTTTTTCACAATAGTCAAAAAGACCCTGCCATTCTAATTCCATATTATTCTCCTCAGCATTTCCCCTGCAAACGTTTCCGTTTGTAGATTACATCAGCTACCACTCGACCATAAGATCTTGCTTTTGGTTTTATCGTTACAGTCTTTCCTTGAATATTTCTTGTCAGTTTTTGTTTTGCAGATGAATATCCAAATTGACCTTTTTCAGGACAATTCAAACCAGTTATGCGAACATATTGGGAATTATTTACTTTGTTTCGTATTTTGAAAGTATCCCCATCAACTACTTTCTGGACTTTTCGGCGATAAGATTTCTTCATTTCTTATCTCCATAAATCATTGGTTCTTCATCTGATTCATCATCAAACTCTAGGTTTATTCGTGGATACATTGTTTTATTCATAGTTCTCATTATCGATTTGGATAATTATATATGATCAGGATAGTATCAAGATAATCTAGACTATCATGACAAAGCTGACTAGACTACGAGTACACATTTGTCCAATAGGTTATGAAGTAGATCGTATTGTACAATCTGCAATCCAATTAAGAGCAGATAAAGTGTGGCTGATAATAGAGCAAAATCCCTCAAAAGAAAGAGCCTCAAAATTTATCAAAAAGACAGAATCACTTCTCAAGAAAAATAAAATTGAAGTTAAACAAAAAGGAGTTTCACGTGAGGATTTATTTGATAATTTAAGGGGAATAAAGGAAATTTTTGTAGAAGAACAAGAAAATGAACTTCATGTCAATGTTTCTGCTGGTTCAAAAATTCAAGCAATTGCAGGTATGATGGCATGTATGATATTCAAAGAATATGGGCCAATCCCGTATTATGTAGAACCACAAAAATATGATAATATTTTAAAATCCCCCCAGTCATATGGAATTAAATCAATAGATCCTCTTCCAGATTACACCATACAAAAACCAGATTTTGAATTGATTAAAACATTAAAAATAATCCGAGAACATGATAAATTGAATAAAAAAACTCTCGCTAAAATAGCAATAGAAAATAAATTAATTGATTCAAAAAATAATAAAGTCACTCAAAGTGACTATGCAAAACTTGATCATCATATCATAAAACCTCTTGAATTAAAATGGAAATTTATAACAGTTACACAAGTTGGAACCAATCATTGGATTAAATTAACGGATTCAGGTAATGATGTTTGTAAATTTTTAATATAATCAATCATGAATTTAATTTTAGCCAATAACCCTCTTTATCATTAGATATCCAACCAAACGGTTCTGTTAAGTTGTCGTGACCCAACACACGATCTTCTGAGGATTGAAAATTTACAAGTTCTAAAATTCCTAAAATGATGATTATTGATATTGACCAAGTGAGGCGTTTTGAATTAAAGTCTTCCATTTGTTATTTCCATCAACAATTATTCCTGCCTTTTCTGCTGGGGTCTTTTTACCAATTCCACCATGTTTCTTTGAGAAATTGTAAAATGTTTGGTATCCTGTAAATAATGGACTAGACATTTTTTTGATTCCCCTGTATGCTACTTCTCTATCTCTAATGATTCCTTGAAGTCGCTCCATTCGTAATTGTCTACAGTTTTGAAGTTCTTCCGTGTTTCTGTCAAAAAAATAACCAGTTTTGACATATCTTGTGCATAATACTTTAAAACTGTAGACGGTTACCTTTTTTAGTTTTTTTAGGCTCAATCCAGCCCAATTTACGTAATACTTCAAAACTGTAGACAGTTACAAAAATGCTAAAAACAAGAGTTCGCCCATAGGATTGGAGACGATTTCACATGGGCGTGCCACATACACACGGTTTATGATCCTCCCCCCCTTCTAGCGCCATTTCAAAATCAATTAATGTATAGAAACCAGATATTCAATATTGTCAAAATACGATATTGCAATAATTGGCGGAGGTATCCTTGGCACCAGCATCTCTTACTGGATATCCTCGCTTTTTGATGTCAATCTCTGTGTCATTGAGAAGGAATCCAATGTCGCAATGCATGCCAGCAGCAGAAACACCGGAGTAATTCATTCTCCGTTTTATCTAAATCCAGAGACAAAGAAGGTCTTGGCAAAATCTGCCCTGATCTCCTATGACATGTGGGAGAGGCTGGCAAAAAAAGAAAAAATTCCGTGGACCAGGACAGGCGTCTTTGAGATAGCGCTAGATGAGAAACAGCACAAGAGTCTTGAAGAGTATACGCGATGGGGAGAGCGGAACGGGATTCCTTCAAAAGACATGGAGATTTTAGACGGCAGACAGGTCTCAAGGTCCGAACCCAACATAGAGTGTCATTCCGCATTGTACTGTAAACGCGAGGTGTCCTCTGATTTTGGGGCATTTACCAATGCAATCAAATGCGAATCAGAAAGGCTAGGAACCGATTTTCTTTTGGGAAAGAATGTCAGAGACATTAAAAGAAATGAAAGAGACTCGTCAATAATTTTTAATGATGGTTTGGACATTTCTGCAAACCTTGTGATAAACTGTGCAGGAGGAAATTCTCTGGATATTGCGCAAATGTTGGGTCTTGCAACAAACTATTCTGATCTTCACTTTAGAGGCGAATACTGGATTGCAGAACCGCAATACAGTGACCTTGTAAAGACGACAGTGTATACTGTTGCCGAATTCAAAGAATACCCGTTTTTGGATCCTCATTGGATAAAGAGAGCAAGCGGTCAGACTGAAGTTGGCCCAAATGCGGTCCCGGTTCCAAGCCCTGAGACCTATGATGGATACATTGGAGATATTGGAACCTCGATCTCAAAACTCAGAGATGTGTTTACCAGCAACACAAAAAAACTGTTTCTTGATTCTGAATTTCTATCTCTAATCTCAAAGGAATGGAAGAGCTCAATATCCAAAACTGCAATGATTAGCCGCGTACAAAAGTTCATTCCAAAAGTAAGGCCTGAATTTTTTTCAAGAAAAGGCACTGCCGGCATACGCTCGCCAATCATTACTCCCCAGGGAAGATTCCTCTCAGATGTGATGGAGACCGGAGATGAGCATTCCTTTAACATAATAAATTACAATTCACCTGGCGCAACCGGCGCTCCTGCATATTCTGCATTTGTCGTCAAGAGACTTTGCGAGCAGGGATTTTTAGATCATAAAGAAAATTCCACAGAGTCTGTCTGGAAGTTTGATGACGTTATCAACCAATCTTAATATCCAGTAACAATTAAAATTCTATTATGCTTCCTGACAGATGTTCGGTGTTGGAGATGGGAAAACAATGTGTCAATCCTCCGGAATTCGTGGTATCAGTTATCGCAGATAAAGATGAATACATGGTTGGCGTGACCTGTGAAAAACATAAACGGATTGTATCAGGCAGAATCAGAATGCTTCAAGACGAGGGAAAGATTTATGACGGTAAAATCAACTTTTCACCTCTCAAAATAGTCGGCACTGACTGCATTCATGCAGATGATCTTCTCCAGATTGATATGAAATAATCCTAAATATTAAAATAATTTTAATTTCAAGGATATATGATGCTTTTAGCACTCTTGTCTGATTTAGTAAAGATTGATGATATTTTGATTATCATAAGAAATGACTGCGCCATCAGTGAGATTAGGAGCAACTCTCTTTGTATCAGGCAGAAAGAAAAGTGGATTACAATAGGAGACAATGACGGTCCGGCACACATGCATGTTGATTCAGAACGGATTGAATCAGCAGAGTTTGTACAAAAAGTAATGCCTGAACGTACCAGTTTTAGCGTGAGATTCTACGACGGGAACAGAGAGCGTGTCATGGCGGCATTTTTTACAAAAATGTACGATGAATCAAAGACACTGATCCCTGATAGGAAAAAAGTCTATGACGAATTAAATCAGAAATATACTTCCAAAATCAGGTTTTAAAAAAAAATCTTGTCTGAAAGAGACAAGGGATAAATTTATTCTTTGGATTCCTTTTTCTTTTTTTCAGTTTGTAGTTTAGCTAATTCTAATTCTTCATTTGTATGCTTGAATTTTTTCAATATGATACTAACTCAGGATGTAGATATAAAAACTGCACATTTTTCTGACTTTGATCCATGCGTAAGTCAATATCCGACAGAGTAGATTGGCTTTTTTCCATTCATTCCAAGATTCAGATTTTTCACGGTAATTTCCGCCATTTTGGTTCTAGTCTCTCTAGCCAAACTTCCAATGTGCGGTGCTAGCACAACGTTTTGTAATCTTGTTAACTGATGCCTCCTGCCGATCGGCTCTGTCTCATATACGTCTAGCCCTGCACCTGCAATCGTTTTTTTCTTCAACGCCGCTACAAGATCTCTTTGATTGATTATTTTACCTCTTGATGTATTTATCAACAATGCAGATTTTTTCATTTTTTTAAAAATCCTCGTATCAAACATCTTGTCTGTCTCTCTAGTGTGTGGCACATGAATCGAGATAATGTCACTTTGTGTGACCAGTTTTTCAAAAGACACATATTTTACTTTTAGCATTTTTTCTTTGGTCTTTGAGACACGTTTTCTGTTGTGATATGTCAGTTTCATATCAAAGGCTCTTGCTCTTTTGGCAAGTACTCCTCCAATTCTGCCTAGTCCCAAAATACCGAGTGTTTTGCCCTGTATGTCCAAACCCGCATTCTCATACGCCCCATAGATTACCTTCCATTTGCCGTCCCGGATTGCCCTGTCCCCTTCTGAGACTCTTCTTGATATGTCAAGCAATAATGCAAATGCAAGATCAGCAGTCGCATCTGTCAGTACCATGGGGGTAAAGCCCACACGAATTTTCTTTTTTCTGGCATGTTTTGTATCAATGTGATCAAAACCAACGCTAAAAGTACAAATCACTTTTAGATTCCTGGCCGAGTCCATTATTGCT
Organism: Candidatus Nitrosopumilus sp.; assembly: GCA_965238065.1. Classification (GTDB taxonomy): domain Archaea; phylum Thermoproteota; class Nitrososphaeria; order Nitrososphaerales; family Nitrosopumilaceae; genus Nitrosopumilus. Next base: position 1,232,758 of record OZ250170.1, on the reverse strand, counting down.
TTGTTGATCTTGTCATATGGAAAACAGATCAACCCGTCCACCTCTTTTATTCTTGTTCTTAGTACGGTTTGAGGGATTGGTATCTTCCCGGAATGGATTTCCACCTGGTATCTTTTTTTTAATTCCTTTAACGCAAAATCATGCAACGTTCTGGTAAGAAACACTCTCCTCTTCATTGATTTGGGATTTACGCCAAACCATTTATACGATTTCTTTGTAAGTTCCTCATGGCTTTTGACATTAAAGAGGAAGAGTTTGCCATTTGTGTCGAATGCGGAAATTCTATTGAAAAGTGTGTTTGTGTCTGTCCCTATTGTGGAGAGCGTGACAAATGTGAATGTGCATTGTTTGATGCCGCAACAGGAGGTTGACTATATTGGTAAAACATAAAATTACAATTCAAAACAAGGGTGTTCTCTTCTGAGTCCGGTTGATTTTACCTGGCTAATAGGGGGTCCGCAAGGCAGCGGAGTTGAATCCGGAGCAAATATCTTCTCCAAAGTCTGTGCAGAGATGGGGTATCAGATATTTGGCAAACGTGAATTTTATTCAAACATAAAGGGAGAGCACAGCTACTTTACAGTCAGAGTCTCTGATCAAAAGATTCACTCAAATGTAAATGATACAACGTTAATGGCATCATTTGATGCTGAAACAATTTTTCGTCACTTTAATGAGGTCTCTCCGGGGGGCGGAATTATCTATGATTCAGAGTTGGAAAATGTCGATACAAATAGAGTTCATACGCTTGATGCCCCGTTCAAGGAACGGTTGCACAAGTTTCTTGAATCAAAGAACAAGCCATTTACCATAGCAGGGGCTCTTGAAATTACCAAAGAAAGACACGTCAATCTTTACCCTGTCTCCTTTAAGGGCATCCTGGAGAATCTTGCCCAAGAGACTGACAATCCAAAATTACGCAACCTAGTCAGGATGTATAACGTGATTGGCGTCTCGTTGTCTCTTGGGCTAATCAAGATGCCTCTTGACTCTTTGCTTCATTCAATAGATGCTATATTTTCAAGCAAACCCCGGATTGCTGAGATAAACAAACAAGTGGCAAGACACTCTCACAATTATGCTCCCAAATTTGAAAACTTTGGGCATTGTCTTACTGGAACCGCAAAACAGCCTCACACAATTCTTGTTCAGGGACATTACGGCACTTCGATTGGAAAGATGGTTTCCGGATGCAGGTTTCAGTCCTATTATCCAATCACTCCTGCTTCTGATGAGAGCAACTATCTGGAATCACATGAAATTCTAAAGGTGCGAAACAACAGGCCTGGTTCCACTGCTGTAATTCAGACCGAAGACGAGATTTCTGCCATTGGGATGATGATTGGTGCTGCATTAACTGGCACACGTTCCTCAACGTCAACTTCTGGTCCTGGTTTTGCATTAATGACTGAAGCGATAGGGTGGGCCGGAATTAACGAGGTTCCAGTTGTAATTACACTGTATCAGAGAAGCGGGCCCTCAACAGGCCTTCCAACTAGACATGGACAAGACGATCTTCTTTTTGCAGTGCATGCAGGTGCCGGGGACTTTGCAAAGATTGTGTACGCTTCAGGCGACATAGAGGAGAGTTTCTATGATACGGGAAGGTGTTTTAATTATGCTGATGTTTTTCAGATTCCTGTCATTCACATGATGGACAAATTCCTGTCAAGCTCTGTTGTGACCTGTAAAAGGTTTGAGCCCCAAAGAGTCTCAATTGACAGGGGCAAACTGTTAGACAAAGTAGAGGGCCAATACAAAAGATTTGCATATACTGCTGATGGTATTTCCCCTAGATCCAGACTTGGACTGGATAACGGCATTTTTTGGAATACGGGTGACGAGTCTGACGAGTATGGTCATATCTCTGAGGATCCTGTAGAAAGAATTATGATGATGGACAAGAGAATGTCCAAGCTGGATTTGGCATTAAGGGACATACCTGACGGGGAGCAGGCAGTCTCTTTTGGAATACACAGGCATACTATCATTTCCTGGGGTTCTACCAAAGGTCCAATACTAGATGCCATTTCCATGCTGAAAAGAGATAGAGTGGATGTTGGATTTGTTCAGATTAAACTAATTCATCCTTTTCCAACCGATTATGTAAAATCACTGCTCACGAAAGCAGAAATAATAATCAACATTGAGGCAAATTATTCAGGACAGTTGGGTCAGATATTTAAACAAAATGTTCTTAAGGATATTGATTATCACATACTAAAGTATACAGGGCGTGGAATGACTAGCACAGAAATTTATGATTCACTAAAAAAGATTATTGAAAACAAGGCCGACAAGAGGGAGGTTCTAAGTTATGGCTCTTAAACTTGCAGACTACAAGACAGATGTGCATAATGACTGGTGTCCAGGTTGCGGGGACTTTGGAATAGTAAACGCGTTACAGATGGCGCTAGCAGAAATGGGAATAAAGAGGGACAAGACAGCAATCTTTTCAGGGATTGGATGTTCTGGAAAGACTTCGCACTTTATCAACACGTATGGCGTTCATACTTTGCATGGCAGGGTACTTACTTTTGCTCAAGGCGGAAAACTTGCAAATCCAGAGATGACAATAGTTGCAGTAGGCGGGGATGGTGACGGACTAGGAATAGGCGCAGGCCATTTTGTTGCAGCAGGAAGGCGAAATGTTGACATGACTTACATTATTTTTGATAATGGCGTATACGGGTTGACAAAGGGTCAGGCATCACCCACCCTAAAACTAGGTGAACAGACAAAATCACTACCATCTCCAAATACAAACTATAATGTAAATCCCCTTGCCCTAGCCATAGCAAGCGGTTTTACATTTGTTGCACGGGGTTACTCTTATGATGTAAAACATCTCAAGGATTTGATAATAAAGGCAGTCAAACACAAGGGTCTTGCATTTCTTGATGTTTTACAGCCATGTCCTACCTATAATGATATCAATACGAGGGACTGGTATGCCGGCGTGGATATTGCCCAGGAATCAGCAGAGAGGCATTCCAGAATTTACAAACTAGAGGACACACAGTTTGATCCTCTTGTGCATTATAACGACGAGGTTGAAGTGAATGAAAAGCTGTCACAGGCATTGATAAAATCCTTAGAATGGGGAGACAAGATACCAACTGGCGTATTTTATCAAAACGAGCTCATATCCACGTTTACCATCAGGCTGAAAGGCAAGATTCCAAATTACCTTGAAAATCCTCCCGCCAAACAAAGGATTTCTGAAGAAGGATTACCCACAACAGATGTCTCAGAAATTCTCGATTCCTTGGAGGTCTAGACTGCATACCTAACAAGTTATAGACTAGTTTGTATATGATCTTGCTGTTGAACGTTAATAATGCAAACAAGATATTCAGAAGGGCTATTATCAAGGGTTTCTTTGAACCCCGACTGGTCAACCTGGACTTTAAAAGATCATCAATAAAGCATCCCTCGATAAATGATGACGGTCTAATGCAATCGTATATGCTTCATGTGTTTTTTGATATTGATACTGGTTCGGATTATCCTGATGGAGACGAGTGGTTTATTGTTGATATGCTGTTTCCTTATGATGTAAGGATTCCCGACAGCCTGATTGGGACAGATTATTTTACAACCATCTCAGTTGATGAAGAAAAGACATACTGGCATCATCGCGAACTTGTTAGGTACAAGTATGGAAAAACAAAGAAATTAGACAATGCCTTGGAATTTCTGGAATCAAAATACAAAGAACTATACAAGCTATTAGAACCGTTACAGAAAGATATCAGGTAATCTCTTTCCAGGAATCTGCGAAAGCATATCTCTTTTCTTCAGAGAATGCTGTGTCAAGACGCCACCTGGCTGACTTTGAATCAAACTTGTACGTTATTTCCAGAATGTCTGATGGCAGTTTTTCAGAATCTAGATGGTATGGTAGTAATTCCAGAACAAAATCAATCTTTTCCACGGCATTATTGAACAAGTGCCTGTCATTACTATCAATAGTAAAGACGATTATTGGATTCCCAGAAAAACTGATCTTAATTTTTATGGCATTGCCGCTGCCTCTCCTCCGTTTCATCTCTTTGAGAATGGCCTTGACTTTTTCCCATCGTTTGAAATCAAACCATTGGAAAAACGCTTCATTAAACGGAAGAGGAATTTTCATCTCCAAGAAACTTACAAAATCCTCGTCAATTGATTCAATTTCATCCTGAATTACTGTAAAATGAGAGTTTAGAAATCCATATAGAACCTCGATCTCCCATGGTGAAATTCCGTAATACCTTAATGTTGTTTTCAGACTCTCTGGCACTAGTCTATGATCCTAGAAATTGTAATTAAGTCTTCAAACTGTCCATACCGGGTCAGGTTCACCTCAAAATCAAGACCAAAGGAACATTCTCAAAAAAGTATGTTGTCAAAGTCAACGGTAGTCTGAACAAAACTCTTCCTGACAGATGTTTCTAAAACCCGATGATACTATGACTGTTCTACGATGTAAAGACTGATCTTCTGGTATGTGTGTAAAGGATTAACAGTATCCAATGTATGGTTCTAAAAGAATGGCAGATGCCGTATCTGAAGACATGTGTTTAATCGGAGATTTAATCAACCATCAACTATTTGAAAACTTTGTGTAGAATTGAAAAGAATGTGTGAGCCATCTTCCTTTATGTAATAAGTTATGTATGCTTCGTATGCTCCGCTAGGTAGATTATTACCATAGGTGGGAGTTAATGGCCAAGCAACTTCTTTCAGCAAAAGGTTACTTGAAAACCAATTGATTGGAAATAGATCCCTACTTGTATCACTACTGTACGATAGAAAGATTTTATTCATTTTAATTGGTCTTTGCTGATCAATTGAATAAAAGGATACAAACCCAATATCATAAACAGATCTAAAGCCTGTATTCATCACAAGAGCTTTCATTTCTGAACCTGTTGTGTACCGAGTTTTATCAAGAAAGATAGACACACTTGGAGTTGTATATGGTGCAATAACTATAATGATTGCTGAAATAAGAATTACAGAAATAATAATCAAAAGAAGGATCTTTTTGCGTTTTGTCATGACTAGTCTGTTTCCACACTACTTTTTATCAGTACCTAACTACCGTCTTCACCTGATAGATATTGCCAGGAATTGTTAATTGAGAGCCGTTATCCACAATTACATTTGCATTATCTATGACAGAGTCTGATATTATCTCACAATTTTGTTACACATACCAATCATAGGCAGTGTTCGACTGCATTAATCCCTGAGATGGTACTAGTGCACAAATCAACAAAGGTTAAGGAGTATCTAGAAGATAATCCAGATGTAAAGTTGCTCTGATTACCAAAAGGCTCTGCATATATGAACATAATGAATGATCCCCGAAGAAAAGCAAACACGCATTGTTGGTACCGGAATATTATGCCGTTCTATAATGAAGACAGAAGATGAACAAGAATTAGTTAGTAACGTATTTCGAGAATGCATGTGTAATTAGGAAACAAGATCTCATCTACTGATCTTTTAATTCACCAGATTCAGGTCTTCCTTGTTTAATCCACTCACGGATCTTGTTTGCTAGTTTGATAGCTTTACTATCATTTTCAGGTGGAGGAACGTCAAATAGATCTGAATAAGTTGTAATGTCATTGTCATTAATTCCTTCAAACGGATCATCTGAAGATTCTGGTGTTGACTGTGATTTACTGTGTAATTCTCTGGCATATACGCCAGCCAATGAAGTTGACTCTGGTGTTGACTCTGGTGTTGACTCTGGTTTATCTATTTTCTGAATGCCATCACCAAATGAACCAAAAACTGTTTCTAGAAAAGTTTCCTTAGAAAAGGGTCTCAGATCAGAATATTCCTGTCCTGTTCCCACATAAAGAACTGGTGTAGATGTGACCTTTACAATTGACAAAGCGGCTCCACCTTTTGCATCAGCATCACTTTTTGTCAAAATGGAAGCGTCAAATTTTACACGCTTAAAGAACTCACGTGCCTGGTTGACAGTATCATTTCCAGCCAAAGAATCGCCTACAAAAATTGTCATATCCGGATTCACAACTTTATTGATCTTTTCAATTTGCTCCATCAAGTTTTTGCTTGTCTGCATTCTTCCTGCTGTATCAATTAACACACAATCTGTTTTGTGAGACTTGGCATACAATACGGCATCTCGAGCAACTGCCGCAGGATCCGAATTGTAATTCTGTGCAACAAGTTTTAGATTGAGACGATTTGCATGCTCTCGTAATTGCTCAATTGCCCCGGCCCTAAAAGTATCTGCTGCCGCAATAACCACAGAATATTTTGCTTGTTGTAGCATGTGTGCAATTTTAGCCAAAGAGGTAGTCTTTCCTGTCCCGTTAATTCCAACAAATAAAATTAAAAATGGCTGTTGTTGTCTCTTTTTATCATTAATTTTTTCAAACAGATCAATCCTCGCTACAGAATCAAACAACGCAGAGATGCTTGAAATCAGACTATCCTTGACAAATTTTTCAATTTGATGCTTGTCAATTTTTGAACCAATCAGCTTTTCTTTTAGATCAGACTTTATTTCATCAATTACTTCACTTGCCACATCGGATTCTAAAAGAGAGATTTCCAATTCAAAAAGAATGTCCTTGATGTCTTTTTCCTTGAGCTCTTTCTCACCTAGACTCTTGGCTGCATTGGAAAATGCATCACGAAGTCTATCAAACATGTCCTATCCTGATTTTGGCTGTGATGCAGACTGCATTAACTGATTGGCCTGCTCTTTACCGTGCTCTAATTGTAATAGTACGTCTTGTTTTTTTACAGCAACATCTTGCAAGGCAACCTGGATTTCTTTAATGTATGCTTCAAGATAGTTTACAGCTGAAGAAAAGTCTTTTTCCACTGCAACACCTGCACCAATATTCAAAACAATCTTGCTGTTGGATGAAATTTTTGTAGCAACAAATGCTCTACTCCCGATTGGAACTAGAGTCTCTGATTCGGGTTTCTGACTGAGGGATTTGATGGACTCTATTGTGGCAACTGTCTCTCTTAAAATACCTTGAAAGGTTTCCTCTCTTTGAGACAAACTAGAAAAATATGTCTCTAGTATCTGTATCTGCTGCATTAACTGCTGTACTGGTTCTTCACTCATTTACAACAAGCCACTTTTGTATGGTTATAAATTCATTCACAGGCGTATCTAACGAGATCAAAATAAAAAAAAAGACTAGTCTTATTTTGCTTTTGAGAACCTGTCTTCTACCTCGTCCCAATTAACTACATTCCACCATGCGGCAATATAGGCGGGTCTTTTGTTCTGATAGTTGAGATAGTATGCATGTTCCCAGACATCACAGCCTAACAATGGTATCAATCCTTCAGTTCTTGGACTGGTCTGGTTTGGCATTGATTTGTATTCAACCTTGCTTGAAGAAGGATTGTATACTAGCCAACCCCAGCCACTGCCTTGAATTACGGCTGTAGTGGATGAAAATTTCTCCGTAAAGTCAGAAAAGCTTCCAAAGGAGTCATTAATTGCATCGGCAATCGTTCCTCCTGGTTCTCCACCTCCGTTTGCTTTCATGTTGTTCCAAAATAGCCTGTGGTTATCATAGCCACCACCGTTGAAATTAATTGCGCCTCTTTTGTCTTCTGGTACAGAACTGATATCAGATAGGATATCGAGGATATCTTTCTCTTGAATCTCCGCTGTGCATGTTTCAAGAGCCGCATTTAATTTGTCAGTGTATGTCTGATGATGTTTTGTATGGTGAATCTCCATTGTTTTTGCGTCAATGTGGGGTTCTAATGCATCATAAGCATAGGGCATTTCAGGAAGTGTGTATTTTCCCATTAATACTTTGGAATATCTATTCAATTTATTGGTTTGGCAAGCAATTCATTTTTACTTGTAAAAATACTTGAAAGTATGTGAAATTCTTTGTTTTTTCCTTAATGGTGGCGTTTCTGGCGGGTTTTGTTCTGTCTCAACCTCTGCAATCCGAAAATGAACTTCAGACATACTTGGAACAAAGTGTCCCGTATGTTGGAACAAAAATCCCGAGAATGGACGGAGCTGATGGGACCGGAATCAAAATAGCAGTAATTGATACCGGAGTGGACTATAATCATCCAGATCTGTTTGGATGGGGTCCGAATGGAAAAGTAATAGGCGGATACAATTTCATAGATGAGGGTAAGCCGCCTATGGATACAGACGGTCACGGAACCCAAGTTGCAGGAGTAATTGCAGCAGATGGACTACTAGTCGGAATAGCACCAAAGGCGAAAATTCTTGCTTATAAAGTCTCAAAAGATGGCAAAGGTGTATCATCCGAACTAATCATCAGAGCCATTGAAAAGGCAATTGATGACAAAGTGGATATTATCAATATCAGTCTGGGAGTAAACAAGACAAATGCCAAGATTGAACGTGCAGTAAATCATGCACTGGAAAAAGAAATTTTTGTAGTAACTGCTGCCGGAAATGACGGTCCTGAATCCAAAACAATTGGCAGTCCTGGCAGAAATCCCGGATCAGTTACGGTCGGTGCAACATACAACAATCTTACCTCAAGTCTGGTTGCAACACTGGAGGTAGGAGGAAAATCATACACTGTAATTCCAATGGCAGGTTCTACAAAACTAAAAGAGCCAATTACGGGAAAAATAATCTTTGCCGGATATGGAAAAACTGAAAACCTGAAAGAAACTAATGCCAAAGACGCAATATTGATTGTTGAGAGGGGAAGCAATGTTGATGGGGAACTGTTGTATTTCTCGATCAAGGAAAACAATGCCGCAAATGCGGGAGCAAAAGCTCTGATTGTTTATAATAACAAACCGGGGTTTTTTCTGGGTGAACTGATTCATGAATTTATAAAACCAGAATACAAACCGCAAATTCCAGTCGTATCAATTGACAGAAGAGACGGACTAGACATCATAGAGTCTATAAAAGATGGCGATGAGGCAAACATCAATCTGTTTTACAACCCAGATTCTGTAGCCCATTTTAGCTCCCGAGGACCGGTATCGCCATTTTACATAAAACCTGAAATTGTCGCGCCAGGCGCATACATCAATTCAACACAAAATGACGGGGGGTATCACTTTATGAGCGGAACAAGTTATGCGGCCCCACATGTCTCAGGAGCTGCGGCACTACTGCTTCAAAAAAACCCGGAACTACACCACCATGAAATAAAATCACTGCTATTAACTACCGCCAAGCCCGTCTCTGATGCATACGGACAGGAATTTTCGCTACATGCAGCAGGTGCAGGAAGACTGGACATTGGAAACGCTTTTGATGCTAAATTAATCATCATGCCGCCAAATTTTGTAGTCAATGTGTCATCTGATGTCCAAACTGCTAAAAAAGAGCTCAAACTAAAACTCTTTGATGGCACGTTTGATAATCTTGATGTGCGGTTTGAAGGGCCAGAATTTGCAAAATTCACGCATTCTCTTAATGGTGACACTATGCAAATCAAAATGAATGTGGCCGGGGAAAATTTTGGGGAACACGAAGGAAGAATCATCATCATTCATGACATTACTACATATGTGATCCCGTTTCTAATGCATTATACGTCGGGTTCAGTCTCTGCACATCAGCAAAACCAGAAACTCTTCTTTGAGATATATCATCCAAAAGAGTGGAGTTTTGCCAAGATTTCACTCACAAATAGCAAAAATGGAAAAACAGATACCATTACTGCCACGCCAGACAGAAAGACGTCAATGGAAATCTATGAAAATGCAAAATACTGGATTGATGCTAAAATCAGAGTCAATGGAAACACGTCAAATGCATTTAATACGGTTGAAATCAGTTCGCTTTCTGAAAATTCCCACAGGCCGGATACAATTACCATTCCAGAAAAACAGATTGCGATAATTGCGGGAATTGTAATAATGATAGGCATCTTTGGACTGCTCAAAAAAAGATAATCTATGATGTGGGTCTGGGGCCTGCATCAACTATCTCTGGTAAAACATTTTCAAATTTCTCAAAGTTCTCAACAAACATCCGGACTAGCTTTTTTGCAGAAAAGGTATACGAATCCCTGTCTGCCCACATATTTTCTGGCTCTAAAATTTCAAAAGGGACACCCTCCACTCTGGTCGGGACACTCAGATTGAACAACTCGTCATGCCTGTACTCTACACTGTCAAGTGCGCCTGAAAGAGCGGCAGTAATCATGGCGCGACTATGTTTGATCTTGATTCTCTTTCCAATCCCGTATGGGCCGCCGGACCAACCGGTGTTTACAAGATAGACTGTAGTATTGTGCTCTTTGATCTTTTCTCCAAGCAGCTTTGCATAAACTGATGCAGGTCTTGGCATGAACGGTGCCCCAAAACACTCAGAAAATACGGATTTTGGTTCCTTGATTCCTCTTTCGGTTCCTGCAAGCTTGCTTGTATACCCGGACATAAAGTGGTACATTGCGCCTTTTTTTGTCAGTCTGGAAATCGGAGGCAGCACCCCTAGCGCATCGGCAGTCAAAAACACAATCAACTTTGGATGTCCGCCGACACTGGGAATCACTGCGCCTGGAATGTAATCCAAAGGGTATGCTACACGCGTATTTTCTGTCAGTGCGTTGTCGTTATAATTTGGCACATTGTCCTCTAGTACCACGTTCTCCAACACTGCACCATGTCTGATCGCATTCCAAATTTCAGGTTCTGCTTCCTGACTGAGATTGATGCATTTTGCATAACACCCGCCTTCAAAGTTGAACGTACCGTTATCAGACCACCCATGTTCGTCATCACCGATCAATCTTCTGTTGGGATCTGCAGAAAGTGTTGTCTTGCCGGTACCAGACAATCCAAAGAACAATACTGTATCTCCTCTCTCTCCAATGTTTGCAGAGCAGTGCATTGGAAAAATACCGCGTTCTGGCAAAAGAAAGTTCATTACACTAAACATCGATTTTTTCATTTCTCCTGCATACCTGGTGCCTCCAATCAAGACAATCTTTCTGGTCAGGTCAACTAGTATGAATACGTCGGTTCTAGTACCGTCAATCTCTGGAACTGCTTCAAAGTTGTTGATACATAATATGGTAAACTCTGGCTCGTGATCTGCTAGTTCTTTAGATGTAGGCTCGATAAACAGGGTTTTTCCAAACAGACTCTGCCAGGCATGATCATTGATCACTCTTATTGGCAAGCGGCTTTTGTGGTCAGAACCAACAAAACCATCAAAAACATAAAGATCTTTCTTGTCGGTGAATTTTTTCATTTTCTCAAAAAGTTTTTCAAATTTGTCACTTGGAAACTGGTGATTGATCTTTCCCCAATCGATTGTATCGTGTGTCTTTTCATCATGTATGATAAAGCGGTCATCAGGGGATCTGCCGGTATATTTTCCTGTATTGACAGAAAGAGAACCCGTAGAGTTTATCACACCCTCGCCTTTCTCAACTGCAATGCGTACCATCTCGTCTGTAGTCAGGTTCCTATATGCTCTGGACGGACTTAAACCAAATGCTGCTAATTGTGATGCAAATTTCTCAGTTGCCGCAGCTGATATAACTCGAGTCAGGCAATCATGCCTCCGAAAATCATTCTGTTAATCTCAGGTCTGTTCATGAGATATTTCGATTCGCCTTGAATTTCCTTATTATCTCTTTCCTAACCGGAATTTTTTTACGGCTAGGAACGTATTTATTTCAAAATCCACGAGTCAACCTAATGCCAATCAACCAAGACAAGCTTGCAAAGAGACAGCAAGTTAAAGAACACAATCCTGAATTTATCAGGCCAGAAAGTTGGCGTTATGTCCGATTACACACAAATTGGAGAAAACCCAAAGGCATTGATCATCATCAAAGGAAACAAAAAAGTAGGGGCCGTCCCGGTCTAGTCAAAGTTGGATATGGGGGACCAAGGGAGGCAAGAGGATTACACCCTTCAGGATTTACAGATAACCTAGTTTACAATTTGAATGATTTGGAAAAATTGGACCCAAAAAAAGACGGTGTCAGATTTGGACACAGTGTTGGTACTAGAAAGAGAAAAGAGATTGTCATAAAGGCAATTGAAGGCAAATTTAAAATTTTTAACGCAAGAGTGAGTACTAGTGGTAGTCAATCTTAAGGCAAAAAAGAGACTGGCATCTAGGGTTACTGGTGTCGGGGTTCACAGAATAAGGTTTGATACTGATTATCTGGATGATGTTGCAGATGCCATTACACGAGAAAACATCCGCAGTCTCATTACTGCAAACATAATCAAGATCAAATCATTCACCGGCACATCTAGGGGCAGAGCACAAACAAAGAAAAACCAGAAAAACAAGAGGGGTACGACACAGGGTTCAAAACAAGGCAGCAAGGGCGCACGAGTCGGCAAAAAAACTCTGTACGTTGCCAAAGTCCGTTCATTGAGACGGTTGCTAAAGATTGCCAAAGACAGAAAGGATCTGACCAATCCGGAATTCTGGACACTCTACAAAAAAGTTGGTGGAAATACGGTCAGAAACAAGGCTCATCTCAGAACTCTAATGGATGAGATCAAAACAAAAAGAAACTAGAATCTGTGTATACTGTTTTCCAAATTTACGATCCTGCCGTTTTTGATTTGGATGCCTTCGTCATTTAACAATTTTATCTTGACGTGTTCGCCGTATGCATACCCACCAACTCTTCCGGTGGACATTACGACCCTGTGACATGGAACAATCACAGGGTAGGGATTTCTGTTCATTATTCTTCCGACAACTCTCTGTCCATCTTTCAGCCCAACAGCTCTTGCTAGCTCGCCATAAGTTGTGATCTGACCTTTTGGAACCTCTAGTAATTTTTTGTAAATCATTTCTTCAAGACTCAAAGCTTGATCACCTCTAGTTCTGTTGACTCTAAAAGATCAACTGTCTTTTGCTTGTGCGATCCCAGTCCACTCCAGTCCAAAAGTGCAGTCTGTGCAGTGCTATTTTGTGCAAGAATGTGGGCGAATAATCCCTCATCAAGATTGTTCAATGCATGTCTTGGAATTACTGTTCCAAGCGCATGTCTTCCTTTGAGCAGTTCATTGGTAAATTTTGAAGGGTAATGAGTTCCACCAAAACAGATTGCTATGGGACTCTTCTTTATCGGACCGGTGATTACCTGGTGAATCAGGGATGCCACTGAATTACACAAGGATGTATCGTTCCACTGTCTCTCGGTTGTACCAATCTCCATGAAAACAGATGGCTTGGTTAGTGCCGTAGGTCCGTGGTGTGTTGCCTCGATAGTGATTTGAAATTCTGAAAATCTGGCCTGACTCCTCTTTAGTGTCTGCAGATATGCTTTCTGAAGATGCGGATGAGGAATTGCCACCTGTCTGGAATTTCCACCAAATTCTGCCTCTGAAAAATTACCCGTACAATGACAAGTCAGGGCCAACGCTCCTGATTCTGCAGCATGTCTTGAGAGAAACACAAATCCGTCGTAATCATATTCTTCTTCCAGCCAGTCAGCAGAAATGACCGGGGTTGGGATTATTGCCAGGTCGTAATATTTTCCATGGAAAATATCGCCTTTTTGGATCATATCTCTTGAAAGAAATTTTGCCATGTTATATCCTGCAGGGTCTCCCTGATGCGCAACTAACAACTCCATGAGATAAGAGATATAAAGACACCTTATTAATTCCCAACAATGAATCCAAAGAAGACTTTGAAAAACATGGCCAATACCATGAAAATGGCTAAAAAACCGGACAAGGATGAGTATTCACAACATCTCAGACTGGTATTATTTGGAATAGCAGGCGTTGGCACGATTGGGTTTATTATTCAGTTTGTCTTTTCGGTAATTACATTTGGCAGATGATGGAATTGTCAGAGGAAATAAAATCACACTTGTTTGCAATTAGGACTACTGGTGGACAGGAAAAAGTGGTAATGAGACTGTTGGAAGCCAAGGCAAATGCCAACAAAATCAGCATTCAATCGGTTCTACTAGTTGACAATCTAAAAGGATATGTTGTAATTGAGGCAATCACTCCAAGTGATGTATACATGGCAGTTGAAGGAATTAGACATATTCGTGGCCAACTAAGAGGAGAGTTGGAATTCAAGGATATTGAGGGGTATCTTATAAAAAAGTCCATAGTTTCACAATTAGCAGTAGATAACGTAATAGAAATAACAGGAGGGCCGTTCAAAGGAATGAAGGCGACAATTACCAGAATCGATGCCGAAAAGGAAGAAGCGACAGTGGTCTTGTTGGATGCGTCATACCAACTACCTGTAACAGTGGATGCAAACTATCTGAAACTAGCGAGCGGGGTTTAGGAAGGATTAAATTTTTCATATTGAGCTGATAAAACATGGGAGAACAAAAAATATCATCACTTGTAATCGGAGGAGCGGCGTCTGCAGGTCCGCCACTGGGTCCTGCATTGGGTCCTTTGGGCGTCAATATTATGGAGGTTATCAAGGCAATTAATGATATGACTAAAGACTTTGCCGGAGTCAAAGTTCCAGTAACCGTTGTTGTTGACAGTGATACAAAAAAGTATGAAATTGAGATTGGTGTTCCATCAGCTGCAACGCTCATTATGAAAGAAGCAGGAATCCAAAAAGGCTCTGGCGCATCAGGCACTGAATGGGCAGGGGATGTCACAATGGATGCAATTCTCAAAGTGGCAAACGCAAAACTAGACAAGTCCTACACATCCTCGCTAAAATCTATTACCAAAACAATCATTGGCACATGTGTGGCGTTGGGAGTAAAGGTGGAAGGAAAGACTCCAAAAGAAATTACTGCTGAAATCAACAAAGGCAAATGGGATGAAAAATTCCAATAATCATTCAACTAGATAGACGGGATCCTTGTCAGTCTTTTGCAATTCTACAAATGTTTCAGTATTTTGAATACCCTCTATTTTTCCAATCTTTTCAATCACTACAGAATGCAATGCCTCTAGATTCTTTGCATAAACCTGAACCATTATGTCAAATCTACCTGTAATCTCTGAAATTGAGACCACTTCTGGCGTCTCCATGAATTTCTTGTGAATTGTGTCCTTGAATTTAGGATCTCGATTAATCCCAACAGACGCTTTCACACTGATGCCCAAGAGAGAATCGTCTATCTCTATGGTGAATCTTTTGATCAGCCTCTTCTTTAACAATCTCTTGATTCTGCTATACAGCACAGAAGCATTGATCCCGAGCTTTTTTGAGAGGGCAGGAACTGAGATGGAGCCATCCTTGTTTAGTTCATAAAGCAATTTCATATCAAGATCATCAAATCTGTGCAACGTACCAAAAGATCATATTTGAGATTTAATATACGTAGGTTTCTGGATAAATTCCTTTGGAATTACAATTATTTGCTGGAAAAAGTGTAATTTTTTTAAGATAATAGATAACATGGTATCTATACCTCTAAACGATTTTAAGTAGGCTCTAAAAGATCATCGTAATGGTTACAGAGACACAGCTCGTTGAGGTGATTAAAAAGGCAAAGTCCGAAAATAAAAAGAGGAATTTCACGCAATCCATAGAATTAATCATTAATTTCAAGGATATTGATGTGAAAAAAGGATTTGCACTCAATGAAATAGTTCAGATGCCAAAGACAAACTCCCCGGCAACTGTTTGTGTTATGGCTACAGGGGACATGGGCCAGAAAGCAAAACAGGCAAACGCTGATGCAGTAATCGGAACAGACGAGCTGGAAAAGTTTGCAACCAACAAAAGAGAGTCCAGAAAATTTATCAACAAATATGACTTTTTTCTGGCAGACACCAAGGTCATGCCACTTGTAGGAAGAACGATGGGTCAGTTTCTGGGTCCTAGGGGAAAAATGCCAACGCCGGTTCCCTTTGATGCACCAATAGAGTCATTCTTACAAAGATTTAGATCATCAATCAAAGTTAGAACAAGGGCGTCCTTGTCCATATCGTGCAAAATTGGAGACGAATCAATGGATGATGTGGATCTGGCAACTAATGCATATGCAGTTATTAGTGCAATTGAAAAGAAACTACCAAACGGGGAGAAGAATATCAAGGGAATGATGATAAAGACTACAATGGGCAAACCTGTAAAACAAGTACAAGAGGCAAAGAAGAAACATGCATGAGAACAGAACATCATACCCTGAACGAAAAACACAAATGTATCAACAATTACAAGAGATACCAAAAAAATACAAGGTTTTAGCTATCATCAAAATGAACAAAGTGCGCTCTACGCAAATACTACCTTTGAGAAAAATTCTCAAAGACAAAGTGAAATTTGTAAACATAAAGTGCAAAGTTGCACAAAAAGCACTTGAGAATGTGGATGTGCCGGGAATCAAGGATATAATCGGAGATCTTTCGGGACAATGCATGTTAATGTTTACCAACATGTCTCCATTCAAACTAAATGTACTCTTGACCAAAAATAGAATCATGATGATTGCACGAGGAGGAGATGTCTCTAGCATAGATGTCATAGTGCCTGCAAAGAATACTGGAATTGCACCGGGGCCAATGCTAACAGAATTCAAAGAGGCAGGAATCCCAACCAAGATTGACCAGGGAACAATCTGGATTGCAAAGGATACCACTCCTGTATTAAAAGGAGAAGTCATCAATGAAAAATTGGCGGCACTTTTTGGAAAATTGGACATTAAATCTATCCAGGCCGGAATCTTGCTTTATGCGGCGTTAGAAGATGGCACAAAGTATGCTAAAGAAGAGATGGTAATTGACGTTGAAAAGATCAGAGAAGAGTTCACACTGGCACACAGAGAGGCAGTGTCGCTATCAGTTGAAGCAGCATATGTAACTGACGACAATATTTCACAAATACTCGGCAAGGCATCGCAGGCTGCACATTCCGTATCTGTAACATCTGGATTCATGACTGATGAGACAAGGGAGCAGATACTGCAAAAAGCAGACGCTCAGGCAAAAGCACTTGCTAGTCAGGCAAAAGATTACACGCCATCCTAGGTTTCATAAACTCAAAAGATTCTAGTTGTTGATGCGGTTTGTTTCACTGTAAAAAAACAAGTAAAAGATCAACGTCAAACATGCCAACTATACCTGCAAAACTATCAGACTCTGACATAAACATCCGAGTACTTGCGACAATTACTCGTTCAACACTGTTCTCTGATGTAGAATTGAGGCAACATACCAATGACTGAAAAATACGCTAAATACATGACGCCAAATATCAAACATTCATTGGTTTTTTAAAATGTATGTGTCAACCTTTACGCCTAAATCCTCCAGAATAGTCAAGACGTTATAAGCATAAAACATGTTATTTGCTGATTCATACACACGAAGGAACTTCAAAACCAGTAGATAGAAAAGTGCCACATTTGATGGAATTACACAATCTCGTTCTAGCTTTTCCTATCTAATTTACTTGATTGATTGGCATTTTTTACTCCAAATGAAACACTTTCCCATCTACTGAAAACTCTAGATGATTACGAAATTTGCCAAAAGATGGCACTTGAGACTAGTTAAAATTCAAAATAAACTAGAGTAACGCTATCTAGCCAAACAGAGAAGACAATCCTTCCATGGCTGCCTCTTCGGTTTTACCTTCTTCCTTTGGTTTTTCCTCTTTCTTTACTTCACCGCCGACTGCATCTGCTGTTGGCGCTGCTGTTGCAACTGCTACAGGTGCGGCCTTTATTACATCACTGATATTTACATCGGTTAATGCTGCAACTAGTGCTTTGACCTGAGCCTCATTAACTTCTGCTCCTGATGCCTTTACAACCGAACTGATGCTTGTCTCATCGATTTCTTTTTCTAGCTTGTGAAGAAGTAAAGCAGCGTAAACGTATTCCATTGTAACGATTCCTCTAAGAGGATAATATAAAACTATGGAGGAATCTGTAATTGTCTAGAAGAGTTTATGCGTAATTGACTAAATCACGCCAACCATCTGAATTCCTTGCCTTTTTCTTCACATATAGTTACAAACTCTAACAAAATCATACATCTCAAAATAATTAAAGTCAGTCAAACTTTACAAAAAATACAAAATAAATTATTAAACATGCAAAATAATCAGCTTGGCAAAAACGCACGGCGTAGCATTGTGATATTTTACCATATATCTAATCAAAATATACAGTCCATGGCGGTGGTGGCGGTTCACCCTTTTTCCATCTAGACCGTATCTTTTTCCATTGTACGCAGATTGACAAGACCTGTTACCACGCTAAACTCTGTTTCAAACTCTTCTAGTGTACCATCATATGCATCAACCATTCTTGCATAGGTTTTCATGTCACCTATGGTGTGCTCCACCTTGGCTCTGACCCCGTTTATCTGCCTGTTTTTTGCCCGTTCTCGTTTTGTTAGTTGGCGATTCCTTGGTTTCTTTTTAGGTTGCATGGATTGCGTGTGTTGTTATCCAGGTAATCTGATATTCCTAAAAATCCCTTGTCAGAGTATAGCCTTGTTTTACTGCTTCCAGTCAGTAATTTTATTATATTAAAGATTGATTCAGATTCTTTTTTTGAATATGCTAAAATCATGACTAGAACCAAGACAGCTCTTGGTTTGGTGGATTATGATTCCTTTGCTGTTTGTTATTATCTCTGTGTTGAACGTAAATCGTTTCTTTTTGCCAGTAATATCTCATCTACAAGCTTGATATATCTGCACACCGTGGTCTGATCAATTCCAAATAATGCTGCTAGTTGTCTTGTGTAACGTTTGTTCTCTTTTTTATTAGTCCCACTAGTAATGCGTGTTCCGGATCAAGCTTGCATCTGTTTCCTGCATCAGATTCTCATTTACCTGATTCAATATCAAATAACGGCATTTTATCTAGATGGTCTAGTATGAATTCTCTAACATGTTTTAACAACCAAAAAAAAAAATCATCGATTTGATATCCTGTAAATGCATGCAAATGTTCTGGTGTTGACATTATGATGTGGCATATCTCTAGTTTGTGTGCAAATTCACAAACCTTCTTTCCTTTGTTATCTACGTTCCCTGGCCTTTGTTGCAGTCCATAGTGCATCTAGTTCTGCTATTATCTTGTCCTTCTCATAGTGCACTGTCATTTTTATATAGCGCCCTGTCTTTGCTCTCAATCAGCTTTATCAATTGATTTGGAGCTAGCATTTCGTATTGGGACATATCAAAGCAAAGAATATGCCAGGATCTAAACCTATCGTCTGAGAAATGTTTACCATCATATTAAATGTGAACAAGTTGATGCGTCCAAGCCGATTGTTATTTTAGTCGATTACGCATAAACTCTTAGGAACTCTTGATCTTAACATGGGCAAATACGAATTGGTAAAACTAGAATATCTTGAAAACAACTCTAAATCCGACATGTGACTATAACGGCACCTGAAAATTTAGTACAATATCTTTAGGCTGCGACAAACAGAATAAAGTGTTCTTTTCAGATTCTTATCCATCAAGGTATCCATCTTGTGTTTCAAGATGCGTTTCTCCTCGTCTCTCTCTGAACCAAAAGGTAATGACAACACCTTGTTGATCATCTCTGAGAGAGATTCTCGAACCCACCCATCTAGCATTGTATACACATGTGGTGAAATGATATCACATTTATCTACATCAAGATCAATCACATCGGCATAGTTTTTATGCTCTATTCTATACACCAAAGCCAGAACAATATTGTCCGGGGTCGGATGTTCAAGTATCTCTTCTGAACGCTCTCCTGTCTTGCCTTGTTTTATCTTGTTTTTGAGTCCGATAGGATTGACAATTATGCCGTTAACTCCTATTTTACTGCCATCAATTCCTGTGACAACTCCAAAGATAAAGTCGTTATAATCGCCGTTCTTTTTGGTGGAGAAAACATGGATTCCCTCCTTTAGGACGGGTTTTTTTCCAAACATGAATAGACTGGATTATGTATTGTATTTATTGTATTATCTTGTCAAATATTTCGTGCTACTCAAATGTAAGAGTTCAAGTCCAATATCAAATTAGGCATAACATTGTTTAGTTATGTAGATTCATGCCTAACTGAAGGATGAACTTAAACTCTACGCTCAAATGATGTGTCATATGATAAATTGGGTATTTGTCTGTCTTGCGATTATTTTGAATCAACTTTTTTTAATCAAATTTTACAAAACAATATAACAAAAAGATAATGACTAGTGCGCTCTAGACTACTCATGCCCAATCTCTTTTTAGATATTGAAACAGCGCCACAGTTTACAAAAGAGGAATATCTCGAGACAAAAAAAGAGATAGATGCTGGCAAGCTGGACAGGCATTCAGAGAACAAGGATCTTTTTTGGAAATTTAACAGGGGCGGACTATCCCCGTTTGATGGAAAGGTAATTCTCATTACGTACAAAATTAACAATGGACATGTATTTCGATTTAAAGAGTGGGAGACAGGAGAAAAAGAGATATTGAACAAATTCTATGATGTTATAGTATCTCTGCAACGCGGAGGCGGGCAAGACAGACTGAAAATCATCGGTCACAACATACTACGATTTGATCTGTTCTTTTTATACAACAGGATGAAGCATCATGAAATCAAAGATGACAAGTGGCTCCACCAATGGATAATCAATAAACCAGAAGTAATTGATTTCCTGCAAATACATCTGCCGTTAAATGATCTTAAAACCAAAGGCCTCAAACACGATGTGTTGGCATACGCCTATGGATTCCCAGTAAAGTCAACATCAGGTTCTGGTGAAATCAGTCATTATTTTCAAAAAGATTACGATAAAATTATAGAATATTCGGAAAGAGAATTCATTTATCCTGAACTCTATGAAAAAATAATGTCAAATGGGATGATTACCCGTGACACATTGCTCCAATCAATCCAACACTATGAAAAATTACAGGACTCATACAAGGAATAGCATTCTATCAAGTTTATGTAAAACTGGCAAAATGCCAAAGTTTGTGGGATGAAAATCACTCTAGAATAAAAAACCCCGTCATTGTCTGCAGATGCTATACAACTACATGCCCTCATCTCTTTGTCGTCGTTTCATTCAGTTTAGACTACAAATCTGCGGACAGTAGCGACAAGTCCGACATTATTTCAATCCTGATTTTTTTCGTACTGCCATGTCTGGAACTTTTGCAGTCTCTATCATTTTACTGCTCTGCAATTACAATCCTTGAAATTTTTGGTTTATGCCTTTTTTATCACAAGCAAATTTGAAGAAATGACTGTCTTTCTATTGTGTGCCCATCCACTCTTTTGTGGACTCTACAAATTCTAAAAGTTGGGTCTTGTCTGATTCTGAAATCGGGGATTTTGTCAGGTGTTGATACTGCCATAATCCACTGTCTCTAATTTTTGATACGGGAGAATGATTTCCTAGCCATTCTTTTGATGGCATACATTTGTCACATTGTGACAATGTACCAATTAATCTGCTTTCGATTCCCTTTGAACCAATTCGCCTTTCTTGTCCTTTTATGATTAGATATTTGAACGAAAAATTATACTGCAATAGTGTTGTAACCTGTGCCTCTATCTTTCTCTCTAGCTTGATATTCCTTTGGTCTGAAAGTTCTTTTCTGTTCTCTCTTGTTGTATAGTCAATGTCCCAAATTTTCAGATAGACGTTTTTTTCATTGTTCAGAATAGCCCTGCCCAAATTTTTTCGGAATATGCTTCGATCGTGTGGCGGGGACCGGGTCTTGTCAAAATTCATCTTGGATTCATTGAAAAGGAAATGATCTTTTATTCTTGATTTGAAATTACCCTCTCTATGAGTTCCAATACGAACAATTCTGGGTCTGTTCTCTGAACAGTGTCCGTACAATTCCCCCTTTTCATAAAAAAAGTAAACACCATTATCCGGTAATTTTTCAATATCAAAAGGATGCCGTATCGATGGAAGATCCGCTAGAATTTCGTGTAACCATCTGCACGTATCAGACGTCATTGTCCTCTTTCAGCCTTACTAATCTCTTCTTTTAATTCGTTAATTCCGCCCATGAATCCAAAACCAAAGGAGACTAGCTTCACATCATTTTCATTGCATGCCATTTTAAGACATTTTTCATAGATGCCTCTTGCCCCGGCCTTGAAGAAAACAATGGTGTCATATTTTTCTATAATGGGTTTGAGTTTTGGAATCAATTCCAGACATCTCTGTTCATCCATTATCCTGTTGTATGGTTCTGTGATCTTTTCTGAATGTAAAAGTCCGTGTTCTGCACTCAGAATATACATGTCATGCTCTCCTTTGCGATTATACACTGCTGTAATTCTAGATGATTTGTATAATTTGTAGGCAGGCTTGGCTGTGCTCTGTTTTTTATTACCACATGCAGTTACTACACAAACTTTTCTCATACCTTACGTACTCTGATTATGATTAAGGAATTTTTTTCATCGTTTGCCATATTTTTTTTGCCAATTTAATCCCTAGTCTTATAAAATTATCATCAATTCTAAATCTCTCAAATATTCTTCTCAAAAGATAACTCCTAGTGAATGAAACTGATGCATAAACAAAAGTAATTGCTAGATTTGCTACTAGCGGATCATCTTGAATCCATCCGGTTGACAGTGGCAAAATTACTATTCCAATGGCGTATCCTATTGGATAGCCTCCAAACGAATTCACAAAGGCCTCACTTAGGCTCTTTTTCTGAGAATCAATGCCCTGCTTTGACATTATCTCATCTCCTCCAAGACATCTTTGGAAAACGAATCGATCTTTTCAGATGGCTGTGCTGTCTTGTATGTGGTTTTCTCCTCTACTATGAATACTCTGTCTGAATAACCCTCATTACATGAATGACAAATGTCCTGAATAATTTTTGGAAGATAGTACACAACTACTAGTGCGACACTGATCAAAGGATTGATGAACCCAAGCAGAACGGTCGCTGTCCAAAAGAAAACTTTTCCTATCATATTCACCAATCTTTGCATCTTCCCCATCGATAATAACAGTAATTACATTCCCATCTTGGAACATTATCATTTACGATACATCCGCCTAGGAC
The DNA here is from genome assembly GCA_965238065.1 of Candidatus Nitrosopumilus sp. Taxonomy (GTDB): domain Archaea; phylum Thermoproteota; class Nitrososphaeria; order Nitrososphaerales; family Nitrosopumilaceae; genus Nitrosopumilus. Next base: position 1,209,832 of record OZ250170.1, on the reverse strand, counting down.
TAGATTCTTTTTCTCTAATTCCTCTTCAATCATTTCCATGTCTACATAGCCCCAAAGTATCTCTGCTATCCACTTTTTGTCGCACTCTGGACAGTTCAATTTTGTTTACTCCTGTATTCATAAAGACAATCTGCATCCCAAGAATAGTTCAATCTATATAGTCTGATGTTCTTCAATGCTTTCCATTCTCATACATCATTGGTTCATCATTATCCTCAAACTCTCGAATTATTCTTGGAAAAAATGTAGAGGACATCTGACTTTTTGCCTTGTGGCTTTGCACTAGTGAAATTGTTTTCATGATTTAGCATGGATACTGAAAATTATTATATATCATAACCATAGTATGCATACTAAAGCTACTATTATGCCTGAAACATCCATTTTATGTGTATCCTGACCATAATTCTGCCAAAAAACGAGTAAACAAAACAATCCTGCCGCTCATATCCCAGTCAAGAAAACAGCAAGGTTTCATAGTATCTGGACTTGAAAAAGCAAAACAATGTGGTTTCACAAGAAATCGTGTATCTTGTTTTTAGTTGTTGAATGATTTTTTATAAAACATCTGACTGGATTTTAATCCAAACAAAACAATTCTTGTGGTAAATGCTGCAAGAAAGCCTACAAAAGATGTTTTGTATACTAGGCAAGGTCTGAAATGCTATCCAAACTGTCATGCATATCTTGGAAAAGACACATCAAAATTGATAATAATGGATGATAATTTTGAGAATTATATCAAATGACATACTTGGATAATTTCCCAGAAAAATACTCTCCACGAGAGACTCAAAAAGATGTGATTAACAAAATAGAATCTGCAATAAAGTCCGGCTATCAAAACATCCTGCTCTGCGTACCTACCGGAGTTGGAAAATCACACATTGCCGTAACTGTGGCAAAATCCCTTGGAACATCGTTTATCATTACGGCACAAAAAATACTACAAGATCAGTATACAAATGACTTTGCATTTATCTATCCCATGAAGGGCAAGCCAAACTTTCCGTGCATCAACTTGTATGATACATCACAGATATCCTATGATGTGGCACGAAATGATCCCGAATTACTATGCAATATGGGGCGGTGCTCGTGGGAAGAAAATTCAAACGGCAAAAAAAAGACTGTATACTGCAAACACAAGCCAAAGCTTGAGTCATTTTCAAAATACGACATGAGAACAGAGAATGAAAGGATTGAGGAACTAGACGAGCAAAAATGCTACTACTATAACCAGAAATTCCAGGCTCTTTTGGCAACTCATGCGCTGTTTAATTATTCGTCATATTTTCAGACCAGACTATACCCTCAAGGAATCGAGGAACTGTTGGTGCGAGACTGTCTGATTGCAGATGAGACGCACGAAATAGAAGATCAGATCATTGGCTATATCGGATACGACATTAGGCCAAAGACACTAGAGGGTGTCAAGATGAATTTTACTGATTACATTACAAACACAACAGATGGTGTAATGGAACTATTGGACATACTAGGTGACAAGTACACCGTAGAGACTAGGAGACTGCAGAGCCAGGAAGACCCGCAATACTCTACATATAAAAAAAGACGTGACAAGATTGATCACACCAAATATGAGATAAAAGACAATCCAGAAAACTTTGTAATCCAGGAAAACAAAGACATGTCAGGCAACATAACATCAATATCAATAAAGCCAATCAACATTGGAAAATATACGAAAAAATTCTTTGACAGGCCAACTCAAATTTTCATGAGTGCCACAATAAACAAGATGATGTTTTGCAGAACCATGTCGATCCCAGAGGATCAGTGCGCGTTCATTGAGGTGGAACAATCACCGTTTCCTGTAAAGAACCGAAGCATAACCTTTCACAATACAAGAAAATTAAACTATCATTCCACTGAGGATGACTATAATGCGATATTTGCAAAAGCAAAAGAGATCATCCAATTTTATAATACCGAAAAGGGTCTAATCCTTACCACTACGAAAAAGCACTGTCGTGATATTGCTGATTCACTAGGGAACAGAATGGTAATTGCACATGAAGGAGTGGAAGGAAGACGAGAAAAGATTCTAGAGAATCACAAAACTACAAAAAAACCTGATGTGCTAGTATCACCATCACTCTGGCACGGGGTTGACCTCAAAGATGATCTGTCGAGATTTCAGATTATACTAAAGGCACCATACCCCTCAATGGCCGACAAACGAATCCGTGTAAAGTCCGAACGCGATCCGTTATGGTACCAAAACAAGGCAGTAGAAAAGCTGTTGCAAGGGTTTGGCCGTTCCATTCGAAGCGAGAACGACTATGCAGAAACTCACGTAATGGATGAGTCGTGTCATATTTTGCTCTCAAAGATGAAGAGGTTTGTTCCAAAGGCATACTGGGATTCTTTGGGCTGGAACTAGTCTTACATTCCAAGACTGAATGGCGCGTATGAATCAAACAAATAACATGTTTTATGCATATAACGTCTTGACTAATCTAGTTGATTCAGGCGTAAAGGTTGATACATACAATGGCGTAGAGAACTTATATCTCTGATCGTACCTACTGGAATTGTTTGATGCGTTCACTATACATACCGAGTCTGATTGCACTTGCTGTGGGATTATTGCTATCTCAGTCCGTTGATGCAAAATTACAGCCAAAAACAAATCTTGAACTCTACCTTGAAAACGAGATTATATTAATTGGAAAGATCATATCAACTGAACAATTTTCCAAACAAGGTTATACAAAGTATGATATCAACGTTGAAAGATATCTGAAAAATCCACAACCGACTGATAATGTTACTGCCTTTGGAGGCGGAACCGATGAATTTACAAGATCAGTTGAAAAGGTCTTTGATAAAGGGGACAGGGTCTTTCTTTTACTGAATGGTGATAAAGAGAGTTATCAAATATCTCTGTATTCTGTCTGGGCCAAATCATTTAATCCTGACTTGGATTTTATCATATCGCCATTCAAGCTATATAAATCTGGGATACCTGTTGATGATATTGTATGCAAGAGTATGTTTGTATTGGTTCAGAAACTTGCTGATAACTCACCGGTATGTATAAAGCCTGGAAATATTGAAAAATTGATTGCGACTGGATGGCTAGGGTCTGAATATGAAAAACTTTACTGATAATGCTAAAAAGACAGTCTTTGCATTCTTTGTGATCGCAGTATTGTTGATAGTTCAAAATTATGGATTGATTGATGATGCAGAAGCTCTAATATCTATTACACGATCAAATACAAATTTCACTGATACAGAAACCCAAAAATCACCTGTGGAAATGCGCGGGTATCTTAACATTGGAGAAAAAAGATTTGAAAACGGGACTATAAAATTTGAATATCATCTCTTTGTGGATGAGCATAGAAACAACCCCCCCTACTTTCTTAATTTTGAAAAAATCCCAAATGACATATATGATTTGTCTGGAAAACAGATAGTCATTCAAGGATATGTGAATTACTATCCAAACAACCAAGTAAGATTTTTTTCCAATTCTGATGTGATCAATGTCATCTCTGCTAAATTGTCAAATCCGATGCAGCAACTGCAATCTGATTCGATCGAGTCCTCAAAACGCTCATATGAAACAAGCAATGTCCCAAGCAATCTAAAAACAGTCGTAATTTTATCTCGGTTCAGTGATGATTCTAGTGAACCTCATAGCGAGACCTATTTTCAAAACAGGTGGTTTAATGATGCTGACTCGCTAAAAAACTATTGGGAGGATGCATCTTATGGCGCTATCACCATGTCTCCTGGAACAATTAATGGCACCGGAGTTGTAAATTGGCAATCCCTTCCTCATAGATCTGCAGACTATGCTACTGATGGAATACTTACAACATTGGATACATTTACCCTATTGGATAATGCAATTGATCTAGCTGATCCTTTTATTGATTTTAATGGTACAGATGACGTTATACAGAATGATGAACCACAGATTGGTGGGTCTGGCGATAACGGTGATGATGTTGATCAAGTCATTCTGGTCTTCAATGATCTCTTTGTAGGTGGGAATTATGCATTTGCATATCTAAGTCCGTTGACTATCAACACAGATGAAGGAACTCTGTATGTTTATGTTACTTTTACTCCTGATAATGGTGCTAATTTTCCAATAGGAATGAACTATCAAAATGGAGTTGGTGTAGTAGCGCATGAAATGGGCCATAATTTTGGATGGGCACATACACCTCCTGCTACAGGAAATACGTATGATGACTCTTGGTCTATAATGAGCAGTAGTAACACTGACGGACCGGTGGGAGTCATTGCATTCAACAAAGATCAAGCTGGATGGATACCTTTAGCAGACATAAAGACCGTACCTAATGGAACTCTGAAAACTTTCACTCTGGATATTCTCAGCGACCCTTCTCCTGGCACAAATTACTTGATGGGGAAAATTCCATTTGGCAGTAACGGGGAATATTATACTTTGGAGGCTAGATTGGATTCCATGTTTGATCAGACTCCTCTAAACCAATTTGGCCTAATGATATATCACTACAATCCAAACGGTCACGCAAATTCTGCAGATAAATATACAGTAGTCAATACTATAGATACTACTGGAACCGGTGATTTTGACAACGCAGATTTAGATATTGGGAAATCATATGCTGCAAATGATGTTGTCATAGTGTACCTGTCAAATACTACAACATCAATTACTGTTAAAGTAAGCAACAATTTAACAACACATGTCTCTTTTCCTGTGTCATCACAGGATGATTCTCCAACTGATCTAACGTTCTCCAGTAACGGGTCAAGGATGTTCGTCGTAGGAGATCAGTATGACAATGTCTACATGTATACCCTGCCTGTTCCGTTTGATGTAACCAACTCTACATTCACCAATTCATTTAATGTATCCTCCCAGGATACCTTACCCCGAGGCGTCACATTCTCCAGTAACGGGTCAAGGATGTTCATCGTAGGAGATCAGAATGACAATGTCTACATGTATACCCTGCCTGTTCCGTTTGATGTAACCAACTCTACATTCACCAATTCCCTTAATGTATCCCTACAGGATACCTTACCCCGAGGCGTCACATTCTCCAGTAACGGGTCAAGGATGTTCGTCGTAGGAGATCAGTATGACAATGTCTACATGTATACCCTGCCTGTTCCGTTTGATGTATCCAACTCTACATTCACCAATTCATTTAATGTATCCCTACAGGATACCTTACCCCGAGGCGTCACATTCTCCAGTAACGGGTTAAGGATGTTCGTCGTAGGAGATCAGTATGACAATGTCTACATGTATACCCTGCCTGTTCCGTTTGATGTAACCAACTCTACATTCACCAATTCCTTTAATGTATCCCTCCAGGATACCTTACCCCACGGTATTGCATTCTCCAGTAACGGGACAAAGATGTTCGTTGCAGGATATAATACCGGTAGCGTCTACGAGTACTCGTTATCTGCTCCCTTTGATCTTGTTAATCTGATCCGTCCGACATTTACTGCCCAATCTGATTCATTCACCCAGACTACTGTAACATTCAGCGAGGAAATATCCGGCACATTAAGATTCTCAGAGTGGAGTTTTGCCGGGAATAATCCAACTACAGTTTTAGAGTATACTGATGGCGTTATACTATCAAATGTAACAAAACTGGTATTTACCCATGCTGCCACAAATGAACAGACACCTGTTGTGGCATACATCGGTACCAACCTGACAGGCAGTTCCTCTAATGAAGTGGCTGCAGGAACAGTCACAGCATCTGATGGAATCATCCCGACATTTACTGCCCAATCTGATTCATTCACCCAGACTACTGTAACATTCAGCGAGGAAATATCCGGCACATTGAGATTCTCAGAGTGGAGTTTTGCCGGGAATAATTCAACTACAGTTTTAGAGTATGCTGATGGCGTTATACTATCAAATGTAACAAAACTGGTATTTACCCATGCTGCCACAAATGAGCAGACACCTGTTGTGGCATACATCGGTACCAACCTGGCAGACAGTTCCTCTAATGAAGTGGCTGCAGGAACAGTCACAGCATCTGATGGAATCATCCCGACATTTACTGCCCAATCTGATTCATTCACCCAGACTACTGTAACATTCAGCGAGGAAATATCCGGCACATTGAGATTCTCAGAGTGGAGTTTTGCCGGGAATAATCCAACTACAGTTTTAGAGTATACTGATGGCGTTATACTATCAAATGTAACAAAACTGGTATTTACCCATGCTGCCACAAATGAACAGACACCTGTTGTGGCATACATCGGTACCAACCTGACAGACAGTTCCTCTAATAGAGTGGTTGCAGGAACAGTCACAGCATCTGATGGAATCATCCCGACATTTACTGCCCAATCTGATTCATTCACCCAGACTACTGTAACATTCAGCGAGGAAATATCCGGCACATTGAGATTCTTAGAGTGGAGTTTTGCCGGGAATAATTCAACTACAGTTTTAGAGTATACTGATGGCGTTATACTATCAAATGTAACAAAACTGGTATTTACCCATGCTGCCACAAATGAGCAGACACCTGTTGTGGCATACATCGGTACCAACCTGGCAGACAGTTCCTCTAATGAAGTGGCTGCAGGAACAGTCACAGCATCTAATGGAATTCCTTCCATCTCGTGCACTACTAGCTCTGGAAACTGGATAATTACAGCCAACTGTACGCTTTCTGCAGACTATGTAGCTACTGCAAATGTACTAGTCCAAAACAATTCGGTCCTAGTTATTCCCAGTAGAGTCATTTTGGATATTAACTTTACAGGCAATAGCCTCACAGTAGAGTCCGGAAGCGGGGTCTTGATAAAGTCAGGCGGAACAATCACCTGAGATGCCAATCTCAAAGTCTTTCCAATTTGTGATTCTTGCAAAATATACCCACTGTCAAGTTGAGCCTATACGTTCTGGAATGGTTCATACAACATGTCTTTGTGAGCCAATTCATAAAATTCTGATTCAGCATTAACATATTTACACAATCCTTAAATTTCTTTTATCGTACTCAAATGTGGAGAATCAATTGGATAATGTGTCATTTTATCTCCTTGGTTATTCCAGTAAACTCGATTGTGTTCACAACTCTGACTAATCTGGAGGTGGAACAGGAAGGGCGGTTTTGATATTATGTATGAATCAGCAAAGAACATGTTTTATGCCTATACCGTCTTGACTATTCTAGCGGATTTAGGTGTAGAGGTTGATACATACTAAAATTATTATGAAAACTGTTTTATTTTCTCCAATGCTATCTTGATGGCCTCTAGATCATTTTTTGCCATTATCATGTCCCCGACTATTTTTACAAAATACTCGTGCCCTGTATCCTGTGCTTTGTGGATATCAGCTTTGTAGCACGACAGCGCTTTTTCTAAAAATGGAACATCATCACTCAATTTGCTAATTGACTGAACGTCTTTAAGATTCTCTTGAATTTTTTGAATTGTCTCGTCAATTTTTGGAATTGTCTTCATTGCCTGCTGGTATAGGACAGGTGCAAACATTGCAGCTGCCTCTTTTAGCTCTGGACTGGCACCAATAGTCTTTAATCTGTTCTTGTAGTGTCTTAGGGACTTTAGGACTATCTCGTACCCTCCTTCGTCTTTAAGATAAATTGCACCAATCCATATTTTTTCAGACATTTCTCATTGTTAGTCTGCTTTGTTATAATAATAATCGTATGTATCAACCCTTACGTCTAAAACAACTGGAATAGTTAGAATGTTATAGGGATAAAACATGAGAGTTTATGCGTAATTGACCAAAATAACAAACAACAATCGACTTGTACGCATCAACTTGTTCATGTTTGACATGATGGTAATAGACCTTTTGCGCAGAGTGATTTTTTTCAACATTCCATGTTTTGCATAATTTTCTACCTAAAAATTCAAAATTTTAGAATAATCTGAAAAATTACCCTCTAAAAATCGTACCTAGAAATAATTGCGCAATACGTCTAATAATTTTGTTATTGTTGTAACAGTTGATGTGGTTTAGTCAATTACGCATAATCTCTTCTATATTATTTGCTTGATCCATACTAATAATCTGATGCTAGTGGAATAATATCCTGATGTTCATTGTAATATGGATTCCTTTGCAAATCTAGACGTCAATTCTCTTACTTGTGGTCGGTTCGTTCTTGTCGATTATATGTAACAAAATTCCTGCTAGAGTGACACCCATACCACTAATGCCTACAAATGTACCTACGTTCTTGGCAAGTCTCAAAACAGGATCTGTCTGACCAATCTCTGTAGAGTAAAACAGTACCAATCCCGTAACAAACATTGCTACTCCCACAACTGTGATTAATCTGCCCGGTTTCATGCCTTGCTTCCTTTCTTCTGTTTAATAAATAACAGAAAAAAATATATCTTTATGAATGTCATAAACTCTAGACGTATTGCGTAATTATTTCCCGATACGATTTTTAGAAGAGAGTTTATGCGTAATTGACCAAAATAACAAACAACATTCGACTAGTACGCATCAACTTGTTCATATTTGATATGATGGTAATAGACCTTTTGCGTAATTAGGGTATTTTTTTCAACATTCGATATTTTGTGTAATTTTATGCCTAAAAATCCAAAATTTCAGAATAATCCGAAAAATTATCTTCTAAAACCACGTCTAGGAATAATTACGCAATACGTCTAATGATTTTGTTTGAGTATTGTTGTAATAGTCGGGCGTGGTTTAGTCAACTACGCATAAACTCTATAGTAAAATATAACAATGCTACGCTGTGCGTTTTTGCCAAGCTGATTATTTTGCATGTCTAATAATTTATTTTGCATTTTTTGTACAAGTTTGACTGGCTTTAATTATTTTGAGATGTATGATTTTGTTAGAGTTTGCATTGGTTGGCGTGATTTAGTCAATTACGCATAAACTCGTAATTGTCTACCGTTTTGAAGTTCCTTCGTGTTTGTGTCGAAAAAACAACCTGTTTTGACATATCTTGTGCGTATTACTTCAAAACTCTAGACAATTACATAAACTCTAATATCTAAATCTGGCAAATGACTCTGGCAATTTTCAGAGTACATAGGTTCGTGAGTCCTTTTCAGAATTCTCTGCTGTCTCTTATCTGCCTAAAGTACAACCATCCCATCTCTTGTTCTACTGCGTCTGATCTACAAACTCGGCCTTGTCACTCTGTCCTATATGTTCAAAACAAAAGTTTGGTAACCAGTTCACAAATGCCTACACTACAGACCTAGTTTCATTGTAATTTCTTCACCATTTCCAATTGGCGATGTTATGGTGTATAGTTTTGGATTTTCTCTGAGATGATTTGAAAATTTCTTCATATCTTTTCTAAACTTTTCAGGATACAGCATATTGTCTGTAACAATTACCCCTCCTGTTGAAACCATTGGCAGAATCAAATCAAAATACTCTATTACGTTCTCCTTGTCTGCATCAATTAGAACAAAATCAAAAAAATCCTTGTATCTCTGCTGCAAACTCAATTCTGATAGTATCTGCATTGCCAATCCCTCTCTTATGCTGATTGTATCTGCAACTCCTGCTCTCTGAAAATTTTCCTTCGCTCTTTTAATTTTACTCGGATTTTGCTCAATTGTAATGATTTTGCCTGATCGTGCTGTAATGGCCTCGGCACACCATATGGTGGAATATCCTGTCGACATGCCTACCTCAAGCATGTTTTTTGCATTTTTTAGACGTAAAATCATGTTGAGCAGTTCTCCCGTCTCTTTTGTTATTGCAAGCATTCTGTCTTTGGGCAGAACGTCTATCTTTCTTGATCTCTCCAAGTCTGACTGTGTCTCTAATTCCTCGAGTATTCTGGCAATTGAACTGATCACACAGCCTGTGTATCTTGAAATAATTTAACCATGACTGTAATTCACGCTCTTGAAACGTTGTCAATAGCTTATATTTAGCAAGAAAGTTTTCGAATTTGTTATAGTGGCAAAGAAAAAAATTGACCTGATGGATATAGTTCAAAAGATTCTCAATCTGGATACTCAAATGAGATTTGCCGCAATAATTGATCCAAAGGGCAACATCCTAGAGGCAATCATGAAGACGGGAAAAACAAGTCTTGAATCCCAAAAAGAAGAAGAGCATTTCTGCAAGCAGGTTGCCCAAAGAAGAGCAATGAGAAAAGAATTTGACAGGACTCTTGGCAAAGTAAGATACGTTCATGTTGAAAGAGAAAAAGTATCACAGATGGTAATCTACACGCAGCGAAACATTGTCTACTTTGCAATGGAGCCAGAGATGGCAGTTAACAAAAAAATCAGGTTAATTACAAAAATAAAGAAAATCACAAGCGCTCTCTAGGGAGTATTCAGATAGCCTGCTTTCCAAACATTGGTAATTGTCTAGAGTTCTGAAGTTCCTTCGTGTTTGTGTCGAAAAAATAACCAGTTTTGACATATCTTGTGCGTAATACTTCAAAACTGTAGACAGTTACAAACATTGTGGTATCTCACAAGCATCCTGACTCCAAAATGTCTGGGTATGGAAAATGCCATCATAACTCGCAGACAGGCAGTCTACCAATGCAAGGAAGAACACCGTACATGTACACTATCCTGTTCAACTACTCTGATCCACAACTATGAATCATCAAAACAAGAAATCAAAAAACTGTCTCGTGTCTGCAACAGACTCTCTCTAGAGTTTTAGCATTGACCAATAACTTTCTGATAATGTACTGAAAACACTGATTTTTGTAACCGTCTTTGACTTGGTGCAGAAATATCACAACTAGTATCTAGTCTGGTTTTTAGAATTCTGACTAGCGAAATACTTGTTCTCCCTGATAGTGTATTACCCAGTTTACAAATCCTGATATCTATCATTTCCAATTTCTGACCTGTTTTGGAAAGTGTGTGTCTTTAGGTGAGTTTGGATGCTTGCTGTGATTATTCAGTCGGTACTTCCATTCCACTGTTCTTTTGTGGTGCCTGGAAACATTTTCCTAATTCTTTCCTTGTCTTTTTCAACTGCATCAATTCTCTCATCAAGATGATTCTTGATTGTAGGGTCGGTTGCTTGCTCTTTTTCTTCCCGAATGTCTGAAATTATCTTGGTCAATGATTTGTAGTATGTAATGTGTTTTTTTCTTGACTCTTCTGTCCTATCACTATCTTTTATATCCATTAATTGTTCATGTCTTTACTGAAAATAAGTACCTGTTCATTTGACATGTGATTTACATTAATATTGAAACAAACCCGCGAAACTATGTGAAGATTCTAATTGATGAGATGGATGACGGGTGGGATGAAAAACTCAAAGAACTAGGATACGATGCATACAGCGTTAAGAAGATTCGTATGGCTGGCCACAAACTCAGAACTGATTATTCTGTGATAAACTATGCCAAAGAAAATAACATGATCCTAGTCACACGAGACACTGAAAGCTGTCAGGCATGTGAAGAAAACAATCTTCCGTACGTGTTACTGGATAATGATGAAATTTTCAAAATTGTTGTAGAAAAGCTAAAAAAATTCACGTGAATCAACTGCAAATCATCGGATTACATGACATGGAGGAACAATGGAATTGACATTATGGATGTAACGACCTTTATACCTAAATCCACTGGAACGGTTGGTAGATGGTATGCATTAACCTCTACACCTAAATCTGCTAGAACAGTTGGATGTTATAGGCATAAAACATGTTCTTTGCTTGATTCATACGGTAGATGTTATATGACCATAAGACATGTTATCTGTCTGATTCATACGAGAAAAGCATCAAAAGGTAATTGTCTAGAGTTTTGAAGTTCCTTCGTGTTTGTGTCAAAAAAATAACCAGTTTTGACATATCTTGTGCGTAATACTTTAAAACTGTAGACAGTTACATCAAAAGTCATTTTGTTCTTCTGCTAAAGAGTCTTTTTAAAAAAGACTTTTTTTCAACTGTAGTATCTGAGATTTTTTTTGTTTTCCTATAATCCAGTTCATCTAGGTGCTCATCAAGATGCTGGTCTGAAAGTAGTGTCCATGATGAATCGTCTTTTGTCTCTGTTACACGTTCTGGCTTTTGCAATTGTGCCAATTTTGAGTCCAGTTGACTGCTCAAGGACTCTAAAAATATCATATCTGTCTTGTATAGTGGCTTTTTCTTGTCAATGCATTCCAAAATGAACCTAAGCCTGCCCGTATCACCAATCCCTGCATCAATCAGGTCAGTTGCCATTGTATAGTAATCTGTCTCCATTTTTTTATCTGCCTAAAAATTTACTAATAATTCTTTCAGTTTGTTATATTAGCGATATGATGGATTTTGGCATTTTTCATGGCACGCTGCGCTTTTTTTGCGTGACATGTAACTATTAGACCTTTTGCGTAATTAGAGTGATTTTTTTCAACATTCTATGTTTTGTGTAATTTTGTGCCTAAAAATCCAAAATTTCAGAATAATCTGAAAAATTACCATCTAAAAATCGTACCTAGAAATAATTACACAATACGTCTATTACACAGAATTTTTTTTCACATGAAAGGTAATTGTCTACAGTTTTGGTTCCTTCGTGTTTGTGTCAAAAAAATAACCAGTTTTGACATATCTTGTGCATAATACTTTAAAACTGTAAACAGTTACAAAATAACCTGTTTTGACGTAAGAGTTTAGGTTGAGCACGAATTTTAGTTGTTCTAGTCAGGAGACCTAAACTCTTACGTTTTGACATATCTTGTGTGTATTACTTCAAAACTCTAGACAATTGCCTTTTCAGTCATTTTTCCACAAGTCAATTATCCTGTCTTTCTTTCCTGTCGAAAATATACCCTACTCTCCGTCATGATATCTGCTAGTTTGATCGGATCAATCTCAGGCACAACTTTATGAATGATTTGAGAATATTCCTTGTTATTTGTTCAACTAGTGGCATTATCAAATTCTTAAATACGCGTATGCCGTATGTTATGTTTAATGAGAAAAAATTTCAATATTTCCATCCTATTGACAGCCTTTCTGATTGTTACATGTCTCTATATCGTTGATGCTTATTCTGACACTGTAGACACTAGTGCCAATTTACTAAACGATCCATACTCTCTTTCATCTTGGGATATAACTAGTAATGGTGCATTGGGATAGGTTAGATTCTACAACACAACCCAAAGCGGGCGGCAACTGGATTCCCAATGATGAATCATTTGCCACATCGTTTGGATGGAACAAAAAGAGTCAGACAGTAGACATTCCATCTGAACTGTTATCCTCAGCTAGTAATGGTGATACCGTATTATAGTACTAACAGAAGAATATTCAAAGACTTTTTGTGGTGAAAAGACTGGACCATACAAAAAGTCCTCCATATGATCGATATTATTTGACTATGAATCTGCTTGACCGCTCTGGTAATACTCTTGTGAAAAATTCCACAGGAATCATAGAGATGAGGGATTTGTGTGCATGGAACAGAGACTGGCATACTGCAGATGTCTCTTTCTCAGAGATACCCGACAATACCGTATACATTAAAGTAGAGCATGGATGAATTTCTGGAGAATTTTGGCACGGATATTATGGCCCTGTGATGAAAGACATATCCCTGTCTTGGAGCTCGAATTCAAATGAGATTCAACAGTTCTCAAACTCAACAAATATCATGGCTGGTTCAAGTTCAAGTTCAAGTACAAGTACGAAACCTCAAGATACATCCAATTATTATACTGCAGGGCTTGCAGAAGCTGCATCAAAGCCTGGCGCTAGTGCAAGAGTCCAAAATATGCTTGATAGTATGCAGCCTCCAATTGAAAGATCAGAAAGTGACAGAATGTTAAAGTTTGATATTGGATTTTATGACCGGGTTCAACAAGAGATGCAAAACAAGACACAATTTTATTTCTGCATGGACAGATTGGGGGACATTCCATCTGATTCCATTCCAAGCATGTCTGCAAATCCTCAAAACTTAACATTTGTAGACATATCTGAGACGATACATTACAACCCTCATTGCAAAAGTCACTTGATAACCTACCAAAATATGACTATTGCCCAACTACAAGATGATGCAGACTATCATACTGTAGTCATTCTGCTTGAACCTGATGATTCCCCTGACCCTAATTTACAACTACTCAAACATAGTTCCAGAGCAGAAATGCACAAATTAAAGATTGCTTCGCAAATAGAGAAACTGGGGGCAAAGAATATCTACAAAGCCCAAACACTGTCTTTTGTTTCAGCTGATATTCCAGTTGAAAGTATTACCAGATTATCTGATTATGATTATTCGTTTCTAATTGGTGATGGAGAAACTATCCTATATCCTGCATTAGACAACTCCAAGGATGTAATAAAGTCTGAAGGTCTTAGTTTTACTGGAACCGGAATTACTGTGACAGTTATAGACATGGGTATTAAACAAGAACACTCTGATTTGTTTCCAATACCTGTATCCAGACAATTAGTTTGCGCTGATAAAATATGTGCGCCTGCTACTTGGCCTAATAATTACGGAGATAGTTTAGCCGGGATTGATAATACAGGTCATGGAACTCCTGTAGCTGGGATTATTGCAGGCTCTGGATATTATGATTCATCCAAAAAGGGCGTTGCCCCTGATGCCAAGATAATAAATTTGAAGATATCAACTTATTGCGGTACTGTCTTCGACCCGTTTAAAGAGTGTGCTGAATTAATGCGAATAATAACAGCTATAGACTGGTCAGTAACAAACAGTGTAAGAGTAATTAATCTTTCAGTAGGAAACATAAATTTTGATGTGTTTAGCAATTACACTGTTGAAAGTTTGGTCGTAGATGAGGCCGTAGATCATGGTGTAAATGTAATTTCTGCAGCTGGAAATTCGGGAAAATTTGTGACACATTCTATCATTCCACCCGGAACCAGCTATAATGGAATAACTGGGTAATATGGATGATTCAAACTCTATAAACATTGGAGATTTTTCAATAAATGAAAAAAGTTCGCGTGGACCTGTTGATGATGGTAGATTGAAACCAGATGTAGTTGCACCTGGAACTTTTATTGATTCTTCAACTGGAGCTACATTTGAGAATTAACGTGAAATAAATGGTACCAGTTTTGCAGCTCCCCATGTCTCTGGTACTGTAGCACTACTTCTTGAAGCATATCCTGGACTTGAACCACTGGAAGTAAAAGGAGTAATTATTGCTGGTGCCACATGGATGGGCAAGTCCACATATAGTGCTACTGAGTATGATAATGGGAGAAATGATGATATTCCTAATTTGTGGGGATTTGGAATACTTGATGCAAAAAAATCAAAAGAACTCTTAGATGATGGCAACAAGATTATCTTGGATACAATTGAATCTTCATCTACAAAGTCTTTTTCTCTTTCTGTAACAGAGGGAGTCCCAGTAAAGATATTTCTTACATGGAATAAACATCCTATGGGAACTGTACTAGACCCTATTGATGTACCTGTTACTAATTTAGACTTTAAAGTTGGAGATTCAAACGGTCATGTAATGGCTTTTAGCAATTCAACCATTCAGAATACTGAATTTGTAATGTTTACACCATCAATTACTGCAGATGATTGGGAGATTAAAGTTGTATCTGGGACTGATTTTACGAATACTGAAAAATTTGTGTTAGCTAGTACAAACTCTTTAAACCCGTTACAGGCAGTTACTTACTATCCTACTCCTAACACTGCCTATAATTGGTATGTGTTACGAAATTGCGAGCTAGCATTAGACTCTGTCATAAATAACGCAAATGTCATTGTGGATAACAACTCTCGATTAACAATTCCTGCAAATACTGAATTGGATATTAACTTTGCAACCCATCATCTGTTGATCAAAGACGGCAGTTCGGTACTAATAAAACATGGTGGGAAGATAACCTAATCATGACAAAACGCAAAAAAATCATTCTTTTGATTATTATTTCAACAATCATTATTCCGACAATTCTTATAGTTATTGCACCATATGCATCTTCAAGCGTGTATGTCTTTCTTGGTAAGACACTTTGCAGTATCGACAAATCCTCTTGTGCGATATTCGCCTCAGGTGTATCTATCTTTCTTGATAAGACACAATACACACCGGGTTCAGAAATTAAAATTACTGTAATGAATACAGGTCTGAAATCTATCAACTTAGGTTACAAGGAACCGAAAGTAAGAATTTATTCAATTGATCAACAAAAATACGTATACCTGAACACAGACGTAGATACTGTGAGAGGACACGCTCACTGGATTTTCCCTCCAGGTTGGTCATATTCTTATGAGGGATTGTTGATAGAATATAAAACATCATCTAATGATTCTATTTTCCCTAGTGGGGTATATGAGGCATCTTTATTGTATGAGACAAGGGAAGATGGTCAATTAAAATGGCTTAAAGCTATACAAACTTTTCAAATAGTTGATGAATGAATCTTCGATTCAAGCACAAATCCGTTCTCTAGTGGATAACAAAGTTGCTGATTATCACAGTTAACTCAGATGTGCTCACAATCCTGACCAATTGGGTGGGTGGTTTAGGAGGTGGTTTTAATATTGTCAAATGGTTGATAGTCATAATTTTCATGTCCGTCATTGTTATCTTACCCTTCCATCCTACTTAGTTGCATAACTTTTGATTTATTTATTGAATATACCTCACATCAAGATGTATTTCTAATTAAAATGACAAACTCAGTCTGTAATTTCTATGACATATCAAAATCTAAACTTGAAGACTAGTCTTGAACTAGATTCATGCCATTGTAGGAATGTCACAAAACAAATTGTAAACATGTACTTTTATTTGAATTTCCTGTACAATGTTTTCCCATTTTCTAGAGTGAACAGCACTGCCAAACAATCTCTTAAAGGATGAAAAAACAACTTTGGATATCCATCGCTGACCATAACGTACTCTTTTTTTTCCATCTATCACGGTTTTTCTTTCTTTTGTTTATACTAATTTCGGTTATCTTGGAGTTTTTATTTCTGCCAAGCTGTTCACATACTATTTTGTTACGTGCAGGATGACCATATCTAATTTGAGAATCTATTCTGACTTTGATTCTTGGTGTTACATTATTCGCTGCACAATATTTGAAATTCTCCTTTGATCATATGCGCCATCTGCATAAATTACCACATTCTTTTTAATTGTGTCAATCTGGGTCAGTGCACTTTTAAGTAGTTTTTTTAAATTGTGGTGCGTCTCCTTCTTCATCAGTTGTGACATGTACGGCTAGAATCTTGTGTGTTTTCACATTAATGAGAAAATGTATTTTGATAAATCCTCGCTGTACACTCCATTTAACACGTAACCACTCTCCTCGTTCATTTGGTTGCACTCCACTACTATCAGTGGAAAGTAGAATCGTGTTGTCTTTATCACATGGTATCTTGTCTGAATTTAGCTTTATCTCCAGATTGTTTATTCTGCGATATATCGTGGTATGATCTGGTGAGTCATCCCCTAGAACATCTTGTGCTATTCCCTGACATGCACGGTATGATATACCTGTCATACATTTGATTAATGCAAGTAGCTCAAAGATTCCATCTGCATATTTGAATCGTCTGCCATTTTTTGCCTTGTTTTTCTCTTTTACTTCTTTGGACCATGTTTTAGATTTTTTGAAATTCAAATGTTTGCCAATTTGGATGTATTTGAAATCACTCATGAATATGACCCTTCCTGTAATGGATAGTATTGTGAATGCACAACAACGGTGATAATTCCACAATACAACGATAACCATATTATCCAGTATATCCTAGTCAAGATAGATCATCGCCTGTTTGTTGTTGTTCATAACTCAGCATTCATTTGGCGGTGATCTAAATCTTTGCATTGCAAATTTGAAATGTTCTTAGAATTCTAAATTAGGTAGGTTGTGCAACTAAGTAATGTGGATGTTAAGGGCGGTGTATTAGAATCTTGGACACAGTTTAGAGTGAATTAAATCCAAATGGTGTTATTTTCTAAGGTCAAAAAATTACTTGAGAATTGATGAATTATGGTTTTGATTTCAATCACAGAATCTTGGATCACCAGTTCTTTCACAAAAATCAATATCATCAAGAACTGATGAGCTGGGACTTATTGCAATAATGACAAGAATGGGAATGAACCATAAGAAAGTTATCCATATACTATGAATGAGGTGTTTTTTTGCCATTTGTCTATTTTCATCTTTCCAAATTAAATAGCATATTAATCCAGTAATAATCCAAAAAAACAGATGTCCAACATACCATATTTTACTTGGAGTTCTTTCGTCTGACGGAATAGACATTATGTTTTTGATTTTGATATATAATTTAAAAATTGTGTTTTGCCGGTACTGTGAAGTTATGGGAACCTCTCCATCCAAATCAACTAGAGCAGATATAGACATTAAGGCATAAAACGTGCTATTTGCTAACTATATGTGAAGAAAAAGGCAAGGAATTCAGATGGTTGGCGTGATTTAGTCAATTACGCATAAACTCTAGTATTACGATTAGTATCATCACTCTGATTCCAAATCGCTCATTTGGCAGTGCGTCAGGTACCCTTGCAGATATCTGTTTTTTGCAATGCTTGCAGTATCGTCGGGTTATGATGTATCGTATAACGACCTTTTTTGGTAATTGTCTAGAGTTTTAAAGTTCCTTCGTGTTTGTGTCGAAAAAATAACCTGTTTTGACATATCTTGTGCGTATTACTTCAAAACTCTAGACAATTACCTATTTTGACATATCTTGTGCGGTATGAATCAGCAAAGAACATGTTTTATACCTATAACATCCAACGTAAGAGTTTAGGTTGAGCACGAATTTTAGTTGTTCTAGTCAGGAGACCTAAACTCTTACCATCCAACTAATTTAGTGGATTTAGGCGTAGTGGTTGATACATATCTTGTGCGTAATACTTCAAAACGTAAGAGTTTAGGTTGAGGACGAATTTTCGATGTTCTAGTCAGGAGACCTAAACTCTTACTTCAAAACTGTAAGCAGTTACGCCACTCTCCTGAATGTATCGCTCTCTTGAAGCAGTTAATACTGAGACTTGTTACATCTACCTTTTTTTAATCTTGTCTGATTTAGTGATGGTATGTAACGGTCAGATTCTTAACTAGGCTGGCACATCCTGACTCGTCAGATATTATTGCAAGCAACTCAAAGATATCTGTAAAAACCATGATGGTTCATCCTGTTGATTCCTTTTGATTGAAAAACAATTATGCGAAAAGACAAAGTTCGTGAACTAAAAATCATCAAAAAACAGAGAACAGATGATCTTACTTTGGTAAATACGAACAATCAAATCAGAATACTTTGAAAATGACTCACGAACTTTTATGTGTCGCCATACAAGGATGCAAATTCTACATTGGCGGTGATTGAAAATCACAGTATCTCAAAAGTCAAAAGATTTACTTTGCAGGATCAATCTTGCAACTGCCATCGGTATTTTGTAATTTTTTTGCCATTAGATATGGCGTGACAATCAACACTGGAACTGATATTGCAATAAATAATGTCTGCATTTGTGTTATTGCTATTGATAATACGATTCCACTTGCAGTCCCGATAAATATTGAGAGAAATGTTCCAGCACAAGTTGGACATGCAATGAATAATCCTGTGGCCGCACCAATTACACTCACACTACTCCTTTTTTTTGAAACTCTAAAAGCGCTTATGGCAATTGATGCGTTTAATCCCACTAAATACGACACTACTATCTGCAATACCAGATTAATCGGAATTATCTGCAAGCCTACATACTCTGTCAAGTAGATGATTATCTTTGGCATGTATCCCGGACTGTCACAGCATGGTGCGACAAAGCCGGATGGAATTGTTGCGCCATAATGAATTGCAAAATTAATCTCTGGCTGATACACTAGCGTACCTGATACCAGCGAAAAGAATATTCCATATGTGATAAATGTCACAACAAAGATCTTACGCGACATTGAATTCCATGTTGCCAGTGCAATTATTGTTGACAGATCCCGTCCCCTGCCCTCAACTTTTTCTCTGTGATACCGATTCATGCCAATAGCAATGGCGCCAAACGCTACAACAAGTGTTATGTAAAATCCATAGGCAATTCTCTGTACCGAATCAAGTGCGCTAGGTGTGATGATCTCTGGATCCTGATATCTGTAATAAAGCAAAAACAGGACTGTAATTACCACAAATCCAAAAATAATCATCTTTTTTCCTGTGTTTGTGCCTGACTGCTCTCTCATGATTGAAAAGTTTTTTCTATGAAATTAAATCCTATCCTAAGGCCAAGTCCAGAACCAAATTACCTTCTGAAAGACCAGATATTAAAAAATAGAGAGATTATGCGTAATTGACCAAGATAACAAACAACAATAGACTTGTACGCATCAACTTGTTCACATTTGATATGATGGTAACAGACCTTTTGCGTAATTTGGGTGATTTTTTCAACATTTTATGTTTTGCATAATTTTATGCCTAAAAATTCAAAATTTCAGAATAATTTGAAAAATTACCTTCTACAAATCGTACCTAGGAATAATTATGCAATCCGTCTAATGATTTTGTTTGAGTTTTGTTGTAATGACTGGCATGGTTTAATCAATTACGCATAATCTCTACTACACTCTGAGAAGGGATTTTTAGGAATGTCGGATTTATCATATAACAACACACAATCCATGCAACCTAAAAAGAGATCAATGAGTCACCAACTGACAAAACGAGAACGCGCAAAACAGAAAGATAAAGAGTCAGAGCTGGAGTGGAGCACACCATCGGTGCCATGCAAACCTATGCAAGATTGATTGATGCATATGATGGTACACTAGAAGAGTTTGAGACAGAGTTAACATGGTAACATCTCTTGTTAATCTGCATGCAATGTGAAAAAAGAAAAGACGTAGATGGAAAAAGGGTGAGCCGCCACCGTCATGGACTACATATTTTGATTAGGTATAGTAATACCATAATGCTACGCTGTGCGTTTTTTCACAAGCTGATTATTTTGCATGTTTAATAATTTATTTTTTATTTTTTGTACAAGTTTGACTGACTTTTGTTATTCTGTGTTGTATGATTTTGTTAGAGTTTGTAATGGTTGACGTGTTTAATCAATTACGCATAATCGTAATTGTCTAGATTTTTAAAGTTCCTTCGTGTTTGTGTCAAAAAAATAACCAGTTTTGACATATCTTGTACGGTATGAATCAGCAAAGAACATGTTTTATGCCTATAACGTCTTGACTATTCTAGCGGATTTAGGCGTAGAGGTTGATACATACCTTGTACGTAATACTTTAAAACTGTAGACAGTTACGCATAATCTCTTTTATGTTTGTGCCTAAAGAATCAGTACCAAACTATTTTATTCACATTTTGAATCGGTACTCTTGGGACAGTCTAAGGTTAAAAGGGCTGAATCCCTCTACTGACTTGGCTCTTTTTTTGCACTGCCTCTTCTTTTTCTGGCACCAAAACTAATCAATACTAGCAAGAATCCAACCCCGATCAGGATTCCTGACAGTGTGTTGTAATCTTTGACTTTTTGCTGTGCTTCCCTCAAGTCAAGTATCTCCTCTTCACTCATCCCTGTTTGGCCTGCCGGCATTGCAGCGCCGATATTTACAGTGAGTATTATCCCTATAATCAGCATTGCCAGACCTCCTACCAGCATTTTTTTATCAACAAGTACCAATTCTGATACTGTCTGTACTTTATCGTATATTATCTATTTTCATAACCTATAGTTTCACAAGTATCACACAAAGTCAGATCATGTTATTTTCCTGGCATAAACACCAAACAAGCCTCAAAATCCTAAACAACTACCCATCTCTTCTTTTTATTGGCAAATTAGATGGTATGATACTCGGTTTAAATTAGCGACAAGGATTAATTTTGCATGTCAAATGAAACTGGGGATGCGATATTTGTTGGGAAAAAACCATCGATCAGATGTGTATCTGTCATACTAGCAGCAATACCTCTAGTCATAATTTTGTCCGAAAGATTCAGTGTGTACCATGTAAATGTGGCACAAATTGTATCTAGAACCAAATCTGTATTCATGATTGTATGTATTAAAACTTTAGAATCTCTTACGTCGACTGATGGAAAAAACAGAAATTTCCCTATAGTTGAGTTTCCGTTAAAAAGGACAATCCAAACAAGGTAGTTTGTATGGTGACTTTTAAATCAAATTTGGCATGTCCGCGCTGTGGAAAAAACTCTTTGCTGACTGATGAGAATA
The DNA here is from genome assembly GCA_965238065.1 of Candidatus Nitrosopumilus sp. Classification (GTDB taxonomy): domain Archaea; phylum Thermoproteota; class Nitrososphaeria; order Nitrososphaerales; family Nitrosopumilaceae; genus Nitrosopumilus. The sequence goes on along the minus strand of OZ250170.1, from coordinate 1,187,605 downwards.
CGGGAGAACAATTCTGTGAAAAGTGTGGTTTTGTAATATCTGAAAAAGTAGAATCTTCTGGTCCGGAATGGAGATCATTTCAAAAAGACGGCGGTTCTGATCCTGCAAGAACCGGTGCACCATCATCGCTTACGATGCACGATATGGGACTATCCACAGTTATCAATCCTCAAAACAGAGATGCAACTGGAAAACCGCTTACTGCCTCTATGAAAAGCACTATTGAAAGACTCAGAACCTGGGACAGTCGAAGCCAGGTCCATCAACCCGTTGATAGAAACTTGAGGCAGGCCCTCAGTGAACTAAATAAACTCAAAGACAAGGTTAACGTCTCTGCGAATGTTCTTGAAAAAGCTGCATATCTTTACAGAAAGGCATTAGAGAAGAAACTGGTTCGCGGAAGATCAATTTCTGCAATGATTGCAGCATCCCTTTATGCTGCCTGTAGGGATACTGAAACACCTAGAACGCTAAAAGATATTACCGATGCTGCAAATGTCAAACGAAAGGACATTGCAAGATGTTATAGACTATTACATCACGAGTTAGATCTGAAGATGCCTGTTGTAGACGCTATTCAATGTATTTCACGAATCTCATGCAAGCTACAGATATCCGAAAAGACAAAACGATATGCAATCAGAGTACTCAAAGAGGCACAAAAATGTAAGGAATCAGCTGGAAAGGATCCCATGGGTCTTGCAGCAACTGCATTATATCTGTCATGTGTTCAAAACGGAGTATCCGTCACCCAACGAGACCTTGCCGAAGCTGCAGATGTTACAGAAGTTACCATACGAAATCGATACAAGGGATTAAAGTCAGCACAAATACTGTAACAATAGTTCTAATGTTGTTGTTTTGGAAACAAAGCCTGGAACTTTATGTTTGAGTCTAATCTGGTTCTAGTGATCTGTCTAGTGTAAAATTCCAAACGAATCAATCTGTTCTGACTTGCAGTTTACAACATACTCAAAAAAAAAAGCATCATCCCTTTCTGGAATCAATGATTCTTTAATCGTAATTGTCTACCGTTTTGATGTTCTTTCGTGTTTGTGTCAAAAAAATAACCAGTTTTGACATATCTTGTGCGTAATACTTCAAAACTGTAGACAGTTACGAAAGTGTCATTTGGAGCAAAAAATACCAATCATTCAAATAAATTAGATAGGAAAAGCTAGAACGAGATTGTGTAATTCCATCAAATGTGGCACTTTTCTATCTACTGGAGGTTGATACATACCTCAATTTTAACAGGCACAAGAGTTGTCTCATGAAAATAATAAAAATTGAAAAAATTACCAATTAGTTTAAAAATTTTTAAACAAATTCATCTAAGATTTTGGCTCTGATCTGTGTTTTGTTAAACATTCTTTACAATATACTGGTCTGTCTGCTGCCGGTTCAAAAGGTACCTCTGCATCTGTTCCACAATCAGAACATTTGATTGGATACATTTTACGCTCTTCTGCCATGATTTCAAACAGTCTTCCTATAATAAGAACCTAAGGATATGATTACATCCTAACTGAAACACATGATTTAATAAAACCTCTGATTTTAGCGGTTGGAATATTTGAATTGTTTGTTTCTAGAGTTTTTTGACTATAACCAAGACATGAAACAATTGGATACCAAAAACCAACAAAATCCGGATTCTGGGAAATGACATGTGATGTCAAAGAAGTGATGGTCTCTTCATCACCAGTAGATGGGAAAGTGTTTCATTTGGAGCAAAAATACCAATCAATCTCAAATAAATTAGTTAAAAAAAAGGTACGTGTCAAGCAAAGAACATGTTTTATGCCTATATGACGTCTTGACTATTCTAGCGGATTTAGGCATAGAGGTCGATACACACAAAAAAAGTATGAATCAGCAGCAAATAGCATGTTTTATGTCTATAACGTCCATAGATGTTCCAGTTGATTTGGATGGAGAGGTTGATGCATACAAAAAAAGCTAGATCGAGGTTTGCAATTCCGTCAAGTACTACACTTTCCTATCTACTGATCACTGTGAGTATGATAAAGTGTCAAGACCCAGGAACCTGCCATTGTATTAGGTTCTAGAATCCCTCTGGTGGTTTTTGAACAAAGACATTGCAAACAAGCGCATCTGTCTTCGAGTCCCTGTATTGGACATTACATGATACGAATTTTCCTTTCAATGCACGTTCTAAATCCTCTCTTGTCTTTTCCTCATGTTGCGGTTCATCAGGAATGTCTATCTTTCCAATGATTATCTTTTCAGTTTTCCCATAATCATCCCGATTGTCTTTTCTTGTGTGACTAATCAGCAATTCAAATGCATTCTCTGTTAATATGCCAATTACTGCTCCACCAATCCCGTCTCCCATCACTGTTATTTTTTTTTGTGTTATAATTACTTGGTGGCTATACTTGGTTCAAAATCTGGAACCAGATCCTTTTCTTTTGCCATCTCAAAGAGCTTTCTAATTGATGCCTCGCCAGAATCTCCCATATTGACTGTTACCTTGTTTACATACATCTTTACAAACTTTTCAATCAAATCACGTGACTTTCCTCTGGAATACTGCATTGCATATTCTAGCGCCTCCTCCTGATGTCCCAATCCGTATTCTATTGATGCCTGAAGATGCCTGTCAAATTTACATATCGTCTCCATTCCCAACTCTGATCTCATTACGTTAATTCCAAGTGGTACTGGCAATCCATTTGTTACCCTGTCCCACCATTCCCCTACGTCTAAAATTTTGATGATTCCTTCCTGTTTGTATGATAACTGGGTTTCATGAATTACAATTCCTGCATCCACCTTGCCGCTCTTTACAGCTTTGGGAATGTCACTGAAATTCATCTCTACGTACTCAAATTTACCAATCATCAACTGGAGCAATAAAAATGCCGATGTCATCTTTCCTGGGATTGCAATTCTGCATTTTCTTATCTCGTCAATTCCCATCGGCTGTCTTGCAGTAACGATGGGGCCGTACCCTATTCCAAAGCTTCCACCGCTTCTCAGAATTGTGTATCCTGAAATGTATGCGCATGCATGAACTGAAACTGCAGTGACGTCAAGCTGCGAATTGACTGCCTTGCGGTTTAGTTTCTCAATGTCCTCAATTACATGGCTCACCTCAAAGTCAGGGGATGTTACTTTGTCTGTAAACATTCCATAAAACATGAACGCATCATCTGAATCAGGAGTATGTCCCACGAAAATTTCCACGACTGTTTACTGGATGGTCGTAATAAAAACCAAAACCCGCGTAATTGTCTACAGTTTTGAAGTTTCTTCGTAATTGTCTACAGTTTTGAAGTTTCTTCGTAATTGTCTACAGTTTTGAAGTTTCTTCGTGTTTGTGTCAAAAAAATAACCAGTTTTGACATATCTTGTGTGTAATACTTCAAAACTGTAAACAGTTACGTTTCTTCGTGTTTGTGTCAAAAAAATAACCAGTTTTGACATATCTTGTGTGGGTACTGTTAACTTATAGAGACCTAATCACGATCTTCTAAAGATTGGAGATTTAGATAAATTTTCTAAATAATTAATTCCTGTTCAATAATTTGGTTATAGTGACTAGAATTGTTGAACTTATAATTAAAGATACTACCGTTGTGATAAAAACAGAATCAGACAATTTGAATTCAAGCGGTCCAATTCCTTGAAATATGGTTATAGCCATAATGAAAAAAGTGGAAATGTAACTAAGATGCTTCCAAACTGTGACTAATTCCTTTGTAGTATTAATTTTAGTCTGAACCATGTCGTCTGGTGTATTTTGCTTTACAGAATTAATTACGTTTATTATTTCATCAGTAATTTCTGCTTTATCTTGGTCATAATGGTCTTTTTTTGACCCCATGTTATCTTCATCAGACATGTTAATTTTTAATAAATTTGCCATAATAGTCTTGTATCAAGGAATCTGGAATTACTATATGGTGTTTATTTTTATCATAACATTTTTTCCAAGGACTGTCTTTTTTATGTGTAATACCAATTATTTTACCATGCGATAGATATGAATAATGTTCTATAACATCTTTCATAATTCCCAATTCAGATGGGTTAAATAATTTTTCGTTACTCGCTTTATATTCCTTAATACAATCTTCATTCTTTTGAAAATATGTTCCGACTTCAACAACATTACGTCCATACCTTTTGAAAGAATGATAAATTGAGGGGATTATGGGGCCATATTGCCACGCTTCAACATCTTCATAGATTAAAGGACTAGAATGAGTTCCAAGCATCCATCCATGACTAAAAAACGTAAGTTTGTTTATTTTGAGTGGGGTTAATGACTCACTATTTAAAAGTAAATAATCTGCTACATATTGCGAATTCTTCCCGAGAATGACCAACGACCATAATCGTCAATTACCGTAATATATAGTACCGATACATATAGAGCATGTCTGTATAGAGCCGATCGACATAGAAAAATTATTGACTTAAAGAAGCATTCTGGATAATAGTCTTCCACTTATTATTACCCTCAACTAGAATTCCAGCACATTCTGCAGGGGTTCTTTTATCAAGACTGCCATGTTTCTTTGAGAAATTATAGTAGGTTTGGAATCCATCAAAGAGGGGACTATTCATCTTTTTAATGCCTCTATAAGCAACTTCTCTATCACGAATAGTACCATTAAGGCGTTCCATACGATTATTGTTTTTATCACCTTTCATATGGATATGACGGATATGTTCAGTAGTTTTCCATTGAGGATTTTTAGCCTTGTAATTGTTAATCCATGCTCTATGGAAATTCTTAGCACCATCAGAGATAAAGATAGTAGGGATTTTATCAGTAATCATCTTAGCCTCTTTGAACATTGGATCTACGTCTTGAGTGCCTTTAGTATCTGCCATAAGTTTAGTGATCATAAATCTAGTGTGGTGATCCATCATGGAATAGAAATATTTGTCTTGACCACAGATTTTCATATAGATTTCATCAGTTCTCCAAGTTTCAGATACTCTAGGAACTATACCCTTGAGATAATCGCTAGTCATACGGGAATATTTTCTAATCCATTTGTAGATAGCGACATGGGAAATTTTAATGTCTTCTTGTTCAAAACAGTCTGCAATATCTCTAACAGACATGCCAGAATAGTACATTTGAAGTGATCTGGTTATGAGAGTGTTAGAATATCTCATCTTTTCAAATCCAAAGTTTACAGTAAATTTTCTTTTACAGTCTTTACACTTGAATAATTGGACTTTACCAGATTTGTTATTCTTGAACCCTTTCTTGATCAAATTGCCAGAAGAACAGAATTTACAGAGATTGCAGTTAGAACGATCAATCATTCTAAATTCTTGGGAATCGTATTGGTTCTTTTTCATGTTCTCTAGAATGAGTTTGATATGTTTGCAGTCCGATTTAGTTTGAGTGTAGTCTGAACATTCACAGATTAAGCCATGTCCAGTTCTAGAAACTGTATAGATCTTCTTTGGGTCAGTTTGGGATTTAACAACAAATTTACCGTAATCTGTTTGAGTTGTACAGTTTGGGTTTTCTAGCATTTGTTTGGCTTGTTGTAAACGTGGGTTCATGTAATAGGTAAGTGGTATGGTAATATAAACTATAGGTAACTAAACAGGTAATTTAGACTAATAGGTAACTTTAATTGTCGGATAATTTAGATTACCTATATGAGAACAGGAATAAAGACTGTAGTCGTATCGGCAACATCAAATTCTATATCTCTGAGAACTACGATACCACTCTTTGTAGTCAATCAATTAGGACTGAAAGAGGGTGATTCTGTAGAATGGTCAGTGGATAAAGAAAATAATGAATGGTCTGCAAAAATCATCAAAACGGAGTGATCGATTATGGATAGAGCAGTTATGGGAATTCGTGAATAATGATTTTTATCTGAACTTATATGATTATCTTGACCATTCCAGAGAAGATCGTGATTAGGTCTCTATAAGTTAACAGTACCCTTGTGTGTAATACTTTAAAACTGTAGACAGTTACAAACCAGCGCTGATCGGTTTTCTAATATATCTCCCAAGCCATCTAATATTGTGAATACTATTGAGGCATATGAGAGAGACATTGAATCTCAATCGGATTTTCTAAAATCATTCAGAAAACAAAAACCACTGTCCTACAATCAGCAAAGGGACATCATCTTTTCAGGAAGTGGAGATTCTCTGGCATCTGCAATGCTGGCCGAATCATTTTCAGGCGGAATGGCAAAGGCAATGGACCCATTAGATATATACAATAACAAACAGCTGGCCAAATCAAAACACGTCTATCTTGTCTCAATATCTGGCAACACCATCACAAATATCAAAGCTGCAATGATTGCAAAAAGAGCTACTGCCATCACCTCAAAACCTCAAAGCAGACTGGCCGAGGCCTCTGATGAAACCATTCTTCTTACTGCTCCAAACAGTGCAGTCTTTACTGCCGGAAGCATCTCTTTTTTGGAAAGTGCCCTGACATGCATATCTCTGGTAAGGCAGATAACAATCCCAAAGGATTCAAAACTATTCTTAACAGCAAAGACTGACGCAAATAAAGCCCTAGTCTCAAAGAGGATCTTTGTTCTTGGAAATCTGTTCACGTTCCCATTGGCAATGTATTGTGTTGCAAAGTTTTACGAAGTCATGGGCTATGCTGCCTGCTATTCCAGAATAGAACAGTTCTCTCATATGGAGTTATTCTCAGCTCAGAGTGGTGATACTGTAATAATATTTGAAGAAAAAAACTCTCACAATAAACGCCTTGGATGCAGTCTCAAAAAAATTGGCATCAATGTAATCCATCCTAATATGCCGTCAGAAAAAATGTCTCAGATGGTATACTGTACATTCTTCTCTCAACTGCTTACACTCTTTGAGGCAAAAAGGAAAAGAAAAAGGGACTGTCATTTTGTTACTGCAAAAAAAATCCGAAACATTAGCAATCAAATGATCTATTGATCTTTACAAGGCTAAGGTTTAATACCAGATTACTAGGGTCGCGAATATGGTAAAGTACAAGTCAACAGGCGAGGTTCTAAAAATCATCAAGAACAAGGATCAAATCCGTAACTTTGGTGTCATTGCCCATGTTGATCATGGAAAGACTACCATGAGCGACAGCCTCTTGGCATATTCTGGTATTATTGCACCATCCACTGCCGGCAAAGCACTGGCAATGGACTTTGACAAGGAAGAGCAGGAAAGAGGAATCACAATCTATCAGGCAAACGTTACTTTACATTTTACTCAAAAAGATAAAGAATACGTCATTAACATGATTGATACCCCCGGACACGTGGACTTTAGTGGAAGGGTAATCCGTAGCCTAAGGGCAATTGATGGTGCAGTTGTGGTGTGTGATGCAGTGGAAGGCATCATGACTCAGACTGAGACCGTAACTAGAATGGCGCTTGAAGAGAGGGTGAAGCCTATCCTGTTCATCAACAAGGTAGATAGGCTCATAAAAGAACTCAAACTGACCCCTGAAAAGATGCAGCAGCAACTAGCAGAAGTCATTTCAAACTTTAATCAGCTAATTGATACATACGCAGAACCTGAATACCGAGAAAAATGGAAAGTGTCAATTCAGGATGCCAGCGTCACCTTTGGTTCTGCAAAGGACAGATGGGCAATCAATACTGACCTAATGAAAGAGAAAGGACTTACATTCAAGGATGTCATTGATGCCTATCAAAATGACAAAGTTTCAGAACTTGTAGAAAAAGCACCACTAGCAGAGGCCATACTTGGCATGGTTGTAAAACACCATCCTCCACCACATGTGGCAGTAAAGTACAGAATTCCGCAAATTTGGAAAGGGGATTTGGATTCTGATATTGGAAAGGCACTGCTTGCTTGCAGTGATGATGGCCCAACAATCATGATGATTGTAAATATGGTGTTAGATCCTGCGGCAGGACCTGTTGCGATAGGCAGGCTGTTCTCTGGTACAATCAAGGACGGACAAACCATTAACATAATTGACGAGAAAAGGGAGGGAAGAATTCAATCTGTAAACTTTTTTATGGGAAACCAAAGGGAACAAGTGGGAGAACTTGGAGCGGGAAACATCCCGGCATTGTTGGGATTAACTGATGCCCGGGCAGGAAACACTCTGTCTTCCATCAAAGACACTCAAATGTTTGAGGGAGTAAAATATGTCTCAGAACCCGTAGTCCAAATTGCAATAGAGCCAAAACATCCCAAAGACTTGCCTAAACTAGTTGAATTTCTAAAACAATTGACAATCGAGGATCCCAACCTTGTCGTAAAAATTGATCAAGAGAGCGGTGAGACTATTGTTGCAGGAATGGGCGTACTGCACCTTGATGTCGCTGTCCATCGTATACAGGATGCCAAAATTGAGATTATAACATCAGAGCCTCTGATTAACTACAGGGAGACCGTAAAGGGCACAAGTGAGCCAATCATGTCAAAGTCACCTAACAGACACAACAAGATCTTCATGAAGGTAGAGCCTCTAGAACCCAATATTGCAAACATGCTTAGAACCGGTGAAATCAGCGAGATGAAAGACAAGAAATTTGTCGCAGACCGGCTCAAAGATGCGGGATGGGACACTGATACAATCAAGAGAATCATGAAGCTTGATTCACGTGGAAATGTCCTGATTAACGGAACCAAGGGCGTTCAGTTTGTACAGGAATCAACTGATTCCATCAATACTGGTTTTGATGAGGTAATGAAAGAAGGCCCTCTCTGTAGAGAACAGATGAGGGATTGCAAGTTTATCTTTACACACTTTGTCCCACACGAGGATACTGCCCACCGGGGCTTGTCCCAACTAGGCCCTGCCTCCCGTCGTGCATGCATGGGTGCATTACTGACTGCAGGGACTACTGTTTTAGAGCCAACTCTGGCAATTGAGGTGCGTGTTCCGACTGACCTGGTTGGAAACGTTGCAACCGTCCTTTCTGGCAAGCGTGGCAAAGTTCTCGACATGTCACAAAAAGGTGCATCAAGTATCGTTATAGGTGAGATTCCAGCTTCTGAAACATTTACCCTATCTGAAGCAATGAGAGGGCAAACTGCAGGACGTGCAACATGGAACACGTCATTTAAGGCCTGGACCGAGGTTCCAAAATCATTGTTTCAGGCGGCAATATCTGATATTAGAAAGAGAAAAGGGCTGGCTCCAGACCCTCCAGGCATAAACGAGTTTATTGACAAAGATTAAGATACAGTCAACCCAGATGTGCTCACAATCATGACCAATCCGGAGGTGGAACAGGAGGTGGTTTCAGTAGATGGGAAAGTAAAATCAAATTCTTTGTTTTTCGTGTATTTTTGACCGAATTTCTTTAGATTACAAGTCTTGAGATTATAGGATTTGTAACTGATCTGTTTTTGCTAGTTTTTATGCGTAAATCGATTGATTCAAGATGTTTTCATCACAATTTGTAAGAACTAGGAATTTTTGACCCTCAAAAAGCCACGAAAATCGAGCTTTTATAACCTACTTTCCCATCTACTGGGTTTTGACTATATCTTTGCATTTTTAGCCGATTTTGAGCACATCTGGATTAACTGAGATAAAACAATAGTTCTAATAGTACCTGAAAATCATTGGAAATTAGATATGACATATGTGTGCAGAACCTGTAAAAAAAAGTGTGATGACATTCCACAGCACATGGTTACAGAACATAAATTCTCACAAAAAATTGTAGATGAACAGCTCAAAGCAAACCCAAATTGTTATAAAAATTCTTTTGAGGAATTGTGAATGGTCTTGCGAATCTGGTCTTCCTATATATGATATTTTGCAGAATTTTCTAAATGTATCAATCCTTCTATATTGGACTGGTCGTTAATTTAAAAAATGCCTGAATATATACACCTGGAAAAAATTCAGACTGCAAGAGTGATTCACTGAACTTGATTATTGCTGAGTATTCTGAATGTGGAATCAATTCACTGCTCAAATTATCAGGAAAAACAATGTAGAAGAGTTTATGCGTAATTGACCAAAATAAGAAACAACATTCAACTTGTACGTATCAACTTGTTCACAGCTGATATGATGCCAATAGACCTTTTGCGTAATTTGTGTGATTTTTTTCAACATTCGATATCTTGTGTAATTTTATGCCTAAAAATCCAAAATTTCAGAATAATCCGAAAAATTATCTTCTAAAACCACGTCTAGGAATAATTACGCAATACGTCTAATGATTTTGTTTGAGTATTGTTGTAATAGTCGACGTGGTTTAGTCAATTACGCATAAACTCTAGGTTATTTTTTTGACATAAACACGAAGGAACTTCAAAACTCTAGACAGTTACAGTATCTGAATATACCGACTAGTAACATCAGGTGATTGTTCCGCCGGATTCAATCAAAACCCCGCTTCCAGATTCTATTGTGAGGTTATTGTTTAGAAAGTCGATATCCAGAGTGATCTCATCAAGAATAATCAGGACAGAGTTATTTCGTACAATCACATTTTCAAGAGTCACATAGTTTGTAGAAAGCATACAACTAGTTGTAATTATCCAGTCTCCAGAACCGGGAAGATGGCAAGGTGTATGAGAGTGCGGAAGAGTAGTGACTCTGATGGGGTTATCTGTAGATACGATAATCTTATTTCCAGAGACATCACTAACTGCTGCAGCATCAATGTCTAGCACTGACATGGTGAATGCTGTTACTGATGCAAGTTTGGTTTGAGACATGTTAAATGATATAGTTCTACCATTAGCAGTTGTGATTAGTTCTGAAACAGAGAGTGTTACGGCACCACTATTGTTATCCCGTATTGATAGTCCGATGGGATTTATGGTTGATACATTGATTGTCTCGCTAAATTGGATTGTAATGACACCTGTTTCCACATTTAGAACGGCTGATGAGAATGCTGGCGGGATAGTATCCGTTACGTTTACAGTCCTGATAACCTGAGTGGCAACATTTCCGGATATATCAACAGAATCATAATAGATATAGTATGTGTCTACTGCATCCATGAATTCAGCAGAGTTTATGGTAACTGGTGAGCCGTCGTTAGTTGTGGCGTTTAGTTCTGTGTATCCTGCTCCCTGCTCTATGGTCTGTGGATTGTCACCGATCAGGGAAATGACTGGTGGAATGCTATCAAGAGTGGTTGTGATGGTATTATTTGCAGACAATGTAATTGCGTTACCATTAATGTCCTGTACTGCACCGGCACCAATGTCTAGCACTGAGACGTTAAATGCAATTACGGACTGACGATTAGCCATAGTCATGTTGAATGATATTGTTGCACCGTTGGCAGTTGTGGTTAGTTCCAGATTTGATAGTGTTATAGCGCCAGTACTGGTGTTATTGTTGTTATCCCTGATGGAGAATCCAGCAGAGTTTATGGCAGAGGCATTAATTGTCTCGCTAAATGTGATTGTAAAGATGCCAGTTCCCTCATTTAGTGCAGCTGATGAGAATGTTGGTGGAGTGGTATCAGATACAATTACAGTCCTATTAACCTGGATTGCGTTATTGCCTGCTGTATCAGTTGAATCATAATAGATATAGTAAGTGCCTACTGCGTCAGTGAAATTTGCAGAGTTTATGGTTATTGTAGAGCCGTCGTTAGTTGTGGCGTTTAATTCTGTATAGCCATCACCAAGTTCTATTGTCTGTGGATTGTCACCGATCAGGGAAATGACTGGTGGAATGCTGTCAGAAGTGGTTGTAATGGTATTATTTGCAGACAATGTAATTGCGTTACCATTAATGTCTTGTACTGCACCGGCACCAATGTCCAGCACTGAGACGTTAAATGCAATTACGGACTGACGATTAGCCATAGTCATGTTGAACGATATTGTTGCACCGTTGGCAGTTGTGGTTAGTTCCAGATTTGATAGTGTTATAGCGCCAGTACTGGTGTTATTGTTGTTATCCCTGATGGAGAATCCAGCAGAGTTTATGGAAGAGGCATTAATTGTCTCGCTAAATGTGATTGTAAAGGTGCCAGTTCCCTCATTTAGTACTGCTGATGAGAGTGTTGGTAGAGTGGTGTCAACTACGTTTACAGTCCTATTAACCTGGATTGCGTTATTGCCTGCTGTATCAGTTGAATCATAATAGATAGTGTAATTACCTACTGCGTCAGTGAAATTTGCAGAGTTTATGGTTATTGTAGAGCCGTCGTTAGTTGTGGCGTTTAATTCTGTATAGCCATCACCAAGTTCTATTGTCTGTGGATTGTCACCAATCAGGGAAATGACTGGTGGAATGCTGTCAGAAGTGGTTGTGATGGTATTGTTTGCAGACAATGTAATTGCGTTACCATTAATGTCCTGTACTGCACCGGCACCAATGTCCAGCACTGAGACGTTAAATGCAATTACGGACTGACGATTAGCCATAGTCATGTTGAATGATATTGTTGCACCGTTGGCAGTTGTGGTTAGTTCCAGATTTGATAGTGTTATAGCGCCAGTACTGGTATTGTTATCCCTGATGGAGAATCCAGCAGAGTTTATGGCAGAGGCATTAATTATCTCGCTAAATGTGATTGTAAAGATGCCAGTTCCCTCATTTAGTACTGCTGATGAGAATGTTGGTAAAGTGGGGGTAACTACGTTTACAGTTCTGCTGACCTGGATTGCGGTATTGCCTGCTGTGTCAGTTGAATCATAATAGATGGTGTAATTACCTACTGCGTCAGTGAAATTTGCAGAGTTTATGGTAACTGGTGAGCCGTCGTTAGTTGTGGCGTTTAGTTCTGTGTATCCTGCTCCCTGCTCTATGGTCTGTGGATTGTCACCAATCAGGGTTATCATTGGAGGAGTGGTATCCAGATTGTTTGCTACATCTTTTGCAAAGTCTAGCAATGAATTGCCAGACACATCATCAATTGATCCAGACGTTCTGGCATAAGATATAGTCACATCATCACTATCAGAGATTGTCGTACCAGTGATGTCAAGTGTAATTATATCATTCAAGACAGACACTATGGAATTAATTGAACCGCCAGTGACCCCTCCAAGTGTAAAGTCATTAGGAGTGGCAGTAGAGTCAGTAACACTCTGGTCTAGTGTGATTGCAATCTGTGAAATTGAGAGGGTTTGGGCACTAGAGAATTGGGGAGAGTTTGCATCAATGGTATCTAGTATGTCAGTACCATTAAATGGCAAGCTCGTACTGCCTGTACTATCTGTGATTGTTACACCAGTGATTTGAAGTGGTGTAGTCTGATCCGCATCCCCTTCAGATATGGTGTATGTTGCAGTGTATGTGGTTCCGTTGTTGATACTGTTCCAGGATAATGGTACAGAGTTGTAAGTACCATTAATAGTAGCACCGTTCTCAGCTGAAGTCAGAGTCAATGTGAATGATATGGTATCGCCTACCTTGAGTACACCAGAAGTTATTGCATTAGATGTGATGTTAGTTATGGTTGGCAAAGTCGTGTTAACACTGTTCATAAACAGTACATGTATGGCACCTCTGTCGGTACCACCAGCATCATCATCAGATGCACCAACTGTAATATCTAATACACCGTCATTATTCAGGTCGCCAATGTTTGCAATGGAGCGTCCAAAGTAATCATAATTATACAAGACAGGGCCGTTTGCGGTAAGATCATTGATTTCTATGGTGTTTGATACACTTCCATTACTGTTCATAAGCATTACATGTATGGCGCCTCTACTAGTACCCCCAGTATCATCACCAGATGCACCAACTGCAATATCTAATACACCGTTATTATTCAGGTCGCCAATGTTTGCAATGGATTGTCCAAAGAAATCATTATCAGACAAGACAGGGCCGTTTGTTATATTGTTATTGATTTTTATTGTACTCGATACACTTCCATTACTGTTCATAAGCATTACATGTATGGCACCTTTGTTGGTACCCCCAGGACCATCACCAATTGCACCAACAGCAATATCTAATGTACCATCATTATTCAGGTCGCCAATGTTTGCAATGGATTGTCCAAAGAAATCAAAATTAGACAAGACAGGGCCGTTTGCTGTATTGTTATTGATTTTTATTGTACTCGATACACTTCCATCACTGTTCATAAGCATTACATGTATGGCGCCTCTACTATTACCACCAGTATCATCACCAGGTGCACCAACTGCAATATCTAATATGTCGTCACCATTCAGGTCGCCAATGTTTGCAATGGAGCGTCCAAAGGAATCAAAATTAGACAAGACAGGGCCGTTTGCTGTAAGATCATTGATTTCTATGGTGTTTGATACACTTCCATTACTGTTCATAAGCATTACATGTATGGCGCCTTTGTTGCTACCCCCAGTATCATCACCAGGTGCACCAACTGCAATATCTAATGTACCGTCATTATTCAGGTCGCCAATGTTTGCAATGGACTGTCCAAAGTAATCATTATCAGACAAGACAGGGCCGTTTGCTGTAAGATCATTGATTTCTATGGTGTTTGATACGATTCCATCATTGTTCATAAGCATTACATGTATGGCGCCTCTACTATTACCACCAGTTGCACCAACTGCAATATATGATATGTCGTCATTATTCAGGTCGCCAATGTTTGCAATGGATGATCCAAAGAAATCAAAATTAGACAAGACAGGGCCGTTTGTTGTAAAATCATTGATTTCTATGGTGTTTGATACACTTCCATCACTGTTCATAAGCATTACATGTATGGCGCCTCTACGAGTACCCCCAGCATTATCACCAGTTGCACCAACTACAATATCTAATACACCGTCATTATTCAGGTCGCCAATGTTTGCAATGGATTGTCCAAAGTAATCATTATCAGACAAGACAGGGCCGTTTGCTGTAAGATCATTGATTTCTATGGTGTTTGATACACTTCCATTACTGTTCATAAGCATTACATGTATGGTACTTTTGTCGGTACTCCCAGTATTATCATCAGTTGCACCAACTGCAATATCTAATACACCGTCATTATTCAGGTCGCCAATGTTTGCAATGGATTGTCCAAAGAAATCATTATCAGACAAGACAGGGCCGTTTGCTGTATTGTTATTGATTTTTATTGTACTTGATACACTTCCATTACTGTTCATAAGCATTACATGTATGGCACCTCTACTAGTACCCCCAGTATCATCACCAGATGCACCAACTGCAATATCTAATACACCGTCACCATTCAGGTCGCCAATGTTTGCAATGGATTGTCCAAAGGAATCAGAATTAGACAAGACAGGGCCGTTTGCTGTAAGATCATTGATTTCTATGGTGTTTGATACACTTCCATTACTGTTCATAAGCATTACATGTATGGTGCCTTTGTCGGTACCACCAGCATCATCACCAGATGCACCAACTGCAATATCTAATACACCGTCACCATTCAGGTCGCCAATGTTTGCAATGGATGATCCAAAGAAATCAGAATTAGACAAGACAGGGCCGTTTGCTGTATTGCTATTGATTTTTATTGTACTTGATACACTTCCATTACTGTTCATAAGCATTACATGTATGGTGCCTTTGTTGGCACCACCAACTGCAATATCTAATACACCGTCACCATTCAGGTCGCCAATGTTTGCAATGGATGATCCAAAGAAATCAAAACCAGACAAGACAGGGCCGTTTGCTGTAAGATCATTGATTTCTATGGTGTTTGATACACTTCCATCACTGTTCATAAGCATTACATGTA
Organism: Candidatus Nitrosopumilus sp.; assembly: GCA_965238065.1. Classification (GTDB taxonomy): domain Archaea; phylum Thermoproteota; class Nitrososphaeria; order Nitrososphaerales; family Nitrosopumilaceae; genus Nitrosopumilus. The sequence continues at coordinate 1,171,958 of OZ250170.1, read as the reverse complement.
TGGCGCCTCTATTAGCACCACCAGCATCATCACCAGATGCACCAACTGCAATATCTAATACACCGTCACCATTCAGGTCGCCAATGTTTGCAATGGATTGTCCAAAGTAATCATAATTAGACAAGACAAGGGCGTCTGCTGTAAGATCATTGACTTCTATGGTGTTTGATATGATTTCGTCTCCAGTTGCAGATACATTTTGGTACATTATAGTATACAACGACCCAAGTGCTAATATCAGAAACATGAAGATCAAATGTAGACTTCTCAATTTAGACATCTACAAAATAGTGCAATGCATAATAAGTATGTATTAACTTCTACCCTAAATCCACTAGAATAGTCAAGACGTTATAGACATAAAACAGTAATTGTCTACAGTTTTGAAGTTCCTTCGTGTTTGTGTCAAAAAAATAACCTGTTTTGACATATCTTGTGCGTATTACTTCAAAACTCTAGACAATTACATAAAACATGTTCTTTGCTTCATTAATTCTGGATTGTTCATACAAGATTGAGAATCTAATTACATCAAAACAATGCAGTGTAGTAGGATAACTTACATCTGCTTCTGCTACCTCTTTTCTTGCACTGATTCCCAGATCAAAGAGTTTGATCAGAATCAGCCATTTGGAATAATTATGTCGATTTTACTGAATTGTGTATATGAAAATGGTTTGTAGTTTGTCTTGCATTCATTACATCACAAGTTTCCTCTACTCATTACATAATATCTTTCAGAATTGTAATTTTGGTAACAAATCTTTTTGTCTGTGTTGAATCGTTTACATAAAAATTTCGTATGAGTCAAGCAAAGAACATGTTTTATGTCTATAACGTCTTGACTATTCTAGCGGATTTAGGCATAGATGTTGATACATACGATCTTGTCAGACTTTTATTGTGTTTTATTAGATCATCTATGAATAATCAGAGTTGTTTGTTTTCTCGTCTTAATTCTGAATCAATTTTGTCAGTCTTGCTCATATCAGAAGGTGGATGAGGTTACTCGGATCGTATGTATCAACCTCTACGTCTAAATCTGCTAGAGTGGTCAAGACGTTATAGGCATAAAACATGTTCTCTACTTGATTCATACCTCGGATCTTTTGGTTTAATTTTGTTGATCTAGGCGTGAAGGTTAATTCATACGAATATCTGCAATGATATCCAAAAAATACAACGAAGAGAACTACATCAGGTTTGTAAAAAAATCGAAACGTGAAAGAATGATGCTCTTTGTAATTGTCTACAGTTTTAAAGTTCCTTCGTGTTTGTGTCAAAAAAATAACCTGTTTTGACATATCTTGTGCATAATACTTCAAAACTGTAGACAGTTACAAAAAATCTACAAAGTCAAAATAGACGATATACTCCTGCAGAGCTAGAATTTGCCAATAATTCCATGTTAGGTATGACTGGAGATACAGTTCATTTGTAATTGTCTACAGTTTTGAAGTTCCTTCGTGTTTGTGTTGAAAAAATAACCTGTTTTGACATATCTTGTGCGTATTACTTCAAAACTCTAGACAATTACTGCTCTTTACGTTTTTGCAGACTGACCTGATTACCATAACAACACGGCATAGGGCAACACGACCAAATGCCATAATTAGATAGATCACAAACGGTCATCGCTCAAAGGTCGGAGCTGATTCTCACAAGATATTGATGAGTATAAAGGAGACATGTCGGATGAGGGGATTGAATTTACATGATTATACTTTGGAATATTTGAGAAATTCTACTTCAAAACTGTAGACAGTTACGATTTTTTTCTGATACAGTACATCCCCTTGAATTGTCAATTATAACGTTTTTAGTATCGATTTTTTCATAGTTATCTAGATTTTGATTCTATAATAGTCCCATCTTTCAGGATCAAACTGCTTCACAAACTCTGCATGCTCCTTTCCTATTCTTGCATTAATGACATCCCGTAGTGCAAAACTTGTCAGGTATTTGTACTTCATAGAGCATGATTGCATGATGAACATGTGTCGCATCTCGCTTCCCCCTCCCAGTCCCCAATACCCCATCTTTAATGCCAACGGTTCTAGAAATATTGTGTTTCCCAAGCCGTAATTCTCATCTCGGATCTCTTCACGCAGAGTGTACTTTTCTAGTGCTCCACCCTTGACAAACCCCACAATCTCCCCATCCTTGTCATTTAACCGAAGTGTTGTGATGATGGTCTGCGGATCCTTGACTGATTTTTCAAAATTATCTTTTTCAAATTGCAACGGTGTTGGAAGTTCCAAAAAGATCTCATACAATGCCTGAATGAAATTCGGATCTTTTTTTGTCTCCATATAGTCTATGGTAGGAACTAGCTTGAGATTTTCATATGCAAAATCTGCCTGAATGCTAATTTCTTGCTGTCTGAGTTTCATAAAGGACAGTATGATATTAAAAAAGTTTTTTCTCATCTCTTTTGGAAGAGAGCCGAGAATTGCTTGTGTCATGTCCTGCTCTTTGCTCAACAATTCCTCAAAATATGCAACCGAATTTCTAACAATCAATGATGATCTCCACGCCAGTGCGTGTGCGTTCATCTTTGCCATCTTTACTGCTTTTTTGAAATCCCCCAATGCATAACCGCTAATTCTGTCCACTACTGACAGGTACTTGCCGATATTCATTATGTGGTGCTGGTATTGTGCGTCATTTCTCGCCAGAGAGGAATTTTGAAAACACTGTCTGATCTGCTCTTCTGCATTTTTTCGGGAATTTCCATTCCAGGGATATGTCGTTCTTAGAATCAGTGCTTTGATAATTTCCAAATCAATGTTTGCGGTGTAGAATAATTCACAAATTTTCTTCTCCGTTGTAATGAATTTTATGACATTGTCCTCATGTGGTTTGTCCACGCTTTTTTCAGGATCAAAATCGTGAAACAGTGCGGCAGTAAATACGTATTTAATGTCCTCATCAGTTAACCGTACTCTGTCTTGCCCCGCAGCCAAAAGTGAGACATATGTCACTTCCAATTCGTGATTGATATTGTGATATCCGTAATAATCCGCTCCAAGACCTTGGCATTCAAACAAGTCGATGGTATAATCCAGCATCTCAGTATAACAGTCATTTTCCAGTCCGTTTACTGCCATCAGATTGATAATCTCTTTTCTTATGGAATTGGTCTTTGAGAGTTGTAACAATAATGTTGGATTATAATTCATGTTTTTAAATGTGTGCGGTCTGCTCACTGCAAAAAACACTGAGAGCTAGAACACGGATTATAATTCATGTTTTTAAAGATGAACGCCACATATATGAGGCTGTATGCTCTCTTGGAAACACTCAATAGAATTACAAACAGATTATCCTCAAATGTTCATAAACCTGGATTTGCTTGAAATTTTGATAGGATTTATCGAAAAAAACTCTCCAGAGTACCTGCTTTATCTGAATGATGATACGTTTCGAATTACAAACGTATCAATTACAAACTCGCCTATACCAGTCAACGAGCCGACTAGTCGTGGAGGTGCATATTTTTCAGAGAAATTTGCCTATAAAATGAGAGGGACAATAAAGGGTCTCTTGGCGGTTCCGTTATTGACAGAGAAGATGCTTGGACCAAACACAGAATTTGCCGAAATAAAGATATCCACCAAGATTAAAGACGACAGAACGTCTATGAATCTTGAAATTTTTACCAATCTTACAAACAGTATCCAGACTCTAGATTCCATTGAACTAAACATGGTAATAGTCAGAATAGAATCTGTCTAGTCAACCTTTAGATATTTGTCATACTTTACCCTGCTTTGTCTATTTGAGAGTACTTCATACGCCCTGTTTAACTCTACCATTTTTTCCTCAGAACCCTCTTTTGTTTTATCTGGGTGTGTCTTTTTTGCAAGTTCTCTGAACTTTTTCTTGATCTCGTCCTGTGTTGCATCCCTTGAGACTCTCAGAATTTCATAGTAATTGGGAAGATCATTGTTTCTTACAGCATGTCTGAATTCCCTGTCTTCTTTTGAATATCCTCTCTCTCCAATCTCCTCATAATCATCCCCCCAGTCAGAGTGATACTTTTCATACATTCTGTCCTTTTTTGATTCAAGATCCTCTTTGTCATATTCGGTTTTTCTTCCAAGTATGATGTCTCTTACCAGAAACAAACAGATTGCAAAGAGTGCAATTACAAAACCTCCAATGAGTACGGTCAGATCCTCATTTGAGATTTCAATATACATGTCTGATTCATCAGATTGCGCATGTGTTGTTTGTAATGCCCCAAATGTTATTAGTAGAATTAAAAAAATATCAGACAGTTTCAACCTTTTCCACCTACGTCAGTCTGAAATCTTCTTTTGCAGTATTTAAAACCACATGGGTGATTGTATTCTCTACATTTGTAATGGCTGCCAGACTCTTTACAAACTTGCTTAATTCATCCCTCTCTTTGAATTTTGCCACAATTACAGCATCTGTCAGACCCGTAATATCATACACTCCACATACATTTTCAAATTTTGATATCCTGTCTGTTATCTCCTCAATTTTATCGTTTTTGGCAACAATCTCAATAATTGCAGTAAGCGCGTACCCTATTTTTTCATGGTCAATTATTGCCGTATATCCCTTTATGATCTTTTCTCTTTCTAACTTTTTGAGTCTGGACAGTACGGTAACAGTCGAGATTCCAAGTTTTAATGCGAGTTGCCTAGCAGACTGTCTGGCATCAACCGTTAAATTTTTGAGAATTTTCTCATCTGTTTTATCCATCTTCATATTATAGGGTATGAAAAAATTTATTTAAATTTTTAGTATAGTTGGACATCTGTGAGGTGCTATTGGATGCTTTATGGTATTAATTTTTCAGATTTAATACAGACACACTCCCCTATAATTTATGGTCAAAGTCCAAGATCTTGTAGCAAAGGGAGAATTGTTGCTAAAAGACGGGAAATTTGATGGTGCCCTTGACCTCTTTGAGCAAGCGCTTCTTTTGCATCAGGATGATTCCAATCTTTGGAATAACAAGGGGATTGCACTTCGGAGCTTGGGAAGATATGAAGAGGCAATAGAGTGCTTTAACAAGTCATTAAGAATTGATCCCAGAGACAGAAATGCATCCTGATTTTGTATTGACAGATAACGAGTCGATATTATTGTAGAGACAGGTAGGATGATAACAAAAGATTAGAGCATGCAGAGAATGGAAATTCTTTGGTGCAAAGACCATACAATCTGACACTCAGAAGAACCCATAGTACCAGAGTACTTTTGACAGTGGTGTGAATCTATATGGCATGTGACGGTTAGATACAATTCGCTTATGTGACAAGGCAGATTCCATCTCTTCTGATAATCTTGACACATCAAAGGGATGCATTGCATTCAGAAGAGTGCCAGGATATGTGCATTGAGAATTGACAATTGACAATAGACATGCATTTGCATGTAAGGGGACACTCGTTAAACAAGACAGGGAACCACAAGATGCAATAAAATATTTCAAAAAAACACTGTCAGTTAATCATTGCTGTGATTTGGCAGGCATCTCAAGTTTTCCAAGAACGGTCTAAAATACAGTGACATCGCCTGGTGCAGGCTCTCGATTAACCTGCTTTTCATTTGATTCAAAAAAGTCTTTGTGTTTCTCATTTTGATGATCCCGGAGTTTTTCTATGCTCTCAAAACCCTCATGACACAAGTAGCATTTTGGCTTGTGTTCATCAACTAGAGAAAGTACCATAATTGTATTGGTGTGGTTACCTACTTATCTCTTGAGACTAAGGAATATATCACGACAAACATACAGTACAGTATGCTAGAACAGCTAGTTGGAGATTCTCAGGCCCTAGATAGAGCAATTGCAGGAGAAGAACTGTCCTACAAGGACGGTCTTGAATTGATGAATTATGATAACATGCATCTGCTGGGCGCTGTTGCAGACATTACAAGAAAAAAACTAGTCGGCGATACTGTTACTTTTGCCGCATCATATTACATGAATTACACAAATGTCTGTGCGGCCAGCTGCCAGATGTGTGCATTTTATCGAAAAGACGGGGCAGATGACGCATACACGCTGACTCCACAGGAAATTGAACATAGAGTCGGAATTGCAAAACAGATGGGTGCGACTGAAGTTCACATAGTTGGTGGATTCCATCCAAAACTTCCACTAGAATACTATGAGAATATGATGAGTGTTATCAAAAAGAATCACCCGGAACTCAACATCAAGGCACTTACTGCAGCAGAGATATTCTATCTATCAAAACTGACAAAAAATTCTACAAAAGAGATTTTATCTCGCCTAAAAGACGCCGGACTTGATTCAATGCCAGGCGGCGGTGCAGAGCTTTTTCATCCGGAAATACGAGACAGGATTATCAGGGGAAAATGCTCAGGACAGGAATGGCTAGATGTGATTGAGGAGGCACACAACATGGGAATAAAGAGCAATGTCACAATGCTGTACGGACATGTAGAAAAGCCAGAACACATTATCGACCATCTCATAAGGATTCGTGAACTGCAAAAAAAGACCCGTGGATTTATCACACTGATTCCACTAAAGTTTAGTCTGGACAATACCGAACTAGAGCAAGAACATTTGGTGAATAACGAATGCTCGTCTGTGTATGATTTGCGAATAATCGGATTATCAAGACTCATGCTTGCAAATGTGCTAAACAACATCTCAGTTTACTGGGTAGCGTACGGCAAGAAACTGGCACAAGTTGCACTGTCAAATGGCGGAAGTGACTTGGTGGGAACCGCATTTTCTGAAGAGATTTACCGTGCTGCAGGAAAGCCAACTACAACATCAGTTGAGGAACTTGCAACAATGGTAAAAGAGATTGGAAGGACTCCGGCCCAAAGAAGCACACATTTTAAAATCCTAAGGCAGTTCTGAGAATACTCATTCCAGAAATCAGAGATATTTGAAATTAAGCGATTCTAAAGACAGGTATTAGGATCATGTTTGTTATGGTAAATATAAGTAACAGTGTCAGTTGACATGGAGACAGTTGATGTCAATATGGAATGGCAAAGTGTTTTTTTGAAATTACTTTTCTAAAGATATACGCTCTTAATGCCAAGTTTTGTTGCTCACTTTGTAACTGTTTTTCAAACGAAAAAATCAATATGTAGAGTCATTAGTTTTTGTGAATGTCATTGGACTAGCAATAATACTTGACGAGGCAGGCATGTGCCAGCCTATTCAAAGATGGAAGATGGAATGGGAACATTTCATGTCCACACTGCAAATCAAATGACATAAAAAAATATGGAAAATATGCGATTCATCTTTAGACATATTTCTGTCACAGCTGCGGCAGCACATTCGTATGAATCAAGCAAAGAACATGTTTTATGCCTATAGCGTCTTGACCATTCTAGTGGATTTAGGCGTAGAGGTTGACACATACGCACATTCAACGACAAGACCGGTGACTTTCATTACTCTCACATGTTCCCATTCCAGCGGTTCTTTTTTATCTGGATGTCCTGCATTGTCTCACCAGTATTGGAATATCAATCAGAGAGATTTGCAAAAAGATGTGGGTGCAGTACAAGATGTGCTATTACATGACTCACAAAGTTTTACAAAAGATTACTGATTCATAAAAAGACAAGATGTTATCGGGTAATTGTGAGATGGATGAACTGTATATGCACAGTAAGAGTTTAGGTTGAGCACGAATTTTAGATGTTCTGGTCAGGAGACCTAAACTTATTATGCACAGTGGACTGAAAGGAAAAAACTATCACTATACCATCATACCATCAGAAAGACTGCCAAAAAGACATGCAGTAAAACCACCACCGGAACGTGGCAAGTTTGATCGAGATTTCCCGATTACTCTGTACAATCATCAAAGAGGCGGTGATACGATATTTGAGGTTACCTCAAAAGTATACATCCATTGCAGACCTTGTTTGTAATGTGATATCAAAAGGATCTCACAACAGCACAGACGAGTATAATGTGTATCATTCTTTGGAATCTTTGGGGTACGAACATCATACAGTAAATCAGTCTCAATGAATATGCAAGAGATGATGTGCATACCAACAACTGAGTGCAGAACAGCATATCTTTGACTGTGGACGGTATAGCACAAAAGAGTCAACAAGTTTAATCTGGAATCACATGTACAAACGTTTGCATTTTTGCACAACATGAGAGAGCAGGATGATTATTCAAAGTTCACCAAAATAATCTGTTCTTTATATAGCAACAAAACTTGGCATCAAGAGCAAAGATATCATGGACGTGATTTTTGCATTCTCGGATATACCTATTTGTTCAGATGTTTTTTGATAGACTCTAGTTTTTCTTCCATCTTTACATGTTTGTCTCTCCGTGAGTCTACCTTGATTACAACCTCAACTCTGTCAACTCCTAGATTGTGAACTGTTTCCATCATTGTCTTGGATGCCTTGTAGATTACATCAATGCTGTCAGATTCTAAAACTGTCCCCATTGAATTGATCTCGTATCTTAGATTTTCTGTATTCTGGATTGACTCTATTGCTTTTGCAATGTAAAAACTAGCACTGGTAGTTCTTGTTGCCATTGGATAGACACTAATTTCAGCCTGAATCATATGTCACTAGACACTAATTTTTTCCTTTAATAACAACTTTGTCTAATTTCAGCATGTGGAAAAGTAATCACATTTAGATCACAAACGTGGCAATTGCCAATCAAGCAAAAAATGAGAGAATCTCTAAACTCAAAACATTAACGCCCAAACAGACATCAGAAATATCTAGACTGCAAAGACGTATCACACAAAGACATCATATACAGCACATAACCCACAGCGCAAATCTTTCAAGGTTTACAAAGAATGATCCTCCAAATGTGCGGATATTTTTCAACAGTAATGAACTGAAAACCTGTATGCTTTTGCGGTATGAATTAAACGTATGTATCAACCTCTACACTCAAATCCGTCGGAATGGTCAAGACGTTATAGGCATAAAACACGTTCTTTGCTGATTCATACAATTAAACAAATAACGTAATTGTCTAGAGTTTTGAAGTTACTTTGTGCTTGTGTCAAAAAAATAACCTGTTTTGACATATCTTGTGCGTAATACTTCAAAACTGTAGACAGTTACCAAATAACATGCTTCATGCCTATAACATTCAACGTATGAATCAAGCAAAGAGCATGTTTTACGACTATAACGTCCAACTATTTTAGTGGATTTAGGCGTAGAGGTTGATACATACCATCCAACTAATCTAGTTGATTCAGGCGTAAGGGTTGACACATACCTTTTGTGCATATATGTAACGTTTATGAAGATAGCAAGGTAACAAACTTTATTGTATGATTCATTGATTCAATCCATTCACACATTACAAAAAAACAAATACAGCAGAGGTAACAGGGTCAGACTAGCATCGATTCAAAGTGCATTGAAACTAGCTAATCCTTTGTTTATAGTAAAAAGCAACTCTAAACCGGACAAGATAATCAATTTTAGAAACATAAAACAAGCAGAGCAAATTCCAAGAATCTTGGATGAATTTGCAAGTATTTTTGAGAGTCAGTGCCTAAGAAATAACGGATATTCGGCAAAAAACTATTCGTTATTTGCAGCCATTCTTCTTAAAATTATCAAGACATTGGATGCAGACAAAAGCAGGAGTTTGTTGTCTGCACATGCAATCAACATGTTAAACCAGATGTTTGCAAAATACTCTGTAGAATACAAAAAATCTGAAATATTGGATCCTCTGAAATTTGTATTTGTAATAATTGAACTTGTAATTGATATAGAAAGAAACTTGTCAAAAAACTACGTGTTTGATGAAATTTTACTGTTACAAGTGGCACCATTAATGCAACAGTATTATATGAAATTTGACAATACAGTATCCCAGATACTGATAAAATTTAGCAATATCTCAAAATTTAGATTAACTGCATCAATAATACAAAGACACAAAGAAGTTGTACAAGAGTTTTTACAGTATGCGATGATTCAACTTGAGACACATGACAAAGTAAATAGGGCAACTCTGATAGTTCAAAAGATAGTTTGTGAAAAGAATGACACTATGATACTAGAATACTATGATACGCTAAAACTGTGTTTTAGTGACAAATTATTACGTCCTTATTTGGTGCAGATTGCCACTGAAATTTTAAAAAAGCAAAAACCAGCGAGGAGATTTGCAGGGACAATTTTAGATGAGATTTTAAAATTACAGTATGTATCAACCTCTGCACCTAAATCTACTAGAATAGTCAAGACGTTACAGGCATAAAACATGTTCTTTGCTTGATTCATACGTGAAAACTATATTGAGTTTTTTAGCCCATCTCAAATTTCAAAATGCAAGCAAGGAAAATTAGAAGGTAACACCAGATACAAAAGACAGGATAATATCATTTACATCTGATCAACCGGAATTTTATACATGGCTAAGCAGTTCAATTTACAACAGTGTAAAGCTCATGTTCACTCCAGAACAGATTGAAGATAATTGTCTAGAGTTTTGAAGTCCCATCGTGTTTGTGTTAAAAAAATAACCTGTTTTGACATATCTTGTGCGTAATACTTTAAAACTGTAAACAGTTACAATATTTGGAAGATTTGAACAATTTGTTCCTAAATCAAACAAAAAAACATGAAATATTGAAAAAATTGTTACATCGTGTAATAATTAGCTCTCATATTTGCTTCTTGGTGAAAAAAATTCGACAAGTTCTCGCTTAGCACCTAAAACCTATTGTAATTATGACAATCGGATATTGTCAGTTAACCCAGATGTGCTCACAATCCTGACCAATTCGGAAGTGGTTCAGGAGGTAGTTTCGACCATATCACAGATTCGTTTATCATAATCCTCATGTCCGTCATTGTTATCTTACCCTTCCATCTCTCTCTCTATCTACCACGTGAAATCAGTGCATTTGCCATCACCCACGCATTGAACACTATTATCGCATAAAGAAAACAGAATTCACGTGATGCCATGTTGGTACTGCGCGTTCTAGGCCTTGTCGATTCAATCATCCTATATCCTGTCTCGATTCCCCATCGTTTGGCATATTTTCGCACATTAACATTAGGTGAATTGGTTGCAAATCCAATGTACTTTTCTTTTGGTTCTTTATTGCCAGTGTTGCGCTTTATCTTTTTTCTCTCAGTTATTTTCATTGTGTATTCAAATTTCTGATGTGATGTACTAGATGTAATTACAGATATTGTGATACGCTTGCGTTTGCCTGCAGCAAAATCATTTAGAGCATCAACAACAGTAGTAGTGTTTTTACATGGAATCAAAAATTAAACCCCGAGTTCATCCAAGGTCTGCATTACACTGGTTGAAAAAAAAACACTCGATCCAGCATTATGGTTCCAATGTTTACATCCAGTTCAGTGCATATAGTTACAATTTTACGCACGAATTTGCCATAATTTTCTAGTGCAGGAACATGTAATGATGCCAAAACCAGATGCGAGGCCACCGTTGACACATTGTATGGTGACATATGTCTCAAACCACGATGTTCCATTTTTGTATTTACCACGTCGTAGATCTGGTGCATGTTTCTTATCATATCGTGATATTTCATGCATGTCAATTATATAATCACATTTTTTTGAAAGACATTTGATATGTTGAAACATGGAAATTTGTTCTCGTAGTGTGGATTCAAAGGATTCACGAACGTCACTAATCCTTATTTTGGAGAGCATATTGCGAAACCACTCTCCGATTGGATTTCTTTGCCTGCACGAGTCATTATCCAATTGTGCAAACTTTTGAAACGAAGAAGCACATCTGGCGATTGACGTAGTAAGAATTGATACACGCATCATGCCCTGAAAAAAATTGTTCAGAGTATACACTGCATTATATCTGGTGGATACTGGTATTGTATAATGACAGGTAGTTTTCAAGAAAAAATGTGATTTGTTGATATGCTGTACGATTATTAATTAAATCGCGTCTCAGACGGTTTGTTTGCTTAAGCACGAATTACTGTTTGAGACGTCCCTCCTATAGATCTTTGCATTTTTAGCTGATTTTGAGCACATCTGGGTTAACTGATTGTACGGCCTTAAGTTATACCAGAACTGTATAGTTGATTTTCTAAATTTGTTACAGATTTTTAATTAAAATTAACATGTAAAGAATTCAAAAAAATAAAATAGAGTTTATCCCTATTGGAATGGATCTATGAATGGACAGTTGACAATGTGATCACTATCCATTGGACGTAGTAATGTTGTACTGACAAGTCCTGCTTTTTGGAATGCGCTAATGTCTTGCAATGTTTGAAGAAGAGATGCATCATCTGGGTTTTCCCATGTAATGCCAGAAATTCTCCATATTGGAGAATAATTGGCATCATTAGGTGCCGAGGTTGCAATTCCAGCTTGGAAACCTAATGGGCCAGAGCCTGTTATTCCGTTTTTGAATTGGAATAGATCAACTGCCGCTGAATTTGTAATCAAGCTAGATAATGTTGGTGCACTTACAACACCCATCAATTCTGCAGGCCCGCTTGGAGTAGCATCTGTTACAATGTAATAGATTGTTCTACCATCAGGACCCCATCCACGATGAGCGATGAAAGTTACATTCATCTCCTCTGTATCTATATCAAGAACTTGACCCCCACCATATGGCTGCTCATCAGTCAAAGTTTTGTCTTCTTTAACCATCATCTGACCCTCAGGCCAAATAATCTGTGGCATGTTTAAAATTACATCAACGTTAGTTAATGTAATTTCTCCGTTCTCGACTGCTTTCATAATCATTTCATCTGAATCAAGTATTCTTGATGTTTCACTTTCATTCCATGTAACATGAACATGAGAAGTCAATGCACTGTATGTGTCTGTTTGTGCAGGAGTGCTTGTAAAGACTTCACCTTGGTATTCATGAATGCCATCGCCAACAACACCGTTGGTAAATATGTATATCTTTGAAAGTGCCTCATCAGGAGCGTTTGCTAACAAGGGTGCAAGCTCTACTTGCCATCCTTGATTCTCTGTAATTATTTTTGCATGAGCAGGATCACTAGAGTCAGTGATGATAAAATAAACATCTTCGCCGTCATAGTATCCTTGGTGCAGTGGAATTACTGCTGGAACGTTTGCTCTTGATAATCTAAGTACAGAATCCAAGTCTGCCTCTGTTGTTTCATCCATCATCATGGTATCATCCATCATGGTATCATCCATCATGGTATCATCCATCATGGTATCATCCATCATGGTATCATCCATCATGGTATCATCCATCATGGTATCATCCATCATGGTATCATCCATCATGGTATCATCCATCATGGTATCATCCATCATGGTATCATCCATCATGGTATCATCCATCATGGTATCATCCATCATGGTATCATCCATCATGGTATCATCCATCATGGTATCATCCATCATGGTATCATCCATCATGGTATCATCCATCATGGTATCATCCATCATGGTATCATCCATCATGGTATCATCCATCATGGTATCATCCATCATGGTATCATCCATCATGGTATCATCCATCATGGTATCATCCATCATGGTATCATCCATCATGGTATCATCCATCATGGTATCATCCATCATGGTATCATCCATCATGGTATCATCCATCATGGTATCATCCATCATGGTATCATCCATCATGGTATCATCCATCATGGTATCATCCATCATGGTATCATCCATCATGGTATCATCCATCATGGTATCATCCATCATGGTATCATCCATCATGGTATCATCCATCATGGTATCATCCATCATGGTATCATCCATCATGGTATCATCCATCATGGTATCATCCATCATGGTATCATCCATCATGGTATCATCCATCATGGTATCATCCATCATGGTATCATCCATCATGGTATCATCCATCATGGTATCATCCATCATGGTATCATCCATCATGGTATCATCCATCATGGTATCATCCATCATGGTATCATCCATCATGGTATCATCCATCATGGTATCATCCATCATGGTATCATCCATCATGGTATCATCCATCATGGTATCATCCATCATGGTATCATCCATCATGGTATCATCCATCATGGTATCATCCATCATGGTATCATCCATCATGGTATCATCCATCATGGTATCATCCATCATGGTATCATCCATCATGGTATCATCCATCATGGTATCATCCATCATGGTATCATCCATCATGGTATCATCCATCATGGTATCATCCATCATGGTATCATCCATCATGGTATCATCCATCATGGTATCATCCATCATGGTATCATCCATCATGGTATCATCCATCATGGTATCATCCATCATGGTATCATCCATCATGGTATCATCCATCATGGTATCATCCATCATGGTATCATCCATAACTGCTATCACAGGAATTGATATCTTTTTCTGTTCCATCCATGCGGCCTTGCCACCTAGAATTTCAGAACACAATTGTAAACCACAAATATTAGTGTCAGAACCGTATGATAAGATTTTAACACCTTTACCTTTGGCTGCATTGGCATCTGTGAAATAGTCAGTTGTCAACCCTGCAGTAAACAAGGGAATGATTGCAAGAAGCGCAATATACTTTAGACTTCTATTCATTAAATGAAAAATCCTATCTTTCTTTAAAAGAATTTGCCCAAATTAGGCATATCATGTCAAGGGAGTTCTATGAATCGATTTCCTACGTAATCCCAATTCACAATATTCCACCATGCCTTAACATAATCAGATCTCTTATTATGGTACTTTAGATAGTATGCGTGTTCCCAGACATCTAATCCTAACAAAGGAATTTTTTGAAGAATCCAAGGACTATCCTGGTTTAAAGTTGTAATAATTTCAATTTTGTTAAAAGTCTGATTGAAGACTAACCAGCACCAGCCACTTCCTTGAATGGCGATCGCCTTTTCTGAAAAAACTTTCTTGAAATTCTCAAAGTTGTTGAAATAAACATCAATCGAATCTGCCAATTTTCCTCCGGGTTTGCCGTCACTATCTGGAATCAATGTCTCCCAAAATAATCTGTGATTCTCAAACCCTCCACCAAAAAAGTTGATTGCGTTTTGCCCTGATTCAGGAATTGATTTTAGATCAGAGAGAATAGATGAAATATACTGTGGGTGTGATGCACTGCCCATCTGTTCAAGTGATCTGTTTAGTCCGTCAACATATGTCTGATGATGTTTCTGGTGATGAATCTTCATTGTTTCTGCATCAATGAATGGTTCTAATTCATCATATCCATAGGATAATTTTGGGAGTTGATAGGTAACCGTAAATCATGTTATCTGAATCCACATATATTCTTGAATAATAATGTATAATATGAGAAAATTAGGGACTGTTGATTTGCAAATTTTGACTTTGGCAATCAAAAAAAATGGAACATTTGATGAAAGCAGTCTAGAGAACTCTGAGTTGAAGGAATTGGGAGTTGGAAGAATTCTTGATGCCCTTGCATCACTAAAAGACAGGAAAATGATATCGCTAAACAGTGACGGCTCTTTTTCCATTACAGTTCTTGCCCGGGAAATTCTTTGGAGCGGCAATATTCCAACATGGGCAAAAATACTGCGTCTTCTTCAGATAAAGTCATATAGTATGAAACAGATATCGGACATTCTTGGGGCACCTGAATATACTCTGACAGATGATGTGGAAAAATTGAGAAAAAGTCAGTTTGTCCTAATGTCACCACAAAGACAAAAAGACAGACTAGTAAAAGTATACGAGATCTTGCCTGAAGGGATAGAAGAGATTGACAAGACAGACGCCATGGGATTTGACAATACTGATTTTGATAAAATCAAGCCAAAAGTTGAGGTATTCCCTCTGTTAGATGAGATTGTAAAGGAAATTCAAGACTCTCAGATAGATCAATCAAAAAAAGATGCTATTGTTGAAAAATTATCTAAACTAAAAGACAAGTTGAGGATTTAGCTAGTTTGAGCGAATCTTGTCTTGTATCTGCGCCAAGATTAGTTCTGCCTTGTTTTTATTTTCATAGCTGTCAGCTGAATCATCAATTATTGCATCAATCTCAAAACTCTTATCTACCAAGATATTTGCAACATGATCATCTAGTGTTCCATTTCCAATCAAATAGTATGCAAAGACAGTATTTTTTTGACCGATTCTGTGTAGTCTATCTTCTGCCTGTCTGTGAATTGCAGGACTCCAGTCAAGTTCTGCAAATATGACATATCTTGCTCTAGTCAGGTTAATGCCAACGTTTCCTGCACGCAGACCTGCAATCATCAGTTTTGATTCACCGCTCTGGAATTTACTGATCTGATCCTCTCTGAATGAATCTGTCTGTCCTCCAATTATGGCAACAGGTGAAAACTCGCCAAGACTCTCATGGAGTAACCTGTGAATTATCTTGTGGTGGCAAAACACTACTACGCTCTCTTCAATCTCCATGATGTTTTTAACAAAATTGATTACATGTGAAAGCTTTGCTATGCCTGCAATCTGCCTCTCACTTTGAATTGCCCTCTGATATGAAGCGGACTTTGAGAATGCTGTTTCTGCGTTTTTTTGTTCCGCCTCTAGTTTCTTCCAGATTTTATCTAATTCTTCAAGATAATAGTCAGTATCAGATGCGATGACCTCCTTATAGCGAACCTTGTCTTTGAGTTCCTTTAGAACATCCGATTTTTTTCTTCTTAACATGACATGTTTTTGCAATATATGCCTGAGCGATGCCCGCTTGTTTTCTAAAACAATGGCCTTTCCCTTTGTATTTACATAGCAAAAGTATTCACAAAATTCCTTAAAGCTTCCAAGCAGTCCAGGTCTTATGATGTCAATTATTGGCCAGATTTCAGAGCCCCGATTATATATCGGAGTGCCTGAAAGGCCGATTCTGTACAATACTGAGGGCAATGCCGCAAGTTTTTTAACTCCCTTGTATTTCTGAGTGGTCTTTGATCTTAGGTTGTGCACCTCGTCACAGACCAAAGTCTTTATTCGATGTTTTGCCAAATCGTCACTTCTCTTGAGAAGCAATTCATAGTTGATTACGTAAATGTCCGTCTTTGGGAGTGCTTTGGATTTCCCAGTCCGAATAAGTGTGACACTAGGGGATTTTGATTCATTTATTCGTCCGTTTCTGCTCTTTTTCTTTAGAAATTTTTCAATCTCTCGTTCCCAGTTGTGTAATGTAACTAGTGGCGCAATCACAAGTACTGGAAATGTTTGTTTTTCAGTAGCTATGTATGATAGCGTCTCCACGGTCTTTCCAAGACCCATCTCATCAGCTAGCAGGGCGTTACCTGATGATTTTAACAAGAAATCCAACCCTTCTTTTTGGAAATTCATAAGCTTTCCTCGGAACTGTTCCCCGACTTTTGCGCGTTTTAACTTGTGTTTAATTGGAGACAAAGTAGGTTTTGGATCATGTATCTTTATGATCTTTCTTTGCCACACATATTTTGATAAAATTTCAAGCGGATACCGATCAATGATTAGTTTGATCTGTTTTACGTTTTCAACATTGTCCTGAATTATCACTTCGTTTTCATCTTCCCCGTACCATGCCTCGGTAACCAATCGTGAGATCATGTTTACTGCACGATCACCGGAAATCTTCCAACTCCAGATTTTGGAATATTTGTCTAGCACATATTCCAGTGTACCAATCGTCTTCAGCGTTGTCTCCATAATTTGTAGGTCAATTATCTTTTTGCCTTATGAATCTTTCATGTTTTCTTGAATCATTAAATGATGAATTAATATCTGCAATAGTTAAAATATGATAAAATTACCACATATTGGGAAAAAAATTTGAGAGGCGATCTCTGGGTTCAAAGGTATGAATAGCATGTCTTATGCCTAAACGTCTAGACATTCTATCTGGTCTAGTTGCCATGTGCCTGGCACATACGATCAAAGGTATGTATCAACCTCTACACCTAAATCCACTAGAACAGTTGGACGTTATAGGCGTAAAACATGCTCTTTGCTTGATTCATACGATCAAAGTAATGTCTGTTTACAGCATAAAATAACAAATAATACGTCATTAACTATCATTTTAGACATGGTCGATGAAAATTTCTCGTGGTTTTATCTGATATTCTTCCTGATCCCTCTGGCAAGACTACTCCCACGTCTAGTTAGGAAATGGAAAAAAAAGAACGACTCGTTTACCCAAAGTCAGTTCAGTCAAAGCAATCCTGGAACGGATCAAAGACAGGAATCATTTGAAAAATCCCCGTCATTTGTAAAGCCGCAAAACAAAGAGATGCAAGTTTTAGGAGATCTAAACACCGGTACCCGGGATTTCAATAAAATTCAAAAAAATCTGGGCATTAACAATCAGGAACTCGAAGACATCTTGAAGGACCTGGAAAAACAAGGATTGATGAAGGTAGTAAAAAAGAGTGGGCCTTTTGGAGTCAAAGTAAAACTTGTTCCAACTGAAAAAGGCTTTAAAAAATATTATTCGTAAAAAAATTTCTTTGTAAATTTTCAATTTCAACATACGTTTAAAATCCACCGCATCTCAGAACAATTGTGGAATTTACACAAAATCAAGAGCCAAATGTGGAAAAACCGATTGTGATTGCAGCAATGCAGGACATGGGGAATGTGGGAAGCATAGTGATAAATTTCATAAACAATTCTCTGAGGGCAAAAACATTCAGAATTGCAAGTATTCCATATCCTACATTTATAGTTGACAAAGGTGGATACATTGAGATTCCAGATGAGAGTTGGAAGTACAAGTATACTGATGGCCTGATAATATTTGGTGAAGGGCGAGGACAACCTCAAGGCAACACTGAGATAAACTCTTTGTGTCAGGATGTGATTGATATTGCAAAAAAATACTCTGCAAAATTCATCTATACGCTTGGCGGCTTTCACACTAACAGAGGTTTTGGCGGCAATCCCAAGACGTACATCACTACAACATCCATGGAACTCACAAAACAGATGGAAAGACTCAATGTGGAGACAACTCCTCAAAGATCAATAATTACGGGATTCAACGGATTAATTCTGGGATTTGCAAAGCAGAATGGAATTCATGGAATAGGAATGTACGGGGAACTAAACGTGCCAGACATTCCGCAGTATAGGGCGGCAATTAGCATAATCAAGACCCTTGAAAAATTAACATACCGAAAGTTTGGAGACACAAGTCAGCTGGAAGCATTGGCACAAAATATTGAAAGGGACTTTCGGAATTAGGTTCAGTGGGAATTTCCCACTGGATGTGGTTCCGTATTTTCATCATGACAATCACAGGAACACAGATGAATTTTATGATTATTTATACAGTCAATACATTCAAAGTGTTTTCTTGTCTCACATGCGGCACAAATCATCTTATCTGTCATAAACAATGGGGGAATTTGAATTTTTTCAAAGTTAAAAGGACTGTATATTAGACATCTTGCGTAATTACAATTAGACCCAATCTCTGTAGCTGTTTACAGTTTTAAAGTTCCTTCGTGTTTGTGTCGAAAAAATAACCTGTTTTGGTAATTATCTAGAGTTTTAAAGTTCCTTCGTGTTTGTGTCAAAAAAATAACCAGTTTTGACATATCTTGTGCGTAATACTTTAAAAGTAAGAGTTTAGGCTGAGCACGAATTTTAGATGTTCTAGTCAGGAGACCTAAACTCTTGCTTTCAAAACTGTAGACAGTTGCCTGTTTTGACATATCTTGTGCGTAATACTTCAAAACTGTAAACAATTACATAATTTCACAAAAACAAAAACAAAAACAAAAAAAAATTACCACAAAGGAGATATCTCCGGCGATGCCCTAATACGGGTTGGAGAACTGCTCTGCTTTTCTGCCCAGAGCCTGTCTCTGGTCTGTTTAGTTAACTGGCCAGCAAGCAATGTTGAAATTATTATAAACCAATATCATTACCTGAGATTATTGGGTCTAAAGAGATATGTTGCCACAAGAATGATAACAATGTTTGCTGTTTTGATGATTACCCTATTAATCACAATCGCACTTGTTGGCTCCAACATGGATATCATACTAAAACAAGGGGTTGTTTTTCAGGTCAGAACAGAGATAACAAATGATCCTACCATGGCCCAAAGCTTTTCATCAGTCGGAGAGTTTGAGGCCTTTGTTCAAACCCAGATAGATCAGCGAATCAAGCTTCTGGGGCTGAATGAACCGTGGTACTCTCCGCAAAGGATTGGCCTTACAATGTACAAAATACTGCTACTTGATTTCGGACATGCGACATTTCTTATTAGCGATTCTGGTTCTTCTGATGTCAAAGACATTATCCTGGAAAAGCTTCCAAGAACAATTCTACTCTTTACAACTGCCACCATAATCATCTCAATTCTGGGTATCTTTCTTGGGGCATTATCTAGCAGCAAGGTTGGCTCTGTTGTGGACAGGGTGACATCAAGCTTTGCAATAATCAGTTCTAGCTTTCCCGTGTGGTGGATAGGAATGCTGATGATATTCTTGTTTGCATTTACGTATCAGATATTTCCTGCAAGGGCAACTCCGGATATTCCTTCATCAGATGCCCGATACATCGGTGCATTGTTGTACCACATGACATTACCATTAATCACAATCGTAATGATTGGTTTTGGTTCGTGGGCCTATCTGGTAAGAAATTTCATGGTTGGAATCATGCAAGAAGACTTTATCATGGCTAAAAGGACGATTGGGATCAGGCAAAAAAAGATAATCTATACACATGCCCTAAAAAATGCAGCCCCGCCAATTGTGACAATTCTGGCACTCAGTTTGTCAGGGTCTCTTGGTGGCGCAATCATTACTGAAGCAGTCTTTGACTGGCCAGGTATGGGAAGACTGTACTTTGAGGCAATTACTGTGATGGACTTGCCAGTAATTATTGGCTCTACTTATATTCTCACGGTATTTTTCCTTGTCAGCATATTTATTGCAGATCTGCTTTATGGATATTTTGATCCCAGAGTGAGGACTGGCCAATGAGTAGTATGGACCCACGAGAAATAAGACAAGAATTTCTCAAAAGTAGGATGGGAATTGCAGGAATTACAATTCTTGCAATACTTGTTGCAACATCAATGATTACCATGATTGTAATTCCACTTGATACGTTTCAAGAGTGGAACAATCCAAGTCATTGGATTTCATATCCAAAGGTCGCAATTCCAATCTGGGCGAATCTTTTTACTGCAGAAAAGATCCCAGAGCATAGAATTCTAGAGACGCCAAGCATTCACACAAGTTCACAGGGAGAGATTTCGCGTATATCGCATCAGTTTGGAGTGAATTTTGACTATGATGACTTTCCAAATGATTTCATATACGAGTTTTCATCAGAATACTCTGGCTCTCCCCTACTACAAATGACCGTAATCAGACCTGACGGCATTAAACTTGAACTAGTATCAACATCGCTCCCATTCTCGAATTTAAAAACGACTCACACTGAAAGAATCTTTTCAACTGATGGCACAATTATGAAAAACCTGTCATTCCAATCCAAACTATTTGCATTTGTCACTAACAGGCTATCCTCTGAGGATATTATTTTCTCAAAAACACTGACACACGAGCCTCTAAAGGGAAATTACGTCTTTTTAGTGGATTTGTATTCAGTAGATTCTTTAGTCAAAATCCCAGAATCAAAACTAATCATTGGCGGCAAAGCGTTTGGGATAATGGGAACCGATGAGCTGAGACGCGACTTGGCAATAGGATTATTGTGGGGAACCCCACTCGCACTGTTCATTGGCATTGTTGTTGCAATTGCATCCGTGACAATGGGATTGTTTTATGGTATCTATGCTGGATTTAGGGGCAAAAAGACTGATGAGACGATGATGCGATTCAATGACGTAATCTATGCATTGCCCGTACTTCCGTTTCTCATCATTCTCTCAGTGACAATCAGCAACAGTATATTTCTAATGGTGGGGTTTTTGATGATGTTCGGTTGGGTAGGAATTGCAAAAGTATCAAGAAGCATGTCGCTTCAGATAAAGACCCGGGGGTTTGTGGATGCTGCAAACATGATGGGTCAAAAAGATTCCAAAATAATTCTCAAGCACATCTTGCCACAATTACTGCCTTATGCATTTGCAAGCATTGCAATATCTGTTCCAGCAGCTATTACCACTGAGGCTGGTCTGAGTTTTCTTGGACTAGGTGATCCTTCATTTCCGACATGGGGACAGATTTTACACGATGCAAATACGTTTGGTGCGGCACCAAGAGGATTATGGTGGTGGATAATGCCGCCGGGAATAATGATTGCCATAACCGGTCTCGCATTTGTCTTTATTGGAAATGCACTTGATGTTATAGTTAATCCAAAGCTCAAGAGATGAACATGTCATAACTTCTAATGACACTCAAGGCAGCGTCGTTTAGCTTGATTGTGTATGTCAATGAGTTTGGATCATCTTTTGTTTCAGCCAGGACGTCAGTAAACTTTGTCTTTTCTTCCTCGGTGGCTCCGGCTTCATGCGCACACAGATTAAACGCCTTGAGATTCAGATTCTTCTCAAGCAAGTAAGAAATGAATCTTTTATAGTCCAGAGTGTTTGTCCATTTGGTATTTTTCTCATAGCATGCTGCAATCCAGACATCAACGGAATTGTGAAAGATCACCTTTTTTCGAATCTCATCTAGTGACATACCCTGTTAAAAATCCGCCCGTTGCATCTTTGATCCGCATCGAGGACAAGTACCGCCTTTGTGTTTGTTGTTACATACAAGGCAGACATAGTTAACTCTAGCAGAGCCTCCCTGTGAACCCATTCCAAAGAATCCTCCACCACTTGTCTCAGAGTCACCGCCATAATTGCGCATGCGGCTCGTGTATCGTCTTTTTAGTAATAAGGGAAATGCAACAAAAATACCTAGTGCAGCTGCCAAACCGTATGGGAATGGAAGCATCAACTGTAATCCGATACTGATTGCTAGTGATATAAATAGGAAGATCAGGTATGATTTGAAATTAAACACACTAAAAACATCCTCAAAAAGGTTATAAAGTTTTACCAGTCTTCAGTTAACCCAGATGTGCTTACAATCATGACTAATCTGGAGGTGGAACAGGAGGCGGTTTCAACTATCCATCCATTGCAAGCTCCATTCCGTTGATGTGAGCATCGCCTCTGACATACTGTTAATTTCATGAGATACAACTTTGTGTTTACCTCTCATTACCAAAGAAGCATATATGTATAGTCATCTGTATAGTACAGCGAGCCTTTTCTTGTGTGCTTTTTAATTAATTTCAAGTGTATCCTATTTTCTGCCAGGTACTGGAAACGTCATTACATGTCCGCTTCTCTTGTATATTCCAAACACCAATGTCTTGCCTTCGGCACCCTATCCACGTTTTCCCTTATGATGTCCGCCAAACATGGCTTCATCAAGTTCCAGCTTGCCAGCTAGTCTGAGATTAACCATTGATGAATCGTAGATTGCTTCTCGAAATATTCTAAATGTGTGCTCTTGTTTTGAGGCTTGTTCTTGCATAGAATCGTATTCTGTATGCTGGAACTCCAAGTGAGAACAAGTAGAAAAGATGCGTAATGTGTTTAGAGGAATTCTGATTTTGGCAAGATACGTTCCAGTAAAATTATCAAACTTGTATCTGCATTTTCTACATGTATATCGGCTGGCAATATGATTGATGTTTCTGCATCCCTCTTAATGTCAAGTCTTGCTGCTCACTTTGTAACTGTTTTTCAAACGAAAAAATCAATATGATGAACCATCATAATTTTTATGGTATGTATCAACCTTCACGCCTGAATCGACTAGATTAGTCAAGACGTTATAGGCATAAAACATGTTATTTGCTAACTATATGTGAAGAAAAAGGCAAGGAATGTAATTGTCTAGAGTTTTAAAGTTCGTTCGTGTTTGTGTCGAAAAAATAACCAGTTTTGACGTAAGAGCAGTTAACCCAGATGTGCTCAAAATCGGCTAAAAATGTAAAGATCTAGTCAAAACCACCTCCTATTCCACCTCCGGATTGGTCATGATTGTGAGCACATCTGGGTTAACTGTCCAGGCAGTGGTTATAACGTGATTACAGTTGGAGCATTAAATCCCAATACAATTTCAAATTTAACTGATGACACAATTGCGCCTTTCAGTAGTAGAGGCCCTCTTGATGATGGACGTATTAAACCTGACCTTGTAGCACCTGGCTTTAATGTTATTACTGCAAGTAAACTGGGAGGTTATTACCAAGTTAATGGAACTAGTTTTGCAGCACCACATGTGTCTGGAGCATCTGCATTATTATTAAAAGCACACCCAGAATTGACTGCGTTGGGTGTTAAAAGTGCATTAATTACAGGTGCTGATTGGCAAGGACCTGATGGATATTTTTTTGCTGCAAACTCGTATGAAGCAAGAAAATCTGAATCTGAACAACTCCATGATTGGGGATTTGGAAGATTAAATGTAGAACAGTCTTTGGAATTTGTATCTGATGGAGATAAACTAATCCAAGATGTAATTAACAGTGATGGCACAGTTACAAAAGAGTATGCGCTTTCTGATCAATATGGTAAACATACAAAAGTTTTCCTTACTTGGTTTATTAATCCTAATGGTACAATTCATAATCCTGTTCAGTCTATTAAAGGAGATTTAACATTGGAATTAAGATTTGAAAACGGTGACCCTATTATAATCAGTAATTCAACCGTTCAAAATACTGAATTTATTACATTTCCTGTACAACGAATAACTGACTATAAATTAATTGTTACAGCTGAACCTAATTCTAGTCCCCCTGACACATTTATCACATTTGTTATCTCAAGCAACAAACCAATAACTCCTAGCCAGGGGATTGAATGTATGCCTTTTGATTCTACACCGTACGATTGGATTATAGATAATGATTGCATTCTAGATACAGATAGTAAAACAAACGGAAATGTAATAATCAATAATGACTCATCACTAACCATCCCAAACGGTCTTTTATTAGATGTTGACTTTATAAACAAACATGTCTTGATTAAAGATGGTGGAAAATTGCTAATTAAAAATGGAGGAAAGATTGATTAAATTAAATTCTAAAAGTTTAATTTTCATTTCTGCATCAATTGTACTGGTTTTGTTGCTAGTAATTTCTTTACCTCAAATTCCAGTGGTCAGCAAGCCTGATTTATCTAGTGGAACTGATGTAGTAACAATACAAGATAATGATCCTCAAATTACAGTGGTCAGCAAGCCTGATTTACCTCCTGTTCATCAGATTGACATAACTACAGATAAATACAAATATCATCCAGGTGATATCGTACATATAACGGTACGAAATTCGGGTGATGTGCTTGTCGTGCTTCGTAATATTGGTGGTATGAGTATTGTTTCGCTCACATCTGGCAATCATTTTGGTGGATTAGTGTCAGATGCGATATTTCCATTCGAACCAGGAACCGAATATAGTGATAAATTCCTAATTCCAAAAGATGATCTGTCTCAACTAGGGGATATCTATGAGATTTCTGTAGAATATAGTGTGCCTCCAAATGATTTTAGTAACACTGCCATACCAATATCATTTTTTTCAAAACATACATTTGAAATAACAGACTAGGGTGAATCAAGCCTCCAAATGTATTTTGCCATCCCAACTAGACTGCTCTGATTATTCATTCTCCATGTTTCAAAACACAGTAGATGGGAAAGTGCGGTACTTGATGGAATTGCATACCTCGTTCTATCTTTTTTTGACGCACCAACCTCTCCATCCAAATCAACTAGAGCAGATATAGACATTAAGGCATAAAACGTGCTATTTGCTAACTATATGTGAAGAAAAATGCAAGGAATTCAGATGGTTGACGTGATTTAGTCAATTACGCATAAACTCTAGTATTACGATTAGTATCATCACTCTGATTCCAAATCGCTCATTTGGCAGTGCGTCAGGTACCCTTGCAGATATCTGTTTTTTACAATGCTTGCAGTATCGTCTGGTTATGATGTATCGTATGACGACCTTTTTTGATAATTGTCTAGAGTTTTAAAGTTCCTTCGTGTTTGTGTCGAAAAAATAACCTGTTTTGATATATCTTGTGCGTAATACTTTAAAACTGTAGACAGTTACCATAATTCTTTTTTGAATTTATTAAATTTTAGGTTAATTCTTTCAATCCAGAAAAGATCATCATTTACCACCTCATAACGTTAGTGTCCGCACAAGATATGTCAAAACAGGTTATTTTTTTGACACAAACACGAAGGAACTACAAAACTCTAGACAATTACCAAAACAGGTTATTTTTTTGACACAAACACGAAGGAACTACAAAACTCTAGACAATTACAAAAGATCCATATTTCATGTTATGTCTAGCTATCGATAACTTTACAACACCCAAGTCTTTAGATTTTTCATTACGTGTCGTAAATCTCATACAATTGAAAGCGGAATCGGGTCTCCATTTCTGTCCCATGCAAAAATTGAATCATCATTATACGGGGATTTCACAATTATGGATACCAAACCAAAAAAGTTGTGCAGGTCAGTAACAGAGGGTTCTGCAGAACCGCTTGGATGGGAATGAACAATTCCAAGATAACTCGTATCAAAAGGAAGAAACGAGTGAGGAAATCCGGCAAATGTGGGCCCAGTCTCGCTGAAAGGAGGGATTACTAGTCCGTTTATCTTCATTGCACCATCCTTTGATTTCCCCCTTAGTATCAAAATTCCCTCATTTGGATGCTTCATTTGACAAAAAGACAGAATGCTATCCAGCACATCCTTTTGCAACAGCACCCTGCGCTCAAACTTTTTCTTTTTAAAAATCATGAAACCACTCTAGTTTTGAAGCAATTTAATTTCATGTATGTATCAACCTCTACGCCTAAATCCGCTAGAATAGTCAAGATGTTATAGGCATAAAACATGTTCTTTGCTGATTCATACAATTTCATGGGGGCAATATGCTATATCTTGTATCTGAAAATCCTCTCAATCTCTCTTCAATTTCAGACAAGAGTTTTGGAATCTTTAAATCCATCTCGTCCATCTCTCCTTGAAGCGTCTTGAATTTTAACTGCGAGTCCTCTCTAAGTGAGATGTTCTTGTTCATCTCATGCTCTAAGGATAAAAGTTCATCAGGATTAAGAGAGTTTAGTTCATCTTTCATGGTCTCGTATACATTTGAATGTTCTGAAATCTGTCTTACAAATTTGTCAAGTGTTTCCTCTGTCTCAGTAATCTGGGATAAAGATTTATCGATATCTTTTACAGAGATAGAGCCAGAAGAGATTCCTTTTCTAACGTTCTCCAAGATTATAATGATGGAATCCATGTTTTGAGGAAAAAGCACATCAAATGGTTCTTTGACTAGTTTGGATAGGATGTACTTTTGTTCTTTGTCTAGAGACGATCCATACTCGTATCTGCAAAGAGGACGGGAAATTTTTGTAAACTGCGCGTCAATCTCGTTTTTTATCTTTGATTTTTGAGTACTAAATACGTCCAATGCATCTTTCAAGCCAACATATCTTTTATAGTCGTCTGAGGACTTTAGTTCTTTGATTGAACTCTGCATTGACAGGATCTTTTCATCTAATGACTGAGCAACCTGATTTGTATCTTTGATCTTTTGATTTTTTACAACTAGTTCCATTTTTAGTATCTCGATCTGGTCTAGCACATCTATTATCTCATTCAATGATGATTTTACAGAATCATGCTTTTTTAGTAATTTATTAATCACAGACTGATTCTCGTTCATTACTACCAGATTTTCTTTTAACTGGGCTGCATATTTTTTTGCAAATATGTGAATTACTTTGGTCTGTCTTCCCAAGACATAACCAACTTTTTTAAGAATTTGGTTTAGAAAAGTGTCTAGTTTCTTTGCATCATCAATTGATGAAATTTCAGGCAGCTGTACAACGTCTTTTTTGATGACATCAATTACCTGCCTTTTACCCCTGACTACGATAATTGCAAGATGTTTGTCAATATCATCAACATTTAGACTGTCTCTTGCAAGAACGTTTCCTACCTTTATTAGATCATCTATCAGTGGTACAGTACTGTCTCTTAGGTGCTGTATCTCAGAGACGGTCTGCAATGTATGTGCTTGATTCAGGTCAGATATGATACTGTGGACTTCGGGCAGTTGTACTTTTCTTTCCTGACTGGCCCCATCTGCTGGATTTTTCTCATGTCTCTTCTTTCCCCATCCAAATACCATTTGATACTGTTGTTTTTTGGGGATTAAAAATGATTATACAACTAAAATTTAAAATTCATCAAATTTCAGGTCATATTACATGGCAAAAACCACAAAAAAATCATTTCATACAGGCTCTGTGAAAAAAATAATTACAATCAAGGCACCAAAAAATAAAGTCTGGAGAAAGATTAGCAACATTGTGGGGCTTCCGACCTGGGCTGTGGATGTAAAAAAGACCGTATACCTCTCTAAAAAGAAAAGAAATGTGGGTGCAATAAGATTAATCACATTCACAGATGGAAATAAAATTGAAGAGCACATTGTTGCGTGGAAAGACGAGGAATCTTTTACATACATTGCAACTAAAGGCCTGCCCCTAAGGGAGTATGTTGCAACAATCTCAATTAAAGTAAAGTCCAAAAAGCTCATTCAACTGACATGGCAATCCTATCTTATCAGTGACAAAATGTCTGAAAAACAATTCTTGGAATTTCTTACCTTTATGAGCTCATTTTATAAAGTATCACTTGAGAATCTCAGGACATTACTTGAAAAATAGGACAAGTCAAAGTGTAAATACGATAAATCAAAGAACACAGTATGAGTGATACGCGATTTATCATAATCGGTGTTGCGCTAATCTTTGTGGGAATTATTATTCTTGCAGTGTCCGGGCATGATTATCAGGCGGCAACTCTGGAATCAAATGAATTTGAAACATGTTATGTGTACTCTGATGAAAAGGCCCCAGTTGAGATCGACTGCTCAGTCAAGACACTTGAACAAACACTGTTCTTTGCACTGGTTATCGGATTTATCGGTGCAGGAATCATTGCTTTAGTAAAAGTGGTAAGAGGAGACTGGGACAGCAAGGTCAAAGCAGAAGACATGGCAGGTCCGGGCAGAAGAGAAGATAACAAATGATGATTCTGACAAGATTTTGGATATCTCTTGGATTCTAACCTCTCGTTCTTTGTGATTGCCACCATCCGTTCTCTGAAAGCATACTTGGTAATCGTCTAGAGTTTTAAAGTTCCTTCGTGTTTGTGTCAAAAAAATAACCGGTTTTGACATATCTTGTGCGTAATACTTTAAAATGGTAAACAGTTACCATGCTTGGCGTTTTTTTATCATGTCGAATTTGCAAAACAGTACTGTAACAATTACAACACAAACTATCCCATCAGAAAAATACTGATAAAAAAATCCCGGAAACTTGATGTTTGCAAATATCCTTAAAGATCAAAAAACTGTTGGAAATTTATTCCAATGTCTCATTTTGATCGTATATTTTGATGCAAACTTTAAAGGCAAGCATCTGAACTTGGATAGACAGGGATTGGATAATTCGGATATTCACATGGTTTATGTCCTGTTGGATGGAGTTGGAGATCTTCCACATCCGGATCTGGATGGAAAAACACCATTAGAGGCTGCAAGTACGCCTACTTTGGATAAGATTGCCAGCAATGGTGCAATGGGTGAGGTAATTTCTGTTGGAAAAGGAATAGCACCAGAATCAGACATTGCTGTTTTTAACATGTTGGGATACAAATTCAACCATACGGATTATGTTGGTAGAGGGGTGATCGAGGCCATAGGAATTGGAATTGACTTTAGGAATGGAGATCTGGCACTACGAGGGAATTATTCCACACTACATAAAGATGTAATCATAGACCGGAGGGCTGGAAGACATGTTGAAAAAGAAGATGCAAATGGGGTGGCAAAAGAAATTGAAGAAAAGATCAAATTTTCACATCCTGACACAACAGTTGTAATCTCTCCTACAATTGGACACAGGGTAACAGTGAAAATTAGAGCGCAATCCCAAAAACTGTCTGCAAGAATTACCAACACCGACCCTGCATACAGCAATATTGGCGGCATGGGAGTGGCAAAAGCCGTTGGAGATTTCATGAAAATTGAAAAATGCCTACCGCTGGAGGGAACTGAGGACTCTAAATTTACTGCAAATCTGGTAAACGAGTTCTCAGAACAAACAATAAAGATCCTAAAAGAGAGTAAAATTAACAAGAAACGAGAAGAGCAGAACAAAAAACAACTTAGCTGTATCCTACTTCGAGATGCAGGTAACAGATATCCGGACGTGGTTCCAATTAATGAGAGATACTCTATGAAATTCTCATGCATAGTTGACATGCCAGTGGAGCAGGGAATTTCTCTAGTCCTCCAGATGAAAGCATTTGAGGCAGGCGGGCTGACAGATTATGAGGAAAAAGCAAGAGTAGCTGCCAAGGCCATGGAGACTCAAAATGCCATATACGTTCATCTCAAGGGGCCAGACGAGTTTGGTCATGACGGGGATGCAATTGGGAAGAAAAAAAACATCGAAGAGATTGACCGGAGATTCTTCAAAACTCTTGTTGAACACATTGATTCAAGCAAAGTTGCAATTATTATTTCCGCGGATCATTCTACACCCTGCATTAACAAAGGCCACAGTGATGATCCCGTTCCGGTTTTGGTTTCAGGTAACTTTATTAAAAATGACGGAACAACTAGAATGACTGAAGAGCAAGCCAGGAAAGGAAGTATCGGTCTGCTTCAAGGTGCAGAGGTACTCCCAAAATCTCTGGAACTGATCAAATCTCAAAAATAGTCAGATTGTTTGCTTGTTGCATTTGAATTGCCTTGTTTCTAATCCTATCCACGTCTATTGAATGGTACATGGAAGGCGATGTGCCTAATTTTTTCAAAACTCTATGCAGCATTCCAATACCTATGCAGAGTTCATCCTCTTGAGCATGAGCAAATGCAACTGCAAACAAAATGATTCCATTGACAATCTCTTTTTCTCGTCCAAAACACTGTTTCCAGACTCCCTCAAGTGCCTCATGACATTCCCAAAATCTTTCATTGTTAAAGTAGAAAATTCCGTCCTTGATGCCCTGTTCTTTACTGATGTTCTCTTCTATGACATGTCTGATATTGTCTATGGGTCCAATCGGGGCTAGCCTTTCAACGAGCCTATCAAGATATTTCTTTTCAACTCCTACATCGATCTCTACGAATTTTCTGGAAATTCTGGCAACTCTTGCAGACACATTCATGTCTGATGTAATATCTCTGGCCCTGTTGATTATTTCACGTGAATGCTCAGGACCATAGCCCATATTTTTGAAGTGTAGCATGTAGCGTTCCATGATACCAATCTGCAGGAATTTCTTAAATCTCTTTTCTAATTATCACTTGTACTCAAAACCGGTTAAAAATGCAAACAGATCAAGGGACATTTCAAACAGTAATTCGCGTTCAAACAAACCACTTGAGACACGATATGACTAATTCTGCGTATGAATCAGGCAAATAACATGTTTTATGCCTATAATGTCTGACTATTCCATTTGATTGAGATATTGCGGTTGATACGTAAGAGTTTAGGTCTCCTGACTAGAACATCTAAAATTCGTGCTCAACCTAAACTCTTACGTTGATACTACGAAACAGATTGTTCCGTAATTGTCAAGTTTTAAAGTTTCTTTGTGTTTGTGTCAAAAAAATAACCAGTTTTGACATATCTTGTGCGTAATACTTTAAAACTGTAAACCGCTACCTTGTTCCTTTGTTTAAGATTTGTATGAATCAACCTTCACGCCTAGATCAATAAAATTAAACCAAAAGATCTAAAAGTAACCTCATCCACCTTCTGATATGAGCAAGACTCACAAAATTGATTCAGAATTAAGACGAGAAAACAAACAACTCAGATTAGTCATAGTTGATCTAAAAAAACACAATAAAAGTCTGACAAGAACAATTAACAGTTTAACAAAATCAAATGATGAATTGAAACATAAATTATTCTATTATGATAATCCACATACGCCACCATCTCGCAAGCTCTTGCAAGTGGAAAAGGACAAGAACGAGAAAAAAGATACCGAGTCAAACCGAGGAGGTGTCTTTGGACACAAGGGGAAAACACAGACATTCATACCACAAAAAACTACACATCACGATTCAACAGCTTGTCCAAAATGTAAAAGCACAGACATTACTCAGATTGACACAAAAAAACGCAACATGGTGGGTATTCCACCACCACAAGAGTATAACGTAACTGAGCATATTTTACACAAATATACCTGTAAATCATGCAAAAAGACATTTGAAAATGATGGTAAACTTCCACCTAGAGGACAATTTGACGCCACTGTAATCAAAAGTGTAGTGAGCATGTTTTCAAAAAGAATGCCATACAACACAATCAGAGAATCATTGCAAGAACAATATGGATTACAAATCAGCAATACGACAGTACGGTCAATTTTGCAGACAGGTCAGACGCTTTTAGAGCCATTTTATGATAAAATTGGGCACGAAATCAACAAATCAGAGATTGTAGGATTTGATGAGACTGGATATCCAATTGAGGGTAAACATGGATGGGCGTGGATTGCAAGAACCAACACCGAAGCGTACTATGTTTTAGATTTTAGCAGAGGTGCAGTTGTTATAAAAAAATACTGGATTGATTTTAGAGGAATTGTAGTTTCTGATGGATGGAAATCATATGTTGCAATATTTACCAAAAACAAGAGACAGAGATGCACTGCACATCTGCAAAGAGAGTCAAGAGATGTGGCAGATAAATCAGAAAAACTATCAGCTGTCATTTTGCACAAGGAATTCTCAAAAATATTGGATAATGCTAGGAAATATTCAAAATCAAAACACAAAAAGATAGAACGGATCAAATATACGGATTATCTGTTTGAGCAGATTGATCACATAATAAAACGATACCGGCGTGGTGATGATATTATGAAAAAGTTTGGAATAAAGCTGAAAAACGCACGAAATGACCTGTTTACATTTGTGATGTGTCCTGGCGTGCCATCAACTAACAATGATGCGGAAAACTCTATTCGAAAATGTGTGATGCAGAGAAATGTCCGGGGTCAGCTGAAAAGTGAAAAGGGAATGAAGATGCTTTCAGTATTTCTGACATGTTTTGAAACATGGAGAATCAGGAATCAGAACAGCCTAGTTGAGATGGGAAAATACATTTAGATGCTTGATTCATACTAAGATTTATATGAAATATCTGGAGGGTTATGGATACATGTCACTCATCGAGACTGTCGCAGACGTAGATAACACCCTTCTATCTAGAAGAGAGATAACATGTAATTTCCTAGGGTTGGGAGGCAGACTCAAAAAACTTGAATCTGTGGACATGATTACTAGAGAATTCAAACTAGATGGCAAGATTGTAATTCCAATGGGGTTGAAAAATCATGTAGGAAAATCACTGATTACGGGAATTTTTTATGTTTATGATGATGAGGGATTGGCAAAAAAACATATCAACCCAACAATCTTCTCAAGACTGGAAAAAACAAAGGCGAAATTAGCTGAAGACAAAGCAGAAGAGAAACCATCTGAAGTAAATAAAGAGGCAAAGTCTGAATAATGGCCGGCAAGAAAGGCTCTAGTCCAAGTGTCTACAAATATTTCAAAGTGACTGGTGACAAAGTAACAAGAATTAAAAAGATTTGTTCAAGATGTGGAAAAGGCGTATTTATGTCAGAACACAAAGACAGACATACATGCGGAAAATGTGGATTAACAGAATTTATCCACTAGGTCTTGCTAAATGGTTAAATTTTCATTCAACATCAATATGTGATTACACTCTTTGAGGTATATCCTAAAAAGTAACTGGAAAAGTAACTTGTATCTTACATTCCAAAAGATTGGTAGACTTGTGGCAGACCGATATTCTTCATATCTGATGGAATTGACGCCGTGCGTTACTGCTGTATCGTACTTTACATTTAAGCAAAGACGGATTTTAGTTGTGTTTGTTGTATTGGCATCAAAAAACATTTTCATATAATCAGTTGTCGATGCAGTAATTGCAAAGCCTGATTGCACGATGATTATACAAACTGAGTATGAATCAACCTTCACGTCTAGATCAACAAAATTAAACCAAAAGATTTGAGTAACCTCATCCATCTTTTGATATGAGCAAGTCTGACAAAATTAATTCAGAATTAAAAAGAGAAAACAAACAACTCAGATTATTCATAAGAGATTATGCGTGATCCACTAAACCACGCCAACCATTATCTATTGTGGTGATTGTAAACCTATTACCGCCAACTAGTTTTACATAATTATTGAGAAAATAATCAACCTAATCGAGTTATCCAAAATAATCGACAACAAGTCAACTGCATTGGAATTCGTGTGTAAACAATTCCAAAAGAAAAATACAATTTATTGTACTAGATGTGATTCCAAAAATTACTATATAATCTCAAGAGGAAAACTATGATGCAAATACTGCAAAACAGATTACAGGCCATTTAGCGGAACATGGTTTGATATCATCCGCATTGATTTTACAAAATGGTTGGTTTTAATCAAACTGTTTGATCTTGGAACAAGCGCAAGATGTGGAGCCAAGGAAGCAGACGTTAGTTATCCTGCGGCATTGAATGCTTTTGATGTAAGAGTTTAGGTTGAGCACGAATTTTAGATGTTCTAGTCAGGGGGACCTAAACTCTTACCTTTTGATTGTATCAGATATTTCATACTAGAGTTTATGCGTAATTGACCAAAATAACAAACAACATTCAACTTGTACGTATCAACTTGTTCACATTTGATATGATGATAATAGACCTTTTGCGTAATTAGGGTGATTTTTTTCAACATTCGATATTTTGTGTAATTTTATGCCTAAAAATCCAAAATTTCAGAATAATCCGAGAAATTATCTTCTAAAACTACGTCTAGGAATAATTACGCAATACGTCTAATGATTTTGTTTGAGTATTGTTGTAATAGTCGACGTGGTTTTAGTCAATTACGCATAAACTCTACTGTATCATCTGGCAAAATCAGACGATAAACTAAAGGGGAAAATTGAGGCTGACGAGGCGTATTTTTTTTTGGGGGAGGAGGGGGGGGGGGTGGAAAGGAAAGGAAATTGGGGTCGTGGTGCCAAAAACAAGACAATTATCTTTGGCTACTGGAAAGAAAAGGCAAGGTACATGTTAAGATCATTACTAGTGTGAAATCTGATACATTGCTTGCAGGAACAATCAAGAAAGTAAAGAAAGGCAGTGTCGTGTACACTGACAAGTGGAAAGGATATGATTCTTTGATGTTTCATGGTTATCGTCATTTGTCAATTGATCATAGCAGAATGTTTGGTAAAGGCAATGTCTACATTAACGGAATAGACGGATTTCGGAGTTTTGCAAAAGAGAGAATGGCCAAACATCACGGAGTAAGTTCTGAAAAGTTTCTGCTGTACATCAAAGAGATAGAACGGAGATATAACAATAGAGACGGATATATTTTCTCATTATTACTAGATTATATGTTGGTGGCGTTTAATTGACAATCACCCTATTGTATTGTCCAGAAAGATTGTAACGTATGCGACAAAGAACTCTCAGAGCCAACTGATACATACTATATAACAGTGGAGGATATAGTTCCTGCAAAAATGGTCATTACACGATACATCATAACCAGACGATACTGCAAGCATTGCAAAAAACAGGTATCTGAAAGGGTACCTACACACTGCCAAATGAACAATTTGGAACCCAACTAATGCTACTAGCCGTATCACTAAAAACACAGGGACTCCTATGATAAGATATCAGAGTTGTTAGTAAGAGTTTAGGTCTACTGACTAGAACATCTAAAATTCGTGCTCAACCTAAACTCTTACAGTTGTTACAAACACTATTCTCATTAAATCTTACAGAATCAACAATAAACAATGTAGTAACAAAGATTGCAAAGGCATTTGGCAAAAGATATCAAGAAATGTTCTCAGAGCTAAAAAAAGAGGCAAACATATGCGGCGACGAGACGAGCTGGAGGCTGAACGGAAAAAATTACTGGCTGTAGACGTATGTTGGGAAATGGGTTGTCATATACAAGATTGACCAGACTTGCAGTATGAACTATGTCAAAGAGAATCCTTGACGGGTATATGGCCAACATTACAAGTGACTCGTATCCTGCATGGAATCACGTGGGTACAACCCCCACCAAAAATGCCACATTCACTATATCAGAGAATTAAAAGAGACAATACAAGAATCCCGGAAAAGAATTCACAGCATTTGCAGCACGCCTAAAGAGAATATTGTCTGCCTCTCATGATGCGGCAAAAATCACCAATGGAGCACAAGACTACAAGTAAAAAAGAATCTTGAGAGAAGAATATCTGCAATAGACTTTTGCGTAATTAGAGTGATTTTTTTTTCAACAATCTATGTTTTGCATAATTTTGTGCCTAAAAATTCAAAATTTCAGAATAATCTGAAAAATTACCTTCTAAAAATCGTACCTAGAAATAATTATGCAATCCGTCTAATGATACCCAAAAAATACAGCGAAAAGAACTGCATCAGGTTTGTAAAGATTGAAACGTGAAAGAATACTCTACGTTTTTGTAGACTGGAACTGATTCTCACAACAATACTGCAGAGGGCAATACGACCAAATGTCATAATTAGAAATCTCACAAACGGTCATCGCTCAAAGGTCGGAGCTGATTCTCACAACAATACTGCAGAGGGCAATACGACCAAATGTCATAATTAGAAATCTCACAAACGGTCATCGCTCAAAGGTCGGAGCTGATTCTCACAAGATATTGATGAGTATAAAGGAGACATGCAGGACAAGGGGATTGAATTTCCATGATTATGCTTTGGAATATTTGAAAAATTATACTTTAAAACTGTAGACAGTTACGTTATTTGCTGATTCATACAAAACCGTTCTTGCAGAATCCCTACATGCAATTCCAATCCATGTGGGTAATATTTGACACACTGTAATGAATACATATTAAATCTCTTTAAATGTAGGCTCTTTGAGTTGATGTTTAATGCCAATCAGTAAACCCATAATTGAAATAGTAAATGTTGTAGCATCAGCTACAATAGACCAGAAATTAGATCTCTACAAGATTCAAAAAAAATTCCCAGGAGTAGAGTACAATCCTGAGCAATTCCCAGGAGCGGTATTTCGAATTAAAAACCCCAAAACCGCTACACTGCTTTTCAGTACGGGAAAGATGGTCTGTACCGGTTCAAAATCAGAAGAGATGGCGAGAAAAGCAGTGAAAATAGTGGTACAAAAACTCAGAAAAGAGGGAATTAAAATTAAAAAAGATGCTGTTGTAACAGTCCAAAATATAGTATCCTCAATAAACCTTGATGGAAAAATTCACATAGAAAAAGCAGCAAGAATGTTGCCAAGAAGCATGTATGAACCTGAACAATTTCCGGGTGTAATCCACAGAATGCTTGATCCAAAAACGGTGATTCTGATCTTCGCATCAGGCAAATTGGTCTGTACCGGAGCTAAAACTGAGAAAAATGTGTACCGCTCAGTGAACAATCTTCATAACATGCTTGAAGAAAAAGACCTGATGATTTACGATTAAACTCTGGAATCGTAGACTGGCAGAATTTAATTCATGAAATTTTAGTATGTATTAATCTCTACGCCTAAATCCATTAGAACAGTTGGACGTTATAGGCATAAAACATGTTCTTTACTTGATTCATACAAATTTTAAATTATTTCACAACCCTACCGTTCTTTTCAAAGACACACATGCATGCCAAAGTCCGTGTGATATCCTCAGGATATGCCAGTAAATAGAAAAGTGTTTCATTTGGAGCAAAAAATACCAATCAATCAAATAAATTAGATAGGAAAAGCTAGAACGAGATTGTGTAATTCCATCAAATGTGGCACTTTTTATCTACTGATATACGGGTACTGTTATTCATATCTGCCTGTATGATCGTTGAATCTCTGGTTCTTGTTCGTATATTGCGAACTTGATTTTTGAGACATTGCCGGTTTAGTACAATTTTTTCTTGCGAATTTTGGAACTTTTTTCTTGTAATTGCTCGATTTTTGAAATAAATGCGGGATCTAGTTTGATTTTTGAGAGAGATTCTACGGATAACTTTACAGTGTTGGTATCCAAAGAGATGTTTGTTCTAGGAAGATCCCTGTCGGCCCAAAATTTTATGGTCTTGTCTTCAAGTTTAAAATCACGAAAACCTACTGGAAATTTTCTTGTGATGTGATCTAACAAAGTACGATCTTTGAATACCACTCTTGGTTCAAACAACCTGGTCTCATCACTGTAAACGTTTTCAAATAAATTCCCGGAAATTTCATCTGAGAGTAACTCCATCTTTGAAATCTTTTTTATTAGTTCCAGAAAATGTAAGAACTCGTGCGCCAAAATTGCATGAATTGCCCCTTTCAGTCCATAGGCAACCAGCGGTGCGGAAATCTGGATTACGACTTGAAACTTTTCCTCATACAATACCGGGATTGTTCTTGCAAACAAGATTCCATACTCGTAGGAATTTGGGTCAGGAGATGATATTACAAGAGATGGCTCTACATATGCAATAGGAAATTTAATTCCAGATGCTTTTTCAATCCTGTTTATTCCTGAAACAGTAATGGGAAAACGTCTTACTGTAAGATCATACACGTCATCAGGAATCATTCCTTTGGCATGCGCATCTCTCAGGCGTACTAGCGGATCCATTGTCCCTCATCGAGAATTTTGAATGTAAAAAGGTTGATTTATCCATGTGAATCTTTTCAAGTATTTCATCTTTTTTCAGTATGTGGAGTATATCTTTTACTAGAAATATGTTTCAAATGATAAAAGATGCGGACATTTATCCATACATGGTTTGATCCCCAATATATCATACCAAACTGATGATTACATGACGATACTGGTAGAAAGTGACATCATTGAGAATAACTGCGATTGTCTGTTGTGCAGTAGACAGAAAAGTGCCACATTTGATGGAATTACACAATCTCATTCTAGCTTTTCCCATCTAATTTATTTGATTGATTAGTATTTTTTGCTCCAAATGAAACACTCTCCTATCTACAGTTGTGTATTTTCTATTTTTTTTGTTCTGTGTCCTCTTTTCCTTGTTATTCATGACTGCCACTTGAAGAGGCTACATGTGTAGATCAATACCCAATATATGATATTTTTTGGTTTATCCATAATCTGCTTCTTTGAACCTGTTCTCTTTGAAGGCGATTTACGGATCTCTGATTCGCCAGATTCATTCTCTATGCTATCCGAGTTCCTTGCCCCTTATTCACATATAGTTAGTTAGGATCTGGCTTTACCTGATTTAGCCTTTTTTCTTCTACGTGTGTCGGCCCTTTGATCAGCATGTCTCTTGTGTTTACCTTTCTTTCTTATTGGCATACTGTTTTACAATTCCAGTTCTAGTTAATTGTTATCATATTTGTGGTCAAAAACGCAATTCTAACTGAGGTTACTGTATTTTTTCAGGAATGAATCTTACCAAATGTCCCAAATTCTGAACAGTGTGAAATTTGATCTACACGGAAAAATCCCAAATTTTGCTAATATTCTATACTTGGGTTTAGGCAAATCAGGCAAAGATTTAACTTGATTCTTTTTTACTTCATTATAGTGGATATAGAATCATTACGAGATAGAAATCAGGCATATCGTGAGCTGTTGGATTCTCGAATACGAATATTGTTTATTGCGCGTGATAATCAAACTCGACGTGGATTACATCTGCAGATAGTTGGCATGATGTCTCTTATTGCCTGTATATCTGTTCTTTTACCAACGTACCTGTCAGAATATATTGTGTTTGAGTATTTTATTACTATCATAATTGTAGTAATTGTGATATCTGCACTATTACTGTGTAACGAATATTTCATTTCTTACTCTTTGTTTGATGACTGGTTATCTGAACACATTCAATCTGTGACATGTCTTCAGGACTTTAGGCTTGCTATAGCTGATTATACTTGTTTGAAATTAGAATATGAAACACTATCAAAGTTTCAATATCAACTTTATTTGGCATCTTTTGTCCTAATATGTGAAAAAAAGATGAAACTTGCAGAAAATTGGCATTGTTTATTTTCTAACAAATTTCGTTCTGATGTAAAAAAAGAAAGAGATAAAATACTATTGATAGCAAAAAAGCAACTAAACACTGTTGATGACCTTAAAGTTTTATCTTTAATTGATGAGAATGCTGTGGATCAATTTGTAGAAAGAATTGATAGTGCTAGAAAAGTAAAGTAATTTTGGAAGCTAATGATGTTGTTGAAATGAATTATTTTGTAAATATTCAAGTAAAAAAGCGGTATTAAAAACAAGGGTACACTTTAACACATGAAATAATGTGTTTTATCAAACACATCAAAAAACATACGGTGTACCCCATAGCATAAGTCTTTTCAATTTTTCAAAAACAAATAGGTATGAATCATGCATCTAAATGTATTTTCCTATCTCAACTAGGCCGTTCTAATTTTTAATTCTTCATATTTCAAAACATGTTAGAAATACTGAAAGTATCTTCATCCTATTTTCACTTTTCAGCTGACCCCGTACATTTCTCAGCATCACACATTTTCGAATAGAGTTTTCCGCATCATTGTTAGTTGATGGCACGCCAAGACACATCACAAATGTGAACAGGTCATTTCGTGCGTTTTTCAGCTTTATTCCAAACTTTTTCATAATATCATCACCACGCCGGTATCGTTTTATCGTATGAATCAAGCAAAGAACATGTTTTATGCCTATAACGTCTTGACTATTCTAGCGGATTTAGGCGTAGAGGTTGATACATACAAATATTTGATCTATTTTACAATCATACTGAATGAATTTGTTCTATTTTTTTTTTGAGATCAATATCGAACAAAATCTTGTCAAAAAAACTTGGTTAATTTTCAATGATTAACCGATTAATTTGTTAGAGCAATTGAAGAGAAAAAAGGTATGAATCATCTATGTGAGACCTTTTTAAGCATTTTATCCTTTTTCAGCATGTGTAGTATAGCATACGCTAGAGATATGTTTCAAATGATACAGGACGCGGATAATTATCTATACGAGGTTTTGATCCTCAATGCTATCTTCATCCCTGAGTTAGGATCAACCGCAATTAGCAAGCGAGGTCTTTACCCTCATGATTCATAACGCGACCTATGGTCCTAACTATAATTTTGTACAAACTCTCTCTTCTCTTTTAACATCCAGTATATGACTCGCAACATTTTTGATCCTGTAGCTACTGCAGCTTTGGAACTGCCTCTCTTTTTCTTGATACGATTGTAAAATTGTGTAATATTACTATTTGGTGCATGTAATGCATGAGAATGTGCAGCTTCAATCAAGACCCATCTCAATGTCATGCTGCCTTTCTTTGTTATACGTCCATGATGTATTGTATCTGCAGAGTTTCTAACTGATGGGACCACTCCTGCATATGCTGCAAGCTTGTGAGAGTCATTAAATCTAGAGATTCCTCCTATTTCAGATGCAATCACCAGTGCTGTGTAATCACCTACTCCAGGTATTGTCTTTAGTAGCATTGCATCAGAATTGGTTTTAACTGTGGCATATATCTTTGCATTAATGTCTGAAATCATATCATTTAGTGATTCTATCTGTCGTATAAAGCCATCAATACGGTAATCCCCTAGGGCACAGAGTCTTTTCATGTATAATCCTGTGAATGTTGCTCCAGGAATCTTTATTCCATTTTGTAACAGAATTCCATGAATACAGTTCTTTGCAGATGTCCTCCATTGGATCAACTTTCTTCTATACCGTACAAGCTGACGTGCCTTTACAATTTTATCACTTGGAACAAAGCATGTTGCAATATATCCTCCACGTAAGAGATCTGCCAGTACCGCTGCATCAATCTTGTCTGTCTTTTTCTTTGATGCTGCAATTGCCTTTGTAAGATAAGGATTTGACAACACTACCTTGTATCCCAGTACATCTGTCATGAATCTGTACACTCCATACCAAACTGATGATGATTCCATGACGATACTGGCAGAAAGAGGTATCTTTGAGAACATTTGTCTGATTGCCTGTTGTGTGTTTTCTATTCTTTCATTTCGTGTTATCTTTCCCTTGTTATTCATAACGGCCACTTGATGAAATTTCTTGTGCAGATCAATTCCAACATATATGATATTTTCTGCTTTATCCCTAATCTGTTTCTTTGGAATTGTTCTCTTTGAAGGCGATTTACGGATCTTTGGTCTACCCGATTCATTCTTTATGCTATCTGAATTCCTTGCCTTTTTCTTCACATATAGTTAGCAAATAACATGTATGTCTGTAAATCCAACTATTCTAATCAGTTTAGGCGTAAAGGTAGATACAACCATTCATACCTCGATATCAAGAAAATCAAATTCTTGACAAATACATGGTGTGTTGAGAATCTGTGAAATTCCTGGCACTACATTATCACTGGTTACAAATCTCTTTACTGGTAGGCCGCCTTGAACTCTGATAAACAGGGTAAAGGTCTTGCTGGAATTCTTTTTGTATCTTGCAGAAAACACTCTCTTCTCAGAACGTTTTCCTGATTTTTCATAAATTACTATTGGTTGTTCTTGGAGGCTGGATAATTTTTTTAGATTTCTTAAATCAACCTCATCCTCTGTGGAAATTTTTATCTCTATTGATGAATTAAATTTGGGATGTTTCTTTGGAGGTTCTTGTATGATCTTGGGATGAATCATCTTGAGAGAATCAAATGTCACCGAAGTTAATCTCAAATCTCTTTTTAGGGGATTTTGAATCTTGACAAAAAATGGTCTTCCTGTACCCAAAACCAGACTGGATTTGTCTTCACTACCAATCCATGTAAATTTTGCAATAGTTCCGCCAAATTTTTTAAAAAAGAATTGCGAGATTATTCCCTCTACACTGTCAAATTCTGAGATTCCGTGGAAATTACACATTCGGCATCCTTTCCCTGAACAATTCGTACAAGACCACTGTTTTTGTGGAATCCCTCTTGATGTCTTGAGGTATCTTCCAGAAAAGAATATTGATTTTGAACGCAACTGACAGGACTCATCCTTTGCGTTTATCGTAAAAGTCACGTCCGGGTCTAAAAGATCTACAGTCTTTTTTGTTTTTCTGGAGAATGACTTTCTCAACTCTCTTGATACGTCAGTCTTTATGCCGTCTATCCCTTTCAGCCTGTATTCTGAGCGAATGTAATCATCCCTGTCAATAATGGACGGTTTGATCATGACTCCCACACTAAATGATGAAAATGAGTAATCTGTTGAGGCATCAAGCATCAATCCTATAAAGCGATCTAGTCTCTCAAACAGATTCTTGCAGATATAGCACTTTTGAGCAGAGTCTGGATTTTTTTTCAGTCTTTTGCCAAGAAGCCTGTTTGATGAAAGGTGTAATTGTCTTGAGAACAACCTTCCCAGGCAGTTCTCACACAGTTCGTATCTTTTTAGGATTTGGTTTGCAATAGGGATGATTTTTTGATAATCAGACATGTCCGAAGAATCATTATGTGGGATTATCCTAATCCCATTCTTCTAAGCGTGCCTTGCATTTGACGTCCTTTGGATGCCTTCATTATATTTTTTGAGTTTTTGTAATTTTTTACTAGTTCTTTAACATCGCCTTCAGAACATCCGGAACCGCGGGCAACTCGTTTAATCCTCGATAAATTAAGCAAGTCAGGCTCTGCTTTTTCATCCTTGTTCATGCTCTGAATGATGTATCTCCATTTTGATACCTTGTCTTCCAACTTGTCCATTTGATCATCTTTTACCATTCCTGAAAAACCAGG
Organism: Candidatus Nitrosopumilus sp.; assembly: GCA_965238065.1. Lineage (GTDB taxonomy): Archaea > Thermoproteota > Nitrososphaeria > Nitrososphaerales > Nitrosopumilaceae > Nitrosopumilus. The sequence goes on along the minus strand of OZ250170.1, from coordinate 1,128,089 downwards.
TATGTTCTCAAGGAATCCTGTAAATGAGCCTACCTTGGTAACCTCTTCTAGCTGGTAAAAGAAATCATCAATGTTCATTTTTCCACTAGCAATCCTCTTCATCCTTACACTACCTCCTTCATTTTCCAATCGTTTTGCCATATCCAATACTGCCTGAACATCACCCATCCCAAGTAATCGTCCAACGAATCGTGTAGGGGAGAATTTTTCAAGATCATCAATCCGTTCACCAGTACCAATGTACATTATTTGTGCACCCGTAGCAGCAGATGCTGCAAGTGCACCTCCACCATTTGCAGAGCTGTCAAGCTTTGTAATGATTACGCCCCCCACCGGAATAGTTTTGTGAAATGCCTCTGCTTGGGCATGACATTCCTGTCCAATGGTTCCATCAATTACAAGCAATACCAAATCAGGCTCTGCAACTTTGTTAATTCTGTTCATCTCTTCAAGCAGGCCTTTCTCTTCTTTGTGACGTCCTGCAGTATCAATTAGAATTACATCCAATGACTCTCCTCCAAAATGTCTTAGACCATTTTTTACAATACTAGGCGAGTCTTTATTGTTCTCCTCACCATACACTTCCACGTTTGATTTTTCACACATCGTTTTGAGCTGAACTAGTGCTCCGGGTCTGTAGGTATCTGCACCCACAACTCCGACCTTGTATCCCTGACCGGTTAAAAATTTGGCAAGTTTTGATGTAACTGTGGTTTTGCCGCTACCCTGAATTCCAAGTAAAATCAGCTTGTTTTGTTTTCCAGGCTTGAAATCAAAATCAGACTCTGTTCCTAGTAGTTTTGAGAGTTCACTGTATAGTATCTTGACAATGTGGTCTTTGCGTGAAAGGCCAAGAGGAGGAGTCTCATTTAGTGCACGTTTCTCTAGCCGTTCTGTAATTTCAAGAACCAGTCTGACATTGACATCGGATTGCAGTAATGCCCTCTGAACATTTTGAGAGAGTTCCCTGATAAGTTCATCATCTATACCTGAAGACCTTACAATCTTTTTGATTGCCGCACCCAAACTGTCCTTTAGCCCATCAAGCATTGTAATTCAGTCCAGCATCCATTATTTCAAACCTTCCCCTGTATCCGTCCCATGTTTTTTTGGCCTGAATAATCTTGATCGAATTTGAAAAGAGAGGGCAACTGATCACAAATGTTTCTGCCTCGCCACCTTCAAAGTTCAAGTTGAATCCAAATTTGTCAGATAAATGCCGCAAAGTGATGATATCTGATCTTGATATTGGTCTTCCTAGCCAAGTGTCATCTAGACCATCAGAAGATACGGTTGTAATGATAAAAACAAAAGCGGCATCCAGTAAATCATTCATGTATTGCTCTGGTTCTGTGTTCCACAGCGGTGCAACTGCAACCAAGTTTAATTTTGAGCAGAGATTTTCAAATTTTTCTTTTTGAAATCGACTCTTGATTCCGCCATGAACTAATCCCTTGATATGAAACTGCTCTTTGGCATTTTGCAACAGGTTCTCTAGTGCAAACAACTCATCGTCTGTCTCATCAGACTTTGAATGAATGGTTAATTGTGGAATTTTCATGGATTCTGATTGCAATCTGGTCCATCTCAAATTTGGATGATGTAATAGATGGCTTTCTTCTGATTTTGTAAAGACGCTCAAAAGACATGTGACTTTGTGTCCTTGTTTTTGTGCCAGATGGATGGCACAAGTACTGTCTTTTCCACCTGAAAAAAGAGAACCCAGATTCATAGTTCAATATTCAATCCGACAAACTTTGGAAATTTGTTGAAGATAGATGCCTCATTACTCATAATCCTCATCAAAATTCAGACGGCTTTTCCACTCATCATCAGCATCCACATCAGTTCTTGATGCGCATGATTTTAGTTTTATCCATGACGACCCAGTACTCTACGTTTTGCCCGTTCTCCAATTTTCCCTTGACCTCGTCATCAATCATACTTACATCAATTGTCTCAAATGTCTCAGAATCCATTACTTGTACGGTTTCACCGTTAATTGAAATAATTTGACCTACTTTTTTGTTAATCAATGGAATGTGAATCTGCATGCTGACAGGTCCTACATGGGGTCTCTTTTGACCGTCAAAAATTCCCTGACCTACAATTCTTGCTTTTGCCGAACCGTGTTTTCCTGGTTTTGATGTATCATATTCGACAATTCTGCATGGCTCTCCGCTTGGTTGATCAGAATGCGGCAATAAAATGTAGGAACCAATCTTCAAAGAACCTAGATCTGATGGTTTGCTCATGCAAAATCAGTTTAATGTTGAATATTTAACGTTTACACATAGTATCAGAGTATTGTATTGTCCAGAATGTAATTCACTCCTTCAAACACGCAAAGCCACTAGGATATTGTGCAAGAATCTCACTGGTAATGATATGGTGTGTGTGGGGTTGCAAATATGAACAGAGTATGGAGGGATATAAACAAACGTAGATTGCGAGTGATGAAAAAACTAGAATCTAAAGTAAAATGAATAATTTTGTAACTGTTTACAGTTTTGAAGTATTACGCACAAGGTATGAATCAAGCAAAGAACATGTTTTATGCCTATAGCATCTTGACTATTCTAGCGGATTTAGGCGCAGGGGTTGATACATACCGCACAAGATATGTCAAAACAGGTTATTTTTTTGACACAAACACGAAGGAACTTCAAAACTCTAGACAATTATCCAAACAGGTTATTTTTTTGACACAAACACAAAGCAACTTCAAAACTGTAGACAGTTACGAAAATCACCACAAAAGAGAAAGCAGAAGCGATGAAAATCTCTACTTGTTGGGTTAAAAAACTCTGGGCCGTATACACAAGACAGTATTGTATAGTAGAGTTTATGCGTAATTGACCAAAATAACAAACAACAATCGACTTGTGCGCATCAACTTGTTCACATTTGATATGATGGTAATAGACCTTTTGCGTAATTAGGATGATTTTTTTTCAACATTCGATATTTTGTGTAATTTTATGGTAAGAGTTTAGGTCCCCTGACTAGAACATCTAAAATTTGCGCTCAACCTAAACTCTTACTAATCTTTTGCATAACCTTGCGAGCCATGTAATAGCATGTCTTGTACTGCACCCCCCATCTTTTTACTAATCTCCCTGACTGATATTCCAGATACTGGTGAGACAATGCAGTACATCCAGATAAAAAAAAACCACTGGGATAGAGACATGTGAGAGTAATGAAATATAGTCCTGGCCTTGTCGTTGAATGTGTGGTTGCAGCTGTAACAGAAATACCTCTAAAGATGAATCGCATATTTTCCATATTTTTTTATGTCATTTGATTTGCAGTGTGGACATGAAATGTTCCCATTCCATCTTTTATTCCTGAACAGGCTTGCACATGCCTTGCCTCGTCAAGTATTATTGCTAGTAATTCAAAGACATTCACAAAAACTAGTATGGCTCATCATGTTGATTTTTTCGTTTGAAAAACAGCTACAAAGTGAGCAACAAAACTTGACATTAAGAGCGATTCCATTTTGTAACAGAATACCATGAATACAGTTCTTTGCAGATGTCCTCCATTGGATCAACTTTCTTCTATGCCGTACAAGCTGACGTTCCTTTACAATTTTATCACTCTGAACAAACATGTTGCAATATATCCTCCACGTAAGAGATCTGCCAGTACCCCTGCATCAATCTTGTCTGTCTTTTTCTTTGATGGAATAATTGCCTTTGTAAGATAAGGATTTGACAACACTACCTTGTATCCCAGTGCATCTGTTATGAATCTGTACACTCTATACCAAACTGATGATGATTCCATGACGACACTGGCAGAAAGTGGTATCTTTGAGAGCACTTGTCTGATTGCCTGTTGTGTATTTTCTATTTTTTCATTCCGTGTTATCTTTCCCTTGTTGTTCATGACTGCCACTTTATGAAATTTCTTGTGCAGAACAATTCCAACATACATGATATTTTCTGGTTTATCCCTAATCTGTTTCTTTGGAATTGTTCTCTTTGAAGGCGATTTATGGATCTTTGATCTACCCGATTCATTCTTTATGCTATCTGAATTCCTTGCCTTTTTCTTCACACATAGTTAGCAAATAGCACGTTTTATGCCTATAACGTCTATATCTATTCCAGTTGATTTGGATGGAGAGATTGATGCATACAGAAAAAGCTAGATCGAGGTTATGCAATTCCACCAAGTACTGCACTCTCCTGTCTACTGATTATTTATCAGTTAATCAATCCCCGGTGTTAGTATACTTGTCTGGCAAGTAGAAACCTAACTTTTCTACTTTAACTGATCAAGAAGTGCGAGACTCATCAAATTGGTCATCGTCAATCCTTTTCTGTTGACATCACGTCGTGTTTGCTCACAGTATTTCTTTACACTCTGATGACTCTTTTCACTTGCAACTTCAATGACTACAATGCTCTCCGAATACGGAAATGTGAATTTTGAAGGATTGAGGCAAAGCGTATTCATACTTCCAAATCCTGCTTTTTCAATTTTCTCTCTTTTTAGCAAGAGGTTTGCGATCTCTTGCAGGTCTTCATCACCCTCACCAAACTCTAGGTAATATATGGAAACAAAGTTAGTCTCACCTTGAACCTCTCTCTTGAAGAGATCGTCTTTTATTTTAAACACAAAAGCAGTCTTTTCCTGATTAAATATGGCAAGATCTTTTAATGTCCGTTCACTATCACTGAACTTGGCTAGAAGATAGTGGTTGGTGGAATCGGCAAAGTAAGGCTTGCTTTCACTAGAAAATGTACCGGTAACAAAAAATAGGTTTTCAATGTTTTTTGAATTGATCAAAGTCTCTTTAAGACTAGTGGACATGTGCGTGTGCAAATACGGAGCGCAAACATAACCTGAATAGGATAACGCTAGTTCTGACATCCAGTTTTTAAAATCTTTAAAGAGTATTTATGCGTATATTCTACAAACAATCACACCTGGCAAGCCCTCTGCGATAGTTTTTTTAATAGTACGATTCTTCGTTTTTTTGTCCCAAGCTAGCTCAGCCTGGTAGAGCTTCCGGCTGTAGTTGTTGGCTTTAGATGGCTGACCAAATAACAGCATATCAGGCATACAGAAACCGGGTTGTCGAAGGTTCAATTCCTTCGCTTGGGACCACAAATTCTCAGGAGTTAAAATTGATTTTAAAAATAATGGCATGAATCAGCAAAGAACATGTTTTATGCCTCTATAACGTCCAACCATTCTAGCGGATTTCAGCAGATGGGAAAGTAACTCAAATTTACTCTGAAATTTTTTAAGATCTGAATCAAACCATTCAAATAGAAAAAGCTAGATACTGGTATGTTATTTATCAAACATGAGACGTACGTCGTTTGCTGACTTTACACACCAAGGAGTGATATTATCACAAGCATTTGGAATTATCTCTAAAATGATGTAACAGTATATTGGTGATTGTCTAGAGTTTTGAAGTTGCTTCGTGCTTGTGTCAAAAAAATAACCAGTTTTGACATATCTTGTGCGTAATACTCCAAAACTGTAGACAGTTACGTATATTGTCATTTCCATGTTCTACCAAAGCCAACTCATGATTTCAGTGCTAATGTACACAATTGCATAATGTCCTTGTGCATTGGAAACTCGTGCAGAATCAGGATTAAAAAAACTGGCAATGGAATCAGTACATCGTTCACCAACTGGTTCATGGCTAAGAAAGTGTATTGGGAAGATATTGCAAAAAACAATGCTACTCAAACTGCATCAATCATTGGATAGCACCATATCAAAATTAAGAGAAATGAGGGTATTGAACAACCAGTTATAGTTGCAATTGACAGCACCTCACACCACGATATAACAAATCAACAAACCCTCTTCTGATCAATTCAAAATCCAAGAGTAGCACCAATCTCTTTGAGGCCTACTGCACCATGCAATGTGTACTCTAAAGAATCAAGGGCTCAATTAGGCTGTTATACACCGTATAACAACAAATCAAATGCCGATTTTGTGCGTAAATTACTATCAGATGGCATCAATAATAACATCAAGATCAGCCTCGTGCTGTGGACAGGGAGTTTTTCACTGCTGGAGTAATTTCAGTGATAAAACGAATGAATCTAAAATTCACATGCCTGCAAAAAAGACACTAGGGATTAAAAAGGCAATAGTACAGTACGTCAATGGAGAAAGAGAATCAATTTCAAAATACACGATAAAATCAGCATCTGGACATGCTGATATTTACTCTTGTGATTCTGCCAAACAAAAATACAAAAAAATCAGGTATCATTAACCAGTACAATACATTTGCAACAAACATTTCACCAAGCGATATCTCACAGAACATACAAAACATTCCAGCAGACTAAAAAATGCGTTGAGGAATTGAAACTGGTTATGCATGTGTTGAAAGATTCAGGCCAAGAACTGCCAGTCCAAACCAATCCACAAGACTGTTATATTTTTACTATTCGATGGTTTTGTATAACGCATGGACTATTGCAAATTTAACCATCTCAGCAGAGTCAGGTGTGGAAAATTACAAACCGATAATATCAATTGAAATTCTCACATGTTTCTTTGTAAAAATGGTTATAGACTATTTTCGAAATAACCAAGATAAATATTTCCGAATGTGTAATCTGAGTTACTTTCCACTCTATTGGATTTAGGCATAGAGGTTGATACATACGATAATGAAATGATAGATTAAATTAAAAAAACATAGATGACGTCTTAAATTAAAAAATTTATTGTCTATTCTAATTTCTTGACTTTTTGAGCTGCTGGCCCTTTTTGACCTTCACCTACTTCGAACTCTACCTTATCGCCTTCATTGATGAATCCTTCAACATCTGATTTGTGAACAAACAGATCGTCTCCACCTTCTCTTTCGATAAAACCAAAGCCCTTAGTACGGTTGAACCACTTTACGGTACCTTGTTCCATTTACTCTTCAAATAATTTATCACTATATTAAGTAAGGTATCAAGAGCGGTCAAGGCAGAGTCAATATAGGCTAGAAATCTTTGGGGATGTGATTTTGCTCCTTTAGCCATGTCACTTGTGGAAGTGTGAATCTCCAAACAATGTCGCCACGTTCATCGTGTTTAAAATCCCACGGTGCAATAATCACGATATCATTATCTCTAATCCAAACTCGCCTCTTCAGTTTCCCTCTAATCCTGCCACGTCTGGTGACATTATCGGCACATTTTATCATGACATTCTCACCTCCAAGCATTTTCAATACGCGCCCAAAAAGCTCACCTTCTTCAGGAAGACGAATCTCTTTTAGTGCACTTTCATTTTTCACTTGACGCTTACCCATGAACATAATCGGTATTGTAAACATATAACTGATAGGATTTCCCGCACTTTCAAACTAGGAACGTTTCTGGCCCGGCGTTAAATCAAAGACATGATGTTTTCATTTAAAATTCAAATCAACAGTGATTACCCTATAAAATATTGTCAAAATCTTACAGTTGAAAAAGTGACTACTCTGAGTTTTCTGATTACAACCTGTCCCTATTCCTCAAGACAGGACTATTGTTGAAAAAGTGACTACTCTGAGTTCTCTGATCGGTTATACTGGCATGAAACAATCATACATCCAAAATCCAGATATTCAGAAATGGCATGTGATGTGGCAGCAAATATGATGATGGTTTTTTCTGTACTGTATGTCTAATTAATGGATACAAATTAGAATCTGCTAAAATCAAGAAACCATGCAACCATCTTCGATATTGTATGTCTAATTAATGGATACAAATTAGAATCTGCAAAAATCAAGAAACCTTGCAACCATCTTCAATACTGTATCTGATATTGAAATAAAACCTGAACACATGCTGTATACTACCGTACAAACTCAAAATACGGTATCTGAAAAAATCATGCTGAAATTTAAACAACAATACGCATCCAGTTAAAATAACTGGTGTCAAGTGTGATCTGTCATATCTAGTTCATTATGGGAATGACCATATTTGATGTTTTTATCTTCAAAGACTTGCGTGATGATTAACCAAGCTAGGGGTTTATCACAGCACGACCAATAATTTTTCGCGCCTTGAGATCTTTTAAGGCAGTGTTTGCCTCATCAAGAGCATATCTCTTTGATATGACTGGTTTTATTACGCCTTTTTTTGCCAAGCCAACTAGCTCAACCATGTCATTGTAATTGCCAGTATAGGCACCTTGAATGGTTAGTGATTTGAGCGGAATTGTTACAAGGGATAGTTCCAGAGAGCCTCCAAAAAGTCCTACAAGTACCAGGTTTCCCCTTTTTCGCAAAACTGCCAGTGCTGTTTTTACAGTTTGTGGCGCATTTACAAAGTCTATGACACTGTCTGCCCCTTTACCGTTACAAATGGATATTATTTTTTCTACAGGACTACCAGTTCCAGAAGATATAGAACCAGTTACATTGGTATTTACAACATAATCTGCACCCATCTTTTTTGCAGTTTCAAATTTTTTGTCGTCATTATCAATGCAGATAATCTTGGCGTTAGTTATTGCCTTTGCAAGTTGAATTGCCATCAATCCTAAACCGCCGGCTCCGATTATCAACAAAAATTCTGGCGAATTTACATTTGCCTTTTTGACAGCATTGTATGCGGTAAGTCCAGAACAAGCAAGTGATGTAGCAGAGTCGGGATCAACGCCATCAAGTTTTGCTAAATATTTGGAATTTGGAACCAAAGCATAATCAGAATACCCGCCATCTTGAAAAACACCCATTGATCTTGGAGCATCACACAGGTTCTCATTCTCCACCCTGCATGCGGGACACTCTCCACAGCCTATCCAGGGAAAAACTAAAACCCTGTCTCCTTTTGATATTCCAGAGACAGCATCACCAATCTCTTCAACGGTACCTGCAATCTCGTGTCCGGGAGTTACAGGATATTTTACACCACGATCTGTAACTTTCATAAACTGCCCGTCTCCAAGGTCATAACCGCCTTCCCACAAGTGCAAATCACTGTGACAGACACCCACGGATTCTACCTTGACTAGAACCTCATTCCCTTTGGGTTTTGGAGTCTCTGATTCCAATACTGCAAGGGGCTCGTTAGGGCCTGTGATTTGAGCAGATTTCACAAGCTGATTTTCTGTCATAACAATATAAGAGTTGACTGGAAGTGGTAAAAAAATAGAGTTATTAGATATTATTGAATGCGAACCGAGATATTACATGGATGAATCGCAAACTCCTAGTAGCATCTCTCAAGATCCGGTAAGCATTCTGTTCAACCCATCATCTGTTGTCAAAAAAGATGTCTGGGATATTGATCTGATTCAAATCCTAAATTTATTGAATAAAATTCTGGAAAAAACAGGTAAAAAGGATCTCAAAGTTGCAGGAATGGCGGCATTATCCTCATCATTAATCTATAGGATGAAAGTCGAAAGCATTTTTGCATTGCAGAGAGCGGCAATGGAGAAAAAACCAATGCATCAGAGGACAGATGTAGACATTGAATTAATCGACATTCCATTCAGACATGAATCGACATATCCTGTTTCACTGGATGACTTGCTGGGATTACTTCAGAATCTCATAGGTACGATTGCAAACCCTCAATCAAGAAGAAATAGACGATTGGAGATAGAGCCAATTGAGACCCCTGATTTCCAAGAATACTTCATCTCACTTGAGAGTATCATTGGAAAATATGAAGACCTGGTGATGAAAAAAATTTCATCAAAGGGGTTTGGATTGCTCCAAGACATTATTACAGATCTTGATGTGACTGATTCGATTCGGTGTTTCTTTGCAATATTATTTTTGGCCCGAGATCAAAAGGTGGATATTGAACAAATTGAAGATGACATCAAAATTACGGTGATAAATATATAGCCGACAAGTCGATCAAAAATGGGGAAAGGACTTTGTATCATATAGGGAGGGATGGATAGTTGCCTAAAATTACAAACGCAGATGAGGCAACAGCAAGAATTGAAGCTGCACTCTACTCGGCAGGCAGGCCGCTTAGAGTCGAGGATCTAATTCGAGCCTCAGGAACCGAATCCAGGACAAAGACACTAGACCTGCTCCATAACATTATGAAAAAGACAAAATCTGCATTCAAGGCACTTGAAATAGTAATGCTTCCAGACGCATCATATGTGTTTCAATTAAAACCAGAATTCAGCTCCACTGTGAAAAAATATGCTTCAAAACCGATTCTTCCAAATGCCGCACTAAAGACGTTATCATACATTGCATACAGTCAACCAATCTCATCAAAACAACTTGTGGAAACACGTGGCTCTGGTGTTTACGCACATCTAAAAGAACTGCGACAACTGGATTTCATCACTCATCAAAATGTTGGAAGATTAAAAATTTATACGACAACAGAAAAGTTTCAAAAGTATTTTGGAATTCAAGGGGACGTCGAGGATCTAAAACAAAGACTCTTCTCCAAAGTGAGAAAAACCGCAGGCATGCGCCAAACAAACACTCCTCGAATCGTTACAGAATTAAACTAGGTGGCCTACCCGAGTCTGGCCTTTTGCGTTTTGTATAAATTAGAGGGATTCAGACAAGTTTTTGTGAAAAAGTGTGTAGAGAACTTGGCAACCAGTAAAATAACTGGAGGACGAAGACATCCGCATAGGACTAGACGAAAGTATGAAATTGACAGATATCCAAATGAGGCAGTCAACGGAGCTCAGGTAACAATAACAAGACATGTTCGTGGAAATAATACAAAGACATCTTTGAAATCGATTGATTTTGTCAATCTTGCCACAGGAGATGCCAAGGTTAAAAAGACAAAAATCCTCAAAGTAGTGGAAAATACTACAAACAACGATTACAAAAGACGCGGTATAATTACAAAGGGCGCAATACTGGAAATACAGGAAGGCAAATGTAGAGTAGTTTCTAAACCTGGACAAAACGGAATAGTTAACGCAATTTTACTAAAGGAATAAAATGAAAGATTACGCACCGTTTTGCAGTGTGTAATTTTTTTGAATTAACATTTTTTACCTGATTACATCTTTTCTTCAATTTCCCTGCATTTCTTTTATTCAATAATTATTACTTTTTGCTTAACCATTGCAATCTTTTTACTGCTTTGTACCTTATGCAGATTCCACGACAGGTCATTTTATTTTTTCTGAACAAACTATTATTTCTAGTTTTTAGTTACCTTCTCTTTAGATAACTAGATAGTATGGTATCTGCCATCTCAGCAACTTCGACATCTTTTCGTATAGATAAACTCTTCAACTTTCTGGCATTTTTCTTATTCAATAGAATGGTAACCTTTTGTTGGAGCAATCCACTTTTTGCCTTTTTTAGGATCTTGAGATGAGATGACTTTGGACTCTTGGACAATATTCTAAGATACTCTTTTCTTAATTTCTGATCCAATGGAATTAACTTTTCTGCAACTTTGACTGCCTTTGGAATGTTTGAAATAATTTGATATAATCGAGTACAATCATCTCGTGACAACTCTTTTGGAACAAACTGTTTTAATTTCTCTGGAACTGCTGCAAATCCAAGGTATTTCTTTAAAGTAATAGATGATATTCCGAGAGAACGAGCAGCCTTTGCCTTTCCTACGGATTCAGTCAAAAACACACAAGCTGCAGTCATATCTATTGCGTTCATTTTGTTTCTGTGTAAATTCTCAACTACAGATGCAGCCTTTGCATTCTCCAAATCATATTTCGTGTTTTGAGTGAGTAATAGAACAGGAATCTTTTTTGCTCCAATTCTTTTCAGTGCTGCAAGCCTTCTTTGGCCAGACATTAGCAGATACGAGTTTTTTGATTCTTTTTGAACCATTGGTGGATTTTGCAATCCCTCATTTTTGATGGATTTTGCAAGTTCTGCTATTCCGTCCCTGTCTAGTCTTCTTGACTGGGCATCCTTCCAAACTTTGATGTGTTTGATTGGAATCTCTTTTAATCTGTATGAAATTGGGGAATTGTACCTTTTTGCCACAATAACATGAATGATTGATTTTTGTTAAAAAGGTTTGGTAATGAGCGGTTGACAAATAATCAAAAAAAAAAATCTCTTTGTGGTATCGAAAAAAAATGCTGAGAGATTTTAGGTAACTGCCTACAGTTTTGAAGTAAGAGTTTAGGTCTCCTGACTAGAACATCTAAAATTCGTGCTCAACTTACTCTTACGAATCAAGGTATGAATCAGCAAAGAACCTGTTTTATGCCTATAACGTCTTGATTATTCTAGTGGATTTAGGCATAGAGGTTGATACATAAGACATTTTGCGTAATTAGGGTGATTTTTTTCAACATTCGATATTTTGTGTAATTTTATGCCTAAAAATCCAAAATTTCGTAATTGTCTACAGTTTTGAAGTTCCTTCGTGTTTGTGTCAAAAAAATAACCTGTTTTGACATATCTTGTGCGTAATACTTCAAAACTGTAGACAGTTACAAAATTTCAGAATAATCCGAGAAATTGTCTTCTAAAACCACGTCTAAGAATAATTACGCAATACGTCTAACCAATAGAGATGAAGATATTTTCTCATTATTACTAGATTATATGTTGGTGGTGTTTAATTGACAATCACCCAAAGTTATTCCTACAGGTTGGATTCAAAAGAATACTTGGAGAGAAATCATTGATATTTTGAGACTGCATGAGTTTAGCTGGTTATCTAGTGGAAAGGATTGCTGTTGGATTAGGATGAATTCCTAATCTTTTTGTATGTATAGAATTTATTAAAATCGAAAAACTTGATAATTTACTAGTTGAATGCAAAAATTCATCAAATTATATTTAATCTTCTCAATAATAACAATCATTTTCAATATCATATAATATTTCACGATCTAAAGATTTTGTATATTTCTGTATTGTACCTAATCCAGCGCATTCATGAAAAATATTTCCTGTTGTGATAAAATGATACCAAAAATCAAAAGAGAAGCGTACACATATTGATATTATGACTACGGCCACAACTAAAAAAATAAAAAAAAGATTCAGTATTTTTAATCAATATGGATTAGACCTCATCATGAATAATATCGAGAAAAGTATTGGAGGCCAGAAAACCAAGTATCTAAATGGTGTTTTATCAATTAGAAACAAAACACTTCCAACAACACTAATAATGGCTGATGCAAAAATAAACTCGCTAGGAATTCTTACATTTAGAACATATAATGAATCAGATGTTAATAGTAACAAAACAAACATTAGAAAATTTGTAGCAATGATAACCAAAATTCGTTTTATGAGTGATTTGTAATCAGATGCCCTCATTATAATTAGTACGAATCAAGCATCTAAATGTATTTTCCCATCTCAACTAGGCTGTTCTGATTCCTGATTCTCCATGTTTCAAAACATGTCAGAAATACTGAAAGCATCTCCATTCTCTTTGACACATCCTTACCGCGAGTCGGGTCAATCTCTTATATTGTAACTAATTTCCCAACAAACGTCCACAACCAGTAATTTTTTTTGTTCAACCTCCAGCTCGTCTCGTCGCCGTGTATGTTTGCCTCTTTTTTTTTAGCTCTGAGATCATTTCTTGATATATTGGGCCAAATGGTAAGAGTTTAGGTCTTCTGACTAGAACATCTAAAATTCGCGCTCGACCTAAACTCTTACCGTTGATGCGTACAATTCGATTGTTATTTTGGTCGATTACGCATAAACTCTAGTACATTGAAATCTCAGAAATCAGCTAAAACACCCTCCAACTTTCCAATGTAGAATTGAATACTCTTTTTTTGGGATCAAAAGCTCCAATTACTTCATATTGACTTTTGAAACCTTGAGACATGATGATACAAATAGACGTCAAGTCATTAAAATATCTGACGAAAAATGGTGATTAATTGAAAGATTACGAACATGTCGTAGTCTGGCTGGATTATTTCAACAAGAATTTAAAAAAATCCAAAGGACGAAGGCTGAGATTGGAAAAATGTGTCTTTGATCCTTCGTTAAAAGAGTTGATTGATGCGATAACTGTAGCAGGATTTGAAATCACAAAATCCGATGACAAGGCAAGGTTTCCCAAAAGGCCTTTTGTCAGGTCAGGGTATGTTGTTTTGCCAAAAGAATCATCCAAGACAAAGATTCTTGCCAAAATTTCTGAAAAACTGGTTCTAAAAAGGTCCAAACAGTACTGATAAAAGCAAATCTAGCTATTTGCTAAAGTAAATTTGACCATAATGCATGAAAGGAATGCCAAACTAATGTTTTCAAATGCAGGAGGTGGGCGAAATAATGCATCTGGCCGGTAGTGGCAGGGTAATCATTCAGTTATATGATAAACTGTCTGAAGGACAAATACTCTGTGATAAAAAGGGAACTAGGGTTGCAAAAGTAATGGAATTGATTGGTCCGACAAAAAAACCATATGCATCTGCAACTCCGCTAACAAACAATATCAAAAGACACATTGGCAAAAGTGTTTTCGCATCTAAAGAACCTCCTGTTAGTGGATCAAAAAAATTTAGGAGAAGAAAAAAATGAACATACTAAAAACCCAAAGCTGTCCTGAATGTCAATCGACATTAATAGATGACATGCAGAATGGCGAGATAATCTGTTCTGGCTGTGGCGTAGTAGTCGCTGATCAGATAACAGATAGTGGTCCAGAAACAATCAGCTTGAATCCTGAGAACAAGATGAAGCTGGCAAGAGCAACCGGACAAACAACTTATTCTCAACATGACTTGGGAATAACGACTGAGATTTCAATTAGTCCAAGGGACTTTAGTGGAAAAACAATCAACCGCGATGTTACAAGCCAAATGCACAATCTCAGAAAATGGCAACAAAGAATACGAGTTTCATCACCAAGGGAAAGAAGACTAGTAAATGTTTTGGCAAAAATGGGCGAAACATGCAACAGTCTTAACCTCTCAAAGAACGTGTTGGAAACATCTTCCATGATATACAGAAACCTGGATGGCCATGTTGATGTAAAGGGAAAATCCATAGTCAGCATTACAGTTGCCACAATTTACATGGCATGCAAACAATGCGATGTGCTAAGATCCCTGGAAGAAATTTGTCGAGAATCATGTCCTGCAAAAGATGTCAAATCAAAAACAAAACTTGCAGCAAGATACTATAGAACCATGGTAATGGAAATGGGATCATTTACTGCCCCTGTAGTAACCATGGACAAATACATCTCAAAGATAGCAAACATGACACAAACTGAGGTCAGAGTTGAAAGACTGGCCTTGGAAATTGCAGAAAAAACTAAAGACAACAACATCTCAGATGGAAAGGCTCCAAACGGAATTGCAGCTGCATATCTGTATGTGGCATCAGTTCTACTTGGACAAAACGTACTTCAAAGAGACATTTCAAGTATTGCAGGAGTCACAGAAGTTACCATTCGAAACAGATGTAAAGAGATTCTGACAAGTTACAAACTCAAAATTATTTTGAGACCATCTCTGGCCAAAAATTAATTCCACCCTTTTTTTATTTTATTACAAAGAATAGTAATAGTTTAGGTTGAGCGAGAATTTTAGATGTTCTAGTCAAAAGACCTAAACTCTTACAAAGAATATCTGTTAGGATTAGCTAAATTTCGCCGGCATTATATATCGAAGTAAAACATAGCGCAACATGGCAGTATTGGAAATCGTTGATCTACATGTAACTAGAGAAGGCAAAGAAATTCTCAAAGGAGTTAATCTAAAGACCGGTCCTGGGGAGGTACATGCCATTATGGGACCAAATGGTTCAGGAAAAAGTACGATGGCATACACGCTACTTGGACATCCAAAATACAAAGTCACACAAGGGGACATCCTGATTGATGGTGAGAGTATCTTGGAATTAAAGGCAGACGAACGGGCAAAAAAAGGACTGTTTCTGGGATTTCAATACCCTACAGAAGTCTCAGGCGTGGGATTTTCTCACTTTCTTCGAACATCTTACAACTCTTTGAGCAAAGCGCTTGAAGGAGACGACAGAGAGGTATTCATTACAGTAAGAGAATTTCAAAAATATCTGAAAGAAAATTTGACCAAAGTTGGATTAAAGGAAGAATTTCTCTCAAGATACCTTAATGAGGGATTTTCTGGAGGGGAAAAGAAACGCGCCGAAGTCCTGCAAATGGCAGTATTAAAGCCAAAGATTGCAATTCTGGATGAACCGGATTCAGGCTTGGATATTGATGCCGTTCAGGCAGTGGCAAAATCAATCAGTCAGGTTTCTGGCAAAGAGACGACGACAATTATAATCACTCATTATGCAAGAATTCTAAAATTTCTAGACAAGCTAGACTTTGTTCATGTGTTTACAAATGGTATGGTTGTGAAGACCGGTGATGCAGCCCTTGCAGACAAGCTAGAATCAGAGGGTTACGAGTGGGTTACAAACCAAACAGCGTCCTGATTAAATCCGGTGGAACAACCAGCAGATATCATTAATTGCAAAGCCAAATTCTCTGATTTTCAGTGTGTATCATTTAATCATACAACTATTCATCAGTAGATTGGAAAGTATCACATTTGATGGAATTGCATACCTCGATCCAGCTTTTTCTATCTAATTTATTTGAGATTGATTGGTATTTTTTGCTCCAAATGAAACACTTTCCTATCTACTGATTCATAACCCCGACGTACTCACAAATATAACTAATTTGGATGTGAATCAAGAAGCGGTTTTGACTTTGTCGAAAGTTTGATCATCATAATTTTGGTGTGTACAAGTTGGAGTGTACAAGTTGGAGTGTACAAGTCGATTGTTGTTTTTTATTTTGGTCAATTACGCATAAACTCTCGTGTTTCATGCCTATAACATTCATTTAATCTAGTTGATTCAGGCGTAAGGGTTGATACACACAGATATTATAATTGATAATCTAATTTTCTGTTTAAATAGGGTTTCAATATTGGTAAAACATGTCAGAAGGCATTGATCAATATTATTTTAATTTCTCATTTTTCAAAGTAGATCCTAAATGGAGGTGGATGGCAGACTTGGCAAAAGAAGAGTCTGCAAAGGAAGTTGAAAATATAATTAGAAATTCAGGGATAATGTATAGGTCTTATTCGAATTTAGGATTAAGAGATGACACGGACTTTTTGTTATGGTTTGCTGCAAAGACAGTTGAGGAAATCCAAACAGTCATTGAAAAACTGTACAAGACAGTGTTTGGAAAATATATCATACCATCCATCACGTACCTGTCATGCACACGACCATCAATCTATGTAAAAGATTCAAAGACTCTTGGATTTCTAACTGGGAGTGAAGCAAAAAAACACGTGATAGTTTATCCGTTCACAAAAACAAGAGAGTGGTATCTACTGCCAAAAGAAAAACGTCAAGAGATAATGGATGAACATATTGAGATCAGCAAAAAATACCCTCAAATTGTTTTAAACACCACATATTCGTTTGGAATTCACGATGAAGATTTTCTGTTGGCATTTGAGGCAGACAATATTAGGGACTTTCAAGATCTCATCATGGATTTAAGGGAGACTAGGGTATCTACATATGTAAAAAATGACATTCCAATGATTGTATGTGTCAAAAAGGATATTGTGCCACTAATATCAAGTCTGGGTTAAATTTGTGTATGTATCAACCTCTACGCCTAAATTCACTAATACAGTTGGACGTTATAGGCGTAAAACTTGCTCTTTGCTGATTCATACCTTGTGCGTAATACTTCAAAACTGTAGACAGTTACGTTCATTCACCTCACAATTATCCGACAACATCTTGCCTTTTTGTGAATCAGTAATCTTTTGCAAAACATTGCGAGTCTTGTAATTGCATGTCTTGTACTGCACTCCAATCTTTTTACCAATCTCCCTGATTGATATTCCAGATACGGGTGAGACAATGCAGAACATTCACCTCGTCAAGTATTATTGCAAATAGCTCAACGACATTCACAAAAACTATGATGACTCATCATGTTGATTTTTTTCGTTTGAAAAACAGTTACAAAATAAGCAACAAAACTTGACATTAAGAACGAAACGAGTTTTAGGAAACAGGCACGGTCTCATTGAAGGTAAATGACTTTTCTGTGAAATACTCGACCCGTACCTTTTTGAATTCACGGGAACTAAAAAGTATCTGATATTCGGAAACCTTGATCTGCTCCTTTATGGTCTCTGCCATTTCACGCGCCTCATCATGAGTCTTGCAGTGAATCATTGAAAAGACATTGTATGGCCAGTCAGGATATGTGGGCCTCTCATAACAGTGGCTGACCTGAGGAAACGCGCCCAGCTTTTCACCGACTAGAGATATCATATCTTTGGGGACCCTCCAAACTATCATTCCGTTTGCAGTAAATCCAATCTGCCTGTGTCTTAGGATTGCTGCAAACCTTCTCATTACTCCAATGTCTTCATAATGTCTCATTCTCTCAAACAACTCATCTTCTGTAATTCCGAGATTCCTTGCAGCCTTTGCAAACGGCTCGTCAATAATTTCCATGTCTTTTTGTAATTCACGGACAAAATCCTTGTCCTCTTTTGTGGGTTCAAACTTTACATTTCTAATCTCTTTCTTTACCTCAGTGGGGGCAATCTTGTGTCTCTTTTTATCTACCATGTCCAGCTTTACGCCAATCTTGAATAGCTGCAGGGTGGGAAGCATTCTTACCTTTTTGATTCCGTCTAGTACGTTGAACCTGTCAACTTCTATCTTCAAATCGGTACCCGGCGGGACGGCCAAAGTGAACCAAAGGTTAAACTGGTGTTCACGTTCGTAATTATGACTAACACCGGGATGACGATTAATCTGATTTGCAACATGCTCTAGCTTGTCGTGCTCTATCTCCATTGCAATCAGCGAGCTTGTGTAGCCGAGTCTCCGTGTATCGAAAATAGCACTCAGTTGCCTTAGTATGCCTGTCTCTTTTAGATAGTTTAGGCGCTCTTTGATAATTTCAGGCGTAGTGTCAAATTTTCTGGCAATGGCATCAAAAGGCCTCTTTACCAGTGGAAACGTCCATTGAATCTCATTGAGAAGTTCCTTGTCTAGCTCGTTCATGAAAGTCAATACGTCCGTACTTGCGGATTCAATTAAAAATGTATCTAGGATTTTACACTCTGGTTTTTAATACATAAATAGAAATTCAAATCCCTGTGATCGATGATAGTTGATCTAAACCTTCGTGATAAGACAGTTATTGTTGTTGGCGGCGGCAACGAGGCACAAAAAAGAATCACCTCCCTGTTAAAACAGGATTGTAACATTCTGGTGATTAGTGATTCTGTCAACTCACAGATTGACAAATTAGCAAAAGCCAAAAAAATCAAATTAAAAAAACAAAAAATTCATGACGTAGAATTTGTCTCAAAATTCAGACCAGACATGATCATCACGACCACCAATGACAATAGTCTCAATCAGAAAATTATTCGCAGTGCAAAAAGAGACAAAATTATCGTATATAGTTCTGACAATCCACAAGACAGTGACTTTTCAAATCCCTCAATAATTGATTTTGAGAATATCGTTCAGATTGCAATTTTTACGGGCGGTCGCAGTCCGGCCATCTCAAAGAAAATTAGAGTTCAATCAGAAAAGATATTCAAAAAGATCATCACAAAAGAGGACATTGCTCGAATCAAGATTCAAAAGACCGCAAGAGAACTGGCAAAAGAAAGCATACTTGCCCAAACCCAGAGAAAAAAGTACCTTTACAGCATAACTGAGAACAATGAGATTGAACAGTTGATAAAAGATGGACAGTTAAAAAAAGCTGAAATACTAGCCATTGCAATGCTGAGGAATTGGAAATGAACCAGAATATTATCAATGTACGCGTGACCTTTCGGAATTCACCAATCCACATTCTTGAGCAGTTTACAATCAGGGATGTGGATAATGCGTATGAGCAATTCATAAAACATTCTGAACTAGACGAGTGCGTAATCATTCAGACCTGCAACAGAATAGAGTTGTTTGGCAAATCAAAGACACATGATCTGGAGAAGATAAAAAAGACATGGGCGTCACTTGTCGGCATCAGAGAGGACATGTTTGATGAAAATCTAGAGTCTGTTGAAAACAAGGAGGCACTGCACCATCTCTTGAAACTGACATCAGGACTAGACTCTATGGTATTGGGAGAAGAGCAGATTCTGGGCCAGATGAAAAATTCTATCACTCTTGCCAGAAGGGCAAATGCATCAGGACAACATCTCAACACTCTGTTTGACAAGGCAATCAGAATTGGCACCAGAATCCGAAATTCCAGCGGAATTGGCCGCGGTGGAATCTCAGTTGGCTCCATGGCAGTAAAGCTTGCAGAGGAAAATATTGATGAATTAAAGACAAAGAAAATTCTACTAATTGGGACCGGTGAGGTATCCACACTGGTTGCAAAATCATTACAGAGAAGAGGATACGCCTTTGATGTTACAAGCAGAACTATCAAAAGGTCACACGCATTCTGTGAGACGATGGGGGGGAACCCGATCAAATTTGAGGATGTTTTTT
Organism: Candidatus Nitrosopumilus sp.; assembly: GCA_965238065.1. Taxonomy (GTDB): domain Archaea; phylum Thermoproteota; class Nitrososphaeria; order Nitrososphaerales; family Nitrosopumilaceae; genus Nitrosopumilus. Next base: position 1,107,646 of record OZ250170.1, on the reverse strand, counting down.
TGGGATTTGAAAATTACGACGTGCTGTTTGTGGCTACAACGGCGCCGTATTTTCTTGTAACACATGACAAAATCATGAATGCCATGAAAGAAAAGAGCACGGGAATGATGATTTTGGACTTGTCTAATCCAAGAACAGTCGATGAAAAGGTTGCAATAATTGGCGGCGTAAAACTGATGAATCTTGACCAAATTGCAGAGATGGTTGAAAAAAACATGAACTCTCGACTAGGCAAGGTAAAAACCATTGAAGGCATAATTAACGAGGAGGTATCCATACTAGAGGCCTCTATGAAGAGACTGGATGCAGAACCGCTTGTTAAAGATGTGTTTAAGAGCACAGAGTGCCTACGAGAAAAGGAACTACACAAAGCGCTTCAAATGCTTGATGAAAAAGATGAGAAAAAGATCAGGATTGTCGATGAACTGACAAAGGCAATAGTTGAGAGCATTCTCTCAACTCCGATGAACAATATCAGAAAAGCATCAGAGCAGGGCAGGCACGATGTTGTAAATATGGCAAGCAAGCTGTTTGACTATAAAAAACAGAATCAGGCGGACTAGGATTATATCTTACCAATAAATAATCTACAACATGTCATTTCCATCCAGACGTCTTCGCAGATTGAGAACATCAGAGAAAATGAGGGATCTAGTCCAGCAAACCACACTGTCTCCAAAAGACTTTATCTGTCCTGTATTTGTTCAGGAGGATCTCAAGGCCAGAGTCAAGATAGAGTCAATGTCAGAAATGCAAAGACTTCCACTAGGAGAGATTAACGATGAAGTGGGAGTCATTAGTGACTTGGGGATTCCTGCAATCATGCTTTTTGGAATTCCGGCTAGAAAAGATAATGCCGGTTCTTTTGCATTTGACGATGACGGAATTGTCCAAAAGACAATCACTCAGATAAGACAAAATTTTGGAAACAGGATTGTAATAATGGCAGATGTCTGCCTGTGCCAGTTTACATCTACTGGGCATTGCGGAATAATTCAGAGCGAAAAGGTAGATAATGATGCCAGTCTTGATACGCTTGCAAAGATTGCAATCAGCCAGGCAAAAGCGGGGGTTGATACCGTATCGCCATCTGCAATGATGGATGGTCAGGTTGCTACGATTAGAAGGGCGCTTGATGAAAACGGATTCACAGACGTCTCTATAATGTCACACTCTGCCAAACATCGTTCAAACTTTTATGCACCGTTCAGAGACGCTGTTCAATGCGCACCAAAGTTTGGAGACAGAAAGACATACCAGGTTCCATACACAAACGCCAGAGAAGCAATGCTGGAAGTTGAGACAGACATTAACGAGGGAGTGGATATCGTAATGATAAAGCCCGCATTGGCCTATCTGGATTTGATAGCAGAGACTAGAAGAAGGTTTGATGTTCCTGTTGCAGCGTACAGCGTCTCTGGAGAATACGCACTGGTAAAGGCCGCATCACAATCTGGTTACATTAATGAAAAAGACATTACTAGAGAGATTCTGTATTCCATTAAAAGGGCGGGAGCCGACATGATAGTGACATATTTTGCAAAATCAGCTTCAGGATTTCTTCAGGAATCATGAGAGACGATGAACGTTATGAGATTCAAAGGGCGTTTGAGCAACTGCCGCATGTTGTAGGCTCTAGTTGGGCGGTAATCTGGTTTCGAATGAAGGGGATCAAAAAACCCACAAGAGAAGAATATCGAGAAAAGGTTCTAGAGTATCTAAAGATGATAGAGCCAGTCTTTGATGCATATCCGGCAGAGAAGGAATTTGAGGATATCTGCCGGTACATTGAGGGAAGAAAAAAGGATGCATATGCAAAGATAATGTCTGGAGAAAACATAGAGACTGAAAAACGGTATGACCGGTATGTTGATTATGGCTGATTTACCAGAAGGGCCTGAGATGTGTTTTCAGTAGATAGAAAAGTGTTTCATTTGGAGCAAAAAATACCAATCAATCTCAAATAAATTAGTTAAAAAAAAGGCATGAATCAAGCAAATAGCATGTCTTATGCCTAAACGCTGTATCTGTTCCAGTTGATTTGGATGGAGATGTTGATGCATACAAAAAACTAGATCGATGTATGCAATTTCATCAAGGTAAGAGTTTAGGTTGAGCACGAATTTTAAATGTTCTAGTCAGTGGACATAAACTCTTACTCATCAAGTACTACACTTTCCTATCTGCTGAAACTAGTAACACGTTATCTGATGTCTGAGGCCATGTTATTAATGGCTAGAGTTCCTGCCTTAGCTGCCTCAAAAATTCTTCTAGTACCTTGGTTCTCTTTTTTGCTTCTACCCTTCCAGATTCTGTATTCATTAGTGATTCTAGCTTTAGTAACTTTTGAAAGAAATGATCAACTGTCCAGATTTTGTCGTTAGGAGTTCTTTTTTTACAAAAAGGATCATCGATATTGTAAAACGGTCTTTTCAGTGAGCCACCCGTAGCAAAAACTCTTGCAATTCCTATTGCCCCTAATGCGTCTAACCTGTCTGCATCCTGCAGTATCTGTCCTTCTAGAGTCCTTGGAATTTTGTTTTGTGAGAAACTATGATCACGTATTGCATCTGAAACTATTACAATCTCTTCTTCAGAGAAACCAATATCTCCAAGTATCTCCATTGATTTTTCTGCACTTTCAATTGAGGATAACTTTGAGCGCCTGTCTGATTTTGGATAGGATACCACATCATGCAACAAGGCTGCACATAAAACCAATTCGTTGTTTGCTTTTTCTTTTTTACATATTTTCTGGGCATTCTTGCACACTCTTATGGTGTGCTCAAAGTCATGTGCAGAATTATTACCCATAATTTTTTCCACTTTATTCTTCAGGAAATCAACGGCTTTCATTTAGAATCTCCACAACCTTGGTCTTACAAACCTAATCTTTCTCTGAGTGATCAAAACTGTCCAGTTTATTGATGCAAAAACAAACACTACTCCAACCCCAACACCGTCAATTAATAAAATTCCAGTAAGGCTGTCTTCAAAGATTTCCAGAAATGGTCTCAAAACTGCATTTCCAAAATATATCATAATAATATATGAAATGATCCTACCAAACCAGAATCCAATGTATATTCCAATGCTCTTGGCACGCATTAAACCATATGTGATAAACAACATGTTACTTGGAAGGGGAGTGGCACCAAACAGAAATGACACTATGACAAAACCGTATTTTTTTTGACCAAGATAGTCTCCAATTATGTCAAGATTATCTTTTTGCTCTTTTGCAGCAAATCTTCTAAAATACCTGCTAGTTCCTTTTAGAAAAAACCGTCCTATAGTTGCACCCGTTGCGCCAACCATGGCAAGAAGAACAACATTCAGTCCAGGGTCAAGAAGATAAAATGATGTCAGGATGATCCAGCTAGGTGGCATCAAAATTGGCAAAGCATTCATTCCAATCAGAACAAGAAAAATTCCAAAATACGAATATTCTCCAAAAATTTCAAAAATATCTAACATTTCTCCAATATTGTGTCACTTTTTTTGTTTCTAAATCCTTGTATCTGACGGCAGTCATGAAAAAAGTTCATTTTGATCTAAAAAATTAAAAAAATTACATGTTTTTTAAAACAATAAATCATGTATTGGAATAAAATAGATCAATTATACAATATCTTTATAAGGAATTTATACCTGTATTTATACATGACAGAACTAGTCTGGAAATGTTTTAGATGCAATCTGTCATTTAAGGATCAAATTGTCGCAGAAATGCACAAACAGATCTCAAATCACTCTGTTACCAAAGTAAAGACACTGGTTGCATAATCACTAAAAATTCCAAAAATACTCTGATTTGTAACTGCCTACAATTTTGTAGTATTACGCACAAGATATGTCAAAACAGGTTATTTTTTTGACACAAACACGAAGGAACTTTAAAACTCTGGATAATTACAAAAATACTCTGATTTGTAACTGCCTACAATTTTGTAGTATTACGCACAAATATGTCAAAACAGGTTATTTTTTTGACACAAACACGAAGGAACCTCAAAACTCTGGATAATTACCTGATTTTGGTTAAAATTTAATGCAGAGGGTGGGATTCGAACCCACGAACTCCTAAGAGAAGGGATTTCCTATTTTGTGGATCTTGAGTCCCTCTCGGTTGACCGAGCTTCGATACCTCTGCAATGATGCTAAATAATGACTGTTATTTTTCGATTACTATTGTGGAAAATTAGAAGACAATCCGCTGTTTTGAGGGACTAACAAAGCTTATAATTATGTGAAATTAGTTCAAAAATACATGTCAGAATTCATAGCGATTTCAAAAGCAAAAGAAATGCGTAGTGGAGTTAATATCGAAGCTGAAGTATTAAGCAAAGGAGACCCCAGAACTGTAAATCTTAAAAATGGAGGAACAATTGATGTCTGCGATGCGATCATAACTAACGGCGAAAAAACCGAAAATGACCAAATGAAGCTAACATTGTGGGGTGACGACATCAAAGAAGTAAATGTTGGAGATAAAGTTGTCATCACAAATGGATACACCAACGAATTCAAAGGTGAAGTCTCCTTGACCAAGGGCAAGTTTGGAAAGATGGTTGTAAATCCATAGTTGATTCTCAAAACACAATTCTACATTCTTTTTGTTTTCTAAAAACTAGTTCTTGGATATCAGTAGATAGAAAAGCAGTATGAATCAGCAGCAAAGAACATGTTTTATGCCTATATCGTCTTGACTATTCTAGCGTATTTAGGCGTAGAGGTTGATACAAATAAAAAGCACTATCTGACACTCTAGACAATTACCATAATGCTTGAAAAAATTACATAGATAATGGTTGACGCGGTTTAGTCAATCATGCATAATCTCTACTGTTTGTTTATGAAAAATGGAAAATACTTATGCTATAAAGTAAAAGAGATATGGAACAGGAATGCGCAATCAAAAAACCATAGTGAAAATAAATTCAGAGGTTTTAAAGTGGATCAGAGAGAGTGCAGGATGGGAAATAAGAGAATTAGCAGAAAAAATTGAGATTGAACCCGAAATTTTTCATAGTTGGGAGACTAGAGATACTACAATAGATTTAAAAAAATTAAAAAAACTTGGAAATGTTCTCAAAAGACCCTTGACAGTGTTTTTCTTAGACAAACCACCAAAAGAAGGAACACTAACAGATTATAGAAAAGTTGCAGGACTTGAAACAGATAAACTTTCAAAGAAAACTTTTACAGCAATTAGAGATGCCAGGTATGTTCAATCCATCGCACATGAATTATTCATATTACAAAATCCAGACAACAAGCCAAGAATTAACAAAGTTAGCCTAAAGGATAATCCTGAAAAAGTTGCTAAAACAGAACAAAGAAATTTAGAGTTTGAAGAGAAAAATAAAGAAAGAATTGTAAAAAAGCAACCTAGACAAGTTTACAATGAATTAAGAGAAAAAATCGAATCAAGAAATATTTTTGTAATGCAAGCCAGTATGCCTATTGAAGATGCCAGAGGGTTTACATTATCTGGCAAATATCCCAGAGTAATTGTAATTAATTCTGCAGATGACATTAAACCCAGAATTTTTACTTTATTGCACGAATATGCACACATATTATTAAAAAAAGACGGGATATGTTTACCAAATTCTGAAAATTTTAAAACAAGATCTAAAAGCGAAATGCAAAAAATTGAAAAATGGTGCAATACATTTGCAGGATCTTTACTCATGCCAAAACAAAGATTCATTAATGAACTTTCTCGAAATGAAGGATTATCTGAAGACCTAGAAACGATCATAAATAATTTATCAGAAAAATTTAGTGTAAGTAAAAAAGCAGTTCTAGTACGTATTTTGAATTTATTAAAAAAGCCATCACAAAAACAAATGTACATTAATCATTATGAGAAAATAATTTTTACTCCTACATCAAGACCCAAAAAAAAGAACGGAGGAGGCCCACATCCGGCAGACAAATGCATCAGTCAGAGGGGAAAGAAATTTGTCAAACTAGTCTCAGATTCATGTGAAAAACGGTTGATAAATTCAAGTGACATGACAAGTTACTTAAATTTGAGGATCAAACATTTTGACAGACTGGAAGCAAGAATTTAGAGTCATGAATTCGATTTACATTGTAGACAGCAGTGCATGGATTAATTTATCGCAAAATTATCCAAAAGATGTGTTTTCAGGTTTATGGGCAAGCATCGAAAACTTGATCAAAAATCAAAGAATAATTTCGCCAAAAGAGGTTTACAAGGAAATAGAACGAAGAGATGATGAACTAGCAATATGGAGTAAAAAACACCGTAAAATGTTTTAAGATAGTAGTGATATAGTTATTCAATTTACTCAAAAAATTATAAAAGAACATCCCAGAATTGTTAAACTTTATGCCCCTCAAGAAACTGCAGATCCATTCATCATTGCACTAGCGCATTCATTAAAATCAAATGTATCAGAATCTACACCAATCATCATAACAGATGAAAACAATTACAAAGAAGACCGCATACCATTTGTGGCAAAAAAGTATAATCTAAAAAGTATTAAATTAATTGAAATGTTTCAAGAAGAAAGATGGGAATTTGGTATGAATCAACCTTTACGCCTAGATCAAAATTAAACCGAAAGATCTGAGTAACCTCATCTATCTTTTGATATGAGCAAGTCTGACAAAATTATTTTATAATTAAAAAGAGGTATGAATCAAGCATCTAAATGTATTTTCCCATCTCAACTAGGCTGCTCTGATTCCTGATTCTCCATGTTTCAAGTAAGAGTTTAGGTCTCCTGACTAGAACATCTAAAATTCGTACTCAACCTAAACTCTTACGATATGTCAAAACAGGTTATTTTTTTGACACAAACACGATGGAACTTTAAAACTCTAGACAATTACCTAATGATTTTGTTTGAGTATTGTTGTAACGGTTGACGTGATTTAATCAATTACGCATAATCTCTAATGATCTAGATTATCTGGACGCCGTAGGCATAACATGTATTTTGCTGCTAACTCATACAAGAAAATTAACCACACTAACCACTACAATCATTTTTTTAAAAAAATAATAACTGAGAGATTCCATTGGAATCATGGACTTTCATCCAAAAGATCTGCCGATATCAAAAACATTTGATATTAAAGACGAAAAAGACGCACTAAAGGCAGCAGAGGACATGGTGAAACTTGGATTCAAAGGCAGAAGAGAGGGATTCAAGGTACTGATGCCAAAAGAATCAAAGCTGGCAAAAAGAATCGGCTATACAGTCACTACGGGAGTAACACATGGACTAGGACAGAAAAACGAGGTTCGGGATATCCAATACTGGACCTTTCATCATGATGAGGAACACTATGCAATAGTCTTGATAAGCAGTGCCTCTCTGAGGGATCTAGGTCTTTGATCTCTCAAAAATTGTATAAAGTTTCGTTCTCTTTGCCATTACACCGGCAAGCATTATCCCAATAACTGCACCTCCTATGACATCCATGGGATAGTGTTGCAAAACGTACACCCTGCTAATTGAAATCAATACCGGATATAAAAGCAGCAAATATGCACCACGAGGGAATCGCTCTGAGAGCACATAACCTAGTATTATTCCAAGTATCATGGCTCTGGCTGCATGGCCTGAAGGATATGATGCGTCAAATCCCCCCTCGCAGAATAACGCATACGTGTCATGACTAATCTCTATTGGAAACGGTGCACCCTCATACTCAAAACCAGGTCGTTCCCTGTCAATCCCGCACTTGATATAGCCTGTGAGCAGTGTTGAGAGGACAATTAGAATCATCAGGGTAATTCCAACCCTGCGTGTCTTTGGAATAATTAGCATTAGAATTCCAAATGCCATCATGTTAAAAACATCCCCGCTCTCTGTGATATACTGCATAATGATGTCTAGTGTCGGATCTCCGCCATTTTGAGAGAAAAACAAGACAATACTCTGATCAAAATCCTCAGTCACACCATAGTATACTGATGCCGATAAAATTAGAAACAAGACGGTCAGCAAAACAAAAGAACGTGACCTGATATCGAAAATCCAATTTTGCAAGTATTTTTCACCATATTTATTTACTAAAAAGTTTAAAATATACTTATGCCAAAATCAGCCTACAAATACCATGTGGTTTCAAAAATAATCGATAAATTCATTCCTATTAAATTGGAAAAGATATTCTCAGATATTCAGGTAGATCAGGTAATATCAACTGAATCAATTTTTGAAGAAAATAAACAAAATTTACTCAAAACAGGTAATGGAAATCAAATGAATTGTAAAGGATACATTAGAGTTTATGCGTAATTGACCAAAATAACAAACGACATTCGGCTTGTACGTATCAACTTGTTCACAGTTGATATGATGGTAATAGACCATTTGCGTAATTAGGGTGATTTTTTTCAACATTCGATATCTTGTGTAATTTTATGCCTAAAAATCCAAAATTTCAGAATAATCCGAGAAATTATCTTCTAAAACCACGTCTAGGAATAATTACGCAATACGTCTAATGATTTTGTTTGAGTATTGTTGTAATAGTCTGCGTGGTTTAGTCAATTACGCATAATCTCTTGTATATTTCAGATCAAAAAGGTGTGGGGGTTTTAGATAAAATATCATACAATAAAGTACGTTTAAGAAATATGTTGATTAATTATTTGATCAAATCTATGCAAAAAAGATTAAATAATTATGAATAGGTATAGTAACTGTTGTCAGTTAAGATAAAAGATATCCAAACTAGAATAATAAAAGAAAATGATAATTCCTATTCTATAATGTGTTCTGCACTTGGAGTATACAGTTCAGGTAAGACCAAAAAGGAAGCAGAAACAAATTATCTAAAAGCATTGGAATTGCATTTATCAGTAATTAAAGAAAAGGCAATTGACACAATAAGAAATTGAGCAAACTTTCACCAATTTCAGGAAGATCACTGATCAAAATATTATGTAATAAATTTGGTTTTAGGGCAGTACGGCAAAAAGGTAGTCATGTTACACTAACAAATGAAACGATACATGTCACAGTACCGCTAAAAGAAATTCGAGTTGGTTTGCTTGGGGCAATATTAGATGATTGTGATATCTCAAGAGAAGAATATTTTACAAAGGTTTGAGTATTTTGTAGATAAAAAATTCCGAACATTTTTTATTCAATCCTTAGAAGATCCGTATTTCATGTTATCCCTCGAAGATGTTACAGAACCGAACATTTGCATGCATTTACAGGATATCAGATCGATGATTTTTTTGGCTGTTAAAACATGTTAGAGAATTCATACTAGACCATCTAGATAAAATGTCGTTATTTGATATTGAATAAAGTAAACGGGAATCTGACGCAGGAAACAGATGCAAGCTTGATCCGGAACACGCATTATTACTGGGACTGATAAAAAAGAGAACAAACGTTACACAAGACAACTAGCAGCATTGTTTGGAATTGATCAGACCACGGTGTGTAGATATATCAAGCTTGTAGATGAGATATTAAAACGCATTTTGCCCACTGCAGAGAATGCATCTGATATAATACAATCAGATGAGAAACCCATACAACAAATACAAAAGGTGCTGGGCAACATCTTGCTAATTGATGGAACACATGTACCTGTATAAAGATCGGAGGATTCTGTGCAAAGAAAGAGATCATACTCTGGCAAAAAGAAACGATTTACGTCCAACACAGAGATAATAACAAACAGCAAAGGAATCATAATCCACCAAACCAAGAGCTATCTTGGTTCTAGTCATGATTTTAGCATATTCAAAAAAGAATCTGAATCAATCTTTAATATAATAAAATTACTGACTGGAAGCAGTAAAACAAAGCTATACTCTGACAAAGGATTTTTAGGAATATCAGATTACCGTGATAACAACACGCAATCCATTCAACCTAAAAAGAAACCAAAGAATCACCAACTAACAAAACGAGAATGGGTAAAAAACAGACAGATAAACGGGCTCAGAGTCAAGGTGGAGCACACCATAGGTGACATGAAAACCTATGCAAGAATGGTTGATGCATATGATGGTACACTAGAAGAGTTTGAAACAGAGTTTAGCGTGGTAACAGGTCTTGTCAATCTGCGCACAATGGAAAAAGATACGGTCTAGATGGAAAAAGGGTGAACCGCCACCACCGCCATGGACTGTATATTTTGATTAGATATATGGTAAAACATCACAATGCTACGCTGTGCGTTTTTGCCAAGCTGATTATTTTGCATGTTTGATAATTTATTTTGTATTTTTTGTACAAGTTTGACTGACTTTAATTATTTTGAGATGTATGATTTTGTTAGAGTTTGTAACTATATGTGAAGAAAAAGGCAAGGAATTCAGATGGTTGGCGTGATTTAGTCAATTACGCATAAACTCTGCTATTTTCGTATGAATCAAGCAAATAACATGTTTTATACCTAAAACGTTCAACTAATCTAGTCGATTCAGGCGTGAAGGTTGATACATACCTATTTTCTGAACAAACCATTGGAATCAAAAACCCTAGCTGCTATATTCACACTCATACTGATACCAATAATACCTGCTTATGCTGATGGTCCAAATTATTCACTAAACATGTTTGGTGATTTCTTTCAAACAATACAAGAAAAAATAATTGAACCAATTAATCAAATCATTATAGAACCTATTGAAAATATTGCATTTCATGTGCAATACATAGACGAACTAGGTCAAATCAATTCTTTTGTAAATCAATATCAGCAATACAACAGAGATTTTTATAATGATCAAATGATGCCAACACTAGAAACAGTCAATGAATTATCAGATAATGTCCAGTCCCTAAGAATAGTTAAAGATAATTGCTCAAAAATTGACATGTGGACTTTTATTCAATCAGGTGAACCGATAGTTGAACTTGAAAATTACTGTGATTTTCCAAATGACTTTAATGAAAGCATAGCAATTAAACTATTGAATGATGCTTAATGAAACCAACCCTTGATGCACCAAGAAGCAATTCACAGTATGCAGGAACCATGAAAAATACTAGATGCTCTAGGACCTGATTGTAAATACAACAAAGGATTTCCAGTAACTGTCTACCGTTTTGAAGTAGAATTTCTCAGATATTCCAAAGCATAATCATGGAAATCCAATCCCCTCATCCGGCATGTCTCCTTTATACTCATCAATATCTTGTGAGAATCAGCTCCAACCTTTGAGCGATGACCGTTTGTGATCTTTCTGATTATGACGTTTGGTCGTATTGCCCTCTCTGCTGTGTTGTTATGGTAATCAGTTCCAGTCTGCAAAAACGTAAAGAGCGTCATTCTTTCACGTTTCAATCTTTTTACAAACCTGATGCAGTTCTCTTTGCTGTATTTTTTGGATATCATTGCAGATATTCTTCTCTCAAAATTCTTTTTCACTTTTAGTCTTTTTATCTCATTGGTGATTTTTGCCGCATCGTGAAGGTATACAATATTCTCTTTAGGCGTGCTGCAAATGGTGTGAATTCTTTTCTGGGATTCTTGTATTGAATTGTATCCTCAATCTCTCGGATATAGTGAATGTGGCATCTTTGGTGGGTTTTACCAACATGATTCCATGCAGAATACGAGTCACTTGTAACGTTGCCTTTAAACCCACCAATGATTCTCTTTGGCACATCCTACTGCGAGTCTGATCAATCTCGTATATTGCAACCAATTTCCCAACAAACGTCCACAACCAGTAATTTTTCCCGTTCAACCTCCAGCTCGTCTCGTCGCCGTGTGTATGTTTGCCTCTTTTTTTTTAGCTCTGAGATCATTTCTTGATATATTGGGCCAAATGCCTTTGCAATCTTTGTTACTGCATCGTGTAACGACCTTTTTTGCAGGAACTATCTCCCCCACTGGTAAGAGTTTAGGTCTCCTGACTAAAACCTCTAAAATTCGTGCTCAACCTAAACTCTTCAGTTAACCCAGATGTGCTCAAAATCGGCTAAAAATGCAAAGATCTAGTCAAAACCATCTCTTGTTCCACCTCCGGATTGGTCATGATTGTGAGCACATCTAGGTTAACTGTCTAGTCAATTCAGGCGTGAAGGTTGATACATACGAATAATTTATTTTGTATTTTTTGTACAAGTTTGACTGACTTTTATTATTCTGAGATGTGTGATTTTGTTAGAGTTTGTAATGGTTGGAGTGGTTTAGTCAATTATACATAATCTCTATTGTGTTGGTCTTGGAGTATACCACAATTACAAACTAGTTCTTCATTATCCGTGGTTATAAAATCAATAGGCAAGCAACTGCAAAGAATTTGTTTTTGAGGCATTAGTCCTATAATTTGGGCGGGTATAAGGATAAAATTTATCTGAAAAAATAGAATCTTATTGTATCAATTCAGGATAAAGAGACATTGTGCCTTTTGCAGTGATTGCCCCCATGTCTGACAAATAATATTTTTTTCCTTTTTTGATTACATGTTCTGCTGCAACCAATTCATCTAAAAGTATACTAGAGTTCAATTGGATTGCCGATGTACTTTTTGTTGCATCATGTTGTAACAAGTACACAAGTATTTCCTCATTTCTGTCAGGTGTTGGATAGTATGATGTACGAATTAACATTTTTTGTATGTTCATAGGCATTGATGTTATTCCGCTTTTTGTTTTCATTTCAATGTGTATTGCATTATTCAAGTGAGTTATGTTGATCTTTTTTGATTCTAACTGTGTTTGACATGCCTCTATCAATTTGAATGCCTTTTGTACAGTTCTAAAATTTAATTCTGTTTTTTCGCTTATTTTGTTTAAGGTGTATACTTCCCCATTTTGAAGGGTTTTCATTATTTGTAGAGTTGCACTGGTAAGATCTGTTCTAGTCATTATGTATAATTATACAATATTGGTATATATAATACATTACTGTATAATTATACAGTATTGTTATATACTACTTTACTGTATAATTATACAGTATGAATGACTACGAGATCACTGTAATATTGCAGGCATACAATAAGGGAATAATTGGAATGCCAAACTATGTTGCCATCGAAAAGTTTTCAAAAATGATAAACTGGAAAAAAATCTCATTAGCATATAGGATAAAAAAAGGATTCAAATCAGTAGCCCAAAAACTTGTGAAACGTAAATTACTTTCAGATGATGGGAAAAGTATGGCAGTATTGTACCTTGATAAAATTGGGGTATCATACATTATTGGAATGATTGAGAACGAACCTAAACACATATCAGAAATTTCAACCAATACTGAATAATTTTTCTAGTTATTTTTGATTTTATTCCAAATCTTTCTTCATGTCTTTGCATTCTTTTTTTGTGATTTCACCTTTGGCATATCTGATTTTCAAAATAGTTAAAGGATCGTTTGCCACAGATTGAAAATTTTGTTTATTTGTTAACTTGTCTGTAGTTTGACCTCCATCTAACATGTCAGATTTGCGGATTACCCGAGGCTTATCATAATAAGAATATTTTTCTAAAATTTCTGTGATTTGTTTCTTCTTTCTTTCTTTGTATGAATCAAGCAAAGAGCATGTTTTACGCCTATAACGTCCAACTATATTAGCGGATTTAGGCGTAGTGGTTGATACATACACTGTATCTAGTAGAATAACTTGCAACTGTTTGGATTTTTTGATTGGTAAAATGAGCATAAAACCATTGAATGTTGGAAATTAAATCCCGATATTCAGGTGATGGAATGGCAACAAGATATGGATTTCTCAGTTGTAAGTATGATATAGAGATACGGACTGGTAAAAATCAAAGAATGTGTCTATAATACCAACTAGTGATATCAGGTGACTGTTCCGCCGGATTTAATCAAGACTCCACTGCCAGACTGTACTGTCAAACTGAATGCTGCAAAGTCAATATTCAAAGTAATTCCAGAGGAAATGCTTAGAATCGAATCATTCTGAACAATCACATTTTCTTGGGCAGTAGCACTGGTATTAACTGTACAACTAGTAGTTATGATCCAGTCTCCAGAGTTAGGAGGTGCGCAGAATGTAGGCACAGTGGCCTCAATCACATTTACAGTCCTGATAACCTGGATGGCACTGTTCCCTGATGCGTCAACTGAATCATAATAGATAGAGTAGGTGCCTATAACATTAGTGAATTCAGTAGCATTGATGGTTACTAACGAACCGTCACTAGTTGTTGCACCAAGTTCTGTATAGCTTGTCCCCAGCATTATGATTTGTGGATTGGCTCCATTCAATGTAATGATTGGACTAGTGCCCAAATTGTTTGTTACATTTCCTGCAAAGTCTAGCAATGAATTCCCAGACACGTCATCAAATGATCCGGATGTTCTAGCATAAGATATAGTCACATTATCACTATCAGAGATTGTTGTATTGTTGATGCCAAGTGTAATTGTATTATTAGAGACAGATGTAATAGAGTTGATTGAGCCGCCGGTGACTCCGCCAAGTGTAAAGTCAGTAGGAACAGCAGAAGAATCAACAACACTTTGGTCTAGTGTGATCGCAATCTGTGAATCTGAGAGTGTTTTAGCACTGGCAAACTGGGGAGAGTTTGCATCAATGGTGTGTAGTATGTCAGTACCGTCAAATGGCAAGCTCGTGTTGCCTAGTTTATCTGTGATTGTTACATTTGTGATTTGTAGTGGTGTGATCTGGTCTGATTCCCCTTCAGATATGGTATATGTTGCAGTGTATGTGGTTCCATTGTCGATACTGCTCCAAGATAACGCTACAGAGTTGAAAGCACCGTTAATGGTAGCACCATCCTTAGTTGAATCGGGGGTCAGTGTGAATAGTATGGTATCACCCACCACGAGTGTGCCCAAAGATGTGGCATTTGATGTGATGCTAGTTATGATGGGAATTAAAGTAGTATTACTCGAAAACATTACATATATGGCACCAAGATCATAATAATCATTCACAGTATATGGTTCAATACCATCACCAGGTGCACCAACTACAATATCTGATATACCATCACCATTCAGGTCACCAATGTCTGCAATCGAGTATCCAAAAGCATCATTCCTATCCAAGACAAGGCCGTTTACTGTATTGTTGCCGATTTGTGTGTAATTAAATGCGATTCCACTATTGTTCATATACAATACATAGATAGCACCAGTGTCTAAACCATCATCACTGCCCATAATCTCATCAAAAGATGCACCAGCGATAATATCTGATATGCCATCACCATTCAGGTCACCAATGTCAACCAGCGAGCTTCCAAGGCGATCAGAACCATCCAAGTCAGGGTTACCTAACGTAGCATCAGAACTGGCCACTATAGTACTAGATACAGTTCCATTACGGTTCATATGCAACAAGTGTATAGTAGAAACAACAGAACTTGAGACAAGTATATCTTTTATATTATCACCATTCAGGTCGTCAACGCCTGCAATTGACCCTCCAAATCCATAATAATCACCAATGGTGGGGCCGTTTGGCGTAGCACCATTGATCGTCATAGTACTAGATACAGTCCCATTACGGTTCATCAACATTACATGTATGGCGCCACGAAGTGAACCACCTGTATCATCACCAATTGCACCAACTGCAATATCGGATATACCGTCACCATTCAGGTCACCAATGTTTGCAATCGAGGATCCAAATTGATCATCATCCAACAAGACAGGGCCGTTCACAGTGGCGGAACTGATTTCTATGGTATGGGATATGGCTCCAACACTGTCATTGCTCATAAACATTAAATGTATAGCACCTCTACTCGAACCGCCTGTACCATCACCAGATGCACCAACTGCAATATCCGATATACCGTCACCATTCAGGTCACCAATGTTTGCAATCGAGGATCCAAATTGATCATCATCCAACAAGACAGGACCGTTCACAGTATTGTTATCTATTTTTATGGTGTCAGATAGTAATCCACCACTATTCATAAGCAACATGTATACAGCACCAGTACCGTTAAAAGGTGCACCAACTGCAATATCATATACACCAACATTGTTCAGGTTACCAATGTTTGCAATCGAGGATCCAAAAGCAACATTATTGGCCAAGACAGGGCCGTTCACAGTATTGTTATCAATTTTTATGACGCGAGATATGATTTCATCTCCGGTTGCAGACGCATTTTGGTATGTTATAACAGACAAGGATCCAAGTGCCAATATTAAAAACATAAAGATTAGACAAAGTTTTTTCATTATTGATTACGCTATAAAACTAGTATATAAAATGATATGAATCAGCAAAGAACATGTTTTATGCCTATAGCGTCTTGACTATTCTAGCGGATTTAGGCGTAGAGGTTGATACATACCTTTCTTTTTGAGTTGAGTGTATGCCCCATAGCATAAGTCTTTTCAATTTTTCAAAAACAAATAGAAATATTTTTTGATTAGTAGTGTAGCAGTTAACCTAGATGTGCTCAAAATCGGCTAAAAATACAAAGATCTAGTCAAAACTACCTCCTGCTTCACCTCCAGATTGGTCATGATTGTGAGCACATCTGGGTAAACTGCTCTTACCTCCACTGTTCTATAGTGTGTATCAGTTGGCTCTGAGAGTTCATTACCGCATACGTTACAACCTGTCTGATCAATAACCTTCTCGTCATCAAAACCTGTTCTGGACTGGATCTGCTACACCTTTGATGTTTAGACCGCCCTATCTGACCACTTTATACACCCGAATTGACCACGCTTTGAGAATCCGCCTAGTTCTGACCAATGTAATATTTTTTATAAAATAAGAATCTTGAAAACAACCATCAAAAATCCAATTTTTCAATGAAGTAAACCCAGAATATCTGACTATTAATTTTTGTCAATGGCAAAGTTTTGCAAGTAAATGTCGCTGTCTGGAAACGAGAACCAGAAGAATAACGCTGATCGGCTCAACGAATTTAACCAAGTGAATGATAGAAAAATTGTGAAGGTACTCACGCTAGATGATTTTGACCTAAAAAACAAGACTGTCTTCCTGAGAGTTGATATGAATTGCCCAATCAATCCAGAAACAATGGAGATCTCTGGCACCAAAAGAATCGAGGAAACCATTGAAACTCTGAAATCCCTAGCCGATGCCAAGGTAGTTCTTGCATCACATCAAGGCAGAGTTGGAAATAATGACTATACTGGAATGGACAAGCACGCAAAAGTTCTTGAAAAACTGATGAATAAAAAAATAAAATATGTCGAAGATGTGATTGGCGAGGCCGCACAAGATGCAATCAAGAATCTTAAAGACGGAGACATTCTGCTCCTAGATAACCTTCGATTATGTGCTGAGGAAAATTACGAGTTTACGCCAAAGAATGCGGCCAAGACAATTATGGTCCGCCGTCTGTCAAAGCTCTTTGATCTCTGCGTACTAGACTCGTTTCCAAGTGCGCACAGGACACATCCATCAATCGTCGGTTTCCCACAAGTCTTGCCAGCGTGTGCAGGAAGAATTGTAGAAAAAGAGGTCAGAAACCTTGACAAGATGATGACTGTTGCAAAGGCACCACACGTGATTGTTCTTGGCGGCTCAAAAATATCTGACAGGCTAGAGGCAATCAAATTACTGATTCAAAACGGCCGTGCGGACCACGTCTTGTTGACAGGACTGATTGGGAATGTGTTTATGCGTGCACAGGCCAGAATAAAATCGCCGCTTAACATCAAAAGGGAGAGCGAGGTCGTGGCAAAAGCACACTCTTTGATAGGCGAGTACCCTGATGTATTTGCCACACCTGTGGATGTTGCAGTTGACAAGGATGGAAAAAGAGTAGAGATGGATGTCCGAGAGATGCTCAAAGGTGACAAGGTGTACGACATTGGCCCCAAGACTGTAGAGTATTACTCAAAACTAATCTCAGGTGCAGGAACCGTGTTTATCAGCGGGCCTGCAGGATTCTTTGAGAGGGAGAACTTTGCTTATGGGACAAAAAAGCTGCTAGACTCTGTTGCAAACTCTATGGCAACAACAATTGTCAGTGGCGGACATTTGACATCTGCACTAAAACAGCAGGGATTGGCAGAAAAGATAAACCACAACAGTACTGCAGGCGGCGCACTAGTGCTTTACCTTACAGGAGAAAAACTGCCCATGATTAAAGCGCTAGAGGATGCTGCAATAAAGTTCAGATCTAAATAGGTGCCTTGCAGGAAGGGTTTGGACAAGTTCTCTTTTCAGACGCCCCAAGATAAACATCCAACTTGCATGTATTGCAGTAATTTTTTTCAACAGGATCAAAGAGCTTTAGCCAGATCGTAGTAAAGTTTTGTGCAATGTTTCTTGCAAGCCTGGAATCACACATTTCCTTAAAAAAAGATTCGACATCGTCAATTATCCATGATGGGTCAATGTCACCCTTTTTTTTGAGCATCTCAAATATCTCATCGTTTGTAAATTTGAGATCAACATTATTGAATTTCTCAAAGATCACTTTTCTTATCTGAAGTGCAATCGGAGTTATGGGGGTAAAGTCACTCATACTAGTAAAGATTCGCCGCATCTTTTTTTAGTTTTTCTGTATTCTCAGAACTGTCTAGACGCTCTGCAAGATACGTGTAGAGGGCAGATTTGAGCACCTTGAGTGAAAGCAATGCGCATTTTATCCGTACGGCCTGAAGATGCTCAAGACCAAGCTCTCCTAATATGTCGTCTTTTCCTATTCCTCTTACCTCCTCAAGGCTCTTGCCTTTTGTTATCTCAGTTAGCACCGAAGAGCAGGCCATACAAATAGCACAGCCTTTTCCATCGAATTTAATATCTGTGACTATACCATCGTCAATCTTCATGGCAATGTCGATA
The DNA here is from genome assembly GCA_965238065.1 of Candidatus Nitrosopumilus sp. GTDB lineage: Archaea > Thermoproteota > Nitrososphaeria > Nitrososphaerales > Nitrosopumilaceae > Nitrosopumilus. Next base: position 1,088,883 of record OZ250170.1, on the reverse strand, counting down.
CTGTCGCCGCATAACGGGTTTGAGTCATGGAATATAACATCGTGATCCTCGAGTTTTCCATAGTTTGCAGGATTTCTCGAGTAATCGACAATCATCTCATGATAAATATCCGCATTACCGCTCATAATTTGAACACCTTGGCCACTATGTTTAATGAATCCACAAGGATGTCAATGTCTTTTTTTGTATTATATATGTAAAAGCTGGCCCTTGATGTTGCAGCAACATTTAGCCGTTCCATCAAAACTTGTGCACAGTGGTGACCGGAACGAACCGCTATTCCCTCACCGTCTATAATCTGTGCGACATCATGGGGATGCACATCTGCAAAATTAAACGATATCACGCCGCCACGTTTTGAAATATCTCTTGTACCATAAATTTGAATCCCTTTGATCTGTGAGAGCCTCTCCATGGCATATCCTGTCAGCTCTATCTCGTACTCTCGTACATTATCCATTCCGATCTCTGTGAGATAGTCGATGGCGGCTCCAAATCCTACAACATCTGCAATATTTGGTGTACCTGCCTCAAACTTGTACGGCAAATCATTCCATGTGGCCTCATACTTGTGAACCTCTCTTATCATATCCCCACCACCATGAAACGGATTCATAGTCTCCAATACCTGCTTTCTAACCCACAAAACGCCTATTCCTGTAGGGCCTAGCATCTTGTGTCCTGAAAATGCAAAAAAGTCACATCCTAATTTCTCAAGATCAATCTTCATATGAGGCACTGCCTGAGCGCCATCAACTAGTATGAGGGCGCCTTTTGCCTTACATCTATCAATTATCTTTTTGGCATCAGTAATGGTTCCAAGGACGTTTGACATTAGGCTAAATGTTACAAGTTTGACCTTGCCTGTTGCAAGGTATCCGTCAAGATCATCGAGGATCAGCTCCCCGTTATCGTCCACTCTAATGTATTCCAATCTAGCACCCGTCTCTTGTGTGAGAAGCTGCCATGGTACGATATTGCTGTGATGCTCATATTCGGTGGTAACAATAATGTCCCCCTCATTAATGTGAGACCTTCCCCATGCATATGCGACAAGATTGATTGCCTCTGTGGTGCCCCTGACAAAAATAATTTCCTGACGATCTTTTACGTTGATAAAATCGGCAACCTTGTCTCGGACTTTTTCGTATGCCTCAGTTGCCTCCTCTGCTATGGCATATACTGCCCTGTGGATATTAGAGTTGTAATTCTGATAATAACTGGTAATGGAATCAATAACCTGATTTGGTTTCTGTGTCGTGGATGCATTATCAAGATATACCAGACGCTTGTTGTTTCTAACGGTTCTCTGCAAGATTGGAAAGTCTCTTCTCAAATTCTCAAAAGTTGATTGTATACTCTGCATGTGTCCTAAACCTCTACGTAAATCTCATTGCAGTCTATTTTAACATTGTACACCTTGAGCGGTGTCTCGGCAGGAAGATTCTGTGGCTTTCCGTCCTCCAAATCAAATACAGAGAGATGTAACGGGCATCTTATGCCTTCTTTGCTGAGAAATCCGGTGGAAAGATCCGCATTGGCATGAGTGCAGATGAGACTCGTAGCGCGGATATTCCCGTCAATGTTGGCTAGAAGAATTTTCGTATCATTGATGGTTAATCCTAATATCTGGCCTTTTTTTACCTGTTCTACATTGCAAGCCTTTATCCATCCAGACAAAAAAATCACCTATACTTGTAGTGCTGTTCTATCTCGGCATTTTCGTTATAGCGAGTCTCTTCTATTTCCACAAACTTTGCCAATTCCTCGTCCGTATTAATGGATAGCTCTCTGTCTTCCCACTTGGACTCTATTAGATGTGCAATCCATGCACGTATCTGAAAAGACATCTTTCGGGACAGGGGTTCCAAGAATCCCTCGATAACTGTTCTTTCTGCCTCTTTACGGCTTAGGCATCTTGTGTTAAGATAGAACAACTGTTCCTCATCTATCTGGGCAACGGATGCAGAGTGAGTAGCCCTTACATCATTGGTTAGAATCTCCAATCCCGGGATAGAGTCAGACTTTGCATCCTTGTCTAACAGAATGGAGCGACCTGACAGGAATGAATTTGATTTTGTTGCGTTCTCTTTAATCTTTATCATTCCTTTGAAAAGGGACTTTGACCTGTCCCGGAGAATTGATTTTTCCACAACCCTGCCTTCTGTTGACGGACTCTCGTGATTCACATTGGTCTGAATATCAAATGACTGTTCATTGTTACCGAAAATAACCTCAGAATCATTACATGATGAACCCCGACCACTCAGAAAATACTCTATCTTGTATCTTGATAATACTGCCCCAAACAGGCCAGAATACCAATTAATTCTGGCATCCTGAGCAAGGTTGGTTCTTCTTGTGCAGAAACTCACAGAGCTCTGATCCATCATCTGCAGGGTGGTAACATCCAACTGTGCATTTGGCGCAAGATTTGTATTTAACAGCTCAAGGTATGCCTGCTGTCTTTCGGCCCTTGGGGAGTATAGTTCCTGAACAATCGTCGCCTTGCTGCCCTCATCTGCAAAAATAACGTTTCTGGAAATAGTTGACACTCCATCATTGGACAGGGAAGATAAAATGTGAATCGGTCTCTTTACCTCAAGATTTCGTGGAATGTGAATGAAAACTCCTGAATTAAATGCAGCGTTGTTTAGTGCAGTAAACTTGTCCTCGTTGGAATCTGATGCCTCTAGTGCCTTTTTTACCAGATCAGGATTGTCTTGAATTGCATCCTCAATAGATGTTATCACGAGTGCTCTGGATTTTAACTCGTCAGGAATACTGATCCTGTTGGTATTGGTTCCGATCTGAATGATGTGTGTCTCATCTCTCAACTCTCCGAGTCTCTTTTGAAGAAAGTCGGGAACGGTATCTGCAGTGGATGTGGACAGTGAGACTTGTTGTGGGTCCATTTTTTGCGCATCAGTGTACTTGCTGTATAACGGAGATGTCTCTATTGGCAGTCTCTTGTATGCTGATAGTGAGTCTTGCCTGTACTCTTTTAGCCAGTCTGGCTCGTTTCTTGATGAGGAGATCTCATCGATATGATTGGTGCCAAGTTTTGAGAGAGTTTCTTGGAACATGATAAATTAGAGATTGAGAGTCTATCCCACAGAGTCATCCATTTCTAGTTTGATGAGTCTGTTTAATTCTACAGCATACTCCATTGGCAACTCTTTTGTAAATGGCTCCATAAACCCATTGACGATTAGTGTCAGTGATTCTTCCTCTGTAAATCCCCTGCTCATAAGGTAGAATATCTGTTCATCACCTATCTTTCCAACCGTTGCTTCATGAGTAATTGTCGCGTCTTCCTGATTGATCACCATGTATGGATAAGTGTCTGTCTTTGATGTGTCGTCTAAAAGTAACGCATCGCATCTTACAGTCGATTTGACACCTGTTGCGCCTTTTGCCACGCTGAGCAATCCCCTGTATGTGGAGCGGCCATCTAGCCTGCTGACTGATTTTGATGTGATTTTGGAGGTTGTGTTTGGTGCAAGGTGAACCATCTTTGCACCCGTATCCTGGTGCTGTCCCTTGCCTGCAAAAGCAATGGATAATGTCTCACCATATGCCTTTTCACCCATGAGATAGATTCCAGGATACTTCATGGTTAGCTTGCTTCCAATATTTCCATCAATCCATTCAACTGTAGAGCCCTCGTGTGCATAGGCACGTTTTGTTACAAGATTATACACGTCACTACTCCAGTTTTGAATTGTAGTGTATCGTAGTTTTGCATCCTTGTGTGCGATTAATTCCACAACGGCACAATGAAGTGATTCTGAAGAGTAAACAGGGGCAGTACACCCTTCAATGTAGTGTACCTCTGCACCCTCGTCTACAATGATTAGCGTTCTCTCAAACTGACCAATGTTTTCTGCGTTGATTCTAAAGTATGCTTGCAACGGCATGTCCACTTTGACACCTGGTGGAATGTAGATGAACGAACCTCCACTCCAGACTGCACTGTTTAGTGCTGCAAACTTGTTGTCCTCTGGCGGAATGATCTTGCCAAAGTATTTCTTGAACAATTCCGGATGTTCTTTTAGTGCCGCATCAGTATCCAAAAACAAGACTCCCTGTTTTGCCAGATCTTCTCTTAGGCTGTGATATACGACTTCGGATTCATACTGTGCACCAACACCTGCCAAAAATTTCTTTTCAGCCTCTGGAATTCCAAGCTTGTCAAAGGTATTTTTTACATTTTCTGGAACATCGTCCCAGTTTTTTTCTACCTTTTCTGTTGCCTTCATGTAATAATAGATATTTTGAAAATCAATGGAACTGAGATCACCACCCCAAGTTGGCATTGGTTTTTGCAAAAAAGTTTCAAAAGAACGTAGCCTAAAATCAAGCATCCATTGCGGCTCGTCTTTTAGTTTGCTAATCTCAATTACAGTCTCTTTGGAGAGGCCCTTTTTGCTAAGGTGAACATACATTTCAGTAGAGTCTTTAAAGTCATATTTTGAATAATCCATGTCAAGACTTTCAGTTGCCATGAAAATAACAACTCTGCTATATTATAAATACATGAGGAAAAATAGGCGGAGCTAAATATATCCAGCTAAATACCCCAGATCCAGCGAAAAGAATTTAGAATAATACATGACCAAAAAGACAGTGAAACTAGAAACTACTCATCTGGCAGATGATCTACAGATATGCAGAATTCTAAACGGAATGTGGCAGGTCTCTGGAAGTCATGGTCACATCGACAAACCGGCTGCAATCAAATCCATGATGGACTATCATGATAGCGGATTTACTACGTGGGATTTGGCAGACATTTACGGACCTGCAGAATCATACATTGGAGAATTTAGAATGCAGCTAAGCTCAGAACAGCTGGCAAACACTCAGGCACTAACAAAGTTTGTTCCAAATCCCGGTCTGATGTCAAAGAGTGTAGTGGAGGATTGTATTGACTACTCTCTACAAAAAATGAATGCGGATACCCTGGATATGGTACAGTTCCACTGGTGGGACTATGAGAATCATAGTTATATGGATGCAATTGAGCATCTGTTCTCCCTTAAGGAAAAACAAAAGATCAAACATGTCGGACTGACAAACTTTGATACGGCAAGGGTGAGAATAATGACTGAAAACGGATTTACGCCAATCTCAAACCAAGTGCAGTATTCCATACTGGATCAAAGGGCAGAAGAGCTTTTGATACCGTTCTGCCAAAAACATGAAATCAAGATACTGGCATACGGAGTACTGCTAGGTGGATTCCTTTCTGAAAAATATCTCAGGACAAGCGAGCCCGGCAGAGCGGACCTGTACACTGCAAGCCTTCAAAAATATTATGACATGATTCAGAAATGGGGAGGATGGAAATTATTCCAAGAGTTGCTGGAAATGTTGGAGACCATATCCAAAAAACATGATTGCAGTATTGCAAATATTACTACAAGATTTATTCTGGACAGACCAGCAGTCGCAGGAGTTATTATTGGTGCAAGGCTGGGCATATCAGAACACATCCTAGACAATCATGTTACATTTGATGTACGACTGGATTCTGATGATCTCTCTGCAATATCCTCTGTCACGAGAAGAGCAGGCAATTTGTTTGAGATAATTGGGGATTGCGGTGGAGAATACCGATGATTGAAAGTTATGCAGCATTTAGGGCATATCTCTCATTGAATCAAACGCACCTGCAACGGTATGAACATCTGCCACGGTATTTTTTACGTTGAACTTTTCCAACGCATCTGATGTGAACGGCCCGATGGATACAACGGAGAGTCCGTTGAGGCCCTCAAGCAGGGTCTTGGCATTGTAATCCTTTGACATTATCTCAAAGAATCCTCGAACCGATGATGCACTAGTGAATAGTATACAGTCAACTCTGTTCTGTGAGAATAACTCTCTGAATCTATTCCATTGCGTGGTGTCTCTAAACGCACAAACATCATACAAATGAATCTCCAACACGTCAATTCCTATCTTGTTTAGCAGTTCTTTTAGAAACGGGGTGGAGGCGCCACTGCGTGGAATGATCACTTTTTTGCCAACAGCATGAATGCTGGTAAACTCTTCGCCGACACCTACTGATGAGAAAGTAGCCGGCTGATGATTCACTCTGATTCCCTCCTTGTCAAGTGCAGCTGTAGTCTTTGGACCAACTGACATTACATCGGTATTTGCAACTGCTAGCTGCAATCGCTCAAACTCTCCTGTCTGTCTTGCGGCATCAAATAATATACTGACTGCCTTTGAGCTCATAAAAACAGAATAATCCGGATTGTATCGTCTAATTGATTCTAAAAACTCTCCGACGATTCTTTCTCCCTTGCTGACTATTTCTATGGTCGGTAACGGGAGTGGTATTGCATTGTTTTGTTCTGCTAGTGCGATAAACTCTGCGGCGTCGTCTCTAGAGCGTGTGATTGCAATGGTCTTTCCATCAAGCATTATCTCCACCCTATAATATCTGACATGTCAACTACTCTGCCAATAATGATGTTCGTTGGAGGGGTGATCTTGTTTGCCCTGACCTTCTTTGCAATGTTTGTTACAGTACCTTTTACCATCTTTTGTTTTGACATCGTTCCATTCTGAATGACTGCGACCGGGGTACTCTTGTCCATTCCGCCTGCAACGAGCTGCTTGCATATTGTGTCAATTCTGGACAGGCCCATCATTATCACAATGGTATCCACGGACACTGCAAGTCTCTTCCATTTGACTGCCTCGTCTCTCTTTTTAGGATCTTCATGTCCTGTAACAAACACTACAGAAGATGAATACTTTCGATGAGTCAGGGGAATTCCAGCATAAGTCGCAGAACCAATCCCCGAAGTAATTCCTGGAACTATCTCGTATCTTATATTGTTCTCTTTGAGAAATTCTGCCTCTTCGCCGCCGCGGCCAAATATTATGGGATCGCCGCCCTTTAGTCTGACTGTACTCTTTTTGGTTTTTGCATGTTTTAGCATCAAGTCGTTGGTTGCAATCTGATGGGACATGTCATCCCCTACCGCCCGTCCTACATAGATTTTTTCTGCAGATTTTGGTATCATGGAGATGATCTTTTTGCTTACCAGTCTGTCATACAGGACTACATCTGCATTATTTAGCAGCTCGACTGCCCGCAATGTGATCAAGCCACCATCCCCGGGACCTGCCCCAACTAGATACACCTTTCCTCTCATGTCTTGTTCCACTCTTCCACTTTCTCTCTCCAATTTAATGCAAGTTCATTTATGCCCTTTTCACATAGTTCTTCTCCGGCACTTTTACCAAGGGATATGGACTCTTTCTTGTCTCCGGTTCTGCATACCTGCAAGGATCTCTTACCATCTGCAGAAAATGCAGCCACTCTTAGTGTCATCTCTGAACCATCTGATCTTGCATATGCGCCAACTGGAAACCTGCATCCCGAATCGACATACTCTGAGAGTGCACGCTCTGCCTCTATCTCTAGTCTGGAATCTGCATCCTCGATTCCCTTCAACATGGAGATTGTTTGAGAATCACCTGTTCTTGCAACAATTGCAATTGCTCCCTGGCCAGGTGATGGAGAAAAATCATCTATTGACAGTACCGAATACTTTACATCCACTCCCAATCTGGAAATTCCTGCCTGGGCTAGTATTACTGCATCATAGTATCTTCCTGATGCCTTTTTAATCCTGGTCTCGATGTTTCCTCTGATTGGCTTTACTGTTACGTCTGATCTCTTTCGAATCACCTGTATCGCACGACGAAGTGAGCTTGTCCCAATCACTGCTCCTGTTTTGATGTTCTCAAGTGTAGAGCCGTCCGAAGAGATAAAGACGTCATTGACTGTGCCTCTTTTGGGAATGCAGGCCAAAGTAAGATTGGCATCTATTTTTGTGGGGACATCCTTGAGGCTATGTACGGCAAAATCAACCTCCCCTTGCGCAACTGCCCAGTCGATCTCTTTTTCAAAAATCCCCTTTTGGTCTATTGTAAATAACGGCCTACTGTCAGTATCGCCCCTTGTTGTAATGGTCCTGATCTCACACTGTAAATCGGGGTTTGCTTTTTTTAGTTCAGAGATAACCCCGTTTGTCTGGGCTATTGATAACTGACTTCCTCTTGCACCAACTATATACTTCAATTTCTCACCGATTTTAGTGCAGTATGATATGCGCCAAGTGTCTCATTTAGATCATTTTCAGTATGCGCATTGGATAGAAAAACAACCTCGAATTGGGAAGGCGCAATGAATATCCCCTTTTTCAGCAGAGTCTTGAACATTTTTTGGAATTTCCCTGCGTCTGCATCTTTTGATGTCCTATAATTGATAACCGGCTTGTCAGTAAAGAAAATTTGAAACATTGATGATGTAAAATTAATCTGGTGCGGTATCTTCATGTCTGTAGCCATATCATCTAGTGCCATTACAAATGACATGTTGAATTTCTCCAGTCTGGAATACATTCTGTCTTTGATTTTGTTAATTGTCTTAATCGAACTAATTGCGGCACTAACAGAAATTGGATTTCCTGCAAAAGTGCTTGCCTGATAGACTCTGCCTTTTGGAGCAAGCATATCCATAATCTCCCTTCTTCCGCCAACTGCAGCAACTGTAAATCCGTTGCTTAGGGCCTTGGCAACTGTCGTAATGTCTGCTCTGATCTTGAAACGTTCCTGAGCGCCGCCCGGAGCTACTCTGAATCCGGTTACCACCTCATCAAAAATCAACGGAATGCCGTTCTCTCTGGTTATCTTTCTCAGATCATGGAGAAATCCCTTTTCAGGCAAGATTAAACCCATGTTGGCCAGAATTGGTTCGACAATAACTCCTGCAATGTCTCTGTTTTTTCTAATCACTCTCTTGAAATCCTCAATGTCATTGTACTGGACAACTAGTGTATTTTTTGAAACCTCGTCTAGCCCGCCATCGGAAACTGAGATGCCGCTGTGTGCAGAACCGGAACCAGCCTTGACTAGTACAGAGTCATGTGCACCATGATAACATCCCTCAAATTTTACGATCTTTTTCTTTTTTGTAAATCCGCGGGCCAATCGTATTGCAGTCATTGTGGCCTCACCGCCGGTATTTACCAGTCTCACCTTGTCCATTGACGGAAAATTCCCGATAATCAACCTTGATAATTCTGTTTCGGCCTCAGTTGGGGTACAATATAGGGTACCTTTTGAGAGTTGTTTTGAGACAGAGTCGATAATCTCTTTTCTTCCGTGTCCCAAAAGCAATGCGCCATACCCGTTGCAAAAATCTATGTAACGGTTATCCTCCTCGTCCCAAATGTATGCGCCGTTGGATTTTTTTGTAAAAAATGGATACGGTTCAAAATATCTGACAGGACTATTGACACCAGAGGGGATTGTTCTTTTGGCATCGCTGAATAATTTTTTAGAGTTGTGCAATACCATGCTGTGTCAGGGGTTATTATTATTCGTAAGACGGGTTGAAAATGACGCGTATATATATATGGACATTTTCTGAAAATCCGTCCATTTTTGTCATTTGTGCGCCAAATTTATGCATGTATGCTCTGATATCTTGGGTTTGAGCCTTTATAGCAGTATCTTGTATGTGCCTTATCTGTAATTTGTGCCTCGCTGCGTTTGGAATTTACTACGAAATAGAAATGCCGCAATAACTGTTCCAACATATGGTGCTGTCAGATATATCCATAGATCATCTAGTGCACCAGACAGTAACGCCGGCGCAAGCGCTCTAGCAGGATTCATTGACGCCCCTGAGATAAATGCCAAAAACAAAATATCCAAACCAACAATACCGCCAATTGCAACACCGCTAAATCCTCTGAGGCCTTTTGTATATACAACATAAAAAATGACACCCATAAGCATCATAGATGCTAGTACCTCGACTGAAAATATTAAAAATATTGTATAGTCATGGTCTGGAGTATTTGAGCCAAGATGCGCCTCTTTTCCAATGAAACTCTGGATAAAAAAAGAGCCCAACAATGCACCCGTTATCTCTGCTATCAAATAATATAAAACCTGAATTTTTGTAATATGCCCTGTAATGTAGTAACCTATGGTTACAGCAGGATTGAAATGAGCTAATGATATCTTTCCAAAGGCATACACGGCAATTAATAATGCAATAAATGCTGCAAGAGCTGCAAATGGAATTCCCAACCCGCCGTCAAATACTTTTGCATCATAAACAATTGAACCCGTAGCAAAAACTATGAGAAGAAAAGTCCCGATCAACTCTGCAATAAAAATTTGTAAATCGGAATAACCCATTAGTCACATTCCTCAAGCATCTGCTATTTTTGTCTCTTTCCTTTTGACAATTCTTCAATAAAATGATTCTCCTCGAATCAAATTGTATGGTAGTCTTGAACACTTGTATGGCCATACGCTAAAGTTTACGAGTTGTTCTCAGTGTTTCAGTCTTGTTATCCATATCTACAGGTATGATTTTATCATCTCTGGCCTTGATGCATTTTACAGATCACAATTGCTATAATCGTGTAAAACCTAGTTTTGTTGTTTTTTGGTAACTGTCTACAGTTTTGAAGTATTACGCACAAGATATGTCAAAACAGGTTATTTTTTGACACAAACACGAAAGAACTTCAAAACTGTAGACAGTTACGAAATAAGTCATAGTTGGTCTATAACAAGGTGAACATTTGATATTCCAATAGACTTTTTTGTACTAGTATGAATACTCCATAATCCTCGCTCAAATTTTTTCTCATCCGCAGAATCTACTAAAGCAGTTGCAGCAACACACCACCGTTCATCATGAATTTTTACATTCGTAGTATGTGCACGTCTAACATTAGGGTATTTTTCCAACAAGGCATCACGAATTCTTCTACAATCATTATGTTCTTTTTTATTACATTTCAAAAGTATGTAAGCACTCTTCAATTCATTTTTAGATGTTTGTATCATTACCTCATCCACCTACTTTGCATTACAAGTTTTGAGATTCTAAAAGTCAATTTAAACCAATGAATTCTGAATTAGAAATATTGTTCTCCTGCGAAGGCATTTACAAGTAAATCTTGTTCATAATTATAATTAACTATGCTTGGATGAAAAAGAGTACAGCTGTATGAATACATTACTTTAAAACAAGTAGACAGTTACCAAAAATCCTGATTCTCTGCCCTGATAATGTGTGCTGTTAAAATTTTTCAGTTCTTACTATGCCAATATCACTAACATAAAGCACAATGCCAAAATTGGCAAACATGGTTCTTGAGATCTCCTCTATAACATCAGATAGTTTGTCTTCTCTCATAATCACTTCAACTTTGACATTCTTTTCATTCTTCAAACCCTGACCGCGCAGACCTCTTGCCCCGTTCCCTTCCACCTCATACGTCGTATATCCTGTAATGTCGTGCTTTTTTAAAATCTCAATAATGTCCTTTTGTGCAAGAATTTCACAAGTGACTGTGAGTAATTTTACGTTATAGAGCTTCATATCCAATTCTGTGTAATGTGATGGAATAAGTCTATCGCACCGTCTACATTGTGTGTGATGGATGAAACGACAAACATGACTGGCAGTAAAACAATAATGTTGTAAGGGAATGTGATTCCTAATGCAGATGTAATGTATAGGCTGGGCTTTGCCTCTGGAATTGAATGACGCAACACTGCAGGCGCTGCAATAAATGACGCACTAGCTAAAAGTAGTCCAAACATTACAGAGCCCCCAAGGCTCAATCCCATTACAGTTGCAACTAGGACACCAACAACTCCGTTAAATGTAGGCATAATTACTGCAAATGCGGTAAGAAAAATACCGACCTCTCTGAGATCACCTAGCCTCTGACCTGCAATGATTCCCATCTCAATCATAAAGATGACAATGGCACCTGTGAACATTTCATCAAATACGATCCTAATTGAACCAAACCCATCCTCACCAATAATGTAACCTATAATGATGCTGCCAAGCAGAATGACTATTGCCTTACCGGTAATTGATTCGTGCAGTATCTGGGAGAGTTTTGTCTTGGTCTTTTGCATTCCGATATCGACATTAGACACATCGTCTGTGAAGGACTGTTTTTTTACACGAATTTGCTTTGCGACTGCCATGTTTGTCAGGAATATTGCCATGATAAATGCGACAGGCTCCAATACGGCAAGAATGGCGGCAAGATACCCCTCAGATGTAACGCCCTGATTCTTGAGAAAAGACAAACCAACGGAGAATGTTACTGCCCCTACTGCGCCATAAGTTGATGCCAATGCGTAAGAATCATAGAGGCTGAATTTTCCCAGCCTTCTTAGAATTTGATAATGATTCAAAGTAAACAAAAGCGAAATACCAATTGCAACCAACATGGGAACCAACATGTTCTCAAACCCTGTATTTCTCATCTCTATTCCTCCATGAAGTCCGATTGCTGCAAGAAGATAGATTGGCAGAAATTCTGAGATTGCCTCTGGAATCTTCAAATCAGACTTTATTCTAGCGGCAATAATTCCAAACAAAAAGAACAGAATTATCGGAGTAAGAAGATTCGATTGTATTATCTGTAAAATTTCCATCTGAATATCTCAAAAAATTTCTGCTGAAATAAAAACCAAAGTATTATTCAAATTAAACAAACAGATGAATCAAATAGGTAAACGCAATTCCGAGTCCGGCACTGCCGGGAATAGTTATAACCCATGCAAAAACAATCTGTTTGCCCACCTTCCATCGCACGGCACGTTTTCTTTTGGCAGCACCTGCACCCATGATGGTGCCAGTAATGGCATGAGTCGTACTTGCAGGAATTCCCAAAGTGGCAAAAATTGCTAGCATCAACCCCCCTCCGGTCTCTGCTGCAAATCCCTGGTATGGTTTTAGTTTTGTAATCTTTACGCCAAGTGTCTTGATGACTTTGTAGCCGCCAAAGAATGTACCCAATCCCATTGCAGTGGCAGCTGCAAAAATCACCCATAACGGCATTTCAAGTTCAGGAATCATTCCTGCTGAAAATAAAATGAGAACAATGATGCCCATAGTCTTCTGTCCGTCATTTGCTCCATGGGTTAGGGCAAACCATGCTGAAGATACTATTTGTAACCTACCAAAGATTTTGTTTACTAATGTGGGTTTGCGATTGGCAAATATCGTAATTATCAGTCCTGTGAGCAGCAGGCCAAAGATCAGCCCGCCTACGGGGGCAATGACTATTCCTGTCACTATCTTTGTCAAGCCTCCATAGACTAATTTTTCAAAACCCAATCCTGCAATACCTGCACCCATTATTCCGCCAACCAAAGAGTGACTGTTGGATATTGGCAATCCAAAATATGTACATAACACACTCCAGCCAATCGCACCGGCCAGGCCGCCTACAATCATATAAACAGTAATGTCATCCGGACTTACAATCCCCTTTGCAATGGTTGTGGCAACTGCAACACCAAAAATAAAAGGCCCGATAAAATTTGCAACTGCAGATACAATTACTGCATGAAGCGGTTTTAGGACACGAGTCCCAATAACTGTGGCAACAGAATTGGCCGAATCATTGAATCCGTTTACAAAATCAAATACTAGTGCAATGATAACTGCGCCTATTGCTATCTCTATCATGAAACCATCCTAGGTATATTTCAAAACAATATCTTCAATGACATCTGCAACATCTACACATCTGTCTGATGCAGTCTCCATTGTCTCATAAATGTCCTTTAGTTTGATGATCTTTATTGCGTCATCACTCTCAAACAATTCCTTGATTGCGTCTCTGTACAGATCATCTACTATGTGCTCAATCCTGCTTGTATTTCTACAGTGTTCGATCATGTCTTTGGTATCTTTTATGTGTTTTAGCTTTGAAATCATATACTCTACTTCTTTTGTAGACTTTACCAGTTCCCGTGCCATCTCTGCACAATATGGGGGTATAGCGGTGATTTTGTAGCTGTACACCCTTGCAGCAATGCCGTCCATAAAATCAATCACGTCATCTATCTTTGATGCAATTCTCTGCATATCCTCACGATCAAGAGGAGTGATGAATGTCTTGTTTAGTTCTGTAAATATGTCATGTGTTAATGCGTCTGCTTCTGTTTCAAGTTTGTGGATTTTTGCCATATGTTCGACATTGCTGAGATCTGAGAATAACACAACTACTGATTCAGATGTTTCAACTGCTTTTTTTGCCAAATCATTCAGAATAGTCAGCAGCTCATTCTCATTGGATTTTACCCAAGATAACCATAGTCCCATAAGTACTTGAATATACAATTAGAATTAAAATGTTTGAACCTAAAGTCTGTTGCACTGGGAATAATCAAAAGAGTTTATGCGTAATTGACCAAAATAACAGACAACAATCGACTTGTACGCACCAACTTGTTCACATTTGATATGATGGTAATAGACCTTTTGCGTAATCTGAGTGATCTTTTTCAACATTTCATATTTTGCATAATTTTATGCCTAAAAATCCAAAATTTCAGAATAATCCAAGAAATTATCTTTTAAAACCACGTCTAGGAATAATTACGCAATACGTCTAGTGATCTTGTTTGAGTATTGTTGTAATAGTCGGCGTGGTTTAGTCAATCACGCATAATCTCTAATACATGAATGCATATGTGTGGATTGTAATGCCATAACAAAACTAGAGAGCATCGGACTGGAGGGAACATCTCTTGGAGCAAACATTCTCTGCATTCTAACCAATCTATGGAACAATGGTCTCAGTCTGGAATCCATTAGAGACATGCTAAATATTCATAATGCAGGTATGTGTAAAACAACCATACACATGCACTAGTTGCAGTATCTACACGTATGAAACATATTGCAGATGAAATATCCGAATCATTGAAACACTCTACATGTCTCAAAGCAGATGAGACGACAATTCTGATAGAAAAGAAACGTGGCTATGTATGGGCATGTATAGGTGATATGCATATCAATTACTGTGGCACAAACTCGTGGCGGTTCAGTGCTCAGCGAATACTATCCTCATTGGGACATACCATTACATGTGATGGATATACTGCGTACAATAAATTTTGTATACGGCAGCGTGCGGGTCTCACATATCATGTAAAGCAGATGATCTTGCACAGAAAGATGATTTGGAATGCAGATTATTACACTAGAGACTGCAGAAATTGTTTCATACTGCAAAATGTGCTGCCCCCGACACTGACACGAAGAAAATGATAATCAAAGTGAAAAGAATTGCGCAGAGGTATGCTAATCTTGGATACAGTTTTGGTACAAAACTAAAGAATGCTGCATCTGACATGTTTACTTTTGCAAACCATCCAAATATGGAACCAGCAAATAATGAATCAGAACGAATGCTGCGCAAGATGGTAATGCACAGGAAGACACGCCAGAGAATAGTCAGTACTGGAGGGATGAGAGAATGTTTGGAATATTATTTACATGTATGCTTACATGGCGCAAACAAAATCTCAATACTGCAGATATGTTGCTAGACATACTTGGAGGGACCTAAACTCTACCTTTGTGTTTGTTGGTCATAATATCTAAAAAACAGTATTGATTGGACTAGTTATCACATATCTTTCAAAAGGCCAATGCTTAACACCGCCTTCCCTATCTTAATAACCCAAAAAAAAAATCAATCAAATTTGTGGAAAAAATAAATTACAATAAAGCAATTATTAATTTTGAAAAAGAATCCAGGAACAGAAATAATTTTAGTTATGATCCAGTATTGAATAAAACATACGATATAAGGAAAATTGAGGAAGCACAAGAACTCTACAATACATATGGAAATGGTAAGGATCCATTATACATTATTGGCACTACTAACAACAACACTGGAGAATTAAATGATTCTTCTAAAAAAGCATATTCAGATTTACAAAATCAAGAAAAGTCTCCACTTTTAGGCCAATGGACAAGTCCACTGACTGGAAAAAAATTCAAAGATGTAGGTTATGTCGATGGAAATATTGATAAAAATGAAGCAATCAGGCTCAAAACCCTTTTTAATCAAGAAAGTGTATTAATGGTATATTCAGATGGAGAATGGGAATTAATATGACACAACAAGTATTCAAAAATACATTTGCAGCCAACTCTAAAAATAAAGAGTTTACACTATCGCAGGTTATGTCTGGAATAAAGTATGGTGTGATCGATTTTGAAACCCTTCCTAATAACATGAAAAAAATAGTAAGTGCAGAATTAAAAAAAAGAAATCTCTAATAACGTAACTGTCTACCGTTTTGAAGTATTACGCACAAGATATGTCAAATCGTATTGTTTTTTTGACATAAACACGAAGGAACTTCAAAACTCTAGACAATTACCTAATAACTCTAAACAACGTAAGAGTTTAGGTTGAGCACGAATTTTAGATGTTCTAGTCAGGAGACCTAAACTCTTACTAAACAACAGTAGATGGGAAAGTAACTCAGATTACACATTCTAGGAAATATTTATCTTTGGTAACTGTCTACATTTTTGAAGTATTACGCACAAGGTATGTCAAAACAGGTTATTTTTTTGACACAAACACATGAAACTTCAAAACTCTAGACACAGTAGATAGGAAAGTACCACTAGATGGGAATAGGTTGTAAAATCTTGATTTTCGTGGCTTTTTAAGGTCGAAATTCCAAGTTCTTACAAATTGTGATAAAAACATCTTGAATCAATCGATTTACGCATAAAAACTAGCAAAAACAGATCAATTACAAATCCCATAATCTCAAGACTCGTAATCTAGAAATTCGGTCAAAAATACACGAAAAACAAAGAATTTAATTTTACTTTCCCATCTACTGCAATTGGATATCCCGTCTCATCAAATCCTACAATCTCTGATTTGTTGATTTCGTACCCAATTTTATCATAAAATGACTCTAAAAGCATCTGACCTGTCTGCAAAATTGACAGTACTATATTATTGCTGATTTGTAATCCATATTGTTCTCGCAATGATTCTCTGATGTGTTGTATGGCATTCTTTTTGAAAACATGCTCACTACACTCTTGATTACAGTGGCGTCAAATTGTCATCTAGGTGCAAGTTTGCCATCATTTTCAAATGTCTTTTTGCATGATTTGCAGGTATATTTGTATAAAATATGCTCAGTTACGTTATACTCTTGTGGTGGTGGAATACCCACCATGTTGCGTTTTTTTGCGTCAATCTGAGTAATGTCCGTGCTATAACCTTTTGGACAAGCTGTTGAATCGTGATGTGTCGTTTTCTGTGGTATGAAGTCAGTGTTTACCCTAGTGTCCAAAGACACCTCCTCGGTTTGACTCTGTATCTTTTTTCTCTTTCTTGTCCTTCCCCTTACAACGGCTTGCGAGATGGTTGGCGTATGTGAATTATCATAATAGAATAATTTATGTTTCAATTTATCATTTGATCTTGTCAAACTTTTATTGTGTTTTATTAGTTCATCTATGAATAATTAGAGTTGTTTGTTTTCTCGTCTTAATTCTGAATTAATTTTGTCAGTCTCGCTCATATCAGAAGGTGGATGAGGTTACTCTTCGATCTTTCGGTTTAATTTTGTTGATCTAGGCGTGAAGGTTAATTCATACTCAAGTATTATCGCAAGTAGTCCAAAGACATTCACAAAAACTGTGATGACTCTACATATTGTTTTTTTTCATTTGAAAAACAGTTACAAAGTGAGCAACAAACTTGACACTAGGAGCATTTTGAATTTTGTTGGGTCACAGAAAAAGCAGAATCCATTTACAAAACAAGAAAATTTTTTAGCGTTGTTACACAATCCAGAATTATCTGATTCATTAACATAGCTTGTTTCCTTTATCAACACTGCATTACCTGAATTATAGTGTGGTAATGCCTGCTAACAAAAGTTAAAGCCTCGTATGGATACCTGCCCCCACATCATTTGTCATTTGAAACATTTCTCTAACAAAAGCCATACTCCACATGTAGTATCCAAAACAAAATCAAAACCATAGATTAGAGTTTATGCGTAATTGACTAAATCACATCGACTATTACAACAATACTCGAACAAAATCACTAGACGTACTGCGCAATTATTCCTAGACGTGGTTTTAAAAGATAATTTCTTGGATTATTCTGAAATTTTGGATTTTTAGGCATAAAATTACACAAAATATGAAATGTTGAAAAAGATCACTCTAATTACGTAAAAGGTCTATTACCATCATATCAACTGTGAACAAGTTGATACGTACAAGTCGAATGCTGTCCGTTATTCTGGTCAATTACGCATAAACTCTATTCTATACCTCCAAGGCAGATATGAACAACAGAACAGAAACATCCTGAGAATAACTCACGGACTTTGGTTGTCAAATCACCTTTTTTTGTGCATAATCTGTGTCAAGTAATTCAACCCCGTTGCAAGAAATTTCTGATATCTGCTGTGATAAACAAATCTGATTATATGTGGCCATGTCAGCAAGACTAGAAGGAATGCCTGCCAAATTAGCCACTGCAGATTCCTTTACTGGAAAGATAGTCATAGACAGGGAGGGAATCGAATATGGCAAAGTCAAACATATACACATCAACCAGGACACACTTGTCGTATGTGGCGTGACAATACATCAGGGATTCAACAAGGATTACTATCTGTCAGAGGACTATATTGACAGATTTTCTGAAGAGACATTGCTTCTCAGCAGACCTCCTATCAGAACAGGAATACCAGTCGTTGATATTGATCGTCACAAGATTGGCAAAGTAAAGCGACTACACAAGCATCCTGATACCAACGAATTGGAATCAATTGAGGTAAGTTATGGTTTAACACATTCTAGGATTCTATCCAGATCAGAGATTTGGGGTATCGGAGAGAGAGTCATTTTAAGAATGACGCAAAAAGAATTCAAGAATGCCAGATAATTTCTCTCCAACATCCATCTTCAAGATGACATTTTTTGATTAATCTGTCTTGTTACTGCATGCCGTACAGACAGGAATTCCCTCCTGAACTGTTATTTCCACATTTGATGACTGGCATTGATGGCAAAGCCCTTTTCATGAGGTACGTTATCAGTTTACTCTTTAAATTTTTTATGAGGATCAGTTGAATCAATGCCTAGCAATTTATAATTGAATAGTGCGATCAGTGTGTTGTACTCTATAGAGATAAAATCCATCACAAAGTCATTCGGAGATGTAATTGCAGTCAATGACATCTCACTTTCAGTCAAAAAGGGGGAGATCTTTGGATTCTTGGGGCCCAACGGTGCCGGAAAGAGCACCACGATAATGATTC
Source organism: Candidatus Nitrosopumilus sp. (assembly GCA_965238065.1). Lineage (GTDB taxonomy): Archaea > Thermoproteota > Nitrososphaeria > Nitrososphaerales > Nitrosopumilaceae > Nitrosopumilus. Next base: position 1,069,674 of record OZ250170.1, on the reverse strand, counting down.
TCACTACTCTGTTAAAACCAACATCAGGCATAGTCCAGATCTCCGGATTTGACGTAGTGACAGATGCAAAACAAGTCAGAGAGAGCATAGGATATGTTCAGCAAGACACTACTGTTGACGAGTATCTGACGGGAAGAGAGAACCTTTTGTTACAGGCAAGGCTCAATCACATTCCAAAAAATCTAGTCAGCAAGAGAATTGATGAAATCCTAGAGTTAATAGATCTCTCTGAAAAGCAGCACAAACAGGTCGGCACATACTCTGGTGGTATGAGAAAGAGACTGGATATTGCAGGCGGCCTTTTGCACAGGCCACAGGTATTGTTTCTTGATGAACCCACAGTAGGACTAGACATTCAGACTCGCAGAAAGATTTGGGAGTACATTAAGAAAATCCATACCAAGTACGGGATTACCATATTTCTGACAACCCATTACATGGAGGAAGCAGACAAACTGTGTGACAGAATTGGGATAATAGATGGCGGAAAAATTCAGGTGATTGACTCTCCAGAAGACATGAAAAAAGCGATGGGAAGCGAGGTTATCTCAATCACATTAAAAAAAGGAGAGAATCGTAATTCCTTTTTATCTGAGATTAGAAGAATTGAATGTGTAAGCAAGATTGACTGGGATGATGCAGAGATTACACTATTTGCATCAAACGGAACAGAGGCAATATCGGAAATTTTCCAGATTTCATCCAGACTGGATGTCAAGATTGTCTCCATCTCGCTTACCCCGCCAACCCTTGATGACGTGTTCATCTCTTATACGGGTCATGAGATCAGAGACGGTGATTCTGGATCCAATCAAAAACGCGAGCATGTAAAGATGAGGAGACTGCGTGCATGAATACTATTTGGTATGACATCTGGACGATTTTTTGGAGGGAGATAAAGAGGTATCAGAAATCCAAGAGCGGTGTTTTAATCAGACTGATTCAGCCTGCAATTTGGATTATCGTAATTGGAAACACTTTTTCAGGAACCCAGCCGTTGATTCAGTCAGTCGGCTTTCAAGGAAACTATATCGAGTTTATGACGCCAGGTGTGATCATTCTGACTGCAATTTTTACCAGTATCTTTGGAGGTGTCAATACATTATGGGATAGGCGATACGGCTTTATGAACAAGGCACTAACTAGCCCTGTTTCCCGCTCTGCAATCGCTCTGGGAAAAATGTCTGCAATTTCCTTGATTTCGGCATTGCAATCTAGTTTGATAATAGGAATTGCCCTGGCACTAGGCGTTAACTTTCCTAATCCAATCATGATTGTACCAATCATGGCAATTGTTATTTTGTTTTCATTGGGATTCTCTGGAATCTCTGTAACGGTTGCAACCACTGCAAAGTCTCAGGAGACCTTTTGGGGCGTGATTAATTTTCTTGGGATGCCGTTGTTTATGCTCAGTCCTGCATTGTTTCCGTTAGAATTATTGCCAGACTGGCTTGCCAGCATTGCAAAACTGAATCCTGTTACCTATACCATTTTACTGATAAGGGAGATGATGACAGGCGTGTCAGATAGCGAGATTCCAGTACTGATTAGCCTCGGTGTTCTCTGTGTGTTCGTGTTTGCAATGATTGGTATTACAAGTTATGTGTTCACGCGCGAGGTAAGCAGGCCATTCTAAAAGTTGTTATTGTTGACAGAGCATCACAACACACATCCAATGACAAAAGAATATTTGAAAAACAACAAGAATGTCAAACTGGCACATCTTCCAAGAGGTTCTCCCCACATTAGAGTATGATAGAAGAAATTTGGAGACAGTGCAAACATTATAATGTTCAATCAGAATTTTATGAGCCAATTCATGAAATGAGATATGCAGTTATGGAATATCTGAGAACGCACAATTTTGATCTTGACATGTATCGATATTTTACAAGAACAATTAATTGAAAAGACTTTGGATTTCGGGTATATAGTAAAATACCATGATGGTACGCTGTGCGTTTTTTCACAAGCTGATTATTTTGCATGTTGAATAATTTATTTTGTATTTTGTACAAGTTTGATTGACTTTTGTTATTCTGTGTCGTGTGATCTTGCTAGAGTTTGAAATGGTTGGCGTGGTTTAGTCAATTACGCATAATCTCTTATCAAAATAATTTGGGAGGCTGATTGATATTTTTTGATCCAATTGGAATACTTTTCTATCTGCTGACTAAACAAAAAATGCTTCTATTTGTTTTTGAGAAATTGAAAAAGACTATGATTGGGCATAGACGTACAATCAGAGTTGGATAGACTTGCCTGTCAGCTTTTCATAGGCTATCACATAGCGCCGGGTCATCTTTGTGATTATCTCCTGCGGAATTTCTGGTGCGACAGGTTCTTGTCCTGCACTGCGTGCATCATCGAACTGTTTTTTGTATCCGTTAGCAATCAGCCAGTCTCGTAACAGTTGTTTGTCATATGCTACCTGGATTTTTCCCACCTCAAAGGATTCTTTTGGCCACAGACGGCACTCATCAGGACCAATTGAATCACCCAGAGTAATCTGCCCATCTAGGATTCCAAATTCCAATTTTAGATCAGCCAGGATAAAGCCTACACCATCTGCAATTTTTACCATCTTTTTGTAAATCCCAATTGACGTTTTTTCAAGCCAGTTATACTGTTTACCAGTGACTAGATTCATCTCTAGTGCTTTAGCTTTGTTAATTGGCATGTCGTGTTCTGATTTTGTTGTAGGATCAAACATTGGTTCTGAAAGTTTTGCAGCCAATGCTGTACTGGTTCCTTCAGGTACAGTGACAATACCTTTCCTCCATCGATCTACCAAACTTCCATAAAAATAGCCTCGAACAACGCATTCTATTGGAAGCATCCGCATATTTTTTACAACAATCTCAGTATCAGATTCACGTCGGAGAAAATGATTCGGTACAGGTAACTCTTTGAACCAAAATTCTGCAAATTTGCACAAAATCTCTCCCTTGTGTGGGATATCCTGCTTGAATTTTACATCAAAGGCAGAGACCCTGTCTGAAAATTTGAACAAAATGCTGTCTTTATCCACACTGTAGATATCTTTGACTTTGCCACTTGTAAGAAATTTCAAACAACTAGGGGTGATTCTGATAGGATTTAACTGCTACAATAAATTCAAGAGGGATTCTGCTCAACCCTACAATGCGTTAGTGTTGTATTGACAGATAGAGTCTCTGGGATGCCCCACCCTGTCGTACAGGTGCCGTGCCTACAATGCGTTAGTGCTGTATCGACAGATAAGTTGTGTAAACAGTCCATCTAGTGGTGGTTCTGACCCCTCTAAAATAGGACATGACTAATGCACACTCGAGTCGTAAATGGGTTCATTGGGACACACTGAGATACCAAGTCTTCAATTAATTGTTTGTATGTATCAACTACGCCTAAATCTACTGGTATGGTCAAGACGTTATAGGCATAAAACATGTTCTTTGTTTAGTTTATACAATCCTCTTTACCCTTTCAATCCATGTCTAACTGATCCAAAACAGATCATTTAGTTAATATTTCGTGATATCTAGTTTTATTTGTGGAGAAAATATAGGTGGTATTGTGAAATTTCAAGAGATAACTGACAAGCAATGGAACACAATAAAAAAATATCTTCCAAAACCAGCAAGAACCGGAAGGCCAAGGAACAATGACCGTGATACCATCAATGGAATCCTCTACATTTTGATTACTAGACGCAGATGGGGTAAAATGCCAAAACGGTATGGCTCCAAATCAACTGCACATCGCAGATTACAAATCTGGCAACAAAAAAAAATATGGAAAAAGATTCTATCTGGAATGACAAAAGCTGCTCGCCCGCCTCACAAATTACAGCTGCAAAAAATATCACCTGATTCTTCAGGCATTTACACAAAAAAAAAGAGACGTAACTAAATAATAGATCCTGGATACAAAAACACATGTGACAGTAGGACAAAACGGGTCTGCCATATCCATGATCCTCAGTTCTGCAAACAATCATGATTTAACAAAATTTGTTGATGTAATGAAATCGTATGAATCACAAAGAACATGTTTTATGCCTATAACGCCTTGACCATTCCAGCGGATTTAGGCGTAGAGGTTGATAATACATGAAATCAATATCAAGGTTTGAACAAGAAATTCATAACAGAAATTGAATCAGTTTATGCAGACAAGTGTGTGTGTGTATGTATGATGTAAAATTCATCAGAGAATATCTAGAGATGATTGATTGTTGCATCCCACGCAAAAATAACAAAACAGAACAATACAGTTCAAAATAGTATAATTACAACAACTCGCCATGTTGAGGGATTCTTTACATGGCGGTGTAACTGATTTCATAAAACTAGAACGAGACATGAAACACAAAACTATTGCATTTTGTACTGTTGCATCTTTGATGTATTGATTCTAATCATTACCAGATATGTTTATGCTCGGTCTCACCAATCAAAAAACTCTGAAAATATTACTCTCCCAACTATTGATTTTGAACACCCCGTGCCAATTGACCATTACAGATACACACTATTTGCATTAAATTACCCCTGATTCCATGATTGGCATGACGCTTACTAGCAAAGAAAAGATGGTGGCAGTCATATCAAATGGAATTGCAGTCTTTTCCCTTTTACAAGAAAGAGACGACCTTCCTAAAAATACAACCATGTATGATTTTGTGCTGAGGGTAATTCCTGAGGATATAAAATCCGAACTAAGTGTTGAACTGATAGATGAGGTATTCCAGTACGTCTCATCTGCACATAGTTCATAAGGTATGCAATACAACTGCAAATATCACATGACTGCCATTGCCACATTAGGATCTCACTGTTCCTTACAGGTTCTCAAAGGCGCAAAAGACGAGAACCTAAAAACCATACTGGTTTGTGAGAAAAAACGTGTAAAACTATACCAGAGATTTCCATTCATTGATGAACTGATCCTAGTTGATTCCTTTAGAGAAATTTTAGACCAAAAATGCCAATCAATCCTAGAGCGAAAAGATGCGGTTCTAATCCCACACGGTACGCTGATTGCACAGATGAATTCCGGGGAGATTGAATCAATCAAGAATCCCATTTTTGGAAACAGATGGATTCTGAAATGGGAGTCAGACAGACACATGAAAGAAAAGCTCATGAGAGAGGCACATCTTCATACCCCGACATCAGTATCTGATCCTAAAGACATCAACAGTCTGGTAATTGTAAAAAGACAGGGGGCTGCAGGTGGAAAAGGATACTTTTTGGCATCAAGCAGAGATGATTACAACGCAAAAAAAAGTCAATTGGTCTCAAAAGGAGTCATTTCAAAGGATGAACCGCTCTACATCCAAGAATATGCAGCAGGAGTCTTGGCATATCTGCAATTCTTTTACTCTCCGCTAAAAGAAGAACTGGAATTTTTTGGAGTTGATCAAAGACACGAGTCAGACATTGAATCTCTTGCTAGAATGCCTTCTGAACAACAACTAAAAACCAACACGGTTCCATCATTTAATGTAATAGGAAACAGCCCTCTGGTCTTGAGGGAGTCACTCTTGGATGAGGTTTATCGCATGGGAGAAAACTTTGTTGATGCTGCCAAAAGGCTGGTAGCCCCTGGCATGAACGGGCCGTTTTGCATTGAAGGGGTTTATGATGAGAATGCAAAATTCACATCATTTGAATTCTCGGCAAGAATCGTTGCAGGAACCAACATCTACATGGATGGCTCGCCCTATTACTCGCTCTTGTTTAACGAGTCCATGAGTATGGGCCGAAGAATAGCAAGGGAGATAAAGACAGCTGCAGAGTCCAATCAGCTAGACAAGATCACAACCTAGAATACGGAAAAATTTATCTTGTGTCAACCTTGGCTCCATGCTGTGATTTGATGATATACCTGTCTCTAATCTTGACACTTGCCCAATCAATTATCAGCACTGTAACTAGCACTATTATCATAAAGACTGCCGCTTTTCCATACTCAAAGAATTTGATATAATTAATAATGTAAAACCCAATTCCACCTGCTCCGACCAATCCAAGAATGCTGGTCTGACGTATATTATAATCAAACATGTAAAGCAGTTGACTGAGCAGATGGGACGCTGATTCGGGAATCACAACATAGCGAATCAGTTGCCATTTTGAGACGCCAATAGAGCTTACTGCATCCATAGGATCAGAATCAATTGTCTCAATTGCCTCGTATTGTAACTTTGACACGAATCCGACCGTATACATAATGACTGCCAGGACTCCTGCAAATGGGCCTAGTCCGACCATTATCACAAATAGAATTGCCCACAGAATTGATGGAAATGTACGGATGGCTGCCAACAGTGCACGAACGGGTGCATAAACGTATTTGCTACTGATATTTCTTGCGGCAAGTATGCCAAATGGCAACGAGATTGCAAAGCCTATGACTGTCCCAATGAATGCCATCTGAATGGTCTCAAGCATTGCCCAAAGGGCAGTTGGAATGTATTTTGGCTCAACTAGAAGCACTTCGTCAAGAACTATTGCAAGATTTGGCAGTCCCCTGACAAACTCTATGGGACTGGCATCGACGTTGTATGATGCAATTACTACCAGTCCGATGATAATTCCAACGACTAGATTATTTTTGGGAGTCACTAGAGTACATCTCCATAATCTCATCCTTGTTCATATCGCCTGTTTGAAAATCAACTATGGTGTCCCCTTCGACACCAATCTCTAGTATCTTTTGCCCTTCCTTGATAACTGCAACTCGGTCTGCATATTCTAAGGCTAGTCGCATGTCATGATGAACCATGATTGCAGTCAGATTCATTCTCTTTTGGGCATCTGCAATCAAATCCATAATCTCATGTGCAGTCACGTGATCCAACTCTGAGACAATCTCGTCTGCTAACAGTATTGTTGGTTTTTGCATTAACGCTCTGGCAATGGCAACTCTTCTCTTCTCGCCTCCGCTGAGCATGTGTGCCTTTCTGTTCTCTTTTCCGGCAAGCCCTACCAGTTTTAGGATTCTTTTGGATTCCTGGATTTCATGTTCTGGGAATCTCTTGAGCAGTGACTGAATCCTACCCAGTCTGGGCAATGCACCAATGAGTGTGTTTTCAAGAACTGTGAGATTCTTTACCAGTCCAAGGCTTTGAGGAATATAGCCAATTGTGTGCAACATTTTTTTGAATCTTTTATCATTCATGTTGGGTCGGACATAGTCAACCTTGATTGTTCCTTTGCTTGAGATCATCATCCCGTTCATTAGTTTGAGAAGAGTAGACTTGCCGGAACCGGACTGTCCTACTATTGCATAGTTTGTCCCCCTGTCAATTGACAGGTTGATTCCTTCCAGTACAAAATTTTCAGAATCAAAAGATGTCCAGACATTGCTCATCTGTATGACTTTGTTGGTAGAAATTTGTAATAGGTGCCGGTTTTTATCCATCTGAATCTGTCTCATTTACCTGATTCCAGTCTTTATTTACTCTTGTTGTATTTGTCAAGAATCAGCTGGTCAAGCCCCGTCAAAGAATCAATGAATGCTCCAAATTTGCCAATATGCATGCTAGTCGTTGTTGGAACAAGTGCATCAGCACCATACAAATCCGTCAAGATGGAATTATTCTCATCATAATTGAGCTCAACGAGTGCGTTGACTAGCGCATTCTGGGTGGATTTTGCCATGTCTGCATTTACCATAAATACGTGTGATGGTACGGGACCTACTGTCGCTACCGTACGTAATCTTGCCTGATCTTCTGAATCAAGGTATTTCTTTGGGGCAATGTCTGAGCCAAATGCAACATCCACATTTCCATTTAACAGTAGATGTAAAGCTGCCTTGTATCCTCCTGCAAAAGTATAACTCTCAAAGTTCTTTGCTAATGCAGATTCCAAGGCAACAATGTCGTCACCTTCAATGGTGATGTGACCGTCACTAACCAAAGTTCCCATGGGTCTTACAAAACCTGATGAACCAGTAATGCTGGTAAATGCGACTCTTTTTCCAACAGTGTCCTCTAATGAGTTAATGGAATCATTCTCAGCCAAAGCCCAGACTGTTGCCTGATAATTTACCTTGCCTGCAACAATCTCCGCTAGTACGGCGTTTGCACCGGTTCTTTGATGGGTGATCCATGCAGGGCCTGTATCCATAAAGGCAGCATCAACATGACCGAATCGCATTCCCTCGATGATAGACTCGTAGTTTGTCGGAATGACTAGCTTGACATCTACATCCAGCCTCTCTTCTAGGAATTTCTCTAGTGCTTTGGCTTTTGGAGTCAACTCGTCTGCTTTTTCAACTGGAATGAATCCGATGGTGATTGTATCAACTATGGACTCTGATTTAGACGAAACGTCAGTGATTGTATCAGGTGTCAGGGATGCGGCATCATTGTTTATATCTCCGGACACAAAACCTGCAAAAAATGCGGCTATTGCAACTATGACAATCAGGATTATCTTTTGTTTCATTATTACTATGAATCTTAGGATTAGCTAAGTTATTTAAACTAGGTTTTCATTCCAAACATTCATTCCAACTCTGTAGAATAGGGACGATCCAAAACTAGGATTCCAATTGGATTTTTCTCTAAATGAACATCGCTCTTAATGTAGAATTTTGTCGCTATATAAAGAACTGAGATTATTTTGGTGAACTTTGAATAATCATCTTGCTCACTCATGTTGTGCAAGAATGCAAACGTTTGGACATGATTCCAGATTAAACTTGTTGACTCTACCGTGCTATACCATTCACAGTCTAAAAAGTGCGGTTCTGCACTCACAGTTGTTGGTATGCGCATATCATCCCCTGCATTCCTTGAGACTGATTTACGGTATGATGATGTTCATACCGCAAAGACTCAAGAATGATACACTTTATACGTAAGAGTTTAGGTCTCCTGACTAGAACATCTAAAATTCGTGCTCAACCTAAACTCTTACCTTTATACTTTATACTAGTCTGTGTAGATGTGGGATCCTCTTGATATTATCATACAAACAAGGCTTGCGATGGATGGATACTTTTGAGGTACCGCAAAGATAGTGTCGTCGCCTCTTTGATGATAGCACAAAATCATCGGGAAATCTCGATCAAACTTGCCACGTCCAAGTGGTGGTTTTACTGCACGTCTTTTTGGCAGTCTTTTTGATGATATGATGATATTGTGATGGTTCTTTCCTTTCAGTCCACTGCATATACAGTTCATCCACCTCACAATTATCCGATAGCATCTTGTCTTTTTGTGAATCAGTAATCTTTTGCATAATCTTGCGAGCCATGTAATAACATGTCTTGTACTGCACCCCCCCTCCATCTTTTTACTAATCTCCCTGACTGATATTCCAGATACTGGTGAGACAATGCAGTACATCTAGATAAAAAAGAACCACGGGATGGGGACATGTGAGAGTATGTATGTATCAACCTCTACGCCTAAATCCGTTAGAATGTTTGGACGTTATATGAGTAAAACATGTTCTTTGCTTGATTCATACGAGAGTAATAATATAGTCCCGGCCTTGTCGTTGAATGTGTGGTTGTAGCTGTAACAGAAATATATCTAAAGACGAATCGCATATCTTCCATATTTTTTTATGTCATTTGATTTGCAGTGTGGACATGAAATGCTCCCATTCCATCTTCCATCTTTGAATAGGCTTGCACATGCCTTACCTCGTCAAGTATTATTGCTAGTAGTCCAAAGACATTCACAAAAACTATCATAACTCATCATGTTGATTTTTTTCGTTTGAAAAACAGCTACAAAGTGAGCAACAAAACTTGACATTAAGAGCGATTGTTGTTTGTTATTTTGATCAATTACGCATAAACTCTACAGTTTTTGTGAATGTCTTTGAATTACTCACAATAATACTTGATGAGGCAGCAGGTATTTTTCAATACTCTTCTAGTTCGAAGAATCATAAAACTACATGTATCAACCTTTACGTCTAACTCTGAGTAAAAAGGCAAGAAATTCAGATCGCATAAAGAATGAATCTGGTAAATCAACTGGACTGTTTAAACGTTATATGCGTAAAACACACCCTACTTAACTCATACAATTTCAGTTCTTTATATCACAACAAAATTCTACATTAAGAGCGACCCTTCTAGAGTCTGGATTTGGGATTTTTTGTGTTGGGATGCAAATTCAAACTAGGCTCCAAGTTTTCTATGGTTATCTCCACCTTGTCAATCCTGCTACGATACTGTTTGATCTTTTTGCCTTCTGATGAGATGACAAACTTGTCTACCTCTACTAGTGCGAGATCCTCTAGAGTGGACAATGTCTTGTAAACAGTTGAAAGCGAAATTTTCAATTCATCTGCAATCTGTGTTGCCTCTCTTGTCTCTGTTTTGACTGAAAATAGCACTGCTCTGGTACACACGTTACTAACTAGTTCGATGATTCTCTGCGTTGTATCAAATTCTGATAATTGAACAATGTCTGGTTTTTGCATTAAAATCACTCAATTGGGAACCAACGTCAGGGTTGGTTCGGGCTTTTTAATGGAGATATCAGCTTGACTGACTCTGCTACGGTAAACCTTGAATTTTCTACCCTTGTCTGATAACATCCATTTTTCAACTCTAATCAGTGCAAGTTCCTCAAGGCCTGCCAATTTCTTATATACGGAACTGAGAGGAATCTTGAGTCTGTCTGAAAGCTCTGCAGCAGTATCCCCCTTTCGTATTATGGAGAACAAGATTGCCCGAGATTCAGAATCGGCTAGCATCTCTATTACTTTTTGAGTGATATCGTATTTTTTTAACTGTGGCAAGGTAAGCCGTCGTGACATGCATATATTAAAAATATTCTAGGCTATTTAAACGACATGTTTTTGTTCTCATTTTGGAGACTAGTTACAAGACTGTGGTCTCTTTATGAGGATCAAGGCGATTCCAAAAGAATCCAAAAATCACACCTAATGAAACCCAAAAGGAAGTGACTCCGATAAATGACATTATCCTAAATCCTCCCACCAAATCTTCGGGGGCTGTAATCTCGTCTGGATTCTCTGGCATTACAATGAAAACTATGGATATGAATACACCATAGCCAATCAGCGTCACAAGTTTTCTGTTGTTTTTGAGTCTCTCTGATAATTTGTAGAATGCGACTACACCAAATCCCGAGATTGCAATAAAGGAGATATACAGTATTGATCTGAGCACCACGGTTTCCGGGTCTCCTACAGTTGGCGGATTTGCAGGATACTTTAGAAATGGAATCACAAACATTGTCAGCCACATAATTCCGGCCAAAACAACGGCTTTTTTTATGTCATTATTCCCTGGTAATGAATCTCTAGACAATACGAATACAATCCCAAACAATGCACCAAGTGATGTCCCTAAAATAGCACCTGCAAGAATCTGGCCGCTCTTTTGCCATGCCCTGTGCCCTTCATATTCTACCCAAAATTCAGGGGTGTCTTTTTTTTCACCTAACGCAAACAGATTTTGGTTTTCAATTCCAATGGCCTGATCAAGGTAGGGCTCTACAATTGCGAAATTTACGGTACCGTGAATGGTACCTGCAAACACGCCTGAGATTAAAACAATTATGAGAAAAAGAGATGTTTTCATAACATTAAACCCTCAATGACAAGGGAATCCTGCTGCATGTCGCATGTCATGAGTCAGTTCATGGATGTCGAGATCTTCAAATGCCTGCTCACCATAAACCAAACTAAAGATGTGTCCTTGATCATAGCCTACAAGAAACAATCCTGTTGCAAAAACTATGACTAGTGCAACTATGGCCAGTTTTGAGACATTAGTTTTTGAGACACTGATTTGTCTTGATTCAGACATGAGAATTCTGACTCTCTGAATATATTTAAGCTCTTGGATGATTAAACGAATTTATAAAGAAAATCCTAATCTGGTTCAAAAATGCTATTCTGTGATCCAACATGATGTTTTTGATGTGTTTTTTCCAAGAATATTAAAAAATGGACAATTTAGGAACAAAATCAAATAATATCTGATATCAACATTTAGGCATCAGAGATCATGGGGGGGAGAGGGAGAGGGAGAATTGGCTGATCTGTCTGATCCCAATGGATACAAGCCAATCATGCAAACAATGATAAAAATTTGTGGAAAGACGGATCATTGCAGGCTGAGTTGCCAAAGTCGATCAAAGGTATTTCTGGCAGATTCAAAAATCCCATATATGCAAACCGAACAAAGCAGAGTAGAAAATATTGGCAAGGAAAAAACCGCGTTCCCAAAAAACCAACGAGATTCACTATGAACCGACAATTAAAATCATGCAAAAATGGACTGGCATATATTGACAAACAGTAGATAGGAAATTGTTTCATTTGGAGCAAAAAATACCAATCAATCAAATAATTAGATAGGAAAAGCTAGAACGAGATTGTGTAATTCCATCAAATGTGGCACTCTTCTATCTGCTGACAAAAGCATAGTCTGAAATATGAAATGCGTCAACCGTGGACTAGATGAATACGCCCCAGCTGCAAATAACGAACTGGATCATGAAAATAACTTGTAAACTTGACGCAGCAATACTTTATGTGCAAAAGAGAGCCGTACTCACCAACTAAAAAATCATCCTGTTGTTGTGACACTTTAAAACATGCAAAGATAATCTGATTGTATATGGCAAAAGCTCTGGGGACAAATCCACGACAATGAATTTTTACATCATGCTGTACAGAGAAAATATTCTCAAATGTGCAAACAAGATGCAAACAAGGTCATAAAATCTTCTTTTGACAGTGTGACTGATGATACGTTATCTCTTGAAGTAAGAGTTTAGGTTGAGCACGAATTTTAGATGTTCTAGTCAGGATACCTAAACTCTTACCTCTTGAAAAAAATCAACATTCATCAAGAGTTTGAATTACCCATAGTAATGATTCTGCAAACCCTTTGATTCTTTAATACCATCTTGTAATCTTTATAAAAATTTGGCAAGCTATTTACTTGGAACATGTTGTGTTTGGCTGTGGCAAAACTATATCTCTTGGTAATACCCATAGTAATGGGAATCATTACTGGAATGTTTTTGATATTCTATCCCGAATTGGAAAATGATTCAGAATCATTAACCAGACAATTAATTAAAAACGGTTCGCCAATATTGGGTGACTCTAATGCACCAATCACCATTCTGGAATGGGGGGATTACCAATGCACATTTTGTTACAAATTTCACCAAAACACACTAGATACTATTAATGATAATTTTATCAAGACAGGCAAAGTAAAGCTGGTCTTTAAAGACTTTCCGCTGAACGGTCCTGACTCTGTCCTGGCAGCAGAGGCGTCCTATTGTGCAAAAGATCAGAAAAAATACTGGCAATATCATAATACACTCTACAAAAACTGGGGAGGCGAGAGAACCGGCTGGATTACAAAAGAGTCACTAGAAGAGTTTGCAGACACGGTTGGCCTTGATTTGGCTGAATTCAACGTATGCCTTGACGGGCACAGACACCTAGATAGGGTCATCACACATTATACCTTTGGAAGAGAGATTGGAATTGATGCAACGCCGTCCTTTTTGGTTTTCAATGATCAAAAAATTATCAAAATCAGGGGAAATCAGCCATTACACGTATTTCTTGAAACATTTGACGAATTAAAATCCCAGTAAAACCATAATCACTTAAAATTAATACCCTTACGATCAAGAGAAACCACAAATGAAAAAGATCAGCATAGAAAAACAAGATTCAGTAATGCTCTATAAAATCAGAAAGACCTTGGAGGAGATATCGAAAAAATCAGGTAGAGGCACTGAGCTTATCACGGTATACATTCCAAAGGGAAAGCAACTCCACGAGATTATCAGCGTGCTGCAACAAGAGCAGGGAACGGCAGACAATATCAAATCAGACCTCACCCGAACACATGTAGTTGATTCCCTGGGCAAAGTAATTCAAAGACTGAAACTGTACAAAAAAACCCCCGATAGGGGACTGGTAATGTTCTGTGGGGCACTGCCATCAGAAGAAGGTGGCCCTTTGGGAAGTGAAGTCGTCAAGGTCTGGGAGATTGATCCGCCAAAAGACTTGAAACAATACCTGTACAGATGCGATGATCATTTTCATGTGGATATACTAAAGAATATGCTAAAAGACGATTACCTGATCGGGTTTCTGGCAATTGATGCAAAAGATGCTGGCTGGGGATTGATGTACGGTGATAAAATTGAGGAATTGTCCCAGACAGGTTCAGGCGTTGCCGGAAAACACAGACAGGGCGGACAGTCTGCAAAGAGATTTCAAAAACTCAGGGAGATGGAGCTTACGTTCTTTTACAACCGTGTAGCTGAAACTACGCGAGAGTTTTTTATTGACATTTATAAAATAAAGGGATTGATAATCTCAGGACCCGGTCCTACAAAGGAGGATTTTATCAATGGAAATTATCTGGAATACAGGTTGCAAAAAATGATAATCAGTACAATTGATGCCTCTTATGCAGGAGCTGAAGGAATCAGGGAGGCATTTACAAAGTCCTCAGAAATTCTAGGAAACTTTAGGATGATGGAAGAAAAGAAACTCGTCGACGACTTGTTCAGAGAGATCAACTCTCATTCTGGAAAGGGCTCATACGGATTACAGGAGATCATTGAATATCTAAAGAACAATGTTGTCAAAATCCTGATTATCACAGATAACACAAACCTGCACAGAGTTGAGGGAGAGTGCAAAAGATGCCAGCACATCCAGGAGGAGATTATAGAAAGGCCTCTAGTCATTCCAAAAAAGACAGAATATTCAAACAGCCCATGTCCCAACTGCAAAGCCATGGAGGTTGGCGTTCACGAGCAAGACATTGTTGATTATCTGGAACTGCTTGCAACTAAAACCAACACACAGTTAGAAGTAATCTCTGGAAGCGCTGAACATGGAATCATGCTTTCAAGTCTTGGCAAAGCTGGTGCCATTCTGAGATACAACCCCGGCCATGCCAAGTAGACTCTGAATCTTTTCTGCCAGCTCTGAGAGTTCGTCATTACTTGCAATCTGGCGTTTTGTCCATACGGTGCCTTTGCTGTTATACCTGGGAATAATATGTATGTGAACATGTGGGATGATCTGCTTTGCCGCTTTGCCGTTATTCTGACCGATGCTAAACGCATCAGCGCTAGTTGCCTCCAAAACTGCCTTTGCTATTCTTGGAACAGTGGCAAAAATATTCCCGACATCTCTTGGAGGCATGTCTGTAATCCTCTCATAATGCTCTCTGGGGATTACCAGACTGTGACCCACATCAATTGGATACTTGTCCAAAAATGCCACATGGAAATCGTCCTCGTATATGATGTGCCCTTTTCTTCTTCCGTCCAGTATATCGCAAAAGAGGCAATCCATACGGATCAGCATTTTATTATTTTATTTATTGTTTTTATCAAATGGTATTGGGCTGATTTCTGGCAATTGTCTGCTGTTCCTTGTTTGGCAGACTGTAATGCCTGTCTTTTTTGGACGGGCCTAATTTTTGTACAATATATGATCTCCCGTACGAATCAAGCAAATGGTACGTTTTATGCCTATAACGTCTATAGATGTGCCAGTTGATTTGGATGGAGAGGTTGACGCATGCAAAAAAAAGCTAGATCGAGGTATACAATTCCACAAAGTACTGCACTTTTCTATCTACTGTGAATAAAACAATTGGGCCAACTGACATGCTGTATCTAGTAGAATAACTTGCAACTGTTTGGGTTTTTTGATTGGTAAAATGAGCATAAAACCATTGAATGTTGGAAATTAAATCCCGATATTCAGGTGATGGAATGGCAACAAGATATGGATTTCTCAGTTGTAAGTATGATATAGAGATACGGACTGGTAAAAATCAAAGAATGTGTCTATAATACCAACTAGTGATATCAGGTGACTGTTCCGCCGGATTTAATCAAGACTCCACTGCCAGACTGTACTGTCAAACTGAATGCTGCAAAGTCAATATTCAAAGTAATTCCAGAGGGAATGCTTAGAATCGAATCATTCTGAACAATCACATTTTCTTGGGCAGTAGCACTGGTATTAACTGTACAACTAGTAGTTATAATCCAGTCTCCAGAGTTAGGAGGTGCGCAGAATGTAGGCACAGTGGCCTCAATCACATTTACAGTCCTGATAACCTGGATGGCACTGTTCCCTGATGCGTCAACTGAATCATAATAGATAAAGTAGGTGCCTATAACATTAGTGAATTCAGTAGCATTGATGGTTACTAACGAACCGTCACTAGTTGTTGCACCAAGTTCTGTATAGCTTGTCCCCAGCATTATGATTTGTGGATTGGCTCCATTCAATGTAATGATTGGACTAGTGCCCAAATTGTTTGTTACATTTCCTGCAAAGTCTAGCAATGAATTCCCAGACACGTCATCAAATGATCCGGATGTTCTAGCATAAGATATAGTCACATTATCACTATCAGAGATTGTTGTATTGGTGATGCCAAGTGTAATTATATTATTAGAGACAGATGCAATAGAGTTGATTGAGCCGCCGGTGACCCCGCCAAGTGTAAAGTCAGTAGGAACAGCAGAAGAATCAACAACACTTTGGTCTAGTGTGATCGCAATCTGTGAATCTGAGAGTGTTTTAGCACTGGCAAACTGGGGAGAGTTTGCATCAATGGTGTGTAGTATGTCAGTACCGTCAAATGGCAAGCTCGTGTTGCCTAGTTTATCTGTGATTGTTACATTTGTGATTTGTAGTGGTGTGATCTGGTCTGATTCCCCTTCAGATATGGTATATGTTGCAGTGTATGTTGTTCCATTGTCGATACTGCTCCAAGATAACGCTACAGAGTTGAAAGCACCGTTAATGGTAGCACCATCCTTAGTTGAATCGGGGGTCAGTGTGAATAGTATGGTATCACCCACCACGAGTGTGCCCAAAGATGTGGCATTTGATGTGATGCTAGTTATGATGGGAATTAAAGTATTATTACTCGAAAACATTACATATATGGCACCAAGATCACGATAATCATTAAAAGTATATGGTTCAATACCATCACCAGGTGCACCAACTGCAATATCTGATATACCATCACCATTCAGGTCACCAATGTCTGCAATCGAGGATCCAAAAGCATCATTCCTATCCAAGACAAGGCCGTTTACTGTATTGTTGCTGATTTGTGTGTAATTAAATGCGATTCCACTATTGTTCATATACAATACATAGATAGCACCAGTGTCTAAACCATCATCACTGCCCATAATCTCATCATAAGATGCACCAGTAATAATATCTGATATGCCATCATCGTTCAGGTCACCAATGTCAACCAGCGAGCTTCCAAGGCGATCATTACCACTCAAGTCAGGATTACCTAACGTAGTACGAGAACTGGTCACCACAGTACTAGATACAGTTCCATTACTGTTCATATACAACAAGTGTATATGAGAATTATAAGGACTTGAGACAAGTATATCTTTTATATTATCGCCATTCAGGTCGTCAACGCCTGCAATTGACCCTCCAAATCCATAATAATCACGAAGGGTAGGGCCGTTTGGCGTAGCATCATTGATCGCCATAGTACTAGATACAGTCCCATTACGGTTCATCAACATTACATGTATGGCGCCACGAAGTTGACCGACTGTATCATCACCAACTGCACCAACTGCAATATCTGATATACCGTCACCATTCAGGTCACCAATGTTTGCAATCGAGGATCCAAATACATCACCATCCAACAAGACAGGACCGTTCACAGTGGCGGAACTGATTTTTATGGTATTGGATACGGCTCCAATACTGTCATTGCTCATAAACATTAAATGTATAGCACCTCTACTCGAACCGCCTGTATCATCACCAGTTGCACCAACTGCAATATCGGATATACCGTCATCATTCAGGTCACCAATGTTTGCAATCGAGGATCCGAATTGATCACCATCCAACAAGACAGGACCGTTCACAGTATTGTTATCGATTTTTATGGTGTCAGATAGTAATCCATTACTATTCATAAGCAACATGTATACAGCACCAGTACCGTTAAAAGGTGCACCAACTGCAATATCATATACACCAACATTGTTCAGGTCACCAATGTTTGCAATCGAGGATCCAAAAGCAACATTATTGGCCAAGACAGGGCCGTTCACAGTATTGTTATCGATTTTTATGACGCGAGATATGATTTCATCTCCGGTCGCAGACGCATTTTGGTATGTTATAACAGACAATGATCCAAGTGCCAATATTAAAAACATAAAGATTAGACAAAGTTTTTTCATTATTGATTACGCTATAAAACTAGTATATAAAATGATATGAATCAGCAAAGAACATGTATTATGCCTATAACGTCTTGACTATTCTAGCGGATTTAGGCGTAGGGGTTGATACTACAATCTCCCTGTAACTGGAAAATCAAAGATGATTGGGTTTATTTGTCTCATATAATCCAATCCTGATTAGTGAAGATACCAATTATAGCAATTACATTGTGCGTACTAGGGATATCTACCTCTGTCGTTTTTGCGCAATCATTCGAAGAGCCAAATTATACAATACGTGGCGCCAAAATCCTGAGCTTTGAGCTAGACTCGAAAACCTCGTCCCTACTAATTACACTTGATGCTAGAGCCAGGGGAGAGTTGATCATAACATTACCTCGAAATTTAATTGATGCCAAAACAGGCTCTGCTGATAGTGCCTTTGCTATCTTTGTTAGTGGCTTGAAACTAGTCTCTTATGATGAGACTGTAACAGCATTTGACAGGACTGTGACAATTCCATTAAAACGTGGAAACTCTGAAATAATTATCACGGGAACGCATGTCTTCTCCAAAGCAGCACAAATCACTCAGCCACAATCAACAGAACAGAGAATACAGGCTCAATTAAAATCAGAAATGCCCGAGGGTAAGGCAAAACTGTTGATATTCTCTGATACTGCATGGTCCGGTGCACTAGAGTCATCAAGTTTTGAATATACCGAAATATCTGGCAAGAACGACAAAAGCATCGTCTTTGAATGTGAATCATCTTTTGGTAGTAAAGGTGTCTTTGGTACACGAATAAAGAAACTAACACAAGACGGTTATCTGGAATTGGCCGTAATTCAGAATCAAAAGATACTATCCCATGGAATAACAAAGGAGCAGCTTGGCAGTGTGTTGATTAATGGCAACTGTGCATCTGATCCTAGTACTGCACCCGAAATAGGTGGGTGTCTTGTTGCCACTGCGACCTTTGGCTCAGAGATGGCTCCACAAGTACAGCAACTGCGGGAACTCCGAGACAATCATCTGCTAAACACAGAATCGGGAACTATATTTATGGAATCCTTTAACCAATTCTATTATTCATTCAGTCCATACATTGCAGACTATGAACGTGAAAATCCCATATTCAAGAAAATGGTCCAACTGGCAATTACCCCAATGATATCTAGTCTGTCTGTCCTGAATTATGTTGACATGGGTTCAGAGAGTTCAGTTCTAGGCTATGGAATTTCACTGATTCTGCTAAATGTAATGATGTATGTTGGAATTCCTGCCATGCTGATCGTTGGAATCAAAAAAAGATTCTAAACCTGTCTCTCAACATGTTCTGACTCATTTTTTAAAATGTTATTGACTATGGTGATCTCACCAACGAGTTGTTTGAGACTCTTGCTTTCCTTTTGCAACTGTTTGCATGTATTTCTGGTTAACCTCTAGTGCTGATTTACTGCCATCAATGAATTTCTCGTGCCACTAGTAGAACGTTGGTGGGAACAAGTATGTTTTCTGCACAATTCGGCAATACTGATGTTTGTGTTTAGTGATTCTAGCACCATTCTTGCCTTTTCTGAGGATGTGAATTTGCTTGATTTTATAGTAATGTATCTCCTTTACTACTTGTAAGTGTGCATTAACAATTGGTCCGATTCTAAAGGGGTTCGGACCACGCACTCTAGCATCAAACTCGTTTATTGTATTATCTGAATCTTTTTTTTTGACAGACATTCTTCCTAGATCGCATTTTTTTGAATGAATTTTTAAAATAACCCAATATTGAAATAGACATTAAAAAAACTATCTGATATTGGTGTATCTTGACTACAATTCAACTACTCCTACAGATCCTCTAGTCGTTAAATCAATGATTCCTGTATTTGAAAAACAATTTGGAAACCCGTCAAGTGCTAGTCACGCTACAGGAAGAAATGCAAAAGATCTAGTCGATGAGGCACGTAGGTCTGTTGCAGATTTAGTTGGTATGGGTCCCGCTGATGTCATATTTACTTCTGGTGCAACTGAAGCTAACAATATGGTCCTTCATGGACTATCTCTAAATAAGCAAAAACCACCATGTATCCTAGTTGGTGCTACAGAGCACAAGTCAGTATTAGAACCATGTAATGCTTTATCAAAGCAAGGAGCTATAATCAAAACCATCCCTGTTGGTTATAACGGTACAATTGATATTCGTAAACTAGACAAAATGTTGGCAGATAATAATGTGGATCTCATATCTGTAATGGTAGCAAATAGTGAGACTGGCGTAATAAATCCAATACAACTAGTTGTAAAACATGCTCATGAATTTGATGTCCTTGTTCACTGTGATGCCACACAAGCAATAGGTAAGATTCCTTTTAACATGCAGGAATTTGAGATTGATATGGTGACATTTAGCAGCCACAAAATTTATGGCCCTAAAGGATGTGGTGCACTTGTTGCCACACGAGATGCTAGAAAACAACTGCAAGGTATTTTTCAGGGAGGTGGTCAAGAAAACAATATGCGTAGTGGTACCCTAAATGTACCCGGAATAGTTGGATTTGGTGTAGCTTGTGAAATTGTAATGAATCAATTATTATCAGATATTAAATTTCAAAAACACCTAAGGAATTATTTTGAAGAGAAAATCCACGAGTTAATTCCACATATAAAAGTTAATGGCAAAGAGTCAGATCGACTTCCAAACACATCAAACATCAGGCTTATTGGAGCTCTCGCTGATGCCATAATTGCAAATGCGCCAGAAATCGAAATTTCAACAGGAAGTGCATGTACATCTTTTGCAATGGAGCCCTCACACGTATTGACTGCTATGGGTCTGAACACTGATCAGGCAAATGAGTGTATTCGTATATCTATTGGACGCAATACTACACAACAGGATATGGATATTGCACTAGACGCAATTGTTAGAGCTGCAGAATTTGTAAGAGAAAAAGAATCCAAAGTTATTGAGGGTATGACTAAATGTTAATCAATGAGGCAGTTCCAACTCCAACATTTGCAAATCATGAAACTTTTCATCTTCGATATGGATGGTTAAAAAAAGCACATGATCACATATTGAAGGATAGTCATATATTTCAACGTGATGATGCTCCAATAACATTGGGTGTTGGCAAAAACATGGTACGTGCGATCAAGTTTTGGAGCATTACAAACAAGATCATTGAATCTCAAGGCCCTACAAAGAATACAGGTATGATACCAACTGAGATGGGTAGGATAATTTTTCAAAATAACGGACTTGATCCATACCTTGAAAAATCAGACACACTTTGGCTATTACACTGGTTACTTTTTGCACCCCCCTGCCGTATTCCTGTATGGTGGATAATCATGAACGAATTTGCTGCCACAAATATCAAAATTGAGGAAATGTCAGAATCCATCAAAACACGTATTACAAATATTCCTGAATGGCGCACTCCTAGTCCAAAATCCATCAAAAAAGATATTGATGTTTTCATACACACATACACCACAAGACAAGACAAACTCTCAATGGAGGATTACCTTGATTGTCCTTTCAGACAATTACACATGGTAAAGCAGAGTTCACGGGATATGATGAGGTTTGTTTTTGGTAAAAAATATGGAATTTCACCCCTAATTACCGCCTTTGCCTGTTTTGATTTCATACATAGATCAGGCACAAAGTCCAAGAACGTGTCAATAAGCAGGCTTGCAACAGAGACAGGCAGTGTAGGTAACATCTTCAAGATAGGCGAAAATGATCTTGTCGATATGCTATCAGACGTATCTAGAACATATTCCTTGTTTAAACTTGAAAATCTAAACGGAGCACATCATTTGACATTTACAGGCATTCCCAAAGATATTTCCATGATGATACTTGAATTGTCATACGCAAAAAAGATCAAAGTTTCTAAAAAACAAAAGATGGAGGCATTGACTCGTTGAAATCTGTACAAGAAAAAAAATTTTTAATGCCTCTCTCCAAACTAGTCAGAATACCACCAAAATCATACGCTTCAACGAATATCGAAAATGATACCATAACTCTTCTCAAAAACTATCTTCCTAGTGCAAGTACACTTGAAGTAATAGAGAGATTTTCAGCAGGTCAAAATGGTGCTAAAAGTGGAAGAATGCTTTCAATTACTGGCCCATATGGTTCAGGTAAATCAACAATGGCAATATTTCTAAACGGTCTTGTATCTGCTGAAAATGATGAATGGAAGACATCCCATTCCATATTAAAAACTGCATCATTTAATGTTGCCAAGCTAATTTCAGATACGAGAAAAAAGATTGGAATCCATAAAAAAGGATTGATTAGATGTATAGTTACTGCAAGACGTGAGCCAATAACTGTAACTATACTTAATGCATTAGATAATGGGGCAAGAAGATATTTTGGCAAGTACTCTAAAAAGGATTTTTCAACAGCTTATATTTTACATCAAAATATCCAGGATCTAAAAAAGAACAAAATTCCCTCCACAAGGGATATAGTCAAAATAATAACAGACATGTCAAAATCTGCTCCTATGCTAATAATGATTGACGAGTTTGGCAAAAATGTAGAGTATTTCACTACAGATGAAACACAACAAAGTGATCTGTTTTTGTTACAAGAGCTTGCAGAAATGTCTGGAAAGGAAAGAAAAATTCCTCTCTCAATTATCACGATACAACATATGGCATTTGAAGAATATGCCATAGGGGCATCTACTGCTCAAAAACAGGAATGGGTAAAGATCCAAGGTCGTTTTGAGGACATTCCTTTTGCAAATTCTCCAGATCAGACCAGAATACTTGTATCAAATACGATACAATTAGACAAAGAGACCGATAATCGTAGAATTATCAAAAAATGGGCAGAAGATGAGGCAAAATATATGCAGAATCTTGGAATTGACAGTGGCTTTGATTCTAATTTAATTGCATCCTGTTATCCCCTTGACCCACTTGCACTTGAAATCCTGCCAGAACTGTGTTCTAGATATGGACAGCATGAAAGAACATTACTGTCATTTCTTTCAGATGCAGGCAAGCATACTGTTGCAACATTCATCGATGAACATTCTTTTGAAGAAAAGAATCCTCCTACAATGGGAATTGACATATTGTATGATTATTTCATATCAGGCACAAGTATGATTCACTCTAGTTCTGCAAACATAACTAGACTCTTGGAGATTGAAACAATAATTCGTGATTCACATGGACTAGAGGATATGGAAATAAAAACTCTAAAGTCAATCGGACTGTTGAATTTGATTGGCAGATCAGGATATCTACGCGCATCACAAAGACTGTTAGATTACGCTGTGGGTGCTAATACAAAACAGATACTGAAAAGTCTAGAGAAAAAATCAATCATAACCTATAGAAAATATGCCGATGAATACAGAATATGGCATGGTACTGATATTGATATTGCAGTAAATCTTGATATGCATCGCAAGAGATATAAAAAATCATCATTGTCTGATATGCTTCAAGATACAATGAATCTAGAACCAATCGTAGCAGCCAAACACAGCATAGAGACTGGCACCATGCGACTTTTTGATCAAAGATTTACTTTTGAATCTCCATTAAAACTAGACACAAATCATGATGGTGCGATAATATACATGACTGATAACTCTGCAATCCCACAATGTGAGAAACCAATCATTACAGTAAACACGTCAAATCCAGCTGACTTGCAACATGCAGTAATTGAGGTGGTGGCAATTCGTGATATTTTAAAAAATGACAAAAATGTCATCGCTGATTGGGTTGCACGAAGGGAATTAGAGGAAAGACTTGCAGATGCCGAAATACTCCTAGACAGGGCATTTGTCAGCACATATGGAAATACTGCCAAGTGGTCATTTCAGAAAGATGGCAAAACAGTCACACAAAAAGGAACCCCAAGTGAGATAGTATCTAGAGTCTGCAATACCGTATATTCTCAAACTCCAAAGATATACAACGAGATGGTAAACCGCACCATGCTATCTTCACAGGGCGCTGCTGCAAAAAGAAGATTAATTTGTAATATGATTGAACATGTCAACAAACCAAAGTTTGGAATAGAAGGATACGGACCTGACCGTGCACTGTATGAATCAATTTTATTCAAAAATAAGATTCATGTTCTCAATGCAAAGTTGGAATGGAGATTGCAAGATCCTACAGATGAGACCATTGTTCCTGTCTGGAATGAGATCATGAAATTATTAAAGAGTTCAAAAAAGCGTGTTTCTGTATCTCAAATATATGAAATGTGTAAACTTCCACCTTTTGGAATTAAAGACGGCATTCTAGCAATTTTTGTGATTCTAATTCTCTTGATTCATAAAAATAATGTTGCATTGTATGAACATGGAACATACAAACCAAAGATCTTGCCAGAAATTGCAGAACGAATGATAAAGAATCCCGAACACTGTGAATTGAAATATTTCAAGAGTACATCATCAAAGAAACTTTTACTAGAGACTGTCATAAATGATCTAAAGATAAACTCTGAAGGAAGTGTTTTAGATGTTGTTGGTCATCTAGTTGTAGTTGTCTCTTCACTTACTCCATATGTCAAAAAGACAAAGAAATTAGACAAACATACATTGGCAGTACGAGATACTGTTCTCAATGCAATAGAACCGGACACTTTGTTGTTTGAGTCACTTCCAAAGGCATTAGGGTTTAGTCCATTTGATTCAAGGGCTTTGCAATCAGATATAGTGAGCTTTTCTAAAATTCTTGCAAAATCTACAAACATACTGCAAAATGAATTTAACAAAATTCTTTTAGATATTCAAAAATTACTCCTTGATGCTACAGGAATTGACAATAGGGAAAAAATCTCAAAAACCGCATCTGTAATGCTAAAGAGCGTCTCGGATCAGAAAATGAAGGTATTTCTAAATGCAGTCTCTGCAGATGTGCTAGAAAAGGATGATGACTGGATAAAATATGTGTCATTAAGCCTAACTGATGTCCCTCCTGCGGATTGGAAAGATGATCAACGTGAAATGTTTGAAAACAACCTAGCTGCAATATCCGGCAAATTCAAAAGACTGACATCCATCCACTTTGCAGATATATCTGATAATTTTGTAAAGCCATCATATCAGGTAACTGTAACACATGCAGATGGCAGTGAGCATCATAATGTAGTATCTATCAGAGCAGAACAGAAAATAAAGATGGAAAATATTGCAGGCAAAATACTACAAGATATGAAAAAGGAAAAATTAACAAAGAAAGATCTTGGCGCACTAGTAGCAATATTAAGTACAAAATTATCTTAGGTCATGTCATGTTAGTGGCTGGAATGGACGTATCTGGCAATCCCAATGTAGGAAATTAGAAATTTCTAATAATTGTTATTGGTACAAAAAAAGTATTGAGAAGATCAACAAATCTTGGAAAGACGAACATACTTTATCAAATATGATCAAAAAACATCGTAGAGTGCTTTCTGCCAAATTAAAGTTTGATGGTGAAAATAACATTGCATTTTGTATTAGAGTGATAGAGATATCATCATTAAAAAAATTAAAGCAGCGAGAAAAATAAAACAACGAAATATTTCCAACAGTAAATTTTTTCGTGCGTATAATTATTTGGTATGGCATCACATAGAAGAAAAGATTACAGAATTTTTAAACAGACATAATTGTTCATTATCTGATATTGTTTTTCAATGTGACAGTGATTGTAGAAAATTCGTAAAAGAAAAAGGGTTGCATAACATTGATTGTAGAGGTGCATATGAATTATCTGACATTGTCGCATGGTCAAATAATTATGGTATTGAACCAGTAGAGTAACTTTACTAGATATCAGAAATATTGTTGAAATTGGTCTGAGAAAAATTTACATAAAAGAGCCCATATTCACACGAGCCCAAGGTTTGTCAACAATCAAGTTGACCCAAGGGATTCGAACATGGGTAAATATGGCATGCTGACTTACTATCATAATCCTTATCAAAAAATAGACTCTAACAAATAACTGCTTCATTTAGTATGATTTCAAACATTTAACGATGCAATAATCCAAGATTGCTAGATTCCAGCATTCTAGCACTTTGATCTCAAAAATCATACAAAATGAAGATTTAGATAAACCTATAAAATCATAGATGTTTGAGAAATCATATGAGAGAGAAGATAGGCGAGAGACCCTACGAAGTCACAAAAAAGGACGACATGTACACGATCAAGTTCTACCCAATGATAAAAAACGCCAAAAAACCAGACAAGGTGTTGTTTTGTCTTACGGTATCAAAGAAAGAATTTGACAGTCTTGCTGCAAAGATCAAGTAAACTCTAGAATCATACAACATCCAAGATAAATTGTATGTATCAACCTCTACGCCTAAATCCACTTGAACAGTTGGACGTTATAGGCATAAAACATGTTCTTTGCTTGGTTCATACGATAAATCGTAACTGTCTACAGTTTTGAAGTATTACGCACAAGATATGTCAAAACAGGTTATTTTTTTGACACAAACACGACAGAACTTTGGACAATTACAACAAATCGAATATTGTTAAAAGCCGTTTCAGACATCGTTTAAATCTAATTTTTGTGTTAAAAATTAATCATTTGTGTGATTTAAATCATAAATATTGTTATATTGCAAATATCTCTCAACTAGTTAATGTCTAGAAACGTTTGTGGCATATCGGGCGGTAAGGATTCTAGTGCCTTGGCAATATACATGAGAGACAAGGTTCCAGATATGGAATATTTCTTTTGTGATACGGGAGCAGAACTGCCAGAGACCTATGCATATCTTGCAAAGCTTGAAGTTGTATTAGGCAAGCCAATAGCAAAGCTGAATTCTACTAGAAGTTTTGATCATTATTTTGAATTGTTTCGTGGTACTTTACCATCTCCACAAATGAGATGGTGCACTAGCTTGCTAAAGATAAAACCACTTGAGGATTGGATAGGAGAAGATGAGGTTACATCCTATGTGGCTATACGTGCAGATGAAAAAAATCGGACAGGATATGTCTCTACAAAACCAAATATCAAGACAGTATTTCCATTTGTTGAAGATGACATTGATCATACAGGCGTAATCAAAATACTTGAGGATGCAGGAACCAATCTGCCTGATTACTACAAGTGGAGGACACGCTCTGGATGCTATTTCTGCTTTTTCCAACGCAAGGCAGAATGGGTGGGTCTTGCAGACAACCATCCAGACTTGTTCAAGCGGGCAGTTGCAATAGAACAAAAGATACTCAAAGATGCAGGTGTGTCCGGCGATGCAAATTTTGAATCAAGTGGAATGAAAGGAAGACAGTACACTTGGTCTGAAGGGGAGACACTATCAGAATTGTTAGATAGACGAGATGAAATAATGACAAAGCATGAGCAGAGCCTTAAAAAAGCAAAAGCAAACAAAAAGAATCTACCACTAGTAGATGTGCTTGCAAATGCATTAGATGATGATGATGAATCTACGCCTTGTACTGTGTGTCATTTGTGATTGTTGATGGAAATTTCAGTTATTCTTGCTAGATTAGACGAAGATACACTTGCTGAATTTCTAAGTAAATCTGCATTTAAAGTATTAAAACAACTTGATCCAAAACTACTTCGATTATCCGTTCTTTCTAAACTTATACAAGATAAAATTTCTAAAGATGAAATGTTACGAAATTCTAATACTAGAACTCGCCTATTTCAAACAATGCGACAAAATGAAATAAATGAACTAGCTACGATTCTAGGAATATCTAACACGGATAATATATTGGAAGCATTAATCACTACGAGATTTCATAAAAATTCTACCAATGAAAAAAAACTATTTGATTTTTTCAATACTTCCATCCCTGAAGAAACAGTGTTTGAATCTGACGACGTAAACGTGATTGAAAAACCTGATAGATGTCTCTTTGATCATCAATACACTGCGATGAAAAATTTAGAAGATCATCTAAACAATGGAAATCGTGCCATACTACACATGCCGACAGGTGCTGGAAAAACACGTACAGCTATGCGTCTCATCGTATCTGATTTTCTTAAGAATAAATCTGCTGTTGTTATTTGGTTGGCATATAGTGAAGAATTATGCGAGCAAGCTGCCAAAGAATTTGAAAAAACATGGCAAGTAGTGGGAGATCGTAATAACGTTAAAATTATTCGTTTTTTTAGAAAAAGAAATCCAGATGTTTTATCTCTGACGCAAAACCACACCGGAATTTTCTTAGTGGCAGGACTATCAAAAACATATAACAAAGCTAAACGTGATTCAAATTTTTTATCCACATTAGCAGATAGAGCATCACTTGTGGTGATCGATGAGGCACATCAAGCAATTGCAAATACATACCAATTTGTTCTTGAACAATTAATTGAAAAAAATCATTCTACTAGATTATTGGGTCTTAGTGCTACTCCTGGCCGCACTCACAATAGTGAAAAATTGGCTGACTTTTTTAATAGAAAAAAAGCGACTATAGATGATCCTGACCCTGTAAAATTCCTCATTCGTGAAGGATATATTGCAAAACCAGATTCAAAATCAATTCCATATAATCTATCTGATATGACCTCTCAAGAGCGTACAAAGATAGAAAAAGCGTATGATATACCTGATGATGTGTTAGAAAAATTAGCTAAAGAAGAACAAAGAAATATAATTATTATTCAGGAGATCGAAAATTTAATTACTGAAAATCATAAACGAATTCTTGTGTTCGCTGCGACTGTCAAACATGCTCAAGACATTGCTATAATTCTTTCTGCTAGAGGTCACCATGCATCATATATAACTAGCAGTACGCCGGATCATGTACGCAAGAATATTATAACCGGTTTCCAGAAAGCAACCGATGACAATGTTAATAAAATACTGTGCAATTTTGGCGTGTTGACCATGGGTTTTGATGCACCACAAATATCTGCAGTTGTAATTGCACGTCCTACAAAATCTTTAGTATTATACAGTCAAATGATTGGTAGAGCTATACGAGGAAAAAAAGCGGGAGGTACTGATAGATGCAGCATTAGAACTGTTGTCGATTCAAGTCTAAAAGACATTGTTGTAGCAGATGCGTTTCTTAATTGGGAGGAGATATGGAATTGAGTGAAAATTCTACATATTCTATATTCGGAGGAACTACACGGCTTATTGATTCACTGCGTACAAGTGGATATAAGAATACAACATATGCAGTCGCAGAGATTATTGACAATGCAGTCGATGCAAAGGCTACAAAAATTGAAATACTATGTAAGGATATTAAAACTCGTGATAGTAATCGAGTTATTCTTGATAATATCGCTGTATTAGATAATGGTTGTGGAATGGAGGAGGATGTATTACGTCGATCTTTAAAATTTGGTGATGGTTCTGTTGGTAAACCTGAATGTATAGGAAAATTTGGTATGGGATTACCTAATTCATCCATTTCTCAATGTCAACATGTTGATGTATACACATGGACTAAATCAGTAGATAAAGCACTTTACACGTATATCGATATTGAAGAAATCAAACAAGGACTCACTATTGTTCCTGAACCAAAAATCAAGTCTCTGCCAGAAATGTGGAAAAAAGCTGCAAAAAATTTATCGAAAGAATCCGGTACACTAGTGGTTTGGTCAAACTTAGACAGGGCATCATATAAGACATCTAAGGCACTTATTAGAAACTCTGAAAATTTAATTGGTCGTATCTATAGAAAATTTATCGATAAAGATAAGATAAACATTAGAACTGCATCATTTATTGAAAGCAATAACTCAATTAGCATTATTGATGATGATGTAATACTATCAAACGATCCTTTGTATCTGATAACTCCTTCCTCTACCCCTTCTCCATGGGACAAGAAAGCTATGTTTGTAAAAGATGGTGATTATTGGGAAGATGAACGTATAATAGAATGGAAAAATGAAAAGCATATCGTTAAAATTAGATATACTAAAGTAAAAGATGAAGCAAGGCTTGAGGGTGGTAGTGGCAAAACTAAATACGGTAAACATGCAGAAAATAACAGCGGTGTGTCCTTAGTAAGAGCAGGCAGAGAACTAGATTTGGATACACATCTTCTTGCAACTGCTGAATATAGAGATCGATGGTGGGGTGTAGAAGTAGAATTCTTACCTGCTTTGGATGATTTTTTTGGTGTAACTAATAACAAACAAAGTGCAACCAAATTTTCTCATACAGCAAAATCTCGTATACGTATGTTGGATAATAAGGATATAGGCGATGAACATGCAGTAAAAAAAGCACTTATTGACGCTGGTGAAGATCTGGATATGTTATCACTTGTTAGAGAAATAGCGAAAAGAATTAATCACATGCGTCAGGCAATTAGGGAGTTCAAAAAAGGTTCTCGTTCAACAATTGGATTAACATCCGGATCAACTAAAGGTGAGAATACTGCAGCTGCAAAACGTGATAAAACAAATCCAAGTCAAAGTGCTCAACAATCTAAAAACACTCCTGTAGCAAAACGGATCGAAGATGCCAAACAATTACTCATTGATGAGGGATATTCAGTTACGAATGCTACAGATATGGCAGAAAGCTCCATCAAATCTGGAGACCGATTTGTTTGGATACCGACCACAATAAGCGGAAGCCAATTTTTTGATATAGTTCCTAAGTCAGGTCTATTATACATAAAGCTCAACACTCAACATGCTGCATACAAAAATTTGATGGACATAGTCAAAGACATACCTGATGAACTGGATCTAAAAGAAGCAAAACTACGCCTAGAGCGTACTTACCAAGGATTGAGGTTATTGATTGCTTCTTGGGCGCGATATGAAGATGAAACTGAAGACCAAGACAGAAAATGTGAGATTCAAAATTTTAGGATTACTTGGGGTCAGATATTACAAGATTTCCTCCAAGAAAACAAACTGCATCAGTGACAAATAAGAAATTTTGTAAGGTGATTATCAATTAAACACCACCAACATATAATCCAATAATAATGAGAAAATACCTTCGTCTCTATTATTATGTCTCCATTCCATCTTTGATGTACAACAAGAATTTTCCTGGACTGACACAATAGACCTTTTGCGTAATTAGAGTGATTTTTTTCAACATTCGATATTTTGTGTAATTTTATGCCTAAAAATCCAAAATTTCAAAATAATCCGAGAAATTATCTTCTAAAACCACGTCTAGGAATAATTACGTAATACGTCTAATGATGTAATTGTCTAGAGTTTTGAAGTTCCTTCGTGTTTGTGTCAAAAAAACAACCTGTTTTGACATATCTTGTGCTTAATACTTCAAAACTGTAGACAGTTACTTAATTTCTGGTATGTATCAACCTCTACACCTAAATCCGCTAGAATAGTCAAGACGTTACAGGCATAAAACATGTTCTTTGCTTGATTCATACAATTTCTGTTGTTTGTTTTCTCGTCTGAATTCTGAATCAATTTTGTGAGTCTTGTTCATATCAGAAGGTGGATGAGGTTACTCTTGGATCTTTCGGTTTAATTTTGTTGATCTAGGCGTGAAGGTTGATTCATACCGCACAAGATATGTCAAAACAGGTTATTTTTTTGACACAAACACGAAGGAACTTCAAAACTCTAGCCAATTACAAACAATTACCTTTTTAATCAAATGTTAGATACTGTGGAAAAACACTCCAAAATTATAGAACACTGTTAATCTTCTTAATTCTCTGAGATCTAATACCTGGAATATCTATCACATATTTTCCATTACCCAATTTTTCAAACCACTCCAACAACACTTGCACATTTCCTGTCAATTCCCTCCTACTAGGAACCGGAACATCAGTACAATTATCCTGAACCCATTCCTTTATTCTTCCAAAGTATGTCTCTGGTGCAATAAATTCGTCAATTTTCTGAACAAATGGATGTGCAAAAAATTTCACAGACAACTCTTGTAGAAATTCTGTCTCTGAAAGCCCGGTTGCAATCTCATAGTTTGTCAAGTCATGAAATATGCATGCCACAGTCTCCTCATCATCAGATGGCATCTGGCCAGATCCAATCTTTTTGTATCCGGAAACCAACTCATCTACACTCCGGGTCATGGGCAAGGCAGATACCAAAAAATCATCTTTTTTTGGAGCAAAAATAATGTCTCCTAGCTTGCACCGTTCTGGTAAATCCGCCTTGTTTGCATCACTCCACTCTTTGAGTTTCTCATACATCACATCATCTACCAATCTTGCCCCTTTTCGTATCTTTTCAAAAAATAACCTATCTTCAATGGCCAATTGTTGAATTTTTACTGCTACCTCGTAATTTCCATTAGGCAAGAGTCCTCTTTGAGTGACATTTCCAGTAGCAATTATTGCGCTATCTAGCCCAACAGAGTAAACCTTGAGATGCATGTGTTCACTCACATACAACGCAATTTTACGCTCCTTACAAAAAGGGTACAACGCTATCTCGGAAGATCCAAACTGAATATCTCTTGGCTCCCAAGTCGTAACAAGTACGACCTTGTTTCGTATGTTTTCTAGTAGTTGGGTCAATATTTTGGTTTTAACATATGGGACAAAAAGAAATATTGTCTCATTCTTTGAAGATTCTTCTAAATATTCTCTAATATGATCAAATAGCGGATTGTGGAATAATCTAGTCATTTCTATTCGTAGTTTGGATATCTTTCCTTTATGTATCTGAATTGTTCTTCTACGTCTAGTTTTTCTGCCCTTGGAGCAGGACCTCTAACATAGAATGTCTTCTCTTTTGCGTGCAAGTATAATGGCCTGCTTGATGACAATATCTGAATTATACAGATAGTCCTATTATCAATTTCTCTGAATTTGATCTGTAATTTACTGGCAATGAAGACTTTGTCTGGTATCAAATATCCTAATGTGTCTCTAATGTGATTTGCAAACGAATCCTTGTAATCTGAAAAACCTCCAAATTTTTTATCTTTTTCTAGTCCAACGATATTGCCATCTGATTGGATTCCAAGATACACAAACCCTCCATTTTTATCATTACCAAAGGAGCAAATCGCTGTGGCAAATCTCTCTTGTACGGATTTTTTTAGACCCTCAAATTGTTTGTCGTTTTTAGGTTGATTCTCTAATTTTTTATCATACTGATAGAATTCTTTGAACTCGTTGTGTTTATCTTCCGTGTGGGGTATTTTCTTTTTGTCTAGATCTTCAAATTCAGTATTTTCTGATGTAGGTATTTGAGTCTGAACACCAATACGTTTTACACGTCCAACTTGTTCATCTTCTAGCCTGACCTTGATTCCATACGGATGAAAATCACTTAAAGTCAGAATATCCTTTACAATACCATCATAGAGTTTACCCGTTCCTTGTTCTTCTTTGGTCTCTATGAATACGTGACTACCTTTTTTGATTTGGCTTTTGTTGGGAATATCTGACAATGTGATACTATGATGTTTTTCTAATTTAAATAACATACTAAAATTGACTAGAGCCTAAATTATCAGCCCAAAAAATTAGTTGTTAGTCTTGCCTGGTATGGTCCGACAGAAGATGATGTCAGGTTACCTGTGACCTAAAATAGTGAATGATGAAAAACGTTTCGTTGATTTTTGAAACACGAGAAAAATACAAACTGGATGTTTGGTACGAGATTGTAATTATTATGATAAAAAATGTAATTGTCTAGAGTTTTGAAGCATTACGCACAAGATATGTCAAAACAGGTTGTTTTTTTGACACAAACACGAAGGAGCTTCAAAACTGTAGACAATTACTAAAAAATTTGTATGAATCAAGCAAAGAACATGTTTTATGCCTATAACGTTCAACTGTTCAAGTAGATTTAGGCGTCGAGGTTGATACATACAAAAATTCTAATTGTTACAATGAAATATTACAATTATTGGTATTGAAAAATTGGTATGAATTCTACGGATTAGTCAGGATTATGAACACATCGGGATTAACTGTTGTTTGAAAAAAATTTTTCAAAGGGCGGTTGGTCTAAAGAGACTCATTCATTCCTAAAATTGCAACGTTTGGCCTCAAGAAAAGGGCAATTACACAATGCAGTACACAGGAATGTATGTATCAACCTTTACGCCTGAATCGTAGATTAGTTGGACGTTATAGGCATAAAACATGTTATTTGCTTGATTCATACACAGGAATTATGCTGTAAGGAATTTGAAAAAAATCTAGCAAGCGGCCTGAATTTCACCCATTTATGTTTCAGAAATAAGTCTCTTATCCAGAAAGTAGTATACCCATCACGTCAGCCAAAAAAGAGCAAACGACTCAAATGGATCAGATACGAGCGAACCTACTAGAATTCTTTATTGGCATACTAGCTATAAACCGCTGGGATGGTGGCAGACGGTTCCTGCGTTATATAGATTATACATCATGTTTTGTGGCCGCATTTGGTACATTTGAGATGCTAGGTCAATCTTGATTATTATGTACTGTAAACTCGAAACAATAAGATATCCTATGAGGCTGTAATGCCATGGTATAATTAACCCCAATATCTGATGAATAGTGTAATTTGTCTCGTTATGAAAACCCCAAAATTAATGTGAATATGGGTGCTGCCAAAGGAATCATGATTGGCATTATTGTATTAATCATCATTGGAGTGGTAACTGCTTCTGCAGTACAAATTGTTGATGCGGGATATAGGGGTGTCTTGTTACACTGGAACGCAGTTGATCTCAGCGTCCAACCACTAGACGAGGGACTGCATTTTGTAACGCCCTTTGCAGACTCTGTTGTTCAAATGGAAGTTCGAACATTAAAATTTGTAAAGTCAACATCGTCTGCATCAAAGGATCTTCAGACCGTATCCACTGAAATTACAGTCAATTATCATCCTGCTCCAAACTCTATCAATAATCTATTCAAAACAGTAGGCCTAGACTATGAAAACAGAATAATCACACCGACAGTCGAGGAAGTTGTAAAACAAGTTACTGCAAACTATAACGCCGAAGAATTAATCACAAAAAGACCTCTAGTAAAGTCTGACATTGAAGTAGAGATCAATACCCGTCTAACTAAATTTGACATAGTTACAGAGATTGTATCAATTACCGACTTTCAGTTCTCATCATTATTTGCACAAGCCATTGAATCCAAAGTAGAGGCAGAACAAAAGGCATTCAAAGCAGAAAATGACCTTAGAAGAATAGAGGTAGAAGCAAGACAACATGCGGCACAAGCAGAAGGTATTGCTGCAGCAAACGTTGCTGAAGCCCAAGGGGAAGCCGAAGCAATTCAAATCATCAATAGCGCACTATCAACCAATCCAAACTATTTGGAATGGCTAAAAACCCAACAATGGGATGGAAAACTACCCCTAGTAGTTGGTGAAGGCGGAACGCCTTTTATTACAATACCAACTAAATAACTTGATTTTAGACCTAGTCTTTCTTGTCATCTTTTGACTTGTCTCTAATAGAATCATACATTGATTTTAGACCTAGTCTTTCTTGTCATCTTTTGACTTGTCTCTAATAGAATCATACATTGATTTTAGACCTAGTCTTTCTTGTCATCTTTTGACTTGTCTCTAATAGAATCATACATTGATTTTAGACCTAGTCTTTCTTGTCATCTTTTGACTTGTCTCTAATAGAATCATACATTGATTTTAGACCTAGTCTTTCTTGTCATCTTTTGACTTGTCTCTAATAGAATCATACATTGCAAGAAATTGATCAGGTTCGCGTTGTCTGTAACGTTTTTGAAGTTGGAATATCTCTTTGTCTGAAATTTCTTCCCCTTTGAAGGCATGATACTCTTTTATGATCTGAAACTGTGTTTTTTTAATATTAAACTCCCTTAGGGTGGCGTTAACAGATCTATTACACATAAAATCATTAATTAGAAAACGATATGCAAAATAACCTGCGACTCCAACAATGGTAACTATTGTTATGGGTATAATAAGAGCCAGTACCATACTATCTGTCAATATGCATAGTATTTCATTGTATTCATTCCAACAAACTTGAGACTAAAAGAATTCTTGAAATGTACACACTCGTATAAAATTAGATTCAGCTAATTAGTCTATTCTAATTTTCAAACCGTTTAAATGAATAATTTATCATACGGCAATCATGAAGGAAAATTCATGTAGAACATGTGGAGCAGAACTAGACGTGAGGAAAAGATGCGACATTTGTTCTCAAGCAAATCAATTCTTTTGTCATAATTGTGGACTGGAAAGTGAAGAGCAGATTCATCTTCAATGTATGACGACCGGTACTGATAATACCTTCTCAAATGTATAGGGTTTTGTGACATTTTTGACATCTGATTTCACATCTCTTTTCTTTGATGCATCGACTAGAATTATCACACTAGTGTAATTCGATACTACTAGTGCAAAACCTCACTTGCATGCATTCAAATCCGTCACACTTTACTCAAAGTTTATCTCTCTAAACTCTAATCTTTCTAGAGTCAGCAGGTCCTTTAGCTTTTCTGGTAATTTGGGTGCAATAATCATGAATCTAGTGTTTGTATTTCCAGTCTTTCTTTCATAATCTGCCTTGTAACCAATCAATTGCCGGTTTACGGCAGTTGTTGCTACGGGATATTTTAATTCCAAACCGACCATTCTGCCTGCAGAATCCCTGCAGACAAAATCAATCTTGCCTGTATCTAACAAATATTCTGATTCTTCAAGTAATAGGCCCTCTTCTATTAGATTCAGATTATTTTTGATGAACTGTTGATAGTCCCTCTCTTTTTTTACCTTGTCTTCCAGTCTCTTTTGAAGCCAGTCCGGATTGTCAATATAGCTGTGAATCCATTCGTATTCCGGATTTAGATAGTACACGTTAACCTTTTTTGAATCTGTGATTCCAAGTTCCTCGAGTCTCTTCAAAAATTTAACTCCCTGGGATACTGGTATCCCTTTTGAAATCATGTGGTCTTCTTCAGCTTCTGGAGCCAAACCCCCTCTCAACAGCTTGAATACACCGCATTGCCAATTTAGTACCTTTATCTGCAAACTGTCAAAAAATGTTGCAAGCAGATTCACTCTCTCAGATGATTCATCAGCCCCGACAAGTTTCTCTATTCTCTGCTTTAGGTCATTAAACTCTTCTCTCTCTACGCTGTTTTCTCTGATGTGATTTCCGGCAAACTCTGTAATTCTCTCTGTGGCATTTTTGATCATTTCATCTCTGCTCCTTGTAATGTCATCAGTTGTATTTAGTCGAAACTTGTCCATTTGTGAATCCAGGGTTGTCCTTAATTCGCTAA
Source organism: Candidatus Nitrosopumilus sp. (assembly GCA_965238065.1). Taxonomy (GTDB): domain Archaea; phylum Thermoproteota; class Nitrososphaeria; order Nitrososphaerales; family Nitrosopumilaceae; genus Nitrosopumilus. The sequence goes on along the minus strand of OZ250170.1, from coordinate 1,032,225 downwards.
AATCACTACATAGTCTTGTCACGTTTTCTTGCATGCTACTAACCTCTGTTGTATGTGGAATGGATGTCTTCAAATTAGTCAAATTGTCTGAAAATGAATTTAAATCCTTTTGAATCCTTTCTATATCATATTTTATCTTTGGATCATTCAGTTTGCTAATCTGACTTTTAATTGACGATATTGACTTTTTCTGAACTGAAAAGAAAATGGCAGAAACGATAACTGCGATAAAAATCGCGATAATAACTGCGCCCCCCATAGTACTTTGAAGAAAGATACTTTCCAATATTGTAATTTATACAATGTCTGTAATTGTTTTAAACTTTGCCATAATTCCAAACTTTCACCATTCATCTGTTTTAACGTGGTATTGAGAAACAATGCCTTGATTCAAACCATTACTCCTATTGCGATTCTCTGGAAATCTGTTTGACTAGGTTATTCTGGATATTTTTGATACTCCGTCTTGTTTTGAGACCTGGAATATATTGTCTGCATACACTTCAAGATCTCTCTCATGTGACACAAGCACAATCTGCTCGGACTTTAATTCATCCAACACCTCTCGAATTTTGCCTAACTGGTTTTTGGAAAATCCGTCTGTTGGCTCGTCTAGTATTAGCAGATTGGATTCCAATTGCATGGTCTCTTTTCTCATTAAAGAATTCAGAGTTAGCCTATATGCCAATGCAATGCTTGTCTTTTCACCGCCTGACAAGTATTCTATCTCTTGATCAAATCCGTCCTGATTCACAATCGGGGTAAAGTCCTCGTCTATTCTGGACTCTTTGCTGGAGTCTTCGACTAGAATGGAGTACCATCTAGTATAGGTCTCGTTGAAACTTTGCAATATTGACAACAATACCTGTCTCTCTATCTGAGATATGGTTGGAATGAAAAATTCTTCTAGCCATCGTTGGAACTGTTCAAATTTCTTGTACTTTGCCTCATATTTTCTGGATTCACTAATCTTGGATTCATTTTCTTTTGCCTTTACAGTCTGATTCTTTAGCTCTACACTAAATTCTGCAGACATGTTGGAAACTCTGCGAATTTCCATCTCTAGTAAATCCACTTTATTCTCCTTGTCTGAAATGCTCTCATATGACTCTGCAAAAGAGCCAATCACTCTCTCCAACTCTTCAAGTTTTACTGTTCCCTCTGAAATCTGAAATGCTGTAGAGTCTACACCTCTCCTGTGATCTAGAATTAACTTTTCAACATCTTGGTTTCTCTTGTTGATCTGTTTTATCTGCTCTTTCATGTTTTCAAATTCCACCACTTTATCTTTTAATCTAGTCAGATATTCTACAGGGTCTCTGCCCTTAAACTCTGAATCACAGAGCATCTCTCTTGATTCCTTTATTTCAACATCTAGTCTGTCACATTTTGCAGATTTCATACCATACTCTTCAATTTCAGGAATGATTCCCCGAACATGTGGAATCTTTTGCTCGCATGACTCTATCTGACTCTGAACTCTTTTAAATTTTATATCTGATTCAAAAAGTAAATCTACAATTGGTTGCAATTCTGCAGCCAATCTCTTTACTTTTTCTTCTAGATTGCCCACTAGACTGTGCTGATGTTCATCTGTAATCACCTGTTTGCATGTAGGGCATGCGGCTCCCAACTCTGAAAATTTTAAAATCTCACTTTTTAATGTCTTTTTCTGTATATCATTCAGAGTCTTTTGCTTCCTTGCCTCTTCTTGTTCTTTTTTAATCTCTTTTGCAGACTCTGTTAGACGCTCTAACTCTTGCGACAAATCATCCAATGTACTCTCCATACTCTTTTTTTCTGAATAGAGTTCCTCTCCGAATCTCTCTTTTAATCGTGCAATGTCTTGCTGTATGCTGTCCTTCTCTGACTCTGATCTTATCTTCTCATTACTGATCCTCTGGTATCTATTAATCTCTGATATTATATCTGAAATGCTATTTGTCGTCTCTGGTCTTTTTATCTCTTGTAATTCTTCTAGTTCTTTATTGATCTCTATTGACCGTGTCTCACAATCTGCAAGTTTCTGCTCGTGTGTCTTTTTTTGTGTTTTACATGTGTCTATTTTTTCATACAGCGCATCTCTCTCTGATTCTAGTTTTATCCTTTCATCATTTTTTACTCGCAATTCTTCTAGTCCTTGCTTCATTTTATCTTTCTCTGCTCCCAGAATCTTTTCCTGGTCTTGTTTTTGCGAAATTTCAGATTTTAATCGGGATATCTCTTTGGCGGATTCATTAATCTCTGATTCCAATTTGGAAATGTCACTGAATCTTGCTTTGAGTACTGCGGACTTTGTTCTAATTTCAGACAATACCGCATTGGCATTTGATTCGGCAGTACTGTAATCCTCAATCCTAAATGCCTTGCGTATGGTCTCCAAGCGCCTTTTAGAGTCATAAAGTACGTCTTTCATGGCTTCCTGAGGCGTAAATATGGCATATCTGAATATCCTACTCTCAGCATTTGGGTCTGCAGGCTCGTTAAATTTCAGTATCTGCAGCACTCTATGTTTTAGTTCAGATGGCGATAGCGGTTCTTTGACGTCATCAACCTTTATCCAGGACTTTTTTGGATCTTGCCTGATACTAGAATTTTTTCTCAACAATGTCCGCCTTATCTCATATCTCTTGTCTTCTGCAGTAAACTCTAAAATTACATAACCAGTCTCTGCTTTCTTTGCAAGTAGTGCCTCTGCCTTTTGAGAGCCTAGGCCAAACAAGGCAAACTCTACTGACATGAGTATTGTTGATTTTCCTGAACCAATATCCCCTTCAAACAAAGAGACACCCTTTGGGAATTCTGTCTCCTCGTGTTCGTAGCTTCGAATATTCTCAATAATCAGAGAATTAAGAATCATCATCCAGACCTAAAATTCCCAAGGCATTCTCACAAATCCTTGGAATGTATTCGTTATTTTTTTCAGTGGTTAATTTGGATTGTGACAACTCTGTTAGTAGCTTTTTCGCAAGTTTGACTCCACTATCATTTAACAACTCTGGATAGTCAAATTGCAACTGTCCTATATTTTCTAAAAACACATTTGTCTCAATCTCTTCCTTGTTTGCACCTTTTGCCCCCGTAATCGAATACTCTTTTGATGTCAATCCATTCTTGCTTATATTGACTGCCAATGCGTTTTGCTCATTTAGGCTGTCTCTGATTGATGAAATGTCCACATCTGCAGTTTTACCTGTGATTAACTCTCCTTTGACTTTGATGATTATCACCTTTTCTGCAGGATCAATGTCTCTTGTCTTCTCTGCCAACTCTAAATTAACTGATTCTGCTTTTTTGTTATTGGCATCAACTTTGATTATCTCATATGTGGCATTTTCAATCTCTACAAACTCTACTGACTCTACCTCTTTTTCAAATCTGACTAGAACAAAACCTCGCTTTTGACCTTTTGCGTTATCCTCCAAATCTGTATAATATCCTGCAAACGGTGTTCCGGGGTACACTACATTGGAATATCCTGCAAATGATTGGTGACTAAACTTGTGTATGTGACCTCCTGCATAGTAGGAGAATCCCTTGGGCAGCAAAGAGAGAGGCATTTGGTCCCCGTCTCTGCCTGAATCAGTCCTCATATCTGAAATCCCACAATGAAACAAGAATATCTTAAAGCCCGATTCTGCCTCTAGAGAACCCCTGTCTAGTTTCTCGTACCATTCTCTGTCTTTGCCTACTTTGAGTCCTGCCAATCCTGTAATCTTGACACTAGTCTTTTTGTCAACTAGGAATTCCAAAGAGATTATATCCTCTTTGTGGCTTGTGGCCTTGGTCACTTTGGTGATATAGCCCGTCTCTGCTAGCAGATCAATTACAGAGTTTGACACTGGAGAAAAATCATGACTCCCATAAACGACATAGACTGGAATTCCTGCATCATGGACCTCTCGAAACTTTGAGAATGCAAACTTTTGAACTCGCATCTCTGGAATGTTTACATGGAACAAATCACCTGGAATTAATATAAAATCAACCCTTTTAGAGATACACCCGTCAATTGCCTTTTCAAATACTCGTTGCTCTATTTTTTGCAGTGCCTCTTGTTTTTGATAGCCTAGATGTATATCAGACAGGTGCGCAAACAACAAACTAGAACACCCTTGTCCTCCCACCACTCTGCGTTGCCCTTTTCTTTTTTACAACATCTTCAAACAATGGAATCTTTATTGGCATTGCAAATGGAACAAAGATACTAGTTATGATTGCCTCGCCTTTATCCAAACTCGCAATGTTTTTACTATCCTCAGACAAGTCCTGAGATGCAGAAGATATGATTGCCTCCCTCTCCTGCTTCATCTCGTTTCCTAAAATGATCTTTGTATTCATATTGGCCAAGATTGTTTTTGGGATGACACTGCTTAGCTGTGTAATTGCAGTCAGCCCAACTTTGAATTTGCGTCCCTCTTTGGCAATCGTGGAATAAATGTTGTCATTTTTCAAAGTTAGCACATCTGTCCCAATCACACGAGGCGCCTCCTCAATCACTATGGTGGCAACGGGCTTTCTGTCTATCACCCCTTTGGCCTTGGCGTCTTTGTATTTTTGTAATAATTCAGATGCGATTATATTTCCAACCAACAGTTCTGCCTCGTCACCTAATCGTGATGTGTCAAGAACTATGACCTTGCCTGCTTCGATATCTTTTACAATCTCATTTACTGTGTTGAGCCCCTTTGTGGTACTGTCAAATACCTCATTACTTGAATGCTCGACTCCCTCTTCATCTCTCTTTAGACTTAACAGCAGGCGCAACTTTCTTTGAACCACCATCATTGTAGATGCTGTAAATTCGCCTCTGCCTTGACTGGTACCGCCCTCTATCCCAGTGTCAACTACATTAGGCGACATTAACTCTCGAATCCAATTTTTCCTATACTTTCTATATGCCGTTCTGATTGCTTGGAATTGAGGATCAGAAAAATTAACAATTCCCTCAAAGTGCTCGGGTCTAATTGATTGCAAATTCACTATCAATCTGTTTGCGCCAACAGGTGGTTCTGTTGGCGTGTAATACACCAAATTCTCTCTGGATTTATCATGATCTTTGAGTCCGATTCCGGTTCGTCCAAAGTATTCATCATGTGCATCAAGCACTAGCGCACCAACCTTGTTTGTATCAAGTACATGCCAGAGAATTGTCTTGACTAGATTGGACTTGCCACGACCAGTAGTTGCAGGAATTAGTACGTGATGTGAAAATACATCCTCAGCTGGCAACCAAACTTCGACGTCTTTTATCACCTTGCTTCCGCTTCGAATATATCCGACAAAGATTGAATCTCGCTCTTTTTGCAAGAACTTTAAATCATCTTTGGATATCAATCGCAGTTTATTGAAAAATGATGGCATTGATTTTGGAATCTTTACGTCACAATTCTTGAACACTCTGGCAAGTGGCTTTATTCGAGCCAAAACATAATTTACAAAGTCTGGCTCGTAAAAGTCTGCATCAGCTACTCCTTGCTCCAAATTGACGCCTGACATCATCTCTTGCATTCTGCCCTGAATCTGACTACCATACTCTAATGCAAAGACTTGAAGGATTAAAAATGAGCCATTCTCTTCGGAGACCATCAGGTCTCCAATCTCTAGATCGTTTCCAGTCTTTTGGCGAATTACAATATCGCCAAAACTTCCGCCAATCACTTGCCCTGCAACAGAAAACTCGTCCATCAGCTACTCACTTTGTTTAGAATATCATGAGCTCCCAAACTTGCACTGTACTTTTGCAGTCTCTTCCATATAGGATGGTGCATCATCTCCGATACCACTCGTCCCTTATACATATTGAGCTCATTACGCCTAACTTGGGCAAATCTGTCTGCATCAATTGCCCCGTATGGGTAGCCAAGCATGGCTATATCTTGGGCATTTGCAACCAGACTGGCAAGCACAGTGTCTATTTCTTTGTGTGTCATTTCATCGAACTGCGCTTGCAATATCTCAAATCTAAATACAAATTGTGATTTTGCATGAAGCTTTACTGCAAGTGTGAATCCTTTGTTCTCCGTTGACAATCCCTTGGCTACTCTGACATACCATCTCTCATATGGGACATTCTCTGCAATCTCTGCAATCCTTGCAAGTAGTGGCTCTCCTGACTCTGTAATTAGACTGCTAGTCTTTGACAAACCGCAAACGACAACCCCCTTTTGCATTGCCAAACTGTATAACTTTGTTGCATATTTTATCTCGTTTTTAAAACCAGTCTGTAATGTACCATCCATTACGATAATGTCTCCTCTCTCAAGTTCTGTATCCACGACATGAATAGCTAATTGCCATTCGGCAAACCGTCTACCTAACGAATTCAACTCTGCACCATACAGAACTGTGGTATTCTCGACACCTGACGTTAAATCTGATTCGTCTGGAAAGTATTTCTCGTCTTCTTTTCTGTGTGAAAACAGCCTTGTATCATAACTGACAGTCTTTTTTCCATCAATTGTCTTTATGTTTAACATTATGATAGAAAAAAACTGTACACGAGGATTGGCTCTGGGTTTGACTCTGTTTTTACCTTGAAATAGTGAAAAGCATACGCGATTAACTGTGATTGTAAAATTTGGCGACTCTTCTAGCGGCCCGTTCCCTCCGTCAACAAAGGCAATCTTGCGAGGGTTATCCACTGATTTTATCTCAACAAACTTTGACGGTTCGATGAGAAAACACTCTCCTTTTCCGTTGTTCAATACAACATCGTGGTGCTCCCTTTGTGATAAATGGGCACCCAACTCTGCCATTAAACTTTTTATTGGATCTTTAATCATGTGCAATTTCCTTCCTTTGGATGATGTGATGTCTTCCTAGTGTAATAATCTGACTATTGGTATGAATATTGTATTGTCCAGAATGTAGTTCACCTGCTCTTGGCCGGTCATACACATTAGACCTCTTGCGTAATTGCTGTGATTTTTTTTCACCATTCTATGTTTTGTATAATTTTATGCCTAAAGATCCAAAATTTCAGTAGATAGGAAAGTGCCACATTTGATGGAATTACACAATCTCGTTCTAGCTTTTCATATCTAATTTATTTGAATGATTGGCATTTTTTGCTCCAAATGAAACACTTTCCCATCTACTGAAATTTTAAAATAATCTGAAAAATTATCTTCAAAAAATCATATCTAGAGACAATTACACAATACGTCTATTCATAATATGACTCTGGACAGAAACATCTAGGCATCAAAAACATCTATGGTTACTCTGCTTACAATGGGGTTGTATATTCGCAGCTCGTCACAAATCTCTTGTATCTTTAATTGGGCAGTTTTCTTGTCTATTTCTGTGATTGTAAATTTTAACATCTTTCCGGCCCTGATCTTAGAGACTGTATTATGAGTGCCTTTAAGAACTAGATCATTTAGAATGGTGTCTCCTTCAGGATCACTGATACCAGGTTTGTTCTCAATGGTTACATGGACACTAAAAGTTGCCATTAATGTTCTTTCAATTCAAATCGAGATTAATTTACCTTCCGACTAGTTCCACATATTCCTGTTTATTTGGAGATGTGTCAGATCAGAATTGGAGACGATATTCTTTCATTGGACGATCCCATCACACAGCACTTTATACTCTGTTCGATACGTGCGAGTGTCTGATGAATTTTGGGAAATTAATCCTTCCCTGCTAGAGCATCTCAGAGCCTAATACGACAATCCTCTCTACTACAGTTTGCGTCACTTTGCTATAAAAAAGGGCCGTATCTTCTTTCATATGAATCAACCTTCACGCCTAGATCAAAATTAAACCAAAAGATCTGAGTAACCTCATCCACCTTTTGATATGAGCAAGACTGACAAAATTGATTCAGAATTTAGACGAGAAAACAAACAACAGAAATTAATCATAAATGAACTAGTAAAATACGTTAATGATCTGACAAGATCAAATAACCGTATGACAAGAACAATTAACCGTATGACAAGAACAATTAACAGTTTGACAAGATCAAACGATAAATTGAAACATAAACTATCCTATTATGATATCCACATACGCCACCATCTCGCAAGCCCTTGCAAGTGGAAAAGGACAAGAAAGAGAAAAAAGATACAGAGTCAAACCGAGGAGGTGTCTTTGGACACGAGGGTAAAACACAGACTTCATACCACAAAAAACGACACATCACAATTCAGCAGCTTGTCCAAAATGTTATAGTACGGACATTACTCAGATTGACACAAAAAAAAACGCAACATGGTGAGTATTCCACCACCACCACAAGAGTATAACGTAACTGAGCATATTTTACACAAATATACATGCAAATCACACAAAAAGACATTTGAAAATGATGGCAAACTTCCACCTAGAGGACAATTTGACGCCACCGTAATCAAGAGTATAGTGAGCATGTTTTCAAAAAGAATACCATACAACACCATCAAAGAATCATTGCAAGAACAACATGTATTACAAATCAGCAATAATTTAGTACTGTCAATTTTGCAGACAGGTCAGACGCTTTTAGAGCCATTTTATGATAAAATTGGGCACGAAATCAACAAATCAGAGATTGTAGGATTTGATGAGACCCGATATCCAATTGAAGGTAAACATGGATGGGCATAGATTGCAAGAACCAACACCAAAGCGTACCATGTTTTAGATTTTAGCAGAGGTGCAGTTGTTATAAAAAAATACTGGATTGATTTTAGAGGAATTATAGTTTCTGATGGATGGAGATTACATGTTGTAATATTTACCAAAAACAAGAGACAGAGATGCACACTGCACAACTGCCAAGAGAGTCAAGAGAGGTGGCAGATAAATCAGAAAAACCATCAGCTGCCATTTTGCACAAGGAATTCTCAAAAATGTTGGATAATGCCAAAAAATATTCAAAATCAAAACACAAAAAGATACAACGGATCAAATATACGGATTGTCTGTTTGAGCAGTTGATTATATGATAAAACGATACCGGCGTGGTATGATATTATGAAAAAGTTTGGAATAAAGCTGAAAAACGCACGAAATGACCTGTTTACATTGTGATGTGTCCTGGCGTGCCGTCAACTAACAATGATGCGGAAAACTCTATTCTAAAATGTGTGATATATAGAAATGTACGGGGTCAGCTGAAAAGTGAAAAGGGGTGAAGATGCTTTCGGTATTTCTGACATGTTTTGAAACATGGAGAATCAGGAATCAGAATAACCTAGTTGAGATGGGAAAATGCATTTAGATGCTAACTATATGTGAAGAAAAAGGCAAGGAATTCAGATAGCATAAAGAATGAATCGGGTAGACCAAAGATCCGTAAATCGCCTTCAAAGAGAACAATTCCAAAGAAACAGATTAGGGATAAAGCAGAAAATATCATGTATGTTGGAATTGATCTGCACAAGAAATTTCATCAAGTGGCAGTCATGAATAACAAGGGAAAGATAACACGAAATGAAAAAATAGAGAACACACAACAGGCAATCAGACAAATGTTCTCAAAGATACCTCTTTCTGCCAGTATCGTCATGGAATCATCATCAGTTTGGTATGGAGTGTACAGATTCATGACAGATGTACTGGGATACAAGGTAGTGTTGTCAAATCCTTATCTTACAAAGGCAATTGCAGCATCAAAGAAAAAGACAGACAAGATTGATGCAGCGGTACTGGCAGATCTCTTACGTGGAGGATATATTACAACATGCTTTGTTCCAAGTGATAAAATTGTAAAGGCACGTCAGCTTGTACGGTATAGAAGAAAGTTGATCCAATGGAGGACATCTGCAAAGAACTGTATTCATGGAATTCTGTTACAAAATGGAATAAAGATTCCTGGAGCAACATTCACAGGATTATACATGAAAAGACTCTGTGCCCTAGGGGATTACCGTATTGATGGCTTTATACGACAGATAGAATCACTAAATGATATGATTTCAGACATTAATGCAAAGATATATGCGACAGTTAAAACCAATTCTGATGCAATGCTACTAAAGACAATACCTGGAGTAGGTGATTACACAGCACTGGTGATTGCATCTGAAATAGGAGGAATCTCTAGATTTAATGACTCTCACAAGCTTGCAGCATATGCAGGAGTGGTCCCATCAGTTAGAAACTCTGCAGATACAATACATCATGGACGTATAACAAAGAAAGGCAGCATGACATTGAGATGGGTCTTGATTGAAGCTGCACATTCTCATGCATTACATGCACCAAATAGTAATATTACACAATTTTACAATCGTATCAAGAAAAAGAGAGGCAGTTCCAAAGCTGCAGTAGCTACAGGATCAAAAATGTTGCGAGTCATATACTGGATGTTAAAAGAGAAGAGAGAGTTTGTACAAAATTATAGTTAGGACCATAGGTCGCGTTATGAATCATGAGGGTAAAGACCTCGCTTGCTAATTGCGGTTGATCCTAACTCAGGGATGAAGATAGCATTGAGGGTCAAAACCTCGTATAGATAATTATCCGCGTCCTGTATCATTTGAAACATATCTCTAGCGAATGCTATACTACACATGCTGAAAAAGGATAAAATGCTTAAAAAGGTCTCACATAGATTGATTCATACTATTTTGTGTACTCATTTTATCGCATCCATAGGCTCAACTCACACCCATCTGCTGAGCCGGCTGTATTGCTACAGGTATAATGGGTTTGAACTGTTTGACTCGGTCAAAAAATATGCTGTATATCTATATCTTGTTCTCTATTTTCTTGAGGACGTCTATCATCTCTGTATGATTTTGTTTTTGAGACGATGCTATCTCTTTTTGAGACGATGCTATCTCTTTTTGAGACGATGCTATCTCTTTTTGAGACGATGCTATCTCTTTTTGAGACGATGCTATCTCTTTCAAGGAACCGTCCATCATTTTGAGTATGTCTGTCTGCTTGCCAGAACTTTCATCCAGTCTTTTGAGGAGGTCATTTTGCTCATTGAATCGCTGGTGCAGTTTCTTTGCCACCTGTCGAGTTGCAAGCATCATGTAAATGCCTACACCGCCGGCAATAATAAAGGCAGTCCCAGTGCGACTAGCATGTCATAGTAGGGTGGTGCATATCCGATGCCTAGAATTATACCACCAACTATGGTGATTCCAAAGAGAAACGCATTGTCTCGCAGTATGTCACTCATGCCCTTCATTGCTGTGCTCCTCTAAAAAAACTAAGAGGCAGGTACAATCTCTGGTTCCTTGACTGTTTTTGCAACATTTTTACTGCAATAACATGTGGGCATTCCCCCTAAACTTGTAATTGTCTAGAGTTTTAAAGTAAGAGTTTAGGTCCCATGACCAGAACATCTAAAATTCGTGCTCAACCTAAACTCTTACGTTTTGAAGTTCCTTCGTGTTTGTGTCAAAAAAATAACCAGTTTTGACATATCTTGTGCGTAATACTTCAAAACTATAGACAGTTACGTTAAGAGATGTTTTCAAAAAAGCTAATGTTAAAACTAGATTATGATGAAGCAACAAATTCATATATCCTTCTGTAAGTCATACTTACAATTGTGATGTGGACGTTTGGGTTGACTTTACTTGTGAACCGTTAACTTGTACAATTGGTCCACCGGGGTTTGGCAAAGTAATGGCGGTGGTGCAATTATTACACACACACTGGTACCATTCCAAGCACTATCTCAGCATTGAATACCGTTGAATGGTTTGTGTTGATGGATAGTAATTATCATGGATGGGCATACATGGGCACTTTTCACCAAGGAATTCATTATGATAGTAGTTGGAATTATCTATCTGGTAATTCCCCAACATACAATCATGGTATACGTCAGGTGGAAGCCACACAATAAACCCACATACAACTAATGGTGAAAGTTCAGGAGACAAAGTATACTCCTATCTATACCTTAATTAGGCCTTTTTTCTTTTTTTTTATTATGAAACCATTGGGAACACCATTTTTAATTATTTCAGTAATTATCATATTAACAGCTTCTATCATTTATTTTGCATCAAATAATGAACGTCAACTTAATTATGAGTTTGATAGTGTTTACATAATTGAACCCGATGATAGTCCAAAAAAACCGACTTTAGAAGATTTATCATGCGAAGTTGATTTTTATTTTGACGGTTATAGTTGTGTAAAAATTCTTAATTAGCAAAAAAAAATACACTGTTCAATCTTAGTGTCATTTTACCATTTTCAACCGAGTGTTCAATTCGGGTGATGGGTGTTAGATTAGGGTGATATGTGTTAAGTTGGTGCTCAAGTGAACTAACGACAAAACACTTTCATACTAGAATAATGTGTGATTTGCAAGTTTGTCAAATGGGTCACTGTCAGTTCCCACACTAGAATTAATTCGGCATCAATTAAAAGATAAGAAAACCATGCAAGAATTATTTTTTCAGGCTAGGGAAATATCAAAAAACGGAACAGTTGAATCTGAATCAATATTTAAAAAATCAAACTCAAGTCAAGATAAAGTTGTATATGCAATTACAAATTATCTGATATGCACTGAACAATTGAAACGTACTATTCTCGTATAATTGGCAAAATGAAATGGTGCATTTTTCTCTCTCAAGATAGTCAATTCTGTCTCCAATGGTTCTGCTAACTGTTACTACATCCAAAATATCCTCCTCAACTGCACTGCCTTGTAATACAATTGATGGAAATCCTTCAAACATCACACTACCTGATCTTCTGAGAATCCTCAAACTCTTCTACTATCATTCCCTGTGAATGATCAGGATCAGAGATTGCCTGATTTTACAATCTTTCATCTAAATTATCATCATATACGTACCAGATTTTGTTTTTCTTGTCATGCCGGGCATTATTGTAAATATCCTCATCTAGAATATCCTCAGGTGCTACAAATGATGATAGTGTGACGATATTTCTATCTCTTATCTTCATTTTATCTTTTAGTTTGTCAAAAGTTAGAGTTCCATCAAAAGTTTCAATCTTGCATGTTCGCAGTTTAGTTTTTCCAACAAATAATTCATCCAGATATCATCGTACTCATCTGTACAGTCAATTAATGGAACATCTGAAATCCATTTTTTATATGTGAGTAATTTTCTTGCATCAGTTACCCTTAGGGATGTCCATTGTAAAGGTCTTCACTCTTAATGTAGAATTTTGTTGCTGTATAAAGAACTGAGATTATTTTCGTGAACTTTGAATAATCATCTTACTCACTCATGTTGTGCAAGAATGCAAACGTTTGGACATGTGATTACAAGTTAAGCTTGTTGACTCTACTGTGCTATACACTTCACAGTCTAAAAAGTGCGGTTCTGCACTCACAGTTGTTGGTATGCGCATCATCCATTGCATTCCTTGAGACTGATTTACGGTATGATGATGTTCATACCCCAAAACCCTAAAGAATGATACACTTTATACTCGTCTGTGTAGATGTGAGATACTCTTGATATTATCATACAAACAAGGCTTGCGATGGATGGATACTTTTGAGGTACCGCAAAGATAGCATCGCCATCTCTTTGATGATGATGATGATGGCACAAAATCATTGGGAAATCTCGATCAAACTTGCCACGTCCTGATGGTGGTTTTACTGCACGTCTTTTTGGCAATCTTTTTGATGATACGATGATATTGTGATAGTTTTTTCCATTCAGTCCACTGCATATACAGTTCATCCACCTCACAATTACCCGATAGCATCTTGTCTTTTTCTGAATCAGTAATCTTTTGCATAGCCTTGCGAGTCATGTAACAGCATGTCTTGTACTGCACCCACCTCCCCTCCTCCCAACATCTTTTTACTAATCTCCCTGACTGATATTCCAGATACTGGTGAGACAATGCAGTACATCCAGATAAAAAAGAGTCGTTGGGACAGGGACATGTAAGAGTAATGATAGTCCCGGTCTTGTCGTTGAATGTGCGGCCGTAGCTGTAACAGAAATATCTCTAAAGATGAATCGCATATTTTCCATATTTTTTTATGTCATTTGATTTGCAGTGTGGACACGAAATGTTCCCATTCCATCTTCCATCTTTGAACAGGCTTGCACATACTGCCTTGCCTCGTCAAGTATTATTGCTAGTAGTACAAAGACATTCACAAAAACTAGTATGGCTCATCATGTTGATTTTTTTCGTTTGAAAAACAGCTACAAAGTGAGCAACAAAACTTGACATTAAGAGCGAATTTGAATTAATGAAAATATCAAATTCATTGAATCTTCAAATGTGTTAATTTTACAGCACATAATGCCTAACATGAATTTTTGTCACAATTTTCCAATCCAGAAGATTGTGTCTATATCCCCACAACGTTGCAGTGCCTAACCAAGCAAAGAACATGTTTTACGCCTATATCGTCTCAACTATTCTACTGGATTTAGACGCAGAGGTTGATACATACCTTTTTTCATAACATTGGAATTTATATCAGAATACTTTACATTCCTGTATAATGGCAAGATCCAGATATTGGAAGCTTTTATCAGACGAGATGGACGGTTTCACTTTTGATGAGAGTAAATTACTAAACTGGGAAATAAAATGCGTCAGAGAGCCAGATGATGAGGCACGTTTTATTGGTGTCTTTATGTACAGGAACGGGACAACATATGACTATGAATCAGTAAAGGGAATTTGTTACTATCACAACAACATTGACAGAAAAGAACTCCCGGCAATCACCAATTTCCTCAAAGAGAGATTCAATGGCAAAGAGATGGAAAAAGGAGAGAGGATTTTTCTAAAGGATTCAAAAGAAATCTATGCCAGCAAGGACATTGGAAATCTGGCAAAAGAGATGGAGACAAAATTCAATACAAAGGCTGTAATTTCACTAGAGTTTGAGGATTTAACTACAGAACAACTCAAAAAAGCGGGGCTGCCTGAGGCAAGGCTGTTGCCAATTCCAGGCAAATAGATAATAGCTGAAAAGACAAACAGATCAAATGTAAAGTTGGACGGAATTGGCGAACATTTAGCGGAATTAAGAAAAAGATTACTGCGAATCGTACTAGTTATTGGCATTATTACTGCATTTATACTGACTTTTCATGCAGAACCGATTCAGGTGGGAGAATATGCCCTGTATTATCCTACACCTGAACCGCTAAACAACATTGCAGCACAAATTACCAACCACATGAAATTCAATCTTGTCCCAAAAGATGTCCAGCTGATTCAGACGGCGCCAGGACAGGCCTTCTTTGCCCAGGTATACATTGCGGCACTTGTGGGAGTCATAATTGGAATGCCAGTTGTCATCAGAGAGCTAGTCAGTTTCATCAAACCTGCACTAAAAGAAAATGAAATCAATGTCAGCCGAAGCATATCCCTTCCGGCATTGGGACTATTCATTACAGGTTGCGTCTTTTCTTACAATCTTGTGATTCCATATATCCTAGACTTTTTGTACCGGTACGGGGAATCCGCAGGACTTGTAACCTTTCTCAATATAATGGATTTTGTTACCTTTGTATTGCAGTTTTTGTTGGCATTCGGTCTCTCATTTCAACTTCCGCTTGTAATGTATGCGATATCCGCATCAGGGATGGTCGATTCAGACTTTTGGAGAAAGAATATCAGATATGCCATTGTGGTAATAGTGATCTTTGGCGCAGTGATTACACCAGATGGAAGTGGCGTTACAATGTGGTTCATTGCGGTCCCAATGACTGCCCTCTATGTGGCAGGCATGATAATAATCGAGCGCAAAAAGTTGAACACTTAAATCTCAAATCAAAGCACAAGTGACATGCTTGGAAGTACTGAAATCATCATATTGGTCGTAGTTATTGGCGTGTTGATTTTTGGTGCAAAAAAGATCCCAGAACTTGCAAAAACTTTTGGCAAGGCCAAAGGGGAATTTGAGAAAGGAAAGATCGAAGGTGACAAAGAACTCAAAGACTTTAAGGGAAACATAAATGACGCCGCCAAAGACAAGTCAAGGCAGACTAGATCTTGAGAATTTCTACAAAGTCATCCAGGATTCTAGCATAATCTTTTTTAATTCTGTCTCCTCTAAACATACCTGATATCTTTATCCTACATTTTAGTTTCAAATCCGCATCTACTATGATCTTTGTTCCTCCTGAAATTTCCACAAACTGCTGCCTGATGTAACTTCCCTTGGCATCACCGCCGATAACAAAGACCTCGTGCATGACTGGCTTTGTAGTTACATGTTTTGCCATAATTAAAAGTTCATTGCCTCCAAGGTTCATGTGTTCTTCTACCACCGAGACATTTCCCCTAACTGAACGCACTCTAACTGACGGGAAATGCTGTGGAACTAGTATCTCATAGTTTTCATAATCTGATAGTATCTCATAGGCTATCTCTCTCTTTGCACCAACTGTTTTTTCTAAAGAAAACCTTGTCAACTGTCTAGTGTTCCCCATCTAGGGTACAAGTCGTGCTCTATGTCAAACTGGTCCAAACACTTTCCCACTCCGTGATTGACAATGTCGTTAATTGATTTGGGTCTTGTGTAAAACTCTGTTACGGGCGGCAAAATTACGACTTTTAATCTGGACAACTTTAACATGTTCTCCAAATGGATTGCAGAAAGCGGTGTCTCCCTTGCCATCAGAACCAATCTTCGTGATTCCTTTATCGTAACACCTGCGGCCCTTGCAATTAATGTATCGTCATACCCATTTGCAATTGCAGACAGTGTCTTCATACTACATGGTGCGATGATCATCCCATCAACCCTGCATGTCCCACTTGATACGGATGATGCCATGTTCTTCTCATCAGAGTAATCAGTCGCAAGTGATTTTATGGATTCAGTCGTATATTTGGTCTCTATGGAGATGCATTTTTCAGCCCATTCAGACATTATCAGGTGAGTCTCAACATTGAGATTCTTTAATGTCTCTAGCATTCGTATTCCATAAATTACCCCGGTGCTGCCCGTAATGCCGATTATCAGTCTCAATGATTGACCTTGCAGGCAAGTATTTTATGTATTGTGCGGAAATGGCCTATTTGGTACCCTGTGCCTCGCCATGTTCTGCAGACCCTGTGGACTCCTCTCTTGCCCTTTTTCGTCTAAGCCACAAGGATACCCCGCATACTACCATTGCAGTCAGCAGGATTACCCCTGCCATCTGCAGCTCAAAATGATACAGCATGTCTGAAATCATACCCTTGCTAAAAAAAATCTTGCGGTTTACGCCTGTCAAACAAACTAAAAATTAGCTATATTAGATCCAACACTCTGAGAATATCATGATTAGAATCTCTGAGATAAAAAAGATAGTAAACGGGTATAATGATGCCAGAATAGGCGTTCTTGGCAGTCACTCTGCACTTGAAGTGATGGATGGTGCAAAAGATGAGGACCTTCAAACCAGCGTCTTTTGTCAAAAAGGAAGAGAAGCCCCGTATCAGAGATTCTCCAGGATTGCAGATGAGATTGTCGTGTTAAACAAATTCAAAGACATGGCTTTGCCCAAAATACAGAAAAGGATGCGCGAATCAAATACAATCCTAGTCCCACACAGGTCGCTTACCGTCTATCTCGGATACGAAACAATAGAGAACGCATTCAAAGTGCCGATCTTTGGAAACAGAAGACTGTTCCAGGCAGAGGAGAGAACTGCAAAGAAAGGACAGTACTATCTGCTGGAGAAATCCGGAATAAAGTACCCAAAACTGTTCAAAGATCCCAAAAGAATCGACAGAGCATGTATTGTAAAGGTACAGGAAAAAGACAGGCCTCTGGAAAGGGCATTCTTTACAGTCTCATCTTTCAAGGATTACAAGGAAAAATCAGATGCAAAAGTCAAGCAGGGAATCATTTCTAGAAGAGATCTGGAAAAATCAAGCATTGAAGAACTAGTAATAGGAACCATGATGAACTTTAATTTCTTTCATACACCAATATCTGACCAAGTTGATTTTATTGGAATTGAGCGAAGATTGCAAACAAACATTCATGATTACAATGCACTGCCTGCAAGGCAACAACTAGACATTAACATAGACGTGCAAAACATAGAGGTAGGCCATACGCCTGCAAGCATTAGGGAATCATTGCTTGACAAGGTAATCAAAATGGGTGACAAGTTTGTTGCTGCAGTCAAAAAAGAGTATGCGCCTGGAATTATCGGCCCGTTCTCACTTCAAAGCGTCATTACAAAGGACTTGGAGCTGGTGGTATATGATGTATCCCTGCGGGTTCCTGGAAATCCGATAGTTGCAACTACTAGCCCATACACAAAATATCAGTACGGCGAGACTTTTGGCATTGGCAGAAGAATCGCAATGGAGATTAAACGGGCCCAGAAAGAGGGACGCCTTGATGAGATAGTCACATGATCTTTAGAAAAACCCAAAAATATATTTCCTACAAAAATAAACTATCTCTGTTAATTGGCTAGATTGAGAAATATGCTGAATACTCGACGTCTTGTCTCAAATAATTAAAACGGTTTGATGTTTGAGGCAGGACTGCTGGATGCCAATTGACACTGTCCTGACTAGAATCCAGTTAACCCAAATGTGCTCAAAATCAACTAAAAATGCAAAGATCTAGTCAAAACCCCCTTCCTATTTCACCTCCGGATCGGTCAGGATTGTGAGCACATCTGGGTTAACTGGTTTAGATACATCTCATCCATACATTGCTTGATTCAGGGAATCAACATATCCATTTGTTGAGCATATCTATGAATCCAATTCTCCACAGAGATATGGCTAATCTTCACCTGATCTCTGAGAATGCGAATCTATTCGATTTCATACCTTCTTTACAACTCTAGCAAGTGATCCTACTCTTGTGTGGTCCGGTTCATGGACTACTTTATGCCTGCGTCTCTTCATTGAGCAGATTCTTTCTGACCAGAATTGGAATGGTGTAATAAGATGCAAGTGCCATGGCATCAGATGCACGATAGTTCTTCAACACGAGGTCTTTTTTGCCTGTAAAGTACAGGTTTGCTCGTAACACGCTGCCGCTCTCATAGATTTTTACTTTGACTAGGATCAATTCATTCTCCTCACAAATCTCTTCAATCATCTTGTAGATTGACGGTAATGATTCTTCCTGTTTTTCACCAAAACCAGAGATGTGTTTTACAACTTCGCCTGAAAATGCCCTCATGTGAAACTCTTTCCCATTGTCTGCCTTTAAAATAACCAATCCTTCAACGGCATATGGATCAACGAATCCGGCGTAATCAATTTTGACTGTCTCATAATCAGGCTCTTGGGCTTGATCGATATTCATAATCTAACATATTAACCTCAGTGTATAATGCTTATAAAGATAGCAAAAATTTTGGAACAGATGACAAGATCGCAGACAGATTATCTTTTAGCCATAGACCCGTGACTAATCCCAAATTATTTTAAATCCCAAACTATGGATAGCTATATGTCAGAAAATCCCGAACGTGCCATCTCATACATTCTAAACAAGAATGTCATGACCTACATGGACAAGGACATACTTGTACTCAGCCCCAGGACCCTGACTAGGGATGCGGCCAGAATGCTGCGCCGCTATGAAACAGACGACATTATTGTTATTGATGAAAACGAGGTTCCAATCGGAATTGTCACAGACAGAGACATTCTAAGCAAGGTCAGCGATGTCACAGTCTACGTTGAATCCACCAAACTAAAGGAAGTGATGAGTGTCCCACTCGTTACAATTAATGAAAAGGCAACACTGCAAGATGCCTTGCATAAAATGAGAGATCATGACATTGACAAGCTTCCAGTAATATCCAAGAAAAACAAAGCAATTGGCATGATATATCAAACAACCATTGCAAATGTCATCAAAAATGCAGCCTCCACTACCCCTCGTGTCCTGAGCCCTCCTGTAAAGGCGGTCCTTGGCAACCTGGGTTTTGTGTTACAGTTTGCAGGAGTCTTGTTGCTTGTACCTGCCATTGTTGCAACCACTCTAGAGGACACGGTAATGGCGACTGGAATTTATCTGACTACTGTCCTTTTGCTGGTTACAGGATTCTTTCTAAACTCTTATGGCGAAAAAGCGTCCCTGAATTTACAACAGGCATCCATCCTAGTGTTCTCTAGCCTGTTCCTGCTGTCCCTGTTTGGAACTGTCCCCTACCTGTATGCATTTCCAAATGACGGAAACTTTGCAGAGCTCTTTGCAAATGCATTCTTTTCAAGCGCTGCAGGATTCACAACTGGCGGAATATCCCTGTTGGATGAACCAGAGAAACTCTCACAGAGTTTCACATTCTTTCGAAGCTACACGCAGCTTGTGGGAGGAATGAGTTTCATCTATCTTGTAATCACTGCTTTCTATCCAGAGTCAAAGCTGCAATCCATGCGCGGTTTCATATCTGGAAGAACGCTTCATATGAAAGAGCTCTTTTTGACCATTACCATCATCTTTTCTATCTACATTGTAATTGTTGCCACCATCCTGTATCTCTTTGGCGAAAGGGACATACTGGATAATTTTTCATTGGCAATGAGCACTCTGTCCACAGGTGGATTCATCCCCACATCTACAATTCTCGAAGATCTAGTCTGGCAGGAACACATTGTCCTGATGGGCGCAATGATACTTGGGGCACTGCCATTTACGTTCCACTATGCGTTTGTCAGAAAGAAATTCCTGTCACCAAAACTTGGAAAGGAAGTTCTGACATACTTTGCAATTTTATCTACTGCGACAATCCTGTTTGTATCAATTAGCGGACTGTCTCCTCTGGAGAGCGTATTTTATTCAGTATCAGCTAGTACCACTGCGGGGCTTCAGCAAGAGAGTCTTGCAGGACTAAACGGGGGAGCCCACACCATTTTGATAATCCTGATGTTTATTGGAGGGTGCGGATTCTCTACTGCAGGTGGCCTGAAAATATTCAGACTATTCCACATAAAGAATGCCAGATCCCTTTTCAGCAAAGCAAAGAGGACCAATCTGTCCGCTCAGGCAAAAAAAGAAGTCATCTCTACTCTGATAATCATCATGTTGTTTCCTGCAATTGCGGCAATTACGGGATTGCATCTTGCGGCAATAGAGAATGTGTCATATCAGGTTGCATTCTTTGAGGCAGTCGGAGTTATTACTACTGGCGGATTATCTGCAGGAGTAATTGACACAGATACGGATGCTGCAACAAAAATTGTTCTGGGATTCCTGATGATATTTGGCAGGCTGGAGATAATTGCAATTATCTACATCTTTGTTCCCCGACTCAGCTAGGTGCCGACTGGAATACCCACTTGTGGTCTTTGGACCCTTGATATCTGTGGGCATAACTCTCTTGGTATGAATCAGAGCAAAGAACATGTTTTATGCCTATAACGTCCCATGACCATTCCAGCAGATTTAGGCGTAGAGGTTGATATACACCCCCTCCTCCCCTCTTACAACATCGTCATTACAATTCATCTGTTTTGGCCTTCTCTCTCTCTGACTGATGGGCCGCTTTAATCGAATCAGATTGCAACGTCGTCATTACAATTCATCTGTTTTGGCGTGTATCACCATTTGGATAGGCATATAATCACATGCCCCTCTTGCGCCAAACCATACAGTGTTTCAATAAACCTATAAAGCCCTGTTAAGACGATCGTCATAAGAAGACACATGAGCAAGATACTTGAAAAGTCATTAAAAGACGCCCTCAAAGAAGACAATCTAATAATTGGCGCCAAACAAGTTTCAAACTCTGTAAAGGATTCAAAGCTGCTTGTATTGTCTCAATCAGTTAAAAGTACCGTCTCTGAAAAGATTGAATCAGATGCAAAAAAAGAAAATATACCATTGGTAAACTTTACGGGAACCTCAGTCGCATTGGGCAGATTATGCGGCTTGCAATTTAGAATTTCAACAATTTCATTCACATCAATATCAGATACCAACGTCAAATCCATTCTAAAGGATACAAAAACTGAGGAAAACAATGTTTAATTGTATCATACATGATCAAAGTTTAAATGAGACATTTTTTGTTCAGAGTTAAAAAGGAATTCTCATGACACAATCAATAAAACTTAGCACTGATCAAATGCGTTTGATATCACTCTTCCAAAATGTTACAGGTACAACAGCACGCGACTGTATCCAAGATGAAAAACAAGACAGGATAATATTCGTGGTTAATTCTGGTAAAATGGGCCTTGCAATTGGCAGGGGCGGTGTACACATAAAGTCACTTCAAAATATTGTAAAGGGAAATGTCGAACTGGTGGAATTTTATGAAGATCCGGCAAAATTCCTATCCAATCTGCTTAATTCAAAACTAGTCACTGAAGTAAAAATAAATACGCGACCTGATGGCTCTAAACAGGCAATTGTCATGGTAGACCCAAGAAATAAAGGAATCGTTGTTGGAAGGGAGGGCAGAAATGCCGAAAAGGCACGTCTTCTTGCAAAACGCTATTTCAATATCACAAATGTACTAATAAATAGTACCCAAAGAGCGACATTGGAAATGTAAAGATGACTAGAAAATCACCTCTTGGATTATTTGCCGGCAGGGTCTTGAGCTCAAAGAAAAAGAAACAGAGATGGGCAATCTCTACCTTTAAGAGAAGAAAACTCGGCATTGACAAAAAGTCTGATCCTCTTGGAGGCGCACCACAGGGAAGGGGCATTGTCCTAGAAAAAGTAGGCATTGCAGCAAAGCAGCCAAACTCTGCCATAAGAAAATGTGTCAGGGTCCAACTGATTAAAAACGGCAAGACCGTAACTGCATTTCTTCCACGAGACGGTGCACTGAACTTTATTGATGAACATGACGAGGTTCACATCCAAGGCATGGGTGCGACACAGGGCGGTGCCATGGGGGATATTCCCGGCGTCAGGTTCAAGGTCTTCAAGGTTAACGGTACGTCACTTCACGAACTAGTAATTGGCAAAAAGGAGAAACCAAGGAGATAGAGCTATGCCAGAGACCAAAAACATGTTGCTGTTTAGAAAATGGAACCTCTCTGGCATAAAGATCAAGGACCCAGGATTAAAGACTGCGATATCCCTGAGAAAACAAATCCTGCCATACACATATGGCCGTTCTGCACTAAAGAGATTCAACAAGGCCGATGTTAACATTGTTGAGCGACTAGTCAACAAGTCAATGCACTTTGGAAAGAAATATGCAAAAAATACGGGAAGAATGACTGGAAAAAAGACCAAAGTTCTCAATACTGTAAAAACAGCATTTGACATCATTGCGCTAAAAACCGGACAAAACCCAGTCGAGGTTTTGGTTCGGGCAGTAGAGTTTTCTGCTCCAAATGAGGATACTACCAGAATTGTTTATGGCGGCACTGTCTACCACGTATCAGTCGATGTCGCCCCAATTAGAAGAGTCGACCTGGCCCTAAAGTTCATCTCTGATGCAATTAAAGAGGCTACATTCTCCAATCCAAAACCAATAGAGGAGCACATGGCCGAGCAGCTCATACTTGCTGCAAACAACGATTCCAATGCCCCATCTGTAAAGAAAAAGAACGAGCTGGAACGCATAGCACAGGCATCAAGATAGGAATTTTTCCAGTAGCCCGAGGCAGATTCGAACTGCCGTCTCTGCCTATCCACTCTTGAGATCCAGAGGGCAGAATCCTTGATCTAAAATATTATTTGACCGCTAGACTATCGGGCTACCAATTCAGATTATATTGTTTCAGAATATAATCATTTGCTGATATCACCGGACTCTGACCTCGTGAATGGCAGTTGCATAATCGCATTCAGCCCCCAGCCTCATGTATGGAATCAGCTTGAAATGAATTGAATAAATGCTCCCCTCCTTTAGCAGGATTTCCTTTTTTATCAATGATACCAACCCCCTGGATGATGCAGTTATTGTAGCATTGTTGCCCCGGCACACCTGATCACGTTTCTTTTGATACTGTTTTAGTGAAAATGCAACACTATCAATCTCTAAAATTAATGGCCAAATAATCTCACCCCAGACAAATCTCCTGTTCTCTGTGGCTAATGCATACTTTCCTTTTTCACTCAACATTAATAATATCTGCAAAAGATGATATAACTTGATGCCCCAAAAGGAGATAATAGAGTCATTAAACCTGCTAGAAAAGGACTGGGACATTGACCCGATTCTGCGGGAATTTATGCTGGGCAGAATTACTGACGTATCAGACTATGTGATAAAGGTAAGAAATGTCATCTTTCATGTACCATACATCAACTTTGAGAAAAAGTACATTCTGTGGAAGTGCTACTGGCCTGACTGTCACAACTGTTGCGACCGGCAGGGCAGACTCCCTCTGACATCCGACGATCTGATTACAGTCGGAGCGGGACTAAAATACAAAAAGACCTCAGAGTTTGTAAAAAATGAAACGCTTGTGACTACCTATGTGGAGCCTGCACCGTCAGGTCAAATGACCACAATGACTACGATTAATCTAAAAAGAGATAAAGACGAGACCATATCTGATGACGGGACACACATACCATGCAGGTTTCTTGATGATACTGGGGGATGCGGCATGCATCCTGGCAGGCCCGGCGTGTGTTATCTATACCCGTTTTCAACATGGCTGGAAAATGAGCGAGGTACTGCTCGTGTACATGCTACTTTTCAATTCACAGGTGACTGCCCCGGATTCTACCTGGCAGATACCATCCAGCCAATGAGAGAAGAATTTAAGGAATATTCAAAAATTATTTACGATTACAACATGGCGTCAAATCGTACCAACAGGGAGGGACTCGGTTGTGTCTCACTTGGCTAGGCCTTGGCCACCTTGATCAAATTACTAATCTTGATGTCCATTCCAAATCGTTTCTCGTGCTTTTTCATGTAGAGAAATATCGCAACAAAGTCCGGCAACGCCCTCAAAAAGTTAAAGTCTTTGTGGATTTTTTTCCTAACGAAATTAAACACCTTTGCATATACCTTATAGTGCTTGTCTACTGCCTTTTCATATGCTGCAAAGTCATGCATGTTATCAATGAAAATATCCACGCACTGCATGGATGGAATTATTCCCTCACCCAACATTGCAAAGACTGTTCCAATTGATTCTCCAACACCCACTACCTTTCCAGAGTAGAACGGCTTACATCTGTCAGGCGTGGCTAGTCTGATCGGCCGCCCCTTTGTCTTTAGTACCTTGCCGCCGTATTTGCTCAAAAATTCGTCAGTGACTTTGATGTGGTTCTTTTTGTAATCGCCTGCACCAATGTGTGCCCACTTTTCTCCTAGTGGAAAATACCAAAAGTATCCAGTCATTCCCGGGAATGGTTCGAGGTAAAAGTCATCAAACGGTACGCCGTTTTCATATTCTACCTTGTATTCAAATGTCGGCAAAAAGAAATCCTCCTTTAGCTTTGGCAGGTATATCCTGTGAAATCCGGTACAGTCAACTATCATGTCAAATTCCTTTTCCAGCTCTATGAGCTTTGGTGCTGTTCCGTACAGTACCTTGGAATCCTTTATGAAATCTTTGATTAATGCCAATTTGTCATACGTGCACAATCCGTGCAGTCCGATATCAAACCTTGCACCGTTACCCATCTTGACCTTCATGCTCTTTCCGTCATGGATTAAAAAATCAGCGAAATCCCTGCCGGTCTTTTGGCAAAACACCTCTAGCTCTGACTTTATCGTACCCCATGCACAGATAGAGTCATGATTCTTTTCTATTGTCCTCTCATACCCTATCACCTCGTGCTCTGAATCCTCTAGTCTTGCCAGGAGATAGGAGCCTGCCACTCCCATGCCCATCACTGCAATCCTCAAGATGTTTTGCGATTCATCTGTTGCCTAATAAATATACTAATTGGTAGGCATTTTGTGAAACTGCTCCGCTTTTGCGGATGTTAGTGTAAGCGTTTGGGTTTACGCAAATGTCCTAACTATATGTTGATTCACGTTTGTGATAGGGTGATATATCTGAGCATCCAACAGCAGTTAACCCAAATGTGCTCGCAATCTTGACTAATCTGGAGGTGGAACAGAAGGCGGTTTCAACACGAGTTTATGCGTAATTGATCAAAATAACAAACAACAATCAACATAACTGTCTACAGTTTTAAAGTATTACGCACAAGACATGTCAAAATAGGTAACTCTACAGTTTTAAAGTATTACGCACAAGATATATCAAAACAGGTTATTTTTTCGACACAAACACGAAGGAACTTTAAAACTGTAGACAATTACCAATCAACTTGTACGCACCAACTTGCTCACATTTGATATGATGGTAATAGGCCTTTGCGTAATTAGGGTGATTTTTTTCAACATTCTATATTTTGTGTAATTTTATGCCTAAAAATCCAAAATTTCAGAATAATCCGAGAAATTATCTTCTAAAACCACGTCTAGGAATAATTACGCAACACGTCTAATGATTTTGTTTGAGTATTGTTGTAATGGTTGGCGTGGTTTAGTCAATTACGCATAATCTCTAATAGATAATTTGTAGAGTATTACAATTTGCATTTGTCTAATAATTCATCAGTTAATAAAATTCTTTCATCAAAAGTTTTCAGGAATTTAGAATTTATTTTTGAAATAGAAAAGTAAACTATACTAACATTCATTCCATTTTCTTGTGCCTTTTGAACTGCATATTCAAAATCACTGTCAGATACAATCAGAATGGCTTTATCCACTTTATTTTTCATACTTGATTGTACTAAATCAACACCCAATCTCATATCTACACCTTTTTGACGGAATTCATCACCCATTTTTTGTATTCTTCCTAATTTTACCTCAAAGTTGGTTAGTTTTCTTAAAGCGTTATGAAATCGCTGTACTTTTGGATATAATTCTTTACCTTTTTCATTTATAGGTAGAGGTAATGCATCATAATAGTTAGTTTTAACACGCTCTGTATTTTCTGTCAATTCATCTGAAAGCTTGAGATGGTTAATTTTTACATTTTTTGTTCGTAGTAATTTTATCAGATAACCACCATCAATAAAAACAATAGATTTCATGATTTTAGAACAAGTGTCAGCATTGTGATTCCCACTTCAGACAAAGTCCTGCAGGACAACACTGACATTATGAGTTAATTATTGCTAAATCATTTATAAATCTTTGATGATTTGTTGGGTGATTTAAAAATTTGTTTGACAGACAATCCTGCCCACGTTCCAAACAATCCAATATTGCAATAAAATAACCAGTCGTAGTTGTGATGATATCGTCAATTCTGCTTCCAAGTTCTTTTGTAAGATATGCATATTCTCCTATTTTTTTCAATAAACCTCTTGCGGTAATTGTCTAGAGTTTTGCAGTTCCTTCGTGTTTGTGTCAAAAAAATACCCTGTTTTGATATATCTTGTGCGTAATACTTCAAAACTGTAGACAGTTACCGATTATCTGTTTGAGCAGATTGATCACATAATAAAACGATACCGGCGTGGTGATGATATTATGAAAAAGTTTGGAATAAAGCTGAAAAACGCACGAAAGGACCTGTTTACATTGTGATGTGTCCTGGCGTGCCATCAACTAACAATGATGCGGAAAACTCTATTCGAAAATGTGTCATGCAGAGAAATGTTCGGGGTCAGCTGAAAAGTGAAAAGGGGATGAAATGCTTTTAGTATTTCTGACATGTTTTGAAACATGGAGAATCAGGGATCAGAACAGCCTAGTTGAGATGGGAAAATACATTTAGATGCTTGATTCATACCTAAAAAGAAACCAAAGAATCGCCAACTAACAAAACGAGAACGAGCAAAAAACAGACAGATAACGGGGTCAGAGCCAAGGTGGAGCACACCATAGGTGACATGAAAACCTATGCAAGAATGGTTGATGCATATGATGGTACACTAGAAGAGTTTGAAACAGAGTTTAGCGTGGTAACAGGTCTTGTCAATCTGCGTACAATGGAAAAAGATACGGTCTAGATGGAAAAAGGGTGAACCGCCACCACCGCCATGGACTGTACATTTTGATTAGATATATGGTAAAATATCACAATGCTACGCTGTGCGTTTTTGCCAAGCTGATTATTTTGCATGTTGAATAATTTATTTTGTATTTTTTTGTACAAGTTTGGCTGACTTTGATTATTTTGAGATGTATGACTTTGTTAGAGTTTGTAACTATATGTGAAGAAAAAGGCAAGGAATTCAGATGGTTGGCGTGATTTAGTCAATTACGCATAAACTCTTATGAATAACAATGCAATTATAGAAATTATTATTACAATACCTAAAATAATTTTTGTACAACATATCAAGATAGATTTTCATAAAGAGAATCAAATATCCAATCAGGAATACCAACATTATGTATTGACCTGTTAATTATTTGATTCGAAATTAATTGTTTTTTATCTACAATGATCTCGTCTAGAATATCACGGTGATAAAGATAATCCATGTGTTCATTGGTAGTAATAGTTTCAAATCCTAATTTCTTAAAAACAATTAATGTCTGTTTTGACTCATATTGGTCTAGTCTCAATTTATTACTCCAAATTAGAAACTCTTAAAGTATTGCTAATTTCAGGATGTCTTGCAACATACATTCTAGCTGCTACTAATAATTTTCTAGTGGCTTCTTCTTCTGTGTCTCCTTCTACAATTACAGGTTTCATTGCTGGACAACAAGCCATGAATCCACCGGTTTTCAATTTTTCAAGTTTGTATGTTATTTGCATATTATCTAATCTCTAACATTGGTATTAAAAATTCGTATGTATTAATCCTACACCTGAATCGACTAGATTAGTCAAGACGTTATAGGCGTAAAACATGCTCTTTGCTAACTATATATGAAGAAAAAGGCAAGGAATTCAGATGGTTGGCGTGATTTAGTCAATTACGCATAAACTCTAATGTTGAAAAAAATCACTTTAATTACGCAAATGGTCTAATTATCATCATATCAAATGTGAACAAGTTGGTGTGTACAAGTTGATTGTTGTTTGTTATTTTGGTCAATTACGCATAAACTATAATTTACTATTCCACTAGAATTGCAGGCTTGAACGGCCTTGCATGCCGTGCCTTTCCTTTTGGATCGTTAATGTCCGAATCTGATTCAGAAAAAATCTGAATCTCTGCCCCAAAGTAGCTCTTTACCAACTCTGTCAATTCGCTTGCAAAAAAGTCCTTTTCATCAAACTCTATCACTTTTAGTCTTGTCTGTCTCATCTCAGACGTTTCGGATAAAATGTCCTTTATTGTCTTTTGCACAAAGTCTGGAATCTTTTTTACATCCACAGTATCAGAATCTGCGACCAGGTCCCTCATAACAACTCCCATGTTTGTCTGCCCTGCCATCACCTTCTCCAAAATAATGCGATATACCCTATACTTGAAAGAGTTTGCAGTATAAATTGTGATCTTTTGCGGGATTATCTTTGTGACTTTGAGAATGTTTGCAATGTCATTTATCGTGGATTTTAACAGCTCTTCGGACTGAATGGATGCAGCATCCATGTCCTTTCTGGAAAATTCCGGCCACTTTGATTCTGATGCTAGTCCTGTATGACCCATCCTCTCCCATATCTCTTCGGCAATGTGCGGTGCAAATGGAGAAAGCATCAAGACACGTGTAGAGTTTATCTGGTGTAATATCCCTGAAATGTCTTCTCTGTTTTTTGCTCTGACTCTCTTCATGTACCAGCTCAGGTCAGATTCAAATGAAAACAAGATATCGTGTAGGGCCTCTCGCAGTCTCATCTTTTCAATTGCAGATGTTACCTGCAATACAGCACTCTGTGTTTTGGATAAAATCCACCTATCCTCCACCTCTAATCTCTTTATCTCTTGTGCTTTATGCCTCAGACATACGTCATGCAGTGTTTCTAACTTGTGTCTGATCCCACCTATTGACTCCAAATCAAAGTCTGCATCCTGTAACAGCTCTGCTGATATGATTATTGCCAGCCTGATTGGGTCTGCACCATATTTCTGTATGGCCTGTCGCAATGGGACTACATTCCCCATGCTCTTTGACATCTTTTTACCATCCATTAACACAGAACCATTAACGACAATCTGCTGTGGCCAGTCATCTCTTGGAAATATGGCAACATGGTTAAAGACAAAAAATGTCAAGTGGTTTGGAACTAGATCTCGACCAGAATGCCTTGAATCAACCGGATAAAAATATGCAAACTCTGCTCTTATCTTTTTTATTGTATCTGGTTTAATGTCTGGTATCTGCTCTGCCACACCCTTGCCCAAAAATACATAGTCAAAGAATTCCCTTGAGAGGTTCTCAGCCTGGATGGTCCCGTCATTGACAAATCTGGATACCACATAATATGACATGTATATTACAGAATCAGACAGACTCTCTACAATCCAGTCCTTGTCCCATGGCAGCCTTGTGCCCAAACCGTGCTGTCTTGCACAGGCCCTCTCCTGCAACCATCCCACTGTATAATGAAACTCGCTGACAATCTCATTTGGCAGTATATCCATCGAATCAAAGCACTCTATAGCTCTTTTCTTCCAGTCTTTGTCAGCATAGTTGAGAAACCACTGGTCTGTCAAAATCTTGACGACACATTGGGCTCCGCAACGGCACTTTACTGGAGTGTTTGTCAGTTCTAATAAAACATCCGAGTATCTCTTCTCCTCTAACCATTCTCTGATTGCATCCTTGACCTCCGATACCCTGTTACCTGCAAACTGTTTGCAGTTCTCTCTGAGAATCCCACCGTAAAACTCTTTGCCATAAATCTCTGCTGTAGCCTCTTCCAGCCTGGGATCATTCTGATCCTTTATCTCTAGTCTCTCACATGCCTCTTTTGCTGGATACTCTCCATACCCCTTGACAGATATGACTGAAATGGGCCTGATCATCTGGTATTTAGGGTCTAGATGCTGTCTCTTCTTAAAATCATCTAGTGCCTGATAGTCAAATGGGGCGTGAGCCGGCACTGACATTACAATACCTGTACCTGTGGCAGGCTCTACAAAACTTGCCTCAAGCATTGGAATCAACTCGTCTCTGTGCGGGACTGTGACACTCTCTCCAATCAGTTCAGAGCCTGCAATCTCGCCATCATGTATGATCTCTCTGTCTAAAAATTCCAGCTTGTACGCACATTCTGCAGATACGATCCATCTCTCACCATCAACTCTGATCTTTTTGTAGATTATTTTGGGATTGACCCAGAGATTAGTCACACCAAATACTGTCTCTGGACGCAGTGTTGCAGTCGGTATCGTATAATCTTTAAACTGAAATTTTATCAAAACGTATTCAGTAAAGCTCGGCTCTACATCGCCTAGTGTGTCGTGCTGTGATACGGGATTCTGATCACGTGGACACCATCCGACAGGATGACTCCCCTGGATGATCAGGTTCTTTTCCTTCAGGATGTTGATCTGCCATTCGATGAACTTTTGATAAGCTGGAACTATTGTAGTAAACTCTCTTCGCCAGTCAATAGAGTATCCCATCTCTATCATCCCCTTTTTGATCTCCTTGTGAAAATACTCTGCAATTTTTACTGGCTCGCTAAAAGTCATAACGTCCTTTTCTGGAACATGATATATGTTGCAAAGGCCATCGCGTATCTCCTTGTCCCCTGACTCTATCCTTCTTGCCATTCCAAGAATCGGCGTTCCGGTATAATGGAACCCCATTGGAAACAGGACATTGTATCCCCGCATCCTATAGTATCTTGCATGAATATCAGCTATGGTATAAGTTCTACCATGTCCTATATGCTGTGGTGAATTGGGATATGGATATGCCACTGTGATGAATTTTTTTGGTCTGTCATTTGGGTCTGTCTCAAAGTTATGATTCTCATTCCACCTCTTTCTCCACTTTGATTCTATCTCATTCCAGTTTACATCCATTGTATCATCCTAGAATAATTGATCTTGCTCCACGTATTGCCTCGTCTTTTTTAGTCGTATCCCCTCCGCCCCCTTGGGCGAATCTGGCATCACCGCCACCTGCTCCGCCAAGGATCTCAGCCACGGATTCGACAATACTCTTGGCATCTTTGCCTAATGTCCCATCTCCCACATGCACTATTACCCTTACAGTCTGTCCTGACTCAAATATCCCAACGTGAACTGAGTTTGGAATATTTTTTACCAATTTTTTTCCAAAGTTCATGTGGAAAAACTCGTCGTACTGTGCACTAGCTGTAAAGCACATCTTTGTAGAGTTTTTTACGGTCATTTCAATCTCATCGATCATTGTACTGTTACTCTGAGATGCAACCCGCTCAAGCAATACTGCAATTCTCTCACTGGATTTTTTCATGTCCTCGTCTCTCTGCATGTCTCTGAGTTTTTTTTGTACTGATTCTTTATCCTGCCTTGCCTGTTTAACCTTTTGTTCTCTGACATATTCTTGTGCAGTCGGCCCCGAGACAAATTCTATTCTTACTACGCCGTCTTGAATCCGCTTTGTCTTTGTAATTTTTATCAACTCTATCTCTCTTGTCCTCTTGACATGAGTTCCGCCGCATGCCTCCACATCAAAGTCTCCAATGGATACAATTCTGACTGATTTGACAGGAATCACCCCTCCCTGGTAAATCCTAAATCCGTATCTCTGCTCTGCGGCACCCCTGTCACAGTTCTTTATTGTTACTGGCATATCCCTTGCAATAACCGTATTTGCCGCTTTCTCTATGTCCTGTATCTGTTGCTCTGAGAGTGACGAGTGGTGTGTAATGTCCAACCGTGCATGATCGTCTTCCTTGAATGCAGAATGCTGCCAAATCCATGAGCCTAACACTTTTCTTGCTGAAGAATTTAGAATGTGTGTACTGGTGTGGTTTTTTGTAATGTTTGATCTACGTGTCGCATCAATTCTGCATGGTACCGTCTCCCCTTCTCTTGGAATCTCTCCCTGAATCTCGTGTAAAATAACATTCCCATGTTTGTTTACATCGATCACCTTAGAGTTTGAAATGGTACCATGATCCGGCTCCTGCCCTCCTCCTCTTGCATAAAACGAGGTCTTGTCTAGTACAACTGTCCTTCCAATCACCCTGAGAACCTTGGCATCAAACTCTGTTGGATCATTCTTGTAAAACAACATTTCTGTCTCTGCAATACCGCCCTCTACTGGCATCTGCTTTACTGTCTTTTTATTGTCTGATTGGTGCAAATCAGACAATCTTGTATAAAATGACGAGGGAATCTCTGAAATAACACCCGTCTCATTTAGATATTCTGGCGTAATTCCGTCTGATTCGTACAGCGTGATTAATTCGTTCACAGATGGTGCACGGCCTCTTTGATTTATTTTGTTGGCAATTCTCTTCATTCTTGATTTTGATTCAACGTATCTTTGAGATTCTATTTTTAGAATGGTTTTAACATCCTGTCTCTTCTCGTCTAGTTCTAGACAAGTGTCTTTGAGATAGTTGACATGCATGTCCACTAGTTGATCAATGTCTAGTTTGAGACTCAACTTGTCAGTTATCCCATTAATCCTTCGCAGCATCATCCTCAGATTATAACCCCCTCCAACATTACTTGGCAGAGCGCCATCAGCTATTGCAAAGATCAAGGTACGAAGATGGTCTGCTATCAAATACACTCCTTCAAGTGGTGTGATAATCCTGCTTGTTTGTTCATCAGTCAACCCCGTACTCTTTACGGCATGTCTTTTTACATCCGCTAGATCATTGTATCTCTCAAGATTCTTTGCAACTGCTGTAAAATACTCCCTCAACATTTCTGAATCCGGATCAATTCCTATCTTTTCAAACAGGTGGCTTGTTATCGGGCCAAAGCAACAGTCATAAGCAGTAGGCGTACCCATACTAATCCATGCAAATCTTTCTAGCCCTGCACCCATATCGACTATCTTTTGATCTAGTGCAGTGTGTCTACCTAGCTCTCCTTGAAATTCAGTAAATACTGCATTTCCCAATTCCAGTCCTCTGACAAAATATTCTAATGATGAACCAAAAGAGCCACCTCCGGCCCAAACATCTTCAACAAAGACAACTTCCTCTCTCTTTATTCCAAACTGCTCAGTTAACAGCTTAAAGTCTAGGTTTACGCATTGGTCCTTCCAATAACCTGCCTCATTTGGAATGCTGTGCTGTCCTATCATACAAAAGCTTGAAAAGTGTCTGCCAGTCACTCCAACATTCTCCAAATCCTTGAAACGCAAACATGTCTGTGGGACTATTAGTGGGTTTGCAGGAAACTCAAAGGTTACTTTAGAGCCCATCACTCTTTGAAAATCAACAATTGATGCAATCGTAAAGTACAAGTCATCACGCCATCTGCAAACAACCGGATATCTGCTGACTGATGTATGGCCGTTTTTTACAAAAAATTCCTCAACTTGCTTCCATGCTTTTGTATAGTCAAATCTTTTACTTGTTGGAGGCTCTCCGATAAACGAATATGTATCATCTGCATCATCTGGACAGAAATCTCTACTGGAATCCAAGGTCCAAAAGAATCTGCTACACTTTGAACAGGATTTTCTGACAAAGCCTTGCTCTTCAAACAATTCTACTTTATAGTATCTGTCAGGATCTGACGAAAACTCTCTTATGATCTCTCTTTTATCCAACAATGTATGCCTGTCTAGAACCATATTAAGAATTAACTGGAACGTATGAATCAAGTAAATATCGTAATTGTCTAGAGTTTTAAAGTTCCTTTGTGTTTGTGTCAAAAAAAAATAACCTGTTTTGACACATCTTGTGCGTAATACCTTAAAAGTAAGAGTTTAGGTTGAGCACGAATTTTAGATGTTCTAGCCAGGGACCTAAACTCTTACTTTCAAAACTGTAGGCAGTTACTAAATATCATGTTTTATGCCTATAATGTTGAATTATTCTAATTGATCTAGATGTAGAGGTTGACGCATACATTTTTTTTAATGTCCGCAATCTGCCTGCTTTTATTCTCAGCTTTTAATCACGTGTTCATTTTTTCCATCTTTTCTACCTCTAGAGTTTATTTTTCAGTCAATCTCTTTTTTTGATGAAAATCTTTATTTCAGGATTCTATAGAATCCTCTATAAAGGATTAAACACTTAAAACAAGATTGCTTAAGCATAAAACTATGGTGTCAGGTGCATCTTTTCGTTCCAGTGTAGCATATCCGCAACTGTATTACATGTTGGAGCATGGTGATTTTAAACAACGGCAAATGGCTAGAGATCTGGACATACCACACGGAGCCAGAGTTAGCGGATTCGTAAATTGGATGGTTGATCTCAAATTCGTTGAGAAAATAAAAAATAGGAAACAGAGACTTTGTGTCTACAGACTAACTTCACCAGTAGCACTCATCAAATTTTATAGTCATTTCAGAAATATGGAAACCAATAGGATATCTCGAGACTGGGGAGTGGACAGGAATAAGGTAATCGAATATCTTAAAAATAAAGGCGGTATTTTCTGTCTGACTACTGCATTGGAGCATTATACAGAGTATGTACGTGATCCTGCAATTCACGTTTATGTGGATGAAGATTTTTGGAATAAAATGCAAAAAAAGGAAACGTCTGGAACTATTCGTGTTAACATGTATCCTTTCAAGCCATATAGAAGAGATAACGTGATTGAAAAAGATGGATTGCAAATAACTACAAAAATTAGAACACTAATCGATCTATATTGTGATGATAAATCTTATGCTGGGGAACCCTTGATAAAACAGATATGGTCCTAGAACGAGAGGGTTACACTCCAGAATTAACCAGCAAGAGCAGGACAGAGCTACAAAAATTTTCAAAATGGTTTCATGCTAATCAGGGTGGTAATTGGCCTACAGTTATTGGTGGTTGGGCAGTTTGGTCCTATCATCCTGATGGATTAGGTTCAAGGGATGCTGATTTGATTTTTCCTACAGATAATTGGATTGAAAACATGATGAAAAAAACATATTTTCCTGGAAATGGTTTTCAAGAATATAAAATTGGAGATCCTATATTTGGTGAATCACATTATGGCAAGCCAATAGGTGCCGGTGATATAGTGTTCTTTGATCTAATCTCTGCAGAAATTCCTAGAGTTGATTCTGTTAATATGGGTGTTATAGTAGATTGGAACTGGGTTTATGAATCAGAACAAACAGAACCAATTGGGAATAATGCTTCAATAAACGTACCTGAATTAGAATTTCTAATTTCACTAAAGATAATTGGTTGTATATCTCGACGTAGGAAATTACAACTGACTTTTGATAAATCGTATTTCCTATCAAAAATTTGGAAAGACTGCCATGACGTTGCAAATTTGACTAACCATTTGAATCCTAGCAGTGAAAAACTTTACAAAAATTTTACACGTACAAATATTGACAAAAAATTAATTCACGAGTTTTTAGAAATTTGTGATGGGCAAAAAACTGCTTTGGATGAAGGAAATTCAACAATGAAGCCTCTTGAAGCATTACTTGGTTTGTTTAAAAAATAGGTATGTATCAAGCAAAGAACATGTTTTATGCCTATAACGTCTTGACTATTCTAGCGGATTTAGACGTAGAAGTTGATACATACAAAAATAGGTATGAATCAATCTATGTGAGACCTTTTTAAGCATTTTGTCTTTTTTCAGCATGTGTAGTATAGCATTCGCTAGAGATATGTTTCAAATGATACAGGATGCGGATAATTATCTATACGAGGTTTTGACCCTCAATGCTATCTTCATCCCTGAGTTAGGATCAACCGCAATTAGCAAGCGAGGTCTTTACCCTCATGATTCATAACGCGACCTATGGTCCTAACTATAATTTTGTACAAACTCTCTCTTCTCTTTTAACATCCAGTATATGACTCGCAACATTTTTGATCCTGTAGCTACTGCAGCTTTGGAACTGCCTCTCTTTTTCTTGATACGATTGTAAAATTGTGTAATATTACTATTTGGTGCATGTAATGCATGAGAATGTGCAGCTTCAATCAAGACCCATCTCAATGTCATGCTGCCTTTCTTTGTTATACGTCCATGATGTATTGTATCTGCAGAGTTTCTAACTGATGGGACCACTCCTGCATATGCTGCAAGCTTGTGAGAGTCATTAAATCTAGAGATTCCTCCTATTTCAGATGCAATCACCAGTGCTGTGTAATCACCTACTCCAGGTATTGTCTTTAGTAGCATTGCATCAGAATTGGTTTTAACTGTCGCATATATCTTTGCATTAATGTCTGAAATCATATCATTTAGTGATTCTATCTGTCGTATAAAGCCATCAATACGGTAATCCCCTAGGGCACAGAGTCTTTTCATGTATAATCCTGTGAATGTTGCTCCAGGAATCTTTATTCCATTTTGTAACAGAATTCCATGAATACAGTTCTTTGCAGATGTCCTCCATTGGATCAACTTTCTTCTATACCGTACAAGCTGACGTGCCTTTACAATTTTATCACTTGGAACAAAGCATGTTGTAATATATCCTCCACGTAAGAGATCTGCCAGTACCACTGCATCAATCTTGTCTGTCTTTTTCTTTGATGCTGCAATTGCCTTTGTAAGATAAGGATTTGACAACACTACCTTGTATCCCAGTACATCTGTCATGAATCTGTACACTCCATACCAAACTGATGATGATTCCATGACGATACTGGCAGAAAGAGGTATCTTTGAGAACATTTGTCTGATTGCCTGTTGTGTGTTTTCTATTCTTTCATTTCGTGTTATCTTTCCCT
The DNA here is from genome assembly GCA_965238065.1 of Candidatus Nitrosopumilus sp. Lineage (GTDB taxonomy): Archaea > Thermoproteota > Nitrososphaeria > Nitrososphaerales > Nitrosopumilaceae > Nitrosopumilus. The sequence goes on along the minus strand of OZ250170.1, from coordinate 994,695 downwards.
TGTTATTCATAACGGCCACTTGATGAAATTTCTTGTGCAGATCAATTCCAACATACATGATATTTTCTGCTTTATCCCTAATCTGTTTCTTTGGAATTGTTCTCTTTGAAGGCGATTTACGGATCTTTGGTCTACCCGATTCATTCTTTATGCTATCTGAATTCCTTGCCTTTTTCTTCACATATAGTTAGCATCTAAATGTATTTTCCCATCTCAACTAGGCTGTTCTGATCCCTGATTCTCCATGTTTCAAAACATGTCAGAAATACTGAAAGCATTTTCATTCCCTTTTCACTTTTCAGCTGACCCCGGACATTTCTCTGCATCACACATTTTCGAATAGAGTTTTCCGCATCATTGTTAGTTGATGGCACGCCAGGACACATCACAAATGTAAACAGGTCATTTCGTGCGTTTTTCAGCTTTATTCCAAACTTTTTCATAATATCATCACCACGCCGGTATCGTTTTATTATGTGATCAATCTGCTCAAACAGATAATCCGTATATTTGATCCGTTCTATCTTTCTGTGTTTTGATTTTGAATATTTCCTGGCATTATCCAATATTTTTGAGAATTCCTTGTGCAAAATGGCAGCTGATGGTTTTTCTGATTTATCTGCCACATCTTTTGACTCTCTTGGCAGTTGTGTAGTGCATCTCTGTCTCTTGTTTTTGGTAAATATTACAACATGTGATTTCCATCCATCAGAAACTACAATTCCTCTAAAATCAATCCAGTATTTTTTTATAACAACTGCACCTCGGCTAAAATCTAAAACATAGTACGCTTCGGTGTTGGTTCTTGCAATCCATACCCATCCATGTTTACCCTCAATTGGATATCCAGTCTCATCAAATCCTACAATCTCTGATTTGTTGATTTCGTGCCCAATTTTATCATAAAATGGCTCTAAAAGCGTCTGACCTGTCTGCAAAATTGACCGTACTGTCGTATTGCTGATTTGTAATCCATATTGTTCTTGCAATGATTCTCTGATTGTGTTGTATGGCATTCTTTTTGAAAACATGCTCACTACACTTTTGATTACAGTGGCGTCAAATTGTCCTCTAGGTGCAAGTTTGCCATCATTTTCAAATGTCTTTTTGCATGATTTGCAGGTATATTTGTGTAAAATATGCTCAGTTACGTTATACTCTTGTGGTGGTGGAATACCCACCATGTTGCGTTTTTTTGTGTCAATCTGAGTAATGTCTGTGCTTTTACATTTTGGACAAGCTGTTGAATCGTGATGTGTAGTTTTTTGTGGTATGAATGTTTGTGTTTTCCCCTTGTGTCCAAAGACACCTCCTCGGTTTGACTCGGTATCTTTTTTCTTGTTCTTGTCCTTTTCCACTTGCAAAGGCTTGCGAGATGGTGGCGTATGTGGATTATCATAATAGAATAATTTATGTTTCAATTCATCATTTGATTTTGTTAAACGGTTAATTGTTCTTGTCAGATCATCAACAGAGTTTATGCGTAATCGACCAAAATAACAATCGAATTGTACGCATCAACTTGTTTACATTTGACACGATGGTAAACATTTCTCAGACGATAGGTTTAGATCCTGGTATATTTTTTGCTTTGATATGTCCCAATACGAAATGCTAGCTCCAAATCAATTGATAAAGCTGATTGAGAGCAAAGACAAGGCACTATATGAAAAGGACAGTGCACTATATGAGAAGGACAAGATAATAGCAGAACTAGATGCATTATGGACTGCAACAAAGGCCAGGAAACGTAGATATCAAGGGAAAGAAGGTCGTGAATTTGCACACAAACTCGAGATATGCCACATCATAATGTCAACACCAGAACATTTGCATGCATTTACAGGATATCAAATCGACGATTTTTATTGGCTGTTAAAATATTTTAGAGAATTCATACTAGACTATCTAGATAAAATGCCGTTATTTGATATTAAATCAGGTAAACGAGAATCTGATGCAGGAAACAGATGCAAGCTTTATCCGGAACACGCATTACTAGTGGGACTGATGAAAAAGAGAACAAACGTTACACAAGGACAACTAGCAGCATTGTTTGGAATTGATCAGACCACGGTGTGCAGATATATCAAGCTTGTAGATGAGATATTGAAACAAATTTTGCCCACTGCAAAGAATATGTCTGATATAATACAATCAGATGAGAAACCCATACAACAGATACAAAAGGTGCTGGGCAACACCTTGCTAATTGATGGAACACACGTACCTGTACGAAGATCAGAGGATTCTGTGCAAAGAAATAAATCATACTCTGGCAAAAAGAAACGATTCACGTTCAACACAGAGATAATAACAAACAGCAAAGGAATCATAATTCACCAAACCAAAAGCTATCTTGGCAGTAATCACGATTTTAGCATATTCAAAAAAGAATCTGAATCAATCTTAAATATAATAAAATTACTGACTGGAAGCAGTAAAACAAAGCTATACTCTGACAAGGGATTTTTAGGAATATCGGATTACCTTGATAACAACACACAATCCATGCAACCTAAAAAGAGATCAAAGAATCGCCAACTAACAAACCGAGAACGGGCAAAAAACAGAAAGATGAACAGAGTCAGAGCCAGGGTGGAGCACACCATAGGTGACATGAAAACCTATGCAAGAATGGTTGATGCATATGATGGTACACTAGAAGAGTTTGAAACAGAGTTTAGCGTGGTAACAGGTCTTGTCAATCTGCGTACAATGTGGAAAAAGATACGGTCTAGATGGAAAAAGGGTGAACCGCCACCACTGCCATGGACCGTATATTTTGATTAGATGTGGTAACATCACAATGCTACGCTGTGCGTTTTTGCCAAGCTGATTATTTTGCATGTTTAATAATTTATTTTGTATTTTTTGTACAAGTTTGACTGACTTTAATTTTGAGATGTATGATTTTGTTAGAGTTTGTAACTATATGTGAAGAAAAAGACAAGGAATTTAGATGGTTGGCGTGATTTAGTCAATTACGCATAAACTCTACTCATTAAATCTTACAGAATCAACAATTAACCATGCAGTAACAAAGATTGCAAAGGCATTTGGCCCAATATATCAAGAATTGATCATAGAGCTAAAAAAAAGAGGCAAACATACACGGCGACGAGACGAGCTGGAGGTTGAACGGAAAAAATTACTGGCTGTGGACGTTTGTTGGGAAATTAGTTGCAGTATATACCCCATAGCAGAAGTCTTTTCAATTTTTCAAAAACAAATAGAAACATTTTTTGATCAGTAGTGTAGCAATTGTTTCATGAACATCACAAATGACGAGTTACTCCAGGCCTATAAAAAAGAAAAGAACAATCGCAAAAAAGAAAGACTGCACGCAACGTGCATGATTAAAATCAATGAACACACTATTGCTGAAACTGCCAAAGAGATGTTTTATACATACCAATGTGTACGGAATTGGTTACACAGATTCAAAGAGTATGGACTGGAAGGTCTGGAAGATCTTTTTCGTTCTGGTCGTCCACCACTAATTCCACACAAAAAATTACTAAAGATAGGAAAATTGTTCAAAAAACTTTCAGGAGGCATGACTTCAAAGAAACTAATGCAGCTCATATTTGATAGAACGGGAATCACATATCACATCACTCATGTGTGTCGTCTTATGCGCAGTTGGAACCTCAAAGCAAAGGTTCCACAAAAACTGCATGTGCGTGCTGCTTCAATGGCTACATGTTACATGTGGTATTTACGTATCATTTTACGCATAAAAAAAGCAAAAGAGAAGGGTTTTACAGTACTAATTCAAGATGAATCCATATTCACAGATGATGTGCACCTTGGCAAGAAATACTGGGTCGAAGCAAATGAGCGAATGATTATACGATGGAGGGGATCACATAAAAAATTTCTGGTTTATGGAATGGTAAGTGATGGTAATCAAAGCTTTTTCAGATCATATGAAAAATTCAATTCCATATCATTTGTTGATTATTTGAAAAAAGCTCACAAAAAGTTTGGGAAAATATTTGTTATTGTTGACAGAGCATCACAACACACATCCATTGATACAAAAGAATATTTGAAAAACAACAAGAATGTCAAACTGGCATATCTTCCAAGAGGTTCCCCACATTTGAGTATGATAGAAGAAATTTGGAGACAGTGCAAACATGATAATGTTCAATCAGAATTTTATGAATCGATTCATGAAATGAGATATACAGTTATGGAATATTTAAGAACGCACAAGTTTGATCTTGACATGTATCAATATTTTGCAAGAACAATTAATTGAAAAGACTTAGGATCTCGGGTATATGAGATTGACCCGACTCGCAGTAATGATGTGCCAAAGAGAATCATTGGTGGGTTTAAAGGCAACGTTACAAGTGACTCGTATTCTGCATGGAATTATGTTGGCAAAACCCACCAAAGATGCCACATTCACTATATCCGAGAGATTGAGGATACAATACAATACAAGAATCCCGGAAAAGAATTCACAGCATTTGCAGCACGCCTAAAGAGAATACTGTATGCCTCTCACAATGCGGCAAAAATCACCAATGAGACAAAAAGACTAAAAGTGAAAAAGAATCTTGAGAGAAGAATATCTGCAATGATATCCAAAAAATACAGCGAAGAGAACTGCATCAGGTTTGTAAAAAGATTGAAACGTGAAAGAATGATGCTCTTTACGTTTTTGCAGACTGGAACTGATTACCATAACAACACGGCAGAGAGGGCAATACGACCAAACGTCATAATCAGAAAGATCACAAACGGTCATCGCTCAAAGGTCGGAGCTGATTCTCACAAGATATTGATGAGTATAAATGCGACATGCCAGATGAGGGGATTGAATTTCCATGATTATGCTTTGGAATATCTGAGAAATTCTACTTCAAAACGGTAGACAGTTACCAAAAAAATATATCTTGAGATATCTTGTGCGTAATACTTCAAAATGGTAGATAGTTACATCCCAGTATTTGGGCATTACATCATTGTCAGGCCCAGAGTAATATTCTGATAGCTAGAATATCCACAGGCATAATGCTAACTAGTTATCAAAGTTTTTGATCAGGCAGGTTAATAGGTATAATTTAGGTACAAAAAATGTGTCATCTAATTCTCAGGATATACGACGTGTAATTTTGTCAAAATGGCATGAAACTCTATCAAGATACGGGAATCTGTTTTCTTCTGATTCGCTGAGTGGTACTAGTCCCCCATCTGTTTTTGTTGGTTCTCACAATTATCCAAAGGTAATGGTGGGTCCAATGGTTCCACCAATTCACGGCGATACTAGTCTGCTTGACAGTCCTGAGAGATGGAGAGAAAAATCCCTTGAGGAGATTGTGAATTTCAGACTGGGTTTGGTTCGTGGAATACAGAAAATTCCAATTACTCAAACAGAGGGACGATACATTGAGAATCTCCAAGAAGTTGCAATGTCTTCAAAGCCGACTGACACTGATTTAATATTTGAAAAGGCACCCTCGTCAGGTATCTCCCTTGATGGTGAGAATGCGCCTTTTGGTCCAATGGGCAGAATAAAAACTGCAAAATTTTCCAGAGTCACTTCTGTAAAACCAATCGAGAAGATATTCTATGACAGAGATTTAAAAGCGCAAGATGCAGTTTTGAACTTGTACAATTCTGGAATTGAGATATCAAAGATTCAGAAATGTTTCAGTGTTGGAATGTTAGGACAGAAGAGAAGGCTGGTTCCAACCAAATGGAGCATAACTGCAACTGACGATATTATCTCTAAATCGCTTACAGATGAGATTCTAGATTATAGCTTGATTGATTCGTGCAGAGTCTTTTCATATGAGCACCTGGGAAACATGTTCTCTGTTGTCTTGTTTCCCCACAGATGGGTATATGAAATGATTGAAGCCTGGTATTCAGACGGAATAATGGGATTCGGGTCTGATTACGAGGACGCTCGTGGGATTCATCATCCGCCTGCCATAGCCGGTGCCTATTTTGCAGCTAAACTTGGAATTGTAGAGTACCTCTCTGAGAAGAGAGTCCAGGCAGGTGTTGTAATTCTCAGAGAGATTAGACCAGAGTATGCCATTCCTGTTGGCGTATGGCAAGTTCGTGAGGGTATACGCGAGGCCATGAAACAAGAGCCTGCAATAGCTTACAACTTTGATGATGCTCTCATTTTGGCATCAAACAAAATGAGTATTAGCAAGTCTGAATGGCTTGCTCATGGAAATATTTCAAGAATAATCAGACAGACTACACTGTCAGATTATTTTTAGAGGGATACGGATGTAATGTGATATCTTTGTCATTCTAGGATGTATGTTACATACGTCTTTCTTTTTTACGATTGTTTTTTTCTTTGTATGAATCAACCTTTACGCCTAGATCAAAATTAAACCAAAAGATCTGAGTAACCTCATCTAACTTCTGATATGAGCAAGTCTGACAAAATTATTTCAGAATTAAGACGAGAAAACAAACAACAGAAATTAATCATAGATGAACTAGTAAAATACGTTGATGATCTGACAAGATCAAATAACAGTTTGACAAGATGTATGAATCAGGCATCTAAATGTATTTTCCCATCTCAACTAGGCTGTTCTGATTCCTTATCCTCCATGTTTCAAAACATGTCAGAAATACAGCAAGCATCTTTATCCGTAATTGTCTAGATTTTTAAAGTTACTTCGTGTTTGTGTCGAAAAAATAACCTGTTTTGACATATCTTGTGCTTAATACTTTAAAACTGTAGACAATTACCTGTTTTGACATATCTTGTGCGTAATACTTTACAACTGTAAACAGTTACCATCCCTTTCATATTTTTTATTCTCATTTGATTTGCAGTGTGGACATGAAATGTTCCCATCACATCTTTCATTTCTGAATAGGCTGGCACATGCCTTCTCGTCAAGTATTATTGCTAGTAGTTCATAGACATTCACAAAAACTATGATCACTCGTCATGTTGTTCTTTTTTCATTGAAAGATAGTTGGTGGGCAACAAAATTCGACATTACGAGCGTTTAGAAATTCTGCAAGGTGCACACAAACTTAATTGTTGCCATATCAGGTGACTGTTCCACCAGATTTAATCAAGACTCCACTGCCAGACTGTACTGTCAGATTAAATGCTGCAAAGTCAATATCCAAAGTAATTTCAGAAGGAATGATTAAAATCGAATTGTTTTGAACAATCACATTTTCTTGGGCAGTTGCACTGGCATTAACTGTACAACTAACATCTATAATCCAGTCTCCAGAGCCAGGAGGTGCACAGAATGTAGGTATGGTGGCCTCTATCACACTTACAGTCCTGACAACTTGGGTGGCATGATTCCCTGATGCGTCAACAGAGTCGTAATAGATAGAGTAGATGCCTATAGCATTAGTGAATTCAGTAGCATTAATGGTTACTTGCGAGTCGTCACTAGTTGTGGCGCCTAGTTCTGTATAGCCGTCATCAAGCTCGATTATTTGTGGGTTGTCTCCATTCAGGGTTATGATTGGAGGAGTAAAGTCCAGATTGTTTGCTACATTTTCTGCAAAGTCTAGCAATGAATCCCCAGACACATCATCAAATGATCCAGACGTTCTGGTATAAGATATAGTCACATTATCACTATCAGAGATTGTTGCACCAGTGATGCCAAGTGTAATTATATTATTCAAGACAGACACTATGGAATCAATTGAAGCACCAGTGACCCCTCCAAGTGTAAAGTCAGTAGGAGTGGCAGCAGAGTTTGTAACGTTATGGTCTAGCGTGATTGCAATCTGTGAAATTGAGAGGGTTTGGGCACTAGAGAACTGGGGAGAGTTTGCATCAATGGTGTCTAGTATGTCAGTACCATCAAATGGCAAGCTCGTACTGCCTGCACTATCTGTGATTGTTACACCTGTAATTTGAAGTGGTGTGATCTGATCCGCATCTCCTTCAGATATGGTGTATGTTGCAGTGTATGTGGTTCCGTTGTCGATACTGTTCCAGGATAATGGTACAGAGTTGTAAGCGCCATTAATGGTAGCACCATTCTCAGCTGAATCCAGAGTCAATGTGAATGAAATGGTATCGCCCACCTTGAGTACACCAGAAGATGTTGTATTTGATGTGATGTTGGTTATGGTTGGAAGCAAAGTACTACTGTTTATAAGCATTACATGTATGGCACCTCTATCAGTACCGCCAGCATCATCAGCAGTTGCACCAACTGCAATATCTAATACACCATCATTATTCAGGTCGCCAATGTTTGCAATTGATGATCCAAAGAAATCAGTAATATCCAAGACGGGGCCGTTTGCTGTATTGTTGTTGATTTTTATTGTACTTGATACACTTCCATTACTGTTCATAAGCATTACATGTATGGCACCCTTAGCAGTACCGCTGGTACCATCAAAATATGCACCAACTGCAATATCTAATGTACTATCATTGTTCAGGTCGCCAATGTTTGCAATGGATGATCCAAATTTACCATAATTAATCAAGACAGGGCCGTTTGCCGTATTGTCATTGATTTCTATTGTACTTGATACACTTCCATCACTGTTCATAAGCATTACATGTATGGTACCCCTGTCTAAACCGCCAGCATCATCATTATATGCACCAACTGCAATATCTGATATACCATCACCGTTCAGGTCGCCAATGTTTGCAATTGATGATCCAAAATAATCAACATCATTCAAGACAGGGCCGTTTGCTGTATTGTTATTGATTTCTATTGTACTTGATACACTTCCATCACTGTTCATAAACATTACATGTATGGCACCTCTATCAGTACCGCCAGCATCATCATTAGGTGTACCAACTGCGATATCGGATATGCCATCACCGTTCAGGTCGCCAATGTTTGCAATCGAGAATCCAAAGCTATCACCATCATTCAAGACAGGGCCGTTTGCTGTAAGATCATTGATTTCTATTGTATTTGATACGGTACCATCACTGTTCATAAACATTACATGTATGGCACCTCTATCAGTACCGCCAGCATCATCACCGGTTGCACCAACTGCAATATCTGATAATCCTATATTGTTAAAGTTGCCAATGTTTGCAATCGAGTATCCAAAAGTATCATGATCATTCAAGACAGGGCCGTTTGCTGTATTGTTATTGATTTCTATTGTATTTGATACACTTCCATTACTGTTCATAAGCATTACATGTATGGCACCTCTATTCTCACCGCCGGCATCATCATTAATTGCACCAACTGCAATATCGAATACACCATCATTGTTCAGATCGCCAATGTTTGCAATCGAGGATCCAAAGTTATCACCATTAGACAAGACAGGGCCGTTTGCCGTATTGTTGTTGATTTCTATAGTATTTGATACAATTTCGTCTCCAGTTGCAGATACATTTTGGTATGTTATAGTATACAACGATCCAAGTGCTAATATTAAAAACATGAAGATCAGATGTAGATTTCTCAATATAGATCACCAATAAAAATAGTACAATGTATAATAATTATTCTGTCACACATAATTTCCAACGAAAAAATTGTTTAATAAATGTAGTGTATGTGTCAACCTCTACGCCTAAATTCGCTAGAATAGTTGTCAAGACGTTATAGGCATAAAACATGCTCTCTGCTGATTTATACCAAAACTCTAGACAATACCACTCTGATTGATTTTAATTACTCTGAAAATTTTTCTAATTCATGGAACAAGAGAACCATGAATTGTTGTTGCCTCTTGTTGATGAAGAGAATATCTGTCTTCCACTGCCCATTAATGTGGTGTCTAGATACTGGAATGTCAAACTATCCATGGCCAAAGCCATAGAAACTGCCAAAAAATATTCAGGATTTAATGGCAGCATTATGATTGAAGGAATAGAATCTGCAGAAAGACATGGCTTGACATGCAAAATAGTAAACTCGTCCTTGTCCGAATTAAAAAAAGTTATTGATTCTAAAATACCGCCAATTGTTATTCTTCCCGGAGTTCCAGAAATTACACAGCATGCTTCAGTCATTACCGGTTATGATGAGAAAGAAAAGACAGTCCTTCATTATATCCAAAAGGGTAATCAAAGAGGAGAACAACAAGAAGGAGCCATACCAGAAGGTATCTTTGATAAGGAATGGTCCGAAGAAGGAAGATTATTGATGATGCTAGCCCCATCAGACATCCTGTCCAATATACACCTTGAAAATGATTCTAGCGATAAACCAAACCGGTTGTGTTTTGCCTCTGAGAGACTAAATATTCTAAACAATTCCACAGAATCACTTGAATCATTAAAGCAGGCCATAAAGCTTGATCCAAACAACTCTACTGCCCTGCATCTGCTGGCTGCAATGATGAACAAACAAAATTCTCCTGAATGTGTAAAGTTTTATGAAAAGAGCTTGGAGATCAATAACAGATCATATCTGGCTTGTAGCGGTCTTGGAAACTTTAATCTCAAAACGAATCAGTTAGTCAAGGCAGAAAATTATTACACTAGAGCCATTGAAATTAATCCAAAAAGATCCGCCAAAATTTACAAAAATCGTGCTTTTCTTAGAGAAAAACAAGACAAAAATTCTGATGCAAAAAAAGATCTTCAAAGTTATCTAAAGTATCTTCCACAAGCCCCGCCCTAATCATTCTGTAAGGTTATTGATGTTTTATTTTCCACTGATATTTTACAATACATGGATTGTCACAAACTATATCCTCAAAGATGAATCAAACTGTAATGACAAACCAACCATTTCAATTGAATTGCTCAAATGTTTCTTTAGGTTGTTTGTGGTGCAAATGATTCGAAATGAAAAACAAGATTATTTTCTAGAGTTTGTTGGTTAACACATTCCTATCTACTGGGATTTTATTGATTTTTCACGATTCAATTATTTCGTAATTGTCTAGAGTTTTGAAGTAATACGCACAAGATATGTCGAAACAGGTTATTTTTTCAACACAAACACGAAGGAACTTCAAAACTTTAGGCAATTACAAATGAACTGTATCTCCAGTCATACATAACATGGAATTATTGGCAAATTCTAATTCTGCAGGAGTATATCGTCTATTTTGACTTTGTAGATTTTTTGTAACTGTCTACAGTTTTGAAGTATTACGCACAAGATATGTCAAAACAGCTTATTTTTTTGACACAAACACGAAGGGACTTCAAAACTCTAGATAATTACATTATTTCATGTTCTAGTATCACCAATCAAAGAACACTGAGAATTGGACAATTGAGAGTTACTTTCATCTACTGAATACACAGTTAACTGCGGAAGTATAAGATTAAATAGACATGTAACTGACAAAAATTAGTATGAAAATTAATTCTGATTTGTTCATATTACTGTCAGTCTTTCTAATTGGCACATGCCTCTATATCCCCATTGGTGCTTATTCTGATGCCTCTTTTTATGTGGGCACTCAGGATACTCGCCCAACAGGTGTCGCATTCTCCACTGATGGATCAAAAATGTTCGTTTCAGGTAATGCCAATAAAAATGTCTTCGAGTATGCATTGTCTGTACCATTCAATGTGACTAGTTCCATATTCGTCGACTCTGTTTCTGTAGGGTCATTGAGTGCCAGTATTGAAGACGTCACATTCTCCACTAATGGAACAAAGATGTTTATTTCCAATCCTTCTAGTAATATTATCTATGGATACACATTGTCCGTACCATTCAATGTGACTAGTTCCACATTAACAGAGTCTCCTTCTATCTCAAATCTTGGATCGTTATCAGGCATCAGTTTTTCCACTAATGGGACAAAAATGTTCACTATAGTACCTTCTGCTATTATCCGAGAATATGCCTTGTCTGTACCATTCAATGTGACTAGTTCCATATTCGTAAACAGTATTTCTGTATCATCACAGGACACTTTTCCTCAAGGCATTGCATTCTCTACTAGTGGATCAAAAATGTTCGTTCTAGGTAATGCCAATGATAAAGTCTTTGAGTATTCCCTGTCTACTCCCTTTGTTGTGAATAGTTCAACATTTACTGACTCTTTTAATGTAGGCTCACAGGATGATATTCCCAAAGGCATTGCATTCTCCACTAATGGAACAAAGATGTTCATTGCAGGATCTCGTAATGATGCAGTCTACGAGTATACATTACCTGCCCCCTTTGATCTTGTTGACACAGCCTCACCAACATTTACTGCCAAGTCGTACTCGTTCACTCAGACCACCGTAACATTCAGCGAGAGAGTAAATGGCACATTGATATTCTCAGATTGGAGCTTTGATGGCAATGTACCAACCACAGTTTCAGAGCATAGTGATGGCAATACGTTATCTGACGTAACATTTCTTGTCTTTACACACAACACTACAAATGACCAGACACCTAATGTGGCATATACCGGTAACAGTCTGACAGACAGTTTCTCTAATGGTGTTACTATAGGAACAGTCACAGCAGTTGATGGTATTCCCCTTTTCATAACCAATATCACATCTGATGCAGCAGCTTTTGGCACACTCAAGGTGGGCGATACCATCACATTTACACTGACTCCCGGTTCAACTGAGAACGGTGCTACCATTAACGGCACCTACAACTCTGTACCATTATTCTGGAACAGTATAGACAATGGAGCAACATTCGTTGCAACATATACCATATCTGAAGGGGATACAGACCACACCACACCACTACAAATCACAAATGTAACAATCACAGATAGTGCAGGTAATCCAAGCTTGCCATTTAACGGTACTGACATACTAAAGAGAATTGATGCAAACTCTCCAGTCATCACACTGAACGGAACCAACCCACAAACCATAGAGCAGGGAGCAGGATATACAGAACTAAACGCCATAACTAACGACGGCTCTGCAATAACCATAAACTCTGCAAATTTCACTGATGCAGTAGGCACTTACACTATCTATTATGATTCAACTGATACAGCAGGCAATAACGCAATCCAGGTCAACAGGACTGTAAACGTAGTTGACACCACTCCACCAGTCATCACACTGGACGGACTCAACCCGCAGACAATAGAACTCGGTGATGGCTATACCGAACTAAACGCCACAACTAACGACGGCTCTACAATAACCATAAACTCTGCAAATTTCACTGATGCAGTAGGCACTTACACTATCTATTATGATTCAACTGATACAGCAGGCAATACCGCAATCCAGGTCAACAGAACCGTAAACGTAGTTGACACCACTCCACCAGTCATCACACTGGACGGACTCAACCCGCAGACAATAGAACTCGGTGATGGCTATACCGAACTAAACGCCACAACTAACGACGGCTCTACAATAACCATAAACTCTGCAAATTTCACTGATGCAGTAGGCACTTACACTATCTATTATGATTCAACTGATACAGCAGGCAATAACGCAATCCAGGTCAACAGGACTGTAAACGTAGTTGACACCACTCCACCAGTCATCACACTGGACGGACTCAACCCGCAGACAATAGAACTCGGTGATGGCTATACCGAACTAAACGCCACAACTAACGACGGCTCTACAATAACCATAAACTCTGCAAATTTCACTGATGCAGTAGGCACTTACACTATCTATTATGATTCAACTGATACAGCAGGCAATACCGCAATCCAGGTCAACAGAACCGTAAACGTAGTTGACACCACTCCACCAGTCATCACACTGGACGGACTCAACCCGCAGACAATAGAACTCGGTGATGGCTATACCGAACTAAACGCCACAACTAACGACGGCTCTACAATAACCATAAACTCTGCAAATTTCACTGATGCAGTAGGCACTTACACTATCTATTATGATTCAACTGATACAGCAGGCAATAACGCAATCCAGGTCAACAGGACTGTAAACGTAGTTGACACCACTCCACCAGTCATCACACTGGACGGACTCAACCCGCAGACAATAGAACTCGGTGATGGCTATACCGAACTAAACGCCACAACTAACGACGGCTCTACAATAACCATAAACTCTGCAAATTTCACTGATGCAGTAGGCACTTACCATATCTATTATGATTCAACTGATACAGCAGGCAATACCGCAATCCAGGTCAACAGAACCGTAAACGTAGTTGACACCACTCCACCAGTCATCACACTGGACGGACTCAACCCGCAGACAATAGAACTCGGTGATGGCTATACCGAACTAAACGCCACAACTAACGACGGCTCTACAATAACCATAAACTCTGCAAATTTCACTGATGCAGTAGGCACTTACACTATCTATTATGATTCAACTGATACAGCAGGCAATACCGCAATCCAGGTCAACAGAACCGTAAACGTAGTTGACACCACTCCACCAGTCATCACACTGGACGGACTCAACCCGCAGACAATAGAACTCGGTGATGGCTATACCGAACTAAACGCCACAACTAACGACGGCTCTACAATAACCATAAACTCTGCAAATTTCACTGATGCAGTAGGCACTTACCATATCTATTATGATTCAACTGATACAGCAGGCAATAACGCAATCCAGGTCAACAGAACCGTAAACGTAGTTGACACCACTCCACCAGTCATCACACTGGACGGACTCAACCCGCAGACAATAGAACTCGGTGATGGCTATACCGAACTAAACGCCACAACTAACGACGGCTCTACAATAACCATAAACTCTGCAAATTTCACTGATGCAGTAGGCACTTACCATATCTATTATGATTCAACTGATACAGCAGGCAATAACGCAATCCAGGTCAACAGAACCGTAAACGTAGTTGACACCACTCCACCAGTCATCACACTGGACGGACTCAACCCGCAGACAATAGAACTCGGTGATGGCTATACCGAACTAAACGCCACAACTAACGACGGCTCTGCAATAACCATAAACTCTGCAAATTTCACTGATGCAGTAGGCACTTACCATATCTATTATGATTCAACTGATACAGCAGGCAATAACGCAATCCAGGTCAACAGAACCGTAAACGTAGTTGACACCACTCCACCAGTCATCACACTGGACGGACTCAACCCGCAGACAATAGAACTCGGTGATGGCTATACCGAACTAAACGCCACAACTAACGACGGCTCTGCAATAACCATAAACTCTGCAAATTTCACTGATGCAGTAGGCACTTACCATATCTATTATGATTCAACTGATACAGCAGGCAATAACGCAATCCAGGTCAACAGGACTGTAAACGTAGTTGACACCACTCCACCAGTCATCACACTGGACGGACTCAACCCGCAGACAATAGAACTCGGTGATGGCTATACCGAACTAAACGCCACAACTAACGACGGCTCTGCAATAACCATAAACTCTGCAAATTTCACTGATGCAGTAGGCACTTACCATATCTATTATGATTCAACTGATACAGCAGGCAATAACGCAATCCAGGTCAACAGGACTGTAAACGTAGTTGACACCACTCCACCAGTCATCACACTGGACGGACTCAACCCGCAGACAATAGAACTCGGTGATGGCTATACCGAACTAAACGCCACAACTAACGACGGCTCTGCAATAACCATAAACTCTGCAAATTTCACTGATGCAGTAGGCACTTACCATATCTATTATGATTCAACTGATACAGCAGGCAATACCGCAATCCAGGTCAACAGGACTGTAAACGTAGTTGACACCACTCCACCAGTCATCACACTGGACGGACTCAACCCGCAGACAATAGAACTCGGTGATGGCTATACCGAACTAAACGCCACAACTAACGACGGCTCTACAATAACCATAAACTCTGCAAATTTCACTGATGCAGTAGGCACTTACCATATCTATTATGATTCAACTGATACAGCAGGCAATAACGCAATCCAGGTCAACAGAACCGTAAACGTAGTTGACACCACTCCACCAGTCATCACACTGGACGGACTCAACCCGCAGACAATAGAACTCGGTGATGGCTATACCGAACTAAACGCCACAACTAACGACGGCTCTACAATAACCATAAACTCTGCAAATTTCACTGATGCAGTAGGCACTTACACCATCTATTATGATTCAACTGATACAGCAGGCAATAACGCAATCCAGGTCAACAGAACCGTAAACGTAGTTGACACCACTCCACCAACACTCTCATCAGCAGTACTAAATGAGGGAACTGGTATCTTTACAGTCACATTTAGCGAGATAATCAATGCCTCTTCCATAAACTCTACCGGATTCTCCATCAGGGATAACAACAACAATACCAGTACTGGCGCTGTAACACTATCAACTTTGGAACTAACCACAACTGCCAACGCTGCAACAATATCCTTCAACATGACTCTAACAAACCGTCAGTCCGTAATTGCATTTAACGTCTCAGTGCTGGACATTAGTACCGGTGCAGTACAGGACATTAATGGTAACGCAATCACATTGTCTGTAAACAATACCATCACAACCACTTCTGACAGCATTCCACCAGTCATTTCCCTGATTGGTGACAATCCACAGACCATAGAGCAGGGAGCAGGATACACAGAACTAGGCGCCACAACTAGTGATGACTCGTTAGTAACCATCAACATTACTGAATTCGCTGATGTAGTGGGCACATATTCCATATACTATGATTCAATTGACACAGCAGGTAATACTGCCATCCAGGTCAACAGAACCGTAAACGTAGTTGACACCACTCCACCAACACTCTCATCAGCAGTACTAAATGAGGGAACAGGCATCTTTACAGTCACATTTAGCGAGATAATCAATGCCTCTTCCATAAACTCTACCGGATTCTCCATCAGGGATAACAACAACAATACCAGTACTGGCGCTGTAACACTATCAACTTTGGAACTAACCACAACTGCCAACGCTGCAACAATATCCTTCAACATGACTCTAACAAACCGTCAGTCCGTAATTGCATTTAACGTCTCAGTGCTGGACATTAGTACCGGTGCAGTACAGGACATTAATGGTAACGCAATCACATTATCTGTAAACAATACCATCACAACCACTTCTGACAGCATTCCACCAGTCATTTCCCTGATTGGTGACAATCCACAGACCATAGAGCAGGGAGCAGGATATACAGAATTAAACGCCACAACTAACGACGGCTCTACCATTACCATAAACTCTGCAAATTTCACTGACGCAGTAGGTAATTACACCATCTATTATGATTCAACTGATACAGCAGGCAATAACGCAATCCAGGTCAACAGAACCGTAAACGTAGTTGACACCACTCCACCAACACTCTCATCAGCAGTACTAAATGAGGGAACTGGTATCTTTACAGTCACATTTAGCGAGATAATCAATGCCTCTTCCATAAACTCTACCGGATTCTCCATCAGGGATAACAACAACAATACCAGTACTGGCGCTGTAACACTATCAACTTTGGAACTAACCACAACTGCCAACGCTGCAACAATATCCTTCAACATGACTCTAACAAACCGTCAGTCCGTAATTGCATTTAACGTCTCAGTGCTGGACATTAGTACCGGTGCAGTACAGGACATTAATGGTAACGCAATCACATTATCTGCAAACAATACCATCACAACCACTTCTGACAGCATTCCACCAGTCATTTCCCTGATTGGTGACAATCCACAGACCATAGAGCAGGGAGCAGGATATACAGAATTAAACGCCACAACTAACGACGGCTCTACCATTACCATAAACTCTGCAAATTTCACTGACGCAGTAGGTAATTACACCATCTATTATGATTCAACTGATACAGCAGGCAATAACGCAATCCAGGTCAACAGAACCGTAAACGTAGTTGACACCACTCCACCAACACTCTCATCAGCAGTACTAAATGAGGGAACAGGCATCTTTACAGTCACATTTAGCGAGATAATCAATGCCTCTTCCATAAACTCTACCGGATTCTCCATCAGGGATAACAACAATACCAGTACTGGCGCTGTAACACTATCAACTTTGGAACTAACCACAACTGCCAACGCTGCAACAATATCCTTCAACATGACTCTAACAAACCGTCAGTCCGTAATTGCATTTAACGTCTCAGTGCTGGACATTAGTACCGGTGCAGTACAGGACATTAATGGTAACGCAATCACATTATCTGTAAACAATACCATCACAACCACTTCTGACAGCATTCCACCAGTCATTTCCCTGATTGGTGACAATCCACAGACCATAGAGCAGGGAGCAGGATATACAGAATTAAACGCCACAACTAACGACGGCTCTACCATTACCATAAACTCTGCAAATTTCACTGACGCAGTAGGTAATTACACCATCTATTATGATTCAACTGATACAGCAGGCAATAACGCAATCCAGGTCAACAGAACCGTAAACGTAGTTGACACCACTCCACCAACACTCTCATCAGCAGTACTAAATGAGGGAACTGGTATCTTTACAGTCACATTTAGCGAGATAATCAATGCCTCTTCCATAAACTCTGCTGGATTCTCCATCAGGGACAACAATACCAGTACTGGCGCTGTAACACTATCAACTTTGGAACTAACCACAACTGCCAACGCTGCAACAATATCCTTCAACATGACTCTAACAAACCGTCAGTCCGTAATTGCATTTAACGTCTCAGTGCTGGACATTAGTACCGGTGCAGTACAGGACATTAATGGTAACGCAATTACATTGTCTGCAAATAATACCATCACAACCACTTCTGACAGCATTCCACCAGTCATTTCCCTGATTGGTGACAATCCACAGACCATAGAGCAGGGAGCAGGATATACAGAACTAGGCGCCACAACTAGTGATGACTCGTTAGTAACCATCAACATTACTGAATTCGCTGATGTAGTGGGCACATATTCCATATACTATGATTCAATTGACACAGCAGGCAATAACGCCATCCAGGTCAACAGAACCGTAAACGTAGTTGACACCACTCCACCAACACTCTCATCAGCAGTACTAAATGAGGGAACAGGCATCTTTACAGTCACATTTAGCGAGATAATCAATGCCTCTTCCATAAACTCTGCTGGATTCTCCATCAGGGATAACAACAATACCAGTACTGGCGCTGTAACACTATCAACTTTGGAACTAACCACAACTGCCAACGCTGCAACAATATCCTTCAACATGACTCTAACAAACCGTCAGTCCGTAATTGCGTTTAACGTCTCAGTACTGGACATTAGTACCGGTGCAGTACAGGACATTAATGGTAACGCAATCACATTATCTGCAAACAATACCATCACAACCACTTCTGACAGCATTCCACCAGTCATTTCCCTGATTGGTGACAATCCACAAATCATAGAGCAGGGAGCAGGATATACAGAATTAAACGCCACAACTAACGACGGCTCTACCATTACCATAAACTCTGCAAATTTCACTGACGCAGTAGGTAATTACACCATCTATTATGATTCAACTGATACAGCAGGCAATAACGCAATCCAGGTCAACAGAACCGTAAACGTAGTTGACACCACTCCACCAACACTCTCATCAGCAGTACTAAATGAGGGAACTGGTATCTTTACAGTCACATTTAGCGAGATAATCAATGCCTCTACCATAAACTCTGCTGGATTCTTCATTAGGGACAACAATACCAGTACTGGCGCTGTAACACTATCAACTTTGGAACTAACCACAACTGCCAACGCTGCAACAATATCCTTCAACATGACTCTAACAAACCGTCAGTCCGTAATTGCATTTAACGTCTCAGTGCTGGACATTAGTACCGGTGCAGTACAGGACATTAATGGTAACGCAATCACATTGTCTGTAAACAATACCATCACAACCACTTCTGACAGCATTCCACCAGTCATTTCCCTGATTGGTGACAATCCACAGACCATAGAGCAGGGAGCAGGATACACAGAACTAGGCACCACAACTAGTGATGACTCGTTAGTAACCATCAACATTACTGAATTCGCTGATGTAGTGGGCACATATTCCATATACTATGATTCAATTGACACAGCAGGTAATACTGCCATCCAGGTCAACAGAACCGTAAACGTAGTTGACACCACTCCACCAACACTCTCATCAGCAGTACTAAATGAGGGAACAGGCATCTTTACAGTCACATTTAGCGAGATAATCAATGCCTCTTCCATAAACTCTACCGGATTCTCCATCAGGGACAACAATACCAGTACTGGCGCTGTAACACTATCAACTTTGGAACTAACCACAACTGCCAACGCTGCAACAATATCCTTCAACATGACTCTAACAAACCGTCAGTCCATAATTGCATTTAACGTCTCAGTGCTGGACATTAGTACCGGTGCAGTACGGGATATATTTGACAATGCAATTACATTGTCTGCAAATAATACCATCACAACCCCTCTTGATACCCCTCCACCAGTCATTTCCCTGATCGGTGACAATCCCCAGACCATAGAGCAGGGAGCAGGATACACAGAACTAGGCGCCACAACTAGTGATGACTCGTTAGTAACCATCAACATTACTGAATTCGCTGATGTAGTGGGCACATATTCCATATACTATGATTCAATTGACACAGCAGGTAATACTGCCATCCAGGTCAACAGAACTGTAAACGTAGTTGACACCACTCCACCAACACTCTCATCAGCAGTACTAAATGAGGGAACTGGCATCTTTACAGTCACATTTAGCGAGATAATCAATGCCTCTTCCATAAACTCTACCGGATTCTCCATCAGGGACAACAATACCAGTACTGGCGCTGTAACACTATCAACTTTGGAACTAACCACAACTGCCAACGCTGCAACAATATCCTTCAACATGACTCTAACAAACCGTCAGTCCATAATTGCATTTAACGTCTCAGTACTGGACATTAGTACCGGTGCAGTACAGGACATTAATGGTAACGCAATTACATTGTCTGCAAATAATACCATCACAACCACTTCTGACAGCATTCCACCAGTCATTTCCCTGATTGGTGACAATCCACAGACCATAGAGCAGGGAGCAGGATACACAGAACTAGGCGCCACAACTAGTGATGACTCGTTAGTAACCATCAACATTACTGAATTCGCTGATGTAGTGGGCACATATTCCATATACTATGATTCAATTGACACAGCAGGTAATACTGCCATCCAGGTCAACAGAACCGTAAACGTAGTTGACACCACTCCACCAACACTCTCATCAGCAGTACTAAATGAGGGAACAGGCATCTTTACAGTCACATTTAGCGAGATAATCAATGCCTCTTCCATAAACTCTACCGGATTCTCCATCAGGGATAACAACAATACCAGTACTGGCGCTGTAACACTATCAACTTTGGAACTAACCACAACTGCCAACGCTGCAACAATATCCTTCAACATGACTCTAACAAACCGTCAGTCCGTAATTGCGTTTAACGTCTCAGTACTGGACATTGGTGCTGGTGCAGTACAGGACATTAATGGTAACGCAATTACATTGTCTGCAAACAATACCATCACAACCACTTCTGACAGCATTCCACCAGTCATTTCCCTGATTGGTGACAATCCACAAATCATAGAGCAGGGAGCAGGATATACAGAATTAAACGCCACAACTAACGACGGCTCTACCATTACCATAAACTCTGCAAATTTCACTGACGCAGTAGGTAATTACACCATCTATTATGATTCAACTGATACAGCAGGCAATAACGCAATCCAGGTCAACAGAACCGTAAACGTAGTTGACACCACTCCACCAACACTCTCATCAGCAGTACTAAATGAGGGAACTGGTATCTTTACAGTCACATTTAGCGAGATAATCAATGCCTCTACCATAAACTCTGCTGGATTCTTCATTAGGGACAACAATACCAGTACTGGCGCTGTAACACTATCAACTTTGGAACTAACCACAACTGCCAACGCTGCAACAATATCCTTCAACATGACTCTAACAAACCGTCAGTCCGTAATTGCATTTAACGTCTCAGTGCTGGACATTAGTACCGGTGCAGTACAGGACATTAATGGTAACGCAATCACATTGTCTGTAAACAATACCATCACAACCACTTCTGACAGCATTCCACCAGTCATTTCCCTGATTGGTGACAATCCACAGACCATAGAGCAGGGAGCAGGATACACAGAACTAGGCACCACAACTAGTGATGACTCGTTAGTAACCATCAACATTACTGAATTCGCTGATGTAGTGGGCACATATTCCATATACTATGATTCAATTGACACAGCAGGTAATACTGCCATCCAGGTCAACAGAACCGTAAACGTAGTTGACACCACTCCACCAACACTCTCATCAGCAGTACTAAATGAGGGAACAGGCATCTTTACAGTCACATTTAGCGAGATAATCAATGCCTCTTCCATAAACTCTACCGGATTCTCCATCAGGGACAACAATACCAGTACTGGCGCTGTAACACTATCAACTTTGGAACTAACCACAACTGCCAACGCTGCAACAATATCCTTCAACATGACTCTAACAAACCGTCAGTCCATAATTGCATTTAACGTCTCAGTGCTGGACATTAGTACCGGTGCAGTACGGGATATATTTGACAATGCAATTACATTGTCTGCAAATAATACCATCACAACCCCTCTTGATACCCCTCCACCAGTCATTTCCCTGATCGGTGACAATCCACAGACCATAGAGCAGGGAGCAGGATACACAGAACTAGGCGCCACAACTAGTGATGACTCGTTAGTAACCATCAACATTACTGAATTCGCTGATGTAGTGGGCACATATTCCATATACTATGATTCAATTGACACAGCAGGTAATACTGCCATCCAGGTCAACAGAACTGTAAACGTAGTTGACACCACTCCACCAACACTCTCATCAGCAGTACTAAATGAGGGAACTGGCATCTTTACAGTCACATTTAGCGAGATAATCAATGCCTCTTCCATAAACTCTACCGGATTCTCCATCAGGGACAACAATACCAGTACTGGCGCTGTAACACTATCAACTTTGGAACTAACCACAACTGCCAACGCTGCAACAATATCCTTCAACATGACTCTAACAAACCGTCAGTCCATAATTGCATTTAACGTCTCAGTACTGGACATTAGTACCGGTGCAGTACAGGACATTAATGGTAACGCAATTACATTGTCTGCAAATAATACCATCACAACCACTTCTGACAGCATTCCACCAGTCATTTCCCTGATTGGTGACAATCCACAGACCATAGAGCAGGGAGCAGGATACACAGAACTAGGCGCCACAACTAGTGATGACTCGTTAGTAACCATCAACATTACTGAATTCGCTGATGTAGTGGGCACATATTCCATATACTATGATTCAATTGACACAGCAGGTAATACTGCCATCCAGGTCAACAGAACCGTAAACGTAGTTGACACCACTCCACCAACACTCTCATCAGCAGTACTAAATGAGGGAACAGGCATCTTTACAGTCACATTTAGCGAGATAATCAATGCCTCTTCCATAAACTCTACCGGATTCTCCATCAGGGACAACAATACCAGTACTGGCGCTGTAACACTATCAACTTTGGAACTAACCACAACTGCCAACGCTGCAACAATATCCTTCAACATGACTCTAACAAACCGTCAGTCCGTAATTGCGTTTAACGTCTCAGTACTGGACATTGGTGCTGGTGCAGTACAGGACATTAATGGTAACGCAATTACATTGTCTGCAAACAATACCATCACAACCACTTCTGACAGCATTCCACCAGTCATTTCCCTGATCGGTGACAATCCACAGACCATAGAGCAGGGAGCAGGATACACAGAACTAGGCGCCACAACTAGTGATGACTCGTTAGTAACCATCAACATTACTGAATTCGCTGATGTAGTGGGCACATATTCCATATACTATGATTCAATTGACACAGCAGGTAATACTGCCATCCAGGTCAACAGAACCGTAATTGTATCAGACACCACTCCTCCAGTCATAACACTGAACGGTGCCAATTCCCAGACAATAGAACTCGGTGATGACTATACCGAGCTTGGCGCCACAACTAACGACGGCTCACCAGTTACCATAAACTCTGTAAATTTCACTGATATAGTGGGTACATACACTATCTATTATGATTCAGTTGACGCATCAGGGAATAATGCAATACAGGTCAACAGGACTGTAATTGTATCAGACACCACTCCACCCGACTCGTGTGTAATTCCTGATTCTGGAGACTGGATAATAACTAATAGTTGTACACTTGATGCCAGTGCAGATGCTCCGGGAAGTGTGATTGTTCAGAATGGTTCGGTTCTGAACATCCCATCTGGAATTACACTGGATATTGACCTTACAACATTCAATCTAACAGTACAATCTGGCGGTGGAGTTTTGATTAAATCCGGTGGAACACTCACCTGATATAGTGACGATTTAAAGTCATGCGTGCTTACAGAGTTTCTAAATTCTGGTAATTATCTAGAGTTTTGAAGCTATACCTGTAGTATTTTTGTCATACATTTTTTTTTGATTAGTAATAAAAACAGGATATATCAATGCAAAAAAAGAATGAATTGGAATATTGTTGCAATCATTGTAACACCCTTGAACGACAATTAAAACATTTCAAAGAAGATTATGCTCATCTCAAAGCAAAGGCTGGAAAAATTAACGAAGTTATAGAAGAATTAAAACATCTCAAAGACAATCATGCTCATCTCAAAGACAATTGTGCACAGATAGGAGAAGAAAATGCTCTACTAAAAAAAGAGAACACGTCCATCAAAAAAACAATTTCTGCACTTGCTGCAAAAGGCATAAATGCAAAAACCAACACATCTGACAAACCGCGGGAAAAGACCCCGTGGTCTAAACACCAAAGGTGTAGCAGATCTAGTCCAGAACAGGTTTTGATGACGAGAAGGTTATTGATCAGACAGATTGTAACGTATGCGGTAATGAACTCTCAGAGCCAACTGATACATACTATATAACAGTGGAGGACATAGTTCCTGCAAAAAAGGTCGTTACACGATACATCATAACCAGACGATACTGCAAGCATTACAAAAAACAGGTATTTGCAAGGGTACCTGACGCACTGCCAAATGAGCGATTTGGAATCAGACTAATGACACTAATCGGAATACTAAAAACGTATGAATCAACCTTCACGCCTAGATCAACAAAATTAAACCAAAAGATCTAAAAGTAACCTCATCCACCTTCTGATATGAGCAAGACACACAAAATTGATTCAGAATTAAGACGAGAAAATAAACAACTTGGATTAGTCATAGTTGATCTAAAAAAACACAATAAAAATCTGACAAGAACAATTAACAGTTTAACAAAATTAAATGATGAATTGAAACATAAATTATTCTATTATGATAATCCACATACGCCACCATCTCGCAAGCTCTTACAAGTGGAAAAGGACAAGAACGAGAAAAAAGATACCGAGTCAAACCGAGGAGGTGTCTTTGGACACAAGGGGAAAACACAGACATTCATACCACAAAAAACGATACATCACGATTCAACAGCTTGTCCAAAATGTAAAAGCACAGACATTACTCAGATTGACACAAAAAAACGCAACATGGTGGGTATTCCACCACCACAAGAGTATAACGTAACTGAGCATATTTTACACAGATATACCTGTAAATCATGCAAAAAGACATTTGAAAATGATGGCAAACTTGCACCTAGAGGACAATTTGACGCCACTGTAATCAAAAGTGTAGTGAGCATGTTTTCAAAAAGAATGCCATACAACACAATCAGAGAATCATTGCAAGAACAATATGGATTACAAATCAGCAATACGACAGTACTGTCAATTTTGCAGACAGGTCAGACGCTTTTAGAGCCATTTTATGATAAAATTGGGCACGAAATCAACAAATCAGAGATTGTAGGATTTGATGAGACTGGATATCCAATTGAGGGTAAACATGGATGGGCGTGGATTGCAAGAACCAACACCGAAGCGTACTATGTTTTAGATTTTAGCCGAGGTGCAGTTGTTATAAAAAAATACTGGATTGATTTTAGAGGAATTGTAGTTTCTGATGGATGGAAATCATATGTTGTAATATTTACCAAAAACAAGAGACAGAGATGCACTACACAACTGCCAAGAGAGTCAAAAGATGTGGCAGATAAATCAGAAAAACCATCAGCTGCCATTTTGCACAAGGAATTCTCAAAAATATTGGATAATGCCAGGAAATATTCAAAATCAAAACACAAAAAGATAGAACGGATCAAATATACGGATTATCTGTTTGAGCAGATTGATCACATAATAAAACGATACCGGCGTGGTGATGATATTATGAAAAAGTTTGGAAAAAAGCTGAAAAACGCACGAAATGACCTGTTTACATTTGTGATGTGTCCTGGCGTGCCATCAACTAACAATGATGCGGAAAACTCTATTCGAAAATGTGTGATGCAGAGAAATGTCCGGGGTCAGCTGAAAAGTGAAAAGGGAATGAAGATGCTTTCAGTATTTCTGACATGTTTTGAAACATGGAGAATCAGGAATCAGAACAGCCTAGTTGAGATGGGAAAATACATTTAGATGCTTGATTCATACCTAAAAACAATGGAATTATCTTATGGTAAAATATCACAGTTGTTACAAACAATATACTCATTAAATCTTACAGAATCAACAATTAACCATGCAGTAACAAAGATTGCAAAGACATTTGGCCCAATATATCAAGAAATGATCTCAGAGCTAAAAAAAGAGGCAAACATATACGGCGACGAGACGAGCTGGAGGTTGAACGGAAAAAATTACTGGCTGTGGACATTTGTTGGGAAATGGGTTGCAATATACGAGATTGACCCGACTCGCAGTAAGGATGTGCCAAAGAGAATCATTGGTGGGTTTAAAGGCAACGTTACAAGTGACTCGTATTCTGCATGGAATTATGTTGGC
The DNA here is from genome assembly GCA_965238065.1 of Candidatus Nitrosopumilus sp. Classification (GTDB taxonomy): domain Archaea; phylum Thermoproteota; class Nitrososphaeria; order Nitrososphaerales; family Nitrosopumilaceae; genus Nitrosopumilus. The sequence goes on along the minus strand of OZ250170.1, from coordinate 967,813 downwards.
AAAACCCACCAAAGATGCCACATTCACTATATCCGAGAGATTGAGGATACATACAATACAAGAATCCCGGAAAAGAATTCACACCATTTGCAGCACGCCTAAAGAGAATACTGTATACCTTCACGATACAGTAAAAATCACCAATGAGACAAAAAGACTAAAAGTGAAAAAGAATTTTGAGAGAAGAATATCTGCAATGATATCCAAAAAATACAGCAAAGAGAACTGCATCAGGTTTGTAAAAAGATTGAAGTGTGAAAGAATGATGCTCTTTACGTTTTTGCAGACTGGAACTGATTTCCATAACAACACGGCAGAGAGGGCAATACGACCAAATGTCATAATCAGAAAGATCACAAACGGCCATCGCTCAAAGGTCGGAGCTGATTCTCACATGATATTGATGAGTATAAAGGAGACATGCCGGACGAGAGAATTGAATTTCCATAGAGTTTATGCGTAATTGACCAAAATAACAAACAACATTCGACTTGTACGTATCAACTTGTTCACAGTTGATATGATGGTAATAGACCTTTTGCGTAATTAGGGTGATTTTTTTCAACATTCGATATTTTGTGTAGTTTTATGCCTAAAAATCCAAAATTTCAGAATAATCCGAGAAATTATCTTCTAAAACCATGTCTAGGAATAATTACGCAATACGTCTAATGATTTTGTTTGAGTATTGTTGTAATAGTCGACGTGGTTTAGTTAATTACGCATAATCTCTCATGATTATGCTTTGGAATATTTGAGAAATTCTACTTCAAAACTATAGACAGTTACCATAATCTCTTATGTCATTTGATTTGCAGTGTGGACATGAAATGTTCCCGTTCCATCTTCCATCTTTGAATAGGTTGGCACATGCCTACCTCGTCAAGTATTATTGTGAGTAATTCAAAGACATTCACAAAAACTGTGAACGCTCATCATATTGCTCTGTTTCATTTGAAAAACAGCTACAAAGTGAGCAACAAAATTCTACATTAAGAGCAATGATATTTTGAGATCGCGCTACAAATGAGACGTTTTGTAATTACACGAGTTTGTAAAATTTTATGGCTTGTTTCCTTTATAGAAAATCTGATATTAGCAATTCCATGGATGTGAAAAAAATTATCAAAGAACAGGGATTGTCTGATTTTCCAGTTGGCTTGGGCGGGTGTAGAGTTTCTGACTATTTTGATTCATGTGCGTATGATGTTGTTGTCTTTGACAGAAGTTCAGAAGCAAAAAAAATTCTAAAATCAATGGATGGATTTTCAGTCATTCATCACGCATCATTGTCTGAGACGCTGTCAGAAAAGCTGCTCCAGTATGACAGACTGCAGATAATTCAGGACGAATCATGGGATTTACACATGTTGTTGTCAAAGATCAGCGAAAAGCGTTCTTTTCTATTTACAGACTATGCAAGAAACTGCCTGATAGAGTCCATGTTCTGCTGCCAAAGAAGCAGAGAGGCAGTTCAAGGAGAAGATGTTTTTGCCCCGTGTTGGCAGAGATGCGCCTCTTACTATTTGGCAGATGCAATATCCTCTCTGAACCATCAAAGGGCAGGCCCTTCACACATGCTGGATTTGCTTCGGAGATTGAAGAAGAGTCCAATCAATAAGCACATCTCGGTTGTCACACAGACAGTTGGAATCGAGAGGGCCACTCCAACTCTGCTTGAGCGCATGCTAAAGTCAACTATCGGGTTCTCTGATCTGGTAGAAAAAAATAACCATTCCCAGATTATTCAACAGAAACATAATTTCTTTGTAAAAAACTCCATGCTTTCGGACTGTTACTTTTATCTGGGATATATTAACAGAGGGAACTTTGTAAAGATCAAGGATACACTGAGTAGAAGGCAGGATCTCATTTATCTTCTAAAGATTGCCTTTGACATTGAATCTGATTTCAATCTGCTGTTGCAGCAAGCAGAGTTGGTCCAAAAATCCTGCAATGACATACTAGAGATAGTTTCCAGAGCATGATTTTCCAGCAGGCCCGGATGTATTCACAACTTGTTTGGATATAATTTTGGGATTATCAAAAGTCAGATAATATCATTCTGCGAGTCATCTGCCACATCCTTGGTCGTCTGAAATCATTACATGAGCCATTTCACAGACATACCCTGCCAGAAAGAGAACACGATACATGTGATGCCATGTTGCTACTGCGTGTCTTGCCCTCAAATTTGTAAATACATACCTTGTACTTTGGTATGTGTAAAACAATACTCTAGCAGTTTCATCAATAGTGTGTTTGTTAATGCACCACTTGCGTAATTACAAACAGGAGCAAATTTTTTGACAAATTCAGATTTATGAAATCACGACAGTCTCTTATCGTATCTTGAAACTAACAACCCTGCAGATACTCACACTAGTTCATACTGATACAATGGAGTGGATACCATAAAATGAGAACGTTTTTTGCATGATTTTACAGTTCCTCTCATTTATGTCTCCTTCCCATAATTCCGTGAATTCATCGAGTCATATATCCCAAAGCGGAATGAATCCTAGATGAATTGTAATCATCAAATGTCTCTACAATGACTGTTTGTGCTGACTGAAAGTTTTCAAACTCGTGTGACCATAGTTACTCTTTCTTGAGTGTCTTGTGAAATGACTACACATGACCGTTTTGCTGTGGTGTGTGATGCCAGATGAACTCTTGTTTTATTTCAAGTGATGCGACTGATTTTCTGAAATCTTGGCTGTTATATTGCGAACCATTATCGGTTTGGATAATCGGATTTGAACAATCATGTTTTGCAACAACTACTGCATCAAGAGTTGATTGTATGACAGTGTCTTTTGACAGTAAACCCAGATGTGCTCACAATCTTGACCAATTAGGAGGGTGGTTTAGGAGGTGGTTTTAATATTGTCAAATGTTTGATAATCATAATTTTCATGTCCGTCATTGTTATCTGACCTCTCCATCACGTCAAATCAGTGCATTTGCCATCACCCATGCATTGAACATTATTATCGAGTGTAGAAAACAGAATTCACGTGATGCCATGCTGGCACTGCGCGTTCTGGTCTTATGGATTCAATCATTTTGCATCCTGTCTCAATCCCCCATCGTTTGGCATATTTTTGTACATCAACAATAGAGTTTATGCGTAATTGATCAAAATAACAAACAACAATCAACTTGTACGCACCAACTTGTTTACGTTTGATATGATGGTAATAGACCGTTTGCATAATTAGAGTAATTTTTTTCAACATTCGATATTTTGTGTAATTTTATGCCTAAAAATCTAAAATTTCAGAATAATTTGAGAAATTATCTTCCAAAAATCGCACCTAGAAATAATTACGTAATACGTCTAATGATTTTGTTAGAGTATGTTGTGATGGTTGGCGTGGTTTAGTCAATTACGCATAATCTCTAATAGGTGAATTGGTTGCAAACCCAATGTATTTTCCTTTTGGTTCTTTATCGTCAGTGCTGTGCTTTATCTTTTCTCTCTTTCTCTCTCTCTGTTATTATAATGTCGTATTCTAATTCTTGGCGTGTTACACTAGCTGTAATTACAGATTTTGCGATACGCTTGCACTTGCCTGTAGCAAAATCATTTAGAGCATCAACCACAGTATCAGTATCTTTACATGGAATCAAAAATTAAACCGCTAGTTCATCAATGGTTTGCAATACACTGGTTGAAAAAAACTCTCAGTCAAGCAATACTGTTCCAATGTTAATGTCCAAATCAGTGCAAAGTGATGATTTTACGCACGAAATAGTCATTAAACACTAGTGCCGATACATGCAGTGATGCCAGAATCAGATGCAAGATATCGTTGACACATTGTATGATAACATATGCCTCAAACTATATAGTTCCATCTTTGTATTTACCACGTCGTAGATACCGGCTGTACTCTTTATCGTATTGTGGTATGAGATGCATGTCAATTATATGATCACATTTTTTTGGCAGACATTTGAGCTTTTGAAGCATGGAAATTAGTTCTTGCAATGTGGATTCAAAGGACTCATAAACATCACCAATCATTATTTTGGATATTATATTGCGAAACCATTCTCCAATTGGATTTCTATGTATGTGTGAGTCATTATCGGATTGGATTGATATCTTTTGAATGGAAGAAACACATGCGGAAATTGATGCATTGAGAACTGTTGCACGCATCATGCCCTGAAAAAAATTGTTCAGAGCATACACTGCATTATATCTGGTAGATACTGGCATTGTATAATGACAGGCAGTTTTCAAGAAAAATAGTGACATGTTGATACACTGTACGGTTATTAGTTAAATCGCGTCTCAGACGGTTTGTTTGCTTAAACATGAATTACTGTGAGACGTCCCCCTATAGATCTTTGCATTTTTAGCCGATTTTGAGCACATCTGGGTTGACTGTTGCTGTACTAACCTTTTAAAACAAGTACTAATACTAATTTGTCATGGAAGATCAAGCATGCGGTTGCGAAGCAGATAGCGGCGATCCTGATTATTCATGTGACTGTGCAATGCAAGGTCATTGCATATGTAGCGCAGACTGCAAATGTAATACAGACGTTTGCAAAGAAGCTGTCGGACAATTGTCCTAGGATGGCAAATTACAACCTTATTTTTTATTTTTAGGATTATTCTTCCTCATCCTCAATACCCCATGATTTTACCAGTTCTTTTTGGAACTTGTCTGATTGTTTTTCATCTAGGGAGAATCCACAATTTTTGTGCGTTGGAACCACGGTCATTCCATCAAGTTTGAACTCTACCTCATACAAGTGAATTTTTGAGCATTCACACATTTCTGCAATCCTGTGAATTTTCCTCTATATTTGCTTATTTGAATAACCAGTCGCTCTTAATGTAGAATTTTGTTGCCATATAAAGAATCAGGCATCTATGTGAATCTTTTTAAGCATTTTGTCTTTTTTCAGCATGTGGAGTATGGCATTAGTTAGATGTGTTTCAAATGATTCAGGATGCGGACATTATTTATGCGAGGTTTTGTTTCTCAATACTATCTTTATCCACGAGTTTGGATCAATCGCAGTTAGATAACGAGGCTTGTCCTCAAAATGATTAACGCGACTAATACTCCTAACTATACTGTCTAACAAAAATTCATGAGCAATAGATCCATATTTTTTGACACTACAACATAATGGTCAGCAAAGCTTACACTAATTTATGAACACATGTATCTAATCCAAGCATACAAAAACGAAAAGAATGTCAAAATAAAAGATAGAATGTTTCTAGTAAAATGCGTCATCGTAGACAAACAAATTCCTTCTCATGTCGCAGAACAGATTTGCAAAGTAAGATCATGGGCATACAAATGGCTTGAACGATACGAGCAGGAGGGAATAGACGGATTAAAAGACAAATCGCAAAGCGGAAGACCAAACAAGCATACCAAAATAAGAATTGATCAAGATACAGCAAACATTATCTGAAAACAAGTCAGGTTGGAGTGCAAAACAAGTGATGAATCTTATGTACGAAAAATCAGGAGTGAGATATCACGAGGTACACGTGTACAGATTGCTTCATCAGTGGGATTTGTTCCAAAGGTTGCAACAAAAAGATTTGTAAATTCCGCTGCATGCAAAGAAAAACTCCTGTTTAAAGAAAAAAATAAAAAGTACGTAGGCACAAAAATACGTCAAGGATTCATCGTAATAGAACAAGACGAATCAATATTCATAGCTGATGCAATAGTTCAAAAAAAGTATGAATCAAGCATCTAAATGTATTTTCCCATCTCAACTAGGCTGTTCTGATTCCTGATTCTCCATGTTTCAAAACATGTCAGAAATACTGAAAGCATCTTCATTCCCTTTTCACTTTTCAGCTGACCCCGGACGTTTCTCTGCATCACACATTTTCGAATAGAGTTTTCCGCATCATTGTTAGTTGATGGCACGCCAGGACACATCACAATGTAAACAGGTCATTTCGTGCGTTTTTCAGCTTTATTCCAAACTTTTTCATAATATCATACCACGCCGGTATCGTTTTATTATGTGATCAATCTGCTCAAACAGATAATCCGTATATTTGATCCGTTCTATCTTTTTGTGTTTTGATTTTGAATATTTCCTGGCATTATCCAATATTTTTGAGAATTCCTTGTGCAAAATGGCAGCTGATGGTTTTTCTGATTTATCTGCCTGCATCTCTTGTCTCTCTTTGCAAATGTGCAGTGCATCTCTGTCTCTTGTTTTTGGTAAATATTACAACATGTGATTTCCATCCATCAGAAACTACAATTCCTCTAAAATCAATCCAGTATTTTTTTATAACAACTGCACCTCTGCTAAAATCTAAAACATGGTACGCTTTGGTGTTGGTTCTTGCAATCCACGCCCATCCATGTTTACCCTCAATTGGATATCCAGTCTCATCAAATCCTACAATCTCTGATTTGTTGATTTCGTGCCCAATTTTATCATAAAATGGCTCTAAAAGCGTCTGACCTGTCTGCAAAATTGACAGTACTGTCGTATTGCTGATTTGTAATCCATATTGTTCTTGCAATGATTCTCTGATTGTGTTGTATGGCATTCTTTTTGAAAACATGCTCACTACACTTTTGATTACAGTGGCGTCAAATTGTCCTCTAGGTGGAAGTTTGCCATCATTTTCAAATGTCTTTTTGCATGATTTACAGGTATATTTGTGTAAAATATGCTCAGTTACGTTATACTCTTGTGGTGGTGGAATACCCACCATGTTGCGTTTTTTTGTGTCAATCTGAGTAATGTCTGTGCTTTTACATTTTGGACAAGCTGTTGAATCGTGATGTGTAGTTTTTTGTGGTATGAATGTCTGTGTTTTACCCTTGTGTCCAAAGACACCTCCTCGGTTTGACTCGGTATCTTTTTTCTCGTTCTTGTCCTTTTCCACTTGCAAGAGCTTGCGAGATGGTGGCGTATGTGGATTATCATAATAGAATAATTTATGTTTCAATTTATCATTTGATTTTGTTAAACTGTTAATTGTTCTTGTCATACGGTTAATTGTTCTTGTCATACGGTTATTTGATCTTGTCAGATCATCAACGTATTTTACTAGTTCACCTATGATTAATTTACATTGTTTATTTTCTCGTCTTAATTCTAAATCAATTTTGTGAGTCTTGCTCATATCAGAAGGTGGATGAGGTTACTTTTAGATCTTTTGGTTTAATTTTATTGATCTAGGCGTGAAGGTTGATACATACAGAAAATTATATGATCAACTAGTCTAAATAGAATCCCGTCAGAATTACGGCAATGTTGAGTTCAACTGAATTTAAAATACTGCCAGATGAGATCGTCAAGATAATAGCAGACAACAAGAAAAAAGGTAACTGTCTACCGTTTTGAAGTAGAATTTCTCAGATATTCCAAAGCATAATCATGGAAATCCAATCCCCTCACCCTGCATCTCTCCTTTATACTCATCAATATCTTGTGAGAATCAGCTCCGGCCTTTGAGCGATGACCGTTTGTGATCTTTCTGATTATGACGTTTGGTCGTATTGCCCTCTCTGCTGTGTTGTTATGGTAATCAGTTCCAGTCTGCAAAAACGAAAAGAGCGTCATTCTTTCACGTTTCAATCTTTTTACAAACCTGATGCAGTTCTCTTTGCTGTATTTTTTGGATATCATTGCAGATATTCTTCTCTCAAAATTCTTTTTCACTTGTAGTCTTTTTGCTTTATTGGTGATTTTTGCCGCATCATGAGAGACATACAATATTCTCTTTAGACGTGCTGCAAATACTATGAATTCTTTTCCGGGATTCTTGTATTGTATGTATCCTCAATCTCTCGGATATAGTGAATGTGGCATCTTTGGTGGGTTTTGCCAACATGATTCCATGCAGAATACGAGTCACTTGTAACGTTGCCTTTAAACCCACCAATGATTCTCTTTGGCACATCCTACTGCGAGTCGGGTCAATCTCGTATATTGCAACCAATTTCCAAACAAACGTCCACAGCCAGTAATTTTTTCCGTTCAACCTCCAGCTCGTCTCGTCGCCGTGTATGTTTGCCTCTTTTTTTAGCTCTGAGATCATTTCTTGATATATTGGGCCAAATGTCTTTGCAATCTTTGTTACTGCATGGTTAATTGTTGATTCTGTAAGATTTAATGAGTATATTGTTTGTAACAACTGATATTTTACCATAAGATAATCCCATTGTTTTTAGTATTCCGATTAGTGTCATTAGTCTGATTCCAAATCGCTCATTTGGCAGTGCGTCAGGTACCCTTGCAGATACCTGTTTTTTGCAATGCTTGCAGTATCGCCTGGTTATGATGTATCGTGTAACGACCTTTTTTGCAGGAACTATGTCCTCCACTGTTATATGGTATGTATCAGTTGGCTCTGAGAGTTCATTACCGCATACGTTACAATCTGTCTGATCAATAACCTTCTCGTCATCAAGACCTGTTCTGGACTAGATCTGTTACACCTTTAATGGTTAGACTGTGGGGTCGTTTCCCGCGGTTTGTCAGATGTGTTGGTTTTTGCATTTATGCCTTTTGCAGCAAGTGCAGAAATTGTTTTTTTGATGGACGTGTTCTCTTTTTTTAGCAGAGCATTTTCTCCTTCTATCTGTGCATAATTGTCTTTGAGATGAGCATTATCTTCTTTGAGATGAGCATTATCTTCTTTGAGATGTTTTACTTCTATAACTTCATTAATTTTTCCAGCCTTTGCTTTGAGATGAGCATTATCTTCTTTGAGATGTTTTAATTGTCGTTCAAGGGTATTGCAATGTTTGCAACAATGTTCCATTTCATTCTTTTTTTTGCATTGATATATCCTGTTTTTACTACTAATCAAAAAAGATATATGACAAAAATACTACATGTATAGCTTCAAAACTCTAGACAATTACAACCTATTGCGGTCTTGTATCTGATCCCAAATCAGTGATAAAGGCACAAGATATTGAGATTGAAGAATTACAAACACAAAAGGAAAAAATCACAATGAAGATTAAAAAGTTGAAAAATAAACAGAGTTAGATAATTCTGTCCTGTATTATTCATTTTTGTAATTTTGATTTTTAAATCAAATAAAGTACTTTCACTACATTTTGGTTCAAATGTGGTGAGATCAGCACTTTTTAACAATTAAATAAAACTTGATAGATGGAAAGAGTATGAATAAAATAGGGCACATTACAGTAAACCTAAAACCAACAATCAATTCGTTAAAATCAACAGAAAGAAAACAGCATAATTATGTGAGATGTAATGCCTGATTCCCTGTTAAATAAAATTCACAAGATAGATTGTATGGATGGCTTTAAAAAAATTCCAAATAATAGCATACATCTCTTGATCGCAGATCCGCCATATGGAATAAGCAAGACACTAAACTGTAAAGGTCAAAAATTAGGAAGTACTGCAAAACTAGATTTTGACTTTGGTGATTGGGATGCAGATAAGGGTCAAAATTTCACAGAATGGTGTAAAGAAGGATTGAAAAAGACATCTGGATGGGCAATCATATTCTGTGCTAAAAGAGATATTGGTAAATATTGGGAGCATATGGAAAAAATGAATTTCAAAGCTATTGATTCTATAGTGTGGCAAAAACCTGATCCCATACCTCTAAACGGAAAATCAAAGCTTCTTAATGCTTGGGAATCTGCTGTTATCGGTAAAAGAGATGGTGCATATTTTGGAGGTTATTGCACTCATAACATATTCAAATATCAAGCACCAAAAGGAAAGACAAGAATACACCCAACACAGAAACCACTAGAACTTATTGCAAAGTTAATTGAATTGACCACTAGAAAAGGCGATATTATTCTTGATCCGTTCATGGGAAGTGGCACTACTGCACTTGCGTGTAAAAAACTAAATCGTCAATTCATAGGATTTGATAATAATGCATCATATTGTAAAATGGCAAAAAAGAGATTGGCTGCATTCAATAAACAAAACGTCATAATCTTACAAGAAAAGATTAACAAGTAATTCTAAGGAAATATCCTTTGTGCGTTAATTTTTTGCAAATCTCCTCTAGATAGCGATGCACTAATTCTTCTAATTTCTTTATGCCTTTTTTTATAATCTATTTCTTTTTCTGCAAGTTTTTCTCTCAAACGGTTTACAACTACTTTGGATTCTGCAATATGTATCTCTTTTAAACTGATTAAATGTTTGTCAACTATTGCCAAAATTATCTTTTCATCAGTCAAGTATTTTCCAAGTACGGATTCAGATATGTCTTGAAAATTCCAATTTGGGTTTGTGGCTACCTTGTATTCGTAAAATCTTCCATCTTTATCTATGGCATCATGTCCTGATTGCTCAGACAATACTCTATGCCCTATTTCCATTGCAACAAGCATTTCCCAAAACTTGTTACTTGTAAGTATTTGACTAATTCCTGTGATTTTTTCCATATCGTTAGAGATTTCAATTATCATGGCTAATCCTGCTGAAAATCTTCCCTTTTCCTTGATTTGTTCTATGAATGTTTTTGATATCTTTAGGTCCCGTTCTATCTGATTGGCAGAAAAGTTGATCATTCTTCGTGCATTAGGTTTTCCTTTTGGTTGGATTTTAAGAAGGGTATCTGTTCTATATTTTAGATATTTTGAACAGAGATCACCATCCACTTTAAGACACCAGTCAAATTTAGGTTGGTTTCTGTTTGTGTCATCTATATGTGCAAAAACAACTGATTTGACCCCCTTTAGCTTTTCTATGGTCGTGTCTGAATAATCGTTAAATGCCCAAGAATGATTTGAACTTGATTCTTTGAAATGTTTGTATTCAAATTCACCGTCAGAATTTTTTCCATTCCTTGTTCCTGAATGTCCAGCAATTGGCGTATGGTCCAATTCATTAGCAATCATAATCTCATAGAACTTGCTGTTAGAGTAAATATCTGTGATTCCAAATTGCTCTTGAAGTTCATTTTGTGTTTGTTGTAATTTTAAGATCAGATCGTTTAACTCAGTATTAGACAATACTTTGACATTTGTAATTTGTTAATCATGTCTAGATAAAATAAAATTCACAATTTGCATCAAAACAAAACATACAAGATAATAATGGGTAAGATACCATCATGGCGTATTGAAGCACAGGAATAAAATTTGGTTAGGAGATGCAACCAAATTACTGCGTAAAATCCCATCTGATAGCGTGGACCACTGTATAACTGATCCTCCTTACAATATTTCAGGCTATGATGGAAAGAAAGCTATAGGTTGGCTGCAGTCAAATAATTTCTGGACAGGTGAAAAAAAATTTACAAAGATGGATGAAACGTGGGATTCATTTACAGATTCAGACTATGACATGTTTCTTCAAGAATGGTTATCTGAGATTTTTCGCATAGTAAAACCAAATGGAAATATTGCCATATTTGGAACATTTCATAATATTTTTGATACTGGTTATGTTTTAAAGAGAAACCACAGAAAGATAGTTGGCTCTATTACGTGGTATAAGCGAAATGCATTTCCAAATATTACAAGAAGAATGTTTTGTGAGAGTACAGAATATGTGATATGGGCAGTGAATAATGACAGAAAAAAGGCCAAAAACTGGACATTCAACTATGATGTTCTTAAAGAAATGAATGGCGGTAAACAGATGCGTAATATGTGGGATATACCAATGACTCCTTCATCTGAAAAGCAATTTGGAAAGCATCCAAATCAAAAACCAATAGCGGTAATTGAGAAATTAGTTCTGGGTCTGACTAGTGAAAATGATATAATAATAGATCCATTCACTGGTAGTGGAACCATACCTTTTGTTGCAAAAAATTACAATAGACATTTCATTGCAATAGAGAAAGAAAAGGCATTTGTGGAGATTACACGAAACAGACTAAAAATATCAACACCAATGATAGTAAGCCAGCATGTCTGAAAAACTGTTTAATGTTATTAAATGTGAAAATCTTTATGGGAAAAGAGTCCATGACCAGTCATAGAACAATTGGTAGAAACAGCTATCAATATCACATTCTTGTCATACTACAAAGAGAGAAAAAGCCCATGACAGCAATTCAACTTTTGAACCAAATTAAGAAAGTTAAGAAAATTACATCCAAGACTCCAGATGCCACACTTCGGTCCACTCTCTATCGTTCTCCTTTTGTTAAAGGTGTAGGAAATGGACATTATGAAATTAAATCAAATGTAGAATTGCCTATGTTGTGATATTTCAGATATGAGAGATTATGCGTAATTGACTAAACCACGCCGACTATTACAACAATACTCAAACAAAATCATTAGACGTATTACGTAATTATTCCTAGACGTGGTTTTAGAAGATAATTTCTCGGATTATTCTGAAATTTTGGATTTTTAGGCATAAAATTACACAAAATATCGAATGTTGAAAAAAATCACCCTAATTACGCAAACGGTCCATTACCATCATATCAACTGTGAACAAGTTGATACGTACAAGTAGATTGTTGTTTGTTATTTTGGTCAATTACGCATAAACTCTATGGTAATATTGCAACTTTATTTTTAGATTTGAGGATATGGATATGTTGATATTTATACCTAAACACAAGTAAAAAAAATATGGACGACATGACCCAGATTCCAACATTCCTAAGTTACTCTGACAAAAACAAGAAACTTGCAGAAAAACTCTCAGATTTGTTAAAACCTCATGGTTTTGAAGTATTTCTAGCCCATTGTGATATTGAGATAAGTGTTGAATGGTCTGTTAAAATAAAAAATGAAATTTACAACTCTGAACTATTTTTGGTGTTACTGTCTGAAGATTTCAAAAAATCTGAACACACAAATCACGAAGTTGGAATAGCCATAGCACATAATAAACGAATTTTTTCAATAATGATTGACAAGATAAAACCATATGGTTTTATGTATGGTTTTCAAGGTAAACAAATTAATAAAAAACTAGTTGTAGGTGATATTGAAGATCTAGCGAAAAAGTTGAAAAAATTTACTCTGGAAGGTCAAAAAATCATTAATGAGTTAATTGAAAAACTAGCTACATCAGACACCTTTAAAGACGCAAATTCGGTAGCTCGTGATTTAGAGTCACATCCAAGTTTTACAAATGATCAAATTGATCGTATTGCGAAAATATATCTTGATAATAATCAAGTTAGGGAAAGTTGGACTGCAGGACCCCATTCAAGAGATTTACTCACAAAAAATTGGAATAGAATCTATCCTGATTTGAGATGGAAATTAGGCTCAAAGTTTGTAAAGACTTTAGAGGTTTTAGACTAATATTCTGTTTAAAATTGTATTTAGGCACATGCGATAACCACTTAATCTGGAATTGACATCATAAAACCTTCTACAGTGATCCACACTAAACTTTACAATGTCTGCACAGATCATGAATTTAGCAAATATGGGAAAAACCAAGTAGATTCAACAACATTCCAAACCTCTAACTTAACACTTCAAACCCCGAATTTAACACCCCTTTGAAAAACCCCGCAGATTGAACAGTGTACTCTGGACAGTACACTTAATAATTGATAATATTGTTAAAAATAACATGAAATCTAGTATGAATATCCTAGAGTTTATGCGTAATCGACCAAAATAACAATCGAATTGTACGCATCAACTTGTTTACATTTGACACGATGGTAAACATTTCTCAGACGATAGGTTTAGATCCTGGTATATCTTTTGCTTTGATATGTCCCAATACGAAATGCTAGCTCCAAATCAATTGATAAAGCTGATTGAGAGCAAAGACAAGGCGCTATATGAAAAGGCAGTAGATAGGAATGTGCTCCATTTGAGTCAAAAAAATACTAACCATTCTCTCAAATAGTTTTGATAGAAAAAGCTAGATAGTAGTGTGCAATTCGATCAGTTGTGAATCGACCTACTATTTTTAATACTGCACACCAGTACAATATATCACAAGACACATTTGAAAAGTTGCACCAATTATTTTGCATTACCATGTCATTTCAATTCTCTGTCAGATATAATTCAAAATATGGATTACCAGACATGATAAATGCACTAATTGCCTTGTGTGTTGGAAATTCTTATGCAGAATCAGGACTAAAAAGATTGGCAGTTGAATCAGATCTTAAGCAGACTCCATCTGGTTCATGGCTGATTAATTCAATCAAAAAGATTTCAGAACAGAGAATGCTGCTACATCTCTCTGATGCATTGGATAGAACCATTGCAGACATGAAAGAGATTGGAATGTTTGCCAGACCAGTCACAGTCGCAATTGACAAACACTTGATTTCAAGATATGATAAAAAACCAGATGAATTTCTGATAAAATCAAAACCAAAAAAGAGTACCCCATATTTTGAGTGTTACTGCACCATGAGCTGTGTAGATAAAGATTGCAGAGCTTGCCTGGTGCATACCATGTTACGAAAAACAAGCCAAACTCTAGTTTTGTGCGTAAATTACTGAATAATTGCCTCAGAAATGACATTCATATACGCCTTGTGTTACTTGACAGAGAGTTTTTTTCAGTCAGTGTAATCCATGAATTAAAACAGTTGGGAAAGAAATTTCTAATGCCAGCAAAAAAGACCAGAGGGATAAAGAACGCGATTATCCAATATGTGGAAGGTAACAGAGGCGTAATTTCAGAGTACAAATTGCGTTCTGCATCCGGACATGTTGAATCATTCACACTTGTAATAATTCCCCACCCAAGACCTGACAAGCCCAATTTAACAGACCAGTATCTGGTGTTTGCAACTAGTCTTCCACGAGAAAAAATATCTTCAAACATATCACAAATTCCAAAAGAATACAAAAAAAGATGGGGGTTTGAAACAGGATATGCATGTATTGAAAAGGTAAGACCAAGAACTACCAGCCCTAATCATTCTGTAAGGTTATTGATGTTTTATTTTCCACTGATATTTTACAATACATGGATTGTCACAAACTATATCCTCAAAGATGAATCAAACTGTAATGGCAAACCAACCATTTCAATTGAATTGCTCAAATGTTTCTTTAGGTTGTTTGTGGTGCAAATGATTCGAAATGAAAAACAAGATTATTTTCTAGAGTTTGTTGGTTAACACATTCCTATCTACTGAAAGGACAGTGCACTATATGAGAAGGACAAGATAATAGCAGAACTAGATGCATTATGGACTGCAACAAAGGCTAGGGAACGTAGATATCAAGGGAAAGAAGGTCGTGAATTTGCACACAAACTAGAGATATACCACATCATAATGTCAACACCAGAACATTTGCATGCATTTACAGGATATCAAATCGACGATTTTTATTGGCTGTTAAAATATTTTAGAGAATTCATACTAGACTATCTAGATAAAATGCCGTTATTTGATATTAAATCAGGTAAACGAGAATCTGATGCAGGAAACAGATGCAAGCTTGATCCGGAACACGCATTACTAGTGGGACTGATGAAAAAGAGAACAAACGTTACACAAGACAACTAGCAGCATTGTTTGGAATTGATCAGACCACGGTGTGCAGATATATCAAGCTTGTAGATGAGATATTGAAACGAATTTTGCCCACTGCAAAGAATATGTCTGATATAATACAATCAGATGAGAAACCCATACAACAAATACAAAAGGTGCTAGGCAACACCTTGCTAATTGATGGAACACACGTACCTGTACGAAGATCAGAGGATTCTGTGCAAAGAAATAAATCATACTCTGGCAAAAAGAAACGATTTACGTTCAACACAGAGATAATAACAAACAGCAAAGGAATCATAATCCACCAAACCAAAAGCTATTTTGGCAGTAATCACGATTTTGGCATATTCAAAAAAGAATCTGAATCAATCTTAAATGTAATAAAATTACTGACTGGAAGCAGTAAAACAAAGCTATACTCTGACAAGGGGTTTTTAGGAATATCGGATTACCTTGATAACAACACACAATCCATGCAACCTAAAAAGAGATCAAAGAATCGCCAACTAACAAACCGAGAACGGGCAAAAAACAGAAAGATGAACGGAATCAGAGCCAGGGTGGAGCACACCATAGGTGACATGAAAACCTATGCAAGAATGGCTGATGCATATGATGGTACACTAGAAGAGTTTGAAACAGAGTTTAGCGTGGTAACAGGTCTTGTCAATCTGTGTACAATGGAAAAAGATACGGTCTAGATGGAAAAAGGGTGAACCGCCACCACCGCCATGGACCGTATATTTTGATTAGATGTGGTAACATCACAATGCTACGCTGTGCGTATTTTCACAAGCTGATTATTTTGCATGTTTAATAATTTATTTTGTATTTTTTGTACAAGTTTGACTGACTTTAATTTTGAGATGTATGATTTTGTTAGAGTTTGTAACTATATGTGAAGAAAAAGACAAGGAATTCAGATGGTTGGCGTGATTTAGTCAATTACGCATAAACTCTCCTGTATTATATTTTTTCTGATGGTGATTTTTATTGAGAAAACCAGATCTAATCTTCATGTTTCTAATATTGGCACTTTGTTCAATATATATTGTAGGATATCAAAATGTGTCTGCAACTGGAGATGAAATCGTATCTAGTATCATAAAAATCGATAGCAATACACCAAATGGTCCTGTCTTGAGTCATAATGATCAATTTGGTTATTCCATTGCATACATTGGCAATCAGAGCGATATTGACATCTCTTATATCGCAGTTGGTGCACGTAATGATGATATTGGCGGTAGTGATAGAGGCGCTATACATGTAATGTTTATGAACAGTGATGGAACCGTATCTCGCACCATTGAGATCAATTCTAATAGTACAAACGGTCCCAACTTGGCTGATAATGATAACTTTGGATACTCGATTGCAAACATTGGTGACCTGAACGGTTATGGTGTATTTGATATTGCAGTTGGTGCAACTGGTGATGATGGCACTAGTTCCAATCAAAATTCTGGTGCTATACATGTAATGTTTATGAACAGTGATGGAACCGTATCTCGTACCATCGAGATCAATTCTACTAGTACAACCGGTCTCAACTTGGTTGGTGCTGATAACTTTGGATACTCGATTGCAAACATTGGCGACCTGAACGGTGACGGTATATCAGATATTGCAGTTGGTGCAGCTGGTGATCGAAATTATGGTGCTATACATGTACTGTTTATGAACAGTAATGGAACCGTATCTCGTAGTCTAGAGTTAGGTCGTAATACAAACAACCTTGACTTGTTTGAGCAGAGCACATTTGGATCCTCGATTGCAAACATTGGCGACCTGAACGGTGACGGTGTATCAGATATTGCAGTTGGTGCAACCGGTTTTAATAATGCCGATTCTACTACTTCTGGTGCAATACATATAATATTTATGAACAGTAATGGAACCGTATCTAATAGCATCAGAATCACTAACAATACGATAAACGGCCCTGTCTGGTCTTCTCTGGATAACTTTGGTACTTCGATTGCAAACATTGGCGACCTGAACGGTGACGGCATAACAGATATTGCAGTTGGTGCATATTTTGATGATACTGGTGGTAGTAATAGAGGTACTATACATGTATTGCTTATGAACAGTAATGGAACCGTATCTCGCACCATAGAGATCAATTCTAATAGTACAAACGGTCCAAACTTGGCTGATGGTGATGCTTTTGGAGCCTCGATTGCAAACATTGGCGACCTGAATAATGATGGTATATCCGATATCGCAGTTGGTGCAGTGAGCGACAATTCCATACATGTAATATTCTTGAACAGTCTTGATAAAACTCCGCCAACCATAACTAGCATTACATCTGATGCAACATTTCCGGGCACACTCAAGGTAGGCGATACCATATCATTCACACTGACCACAAATTCAACAGAGAATGCTGCTAGCATTAACAGCACTTTTAATTCTGTAGAATTATCTTGGAGTACTGCTGATAACAGAAACACATACACTGCAACCTATACCGTATCTGAAGGGGATGCAGACCAGACCACACTACTTCAAATCACAGATGTAACAATAACAGATAGTGCAGGTAATACTAGCTTGCCATTCAATGGTACTGACATACTAAAGACAATTGATGCAAACTCGCCAAAATTCTCCAGTGCTCAAACCCTCTCAATTGTACAGATTGCAATCACACTAGACCAGAACGTCAATGCCTCTTCTGCAATTCCCAATGACTTTACACTTGGCGGAGTCATTGGTGGTTCAATTGATTCCATAGTGTCTGTCTCCAATAATATAATTACGCTTGGCATCACTGGTGCGACAATCTCTGATAGTGATGATGATGTGACTATATCTTATGTCAGAACATCTGGATCATTTGATGATGTGTCTGGGAATTCATTGCTAAACTTTGCAGAAAATGTAACAAACACTCTGGATACTCCACCAATCATAACCCTGAATGGAGACAACCCGCAGATAATCGAACTTGGTGTGGACTATACAGAACTAGGCGCAACAACCAATGACGGTTCGCAAGTAACCATTAATGCGGCTGAATTCACTGATAAAGTGGGCACATACTCTATCTATTACGACTCTGTTGACGCATCAGGGAACAGTGCCACCCAAGTTATCAGGACTGTAAATGTGATTGAGGCCACTATACCCACATTCTGCACAGTTTCATCCTCTGGAGACTGGATTATAACTACTAGTTGTACACTTGATTCTAGTGCAACTGCCACAAGAAATGTGATTGTTCAGAATGATTCGATACTGAGCATCCCATCTGGAATTACTTTGGATATTGACTTTGCAAACAACAACCTCACAGTAGAGACTGGTAGTGGCGTCTTGATTAAATTCGGTGGAACAATCACCTGATATCACTAGTTAAAAAAAAGCCTGATTCTGTGAGCATCATAAAAGTAGTTCCTCCGTTATTCCACATGATATTCTCTCTTGCCTGCTCATCAATAACTATTGTTCCGGGTTTGGTTGTAATTGTCTAGAGTTTTAAAGTTCCTTTGTGTTTGTGTCAAAAAAATAACCTGTTTTGACATATCTTGTGCGTAATACTTTAAAACTGTAGACAATTACCAGTAAGGATGTGCCAAAGATAATCCTTGACGGGCACAAAGGCAACATTACAAGTGACTCGTATTCTGCATGGAATCATGTTGGTAAAACCCACCAAAGATGCCACATTCACTATATCCGAGAGATTGAGGATACAATACAATACAAGAATCCCGGAAAAGAATTTACACCATTTGCAGCACGCCTAAAGTAAGAATTTAGGTCTCCTGACTAGAACATCTAAAATTCGTGCTCAACCTAAACTCTTACCTCTAACGTCTATGCATTTTTAGCCGATTTTGAGCACATCGGGCTAACAGATAACATATCGCAGTCCATTTTTCACAAATTTGAATAACGTTTAACTAGGATATTTCATCATTAATGTTGTGAATCGATTTGCCATAGCGTTTATGCTCTTGATTACTGTATCTGGTTTTGGATTTTCAAATCTAGCTTTTGGTCAGGGGGTTGCCACATCAGGTGGTGTTGATGTTGACGGTACGTGGTATTTGGGCGAGGGTCTCAAGGTAGGGGATTATTTTGAGTATTCCTTGTGCGAGATAGATCTTTATGATTGTGCACCAATTAAACTAAAAATGTGGATCAAGGGTGTCATTTCACAT
Organism: Candidatus Nitrosopumilus sp.; assembly: GCA_965238065.1. GTDB lineage: Archaea > Thermoproteota > Nitrososphaeria > Nitrososphaerales > Nitrosopumilaceae > Nitrosopumilus. The sequence continues at coordinate 948,199 of OZ250170.1, read as the reverse complement.
GAGACAGAGACGCTGTGGGATGCCAGTGTTGTAGTTATTGATGGTAGTAAGATTATCAAGGGTTCGATGGCGCTAGGTAAGACTGCTCCAGAACCCATATTGTTTGATAATGATCTATCTGATTACGCTATTGCATTCAAGTCATCACTGGCCTGGCTGTCTGCTTTTGCCACTGGAAATCAAGGTGATAGAATTCACGGGCCGCAAGAGTTCAGAGCTGCTGCATGGGGAAAGATAGGGGCAATTGGCGGTGCCCAGTTAACTCCGGTACGAGCAGAGACAATAACTGTTCCTGTAGGGGTAGTTGATACAGTTGTAGTCGGATGGTATAGCGGCAAGTATAATGAGATCTGGATAGTAGACGAATTTCCCTTTCCCGTAAAGGCGTTAACTTATGCATGGATTACCACAGGCGTTCCGCCAATAATGCACAAATACATCCTGCTTGATTTTCAAGAGGATGTGACAGATGATCCTTTCAGTGATGTTGTGGAGACAGTCCCAAGAGAGGAATTGCCGGGTTGCACTACAGAATTTTCCAATCACGTAGGTAAGCATGTTACATTAAACACATACAAGATGATAATAGATTACAAATATGCTCCGGAATTTCCCGTCGAGGGATGCGATATCGACTGGATTATAAATTTCATGAATCCGTTTAATGAGGTTGAGTTCATTGATCAAGTTCATTATGATATATGGGTAGTAGATGAGGATGGCAGTAGATTGCGCTCGTATGCCCAAGACCTTGGACGAAACGAATTGTTTAACGGATTCGGTCAGCTTCATTTTCGCCTTCCAGTAAAAGAGGACGCAGGACTGGCACGATATTCAATATTCGTTTATGGTACAGGGCCAGAGTATCAGGTACCTGATGCCACCATGGGAGGGTATGTTACCATCGAGGTTGAAATCGACGAAAATACACTCTTTGAATCATCGGCACCAGTACAAATGCCTACTGCAATCCCATCATGGATTAAATTCACTGCTGGTGCTTGGGTGGATGGAAACACTTCTAATACTGAATTTATCAGTGCGATAAAGTTCCTAGTAGAGGATGGGATTATCGTAATTCCACAAACCCAGCAAGGCTCAGGCGAGAGCACTGCAATTCCATCATGGATAAAATTTACTACAGGTGCATGGGTGGATGGAAACACTTCGGATACTGAATTTATCAGTGCAATCCAGTTTCTAATCACAGAAGGAATATTGGTAACTGTCTAGAGTTTTAAAGTTCCTTCGTGTTTGTGTCAAAAAAACAACCTGTTTTGACATGTCTTGTGCGTAATACTTTAAAACTGTAGACAGTTACGAATATGGCAGTTTCTACCCCGCACTAGGCATTTGACATAGCAGATACAGTCTAAACAAAATTCAGAGGCGATTATTAGTAGCAGAGTTGTGCAACTGACATGGGTTGATCACTTTTTGGATATTCCCAGATGGGTTCTGTCAAGTTATCGGGAGCTAGACACGATCTTCTAAGGATTGAAAACCTACAAAAATTTTAAAGTTCTAAAATTCTTAAAATGATGATTATTGATATTGACTAAGTGAGGCGTTTTGGATCAAAGTTCTCCATTTATTATTTCCATCTACTAGAATATCAGCTAATTCGGCTGGTGCCTTTTTGCCAATGCCACCATGTTTCTTTGAGAAATTATAGAAAGTTTGGAATCCTGTAAATAATGGACTATTCATTTTTTTAATTCCCCTGTATGCTACTTCTCTATCTCTAATAGTTCCCTGTAATCTCTCCATACGGTTATTATTTTTGTCACCTTTCATGTGAATGTGTCTGATGTGTTCAGTATCTTTCCAAAGAAAATTCTTTGCCTTGTAATTTAATTCTCATGCCTCATGGAAATTATGAGCTCCGTCAGAAATTAGAGTTGTTGGGATTTTATCTGCAATCATCATTGCTTCTCTAAACATTGGAGTGACATTTTCAGCGCCTTTTGTGTTTGCGACATATTGAGTTATCATAAATCTTGTTTCATGGTCAAGCATTGAATATTGTAATTTCATGGTACCTTTAATTTTCATAAAAATTTCGTCAGTTCTCCATGTTTCTGATACTCTTGGAACTATGCCCTTGACATAATCACCGATCATTTGAGAGTATTTTTTAATCCAATTATAGACGGTTTGATAAGACACGTCTATTTCTTCCTGTTCATAACAATCTGCAACATCTCTAACTGACATACCTGAAAAATACATTTGAAGTGATCTTGTAATTAATACAGAATCATAACGCATTTTCTCAAATCCAAAGTTTGCAGTAAATCTTTTCTTACAGTCTAAACAGGCATACCGCTGAACGTTACCTTTTTTGGTTTTCCTCATTCCTGCTTTTTTTAATCTGCCTGAATCACAGTATTTACATAATTGAAGTTTTGATCTTGTCATAACTCTAAAGGTGTCATTGTCAGATTTGTTGGATTTGATCACTGAGAATTAATTTTAAATGTTTGCAGTCCGCATTTCTTGTTGTGTGGTCTTTACAAGTACAAATTAATTCATTGCCTGTCTTTGATACAATATGGAATTTTGTAGGATCAGTTTGTGATCTTACTTTGAAATTGTTTGAATCAATTTGAGTATAGCAATCTTGTTTTTCTAACATCTGATTTGCTCTTTGTGTTCTTGGATTCATATTACACTATATTTTTTACCTACATATATACTATACTTATTTACTATATATAGTAATAAGTTATATAGTGGTTAAAATGAGTAAATGTATGAGTATGAAAGTTGACGGTGCATATTGGCGTCATGAATGTAATAGATGTAATGAGATTTGGTATAGTAGGAACGAATCTCCAAAGAACTGCAATAATAAAAAATGTAATTCGCCATATTGGAATAAGGAACGTATGAGGTAGTATTAATAATCGTGCATTACTTGTGCACGATAAATCTTTATCGTGCACACGATTAAAATACAACTCATTACCAATAAAATATATTGAAACAGGAACAAAAGCAAACTAAAGAAATTATAGTTAAACAAACATCAAAAGGAAAAAAAATCATCAGGTTTTCGTTGAAAGATGTTTTGCAAATCTCAGAAACAATAGAAAACAATAATGCAGGTAATCCTTACGACAGATTAGACCTTGCCAAATCAATGAATTTGACTCCAAATGGAAATAAATTTAGAATGTTACTTATTGCGTCTAGACGATATGGTGTGACATCTGGTGGTTATACAGCATCTAAAATTGAATTGACCGACTTAGGCAAGATAATAATGACCTCAGATATACCTGATAAAAAACACAAAGCTATCCTCAAAGCTATTCATTCCAATGAATTGGGTAAAATAATTGACTGGTATACAAACAAAAAAATTCCACGAAAAGAAGTATTTATTGACACACTAAAAAACGAATTTAATATTAATCCCAATGATGTAGATTTGTGCTATAATGTTTTTATGGCTAACGCAAATGATTATGGATTAATTCGAGAGATAAAAGAAAGTAAATATCTTAAATTTGATGGTATACAACTTAGAGACACAACAGAAGAAATTAACCCGTTAGAGCAATCAGAAGAGGAAACTGTGACGGATAATCCAATTAGCAATGAAGAACAAGAACAAACACCTAAACAAATATTTGTAGCTCATGGAAAAAACCATAAACCGTTAGATCAATTAAAAACCATTCTTGATCAATTTAAAGTACCTTACAAAATCGCAATAATTGAATCTAATCAAGGTAGACCAATCAGTCAGAAAGTGTCTGATTTAATGCGTGAATGTTCTTCTGCAATATTTCTTTTTACTAAAGATGAAAAAACAAAAGACAAAGAGGGGAATGAGATATACAGACCAAATGATAATGTCGTTTTTGAGTTAGGAGCTGCATCTGTTCTTTATGGAAAGAAAATTGTAATTTTTAAAGAAAACGGTGTTTCGTTTGGCAGTGATTTTAAAGATTTAGGCTATATTTCATTTGAAGATAATCAGTTAAATGCAAAAACGATTGATTTGATGAAAGAGTTAGTTGACTTGAATTTACTTAAAGTAAGCCCAACATAGTTGCATATTTTTTAATCTTTAGAAGATCGTGTTTTGTGTCTAGCTCCCGATAACTTGACAGAACCCCCAGATGGTAAATTTTATACGATACTGTGCGATCTTTTGCAGAGATGACAGACAGTTTAGGCATGTAGATTTACGGTTTCTTTGTAGATTGAGAGAGAAATCAAATCGCTCTTAATGTAGAATTTTGTTGCTATATACAGAACTGAGATTATTTTGGTGAACTGAATAATCATCTTGCTTTCTCATGTTGTGCAAGAATGCAAACGTTTGGACATGATTCCAAGTTAAACTTTTGACTCTACTGTGCTACACCATCCAGTCTAAAAAGTGCGGTTCTGCACTCACAGTTGTTGGTATGCACATCATCCATTACATTCCTTGAGACTGATTTACGGTATGATGATGTTCATACCCCGTATGAATCAAGCAAAGAGCATGTTTTACGCCTATAACGTCCAAGTATTTTAGTGGATTTAGGCGTAGAGGTTGATACATACCATACCCCAAAGACTCAAGAATAATACACTTTATATTCGTCTGTGTAGATGTGAGATTCTCTTGATATTATCATACAAACAAGGCTTGCCATGTATGGATACTTTTGAGGTACCACAAAGATAGTATCGCCATCTCTTTGATGATAGCACAAAATCATCGGGAAATCTCGATCAAACTTGCCACGTCTAGGTGGTGGTTTTACTGCACATCTTCTTGGCAGTCTTTTTGATGATATGATGATATTGTGATAGTTTTTTCCTTTCAGTACACTGCATATACAGTTCATCCACCTCACAATTACCCGATAACATCTTGTCTTTTTCTGAATCAGTAATCTTTTGCATAGCCTTGCGAGTCATGTAATACATGTCTTGTACTGCACCCCCCATCTTTTTACTAATCTCCCTGACTGATATTCCATATACTGGTGAGACTGCAGTACATCCAGATAAAAAAGAGTCACTGGGATAGGGACATGTGAGAGTAATGAAATATAGTCACGGTCTTGTCGTTGAATGTGCGGCCGCAGCTGTAACAGAAATATCTCTAAAGATGAATCGCATATTTTGTAACTATCTACAGTTTTGAAGTATTACGCACAAGATATGTCAAAACAGGTTATTTTTTTGACACAAACACGAAGGAACTTCAAAACTCTAGACAGTTACCATATTTTCCATATTTTTTTATGTCATTTGATTTGCAGTGTGGACATGAAATGTTCCCATTCCATCTTCCATCTTTGAATAGGCTTGCACATGCCTTCTCGTCAAGTATTATTGTGAGTAGTCCAAAGACATTCACAAAAACTATCATGACTCATCATATTGATTTTTTTTTCGTTTGAAAAACAGTTACAAAGTGAGCAACAAAACTTGACATTAAGAGCGAAGACTTTTGATTCAGGGTATGGAACAATTATGAATGTACTGTCATTTCTTCTCTGTTTTATCTAAAAATAATAGAGTTTATGCGTAATTGACTAAATCACGCCAACCATCTGAATTCCTTGCCTTTTTCTTCACATATAGTTACAAACTCTAACAAAATCATACATCTCAAAATTAAAGTCAGTCAAACTTGTACAAAAAATACAAAATAAATTATTAAACATGCAAAATAATCAGCTTGTGAAAATACGCACAGCGTAGCATTGTGATGTTACCACATCTAATCAAAATATACGGTCCATGGCGGTGGCGGTTCACCCTTTTTCCATCTAGACCGTATCTTTTTCCACATTGTACGCAGATTGACAAGACCTGTTACCACGCTAAACTCTGTTTCAAACTCTTCTAGTGTACCATCATATGCATCAACCATTCTTGCATAGGTTTTCATGTCACCAATGGTGTGCTCCACCCTGGCTCTGATTCCGTTCATCTTTCTGTTTTTTGCCCGTTCTCGGTTTGTTAGTTGGCGATTCTTTGATCTCTTTTTAGGTTGCATGGATTGTGTGTTGTTATCAAGGTAATCCGATATTCCTAAAAATCCCTTGTCAGAGTATAGCTTTGTTTTACTGCTTCCAGTCAGTAATTTTATTATATTTAAGATTGATTCAGATTCTTTTTTGAATATGCTAAAATCGTGATTACTGCCAAGATAGCTTTTGGTTTGGTGAATTATGATTCCTTTGCTGTTTGTTATTATCTCTGTGTTGAACGTAAATCGTTTCTTTTTGCCAGAGTATGATTTATTTCTTTGCACAGAATCCTCTGATCTTCGTACAGGTACATGTGTTCCATCAATTAGCAAGGTGTTGCCCAGCACCTTTTGTATTTGTTGTATGGGTTTCTCATCTGATTGTATTATATCAGACATATTCTTTGCAGTGGGCAAAATTCGTTTCAATATCTCATCTACAAGCTTGATATATCTGCACACCGTGGTCTGATCAATTCCAAACAATGCTGCTAGTTGTCTTGTGTAACGTTTGTTCTCTTTTTCATCAGTCCCACTAGTAATGCGTGTTCCGGATCAAGCTTGCATCTGTTTCCTGCATCAGATTCTCGTTTACCTGATTTAATATCAAATAACGGCATTTTATCTAGATAGTCTAGTATGAATTCTCTAAAATATTTTAACAGCCAATAAAAATCGTCGATTTGATATCCTGTAAATGCATGCAAATGTTCTGGTGTTGACATTATGATGTGGCATATCTCGAGTTTGTGTGCAAATTCACGACCTTCTTTCCCTTGATATCTACGTTTCCTGGCCTTTGTTGCAGTCCATAATGCATCTAGTTCTGCTATTATCTTGTCCTTCTCATATAGTGCACTGTCCTTTTCATATAGTGCACTGTCCTTTTCATATAGCGCCTTGTCTTTGCTCTCAATCAGCTTTATCAATTGATTTGGAGCTAGCATTTCGTATTGGGACATATCAAAGCAAAAAATATACCAGGATCTAAACCTATCGTCTGAGAAATGTTTACCATCGTGTCAAATGTAAACAAGTTGATGCGTACAATTCGATTGTTATTTTGGTCGATTACGCATAAACTCTTTTGTATTTTTTGTAAAGTTTGACTGACTTTAATTATTTTGAGATGTATGATTTTGTTAGAGTTTGTAACTATATGTGAAGAAAAAGGCAAGGAATTCAGATGGTTGGCGTGATTTAGTCAATTACGCATAAACTCTCGTGATAGATGGAAAAAAAAGAGTACGTTATGGTCAGCGATGGATATCCAAAGTTGTTTTTTCATCCTTTAAGAGATTGTTTGGCAGTGCTGTTCACTCTAGAAAATGGGAAAACATTGTACAGGAAATTCAAATAAAAGTACATGTTTACAATTTGTTTTGTGACATTCCTACAATGACATGAATTTAGTTCAAGACTAGTCTTCAAGTTTAGATTTTGATATGTCATAGAAATTACAGACTGAGTTTGTCATTTTGATTAGAAATACATCTTGATGTGCGGTATATTCAATAAATAAATCAAAAGTTATGCAACTAAGTAGTGTGGACATGAAATGTTCCCATCCCATCTTCCATCTTTGAATAGGCTTGTACATGCCTTCTCGTCAAGTATTATTGCAACTAGTCCAAAGACATTCACAAAAACTATCATGACTCATCATATTGATTTTTTTCGTTTGAAAAACAGTTACAAAGTGAGCAACAAAACTTGACATTAAGAGCAAAGACTTTTGATTCGGGGTATAGAACAATTATGAATGTACTGTCATTTCTTCTTTGTTTTATCTAGAAATAATATTAAAAATATTCTGATTGGATAGATTTTAGCATATCTGTATGGGGTGATTAGAATTAATACAAAAACATACAACGCAGAGTTGTTAAAATTTCCAAAACCAGAGAGATTTACTTGAAGCCTCTTCTAGAGAGATAATCACTAACTATCTTTTGTGCAAACTCGGCAGGTTCTAAATCAGACTCTCTAGATAGTTTGGATAACCCCTTTGCCTGATTTTTTGATATTTTTAAAGACAAATTCTGCCTTGCCCTAAAGGAATTTGCGAGTTTTTGTGTGTCTGGATGCTCTGCAGTACTGCCTAATTGTTCCAAGGCATCAAGGTATCTTTTTTTTTGGGACGCATTGTACTTTGAGATTTTTTTCACGATCTCAATTGCCTTGGATTCTATAGGTACAACTTTGCAGATTCGGATTGCATCTCGTCTTGATAGTATTTTGGGTACCATTTCTTTTATTTTACCTGGCACCATATCGAATCCAAGATACTCTCGAAGTGTTGCAGAGTTTATTCCTAGTGCTTTGGCAGCATCTGATTTTCCTAGTTTTTCTACCAAAAACTGACAAGATGATGTCATTTCAGATACACTCATGTTCTTTCTGTGTAGATTCTCAATTATGGATGCCGCCTTTGCATCACCAATATCGCACGAGCTGTTCTTGGATAGTATTAATACGGGAATTGTTTTAGAACCCAGTCTTTTTAGTGCCTCTAACCTTCTCTGACCTGATATAAGCAGATATGAATTGGCACCGTTTCTCTGAACCATTGGTGGGCTTTGTAGTCCCTCTTGCTGTATTGATTTGGCAAGTGAGTCAATATCATTTACAACCAGTGTTCTTGCCTGAGCCTCATCCCATACTGTAACGGTATCAATTTGTACTTCATCTAGTTGATATAATATCGGATTTTCCTTCATTTTCTGCATTATCTCCCTATGAATAATTTTCCCATATTATTGATAAATCTTTATCCATGGCCAGTTAACCCCAGATGTGCTCACAATCCTGACCAATCAGATGGTGGTTTAGGAGGTGGTTTTAATATTGTCAAATGGTTGACAGTCATAATTTTCATGTCCGTCATTGTTATCTGACCTCTTCATCCCTCTCTCCATCACGTGAAAACAATGCATTTGCCATCACCATATATCGAACATCATTATCGAGTATAGAAAACAGAATTCGTGTGATGTCATGTTGGTACTGCTCGTTCTGGGTCTTATGGCTTCAATCATTTTGTATCCTGTCTCGATCCCTCATCGTTTGGCACATTTTGGCACATCAACATTAGACGAATTGGTTGCAAACCCAATGTACTTTTTTTTGGTTCTTTATTGTCAGTGCTGCGCTTTCTTTTCTCTCTCAGTTATTATCATGGTGTGTTCAAATTTTTGATGTGTTGCACTAGCTGTAATGTAAGAGTTTAGGTCTCCTGACTAGAACATTTAAAATTTGTGCTCAACCTAAACTCTTGCCTCAAACTATATAGTTCCATCTTTGTATTTACCACGTCGTAGATACTGGCTGTGTTCTTTATCGTACCGTGGTATGAGATACATGTCAATTATATAATCACATTTTTTTGGCAGACATTTGAACTTTTAAAGCATGGAAATTTGTTGTTGTAATGTGGATTCAAAGGATTCATAAACATCACTAATCATAATTTTGGAGATTATATTGCGAAACCATTCTCCAATTGGATTTCTATGTATGTGTGAGTCATTGTCAGATTGGACTGATATCTTTTGAATGGAAAAAGCACATGCGGAAATTGATGCATTGAGAACTGTTGCACGCATCATGCCTTGATGAGAGTTGTTCAGAGTATACACCTCATTATACTGGGCAGTTACTGGCATACATGATGACAGGCAGTTTTCAAGCAAAAGGGTAACATGTTGATATATTGCATGATTATTAGTTATATCGCGTCTCAGTCTGTTTGTTTGCTTTCTCACGAATTACTATTTGAGATGTCCTCCCTACAGATATCTGCATTTTTAGCCGATTTTGAGCACATTTGGGTTAACTGATGTGCCTGACCTAAACTGTCATGCCAGTTACTTTTAATGACACAAGCAGCCCATTACCTACATTCAAATTGAGAAAATCATCCAAACAATAACGAAGTAGTGATGGTTAGTCTCTTCAGATATCCCAAACGTCGTCTAAAAAAACTGATCAGAGAAGGCGAATATGTACAAGCCATTGAATTTGCAAATACCATAGAGTCTAAATTCTCAAATGATCCTGATTTTATGTTCATAATGGGAGGCGTTTACGTCATTTTAGAGGATTCAAAAAAGGCACTCCCCTACTATGAAAAAGCATTCAAACTAGACAACAGTGATGTTGAGACACTTCAACTCAAGACTAATGTTCATCTGGCTTTGCAACAAAAAGAAGAGGCAACAGAGTGTTGCAGATTAATTCTGAAATTAGAGCCAAAAAACTCTAGGGCTCTAGAACTGCTTGACGAACTTGAAAATTTATAGTCGACGGTTATACAATCTTTTTCACGTGATAAACATTCTCTAGTAGCCAGTCACAAAACTCTGTCACCCTCTCGTTGAACTCTGTCCAGACATGCAGTGAATGGGGCAGAATGTCAATCTTCCAATCATCTGTAAACACTCTGACTCCTTCCTTGCCCTCATACATGTATGCATCCTCTGTCTGCACGTTCACTAGCATCTCCTTTGCCTTTTGCTTGATTGACTCTCTATCTATGGGGAATCTCTTTTGTTCATAGTCGATAATCATGCTCAGATCCCTCTTTCCATACATGTCAAATTCGTCAATTCTTCCCTCTTTTGGAAAGTTTACAATCAGTTTCATGTCGTATCTCTTTCCAACCTCTCTTCCAATCTCCACGATTCTGGCATATGCCATTCCCTGGTTCTTTTTTAGAAGGAATCTGATCTGCGCCAAGTCTCTTCTCAACTGAGCCTGAAGCTCTGCAGTCATCTCAGAGAATATCATCATTACACTGCACGAAAATTCCTCTTATAACCATTAATTTGGTACTAGGATTGGTTTTTTTAGAACTCTGTTTGTAGATATGATATGGCAATGCCTCTAGATTATGACGATATGCGGACTGATGACGCATCTGAGAGAACCGACAATGTCGATGAGTACAGGCGGACATGCATGGATTTCATAGAGGATATCTCTCACAACTATGAGGAATGGGTTGATTACTACAAGCTGCCTGAGGACGAGGACAAGCAAAGACGATTGGGAATACGCGCAACCATTACAAGGACAAACAAGTGGATTGCAAAGGTTGCCCAATCCATCAAGGCAGTGGATGTTGTTATGAACGACGGTATCCAAAAGATGGCAGAATCAACTGCCGGCAAGCCCATTGATATCGGGGTCTTTGTAAATAACACATCAAGCTATACTGAAACCAAACCCGGAATCATTGATGTCACTGTCAAGGCAAACGGAAGAAGGGGGAGAAAAACAAAACTTGGATTTCATTTTAAGAATGATCGATTCAGAATAGAATCGACTTGTGGGGCATATTTTGACGAGACCCAACTGCCGACCGGGGAGTTTGAAATGATGGACATGCATCTAAAGCTTTATGCAGAAAATGCCAAACAACGAGACGTCATCTCGTTTACTGTGACTGTCTGTGAAATTGAGAATGGTGTTGAATCTGACAAAAGAGGCCTGACAACAATAGTCCATCTGGTGTAATGAAAAAAAAAGTCTGCAAACTCCAAGACAGACATGTTAGAGTTTATGCGTAATTGACCAAAATGACAAACAACAATCGACATGTACGCACCAACTTGTTCATATTTGATATGATGGTAATAGATCTTTTGCATAATTAGAGTGATTTTTTTCAACATTCGATATTTTGTGTAATTTTATGCCTAAAAATCTAAAATTTCAGAATAATCCGAGAAATTATCTTCTAAAACCACGTCTAAGAATAATTACGCAGTACGTCTAATGATTTTGTTTGAGTATTGTTGTAATAGTCGGCGTGGTTTAGTCAATTACGCATAATCTCTGTTGTTCACCGGACATGACCTGGAACTAGCAGCAATCCCAAAGACTGATTGGTGTGATCTCGTTTGTTATGGGCATATCTGCACCAGCAATACTGTGACCATGATCATCTATAGCAAAGAGACAAAGTTCGTGAACTAAAGATTGTCAAAAAACTAGAGATCAGATTATTTTACTTTTGTAAATACAAACAATCAAATCCAAATATTTTGAAAATGACTCACGAACTTTTGCGTGTCGCTATAATATATGCCCAAGATCAAAAGTTTTTTCAATTTTTAATGTTGAAAAATAATTATGCCTATGGAGAACTGTGATACTTTTTTTTGTAAACTTTAAAAGACTTGTGTTATGTGGTATATATGGCACAGACAGTATCTCAATACTGCATACATGTTGCTAGTTACACTTGAAGCGACCTAAACTTTAAGAATTTTTCTGCATTCTCCATGATGGTAATTCTTTTAACTGTTATCTAGTCTCTTCTAAATCAAGATACCTGATAAATTTTCCTGTATTCTCTAGTCTGATTGAGTTGATCTCTCTTATATTATCAAATGTATTCATCTTTAGATATTCATCTGATACCGTATACAACACTTTGCCAATATGGAATGTTCTTGCCTTTTGCATTCCATAGTATGAATCAGCAGAATGGGTTACTGTCCCTTTGAGACTAAATCCATCCAAACTATCCAGGTCAAACACATAAAATCCACTCCAACGACCATAATCCCGCACCATTACCTTAGAGTCTGAAATTTCATTCAGGTTTTCTGTATCCTGAACAGCGGTATTTGATGACACTAGTAGATTCAGCCTAGAGTCTGAAATTTCATTCAGGCTTTTTGCATTCCAGCTAATTGGAACAGAGAGGACTCTATTCATCACGTCAAAAAAGAATGCCTTGTGGCTGTCTAGTGCATTAGAGTGCGTGTACCTGTCCCCTATGATTACATTGTCTATAACTATTGGATTGTTGACATTTGCAACATTAAACAGCGCAATCTTTACTCCCAACTGTTCAACCCTTCCATTCCCTGTCTCTTTTGTATCCCTGCCGATTCCAATAATGTGATCTTTATCATACGGGTGTAGATAGTTTGAGAATCCCGGAATCTTTAACTCTCCTAGAATCTCTGGAGTATCCTCTGAGAGGTCAATTACAAAGAACGGGTCGATCTGTTGGAATGTTACCATGTATAACCTGTCTCCGATAAATCTGGCAGAATAGATACTCTCATCAGGTGCAATATTGTCCAACCCTCCGAGAATGTTCATCTGCTCATCTAGGACATAAACTGCGTTTGCACGGATTATTCCCTGATGTCGTGTATAGTGTTCAGTAGTTGTTGCAATCCTGAACTTGTCCCCGTTCTGATCCATGGAGAACTGGTTTAACAGTCTGCCTGGAACTGAGCCTTTTGCAACATATTTTATCTCATCCTTGTCAATTGATATCTTGTGAATTATTGTCCTTCTTACCTCCTCTCTACTTTTTGAATCGTATTCTTTTAGCGCACCATTGATCTTCTCAAAGAGTATACTCTTGTCTCTTTTTTCCATATTGTTGTATGACTCTTGCATCATCTCTGAGATCTTTGTCCACTGTGCAGACGGATTCATCAAAGTGTCATTTTTAATGTCTCTGATCTTATCTTGTATGTCATCTGATAACAATGGTACGATAACATCAAAGAACTTGTCTTGTGATGAATCCTCGTAATGCCAAAACGGCATGCTTTGTTGATAAGTCAAGTAAAAATTGTCCTCAGAGACATAAAATGTTCCAGTATACCCAACAAGAAACGTCTCTGAATTTACAGTGTCTCCAAACATGTCAATTGCAGTCAGGGTGTTAAAGTTTTGGTATGACTCTGCATTGTCAAAGTAAAATGCATCAGGAGTCATGATTGGTATAGAGTTTTCAGAAATTACCGGAAACCTCGGGTACTGATAGTCAATGTTGATGCTGGTGAGAAGGTACGCATAATCTCCAATCATTCGCGCATCCTTGAAATAACCGTCAATGGAATAATCCTTGAGAATACTTGGATTCTCTTTGTCAGAGACGTCAATTATCAGTGCATGTGTGACCGGGCTGTAAGAACGGCGTGGAATATAGTCAAACTCTGGAATTACCTCCTCTTTACTTTCTGCATTGTAAAACAACATTACCCTATCGTCATTTAGGAACATGTTTTGAATGTACTGTGATTCGATGTCAAGTGCGATCTTTAGAACTAATTTTGCAGACTCTGCCGGATATGCGTCAATTATTGATAGCGTGTTCTCTGATACGATATAGACGTACCTAGAGTCATTTTTGAGATAGTCCGGCTCGTCAACATTTTCAACCTGAATATTTGTAGTTGAATAATCTACGCCTGCAGACTGTACACTCGGTGCTGATGAAGCCGTTACTGCAATAGACTCTGAACTCTGAGGCACAAGTGCCTCCTCAAATATCATACTCTCCCTGAAAGTTTGGTAACCATAGAAACTCTTGTCAAACAATGCGGATACCTCTAGAACGCCCCTCAGATCTTTTTGTGATTTTATCTTTTTAATGTCGTGCGTTCCTTCAAAATATATCGGCACGGATTTGTCTACATCTACCATATCTGATGTTGGAATCTGCGATATCTGTGGTTGTTGCTCAAAGCCAATCAGATACATTATTCCCGCTGTGACTATTACCGAAACGGCAACTGCAATTATGATTCTTGAACTTGTTTTCACTCTTTTCAGTCATCACTTGGGGAACAACCAATTTAGGAATTGCGGTTTACAGGCATATGCTGGAGTGATGCCCTCGCATAATTGGGACGGTTTTCACACTATTCCAAGTCATGAATAGATTTATGCCTGAAAATGTAATTGTCTAGAGTTTTAAAGTTCTTTTGTGTTTGTGTCAAAAAAATAACCTGTTTTGACATATCTTGTGCATAATACTTCAAAACTGTAGACGGCTACAAAATAACCTGTTTTGACATATCTTGTGCATAATACTTCAAAACTGTAGACGGCTACAAAATAACCTGTTTTGACATATCTTGTGCATAATACTTCAAAACTGTAGACGGCTACCTTTTACTGTGTTTTAGTAGATCATTTATGAATAATTCGAGTTGTTTGTTTTCTTGTCTTAATTCTGAATTAATTTTGTCAGTCTCGCTCATATCAAAAGGTGGATGATGTTACTCAGATCTTTCGGTTTAATTTTGTTGATCTAGACGTGAAGGTTGATTTATACCGCTCAACTAATCTAGTCGATTCAGGCATGAAGGTTGGGGGGTTTGACTAGATCTTTGCATTTTTAGCCGATTTTGAGCACATCTGTGTTAACTGTTGATTCATACGCATTTTTATTATCAAAATTTATACAAATTATGATGATTGCTAAATCCTTAGTATCTGATTTAAAGTTTAAAATTTATGTCAATTCAAGGGGTAAAATCAGTTTTGGTTAAGGAGAACTGTGGCGTAGTTGGAATATACAGTAAAAGTGGAACTAATGTAATACCTATGGTAATTGATGCGCTAAGGGCACTTCAACATAGAGGTCAAGAGGCATGGGGCATCGCAATTCCAAATAAAGACCCACTAAAGAGATTGGGGCTAGTCTCCGCATCATCATCAGAATTTAAAAAAATCGCCAAAGAATATGCATCTTTTTCAGTAATTGGACATGTACGTTATTCCACTATGGGCAACAGTTCCATTGAAAATGCACAACCTCTCAAAGTAAAGGATCTATGCATTGCACATAACGGAACGATTGCAAATGTTCAGGAGCTATCAAACCTTGTAGGAGGCTGTTCATTTACGCCACAAACTTCAAGTGATACGCTTGTTGCAGCACAAAGACTGGTTACACTGATATCTGAGAATGGGCAGTTGGGTAAAGCCCTCTCAATTCTTAAAAACGAGATGATAGGCTCTTACTGTTTCACGTTTATCTCCGATGATGATTCCGTTTATGCCGCACGTGATCCAAAAGGATTCCGTCCAATGGTCTTGGGGCACAAAACAACAGATGATACCTTTATCGTTGCATCTGAATCTTCTGCATTATCTGCAGTTGGGGCCAAGTTGCAACGAAATGTACGTCCTGGCGAACTAGTCAAATTAAGCAAAAACGGACTAGAGACTGAACGTTTTTCTGATGAAACAGCATGTGCACATTGTTCTTTTGAATTCACTTATTTTGCACATCCATCAAGCAACATGGAGGGAACCAACATTTATGTTGCAAGAAAAAATATTGGCAGATTTTTGGCAAAGAAATTTCCAATCAAAGATGCAGATTTGGTAATACCCGTACCTGATTCTGCAAGACCTGCAGCATTGGGATATGCCCAAGAACTTGACATGTCCTTTGATGAAGGTCTGCTCAAAGACAGATACAGCAGAAAAGGCCCATTGCGAAGTTTCATTGAACCACATCAAACTGACAGAATAGAGATTAACAGATGGATTATTCCCATCACGGAAATAATCCAAGGAAAACATGTAGTTGTAATTGACGATAGTTTGGTTCGCGGCACAAGCTCAATGGCAATTATAAAGGCACTTCGAAGAGCTGGCGCAAAAAAAATTAGCATGCTCATAACATATCCCCCAATAAAGTTTCCTTGTTATGCTGGAATCGACTTTCCATCAAAAGAAGAACTTGCAACATTTTCTAATGGAAAGGACATGACTCTGGAAGAAACTACTGAGAAGGTCAGACAAAGTATTGGCGCAGACTTTTTGGGATACAACGACGCTGAAAATCTTGCAGCAGCCATTGGAATTCCAAAAGATTCCATGTGTTTCACATGTTCTACAGGCAACTATGACTCCCTTGGAATTACGCCTGAATTTAAAAGCAGAATAGAGATGAAAGGTGAATGAATCATGCAGACAATCTGAAATATTGTAATTGCTGAAAGCGATGATACCGTTCTAGTCTAGTGGAATAATTATTCGCTCTTAATGTCAAGTTTTGTTGCTCACTTTGTAACTGTTTTTCAAACAAAAAAAAATCAATATGATGAGTCATGATAGTTTTTGTGAATGTCTTTGGACTACTTGCAATAATACTTGACGAGAAGGCATGTGCTAGCCTGTTCAGGAATAAAAGATGGGATGGGAACATTTCATGTCCACACTGCAAATCAAATGACACAAAAAAATATGGAAAATATGCGATTCATCTTTAGAGATGTTTCTGTTACAGCTGCGGCCACACATTCAACGACAAGACCGGGACTATATCATTACCTCACATGTCCCTATCCCCGTGGTTCTTTTTTATCTGGATGTACTGCATTGTCTCATCAGTATCTGGAATATCAGTCATGGAGATTGGCAAAAAGATGGAGGTGCAGTACAAGACATGTATTACATGACTCGCAAGGTTTTGCAAAAGATTACTGATTCAGAAAAAGACAAGATGCTATCGTGTAACTGTGAGGTGGATGAACTGTATATGCATGTGGACTGAAAGGAAAAAACCATCACAATATCATCATATCATCAGAAAGACTGCCAAGAAGACGTGCAGTAAAACCACCACCTGGACGTGACAAGTTTGATCGAGATTTCCCGATGATTTTATGCTATCATCAAAGAGGCGGCGATACTATCTTTGCGGTACCTCAAAAGTATCCATCCATTGCAAGCCTTGTTTGTATGATAATATCAAGAGGATCTCACATCTACACAGACGAGTATAAAGTGTATCATTCTTTAGAGTTTTTGGAGGTATGAACATCATACCGTAAATCAGTCTCAAGGAATGCAAGGGATGATGCGCATAGCAACAACTGTGAGTGCAGAACCGCACTTTTTAGACTGTGGATGGTATAGCACAGTAGAGTCAACAAGTTTAACTTGGAATCATATGTCCAAACGTTTGCATTCTTGCATAACATGAGAAAGCAAGATGATTATTCAAAGTTCACCAAAATAATCTCAGTTCTTTATATGGCAACAAAATTATACATTAAGAGCGAAGCCAGTTTACCTCTCGCAAAAGAACAGGTAAGACGCCAAAAAATGGATGGATGCCCACACTGTTTGAAAATGAATTACTCGAGCATGGAATCGTTCTGATAAACTCTAGACCACATCATCCACAGACAAATGGCAAGCTGGAGCGTTTCTTTAGAACGTAAGAGTTTAGGTCTCCTGACTAGAACATCTGAAATTCGTGCTCAACCTAAACTCTTACTTTAGAACGTTAGAAGAAGAGTTGCATACTATGACTCTATGGATGACTACATCAAATACTATAACGAGAAAAGGCTTTACTTTTCCCTAGACATTGACCATGGACCGACTCTACTCATGGCATTTGCAGACAAAAAGGCCACAAAAGCGATCAGAAAAAGCAACCCAAAATGGATGGAGGAGGACACTAATGACTAGCGGACATAATTTCTATATAATACAGTACCTGCGGAAGTATAAGATTAAATAGACATGTAACAGACAAAAATTAGTATGAAAATTAATTCTGATTTGTTCATATTACTGTCAGTCTTTCTAATTGGTGCATGCCTCTATATTCCCATTGGTGCTTATTCTGATGCCTCTTTTTATGTGGGCACTCATGATACTCGCCCAACAGGTGTCGCATTCTCCACTGATGGATCAAAAATGTTCGTTTCAGGTAATACCAATGTTCATGTCTTCGAGTATGCATTGTCTGTACCATTCAATGTGACTAGTTCCATATTAGTCGACTCTGTTTCTGTAGGGTCATTGGGTGCCAGTATTACAGACGTCACATTCTCCACTAATGGAACAAAGATGTTTGTTGGCAATTCTGCTAGTTCTATTATCTATGGATACACATTGTCTGTACCATTCAATGTGACTAGTTCCACATTAACAGAGTCTCCTTTTCTCCCAAATCTTGGATCGATATCAGGCATCAGTTTTTCCACTAATGGGACAAAAATGTTCACTATAACAGATTCAGCTACTATCAGAGAATATGCATTGTCTGTACCATTCAATGTGACTAGTTCCATATTCGTAAACACTATTTCTGTATCGTCACAGGACACTTTTCCTCAAGGCATTGCATTCTCTACTAGCGGATCAAAAATGTTCGTTCTAGGTAATGCCAATGATAAAGTCTTCGAGTATTCACTGTCTACTCCCTTTGTTGTGAATAGTCCAACATTTACTGACTCTTTTAATGTAGGCTCACAGGATGATATTCCCACAGGCATTGCATTCTCCACTAATGGAACAAAGATGTTCATTGTAGGATCTCATAATGATGCAGTCTACGAGTATACATTACCTGCCCTCTTTGATCTTGTTGACACAGCATCACCAACATTTACTGCCAAGTCGTACTCGTTCACTCAGACCGCCATAACATTCAGCGAGAGAGTAAATGGCACATTGATATTCTCAGATTGGAGCTTTGATGGCAATGTACCAACCGCAGTTTCAGAGCATAGTGATGGCAATACGTTATCTGACGTAACATTTCTTGTCTTTACACACAACACTACAAATGACCAGACACCTAATGTGGCATATACCGGTAACAGTCTGACAGACAGTTTCTCTAATGGTGTTACTATAGGAACAGTCACAGCAGTTGATGGTATTCCCCTTTTCATAACCAATATCACATCTGATGCAGCAGCTTTTGGCACACTCAAGGTGGGCGATACCATCACATTTACACTGACTCCCGGTTCAACTGAGAACGGTGCTACCATTAGCGGCACCTACAACTCTGTACCATTATTCTGGAACAGTATCGACAATGGAGCAACATTCGTTGCAACATATACCATATCTGAAGGGGATACAGACCACACCACACCACTACAAATCACAAATGTAACAATCACAGATAGTCCAGGTAATCCAAGCTTGCCATTTAACGGTACTGACATACTAAAGACAATTGATGCAAACTCTCCTGTCATCACACTGAACGGATCCAACCCACAAACCATAGAGCAGGGAGCAGGATATACAGAACTAAACGCCACAACTAACGACGACTCTACCATTACCATAAACTCTGCAAATTTCACTGACGCAGTAGGCACTTACACTATCTATTATGATTCAACAGATACAGCAGGCAATAACGCAATCCAGGTCAACAGAACTGTAAACGTAGTTGACACCACTTCACCAACACTCTCATCAGCAGTACTAAATGAGGGAACTGGCACCTTTACAATCACATTTAACGAGATAATTAATGCCTCTGCCATAAACTCTGCTGGATTCTCCATCAGGGATAACAACAATACCAGTACTGGCACTATAACACTATCAAATCTGGAACTAACCACGACTGCCAACGGTGCAATAATATCATTCAACATGACTATGGCCAACCGCCAGTCAGTCATTGCATTTAACGTCTCAGTGCTGGACATTGGTGCTGGTGCCGTACGGGACATATCTGGCAATACAATTATCATGTCAACAGACAACTCCATCACAACCACTCTTGATACCATTCCGCCAACCCTAACATTCACATCCATCACTCCAAATAATGGAACACTGGGTATTGGTGATGACATTGTTATTCAAATTAATGCAAACAATGAAACTGGACTGACACTATTGAGCGGAACCATAAACAATGAAACTATAACATTAAGTGAAACAACATCCACATTAAGTGAAACAACATCCGCATCCAGTTTTGACTATAGAAAGACAATCACCATCAACAACACCATGGTATCTGGTAGCGCAGAGCACACCAATTTCCCTCTCTTGGTCTCAATACAAAATGATCCAAACCTAAACAACGCAACCGTACAGGCCTCCGGGCAGGACATTCGTTTTACTACCATTAATGACACACCACTACACTATGAGATAACATCCTTCTCAAACAATCACACCTCTGGAAGTCTGTCTGCGTGGATAATGATTCCAACATTATATGCCTCCAATGACACCAAAATCTACATGTATTATTCCAATTCGATCGTAACTGACGGACAGAATGCAACGGCAGTATGGGATTCAGACTATGATGGTGTGTGGCACTTTGATGGTGACATGCTAGACTCTACTAGTAATGATAATGATGGTACAAATTTCAACTCTATTGGAACAACAGGAATAATTGGCGGCGCAAGGAGCTTTGATGGCAATGACTATATCTCATATAGTGACGCTGAATTCCCATCAGGAAACAATCCACGAACATTATCTGCATGGGTCAACCACTCTAGTCTTCCAGCCAATTATCATGGGGTACTAGTTTATGGTACTGGAGATACAAGTCAGGCATATGGACTGCTCCAAAACAGTAACAATCTGATAGTTGGCGGTTATTCTGACGATATAACACTAAACACAACCCCGACAACAAACGACTGGTATCATTTTACCATGACATATGATGGAACAACAGTTAGGACATACATTGACGGTTCTCCTGATGCCAATGGCACCAAATCATGGAACACTGTACTGAACGAGTTCCGTGTAGGGCAGCAGGTGAACAATTCTAACGAATTCTTTAGTGGACAGATAGATGAGATTAGAATATCAGATACTGTAAGGACTGCCGACTGGATAAAAACAGAGTACAATAACCAAAATTCAGGTTCATTTTACAGCGTCTCTGCACCAGAAAAACTAGTATTGCCATTCTACTATGATCTTACATATACTGTTGCAGAGGGAGACACGGACATTGATGATGCAACTGCAGGCATTACATACAATATCACACTAGTTGATACTGTTGGAAATCCCTCTACACTGGCTGCAACCCTACCCAGTATTTCTTCTCCAGGTGTTGATGCAAACTCTCCAATCATTACATTGAACGGACTCAACCCACAAATCATAGAGCAGGGAGCAGGATACACCGAACTAAACGCCACAACTAACGACGGCTCTACAATAACCATAAACTCTGCAAATTTCACTGACGCAATAGGCATATACACTATCTATTATGATTCAACTGACACAGCAGGCAATAACGCAATCCAAGTTAACAGGACTGTAAACGTAGTTGACACCACTTCACCAACATTCTTATCAGCAGTACTAAATGAGGGAACTGGTACCTTTACAATCACATTTAACGAGATAATTAATGCCTCTGCCATAAACTCTGCTGGATTCTCCATCAGGGATAACAACAACAATACCAGTACAGACACTATAACACTATCAAATCTGGAACTAACCACAACTGCCAACGGTGCAACAATATCATTCAACATGACTATGGCTAATCGTCAGTCCGTAATTGCATTTAACGTCTCAGTGCTGGACATTAGTACCGGTGCAGTACAGGACATTAATGGTAACGCAATTACCTTGTCTGCAAATAATACCATCACAACCACTCTTGATGGCATTCCTCCCGTCATTTCTCTACTTGGTGACAATCCACAGACTATAGAGCAGGGAGCAGGATACACAGAACTAGGCGCCACAACTAGTGACGGTTCACCTGTAACCATCAACAATACTGAATTCATTGACGCAGTAGGCACATATTCCATATACTATGATTCAACTGATACAGCAGGCAATACTGCAATCCAGATTAACAGGACCGTAAACGTAGTTGACACCACTTCACCAACATTCTTATCAGCAGTACTAAATGAGGGAACTGGTACCTTTACAATCACATTTAACGAGATAATTAATGCCTCTGCCATAAACTCTACCGGATTCTCCATCAGGGATAACAACAACAATACCAGTACAGAGGTCATAACACTATCAAATCTGGAACTAACCACAACTGCCAACGGTGCAATAATATCATTCAACATGACTATGGTCAATCGTCAGTCAGTCATTGCATTTAACGTCTCAGTGCTGGACATTGGTGCTGGTGCCGTACGGGACATTAATGGTAACGCAATTACCTTGTCTGCAAATAATACCATCACAACCACTCTTGATGGCATTCCTCCCGTCATTTCTCTACTTGGTGACAATCCACAGACTATAGAGCAGGGAGCAGGATACACAGAACTAGGCGCCACAACTAACGATGGCTCTACAATAACCATAAACTCTGCAAATTTCACTGACGCAGTAGGCAGTTACTATATCTATTATGATTCAACTGATACAGCAGGCAATAACGCAATCCAGATCAACAGAACTGTAAACGTAGTTGACACCACTTTACCAGTCATTTCCCTGATTGGTGACAATCCACAGACAATAGAGCAGGGAGCCGGATATACAGAACTAAACGCCACAACTAACGACGGCTCTGCAATAACCATAAACTCTGCAAATTTCACTGACGCAGTAGGCAGTTACTATATCTATTATGATTCAACTGATACAGCAGGCAATAACGCAATCCAGGTTAATAGAACTGTAAACGTAGTTGACACCACTTTACCAGTCATTTCCCTGATTGGTGACAATCCACAGACAATAGAGCAGGGAGCAGGATATACAGAACTAAACGCCACAACTAACGACGGCTCTACAATAACCATAAACTCTGCAAATTTCACTGACGCAGTAGGCATATACACTATCTATTATGATTCAACTGATACAGCAGGCAATAACGCAATCCAGGTTAATAGGACTGTAATTGTATCTGACACCACTCCACCAACGTTCTCATCAGCAGTACTAAATGAGGGAACTGGCACCTTTACAATCACATTTAACGAGATAATCAATGCCTCTGCCATAAACCCTGCCGGATTCTCCATCAGGGATAACAACAACAATATCAGTACTGGCACTGTAACACTATCAAATCTGGAACTAACCACAACTGCCAACGGTGCAACAATATCATTCAACATGACTATGGCTAATCGTCAGTCCGTAATTGCATTTAACGTCTCAGTGCTGGACATTAGTACCGGTGCAGTACAGGACATTAATGGTAACGCAATTACCTTGTCTGCAAATAATATCATTACAACCACTTCTGATGCCACTCCACCAGTCATTTCCCTGATTGGTGACAATCCACAGACTATAGAGCAGGGAGCAGGATACACAGAATTAAACGCCACAACTAACGACGGCTCACCAGTTACCATAAACTCTGCAGAATTTATTGATGCAGTAGGCACATACCATATCTATTATGATTCAACTGATACAGCAGGCAATAACGCAATCCAGGTTAATAGGACTGTAATTGTATCTGACACCACTCCACCAACGTTCTCATCAGCAGTACTAAATGAGGGAACTGGCACCTTTACAATCACATTTAACGAGATAATCAATGCCTCTGCCATAAACCCTGCCGGATTCTCCATCAGGGATAACAACAACAATACCAGTACTGGCACTGTAACACTATCAAATCTGGAACTAACCACAACTGCCAACGGTGCAACAATATCATTCAACATGTCTCTGACAAACCGTCAGTCCGTAATTGCATTTAACGTCTTAGTGCTGGACATTAGTACCGGTGCAGTACAGGACATTAATGGTAACGCAATTATCTTGTCTGCAAATAATACCATTACAACCATTTCTGACACCATTCCACCAATCCTAACATTCACATCCATCACTCCAAACAACGGAACACTGGGTATTGGTGATGACATTGTTATTCAAATTAATGCAAACAATGAAACTGGACTGACATTATTGAGCGGAACCATAAACAATGAAACTATAACATTAAGTGAAACAACACCCACATTAAGTGAAACAACATCCGCATCCAGTTTTGACTATAGAAAGACAATCACCATCAACAACACCATGGTATCTGGTAGCGCAGAGCACACCAATTTCCCTCTCTTGGTCTCAATACAAAATGATCCAAACCTAAACAACGCAACCGTACAGGCCTCCGGGCAGGACATTCGTTTTACTACCATTAATGACACACCACTACACTATGAGATAACATCATTCTCAAACAATCACATCTCTGGAAGTCTGTCTGCGTGGATAATGATTCCAACATTATATGCCTCCAATGACACCAAAATCTACATGTATTATTCCA
This sequence comes from Candidatus Nitrosopumilus sp., assembly GCA_965238065.1. GTDB lineage: Archaea > Thermoproteota > Nitrososphaeria > Nitrososphaerales > Nitrosopumilaceae > Nitrosopumilus. Next base: position 923,387 of record OZ250170.1, on the reverse strand, counting down.
ATTCGATCGTAACTGACGGACAGAATGCAACGGCAGTATGGAATTCAGACTATGATGGTGTGTGGCACTTTGATGGTGACATGCTAGACTCTACTAGTAATGATAATGACGGTACAAATTTTAACTCTACTGGAACAACAGGAATAATTGGCGGCGCAAGGAGCTTTGATGGCAATGACTATATCTCATATAGTGACTCTGAATTCCCATCAGGAAACAGTTCACGAACATTATCTGCATGGGTCAGCCACTCTAGTCTCCAAGTCGGTTTTCATGGGGTACTAGTTTATGGTACTGGAGATGTAGGTCAGGCATATGGACTGTTCCAAAACAGTAACAATCTGATAGTTGGCGGTTTTGGTGATGATATAACATTAAACACAACCCTGACAACAAACGACTGGTATCATTTTGCCATGACATATGATGGAACAACAGTTAGGACATACATTGACGGTTCTCCTGATGCCAATGGCACCAAATCATGGAGCACTGTACTGAACGAGTTCCGTGTAGGGCAGCAGGTGAACGATTTTGACGAATTCTTTACCGGCCAGATAGATGAGATTAGAATATCAGATACTGTAAGGACTGCTGACTGGATAAAAACAGAATACAATAACCAAAATTCAGGTTCATTTTACAGCGTCTCTGCACCAGAAAAACTAGTAATGTCATTCTATTATGATCTCACATATACTGTTGCAGAGGGAGACACGGATGTTGATGATGCAACTGCAGGCATTACATACAATATCACACTAGTTGATACTGTTGGAAACCCTTCCACTTTGGCTGCAACCATACCCAGTATTTCTTCTCCAGGTGTTGATGCAAACTCTCCAGTTATAACATTGAACGGAAGCAACCCACAAATCATAGAGCAGGGAGCAGGATACACAGAACTCGACGCCACAACTAACGACGGCTCGCCAATAACCATAAACTCTGCAAATTTCACTGACGCAGTAGGTACATACACTATCTATTATGATTCAACTGACACAGCAGGCAATAGTGCAATCCAGGTTAATAGGACCGTAAACGTAGTTGACACCACTTCCCCAGTCATCACACTGAACGGAACCAATCCACAGACAATAGAGCAGGGAGCAGGATACACAGAACTAAACGCCACAACTAACGACGGCTCTACCATTACCATAAACTCTGCAAATTTCACTGATCTAGTGGGCACATACCATATCTATTATGATTCAACTGACGCTTTCAACAATACTGCCATCCAGGTCAACAGGACCGTAAACGTAGTTGACACCACTGTCCCAGTCATTACACTGAACGGAACCAATCCACAGACAATAGAGCAGGGAGCAGGATATACAGAACTAGGCGCCACAACTAACGACGGCTCTATCATTACCATAAACTCTGCAAATTTCACTGATCTAGTGGGCACATACCATATCTATTATGATTCAACTGACGCTTTCAACAATACTGCAATCCAGGTTAATAGGACTGTAAACGTAGTTGACACCACTCCACCAACATTCGCATCAGCAGTACTAAATGAGGGAACTGGCACCTTTACAATCACATTTAACGAGACAATCAATGCCTCTTCCATAAACTCTGCTGGATTCTCCATCAGGGATAACAACAACAATACCAGTACAGGGTCTATAACACTATCAACTTTGGAACTAACCACAACTGCCAACGGTGCAACAATATCATTCAACATGACTCTGACAAACCGTCAGTCCGTAATTGCATTTAACGTCTCAGTGCTGGACATTGGTGCTAGTGCAGTACAGGACATTAATGGTAACGCAATTACCTTGTCTGCAAATAATATCATTACAACCACTCTTGATACCATTCCACCAACCCTAACATTCACATCCATCACTCCAAATAACGGAACACTGGGTATTGGTGATGACATTGTTATTCAAATTAATACAAACAATGAAACTGGACTGACATTATTGAGCGGAACCATAAACAATGAAACTATAACATTAAGTGAAATAACACCTACATTAAGTGAAATAACATCCACATCCAGTTTTGACTATAGAAAGACAATCACCATCAACAACACCATGGTATCTGGTAGCGCAGAGCACACCAATTTCCCTCTCTTGGTCTCAATACAAAATGATCCAAACCTAAACAACGCAACCGTACAGGCCTCTGGGCAGGACATTCGTTTTACTACCATTAATGACACACCACTACACTATGAGATAACATCATTCTCAAACAATCACATCTCTGGAAGTCTGTCTGCATGGATAATGATTCCAACATTATATGCCTCTAATGACACCAAAATCTACATGTATTATTCCAATTCGATCGTAACTGACGGACAGAATGCAACGGCAGTATGGGATTCAGACTATGATGGTGTGTGGCACTTTGATGGTGACATGCTAGACTCTACTAGTAATGATAATGATGGTACAAATTTTAACTCTACTGGAACAACAGGAATAATTGGCGGCGCAAGGAGCTTTGATGGCAATGACTATATCTCATATAGTGACTCTGTATTCCCATCAGGAAACAGTACACGAACATTATCTGCATGGGTCAGCCACTCTAGTCTCCTATCAACTCTTCAGGCAGTACTAGTTTATGGTACTGGAAATACAGGACAGGCATATGGACTGTTTCAACTGAGCAGTGAATTACTAGTTGGCGGTTATTCTGACGATATAACATTAAACACAATCCCGACAACAAACGACTGGTATCATTTTGCCATGACATATGATGGAACAACAGTTAGGACATACATTGACGGTTCTCCTGATGCCAATGGCACCAAATCATGGAGCACTGTACTGAACGAGTTCCGTGTAGGGCAGCAGGTGAACAATGCTGACCAATTCTTTACCGGCCAGATAGATGAGATTAGAATATCAGATACTGTAAGGACTGCTGACTGGATAAAAACAGAATACAATAACCAAAATTCAGGTTCATTTTACAGCGTCTCTGCACCAGAAAAACTAGTAATGTCATTCTATTATGATCTTACATATACTGTTGCAGAGGGAGACACGGACATTGATGATGCAACTAAAGGAATTGCATACAATATCACACTAGTTGATACTGTTGGAAATCCCTCCACTCTGGCTGCAACCATACCCAGTATTTCTTCTCCAGGTGTTGATGCAAACTCTCCAGTTATAACATTGAATGGACTCAACCCACAAATCATAGAACAGGGAGCAGGATATACAGAACTAGGCGCCACAACTAACGACGGCTCGCCAATAACCATAAACTCTGCAAATTTCACTGACGCAGTAGGTACATACACTATCTATTATGATTCAACTGACACAGCAGGCAATAACGCAATTCAGGTTAATAGGACCGTAAACGTAGTTGATAACACTGCCCCAGTCATCATACTGAACGGAGCCAATCCACAGACAATAGAACTAGGTAATGGCTATACAGAACTAAACGCCACAACTAACGACGGCTCTACAATAACCATAAACTCTGCAAATTTCACTGATATAGTGGGCACATACTATGTCTATTACGATTCAACAGACGCTTTCAACAATACTGCCCAGGTTATCAGGACCATAATTGTAGTTGACAACACTTTACCTGCATTCTCATCAGCAGTCCTAAATGAGGGAACAGGCATCTTTACAATAGCATTTAACAAGCCAATCAACGTCTCTGCCATAAACTCTACTGGATTCTCTATCAGGGATAACAATACCAGTATTGACGCTGTAACGCTATCGACTCTGGAATTAATCACGACTGCCAATGGTACAACAATATCATTTAACATGACTATGGCTAATCGTCAGTCCGTAATTGCATTTAACGTTTCAGTACTGGACATTAGTACCGGTGCAGTACAGGACATTTATGGCAATCAGATTGTTGCAACAACTGGCAACCCCATCGCAACCACTTCTGACACCATTCCTCCCGTCATTTCCCTACTTGGTAATAATCCACAGACCATAGAGCAGGGAGCAGGATACACAGAACTAAACGCCACAACTAACGACGGCTCACCAATAACCATAAACTCTGCAAATTTCACTGATATATTGGGCACATACACTATCTATTATGACTCTGTTGATATATCAGGAAATAATGCCATCCAGGTCAACAGGACTGTAATTGTATCAGACACCACTCCTCCAGTCATAACACTGAACGGAGCCAATCCACAGACAATAGAACTCGGTGATGGCTATACAGAACTAAACGCCACAACTAACGACGGCTCTACAATAACCATAAACTCTACAAATTTCACTGATACATTGGGCACATACACTATCTATTATGACTCTGTTGACGCATCAGGAAATAATGCCATCCAGGTCAACAGGACTGTAATTGTATCAGACACCACTCCTCCAGTCATAACACTGAACGGAGCCAATCCACAGACAATAGAACTCGGTGATGGCTATACAGAACTAAACGCCACAACTAACGACGGCTCTACAATAACCATAAACTCTACAAATTTCACTGATACATTGGGCACATACACTATCTATTATGACTCTGTTGACGCATCAGGAAATAGTGCAATACAAGTTAACAGGACTGTAATTGTATCAGACACCACTCCATCTGACCCATGTGTAATTCCTGACTCTGGAGACTGGATAATAACTAATAGTTGTACACTTGATGCCAATGCAGATGCTCCGGAAAGTGTGATTGTTCAGAATGGTTCGGTTCTGAACATCCCATCTGGAATTACACTGAATATTGACTTTACAACATTCAATCTAACAGTACAATCCGGCGGTGGAGTTTTGATTAAATCCGGTGGAACACTCACCTGACATGCTGATGATCAAAGTCTTGATCTATAGTATGAATCAACCTTCACGCCTAGATCATCAAAATTAAACTGAAAGATATGAGTAACCTCATCCATCTTCTGATATGAGGCAAGTCTGACAAAATTATTCTAGAATTAAGACGAGAAAACAAACAACAGAAATTAATCATAGATTGTAACTGTCTCCTGTTTTGAAGTATTACGCACAAGGTATGTATCAACCTCTACGCCTAAATCCGCTAGAATAGTCAAGACGTTATACAAGAGTTTATGCGTAATCGACCAAAATTATAATAGAGTTTATGCGTAATTGACTAAATCACGCCAACCATCTGAATTCCTTGTCTTTTTCTTCACATATAGTTACAAACTCTAACAAAATCATACATCTCAAAATTAAAGTCAGTCAAACTTGTACAAAAAATACAAAATAAATTATTAAACATGCAAAATAATCAGCTTGTGAAAATACGCACAGCGTAGCATTGTGATGTTACCACATCTAATCAAAATATACGGTCCATGGCGGTGGCGGTTCACCCTTTTTCCATCTAGACCGTATCTTTTTCCACATTGTACGCAGATTGACAAGACCTGTTACCACGCTAAACTCTGTTTCAAACTCTTCTAGTGTACCATCATATGCATCAACCATTCTTGCATAGGTTTTCATGTCACCTATGGTGTGCTCCACCCTGGTTCTGATCCCGTTCATCTTTCTGTTTTTTGCCCGTTCTCGTTTTGTTAGTTGGCGATTCTTTGATCTCTTTTTAGGTTGCATGGATTGCGTGTTGTTATCAAGGTAATCCGATATTCCTAAAAATCCCTTGTCAGAGTATAGCTTTGTTTTACTGCTTCCAGTCAGTAATTTTATTATATTTAAGATTGATTCAGATTCTTTTTTGAATATGCTAAAATCGTGATTACTGCCAAGATATCTTTTGGTTTGGTGGATTATGATTCCTTTGCTGTTTATTATTATCTCCGTGTTGAACGTAAATCGTTTCTTTTTGCCAGAGTATGATTTATTTCTTTGCACAGAATCCTCTGATCTTCGTACAGGTACGTGTGTTCCATCAATTAGCAAGGTGTTGCCCAGCACCTTTTGTATTTGTTGTATGGGTTTCTCATCTGATTATATTATATCAGACATATTCTTTGCAGTGGGCAAAATTTGTTTCAATATCTCATCTACAAGCTTGATATATCTGCACACCGTGGTCTGATCAATGCCAAACAATGCTGCTAGTTGTCCTTGTGTAACGTTTGTTCTCTTTTTCATCAGTCCCACTAGTAATGCGTGTTCCGGATCAAGCTTGCATCTGTTTCCTGCATCAGATACTCGTTTACCTGATTTAATATCAAATAACGGCATTTTATCTAGATAGTCTAGTATGAATTCTCTAAAATATTTTAACAGCCAATAAAAATCGTCTATTTGATATCCTGTAAATGCATGCAAATGTTCTGGTGTTGACATTATGATGTGGCATATCTCGAGTTTGTGTGCAAATTCACGACCTTCTTTCCCTTGATATCTACGTTCCCTAGCCTTTGTTGCAGTCCATAATGCATCTTGTTCTGTTATTATCTTGTCCTTCTCATGTAGTGCACTGTCCTTCTCATATAGTGCACTGTCCTTTTCATATAGTGCCTTGTCTTTGCTCTCAATCAGCTTTATCAATTGATTTGGAGCTAGCATTTCGTATTGGGACATATCAAAGCAAAAAATATACCAGGATCTAAACCTATCGTCTGAGAAATGTTTACCATCGTGTCAAATGTAAACAAGTTGATGCGTACAATTCGATTGTTATTTTGGTCGATTACGCATAAACTCTAATATATGGAAATTATGTCCACTAGTCATTAGTGTCCTCCTCCACCCATTTTGGGTTGTTTTTTCGTATGTATCAACCTTCACGCCTGAATCGACTAGATTAGTTGAACGTTATAGGCATAAAACATGTTATTTGCTTGATTCATACGTTTTTTCTGATCGCTTTTGTGGCCTTTTTGTCTGCAAATGCCATGAGTGGAGAGTCTGTCCATGGTCAATGTCCAGGGAAAAGTAAAGCCTCTTCTCGTTATAGTATCCAATGTAGTCATCCATAGAGTCATAGTATGGCAACTCTTCTTCTAACGTTCTAAAGAAGCGCTCCAGATTGCCGTTTGTCTGTGGATGATATGGTCTAGAGTTTATCAGAACGATTCCATGCTCGAATAATTCATTTTCAAACAGTGTGGACACCCATCCATTCTTTGGCGTCTTACATGTCCTCTTGCTGGAGGTAAACTGGCTTTCATTATCTGAAAGCATCTGTGCAGGTTTCTCAAAGTACCTAAAAGATCTACGTAATGCAAGGACTGAATTCTCAGAGGTTGCGTGCTCAAAGACACCATATCCTGTAACACACCTAGAGGCATCATCAAGATATACTATCAAATGAATCCTTTTAGGCGTGGATCTTTCATAATATGCCCCGGTCGGTGTGCCACATTGCGTTTGAGAACCTACGTTCCAATCTAACCCACTTGCATCTTGTCGACCTTGCAGGAGTAGGAGTTACTAGTCCATGTTTCTTCATTAGACCTTTTGCGTAATTAGGGTGATTTTTTTCAACATTCTATGTTTTGCATAATTTTGTGCCTAAAAATCCAAAATTTCAGAATAATTTGAAAAATTACCTTCTACAAATCGTACCTAGAAATAATTACGCAATACGTCTATTATCTTGTATACTATATGTAGGATATATTGACACCGGCGTTTCAAAGGTGTTTGACTGTTCTGACCACGCCAATATGATTTCCTGTAATTGTCTACAGTTTTGAAGTAATACGCACAAGATATGTCAAAACAGGTTATTTTTTCGACACAAACACGAAGGAACTTCAAAACTCTAGACAATTACGATTCCCTTCATTTTGCATGTTCAACATTGACCTTGTTTGGGTATGACTTGGCTCCTTGGTTGGACGTCCAGATTTTCGTATTTTTGGAATGGTTTTGGTGTTGAGGAACCGTGACCAGAGTCGTCTGAGTGTCTTGCCGTGATGTCAAGCTCGGTAGCTATATTGGATGTGCTTTTGCCAATCTTGCGCTACTTGATCAATTATCTAATTGATTTGTCTGTGTGAGTCTTTGCTTTGTCATATTTGCTGATCGGTACAGGCATTATAATCAGATATCGCATACCTGATTCTAGGCGGACATAATTTTTGTACAATACATTGTAAATCAGTCTCGAGGAATATGCAAGGGATGATGCGCATACCAACAACTGTGAGTGCAGAACCGCACTTTTTAGACTGTGGATGGCAAAGCACAGTAGAGTCAACAAGTTTAACTTGGAATCATATGTCCAAACGTCTGCATTCTTGCACAACATGAGAAAGCAAGATGATTATTCAAAGTTCACCAAAATAATCTCAGTTCTTTATATAGCAACAAAATTCTACATTAAGAGCGATCAAAAAAGATATATGACAAAAATACTACTGGTATATCTTCAAAACTCTAGACAATTACATTTTTCCCTCAACTGAAATTAGGGATTGGATGATTATGCCTGGCAGTTACTCACCCACCCCCCAACCTCATTCCACATGAATCTCTTCAGTCTCGATTCAAATTAAATATACCTGAATACAAACGTAATTGTGAAGGTTGGGGTTGTAGTCTTTCCTGGTAGTAATTGTGATCGTGACATGTATCACGTACTCACTGATATTTTTAATCTTGATGCACAATATTATTGGCATGAGAAATCTCTTCCAGAAAATATTGACGCAGTAATTCTTCCAGGCGGGTTTTCATATGGTGACAGACTAAGAGCCGGAATAATTGCTGCTCACAGTCCAATCATAAACGATGTTAAAATGATGGCAGAAAAAAAAATTCCGATTTTAGGAGTGTGTAACGGATTTCAAATTCTTGTAGAATCCGGTCTACTTCCAGGGGTCTTACTCAAAAATGAATCTCTGAATTTTATGTGTGAATGGACAAATCTGATTGTTGAAAACAACAAGACCCCATTTACAAACCAATTCCAGCCATATGAGAAAATCCCCATACCAATCGCAAACGGCGAAGGAAGATACCATGTTGACACTGTCACTCTAAAACAATTAAAGAAGAAAAATCAAATCGTATTTAGATATAATACAGTTCTCAACGGCTCTGCAGACAGAATTGCCGGTGTGTGTAATGAAGATGGGAATGTAGTTGGCATGATGCCTCATCCCGAACGAGCAGTAGAGTCTGCAATCAATCCAGTTGACAACAAACCATCGTCTCTAATCTTTGAATCCTTACTGGTACAACTGGGTGTAAATAATTGAGTCTGGAATCCCGAGAACTAGATGAACTAAAATCAAAAATTGGCAGAGACCCGACTCTAACTGAACTGCAGATTGTAGCTGCAGAGTGGTCTGAGCACTGTTCTTACAAATCATCAAAAAAACATCTCAAAATGCTACCCATGACAGGCCCACTTGTAATCAATGAAAAAGGATATGATTCTGGCGTATTGGATGTTGGAGATGGTTATGTCGTTACCGCACACATTGAGAGTCATAATCATCCATCTGCTGTCGAACCATATGGCGGTGCGGCAACTGGTGTAGGTGGCGTAATTCGGGATATTCTCTCAACAGGTACAAGACCCATTGCAATCTTTAACGGACTACGTTTTGGAAACATAGAAAAAGATCAGCAAGCAAGATGGCTGTTCAAAAACGCAGTTACTGGAATTGCAGAGTATGGGAACTGTTTGGGCATTCCAACAATTGGCGGCGAAGTGGAGTTTGACAACTGTTATCAAGATTACGCACTAGTTGATGTTGCAGCAATAGGATTCGGCAAAAAAGAAAATCTGATCAAAAATCATGCCAATATAGGCGACCATGTCGTATTGCTTGGCGGTTCAACAGGGAAAGACGGGATGGGCGGATCCCAGTTTGCCTCTAATTCTCTAAAATCCAAAGATCGCCTTGCAGTCCAAATCCCGGATCCATTTATCGAGAAATTAATCATTGAGGCAATCTTGGAGGCAAGAAATCACAAACTGATCAACGCCATAAAGGACCTTGGCGGAGGGGGTCTATCTTGCGCAGTCTCTGAGATCGCCGACACGTTAAATGTTGGAATAGAAATTAATGTTGACATGGTTCACACACGTGAATCAGACATGCATCCGGACGAAATCATGATATCTGAATCACAGGAAAGAATGCTGATCATTACAGACAAAACCAAACTAGAAAAACTGCAGGAAATATGCAAGAAATTTCGCATTACATGCTCTGTAATTGGCCATGTAAAATCTGACAGGCAGATACATGTGAAAAAAGACAAAGAGACGCTTGCAAATCTTCCTACAGATATAGTTGTGAATGCCACCCTTCTTGACTTGCCGTCAACAAAGCCATCATACCTGAAAACGATTCAAAAAGAAGAGAGACTCCGACCAATCACAAATTACTCCAAAATAATGATGAATCTGCTTGCAGCACCAAACATAGCAAGCAAGATTTGGGTTTATGGACAGTACGATCATGAGGTCGGCATTCGGACTATAGTCAGACCAGGACATGACGCATCGGTCTTGAGACTGGATAATGGCAAATTCCTTTCTGTAAAGATTGATGGAAATCCAAAGCAGTGCTATATCAATCCAAGGGAAGGTGCAATAGGCTGCTTTGAGGAGGCATGCAGAAATGTTGTCTGCACCGGGGCAAGACCAATCGGCATGCTTGATCATCTTCAATTTGGAAATCCAAAAGATCCTGAAATATTCTGGACATTTTTAGAATCACTAAAGGGGCTGACTGATTTTGCCATAGATACCGGCATTCCGTGTGTTGGGGGCAAGGTTAGCCTGTACAATGAAACTATTCGAGGGCCGATAAAGCCAACCCCTCTGATCGGAGTCATTGGACTCGTTGACAAAAATCCTCTCATCCCACAAAGGATTACGGATGGTGACTGTCTTGTAATTGTAGGGGATACAAAAAATGAAATGGGTGGTTCTGAATACTTTGAATACATCCACAACTTTGTTGGTGGAAAATGTCCGTCTGTAAACTTTGCAGAATCAAAGAAAAACATAAAGACCATATTAAATGTAATTCAAAACCGACTCTTAAAATCCGCACATGACTGCTCAAAGGGAGGACTGGCAGTTGCAGTCTCTGAACTCTGCATGACAAACCAAATCGGCTGCAAAATTGCCTTGGAAAAGATTCCCGGCGAAAACCTTGATGCTGACAGGATACTGTTCTCTGAAAGCCATTCCCGCTATCTCTTGGTACCAGAGAAGAACAATCTCAAAGAATTGGAGGATATGCTCAAAAAGGACAAAGTTTCATTCCGACTCGTCGGTCAGTTTGAAGGAGAAAAGATTCAATTTACAAAGGGAACAAAAACGATCATTGATATACGAGTTGATACGGCGCGTAAAACCTGGTCTGATTCATTAAAGAACTTGGTGCTTTATGGCTAAACAGTAAACAGATGTGCTCACAATCCTGGCCAATCAAGTGATGGTTTACAGTAAACCTAGATGTGCTCACAATCCTGACCAATCAGGTGCGTGGTTCGGAGGTGTTTTTAATATTGCCAAATGGTTAATAGTCATAATTTTCATGTCCGTCATTGTTATCTGACCTCTCCGTCCCTCTCTCCATCACGTGAAAACAATGCATTTGCAGTAGATGGGAAAGTAACTCAAATTTACTCTGAAATTTTTACGATATGAATCAAATTATTCAAATAGAAAAAGCTAGATGCTAGTATGTTATTTATCAAACATGAGGGTACGTCGTTTGCTGACTATACACACCAAAGAGTGATATTATCACAAGCATTTGGAATTATCTCTAAAATAATGTAACAGTATGTTGTCATTTCCATGTTCTACCAAAGCCAACTCACTATTTCATAGTACTGATGTACACAATTGCATAATGTCCTTGTGCATTGGAAACTCGTATGAATCAAGCAAATAGCATGTTTTATGTCTATAACGTCCAACTGTTCTAATGGATTTAGGCGTAGAGGTTAATACATACGGAAACTCTTATGCAGAATCAGGATTAAAAAAACTGGCAATAGAATCCGGAAATCGTTCACCAACTGGTTAATGGCTAGGAAAGTGTATTGAGAAGATATCACAAAAAACATTGCTACTCAAACTGCATCAATCATTGAATAGCACCATATCAAAATTAAGAGAAATGGGGCCAACTGTCTACAGTTTTAAAGTATAATTTTTTAGATATTCCAAAGCATAATCATGGAAATTCAATCCCCTCATCCCGCATGTCTCTATTACGCTCATCAATATCTTGTGAGAATCAGCTCCGCCTTTGAGCGATGACCGTTTGTGATCTTTTTAATTATGACGTCTTGTCGTATTGCCCTCTATACCGTATTATTATGATAATTGGTTCCAGTCTGCAAAAACGTAAAGAGCATCATTTTTTCACGTTTCAATCTTTTTACAAACCTGATGCAGTTCTCTTTGCTGTATTTTTTGGATATCATTGCAGATATTCTTCTCTCAAGATTCTTTTTTTTGGGTGTGAACTTATCACATGGAACAAAGCGCGTTGCAATATATCCTACACGTAAGAGATCTGCTAGTACCACTGCATCAATCGTGTCTGTCTCTTTCTTTGATGGAATAACTGCCTTTGTAAGATAAGGATTTGACAACACTACTCTGTATCCCAGTACATCTGTCATGAATCTGTACCCTCCATATCAAACTGATGATGATTCCATGACGACACTGGCAGAAAGTGGCATCTTTGAGAATGCTTGTCTGATCGTCTGTTGTGTATTTTCTATTCTTTCATTTCGTGTTATCTTTCCCTTGTTGTTCATTACTGCCACTATATGAAATTTCGTATGAATCAAGCAAAGAGCATGTTTTATGCCTATAATGTTCAACTATTCTAGTGGATTTAGGCGTAGAGGTTGATACATACGAAATTTCTTGTGCAGATCAATTCCAACACAATCATGATATTTTCCTTTATCCACAATCTGTTTATTTGGAACTGTTCTCTTTGAAGGCGATTTACGGATATTTGATCTATAGCTGATTCATTCTTTATGCTATCTGAATTCCTTGCCTTTTTCTTCACATATAGTTTGCAGCAAATAACATGTTTAATGCCTATAACGTCTTACCATTCTAGTTGATTCAGACGTAAAGGTTGACACTTGCGACATCCTTAACCCTTCTCTGTCAAATAATAGTGCAATTCCGTATAACACTCTACGCAGTAATCCTTGTAATCTGTATGATCACAGTCATAGACTCTGTTTGCATCCATATTACACTTGGCACAAGTCGGCATTGCCTGTCATTTAGGATTTTTTGATTTGAAGTATTCCCAATCCTATCTGGATTAGCCCTGCAATAACTATCGGCATTGCCTCCAAGACCACATCCCTTTCGGATTCTCTGGCCTCTGTAGGATTGGCATTTCCAATTGCTGCTATTGCTACTACTGTTGCACCTCCTACAATAATTAGTATACCTGCTATTATTATTAAAACTCCAAGGCCTTTTGATGCCTCTCCCCTTGAAATAACGTATCCGACAATTGGCAACACCATTGCTGGAAGGCCCAATCCAATCCCTCGCGTTTTATGGTCAAATGGAATAAACCCCTCTTTATTATCTGAAAAATACCCCATCATGACATCTGCACCATAAACTACAAGCAGGCCAATCGCAATGCCTGTAATTGCCAAGGATACAGTCAGCGCCATGCTGAATTTGATCCCGGACAACTAATAAATCTAGTCCGGCAGAACTGTTACACTCTCTTTGATGGTCTCCAACTCTTGTAACAGCTGTTCAATTGATTCCCCGTTAATGCCGACCAGATTCAAATGGCCTAATTTTCTTGACGGCTTTGAGATTTTTTTACCATACATTTTCAAAAACAAACCGTCTCTTGAAATATCTGGCAGCCTGTATCTGCCTTGAAATCCCCTTGCCCCTAAAATGTTATACATTATCGTATTGTGGAGCAGCCCCGTACTCCCAAGCTCCAGACCAAGGATTGCCCTTAGATGCTGCTCAAACTGGGATGTCTCACTTGATTGCAGTGTGTGATGACCAGAATTGTGAACTCTGGGCGCAATCTCGTTAATCATTATATTATCATCCCGTGTCACAAACATCTCTATCCCAAATGTTCCAGCCCCTTTTAGTACTGTTATTATCTTTTCTGAAATCTGCTGGGCCTTTTGCGTGATCTCTATTGTAACCCTGGCAGGCGCTATCGTCTTGCGCAGAATGTTATCCTCGTGTATGTTCTCAACTAGAGGGTATGTCTTTATCTGCCCCTTTGTGTTTCGTGATGCAATGACTGATACTTCCATTCTAAACGGAACAAATTTTTCCAATAACAAATCCTGTCCCTCAAAGTAATCCCACGCCCTCTGAATGTCATCTCTGGAATTGATCTTGAAATTGCCTCTGCCGTCATAGGCATCCCTTCTTACCTTTAACAGTGCAGGAAGCCCGAAATTTTTCAGACCGTCCATCACGTCTGCAATCCCATCTATCTTTACAAATTCTGGAACCATGATGTCATTTTCAAGCAGGAAGGATTTTTGCAAAAACTTGTCCTGAATTATTTTGAGCGTCTCTGGGGACGGATTCACCTCTGCGTCCCTTTGGACTGATTTTAAAACATTACTATCCCCGGATTCAATCTCATAGGTGATAATGTCTGACCTACCTGCCAAACTAATAATGGCATCCCTGTCCTTGAAATCTGCTGTAATCTGTTCGGCACCGACCTGTGCGGCAGGGCAGTTCTCAGTTGGGTCCAGCACTATAACCTTTGATATGTGCTCTGGCATTTCTTTTGCCGCCTCTGTAATCATCATTCCAAGCTGCCCCCCTCCAATGATTCCAAGGATCTTTGCCATTACACACAGTCCGCATTCACGTACTACAAATAGCTAATGCTGACTAGATGCCAACAGTTATCGTTAATTACTCTCTTGTATCACATATTATAATGGCATACCAGAAAAAACCTCTGGTTGGAATCATTATGGGTTCCAGCTCTGATAGCAGAATCATGCAGGATGCCTCTGAAATCCTAGACGAGTTTAAAATCAAACACGAGGATCAGATTGTCTCTGCGCACAGAACTCCGGGCAGACTGGCAGAGTACGCAAGGCATGCAGAAGAGGCAAGATTTAAAATAATCATAGCAGGCGCCGGAGGTGCGGCACACCTGCCTGGGATGATTGCCTCGTATACAGTCATTCCCGTTATCGGGGTGCCAATACTTGTGTATAATGACAAGCCCTCCAAAAAAACTCGCAATTCAAATTTCTCCGCGTTTGGCGGGTTTGATTCGCTAGTATCAATCACAGAGATGCCTTTTGGCTCACCTGTCGCATCTGTCGGGATTAACAAGGCAGGCAATGCCGGAATATACGCAATAAAGATTCTTGCAAACGAATTTCCAGATTTAAAAAAGAGACTGGCACGGCACAAATCCGACATGTACGACTCTGTTGTGACAGAGTCAGAACAGCTAGAGAGGCAAGGTCTCTCAAAATTTGCCAAAAAAAGATTCAGGTAACCACAGTCAATAGTGTAAATTGAATGTTCTTTTTTTCTAGTGCCTCAATTAGCAGGTCTGCCTGCTCTCTTCCCTGGGTCTCGAGACTCAAAGTAACCCCTGCCGAGCCTGCACTAATATCTGAGCTCAACCTATCGTGAACTACCTCCACAATGTTTGCATTTGCCAGAGTTATCACATCAACAATCTCTTTGAATGCGCCTGGTCTGTCTGGTAATAATATTGATAGCTTTAACAAACGGCCCATTGCGGCAAGACCCTTGTCTACAATCTGGCCTAAAAGGTACATGTCCACGTTTCCTCCTGCCAGAATTGCTACCACCTTTTTTCCGGGGGACGGTCTCTTTGAAATCAGATATGCCAGACTTGCCGCACCTGCTGGCTCTACGACAAACTTCATTCTCTCCATTAGCAGAAACATTGCCTTTGTGATCTCTGCATCATCCACAAGAACGATCTCATCTATCAGCTCGTTAATTATACCAAATGTCATTTCTCCGGGATTCCTAACTGAAATGCCGTCTGCAATCGTTCTCTCGCCGCCGCTTGCAGTCAGGGAACCATATTTGACTGATTCATACATTGACGGAAATGATCTAGACTGAACACCTACCACTCTAACGTCCGGATTTTTCTCCTTGACTGCAATCAAGATTCCTGCAGCCAATCCTCCGCCGCCTATTGGAAGATATATCTCATCCACATCCGGCAGGTCATCTAGTATCTCCAATCCTATCACTCCCTGGGCTGCTATGATCTGCGGATCATCAAAAGCATGTATGATTGTACCGCCTGTCTCTACTGCAATCTCTTTAGCTTTGGCATATGATTCGTCATAATTCACTCCTTCCAATATGACATTTGCACCATAACCTTTGGTTGCCGCTACTTTTGCAGGAGACGCGTTCTTTGGCATTACTATGGTACATGGAATATCTTCCAATGATGATGCAAATGCCATTCCTTGGGCATGATTGCCTGCAGATGCTGCAACCACACCATGTCTCTTCTCCTCGTCTGACAATGATTTGATCTTGTAAAAAGCCCCACGAATCTTGAAAGAACCTGTTCTCTGTAGAAACTCTGCCTTTAGATAGACCTCAGAGTCTACTAGTTCGCTGAATATGGGCGAATGAATTAACGGAGTCTTTTTTATCTCGTTGCCCCGCATAGAGTTTGCCCTCTGTATCTCATTGTATGACGGCTTCATTGGACATGCTACAAGTATGCGTGTATTTGACTCCTTCTATGCAGACTACTCTGTCACAAATTCCATGCGTAAATTCCTAGTAACGTCTAAATATCTTGATGTAGTCGTTGAAAACATATCAAAGGATCGGATCTCCCCTGAGAAAACATCTCATCTTCCGATTCTTTGATTTATGATTCCTTCAAATTCATCTAGGCGTCCTAGTATGTTCTTTTTTACTGTATCTGAGATTTTTCTTGGATCAAATAGACCTTCCCTGTTTTTGTTCTTTACAAATTCCAGGTCTATGGTACACAGACAGCCCTCCTCACCGGCAATCAGTCTGTTATCGTCAATTAATACAGGGGATGTCTGGTATGTCTCTATTAAAAGAGAGTCAAGCTCGTTGAGCAGTCTCTCTTCTTTCTCTGAGAGTTTCTGAAAGTCTGCCCCTGTATTTTTTTCAATCTCGGCATAAATCCCTTCTCTGAGATTATCATTCTCATAAAGCAACTCAAATAATTTCTGATGATCAAAGTCCTTACATCCGGTCTCTCTTAGTTTATCCAAGACAAACTGATCGCTGTTATCTGAGATTTCCCCCTTGCTGTTCTTTGTTTGATCCACAACATTTGACAGTTCTTTCTGACAGTCAAGAACACGCTGGTCTGGTTTGTAATATAACAACACATGAAATTGCAGTGACACGTGTCCTAATATCAGGTAATTCCCCTCCATTACCTCAAATTTTGAAAAAATTCTCCGGAGGCCCTCGTTGTTTGTAACTGTTACGTCTTGCAAAGACCAGTCTCTGAGTTTGTCATTGATCTTTTCAAAGTAACCTACTACCCTGCTTGGATCAAATGTCTCCTGCCTGGTTATCGTGGAATCGCCCATCATTACCTTCACAGCAGTCATTCCTCCTGTTAGCTTGCTCATCTTTGAGAGAAACTGTCTCTGTATCCCCTCGTTTTTTTGGTTCAACTGTCCGATGAACTCGTCATGTGATCTTGTACCCAACCGCACAAGTATACCCAATTACGGTTCTCCTTAAACCTTCATCAATGTCTAAATAGACAAAATCCTAATTTCAGGTATGGTAAAATCCAAAATCAGCTGCAATAACTGCAATACGGAAATTATAGAGTATTATGATGATCACTATCAAGGAGCAAGAGGCAAGTGTACTCACTGTGAGATCGATTTTCCTCTGGAATGAGATGGGTAAAATACAGGACACAAGACAAGATGAAACCAAAGGATGACCTAGAGACAAACAATGTGGATGTGCAGATGCGGGATTCGGAGACCATACTCTTGGAGACTCAGAAAAGAGTCTGGGCTGCCCTCAAAAAAGGATACGAGTATTCCGGAATAGTTGACGAATCCGATCAGTTCCTACGAAAAAATGTATTCTCAAAACTGGACATGACAGTACTCTATGTGGATCTGGTAGGCTCTACTACGATGACACTGGAAATGCCTGTAGAGAGAATAACAATAATTGTCAGCTCGTTCTCACAAGAGATGGCCGCAGTGATAAGGGAACATTACGGATACGTGCTAAAATTTGTAGGCGATGCAGTAATTGGATATTTTGTATCAAAGAAAGACGGATTGGATGCTGCAGATAACGCAGTCCAATGCGCAAAATCAATGATCACAATAATTCAAAAAGGCATCAACCCGATCTTAAATCAGTATGACTATCCAGATTTAATGGTAAAGATCGGAGTCGACTTTGGACAAAATATAGTAGTCCGTTATGGGGCTGATGTAAAGCACTCTCATGTGGACTTGATGGGCCCTGCAATGAACATTGCTGCAAAAATCCAACACATGGCAAAACCTAACCAGATTCTGATTGGCACAGACGTGTTTCAAAGAATACCGCCTAGTTTACAAAAAGGATTCACTCAGACCGTCTGGAAGAATGACGAATGGAAGTATCGTTCCAGACTAACTGGTGAAATATACAAGGTATACGAATACAGGGAATAGTGTCAATCAGGCAAACAGCGTTGTATGCCTGTAATGTCTTGATGCAAAGGATAGTCAGAATCAGACGGTAAACCTACCGGGACATTCGATATGCTCGTAATGGTGTTCGGTAAATTTCTCCTGAATTACATATATCACAATCTTGTGAAGATCACTCTTACTGATATCCCTTTTGCATCTAATGCACGTCTTTTTCATTATGACCATGTGTATTAGCGATCAAGATCAAGAATCTATAAGGATCAGCGATCAGCTCAAATTGAGCAAAGATGACTGGGATCTAACTAGACAGTATATTATCAACCTGTGACCAAAGCAAGGCAGAAATATGGCAAATGCTGATATGGTTTATCATGGATAATCTGACAATAAAACACCTGCAGGACCTCTACGGGCTGAATCCCAGTATACCTCACCTAGCATTACAATTTCCTAGACTGCCTCCAATGCTGACTAGGCACATGTTTAAAATTCATAAAAACCCTGTAAACGAACAGTTTTTGGATAGGGCCTCTACAGTCAATCAAAAACTAGAGGGATTTGAGCACATGTACCGGCAATATGCGTCCGGACTATTGTCAATGAACTCTGCAATCATTCCTCCTGGCCATCCATTACATGACAAACAAAATTCAGTTCAAATGCTCCAATCAAAAAATGACAAACTGACAAAGGAAAACCTGGATTTAAAAAAGAGACTGCAAGAAACATCCAAACATCAGCGGGCTGATTCTGAAATTCAGAATCATAATAATCCTTATTAATTTCCACACTCACTCTGAATTATGGCAAAAACTCTTGCAGAAAAATGGCAGGATACCATAACAAAATACAAGATACAATGTCAGAATATCCTGAAAATATCAGAAAACGTTAGATATGCTGGAGCTGTAAATGTCTACGGACGGACACTGACTGGAATCATCAAACCAAACCTGAAACCTCTGTTAAAATCAGAACAAGTAAAAAACGAGTTCTTTATCGTCTCGATTCTAATGTCAGTGAGAAAAAATACCGCCAACACGGCCGGAAAACTAGAACATGTGATACTGCAACATCAAAAAATATCGATCGTGATTTTACAGAAAAATGACATTACATATTATATCTCTATAGACAGAAAAGAAAAAAACCTGGAAAAGATTATCTCCTTGATAAAAAAGAATGTCAAGCTGGTGTAAATCCCTGATATCCGCCTGTCTGCTGAGCGCTGTCAGTAAAGATTGGTTCAAACAAGGAAATCAAATACTCGTCGGGATCCAAAATTACTGCATTTTTTCCTGCGTCTTTTTCTATGATATCGCGGTGAATCTTGACACCCTTGTCACGTAATTCCTCAACTGCAGACACTACATCGCCGACAAGAAAACCTATGGTGATACCGTTATCAATGGAACTGCCAACATGCTTGTCACCAAATGATGCCGGATGCAAACTCAACAGGGCGCCGGACGTACCAAGATCAATCCATGTCCTTCTCTGCTTTCTGATTGGAAGGCCAATAATCTCATGATAAAATTGCAGTGATTTGTCCAGATCATTTACAGCCAGGATTACGTTTCCTACTTTTTTAATGTTCACAGATTCATTACCCTGTGGTTCTTTAAATCAATTGTCATTGAACTTCGACCATGGTCTCTGTTCTATCAACACCGTTGATTCTTTGAATCTGGTTGACTAGATCTTTAATCTGAATCAGTTGCTCAACATCAATGATTGCAACGGCATCAAATTGTCCACTAGTAGGAAAAGAATCCGATACAAAATCAATCTTTTGTAGCCTTGCAGCTATGAGTTTCTTTGGGGATTTTACCAGAATTATCGCTTTTACCATCCTAGATTCACCGTTACCTCATTTAACGTCTCTGTAGCAACAATGTCGTTTATCTTTTTAAAATCAATCACCATGTTGTTAATCTCGTCAATATTTCCTTCCAACAACACGCAGACATCTGCCCTTCCGGTCACAATCATGATCTTTTTTACAACCTTGCGTTTTTTCTTTAACAATCCTACTACAGTGTCTGCCCTGCTGGGTTTTACTGTGACCAAACATAATGCACGCATGAACAGTGTACATTCTCGGATCGGATAAAGATTTCCCTAGTCTGAAACTTCTTGGGATCTCGCTTCTTCGAGATATGCCCTTCTCTCTTCATTGACTTTTTCCTGATCAATTTCGATATCATCATCCACTATAACGATGCCTGAATCGCTAAATACCTCTTTTTTTGCCTTACTCTTTGATTTTGTAGATTTGACGGTCTTGGCCTTTGGCTTGGCCTTTGGCTTGGCCTTTACTGTAGTCTTTTTTACAGATTTTTTAATCATGAATGTCGAAAGAGTATACCTTGTTTTTAAAGATTATGTAGAGCTAACTTTTATGTATTATATGGAAATTATGGTAATTGTCTACAGTTTTAAAGTTTCTTCGTGTTTGTGTCAAAAAAACAACACGATTTGACATATCTTGTGCGGTATGAATCAAGCATCTAAATGTATTTTCCCATCTCAACTAGGCTGTTCTGATTCCTGATTCTCCATGTTTTAAAACATGTCAGAAATACTGAAAGCATCTTCATTCCCTTTTCACTTTTCAGCTGACCTCGGACATTTCTATATATCACACATTTTCGAATAGAGTTTTCCGCATCATTGTTTGTTGATGGCACGCCAGGACACATGACAATGTAAACAGGTCATTTCGTGCGTTTTTCAGCTTTATTCCAAACTTTTTCATAATATCATCACCATGTCGGTATCGTTTTATCATATAATCAACTGCTCAAACAGATAATCCGTATATTTGACTCGTTCTATCTTTTTGTGTTTTGATTTTGAATATTTTTTGGCATTATTCAATATTTTTGAGAATTCCTTGTGCAAAATGGCAGCTGGTGGCTTTTCTGATTTATCTGCCATGCATCTTTTGACTCTCTTGGCAGTTGTGCAGTGTGCATCTCTGTCTCTTGTTTTTGGTAAATATTACAACATGTGATCTCCATCCATCAGAAACTACAATTCCTCAAATCAACCCAGTATTTTTTTATAACAACTGCACCTCTGCTAAAATCTAAAACATGGTACGCTTTGGTGTTGGTTCTTGCAATCCACGCCCATCCATGTTTACCTTTAATTGGATATCCGGTCTCATCAAATCCTACAATCTCTGATTTGTTGATTTCGTGCCCAATTTTATCATAACATGGCTCTAAAAGCGTCTGACCTGTCTGCAAAATTGACAGTACTGTCGTATTGCTGATTTGTAATCCATATTGTTCTCGCAATGATTCTCTGATGGTGTTGTATGGCATTCTTTTTGAAAACATGCTCACTATACTCTTGATTACAGTGGCATCAAATTGTTCTCTAGGTGCAAGTTTGCCATCATTTTCAAATGTCTTTTTGCATGATTTGCAGGTATATTTGTGTAAAATATGCTCAGTTACGTTATACTCTTGTGGTGGTGGAATACTTACCATGTTGCGTGTTTTTGTGTCAATCTGAGTAATGTCCGTACTTTAACATTTTGGACAAGCTGTTGAATCGTGACGTGTAGTTTTTTGTGGTATGAATGTTTGTGTTTTACCTTGTGTCCAAAGACACCTCCTCGGTTTGACTCTGTATCTTTTTTCTCGTTCTTGTCCTTTTCCACTTGCAAGGGCTTGCGAGATGGTGGCGTATGTGGATTATCATAATAGAATAATTTATGTTTCAATTCATCATTTGATTTTGTTAAACGGTTAATTGTTCTTGTCAGATCATCAACGTATTTTACTAGTTCACCTATGATTAATTTACATTGTTTATTTTCTCGTCTTAATTCTAAATCAATTTTGTGAGTCTTGCTTATATCAGAAGGTGGATGAGGTTACTTTTAGATCTTTTGGTTTAATTTTATTGATCTAGGCGTGAAGGTTGATACATACCAAAATAGTATGTGAACAGCTTGGCAGAAATAAAAACTTCAAGATAACCTAAATTAGTATAAACAAAAGAAAGAAAAACCGTGATAGATGGAAAAAAAGAGTACGTTATGGTCAGCGATGGATATCCGAAGTTGTTTTTTCATCCTTTAAGAGATTGTTTGGCAGTGCTGTTCACTCTAGAAAATGGGAAAACATTGTACAGGAAATTCAAATAAAAGTACATGTTTACAATTTGTTTTGTGACATTCCTACAATGACATGAATTTAGTTCAAGACTAATCTTCAAGTTTAGATTTTGATATGTCATAGAAATTACAGACTGAGTTTGTCATTTTGATTAGAAATACATCTTGATGTGAGGTATATTCAATAAATAAATCAAAAGTTATGCAACTAAGTAGTGTGGACATGAAATGTTCTCATTCCATCTTTTATTCCTGAACAGGCTGGCACATGCTGCCTCGTCAAGTATTATTGTGAGTATTCCAAAGACATTCACAAAAACTATATGACTCATCATAATGATTTTTTTCGTTTGAAAAACAGCTACAAAGTGAGCAACAAAACTTGACATTAAGAGCGATGACAATTACACTTTTTTGAAATGTGTCTTGCACATCCAAATAACCTGTGATCTCTGCAGCCGCATAACACACATTTTTTATCAACAGTCATATCTTTTCAATCAATTCCTCAACATCGTCCATCATTCTTTTGTTTTCTAGTGCTTCTAGTATCTTTAATCTCATGTTTCTTACCCTGTTGAGATCATTGTAGTACAGCGGCTGCATGGTTTCAATCTCTTGTTCAAAGTAATAATTATCAAGATAATGCTGAAATTTGGACCTGACTATCTTCCAATTCGATGATTGTATCTTCTCAGAGCCAGCCCTTTTTAGCACGACTTTTAACAATCCGTTAATTTTTAGCAGCTCTTTTCTGATATTGGCGAGATCCTCGTCTCTGTCCTCAATTTTTTTAAGGGTATTGTAAGAATCAACCATCTGACAAAGTATGTTTTTTAAATATTCATTATAGGTAACCATGATTATTTTTCAAAGCATTCTAATCTATAGTTTGGGAAAAATGACATGCCCTGTGTAAAAACTGCACATTTGCTTTAAATTATCAGCAATTGCCTGCAATGACAATGCAGGATAGTGTCTATCTCAAGTGTGTCTCCCCGCAATGCGGTTTAGAATATCCGATTCTGAGTACAAATGTGCAATGTGAAAAAGGCCACATGCTAGATGTCAAATATAAAAACAGACCCTCTGATGGACTCAAGGAGGTATTTTACAAAAGACGGAATCCGCAAGGCAGCATCTTCAATGAAAGCGGAGTCTGGAGATTCAGAGAACTGTTGAATTTCCCTCAAATAGACACTGAAAATATTGCAGAGTGTTCAAAATATCTGGTATCCCTTGACGGCTCGGAGGGAAGACAATCAAAGCCCTACAGGATGTCAAAGGCTGCAAAATTTATAGGGACATCCAATGAAAATTTATGGTTGCAGCCTGAGGGGTACAATCCAAGCGGTTCCTTTAAGGACAATGGAATGGCAACTGCCATAACTCATGCAAAAATGACTGCAGCTAAAAGGATTGTCTGCGCGTCAACTGGCAACACATCAGCTTCTGCAGGAATGTTTGCTGCAAACGAGGGAATGGATTGTGATGTGTACATCCCCGCGGGACAGATTGCGCCAGGAAAACTCAGTCAGGCATATCAGTTCGGAGCTCAAATTGTTCAAGTTGACGGAAATTTTGATGATGCATTAAAACAATCACTGGAGGATATAAAAAACAATGGCGGATATACGGTAAACTCTGTTAATCCTTTTAGAATTGAGGGACAAAAAACAATTCCGTTTAGAGCACTAGAGTACCTGAACTGGGAATCTCCGGATTGGATTGTCTATCCCGGCGGGGCTTTGGGAAACACCTCGAGTTGCGGCAAGGCGTTAACGGAGCTGTATGAATGGGGATGGATTAAAAAAATTCCAAGAATTGCCGTAATAAACTCCAAAGGCGCATGCACCCTCTCTGACCTATACAACGGAGAATTTGAAGGCGAAGAACTCAGATGGAATAAGGGGAATCCCAACACTGATCTGATATCCCGATACTATGATTATCTAGACAAGGAAAAACTACTACCCACGACTCGAGCCACTGCAATCCAGATTGGCAGACCTACAAATATTCTAAAAGGGTTGCGGGCATTGGAATTTACAGACGGCGTGGTAACTACAGTCTCTGACTCTGAAATGCTTGACGGGATGTCAGTCGTTGGCCTGAATGGCTTTGACTGTGAGATGGCATCAGGTGCAACAATCGTAGGAATCAAGAAACTAGTCAGTAAAGGAATAATCAAAAGAGACGACATCATAGTCGGTATTCTCACCGGCAGGCAAAAAGATGCGATAATTCCTGTGGACTATCACAACAATCCCAGAAATACGTTTGCAAAACCGCCAAAAAACTAGCCTCGTTTCTCTGAGAACGATTCTGACATTATGGCGTGTCAGCTATACAATAAATTGACTCATGAAATGGCACAATATAGGGCACACAATAAGAGTTTAGGTTGAGCATGAATTTTAAATGTTCTAGTCAGGAGACCTAAACTCTTACGGCACACACACATATCTCTCTTGGTTGGATAACTTGGGGACACAAATACAGCCAATTGCAAAAAAGATACCAAAATCTGGAATTATGGTTACAGATGAGCAGACAGGAGAGAATATCCTGTGGAGCAACATTTTTCAGAATTGGCAAGTTTGTTGTCCTATCAGCGTATCTAGAATGTTGTTGTTATTGTTATTGTTGTTGTTATTGTTGTTATTGTTGTTGTATTGCAGTATCCAAAAAGTTCCCCACCCTGGTTGGTGGAGAGACGATGATATGTAGTAACTATGCGTGCTCGGAGGCAAACTTTTGCATAACGCAGAATAATTATGGTATCTCAAGAGTTA
The DNA here is from genome assembly GCA_965238065.1 of Candidatus Nitrosopumilus sp. Taxonomy (GTDB): domain Archaea; phylum Thermoproteota; class Nitrososphaeria; order Nitrososphaerales; family Nitrosopumilaceae; genus Nitrosopumilus. Next base: position 897,834 of record OZ250170.1, on the reverse strand, counting down.
AATCCAAGTTTCACATTAGTATTGTAACCAAAAGATGGTGCTAAAAAACTAAATGAATGACAAGTATGGTTCTTTTGAAAGAATTTTCAGGAGTATGTCATGGTAGACTTGTGGGTTGAAATTGCCACACTGGTTGTTCTTATCGGACTCTCTGGATTCTTTAGCGGACTAGAAGTAGCACTAGTCGGCATCAGAAAATCAAAGGTTGTCCAACTCTACAACGAAAAGATAAAGGGCTCAAAAGCACTGTACAAATTAAAAACAAACCCAAGCTGGATGATGTCAAGTGTCAATCTTGGCAACAACCTTGTCAATGTTGGGGCATCCGCACTTGCAACAAGCCTGGCAATCAGGCTGTTTGGAAATGACGGGCTGGGAATCGCCGTCGGGGTGATGACACTCTTAATTCTGGTATTCGGTGAGATCACTCCAAAGACATACTGCAATACAAATTCCACCAAAATCGCACTACGGTATGCCCCGGTATTGTTGACATTCAGCTATGCGTTCTATCCCATTGTAAAATTCTTTGAGATCATCACAAAAAGTGTCGTAAGCCTGACTGGAAGCAGTAACATGCCGCCGCCAATCACCGAGGAGGATATCCGGGGGGTCATTGATCAGGGACTAGAAGAAAAGGCCATTGAAAAAGAAGAGATGGAACTAGTACACAGCGCTCTGAAATTTGACGATACTGCAATACGTGCTGTAATGACTCCGAGAACAAAAATGTTTACGCTAAATTCACAAATGCCACTCTATGAGGCGCTAGCGCAAATCAACCAAAACAGCTATTCAAGAATTCCAATATTTGGAGATACAAATGACGATATTGTCGGATTCATTCACGTAAGGGACATTCTCAAAGAATTAGAAAATGACAATCAGACGACAAATCTCAAGCAGATTGCAAGAAAGCCAGTCTTTGTATCTCAGGAAAAGATGGTCAGTTCCCTGCTAAAGGAGATGCAAGGAAGAAAGACTCACATGGCAATCGTTGTCGATGAGCACGGCGGTGTAGAGGGCCTAGTCACACTCGAGGATTTACTTGAAGAGATTGTAGGCGAGATCGAAGACGAGACAGATCATGCTAGGCCACTAGGCTATGAAAAGATTGATCATGATACGATAATCACTCATGGAGATATTGAAATTGATACGATTAATGAAATCTTCAAAACAGACATTCCAAAAGGGGACGATTACGCGTCACTTTGCGGATTATTACATGAAAAACTTCGAGACATACCGCAGGAAGGAGACAAGGTGGAGATAAACAAGCTCAAAATTATCGTTGAAAAAGTTTCAAAAAACATTCCTCAAAAGATCAGAATAGAGAGGATCAGAGGCTAGCCTCTTTTGGCAAAATGCTCTTCCAACCTCTGTTTTTTTTCCTTCATATGAAAGATTGACTCGGTGTGCTCAAATGCCTCCTTGTACGGCCTCTCAAAGAGAATCGCTTGCATAAGCAGATGGTTCTCGGGAATCACAATTCCTGTCTGATCATCTGAATACATCATTTGGATTGTATCGCCTATCGAGGCTGTCATGTTGGCATGAATGTGAATCATGTTTGTGTCTGTAAAGTTAAAACCCATGTCCTGAGCGTAATCCCTAATCTCCTTGGTGTCCCTCGCAGTCCACAAAGTGGCAACACCGAATTCATCTGCGAAAACCTCATGAATTTCTAAAGGCGTTGGTGCCAGATTCCTGAATCTGATGTCCATTATGTGCAGGTGCATCTGTCTTGTTGGGACCTTTATCGCCCTGACAAAGAGTGGTGCATCTTTTCCAAAGTACATCTTTACATCATTACCGTGATGGGGCTTTTCTGTCATCTCTATGGTGTCTGTGAGTGTCTTTTCTGTCTGTTCAATGTCTGCCCATCTCCTGACTAGGGTCACATCAAAGCGAATCAGCTCGTCTCCAAACTTTTTGCGCAGCGGCTCCAACATCCTTCCCATTCCAGTCACATTGCAGCTTCCCTGCATCACGTGCCGCTTGCCAAACACCGCATCATAATTCACCCTAGAGTTAAACAACACATCTGAAACTGACTCTGGCCCGATAGTGGTCTCTCCGCCCTGATAAATGACTGGAATGTCTCTTGGTTCATAAATACTCTTTTTGTTCCTGTAACCGGTTCCGCCAGGCGAGGCGTCAATTACCAAATCACAGTCATCAAGTGCTGACTCTATACTTCCTGCAATATTGTGGTCTGAAAAATCACCCAGTTTTTTTTCCGGCACATACACATCCAGACCCTTGGAATTGGCAATCTTTACTCTCTCATCTGGAGAATACTTGCCGACTCCGATTACGGTAATCTCTTGATCATCTTTTAGAAACGAGGTGATTCTGCTACCAATAGAGCCATAACCATTGACAAATACCTTCTTCATGGATTCTGCATTACATGCCCGTAATTAAATTATTTAATCACGGGATTTGAGGTTGCTGGTTTTCTACAAGTCCAATAAACCAGGAACAGCACTGTTCTTATGAGGACCGGTGTCTGACTGGATGTGCCTAAATCTTTTGTCTGGCAGTGTGGAATTGGATATCAAAGTAGGCCGTTTAGATTTCATAAAAAGACTGGCACTGACGTTTGCAGATATCAAGGAACAATGATAAAATTGCATTCGTTCTTTATGTCAAGTTTTGTTGCCATATAAAGAACTGAGATTATTTTGGCGAGCTTTGAATAACCAGCCTGCATTCTCATGTTGTGCAAAAATGCAAACAATTTACCATGTGATTCCAGATTAAACTTGTTGACTCTACTGTACTATATAACCCACAATTCAAGATCAGCAAACCCAGATATGCTCAAAATCGGCTAAAAATGCAAAGATCTAGTCAAAACTATCTCCTGTTCCACCTCCAGATTGGTCATGATTGTGAGCACATGGGTTAACTGAATATGTGCTGTTCTATACTCACAGCTGTTGGTATGCACATGATACATACTACTTGTTCGTGAAAATCCAGATATTCATGATGCATCAAATATATTAAAACGAATTGTAAGGAATTTTTGTGAGGAATTAACAGAACTTGGGGATGTATTTATTGTAAAATAGTGATTTTTGATGTCGGGTTTTTGTAGAAAATGTAGAATGAAATATGAGGGTTCAAACTGTCCAATTTGTCATAACAAGAAGGAAACTAGTGCAAAACTTGTAGCCGTTAGTGTTGTAATCGTTAGTGTTGTAATCGTTGGTATTGTAATCGTTGGTATTGTAATCATGTTAGGAGTTTTGTTTTATACTGGTGGGATTGAAATCGATCAAGAAAATCTTGATGAATCAATTCAAAATGTGCTTCAAAAGCTTCAAGAGACAGGTGAATTAGCAAAAGATTTTGTAACTGAAACTACTATTGTTTTAAGAGAGATATTAAATCAACTACTTGAAAATGTCAAGTTAGAACCAATAAATATTCCGGTAGATAATGTAATCAATATTCCGGTAGATAATGTAATCAATATTCCGGTAGATAATGTAATCAATATTCCGGTAGATAATGTAATCAATATTCCGGTAGACGATGTAATCAATATTACAAAAACAATTCGAGAAGATAATCCAATTAACAAAAAACCAATAATTGACAAAACTAAACTAGAACAACAAGTACACGATTTGATAAATCAATATCGTACACAAAACGGCCTTGCTACATTATCTTGGGATAGTGGATTGTCAAATGTTGCACGATATCATAGTCAAGATATGGCGTTACGAAATTATTTTTCCCATGATACTCCTGAAGGAAAAGATCCCACTGACAGAGGTATAGCAAAAGGTTACAGATGTGAAAAAACAATAGGGAATCTAATCTATAGTGGTATTGCAGAAAATATTTTCCAGAATAACCTGTATGACACTGTATGGTATATCAATGGCATTCCAACATCATATGATTGGAATGATTTAGATGAAATTGCCCAATCAACTGTAGATGGTTGGATGGATTCTTCTGGTCATAGACAGAATATTTTAACAAAAACGTATGATCGAGAAGGAATTGGTGTTGAAATTTCCTCAGATGATAAAGTGTACATTACTCAGAACTTTTGTTGAATTGGTATGAGAGGATCTCATCTTATTAAATTTCTATTTTCTGGATATGCAAAACACGCAATTAGAGAATTAACAGTAGATAGGAAAACAGTATGTATCAACTTCTACGCCTAAATCCACTAGATTAGTTGAACGTTATAGGCATAAAACATGTTATTTGCTAACTATATGTGAAGAAAAAGGCAAGGAATTCAGATAGCATAAAGAATGAATCGGGTAGACCAAAGATCCGTAAATCGCCTTCAAAAAGAACAATTCCAAAGAAACAGATTAGGGATAAAGCAGAAAATATCATGTATGTTGGAATTGATCTGCACAAGAAATTTCATCAAGTGGCCGTTATGAATAACAAGGGAAAGATAACACGAAATGAAAAAATAGAGAACACACAACAGGCAATCAGACAAATGTTCTCAAAGATACCTCTTTCTGCCAGTATCGTCATGGAATCATCATCAGTTTGGTATGGAGTGTACAGATTCATGACAGATGTACTGGGATACAAGGTAGTGTTGTCAAATCCTTATCTTACAAAGGCAATTGCAGCATCAAAGAAAAAGACAGACAAGATTGATGCAGTGGTACTGGCAGATCTCTTACGTGGAGGATATATTACAACATGCTTTGTTCCAAGTGATAAAATTGTAAAGGCACGTCATCTTGTACGGTATAGAAGAAAGTTGATCCAATGGAGGACATCTGCAAAGAACTGTATTCATGGAATTCTGTTACAAAATGGAATAAAGATTCCTGGAGCAACATTCACAGGATTATACATGAAAAGACTCTGTGCCCTAGGGGATTACCGTATTGATGGCTTTATACGACAGATAGAATCACTAAATGATATGATTTCAGACATTAATGCAAAGATATATGCGACAGTTAAAACCAATTCTGATGCAATGCTACTAAAGACAATACCTGGAGTAGGTGATTACACAGCACTGGTGATTGCATCTGAAATAGGAGGAATCTCTAGATTTAATGACTCTCACAAGCTTGCAGCATATGCAGGAGTGGTCCCATCAGTTAGAAACTCTGCAGATACAATACATCATGGACGTATAACAAAGAAAGGCAGCATGACATTGAGATGGGTCTTGATTGAAGCTGCCCATTCTCATGCATTACATGCACCAAATAGTAATATTACACAATTTTACAATCGTATCAAGAAAAAGAGAGGCAGTTCCAAAGCTGCAGTAGCTACAGGATCAAAAATGTTGCGAGTCATATACTAGATGTTAAAAGAGAAGAGAGAGTTTGTACAAAATTATAGTTAGGACCATAGGTCGCGTTATGAATCATGAGGGTAAAGACCTCGCTTGCTAATTGCGATTGATCCTAACTCAGGGATGAAGATAGCATTGAGGATCAAAACCTCGTATAGATAATTATCCGCGTCCTGTATCATTTGAAACATATCTCTAGCAAATGCTATACTCCACATGCTGAAAAAGGATAAAATGCTTAAAAAGGTCTCACATAGATGATTCATACCAAATTTTCTAATGTTAATCATATTCGTGCCTGAAAGGCAGGAATGTTCAATGACATTCTGTGGTAAGAGTTTAGGTTGAGCACGAATTTTAGATGTTCTAGTCAGGAGACCTAAACTCTTACATTCTGTGTGTAATGTCTTAACGTAGAAACTGACAAAATTCGTAACTGTCTACAGTTTTAAAGTATTACGCACAAGATATGTCAAAACAGGTTATTTTTTTGACACAAACACGAAGAAACTTCAAATCTCTAGGCAATTACCAAAATTCCGTTTCTAGCTAGTTTGAACTAGCTGGATATCCTTATTAATGAATCATCGGAGCCAAGCTTATGACGGCCGGAATAGATGATATTGCAATATACATCCCTCGACTGTATGTCGATGCATATGATTTTGCCAAAGCTAGAGGTCTAGACCCGGTAAAATTACAAAAAGGTCTGGGTGTATCTCAGATGGCAATTGTTGATGCCAATCAAGACCCTGCATGTCTTGCAGCAAACGCATGTCTGAAAATCATGCAAAAAAACAAACTATCCCCCGAAGACATTGGAAGGTTGTACGTTTCAACTGAATCTGCATTTGACGAATCAAAGGCAATGAACTCTTATGTCATTGGAATGCTAGAGCAGGTTTACGGTCAGGGTGTATTTGAGCACTGTGGCGGCATTGAGACCAAATTTGCCTGCGTTAGCGGTTCGTATGCTCTATATGACAATGCAAACTGGATTAGGGCTGATGAGGCAGACGGAAAGGCCGCGCTTGTAGTAGTGTCTGATATTGCAAAATATGATCTTGGTTCTAGTGGGGAGATGACTCAGGGAGCAGGAGCAGTCGCAATGCTTCTCAATGACAGTCCAAGACTGATGGAGTTTGATCCAAAGGTTACATCAACTTCAATTAAAGACGAATATGACTTTTACAGGCCTTTTGGCAAAGAGACACCGATTGTTCATGGACAATATTCCAATCTACTTTACATGATTCAGGTTAGAAAGGCACTTGATGCCTACAAGAAAAAAATAGTCTCAACAGGACTAATCAAGATAGAGCCCGGGGAAACAATCCTGGATCACATGGATTACATCAACATGCACTTGCCATACAGCAACATGGGAAAAAAGGCACTGGCATACTTGGTCCGACACGAATGGCGTCAACTTCCGCGATGGGGGAGAATTTTGCAAGAGATGGGCCTCGATGAGCCGGTACCACAAGACCCGCGTGGAACAATTGAATCGGTACTAGGTGATACAGAATATATGGAAAAGGATCATAAATTTACAAAACTGTTCTCAAAGACTCCCGAATTTCAGGAGATATACGAATCAAAGCTTGCAAGCTCACTGATTGCGTCTACCATGATTGGAAATCTATACACCGCATCGCTGTACTTGGGTTTTAGAAGCAGTCTGGAATTTGAATACCAGAAAGGAATTGATCTAGATGGAAAAAGAGTTGGATTTGGATCATACGGCAGCGGCGCTAGCGCAATGGTATTTAGCGGAGTAATTTGTCCGGAATACAAAGAAATTGTAAAGAACATGAACCTAGAAGTGGAGATTGGCCAAAGAAAAAGACTGACCTGGAACGAATACGAACAACTGCATGAAAATAAACTATCAATCGACGAATCGATGGTGGATGCAAAGAAAGAATTTGTCCTGACAGATGTTAAAACTGAAACCGCCTCCAAAGGTGAAAGACGTTACGCCTTTAACGAATAGACTCTTGCACAACTAGTACAAATTGATCATAGTCTCAACATTTACTCACAAAAAGATGAAAAACAAGGATACCGTATTTCCTGATAACGCATAAAAAATTAGCAAAAAAACCAAAAATATTTCTGTCATTTACCAGTAGATGTAAAAGTAACTCATCTATTGTATCCAAATGATATTTTCCAGTCTAAACCAATCGACAATTACTAGAGATTATGCGTAATTGACTAAACCACACCAACCATTATCTATGTGAATCTTTTCAATTAACTGCCTACAGTTTTAAAGTATTACGCACAAGATATAACAAAACAGGTTATTTTTTGACACAAACACGAAGGAACTTTAAAACCCTAGACAATACGATCTTGTTGATTTTTCCTATCCCGTTATTTCATGTTCTAATATAGACAATCAACAAACTCTGAGAGTCAGACAATTGAGAGTTACTTTCCCATCTACTGAAAGTCTAAATACATTCACATCTGTCAACAAACATGTTGAAAACTAGCTCCAATTTGTGTATATTGCTGACAGCCTTTCTAGTTGGCGCATGCCTCTACATCCCCGTTGATGCGTATTCTGTTACCTCTTTTAACATAACCTCACAGGATGCCATTCCTTTAGGTTTAACATTCTCCAATGACGGGGAAAAAATGTTCGTTATAGGATCTGAAAATGACAAAGTCTACGAGTATGTCTTGCACTCACCCTTTAATCTTACTAGTTCCATATTTGCCAACTCTTTTTATGTAGGTACACATGATGGCATTCCCCAGGGTATTACATTCTCCAATAATGGAGCAAAGATGTTCATTGTTGGATATGAGAATGACAGAGTCTACGAGTATACGCTGTCTGTACCATTCAATGTAACCAGTTCTACATTTACTAGCTTTTTCCCTGTATCCTCACAGGATACTCTTCCATCAGGCATCACATTCTCCAATAATGGAACAAAGATGTTCATTGTTGGATATGAGAATGACAGAGTCTACGAGTATACGCTGTCTGTGCCATTCAGTGTAACTAGTTCCATCTTTGCCAGTTCTCTTGATGTATCCTCACAGGATGATGCCCCTCAGGGTGTTGCATTCTCCAATGACGGGACAAGAATGTTCATTACAGGCGATCAGAATGACAGAGTCTACGAGTATACGCTATCTGTACCATTCAATGTAACTAGTTCCACATTTGTCAACTTTACATCTGTATCCTCACAGGATAACACTCCATCAGATATCGCATTTTCCAATGACGGAACAAAGATGTTCGTTACAGGCGATCAGAATAACAAAGTCTACGAGTATGCATTACCTGCTCCCTTTGATCTTGTTGATACAAACCAGCCGACATTTACTGCCCAGTCCGACTCTGACACACAGACCACCGTAACATTCAGTGAAGGAATATCAGGCACATTAAAATTCTCAGAGTGGAGTTTTGACGGAAATACCGCAATTGCAGTTTCAGGGTATAGTAATGACAATATGTTATCTGGCGTAACGGAACTAGTCTTTACATATAGTATTACAAGTGACCCGACACCTGATGTGGAATACACAGGCACCAACCTGACAGATAGCAGCTTTAATGGATTGGCTGCTAGAATAATTACTGCAACTGATGGAATCATACCGGCATTTACTGCACGGTTGGACTATACAACACAGACCACCGTAACATTCAGTGAAGGAATATACGGCACATTAAGATTCTCAGAGTGGAGTTTTGACGGAAATACCGCAATTGCAGTTTCAGGGTATAGTAATGACAATATATTATCTGGCGTAACAGAACTAGTCTTTACACATAGTATTACAAGTGACCCGACACCTGATGTGGAATACACAGGTACTACTCTAACAGATAGTAACTCCAATGGAATGGTTGCAGCAGCAGTTACTGTATCTGGATCCATCCCAATAACTGATTTCTCTGTGTCCTCAGTTGACAACACTTCGACAGGTGTTGCATTCTCCAATGACGGGACAAGTATGTTTGTTATCGGAAGTCAGATTGATAGAGTTTACGAGTATACGCTGTCTGTACCATTCATTGTGTCTAGTTCCACATTTGCCGACTATATCTCTGTATCCTCACAGGATGATGCCCCTCAGGGTATTGCATTCTCCAATGACGGGACAAGAATGTTCATTACAGGCGATCAGAATGACAGAGTCTACGAGTATACGCTATCTGTACCATTCAATGTAACTAGTTCCATCTTTGCTAGTTCTCTTGATGTATCCTCACAGGATGATGCCCCTCAGGGTATTGCATTCTCCAATGACGGGACAAGAATGTTCATTACAGGCGATCAGAATGACAGAGTCTACGAGTATACGCTATCTGTACCATTCAATGTAACTAGTTCCATCTTTGCTAGTTCTCTTGATGTATCCTCACAGGATGATGCCCCTCAGGGTGTTGCATTCTCCAATGACGGGACAAGAATGTTCGTTACAGGCGATCAGAATGACAGAGTCTACGAGTATACGCTATCTGTACCATTCAATGTAACTAGTTCCACATTTACCCATTCTCTTTATGTAGGCTCAAAGGACACTTTTCCTCAAGACATCACATTCTCCAATGACGGGACAAGGATGTTCATTGTAGGAAATCAGAACGATAACATCTACGCGTACACATTGTCTGCCACCTTTAATATTATTCTAACCACTCCGACATTTATTGCCCAGTCCAACTCTGGCACACAGACCACCGTAATATTCAGTGAAGAAATATCAGGCACATTGACATTCTCAGAGTGGAGTTTTCATGGACGCACGGCAACTGCCGTTGTGGGATATAGTAATGGTGATACGTTATCTGGCGTAACAGAGTTGGTCTTTACACATAATATTACAATTGATCAGACACCTGATGCGAAATACACCGGTACTAGCCTTGCAGGCAGTTATTCTAATGTAATGTTTACTGCAACCGTTACAGCACATGACAGAATACTTCCAACATTTACTACCCATGCTGACTCTGCCACACAGACCACCGTAACATTCAGTGAAAGAATATACGGCACATTGACATTCTCAGAATGGAGTCTTGATGGGAATGCTGCTATTCTAGTTTTAAATCATGGTAATGGCGACACAATACATGGTGTACCAAAACTGATCCTCACACATAGTATTACAAGTGATCAGACGCCTAATGTAAAATACATAGGTACTAACTTGACAGACAGTAATTCTAATGTAATGGCTGCTACAACAGTTACAGCGTCTGATGGAATACTTCCAACATTCGTTGCCAAGTCATACTCTGGCACACAGACCACCGTAACATTCAGTGAAGGAATATCCGGCACATTAAGATACTCAGAATGGAGTTTTAATGGGAATGTGGCAACTACAGTTTACGGGTTTGGTGACCAGTTTAATGTGCCAACTGTAGTTACACCGCGTGGTGATGGTGTCGTACTATCTGACGACATAGAACTGATCTTTATGCATGATCTCACAAGTGACCGTACACCTGATGTGGAATATACCGGTACTGGCCTGACGGACAGTAACTCCAATACATTGGCTAATCTGTCAGTTACTGCAGTTAAAACCGTGCCAATATCAAAATTCGAGATAACAAGCACGCTTACTCCTTATCCCAGTATCACTAGTGTAACCTTTTCAGATGACGGTGGAAAGATGTTTGTCTACTTGTTACTTCTTGATCTAGTCCAAGAGTATGCATTGTCTGTACCATTCAATGTGACTAGTGCAACATACACTGACAATTTTACTGTATCAAGAAATAGTACTGGATATCTAATAGACATTGCATTCTACAATGATGGGACAAAAATGTTCACTGGAGTTAGTTTTCCTTCATCTATCTCCGAGTATGCATTGTCTGTACCATTCAATGTGACTAGTTCCATTTATTCAGGCACTTTTTATATAGACACATCGGAGAATAGTCTAATTAGCTTTACTTTCTCCAATGATGGCTCAAAGATGTTCACTGTGGACAATGTGAGTAACAGAGTCTCCGAGTATGCATTGTCTGTACCATTCAATGTGACTAGTTCCACTTTCACAGACTATTTTTATGTAGGCTTGCAGACCAAGAAATCAGTATCCATTGCTTTCTCCAATGATGGCTCAAAGATGTTCATTATGGGATCACAAACTATGCAGGTCTACGAGTATGCATTGTCTGTACCATTCAATGTGACTAGTTCCACTTTCACAGACTCTTTTTATATAGGCTCACAGGATAATCAACCAGCAGACATCGCTTTCTCCAATGATGGGACAAAGTTGTTTATTACAGCATCTCAGTATGACAATGTCTACGAGTATGCATTATCTGCTCCATTTGATCTTGTTGATACAGACCGGCCGACATTTACTGCTCAGTCCGACTTTGGCACACAGACCACCGTAACATTCAGTGAAGAAATATCAGGCACATTGACATTCTCAGAGTGGAGTTTTGATGGGAATGTGGCAACTACAGTTGTGGGATATGGTGATGGCGATACATTATCTGACATAACAAAGCTGATCTTTACACATGATATTACAAACGATCAGACACCAAGTGTTATCTATACGGGAAGCACGTTGATAGACCGTAGCTCTAATGGAATAAATGTTGGAACAGTTACAACATTTGACGGAACACCTCAAACTATAACTGACATTACCTCTGATGCAGCAACTTTGGGCACACTTGAGGTGGGTGAGACCATCACATTTACAATGACCACTGATAGAATTGAGGCCGAATCTACAATAACTAGTACATACAACTTACAACCATTAATTTGGAATACTGTTAATAACGGAACGATATACACTGCAACCTATACTGTAACTGATGGGGAACCAGACCAGACCACGCCACTACAGATCACAAATGTAACAATCACTGACGGTGCAGGCAACACGAGTTTACCATTTAACGGTACTGACATACTAAAAACCATTGATGCAAACTCTCCTCAGTTCTTATCGTCTACCTTGAATGAGGAAACAGGAGTTTTGGAAATTACGTTTAATGAGATGATCAATATTTCTACCCTAAACTCCACCGGATTCTCCATTAGGAATAACAATACCAGTATGGGTGACGTGACATTATCGACTCTAGAACTAAACACAGTGCTCAATGGTACAACTGTATCATTTAACATGACTCTAGCCACACTTCGATCTATTATCGCATTCACCACGTCAGTACTGGATATTGATGCTGGTGCGGTACGGGATATGGCTGGTAATGCAATTACTACATCAACAAACAATGCCATCACAACCACTTTTGACACCACTCCACCAATCATAACCCTGCTTGGTGACGATCCACAGACCATAGAGCAGGGCGCAGGATACACAGAACTAGGCGCCACAACTAGTGACGGCTCACCGGTAACCATCAACTCTACTGAATTCATTGATACTTTAGGTGTGTACTATATCTATTATGATTCAACTGATGCGTCAGGGAATGATGCCATCCGGGCTATCAGAACTGTATTTGTATCTGATAATACTAAACCAATCATCACACTGAATGGATCCAATCCACAGATGATAGAACTAGGTGATGGCTATACAGAACTTGGTGCAATCACTGATGATGGTTCCTTTGTAACCATCAATTTTACTGGATTCATTGATGCACTAGGTACATATTTCATATACTATGATTCAATTGATTCATCAGGGAATATTGCAATCCAGGTTAACAGGACTGTAATTGTATCTGACCCCACTCCACCAATCATAACCCTACTAGGTAATAACCCACAGATCATAGAGCAGGGCGCAGGATACACAGAACTAGGCGCCACAACTAACGACGGCTCTACAGTAACCATAAACTCTGCAAATTTCACTGACGCAGTAGGTACATACACCATCTATTATGACTCTGTTGACATATCGGGGAATAACGCAATCCAAGTTAACAGGACTGTAATTGTATCTGACCCCACTCCACCAATCATTTCCCTGCTCGGTGACAATCCACAGACCATAGAGCAGGGCGCAGGATACACAGAACTAAACGCCACAACTAGTGACGGCTCTACAGTAACCATCAACACAACTGAATTCGCTGATCTAGTGGGCACATACCATATCTATTATGATTCAACTGATACAGCAGGCAATAACGCAATCCAAGTTAACAGGACTGTAATTGTATCTGACACCACTTCTCCAGTCATTTCCCTGCTCGGTGACAATCCACAGACCATAGAGCAGGGCGCAGGATACACAGAACTAAACGCCACAACTAGTGACGGCTCTACAGTAACCATCAACACAACTGAATTCGCTGATCTAGTGGGCACATATACCATCTATTATGATTCAACTGATACAGCAGGCAATAACGCAATCCAAGTTAACAGGACTGTAATTGTATCTGACACCACTTCTCCTATCATTTCCCTGCTCGGTGACAATCCACAGACCATAGAGCAGGGCGCAGGATACACAGAACTAGGCGCCACAACTAGTGACGGCTCTACAGTAACCATCAACACAACTGAATTCGCTGATCTAGTGGGCACATATACCATCTATTATGATTCAACTGATACAGCAGGCAATAACGCAATCCAAGTTAACAGGACTGTAATTGTATCTGACCCCACTCCACCAATCATTTCCCTGCTCGGTGACAATCCACAGACCATAGAGCAGGGCGCAGGATACACAGAACTAGGCGCCACAACTAGTGACGGCTCTACAGTAACCATCAACACAGCTGAATTCGCTGATCTAGTGGGCACATATACCATCTATTATGATTCAACTGATACAGCAGGCAATAACGCAATCCAAGTTAATAGGACTGTAATTGTATCTGACACCACTTCTCCTATCATAACCCTGATTGGTGACAATCCACAGACCATAGAGCAGGGCGCAGGATACACAGAACTAGGCGCCACAACTAGTGACGGCTCTACAGTAACAATAAACACAACTGAATTCGCTGATCTAGTGGGCACATACCATATCTATTATGATTCAACTGATACAGCAGGCAATAACGCAATCCAAGTTAACAGGACTGTAATTGTATCTGACACCACTCCACCAGTCATTTCCCTGCTCGGTGACAATCCACAGACCATAGAGCAGGGCGCAGGATACACAGAACTAGGCGCCACAACTAGTGACGGCTCTACAGTAACAATAAACACAACTGAATTCGCTGATCTAGTGGGCACATACCATATCTATTATGATTCAACTGATACAGCAGGCAATAACGCAATCCAAGTTAACAGGACTGTAATTGTATCTGACACCACTTCTCCTATCATAACCCTGATTGGTGGCAATCCACAGACAATAGAGCAGGGCGCAGGATACACAGAACTAAACGCCACAACTAGTGACGGCTCTACAGTAACCATCAACACAACTGAATTCGCTGATCTAGTGGGCACATACCATATCTATTATGATTCAACTGATACAGCAGGCAATAACGCAATCCAAGTTAATAGGACTGTAATTGTATCTGACACCACTTCTCCTATCATAACCCTGATTGGTGACAATCCACAGACCATAGAGCAGGGCGCAGGATACACAGAACTAAACGCCATAGCTAGTGACGGCTCTACAGTAACCATAAACTCTGCAAATTTCACTGATCTAGTGGGCACATACCATATCTATTATGATTCAGCTGATACAGCAGGCAATAATGCAATCCAAGTTAATAGGACTGTAATTGTATCTGACACCACTCCACCAACATTCTCATCAGCAGTACTAAATGAGGGAACTGGCATCTTTACAATCACATTTAGCGAGATAATTAATGCCTCTTCCATAAACTCTACTGGATTCTCCATCAGGGATAACAACACCAGTACAGGGGCAGTAACACTATCATCTTTGGAACAAACCACAACTGTCAACGATACAACAATATCATTCAACATGACTCTGGCCAACCGTCAGTCCGTAATTGCATTTAACGTCTCAGTGCTGGACATTGGTGCCGGTGCAGTACAGGACATTAATGCTAACGCAATTACATCATCAGCAAACAATACCATCACAACCACTCTTGACAGCATTCCACCAGTCATTTCCCTGATTGGTGACAATCCACAGACCATAGAGCAGGGCGCAGGATACACAGAACTAAACGCCACAACTAGTGACGGCTCTACAGTAACCATAAACTCTGCAAATTTCACTGACGCAGTAGGTAATTACACCATCTATTATGATTCAACTGATGCTTTCAACAATAGTGCAATCCAGGTTAGCAGAACCGTAAACGTAGTTGACACCACTCCACCAACATTCTCATCAGCAGTACTAAATGAGGGAACTGGCATCTTTACAATCACATTTAGCGAGATAATTAATGCCTCTTCCATAAACTCTACTGGATTCTCCATCAGGGATAACAACACCAGTACAGGGGCAGTAACACTATCATCTTTGGAACAAACCACAACTGTCAACGATACAACAATATCATTCAACATGACTCTGGCCAACCGTCAGTCCGTAATTGCATTTAACGTCTCAGTGCTGGACATTGGTGCCGGTGCAGTACAGGACATTAATGCTAACGCAATTACATCATCAGCAAACAATACCATCACAACCACTCTTGACAGCATTCCACCAGTCATTTCCCTGATTGGTGACAATCCACAGACCATAGAGCAGGGCGCAGGATACACAGAACTAAACGCCACAACTAGTGACGGCTCTACAGTAACCATAAACTCTGCAAATTTCACTGATCTAGTGGGCACATACCATATCTATTATGATTCAGCTGATACAGCAGGCAATAATGCAATCCAAGTTAATAGGACTGTAATTGTATCTGACACCACTCCACCAACATTCTCATCAGCAGTACTAAATGAGGGAACTGGCATCTTTACAATCACATTTAGCGAGATAATTAATGCCTCTTCCATAAACTCTACTGGATTCTCCATCAGGGATAACAACACCAGTACAGGGGCAGTAACACTATCATCTTTGGAACAAACCACAACTGTCAACGATACAACAATATCATTCAACATGACTCTGGCCAACCGTCAGTCCGTAATTGCATTTAACGTCTCAGTGCTGGACATTGGTGCAGGTGCAGTACAGGACATTAATGCTAACGCAATTACATCATCAGCAAACAATACCATCACAACCACTCTTGATAGCATTCCACCAGTCATTTCCCTGATTGGTGACAATCCACAGACCATAGAGCAGGGCGCAGGATACACAGAACTAAACGCCACAACTAACGACGGCTCTACAGTAACCATAAACTCTGCAAATTTCACTGACGCAGTAGGTAATTACACCATCTATTATGATTCAACTGATGCTTTCAACAATAGTGCAATCCAGGTTAGCAGAACCGTAAACGTAGTTGACACCACTCCACCAACATTCTCATCAGCAGTACTAAATGAGGGAACTGGCATCTTTACAATCACATTTAGCGAGATAATTAATGCCTCTTCCATAAACTCTACTGGATTCTCCATCAGGGATAACAACACCGGTACAGGGGCAGTAACACTATCATCTTTGGAACAAACCACAACTGTCAACGATACAACAATATCATTCAACATGACTCTGGCCAACCGTCAGTCCGTAATTGCATTTAACGTCTCAGTGCTGGACATTGGTGCAGGTGCAGTACAGGACATTAATGCTAACGCAATTACATCATCAGCAAACAATACCATCACAACCACTCTTGATAGCATTCCACCAGTCATTTCCCTGATTGGTGACAATCCACAGACCATAGAGCAGGGCGCAGGATACACAGAACTAAACGCCACAACTAGTGACGGCTCTACAGTAACCATAAACTCTGCAAATTTCACTGATCTAGTGGGCACATACCATATCTATTATGATTCAGCTGATACAGCAGGCAATAATGCAATCCAAGTTAATAGGACTGTAATTGTATCTGACACCACTCCACCAACATTCTCATCAGCAGTACTAAATGAGGGAACTGGCATCTTTACAATCACATTTAGCGAGATAATTAATGCCTCTTCCATAAACTCTACTGGATTCTCCATCAGGGATAACAACACCAGTACAGGGGCAGTAACACTATCATCTTTGGAACAAACCACAACTGTCAACGATACAACAATATCATTCAACATGACTTTGATAAACCGTCAGTCCGTAATTGCATTTAACGTCTCAGTGCTGGACATTGGTGCAGGTGCAGTACAGGACATTAATGCTAACGCAATTACATCATCAGCAAACAATACCATCACAACCACTCTTGATAGCATTCCACCAGTCATTTCCCTGATTGGTGACAATCCACAGACCATAGAGCAGGGCGCAGGATACACAGAACTAAACGCCACAACTAACGACGGCTCTACAGTAACCATAAACTCTGCAAATTTCACTGACGCAGTAGGTAATTACACCATCTATTATGATTCAACTGATGCTTTCAACAATAGTGCAATCCAGGTTAGCAGAACCGTAAACGTAGTTGACACCACTCCACCAACATTCTCATCAGCAGTACTAAATGAGGGAACTGGCATCTTTACAATCACATTTAGCGAGATAATTAATGCCTCTTCCATAAACTCTACTGGATTCTCCATCAGGGATAACAACACCAGTACAGGGGCAGTAACACTATCATCTTTGGAACAAACCACAACTGTCAACGATACAACAATATCATTCAACATGACTCTGGCCAACCGTCAGTCCGTAATTGCATTTAACGTCTCAGTGCTGGACATTGGTGCAGGTGCAGTACGGGATATATTTGACAATGCAATTACACTGTCTGCAAACAATACCATCACAACCACTCTTGACAGCATTCCACCAGTCATTTCCCTGATTGGTGACAATCCACAGACCATAGAGCAGGGCGCAGGATACACAGAACTAAACGCCACAACTAACGACGGCTCTACAGTAACCATAAACTCTGCAAATTTCACTGACGCAGTAGGTAATTACACCATCTATTATGATTCAACTGATGCTTTCAACAATAGTGCAATCCAGGTTAGCAGAACCGTAAACGTAGTTGACACCACTCCACCAACATTCTCATCAGCAGTTCTAAATGAGGGAACAGGTATTTTCACAATCACATTTAATGAGTCAATCAATATCTCTACCATAAATTCCACCGGACTGTACATCAGGGATGCTGGTATCACTGTAAACGGCGTAATATTATCTATTTCAGAACTAATCACGACTATTAACAATGCAACCATATCATTTACATTAACTGAAGCCAACCGTCAGTTAATCATTACATTTACCATGCCACAGCTTGACATTAATGCTGCAGCAGTCAGTGATGTCCATGGGAATTTGATTGTTGTATCTGCTGATAATTCTATCGCAGTCATTACTCTTCCAGAGCCCCCTACCCCCTGTGATGTTTCTGGCTCTGGAGACTGGATAATTACAACTAGTTGTACACTTTCTACAAACCATGTGACTGCTACAAATGTTATAATTCAAAACAATTCAGTCCTAGTTATTTCTAATGGAACCATATTGGACATAGACTTTGCAAACAATAGCCTTACAGTAAAGTCTGGAAGCGGAGTCTTGATTGAATCCGGTGGGACAATCACCTGATATGGCAACGAACAAAAATTTGCAAGTATCTTTACACAGTAGATAGGAAAGTGTTTCATTTGGAACAAAATTCCAATCAATCTAAAACAAATTGTATGAATCAAACAAATAACGTAATTGTCTAGAGTTTTGAAGTTCCTTCATGTTTGTGTCAAAAAAATAACCAGTTTTGACATACCATGTGCGTAATGCTTCAAAACTGTAAACAGTAACCAAAAATGACATCATAAAATCATCTCAAATCCTGTTCAGACCATTTGCCCAAATCAGCTATGGCAGACAAATATCACATATGTTTGGTGTGGGGTTGATGGCCGGTGTTACTGCTTTAACGTACTAGATGTGTTCAGCAGAAGTTGGATCTCACATGTACATTATACGGCAGTATCAAAAAACACTACTATCCAATCAATTCTTGACGCAGTTGTTGCAAAGCCAGTATGTCCAAAGATGATTATCTGAACCGATAACGGTTCGCAATATAACAGCCAGGATTTAAGAAAGGTAGTTACATCACTTGAAATAAAACGTATGAATCAAGCAAAGCACATGTTTTATGCCTATAACGTCTTGACCATTCTAGCAGATTTAGGTGTAGAGGTTGATACATACTATTTTTCATATTTGTTAAACAAGATATTTCAAAAGAATTTTGTATCAATCGATGAAATGCATCCCCCATGTGTGACTTTGACTAAAAAACTATCTGAATTAAAACGAAGACATGAGGATGTATACTCTAATCTGCAAGACGAATTTGCCCAGATATTTGATAACATACGAATTAAAATTGAAGAGAAATCGTCAAGAAACGCCCCAGTTGAGGAAATTCTCTCAATCGAAAACAAAAAGACATTTCGTATGAATCAAGCAACGAACATGTTTTATGCCTATACCATCTTGACTATTCTAGTGGATTTAGGCATAGAGGTTGACACATACGACATTTCATATCCAAGATTTGGCATCAGGGCATTATGCCTTGATACCTATTCTTCATGCAATACTAAACAAGCCAGACCAAATTCTAGTCATAGATGAACCCGAGGTCCACTTTTATCCAGTAAAAATAAAACATCTCTCAAGAAAATTTCTTGAACTTGCCAAAAAAAGCAATAATCGTAACTGTTTACAGTTTTGAAGTATTACGCACGAGATATGTCAAAACAGGTTATTTTTTTGACATAAACACAAAGAAACTTCAAAACTCTAGACAATTACCAATAATCAGATTATGGTAATCTCACATTCGCCAAAATTCCTAGATCATACTATGCTTGATTCAAACAAATCACAGGTTTTGACTGTAATAAACAAGTCAGGTAAGAACTTGGTATGCTTGTTGGTCTTCCGCTTTGCGATTTGTCTTTTAATCCGTCTATTCCCTCCTACTCGTATCGTTCGAGCCATTTGTATGCCCATGATCTTACTTTGCCAATCTGTTCTGCAACCTGAGATGGGATTTGTTTGTTTACGGTGACGCATTTTACTAGAAACATTCTATCTTTTATTTTGACGTTCTTTTGTAATTGTCTAGAGTTTTAAAGTTCCTTCGTGTTTGTGTCAAAAAAATAACTCGTTTTGACATATCTTGTGCGTAATGCTTCAAAACTGTAGACAGTTACGTTCTTTTCGTTTTTGTATGCTTGGATTAAATATTCTGTGTTCATAGAATAGTGTAAACTTTGGTGTCCATTATGCTGTAGTGTCCAAAAATATGGATCTATTACTCATGAATTTTTGTTAGAGAGTATACGATTCAAAAAACTCTTTTTCCTTCATGTCCTAGATATAGATTAGGGCGTTGTATGCAGTTACAATCTGGACAAGATGTAATCTAAATCGTCTGGATGTATATATGGATAAAAAATTTGGTCCTTGTACGTAGTTATGACTTGTATGTTGTGTCCATACAAATACTAAAATCCAAAGTGCTAGATGACGAACTAAAATCACTTGAGAAAAAGACAGGGATGAATACAGGTTGTGTTATACAGTGGACTCCAAACACTCATTCTAAAAATCATACCTAGAAATAATTATGCAATACGTCTAATGATTTTGTTTGAGTATTGTTGTGATGGTTGGTGTGATTTAGTCAATTACGCATAATCTCTATTATCACACACACACCAGAGCAAAACGGTCATACTGAATCACTCCACAAGAGTCTCAAAAAGGAATACATCTGGCCACGAGACTTTGAGTCGTTCTAGGACGCAGAGGCCTACCGTATTGTCTGCGTTTGATGATTACAACAAGCACAGAATACATTCTGCCATAGGATACATGACACCATCTGAATACGGTGATCTTGTTCTAGCTTTTCATATCTTATTTATTTGATTGATTGGTATTTTTTGCTCCAAATGAAACACTTTCCTATCTACTGACTCTAGATTCTTACAAGTTTGGCAAGATAATTTCAGTTCTTTATACAGCAACAAGATGCTAGATAAAGAGCAATTATGGCAGGGGACTATTGTAATGAATAATGAACATCGCAAAACAAAACTATTCCATTTGGCAATGTTTTTGCAGTGATACAATGACCATCTTGTAGCCCTTTACCGCAAACATAACATTCTACTTTTAAAACAGATGATTGTTTGTCTTTAGATTTTTTGTGAATCTGCATATCTTGCATGATTGTTTGACTTGCTTTTGGCATGTTGAACAATGTCCACCAAGTTGATATAAAGGTACCGTAATCTACGGTAATATACCGTATTTTGTGCGTGCCTGAACAACTAATTTTGGTATGTATCAACCTTCACGCCTAAATCAACTAGATTAGTCAAGATGTTATAGGCATAAAACATGTTATTTGCTGATTCATACCCCCAAAGACTAAAGAATGATACACACTTTATACTCGTCTGTGTATATGTGAGATCCTCTTGATTTTATCATACAAACAAGGCTTGCAATGGATGGATACTTTTGAGGTACCGCAAAGATAGTATCGCCGCCCGCCTCTTTGATGATGATGATGATGATGATAATAATAATAACACAAAATCATCGGGAAATCTCGATCAAACTTACCACGTCCTGTGGTGGTGGTTTTACTGTTACGTCTTTTTGACAGTCTTTTTGATGATATGATGGCATTGTGATAGTTTTTTCCTTTCAGTCCACTGCATATACAGTTCATACACCTCACAATTACCCGATAGCATCTTGTCTTTTTCTGAATCAGTAATCTTTTGCATAGCCTTGCGAGTCATGTAATACATGTCTTGTACTGCACCACCCCCCCACACATCTTTTTACTAATCTCCCTGACTGATATTCCAGATACTGGTGAGACAATGCAGGACATCCAGATAAAAAAGAACCACTGGGATAGGGACATGTGAGAGTAATAAAATAGTCCTACTCTTGTCGTTGAATGTGCGGCCGCAGCTGTAACAGAATATCTCTAAAGATGAATCGCGTATTTTCCATATTTTTTTATGTCATTTGATTTGCAGTGTGGACATGAAATGTTCCCATTCCATCTTTTATTCCTGAACAGGCTAGCACCTGTTACCTCGTCAAGTATTATTGCAAGCATTCCAAAGACATTCACAAAAACTATATGACTCTTCATATTGATTTTTTTCGTTTGAAAAACAGCTACAAAGTAAGCAACAAAACTTGACATTAAGGGCGTTTTTGATTATGTGATTGTCCCTTGTGTCCTGATTTATGTCCTGATTTTTTAGATGTGTTGCCAGTGTTTGATACTCTGACACGTTCTTTTCTTCCTTGGGATGGAATGGAATTTTGTGATGGTGGACTGTTATGGTTTTCATAATATATGAGACGCTTTTCAAGTTTAGAGATAACTGATGCTTGTTTATGTATTGTTGATGTGTACTTGGAGATTACTGATGTTTGTTCAAACAATAATGCTTTGTGCTCAGAGATCACTGATGATTGTTTAGATCTTTTTTTATCTTTTTTCTCGTTGTCTGCTATTATTTTGGCTGTCTCATCTGGAAGTATTTTAAATTCAGTTGAACTCAACATTGTCGTAATTCTGACGGGATTCTATTTAGACTAGTTGATCATATAATTTTGTTTTTATGCTCAACCTAAACTCTTACGATTGATTCATACTATCTATTCCACTCTAGATACAAGTTCAAAATTTTCAGTCTCAGACATTTACACCTCAAAAATGTTTAGTGTACTTTAGATTTAGCCACAATTCCTCAATTTGGAGAAGATCGTGTTTTCAGGTGCCTATAACGCAATAGTGCCGTTGTACAATTTTAAAAATTCATAAAAATAATTATGAAATAAATTTCTAGCATGTTGATCTGAAAAACAAATTAATCATCTCAGTTGTACAACATATTTTTCAGGGCGTCGAGTTCTCAGATGACAATAAGAGTAGGCTTCTATGCTCAAATAGGAGATTATGATATAAATGTAAATCTCTCATAAAATAGGAGATTATGATACATATTTAAATCACCTAAACAATAGAATTGTGATGTAAATGAAAAGGTCCATTCTGCTAAAGAAACTCTATACGGAAGACAAAGAGTTCGTGACATCATCAGAGCTAAAAGCATACTGTAAGCCATTGGGCCTGAAATATGATGATGCGGTGAAATATTTTGAAGAACGTGGCTATATGGTAAGGATATTTCGGGGAATATTTTACGTAAAATCCTTCAAAGAGGTGAAATTAGGCAGAAGCAAGTACAACCATCTCAAACTCGTCTCCAAAGGTATGGAATTGAAGGGTGTGGACAAGTGGTATTTTGGTCTCCGCACTGCCCTGAAAATCAACAACATGACCCATGAGCACTTTACAATTGAAGACGTGATTAGCGACAGTGTTTTCAGGTCAAAACCAGTCACCATAGCAGGATACAGGTTCAATTTCGTCAAACTCTCTCCAACATTACTCACATTTGGGATTAAGAGAAAAGATGGACTCTTTTACTCTGATCCTGAAAAGACAGTTCTGGATTTTATATACCTCTGGAGATACAATGGAATAGCAGACGAGAAGATAGTCCACGATGTTTCTGAATGGACAAGTAACGTCTCAAAGGAAAAACTCAAGAATTATACAAAGAGGTATCCGAAGGCAGTTGCAAATATCATAGAGAGGATTTGATTGAAAAGCGATTTTGTAAATGAAATTTCCCGCATACTTGACATAAAGAGAAAAGACATGATTGAAAAGGATGTAATTGTAGAGTTTTGAAGCTACTTCGTGTTTGTGTCAAAAAAATAACCAGTTTTGACATATCTTGTGCGTAATACTTCAAAACTGTAGACAGTTACAAAATATGCGATTCATCTTTAGAGCTATTTCTGTTACAGCTACAACCCCACATTCAACGACAAGAGTAGGACTATATCATTACTCTCACATGTCCCTATCCTAGTGGTTCTTTTTTATCTGGATGTCCTGCATTGTCTCACCCGTATCTGGAATATCAGTCAGGAAGATTTGCAAAAAGATGGAGGTGCAGTACAAGACATGTATTACATGACTTGCAAGGCTATGCAAAAGATTACTGATTCACAAAAAGACAAGATG
This sequence comes from Candidatus Nitrosopumilus sp., assembly GCA_965238065.1. Classification (GTDB taxonomy): domain Archaea; phylum Thermoproteota; class Nitrososphaeria; order Nitrososphaerales; family Nitrosopumilaceae; genus Nitrosopumilus. The sequence goes on along the minus strand of OZ250170.1, from coordinate 873,319 downwards.
CTATTGGGTAATTGTGAGGTGTATGAACTGTATATGCAGTGGACAGAAAGGAAAAAACTATCACAATATCATCATATCATCAGAAAGACTGCCAAGAAGACGTAACAGTAAAACCACCACCACCTAGACGTGGCAAGTTTGATCGAGATTTCCCGATGATTTTGTGCTATCATCATCATCATCATCAAAGAGGCGGCGATACTATCTTTGCGGTACCTCAAAAGTATCCATCCATCGCAAGCCTTGTTTGTATGATAATATCAAGAGAATTCCGCATATACACAGACGAGTATAAAGTATGTATCATTCTTTAGTCTTTGGGTATGAACATCATCATACCGTAAATCAGTCTCAAGGAATGCTAGGGATGATATGCGCATACCAACAACTGTGAGTGCAGAACCGCACTTTTTAGACTGTGGATGGTATGCACGTAGAGTCAAAAGTTTAACTTGGAATCATACATGTCCAAACGTTTGCATTCTTGCACAACATGAGTGAGCAAGATGATTATTCAAAGTTCACCAAAATAATCTCAGTTCTTTATATAGCAACAAAATTCTACATGAAGAGCGACATGAATTATTGTTTGAGACGTCCCCTTTACAGATCTTTGTATTTTTAGCCTATTCTGAGCACATCTGGATTAACCGCTGGTCCTATTCTGAGGGGTCCGGATCAATTTGTGTCATCAGACAGGGCTGTTTGAATGATCAGTAATAAGAGACTGACATGTCAATGTTTGTGTTAGTTATTATGTAATTACCTGCCTTTCTAAATCCAATACAGGGAATAATTTACAATTGAAAAGAAAAACAGCATCAATGAGAATTACAAAACAAATGACCAAAAAGACTAACCAAAAATCCTCCAGAATGCGCCGACAGCGTGGATATCATTGGGAAGATACACTGGTAAAACGGTTCAACAGTGCAAAAAAATGGAAATCCTTCAGGCTTGGTTCTTCCAGTATTGCACTGCCAGACGTATTGGCAGTCAATTCAGAAGAAAATACGATATATGTCATAGAGGCAAAATCTGGAACAAGTACGTTTCTCCCGGTTCCTGCAGATCAAATTAAACGATGTCTGGAATGGATCAATACATTTAGTATTTACAAAAAAAGAAATGTACTCTTGGCATTCAAATTCATCTCAAAGAGAAGAATTGGGCTAGGGGAATACAAAAGTCGAGAATTAAGGGAGTACTACAAGATTTGGGACGAATCCCTGAAAATCACGGACTGTGTCTGTACATATGAGGGCAGATTTTTTGCGAAAATAGACGGTACGCGAAAAGAACTTTTTCTCAAGGAATGCAGGACACCGTTTAAGACAAAACAAAGAAAATGGTAATTGTCTAGAGTTTTAAAGTTTCTTCGTGTTTGTGTCAAAAAAATAACAAGTTTTAACATATCTTGTGCGGTGTGAATCAAGCAACGAACATGTTTTATGCCTATATTGTCTTGACTATTCTAGTAGATCTAGACGTAGAGGTTGACACATATCTTGTGCGTAATACTTCAAAACTGTAAACAGTTACAGAAAATGTCTGATCTGACGGCGTTTCCAAATCCTTTTTTAATGATAAAGTGTATGGAATAACGTTGTCAAAAGAGAATACGGACAAACCAAGCAGGACAAACTCTGAATCACTGTTGAAGACAGTCTCTGATGCCAAATCAAGAATCAGTTTTGAAGAGTTTACTGACGAGAGGACACTAGTCAGTTCTGATATCTTTGGAAAAAAACAGATGAAGATCAAGGTACTTGAAGTATCTGATGAGACGCCCCCATCACAGTGGAAGCTTGGAGATCGTGTCAAGGTGATAAAAATTCTTGTGACCATCAGACATCTGACGACACAGCAGGTAGAAGAAGCCGAATTTGACATTGAATCAATCGAGAAAGAGTTGTCTGAAAAGAGACACTATACTTCAACAAACAGATGGGTTCCTGTGAATGCTATTAAAAACGGGTATGTTATACGTTCGCATCACACCAGGCTAATCAGTGATGCCCATGCGCTAGATTACATTACATTCTGAGTGTGTATCAATCTCTATGCCTAAATCCGCTGGAATGGTCAGGACGTTATAGGCATAAAACAAGTTCTTTGCTGATTCATACCATTCTGATTAAATGTCATATCTAGGGTTAGTTATAATCTCTGAAAACGTTATAAACAAAAGAAAATGAAATTGGTATGTGAGTTCAAAAGAATTTCTGGTAAATGGAACCGATTACAGGGTGGTACTAACCGATCAGATAATCAGTCATGTAAACAACCTCAAAAATCTCTACAATGTGGCATATGAGGATCCTGAAAGCTTTGAGAATGTCAGTTCGGAAATTTCTAGTACGATTAATGAAATTGCCAGTAATGTAGAGCCCCATGCAAATGACAGTGATCTTGACGGACTCATTCAAGAGATTATCAAAGCAGTTGATGGCAAAGCAGCAGAAATTGAAAAAGAATTAGGAGAAAAGAACAAGCCCAGAAAAAAATCAAAATCTAAAAAATAACCCCATTTGACCTTAAACTCATAAAAAATTAGGGCATGTATTAAATTCTACAGGATGCAACTAGTATCATGTCTAAAAGTTGTGAATGTGGAATTTGTGGTCATCATGCTGAATCAGAATGTCTTGAAAAAGAATGCAAATGCTGCCTAAATTTTCACGAAAGATCAGGACCCAAACGAAAATAATCAAGTTAACACGCCTCCACCACTAAACATTGTGCGGTATCTGCATACTCTGATTCCCCGGTCATAGGTCTCTAGCGTGATTCTGTATTGCCGTGCAAGGTTGACATGATTCACTACAGTAGAGATTATGCGTAATTGACCAAAATAACAAACAACAATCGACTTGTGCGCACCAACTTGTTCACATTTGATATGATGGTAATAGACCTTTGCTCTTCATGTAGAATACTGTTTCTATATAAAGAACTGAGATTATTTTGGCGAACTTTGAATAATCATCTTGCTCACTCATGTTGTGCAAGAATGCAAACGTTTGGACATATATGATTCCAAGTTAAACTTTTGACTCTACGTGCATACCATCCACAGTCTAAAAAGTGCGGTTCTGCACTCACAGTTGTTGGTATGCGCGCATCATCCCTAGCATTCCTTGAGACTGATTTACGGTATGATGATGTTCATACCCAAAGACTCAAGAATGATACACACTTTATACTCGTCTGTGTATATGGGATTCTCTTGATATTATCATACAAACAAGGCTTGCGATGGATGGATACTTTTGAGGTACCGCAAAGATAGTATCGCGACCTCTTTGATGATGATGATAGCACAAAATCATCGGGAAATCTCGATCAAACTTGCCACGTCCTGTGGTGGTGGTGGTTTTACTGTTACGTCTTTTTGGCAGTCTTTTTGATGATATGATGATATTGTGATAGTTTTTTCCTTTCTGTCCACTGCATATACAGTTCATACACCTCACAATTACCCAATAGCATCTTGTCTTTTTGTGAATCAGTAATCTTTTGCATAACCTTGCGAGTCATGTAATACATGTCTTGTACTGCACCTCCCTCCCCCAACATCTTTTTGCAAATCTTCCTAACTGGTATTCCAGATACTGGTGAGACTGCAGTACATCCAGATAAAAAAGAACCACTGGATAGGGACATGTGAGAGTAATGAAATATAGTCCTACTCTTGTCGTTGAATGTGGGGTTGCAGCTGTGACAGAAATATCTCTAAAGATGTAATTGTCTAGAGTTTTGAAGTTCCTTTGTGTTTGTGTCAAAAAAATAACCAGTTTTGACATATCTTGTGCATAATACTTTAAAACTCTAGACAATTACCTAAAGATGAATCGCGTATTTTCCATATTTTTTTATGTCATTTGATTTGCAGTGTGGACAAGAAATGTTTCCATTCCATCTTCCATCTTTGAATTGGCTTGCACATGCTGCTCCTACCTCGTCAAGTATTATTGCAAGTAGTCCAAAGACATTCACAAAAACTATATGACTCTTCATATTGATTTTTTTTTTTCGTTTGAAAAACAGCTACAAAGTGAGCAACAAAACTCGACATTAAGAGCAATGACGTTACAGTACTAATCCGCGAGTAACTTTATTAATATTGGAATCGCATTCAGCAGAATTTCCAGATATAGTAATTACATTTACATTACGGGTATAATTTGTGTACAATATCACCTAATTCTATTCGAGCGTAAAGATTGATACATGTCTGTTTATGTGCTAAATAAATATGACAAAACGCACTCAGAAAAGTTCTGTCTGGCACCCAAACACTCAGATGAGTGAATGGGATTCTTTTGATATGATTACTCTGGGCCGTGGCATGTGGTTGATTGATTCAAATGGCAACAAAATACTTGACGGAGTGGCATCAATGTGGTGTAATGTGTGGGGGCATTCAAATCCTGAATTAGTAAATGCCATCACAAATCAGAGTAAAAGACTGCAACATTCCTCCTTGTTTAACCTCACAAACGAGCCTGCTGAAAGACTTGCAGAAAATCTGGTAGGCATATCGCCTGGAATGCACAAGGTCTTTTATTCTGATAATGGCTCTACGGCAATGGAGATTGCAATCAAGATGGCGCTTCAATACTGGAAGAATATTGGAGATAAAAAGAAGAACAGGATTGCCACGCTAAAAAACGGATACCATGGCGATACGTTTGGTGCAATGTCAGTCGGATATGTGCCGGAATTTTTTGGCAAATTCAAAAAACAACTGTTCCAGACAATACAGTTTACAGCCCCCAACAAATACAAAATACCACGAGGATTTACATTTTCAGATTATCAGGATTATTGTCTGGAAAACATTGAAAAGCGGTTTTCAAAAAATGACATTGCAGCTTTTGTGATGGAGAGTGGCGCACAAGTGGCAGGCGGTGTCATAATTTATCCAAAAGGATTTCAAAGAAAGATTTGCCAACTGTGCAGAAAATACGATATACTATTCATATTAGACGAGATTGCGACAGGTTTTGGAAGATTGGGTTCTATGGTACAGTATGCAGAACAAAAAAGCATTCCAGATATTGTAGCATACGGAAAAATGCTAACTGGTGGATATCTGACAATGGCTGCAACCCTGACTAGCAAAAAAATCTATGACTCGTATCTAGGCGAGTTTGATGAATGGAAGCATCTCTTTCATGGGCACACTTTTACAGGAAACCCGATTGCGGCCGCTGTTGCAAATGAAAACCTAAGGATGTACAAAAGGAACCATTTGATCAAAAAGATTCAAAAGACGTCAAAAACATTTGCAAAGTTCCATCAGGCAATCCTAGATATTGACATTGTAGGCGACATTAGACACAAAGGAATGCTGATGGGAATTGAACTGGTAACAGACAAGAAGATAAAGACGCCCATTCATCCCAAAAGATCAATCAACAAGATATTATTTGAGGAGGGCAAAAAACAGGGTATCTATCTTAGAACACTGGGAAACATAGTCATGCTTGTTCCACCCCTGGCAATCTCAGAGAGGGAGCTTGGCATGCTTTTAAACAGAACCATTAATACGATCAAGGCTGCACGCTCAAAACTAGTCTGAGTGTAAACCACAAACAGCCTTCAAGGTTAACCTTTCCACTAGTATTATTAATGTAAAATTTCTCAAAGTTGACATGAGTACCATAAAGTTTATCATGGAATGTCAGGAAAAAGTATTTTCAGGGATCGGCATTTCATCCAAAGACGCCAGGAAACTATTTGACATCCCAGATGAGAACCTGAGGGAATTGGCAAACTGTGCAAACAAGATCACAGTGGATTTTAATGGAAAGCGAGTTGATGTGGAACAGCTAAACAATATCAAAAAAAACGCATGCAGTGAAGACTGCACCTTTTGCGGACAATCTGTCTTTTTTGATACGGAAATTGAGACATACCAGTTGCCTGACCCAAAAGAAATAGTTGCAAAAGCAAAAAAGGCAAAAAACGAAGGAGCCGAATCATACTGTCTTGTTGCAGCATGGAGGGAACCATCACCCAAAGACTTTGAAAAGGTCTGTGCGATTATCAGGGAAATTAACGATACAGTCAGAATATCCGTTGAATGCAGTCTAGGTTTTCTTACATCCAGGCAGGCAAGAATGCTAAAAGATCTCAAGGTAAAAAGATACAACCACAATTTAGAGACTGCAGAATCAAAATTCCCGGATATATGCTCCACTCACACATACAAAGACAGGCTTGACACGCTAAAAATTGCAAGGGATGCCGGATTGGAGTTGTGTACAGGCGGAATAATAGGACTAGGTGAAACAAGAGAACAGAGGCTAGAACTAGCATTGGAGCTAGCCAGAATATGCCCAGAAGAGGTAACAATCAACATTCTGGTTCCAATTCCGGGAACGCCACTTGAACTACAAACAAAACTATCCAGTTCAGAAATTATCAAAATGTTCTCTGTGATTAGATTTCTCTTGCCAGAATCACTCATCAAAATTTCAGGCGGACGAGAGAGAAACCTTGATGATTCTGGCCAGGAACTGCTTCAGAGCGGTGCAAATGGAATCATCACTGCAGGTTACCTGACGATGGACGGCAACGAGGCAAGAAAAGATATTCAAATGATAAAAGAAATTGGCCTCAGGACATAAGCTGGACCATATTGACTCGGAAATAAGGGAGATCAGGCAGAATGATCTATATCGGAAATTACGGTATGGAAAAACAGACAGGGCCTACATTACAATCAACGGCAAAAAACTCTTGAATTTATCATCAAATGACTATCTTGGAATTCCAATGACTGGGATTCGCTCTGGCCAGATTCAGTCAAGCTCTAGACTTGTCTCCGGAAATGACGAATCGTACAAAAAACTAGAAGATGCCCTTGCAAAACACAAATCAAAACAAAACAGCCTGATTTATCCTACCGGTTATATGGCAAATCTTGGGGCAATTCCCACAATTGCAAAAAAGGGGGATTTGATTCTCAGCGACGAGCTAAACCATGCAAGCATTATAGAATCATGCAGGTTATCTGGGGCCAGGACACTAGTTTACAGGCATAATGACATGCATGATCTGCGGGAAAAAATAAAGGCAGACGGGAAAAACAAGGTTGTAATTACCGAGGGCATATTCAGCATGGATGGGGATTTCTCATCCCTAAGGGAGATTGTAGAAATCTCAGAAAAGGCAGACGCAGTCACAATAGTGGATGATGCGCACGGTGATTTTGTTGTTGGAAGGGACGGTAAAGGAACGCCGGATCATCTAAACGTGACAAAAAAGATTGATCTATATATCAGCAGCCTGAGCAAGGGACTGGGATCATTTGGAGGATATGTTGCATCACAAAACAACGTCATTGATCTGTGCATCAACAGATCAAGGCCGTTCATCTACACATCTGCACTGCCCTCATCTCTGATCGAGCATTCCATGAAAAGGTTTGAATCAAACAGAAGAGTTAAACAGAAAAAACTCGAAAAAAATATCCGACAGCTCTCAAGGGGGCTGTTACAGATAGGATATGATATGGATTCACCAACACACATCATGCCGATAATTATTGGAAATGAGAGATCAACTATAAAGTTCGGGGACTATATATTCGATAACGGGATATTTGCGCAACCAATCAGGTATCCGACTGTTCCAAAGAATCAGGCAAGACTGAGAATTTCAGTCACCGCATGGCTGTCCCATACGGATATCGAAAGAACGCTCAGTATCTTTGAAAAGGCATATCTGAAATTCGGATGACTATCGCATGGCATCAAAGCCGCCCAAGGCAGGTGAGCCAACAATGACTGCTAGTGTCAGCACAATTCCCAACAGGATGCCCACAACTATGAAACGCTTGTTCATAAAAAAAATCATTCATGCCCAGTTAAAAACGGACTGCATTGGGAGTAAGAGTTTAGGCTGAGCACGAATTTTAGATGTTCTAGTCAGGAGACCTAACTCTTACCATTGGGAAGAGATGTGGAATAACGTTTTAAAGGAAAAATTCCAACCTAAACTTGTGGTAGAAATTACCCTAGCTGTAGCGGTCCTGGCAGGACTAGCATCATTTGTGGCACCGTGCATCCTGCCAATGATTCCGGCATTTCTTGCATATATTTCTGGAACCACGCTCTCAGAATTAAACCAAAAAAACAGCAATACTGTAACAATCAACAGGGCAAACATTATTCTAAATTCAGTGTTTTTTGTAATAGGCTTTTCAGTCATCTTTTCAACTCTGGGTGTAATTATTAATAGCGCACTTGCAGCATCCACTGAGGGACTAGTTGAAGGACTAAACCAGTTAGGCGGGATAATAATCGTGGGGTTTGGAGTCTTTTTACTATTATCCACAAAGATTAACAGACTGAACGTGGAGAAAAAGTTCTATCCAAAGAGTGCAAAGTCGAGCTATCCAATGTCGTTTGTATTCGGTCTAGCCTTTGCAGTAGGATGGACGCCGTGTGTCGGGCCAATACTTGGGACCATACTCACACTTGCAGCCACTACGCCGTCTGCCGCATTTAATTTATTGCTCTTGTATTCTCTGGGACTGGGAATTCCATTTATCCTGATGGGCGTATTTTATTCTAGAGCGACTAGGATCATTCGCTCAATGAGCAGACATTTGAAATACTATAACATCCTTCTTGGAGGATTTATCATATTGCTAGGAATCTTGGTATTTACAAATCAACTGGCATACATTGCAAACTTTCCGCTCTTAAACGAACTGGTGTTCTTGGGGTAAAAAAATGAGATCAGAGATAAAGACAGCGTTGATCTTTGGAATCCTGATTGTCACGGGGCTTGGTGTGATGAGCATGGTATTCTCATTATTTGATGGTATAACACCGGTAGACAATATATCCGGTCTGGCTGACAAATCCGGATTCAAGACTGCGCCTGATCTGGTTGGAATATCGCATTACCTCAACACCACGCCAGAGAAATTACAAAAGAGGATGGATGGAAAAATAATACTCTATGACATCTGGACATACAGCTGCATTAACTGCATAAGGACTCTACCATACATTACTGCATGGGATGAGAAATATGCAGATCAGGGGCTGTTAATAATCGGAATCCATTCGCCGGAATTTGAATTTGAAAAAGATCCTGAAAATGTCAGGATGGCAATAGACAAATATGCAATAAACTATCCTGTCGTTCTGGATAATGATATGGAGACATGGAAGGCATTTGAGAACAGATACTGGCCAAGAAAGTACCTTGCAGATCATGAAGGGTACATTCGATATGATCACATCGGAGAGGGAGGATACAAAGAGACTGAAAAGATCATCCAGATACTCCTAGATGAGAGAGCCGCATCGCTTGGAATCCAGATGCCCTCATCTGAACTAGTGGACATTGAATCATTTGAGCATTCCATGTTCAAGACCCCTGAACTGTATTTTGGCTACAAGTTTGCACAAAACAGAAATCAACTGGGAAGTCAAGAGGGATTCAGGCCAGAGAGCATCGTAACATATGCGGAACCAGCCAAAATAGACATGGACAAGTTCTATCTGGTCGGGGACTGGAAGAACCACAATGACAGCATGGAGCTGGTATCAGAAACAGGTACAATAAAGCTGCGCTACAATGCAAAACAGGTAAACATTGTAACTGAGAACAGTGCGAACCTAAGGATACTCCTTGACGGAGAGGCGGTTTCTGCCATACATCTAGGTGATGACCTGACAGCAGATGGCATGCTGAATGTCTCAGAGCCTGATCTGTACAATCTTATCAGCGCCAAGGATAGCTCGTCACACCTGATGGAGATACAGGTTAGAGGCAGCGGATTCCAGATATTCACATTTACCTTTGGATAGTGTAACTGTTCTCTCCTGTCACTCTGGTGACAGATACTATGGTGACAAGTCCGTTTAAAACAATAACTTTGAGACAGACTTGATAAACAAAGACATGTTGAGCAGTTCCTGGGACAAAAATGATGGCATTACTCGAAGGGTATTGAAAAGAGTAAAATCCGAAGAGCCAATTAAAAACAGGGTCGATTTTGCCCAAAAAAATCTGGAATGCCAGATTACAAAATTAAAAGGAATCAATGACAAAATACAGAAAAAACACGACATGATATTTGAAAAGATTGTAAACGCTCAGAGAGACAACAAGACTAGCTATGCCCAGGCATATGCAGTCGAACTAGCACAGGTCAGAAAAATGAAGAACATGGTGGGTACTGCAAAATTATCCATGGAGCAAATCAAGCTTCGACTAGGCACGGTATCAGAACTAGGCGATATAGTAGTAACACTCAGCCCGTGCATGTCAATCATCAAGGGTTTGGCCCCGTCACTAAAAGGGATAGTACCTGAGGCAAACGCCTCTATGCAGAACCTGTCGCAGATACTCGGCGATGTAATGTCCGGCTCGTCAGTATCTGCAGATAGTGTGGGTATCAGAACAGAGACCAATGCAGATACGCTAGCGATTCTAGAGGAGGCACATGACATAATTGCAGGCCAGGCCAGATCAGCAATCCCAGAGGTTCCAGACAGTCTCAGCAAGCATGTAGCCAAAAAGAGATCAGGTATTTTGTTTTAGAATTTTAATAAACGTGTGAAACAGCTACGAACTGTTGCATTGTAAGAGTTTAGGTCTCCTGACTAGAACATCTGAAATTCGTGCTCAACCTAAACTCTTACGTTGCATTTCATGACATGTGTAAACATTTGAACTAGTATGACCTCTGCTATCTGTAAAAACCAGGATGATGCGGGCAGAACCTTGTGATGAACTCTATACTATCTAACAAAAATTCATGAGCAATAGATCCATATTTTTTGACACTAACATATTGGTCACCAGTTTACACTATTCTATGAACACAAAATATCTAATCCAAGCATACAAAAACGGCATGTATCAACCTTCACGCCTAGATCAACAAAATTAAACCGAAAGATCCAAGAGTAACCTCATCCGCCTTTTGATATGAGCAAGACTCACAAAATTGATTCAGAATTAAGACGAGAAAGCAAACAACAGAAATTAATCATAGATGAACCAGTAAAATACGTTGATGATCTGACAAGATCAATTAACAGTTTGACAAGAACAATTAACAGTTTGACAAGAACAATTAACAGTTTGACAAGAACAATTAACAGTTTGACAAGAACAAATGATAAATTGAAACATAAACTATCCTATTATGATAATCCACATACGCCACCATCTCGCAAGCCCTTGCAAGGGGAAATGGAGTGGACCCCTGTTTTTAGTACCACTTTTTGCATATTTTGCTTTACACTTTCTTTCATTTATGTGTCATCTCCCATTGTTTGATGAATTCATTTGGAGGCATGTATCCTACAGATGAATGAATTCTTTGATTGTTGTAATCCTGGAATGCGCCAGCCAGTGCAATTTCTGCCATCTGAAAGTTTGTAAACTCTTGTGGCCGGATGTATTCCTTTTTGAGTGTCTTGTGGAATGATTCCACATGACCGTTCTGCTCTGGAGTATGATGCCAGATGTACTCTTGCTTTATGCCAAGTATTTCAATGGATTTTCTAAATTCTTTACTTGTGTATTGTGTGCCGTTATCTGAGCGAATGACTAGTCCTGATGGAACAGGTTTTTCTTGCGCCACAGCTTGCACAATTGATTCTATTGCAGCATCTTTTGTAGCCCTGACATCAAAGATATAGCTCAGCCACTTTCTGGTGAATGTATCTAACACGTTAAAGCAGTAGCACCATCCATCAATGCCGCACCAGATGTATGTAATGTCTGTCTGCCATAACTGGTTTGGTGCAGTAGCCTTGAGCAGTTTTTTTCCAGATATCATGATCTCTTTTTTGGTCTTTACAGGCTCAATCCAGCCTAATTTGCGGAATATTTTCTGTATTCTTTTACGATTTATTGGAGTTTGTAGTTCCCTGGATATGGCAGCTGCCATTCGTCTGGAACCATACGTTGGACGCTGTCTTCCAATCTTTTGTACCTGCATAGAGATGACAGGATCAGTCTTTGTATCTCGACGTCTTTTGTTATAGTACCATTTGGTCTTGGAGACTCCAACAAGTGACAAGGACATGTTGAGACTCATGCTGTTTCTTAATTCTTTGATGGCGATCATCTTTTGCTGCACTCCAACGTTTTTTTTAAAACGTCATTGGCTATGGTGATCTCGCCGATGAGCTTTTTGAGAGAGTCATTTTCTTTTTGCAGTGTTTTGCATGTGTCATCATTGCCGTTTAGTGCAAGTTTTCCGGCTCCGATGAACTTTTCACGCCACTGGTAGAATGTTGGTGGGGATATGTTGTGCTTTCTGCATAGTTCTGCAGTGCTGATGTTTGTGTTTAGGGATTCTAGGACTATTCTTGACTTTTCTGCTGATGTGAATTTGCTTGATTTCATGATGATATGCCTCCTTTACGACTTGAAAAGTCTATGTTAACAAGTGGTCCTACTATAGAGGGGTCCAGACCAGTAATGAGGGGTAAACACAAAGTTGTATCTCATGAAATTAACGAGTATGTCAGAGGCGATGCTCACATCAACGGAATGGAGGGGTTTTGAAGTTATGCTAAAACGTGGATGTATCATTATCGTGGTGTTCCCAAACAATACTTTCATCTCTATCTCAAAGAAATTGAGTTTCGTTTCAACAACAGAAATGAAAATATCTTTGAAATATTGGTAAAAATGCTTGTAAAAACCTGTTCCAAATGAGGGGGGGGGTGTATTACCTATTCTAAAGTACATGCAAAGAAATGATTGTAGGCGAACTTATGTTAGGAAGTACTTAGTTGCATAACTTTTGAATTATTTATTGAATATACCTCACATCAAGATGTATTTCTAATCAAAATGACAAACTCAGTCTGTAATTTCTATGACATATCAAAATCTAAACTTGAAGATTAGTCTTGAACTAAATTCATGTCATTGTAGGAATGTCACAAAACAAATTGTAAACATGTACTTTTATTTGAATTTCCTGTACAATGTTTTCCCATTTTCTAGAGTGAACAGCACTGCCAAACAATCTCTTAAAGGATGAAAAAACAACTTTGGATATCCATCGCTGACCATAACGTACTCTTTTTTTTCCATCTATCACGGTTTTTCTTTCTTTTGTTTATACTAATTTCGGTTATCTTGGAGTTTTTATTTCTGCCAAGCTGTTCACATACTATTTTGTTACGTGCAGGATGACCATATCTAACTTGAGAATCTATTCTGACTTTGATTCTTGGTGTTACATTATTCGCTGCACAATATTTGAAATTCTCCTTTGAATCATATGCGCCATCTGCATAAATTACCACATTCTTTTTAATTGTGTCAATCTGGGTCAGTGCACTTTTAAGTAGTTTTTTTAAATTGTGGTGCGTCTCCTTCTTCATCAGTTGTGACATGTACGGCTAGAATCTTGCGTGTTTTCACATTAATGAGAAAATGTATTTTGATAAATCCTCGCTGTACACTCCATTTAACACGTAACCACTCTCCTCGTTCATTTGGTTGCACTCCACTACTATCAGTGGAAAGTAGAATCGTGTTGTCTTTATCACATGGTATCTTGTCTGAATTTAGCTTTATCTCCAGATTGTTTATTCTGCGATATATCGTGGTATGATCTGGTGAGTCATCCCCTAGAACATCTTGTGCTATTCCCTGACATGCACGGTATGATATACCTGTCATACATTTGATTAATGCAAGTAGCTCAAAGATTCCATCTGCATATTTGAATCGTCTGCCATTTTTTGCCTTGTTTTTCTCTTTTACTTATTTGACCATGTTTTAGATTTTTTGAAATTCAAATGTTTGCCAATTTGGATGTATTTGAAATCACTCATGAATGTGACCCTTCCTGTAATGGATAGTATTGTGAATGCACAACAACGGTGATAATTCCACAATACAACGATAACCATATTATCCAGTATATCCTAGTCAAGATAGATCATCGCCTGTTTGTTGTTGCTCATAACTCAGCATTCATTTGGTGGTGATCTAAATCTTTGCATTGCAAATTTGAAATGTTCTTAGAATTCTAAATTAGGTAGGTTGTGCAACTAAGTATTAGGAAGTATAGTTAACAAATAACATGTTTTATGTAATTGTCTAGACTTTTAAAGTTCCTTCGTGTTTGTGTCAAAAAAACAACACGATTTGGCATATCTTGTGCGTAATACTTCAAAACGGTAGACAGTTACTGTTTTATGCTTATAACGTCCTGACTAATCTAGTTGATTCAGGCGTAAGGGTTGATACATACCCTTTATTAAACAATATTTTCGTTGGAAAGTATGTGTGGTGGAATTAGTATGTATCAACCTCTACACCTAAATCCACTAGAATGGTTGGACGTTATAGACGTAAAACATGTTTTTTGCTTGATTCATATAATAATTATTACGTGTTGTACTATTTTTATTGGTGATCTATATTGAGAAACCTACTTCTGATCTTCATGTTTCTGATATTAGCACTTGGGTCGTTGTATACTGTAATATACCAAAATGTATCTGCAACTGGAGACGAAATCGTATCTCGCACCATAGAAATCAATGATCTTACAGCAAACGGCCCTGTCTTGAATAACACTGATTACTTTGGTATATCGATTGCAAACATTGGTGACCTGAACAATGATGACATATACGATATCGCAGTTGGTGCAATTTTGGATGATGCTGGCGGTCCTAATAGAGGTGTTGTTCATATATTGTTTATGAACAGTAATGGTACCGTATCTCGCACCATAGAAATTAATAACAATACCGCAAACGGCCCTGACTTGAATAATTCTGATTTGTTTGGATACTCCATTGCAAACATTGGTGACCTGAACAATGATGGCATATACGATATCGCAGTTGGTGCACGTTTGGATGATACTGGCGGTCCTAATAGAGGTGTTGTTCATATATTGTTTATGAACAGTAATGGTACCGTATCTCGCACCATAGAAATCAATAATCTTACAGCAAACGGCCCTGACTTGAATGATCGTGATTACTTTGGTACATCGATTGCAAACATTGGTGACCTGAACAATGATGGCATATACGATATCGCAGTTGGTGCAGTTAATGATAATGCTGGCGGTTCTGGTAGTGGTACCATACATGTAATGTTTATGAACAGTAATGGAAGCGTATCAGATACAATAGAAATTAATAACAATACCGCAAACGGCCCTGACTTGACTAATGGTGATCACTTTGGTACATCGATTGCAAACATTGGTGACCTGAACAATGATGGCATATTTGATATCGCAGTTGGTGCAATTAATGATGATGCTGGCGGTCTTGATAGAGGTGTTGTTCATATATTGTTTATGAACAGTAATGGTACCGTATCTCGCACCATAGAAATCAATGATCTTACAGCAAACGGCCCTGAGTTGCATGATAATGATTACTTTGGATCATCGATTGCAAACATTGGTGACCTGAACAATGATGGCATATTTGATATCGCAGTTGGTGCATATTCTGATGATGCTGGCAGTCTTGATAGAGGTGTTGTTCATATATTGTTTATGAACAGTAATGGTACCGTATCTCGCACCATAGAAATCAATGATCTTACAGCAAACGGCCCTAACTTGAATACTGGTGATCAGTTTGGATCATCGATTGCAAACATTGGTGACCTGAACAATGATGGCATATACGATATCGCAGTTGGTGCATATTTGGATGATGCTGGCGGTACCGACAAAGGTACCATACATGTAATGTTTATGAACAGTAGTACTTTGCTTCCAGCCATAACCAACATCACATCAAATGCCACATCTTCTGACACACTCAAGGTGGGCGATACCATATCATTCACATTGACTCTGGCTTTAGCTGAGAACGGTGCTACTATTAACGGCATTTACAACTCTGTACCATTATCTTGGAACAGTATCGGCAACGGAACCACATACACTGCAACATACACCATATCTGAAGGGGATGCAGATCAGATCACAGCACTACAAATCACAAATGTAACAATCGCAGATAGTACAGGTAGTACGAGCTTGCCATTTGATGGTACTGACATACTAAACACCATTGATGCAAACTCTCCGGTCATCACACTGAACGGAAGCAATCCGCAGATAATAGGGCATGGGATGAGCTATACAGAACTAAACGCCACAACTAATGACGGCTCACCAGTTACCATAAACTCTGCAAATTTCACTGATGCTGTAGGCACATACCATATATATTATGATTCTATTGACATATCAGGGAATAGTGCCATCCAGATTAACAGGACCGTAATTGTATCTGATACCACACCGCCAGTCATAACCCTACTTGGTGACAATCCACAGACAATAGAGCAGGGAGCAGGATATACAGAACTAGACGCCACAACTAGTGACAACTCTACAGTAACCATAAACTCTACAAATTTCACTGACGCAGTAGGCACATACTATATCTATTATGATTCAACTGACGCTTTCAACAATACTGCTCAGGTTAACAGGACTGTAAACGTAGTTGACACCACACCGCCAGTCATAACCCTACTTGGTGACAATCCACAGACAATAGAGCAGGGAGCAGGATATACAGAACTAGACGCCACAACTAGTGACAACTCTACAGTAACCATAAACTCTACAAATTTCACTGATATAGTGGGCACATATACCATCTATTATGATTCAACTGACGCTTTCAACAATACTGCTCAGGTTAACAGGACTGTAAACGTAGTTGACACCACACCGCCAGTCATAACCCTACTTGGTGACAATCCACAGACAATAGAGCAGGGAGCAGGATATACAGAACTAGACGCCACAACTAGTGACAACTCTACAGTAACCATAAACTCTACAAATTTCACTGATATAGTGGGCACATATACCATCTATTATGATTCAACTGACGCTTTCAACAATACTGCTCAGGTTAACAGGACTGTAAACGTAGTTGACACCACACCGCCAGTCATAACCCTACTTGGTGACAATCCACAGACAATAGAGCAGGGAGCAGGATATACAGAACTAAACACCACAACTAGTGACAACTCTCCAGTAACCATAAACTCTACAAATTTCACTGATATAGTGGGCACATATACCATCTATTATGATTCAACTGACGCTTTCAACAATACTGCTCAGGTTAACAGGACTGTAAACGTAGTTGACACCACTCCACCGATATTCTCATCAGCCATACTAAATAAAGGAACAGGCATTTTCATAATTACATTTAACGAGTCAATCAATACCTCTACCATAAATCCTGCTGGATTCTCCATTCGGAACAATACCGATACAGGTGGCGTAACACTGTCCGCCTCAACACTAACTGCAACCAACAACAACATGACCGTGTCATTTAACATATCTCAAGCCAAACTTGCATCAATCATCGCATTTACCACACCAGTGCTAGATATTGATGCTGGTGCAGTACGGGATATATTTGACAATGCAATTACATTGTCTGCAAACAATACCATCACAACCACTTCTGACACCATTCCTCCAGTCATTTCCCTGACTGGTGACAATCCACAGACAATAGAGCAGGGAGCAGGATATACAGAACTAGACGCCACAACTAGTGACAACTCTACAATAACCATAAACTCTGCAAATTTCACTGATATAGTGGGCACATATACCATCTATTATGATTCAACAGATACAGCTGGCAATAACGCAATCCAGGTTATTAGGACTGTAATTGTAGTTGACACCACTCCACCAACATTCTCATCAGCAGTACTAAATGAGGGGACAGGCACCCTTACAATCACATTTAGCGAGATAATCAATGCCTCTTCCATAATCTCTACTGGATTCTCCATCAGGGATAACAACAATACCAGTACTAGTACTGTAACACTATCAACTTTGGAACTAACCACAACTGCCAACAGTACAACAATATCATTCAACATGACTATGGCCAACCGCCAGTCCGTAATTGCATTTACCACATCAGTGCTGGACATTGATACTAGTGCGGTACAGGACATTAATGGTAACGCAATTACAATGTCTGCAAATAATACCATTACAACCACTCTTGACACCATTCCTCCAGTCATTTCTCTACTTGGTGACAATCCACAGACAATAGAACTCGGTGATGATTATACAGAACTAAGCGCCACAACTAGTGACGGTTCACCTGTAACCATCGACAATACCGAACTCATTGACGCAGTAGGCACATATTCCATATATTATGATTCAACAGATACAGCAGGAAATAACGCAATCCAGGTTATTAGGACTGTAATTATATCTGACACCACTCCACCAACATTCTCATCAGCAGTACTAAATGAGGGGACAGGCGCCCTTACAATCACATTTAGCGAGATAATCAATGCCTCTTCCATAAACTCTACTGGATTCTCCATCAGGGATAACAACAACAATACCAGTACTAGTACTGTAACACTATCAAATCTGGAACTAACCACAACTGCCAACGGTACAACAATATCATTCAACATGACTATGGCCAACCGCCAGTCCGTAATCACATTTACCACATCAGTGCTGGACATTGGTGCTGGTGCGGTACAGGACATTAATGGTCACGCAATTACATTGTCTGCAAATAATACCATTACAACCACTCTTGACACCATCCCACCAGTCATTTCTCTACTTGGTGACAATCCACAGACAATAGAACTCGGTGATGATTATACAGAACTAAACGCCACAACTAGTGACGGTTCACCTGTAACCATCAACAATACCGAACTCATTGACGCAGTAGGCACATATTCCATATACTATGATTCAACTGATACAGCTGGCAATAACGCAATCCAGGTTAATAGGACTGTAATTATATCTGACACCACTCCACCAACATTCTCATCAGCAGTACTAAATGAGGGGACAGGCGCCCTTACAATCACATTTAGCGAGATAATCAATGCCTCTTCCATAAACTCTACTGGATTCTCCATCAGGGATAACAACAACAATACCAATACTGGCATTGTAACACTATCAACTTTGGAACTAACCACAACTACCAACAGTACAACAATATCATTCAACATGACTATGGCCAACCGCCAGTCAGTAATCACCTTTACCACATCAGTGCTAGACATTGATACTAGTGCGGTACAGGACATTAATGGTAACGCAATTACATTATCTGCAAATAATATTATCACAACCACTCTTGACACCATCCCACCAGTCATTTCTCTACTTGGTGACAATCCACAGACAATAGAACTCGGTGATGATTATACAGAACTAAGCGCCACAACTAGTGACGGTTCACCTGTAACCATCGACAATACCGAACTCATTGACGCAGTAGGCACATACCCTATCTATTATGATTCAACAGATACAGCAGGAAATAACGCAATCCAGGTTATTAGGACTGTAATTATATCTGACACCACTCCACCAACATTCTCATCAGCAGTACTAAATGAGGGGACAGGCATCCTTACAATCACATTTAGCGAGACAATCAATGCCTCTACCATAAACTCTATTGGATTCTCCATCAGGGATAACAACAACAATACCAATACTGGCATTGTAACACTATCAAATCTGGAACTAACCACAACTGCCAACGGTACAACAATATCATTCAACATGACTATGCCTAATCGTCAGTCCGTAATCACATTTACCACATCAGTGCTGGACATTGGTGCTGGTGCGGTACAGGACATTAATGGTCACGCAATTACAATGTCTGCAAATAATATTATCACAACCACTCTTGACACCATTCCTCCAGTCATTTCTCTACTTGGTGACAATCCACAGACAATAGAACTCGGTGATGATTATACAGAACTAAGCGCCACAACTAGTGACGGTTCACCTGTAACCATCGACAATACCGAACTCATTGACGCAGTAGGCACATATTCCATATATTATGATTCAACAGATACAGCAGGAAATAACGCAATCCAGGTTATTAGGACTGTAATTATATCTGACACCACTCCACCAACATTCTCATCAGCAGTACTAAATGAGGGGACAGGCATCCTTACAATCACATTTAGCGAGACAATCAATGCCTCTACCATAAACTCTATTGGATTCTCCATCAGGGATAACAACAACAATACCAATACTGGCATTGTAACACTATCAAATCTGGAACTAACCACAACTGCCAACGGTGACACAATATCATTCAACATGACTATGGCCAACCGCCAGTCCGTAATTGCATTTAACGTCTCAGTGCTGGACATTGATGCTGGTGCAGTACGGGATATATCTGGCAATACAATTATCATGTCAACAGACAACTCTATCACAACCACACTTGATACCATTCCACCAATCCTAACATTCACATCCATCACTCCAAATAATGGAACACTGGGTATTGATGATGACATTGTTATTCAAATTAATGCAAACAATGAAACTGGACTGACACTATTGAGCGGAACCATAAACAATGAAACTATAACATTAAGTGAAACAACACCTACATCAAGTGAAACAACACCTACATCCAGTTTTGGCTATAGAAAGACAATCACCATCAACAACACTATGGTATCTGGTAGCGCAGAGCACACCAATTTCCCTCTCTTGGTCTCAATACAGCATGATCCAAACCTAAACAACGCAACCATACAGGCCTCTGGGCAGGACATTCGTTTTACTACCATTAATGACACACCACTACACTATGAGATAACATCATTCTCAAACAATCACACCTCTGGCAATCTGTCTGCGTGGATAATGATTCCAACATTATATGCCTCCAATGACACCAAAATCTACATGTATTATTCCAATTCGATCGTAACTGACGGACAGAATGCAACGGCAGTATGGGATTCAGATTATGATGGTGTGTGGCACTTTGATGGTGACATGCTAGACTCTACTAGTAATGATAATGATGGTACAAATTTCAACTCTATTGGAACAACAGGAATAATTGGCGGCGCAAGAAGCTTTGATGGCAATGACTATATCTCATATAGTGACTCTGAATTCCCATCAGGAAACAGTACACGAACATTATCTGCATGGGTCAACCACTCTAGTCTTCCAGCCAATTTTCACGGGGTACTAGTTTATGGCACTGGAGATACAGGTCAGGCATATGGACTGTTCCAAAACAGTAACAATCTGATAGTTGGCGGTTATTCTGATGATATAACACTAAACACAACCCCGACAACAAACGACTGGTATCATTTTGCCATGACATATGATGGAACAACAGTTAGGACATACATTGACGGTTCTCCTGATGCCAATGACACCAAATCATGGAGCACTATACTGAACGAGTTCCGTGTAGGGCAGCAGGTGAACAATTTTGACGAATTCTTTAGTGGACAGATAGATGAGATTAGAATATCAGATACTGTAAGGACTGCTGACTGGATAAAAACAGAGTACAATAACCAAAATTCAGGTTCATTTTATAGCGTCTCTGCACCAGAAAAACTAGTATTGTCATTCTATTATGATCTTACATATACTGTTGCAGAGGGAGACACGGATGTTGATGATGCAACTGTAGGAATTACATACAATATCACACTAGTTGATACTGCTGGAAATCCCTCCACTCTGGCTGCAACCCTACCCAGTATTTCTTCTCCAGGTGTTGATGCAAACTCTCCAGTTATAACATTGAACGGACTCAACCCACAAATCATAGAGCAGGGAGCAGGATATATAGAATTAAACGCCACAACTAACGACGGCTCTACAATAACTATAAACTCTGCAAATTTCACTGATCTAGTGGGCACATACCATATCTATTATGATTCAACTGACACAGCAGGCAATAACGCAATCCAAGTTAATAGGACTGTAATTGTATCTGACACCACTCCTCCAGTCATTACACTGAATGGAACCAACCCGCAGACAATAGAACTCGGTGATGGCTATACCGAACTAAACGCCACAACTAACGACGGCTCTACAATAACTATAAACTCTGCAAATTTCACTGACGCAGTAGGTAATTACACCATCTATTATGATTCAACTGATACAGCAGGCAATAACGCAATCCAAGTTAATAGGACTGTAATTGTATCTGACACCACTCCTCCAGCCTTCTCATCAGCAGTCCTAAATGAGGGAACTGGCACCTTTACAATCACATTTAGCGAGATAATCAATGCCTCTACCATAAACTCTACCGGATTCTCCATCAGAGACAACAACACCAGTACTGGCACTATAACACTATCAACTCTGGAACTAACCACAACTGCCAACGGTACAACAATATCATTCAACATGACTCTGGCTAATCGTCTGTCCGTAATTGCATTTAACGTCTCAGTGCTGGACATTGGTGCTGGTGCAGTACAGGACATTAATGGTAACGCAATCACATTATCTGCAAATAATATCATTACAACCACTTTTGACAGCATTCCACCAGTCATTTCTCTGATTGGTGACAATCCACAGACCATAGAGCAGGGAGCAGGATACACAGAATTAAACGCCACAGCTAGTGACGGCTCTACCATTACCATAAACTCTGCAAATTTCACTGACGCAGTAGGTAATTACACTATCTATTATGATTCAACTGATACAGCAGGCAATAGCGCAATCCAGGTCAACAGAACCGTAAACGTAGTTGACACCACTCCACCAGCATTCTCATCAGCAGTCCTAAATGAGGGAACTGGCATCTTTACAATCACATTTAGCGAGATAATCAATGCCTCTACCATAAACTCTACCGGATTCTCCATCAGGGATAACAACAACAATACCAGTACTGGCGCTGTAACACTATCAAATCTGGAACTAACCACAACTGCCAACGGTGCAACAATATCATTCAACATGACTATGGCTAATCGTCTGTCCGTAATTGCATTCAACGTCTCAGTGCTGGACATTGGTGTTGCTGCAGTACGGGATATATTTGACAATGCAATTACATTGTCTGCAAACAATACCATCACAACCACTCTTGACACCATTCCTCCAGTCATTTCCCTGATTGGTGAAAATCCACAGACAATAGAGCAGGGAGCAGGATACACAGAATTAAACGCCACAACTAACGACGGCTCACCAGTTAACATAAACTCTGCAAATTTCACTGATCTAGTGGGCACATACTACATCTATTACGATTCAACTGACGCTTTCAACAATACTGCCCAGGTTATCAGGACCGTAATTGTAGTTGACAACACTTTACCTGTATTCTCATCAGCTGCACTAAATGAGGGAACTGGCACCCTTACAATCACATTTAGCGAGGCAATCAATGCCTCTTCCATAAACTCGACTGGATTCTCCATCAGGGATAACAATACCAGTATTGACGCTGTAACGCTATCGACTCTGGAACTAATCACTACTGCCAATGATACAACAATATCATTCAACATGACTCTGGTCAACCGTCAGTCCGTAATCGCATTTACCACATCAGTGCTAGACATTGGTGCTGGTGCAGTACAGGACATTTATGGCAATCAGATTGTTGCAACAACTGGCAACCCCATCGCAACCACTTCTGACACCATTCCTCCCGTCATTTCCCTACTTGGTAATAATCCACAGACCATAGAGCAGGGAGCAGGATACACAGAGCTTGGTGCCACAACTAACGACAACTCTACAATAACCATAAACTCTGCAAATTTCACTGATACATTGGGCACATACACTATCTATTATGACTCTGCTGATATATCAGGAAATAATGCCATCCAGGTCAACAGGACTGTAATTGTATCAGACACCATTCCTCCCGTCATAACACTGAACGGAGCCAATCCGCAGACAATAGAACTCGGTGATGACTATACAGAACTTGGTGCCACAACTAACGACGACTCACCAGTTACCATAAACTCTGCAAATTTCACTGATATATTGGGCACATACACTATCTATTATGATTCTGTTGACGCATCAGGAAATAATGCCATCCAGGTCAACAGGACTGTAATTGTATCAGACACCACTCCATCTGACCCATGTGTAATTCCTGACTCTGGAGACTGGATAATAACTAATAGTTGTACACTTGATGCCAATGCCGTTGCTCCGGAAAGTGTGATTGTTCAGAATGGTTCGGTTCTGAACATCCCATCTGGAATTACACTGAATATTGACTTTACAACATTCAATCTAACAGTACAATCCGGCGGTGGAGTTTTGATTAAATCCGGCGGAACACTCACCTGACATGCTGATGATCAAAGTCTTGATTTATAGTCTGATCAACCTTCACGCCTAGATCAAAATTAAACTGAAAGATCTGAGTAACCTCATCCATCTTCTGATCTGAGGCAAGTCTGACAAAATTATTCTAGAATTAAGACGAGAAAACAAACAACTCTGATTATTCATAGATGATCTAATAAAACACAATAAAAGTCTGACAAGATCAATTAGCAGTTTGACAAGATCAAATGATAAATTGAAACATAAACTATCCTATTATGAAAATCCACATACGCCACCATCTCACAGGCCCTTGCAAGTGGAAAAGGACAAGAACGAGAAAAAAGATACAGAGTCAAACCGAGGAGGTGTCTTTGGACACGAGGGTAAAACACAAAAGAGATTATGCGTAATTGACTAGACCTTTTGCGTAATTAGTGTGATTTTTTTCAACATTCGATATTTTGTGTAATTTTATGCCTAAAAACCCAAAATTTCAGAATAATCCGAGAAATTATCTTCTAAAACCACGTCTAGGAATAATTACGCAATACGTCTACTAAACCACGCCAACCATTTCAACAAAACTCAAACAAAATCATTAGACATATTGCGTAATTATTTCTAGGTACGATTTGTAGAAGGTAATTTTTCAAATTATTCTGAAATTTTGAATTTTTAGGCATAAAATTATGCAAAATATAGAATGTTGAAAAAAATCACACTAATTACACAAAAGGTCTGTTACCATCATATCAAATGTGAACATGTTGATGCGTACAAGTCGATTGTTGTTTGTTATTTTGGTCAATTACGCATAAACTCTAATGGTTGATTCTAGGCTTTTTGCCAATTACGCAGATTCTGACGTGCTGAAAGTACTGTAAAATGCTCACGGCGTCCAAAAAGACTGTTTTTTGGCCCAAGGCCTATTGGTGCCGGATATATGATGCCGTCTTTACTCGTGTATCTGTATCTGGCCCAGAGTTTCTTGACCCAGATAGCAGAGATGCCCATTCACCTGCGCCATCTCTTTTGTGGTGGTTTTCCTTTGTTTTTGTGAAATTATCCCTTTCACTTTGGATTCATCTAGTTTTTTCATTACGTAAGAGTTTAGGTCTCCTGACTAGAACATCTAAAATTCGTGCTCAACCTAAACTCTTACTTCATTACTCGTATTCTACGTTTGTCTACATACCTCATATTCTGTCATATTTGGAACCCCATACACACACCATATTCCCAGTCAGTGAAATAGTTGCACTTTTCAGAAACTTTACGCCGTCAGTTAAGGAGGGGAAGGGGGAAGGGGAAGGGGGTATCTAGATAAGAGGAAAAGAAATCAAATGATAAAGAAATATAAGCAATTTCTTGTTATTCACATTGTTTATCGTATTATGGCATCATTATTTTCAATTGATTCATCGCACACACTAACAACAAATACCTCACGTAGATTGACAAAAGAACAAGACAAAACAATTACACCAATGTTCTTTATTGCCTTGGCATTTTTTAGTCATGCAATATTCATCACATTAAGAAAACAATCGACACATCACATGTATCTTAAAAATTCAATTGCCAAAACACACTGGTTCCTCGCTGAACATATAAAAGAGACTGCCAAACAATGAAGCCTTCTAGAAACTCGGATCTGACTGATCATTCACTGATAAACAATACAAAATCAATCAATCGTAAATCCGTATGCGCTTTTGACATCAAAGCATATCCTCGAATACGGAAAAATTCTAACATATACAAAATGTTAAAATACGGCCCTCTGCCTGATGGCGATTACAAATACCTCATAAAGAATGGAAAAATTACAAAATACGCGCGTTGGCTTTTATTCTCTACTGATATCGGACTGAGCTTTCTCGAACTGTGCCTGCTAGTAAAAATTATGGGCATGTATGTATCCTTTAAAAAAGGCGGCATACTCTGTTATGTTCTGCGTGAATGGATATTTGGACAGTTCTGCCTCGACTTTGATCATGGGACGATACGAAATTCCCTGACCAGATTAAAAAACAAAAACTATATCATAATCACACCACTGCGTTCTGTATCATGCACCGATGATAAAGTCCAAGAGATTCAGGATTTCATGGGCGAGGACTTTGGATTACTATGTGACTATATCGAGGAGAGAATGCCCAATGACCTGTTATTACCTGCTTGTTAAATACAATCTGTCACTAATTATATGATGGAATATTCATGGTACAAGATAAACCCGTTCCCCTCCTCAGCAGGTGAAAAGTATGATGAGAAAAAAGATCAAGACCTTTTAATGCTGTGCCGTAACATTCCTGATTTCCTGTTTGCAGTGTTCAGACTGCCATTTAGCGGCACTACATTATGCCTAAGGGTTCCAAAATCACATGAGAGAATGGTCGAGTCAATCCCTTCCTTTGGCTCCAACCATTGCGAATTCCCGATTGCTACAAAGATCGACTCTTTTGTAAGACTAAAACTTGCTAAAAGCTCTATGTATCCACTAGCATGCGAAAAGACAGCGTCATCTGACATATTCTCGCTTCTCTCTGATGCTCCTTTTGGAGTGTTTGGAATCAAACTAAGACCTGCCCCATCCAAAACTGTTACGGCAAAATACAGATCACTTTTGAGAAAAAAATCAAAACAGCATGACAGCAATACTCATTTTGATCCATATGAAAAGAATGCAAAACTAAAGTCAGAATGTACGACATTTTTTTATTCTGAAATATTCTTTGGGGTGCAAAAGATATCTGACATTGGCGCATTCAGGGGTATCATTCCGTACACATCACAACACATAGAGCCCAACTGTCTGCTACAAGCAAAAACCGTCACATCAAGAGAAAAAAACCTTGATGCTGCAACCAAAGTCCTTATGAAAACAATGACTGAAAAATGCAAGGGTAAAAACATGATACTCTCAGATCATGACATACTCTCCTTTGTCAGGTTTCCTGAAAATCCGCAAAATGTCAGTCTAAATACTGCAACAAGTTCCACAATGGCTAGTGATTCATTTGATGAAAGAGAGTTTATCAGCATGGAGAGATTTGAGAAATGAGGTATGTATTGGTAGCATGTGCCATCTGCACCGCCGTACTCTTTCAGGCGGAATCCCTTGCACAAAGTGATTATCTGCTAATCCATGAAAACATTATACAAAGATCAGGCCACACCAACGTACGAATTGACGGAAAAATATCACATCTTGATGCAAACATGACTGTAATCTATCCTGATGGAAGGACTGAAAAATCTGTACTACAAGTTGCAAACAATGGATACATCAATGGCTTTGTCTCTCTGAATACTGCTGCACCATCCGGACTATACACAGTAGAGGTAACATCTGATGCGCTCAATACGCTGGTGTCCTATTTCTTCCTCTCAGAGTATGATGGTTTAATTGAGATAAACATTGCAAGAAATGCCTCCATATCTTGCATGTTATCTGAAAACAGAGTTGCCATCTCAGAGACATGCATATACCCAAACAAGACACATATCCCAAAAACATCAGGCATTCGATTCTTTAATCTGGACTATAAGAAACATCAGATGAATGTAGGTGGTGTGATCACCGATGTCATTTTGCCTCGAGGTGACGAGATAGTATATCCTGAAAAGACTGGAAATTACAAGTATCACTGTATAATCCACCCATGGGTTGGAGGGGAGATTGGCGTAACTGACGTGGAATCCATGCGATTCTATACGCCTCTAGTAGAGAGTGCCATCAATCCAACCATACAATCACACTCTGCATATACTATAATGACACATGATGCTAGTTGTAGCATGTGTTATGTTGGAAGAGTGACAAGAATAGTTGACGGTGATACAATCCACGTTGATGACAAACCAGTGAGACTGTCTCTAGTAGATACCCCTGAAAAAGGCAAGGAGGGATTTGACAAAGCTACAACTCACACAAAAAACACATGTCCTGTAGGCTCTATCATACTAGTTGATATCGATGATATGCAGCCACGGGATCGTTTTGGAAGGCAGATTGCAAAGATTACATGTGGCGATGTAAATCTTAATGAATCATTACTGGAATCAAAGAATGCAGTAATACATGCCTCATACTGTATGAAAAGCGAATTCATACATGACGACTGGACTGGCTGCCTTTCTAATGACCAAGCATACAACAAAACAGCAGACATTGCAAAAACTATACCATCTGCAGACATGCCAGGCAAGAAAGCAGATATAACGCCTGCAAAAGGTATCGGTGCAAACTCGGATGTAATAATCTTTATATTTTTGGCCGTGGTAACTGTGTTGGCATTGGTATGTGTGATTTTTCTAAAAAGA
Source organism: Candidatus Nitrosopumilus sp. (assembly GCA_965238065.1). Taxonomy (GTDB): domain Archaea; phylum Thermoproteota; class Nitrososphaeria; order Nitrososphaerales; family Nitrosopumilaceae; genus Nitrosopumilus. The sequence goes on along the minus strand of OZ250170.1, from coordinate 844,806 downwards.
CCAATCGCGCTCTCTTCCAAGAGAGACCCGGTTAATTTTGAGTTTTTGGACTGATTCAACCCTAGTAATGATATTCACATCACAACTATGGTTCCAATATTTTCAAATGTGCTTTAAATAGAAAACTGAATTATGCAATTGATTGTTTTGAATAGTTGCAAGGTGTGTGGCAGTACGCAGAGAATTGAGCGAGACCATGAGATCGTTTGTACATGCGGCGTCATACATGGAACTGTGGATAGTGTAGAGACTGCACCAACACACACAAAAATTACCTCAAACAATCAAAACAAGATCGGCTCAAAAAACCTAGTCGATCCAAAACTCAACCTAGTTCACATTGACAAGAAAAGGACAATGGACATTCTCGAAAAGAACAACAGATATGATACAGAGTTTCTTCGTTGTTGTGACATCTTGAACTTTTGTGACTCGCTGACTAGCACTGCATTTCATATGTTCAGAAAACTCTGTCCATGCAAGCTAGGAAATGGCAAAACTGCCGTCTTTTGCATATACTATTCCCACATGACATTTGAAATCGTATGCGATATTGACAAAGTAATACAGACCGTTCGATGCAGGTTTGGCCTGAAGAGAATGATCACCCTTGAAGGTGCGCTCTATTCCATAAAACCATCCGCATTGGCTCTTAAACTCATCTCCGATGACGGGTCACTGTCTGACTCGTTTGCCATCAAGAAATTTGTTGCGCCAAAACATCACGTATATGCATCAAAGATTCTGAACTGTTTCTCAGGAAAGGCCCAGAAAAAGGCAAAGACTGCTGACAAATACCTGAGGTGTTATTCCTGACTGATAAATTCTCAAAGCTGAAAATATCAGATGTGGTGATTCCACGGGATATCATTGTACCGGTATCTGATAAACAGACATCTGCCATATCTGGGGCGTTTGGAACAGAAAAAGAAGTGTTGTTTTTCATTATCACAGTGCACAAGGACGGCAAGTATCACATCGTGGACAGGTATGATGTATACGTTGCAGCAAAATCTGTCAACTCTAAAAGTATCCGGGCCTTTGTACTCTCTGAGCATGATGACGTGGCAGCGCAGCTTACTCTGTCCATGAAGCATTTTCCAAACCCTGCAACCATAATCCGCATGATTATACCATATGTAAAAAAACATGGCATGGAGAAGACACTTTGCATGTTTTACCTGGATTCGGGTTTTGGAAAGATGTATGACATGTCACTAGATACCAAAACGCTGGCCCAACTCGAATCCCTGATACAGTATGCCTACTCTGTGGGCGTGCGCTCTACGGTACCAGTCCAGCTCTTTGAGGAGATTAGCAGGTATGATTCCAGGCAAAGGCAAAAGAGGCTCATTGTGAATATGCGCGTACTAGTTGAAACCCAAAAAAGCAAATTCAGATGGCCTCACAGGGAATTTCTAAGAGCATTATCTGACGGAACTGATAAAAAACCAGTCCAAAGAAAAGAGAGAAAGGCTAGCACCGATATACGAGAGTTTAACTGCGTCAAATGCAATACGGCACACATTGTAACTCCGACTCATATTGGAGTAAAAAAAGAGACAGACGGCGTCATACTAATCTCAGGCGAGGATACATCAGAGCCGATATTCTCGATTCCTCCAAAATACCAGAAACATCTTGACGTATCAAAGGAATCCCCACCAGTCATATTGTCTTCAAAAGATATGGACTTTAAATCACTGCAAAAGAAATTGGCTGGAAGAAACTTTGTCGTTTTTGTAGGGAATAATGTCCGCTAGTACTAGGATAATTTTTGGCATAATGTCTGCAAGACTGTGTAAAATCCAAAGACATCTCTGCACCCCATTAAATGCCGTTACATATACAAACGAGTTTCTTGTAGTTTCTGGCGCAGTCGGCTCTTTGATGGTACTATTACTTGCATCATTTTCTGGAAGCATTGAGACAATGTCCGGCGTAATTGGAGACATTAACACTCAAAGGCAGAACGCGCTGTATGAAAAAATAGACATCTTATCCTCAGAGTCTGTCGCTAGCAGAACAAAGGCAGTCATTATACTTTCAAATTATGGCAAACATGATACCGTACTGCTTTCATTCTTTTCTGATCCTGGAATTGTAATCTCTTGCACATCCAACAATGCAGAGGCCACAGACATGACAATCACTGCAGGAGGACTGTTGGAGGTGACATGCGTCATACCACCTAGTGCAAGCAGGGTACTAATACTGACAGATACACGCAATATTCTAGAGGCTGGGCTGTGATCAGGGCGGTTCTGCTACTAGTCGCGTCAGTGTCTGTTCTACCTGTCTGCGGCTGGGAATTTGGCACAGTCAATTCGGGGGACATGTTTGTGTATGACGTGTGTGATTATCGTACCATAGATGCCACATTGGGCAAGGTGCGTGATTGCTACGAGTTGGAGATGCGCATAATTGACAGGGCGCAGTCAAGCCTTGGTCCCGTATGGATATACCAAATAACTATGAGCAGTCTGGATTTTACGATTAATGATATAATCTTGATTGATGATGGATTCAACATTCGTCCTTTTGATAGCAGATATGTCTCTGAAAGCATATCTCATACTATCTTTTGGATGAACCATCATGCAAGAATCATATCCTTTGATCCGATACTTGGGGAATCAGTACCTAGTACATCTCTGCTCTTTGATGATTATGGGATTGTTGTAAGTGATTTTGCATCCTTTGATGATTTTACAGAATATCAGATTACATTTACAGGTGATAAATTGTCTGGCATTTTGTGGATACGTGATGGTGATGATGGTGATGATGGTGATGTATCGCTTCCAACAAGGGCGTCATTTTTTACAGAAAAGGCATCCAGAGATGTCTTGTTGTTTACATTTGAGTTAAAGTCAATTACAGACTCTACATGGGCCCGGTCTGCTCGTCTCGGCGAACTCTCTATTAGTGTGGCCTCTGCAGATTCAAAATAGACTGGCGTATGTATCGATCTCTGCGTCTAAATTCACTAGAATAGTTGAGACGTTATAGGCGTAAAACATGTTCTTTGCTTGTTTCATACGAAAAATCTTACTTTAAAACTCTAGACAATTACCAAAGATCGTGTTTTCAGGGTAAGAGTTTAGGCCTCCGGACTAGAACATTTAAAATTCGTGCTCAACCCAAACTCTTACTTTTCAGGTGTCTATAACGCAACAGTATCTACTTTTGGATATATTTTTATTCTATTATTTGCAAAGATCAAATGTGGATGAATCAATCAGAAAAATATCATCTAACAGAATTTCAGAAATAAAAAAATGTCTGAATAAAAATTATGAAGCGTCAGATAAATTAGCTACAATTATCATAAATGTGTCACTATTATTTGATTCTAAACTAGGTGTTTTTATTGTAGAAACATTGGAATCCTCTCTTACGCAATTTGGTGAGATAATGCAATCACATGTATTGAAACCTGAGCAATTATCTAGTGAGATATCTGTAATCATACCTCTTCTTGATACAATGAAAACTGTAAGTGATAATGATAACAAACAAGATATCTGCATGGTATTGATTACAATTCGCTTTTTTGTTACAAAACAACAATACGATTTTCCAACTAAATATATTAAACAAATCAGGTAATTGTCTAGAGTTTTGAAGCTATACCTGTAGTATTATTGTCATATATCTTTTTTGATTAGTAGTAAAAACAGGATATATCAATGCAAAAAAAGAATGAAATGGAACATTGTTGCAAACATTGCAATACCCTTGAACGACAATTAAAACATCTCAAAGAAGATAATGCTCATCTCAAAGCAAAGGCTGGAAAAATTAATAAAGTTATGGAAGACGTAAAACATCTCAAAGAAGATAATGCTCATCTCAAAGACAATTATGCACAGATAGAAGGAAAAAATGCTCTACTAAAAAAAGAGAACACGTCCATCAAAAAAACAATTTCTGTACTTGCTGCAAAAGGTATAAATGCAAAAACCAACACAACTGACAAACCGCGGGAAAAGACCACGCGGTCTAACCATCAAAGGTGTAGCAGATCTAGTCCAGAACAGGTCTTGATGACGAGAAGGTTATTGATCAGACAGATTGTAACGTATGCGGTAATGAACTCTCAGAGCCAACTGATACATACTGTAGAACGGTGGAGGACATAGTTCCTGCAAAAAAGGTAGTTACACGATACATCATAACCAGGTGATACTGCAAGCATTGCAAAAAACAGGTATCTGCAAGGGTACCTGACGCACTGCCAAATGAGCGATTTGGAATCAGACTAATGACACTAATCGGAATACTAAAAACACAGGGATTATCTTATGGTAAAATATCAGTTGTTACAAACAATATACTCATTAAATCTTACAGAATCAACAATTAACCATGCAGTAACAAAAATTGCAAAGGCATTTGGCCCAATATATCAAGAAATGATCTCAGAGCTACAAAAAGAGGCAAACATACACACGGCGACGAGACGAGCTGGAGGTTGAACGGAAAAAATTACTGGCTGTGGACGTTTGTTGGGAAATGGGTCGTAATATACGAGATTGACCCGACTCGCAGTAAGGATGTGCCAAAGAGAATCATTGGTGTGTATAATGGCGACATTACAAATGACTCGTACTCTGCATGGAATTATGTTGGCAAAACCCACCAAAGATGCCACATTCACTATATCCGAGAGATTGAGGATACATACAATACAAGAATCCCGGAAAAGAATTCACAGCATTTGCAGCACGCCTAAAGAGAATGCTGTATGCCTCTTACGATGCGGCAAAAATCACCAATGAGACAAAAAGACTACAAGCAAAAAAGAATTTTGAGAGAAGAATATCTGCAATGATATCCAAAAAATACAGCAAAGAGAACTGCATCAGGTTTGTAAAAAGATTGAAACATGAAAGAATGATGCTCTTTACGTTTTTGCAGACTGGAACTAATTACCATAACAACACGGCAGAGAGGGCAATACGACCAAAGGTCATAATCAGAAAGATCACAGACGGTCATCGCTCAAAGGCCGGAGCTGATTCTCACAAGATATTGATGAGTATAAAGGAGACATGCGAGATGAGGGAATTGAATATCATGATTATGCTTTGGGATATCTGAGAAATTCTACTTCAAAGCGGTAGACAGTTACAGAAATTCATTTGTTGTGGAATAAGATCAAAAAAAGAGTCAAATGTTAAAGCATTAGAACTTGAACTTAATTATTTACAGGAACATAGCCTCATTTTTAAGAGAATCCGATAAGATTAAAGATCATCTTCGAAAATTGAGACAGTCAAACTTTTCAACATTATATTGTAATAACCTAGTTTAACTATATATTTACCAGTTACATTTCAAAAAAACACGTTGAATCAACAGGTAGTAGATTTAGGTTTTATACTAAACCAAATTCAAGACTATGATTTTTCTATGGATAAATTTGAAGATAGATTAAAAATTCAAAAAACTCTCTACCTCTTGCAATCCTTTGGAATTTATTTAGGATATGATTTTTCATGGTATCTTAGAGGACCATACTGTACTTCTCTAACAACTAACGCATTTGCATTAGAAGATATTTATGATGATATACCAAACAACACCAAAGTAAAATTTAAAGATTCTAACAAACAAAAATTATTCAAAAATTTTCTGAAACTAGTTAAAGGTAAGAAGATAGACAAGTTGGAGATAATGGCTTCATTACATTATTTAAAACAAATTAACAGTAATGATGATAAAATCAAAAAAATGGTTGAGAATAAACAAGAGAGATTTACCGAAGAACAAATTAATAATATGTGGAATGAATTAAAAAAATGGCAGCTGTTGTAAAAGAAACAGAAACATTAGATTTTTCTCGTGAAGTCAGTTTTGACCTAAAAAACTATATTGATAAAGCTATGCTTCAAACAATCATAGATTCCAAAGAGGAAAATGATGAACCGTTAAGAATTATAGAAAAATCTCTATTCAAAGGAACTGAATCAGAAAAAACTATTGACAGACTTGCAATTAAACAATCAGTTTTAGTGTCATTACTCTATAAACCAAAATCATAATTACAATCATAGAGGCGGATGTTATTACTTTTCAATCAATACTTGTCATGATCGGACTATTACAAGAAGATGTACTAATTACAATAATTGGAGGTGTCATTACAGGAGTATCAGCTGTGCTGGTGTATATCCTGCAAAAAAAGATAGAACGTTATTCAAACAAGTATAGCTCAACATCTATCTTATATGACGAAATAACAAGAAATACAGGACGTTATGAATCGTATAAACCTATTACAAATATTCAAATCATAAAAAAATCACCAACAAGTAAAATTTACAATGGACTGCTTTCCACAGGAAATATAAAATATTTTGATGGTGATCTTCAATCAGATTTAGAAGAATTGTATGATCAATTTGAGATGGATTTTGACACTAGTCCTGATAGTGAGTTATTGAAAAAAATATACACAAGGTTAGAAAAAATGAAATGTTACAATAAGCGATACAATTTTGGTTTTAACAGAATATTATGTCGTTAGAAAAATATGTTAAAAAAAATGCTTAGATCTCAGATTACACATAATCATCGATTATTCATTTTTTAATCCTTAGAAGATCCATATTTCAGGTAACGGCAACGTTACAGAGCCGCTACAGTTTTGAAGTTCCTTTGTGTTTGTGTCAAAAAAACAACACGGTTTGACATATCTTGTGCGTAATACTTTAAAACTGTAAACAGGTACCATAATCTCTATTATTGTTCATATCACCTTTCATGTGTAGTGTCTGTGTGTTTAGTCTTTTTCCATAGAAAATTCTGGGCCTTGTAATTTTCCTTCCATGCTTGGTAAAAATTCTTTACACCGTCTGAAAAATTGCAAAGACGTGCTATGGAATATAACATCGCTACAAATATTTCTCAGCAATAATAAATTGAAATGATCTGTGATCTGAGGTGTGTTTTAGTCTGATGACTCTCTCTCTCTTTTGACTGTCACACATCTCCCTTTAATGCAAACATGTCTTGACATATCATGAAAGTACTAGCAGTTACAAGCAGATCACTTTTTGACACAAAATGGATTGATCTCTCAATACGTGTATCTAGTCCGCGTGAGTTTCTCTGCGGTATCTTTGGAATTGTATCCATCCTTGCAGTATTGGCTGGAAAGGCACATCCAATCACTACGTTTTTTGGAATCATCGTTCTGGTATTTGGGTTCATGCCATTTGGATTTCTTGCCCCTGAAAAACAACTGTACTCGTTTTTGAGTTTTCATATGAAAAAAGACAACTCTGTCAAAAGATCCAAAAAAGTAGAGTCTGATCTGATCGGCACAGGCTCAACTGTCTCTGAGGGTATCGATGCAAAACATACAATCCCAGATGAGATCAAATCAGTAGAGACTGTGCTGATAGAGGATTTGGATATTCCATACACTCTGAAACTAAAGACATCTGCAAAAAAACAGTTCATTCCAGTATCTGTACTCTTCTCAGAACCAAACTCTGATGAGATACCTGTTGCAACCACGGTTACTGGCAGAAACGGAAAGGTGTCATGTACGGTTCTGCTTGAGAATTACGGGCAGAGAAGAGTCAGAGTACTCGGAGATGACGCAGTCTATTATGACAGAACGGTTGCATTTCAAAGAAAATGATGGAAGTCAAAATGATTCCAAAGATCACAATTCAAAAAAACAAACAAAACTCTGCAAAGAGACATGTGAAAAACACCCTTTTAAAAATATGTAACAAACTTGACACTCCACTTTCGGCCATAATTCCGGGGGCTGATGCAGGCATACTAATTCTGACTACAATCGGCTCGGTCCTTGCATACACTGGCGTAATGATGATACTAATCCATGAGATTGCTGCAGGATTTGTAGGAATAATAACAAACAATCCAAATTTTGAGTTTGAAATTATCGGCGGTGTGGAGACTGGAAACTTTTCATTTTTAATGTTCTCAATACTGCGTGATGTCTCGTTTTACTTTTTTGTCCTAGTCTTTTTACTATTTGGCATCCTGCTTGCACTAAGACAGGCGCAACTTGTGACATCTGACACGCTAAAAAACATGGTAAAATCAGCATTCGTGGGAATAATCATAATCATGGTATTTCCGTACATGTGGGATCCAATATCTGACACTTCTACAATGTCTGCACTGTGGATTCTAAACCCGCTGTACTCCTTTGATGATGATGTACCGTGCATTGCATCCGGCGATCCTCGCGCCATACATCTTGCAGACTATCAAAGAATAATGAAGGAAAAGTCCCTAGTTGGCGGAATCATACAAGACTCTGGGAGCGTGTGTCTGCCTGACCTGAGACCTGACTATCTCTTCTCAAAGGCGATATTTGGCGCATCCTTTGATCTGGAATTCGAGTCCAAAGACGGGGAGGAATGGTGGAACGTGCTTGATCACATCAACGCATATGTTACAACAATCTCACAAGGAGTATTTGGAATAATGTTTGAGGGAATAACAAAGACTACCATCCTGTTTTTTCTGGCATCAATGGCCTCCCTTGTCGGCTCTATGAGGCATCTGCTAATAGACGTAATCGCAATCGGACTGCCCGTATTTCTTGTGCTCCGATGCCTTCCGTTTTGGGGAATTGAAAAGATGGCAAACATGCTGCTGTCAGTATTTGTGCCCTTGCTGTTTGTACCATTCTTTACTGCACTGGTAATCTCTGCTGGTAGTGCAAGCCTTTTGACTCAGGAGCTTGATGTCGGAACAATTGGCAGCAGTGACGAGCTGTCTTCTCTGGCAACTGACAGGTATCTGTTCTGGATGTACTCTATTGCCACATTATCATTGGCAGTAATGACTCCGGTAATGTTTGTTCCAATGCTTGGAAGCGTGGCAAACATGATGGGCAAGATGGTAATGACTGGAACCATGACTGGCATAATGGGTGCGGCAGGAGCCGCTCAGGGGATGATGAAAGGCGGCGCTTCGGCATTTTCAGGACTGGCAGCAGGTGCAGGTATTGGCAGGATGAGTGCCTTGAAATCAATGCTTACCAGCCCTAGTTCCTTTGGTACAGTTGTCGGCGGAATGGGAAGCGGTGGAATGTCTGCAGTCCGAGGTGCGTTCCAAAATGACTTGGGTGGCGCAGGCAGGATCATACCAGGTGTTGGTAGCGCACAATCCTTCTCAAATAGTGGCAATCCTGCCGGAGGCCAATCAAGTGCGGCATATGCTAATGCCTACCAAAAAGGGCAGTTCGTTGCATCAGGCGGACAGATTACCCCATCCCATATCCCTGATATCTCTGGCAATACGGGCAGACCTGAATCCAGAATGCCATCAGTTACAGGAAATCGGGGAATAATCGTACCCGGCCCCCTCATACGACCTGTTCCCAGAATAACGCCATCTGTTGCAGGAAACCATGGCACCATCACACATGTGACTCGTGACAATTCGCATCTGAGCGGAGAAAAACAGTCCAGTGTAATGCCGCCCGTTACTGGAAACCGGGGGGTTTTAACTAGTACGAGATATGTCAGCAAATATCTGATGGGAAGAAACGTAGAGAATGACGAGTCAGGATATACAATCCTTGATGCAAATTCCGACGAGTCTAGCCCAACTGATGAAAATCAAGGCAAATACACCCTTTTGCAACGCAAAACGGGAAGGGAATCAAGATGATATCATCATAACCCTGCCTTTAAAAGGTAAAATCTAAACAAATATCGTGCTAGCACGACAAGAGAACGAGTACCCTATAATTGAAGTTCCGCTCAAAAAGAAAAAGACCCTAGAGGTCACAAATCTAAAGATATCTGTGTTTGATTCAAAGAATATCCGGCTGGTAATCCCGATTCAGAACATCCGCTCAATCACGCCGCTCAAAAAATACAAAATAAGGATCCAGTTCCATGAGAGAAGCGTTGACAAATACAACAGGACGCTCTTTAAGAGAAGGCATATTGACTATGATCTAGAGAGGCCGGACATTTCTGCATTGCAACTGTGCCACAAAATCCAAAGCGAACATGAACGATTAAACACATGGAGCAAGAACGAGCACGGCCTGCTAATCATGCAGCCACAGGAGCACATAGTCATTACATATGAGAATGTCAGGACAAATCAGGGTGTAGGACTGTTGTATGTTACCAATGTGGGACTTGCACTAGAGACTGCAGAGGGCGTGGTCTTTGATGTACCATATGAAAAATTCATGCTAGTCACTGATCATAAAAAAGACAAGATCAGGATAATCTGGAAAGACTATGAATGGCAGGCAGACAGGTTTAGGCATTCCTTTGACTTCAAGCTGCCAAAAGATCTGGACAGAAACACAGTATCGTCTCTTATCCGTACAGAGTTTTCACAGTACAGAAAAAACACCGGATACGAGTTTATTCAGCTAGAAAAAAAGTTTGGAAACATGTCATACGACAAACTGTACAACCTGAAAAAGATCAACAATCCTGATTTTATGACATACATTAACCTGCATGTAAAGCACACATTCGGATTCAACGCGGTACAGTTCTCACGGTTTGACAATGAGAGCATCGTAACATGCAAGCTTGCAGGGGTGGATGTAGAGTGCATCAAAGATATATCAGATGAGGAGATGGTGCAAAGAAAAGAGTCCAACGCCCGTTGGATTGATCACAACAAGATACAAAGAGAGATAAAGCTGCAAAAGGACGAACTCGAACGACTGGAAAAGACATGCAAGGATGCAGGGGAATTCAAGAGGCTAAAGGACAGCATGCAGTATATGGACACACAAAAGGCACTCGATGACATTTACAGAAACAACCCTGAATTAGAGTTCCATTACGGCGAGTTCATGTCGTCTGTCTTGGGCATGGCGTGTACTGCAGCCGACAGGCGAACCAAGATAATCTATGACGAGTGGTGCAAGAATGTGCCGTTAGCAGAGTTCACAGACGACTATGACGATGCATGGATTCACTATCTCATAGGCAGACTCAACACATCACAAGGCCATGACCCTATTGAACCACGCATTGCGATTCTTACCTACGGTGATCTGCAAGAGGAGCTAAAGGTTCGTGACCGAAACAGAATGACAGTGTCTAATTTTTCAGCGCCTGATGATATACCAAAAGAGCATATCTATAACAACTGTTGGTATGATCAGAGGCACAAAATGTACTATGTGCAGGATGACAATCTGTCTGAAAAACTTCAAAATCTTGCAGACTCTGATCCAGACTCTTCGCAAACAATGATTGGTAGAAGGGTATGGGGGTTTGAAAAAGAGTGTGTCAGGATGTTTTGCGGGTTTCCATCAGTCAAGGTAGAGACTCCAATGGAGGATCACCTCAGAAATGTGACTATTATCAGAAAGACAGGCATGCCCCTCACTGAGGTCATATACAAAATGAGAAATTTCATCCTGCCTATCTTACGAGAGGATGACATTAATGAGGAGATGGCAGAAAAATTTGGCGCATTATCCTACACTACAACTGAAATCCAGATTGGTATAAAGCAGAGTGGCATGTTTGACTGGTTTACCCCAAAAATGCTCAAAATGTACGGAAGGCGATTCGGCTTTGCAGATATTCCGCTCAATGAAAGGGTCAGGCGCGCGCTCTTTGCAGTGGAATGTGATGGCGTGTTTGATGTTCAGGTGTCATTGGAATCAGAGTATGTGTAAAATTGTCTAGACCCCCACTAGAATATGACCACTTGTTAATGCACACTTTTCAAGGTAAGAGTTCAAGTTCATCCTTCAGTTAGGCATGAATCTACATAACTAAAAACGTATGAATCAGCAAAGAACATGTTTTATGCATATAACATCTTGACTATTCTAGTGGATTTAGGCGTAGAGGTGGATACATACTAAAAAAGAAAAAACAATTGTAAAAAAGAAAGACTGCACGCAATATTCATGATTAAAATCAATGAACACGCTATTGCCGAAACTGCCAAAGAGATGTTTTGTACATACCAACGTGTACGGAACTGGTTAGATAGATTTGAAGAGTTTGGACTGGAAAGCCTGAAAGATCTTTCTCGTTCTGGTCGTCCGCCATTAATTCCACACAAAATTACTAAAGATGGAAAAATTGTTCAAAAAACTTTCAGGAGGCATGACTCCAAAGAAACTAATGCAGTTCACATTTGATAGAACAGGAATCATATATCACATCACTCATGTGTGTCGTCTTGTGCATAGTTGGAATTTGAAACCAAAGGTTCCACAAAAACTGCATGTGAGTGCTGCTTCAAAGGCTGCATGTTACATGTGGTATTTACGTATCATTTTACGCATAAAAAAAGCAAAAGAGGGGGTGGGGGTTTTTTACAATACTAATTCAAGATGAATCCATATTCACAAATGATGTGCGCCTTGGCAAGAAATACTGGGTAGATGCAAACAAGCGAATGATTATACGATGGAGAGGATCACATAAAAGATTTCTAGTTTATGGAATGGCAAGTGATGCTAATCAAATCTTTTTCAGATCATATGAAAAATTCAATTCCATATCATTTGTTGACTATTTGAAAAAAGCTCAGAAAAAATTTGGGAAAATATTTGTTATTGTTGACAGAGCATCACAACACACATCCATTGATACAAAAAGATATTTGAAAGACAACAAGAATGTCAAACTGGCATATCTTCCAAGAGGTTCTCCCCACATTAGAGTATGATAGAAGAAATTTGGAGACGGTGCAAGCATGATAATGTTCAATCAGAATTTTATGAGTTAATTCATGAAATGAGATATACAGTTATGGAATATCTGAGAACACGCAAGTTTGATCTTGACATGTATCGATATTTTGCAAGAACAATTAATTGAAAAGACTTTGGATTTCGGGCATATATGTGAAGGAAAAGGCAAAGAATTCAGATGTAAGAGTTTAGGTTGAACACGAATTTCAGATGTTCTAGTCAGGAGACCTAAACTCTTACATTCAGATGGTTGGCGTGATTTAGTCAATTACGCATAAACTCGTAATTGTCTAGAGTTTTGGAGTTCCTTCGTGTTTGTGTCAAAAAAATAACCTGTTTTGACATGTCTTGTGCGTAATACTTCAAAACTGTAGACAGTTACCTGTTTTGACATGTCTTGTGCGTAATACTTCAAAAGTGTAGACAGTTACCTGTTTTGACATATCTTGTGCGTAATACTTCAAAACTGTAGACAGTTACCTGTTTTGACATGTCTTGTGCGTAATACTTCAAAACTGTAGACAGTTACCTGTTTTGACATGTCTTGTGCATAATACTTCAAAACTGTAGACAGTTACCTGTTTTGACATGTCTTGTGCGTAATACTTCAAAACTGTAGACAGTTACCTGTTTTGACATGTCTTGTGCGTAATACTTCAAAACTGTAGACAGTTACCTGTTTTGACATGTCTTGTGCGTAATACTTCAAAACTGTAGACAGTTACCTGTTTTGACATGTCTTGTGCGTAATACTTCAAAACTGTAGACAGTTACCTGTTTTGACATGTCTTGTGCGTAATACTTCAAAACTGTAGACAGTTACATAAACTCTACTATATGGTAAATCAGTCTCTAGGAATATGCAAGAGATGATGTGCACACCAACAACTGTAAGTGCAGATATCTCTCCTCTTGATTGATTGGTTACAAACACCTGATACTGATCTGTTATGTGGCCTGTTGAATTTTGGAATTATCACAAGTGTGAATAATTTGATAGGCTTCGCTGTATGGTATATGCTGTAAGATCGTTTCCTTATCACCATCTACATGTTGGATAATTGCATCTCTGATTTCTTTGGCCTTGCAGGCATTTGAAATCTCCCTTTTAATGCAAACCCGTCTTTCCAGTCTGATGAAGACAAGACAGATTCAATCATTCTTACTAGAGCCATTCAATCTGGAATTCTCATCAGAGGATTCCAAAGCTGCAGGCATCTCAGAAAGGGATATTCTTATATCTCAGTTCCTCTCGATTCTTGCCAAGTTCGATGATCCCTTTACAATTGACATGGTTCGAGACTATGAGGAGCTGTTATTTCATAAAACCATCAGACAGTGTACATTTGACAGTGTAATTATTAGCACTAGACAAAAAGACACTGCAAACATTATCCAAAAGGCAGGCATACAGTACAGCCATACTGCCACTCGAAAGTGGGAGACAAGAGAAGAACATCCAAACTATTGCATACTGCAAGACGGCATGCACTGCAAAACATACACCCTGACTGAACTATACGATGATCTTCAGCCAGGATGGATTTATCAAGTGTACCAGTATTCTGATGCAGTAAGAATATTCATCGAACCAGTCCCTAGGCAAAAAGAGAGATCGATAATATCGGGCCACAAATCAGCGGCAGTCACAATGTCCTCTGCAACAAAGATGGATATGACTGAAAACATTGCAATGATAAAAGAACTGGTACTAAACAAAAACTCTGAAAAGCTGTTCCTTGTTAGAATAAACATCATACTGCTAGCAAAAGATCATCCCACACTGACTAGAAAAGAAGAGGCATTTCTGCAAAATACGAAAAACATACCAGGCATTGCAACTGCAAGGTACGTGCAGTCAAAAATGCTACACGGCATGGAGGGGCAGAGAATTCTGTTATCAACTAGCGCATTTCATGCCCTGATTCCGTTTTGCACATCAGAACTGTACGAGGAGGGAGGTACACTACTTGGAGAGAACATGATGACTGGAAATCCCGTCCGATGGAACATCAACAACCGACTCAACCGCAACACGATACTTGCTGCAACTTCGGGTTCTGGCAAGACCACTGTTGCAATGATGATAATCCATTCTTTTGAAAAGATGTATCCCGACTCTTTCATATTCGGAGTAGATCCGGAATCAGAGTATGCTGCACTAGGCCAGAACATGGGCTTTACATACGTTGACTATTCCTTTGGCAAAAAGATGGGCCTTGATCTGTTCCGAATGGTTCCCGATACTTTTGCTGCAGCCGAAACACTGTGCAATGCGCTAAACGTTCCTGAGGTAGACCGGATCATTCCAAATACCGCAGCAGCACGGCTTGCAAAACTTGACATTGCCCAAAAGAGTTTCAGAAAATTCTACGACCTCATGAATGACTCTGCAGATGGCAGCAACGCAATAAAATATTTCAGGATGCTTACAGTTCCCCCATATTCGGACTTTTTTGAAGGAGAGCCTCCGACATCAAAAAAAATAATCCTGTCGCTAAAAAACATCGGAAGTGCCGGCGGCACGGTCCATCGCCTGATAACTCAGATTGCGCTAAGCTATGCAATGGGAAGGGCACTGCTCATGCCAAAAATAATTCCAAAACTCTTCATGCTAGATGAGGTGTGGATGCTATTACAGCACGACTCTTTGGGAAACTATATACAAAATCTGTCAAGACGCGGACGAAAATACAACATTAACCTAATGATGGCTACACAAAACATTGAGGATATGACTGGAAACATTGCGGCAAGAAACGTCCTAGTCAACAGTGACACTGTAATGTTTTTGCGGCAAAGCGAGGCAACCGTATCTGCACTAAGGGATCATTTTGTCCTGTCTGAAAAGGCAATGTCTCTTCTGATGAGACTAGAGAGGGGACAGGCGTTGATGAAATATGGGAATCACATGGTGCCAATTAACATCCTACCGGACACAGAACAACTAGAACTGTTCAGGCCTAGATGATACAGAGATGAATCCTGACGATTACTGCCTGATAGGATATCTTGAGAAAAAAAAGGTCCTGGCAATTCCAAACAACATTAGGCAGAACATGCTGATACTAGGGGAGATCGGATCTGGCAAGTCAAGCATACTACGACTAATGATACTTCAGGATATCATGGCAGGGCGCGGGTTTTTGCTTGCAGAGAACCACTCTGAGCTCTCGCGTGAAATTTTATCACTTGTCCCAAAGGAACAGTACCACAAGATAGTATATGTCAATCTGTCATCCATAAGAGAGTTTGAAAAGACTTTGAGGTTCAACCCGCTAGAGATAGACGAGCCCCATGATGCAGGAATTATTGCGTTAAACTTTACAGAGTGTTTGGCCAAGGCATTTGCCGATTCCTGGGGTGCAAGAGTGGAGACATGTGCCAGAAACGGCGCACTGTCAGTAATTGGGACACAGTCAAACACGTTAGGTGTGATGCTAAGGCTGCTCACGGACAAGGACTTTCGCCAGGCATTCATTCCAAACATAACAAACAGGCAGGCAAAGAATTTTTTTGTAAACGTATATGACAAACAGTACCCAAAGGAGGCAGGAGGCGTAATATTCAACAAGATAAACAAAATGCTAACAATTCCTGAAATGGATGCAATGTTTAACACGGAAAGATCATCGATATCATTTGCAGACATTATAAACCGTGGAATGTATGTTGTGCTTGACTTTGGAGGCATACCAAATGATATGGTATTGTTCCTGGGAAATGTATTTCTGCATCTGTTTTACACCCAGTACAAAAAGCGAGACAAAAACTCTTCTGGGAAATATGACACGTTTAATCTGTATCTTGACGAGGTACAAATGTTCTCATCAACAATGATTCGAGAACTGCTAAACACGGTAAGAAAATACGGCATAAAGGCAACAATTGCAACACAGTCAACATCTGCCCTCTCCAAGGAACTAGCAGATGAGATAATGACGCTCTGCCGTGCAGTTGCATGTTTCAGATGCGACAGTACGACTGCACACCATCTAAAGTCTGTCCTTCCGATAAAACCAGAAGCACAGCAGCAGCTCTCGTTTCATTATTTTTCATTTTATGTGGCAGGGGACAGGCCCATTCGCGCAGTCGCAAAGACCAGACATATGACAATCAAGGACAGATCTCAGCAGGCATCAGAGTACAGTGTGAACAGACTAGGCTCTTTTGTCTCATTGGACAAGTACTATACCCAAAATGGCGGGAATGCCGACATAGCACTTACGCCGTTGGAGTTTGGAATACTGAATCTTTTGAGAATGGAGCGCAGGGAGATGAGTCGAGACGAGATTGTAACTAAAATACAGCAGAGATATGCCGCAGAGCCGCGGGCGATATCATCTGCATTGCAGGACACATTAATTACAGCAAACGGCTTTGTGGCAAAACACGACGTTACTGAAAATAACGCAAACTCTAAATTCGAGTCGCGTTATATGATAACAAAGAACGCTCTCTCCAGAATATTCTCAAAGGCGGCATCCGGAAGACGTGCAGGAGGCGACTTGCACTTGGCTGCCATATTTATAAACATGGATGTTCAGACAAATCTTGGCAACTATTGCATTCCTGATCTTGGAAAAGGCTGTGCAAAACGCGCGGATCTCTTAATATTTTCCCCAAAAACAACTCGTGACAAGATACTGTATCACCCTTCAGAATGGTCCGAAGATGTGGTTGCAGTCGAGGTTGAAACCGCGCCAGAAAAGCACTGGGAACAGGTATTTGTCAACTGGGAAAAGAGCACAAAGCTTGGATACTATGTGTGGTTTGTCGTATTCTCAGAGAATAGCCGGGACGGAATACGCCGTACGCTCAAGGAAAACGGGGTATCGCCTGCAGACTATACAATACATGTAATGGAGAAGAAATCTCTTCTTACATACGACACATCAGATGGTTCTGACAGATACCGCTCTGAAATCCAGGTGGCAATAATGAAAATCCTGATCAATTCTAAAGATAAGGCGACTCTGAAATACATCTGTGAGAGTGCCTGGCAGCATGACAAGATAGATATCATATCCGCACTGCACTTGCTGGAAAAGAACAATACACTGGTTATATCTGACGGTGTAAAAAACAAAGACCCATTGCACACAGTATGGTCCATTCTAAAATCCGACACGGTAAGAAAACCTGCAGTAAACGTGTCAGATGTATGAGTGTTCCCAGGAACAACCACATATCGGGACAATGCCTGCAAAACACACAGCGGATGCTCATTATATATGGTATCGATTCAAAGATTGCAATCCCCTGAGGCATTTTTAAAAGTTTTGTCATTATCTGTCACACCAAATTGTGCAAATCAGGCAAATGTCTCGTGTCTGCAACGCCCAGACCATCTAGGTCTTTGTGGATGTTGACACACAGAAAACAAACAATGCCTGATCTTTTGGCACAATTATATCTAGGCAAAGTTGCCACATGTCAATTTTAGTTTATATTCATTTTACGTTTAATGTGTCATGCTAGCAAAGAGAAATGAGCAAGACCTGACTGATGCGATACGCGGACCGATTGGATCATTTGGAATTGCAATATTTGTAATTGCAGCAGCACTTGCAGTCGCTGACAACTTTGCGCCTACTGTAGATGATTCACCTGATGCAAAGCCTCTGTTTGGCAGTTTCTTCACTGATGCAATTGACGAGGCAACATACTATATCCAATGGGGAATTTATTTTGCAATCATAGTTGGAGGGTTGATGATTGCTGTGACGCTCCGATTATCCACTGCACCCTCAAAGATACAGCATGACAAAGGTCGTTAATCATGCTGTATCATTTTTTCTCAACAGGTGTGATTGCTGTATTTTCCGTTCTTTCAGGCATCCTGGTAAACGTATTTCTTGATCTTGGAATTGCGCCTGCCTTTGCATTTTACGGAATTGTGTTTCTTGTGGATTATATGACTACCATCAGGGTAAAAGATTACCCAAAATATGAGACAAACCGTCTCTTTGGAATTATCTTTGAACTGTATGGTGCAAGGATATCATTTGGAGTAATATTTGGCATTGGAATCACAGTCAATGCCATATCATACTGCCTTACTGGAGACGTTATCTTGTGCTATATTCTTGGCATGTGTCATTTTTGTACCTGCATTAACAACTGCCATGTCTACAAAAAACTATCTTCCATATCCAGGGAACAGATATCATGATAGTAATGAGAATAACAAACGTAGTTGCTAGAGCAAAAATATCTGGATTTGAAAAGAGCGTAATTCTTGACGGGATTTGCAATGCAGAGTATAGGCCAAACGGCTTTCCTGCAATCTGCTTTCCTGCAGAAAATGGCGCCACCGTCTCTCTGTTTGACTCAGGCAAAATGACCTCAAAGGGCGCAAAATCGACAGACTTTGCAGTACGGTCAATTTACCAGCATGTTGAAAGGATAAAAAAGCTTGGAACGAGAATAACCATAATATCCAATCCCACCATATCCTTGATTGTATCTCATGTATCATTTGGAAGAACGCTTGACATTAAAAGACTCCAGAAAATAGCCCAGTTTAAAAAAAAAGTGAGCAAGTTTAACTCCATACAGCTTGCATTCCCGCACAACATCAATGTCCAGGCATATGTCGATTCACTGGTGATCAGCGGGTGTGATACAGTCAAAATGATCATGATTGCAAAGAGACTGAAAAGATACACAGTAAAGGGATAATGGAACTCACACAGGAACTCTTGAAGATATTTCTGCTCACAGGAGTAATAACTGGGACTGTTATTGTTATCTTGTTTTCTGGGGGTCAGTTTAATACGACAGAACTAGACTATGTCACAGTGAGCAGTGCAACATTTGTAACTGGCATGTTGCATGTAACATATTCGATTTACAATACGGGCAATACTGACATTACATCAATCAATGCAAAACTGGACTGTTGTGCCATCCCTCCAATCAATCTTTTGGATAGCACCACTGATGTGGTTTGGGAAAATCTAGTCGGCGTATCAGTGGATGGGAACAGCATCACAAATGAGGCTCACGGCTCCTGGGGTAGTGGTGCGTCATCCGTGCGTGAGATTGAATCAGGTGAGGGACATGTTACTGCAGTACTTGTTGCAAACAACAGGGCTGTTGCAATAGGATTCGGGCACGGAAACACCAACGGTCACATATTTGATATTGACTTTGGCATGTATGCTTCAGGGCATTGCATTATGGTCTTTGAGAATGCGGGATTTTACACGTCATGTTATCCGTATGATACAGGCGACGTGATTAAAATTGCAGTCAAAGCAGACGGACTAGAATATCATCACAATGACAATCTGCTTTACACGTCAATGAGAACCATCACATATCCGTTACTTGTAGACACATCATTTAACGGCCTTGGTGCGACTTTGAATGACGTTCAATTGGTAATATATGGATCCCCGACACAGTACAACCAGCCAAACACTCCAGTGACATTCACACTATACCCAAGACAGGGCACGGGCTTTTTATCAAGCATGTCTCCATTTTATACACACGTGTTGGATGGTGGAGACGAGCTCATAATTACATTTGTTGTAGAGGATCATCTTGGAAACACAAAGACCAAAACGGAACTAGTCAGGATAAACTGATCACAACAGGATGTGACATTCTAATTTTTTAAATGTTGTACTGCAGGCAGGCATGGTATCTGGAAGCGCAGAGCACACCAATTTTCCTCTCTTGGTCTCAATACAAAATGATCCAAACCTAAACAATGCAACCGTACAGGCCTCTGGGCAGGACATTCGTTTTACTACCATTAATGACACACCACATACTATGAGATGACATCATTCTCAAACAATCACACCTCTGAAAGTCTGTCTGCATGGATAATGATTCCAACATTATCTATACCCGAAATCCAAAGTCTTTTCAATTAATTGTTCTTGCAAAATATCTATACATGTCAAGATCAAACTTGTGCGTTCTCAGATATTCCATAACTGTATATCTCATTTCATGAATTGACTCATAAAATTCTGATTGAGCATTATCATGTTTGCACCGTCTCCAAATTTCTTCTATCATACTCTAATGTGGGGAGAACCACTTGGAAGATATGCCAGTTTGACATTCTTGTTGTTTTTCAAATATCTTTTTGTATCATTGGATGTGTGTTGTGACGCTCTGTCAACAATAACAAATATCTTCGCAAATTTTTTCTGAGCTTTTTTCATAGTCAACAAATGATATGGAATTGAATTTTTCATATGATCTGAAAAAGCTTTGATTAGCATCACTTGCCATTCCATAAACTAGAAATCTTTTATGTGAGCCTCTCCATCGTATAACCATTCGCTTGTTTGCATCTACCCAGTATTTCTTGCCAAGGCGCACATCATCTGTGAATATGGATTCATCTTGAATTAGTATTGTAAAACCCCCCCCCCTCTTTTGCTTTTTTTATGCGTAAAATGATACGTAAATACCACATGTAACATGCAGCCTTTGAAGCAGCACTCACATGCAGTTTTTGTGGAACCTTTGGTTTCAAATTCCAACTATGCACAAGACGATACACATGAGTGATGTGGTATATGATTCCTGTTCTATCAAATGTGAACTGCATTAGTTTCTTTAGAGTCATGCCTCCTGAAAGTTTTTTGAACAATTTTTCCATCTTTAGTAATTTTTTGTGGAATTAATGGTGGACGACCGGAACGAGAAAGATCTTTCAGGCTTTCCAGTCCAAACTCTTCAAATCTGTGTAACCAGTTCCGTACATGTTGGTATGTACAAAACATCTCTTTGGCAGTTTCGGCAATAGCGTGTTCATTGATTTTAATCATGCATATTGCGTGCAGTCTTTCTTTTTTGCGATTGTTTTTTCTTTTTTATATGCCTGGATTAACTCGTCATTTGTGATGTTCATGAAATAGTTGTCAAACTACTGATCAATAAGTGTTACTATTTGTTTTTGAAAAATTGAAAAGACTTGTGCTATGGGGTATAGTATCACCAATCAAAAAACTCTGAGAATGGGTCAATTGAGAGTTACTTTTCCATCTACTGAATTACCATCATATCAAATGTGAACAAGTTGATGCGTACAAGTAGATTGTTGTTAGTTATTTTGGTCAATTACGCATAATCACTACTATTTTTGTGTGTGGAATGTAATCCTCAATCTTTCTTTTCTCCAGATAATCTCTGGTGAATTTTGTGTCATGGTCCTTTTCTACACGTATCGTCATACACAATATAATCATAAATCTAAAATTTCTGTATAAATTTTTGTTTTTATCTGTTGGAAAAACTGAGGAGTTATCTCTGCTATTTTTTTAGTTACGGTAGTTTTTAGTACCGTAAAATAATATTGGCATAAAACTTTACTTGGTCTAATAAACTCACCTTCTTGTACGTCAGAATCATTAATTTGGATTGCATATGGATCATAACGAGATGAAGATGTTATAGGTAAACAAACAAAAATTTCTCTAGATGTATCTTTTGAAAATTTAGAAATCACTAACACGGGTCGTATTTTTGATAGTTGAGCCGGAAATGTTATTGATACTAGAATGACTTCTCGAGGTTTAAACTGTATCCCAGACATCATCTTCTTTATTATCCCAAATCTTTTGCATTAAATGTTGTTCTGACACAAATTGAGTATTATTGTGCACAAGCATTTTTTTCAACAATTCATTATAATCTTGTAGTAGCTTTTGAAGTAATTGTTGATTGTTTAACGCATATAATGTTAATTCATGTTCTGTTTCAGTTGCGTCTTTTTTGGTTTTAGTTGGATCTTGTAATTGCATTTATCAAATCACACCTGAACGTTTATTTAAGAATTCATGTTGAATATAAAGCTGATTATATGTAGCAACACATCTTATATCTCTCAAACATTTATACAATTCTTGTGGGTCATTATTAGTATATGCTTTTATCAAATTCCTCATTTTTGTACCAAGTTCATCTTGCAATTTTTGGGTAATGTCTCGGGGTATTTCATATGCAACCATTACCTTACTCAACTGCACAAAAATTGCTTCTAAAACTTCACTTATGAACAGCTCATCATCTAAATCTAATGTATAACTAAGATTAGTAAGGTTTTGAGCAATGATGAAACAATTTGAATAATTGTTATTGCTGATTAAATTTGACATTCTCTCTAATTTTTCTTTATATGCTACTTGTGGGTCTTTCATGCTTTATTACATCTTACTTTATTAATAAATATGAAGGCCAGTAGATGTATCTGATGCGACCCTTGTAGAAGGAGAACGTTTTTTGCATTAAAATTGGTCCGGACACCTCTAGAATAGGACCACTTGTTAATGCACACTTTTCAAGTCGTAATGGAGAGATAATACCATAGAGATTATGTGTAATCTACCAAAATAACAATCGACTTGTGTGCATCAGCTTGTTCACATTTGACATGATAGTGAACAGTTCTCAGACGATAGGTTTAGATCCTGGCATATTCTTTGCTTTGATATGTCCCAATACGAAATGCTAGCTCCAAATCAATTGATAAAGCTGATTGAGAGCAAAGACAAGGCGCTATATGAAAAGGACGATGCACTATATGAGAAGGACGATGCACTATATGAGAAGGACAAGATATTAGCAGAACTAATGCACTATGGACTGCAACAAAGGCCAGGGAACGTAGATATCAAGGGAAAGAAGGTCGTGAATTTGCACACAAACTCGAGATATGCCACATTATAATGTCAACACCAGAACATTTGCATGCATTTACAGGATATCAAATAGACGATTTTTATTGGCTGTTAAAACATGTTGGAGAATTCATACTAGACTATCTAGATGAAATGCCGTTATTTGATATTAAATCAGGTAAACGAGAATCTGATGCAGGAAACAGATGCAAGCTTTATCCGGAACACACATTACTAGTGGGACTAATAAAAAAGAGAACAAACGTTACACAAGACAACTAGCAGCATTGTTTGGCATTGTTCAGACCACGGTGTGCAGATATATCAAGCTTGTAGATGAGATATTGAAACGAATTTTGCCCACTGCAAAGAACATGTCTGATATAATACAATCAGATGAGAAACCCATAAACAAATACAAAGGTACTGGGCAACACCTTGCTAATTGATGGAACACATGTACCTGTACGAAGATCAGAGGATTCTGTGCAAAGAAATAAATCATACTCTGGCAAAAAGAAACGATCTACGTTCAACACGGAGATAATAACAAACAGCAAAGGAATCATAATCCACCAAACCAAAAGATATCTTGGCAGTAATCACGATTTTAGCATATTCAAAAAAGAATCTGAATCAATCTTTAATATAATAAAATTACTGACTGGAAGCAGTAAAACAAAGCTATACTCTGACAAGGGATTTTTAGGAATATCGGATTACCTTGATAACAACACGCAATCCATGCAACCTAAAAAGAGATCAAAGAATCGCCAACTAACAAAACGAGAACGGGTAAAAAACAGAAAGATGAACGGGGTCAGAGCCAGGGTGGAGCACACCATAGGTGACATGAAAACCTATGAAAGAATGGTTGATGCATATGATGATACACTAGAAGAGTTTGAAACAGAGTTTAGCGTGGTAACAGGTCTTGTCAATCTACGTACAATGGAAAAAGATACGGTCTAGATGGAAAAAGGGTGAACCGCCACCACCGCCATGGACCGTATATTTTGATTAGATGTGGTAACATCACAATGCTACGCTGTGCGTATTTTCACAAGCTGATTATTTTGCATGTTTAATAATTTATTTTGTATTTTTTGTACAAGTTTGACTGACTTTAATTTTGAGATGTATGATTTTGTTAGAGTTTGTAACTATATGTGAAGAAAAAGACAAGGAATTCAGATGGTTGGCGTGATTTAGTCAATTACGCATAAACTCTTATGGTAAAATATCACAGTTGTTACAAACAATATACTCATTAAATCTTACAGAATCAACAATTAACCATGCAGTAACAAAGATTGCAAAGGCATTTGGCAAAAGATATCAAGAAATGATCTCAGAGCTAAAAAAAAAAGAGGCAAACATACACGGTGACGAGACGAGCTGGAGGTTGAACGGAAAAAATTACTGGCTGTGGACGTTTGTTGGGAAATTGGTTGCAATATACGAGATTGACCCGACTCGCAGTAGGATGTGCCAAAGAGAATCATTGGTGTGTATAATGGCGACATTACAAATGACTCGTACTCTGCATGGAATCATGTTGGCAAAACCCACCAAAGATGCCACATTCACTATATCCGAGAATTAAAAGAGACGATATAATATAAAAATCCCGGAAAAGAATTCACAGCATTTGCAGCACGCCTAAAGAGAATACTGTATGCCTTCACGATGCGGCAAAAATCACCAATGAGACAAAAAGACTACAAGCAAAAAAGAATTTTGAGAGAAGAATATCTGCAATGATATCCAAAAAATACAGCAAAGAGAACTGCATCAGGTTTGTAAAAAGATTGAAATGTGAAAGAATACTCTACGTTTTTGCAGACTGACCTGATTACCATAACAACACGGCAAGAGGGCAATACGACCAAACGTCATAATCAGAAAGAACACAAACGCTCATCGCTCAAAGGTCGGAGCTGATTCTCACAAGATATTGATGAGTATAAAGGAGACATGCCTGATGAGGGGATTGAATATCATGATTATACTTGGAATATCTGAGAAATTCTACTTCAAAACGGTAGACAGTTACCTACTTTTGCTTCTCACAGACTATGGCTTTTTTCCATACCACTAGTCTGACTTTATGCACCAGTTTTGTGCAATGTAACCATAATGTATGCTACTTCTTCTACAAATGACTCATCTTCGCTAGTCAGAGTGTATTTTGTAGCATTATTCCAAAAGGTCTCCTCACGGTCCGATTTTTCTGTGAAAATTTGTTCGCTCAATAATTAGAATAATAATCCAAACTGATAATACTTTACCTCAATGAAAGTTAACCCATTACTAAAACAGATACGCTAAATATCCATCATGTGTACAGTCTTTATGCGTATTTCATGTAGTCTGGGCTCTCTACTCTCAGTAAATCAGGTCCTGGAATGCTCAGAAACCCTATCAAAGACAGACATTGACACAATCTGGATACCAGAGACCTGGGGCATGGAAAACTTTTCAATGCTGAGTGCAGTATCCAACAAGACAGCAACCCAGAAAATAGGCTCTTCAATCATCAACATCTATTCGCGTAGTCCGTCTGTAATTGCAATGGGTGCAGCTACTGCCGATATCCTCTCAGATGGGCGATTAATCCTGGGCCTTGGTACTAGTAGCCTACCAATCGTTGAGACTTTTCATGGTTACAAGTTTGAGAGACCAATACAGAGAATGAGGGAATATGTAGAGATAATCAGACTGATACTGTCAGGCAATATGGTCAACCATACTGGAGAAATTTTTAATCTAAAGGATTTTACACTGTTAATCAAGCCGAAAAGAGAATCAATTCCGATTTATTTGGCAGCCATCAACCAAAGGATGGTAGAGCTAGCATGGGATATTGCCGATGGTGTAATCTTTTATCTAAGGCCGTTAAAGGAAATGAGAGAAACAATAACAAAGATGCAATCAAGGAAAAAGATCAATGTCACCTGTCAGATAATCACTTGTGTCTCTGAGGATTCCGATGCTGCAATTCTTTGTGCTAAAAGGACACTGGCATTTTATGTATCTGTAGGGAGAATATACAGAGAATTTCTGGCAAAAAACGGATTCAAAAAAGAGACGGTCAGTATACTTGACGAGTTTAAAAGATCAGGGCTGAAATCAGTTTACGAGCTTGTTTCAGACTCTATGCTACAATCCCTCTGCATAGCTGGCACTCCGGAAGAATGCAAAAAACAACTTGAGAATTTTTGTGAGACAGGTGTTGACATGCCAATCATCCAATTTAATCCGGTAGGAGACATGACAGATTCACTAGAGTTATTGAAAAAGACATTTCTGATGTAGCATGAGAGTAGGAATAATCGCATACGGGATCACCCCGTTTACAATGGATGACCAAAAAATAGAGTCAATACTAGTACAATCCACAAAAAATCTCTTCAGGAACAATCCCCAGATTAACAGGGGCGACATTGATGCTGTCCTAGTCTCTACAAATAACAGTTCAAAATACCTGTCCCCCATACTATCAGAGATGGCAGGAATTCGGCCAAGAATTGCCCACTCTGTTGAGAGTCTGTGCAATTCAGGTACAAACAGTATAGTCTCAGCGTATTCCTATATCGCATCAGGTCTTGCAGACATGGTTCTCATTAACGGATCTGAGAGATATGACAGTCCGGGCCAAGTCCTGGAATGGGACAATTCCAGAGGAGAGTTTAAACACCCAATATTTTGGGCAACGATTCTTACCAAATCATATAAACGTGAATTTTCTATCTCAGATGAGCAGCTGGCAGTGGTACCGGCAAAGAATCACAGACAGGCAAAGGAGAATCCCAACGCGCTATCAGACAAAACTTTTACAATACAGGATGTAATGAACTCTAAAAAATTAACAGATGATCTCAGACTGCTTGACTGCTCAAGACCCTGTACTGGCAGTGCATCGATTCTTCTTGCATCCGAAGAGACATCTAAAAAAAATACGGACATGCCAATATGGATTACAGGTATTGGCCAGAAAACAACCTCTGCAGGGTTTACAAAGAACACCAGTCCAATGGAATCAAGCAGGCTGGCAGGGCAGGACGCACTAAAGATGGCCGATTGTAGCATATCTGATGTCGATGTTGCAGAGGTACATGACGCATTCTCTGTCTGCGAGCCTCTAGCATTAGAGACCCTTGGATTCTCCAAACAGGGTAGCGGAACATGCATGATCAAAGAGTTGTACGAGACGAATAATTTTAAAATAAATCCCAGAGGAGGGCTAATTGGCTCTGGCCATCCGCTTGGCGCAACAGGTGTGGCGCAGACCATAGAGATCACACAACAACTCCAATTAGGTGCAGGCAGACGCCAAGTGGAGAGTCCGGGGACAGGACTGGTCCACAACATGTCGGCTGCTGCCACTTCGTCAACTGTGCTGGTCTTGGAGAGATGAAATTCGAGTCAGAGTTATCCAATGGAATATTCTGCATTCCTTATTGTACTGCCTGCAAAAAGACTGTCTGGCCTCCTGCCGAGTTTTGTAGTTACTGCTTTGGTTTGGTGTCTCTAAAAAATGGGGATTTTAAAGGTAGAATTGTAGAGTTTTCAAGATGCGGCAAGGAATATTTCTGCATGGTAGAGTTTGAAGGTGTAATAAGGGTAATGGCAAAAATTCAACATGCTCCCAGAATAAATCAGACAGTAAAAATTTCAAAGTGCGGAATGGTTGATGGAGGATATTTTTTCAATGTCATTTGAATCTAGTATGGTGTATTAACTGTCTGATCAAAGGTCCAAACAACAAGTACGCAGTAACATGTCCCTCATCTGATTCGTATGGTGTATCGACTGTCTGCTCAAAGGTCCAAACAGTAGGCAATGATACGCGATATCAATTATCTCCGGTTCGTGCCTCTCAAAGAACGGACCACACACACCCCCGAGGCATCATCAAGATATACTATCAAATTGAATCCTTTTAGGCGTGGATCTTTCATAATATGCCATCGGCGTGCCACATTGCGTTTGAGAACCTGCGTTCAAATCTAACCCACTTGCGTCTTGTCGACCTTGCAGGAGATGGAGTTACTAGTCCATGTTTCTTCATTATCTTGTATACTATATGATAGGATATATTGACACCGGCGTTTCAAAGGTGTTTGACTGTTCTGATCACGCCAATATGATTCCCTTCATTTTGCATGTTCAACACTGACATTGGTTGAGTATGACTTGGCTCCTTGGTTGGACGTCCAGATTTTCGTATTTTTGGAATGGTTTTGGTGTTGAGGAACCGTGTCCAAAGTCGTCTGTGTATCTTGCCGTGATGTCAAGCTCGGCAGCTATGTTGGATGTGCTTTTGCCAATCTTGTGCTGTTTGATCAAATATCTAACTGATTTCTCTGCGAGTCTTTGTTTTGTCATATTTGCTGATCGGTGCAGGCGGTTATAATCAGATATCGTACGTCTGATTCTAGGCGGACATAATTTTCGTACAATACAGTTTTGGTCAATTACGCATAAACTCTAATACAAAGATTCATACAAACCATAAAGATGAAATGTCATCATTTGGTATTAAGAAATAGATGAGAATTTGATGCAAGCTTGCCACAAAACACACATTATTAATTGGACTGATGAAAAATAGATCAAAGTAAGAGTTTGGGTCTCCTGACTAGAACATTTAAAATTCGTACTCAGCCTAAACTCTTACAGATCAAACGTCACACAAGAACTAGCAGACATTGATCAGGGCACACGATACATCTGGTATCTCTAGCTTGTAAATGATTACACTAGAGCACATTTTACCTACTAGGAATATCTGACATGCCGCAATCAGATGAGAAATCCAAACGATGCAAAAGGCACTAGGTAACGCTATTCAAACTGTCTGCTTTTAACACATGCCACCTTGACTGGCCCTGAATTATCCGATGTGTTTTTTTAA
Organism: Candidatus Nitrosopumilus sp.; assembly: GCA_965238065.1. Classification (GTDB taxonomy): domain Archaea; phylum Thermoproteota; class Nitrososphaeria; order Nitrososphaerales; family Nitrosopumilaceae; genus Nitrosopumilus. The sequence goes on along the minus strand of OZ250170.1, from coordinate 815,534 downwards.
CATTTCTAGTGTCAGTTTTGGATCTGCCTTTCCACTTGTCTTTTGCATTACTTTGCCAACCAGATAGTTTATAGACTGGGGATTGGATTTGGACTCTATTACTGCCTGAGGCTCTTCGGAGATTACCTTGTGAATTATCTCCAACAATTCTGATTCATTAGACACGTTTCCAAGATCTAATCTAGACATTACATGAGACAGATCCTCACCTGTCTTTACCATCTCGTATAGTGCATTTTTGGCAGAATTTCTAGAGATTTTCTTTGAATGAATTGAATCAGACAGGTCACTTAGGTGTGTTGCAGTAATCTTTGATTCCTTGCGTTTTTCCCTGGTATCAACTAGTCCCATCAGATCAGTGGTAATGATGTTTGCAATCTCTTTTGCATTCTCTCTGGTGTATGATTCCTCAAACATATCCGAGTAAAACTTGTCTGATGAGAGAACGTCTGCGACTTGGGGGGCGATGTTTAATTCTGAAATGTACCGCTCTTTTTTGGAGCTGATACTTTCAGGCATTTCTGATTCTAGTTCCTTTTGAATCTCATCATCAATCACTACCCATGGAATGTCGCCTTCCAGGAAATAGCGATAATCGAGTTCTTCCTCCTTGGAACGTGATAGAGTTGTAATCCTTCTCTTCTCGTCCCAGTGACGTGTCTCTTGATCAATTGGAATGTCCCTAGAGTGCAAGCTCTTCTGCCTTGTAATCTCGTAAATGATGGCCTTTTCCAAATCATGAAAAGAGCCAATGTTTTTAATCTCGACTCTTTTGCATCCTTTGATTGAGACATTGGCATCAGTTCTCATTGCGCCCTCTAGGCTCGGGTCTGTAACCACGAGATTCTCAAGCAGGTCTGAGAGAATGTTGAGAAATTCTCTTACCTGTTTTGGGCTCTCAAAGTCCGGCTCTGTAACAATTTCAACTAGTGGTGTGCCTGCCCGGTTGTAATCAACTAGGGTGATTAGGTTTTTAGATGAGACTCCCTCATAAATCAGCCTGCCAGGATCTTCTTCGAGCTGGACTCTGGTGATTCTGATTCTTTTGTCGCCTACAGTGATGTGGCCGGTGCCGCCTACACTAGTATCAGCATAAATGTTCAGCTGGGTAATTTGAAAGTTCTTTGGCAGATCAGGGTAAAAATAATTTTTTCGAAAGAACGCAATCTTGTCAGGAGTGCTGCAATTTAGCGCCATTGCAATCATTGTTGCCTTTTTTACTGCCTCTTGGTTCAGTCTAGGCAGACTTCCAGGCATGCCCATACAGACAGGGCAGATATTCTCATTGATGTCAAATTCACGATAGTTTGCCTTGCAAGAACAGAACAGTTTGCTGTTCAGGTTTGTCAGCTGGCAGTGAATTTCCAGGCCGATCTTGATCATATGGGAACCTCCGGTAGATTGACTGTCTGCTCTAGTGCACGTGCTGCCTGCAACAATAGTTTATCCTGCATAGTATCTGCCAATAATTGTATTCCAATTGGCAGTCCGTTTGAGATGGAAAACGGCACAGAGATTGCAGGTTTTCCAGTAAGGTTTGCAGTAACAGTATTGATGTCAATCAGAAACAAAGAGACTGGATCGTCAATCTTTTCCCCAATCTTGAATGGTAAAACCGGGACAGTGGGTGAGATTAGGAGGTCAAATCTTTTAAACGCCTCGTCTATCTCCCGTACCAGCCTGCTTTTCACCTTTAGGGCCTTTAGGAAATACTTTCCTGCATGGCCTGCAGACGGGACAAATCCACCAATTATCATTCTTCTTGTAACCTCGGGGCCAAAGTTTCGCCGTGCCTTTGAGATGTAAGAGTTAAACTCGTAACCTTCAAGGGGAAGATCATATCCGTATCTCAGATTGTCATACCTTGCAAGGTTGCTGCCGGCTTCTGTTGCAGTTATTGTATAGTATGCTGCAACAGAATACTTTATCATATCTAGTGACACCTCCTCGCATGTTGCTCCAAGGTCCTCTAGTTTTGATACTGCATCTTTTGTTGCAGACAAGACTGCACGGTCTGTCCCCTCTCCGATCATCTCTTTGATAATGCCAATCTTTTTCCCCTCAATGCCCGAATCAATGCCTGAAAGATAGTTCTCATCTTTGTTTATCGTGGTGTTGTCATTGCAGTCCAATCCGGAGATCATTCCCAGCATAAAGGCTGCATCCTTTACTGTTCTAGTGAGAGGGCCAATCTGCTCGATGCTGTTTGAATAGGAGATCAGGCCGTATCTGCTGACCAGGCCATAAGTCGGCTTGTATCCTACAGTCGAGCAAAAGCTGGCAGGGTTTCTGACAGAGCCACCAGTATCGGATCCTAATGATGCAACACATTCAAAGGCACTTACAGAGACTGCACTGCCTCCAGAAGAGCCGCCAGGGACATAATCCGTATTCCAGGGGTTTTTGCTTGGGCCAAACGCACTAAACTCTGTTGAGAGTCCCATGGCAAACTCGTCCAAGTTTACCTTTCCGACAAGTATCGCATCTTGTTCTTTGAGCTTTGTTATGACTGTAGCATCGTATGCCGGTACAAAGTTTTCAAGCATCTTTGAGGCACAGGTAGTCTTTACATCCTTTGTGCAAATGTTGTCTTTAATTGAGATCGGCATTCCAAAACATGCTCCGACTGCACCCCCTGTCTTTATTCTCTTGTCGATCTCCCGTGCTTGATCAACTGCCTCTTCATTTACGAACAGAAAGGCATGCAGTTTTTCGTCTATGCTTTTTATTCTTTCTAGTGTCTTTGCGACAAAATCCTCTACAGAAATATTTCCGTTTTGTACTTCGTGGACAAATTCAAGGGCAGAAATTCGAAGGTTCATCAAGACATCTTTGGTGCTCTAATGTATATTCCTCTGTAATTGTTTAGTTTTTTGATCAGTTTTTCATTGAACGGGATGTACTGGTCTTTGCGTAGGCGGGAAATTGGAATTTCTTGCGTTAAAATCTCTTCTGATTCGACATTTGCAGAATCCAACACGTCAAAATAATCAATCATGGACTGGACCTTTTCCACGTATTCCAAATGATCCTCAATGTCTATCTTTATTAATTTTGAAACATGCTCGATCTCGTCTCTGGTAACCATCACTCTCACCTAGGGTGTCAACCGGTCTATATCTCTTGGATAAAATGTTACGTCTCGTATGTTCTCTGTGCCTGTCAGGGCCATAATCAGCCTCTCAAGGCCTATTCCGCAACCGGCATGAGGAGGAACGCCGTAATCAAATGCATTCAAATGATGCTCAAACGTATCAATCTTCATTCCTTTGTTGCTCATTCCCTCTGTTAGTTCGTCTCGTTTTTGAATTCTTGTACTGCCTGATGACAGTTCTAAATCTCCATACATTAGGTCAAATGATTCAGAGATTTTCGGATTTGATCTGCTGCCTTTGACATAGAATGGTTTTGGGCCAAGAGGCCAATCCTTGATAAAGTAAAATCCGTCAAGGCCGATCTTTTTGAGGTTGGAGGGATACAGGTCATCTCCCCATTGGGTTTTTACATTTGCCTTTTGCATTCTGCTTATCAGTTCGTCATAAGAATATCGTGGAACGGTCTCAGGAATGTCGGGGACGGTAAATTCAGCATCAGGATGATCCATTTGATAATTACTGATAGTTTTTATTGAAATCTGGATTATCTCTTCGATTCTGTTCATTATGTCACTGTAATCGACAAATGCCTCTTCTAGATCGATGGAGATGGACTCTGATAGATGTCGATTGGTCCGCGATGGCTCTGCTCTGAAAATTGGAGCAATCTCAAAGACCTTTTCAAAACTCATCGTTAGCTGTTCTTTGTACAGCTGCGGACTCTGAGCCAAGAAAGCCTCCTTGTTGTAATAAAATATTGCAAACAATGCAGCTCCGCCTTCAGTGGATGTTGCAATTATCTTTGGAGTATTGATCTCTGTGAATTTGTGGGAATAAAAGTAATCTCTGATTGACTTTAAGATCAGACTACGGGCATTAAATATGTGCTGGAGTGACATGCGTCTAAGATCAATTGGTCTTACCTCTAGTCTGGTATCTATATTTTTTACAGTCTTTGCAGTAGGCTCAAAGGGGGGAATCTTTTCGACTCTAGAAAATACCCTGAGCTCTGTTGGAATTATTTCAAATCCATCCGGCGCCTTTGTAGATGATTTTACTCTTCCCGTAACGGATACCGATGAATGTGATTTTAATGAAGAAACTTTTTTACGGATATCATCAGGGCAATCTCCCTTTTTTAGCACAACTGAAATATCGCCGTTCTTGTCACGAATGGTGAGAAAACTAATGTTGCCATGCTGCCTTGCTGTTAAAATCCAGCCCATGATGGTAACCATAGTTCCATCCATGGATGGATTTATCTCATCAGAATAATGAGATCTGCGCAAGGTTCCCAATTCAGTTTCTATCATAATTTACTCGTTCCTTAAATTCGATATATATTTTAATAAGGTGTGTATCAACCTCTACGCCTAAATCTACTAGAATAGTTGGAGACGCTATAGGCGTAAAACATGTTCTTTGCTTGATTCACTCTACTTTTCAGTAGATAGAAAAGTGCCACATTTGATAGAATTACACAATCTCGTTCTAGCTTTTCCTATCTAATTTATTTGATTGATTGGTATTTTTGCTCCAAATGAAACACTTTCCTATCTACTGACCTTTAGGATACCACAATCTAGATGCTTGATTCATACTTTTATATACTAGTTTTATAGTGTAATCATTAATGAAAAAACTATGTCTAATCTTTTTGTTTTTAATATTAGCAATTGGATCATTGTCTATTATAACATACCAAAATGTATCTGCAACTAGTAATGAAATCGTATCTCACACCATAAAAATCAATGGTACTACGCTAAATGGCCCTGTCTTGAGTGATGGTGATCAATTTGGATCCTCGATTGCAAACATTGGTGACTTGAATGGTGATGGTACACCCGATATGATAGTTGGTGCATTTTCTGAGTATAAGAGTGGTGATAGAACAGGTGCTATGCATGTAATGTATATGAACAGTAATGGAAGCGTATCTGAAACCAGAGTAATTAGTGCTGCTACGGCAAACGTTACTCTCTCGGGGTATCTAAGTAACTTTGGATCATCCGTTGCACACATTGGTAATTTGAACGATGTAGGCACATATGATATTGTAGTTGGCGCATCTAGTGAGGATTCTGACATTGGTGCCATACATATAATACATCTAAGCAATGATACAAGCGTATCCAAAGCCATAAAAATTAATAACAATACGTTAAACGGCCCTGTCTTGAGTATTGGTGATCAATTTGGAGTCTCGATTGCAAATATTGGTGACCTGAACGGTGATGGTATATCAGATATTGCAGTTGGTGCACATAATGATGATGCTGGCGGTGCTGATAGAGGTGCAATACATGTAATGTTTATGAACCGTAATGGAAGCGTATCTAATACAATAGAAATCAATGACAATACAACAAACGGTCCTGCCTTGAGTGACGGTGATAGATTTGGATTCTCGATTGCAAACATTGGCGACCTGAATGGTGATGGTGTAGATGATATTGCAGTTGGCGCAAATGCTGATGGTGTTGATAGAGGTGTAATACATGTAATGTTTATGAACCGTAATGGAAGCGTATCTAATACTATCGAGATCAATAATAATACGCTAAACGGCCCTGTCTTGAGTGATGGTGATAGATTTGGATCATCGATTGCAAACATTGGCGACCTGAATGGTGACGGTGTAGATGATATTGCAGTTGGCGCAAATGCTGATGGTGTTAATAGAGGTGCAATACATGTAATGTTTATGAACAGTAATGGAAGCGTATCTAATACTATCGAGATCAATAATAATACGATAAACGGCCCTGTCTTGAGTGATGGTAATAGATTTGGATCCTCGATTGCAAACATTGGCGACCTGAATGGTGACGGTGTAGATGATATTGCAGTTGGCGCATATTCTATCACTCCTGATGGTGATCATTTTGGTTCTATACATGTATTGTTTATGATCAGTACTGATAAAACTCCACCAACCATAACCAACATCACATCTAATACCACATCTTCTGGTGTACTCAAGGTGGGCGATACCATATCATTCACATTGACTCTGGATTCAGCTGAGAACGGTGCTACCATTAACGGCATTTACAACTCTGTACCATTATCCTGGAACAGTATCGGCAACGGAACCACACACACTGTAACATATACCATATCTGAAGGGGATGCAGACCAGATCACTCCGTTGCAGATCACAAATGTTACAGTCGCAGATAGTGTAGGCAATACAAGCTTGTCATTTGATGGTACTGACATACTAAAGACAATTGATGCAAACTCTCCCCAATTCTTTAGTGCTCAAACCCTTTCAATTTCACAGATTGTAATCACACTAGATCATAACGTTACAAACTCTGCTGCTATCCCTACTGACTTTACACTTGGAGGGGTCACTGGCGGTTCAATTGGTTCCATAGTGTCTGTCTCCAATAATATCATTACACTTGGCATCACTAATGCAACAATTTCAGATAGTGATGATGTGACTATATCTTATGCTAGAACGTCTGGATCATTTGATGATGTGTCTGGAAATTCATTGCTAAACTTTGCAGAAAATGTAGCAAACACACTGGACACTCCACCAATCATAACCCTGAATGGAGACAACCCGCAGATAATCGAACTTGGTGATGGCTATACAGAACTAGGCGCAATAACTAATGACGGCTCGCAAGTAACCATTAATGCTACTGAATTCACTGATACTATAGGCACCTACTCTATCTATTACGACTCTGTTGACGCATCAGGGAATCGTGCCATCCAAGTTATCAGGATTGTAAATGTAGTTGAGGTCACTATACCTACATTCTGTACAGTTGCACCCTCTGGAGACTGGATTATAACTACTAGTTGTACACTTGATTCTAGTGCAACTGCCACAAGAAATGTGATTGTTCAGAATGATTCGATACTAAGCATCCCCTCTGGAATTACTTTGAATATTGACTTTGCAAACAACAACCTCACAGTAGAGACGGGTAGTGGCGTCTTGATTAAATCCGGTGGAACAGTCACCTGATATCACCAATCAGATAGCCATCTTTTCTGATTTTTACTAGTCAGTATATCATGCAATTATGAAAAAACAGTCATTGTATCACTGTCGTTACCAGATATCGGGATTTTGATGTCAAATTAGCTCGTGCTTGTTTTACCAATCAAAAACTCTGGGAATCATCAAGAGTCACCTTTCCATCTGTGAGATCAGCAAATACAGTGTCTTGTATAATCACTGCCTTTTTTTTCTAATTTGCTGCAGAACCATTGGCAGAAACGCCCCGACGTCAGATACAATTCCCAATGCCTGCCACGTTCCTCTGTCCATAAGTTTCGTGACCGTTGGCTGGTTGATATCAATGACAATCACTTTGACATTTGCCGGAAGCATGTTTCCAGTTGCAATCGAATGCAGCATTGTTGAGATCATTATCACCATGCTTGCATCTTTTAGGACTTTTTTGTATTCGCTTTGCGCACGAGTAATATCAGTAATGACATCAGGTAACGGCCCGTCATCACGAATTGAGCCTGCCAGCACAAATGGTATCTTGTTTTTTACACACTCGTACATTATTCCTTTTGTCAATTTCTTGGACTTTACCATATTTGCAATAGAGCCTGCTTTAAAGACAGAGTTGATTGCATCCATGTGATTTCGATGTCCGTGATATGCAAGGGTTGCATCATCAATATTCATTCCAAGTGATGTTCCAAGCGTGGCGTATTCAACATCGTGAACTGCAAGGGCATTTCCTGCCAATATTCCGTCAACATACCCCAGTCTGATTAGTTCAGATACTGCACCAGTAGCACCAGTGTGTACTATAGCAGGACCGCCAACAAGTATTATCTTTCCGCCTTTTTTTTTGGTATCGTGTATGTCTTTGGCGACTTTATTTGCAATATGCAGAGTCGGCCTTTCACTAGAGCTAGAGCTTCCCATAAACTCAAAGACATTGACTCCTTCCCTTGGACGCTCTGGTGGCGTGATCCTAATTCCTCTTTCACCCACAATTATGCGATCTCCCTTTTTTACATCCCTAACTGGTACACAAAATGCCCTAGCCCCCTTTAGAGCAATGCACTTGTCCATCATCATGTTTTCAACTTGAATCCATTTCCCCTTGTAAAAGACCTGCGTGTGGTTGTTAGTTGTGCTGTAAAAATTATCCGGCATTACATTGTTTTTTGTAGATTTTTTTAGCTTGATCTCTTTTGGAGTCTGAGATACTGCCCCTTCCCTATAGACTGTCTCCAAAATGTTGTCTAGATGTCTCTGATTTTTTCCCGTAACAAGCAATCGCGCAAAAGACTGATCCTTTTTTCTCTTGCCAATGTTAATTTCCTGTACCTGAAACTCGCCCTTTAGGTCCATTATTTTGTCAAATATCCTAGTCAGAATCATAGAGTCGATCAAATGACCGCCAACTTGGATATCTTGAGAAAACTTGCTCATTTTGCTATTCCTTTACATCCTGATAACTAAAGGTTTACGTTTTGCGGTTCTGTGTAACAACGAGAGCTAGGCACAGGCACCAAAATATGATCTTTTGTAACTGTCTACAGTTTTAAAGTAGAATTTCTCAAATATTCCAAAGCACAATCATGAAATTCAATTCCATCATCAGGCATGTCTCCTTTATACTCATCAATATCTTGTGAGAATCAGCTCCGACCCTTGAGCGATGACTGTTTGTGATCTTTCTGATTATGACGTTTGGTCGTATTGCCCTCTGCCATATTGTTATGGTAATTAGTTCCAGTCTGCAAAAACGTAGAGTATACTTTCACGTTTCAATCTTTTTACAAACCTGATGCAGTTCTCTTTGCTGTATTTTTTGGATATCATTGCAGGTATTCTTCTCTCGAGATTCTTTTTTACTTGTAGTCTTGTGCTTCATGGGTGATTTTTGCCGCATCGTGAAGGCATACAATATTCTCTTTAGGCGTGCTGCAAATGCTGTGAATTCTTTTCCTAGATTCTTGTATTGTATGTATATCCTCAATCTCTCGGATATAGTAAATGTGGCATTTTTGGTGGGTTTTACCAACATGATTCCATGCAGAATTCGAGTCACTTGTAACGTTGCCTTTAAACCCACCAATGATTCTCTTTGACACGTCCTTACTGCGAGTCTAGTCAATCTCGTATATTACAACCCATTTCCCAACAAACGTCCACAGCCAGTAATTTTTTCCTTTAACCTCTGGCTTGTCTCATCGCCGTGTATGTTTGCCTCTTTTTTTTAGCTCTGAGATCATTTCTTGATATCTTTTGCCGTATGGATCAAGCAAAGAACATGTTTTATGCTTATAACGTCTTGACTGTTCTAGCGGATTTAGGCATAGAGGTTGATACATCCACAGTACATCTAATTCTGCTAATCTTGTCTTTGTTCTCAATCAGCTTTATCAATTGATTTGGAGTTTGTTCTCCGTGTCTGGACAATCATCAAAGCAGAAAATAGGTAACTGTCTACAGTTTTAAAGTATTACGCACAAGAATGTCAAAACAGGTAATTGTCTAGAGTTTTAAAGTTCCTTCGTGTTTGTGTCAAAAAAACAATACGATTTGACATATCTGGTGCGTAATACTTCACAACGGTAGACAGTTACCAAAACAGGTTATTTTTTTTTGACACAAACACAAAGGAACTTTAAAACTGTAGACAGTTACTAACAATGACGGACATGAGGATTATGATAAACGGATCTGTGATAGGGTCAAAACTACCTCCTGAACCACCTCCGAATTGGTCAGGATTGTGAGCACATCTGGGTTAACTGTTTTCTCGTCTTAATTCTGAATCAATTTTGTCAGTCTTGCTCATATCAGAAGGTGGATGAGATTACTCAGATCTTTCGGTTTAATTTTGTTGATCTAGGCGTGAAGGTTGATTCACACCGTTTATTAAGCAATTTTTTCGTTTAAAAGTATGTGTGGTAGAATTAGTATGTATCAACCTCTACACCTAAATCCACTAGAATGGTTGGACGTTATAGACGTAAAACATGTTCTTTGCTTGATTCATACAATAATTATTACGTGTTGTACTATTTTTATTGGTGATCTATATTGAGAAACCTACTTCTGATCTTCATGTTTCTGATATTAACACTTGGGTCGTTGTATACTATACTATACCAAAATGTATCTGCATCTGTAGATGAAATCGTATCTCGCACCATAGAAATCAATAATCTTACAGCAAACGGCCCTGTGTTGAATGATTATGATTATTTTGGACGCTCCATTGCAAACATTGGCGACCTGAATGGTGACGATGTATTAGATATTGCAGTTGGTGCATATTATGATGATGCTGGCGGTTTCAACAAAGGTGCCATACATGTAATGCTTATGAACAGTAATGGTACCGTATCTAGTACCATAGAAATCAATGATCTTACAGAAAAAGGCCCTGTGTTGGATAATAATGATAACTTTGGACGCTCCATTGCAAACATTGGCGACCTGAATGGTGACGGTGTATTAGATATTGCAGTTGGTGCATATTATGATGATGCTGACGGTTTCAACAAAGGTGCCATACATGTAATGCTTATGAACAGTAATGGTACCGTATCTAGCACCATAGAAATCAATGATCTTACAGAACACGGCCCTGAGTTGATTAGTTTGGATTATTTTGGATACTCCATTGCAAACATTGGCGACCTGAATAAGGATGGTACATTAGATATTGCAGTTGGTGCACCAGGTGATGATGCTGGCGGTGATTATCGAGGTGCCATACATGTAATGCTTATGAACAGTAATGGTACCGTATCTCGCACCATAGAAATCAATGACGGTACAGCAAACGGCCCTGAGTTGATTAATGATGATTATTTTGGACGCTCCATTGCAAACATTGGCGACCTGAATAAGGATGGTACATTAGATATTGCAGTTGGTGCACCTGGTGATGATGCTGGCGGTAGCAACAGAGGTGCCATACATGTAATGCTTATGAACAGTGATGGAACCGTATCTCGCACCATAGAAATCAATAACAATACAGCAAACGGCCCTGAGTTGAATAATGATAATAATTTGTTTGGATCATCGATTGCAAACATTGGCGACCTTAATGGTAACGGTGTAGATGATATTGTAGTTGGCGCATTTAATGATAATACTGGCGGTAGCAACAGAGGTGCCATACATGTAATGCTTATGAACAGTAATGGAACCGTATCTCGCACCATAGAAATCAATGACGATACAGCAAACGGCCCTGAGTTGAATGATTATGATGGCTTTGGATACTCCATTGCAAACATTGGCGACCTGAATGGTGACGGTGTAGATGATATTGCAGTTGGTGCATCTGGTGATGATGCTGGCGGTGATTCTAGAGGCGCCATACATGTAATGCTTATGGACAATACTGATTTAATCCCGTCAAACATAACTGCCATCACCTCTAATGTAACATCTTCTGCTACACTCAAGGTGGGCGATACGATTTTATTCACACTAATCCTTGGCTCATCTGAGAATGTTACTGTAAGCGGCACTTATAACGCTGTAGCATTAAACTGGACTAGTATAGACAGTGGAGCCACATACACTGCAACTTATACCATATCTGAAGGAGATGCAGACCAGATTACACCACTGCAGATCACACAAGTAACAATCACGAATAACTTGAACTTCACGGACTTGTCATTCAACGGTACTGACATACAACAAACCATCGATGCAAATTCTCCAGTAATCACACTGAATGGGTCCAATCTGCAGACCGTAGTGCAGGGGGCAGGATATGCAGAGCTTGGCGCCACAACTAGTGACGACTCTACAATAACCATAAACTCTGCAAATTTCACTGATATAGTGGGCACATACTATATCTATTATGATTCAACTGATACAGCAGGCAATAACGCAATCCAAGTTATTAGGACTGTAATTGTAGTTGACACCACTCCACCAACATTCTCATCAGCTGCACTAAATGAGGGAACTGGCATCTTTACAATCACATTTAACGAGATAATCAATGCCTCTTCGATAAACTCTGCTGGATTCTCCATCAGGGATAACAATACCAGTACTGGCACTATAACACTATCAAATCCGGAACTAACCACAACTGCCAACGGTGACACAATATCATTCAACATGACTCTGGCTAATCGTCTGTCCGTAATTGCATTTAACGTCTCAGTGCTGGACATTGGTGCTGGTGCAGTACAGGACATTAATGGTAACGCAATCACAATGTCTGCAAACAATACCATCACAACCACTCTTGACAGCATTCCACCAGTCATTTCCCTGATCGGTGACAACCCACAGACCATAGAGCAGGGAGCAGTATACACAGAATTAAACGCCACAACTAACGACGGCTCACCAGTTACCATAAACTCTGCAAATTTCACTGACGCAGTAGGTACATACTATATCTATTATGATTCAACTGATACAGCAGGCAATAACGCAATCCAAGTTATTAGGACTGTAATTGTACCTGACACCACTCCACCAACATTCTCATCAGCAGTACTAAATGAGGGAACTGGCACCTTTACAATCACATTTAACGAGATAATCAATGCCTCTTCCATAAACTCTGCTGGATTCTCCATCAGGGATAACAATACCAGTACTGGCGCTGTAACACTATCAACTCTGGAACTAACCACAACTGCCAACGGTGACACAATATCATTCAACATGACTCTGGCTAATCGTCAGTCCGTAATTGCATTTAACGTCTCAGTGCTAGACATTGGTGCTGGTGCAGTACGAGATATATCTGGCAATACAATTATAATGTCAACAGGTAACCCCATCACAACCACACTTGATACCATTCCACCAGCCCTAACATTCACATCCATCACTCCAAATAACGGAACACTGGGTATTGGTGATGACATTGTTATTCAAATTAATGCAAACAATGAAACTGGACTGACACTATTGAGCGGAACCATAAACAATGAAACTATGACATTAAGTGAAACAACACCTACATCCAGTTTTGGCTATAGAAAGACAATCACCATCAACAACACCATGGTATCTGGTAGCGCAGAGCACACCAATTTCCCTCTCTTGGTCTCAATACAGCATGATCCAAACCTAAACAACGCAACCGTACAGGCCTCCGGGCAGGACATTCGTTTTACTACCATTAATGACACACCACTATACTATGAGATAACATCCTTCTCAAACAATCACATCTCTGGCAATCTGTCTGCGTGGATAATGATTCCAACATTATATGCCTCTAATGACACCAAAATCTACATGTATTATTCCAATTCGATCGTAACTGACGGACAGAATGCAACGGCAGTATGGGATTCAGACTATGATGGTGTGTGGCACTTTGATGGTGACATGCTAGACTCTACTAGTAATGATAATGACGGTACAAATTTCAACTCTACTGGAACAACAGGAATAATTGGCGGCGCAAGAAGCTTTGATGGCAATGACTATATCTCATATAGTGACTCTGAATTCCCATCAGGAAATAATTCACGAACATTATCTGCATGGGTCAACCACTCTAGTCTCCAAGTCGGTTTTCATGGGGTACTAGTTTATGGTACTGGAGCTACAAGTCAGGCATATGGACTGTTCCAAAACAGTAACAATCTGATAGTTGGCGGTTATTCTGACGATATAGCACTAAACACAACCGCGACAACAAACGACTGGTATCATTTTGCCATGACATATGATGGAACAACAGTTAGGACATACATTGACGGTTCTCCTGATGCCAATGGCACCAAATCATGGAGTACTGTACTGAACGAGTTCCGTGTAGGGCAGCAGGTGAACGATTTTAACGAATTCTTTAGCGGGCAGATAGATGAGATTAGAATATCAGATACTGTAAGGACTGCCGACTGGATAAAAACAGAGTACAATAACCAAAATTCAGGTTCATTTTACAGCGTCTCTGCACCAGAAAAACTAGTATTGTCATTCTATTATGATCTTACATATACTGTTGCAGAGGGAGACACGGACATTGATGACGCAACTGAAGGAATTGCATACAATATCACACTAGTTGATACTGTTGGAAATCCCTCTACTCTGGCTGCAACCATACCCAGTATTTCTTCTCCAGGTGTTGATGCAAACTCTCCAGTTATAACATTGAATGGATCCAACCTACAAATCATAGAGCAGGGCGCAGGATACACAGAACTAAACGCCACAACTAACGACGGCTCTACAATAACCATAAACTCTGCAAATTTCACTGATCTAGTGGGCACATACTATATCTATTATGATTCAACAGATACAGCAGGCAATAACGCAATCCAGGTTAATAGGACTGTAATTGTATCTGATACCACACCTCCGGTCATCACACTGAATGGAACCAACCCGCAGACAATAGAACTCGGTGATGGCTATACAGAACAAAACGCCACAGCTAACGACGGCTCTACAATAACCATAAACTCTACAAATTTTGCTGACGCAGTAGGTAATTACACTATCTATTATGATTCAACTGATACAGCAGGCAATACTGCAATCCAGGTTAATAGGACTGTAAACGTAGTTGACACCACTCCTCCGGTCATCACACTGAATGGAACCAACCCGCAGACAATAGAACTCGGTGATGGCTATACAGAACAAAACGCCACAACTAACGACGGCTCTACAATAACCATAAACTCTACAAATTTTGCTGACGCAGTAGGTAATTACACTATCTATTATGATTCAACTGATACAGCAGGCAATAACGCAATCCAAGTTAATAGGACTGTAAACGTAGTTGACACCACTCCTCCAGTCATTTCCCTGATTGGTGACAATCCACAGACAAGAGAGCAGGGAGCAGGATACACAGAATTAAACGCCACAACTAACGACGGCTCACCAGTTACCATAAACTCTACAAATTTCGCTGACGCAGTAGGTACATACTATATCTATTATGATTCAACTGATACAGCAGGCAATAACGCAATCCAAGTTAATAGGACTGTAATTGTATCTGACACCACTCCTCCAACATTCTCATCAGCAGTCCTAAATGAGGGAACTGGCATCTTTACAATCACATTTAACGAGATAATCAATGCCTCTTCCATAAACTCTACCGGATTCTCCATCAGGGATAACAATACCAGTACTGGCACTATAACACTATCAAATCCGGAACTAACCACAACTGCCAACGGTGACACAATATCATTCAACATGACTCTGGCTAATCGTCTGTCCGTAATTGCATTTAACGTCTCAGTGCTGGACATTGGTGCTGGTGCAGTACAGGACATTAATGGTAACGCAATCACAATGTCTGCAAACAATACCATCACAACCACTCTTGACAGCATTCCACCAGTCATTTCCCTGATTGGTGACAATCCACAGACAAGGGAGCAGGGAGCAGGATACACAGAATTAAACGCCACAACTAACGACGGCTCACCAGTTACCATAAACTCTGCAAATTTCACTGACGCAGTAGGTACATACTATATCTATTATGATTCAACTGATACAGCAGGCAATAACGCAATCCAAGTTATTAGGACTGTAATTGTATCTGACACCACTCCACCAACATTCTCATCAGCAGTACTAAATGAGGGAACTGGCATCTTTACAATCACATTTAACGAGATAATCAATGCCTCTTCCATAAACTCTGCTGGATTCTCCATCAGGGATAACAATACCAGTACTGGCGCTGTAACACTATCAACTCTGGAACTAACCACAACTGCCAACGGTGACACAATATCATTCAACATGACTCTGGCTAATCGTCAGTCCGTAATTGCATTTAACGTCTCAGTGCTAGACATTGGTGCTGGTGCAGTACGAGATATATCTGGCAATACAATTATAATGTCAACAGACAACTCTATCACAACCACACTTGATACCATTCCACCAACCCTAACATTCACATCCATCACTCCAAATAACGGAACACTGGGTATTGGTGATGACATTGTTATTCAAATTAATGCAAACAATGAAACTGGACTGACACTATTGAGCGGAACCATAAACAATGAAACTATGACATTAAGTGAAACAACACCTACATCCAGTTTTGGCTATAGAAAGACAATCACCATCAACAACACCATGGTATCTGGTAGCGCAGAGCACACCAATTTCCCTCTCTTGGTCTCAATACAGCATGATCCAAACCTAAACAACGCAACCGTACAGGCCTCCGGGCAGGACATTCGTTTTACTACCATTAATGACACACCACTATACTATGAGATAACATCCTTCTCAAACAATCACATCTCTGGAAGTCTGTCTGCGTGGATAATGATTCCAACATTATATGCCTCCAATGACACCAAAATCTACATGTATTATTCCAATTCGATCGTAACTGACGGACAGAATGCAACGGCAGTATGGGATTCAGACTATGATGGTGTGTGGCACTTTGATGGTGACATGCTAGACTCTACTAGTAATAATAATGACGGTACAAATTTCAACTCTACTGGAACAACAGGAATAATTGGCGGCGCAAGGAGCTTTGATGGCAATGACTATATCTCATATAGTGACTCTGAATTCCCATCAGGAAATAATTCACGAACATTATCTGCATGGGTCAACCACTCTAGTCTTCCAAGCGATTATCACGGGGTGCTAGTTTATGGCACTGGATCTACAGGACAGGCATATGGACTGTTCCAAAACAGTAACAATCTGATAGTTGGCGGTTATTCTGACGATATAGCACTAAACACAACCCTGACAACAAACGACTGGTATCATTTTGCCATGACATATGATGGAGCAACAGTTAGGACATACATTGACGGTTCTCCTGATACTAATGGCACCAAATCATGGAACACTGTACTGAACGAGTTCCGTGTAGGGCAGCAGGTGAACGATTTTAACCAATTCTTCACCGGCCAGATAGATGAGATTAGAATATCAGATACTGTAAGGACTGCTGACTGGATAAAAACAGAGTACAATAACCAAAATTCAGGTTCATTTTACAGCGTCTCTGCACCAGAAAAACTAGTAATGTTATTCTATTATGATCTTACATATACTGTTGCAGAGGGAGACACGGACATTGATGATGCAACTACAGGAATTGCATACAATATCACACTAGTTGATACTGTTGGAAATCCCTCTACTCTGGCTGCAACCATACCCAGTATTTCTTCTCCAGGTGTTGATGCAAACTCTCCAGTTATAACATTGAATGGATCCAACCCACAAATCATAGAGCAGGGAGCAGGATATACAGAATTAGGCGCCACAACTAGTGACGGCTCTACAATAACCATAAACTCTGCAAATTTCACTGATCTAGTGGGCACATACCATATCTATTATGATTCAACAGATACAGCAGGCAATAACGCAATCCAAGTTAATAGGACTGTAAACGTAGTTGACACCACTGCCCCAATCATCACACTGAATGGAACCAATCCGCAGACAATAGAGCAGGGAGCAGGATATACAGAATTAGGCGCCACAACTAACGACGGCTCTACAATAACTATAAACTCTGCAAATTTCACTGATCTAGTGGGTACATACCATATCTATTATGATTCAACTGACGCTTTCAACAATACTGCCATCCAGGTCAACAGGACCGTAAATGTAGTTGACAGCACTTTACCTGTATTCTCATCAGCAGTCCTAAATGAGGGAACAGGCATCTTTACAATCGCATTTAACAAGACAGTCAACGTCTCTACAATAAACTCTACTGGTTTATCCATCAGGGATAACAATACCAGTATTGACGCTGTAACGCTATCGACTCTGGAACTAATTACGACTGCCAATGGTACAACAATATCATTCAACATGACTCTGGTCAACCGCCAGTCCGTAATCGCATTTACCACATCAGTGCTAGACATTGGTGCTGGTGCAGTACAGGACATTTATGGCAATCAGATTGTTGCAACAACTGGCAACCCCATCGCAACCACTTCTGACACCATTCCTCCCGTCATTTCCCTACTTGGTAATAATCCACAGACCATAGAGCAGGGAGCAGGATACACAGAGCTTGGTGCCACAACTAACGACAACTCTACAATAACCATAAACTCTGCAAATTTCACTGATACATTGGGCACATACACTATCTATTATGACTCTGCTGATATATCAGGAAATAATGCCATCCAGGTCAACAGGACTGTAATTGTATCAGACACCACTCCTCCCGTCATAACACTGAACGGAGCCAATCCGCAGACAATAGAACTCGGTGATGACTATACAGAACTTGGTGCCACAACTAACGACGGCTCTACAATAACCATAAACTCTACAAATTTCACTGATATATTGGGCACATACACTATCTATTATGACTCAGTTGACGCATCAGGAAATAATGCCATCCAGGTCAACAGGACTGTAATTGTATCAGACACCACTCCTCCCGTCATAACACTGAACGGAGCCAATCCGCAGACAATAGAACTCGGTGATGACTATACAGAACTTGGTGCCACAACTAACGACGGCTCTACAATAACCATAAACTCTACAAATTTCACTGATATATTGGGCACATACACTATCTATTATGACTCAGTTGACGCATCAGGAAATAATGCCATCCAGGTCAACAGAACTGTAATTGTATCAGACACCACTCCATCTGATCCATGTGTAATTCCTGACTCTGGAGACTGGATAATAACTAATAGTTGTACACTTGATGCCAATGCAGATGCTCCGGAAAGTGTGATTGTTCAGAATGGTTCGGTTTTGAACATCCCATCTGGAATTACACTGGATATTGACTTTACAACATTCAATCTAACAGTACAATCCGGCGGTGGAGTTTTGATTAAATCCGGTGGAACACTCACCTGACATGTTGACGATCAAAGTCTTGATCTATAGTATGATCAACCTTTACGCCTAGATCAACAAAATTAGTATGTATCAACCTCTATGCCTAAATCCGCTAGAATAGTCAAGACGTTATAGGCATAAAACATGTTCTTTGTTAACTATATGTGAACAAAAAGGTAAGGAATTCAGATAGCATAAAGAATGAATCTGGTAGATCAAAGATCCGTAAATCGCCTTCAAAGAGAACAATTCCAAAGAAACAGATTAGGGATAAACCAGAAAATATCATAGAGTTTATGCGTAATCGACCAAAATAACAATCGAATTGTACGCATCAACGTGTTTACATTTGATATGATGGTAAACATTTCTCAGACGATAGGTTTAGATCCTGGCATATTCTTTGCTTTGATATGTCCCAATACGAAATGCTAGCTCCAAATCAATTGATAAAGCTGCTTGAGAGCAAAGACAAGGCGCTATATGAAAAGGACAGTGCACTACATGAGAAGGACAAGATAATAGCAGAACAAGATGCATTATGGACTGCAACAAAGGCTAGGAAACGTAGATATCAAGGGAAAGAAGGTTTGTGAATTTGCACACAAACTCGAGATATATGTCACATCATAATGTCAACGACAGAACATTTGCATGCATTTACAGGATATCAAATAGATGATTTTTATTGGCTGTTAAAACATGTTGGAGAATTCATACTAGACTATCTAGATAAAATGCCGTTATTTGATATTAAATCAGGTAAACGAGTATCTGATGCAGGAAACAGATGCAAGCTTTATCCGGAACACGCATTACTAGTGAGACTAATAAAAAAGAGAACAAACGTTACACAAGACAACTAGCAGCATTGTTTGGAATTGATCAGACCACGGTGTGCAGATATATCAAGCTTGTAGATGAGATATTGAAACGCATTTTGCCCACTGCAGAGAATGTGTCTGATATGATACAATCAGATAAGAAATCATACAACAAATACAAATGGTGCTGGACAACATCTTGCTAATTGATGGAACACATGTACCTGTACGAAGATCAGAGGATTCTGTGCAAAGAAAGAGATCATACTCTGGCAAAAAGAAACGATTTGCGTTCAACACGGAGATAATAACAAACAGCAAAGGAATCATAATCCACCAAACCTAAAGCTATCTTGGCAGTAATCACGATTTTGGCATATTCAAAAAAGAATCTGAATCAATCTTTAATATAATAAAATTACTGACTGGAAGCAGTAAAACAAGGCTATACTCTGACAAGGGATTTTTAGGAATATCGGATTATCTTGATAACAACACGCAATCCATGCAACCTAAAAAGAGATCAAAGAATCGCCAACTAACAAAACGAGAACGGGCAAAAAACAGAAAGATGAACGGAATTAGAGCCAGGGTGGAGCACACCATAGGTGACATGAAAACCTATGCAAGAATGGTTGATGCATATGATGGTACACTAGAAGAGTTTGAAACAGAGTTTAGCGTGGTAACAGGTCTTGTCAATCTGCGCACAATGAAAAAAGATACGGTCTAGATGGAAAAATGGTGAACCGCCACCACCGCCATGGACCGTACATTTTGATTAGATATATGGTAAAATATCACAATGCTACGCTGTGCGTTTTTGCCAAGCTGATTATTTTGCATGTTTAATAATTTATTTTGTATTTTTTGTACAAGTTTGACTGACTTTAATTATTTTGAGATGTATGATTTTGTTAGAGTTTGTAACTATATGTGAAGAAAAAGGCAAGGAATTCAGATGGCTGGCGTGATTTAGTCAATTACGCATAAACTCTAACAGAATATACCCTTCTACTAATCTGGAGATCGAGTTTTGGTGCATATCTCTCGTTTGATTACACAGAACTCGTTTTGTATAAAGACTAGAAACCTATACGGGAAGGATGACTTTGCCTTCAAATTTTGTTATTTTGTCTGCCTCGAACGCTTTTTCCAAATTCTCTTTTTGTTGTCTTGTTACCCCCTGAACTATGGTCTTCGATGAGCCGGTCTTGTCAACTAGCGCAAGAATGTAACCGCTGTTATCAGTCAGAACAAAACCTGCCGATTCATCAACAAACGCATACAGATTCTCTTCGCCTACAGGCTCCCAGACATTGGATTTGTTGTCAATTAGGGCCAATGCCGGCATGGCTTTTCCATCAGTTAGTTTGTTGAGGTATTCTCTTGCCTTTGCAACTCTCTTCTGACCTAGTTTTAAGGCCTGAAAATATTGCATGTCTATCAGATAATTGAATTGTTATAAAAACAATTTCTCTTCAAAAGACTGTTATAGAATATAGGGTATTTGGAATTCGTGCCCCTTGCAAACAATGTAATAATCAGACTAAATGAGGTGACTGCCCTAGTTGAAGAGAAATCAAGATTATCAGAGTCAGAGATCGACGAGATAAAGTCCATTTTCAAGACCCTGGTTAAAAGTGGCGAGAGATACAATGTTGATGAGATTGAATCATGGTTTGAAAACGAGGGAAGTTGGGAAAACAGGGAATCTCGAATCAGAATCGTAAATCTTTCAAATTATATCCAGGACAAATACCAACAGACATCCCATTTAAGAATAATTTCTGATGACTGATTGCATGGACTAGGCATCTAGCTGCTCCAACAGTCTTTTGATGATTTTTGAATTTTCTATCCGCTCATCAGAGATTTCTTTGAGACGGGAATCGTCGTGATTGTCTTTTGTGGCCAGTTGAAAATATTCTTCATCCAGATCATTGTTTGCCTGAAGTCTTTTAATTACCTCAAACAGTATTCCTATGATCTGTTTTTGCGCATCAATTAGTTCGTCCTTGCTTTTCTCAGACATGTTTTGCTACATGTCCTTTATGATCTTTGCAAATAACTCTTTTAGTTTAGGATCAGTAATGCATGTCTTGGCAGATTCAAAAAAGGGTTCAAGATTCTTCTTGGAACGTCCTTCATTCTGATAAATTTTAGCCTGAAGAGCCATCTCTAATTTGTCAATCTGGTGTATGATTTTTGATTCAGGGGAATTGTTTTCTTGGTATTCCCTCCAGATTTGCAGATATTGTGATTTGATAGAGTCTGGCAAACTTTTGACAATCTCCTGAAATGCATTGTTTTCCAGTCTGTTCTTTTCCTTGCCGGGAAGTTCTTTTGGAGTATGGTCCCCGATTTTTGATTCAGCCAGATCATGAAGCAGGATCATTTTGAGAATTTTTTCAGAATTAAAATTCTGCAGATCAGATATGATCATGCCCATTACTGCCATAGAGTAGGAATGATCTGCAACTGATTCAGGATCAACCATTGATAGTTTATTTATCCAGCCTCGTCGGGGTATTTTTTTGAGATTTGCGGCAGTTTTGAGAAAATTTAATATCGTCATACCAGTATCTGTAATATCTTCTCCTAATGAATTTTCATACCGTATTTCCAAACTGTATATTAGTTGATCTTGCCAAGATAAATCAATGAAGATATACACAAAGACCGGCGATGATGGAAATACCGGTTTGCAGGGAAATTTTAGAATTGCAAAATCCCATCCAAGAATTATTTCAGTTGGTACGATAGATGAGGCAAATGCCGCACTAGGAGTAATCCTGACACGTTCCATGGATGAGGATATCGCGGAAATTTTAACAGAGATTCAAAATGATTTGTTTCTAGTTGGGGCAGATCTGTCAAATCCAAATCTAAATGATGGAAAAAACAGAGTCGGATTGGACATGGTTGGAAAATTAGAGCGCTGCATTGACAAGTTTGAACCAGATCTTCGGCCCTTGACAAATTTCATTTTACCAGGAGGTGATATTGTTGCAGCACAACTGCATCATGCAAGAGCACTCATAAGAAGGGCAGAAACTTTGGTGGTTCAACTGAGTCAGAAAAATGAAATCAACTCAAACTGTATCAAATATCTCAACAGGCTGTCTGACTTGATTTTTGTAATGAGCCGTCTAGTCAACAAGAGAAGAGGTAGAGAGGATATTCTCTGGAAGAACTAAAAAGACAAACTTTAATGCCTTTAACTGAATTCGTTTTTCTAAGTGCCGTGGTAGCTCAGCCTGGGAGAGCACTCGGCTGAAGACCGGGCTGTCGCGCGTTCAAATCCCGCCCGCGGCACTGTACAACTTATGGCAGCACTTTCCATTATATAGTGAGGAAAAAGTCTGTGCTAGTCTGTCATGAAATACATGTGATCACCTGTTGTGCTAGAATGGAGAGACCTAGAAAAATCGTATGAATCAAGCATCTAAATGTATCTTCATCCCCTTTTCACTTTTCAGCTGACCCCGGACATTTCTCTGCATCACACATTTTCGAATAGAGTTTTCTGCATCATTGTTAGTTGATGGCACACCAGATACATCACAATGTAAACAGGTCATTTCGTGCGTTTTTCAGCTTTATTCCAAACTTTTTCATAATATCATCACCACGCCGGTATCGTTTTATCATATAATCAACTGCTCAAACAGACAATCCGTATATTTGATCCGTTGTATCTTTTTGTGTTTTGATTTTGAATATTTTTTGGCATTATCCAACATTTTTGAGAATTCCTTGTGCAAAATGGCAGCTGATGGTTTTTCTGATTTATTTGCCATGCATCTTTTGACTCTCTTGGCAGTTGTGCAGTGTGCATCTCTGTCTCTTGTTTTTGGTAAATATTACAACATGTGATCTCCATCTATCAGAAACTACAATTCCTCTAAAATCAACCCAGTATTTTTTTATAACAACTGCACCTCTGCTAAAATCTAAAACATGGTACGCTTTGGTGTTGGTTCTTGCAATTCACACCCATCCATGTTTACCTTTAATTGGATATCTGGTCTCATCAAATCCTACGATCTCTGATTTGTTGATTTCGTGCCCAATTTTATCATAAAATGGCTCAAAGCATCTGACCTGTCTACAAAATTGACAGTACTAAATTATTGCTGATTTGTAATCCATATTGTTCTCGCAATGATTCTTTGATGGTGTTGTATGGCATTCTTTTTGAAAACATGCTCACTATACTTTTGATTACAGTGGCGTCAAATTGTCCTCTAGGTGCAAGTTTGCCATCATTTTCAAATGTCTTTTTGCATGATTTGCATGTATATTTGTGTGAAATATACTCAGTTACGTTATACTCTTGTGGTGGTGGTGAAATACTCACCATGTTGCGTTTTTTTGTGTCAATCTGAGTAATGTCTGTGCTTTTACATTTTGGACAAGCTGTTGAATCGTGATGTGTAGTTTTTTGTGGTATAAAGTCTGTGTTTTCCCCTTGTGTCCAAAGACACCTCCTCGGTTTGACTCTGTATCTTTTCTCTCTTTCTCGTCCTTTTCCACTTGCAAGGGCTTGCGAGATGGTGGCGTATGTGGATATCATAATAGGATAGTTTGTGTTTCAATTTATCGTTTGATCTTGTCAAACTGTTAATTGTTCTTGTCAAACTGTTATTTGATCTTGTCAGATCATCAACGTATTTTACTAGTTCATCTATGATTAATTTCTGTTGTTTGTTTTCTCGTCTAAATTCTGAATCAATTTTGTCAGTCTTGCTCATATCAAAAGGTGGATGAGGTTACTCTTGGATCTTTCGGTTTAATTTTGATCTAGGCGTGAAGGTTGATTCATACAACTATTGTAGATCATATTTGACAGGACGGGAATCACATATCACATCACTCATGTGCGTTATATTGTGCACAGTTGGAACCTCAAACCAAAGGTTCCACAAAAACTACATGTGAGTACTGCATCCGCGGCTGCATGTTACATGTGGTGTATACGCATCATTTTACGCATAAAAAAGGCAAAAGAGGAGGGTTTACAATACTAATCCAAGGTGAATCCATATTCACAGATGATGCACATCTTGGCAAGAAATATTGGGTAGATGCAAATGAGTGAATAATTATACGATGGAGAGAATCACATCAAAGATTTCTAGTCTAAGGAATGATGACAGATGACAATCAGGGTTTTCTCAGTCTATGAAAAGTTCAATTTCATATCATTTGTTGACTAGCTGAAAGTGGCTCACAAAAAGTTTGGAAAAATATTTGTTATTGTTGAGCGAGTATCACAACACATATCTAATGATACAAAAAAATATTTGAAAAACAACAAGAATGTCAAACTAGCATATCTTCCAAGAGGTTTCTCACATTAGAGTATGTTGGAAGAAATTTGGAGAGTGCAAACATGATAATGATCAATCAGAATATTATAAATAGATTCATGAAATGAGATATGTTGTTATGGAATATCAAAGAACACACAAATTTAATCTTGACATGTATCAATATTATTCAAGAACAATTAATTGAAAAGACTTTGGAACTCGGGCATACATTGACAATTCAAATTAAACCAACAATACCGTCAAATATTAGCCAAATGTTCAGTTTTGGGATCAGACAGGTTTACTAATTTATTCGGATTTTAGGTACATTCAGAAGAGATTTTGATGAATTCTAACATGGTAAAGAAATGTTAACGTTTTTACATAGTGTGTTATACATTCCAAATCCAAGGACTAGTATTGCAAAAGCTACTAGGGGAATCAAAATGAAGATGTTGGTTTTATTATCCATAGGTAAAATTAGATACATGATTATAAAAATCACTCTTCATGTAAAGTTTTGTTGTATGAATCAACCTTCACGCCTAGATCAACAAAATTAAACCGAAAGATCCAAGAGTAACCTCATCCACCTTTTGATATGAGCAAGACTGACAAAATTGATTCAGAATTTAGACGAGAAAACAAACAACAGAAATTAATCATAGATGAACTAGTAAAATACGTTGATGATCTGACAAGATCAAATAACAGTTTGACAAGAACAATTAACAGTTTGACAAGAACAATTAACAGTTTGACAAGATCAAACGATAAATTGAAACATAAACTATCCTATTATGATATCCACATACGCCACCATCTCGCAAGCCCTTGCAAGTGGAAAAGGACGAGAAATAGAGAAAAGATAGAGTCAAACCGAGGAGGTGTCTTTGGACACGATGGTATACCCGAGATCCTAAGTCTTTTCAATTAATTGTTCTTGCAAAATATTGATACATGTCAAGATCAAACTTGTGCGTTCTTAAATATTCCATAACTGTATATCTCATTTCATGAATCGATTCATAAAATTCTGATTGAACATTATCATGTTTGCACTGTCTCCAAATTTCTTCTATCATACTCAAATGTGGGGAACCTCTTGGAAGATATGCCAGTTTGACATTCTTGTTGTTTTTCAAATATTCTTTTGTATCAATGGATGTGTGTTGTGATGCTCTGTCAACAATAACAAATATTTTCCCAAACTTTTTGTGAGCTTTTTTCAAATAATCAACAAATGATATGGAATTGAATTTTTCATATGATCTGAAAAAGCTTTGATTACCATCACTTACCATTCCATAAACCAGAAATCTTTATGTGATCCTCTCCATCGTATAATTATTCGCTCATTTGCTTCTACCCAATATTTCTTGCCAAGATGTGCATCATCTGTGAATATGGATTCACCTTGGATTAGTATTGTAAACCCTCCTCTTTTGTAACTGTCTACAGTTTTGAAGTATTACGTACAAGATATGTCAAGACAGGTTATTTTTTTGACACAAACACGAAGGAACTTCAAAACTCTAGACAATTACGCTCATGCTTGTTTTGCCAATCAAAAACTCTGAGAATCAGATAGCTGAGAGTTGGTTTTCTACTGTTTGAACACAAGTTACTGTTTGCCCCTTTCTGCTTGTGTTTTAGTCGATTTTGATCACATTTGCGTTGACTGGATCAGTCAACTAGAATGACAAAGGTGCCTCTTGTTTTTGGGTCCTGCAATAGCAAGACCATCTCTTGCGGCAACAGATCAGATGCCTTGTCACATCCAACAGCCAATGTCCTAGGACATGTAAAGTCACTTTTTCTAATAACTATATCCTCAGGGTGAGTAAGGGTTAGATCAGAATGACCCCTCCCGCGTATTGTAAACTCGTGCTCCCCGACACGAATCAGAATGGTTACACGTGCACCGTGAACTTGGAGTCTGTCTTTTAGTTCTCTGGGCAAGTCCGCGCAGCCAAAAGTCGCACTGGTGCCGATTATACAATCACCACGAGGTGTCAAGCAGGATTCTTTTGTAATCTCTATGGTTTTTTGGTGATTTGATCTGATATTTTTATTGCCAGAAAATTGAATTTCAAATCTCACACCAGATATGATAGGCTAGACTTAAATTAAACTTTCAAAGCATTGAAATCAAATGCTTCCTGCACAACAAGGTTATGATAGAGCAATTACAGTATTTTCACCAGATGGTAGACTATACCAAGTAGAGTATGCCATAGAGACTGTCAGAAGAGGAACAATTGCAGTCGGTGTAAAATGCAAAGGCGGCATAGTCTTTGCAGTCGAGGAAAAGTCAAGAAAGTTACAAATTTCAGATACAGTTCAAAAAATTTTCCAGATTGATGATAATGTAGGGGTTGCAGCAGCAGGATACATCCCGGATGCAAGGAGTCAGGTGGATAATGCAAGGTTTTTCTCTCAGAGCAACAAGTTGATTTATGACGAGCCGGTAGAGGTTGAGACAATCGCAAAACACTTGGCTGATCAATGTCAGCAATTTACACAGTATGCAGGCGTAAGGCCTTTTGGTGTTGCACTCATACTAGGAGGGGTGGTAAACAAGACGCCGCAACTATACCTGACTGATCCCAGCGGAACATACATCTCTTATGATGCAATTGCAATCGGGGCAAACTCTGATCAGGTAACTGACTTTTTGGAAAAGACTTACAGAAAGGATCTTTCACTAGATGACGCTTCAGCACTAGCCACGGCAGGAATTTATCTATCAAGTGATGACAAGAAAGGGACAAGTCACATCAGAATAGCACAGATCAGACTAGAGACAGGCTTGTACGAGATAATTTCCGATGAGCAGATCATAAAGTATGCAGATGCTGCCAAGGAAAAATATCCGCACGAACAAAAATAATTTTAACTGCCAGTGAGATAGAATCGCATTGAAACTATCAGTAGCCATTCCAGAATCAGCACTCTCAGATGATTCACTCAAGATTGACAAAACCAGAAAGATATCAGTACTAGCAAGGGCCTGCTCTATCTTTAGAATAGAGACAATCTATGTCTATAAAGACGGGGATAACATGCAGGATTTAAATCTGCTTGTAATGATTCTAAGATATCTGGAAACGCCGCAATTTTTGAGGAGAAGGTTATTTCCAAAGATGAATGACCTAAAGTTTGCAGGGGTGCTTCAGCCGCTAAAAATTCCCAGCCACATCACGCCAGCAAATTCAAAAAATATCCACAGTGGGGACATTAGAGAGGGAATTATAGTCAGCATAAAGGGGAAGAGATTCGTCGATGTGGGAATAAACCATCTGGTGCCATTTTTTGGCAAGACTAGTGTTGGAAAGAGGGTGACAGTCCAGTTCAAGGAAGGCCATCCCAAATTTTCAGTAAAAGAGATAGACAAGAGCCAGGTCCCGGATTATTGGGGATACACGGTCAGGGAGAGGGCAAACCTGTTCTCATTATTAACAGAATGGAGAGGAAACATTATCATCACATCCAGAAAAGGAAAGACTGCAACAAGAGAGCAGATCTCAAAGTATACAAAATCAGAGCAGGCAGTACTGATAGTGTTTGGTTCTCCCGAAAAAGGGGTTCATGAGATCCTGAGAGGAAGGATAAAAAACATACAAAATGCAAAGACTTTGAATTTTTTTCCAGACCAGGCCACTCAGACTGTACGTCTAGAAGAGGCGTTGCTTGGAACACTAGCAATAATTAACTCCCAGAGGACATAGTATGCCAGAGCGGAAAAATTTTTTGCTGTTGGCAATCGGGATGGGAGTCATGGGAATTATAATCGGCGCAGTTACTGTCTGGTTGGGAGTCCATCTTTTTTATGACGATATCGCCACAGTCATGGGAGTTATAATCGGCGCAGTTACTGTCTGGAGTATGGTAACAAATTTGGCACCATGACATTTTATGGTTAACCTGTATTTTTTATTGGGTTAACGATATCTCAGGGTTTAATAGAGGGTAGTCGACGATGCGACATAGTTATGGGCGCTCGCAAACACCATCAGCCACGTCGTGGAAGTCTTGCATATTCGCCTAGGGGACGTGCCAAAAGCATGGAGGCCCGAATCAGGGCATGGCCAAAACTAGATTCAAAAGAGCCAAGAATACTAGCCCACTGTGGATTCAAGGCAGGTTGTGTTCAGATTGTAAGTATTGATGATCGTGAAAAGACACCAAATGCAGGAAAACAACTTGTCAGTCTTGGAACCGTCCTAGTAACGCCTCCGGTGTTAATTTTAGGGATTAGGGGGTATTCAAAAGATCATTACGGATTGCATGCAGAATTTGACGTGTATGCTGAAGACATTCCAAGACACATTGCAAAAGAGATTACATTAAAAAATATAAAGGGCACATTGGAGAATGCAGAAAAGAGATTAAGAGACATCAACAAAATCTTTGCAATAGTTGCAGTCTCTCCACGTGCAGCAGGATTGGAACAAAAGAAACCATACATCTTTGAGGCCCTAGTTAGTGGCGGAGATGTGCAAAAACAGTTCACTCTTGTTAAAGAATCACTTGGAAAAGAGATCAAAATTGATCAGATTTTCGAGATTGGTTCTAGTGTCGATGTTGCAGCCATCACCAAAGGTAAGGGATGGCAAGGCGTAATTCAGCGATGGGGTGTAAAAAAGAAACAGCACAAATCAAGAAAGACAGTCAGGGAGGTAGGCTCACTTGGTCCAATCTCCCCACAAAGCGTCATGTACACAGTTCCAAGAGCAGGGCAGATGGGCTTCCATCAAAGAGTGGAGTATGACAAGCGAATTATGATTATTGGAAATACGAGTGATGACACGATAAGGATCAATCCGGATGGCGGATACAAACACTTTGGACTAGTCAAGGGTGATTTTATAATTCTAAAGGGTTCTGTTCCTGGAACATACAAGAGACTGATCAAACTAAGAAGCCAGATTAGAAATGCGCCAGCTAGGGTCAACAAGCCAAACATCCTGGAGATAGTAATATGACAACTGCAGTGATATACACAACTAGTGGAACAGATGACGGGGAGGTAGAACTACCAATCATATTTTCAACCCCGTACAGGAGGGAATTAATCCACAAAGCTTTCACCAATTTAGCATCACACAAATTCCAACCGCAAGGAAGACATCCGAGTGCAGGTCAGGACGTAGTGGCGGACTCTAATGATCCGCCAACAGGTCATGGTGTATCACGTGTAGCTAGAGCAAGCGGCGGAGGCGGAGGCAGGCAAGGTCAAGGTGCAGAAGTTGCATCAACTAGGGGAGGAAGACAGGCACATCCACCCATTGTAGAGAGGGTGATTTACAAGAAACTAAACAAAAAGGAGAACAAGCTGGCATTATGTTCTGCAATTGCAGCAACAGCATCAAGGGATATTGTAAAATCCAGAGGTCACATAATCAAAGATGTTGAATCATTCCCCATTATAGTATCAGATGATATTGAAGCAATATCCAAAACAAGTGACATTATCAAAGTGTTGGATTCATTAAAACTATCACAAGATACAAAGAGGCTACAATCAAGAAAGATACGTTCCGGTCAATCAAGACTCAGAGGGAGAAGTAAAAAGGTCGGAAAGAGTGTCTTGTTTGTAACAGTAGACTCTACAAACTTGAAGAGAGCAACAGGGACACTAGCAGGCGTAGAAGTGAGAAATGTCAGAGATCTGAGTGTGTTGGATTTGGCTCCAGGTTCTGATCCGATCAGACTAACAGTGTATAGTAAATCAGCAATCAAAGAGATTGGAGAGATTAAATCAACGCATCTAGAGTTAATGGTGAAGACGCGATGAATGTAGAACAGGCAAACAAGATTATTCACAGGCCATACATTACAGAAAAGACGTTTGCAATGGTAGAAAATGAGAGCAAGATTTGTTTCATTGTAGATATTTCAGCAAGCAAGCCGCAAATTGCAGATGCCATAAAGACGCTATACAATGAGAACGTTACCAACGTCAACACTGCAAGAACGATTTACGGTAAAAAGGCATTTGTACAGTTTGAAAGTGCAGTCAAAGCCAAGGATTTGGCAACAGAGATAGGAATGCTATAATATGGACCATAAAACCCAGAGTACAGCAGGAAAGGAGAAAGATGGTTAAAGAGTTTTCATACAGAGGGATTCCAAGAGAAGATCTGGAAAAGACATCGCTGGACAAGTTGTTCCTGTTATTTAACTCCAGACAGAGAAGATCTCTTACCCGTGGAATCAATGATGGAAAAAGAAAATTAATAGCAGAGATAAAGGCTGCCAAAGCAGGAAAGATAAAAAATCCCATAAAGACCCACCTGCGAGACTTGATCATTCTGCCATATATGGTAGACGTTACAGTAAATGTTTTTTCAGGAAAAGAGTTCAGACCGGTCCTAATCAGAACCGAGATGATTGGCCATTATCTGGGAGAATATGTCATAACAAACAAAAAAGTCTCACATGGTGCACCAGGAGTGGGTGCGTCAAGATCCAGTCTTTACGTGCCATTAAAGTGATTGTTATGGGTAGGTTTAATTATGCTTTTCAGTATTATGACAAGACAAGACATGTACGTTCATCACTAAGAGAAAAAGACATATCGCACAAACATTCACGCGAAGTGGCAGTTGCCATCAAGGGACTGTCAATTGAAAAGACAAGAGACTTTTTACAGGCAGTGATTAGAAAGGATAGAGCAGTTGCATTCAGACGATTCAAAAATCAGGTAGGGCACAGATCAGACCCCGGAATGATGTCAGGACGTTATCCACAAAAAACAGCAAAAGAGTTCATAAAGGTTTTAGACAATTTGGAATCAAATGCAGAATACAAAGGAATGGACCTAGACAGATTAAAGATCATAAACGCAACTGTTCATAAAGGAAGAATTGTAAAGAGAATCATTCCAAGAGCAATGGGAAGGGCCACCGCAAAGAATGATGTATTGACCCACATAGAACTAGTAGCCAAGGAGGTGTAGAAATGTCAGCAATCAAAAATGTAATCAAAGACAACTATAACATGATGCTTCTCAAGGACTATCTCAGAGATGCAATCAAGGATGCAGGTTTTTCACATGCAGAAATATCAAAGACGCCGACAGGGACCAGAGTTGCACTACATGTAACAAGACCAGGAATAGTCATAGGAAGAAAGGGGGTCGGAATCAGGGCACTGACTGAAAAACTTGAAACAGACTTTGGATTAAAGAATCCACAAATTTCAGTAGTAGAAATCGAGAAACCAGAGCTGACTCCAAGCGTAATGTGCAACAGAATGGCATCGCATCTTGAGCGCGGAACCGCCTTTAGAAGAGCAACAATGTGGACACAAAAGCAGATCATGGAAGGCGGGGCAATGGGGGTTCAGATAACAATTTCCGGAAAACTCAGAGGTGATCGTTCAGCATTTGAAAAACATACGGCAGGAATACTGCCAAGGGCAGGACATCACGCAGAGGTTATCGTCAATGAGGACATTGTACACGTAAAGACGGCAATGGGTTTAATCGGAATTAGAATCAGAATTGCAATAAAAGAAAAGCTAATTCCGGAATTTGAAATGAGAGACAAAAAACCAAGAAAGACAAAAGACGATCAGGTGGCAGAGACAAAAGAGCAGGAAACAAGGCAGGTAAAAGACGATCAGGTGGCAGAGACAAAAGAGCAGGAAACAAGGCAGGTAAAAGACGATCAGGTGGCAGAGACAAAAGAGCAGGAAACAAGGCAGGTAAAAGACGATCAGGTGGTAGAGAGAAAAGAGCAGGAAACAAGGCAGGTAAAAGACGATCAGGTGGCAGAGACAAAAGAGCAGGAAACAAGGCAGGTAAAAGACGATCAGGTGGCAGAGACAAAAGAGCAGGAAACAAGGCAGGTAAAAGACGATCAGGTGGCAGAGACAAAAGAGCAGGAAACAAGGCAGGTAAAAGACGATCAGGTGGCAGAGACAAAAGAGCAGGAAACAAGGCAGGTAAAAGACGATCAGGTGGCAGAGACAAAAGAGCAGGAAACAAGGCAGGTAAAAGACGATCAGGTGGCAGAGACAAAAGAGCAGGAAACAAGGCAGGTAAAAGACGATCAGGTGGCAGAGACAAAAGAGCAGGAAACAAGGCAGGTAAAAGACGATCAGGTGGTAGAGACAAAAGAGCAGGAAACAAGGCAGGTAAAAGACGATCAGGTGGTAGAGACAAAAGAGCAGGAAACAAGGCAGGTAAAAGAGATAAAAACAGAAACAGAACAGATTGTAATCGAGGAAGAAAAGATGAAAAGTTTGGAGACATTGGAGGAAGAGGAGAGTGAATTGAAATGACCAGAATTAGAATGAGGACAATCAAACAGTTAAACAAACGAGATCTTGAAAGCAAGGTTCAGGAAACAAAAAGTGAGCTTCGAAAACTCAGAGTAGATAAAGCCAAAGGTACATTGAGAAAAGAGAGTGGTAAGATAAAGCCACTGCGTCACGACATTGCAAGAATGTTAACTAGAATAAACGAGATGAGGAAAGAGAAATGATCACGACAGATAACATGGCATCACATGAGTTTATCGGATTACAGACAACGATTGTTCAATCATCGAATCCGCAAAACACAGGATTAAACGGGGAAATCATCGATGAGACAAAATCAATGTTTAAATTAAGCACAATAAATGGGACAAAACTAATTGCAAAGGCAGAAAACAGCTGGAAATTTTCAATTGAAAACAGAGACATTATTATTGATGGTTCTAAAATTGCAAAGAGACCATTTGACAGGATAGGGGGAAGGAAATGACTATAAACATCGGATTAAATGTAAAAGAGCCAAAAAGAGCATGTGCTGATAAAAATTGTCCATTTCATGGAAACATGTCAGTGAGAGGAAAACTCTTTGATGGAAAGGTAACAGGTAACAAGGAAAAACAGACAATTACGCTACAAAAAGAGGTACCAGTTTATTTTAGTAAATTTAAAAGATACGCAAGAGGAAAAAGCACGATTCATGCACATGTGCCAGGTTGCATTGATATCAAATCAGGTGACGACGTACTTGCTGCAGAATGCAGGTCGATATCAAAATCAGTATCATATGTGGTAGTAGAGGTAAGATCATAATGGCAAAACAGGCAGGCAAGGGAGTGGAAGAGTTTCGCCCACATGTTACAAGAGTAATTCCAGTTGGAGCACAAATTGTATGTGCTGACAACTCTGGTGCCAAAATTTTAGAGGTAATCAACGTTCCAAGACATAAAACTAGAGTATCAAGACTTCCTTCAGCAGCAGTTGGAGACTTTTGTAATGTGGTAGTAAAAAAGGGACCAGCAGAGCTAAGAAAACAAGTGCACGGTGCGGTAATTATTAGACAAAAATATGCAGTTCGCAGATTAAATGGTGTCAGGGTCTGCTTTGAGGACAATGCAGCAGTGTTAATCACTCCAGAGGGTGAGACCAAGGGGACAGATATTAAGGGACCAGTCGCGGCAGAAGCCTCAGAAAAATGGCCAAGAGTGGCAAACTTGGCATCAATGGTGGTATAAAAAGATGAAACCAAGTAAGATGCGCAACAAGATGATTTATCATGCGACATTTCAGACAAAAAGCAAGCAGCTTGGATGTGCATTATCCAAAGACTTGCGCAAAAGATACGGAAAGAGAAGTGTCCGTGTAAACAAGGGAGACCATGTAAAAGTTCTCAGGGGAGAATCCAAAAATATAAGCGGCAAAGTCTCCAAAGTGTTTCCACAAAAAAATAGTGTATTTATTGAAGGGGTAAAAAAAGAAAAGGCAAAAGGGGACAAGTTTGACATTCATATTCACACATCAAATATTGTGGTAAACTCGCTTAATATTGAAAACAAATGGAGAATTGCAAAACTTGAAGGCAAAGAACCAGAAAAACGGTCCAAAAAGACACCAGTGAAAAAAGAGGCCAGTGAAGGAAGAGTAACAGAAGAAAATGTAGTGGGTAGTAAAGGAGAAGAGATGGAAGAACAGGTAATGGAGAGTAAAGGAGAAGAGATGGATAAAGAGGTAATGGAGAGTAAAGGAGAAGAGATGGATAAAGAGGTAATGGAGAGTAAAGGAGAAGAGATGGATAAAGAGGTAATGGAGAGTAAAGGAGAAGAGATGGATAAAGAGGTAATGGAGAGTAAAGGAGAAGAGATGGATAAAGAGGTAATGGAGAGTAAAGGAGAAGAAACGGAAGAAAATATAACAGAAGAAAGGGTAATGGAGAGTAAAGGAGAAGAGATGGAAGAACAGGTAATGGAGAGTAAAGGAGAAGAGATGGATAAAGAGGTAATGGAGAGTAAAGGAGAAGAAACGGAAGAAAATATAACAGAAGAAAGGGTAATGGAGAGTAAAGGAGAAGAGATGGAAGAACAGGTAATGGAGAGTAAAGGAGAAGAGATGGATAAAGAGGTAATGGAGAGTAAAGGAGAAGAGATGGATAAAGAGGTAATGGAGAGTAAAGGAGAAGAGATGGAAGAAAATATAACAGAAGAAAAGGTAATGGAGAGTGAAGAGATGCACAATAATGAAAGTGATGCAGACACTAGAGTTAACGAGGTTAAGGAAGCAAGGGAAGACAAAGTCAAAGAGGGGGAGAATAGTTAATGGTAAGCATCGTAGGGAGTAAGAAACTCAAACGCCAAATGGCTCCGCAATTCTGGGGAATTGCTAGAAAGAACAAGAGGTTTGTGATCACTGTAAGACCAGGTTCACACAAAAAGGAACATGCCATACCTACTGCAGTATTTCTAAGAGACACGCTGAAAATTGTTTCCAGCCTTAGAGAGGCAAAGGCTGTAATATATTCAGGTAAAGTAAAAATTGACGGAGTTGTGAGAAAATCGCTTCACCATTCAATCGGATTGATGGATGTAGTGGAATTAGAAAACGTTCCAGATATTTATCGCCTAGTTCCATCAGAGGCGAAACTGCTAAAACCAATCAGGATAAACGAGTCAGTAAAATCAGAAAAGCTTGTCAGGGTGATTAGCAAGACCACGATTGGTAATGGAGAGATGCAAATTGGATTCCATGATGGGCGTTCAATGATTTCAGATGTCAAGGCAAATGTCGGCGATACTTGTCTGATGCAAATCCCAGATCAAAAAATTCTCAAAGTAATCAAACTAGAATCAGGTTACCAGTGTTTGGTAACACGCGGGATTAATGCAGGACAGATAGGCAAGATTGAAACGATTGAAGAGGGAACGTTCATTCTTTCAAAAAGCGTAATTCTCACCTTGGGAGACAGAAAGATCAAGATACCAGCTGATATTGTAATGGCAATCAGAGAAGAGGAGCCAATAATTCAAACAAAGTGATCACATGTCTCAGACAACAGAATCCACAATGAAAAAAATTACCTTAGAGAAGCTAGTTCTAAACATGGGAGTGGGTAGATCAGGAGATGCGATTGAAATTGCAAAAAAAGCACTCTATCAAATTTCAGGAAAAAAAACATGTTCACGTGCTGCAAAAGAGACACAGAGAGACTGGGGGATTAGAAAAGGGGAACCGATAGGAGTGTCAGTGACGGTTCGTGGCCAGGATGCCAAAGCATTGCTAAAAAGGCTGTTAGAGGCCAAGGGGAATGCTCTCAAAGGCAGATCATTTGACAACTTTGGAAACTATTCATTTGGAATTAATGAGCACATTGACATTCCTGGTGTAAAGTATGAACCGCAGATAGGGATATTAGGTCTTGGAATTTCAATTGCATTATCCAGGCCAGGTTACAGCATAAGAAAGAGAAGCAAGCACAAGGCAAGTGTCGGAAAATCTCACATCATAACAAGCCAGGAAGCAAAGGATTATCTAGTAAAAGAATACGGAGTGACATTAGAATAATGCCAAAAAACAGGACATACGAATTTACTGGAAGAAAGAAACATGATTTTGGCAGGGGTTCGAGATGGTGTAAGAGATGCGGAGATTACACAGCAGTTATACAAAAATATAATTTAATGATATGCAGACGATGTTTCAGGGAAGTAGCAGTGTCCTTAGGATTTAGGAAGAATATGTGACATGCCGGCAACCAACATTTTAGCAAATTTATTTGTCACACTATACAATAACGAGGCAAGAAGAAACATTGAATGTATAGTTCTACCGACTTCAAAATTAGGGGTCGAGGTTCTAAAGACGCTTCAAAGAGAAGGGTATGTCGGAGAGTTTGAACATATTGATGACAAGCGAGGCGGAAAATTCAGAATCAAGCTGTTGGCAAAGATAACAAAATGTGGGGCAATTTCTCCAAGATTCAAGGTAAAGAATGACGAATTTAACAGTTGGGAGCAACAGTACTTGCCGGCATACAACAGGGGAATGCTACTAGTAACCACCAATCTGGGAGTAATGTCCCATCATGAAGCAGTGCAGAAAGGAATTGGAGGATTTTTGATAGGATATGTCTACTAAACAGGCCGAAAAATTTCAAACTGAGGTAATCATTCCAAACGGGATCAAGGTTACCCAAAACAGACACATGCTTGGATTTGTAGGCCCGTTGGGCAAGACGTTTAAAAGTTTTCGTAGTATACCAGTGAACATTGAGATTGTAGAGGGCAAAGTACTGTTAAGAGCAACAGGTTTTAGAAAAAGAGATCATTCAATTTTACACACTGCAAGATCAATCATCAGAAATATTTGTGCGGGTCTACTAGAGGGATACACGATAAAGATGAAGATTGTCTTTGCACACTTTCCAATCACAGTCAAGGTAGACGGAAAGAGAATACTAGTTGAAAACTTTCAAGGAGAACGTGCGCCAAGAATTACAAGAATTGTTGGAAACACAAAGGTAATTCCAAAAGGCGAGGATGTAGTACTTACCGGCGAGGTCTGGACTGATATTACTCAGACTGCGGCAAACATTTCGTTAAAGACCAAGGTAAAAAATAAAGATCACAGAGTCTTCCTGGACGGTATCTACATTTATGAAAAGAAAAAAGGCATAGAAAATTAAGACATAGTTTTCCCCATGACCCTTGATCCCGAATTTGCAAAACAGACAACAGATTTAATCAGACAGACACTAGAATTATACAAGACATCTGGGGCCTCACCGCGTGCTGAAAGAGTATGGGAATGTGCAAGTGTCGGGGATTTTTTGTGTGGATTTTTTGTTGGAGAGATGGTAGGTTCTGCACTTGGCGCATTTCAAATAGTGCATCACAGAGAGCCCACAGCTGATGAGCATCTAGAGATTATCAGTTTGGTAGAGGAATATTCAAAAGAGATCAAAGAATTTTTTTCCAAATTTAACTAACACGGTCTTTTGGTAATTGTCTAGAGTTTTAAAGTTCCTTCGTGTTTGTGTCAAAAAAATAACCTGTTTTGACATATCTTGTGCGTAATACTTTAAAACTGAGACAGTTACCATATTTTTTTGCATTTATAATCTGTTTTTATTACCAAGCGTATTGTACGAAAAATATGTCTGCGCAGAATCAGGTGTGCCGTATCTGATTATAACCGTCTATACCGATCAGCAAATATGACAAAACAGAGACTTGCAGACAAATCAATCATATGTTTGATCAGGTAACAAAAAATTGGGAAAAGTGCATCAGACGTATAGCTGCGGAACTTGGCATCACAGCAAGACATGTTAGATGACTCTGGTCAGTTTCTCAGCACCAAGGCCATTCCAAAAATACGAAAACCTGGACGGTCAATCAAAGAGCCAAGTCATGTCCAAACAAGGTCAACGTTGTGCATGCAAAATGAAGGGAATCACAGACGCAATTTACACATAATACAAATTACACATAAATCCTAAAGACTAAATAAACATGCGATAGACAGAAAACAGTATGAAAATTAATTCCAATTTGTGCATATTGCTGACAGTCTTTCTGGCTGGCGCATGCCTTTACATCCCTATTGATGCCTATTCTGTTAACTCTTTTGATGTATCGGCACAGGACAGTGAACCATCAGGCATCACATTCTCCAATAATGGGGCAAAAATGTTCGTTTTAGGAGCTAGTAATGCTACAATCTACGAGTATGCCCTGTCTACTCCCTTTAATGTTGCCACTTCCACACTCACTACCTCTTTTAGTGTAATCACACAAAATACACACCCAACAGATGTCACATTCTCCAATAATGGGACAGAGATGTTTGTTGTAGGAACAAATGGTCAGCAGGGAATCTACGAGTATATATTGTCTGCACCATTTAATGTCACCACTTTCACACACACTGCCACTATTTCTGTATCATCACAGGATACTGAACCTCGAGGTATTGCATTCTCCAGTAATGGGACAAAAATGTTTGTTGTAGGTGATAACAATGATGCAGTCTACGAGTTTGCATTGTCTGCACCCTTTAATGTCACCACTTTCACACACACTGCCACTATTTCTATATCATCACAGGATACTGAACCTCAAGGTATTGCATTCTCCAGTAATGGGACAAAAATGTTCGTTGTAGGTGATAACAATGATGCAGTCTACGAGTACACATTGTCTGCACCCTTTAATATTGACACTGCCACATTCACTACCTCTATTTCTGTATCATCGCAGGATACTGAACCTCGAGGTATTGCATTCTCCAGTAATGGGACAAAAATGTTCGTTGTAGGTGATAATAATAATGCAGTCTACGAGTACACGTTACCTGCTCCCTTTGTTCTTGGTGATATAGACCTGCCAACATTTACTGCCAGGTCCAATTCACCCACCCAGACCACCGTAACATTCAGCGAGGGCGTAAACGGTACGCTGAGATTCTCAGAGTGGAGCTTTGATGGGAGCAATCCAACTGCAGTGTCTGAGCAGAGTGACAACAGCACAATATCCAAAGTAACAAGACTGGTCTTTACGCACAATATTACAAATAACCAGACACTTTATGTGGAATATACAGGAAGTATGCTGACAGACAATGGCACCAACAGAGTGATTACAAAAACAGTTACAGCAACAGATGGAATCATTCCAACATTTACTGCCAGATCCAATTCACCCACCCAGACCACCGTAACATTCAGCGAGGGCGTAATAGGTACGCTGAGATTCTCAGAGTGGAGCTTTGATGGAAGCAATCCAACTGCAGTGTCTGAGCAGAGTGACAACAGCACAATATCCAAAGTAACAAGACTGGTCTTTACGCACAATATTACAAATAACCAGACACTTTATGTGGAATATACAGGAAGTATGCTGACAGACAATGGCACCAACAAAGTGGTTGCAAGAACAGTTACAGCGACAGATGGAATTCACCCAGTCATAGCAGGCATTACATCTGACGCAAGAACTTTGGGTTATCTCAAGGTGGGCGACACTATCACATTCACACTGACCACAAGTCTAGCAGAGTCAGAAGATACAGTAATTGGCACTTATAACTCACAAGCACAAAGTTGGAGTACTAGTAATAATGGAGCTACATACACTGCAACATACACCGTATCTGAAGGGGATGCAAGTCAGATCACACCGCTTCAGATCACAAATGTGACAATCACTGATGCTGCAGGCAACACGAGCTCCCAGACAGACGGCAGTGATGTGCAAAAAAGCATTGATGCAAACTTTCCAGTATTCTCATCGTCTACCTTGAATGAGGAGACAGGGGTTTTTACAATTACATTTAACGAGATAATTAATGCCCATGCCATAAATTCCACCGGATTCACCATCATGGATAACAACACAAATACAAGCGACGTGACACTATCCACTTCAGAACTGACCACAAATGTCAATGATGAGACCGTATCATTTACATTAACCAGCGTCAACCGCAAGTCAGTCATATCACAAAGCATGTCATATCTGGACATGGCTACTGGTGCAGTGCAAGACATCGCTGGCAATCAAATCGCCGCATCCAAAGATAATCCAATTGCAACAACTATCAGACCAGAGCCATGCTCTATTCTCGGTCCTGAAGACTGGATAATTACAAGTGATTGTACGCTTTCTACAAACTATATGGCTCCTGCAAATGTGATTGTGAGAAACAATGCTGTTCTAGTCATTATTGATGGAATCACACTGGATATTAATTTTGCAAACAATAATCTCACAATAGAGTCTGGAAGCGGGGTCTTGATAAAGTCAGGTGCAGTAATCACATGAGTCTCTAGTGTGTGTATGTGTATGTGTGTGTATGTGTGTGTATGTGTGTGTATGTGTGTGTATGTGTGACTGCTGAAAAGACCTACTATAGCGACACGCAAAAGTTCGTGAGTCATTTTCAAAGTATTTGGATTTGATTGTTCGTATTTACAAAAGTAAAATCAACTGATCTCTAGTTTTTTGACAATTTTTAATTTGCAAACTTTGTCTCTTTGCTATAGATCCTTTTCTAATCGGCATCTGATTTAGGCATTATTGTAAATTCATTTTTTCATCACATCTTGAAATTATCGTATGTATCAACCTTCACGCGTGAATCTACTAGATTAGTTGGACGTTATAGACATAAAACATGTTATTTGGTAATTGTCTACAGTTTTGAAGTTTCTTCGTGTTTGTGTCAAAAAAATAACCTGTTTTGACATATCTTGTGCGTATTACTTCAAAACTCTAGACAATTACCTAATTACGCAAAAGGTCAATTGCCATCATATCAAATGTGAACAAGTTGGTGTGTACAAGCCGTCTGTTATTTGTTATTTTGCTCAATTACGCATAATCTCTATTGTATGTCTCTCACGATGCGGTAAAAATCACCAATGAGACAAAAAGACTAAAAGTGAAAAAGAACCTTGAGAGAAGAATATCTGCAATGATATCCAAAAAATACAGCAAAGAGAACTGCATCAGGTTTGTAAAAAGATTGAAACGTGAAAGAATGATGCTCTTTACGTTTTTGCAGACTGGAACTGATTACCATAACAACACGGCAGAGAGGGCAATACGACCAAATGTCATAATCAGAAAGATCACAAACGGTCATCGCTCAAAGGCCGGAGCTGATTCTCACAAGATATTGATGAGTATAAAGGAGACATGCCGGATGAGGGAATTGAATATCATGATTATGCTTTGGATATCTGAGAAATTCTACTTCAAAACGGTAGACAGTTACCAAAACAGGTTGTTTTTTTTGACACAAACACGAAAGAACTTTAAAACTCTAAACAATTACTAAAAATCAAAGAATTCAAAGTTGCCTTCCCAATTACCGAGTCGTAAGGATTAAATCACTTTTACCAAAGAGATAACATGTTGCCGCCCTAGCTCAGCGTGGTAGAGCGTCCGACTGTTAATCGGATGGTCGTCAGTTCAAGTCTGATGGGCGGCGCTATTTGCTTCTAAACTCAAATTATAAAAAACGATAAAGATTAGGTGTCATTCTACCCCCTGACGTGTACTCGATGACAATTCAGCCAAGTCACAGCATCAATGACTATATCTGCACTTGATCACCTTAATATCTAACAAGAATTTGCACTGTTTTTGACATGTTTTAAAGCATGAAAAAGAGATCAGGATATAGCCTATTTGAGATGACGTATCTAGGTGTCTGATGCACGCCAAGAATCTACTTTGACTGATACCATTCCTGGTTTTCCAGTTTGGGACATTATCAGTGTACCACCTCCGCCTCTCTCTCTACCCACCCCCCCCCCCCAAGTATTGAGAAGGTAATTGCATCAAATGTATTGGGTTGTATTGCAACTTTGTATCTGTTCTGATGTAGTCTTTATGATACGGACACCTCAAAGAGTTTGAACAGTGATGATCATTTCGAGTATGACATTTTGTGAGCAGGAAAATTTGGGTTTACAAATGATTGGAATTTTTGCAGGTTTTACACAGTCGATTTTTACTTTTCATAATGCAGACTTGGCAGCCATTGCAGAACGTGCAAGAGTATACCTAGAGCATGTTGATTCTATGAATTTTAGAAATGCTGCATTATGAAAAGACAGAGTTTGTGAGCTGAAAATCACCAAGACTCTATGATCACATGACACAGTACATGAAA
Organism: Candidatus Nitrosopumilus sp.; assembly: GCA_965238065.1. Taxonomy (GTDB): domain Archaea; phylum Thermoproteota; class Nitrososphaeria; order Nitrososphaerales; family Nitrosopumilaceae; genus Nitrosopumilus. The sequence continues at coordinate 772,534 of OZ250170.1, read as the reverse complement.
AGTTAGAAGAAACTGAACCATAATACAAAAAGAAGAGTACTCTTGTGTCAAACTTGCAATGGATATGAATTCAGAGTCAACCTCAAATGTCGCATCACCGTCTCTTTGATAATAACACATGTCATTGGTGAATCAAGCGCAAGCTTGCCACATTCCGGCGACATCTTTACTGCACGTCCTCTAGACGGTCTTTTGGATGATATTATAACAATTCTTTACTTTCAATCCGCTGTACATGTACAGCTCATCTAGCTCACAATTTCCAGAGAACATTTCATCTTTTTGTGAATTGGTAATCTTTTGTAATTGTCTAGAGTTTTAAAGTTCTTTCGTGTTTGTGTCAAAAAAATAACCTGTTTTGACATATCTTGTACGTAATACTTTAAAACTGTAGACAGTTACAATCTTTTGTATTATCTTGCAAGCCATGTAATAGTATGTCTTGTGCCGCACTTTCTTTTTACTAGTCTCCCTAATTGAGATTCCAGATACAGGTGAGACAATGTAGGACATCCAGATAAAAAGGAACCGCCAAGACAGGGACATGTAAGAGTAATGAAATGTAGTTTCCAGTCTTGTAGTTGGATGTGTGATTTCAGTTGTGAGTTAGATATCTTGAGGTAAACTGTACTTTTCGTATCTTTTATTGTCAATTGATTTGCAGTGTGGACATGAGATGTGCCCATTCCATCTTCCATTCCTAAATAAACAGGCACATGTTGCCTAGTCAAGTATTATTGCAAGCAACTCCAGTAGATAGAAAGGTAACTCTCAATTGTCCAATTCTCAGTTCCTCGATTGGTGATACTAGAACATGAAATAAATGAATTGTGAAAACCAATAAAATCTTGACATCTAGGAATAACATGTGATAAAAAAGCAATAAAATAAGGATCTTTTCATAACTGTGAGACCATGATTAAGAGATACGGACTAGAATCCACGAAAATCAAAGAATTTAACTTTACTTTTTCATCTACTGAACTCAGAGACACTCACAAAAAATATGATCCATCATTTGATCTTTGTTAATTGGAAGAAATTGCATTGTTGGCAATAAAATTTGACATCAAGAGTACAAGGTTACTATTCTCACTGAAAATTTTCATATACCCCAAAAATAAGACTCTGATAGTTGAAAGCAATAATTTTAGCTGGCGGACGTGGTAAAAGACTAAGACCCATTACAGATTATGTCCCAAAACCCCTGATTCCCATAAAAAATATCCCGATTATCAAATGGCAGATAAAATATTTGGAAAAACACGGGATAAATGAGGTAATTATCTGTACAGGCTACAAAACAGAAATGATTGAAAATTATCTGTCTGTGAAGAATATGGGAGTCAGGGTAAAATTCTCAATTGAGAAATCTCCGCTAGGTACGGGAGGTGCGATAAAAAAAGCGGCAAGAACGATTAACGACAAGGCATTTTTTGTCATTAACGGTGACACTATTACAAACATAGATTTGGCAAGACTTGCCAAACAGCCAAATTCCATAGCATCCATTGAATTGCGAACCAATTTTGGAACTCTAGAAACAACAGAAAACAAGATATTAAAATTCAAAGAGAAAGAAGAGATTTCAGACTTGTGGATGAATGCGGGAATTTATTATCTTCAAAAAGACATACTCAAAGATTTACCAGACAAGGGCGATATAGAAAAGACGGTTTTTCCAGATTATGCTAAAAAAGGTATGCTGTACACAGTCAAATTTAAGAAAATAAAATGGTACTCTATAGACTCTTTCAAGGACATTGAAGAGTGTTCAGCTGAAATAGAAGACATGTTGGCTCCGATGTGAAGACATTTACCTTACTGTGGATCATTCTTTGTGCATCTTGCCGAACTAGGAATGTCTGTGGTTTGATTTTCATCTCTTTGTGCTTTCTTGGGGTGTGTCCTAAAACCATTCTTGCATGTTTTGTAACCACCGTCAAATGAGCAACTCACATGTTGTGATAAATTACACACAACACTGACTTTACTGCGAATCAATCTCTTCGTTGCTAATAAACTACTTTCAAAGACGCTTTTGAGTACTGTAATGGATGATTCGGCAAGTGAGTACACGGCGCATTCTAGATAATAGTCTTTCACTTGAAATTAGCATTATTTTTACAACTCGACTGAAATTTCAATAGTATGACATATCCCACTGATGGACTTTCTGAATTAGAACGTGTAGATAAGACAAGGAAATTAATAGACAATCATCCTTTAGAACCAAGATTTGTAAGAGTAGAGATTCAATGGTTCTAAAAGAAGACTGGAACGATTTTAAAGGCATTATAGTTTCTGATGGATGGAAACTATTTGGCACCATATTTGCCAAAAACAAGAGACATAGGTGCACAGTGCATTTGAAAAGAGAGTCAAAGGATGCAGGCAAATAAATCAGAAAAACCACCAGCTGCCATTTTGCACAAGGAATTCTCAAAAATATTGGATAATGCCAGGAAATATTCAAAATCAAAACACAAAAAGATAGAACGGATCAAATATACGAATTATCTGTTTGAGCAGTTGATTATATGATAAAACGATACCGGCGTGGTGATGATATTATGAAAAAGTTTGGAATAAAGCTGAAAAACGCACGAAATGACCTGTTTACATTGTGATGTGTCCTGGCGTGCCATCAACTAACAATGATGCGGAAAATTCTATTCGAAAATGTGTGATGCAGAGAAATGTGCGGGGTCAGCTGAAAAGTGAAAAGGGGATGAAGATGCTTTCAGTATTTCTGACATGTTTTGAAACATGGAGAATCAGGGATCAGAGCAGGGTTCTCAAAGTACCTAAAAGCTCTACGTAATGCAAGGACTGAATTCTCAGAGGTTGCGTGCTCAAAGACACCATATCCTGTAACACACCTAGAGGCATCATCAAGATATACTATCAAATTGAATCCTTTTAGGCGTGGATCTTTCATAATATGCCCCGGTCGGCGTGCCACATTGCGTTTGAGAACCTGCGTTCAAATCTAACCCACTTGCGTCTTGTCGACCTTGCAGGAGATGGAGTTACTAGTCCATGTTTCTTCATTATCTTGTATACTATGGTAGGATATATTGACACCGGCGTTTCAAAGGTGTTTGACTGTTCTGAGCACGCCAATATGATTCCCTTCATTTTGCATGTTCAACACTGACCTTGTTTGGGTATGACTTGGCTCCTTGGTTGGACGTCCAGATTTTCGTATTTTTGGAATGGTTTTGGTGTTGAGGAACCGTGACCAGAGTCGTCTGAGTGTCTTGCCGTGATGTCAAGCTCGGCAGCTATATTGGATGTGCTTTTGCCAATCTTGCGCTGTTTGATCAAATATCTGATTGATTTGTCTGTGAGTCTTTGTTTTGTCATATTTGCTGATCGGTACAGGCGGTTATAATCAGATATCGTACGTCTGATTCTAGGCGGACATAATTTTCGTACAATACAGATATGAAAATTAGGCGTGAGGTAAACACATACTTGGCCATCTCATCTCGCAGTATTTTAAATTCAGATGGATCAGGCAATTGGTAGAATTCTGATTATATCTCATTTAGATCCAATAGATCATAAAATATTGTCCTTATGCCGAACCTAAACTCTTACCATTATGCCCAAGTCTCATATATATAATTTAGGGTAATTTTATTATCAAAATACCACATAACTATATAAATAAATGTGGTATAATGATAATAAAATGAATATTACATCAATAAACATCATAAAGCACTTGGCAAACGGAATTTCTGACATGTCTGCCCTCATGGACATTATAAGAATCAAAGAATGGCAGATGAATTCTCAATTAAAAGATCTAATCCAATTAGGATATGTCGTAAAAGAAGGAAACACTGTAAAATTAAAAGATGAATTGAAACCCTCCACAATTAGAGAATTAACAAAAAAAACCAATATTGAAAAAATTTTACGAGGGGCAAACGAAACAATATTTTCATATCTTACAAAGCCAATCTCGATTAATGAACTCATTTTGAAAACTGAATTATCTCCATCAACAGTATATAGGACCATTTCTGATTTTGAGTCAATCGGCGCAATAGCAAGAGTAGGGGATAAGATTTCGGTAAACCGTTCTGATGAACATCTAATACTTTTAGCAAACTCCTTGAATGCTGAACGAAAAAATGTGTATGGGCCTAATGCAGAAATACTATTTCGTGATTTAACTAAAATTCTCAAGAAAGTGCAAAGAGGTAAAATAACTGAAGGAGAGTTAACTGGATTTTCATTGTTTACTGAATATGGTATTGAATATGACATAAATTATGATTATTATGTTAAACAAGAAAACCCATTAGATCTTCAACATGCTTTAATCCATGCGATATTTGATGCTCAAAGAAACATGAATAAACAAGGAATGACTATGGCGATGATATTTTATCTTAAACATAAAGATAAGATGGATATTCTTGAACTAAGAAGAATCGCAGAGTCATTCAAAATTGCAGATGTTTGGATCGATGTGGAAGGGTACATAAGAAATAATGAACTAAAAAATCCAAATCTATTTTTACCTCGTGATGAATTTATTGAAAAAACAAATTTGTATCATATTCCATCTTCCTTGTATGTTTTACCCGAAGGATACCCTAAATTATTTGAAGAAATCGGTAAAAATCTACAAAAACAAACTAGAGCATTTATCATCGGTGGAGAAAACATGAGAATTAAAGGATTGAAACCAAGAACAAAGGATGTGGATGTTGTATTAGAAAATACAGACGATTATAATTCAATCATGGATGCCTTGACAAAACTTGGCTATACTCCAAAAGGAAATATTGAATATTCTAAGGAGGATTTGAGATTGTATCCTGGAATAATAATGGAACATGTCAATCGAAGTAGGATTGATTTGTATACTAAAAAAATTCTAAGAACATTGTCATTATCTTCAAAAATGATTTCTCGTGCAGATTTGGCAGATTTTGGAAATTTACGCCTAGGGATACTAAAAAACGAAGATGTTTTTCTTCTAAAATCTGTAACTAGTAGAGAAGGAGATGTACAAGATATGGCAGCATTGGTAAACATGACTTATGCCGGAAGCGGTCAGTTTAGGCAAACGGATTTTAATTGGGATATTGTATGGGATGAAATAAACGAACAAGAAAAAGAATCACATACACAAAGTTTTAGCGAAATCATATATGATAACATAGAATGGTTAATTGAACAAACTGGAATCACACCACCTATTCGGAATAAATTACAACGATTTGTGTTAGATCAACAAATAAAAAAATTACTTCGAGAAGGAGAAATATCAGTTAAAGATGTGGTTGATCACTTAGTAGATGAAAACAATTCTGAACAAACTATAAGAAACAGAATTGATTCCTTGGTTAAGATAGACATTATTAAGAAAGAATCTTTAAACAATGAAATTCAAATACGACTCCTAACTGATTTAACCTATCCTGAAAATAACTTAAAAATTACTCCTGATAATTTAGATGAATATCTTCGATGGAGATTTCCTACAAGAGCATCAACAACACCACTTAAACACGAAAAAGTTACAGATGAATTAGTAACAGCAGGATTTGAAACAATTGGAGAAATAGATAATATTGTTTGTAAATCATTAAAAGTATTACACCGATATGAAAATGTATTTTATTCAAAAAAGAAAGTAACCCAAATAGGAGTAGTTAGAATGTGTGTAGGACTATCAAATCCAAAATTTGGTAGAAAGGGTACAACTAATTTCTACATCGCGGATTTAGAAAAATTCTCAAAAATTGGAGAGAGTGTAGTTTATGTATAAAATCAAACGGAGGTTAAACTGACATGAGTATTGAAGAAAAACTAACTAGCATAATTTCACTAACAAAAAAAGAATATAAAGATGAAAATTATGTTGCAATTTTAGGGTATTCATCGGTTGGGAAAACTGTTTTGATCACTCTTTTGAGTAACGCCTTGGACAAACATTTTTCAGATAAACATCCTGATATTGATGCCCGTATAACTTCTGGCGATGTACATCTAAAGAAATGGGAAAATAATATGCTTGAAGGAAAATTCCCTAAAAGAACAGAGATGCTGGATAAAGAAGAAATTATTATCAATATGCGTGGAGTCGGTGCAACTGCTAGTACTCCTATAGATATTCGATTTCAGGATATATCTGGGGAAGATTTCAGAAATTTGTGTATTGGAACTGAGGTTAGGAGCAGAGAGAGAGTATTCAAAGTATTTGATATGGCTAGACCAAAAGGGAAAACCTATGGGGAGAAAAGCTATATTCCATACGCTAAGATGTATTTCATTTTACTGGACTGTTCAAAACTAGATGATTGGGACAAGGATGCTTTAGATCATGCACAAGCATTAGAAACTATACTTGAATGCAAAAAAGCAATCAATGAAATTAAAAATGATAGGGTTGATGTTCCAATTGGAATAATTCTGACAAAAGCAGACACACTTCCTAATCCCGATATTGATCCACAAGAATTACTTCATGAACGAATGAGGCGATTTGAAAATACTTTAAAATCTATCCATGGTGGTTCTACAGCATTTTTCAAAATTCATGTAGATGTGGAACGAAATGAAGATAATGAAATTGGTGACACAGAACGAGAATTAAGAGTGCCTTTAACGTATAGTCATGATACATATGCAGACATACTTTGGTGGATATATCAAAATATCTCAGGATAAGGTATGGTTGTCTGCGAACAATTTATTTTTACAGCTGCTAAAATTGATGGAGATGAAGGTTACCAAGTAATTGCAAAGAGTAAGGCAAGTGATGCTAATCAAAGCTTTTTCAGATCATATGAAAAATTCAATTCCATATCATTTGTTGATTATTTGAAAAAAGCTCAGAAAAAATTTGGGAAAATATTTGTTATTGTTGACAGAGCGTCACAACACACATCCAATGATACAAAAAGATATTTGAAAAACAACAAGAATGTCAAACTGGCATATCTTCCAAGAGGTTCTCCCCACATTAGAGTATGATAGAAGAAATTTGGAGACAGTGCAAACATGATAACGTTCAATCAGAATTTTATGAGTCAATTCATGAAATGAGATATACAGTTATGGAATATCTGAGAACGCACAAGTTTGATCTTTACATGTATCGATATTTTGCAAGAACAACTAATTGAAAAGACTTAGGATCTCGGGTATACTCATGACAATTCCTGGGATAAACTGTCACATCACTGACAATAATTTCAGAGATAGTTGATATTGACAGATTTGCAACAGCAGAGAAACTAGTCTCATACGCCGGACTTGCACCATCTCACAGGGATAGTGGCTAGACACAAAAGGAGGAGGAATAACAAAGAGAGGCTCTGCATGGCTGCGTAATGCAATGGTAGAGGTTGCTAGCACTACAATACGATTTGATCCAAGAACAAGCCTGTTCTACAGCAGAATCGCAAAACGACGAGGAAAGAAAAAAGCAAAGGTAGCGGCTGCTGCAAGGCAGATGCTGGAGATAATTTGGTACATGCTAAAGAATTCCGAAGAATATCGTACACAAAATCATGAACTGACACAGCAAAAATATAAAAAGATGAACTAGAGATCACAAATGTCCTGATTCAGCAAAATACACTAGTACAGGTCCACAGTAGGATTGGAGCGATTTCGCATGGGAGTACCAAATGGACACAAAAGATGAGTTGTAAGACAAACCATAGTCTGAGATCATCCTCATGTAGGATTGTCACGCGCATCTAGAATAGTTTGACGTTACAGGCATAAAACATGTTGTTTGCCTGATTCGTAGAGTACGCCAGACCTCAGTTATGTTTCTAAATTCGAATTTAGAAATATTGATTGATTGATAGTAATTAGTTTACTCTATTAGACAACATAGATCTAATAGAGAATCATACACCTACAACAATGCAGGAGATTTTCATTGGTCAGAACTAGAAGAGCCAACAGGTATTGTGTTGACTGTGGTGCAAGACTAGTATATTATCCCAGGTTATCTAATCCAAAGGCACCAAATGAACACAGAGTGTTAGTTTATGCATGCCCTGATTGTACAGTTGACTTTGAAAAACCAAAGATATTCTCAATCAGACGCAATCAGGTCGAAGATCCATTAGAAACAGTAGAAATCGAGATTACACAGATACAAAAAAAGACACTAGTTACAAAACAAAGGTAAAAGATAATGCCATACACAGAAAAACCGAAAAGTAATGCGTGGTTTTTGTTGCCGATATTTTTTGGAGTTATTGGAGGGATTGCTGCATTTTTTATTTTACGTCGTGATGATCCCAGCAAGGCAAAAAATTGTTTGTACTTGGGACTGGTGTTTATGATAATTGGAATTATTTTAAATATTGTGTTGGCAGCATCGTTTCCAGTTTTGGATTCAGACTTTAATGTCAATATTTGAGATCCCTTGTCTTGCAGATAAAGATATACATTATTTCTAAACTCGAGTTTAGAAATATCATAGATCAAGCATGGCAGTCATTAGGATTCGTTCTTAATGTCAAGTTTTGTAATTGTCTAGAGTTTTAAAGTTCCCTCGTGTTTGTGTCAAAAAAATAACCTGTTTTGACATATCTTGTGCGGTATGAATCAACCTTTACGCCTAGATCAACAAAATTAAACCAAAAGATCTAAAAGTAACCTAATCCACCTTCTGATATGAGCAAGACTCACAAAATTGATTCAGAATTAAGACGAGAAAATAAACAACTTGGATTAGTCATAGTTGATCTAAAAAAACACAATAAAAGTCTGACAAGAACAATTAACAGTTTAACAAAATTAAATGATAAATTGAAACATAAATTATTCTATTATGATAATCCACATACGCCACCATCTCGCAAGCTCTTGCAAGTGGAAAAGGACGAGAAAGAGAAAGATACTAAACCAAACCAAACCGAGGAGGTGTCTTTGGACACAAGGGTAAAACACAGACATTCATACCACAAAAAACGACACATCACGATTCAACAGCTTGTCCAAAATGTAAAAGCACAGACATTACTCAGATTGACACAAAAAAACGCAACATGGTGGGTATTCCACCGCCACAAGAGTATAACGTAACTGAGCATATTTTACACAAATATACCTGTAAATCATGCAAAAAGACATTTGAAAATGATGGCAAACTTTTACCTAGAGGACAATTTGACGCCACTGTAATCAAAAGTGTAGTGAGCATGTTTTCAAAAAGAATGCCATACAACACAATCAGAGAATCATTGCAAGAACAATATGGATTACAAATCAGCAATACGACAGTACGGTCAATTTTGCAGACAGGTCAGATGCTTTTAGAGCCATTTTATGATAAAATTGGGCACGAAATCAACAAATCAGAGATTGTAGGATTTGATGGGACTGGATATCCAATTGAAGGTAAACATGGATGGGCGTGGATTGCAAGAACCAACACCGAAGCATACTATGTTTTAGCTTTTAGCAGAGGTGCAGTTGTTATAAAAAAATACTGGGTTGATTTTAGAGGAATTGTAGTTTCTGATGGATGGAGATCACATGTTGTAATATTTACCAAAAACAAGAGACAGAGATGCACACTGCACAACTGCCAAGAGAGTCAAAAGATGCATGGCAGATAAATCAGAAAAACCATCAGCTGCCATTTTGCACAAGGAATTCTCAAAAATATTGGATAATGCCAAAAAATATTCAAAATCAAAACACAAAAAGATACAACGGATCAAATATACGGATTGTCTGTTTGAGCAGTTGATTATATGATAAAACGATACCGGCGTGGTGATGATATTATGAAAAAGTTTGGAATAAAGCTGAAAAACGCACGAAATGACCTGTTTACATGTGATGTGTCCTGGCGTGCCATCAACTAACAATGATGCGGAAAACTCTATTCGAAAATGTGTGATGCAGAGAAATGTCCGAGGTTAGCTGAAAAGTGAAAAGGGGATGAAGATGCTTTTAGTATTTCTGACATGTTTTGAAACATGGAGAATCAGGGATCAGAACAGCCTAGTTGAGATGGGAAAATACATTTAGATGCTTGATTCATACCTTGTGCGTATTACTTTAAAACTCTAGGCAATTACCAAGTTTTGTTGCTCTATAAAGAACAGATTATTTTGCTGAACTTTGAATAATCATCCCTGCTCTCTCATGGTAAGAGTTTAGGTTGCTCCAAGCATATCTAGCAACATGTCTGCAGTATTGAGATTCTGTTTGCGCCATGCAAGTATACATGTCATTAATATTCCAAACATTCTCATCTCACCAGTACTGTGGTCCTGACCCCGCTAGAATAGGACCACTTGTTAATGCACACTTTTCAAGTCGTAAAGGAGAGATATTGTCATGAAATCAAGCAAATTCACATCCTCAGAAAAGGCAAGAATAGTGCTAGAATCACTAAACACAAACATCAGTATTGCCGAGTTGTACAGAAAGCATAACTTGTCCCCACGTACGTTCTACCAGTGGCACGAAAAGTTCATTGATGCTGGTAAATCAGCACTAAATGGTACCAGAAATACATGCCAACAGTTGCAAAAGGAAAACGAGAGTCTCAAACAACTCATTGGTGAGATTGCCATAGCAAATGACATTTTAAAAAAACGTTGGAGGGCAGCAAAAGATGATCGCAGTAAAGGAGTTAAACCAGAGTAAGAGTCTTGATATATCCTTATCCCTGGCAAGAGTCTCTAAAACCAGATGGTACTATTGGTGCGGACCCCTGTAGAAGGAGAACGTTTTTTGCATTAAAAATGATAGGATCAGAGGCCTCATCTTATCATTGCCCTCCGTACAGCATCACCGTATTCAGATGGTGTCATGTATCCTATGGCAGAATGTATTCTGTGCTTGTTGTAATCATCAAACGCAAATAATATGGTAGGCCTCTGCGTCCTGGAACGACTCAAAGAAGTCTCGTGGCCAGACGTATTCCTTTTTGAGACTCTTGTGGAACGATTCAACATGACCGTTTTGCTCTGGTGTGTGTGTGTGTGTATGTGTGTGTATGTGTGATAATGTATGAATTCCTGTCTCACACCGTATGCCTTTACGGTTTTGTCAAACTGCGTCGAAATATACTGTGAACCGTTATCAGTTATTATGACAAGTTTTGAACAATCTGGTTTCTTTGAGGCCAAGGCTTTAGTTGTGCTGCAATGGCACCGTCTGTAACTGCCCTCGTCTCAAAAGCATATCCAACCCATTCGCGAGTAAACGCGTCTAGTACGTTGAATAGATAACATCATCTGTCTTGGCCACACCAGATGTACGTCATATCAGCTTGCCAAAGCTGATTAGGTCTTGTAGGTGTTGGTTGTTTTCTGGAACGGGCGATCTCTTTTTTGGATTTTGTAGGTATGATCCAGCCAAGAAATCTGTATATTTTCTGCATTTTTTTGCGGTTTACCGGCTTGTGGTTATGCGGCTTTGAGTAGCGGCCATTCCCCGTATCCGTATGTTGGCCTATCTTGACCTATCTGTTGTACTAGATCTGCCATCTTTTTGTCTATTTTGATAATGCGTGGTTTTTTGATAGCGTACAATCTCTTGTTAGAAGCTCCTACATAACGTGCAGATTTACGGAGGCTCATGCCTTCTCTTGCAAGAGTGTAACGGCCTTCATTTTGCACTCTCCTCTAACGTTTTTTTTAAAGCATCGTTGGCTATTGTCATCTCGCCAATGAGTTTCTTGAGGGATTTGATTTCATTTGTAAGCGTCTTGACTGCATTGTCTCTAGCCTTTCCAGAAAGGGCAGCTTTGCCTGATTGGATAAACGACTCTCTCCAACGGTTAAACGTCATCGGACTGATGTTGTGTCTACAACACAGTTCTGCTATAGTGATGTGCGTGTTTATAGACCCTATAATGATATACGCACTTTTTCATCTGGGGTACGATGCAATTTTTTCATTGACAAGTCCACTCCTAAGAGGGTAAAAATAGTAACACTTGGAGTGTTTTCCTTTTATGAGGTCCACTCCAAGCTACACATCATGCCTTGATTTTGATTCCGTACACACGCCATATTATCAATTCTTGCTACTAGTAACGTTACAGTGATGTTAAAGAGTAGATAAATTTCTACGCCTGCAGAATCTAAGAATACGCATATCTTGACTGATTGATTTGTCATTTGTAAATGATGTGATTTCGTATCAATTGTCCCTTCAATCGTAATTGTTCTAGGGGGTATAAATGTAAAAACAATCAAAGATGTTGCATCTTGGTAGTTACAGGAATTAATAATACAACATTTGTATCTCAGGAAAAAGCTTGTTTTTTTTCTAAAATTTACGGGGTTTAGCTTTTACGCACAACTGAAAAAAATCATAATAGTTTAGCAGAGCTAGCAGGGTGGTTTGATGGTTGCATTTCATATCTAGGCACAAGTGTTCATCCCCCCCTAAAAACACCTAATCTTGAAAAAACAGCATTATGCCTAATCTGTGTAATTTTCAAGGGGGGTTTAACACTTGGGCATGTTTTTAGAAGACCAGTTATTTTAGGGATCTTTTTTACAGTTGTAGTCCAGTACATGACTTGCAAAAATAAATCACACATGATATCAGATCTTGTTACTGATTCCATCGTGGAAGAATGAATTTGTCATATTATAGCAAAAAGACAAAGTTTGTGAACTAAAAATCATCAAAAAACTAGAGAACTGATGATTTTACTTTTGTAAATATGAACAATGAAATCCAAATACTTTGAAAATAACTAACGAACTTTTGCGTGTCGCTATATCATCAAAATCATATTGTAAAATCAGCTAAAACGGCACAAGGGTTTTCCTCAATAATCATGTAAAAAGATTCGGGTCATACATCAGGTGATTGTACCACCTGACTCTATCAAGACCCCGCTTCCAGACTCTACTGTGAGATTATTGTTTGTAAAATTAATATCCAGTGTGATTCTATCAACAATGACTAGAACCGCATTGTTTCTCACAATCACATCTGCAGGAGCCACATAGTTTGTAAAAAGCGTACAATCACTTGTAATTATCCAGTTCCCAGAGTCTGGAACAGTACAGGATGTGCTGGGAATTCCATCAGTGGCTACAACTGTTGCTATGGCCAACATGTTGGATGAACCATCTGTTATGCTGGTACCCATATACTCTACAACAGGCGTGCTGTCATTTATTGTATCATGAGTGAATACCAGCTCTGTTATCTCTGATAACACGTCGCCGTTATTATGCTCCATAACTGCAGTGGGTGTATTTCCTGCAATGCTCCACTCTGAGAATGTCAATGTGCCTGATACTCTCTCATCAAATGTTACTGTGGTCTGGGTGAATGAATCAGAGCGGGCAGTAAATGTTGGCGGGTCTGCAACAACGAAATCAAAGGGAGCAGGTAATGTGTATTCATAAACCCTATCGTTTTGCTCATCTATAATGAACATTTTTGTCCCATCATTGGAGAATGTAATGCCCTGAGGAGAAGTATCATGGGATGATACATGGAGAGAGATGGTAAATGTGGAACGGGTCACATCAAATGGTACAGAGAGGGCGTACTTGTAGACCCTGTTGTTTTGATCTCCTACAACAAACATTTCTGTCCCGTTATTAGAGAATGCAACACCCTGAGGAGAATTGTCCTGTGAGGATATGCCAAAAAAACCGACTGGTGTGAAACTGAGTACATTAAATGGTACAGATAGGGCATACTCGTAGACTCTGTTGGTGCCAAATCCTGTAATGAACATTTTTCTCCCGTCATTAGAGAATGTGACATCTGTTGGAAAAGAATCCTGTGTGGATAAAGCAGAACTGTTACTAAATGTTGAACTAGTCACGTTGAATGGTACAGATAGGGCATACTCGTAGATCCTGTTACTGGTTAGTCCTGCAATGAACATCTTTTCCCCATTATTTGATACTGCGATACCCCGAGGATTGCCATCCTGTGAAGATACAGAAAAAGAGGTAGAGAGTGTTGAACCAGTCACATCAAATGGGACAGATAGGGCATACTCGTAGACTCTGTTATTCTGTTGGCCTACAATGAACATTTTTGTCCCGTCATTGGAGAATTCTACATCTGTTGGAGTGTTATCCTCAGATGATACAGAGACACTAACTACTGAAAGGGATGCAGATATGGCAACAGTTGCAGCAGCCACACTATTTGAGGAACCGTCTGCCAGACTAGTACCCGCATATGTGACGATAGGTGTCTGACTGGCACTGTCATGGGTAAATACCAGTTCTCTTACGGCAGACAGGTTATCATTATCACTGTACCCTGAAACTGCAGTTGGTGTATTCCCAGTAAACATCCACTCTGAGAATCTCAATATTCCTGACACATTCTCATCAAATGTTACGGTGGTCTGGGTGGCAAAGTCTGACCGGGTAGTAAATGTTGAAGAAATTCCATCAAATGCCAGGATTGTTATAGCATCAATTACAGCGAAATCTTTGCCTGTCAGACTGTTGCCAGTGTATTTCACGTCAGGTGTCTGCTTGTTTGTGACAGTGTGGATAAAGACTAGCTCTATCACATTGAATATTATATTGCCATTAATATGCCCTGAAACTGCAGTTGGTACATTTCCATCAAAGCTCCAGTCTGAGAGATTCAATGTGCCATTTATTGCATCATCAAATGTTACGATGGTTCGTGTAAATGAATCCGACCTGGCAGTAAATGTTGACATTATTCCATCAGTGGCTACAACTGTTGCTATGGCCATCATGTTGGATGAACCATCTGTTATACTGGTACCCATATACTCTACATCAGGCATGCTGTCATTTATTATATCATGAGTGAATACCAGTTCTGTTATATCCGATAACACGTCGCCGTTATTATGCTCCATAACTGCAGTGGGTGTATTTCCTGCAATGCTCCACTCTGAGAATGTCAATGTGCCTGATACTCTCTCATCAAATGTTATTGTGATCTGGGTGAATGAATCAGAGCGGGCAGTAAATGTTGGGGGAATTCCATCAGTGGCTGTAACTGTTGCCATGGCCATCATGTTGGATGAACCATCTGTTATACTGGTACCCATATACTCTACATCAGGCATGCTGTCATTTATTATATCATGAGTGAATACCAGTTCTGTTATATCCGATAACACGTCGCCGTTATTATGCTCCATAACTGCAGTGGGTGTATTTCCTGCAATGCTCCACTCTGAGAATGTCAATGTGCCTGATACTCTCTCATCAAATGTTACTGTGGTCTGGGCGGATGAATCTGATTGGGCAGTAAATGTTGGGGAAATTCCATCAGTGGCTGTAACTGTTGTAATAGCCAATCCAAAAGAGTTACTATCTGACAGGTTGCTTCCCGTATATGCCACATTAGGCGTCCCGTCATTTGTGATACCATGAATAAAGACTAGCTCAAATATTCCAGATAGTGTATCGCCATCAGTATGCCCTACAACTTCAGTTGAAATATTTCCATCAAATCTCCAGTCTGAGAGATTCAATGTGCCGTTTACTCTCTCACTAAATGTTACGATGGTCCGGACAGATGAATCCGACCTGGCAGTAAATGTTGGAGGGTCTGTATCAACGAAATCAAAGGGAGCAGGTAATGTGTACTCGTAGACTCTCTCGGTGTTGAGTCCTGTAACGAACATTTTTGTTCCATCATTGGAGAATGCGACGCCTGATGGAGCAGTATCCTGTGAAGTTACATTAAAAAAGTCAATGGGCGTTGGATCAAAGTCGATATTAAATGGGGCAGACAGTATATACTCGTGGACACTAGAAGTATCACTAGATGAAATGAACATCTTTTCTCCGTTATTGGAGAATGTAATGCCGAAAATAAGAGGTACAGTTGGCGTTAGTGAATAATCACTGACGAATGTGGAATTCTTGATATTAAATGGGACAGACAATGCATACTCGTAGATTATAGATCGTCCTAGAATAAACATTTGTGTTCCATTATTAGAGAATGCGATGCCATGTTGATCAACATTCGCTTGTTCGGATATATCAAGAGATCTACTAAATGTGGATGTGGTGACATTATACGGCATTGATAATACATACTCGTAGACATTACCAAATTGAGCACCTATAGTAAACATTTTTGTCCCGTCATTGGAGAATTTGATGCCATTATGACTAACATCCTGGCCTAGAATAAAAGACTGAGTAGGTGTGGATGTAGAGACATCAAATGGTGTAGTTAATGCATATTCGTAAACAGTAGCACCTCCTATAATAAACATCCTTGTCCCGTCATTTGAGAATGTGATGTCAGCAGGAGATCCAGACTGTGCGGATACATCAAAAGAGACAACAGAATAGCCATCAACTGGGATGTAGAGGCATGCGGCAACCAGAATGGCTGCCAGTATACACAAAGTGGATTCAATTTTCAAATTACTTTATGACTATTGTGTGTGTATATTTAGGTTTTTTTTAAACAAAACTTTGATTGATATGTATCAACCTCTACACCTAAACCCGCTGGAATGGTCAAGACGTTATAGGCATAAAACATGTTCTTTGCTGCTGATTCATACCTCTCACATGTTCCTATCCCAGTGCTTCTTTTTTATTTGGATGTACTGCAGTCTCACCCGTATCTGGAATGTCAATCAGGGAGATTAACAAAAAGATGAGAGTGTAGTACAAGACAGTGGTGCGACCCCTGTAGAACAGTTAACCCAGATGTGCTCACAATCCTGACCAATTCGGAGGTGATTCAGGAGGTAGTTTCGACCCTATCACAGATTCGTTTATCATAATCCTCATGTCCGTCATTGTTATCTTACCCTTCCATCTCTCTCTCTCTATCACGTGAAATCAGTGCATTTGCCATCACCCACGCATTGAACAGTTAAACCCAGATGTGCTCAAAATCGGCTAAAAATGCAAAGATCTAGTCAAAACCACCTCCTGTTCCACCTCCGGATTGGTCATGATTGTGAGCACATCTGAGTTAACTGAGTGTGTAATAATGTATAAATTCCGGTCTCACACCGTATGCCTTTATGGCTCTCAAACTGCGTCGAAATATACTGGGAACCGTTATCAGTTCTTGTGACAAGTTTTAAGCAATCAGGTTTCTTTGAGGCCAAGGTTTTAGTTAGTGCTGCAATGACACCGTCTGTAACTGCCCTTGTCTCAAACGTATATCCGACCCATTCGCGAGTAAACGCGTCTAGTACGTTGAGCAGATAACACCATATCTGTCTTGGTCACACCAAATGTACGTCATATCAGCTTGCCAAAGCTGATTAGGTCCTGTAGATGGTGTAAGAGCTTAGGTCTTCTGACTAAAACATTTAAAATTCGTGCTCAACCTAAACTCTTACTCTTCTAAAAATCGTACTAGAAATAATTACGCAATACGTCTAATGATTTTGTTTGAGTATTGTTGTGACGGTTGGCGCGGTTTAGTCAATTACGCATAATCTCTATTGTATGATTATTAGTTATATCACGTCTCAGACGGTTTGTTTGTTTTATCACGAATTACTGTTTGAGACGTCCACCTATAGATCTTTGCATTTTTAGCCGATTTTAAACACATTCGAGTTAACTGTGTATAGACAAGCAGACTTGGTTATGACGATGTATTTGGTTCATTCGTCAATTCCCAGACAAGTGTGTGATTTTTCATCCTTTAGAAGAATAAGCAACATTACACCAAGCACTGCAATCATACCATATGCCGTATCTAGCGCATTCCACATTGGTGATTGCCACATCAAAAACCATTCACCGGCAATTATCAGAAACAGTACAAAGAGAAGCATGCCGGTGCCAATACCTGCAATGCCGTACTGCTTTGCTTGGTTAAAATTTGATTTAAAGTTTTTCATCATTTGTGCAAATCCCAACCAACACAAACCGGTACTTGTCATTTCGACTATAATAATCAGAAAGAATGTGAGATGGTATAGCCACGAATCATCATCGCCAACAGACTTCCACAGACTCACACCATAGGTAGTATCCATTGACAAGACATGTTTTACATATACAAAGTTCACGTCATAGTTTACAATGTTTTCAAAAGAAACAAAAGCAAAATACAATCCAAACAAAAACAAGATTGTCAGTTGAATCAGCTTGATGGATTCCATGAGGGATGAGGAATATTGCGGCATATAAGTTATGTATGACAGGTAATTCAAAAGATTTTCAGCACTTGTTTGGGTTATGCAGTCTGCGTTTGATAGTTTTCGTAATTGTCTAGAGTTTAAGTTCTTTCGTGTTTGTGTCAAAAAAATAACCTGTTTTGACATATCTTGTGCGTAATACTTCAAAACTGTAGGCAGTTACAGTTTTCTGCATTTTTGTTTGGAGAATTTATACGCATGCACCAGAGTGGAGCAATCTGAAGAGTTGCTAGCGGGTACAGGTGGGGCATATGATTCTAATGAGAATTTTGAAGAAGGTGATAAGAGAAATATCGTAATTGTCTAGAGTTTTGAAGTAATACGCACAAGATATGTCAAAACAGGTTGTTGTTTTTTTCGACACAAACACGAAGGAACTTTAAAATTCTAGACAATTACGAAATATCATTCCAACAATTCCAGCAAGAAGAAATTTCTCAGGCAAGGTAAAGAAAAACACTACAAGAAAGAAGGTATGTATCAACCTCTACGCCTAAATCCGCTAGAACAGTCAAGGCGTTATAGGCATAAAACATGTTCTTTGCTTGATTCATACGAATATCAAATTGTTTAATCAACTAACAGAGGAGCAAAAAATGCATAATCAGAAACGGTGGAAAGCAGATATTGGTTATGGTAGACATTGGTCTGCAGAAATTACATTTTCAACATGGAAAAGAATTCGAGGTGAGAATATTTCTGCAAGAGTTTGGTGTAACGTTGTAAGGGAGATAAAATTCAAGGTCAGGGTATACAATTTGATGATTGATACGACACGAGTAAGAGATGAGTTAGAATTAGATGATGGTTTGTTTTGAGAATGAATGTGTAAAGTAGAATTAGGGAACAAAGTCTGGTACAGACATCATGTCGGATATTTTTCAGCATTTGTAAATCACAAAAACCCTGAGGATTGTTTTAGATTTGTTATGGTTTTGCACATGGCGAGTAGAATTGGCATTATAATCATTCCAGAATCAAGACTGAACATACAACAGGACAAGAGAAACCATGATTGATTCAGAGACGTTCATGAATACTGGTATGAGTAATGTCTATTTGTTTGTAGCATTGTTATTGTCAAGACACGGTAAAAGGACAGATTTGCAGTAATCCAAGTTCGAATTTGGATCAGACATAAAGATGCATCTTGTTTGCAATCATACATACAGTCTAATGCGTATCAACTATATACTGAAATAATTTAGAGATTTCATGGCAAAGATCGGCACTGTAATCGTAATGGGAGCCATATTATCTACAATGGCTTTTGGAATATACATGTACACGCAATATCAGACGAACTATATCACATCAGTTGTAGGAGAGACAGTCACAGTCGGACCCGTGGAATATGTCATTACATTTGAAGGAACTCATAAAGGAAGTGACACAGTCGTACCAAAAGACACCTTTGTAAAGATTGGAATCACTGCAAAAAACACCAGTAATGAAAAAACGCCATTAACAGGAGGACAGTTCTACATTGTTGACGGAAAAGAACAAAAACACAAAGCAGTTTATGGGGAATTTTCATCCAAAGACTTGCTTGTAGAATGGTTAGAGCCAAGTAGACCAGTCGAGATAACTACACAGTTTGACATTTCGTTTGATGAAAAAGAACAATACAAAATAATCATCCGACCGCAAAAAGAACAGTCAACTGTAGATACAGCTGTTGTTTGTATAACAAATTGTTGATCGCATATTTTTAAATCAAAAAAATTGTCAAATTTTTCTATAGTAAACGTAGTAATGTGTGACTTGTAACATATAACACGCATAACTTTTGGAAAAATGTCATGGCTATGTCCAAAGCTAAAAGAGCGGCAGCGACTGAAAAAGCAGCACGTACTCGAAAGAGAAACGCAGTGATTAAAACAGCAGCAGCTACGAGAGCTAAAGCATCTCGCAAGAGAAAGGTAGCAGCAACTCGCAGAAAAGCCGCAGCACCAAAGCGAAGAGCAGCACCAAAGAGAAAGGTAGCAGCAACTCGCAGAAAAGCCGCAGCACCAAAGCGAAGAGCAGCACCAAAGAGAAAGGTAGCAGCAACTCGCAGAAAAGCAGCAGCACCAAAGCGAAGAGCAGCACCAAAGCGAAAGACAACAAATCGTCGACGTTAACTGCCTCTACAAACTTTTTTCTATTTTTTAATGCCCAGTTATATTTCTAAACTCGTGTTTAGAAATACTCCAAACTATTCTTGCATCTTTAATTTAGGCAAAATAAAGACATGGTTTGGTTTAATTTTTAGAATGACTCTTTTCTCATCATCGCGTTTGAATGGATAGTGTTTACAGCCCATGTATTGCCAAGCAAGTTTGTCGGCATGTTTGTATTCATAATCTGGAATCAATTCTTCAACTGTGCCACGAATTGTCGTCATGTCAAGCGGGCAGTCATGAGATACAACAGACACTGCAACGCGGGGATCACGCAGGATGTTTTTGTGTTTGATCCTGCCTTCAGCAGTGTTTATCAAAATATGTCCGTCTTTGTAATTTGCCCAAACCGGAGATACTTGGGGGGATCCGTCCTTCATGATTGTCGCAATAAAGACAAGATTTTTTTCAGAGAACAGTTTTACAGATTTTTCATCCATCATATTTCGTTGTTATTTTTTTGTAGACTTTTCAAGTATGCTGGTCATGGCCCTGTTCATCATCTCCATTACCAAATACTGAGAATATTCTTTGGACTTTGTGCCCTTTGATTTGGCAGTTTTTGCGATCAGATCTTTTAGAACCTTTTCGATTTTGGGAGATGTTTTCTCAATGATCTTTGAGTATTTCGAATCAAAATCATCAGGTGTTTGGAAATCTAGCAGTTTAGTTGATGTACCATAATATTTTCTTATGGCGCCTCTTGATTCCTCAATTTTTACAATTTCAATCAATCCGGAGCGCTTGAGAATTTCCAGGTGATGACGGACAGTCGTTAGTGCCTTTTTGTGCCCTTTCTTTTTTAGGGCATTTGTAATCTGGTCTGCAGAAAATGCATGGCGGTATAAAATTTCCACAATTTTGGCCCGTGCAGGGTCTTTAATTGCACGTGCATGCTTGGCGCTTGTCGTAACAATACGATTGACCCGGATTTGTTTTTCTAGTAGCATTGACATACGAATTTGTATTTACATACGAACTAAAAGGTACCTATATCATATTTTTTTACCTAATCGCATTAATTTTTTTCCATTTTAACAATAATCATATCACTATCAAAAAGATTCAAATGGTATAGAGAATATCATTACACATGAATAATATTGATAATGCTATAATATATTTAGAATCAGTTGCATAATACTAGTAGGGGTTTTTGGAAATTTTGTAAAATCTCAAAAAAGCCACATCCTCAAGACAACGTCACCTCATGACACACGAATCATCATTTTTATCAAAATCATCAAGGAAAGAATTCGAGTGAATCGTCTTTTAACTAGTAGAGACTACGTGATTGACTAAACCGCGCCAACCATTCCAACAAAACTCAAACAAAATCATTGCCACCATATCAAATGTGGTATGAATCAGCAAAGAACATGTTTTATGGTAATTGTCTAGAGTTTTGAAGTTTTTTCGTGTTTGTGTCGAAAAAATAACCTGTTTTGACATATCTTGTGCGTGTTACTTCAAGACTCTAGACAATTATGTTTTATGCTATAACACCTTGACTGTTCTAATGGATTTAGGTGTAGAGATTGATACATACCAAACGTGATCAAGTTGATGCGTACAAGTCGATTGTTGTTTGTTATTTTGGTCAATTATGCATAATCTCTGGTCTTGTTAATCTGTATGCAATGTGGAAAAAACAAGGCATAGATGGAAAAAGGTGAGCCGGCACCGTCATGGACTACATATTTTGATTAGGCATATAGTAAAATACCATAATGCTGCGCTGTGCGTTTTTTCACAAGTTGACTATTTTGCATGTTGGATAATTTATTTTGTATTTTTTGTACAAGTTTGATTGACTTTTGTTATTCTGTGTTGTGTGATTTTGTTAGAGTTTGTAATGGTTGGCGTGGTTTAGTCAATTACGCATAATCTCTTGTATATGCACAGTGGACAGGAAGGAAAAAACTATCACAACACCATCATACCATCAGAAAGACTAGCAAGAAGACGTGCAGTAAAACCACCACCTGGACGTGGCAAGTTTGATCAAGATTTCCAGATGATTTTATACTATCATCAAAGAGGCGGCGATGCCACATTTGAGGTTACCTCAAAAGTATTCATCCATAACAGATCTTGTTTGTAATGTAATATCAAAAGGATCTCGCATCTGCAGACGTGTATAATACGTATTATTCTTTGGAATCTTTGGTGTACGAACATCATACAGTAAATCACCATCTCCAGAAATATGCAAGCGATGATGTGCATGCCAACAACTACAAGTGCACAACAGCATATCTTGGACTGGATTGTATAGCGCAGAAGAGCCAACAAGTTTAATTTGGAATCACATGTCCAAATGTTTGCATTTTTGCACAACATGAGAGAACAGGGTGGTTAGTGAGAGTTTAGGTCTCCTGACTAGAACATCTAAAATTCGTGCTCAACCTAAACTCTTACGGTGGTTATTCAGTTCACCAAAATAATCTCAGTTCTTTATATAACAACAAAATTCTACATTAAGAGCGTTGAGCGTTTACTGTAATGTGACTGCCAGACAAGTTCTGTCACAGTCAATTTCTGCGATCTGTGGACAAAATTGTGCAAAAAAAAAAGGTCTAAATACGTATACATTTAGCGTCAAGTAACGTGAAAAATAATCCCAATTTGTTCATATTACTGGTAGCCTTTCTGATTGGCACATTCCTCTATATCCCTATTGATGTTTATTCTGACAGCTCTTTTGATGTATCGTCACAGGAAAATTTCCCTCAAGGCGTTACATTCTCCAATGACGGGACAAAAATGTTCGTTGTAGGAATTCAAAGCGACCGTGTCTACGAGTATGCCCTGTCCACGCCCTTTAGTGTCAGTACATCCACACTAGCCAATTCTCTTAATATAGGCACACAGGACAATTCCCCTCAAGATGTCGCATTCTCCAATGACGGGACAAAAATGTTCATTTTAGGAACCGAAAATGACAAGGTCTACGAGTATGCCTTGTCCACGCCCTTTAGTGTCAGTACATCCACATCAGCCAGCTCTTTTAATGTGGGCACACAGGATCTTCAACCATCAGGCATTGCATTCTCCAATGACGGGACAAAAATGTTCGTTACAGGAGAACAGAATATCAAGGTCTACGAGTATGCCTTGTCCACGCCCTTTAGTGTCAGTACATCCACATCAGCCAGCTCTTTTAATGTGGGCACACAGGATCTTCAACCATCAGGCATTGCATTCTCCAATGACGGGACAAAAATGTTCGTTGTAGGAGAACAGAATGAGAGTGTTTACGAGTATGCCTTGTCCACGCCCTTTAGTGTCAGTACATCCACACTAGCCAATTCTCTTAATATAGGCACACAGGACAATTCCCCTCAAGATGTCGCATTCTCCAATGACGGGACAAAAATGTTCATTTTAGGAAAACAGAATGTCAGTGTTTACGAGTATGCCTTGTCTGCTCCCTTTGATCTTGTTGATATGGACTCTCCAACATTTACTGCCCAGTACGACTCTTTTACTCTTACCACCGTCACATTCAGTGAGAGAATAAATGGCACATTGAGTTTCTCAGAGTGGTTCTTTGATGGAAATACTCCAACTGCAGTTTCAGGTTATGATGATCACAGTACACTATCTGCAGTGACGGAGCTAGTCTTTACCCATACCATTACAAGTAATCTAATGCCTGATGTAAGATACACAGGAAACACACTAACGGATGGCAGCTTCAATGTAATGGCTACTGCAACAGTTACCGCAGATGCACCTCGCCAAACAACTGATTTCAATGTCGCTAAAGATGGATTACTATCAGGTGTCAAATTTTCCACGGATGGAGCAAAAATGTTCATTGTGGACAGTCAGAATGCTACCGTCTACGAGTATGCCTTGTCCACGCCCTTTGATGTCAGCACTTCCACATCAGCCAGCTCTTTTAATGTGGACACACAGGATGATTCTCCATCAGGCATCACATTCTCCAATAACGGGGCAAAAATGTTCATTGTTGGTTCTACTACTGCCAGAGTATACGAGTATGCCTTGTCCACGCCCTTTGATGTCAGCACTTCCACATCAGCCAGCTCTTTTAATGTGGACACACAGGATGATTCTCCATCAGGCATCACATTCTCCAATGACGGGACAAAAATGTTCGTTACAGGAGAACAGAATGACAGTGTCTACGCATATGCCTTGTCTGTTCCCTTCGTTGTCACCACTTCCACCCTTGTCACTTCTCTTAATGTAAGTTCACAGGACACAAATCCATCTGATGTCACATTCTCCACCAATGGAGAAAAAATGTTCATTGTAGGAACTTTTACTGATCTAGTCTACGAGTATGCCTTGTCTACATCCTATGATGTCACCACTTCCACCTTTACCAATTCTCTTTATCTAGGCTTGAAGGATAATTCCCCTCAAGGTATAACATTCTCAAATAATGGAGGAAAAATGTTCATCGTGGGTAGTCAGAATAATACCGTCTACGAGTACATATTGCCTGCTCCTTTTGATCTTGTCTTACATCCACCAACATTTACTGCCCAATCAGATTCATCCGCCCAGACCACAGTAACATTCAGTGAGGTAGTAAACGGTATATTGAAATTCTCAGAGTGGAGCTTTGCTGAAAGTGATACGACTGCAGTTTCAGGATACGGTGATAACAGCACATTGTCTGCTGTAACGGAACTCATCTTTATCCATGATCCTACTAGTGACCAGACACCTAGTGTGACATATACCGGAAGCGATCTTGCAGGCAGTGGCTCTAATGTTATGGATGCACGAATAATTACAACATCTGATGGAATCCTTCCAACATTTACTGCCCAGTCAAATTCATCCACTTATACCACCGTGACATTCAGTGAGGGGATAAACGGTATACTGAGATTCTCAGAGTGGAGTTTTGATGGGAATGTGGCAACTACAGTCTCTTCTACTATAAAGAATACGTCACCGGGTTCAGAGCAGGGTTTTAGTGGAAATATTCCGACTAGTGTTTCAGAATATGCTGATAACAGCATGTTGTCTAATGTAACAAAACTAGTCTTTACCCATTTTATCACAAATGACCAGACACCTACTGTGACATATACGGGAAATAACTTGCAAGACGATAACTCTAACATATTATCCATTACAACAGTTACAGCATCTGATGAAATCATTCCAACATTTACTGCCCAATCAGATTCATCCGCCCAGACCACAGTAACATTCAGTGAGGGAGTAAACGGTATATTGAAATTCTCAGAGTGGAGCTTTGCTGAAAGTGATACGACTGTAGTTTCAGGATACGGTGATAACAGCACATTGTCTGCTGTAACGGAACTCATCTTTATCCATGATATCACAAATAACCAGACACCTGATGTGGTATACAGTGGAACCAGTATTGTAGATGATAGTTTCAATAGTGTACCTGCTACAACAGTTACAGCAGATACACCTCTTCAAACAACTGATTTACGTGTAAACGAAGATGAATTGTCATCAGGTGTCACATTCTCCACTGATGGAGTAAAAATGTTCATTATAGGTGCACAAAAGGATAGTGTTTACGAGTATACATTATCTGTTCCCTTTAGTGTCACCACTTTTACATTCACAGACTCTATTTACATAGGCTCGGATGATGATACGCCATCAGGTGTTACATTCTCCAATAACGGGGCAAAAATGTTCATTGTAGGAACAGAGAACGGCAGGGTTTACGAGTATGCACTGTCTGTTCCCTTTAATGTGACCAGTTCCACACTAGTTGATTCTCTCAATGTGACCTCCCAGGATGATACGCCATCAGGTGTTACATTCTCCAATAACGGGGCAAAAATGTTCATTGTAGGAACAGAGAACGGCAGGGTTTACGAGTATGCACTGTCTGTTCCCTTTAGTGTGGCCAGCTCCACACTAGTTGATTCTCTCAATGTGACCTCCCAGGATGATACGCCATCAGGTGTTACATTCTCCAATAACGGGGCAAAAATGTTCATTGTAGGAACAGAGAACGGCAGGGTTTACGAGTATGCACTGTCTGTTCCCTTTAATGTGACCAGTTCCACATTCACAGGTTCTCTTTATGTAAGTTTGGAAGATAATTCTCCTCAAGGCATAACATTCTCAAATAATGGAGGAAAAATGTTCATTGTGGGTAGTCAGAATGATTCAGTCTACGAGTATGCATTGCCTGCCTCCTTTGATCTTGTTGATACAACTCAGCCAACCATAACTGGCATTACGTCTGATGCAACAACTTTTGGCACACTAAAGGTGGGCGATATCATCACATTCACATTGACCACGGATTCATTTGAGGCAGGAGCTACAATAAACGGCACTTACAACTCACAATCACTTAGTTGGAGTATTAATGATATAGATGCATACACTGCAACCTATACCGTATCTGAAGGAGATGCGGAACAGACCACTCCACTACAAATCACAGATGTAACAATCACAGATAGTACTGGTATTACGGGTTCCACGGCAGACGGCAACGATATACTAAAAACCATTGATGCAAACTCTCCCCAGTTCTCCAGTGCTCAAACCATCTCAATTTCACAGATTACAATCACACTTGATCAGGATGTTACTGACTTTTCTGCCAGTCCTGGCGACTTTGCACTTGGCGGAGTCACCGGCGGTTCAATACGTTCCATAGTGTCTGTCTCTGATAATATTATCACACTTGACATCACTGGCACAACAATTTCTGACAAGGATGCAGTGACCATTGCTTATGCCAGAACATCCGGCTCATTTGATGATGAACATGGAAATCAATTGTTAGACTTTACAGGAAATGTGGTAAACACACTAAATACCACTCCACCTGTATTTTGCAGTGTTCCTGACTTTGGTAACTGGATAATTACATCAGACTGCACCTTAAACTCTGATGTCATAGTTTCAGGTAGTGTAATTGTTCAAAACAACACAGTCCTAGTCATTCCAGATGGAATCACTCTTGATATTGACTTTGTAAACGGCAATCTCACAGTAGAGTCCGAAAGCGGGGTCTTGATAAAATCAGGTGGAACAATTACATAATACATTAGACCTCTTGCGTAATTACAAACAAAACCAAGCCTTTGGACCTGTTCAAATTCAGATTTATGGAATCTCAGCAAATTCTTGACGCTCTTAATGTCAAGTTTTGTTGCCATATAAAGAACTGAGATTATTTTGGTGAACTGAGTAACCACCCTGTTCTCTCATGTTGTGCAAAAATGCAAACATTTGGACATGTGATTCCAAATTAAACTTGTTGACTCTTCTGTGCTATACAATCCAGTCCAAGATGTGTTGTTCTGCACTCACAGTTGTTGGTATGCACATCATCGCTTGCATATTTCTGGAGATGGTGATTTACTGTATGATGTTCGTACACCAAAGATTCCAAAGAATTGTGGCGGATCCCTGTTTTTAGTACCACTTTTTGCATATTGTTAGCCTCTCTCATTTATGTGTCAACTCCCATTGCTAAACAAACTCGTTTGGAGGCATGTATCCTATGGCTGAGTGAATTCTTTTGTTGCTAGTCCTCAAAGGCATTGGCCAGTACAACCTCTGCTGTCTGAAAGTTTGGAAATTCATGGACCTCTACGCCTAAATTCGCTGGAATAGTTGGACGTTATAGGCATGAAACATGTTTTTGGGTAACTGTCTACAGTTTTGAAGTATTACGCACAAGATATGTCAAAATGGGTTATTTTTTTGACACAAGCACAAAGTAACTTTAAAATTCTAGATAATTATGTTTTTTGCTAACTATATGTGAAGAAAAAGGCAAGGAATTCAGATAGCATAAAGAATGAATCGGGTAGACCAAAGATCCGTAAATCGCCTTCAAAGAGAACAATTCCAAAGAAACAGATTAGGGATAAAGCAGAAAATATCATGTATGTTGGAATTGATCTGCACAAGAAATTTCATCAAGTGGCCGTTATGAATAACAAGGGAAAGATAACACGAAATGAAAGAATAGAAAACACACAACAGGCAATCAGACAAATGTTCTCAAAGATACCTCTTTCTGCCAGTATCGTCATGGAATCATCATCAGTTTGGTATGGAGTGTACAGATTCATGACAGATGTACTGGGATACAAGGTAGTGTTGTCAAATCCTTATCTTACAAAGGCAATTGCAGCATCAAAGAAAAAGACAGACAAGATTGATGCAGTGGTACTGGCAGATCTCTTACGTGGAGGATATATTACAACATGCTTTGTTCCAAGTGATAAAATTGTAAAGGCACGTCAGCTTGTACGGTATAGAAGAAAGTTGATCCAATGGAGGACATCTGCAAAGAACTGTATTCATGGAATTCTGTTACAAAATGGAATAAAGATTCCTGGAGCAACATTCACAGGATTATACATGAAAAGACTCTGTGCCCTAGGGGATTACCGTATTGATGGCTTTATACGACAGATAGAATCACTAAATGATATGATTTCAGACATTAATGCAAAGATATATGCGACAGTTAAAACCAATTCTGATGCAATGCTACTAAAGACAATACCTGGAGTAGGTGATTACACAGCACTGGTGATTGCATCTGAAATAGGAGGAATCTCTAGATTTAATGACTCTCACAAGCTTGCAGCATATGCAGGAGTGGTCCCATCAGTTAGAAACTCTGCAGATACAATACATCATGGACGTATAACAAAGAAAGGCAGCATGACATTGAGATGGGTCTTGATTGAAGCTGCACATTCTCATGCATTACATGCACCAAATAGTAATATTACACAATTTTACAATCGTATCAAGAAAAAGAGAGGCAGTTCCAAAGCTGCAGTAGCTACAGGATCAAAAATGTTGCGAGTCATATACTGGATGTTAAAAGAGAAGAGAGAGTTTGTACAAAATTATAGTTAGGACCATAGGTCGCGTTATGAATCATGAGGGTAAAGACCTCGCTTGCTAATTGCGGTTGATCCTAACTCAGGGATGAAGATAGCATTGAGGGTCAAAACCTCGTATAGATAATTATCCGCGTCCTGTATCATTTGAAACATATCTCTAGCGAATGCTATACTACACATGCTGAAAAAGGATAAAATGCTTAAAAAGGTCTCACATAGATTGATTCATACAACAAGAGTACATCTGGAATTACACACCAGAACAAAACGGACATGTAGAATCATTTCACAAGACACACAAAAAGGAATACAATTGGCCCTACATAAATTTCCAAACTTTCAGACAGCAGAGGTTGTACTGGCCAATGCCTTTGAGGACTAGCAACAAAAGAATTCACTCAGCGTATGTATCAACCTCTACGCCTAAATCCACTAAAATAGTTGGACGTTATAGGCGTAAAATATGCTCGTTGCTGATTCATGCCACTCAGCCATAGGATACATGCCTCCAAACGAGTTTGTTCAGCAATGGGAGTTGACACATAAATGAGAGAGGCTAACAATATGCAAAAAGTGGTACTAAAAACAGAGGTCCACTCCATTAGATAGATTAACCGATGAGTTAATCAACCAAATGTTATGAGTTAATTTGTTGGAATCACTCTTTGTTACCGGAACCGATACTGACGTTGGAAAAACATGCATTACTGCAGGTCTGGCAGCTGTAATTCGCAGGATGGGAATTAATATAGGAGTAATGAAACCTTTTGCAGCCGGAACTGCTCAAAAAAAGGGATGCAAATCTAGAGATATTGTAATGTTGTCTAGAATAGCTCAAGTATGTGATGCTGAAAATTTGGTAAACCCACAATTTTTTCCAATTCCAGCATCCCCATATACTGCATGGAAAAATTTAAAGATCAAACCAAGAATCAATTCTGTTCTTTCGAGTTTCAAGAGATTATCCAGAATTCATTCAGTTATGTTAGTTGAGGGAATGGGCGGCATCATGACTCCAATTCTCAAAGACTATTTTGTTACTAATTTGATCAAGGACATGGGAATACCGGCCATACTTGTGACAAGAACAAAGATTGGAACCATAAATCACACCATGATGACAGTAAAGATGTGTGAAAGATACAAAATTCCAATCAAAGGAATAATCATAAATGATTTTGATTCAGACGGGTACAATGCAAAAGAGCTCACCCGCGATTTCAAGAGTCTTACTGGGTTGCCGGTATTGGGCTCAATTCCATTTATCAGTGACTTTAGCGAGATAAAGTTGTATAGGATTTTTAGAAAGAATCTGGATTTGAAATTACTGTTGAGGTAATTTGTTCACACTCGTAAGATTTTGAATTTGTCTGTGTCACAAACACTGCTAAATTGTGCAATATTGGAGATAATTTTTGAAAATGTATTGTCTTTTTTAGACAGCACAAAAGATTTTCTGCCTAATGGGACATGTTCTGATAGAACCACCCAAATGTTATCTTTTTCAGATTGGATTTTATCTAATTGAGAAATTTTCTCTTCAATGATCTTCTTGTTGGATGATTTTGGAATGCAGATTAACAGTGACTTTTTGGGATCTTTTTCCAGTGTCTTGATGTCTGGAATTACGATATCTATCCCCACTCCCTTATACTCTACTTTTCTTTGACTGCTTATGAGGGCATGTGTAAGCAGATAGTGTAGTAATCCTGTTGCCAGAGTCCCCACACATTCATCTTTCTCACCTAGTGTAATGATTTTGTCATAGCAATTTACCATTACATCATCGATGATTTTTGAGAATTTTTTATTAATGATTAGTTTTTGAATTCTTTTTTCTGATTTTGCCAGGTGAACAAACAGGTAATCTTTTACAGGATTTGGCTCTTCTTGCATGATTCAGGTAAGATGCCTTTGGGATATATTCTTGAGTATTCTCAGAAATGCAGTCATGTCAGTTGCCCATACTTCATAGTACAGGTCTTCAATTTTTCAAAAACAGATAATAACGTTTTTTGATCAGTGATTTGGCAACAGTCTAATGAACATCACAAATGACAAATTACTCCTGTTCTAAATGGTGCAAACCGATCGTCACAGACAGATTCCAAGCACCACCACCACCACCACCACCACCACCACCACCACCACCCCATTGTTCAAATGGTATGAATCAAGCAAGGAACATGTTTTATGTCTATAACATCTTGACTATTCTAGCGGATTTAGGCGTAGTGGTGATGCATACTTCAAATGTTTTATCTTAATTGTTGAACAGTGGATGATAAAATGCCGTTATTTGATATTAAATCAGGTAAACGAGAATCCGATGCAGGAAACAGATGCAAGTTTGATCCGGAACACGCATTATTACTGGGACTGATGAAAAAGAGATCAAGCGTTACACAAGGACGACTAGCAGCATTGTTTGGAATTGATCAGGCCACGGTGTGCAGATATATCAAGCTTCAGTAGATAGGAATGTGCTCCATTTGAGTCAAAAAAAATACTAACCATTCTCTCAAATAGTTTTGATAGAAAAAGCTAGATAGTAGTGTGCAATTCGATCAGTTGTGAATCGACCTACTATTTTTAATACTGCACACCAGTACAATATATCACAAGACACATTTGAAAAGTTGCACCAATTATTTTGCATTACCATGTCATTTCAATTCTCTGTCAGATATAATTCAAAATATGGATTACCAGACATGATAAATGCACTAATTGCCTTGTGTGTTGGAAATTCTTATGCAGAATCAGGACTAAAAAGATTGGCAGTTGAATCAGATCTTAAGCAGACTCCATCTGGTTCATGGCTGATTAATTCAATCAAAAAGATTTCAGAACAGAGAATGCTGCTACAGCTCTCTGATGCATTGGATAGAACCATTGCAGACATGAAAGAGATTGGAATGTTTGCCAGACCAGTCACAGTCGCAATTGACAAACACTTGATTTCAAGATATGATAAAAAACCAGATGAATTTCTGATAAAATCAAAACCAAAAAAGAGTACCCCATATTTTGAGTGTTACTGCACCATGAGCTGTGTAGATAAAGATTGCAGAGCTTGCCTTGGTGCATACCATGTTACGAAAAACAAGCCAAACTCTAGTTTTGTGCGTAAATTACTGAATAATTGCCTCAGAAATGACATTCATATACGCCTTGTGTTACTTGACAGAGAGTTTTTTTCAGTCAGTGTAATCCATGAATTAAAACAGTTGGGAAAGAAATTTCTAATGCCAGCAAAAAAGACCAGAGGAATAAAGAACGCGATTATCCAATATGTGGAAGGTAACAGAGGCGTAATTTCAGAGTACAAATTGCGTTCTGCATCCGGACATGTTGAATCATTCACACTTGTAATAATTCCCCACCCAAGACCTGACAAGCCCAATTTAACAGACCAGTATCTGGTGTTTGCAACTAGTCTTCCACGAGAAAAAATATCTTCAAACATATCACAAATTCCAAAAGAATACAAAAAAAGATGGGGGATTGAAACAGGATATGCATGTATTGAAAAGGTAAGACCAAGAACTACCAGCCCTAATCATTCTGTAAGGTTATTGATGTTTTATTTTCCACTGATATTTTACAATACATGGATTGTCACAAACTATATCCTCAAAGATGAATCAAACTGTAATGGCAAACCAACCATTTCAATTGAATTGCTCAAATGTTTCTTTAGGTTATTTGTGGTGCAAATGATTCGAAATGAAAAACAAGATTATTTTCTAGAGTTTGTTGGTTAACACATTCCTATCTACTGAGCTTGTAGATGAGATATTAAAACGCATTTTGCCCACTGCAGAGAATGTATCTGATATTATACAATCAGATGAGAAACCCATACAGCAAATACAAAGGTGCTGGGCAACACCTTGCTAATTGATGGAACACATGTACCTGTATAAAGATCGGAGGATTCTGTGCAAAGAAAGAGATCATACTCTGGCAAAAAGAAACGATTTACGTTCAACACAGAGATAATAACAAACAGCAAAGGAATCATAATCCACCAAACCAAGAGCTATCGTGGTGCTAGTCATGATTTTGGCATATTCAAAAAAGAATCTGAATCAATCTTTAATATAATAGAGATTATGCGTAATTGACTAAACCATACTAGCCATTACAACAAAACTTAAACAAAATCATTAGACGTATTGCGTAATTATTTCTAGGTATGATTTGTAGAAGGTAATTTTTCAAATTATTCTGAAATTTTGAATTTTTAGGTATAAAATTATGCAAAACATAGAATGTTGGAAAAAATTACCCTAATTACGCAAAAGGTCTATTGCCATCATATCAAATGTGAACAAGTTGATACGTACAAGTCGATTGTTGTTTGTTATTTTGGTCAATTACGCATAAACTCTAATAAAATTACTGACTGAAGGCAGTAAAACAAAGCTATACTCTGACAAGGGATTTTCAGGAATATCAGATTATCTTGATAACAACACACAATCCATGCAACCTAAAAAGAGATCAAAGAATCGCCAACTAACAGAACGAGAACGGGCAAAAAACAGACAGATAAACGGGGTCAGAGCCAGGGTGGAGCACACCATAGGTGACATGAAAACCTATACAAGAATGGTTGATGCATATGATGGTACACTAGAAGAGTTTGAAACAGAGTTTAGCATGGTAACAGGTCTTGTCAATCTGCGTACAATGGAAAAAGATACGGTCTAGATGGAAAGAGGGTGAACCGCCATCACCGCCATGGACTGTATATTTTGATTAGATATATGGTAAAACATCACAATGCTGTGCTGTGCGTTTTTGCCAAGCTGATTATTTTGCATGTTTAATAATTTATTTTGTATTTTTTGTAAAGTTTGACTGGCTTTAATTATTTTGAGATGTATGATTTTGTTAGAGTTTGTAACTATATGTGAAGAAAAAGGCAAGGAATTCAGATGGTTGGTGTGATTTGGTCAATTACGCATAAACTCTAGCGATTGCTTTTTTATCACATGTTATTCCTAGATGTCAAGATTTTATTGATTTTCACGATTCAATTATTTCATGTTCTAGTATCACCAATCAAAGAACTCTGAGAATTGGACAATTGAGAGTTACTTTTCCATCTACTGTTGATCAGGTGTAGGGGAAGATATCACTTGGAATGCAAGAGAAGAGTTGCTTTTCTATCTGCCAAGAGACTGTAGATAGTTGTAACACGCTCTATTTGATTATCACTTGGTTTTCTAATTGTAACAGATATGCTTCAATCTCTTCAATGGTCTCATCGCCATATACGATTAAGATTTTATCACTATCAATAATTTCATAGTCTCTAATGTCAGAAACCTGCTCACCATTAATGAAGAATTTTAGATTGAAATCATCGTTTGTGCAAAAAGAGCTTCCATCTGGAAATACATAGCATTGATCATCAAGGCCGATTGACAGTGTATCAAACAGATATTCCAGAGTGACGCCTGTGGCATGTTTGTGAATGGTGGTACCATCTCTACCTTCAAAGTGAATCCAGCTTGATTTGATTTGAAAAGCCGGACCGTTAAACGTAAATGTATCTCTAAAAATCTTTACCAAAAGTGACGCATGTACATGTTCACTTCCCAACGCACCTGCATTTTTTGGCCCGCCAGGTACAGTCTCAGTCATGGTAAGAAACTCCCATCCGGCATATCCTACAATTGATGCAATTAAAGCCAAAACCCCAACCGCAATGAGGGTATTTTTTCTTTTTTCTGCGGAATGTTTAGCAGCATAATTTTCACGTTTTGTCTCGCGTGCTCTTCTTTCTTTTCTTCCCATAAGATAACTGACTCCAAGATTTACCCTAATTAACCCATTCGATAAATGTACAGTCTTCTGGTTTGATTCTCTTCAAAGATTATTTTGCAAGTCCTCCAGTCTGCCTGCTCAACTGTTTGTGAGTAAAAACGAAATTTGGATGGTGCTTGGCATGCCGCAACTGACAAGAGAGAGGGTTCCAGGAGAAAGGCAGGTAACAGTTCAGTAAAAGAACAAAGCCCAGTTGAGTGATTGACTATCCGGATATGCCCTACAAGACATGTCCGTCTGTAAGGAATTATCATACCCTGTAGATAGGAAAGTGTTTCATTTGGTGGAGCAAAAAATACCAATCAATCAATTAAATTAGATAGGAAAAGACATAGATCGTGGTGTGCAGTTCCATCAAATACGGTACTTTCCTATCTACTGATATCAGACGAGTTTAGCGTCATGTAAGTGCTAGATAATGTAGCAGGTATGGGTATAAATCGTATTTTCTGTAACTGTTTACAGTTTTAAAGTATTACGCACAAGATATGTCAAAACAGGTTGTTTTTTTGACACAAACACGAAGGAACTTCAAAACTGTAGACAATTACAAAAATTGTTCAAAAAACTTTCCGGAGGCATGACTCCAAAGAAACTAATGCAGTTCATATTTGATAGAACAGGAATCACATATCACATTACTCATGTGTGTCGTCTTGTGCACAGTTGGAATTTGAAACCAAAGGTTCCACAAAAACTGCATGTGCGTGCTGCTTCAAAGGCTGCATGTTACATGTGGTATTTACGTATCATTTTACGCATAAAAAAAGCAAAAGAGGGGGGGAGGGGTTTACAGTACTAATTCAAGATGAATCCATATTCACAGATAATGTGCACCTTGGCAAGAAATACTGGGGTAGATGCAAACAAGCGAATGATTATACGATGGAGAGGATCACATAAAAGATTTCTAGTTTATGGAATGGCAAGTGATACTAATCAAAGCTTTTTCAGATCATATGAAAAATTCAATTCCATATCATTTGTTGACTATTTGA
The DNA here is from genome assembly GCA_965238065.1 of Candidatus Nitrosopumilus sp. Classification (GTDB taxonomy): domain Archaea; phylum Thermoproteota; class Nitrososphaeria; order Nitrososphaerales; family Nitrosopumilaceae; genus Nitrosopumilus. The sequence goes on along the minus strand of OZ250170.1, from coordinate 736,536 downwards.
AAAAAGCTCAGAAAAAATTTGGGAAAATATTTGTTATTGTTGACAGGGCGTCACAACACATATCCAATGATACAAAAAGATATTTGAAAAACAACAAGAATGTCAAACTGGCATATCTTCCAAGAGGTTCTCCCCACATTAGAGTATGATAGAAGAAATTTGGAGACAGTGCAAACATGATAATGTTCAATCAGAATTTTATGAGTCAATTCATGAAATGAGATATACAGTTATGGAATATCTGAGAACACACAAGTTTGATCTTGACATGTATAGATATTTTGCAAGAACAATTAATTGAAAAGACTTAGGATCTCGTGTATAATAGACCTTTTGCGGAGAGTGATTTTTTTCAACATTCTATGTTTTGCATAATTTTGTACCTAAAAATTCAAAATTTCAGAATAATCTGAAAAATTACCTTCTAAAAATCGTATCTGGAAATAATTACGCAATACGTCTAATGATTTTGTCATTGTTGTAACGGTTGGCGTGGTTTAGTCAATTACGCATAATCTCTGGTATATTGATCAGAGTATTTCACTGACAGATTGCCAGCCATACGCCAGAATTTCTTGGAAGAATGACCAATGATTGATTCAAGGTATGTAGCAACCATTACGCCTAAATCGATTAGAATAGTCAAGACGTTATAGGCATAAAACATGTTATTTGTTTGATTCATACGATTCAAGATAGTGTTAAACAACAGACATGCAAGAGATATTCATTGAATCAGACAACTAGGAAATGCATAGACAGATTCTCACCCATGTGGACAAACAAACAGATATGGGAATTTGAACAGATAAACAGAAATTTGAAATTTGACGTATTGTGCGTTAAAGCAGAGGCTGTAAGACCAGGAGAATCAGAACTAGCATACACTGATGCGTATATTCGAGATGTGGTAGATAAAACTTTGGATTACTTGTCAGATGGCTACGAGTTGCGTATTGCAAACAAGAATCAGGGTAAACTAGAGGAGCAACATATCCCATATCTCATGGCAGTATTAGCAGACAAAATGATTGAAGAGGAGACATGCCTTAATTTCAAAACAGAAGACAAGTGTCTGATAACATCAATAAATATGGAAACAGACGTAATTGATTGTAAAGAGTTCTTTGAGGAATTTTATCATCTGATAACTGGTTTTAATTATGACACGGACATTGGAATTCCAGATGATCCGATACTAGCTGAAATCTATTTTACAAGACTTCAGGAAGAGTTTGACGGGCAGATGGAATTAAAACTCGGGGACAAGTATATGCCTGGAAACAGTGATCCAGATACATGAGATACCAAATGATTTGGCACGAATACCAAAGGATGTTAGAAAAAATATTGGCAGAGAAAAAGGTATGACTGTCTACAGTTTTAAAGTATTATGCACAAGATATGTCAAAACAGGTTGTTTTTTTGACACAAACACGAAGGAACTTCAAAACTGTAGACAGTTACAGAAAAAGTCATTTAAAAGATTCGAAGATAGAGAGAGACATAGAGTAAAAAATTGAACGGTCCATCTTGAGAAATTCAGAGTGGTTTTTTTACCAGTTTCAACAATTCCGCATAAATTTAAAATTTCAGAAAACAAGACATTGAATATTGTGAAAGAATTGCAAAAGAGACAAAGTTCGTGAACTAAAAATCGTCAAAAAACTAGAGAACAGATGATTTTACTTTTGTAAATACAAACAATCAAATCTAAATACTTTGAAAATGACTCACGGACTTTTGCGTGTCGCTATACTAACAGACGGTGCCGTAGAATCAACCCATGATGAGATTACAGGAGAAATGAAACTTTGTGAGACTGAAAAGACATACTCGATCATGGATTCAGAAAGAAAAAGAAAAGTACGGTTCGCTTGTGTGAGAGAGAGAAAAAAGAAATAACTAAACTCACATATATTCACAGTGAATAAAAAAATAACTCACATCATACATTAAAAATATACCCCAGATCACAAGTTTTTTAATTTATCAATGTTGAAAAATAATTATACCTGCGAAGAATTGCTACACTTGTTTTTGTAAATTTTAAAAGACTTGGGAGATAAAACATTTTCCACGACATGCAATCAGTGATCATTCCAATAGAATGTCCAAGTAACAAGATAATCATGCTCACACATCAAAGTTTGTGAGATATCAATCTGTCAAGACGAATAGTCTTTTGATCATCAGTTGTGCTAATATGTATGGGTTAACAAAAATTAATGAGCAAGCAATGTTACACGAATTAACATTAGAGCCTACTGTTAAAATAATTGTATAAGTACTTTTGTTAGGTAGTGTATATATTATAGATTATATATATGTAATGTAGATTGTGGAGAAGAAATCTAACCCTGACATGCATAATAGTTGTACTTGTGTCAATGTATGTTGTAACATACCAAAATGTGTCTGCAACTGGACAAGAAATCATTGCAGAAATTATAGAAATCAGATCTAACAGTACAAACGGCCCTGACTTGGAGAATCAGGATCGCTTTGGAACATCTGTTACAAGCATTGGCGACCTGAACGGTGACGGCATACCAGATATCGCAGTTGGAGCACATTCTGATGATACTGGAGGTAATGATAAAGGTGGCATACATGTAATGTTTATGAACAGAAATGGAAGTGCATCTAGCATCACAAAGATCAACAGTAAAACGGTAAACGGTCCAGAGTTGAGAGAATCGGATTACTTTGGTAGTTCGATTGCAGACATTGGCGACCTGAACGGTGATGGTATATCGGATATTGCAGTTGGGGCATACGGTGATGATACCGGCAGTATCAATAGCGGTGCCGTACATCTAATGTTTATGAACAGTGACGGAAGCGTGTCTCGTACCGTAGTGATCAACGACAATACGATAAACGGCCCAGAGTTGAGAGAATCAGATTACTTTGGAGCAGCAATAGCAGGCATTGGTGACCTGAACGATGATAACACGCCGGATATAGTAGTTGGTGCACATTTTGATGATGGTAATGGTACTAACAGAGGTGCCGCACATGTAATGTTTATGAACAGTGACGGAAGCGTGTCTCGTACCGTAGAGATCAACGACAATACGATAAACGGTCCTGATTTGAAGGATACGGATCATTTTGGATCCTCGATTGCAAGCATTGGCGACCTGAACGGTGATGGTATATCGGATATTGTAGTTGGGGCATATACGGATAATACCGGCGGATTGCAAAAAGGTGCCGTACATGTAATGTTTATGAACAACAATGGAAGCGTGTCTCGTACCGTAGTGATCAACGACAATACGATAAACGGTCCTGATTTGATTTGGGGTGATAACTTTGGCAGCTCGGTTGCAAACATTGGCGATCTGAATGACGATGGTATATCAGATATTGCAGTTGGGGCACACGGTGATAACACCGGTGGTGACAACAAAGGTGCCGTACATGTAATGTTTATGAACAGTAACGGAAGCGTGTCTCGTACCGTAGTGATCAACGACAATACGATAAACGGTCCTGATTTGATTCTGGGTGATACCTTTGGTACCTCAATTACAAACATCGGTTACCTGAACAATGATGCCGTATCTGATATTGCAATTGGTGCACAACGTGATGATGCGGGCGGTATCAACAGAGGTGCCATACATGTATTGTATATGAGCAATATTGATGAAAATCCACCAGTCATAGACAGTATCATATCTGATGCAAGAACCACAGGCACACTCAAGGTAAATGATGTTATATTATTCACACTGACCACAAGTTCAGATGAGAATTTTGCTACTATTAACAGCACCTACAACTCTGTGGAATTGTTCTGGAGTAGTGTTGACGGTGGAACCACATACACTGCAGATTATACCATATCTGAAGGAGATGAGGACCAGGCCACACCGTTGCAGATCAAAAATGTGATAATCGCTGATGGTGTAGGCAACACGAGCCTGCCATTTAATGGGACTGACATACTGCAAACCATTGATGCAAACTCTCCAAGGATAGTCAATGCTCAGACCATCTCAAATACACAGATTGGAATAATGCTGGATCATAATATCACTGACTCTTTTGCCATTCCAGTTGACTTTACACTTGATGGGATCGTTGACGGTTTGATTGACTCAATCGTGTCTGTCTCAGATAATATTATCATACTTGGTATCATCAACGCGACAATTTCTGATAATGATTCTATGACCATTACGTATGCCAGAACAGCAGGTTCGTTTGATGATGTGTCTGGAAATTCATTGCTGAACTTTACAAAAGGTGTAAGGAATAATCTGAACACGCCTCCCGTCATAACCCTAATTGGAGCCAACCCGCAGACCACATATCTTGGTGCAGGCTATACAGAGCTTTATGCTACAACTAATGACGGCTCGACAGTGACCATCGACGCTACTGAATTCACTGATACTATAGGCACTTATTCTATCTACTATGATTCCACTGATGAACTAGATAACAAGGCAGTTCAGGTCATCAGGACTGTAAACGTAGTTGAGGGCAATATACCTACATCCTGCATACCACCTGTCTCTGGAGACTGGATCATAACTGAAAATTGTACAATTAATTCCAGTGTAACTGCCCGGGAAAATGTAATTGTTCAGAATGATTCGGTTCTGACCATTCCCTCTGGAATTACTTTGGATATTGACTATGCAACATTTAATCTGACAGTACAGTCAGGTAGTGGAGTTTTGATTAAATCCGGCGGAACGCTTACTTGATATTATAGTTGGAAAAGTCAGATTCCTTGATTTTCGTCTAGTCTGTATCTTTCATGCTCTCACGACAAAGAAAAAACCATTATTTCATTGCCATTCTTTCACATGCCATTACCTAATATTTGGACTTTGATCTCATGTCCTGCAATTTCATGCCAGTCACACCAGTCAAAAAACTCTGAGAATCATAAGAGACACTCTGCCAGCAGTAGATGGGAAAGTGTTTCATTTGGAGCAAAATACCAATCAATCAAATAAATTAGACAGGTAAAGTTAGATCGAGATTGTGCAATTCCATCAAATGTGGCACTTTTCTATCTACTGGCTAGATAGTAATGTTTGTAGTAATGTGTGATGCAGTGTCAGGATACTAGAACGACATGATTAAGGCTTTGTGTTGATCGTGTTTTAAAGTTCTGCATAAATGCCTCATAAATTTTTGAGCGTCACCATGTTAATATAATTAGAAACAGTAGATGGAAAAGTGTAATTGTCTAGAGTTTTGAAGCATTACGCACAAGATATGTCAGAACAGGTTGTTTTTTTGACACAAACACGAAGAAACTTCAAAACTGTAGACAATTACGGAAAAGTAGGTTATAAAAGCTCGATTTTCGTGGCTTTTTGAGGGTCAAAAATTCCAAGTTCTTACAAATTGTGATGAAAACATCTTGAATCAATCGATTTACGCATAAAAACTAGCAAAAGCAGATCAATTACAAATCCTATAATCTCATGACTCATAATCTAAAGAAATTCGGTCAAAAATACACGAAAAACAAAGAATTTGATTTTACTTTCCCATCTACTGAGAAAGCATTAATTTGATTATTAACTGATGGAATGTATGTCATTTGAGATTAATTGGAACAGAGAATTCCATGGAATTTCATGGGTTTGTAAAAAAAACAGGCTGATAATTTTAACAGTATTTGAGGATAAAGAAGAGGCAATCTCCATCACTAGAAAAGTAGAAGGTTGGAGTGAGAAATTCACCAGACTGACAATTATTGAAAAAGACAATGGTGAATTTGCAATTTGTTCTTATCAAGATCCCCAGATATCAAAGAGCGGTAACAACATAGGGTTGTTCAGGACAGGAATGAGACAGAGTAACGAATATGAGCAGATAAGGCCAATGATTAAAGAGAGGGCACCACTATTGCAGATTACATTTGCCGCAGATGTCAGAGACATGAAAACGTATGAACAGATATCCAGACTGATCCCCATAAGAAAATGCAGGGTTATCTCTGAAAAAGATTTGAATAGACAGGAATTTTTTTATGAAAAAGACGCAAATGATCATGGCATAAATTAAAATTACGAGGTCAAAAAACTCTTGCAATCTAGTTATCTCCATCCTCAGTCTGCTACCAAAAACAGTCCAAATTCGGCAAAGAACACTAATTTGCAAAGATAACAGGTACCCAATACAAGAGAGATTATGCGTAATTGACTAAACCGTGCCAACCGTTACAACAATAACAAAATCATTAGACGTATTGCGTAATTATTTCTAGTACGATTTTTAGAAGATAGTCTCTTGGATTATTCTGAAATTTTGAATTTTTAGGCACAAAATTATGCAAAACATAGAATGTTGAAAAAAATCACTCTAATTATGCAAAAGGTCTATTACCATCATATCAAATGTGAACAAGTTGATGCGTACAAGTCGATTGTTGTTTGTTATTTTGGTCAATTACGCATAATCTCTAAGAAGAAAACCCTGCGAGATGTGTGTATTCTAGATGAAATCCAATCACAGTATTGCCTGATTCGTATAGATTTGGAATGCTACAAGAGGGGTCAGAGACATCTTTGCGTGCCGGAGACATGCCAGACAGTAATACGCAAAAAAATGCACCAGATAAATTGCAGAGGTAATGAGAATGTTTGGAGATAACAATCTCTAGACAAGGCATGCTGCATTTCAACAAATGGGGACTTAGGTAACTGTCTACAGTTTTAAAGTATTACGCACAAGATATGTCAAAACAGGTTGTTTTTTTGACACAAACACAAAGAAACTTTAAAACTCTAGACAATTACACAAACTCTAGTTAAATCACGTCTCAGACGGTTTGTTTGTTTTATCACCAATTACTGTTTGAGACGTTCCCCTCTATAGATCTTTGCGTTTTTAGCCGATTTTGAGCACATCTGGGTTAACTGGTTGTATCACCCAACACAAGAATCAGATATAATCTATCTCTAAGGGTTTATCATCCAGAGATATTTTTCCCAGTAATTCTGGTCTACACATCAAGTGATTGTTCCGCCTGATTTAATCAAGACGCCACTCCCAGACTCTACTGTGAGATTGTTGTTTGCAAAGTCAATATTCAAAGTGGTTCCACTTGTAATGATCAAGAGAGAGTTGTTTTGCACTAGAACATTACCTAGGACTATAACATCAGAGCTTGTGGTACAGTCAGTTGTAATTATCCAGTCCCCAGTGGTGGGAACAGTACAAGATGTGGTGAGAATTCCATCAGTTGCTGTAACTGTTGTAATATCTACACTATTGGAGAAACCGTCAGCCAGACTGGTACCCGTATATTCCACATTAGGCGTGCTGTCATTTGTGGTATTGTGGGTGAATACCAGCTCTGTTATATCTACTAGTGTGTCTGCATCATTATACCCGGCAACTGCAGTTGGTGTGTTTCCTGCAAAACCCCACTCTGAGAATCTCAATGTGCCTGATACACTCTCGTCAAATGTCACTCTGGTCTGAGTGAATGAATCAGAGCGGGCAGTAAATGTTGGAGAAATTCCATCAGTTGCTATAATTGATCCTGTGGCCACTTTACTGGAGAGATTGTCTGTTAAACTAGTACCAGTAGATAGGAATGTGCTCCATTTAAGTCAAAAAAATACTAACCATTCTCTCAAATAGTTTTGATAGAAAAAGCTAGATAGTAGTGTGCAATTCGATCAGTTGTGAATCGACCTACTATTTTTAATACTGCACACCAGTACAATATATCACAAGACACATTTGAAAAGTTGCACCAATTATTTTGCATTACCATGTCATTTCAATTCTCTGTCAGATATAATTCAAAATATGGATTACCAGACATGATAAATGCACTAATTGCCTTGTGTGTTGGAAATTCTTATGCAGAATCAGGACTAAAAAGATTGGCAGTTGAATCAGATCTTAAGCAGACTCCATCTGGTTCATGGCTGATTAATTCAATCAAAAAGATTTCAGAACAGAGAATGCTGCTACAGCTCTCTGATGCATTGGATAGAACCATTGCAGACATGAAAGAAATTGGAATGTTTGCCAGACCAGTCACAGTCGCAATTGACAAACACTTGATTTCAAGATATGATAAAAAACCAGATGAATTTCTGATAAAATCAAAACCAAAAAAGAGTACCCCATATTTTAAGTGTTACTGCACCATGAGCTGTGTAGATAAAGATTGCAGAGCTTGCCTTGGTGCATACCATGTTACGAAAAACAAGCCAAACTCTAGTTTTGTGCGTAAATTACTGAATAATTGCCTCAGAAATGACATTCATATACGCCTTGTGTTACTTGACAGAGAGTTTTTTTCAGTCAGTGTAATCCATGAATTAAAACAGTTGGGAAAGAAATTTCTAATGCCAGCAAAAAAGACCAGAGGAATAAAGAACGCGATTATCCAATATGTGGAAGGTAACAGAGGCGTAATCTCAGAGTACAAATTGCGTTCTGCATCCGGACATGTTGAATCATTCACACTTGTAATAATTCCCCACCCAAGACCTGACAAGCCCAATTTAACAGACCAGTATCTGGTGTTTGCAACTAGTCTTCCACGAGAAAAAATATCTTCAAACATATCACAAATTCCAAAAGAATACAAAGAAAGATGGGGGATTGAAACAGGATATGCATGTATTGAAAAGGTAAGACCAAGAACTACCAGCCCTAATCATTCTGTAAGGTTATTGATGTTTTATTTTCCACTGATATTTTACAATACATGGATTGTCACAAACTATATCCTCAAAGATGAATCAAACTGTAATGGCAAACCAACCATTTCAATTGAATTGCTCAAATATTTCTTTAGGTTGTTTGTGGTGCAAATGATTCGAAATGAAAAACAAGATTATTTTCTAGAGTTTGTTGGTTAACACATTCCTATCTACTGAACAAGAATTTAGAATGATGGATAAATCAAAACTAAAACTATGCAAATACTGTTCATCAGGTAGAATAATCAAAAAGGGAAATAGGAAAACCAAACAAGGTAATACTCAAATTTTTAAGTGTAAGGATTGTAAAAAGAGATTTACTACAAACTTTGGCTTTGAGAAAATGCGTTATGATTCAACTCTAATCACTAGATCATTACAAATGTACTTTTCAGGCATGAGTGTTAGAGATGTTGCAGATTGTTATGAACAGGAAGAAATAGAAATATCTTATCAAACCATTTACAATTGGATTGAAAAATATTCTAAACTTACACATGATTACCTAAAAGGAATAGTTTCAAGAGTATCAGAAACATGGAGAACTGATGAAATTTTGTATGTATCAACCTCTACGCCTAAATCCACTAAAATAGTTGGGCGTTATAGGCGTAAAACATGCTCTTTGCTAACTATATGTGAAGAAAAAGGCAAGGAATTCAGATAGCATAAAGAATGAATCGGGTAGACCAAAGATCCGTAAATCGCCTTCAAAAAGAACAGTTCCAAAGAAACAGATTAGGGATAAAGCAGAAAATATCATGTATGTTGGAATTGATCTGCACAAGAAATTTCATCAAGTGGCAGTCATGAATAACAAGGGAAAGATAACACGAAATGAAAAAATAGAGAACACACAACAGGCAATCAGACAAATGTTCTCAAAGATACCTCTTTCTGCCAGTATCGTCATGGAATCATCATCAGTTTGGTATGGAGTGTACAGATTCATGACAGATGTACTGGGATACAAGGTAGTGTTGTCAAATCCTTATCTTACAAAGGCAATTGCAGCATCAAAGAAAAAGACAGACAAGATTGATGTAGCGGTACTGGCAGATCTCTTACGTGGAGGATATATTACAACATGCTTTGTTCCAAGTGATAAAATTGTAAAGGCACGTCAGCTTGTACGGTATAGAAGAAAGTTGATCCAATGGAGGACATCTGCAAAGAACTGTATTCATGGAATTCTGTTACAAAATGGAATAAAGATTCCTGGAGCAACATTCACAGGATTATACATGAAAAGACTCTGTGCCCTAGGGGATTACCGTATTGATGGCTTTATACGACAGATAGAATCACTAAATGATATGATTTCAGACATTAATGCAAAGATATATGCGACAGTTAAAACCAATTCTGATGCAATGCTACTAAAGACAATACCTGGAGTAGGTGATTACACAGCACTGGTGATTGCATCTGAAATAGGAGGAATCTCTAGATTTAATGACTCTCACAAGCTTGCAGCATATGCAGGAGTGGCCCCATCAGTTAGAAACTCTGCAGATACAATACATCATGGACGTATAACAAAGAAAGGCAGCATGACATTGAGATGGGTCTTGATTGAAGCTGCACATTCTCATGCATTACATGCACCAAATAGTAATATTACACAATTTTACAATCGTATCAAGAAAAAGAGAGGCAGTTCCAAAGCTGCAGTAGCTACAGGATCAAAAATGTTGCGAGTCATATACTGGATGTTAAAAGAGAAGAGAGAGTTTGTACAAAATTATAGTTAGGACCACAGGTCGCGTTATGAATCATGAGGGTAAAGACCTCGCTTGCTAATTGCGATTGATCCTAACTCAGGGATGAAGATAGCATTGAGGGTCAAAACCTCGTATAGATAATTGTCCGCATCCTGTATCATTTGAAACATGTCTCTAGCGAATGCTATACTACACATGCTGAAAAAGGATAAAATGCTTAAAAAGGTCTCACATAGATTAGAGTTTATGCGTAATTGATCAAAATAACAAACAACAATCAACTTGTACGCACCAACTTGTTCACATTTGATATGATGGTAATAGACCGTTTGCATAATTAGAGTAATTTTTTTCAACATTCGATATTTTGTGTAATTTTATGCCTAAAAATCTAAAATTTCAGAATAATTTGAGAAATTATCTTCCAAAAATCGCACCTAGAAATAATTACGCAATACGTCTAATGATTTTGTTAGAGTATGTTGTGATGGTTGGCGTGGTTTAATCAATTACGCATAATCTCTATTGATTCATACGAAATTTTTATCAAGGTAAAGGGTAACATGAAATTACAATATTCCATGCTTGACCATGAAACAAGATTTATGATAACTCAATATGTAGCCAACACAAAAGGCACTGAAAATGTAACTCCAATGTTTAGAGAGGCTATGATGATTGCAGATAAGATACCAACAACTCTAATTTCAGACGGAGCTCATAATTTCCATGAGGCATGGAAAGATAACTACAAGGCTAAGAATTTTCTTTGGAAAGATACTGAACATACCAGACACATTCACATGAAAGGTGATAAAAACAATAACAGGATGGAGAGGCTAAACGGAACTTTCAGAGATAGAGAAGTAGCATACAGAGGAATCAAAAAAATGTCTAGTCCATTATTTTCAGGATTCCAAACATTTTACAATTTCTCAAAGAAACATGGTGGAATTGGTAAAAAAACTCCTGCTGAATTAGCTGGTGTTCTTGTAGATGGAAATAACAAATGGAAAACTTTGATTCAAAACGCCTCACTTAGTCAATATCAATAATTATAATTTTAGGAATTTTAGAACTTTGAATTTTCAGGTATTTTTTCAATCTTTAGAAGATCGTGTTTTGAGTCTCGATAACTTGACAGTACCGCAATAATTACTGATTTAAATATGACAAATTACAGTATTGATTATGAAAGATGAACAACAAAAAATTGTCAAGAAAAATATGGATTTTCCCAGACAGTTAAATGCTAGTGAAGATGTTGAATCACTTGGTATCAATGCAGGCGGCAAACCTGTTAGTGGTAAACCCAAAAAAGATTAGAAATTTTTTTCTAGTTCTTTTATTGCTTTAGGAATCAAATCTTCCAATTCTGTCTCATAATCTGCTATCATATTGTAGTACGGATTTGTAATGTCATTGATATCTATCTTATTTATTGAGGCAATATTTCGAAGATGAAACGTTTCTTGAAGATACTCTTTGTGTCCTTTGATTAGCCTAAAAATATTCTGAATTTTTTGCTGCAAATCATAATGGTGATTATGTACCTATTGCCCCTAACATATACTTCAACAATAGATCAAACAAATTATAATCTTTATTGTTGTATCTCCATTCCATCTCTTTGATGTACAACAAAAACTTTCCCGGACTGACACCATGATGCTTTGCCATGTTCTCTTTGGCATAACTCCAAAAGCCTTCAATACCATTGATGTATACATCACCTTTTCCAAACATCTTACTGTGATCAATTGATAAATGCTTGTATCCATTGAAAATCAACGAATCATATCCTCGCCACTTGTCCGTATACACGATACTGCCTCTTTTCACTTTTCTAATTGTACTTGCAAGAAGTGTCTTGGCTTTGACATTCTTTACAATTTCAACGTGAACCTTTCCTTTTCTTTCCAGTATGCCAAATACTATGGTCTTGTTTCTGGCACCTCTACCACGATTTCCCTTCCTTTTACCTCCAAAATACGCCTCATCTTCCTCAATTTTGCCCTTTAGAACAAGGTCAGTCTTTGCCAACTCTTCTAGGATGGAATATCTAATTACATCAAATGCTTTTAGAGTTGTCTTGTAGCTTGGATGCATCTGTTCTGATGCAGTCTTTGCAGATGTTGATAATTCAAAGAGCTTAACTAGAGACAATCATTTGGAATATGGAATTCTAATCAAAGAGAATTTTGAGCTGGAAAATGGTTTGAAATCTTTCTTACATTTTGTGCATCTAATTCTGTCTCTGCTTTTCATGATGTAAAGTGATCTGCTTTTACAAAAAAGACAAGAAAGATTCTTGGTGTATTTTGATTCTAAGAATTCTATTAACAATGATTCATCAGAGATTGTTTTTGCAAAGGATACAAAATCCATCTATGATTGTTGTAAAATGTTTCATAATAATCTAGGGGTAGTAGGTACCCAATCATCTACATTGTTTATTTTCTCGTCTTAATTCTAAATCAATTTTGTGAGTCTTGCTCATATCAGAAGGTGGATGAGGTTACTTTTAGATCTTTTGGTTTAATTTTATTGATCTAGGCGTGAAGGTTGATACATACCTTTGCCTGTACGAGTCATTATGCAATTGTGCAAACTTTTGAAACGAAGAAGCACATCCGGCGATTGACGTAGTAAGAATTGATGCACGCATCATGCCATGAAAAAAATTGTTCAGAGTATACACTGCACTATATCTGGTAGATACTGGTATTGTATAATGACAGGTAGTTTTCAAGAAAAAATGTGATATGTTGACATACTGTACGATTGTTAATTAAATCGCGTCTCAGACGGTTTGTTTGCTTAAACACGAATTACTGTTTGAGACGTCCCTCCTATGGATCTTTGCATTTTCAGCTGATTTTGAGCACATCTGGGTTAACTGAAGCTACCAGAATTTATAAATATCATGCAACGTGTCAGTGATCCGATTGATCTATCTATGGAATGGTACAATATGGAAAGGTCGTACATGTTCCTTGACTGGGATAACTTGAGACACTAGTACAGACATTTGCAAGATATCAAAGCCTGGAATGACAGTTATTGATGAGCAGACAAGAGAGAAATATCATGTCCCGTAAAGGGCAATCACACTTTTAGGATACCACACTTGCATGACAAGAGGGAGATGATTACAAGTCTACCAAAATGATCTTCGTTCTTTATGGAATAACAAGATTCTGTATCAAGCGCGATTGTTATCTACTCTTTTCATGTCTCTGCAAACCCCGCAAAGATAATCTCTCCTAAATCTTGACAATTCTGTTTTGAATGATTCTGTTCCATAGAATTTTTCAGATGCCTGTAATCCTCCCGGGACCTTTTTCGCACAATTTGTACATTGTATGTCTAGATGAAATCTCACTCGTCTCTCATCCTTGTTGATTTTTCCTATGATCACGCTCTAAATTTACCACATTTTGTTATAAATAGTCTGAAATCAAAACCCATGAGTATTATACTGAAAAACTAATGCTGTTTATAATGCTCTCAGTCTGGCTTCGTGTGATTAGGGTACGGTTTCTTCTTGTATCTGTAATTGCAGTCTCTCTTGGTTTGGCACTTTACTGGAGGCAAGATACTTCAATTGATCCCCTTGATGCAATCCTGATATTTGCCGGAGTAATAACACTTCATATCAGCGTTGATCTACTAAATGATTTTTGGGATTTTAAAAGAGGAATTGATACAAAAACCCGACGAACTAGTATGAGTGGTGGAACCGGTGTACTGCCAGAAGGACTGCTCAAGGCATCTTCTGTGTACCGTGCAGGGGTTGCATTTTTGATTATCGGTTCTGTATCGGGCATCTATTTCATAATTACCGATGGCATTGTCATTGGAATAATTCTGGCATTTGCAATCTTGTCCATCTATTTTTACTCTACAAAAATTGTTGATTCCGGCTTGGGTGAATTTTTTGTTGCAGTAAAGGGCTCACTGATAGTTGTTGGCACATACTATATCCAATCAGGGGAGATCACCGCAGAATCAATCCTTGCCGGTATTGCAGTCGGGGTCTTGTCCTCACTGGTGCTATTCATTACATCGTTTCCTGATCATGACGCTGACAAGTCCAAAGGCAGAAAATCGCTGGTCATCTCAGTTGGAAAGGAAAAGGCCTCAAATCTCTTTTGGATTTTCCCGCTAGTGTCATATTCTGTGATAATATTTGGCGTATCTGTAAATTTGTTCCCGCTGACGTCCCTTTTCACACTATTCTGCATTCCGTTGATGATAAAATCCGGACTGGGATTGCGGAAAAATTTTGACTCAATTGACAACCTGCTTCCCTTCATGTCCTCGACTCTAATGTTCAGCAGAATTACAGGAGCTCTGTTTGTTGCCAGTTTTCTGACCGGTCTATGACATGACATAAATTTAGCAATTCGTGAGAAACTGCATGATCTCTGATTCTGCAACTCTGGAAGGAACCAAAAAATTTGCCAGAGATTCTGGTGCAGTTCAGGCCAACTTTACAGCGTTTGAAAACCTCACGCTCTCCAATGTCGGTGTCGGAACCTATCTTGGCGATGCGGATGACAAAACAGACAAACTAGTCACAAACGCCGTAAAGCAATCCGTTTATGCTGGAATTAATGTTATAGACACTGCAATAAACTATCGATCCCAAAAAGCAGAGCGCTCAGTAGGGAGAGCAGTCTCTGAACTAATCCATGAAGAAAAAATTTCACGTGATCAAATATTTCTCTGCACCAAAAACGGTTATGTGACAAATGATGCAGAAGTACAGCTTGACTTTTGGGAATATGTGAAAAAAGAATATGCCCAAAAAGGCGTCATCAAAGAGGGTGATGTCACATCCGGATACCACTGCATGACTCTGCCTTTTCTCTCTGATCAGCTAGATCGCAGTCTGAAAAATCTGGATTTGGAATGCGTTGATCTAATGTATCTTCATAACGCCGTCGAAGGACAGATCAAAGACATCTCCAAGGAACAATTTCTGGAAAACCTAAATGCTGTCTTTGAACTATATGAACAAAAACGTGATGAGGGAAAAATCAAGTTTTACGGGATGGCAACATGGGAGTGCTTTAGGGTTCCACATGACAATCCTCAATTTCTCTCACTTGAGGACACTGTCAACATGGCCAAGAAAATCGGAGGAAAAGATCACGGATTCAAATTCATTCAACTTCCATTTAACATGCACTATGATCAAGCACTGCTTGGAAAAAATCAACCCCTAGTATCTGAGAATGTCTCTGTCTTGGAGGCGGCCACACGTTTGGGAATCGGCGTGTTTACCAGCGTTCCGTTTATGCAAGGTCGCTTGCTGTCTCCAGGTACAATGCCTGATTTTGATGAGCTAAAACCGTCACTGCGCGCTTTGCAGTTTGTACGCTCGTCTCCAGGGGTTTTGGCTCCACTAGTGGGACAGAAATCACCTGAGCATGTCTCTGAGAATCTTGAGATTATGAAAATTCCGCCTATACCTGAGGATGAATTTTTGGTTCTGATCAAGAAACTAACCCTGTAACTTTTCGTCACATTTCAAATTTTGTATAAAGATATTAAACAGCAACAGAAAAAAAGAATAACATGTGTGCAAAGATTTACGATTATGCAAAAATCTGTGAGACCATCCTATCTACTGACACTAAAATCAGATTTGCAGGGGTGATTAATGAGCAGGGTCGACTAGTTGCCGGCGGAATGAAAGATAACGTCAAACCGCTAGAGAGCGAAAAGGATGATGAAATGATCTTCATGGAAATTGCATTGCGCGTAAAAATGAGAAAGGAATTTGACAAACAGCTAGGCCCTGTAAAGTTTGCCATGGCCTCCCGCGAGCACATTCTTGCAATTAGCGTAATAATCAACGAGGATATCCTATATGTCGTATCAGAACCTGATATTGATTACGCCACTCTTCCCAAACAAATCTTTGAGATAATTGATTCATAATTTCATGTCTGATTCTGGGACATCTGATCACACCTGTTGAATCCCTAATACTTTGACGGATCTGTATGATGGGGAGAGAGGGAGGGAGGGCTCGGTCCTACTCCTGGGGAACAAATCCTGACGGGATCGTACATGTCATTAAAACTGCATCTAATACGACTGCAAAATCCAAGAAACGTCCTCTTAATCTATAAATAGAATTTACATGTGGAAAATCTGTGCCAGTTGATCCTGTCTGTGGAATTGAACTTGATGAAGATATGGCAATACTTTATGAGTATAATGAAAAAAAATTCTATTTTTGTTGTAACGGGTGCAGACAAATCTTTGCCAAAAAGCCTCGCAAATACCGAAACAATGTCTAGATGGGAAACGCCCCACACATTCTACAAAATTTGGAATTCTCAACTAGGTGCCTGCAATACGGGCAAGTGTTCTCCGCATTACTATCCACTGGAACCCCAAACAATTCCTTGAAAATTTTATAATAATACATTGATTCACTGCTCTTAATTATCACGCCGTCATTCTTTTTGGTGTCTAGTTTTTCCTTAACAAACCTCTCTTTTGTTGTGACAGAATCAAACCAGTCTGTCAGTCCTGCGGTTCCTGCACCGTCTTGCATTGGTGACTTTGCTCTCCATGCAATCTGGTGTGGGATGTGTTTTTCGAATGTTTTGCGTAGAATCCATTTCCCGTATCTATCTTTTCCATTGTCTCTTACCTTTAGATTCTCTGGAATCCTTTCGGCCAGACTCACAACTGTATCACTAAGAAAAGGCGATTCAACATTCACTCCCAACACTCTTCCAATCTTTTGTGTCGGAAAATGCATTATTGAGCAGACCCTTCTGATCTCGTCTCCTAGCTCCTCTTTTGGCTTGTTTATCAGAAAACTATATCCTGCAAATAGCTCGTCTGCCCCGTCTCCCGTAATGATTGATTTCTCATCGTTCTCTTTTGCCCATTTTATTGCCAAATACATCACCACATTATTGCGAATCTCAATATCATTGAAATTCTTCAAAATCTTGATTGTGCCCCTAACTGCCTGAAGAATCGCATCTGTTTCTGCATTGTAAATTGATAAAGGCAGCTCCATCTCTCTTGAAACAATCTGACAAAAAGCCAGATCAGTTGAAACAAAGTCCTTGGCAATGACTACTACTGCCTTTGGCCTTTTCTGCCTTTGAAAATGCGCCATGATAGAGCTGTCCAGTCCGCCTGATAGTGAAATCAAGTCTGATCTGCAGGAACTACACGCATCCTCCAAAGTTCTGTAAAGGCTCTCGGAGATACCATCCAATGAATATTCTATGATTGTGAAATTAAAATAGATATGCCTAATAATCTACCGTCGGACAATTCAGCTAATTGCAAACTTTAAATTCATTACAAACTCGATGAGTGTTAGTGCTACTCCCTGCTGAAATCGAATCAAAGACTCTGATTCCTGCGTTGCGGGCAATCCTTGCTAAAAAACTTGCAAAAGATCACAATATTCGGGAGGATGAAATCTCTAAAATGCTTGGGGTTACCCAGGCAGCAGTCAGCAACTACATCCGCGGAACAAGAGGCGATCCATCCCTGATTGCAAAACTTTTAGCAGAAAAACAAGTTGCAACAATGATAGATGATCTATGTGACAGTCTCTCATCTGACATGGCCTACACCCCGTCTAACCTTTCAAAATTTATCGGTCTCTGTAACTATGTAAAGTCTAGCCTGCTAATATGTGAGATACACCACAATCTGGAATCAGACATTGATGAACTAGTATGCAAGGAATGTGAAAACATGCTTCTAAAGGGTCCTGGAAGCGTTTACTAGATTTTATTTAAAATAATCTCTATAGTTGATGTCATGCTACCAATACTTGCAGCTGAGACTGTATCTAGGGTGATCTTTTCAACCTTGGAATTTCCTTTTAGCATTTTTTCTGTAACGATGTTTGCAACTGCGACCGCATTTGGAATTGAATTTCCCTTGGCCTTTAGAATGACACGGTTTTTGTCCCCGAGTATGGATAATATATCTACTGCTGATTGCATTACGGGGTCGTTTCCTATGGTTACTGTTGCATTCTCAGACTTGCCGGTCTGCTCTTGACCCTCTGGTTCACTTGACTCTTTCATGAGCATTATTCACTGTTCAGCAATTTTCTGTTCTTTTAAGTTTTATCGACCTATGATTCATTTTTCAAAGTAGTCAATTGGAATGTTTTGATAGTCTCCGTTTGGAAGTACCCTTTTGATTGTGATTGGAATCACTCTCTGCTTTAGCTCCTCCATTGAGATGTCCAATGAAATTCTTGCAGTCTTTGGAATTGAAATAAATGTGGGTGCTCCTAGAGACAGCTGCAATGCCCTTGCGCCCATAATCCTTGCCTTTTCAAATCTTGTCAGTG
Source organism: Candidatus Nitrosopumilus sp. (assembly GCA_965238065.1). GTDB lineage: Archaea > Thermoproteota > Nitrososphaeria > Nitrososphaerales > Nitrosopumilaceae > Nitrosopumilus. The sequence goes on along the minus strand of OZ250170.1, from coordinate 717,745 downwards.
TTGGGGGCCCGATTGTGATCTTGTTCTTAACACAGGGAATCTCTATTGGGTCGTGCTCTACTATCTTTTCGACAACCTCCCTCTCTTCAATCTCGCTGATCTTTTTTTCAAGACTCTCTTGTTCTTTCTCAGTCAGCTCTGTATCCTTCCCGCCCTTTTTCTCGACTAGTTTGCGATAGGTGTCAAGTGCCTTGTTCAGTCCTGCGTTCTCTTCGGCCTCCTCTACAATCTCTGTAGTCTCTAGCACATTAGTATCATTAACAGCAGACAAGCAACGAAATTCCCTTAAAACGTTATATAATCTAATCATTTTATGGTACAAATTGAGCACACCTTCGGTCTCACGTAAGCGACTAGTCTTGGAAATTCGAGAAAAGGCAAAAATTACCTGCAATCTTCAGCGTCACTTGTCACCTAGGACTGTCGGAGTTATAATGAGATCACTACCGTTGGAGGGAAATGCCCACATGCTGGGGCACAGTATTCTGTATCTTGAAACTGCCGTTGATTCTGGAATCGAGCGGGCAAGATCTGAATTCAAGAAAGGCGACATTGCATTTTTGCCATCCACCGGAAGCATCTGTTTCTTCACTAATGACGTGACTGGAAAGACTATGACTCCAATTGGAAGATTCAGTGATAACGTTGATGCGCTCGGTGATGTCAAATCTGGAGATATATTTTGCATCTACGATGAAGATGCCTGATACAGATGGTGTCCTGAATATCCTCCGACCCGTTTTACAGTTCCCCTGCTGGCAGATTCTCTTAGAAACGCATTTGCTGCAGAAATCTTGATTCCTGTCTGTCTTGCAAGATCTTGTACTGTGATTACTTTGGAGTTTTGAATAATCTTCATTGCCTGCTGTTCATCTACCAACACTACAATCTCTGCCTTTTTTGGTCCGCCTTCGCCCTTTTTTCTTTTCTTAGAGTCTTTGGTACTGACTGACCTGTTCTTCTTTACTACATCTGGTTTCTTTGCTCCACCCATAGCTTGAGAAAAAAATATTCCTCTTATAAACGATGAACCGCCTTTCAGTTAACTCGGTTGTGTTCAAAATCGGCTAAAAATACAAAGATCTATGTGGTACGTCTCAAGCAGTAATCCTTCTTCGCTCTTAATGTAGAATTTTGTTGTTATATGAAGAACTGAGATTATTTTGGTGAACTTTGGATAATTAGAGTTTATGCGTAATCGACCAAAATAACAATCTAATTGTACACATCAACTTGTTCACATTTGACACGATGGTAAACATTTCTCAGACGATAGGTTTAGATCCTGGAATATTCTCTGCTTTGATATGTCCCAATACGAAATGCTAGCTTCAAATCAATTGATAAAGCTGGTTGAGAGCAAAGACAAGGCGCTATATAAAAAGGACAGTGCACTATATGAAAAGGACAAGATAATAGCAGAACTAGATGCACTATATACTGCAACAAAGGCCAGGAAATGTAGATATCAATGGAAAGAAGGTTTGTGAATTTGCACACAAATAGGATATGCCCCACATCATAATGTCAACACCAGAACGTTTGCATGCATTTACAGGATATCAAATCGATGATTTTTTTTGGTTGTTAAAACATGTTGTAGAATTCATACTAGACCATCTAGATAAAATGCCGTTATTTGATATTGAATCAGGTAAACGAGAATCTGATGCAGGAAACAGATGCAAGCTTTATCCGGAACACGCATTATTACTGGGACTGATAAAAAAGAGATCAAACGTTACACAAGACAACTAGCAGCATTGTTTGGAATTGATCAGGCCACGGTGTGCAGATATATCAAGCTTGTAGATGAGATATTAAAACGCATTTTACCCACTGCAGAGAATGTGTCTGATATAATACAATCAGATGAGAAACCCATACAGCAAATACAAAGGTGCTGGGCAACACCTTGCTAATTGATGGAACACATGTACCTGTATAAAGATCGGAGGATTCTGTGCAAAGAAAGAGATCATACTCTGGCAAAAAGAAATGATTTACGTTCAACACAGAGATAATAACAAACAGCAAAGGAATCATAATCCACCAAACCAAGAGGTAAGAGTTTAGGTCACCTGACTAGAACATCTAAAATTCGTGCTCAACCTAAACTCTTACGTCTCCCACAATCCCATGAATTCATAAAGTCAGATATCCAAAAGTGGAATGAATCCTAATGAATTACTAGAGGAGCGGACTGGTAACTGCACCATTGGCAGCAGAACCTACAAGTGTTGCATATTTTGCAAGAGCACCTGTTGTGTAGTTTGGCTCTGGCTTATGCCATTGCTTCTTTCTGGATTCTAGTTCTTCTTTTGATACGTAAAGATCAACCACGTTGGTCTCTGTATCTATTGTGATCTCATCGCCGTCTCTTACTAGTGCAATCGGACCTCCAACATAGGCTTCAGGTGCAATGTGCCCTACCATGAATCCACGTGTGCCTCCAGAGAACCTGCCATCAGTTACCATTGCAACATTTTTTCCCAATCCCTGACCTACAAGGGCCGCAGTTGTCGCTAACATCTCTCTCATTCCGGGACCTCCCTTTGGTCCCTCGTATCTGATTACAACCACATCCCCCTCACCAATTTCACCTTTTGTTACCGCATTAAATGCAAATTCTTCCCTATCAAACACACGAGCTCTTCCGGTAAATTTTGTCATCTCTACTCCTGCAGTTTTAATTACTGCTCCCTCTGGAGCTAGGCTTCCTTTGAGGACTAGTGCTGTGCCCACCGGGTGAAGCGGATTTTCAATCGGTCTTATAATGTTCTGTTCTGACCCTGAAATATTCATTGAAACAAGATTCTCCTTGATGGTCTTTCCAGTGACAGTCATACAATCCTCATTAAGCAGTCCTTTGCCAAGTAATCTCTTTAAGACAAATGGAATTCCTCCAATCTTGTCAAGTGAATTCATAACATAGTTTCCGCCCGGTTTCATGTCTGCCAAATGCGGTGTTTTTTTTCGTATCCTCTCAAAATCATCATAACTCAAATCAACACCTACCTCGTTTGCAAGTGCTAGTAAGTGCAGTATTCCGTTCGTTGATCCGCCCACAGAATTTAGCATTACAATTGCATTCTCAAATGCCTCAAATGACAAAATTTCTTTTGGCCTAATGTTCATCTCTAATAATTTGACGCATGCCACTCCTGTGTCATATACCATCTCTTCTCGTCTGATGTCTTCAGCCGGCGGACTGGCACTTCCTGGCAGGGCAATACCTATTGCTTCTGATATCGATGCCATTGTATTTGCAGTAAACATTCCTCCGCAAGAACCTGTATTTGGACATGCAGTGTTTTCAATGTTTTTTAGATCTTCAAGTGTTATCTGACCTGCATCATATGCTCCGACTGCTTCATACACATCTACTATCGTCAGCTCTTTTCCATCAAACATACCCGGCATAATGGTTCCGCCATACACAAACACTGACGGAATATCTAATCTGGCCATGGCCATCATGGTTCCAGGCAAGCTCTTATCGCATCCTGCAATTCCCACTAGTGCGTCATACTGGTGTGCTCTGACCATCAATTCTATTGAATCTGCGATAACCTCGCGAGAAATCAGCGATGATTTCATCCCTTCGTGCCCCATTGCAATTCCGTCACTTACTGCAATTGTTGAAAACTCTCTTGGGGTTGCACCCGTATCTGAAACACCTTCTTTAGCTTTTAGAGCCAGACTTGGAAGATGGATGTTGCAGGGCGTTGCCTCGTTTCCTGTATGACAGACACCAACGAATTGTTTTGACAGGTCTTTGTCACTTAATCCCATGGCTTTGTACATTGCCCTCTGTGGTGCCCGAGCTATCCCTTCTACAACATTTCTGCTAGAAATTTCCATAACATGTAATTTCCTGATTGCCATAATTTAGAGTTTATCTATATTTCTGCTTTAATTCCCTAATCTTAATTCAACCATCAAGCCTCTTGCGTAATCACAGATGAGACTGTTTACCTGTAGATGGAAAAGTAAAATTAAATTCTTTGATTTTCGTGTACTCTGGTTTGTATCTCTTAATCAAGGTCTCACACAGATGAAAAAACCATTTATTGTAACTGTCTACAGTTTTGAAGTAGAATTTCTCAGATATCCCAAAGCATAATCATGATATTCAATCCCCTCATCTCGCATGTCTCCTTTATACTCATCAATATCTTGTGAGAATCAGCTCCGGCCTTTGAGCGATGACCGTCTATGTTCTTTCTGATTATGACATTTGGTCGTATTGCCCTCTCTGCCGTGTTGTTATGGTAATTAGTTCCAGTCTGCAAAAACGTAAAGAGCATCATTCTTTCATGTTTCAATCTTTTTACAAACCTGATGCAGTTCTCTTTGCTGTATTTTTTGGATATCATTGCAGATATTCTTCTCTCAAAATTCTTTTTTGCTTGTAGTCTTTTTGTCTCATTGGTGATTTTTGCCGCATCGTGAAGGTATACAGTATTCTCTTTAGGCGTGCTGCAAATGCTGTGAATTCTTTTCCGGGATTCTTGTATTGTATGTATCCTCAATCTCTCGGATATAGTGAATGTGGCATCTTTGGTGGGTTATCAACATGATTCCATGCAGAATACGAGTCATTTGTAACGTTGCCTTTAAACCCGCCAATGATTCTCTTTGGTACATCTTTACTGCGAGTCGGGTCAATCTCGTATATTACGACCCATTTTCCAACAAATGCCCACAGCCAGTAATTTTTTCCGTTCAACCTCCAGCTTGTCTAGTCGCCGTGTGTATGTTTGCCTCTTTTTTTAGCTCTGAGATCATTTCTTGATATGTTGGGCCAAATGCCTTTGCAATTTTAAATACTGCATGGTTAATTGTTGATTCTGTAAGATTTAATGAGTATATTGTTTGTAACAACTGATATTTTACCATAAGATAATCCCATTTTTTGTAACTGTCTACAGTTTTGAAGTAATACGCACAAGATATGTCAAAATAGGTTATTTTTTCGACACAAACACGAAGGAACTTCAAAACTCTAGACAATTACCTGAATTATCATAATCTAGTTTAATATCTAGTGGAATCATCCCTAAATCATGGAATTGCTTGATGACAAGATGAGAATTTGGATAGAGAGCGTCAAATTTGTGAAGCCGGTTCCTGGGGTGTATGTACTTTATAATAGGAATAAAGAACCGTTATACATAGGCAAGACAAGCAATCTAAGCAAGACATTTACAAAGTATGTCGATACCAATTTTGAGGAAAATGACTGCAAACAAAAAACCCAATTCTATCAAAGAGAATTCGTAGAGAATACAAAAGAGCGCCAACTAGAATTAATTGAGCAATACAAAAATGAATCAGACAGATTGCCCTCATGCAACTCTGAAATCGAACTAGAGGCACTCTGAATCAATCAACATTGCATCAAGGAGCCCTCAGAATGCCATGAGGTTCAATCTCCAGATGGCCATTTAATCTGAGAGCGTAATTGCTGTGATTCTCGCAATTAGACTATACCTCAACTACTGTGAGTGAATTGCTGAACCGCAAGAGATAGACCATGTGGGCAATGCCAAAGTGCATTCAGACTAGGAGAAACGATGGGGCAAAAGACTGGCGGTTTGTGAAATTATTCTCAATCTTAAACACTAAAGAAAATTAGAGTAAAGGTTGAAAATTCCACATTCAGGAATTGATATAACGATTTTATCCTGAATTGATATGGACTGGATTGAGGCACTACTGAGAAAATCATGCGAAAACACACTTACGAAAGGCGAGGTTCTGCGCAGTCTTTTTCACATGATTGAAATTAATGAGGATACACTAAACCACATCCAGGCAGACAAGAGAGATTTTGGTCCGGAACTTGAAGAACTAAGGCGGGCAGAAATTAAGGATTTGGATTTTCACTTGAAATACTATCGTAGTCTGGTTAATTACGTCAATTCAGTTCACGAGAATAAAATTATCCGCTAGTCACATATCTTAAATCACAGCCTCAGGCTATCAAATATAGCGTCGTACTCTGACTGTTTTTTTGAATTTTGACTAAAATTTGTATGCGCGTCATATTCCTGACGTCTTTGAAAAAAAATACACTCGAGTTTTTCAACCTCTTTTGCAATAATTATACCAGAATCATACTTTGCAAATTGCTTTTCCTGTTCCTCGTTTTTACCCCTGACAGGAAATAGGTCTTTATGAAATCTACCTCTTAATTTTTCAAGATTCTCACGCTTTACGAGTTCAGCTAGGTCGTAATGCCCTTGTTCATGTTTTAGCAAATCCTCATTGGCTTGTGAATGCCTAACCCATGACAAGACAGGATGAAATTCTACATAGAGTTGAATGTTCTCAATAAAGAATAAAACCTGTTCTCCTATTTTATCAGAATTCACCGTCCACGTATATCGATATTTGATAAAACTATGCGAGTCCTCAAAGACTGCAGGATTTGACTCTGCTTTGAAATCAGACCATCTAAGAAAAGAATCATTTGACCAAACCATAATGCCATTCCCACTCATCATCAACCATATTCATCCTGAGAATAAAATTATTGGGATTCTCAATCGTGCTTTGCGCACATTGACAAATTCCTCGAGTCATACCATCCAGTCTCCTACGGTCTGTAAAAACAAGCAAAAGGCATTCTCCACACGGGCTAGACAATTCTCTGCATTGACTTGGCAGATCTGCGTGTCATAATGCAAGACAGACATACGGCATCCAACCATGATACTTTGCATCATAACTAATACACTAGTGGAAAACGCAAGACTCGTAGGCAGAAAAACAACCAGTCTCTATCTTATTCAGTATGTATTGCGTATATCTGATTAATAACTGGTCAGTCTTGGAAATGTTGTTACTTTTTTTTGCTGGCAGTCCGGATCTTGGCCCTTGCCTGCATGTGATTACATCTATTCCTAACGCAAGTATTATTTACAGTCCAGAATCAGTCTTTCAAAGTGGACAAGCACAAATTTCATGGCAAGGATATCCCTCACATTAAACTAGACAAAAACATGACCATAGAGGATCTAGTCAATGTGTTTGAGAGTTCAGGGTATAATGGCAGAAGACTAGGAGAGGCTGCAAAACTTTATGCTAAAATGATAAAAGATAATGTGACAATCTGTCTTACGGTGGCAGGTGCAATGACACCAGTTGGATTTGGGGGAATAATCAAAACATTAATTGAACGCGGATTTGTTGATTGGATAATCACTACGGGGGCCAATGTGTATCACGAAGACCATTTTGCATGGGGCTTGCCAATCAAACAAGGAAGTTCGGATGTTGATGACATGAGATTGTACAAGGAAGAGATTGTCCGAATCAGAGACGTGTACATAAAGTTTTATGAAACATTGGAAGCAGAAGACCTGATCATTCAGAAAATGTTTGGAAAAGACTTTCCAGACAAACCATTTACCACTGCAGAGTTCTGCAACCTGATGGGAAGGATTGGCAAAGAAAATGCAAAACATCCTGAAAAGAGTTTCATTACTGCAGCATATGACTATGATGTTCCAGTATATGTCTCCACAATTAAAGACTCGTCACTGGCATTGGATCTAGTAGTTCACAGACTAGAAGATAAAATATACAATCTGGACTTTGTCAGGGAGATCATCGAACAGGCTGCCATTGTTTATGATTCGGAGAAATCAGGGATCTTGGAGTTGGGAGGAGGAGTGCCAAAAAACACAGCTCAGCAGACAGGTCCTCTATTGGATCAGATTCTCAGAAGAAGTGACGGAGGGCAGGATTACATCATTCAAATCACTGATGCCCGGCCAGACACCGGTGGATTGTCTGGGGCGACACTGCAAGAAGGAAAGAGTTGGGGCAAAGTTCAGGATTCAAACAAGGGATTGGTGACAGTATATGCCGATTCGACAATTGCATTTCCAATTCTAGCATTATACGTTCTTAGTAATCAAAAAACAAGAAAGCCAAAACGACTTTACAAAAAATTAGGCATCCTGTATGACAAATTAAGGGATGACTATGCTGCCAATTCTGCAAATAACGTAAAGTAGAAAAAGTGAAACTAAACCCTGTCGTATCGGGCACGTTCAAGATCTCGATCATCTTTGGATTCTTTCTTCCATTCTTTGTAGTGTTCCTTACACAGGGCTGATTTTTTGCCTACAGAAGTTAGCTGAAGTCCTGTCCGTTCAACTTTGGTTGTATTTAGGGAGCGTGTGGCATCATTTACACACCCTTCGACATTACATTTTGCACCTTTTGATACAATTCCCATAATATCGAGTGAATTCGATGTTATTTATATTTGAAAAGAATCTATCTTAAAATCAATAACTCAAAAAGAGTATGGTTCTGACTAGATGCATCCCTTGTAGTATGTTTGCAGTTTGATATTCTGCTTGATATTCTGCTTGACATCCTGCAAGCATATGTGTCATTGATACATCCAAACATTCTCATTACCTCTAAAAGTGAAACTGTTTACAGTTTTGAAGTATTACGCACAAGATATGTCAAAACAGGTTATTTTTTTGACACAAACACGAAGAAACTTCAAAACTCTAGACAATTGCGATATCTAGTCAATGTTTATTGTCTACTCACAGATGTGCTTTTTTTGACATCCTTTTTGCAAAGTCTATAGATGATCTGTTCCAAGCGAAACGTAATCTTTGCCCAAGAGTCACGAGGTAAGCTAATTTTAGGATTTGGTATGATTATTATATGATGTGCTTTTTGTATGGTTGAGTTAAACTGAAAAAATTACCTCTAATCTTTATGCTTTTAATGATTACACTTGGAACAATCTATGCTACAACATTTCAAAATGTGTCTGCAGTTGGAGATAATATCATATCTAGTGTCATTGAGATCAACAACAGTACGGCAAACGGCTCTACCTTGAGTGCTAGTGATAACTTTGGATACTCTATTGCAGATATTGGCGACATGAATAGTGATGGTATATCTGATATTGCAGTTGGTGCAATTGGTGATAATAGCTCAGTAGATAGGAATGTGTTAACCAACAAACTCTAGAAAATAATCTTGTTTTTCATTTCGAATCATTTGCACCACAAACAACCTAAAGAAACATTTGAGCAATTCAATTGAAATGGTTGATTTGCCATTACAGTTTGATTCATCTTTGAGGATATAGTTTGTGACAATCCATGTATTGTAAAATATCAGTGGAAAATAAAACATCAATAACCTTACAGAATGATTAGGGCTGGTAGTTCTTGGTCTTACCTTTTCAATACATGCATATCCTGTTTCAATCCCCCATCTTTCTTTGTATTCTTTTGGAATTTGTGATATGTTTGAAGATATTTTTTCTCGTGGAAGACTAGTTGCAAACACCAGATACTGGTCTGTTAAATTGGGCTTGTCAGGTCTTGGGTGGGGAATTATTACAAGTGTGAATGATTCAACATGTCCGGATGCAGAACGCAATTTGTACTCTGAGATTACGCCTCTGTTACCTTCCACATATTGGATAATCGCGTTCTTTATTCCTCTGGTCTTTTTTGCTGGCATTAGAAATTTCTTTCCCAACTGTTTTAATTCATGGATTACACTGACTGAAAAAAACTCTCTGTCAAGTAACACAAGGCGTATATGAATGTCATTTCTGAGGCAATTATTCAGTAATTTACGCACAAAACTAGAGTTTGGCTTGTTTTTCGTAACATGGTATGCACCAAGGCAAGCTCTGCAATCTTTATCTACACAGCTCATGGTGCAGTAACACTCAAAATATGGGGTACTCTTTTTTGGTTTTGATTTTATCAGAAATTCATCTGGTTTTTTATCATATCTTGAAATCAAGTGTTTGTCAATTGCGACTGTGACTGGTCTGGCAAACATTCCAATCTCTTTCATGTCTGCAATGGTTCTATCCAATGCATCAGAGAGCTGTAGCAGCATTCTCTGTTCTGAAATCTTTTTGATTGAATTAATCAGCCATGAACCAGATGGAGTCTGCTTAAGATCTGATTCAACTGCCAATCTTTTTAGTCCTGATTCTGCATAAGAATTTCCAACACACAAGGCAATTAGTGCATTTATCATGTCTGGTAATCCATATTTTGAATTATATCTGACAGAGAATTGAAATGACATGGTAATGCAAAATAATTGGTGCAACTTTTCAAATGTGTCTTGTGATATATTGTACTGGTGTGCAGTATTAAAAATAGTAGGTCGATTCACAACTGATCGAATTGCACACTACTATCTAGCTTTTTCTATCAAAACTATTTGAGAGAATGGTTAGTATTTTTTTGACTCAAATGGAGCACATTCCTATCTACTGCACATAGATTGATTCATACAAACAGTAGATAGGAAAGTGCCACATTTGATAGAATTACACAATCTCGTTCTAGCTTTTCCTATCTAATTTATTTGATTGATTGGTATTTTTTGCTCCAAATGAAACACTTTCCTATCTACTGACAAATAATGTTAGTCCAATAATTTCACTGATAAAGTCGATATCCTCTTGAGAAATATACATCAAACTTGAGATCCACATTTACCGCCCCATAACTTCACACTACCATTTCAGGTGCCTATAACGTTAACCCTCAATGGGAAAGTAATTAAATGTAATTGTCTAGAGTTTTGAAGTTCCTTCGTGTTTGTGTCAAAAAAATAACCTGTTTTGACATATCTTGTGCGTAATACTTCAAAACTGTAGACAATTACAATTAAATACTAATTTTAGCCATACCAAGTATGGCAAACAACGATAAAAATGATCAAGAGGAATTAAAAGTGATCGCCCTTAGAGCTATGTCCAAAAACGAAACTGTATTCAAAAGATTGTCTGAAATTTAATGAAACAGTTATCCAGTAAAGATTTATTACAACTTCACACAATCGTTGAAGAACATTTTAAAGTATTTCGTGGAGTTAAAGATAAGGGATTACTTTCATCCATTGCAGATAGACCTACTCAACAATTTGGTTCGTTGATACCTTATGACAATATGTTCAAACAAGCTGCCAGTTTAATGGAAGGAATTATTAGAATGCATCCGTTTTATGACGGAAATAAAAGAACAGGTCTTCTTGCTGCAATATGTTACTTAGAAATTAATGGATTTTCTACAATAATTCCATTTGATTCTGTAAGATTCACGGTTCTAATTGCAAAGAATCAAGATAACGATAGTAAATCCAATGAAAGACTAATTATTGAAATATCTAAATGGCTTCGCAAACATTCGTCCAAATCAAATAGTAAAATATTATATCTGAAAGAATTTTTGTATGTTAAACTTCCAGTAACTGGATTATTGTATCTAGCACGATATGGGAGAATGGAAAAGTATGTTCATTCAATACTGTTTGACTGGTTTGCATTTGATATTCATCCTGAATATGTACAAGAGATAAAAGAAATTGTAAAATTTATTCAAGAATTGCTTGATAAGAAAAGTGTATGGGATTTAAAAAAATAATAAAATATGTAAAAAAAATTTTAACAAAATACCAGTCAACCCCCAAAGCAAAAATAATCATAGAGTTTATGCGTAATCGACCAAAATAACAATCGACTTGTGCGCATCAACTTGTTCACATTTGACACGATGGTAAACATTTCTCAGACGATAGGTTTAGATCCTGGCATATTCTTTGCTTTGATATGTCCCAATACGATATGCTAGCTCCAAATCAATTGATAAAGCTGATTGAGAGCAAAGACAAGGCGCTATATGAAAAGGACAATGCACTATATGAAAAGGACAAGATAATAGCAGAACTAGATGCATTATGGACTGCAACAAAGGCCAGGGAACGTAGATATCAAGGAAAAGAAGGTCGTGAATTTGCACATAAACTAGAGATATGCCACATCATAATGTCAACACCAGAACATTTGCATGCATTTACAGGATATCAAATCGACGTTTTTTATTGGCTGTTAAAACATGTTAGAGAAATCATACTAGACCATCTAGATGAAATGCCGTTATTTGATATTGAATCAAATGAACGGGAATCTGATGCAGGAAACAGATGCAAGCTTGATCCAGAACACGCATTACCAATGGGACTGATGAAAAAAAGATCAAACGTTACACAAGGACAACTAGCAGCATTGTTTGGAATTGATCAGACCACGGTGTGCAGATATATCAAGCTTGTAGATGAGATATTGAAACGAATTTTGCCCACTGCAGGGAACATGTCTGACATAATACAATCAGATGAGAAACCCATACAACAAATACAAAAGGTGCTGGGCAACACCTTACTAATTGATGGAACACATGTATACCCCATAGTACTTAGTTGCATAACTTTTGATTTATTTATTGAATATACCTCACATCAAGATGTATTTCTAATCAAAATGACAAACTCAGTCTGTAATTTCTATGACATATCAAAATCTAAACTTGAAGACTAGTCTTGAACTAAATTCATGTCATTGTAGGAATGTCACAAAACAAATTGTAAACATGTACTTTTATTTGAATTTCCTGTACAATGTTTTCCCATTTTCTAGAGTGAACAGCACTGCCAAACAATCTCTTAAAGGATGAAAAAACAACTTTGGATATCCATCGCTGACCATAACGTACTCTTTTTTTTCCATCTATCACGGTTTTTCTTTCTTTTGTTTATACTAATTTCGGAGATCTTGGAGTTTTTATTTCTGCCAAGCTGTTCACATACTATTTTGTTACGTGCAGGATGACCATATCTAATTTGAGAATCTATTCTGACTTTGATTCTTGGTGTTACATTATTCGCTGCACAATATTTGAAATTCTCCTTTGAATCATATGCGCCATCTGCATAAATTACCACATTCTTTTTAATTGTGTCAATCTGGGTCAGTGCACTTTTAAGTAGTTTTTTAAATTGTGGTGCGTCTCCTTCTTCATCAGTTGTGACATGTACGGCTAGAATCTTGCGTGTTTTCACATTAATGAGAAAATGTATTTTGATAAATCCTCGCTGTACACTCCATTTAACACGTAACCACTCTCCTCGTTCATTTGGTTGCACTCCACTACTATCAGTGGAAAGTAGAATCGTGTTGTCTTTATCACATGGTATCTTGTCTGAATTTAGCTTTATCTCCAGATTGTTTATTCTGCGATATATCGTGGTATGATCTGGTGAGTCATCCCCTAGAACATCTTGTGCTATTCCCTGACATGCACGGTATGATATACCTGTCATACATTTGATTAATGCAAGTAGCTCAAAGATTCCATCTGCATATTTGAATCGTCTGCCATTTTTTGCCTTGTTTTTCTCTTTTACTTATTTGACCATGTTTTAGATTTTTTGAAATTCAAATGTTTGCCAATTTGGATGTATTTGAAATCACTCATGAATATGACCCTTCCTGTAATGGATAGTATTGTGAATGCACAACAACGGTGATAATTCCACAATACAACGATAACCATATTATCCAGTATATCCTAGTCAAGATAGATCATCGCCTGTTTGTTGTTGTTCATAACTCAGCATTCATTTGGCGGTGATCTAAATCTTTGCATTGCAAATTTGAAATGTTCTTAGAATTCTAAATTAGGTAGGTTGTGCAACTAAGTACCCCATAGCACAAGTCTTTTCAATTTTTCAAAAACAAATAGAAACATTTTTTGATCAGTAGTGTAGCAATTGTTTCATGAACATCACAAATGACGAGTTACTCCAGGCCTATAAAAAAGAAAAGAACAATCGCAAAAAAGAAAGACTGCACGCAATGTGCATGATTAAAATCAATGAACACACTATTGCCGAAACTGCCAAAGAGATGTTTTATACATACCAATGTGTACGGAATTGGTTATGCAGATTTGAAGAGTACGGACTAGAAGGCCTAGAGGATCTTCCTCGTTCCGGTCGTCCACCACTAATTCCACACAAAAAATTACTAAAGATAGAAAAATTGTTCAAAAAACTTTCAGGAGGCATGACTCCAAAGAAACTAATGCATCTCATATTTGATAGAACGGGAATCACATATCACATCACTCATGTGTGTCGTCTTATACGCAGTTGGAACCTCAAAGCAAAGGTTCCACAAAGACTGCATGTGCGTGCTGCTTCAATGGCTACATGTTACATGTGGTGTTTACGTATCATTTTACGCATAAAAAAAGCAAAAGAGGGGGGGGTTTACAGTACTAATTCAAGATGAATCCATATTCACAGATTATGTGCACCTTGGCAAGAAATACTGGGTAGAAGCAAATGAGCGAATGATTATACGATGGAGGGGATCACATAAAAAATTTCTGGTTTATGGAATGGTAAGTGATGGTAATCAAAGCTTTTTCAGATCATATGAAAAATTCAATTCCATATCATTTGTTGATTATTTGAAAAAAGCTCACAAAAAGTTTGGGAAAATATTTGTTATTGTTGACAGAGCATCACAACACACATCCATTGATACAAAAGAATATTTGAAAAACAACAAGAATGTCAAACTGGCATATCTTCCAAGAGGTTCCCCACATTTGAGTATGATAGAAGAAATTTGGAGACAGTGCAAACATGATAATGTTCAATCAGAATTTTATGAATCGATTCATGAAATGAGATATACAGTTATGGAATATTTAAGAACGCACAAGTTTGATCTTGACATGTATCAATATTTTGCAAGAACAATTAATTGAAAAGACTTAGGATCTCGGGTATACCTGTACGAAGATCAGAGGATTCTGTGCAAAGAAATAAATCATACTCTGGCAAAAAGAAACGATTTACGTTCAACACAGAGATAATAACAAACAGCAAAGGAATCATAATCCACCAAACCAAAAGCTATCTTGGCAGTAATCACGATTTTGGCATATTCAAAAAAGAATCTGAATCAATCTTTAATATAATAAAATTACTGACTGGAAGCAGTAAAACAAAGCTATACTCTGACAAGGGATTTATAGGAATATCGGATTACCTTGATAACAACACACAATCCATGCAACCTAAAAAGAGATCAAAGAATCGCCAACTAACAAAACGAGAACGGGCAAAAAACAGAAAGATAAACGGAATCAGAGCCAGGGTGGAGCACACCATAGGTGACATGAAAGCCTATGCAAGAATGGTTGATGCATATGATGGTACACTAGAAGAGTTTGAAACAGAGTTTAGCGTGGTAACAGGTCTTGTCAATCTGCGTACAATGTGGAAAAAGATACGGTCTAGATGGAAAAAGGGTGAACCGCCAACCGCCATGGACCGTATATTTTGATTAGATATATAGTAAAACATCACAATGCTACGCTGTGCGTATTTTCACAAGCTGATTATTTTGCATGTTTAATAATTTATTTTGTATTTTTTGTAAAGTTTGACTGACTTTAATTTTGAGATGTATGATTTTGTTAGAGTTTGTAACTATATGTGAAGAAAAAGACAAGGAATTCAGATGGTTGGCGTGATTTAGTCAATTACGCATAAACTCTTATGGTTACAAGAATACTCTAACAAAATCATTAGACGTATTGCGTAATTATTTCTAGGTACGATTTGTAGAAGGTAATTTTTCAAATTATTCTGAAATTTTGAATTTTTAGGCACAAAATTATGCAAAACATGAAATGTTGAAAAAAATCACTCTAATTACACAAAAGGTCTATTACCATCATATCAAATGTGAACAAGTTGATGCGTACTAGTAGATTGTTGTTTGTTATTTTGGTCAATTACGCATAAACTCTATGGTATAACAGTCCAGCACGCCTAGAGCGTGACATTGAAACAAGTACAGGAATACACATCCCTCACAATACAATCCACAAAATATGGAGGGAAGAAGAGTTGGCATCATGTCAGCCAAAAAAGATAAGAGTTTAAGTTCATCCTTCAGTTAGGCATGAATCCACATAACTAAAAACAATGTTATGCCTAATTTGATATTGGACTTGAACTCTTACCAAAAAAAGCAAACGACGCAAATGGATCAGATACGAGCGAACCTACTCGAATTCCCTATACAACGGACTATATACAGCTGGGATGATGGTAAACGGTTCCTGTTCTATTTTGATGATATATCACGTTTTGTGACCGCATATGATACGTTTGAGCATGCAACAACAGAAAATGCATTGTCCGTATTAAAGCAGGCAATGAAAAATCATGGCATGCCAGCATCAATAATGACTGATCATGGCTCACAGTTTTACACAAATGCTGCAAAAGCAAAACAAAAGGGAGTGTCTGATTTTGAAAAAGAACTAGCAAAATATGGCAACAAACAAATTCTTGCAGGTGTCAGACATCCACAAACAGACGGCAAGTTGGAAAGATTTCACGGAGAGATATAGAAAAAATTGTCACGATTTGAGTATCATGCAGCATGTCAGTGATCCAATAGATTTGTTCATGAAATGGTACAATATAGATAGGCCACACAAGTCCCTTAACTTGGATAATTCAGAGACGCCAGTACAGGCATTTGCAAAAAAGATGCCAAAACATGGAACAGCAGTTATTGATGAGCAGGCAGGAGAGAAATATCATGTGGAATAAGGGGGAACCACTTTTAGGATACCACAAATTTTAGATTTACCAAATATGAATAACAAGATTAAAAATCTTGAACACATCACACGGACTTTAGCATGTGAACATACCATCACTTATGTAGTAATGCTACACAGTATCATTAAATGGATATCGTTGACATGTATGATCCGCAAAGAGTAAGCCAGGCTCCAGATGATGTCAAGGTCTTGCTCACCTCTGGGAATTTCATCCAAGACAATTTTATAATCTCCAAAGTCGAACTGCGCCTCTACAATGAAAGAACCGATGAGAAATTGGGCGTTTATTCCCTGATAACTTCTTTTGTAGAGACTGACAAGGGTTCAGTCGAGATGATTTATGATGAGGGGTTTCGTGGGAGAGAGGCGCTGTTGAGAGCAGCCAAATTTCTTACTTTAAATCTAGGCATATCCGGCCTGGTTTTACGCTCAATTATCTCACTGCGTGAAAAGATAACATAGGTCTCTAGTCTGTATGCTGAAATAGCAGACCATTTGTAAGAGTTTAGGTTGAGCACGAATTTTAGATGTTCTAGTCAGGGGACCTAAACTCTTACGACCATTTCATCGACAAATATGAAACGAGGTTCAGCCATACAGCCTGATAATCCGTACGATAATGAAATATGCAGACTGTGTCAGGCCCCAAATCAGTCCAGTTACAAGAACTCAGTTTCAGGTATGACTTTGCTGAATTTGCATCACAGTATCCTAAGGGTTTTAAAGTAAACTATCAGGTTGAATTACATGCGCATACTACAACTGCACTGTGACAGCATAGAGTACACTCCGATAAAAAAAGAGATCAGTGTGGCTGAAGACATAAGTGATACCAGTCCCCAGAGGCTTGAGGAGGTTGTAGTTGCATTTGTTGCAATAGAGAACGGGGATGATTCTTCAGTAGCGAAAAATGCCATATCTCAGATAAAGAATTCCATGGGAAGGATTGGCTGCAAAAGATTGTTGCTATACCCATATGCCCATCTTAGTTCAAATCTTGCAAAACCATTCACTGCCATGACGTTGCTCAGTGAGATGGAGGCCGGTTCGTCTGATCTTGCGGTATCGCATTCCCCCTTTGGCTGGACCAAATCTTACAGTATACAGGTAAAGGGTCATCCACTAGCTGAGAGCTCCAAAGTCATAACAAGGGATTCTGCAAGCTCGAAGGATAAAGAGATCACATCAGATGCCCTAAAAGGCGAATTAAAGATTCGTTCTTACTGGAAGATAATGTCCCCTGATGGGACAATGACTAGCATTGCTGATTTTGATTTTTCAAATCATAGAAACCTTGAAATTTTGACAAAATATGAATCAGTAAAACAACGCAGTGTAGATAAGCCATCACCACATGTCGCACTGATGAAAAAGATGGCAATTGCAGATTACGAGCCAGCTTCTGATTCTGGCAACATGAGATTCTATCCTAACGGTCGTCTGATAAAATCATTGATTGAACGCCATGTCACCGACAGGGTTAGAGACTATGGCGGTTACGAGGTTGAAACGCCAATCATGTATGATTCAGAACACCCAAGTATGGTTAGTTACTTTAACCGATTTCCAGCAAGACAGTACAGCATTGATTCTGAAGGAAAGAGACTCTTTTTGAGATTTGCGGCCTGCTTTGGGCAATTTCTGATGGCCAACCAATATCAATTGTCATACAAGAATCTGCCATACAAACTCTACGAGCTTACACGATATAGCTTTAGACGAGAGCAGACAGGCGAACTTGTTGGCTTGAGACGACTCAGAGCATTTACAATGCCTGACTGTCATGCATTCTGCAAGGATATAGAGCAAGCAATCGATGAGATCAAGGTACGATTTGATCTGTCCCAAAGCGTTCTTCATGAACTAGGAATTAACGAAACTGATTATGATATGGCAATCAGGTTCACTGAGGATTTTTACAATGAAAACAAATCGGCAATTGAGGGACTAGTCAGAGAGCATGGCAGACCGGTACTAGTTGAGATGTGGAAAGAAAAATTCTTTTACTTTGTTCTAAAATGGGAGTTTAACTTTATTGATAATTCAGGAAAGGCGTCTGCCCTCTCTACAGACCAAATCGATGTAGAAAATGCCAAGAGATACGGAATTGAATTTGTTGATGAGAATAACAACAGACAGCACCCGATCATACTGCACAATTCTCCCAGTGGTGCAATTGAGAGGATCATATACGCACTGCTAGAAAAGGCGGCAAGAGATACCAAAGAAGGAAAAAAGCCAGGATTCCCATTATGGTTGGCCCCGACACAGGTTAGGATAATTCCATTAAGAGAGGAATTTTATGGCTTTGCAGAGACACTGACTGACAGAATTTCTGCCAATAACGTTCGTGTGGACATGGATGACAGAAACGAAAGCATTGGAAAGAGAATCCGTGATGCAGAAAAGGAATGGATAAGATACATCCTAGTGATAGGCGACAAGGAAGCAAATTCTGAGAATCTAAGCATTCGCGATAGAGAGGCAGGCAGTCTCAGAGAATTGTCATTTGATGATTTCATAATAGAGTTTGGTGAACAGGTCAAGGGAAAGCCATTTGCCGGTTTGAACTTGCCAAAACACCTCTCCAAGAGACCGCAATTGATGGTGTGAAAGATGAGCTTTACAGAGTTGTTTATGAGTAATAATCCGTTGATTACCTCTTCTGATAAAAACGCAGAACCGGTAGCAACTGTATTTGGCGTGCCATTTGATTCAACCCATTCTTACAGACCGGGTTGCAGATTTGGACCTGATTCAATTCGTGATTCGTTTAACAACATTGAGGTCTTTCATCCTGAACTTCAAGTGGATTTGGAATCTATAAACATTGAAGATTTAGGAAATACGCGTCACACGGTGGTTGCAACTGAGATGATCAACATGATAAGAAAGATTACAGCAGAGCTTGTCTCAAAACAGAGACAGATCTTCATTTTGGGTGGCGAACACTCTGTCACCTATGGCACATACACAAGTTTTCCAAAAGAGACCGGCTATGTTGTATTTGATGCCCACTATGATTTACGAGACGAGTATGCAGACACCAAACAGAGTCATGCGTCTTATCTCAGACGAATAGTCGAGGAGAGGGGTTCGGGTAATATTTTACATGTAGGTGCCAGGGCATATGTTAAAGAAGAACTGGAATTTCTAAAAGAAAATAACATCAAGACAATTTCCGATAAAGAGATTCGGGAAGGACATGGGCCTCGGCTCCTAAAGGATCATGCATCCACTTTTGATACAATTTATTCTAGTTTTGATCTTGATGTGCTGGATCCGGCATTTGCACCAGGTGTTGGAAATCCAGAGGCTGCAGGTATCAGCTCCAGAGAACTCTTTGACTTGGTTCACTCTTTTGAGGAGACCAAAGTTGTCGGGGTTGACATTATGGAACTCAATCCATACCATGATAACGGTTCAACTGCATCCCTTGCAGCAAAGATAATGTCCACATTAATTGCCATAAACCTGTCAAAAAATTAGCCCAGCCTCTGCAACCACATGTGAGACAAGAGATTTAGACGACATAAGAAATGAATCAGGCAAACCATCCCCAAAGAGAACAATTCCAGAAAAACAGATTGTTATAAAAAAAATGGTATGTATCAACCTCTACGCCTAAATCTACTAGAACGATTGGACGTTATAGGCATAAAACATGTTCTTTGGTAACTGTCTACAGTTTAAGTAGAATTTCTCAGAGATTCCAAAGCATAATCATGGAAATTCAATTCCCTTATCCGGCATGTCTCCTTTATACTCATCAATATCTTAGAGATTATGCGTAATTGACTAAACCGCGCCAACCGTCACAACAATACTCAAACAAAATCATTAGACATATTGCGTAATTATTTCTAGTACGATTTTTAGAAGATAGTCTCTTGGATTATTCTGAAATTTTGAATTTTTAGGTACAAAATTATGCAAAACATAGAATGTTGAAAAAAATCACTCTAATTACGCAAAAGGTCTATTACCATCATATCAAATGTGAACAAGTTGATGCGTACAAGTCTATTGTTGTTTGTTATTTTGGTCAATTACGCATAAACTCTCTTGTGAGAATCAGCTCCTGTCTTTGAGCGATGACCGTTTGTGATCTTTCTAATTATGACATTTGGTCGTATTGCCCTCTGCCGTGTTGTTATGGTAATCAGTTCCAGTCTGCAAAAACGTAAAGAGCATCATTCTTTCACGCTTCAATCTTTTTATAAACCTGATGTACTTAGTTGCACAACCTGCCTAATTTAGAATTCTAAGAACATTTCAAATTTGCAATGCAAAGATTTAGATCACCACCAAATGAATGCTGAGTTATGAGCAACAACAAACAGGCGATGATCTATCTTGACTAGGATATACTGGATAATATGGTTATCGTTGTATTGTGGAATTATCACCGTTGTTGTGCATTCACAATACTATCCATTACAGGAAGGGTCATATTCATGAGTGATTTCAAATACATCCAAATTGGCAAACATTTGAATTTCAAAAAATCTAAAACATGGTCAAAGAAGTAAAAGAGAAAAACAAGGCAAAAAATGGCAGACGATTCAAATATGCAGATGGAATCTTTGAGCTACTTGCATTAATCAAATGTATGACAGGTATATCATACCGTGCATGTCAGGGAATAGCACAAGATGTTCTAGGGGATGACTCACCAGATCATACCACGATATATCGCAGAATAAACAATCTGGAGATAAAGCTAAATTCAGACAAGATACCATGTGATAAAGACAACACGATTCTACTTTCCACTGATAGTAGTGGAGTGCAACCAAATGAACGAGGAGAGTGGTTACGTGTTAAATGGAGTGTACAGCGAGGATTTATCAAAATACATTTTCTCATTAATGTGAAAACACGCAAGATTCTAGCCGTACATGTCACAACTGATGAAGAAGGAGACGCACCACAATTTAAAAAACTACTTAAAAGTGCACTGACCCAGATTGACACAATTAAAAAGAATGTGGTAATTTATGCAGATGGCGCATATGATCAAAGGAGAATTTCAAATATTGTGCAGCGAATAATGTAACACCAAGAATCAAAGTCAGAATAGATTCTCAAATTAGATATGGTCATCCTGCACGTAACAAAATAGTATGTGAACAGCTTGGCAGAAATAAAAACTCCAAGATAACCGAAATTAGTATAAACAAAAGAAAGAAAAACCGTGATAGATGGAAAAAAAGAGTACGTTATGGTCAGCGATGGATATCCAAAGTTATTTTTTCACCCTTTAAGAGATTGTTTGGCAGTGCTGTTCACTCTAGAAAATGGGAAAACATTGTACAGGAAATTCAAATAAAAGTACATGTTTACAATTTGTTTTGTGACATTCCTATAATGACATGAATTTAGTTCAAGACTAATCTTCAAGTTTAGATTTTGATATGTCATAGAAATTACAGACTGAGTTTGTCATTTTGATTAGAAATACATCTTGATGTGAGGTATATTCAATAAATAAATCAAAAGTTATGCAACTAAGTACTATGGGGTATAACTGTTGTCTCAGGGAAAGGATAGTTGTTGGCTTTTGATGAATTCTCAAACAAATTAAAAAAAGGATGTAATATCTGCCATTATTTGGATTTTTTTGAATTTCCACTTTGAGGTGGTGGATTGTAGTTTGGACTATTTGGATTATTAGCCGTATCTGATGTAGGTTGAGCTTGACCTTTAGGTTTTCCCATAAGATGGGTTTATTTCAACTCAACATATGTTTTAATTCAAATTTTGGTATGTATCAACCCCTACGTCTAAACCGCTAGAATAGTCAAGACGTTATAGGCGTAAAATATGTTCTTTGCTTGATACATACAAATTTTGTAATATGAATTTTTACGTCCGAGCTTTTCCAAATCCCTAACTTAACACTTCAAACCCCGAATTGAACACCCTGTTGGAAACACCCGAATTTTGAAGTGTATCATGACCTGTTCTGTAAAGTAATCAAGACCCAATCTAAATTCATAAATAGTTCTCAAAGAATGTTAATTTATGGCTCCAAACATTGATGCAAAGAAGGCTATAGAAGAGACTAGAATTTTTTTAGAAGATTACCATGATTCCTTCAGACTGATATCAGTCACACTAGAGAATGATACTTGGATAATCATGTGTGATGTTGGATTTCTCAATGAGGAAATTAAAGAAGTAAAAGTAGATACAGTTTCTGGAAAGATTTTAGGATTTACAGATGTCAGCGAAGATTGATGAAGCAAAAAACAATGCAGACAAGTTTGCATCTATGGTGTTACATTACAGTCATAATGCAGAAAAATACCTAAAGATTAAGGATTATCACAAAGCAAGTGAGATGATGTGGGGTGCAATGTCGTGTATGATTAAGACTGTTGCCGCAAAAGAAAACAAATCCATCAATAGTCATAAAAGATTGGGAGAATACACAAGAGAATTGGCAAAAAGACAGCAGGACAAAGAATTGTTTAATTCATTTACAAAGGCAAGTTTGTTGCATTCAAATTTTTATGAATCCAATCTTGATTCAAAAACAGTATTGGCAATCACACAAGATGTGTCTAGAACCATAGGCAGACTAATGCGTAAGATGCAATATCGAGCTCCATAAACCCGTCAAAATCAACATCAGGGGTATTTTAGATACTAAAGATTATGCGTGATTGACTAGACCACGCCAGCTGTTACAACAATACTCTAACAAAATCATTAGACGTATTGTGTAATTATTTCTTTGTACGATTTTTAGAAGACAATTTTTCAGATTATTCTGAAATCTTGAATTTTTAGGTACAAAATTATGCAAAACATTAAATGTTGAAAAAAATGTATGTATCATCTATGTGAGACCTTTTTAAGCATTTTATCCTTTTTCAGCATGTGTAGTATAGCATTCGCTAGAGATATGTTTCAAATGATACAGGACGCGGATAATTATCTATACGAGGTTTTGACCCTCAATGCTATCTTCATCCCTGAGTTAGGATCAATCGCAATTAGCAAGCGAGGTCTTTACCCTCATGATTCATAACGCGACCTATGGTCCTAACTATAATTTTGTACAAACTCTCTCTTCTCTTTTAACATCTAGTATATGACTCGCAACATTTTTGATCCTGTAGCTACTGCAGCTTTGGAACTGCCTCTCTTTTTCTTGATACGATTGTAAAATTGTGTAATATTACTATTTGGTGCATGTAATGCATGAGAATGGGCAGCTTCAATCAAGACCCATCTCAATGTCATGCTGCCTTTCTTTGTTATACGTCCATGATGTATTGTATCTGCAGAGTTTCTAACTGATGGGACCACTCCTGCATATGCTGCAAGCTTGTGAGAGTCATTAAATCTAGAGATTCCTCCTATTTCAGATGCAATCACCAGTGCTGTGTAATCACCTACTCCAGGTATTGTCTTTAGTAGCATTGCATCAGAATTGGTTTTAACTGTCGCATATATCTTTGCATTAATGTCTGAAATCATATCATTTAGTGATTCTATCTGTCGTATAAAGCCATCAATACGGTAATCCCCTAGGGCACAGAGTCTTTTCATGTATAATCCTGTGAATGTTGCTCCAGGAATCTTTATTCCATTTTGTAACAGAATTCCATGAATACAGTTCTTTGCAGATGTCCTCCATTGGATCAACTTTCTTCTATACCGTACAAGCTGACGTGCCTTTACAATTTTATCACTTGGAACAAAGCATGTTGTAATATATCCTCCACGTAAGAGATCTGCCAGTACCACTGCATCAATCTTGTCTGTCTTTTTCTTTGATGCTGCAATTGCCTTTGTAAGATAAGGATTTGACAACACTACCTTGTATCCCAGTACATCTGTCATGAATCTGTACACTCCATACCAAACTGATGATGATTCCATGACGATACTGGCAGAAAGAGGTATCTTTGAGAACATTTGTCTGATTGCCTGTTGTGTGTTTTCTATTCTTTCATTTCGTGTTATCTTTCCCTTGTTATTCATAACGGCCACTTGATGAAATTTCTTGTGCAGATCAATTCCAACATACATGATATTTTCTGCTTTATCCCTAATCTGTTTCTTTGGAATTGTTCTCTTTGAAGGCGATTTACGGATCTTTGGTCTACCCGATTCATTCTTTATGCTATCTGAATTCCTTGCCTTTTTCTTCACATATAGTTAGCAAAGGGCGTGTTTTACGACTATAACGTCCAACTATTTTAGTGGATTTAGGCGTAGAGGTTGATACATACGTTGGACGTTATACAGTTAACCCAGATGTGTTCAAAATCGGCCAAAAATGCAAAGATCTAGTCAAAACCACCTCCTGTTCCACCTCCGGATTGGTCATGATTGTGAGCACATCTGGGTTAACTGGTTATAGGCATAAAACATGTTATTTGCTAACTATACTTCCTAACATAAGTTCATCTACAATCATTTCTTTGCATGTACTTTAGAATATCCAGTTTGAATCGTTTTGTTCTATATTATTTGGCAATTGACTCTTTTAGATTGCTTAATGATGGCTGGTACTGTGATACCATCTAGTCATACTTTCCCTGCTTCCAACATTCTTCAACTGCGTTAAACTGAGGCGAGCCTTTTGGCAACCATTCCAGTATGACGTCATCATTTTCATCAACATATTCTTTCACAATTTTTGATTTGTAGTGTTGTGGCGCTCTGTCTGCATAAACTAGAATCTTTCCAAACTTTCTATGCAGTTCCTTGAGATAATCCAAAAAACAGTATTGATCAAATTTGTCATACTGTCTGAAGAACTGTCTGCCGTCATGACTTGATACGCCAAACACTATCATCTTTTGGTGAGTTCCATTAATGGTGACTATTGGCCTTGTCCCCTTTTTGGGCGTCCATCTTTTTTTGAACTATTGCATCAGCTATGAATATTGATTCGTCTTGTTCTATTACGATGAATCCTTGACGTATTTTTGTGCCTACGTACGTTTTATTTTTTTCTTTAAACAGGAGTTTTTCTTTGCATGTAGCGGAATTTACAAATCTTTTTGTTGCAACCTTTGGAACAAATCCCCACTGATGAAGCAATCTGTACACGTGTACCGCGTGATATCTCTCCTGATTTTTCGTACATGAGATTCATCACTTGTTTTGCACTCCAACCTGACTTGTTTTCAGATAATGTTTGCGGTATCTTGATCAATTCTTGTTTTGGCATGCTTGTTGGTCTTCCGCTTTGCGATTTGTCTTTTAATCCGTCCATTCCCTCCTGCTCGTATCGTTCAAGCCATTTGTATGCCCATGATCTTACTTTGCAAATCTGTTCTGCAACATGAGATGGGATTTGTTTGTTTACGGTGACGCATTTTACTAGAAACATTCCATCTTTTATTTTGACGTTCTTTTCGTTTTTGTATGCTTGGATTAGATATTTTGTGTTCATAGAATAGTGTAAACTTTGGTGACCAATATGTTAGTGTCAAAAAATATGGATTTATTGCTCATGAATTTTTGTTAGAGAGTATAGGTCACGTTATGAATCATGAGGGTAAAGACCTCGCTTGCTAATTGCGGTTGATCCTAACTCAGGGATGAAGATAGTATTGAGGATCAAAACATCGTATAGATAATTGTCCGCATCCCGTACCATTTGAAACATATCTCTAGCGAAAGCTATGCTCCACATGCTAAAAAAAGACAAATTGCTTAAAAAGATTCACATAGATAACGGTTGGCGTGGTTTAGTCAATTACGCATAATCTCTAGTCCTAAAGATTCTTAAAATAGTGGAATTGTAAGGATGATTATGGGATTTCTAAAAAATCTAAGCAAATACTGCATTCTCAAAAAGGTTAGAGACAAGGCAAAAGAACCTGAAGATAAATGAGACCTTAAAAATGTAAATATTGGTCGCTCTGTCGAATTTTGTTGTCATGTAAAAGACTGAGATTATCACGATGGGCTTGTAATCATCAGATTTCTTATATTAGACCTTTTGTGTAATTACAGTAGATGGGAAAGTAACTCAAATTTACTCTGAAATTTTTAAGAGCTAAATCAGATTATTCAAATAGAAAAAGCTAGACACCGGTAGAGTTTATGCGTAATTGACTAAATCACGCCAACCATCTGAATTCCTTGCCTTTTTCTTCACATATAGTTACAAACTCTAACAAAATCATACGTCTCAAAATAATTAAAGCCAGTCAAACTTTACAAAAAATACAAAATAAATTACTCAACATGCAAAATAATCAGATTGGCAAAAACGCACAGCGTAGCATTGTGATATTTTACCATATATCTAATCACAATATACAGTCCATGGCGGTGGTGGCGGTTCACCCTTTTTCCATCTAGACCGTATCTTTTTCCATTGTACGTAGATTGACAAGACCTGTTACCACGCTAAACTCTGTTTCAAACTCTTCTAGTGTACCATCATATGCATCAACCATTCTTTCATAGGTTTTCATGTCACCTATGGTGTGCTCCACCCTGGCTCTGACTCTGTTTATCTTTCTGTTTTTTGCCCGTTCTCGTTCTGTTAGTTGACGATTCTTTGATCTCTTTTTAGGTTGCATGGATTACGTGTGTTGTTATCAAGGTAATCTGATATTCCTGAAAATCCCTTGTCAGAGTATAGCTTTGTTTTACTGCTTTCAGTCAGTAATTTTATTATATTAAAGATTGATTCAGATTCTTTTTTGAATATGCTAAAATCATGACTAGTACCAAGATAGCTCTTGGTTTGGTGGATTATGATTCCTTTGCTGTTTGTTATTATCTCTGTGTTGAACGTAAATCGTTTCTTTTTGCCAGAGTATGATCTCTTTCTTTGCACAGAATCCTCTGATCTTTATACAGGTACATGTGTTCCATCAATTAGCAAGGTGTTGCCCAGTACCTTTGTATTTGTTGTATGGGTTTCTCATCTGATTGTATTATATCAGACACATTCTCTGCAATGGGCAAAATGCGTTTTAATATCTCATCTACAAGCTTGATATATCTGCACACCGTGGTCTGAACAATGCCAAACAATGCTGCTAGTTGTCTTGTGTAACGTTTGTTCTCTTTTTTGTCAGTCCCACTAGTAATGCGTGTTCCGGATAAAGCTTGCATCTGTTTCCTGCATCAGGTTCCCGTTCATTTGATTCAATATCAAATAACGGCATTTCATCTAGATGGTCTAGTATGAATTCTCCAACATGTTTTAACAGCCAATAAAAATCGTCTATTTGATATCCTGTAAATGCATGCAAATGTTCTGGTGTTGACATTATGATGTGGCATATCCCTAGTTTGTGTGCAAATTCACAAACCTTCTTTCCCTTGATATCTGCGTTCCCTGGCCTTTGTTGCAGTCCATAGTGCACATCATCTTGTTCTGCTATTATCTTGTCCTATCCATATAGTGCATTGTCCTTTTCATATAGCGCCTTGTCTTTGCTCTCAATTAGCTTTATCAATTGATTTGGAGCTAGCATATCGTATTGGGACACATCAAAGCAAAGAATATGTCAGGATCTAAACCTATCGTCTGAGAAATGTTTACCATCGTGTCAAATGTGAACAAGTTGATGCGTACAAGTCGATTGTTATTTTGGTCGATTACGCATAAACTCTAGTTATTGGTGAGCAGGCAGGAGAGGAATATCATGTGGAACAAGGGGGAATTTTAGGGATACTATAAATGAGGTGGGTGTTGCCAAAAATTAAATAGTGTACACCAGTTGTCAAACTGATGAGCAATAATTCCAATTTGTTTATATTATCAACAGTCATTCTGGTTGGCGCATGCCTCTATATCCCTGTTGATGTCTATTCTGTTAACTCATTTAATGTAGGCTCACATGAAAGTAGGCCATCAGGTGTCACATTCTCCAATGATGGGGGAAAAATGTTCATTGTCGGATTTGAGAATAATGCAGTCTACGAGTATTCCTTGTCTACTCCTTTTAGTATCAGCAGTCCCACACTCGTCCGCTCTTTTGATACCAATCTCTCAAATAGTGTTATATTAAGTGACATCATATTTTCCAATAATGGATCAAAAATGTTCGCTCTGGATCTTTCTGGTAATACTATCTACGAGTATTCACTGTCGATTCCCTTTAATGTGACCAGTTCCACACTCAATGTCTCTTTTCTTCCATCAACCACTGATTCTAGTCCAACAGGTATCAGATTCTCCAATGATGGGGAAAAGATGTTCGTTGTTGGATTTGGTAGTAATGCAGTCTACGAGTATTCACTGTTGGTTCCCTTTAATGTAACCAGTTCCACATTTTTCAACTCTACATCTATAAATTCACAGACTACTAATACTCAGGGCATTGCATTCTCCAGTAATGGAACAAAGATGTTTATTCTAGGAAGTGATACTAGTACAGTCTACGAGTACACATTGTCTACTCCCTTTAGTGTGTCTAGTCGCACTTTCATCAGCTCTATCTCTGTATTACAAGAGAATAAATTTCTAACAGGCATTGCGTTCTCCAATGACGGGGAAAAGATGTTCATTACAGGAAACCCTGATACAGTCTACGAGTACGCATTACCTGGTCCCTTTGATCTTGTTGATACAGACCCGCCAACATTTACTGCCCAGTCAAACTCTCCCACTCAGACCACCGTAACAATCAATGAGGCATTAAACGGTACATTGAGATTCACTGATTG
This sequence comes from Candidatus Nitrosopumilus sp., assembly GCA_965238065.1. GTDB lineage: Archaea > Thermoproteota > Nitrososphaeria > Nitrososphaerales > Nitrosopumilaceae > Nitrosopumilus. The sequence goes on along the minus strand of OZ250170.1, from coordinate 688,562 downwards.
GAGATTTGATGGTAATGTGCCAACCGCAGTCTCAGGGTTTAGTGATGGCAATACGTTATCTGACGTAAGATTACTTGTCTTTACACACGACACTACAAATGACCAGACATTGGATGTGGCATACACAGGTAACAGCCTGACAGACCGTTCCTCTAATGGACTGACTACGGCAACAGTCACAGCAACTGATGGAATCATAATCCCATCCATAATCAGTATCACATCTAATGCAACAACTCCTGGCCCACTAAAGATTGGTGATGCCATAACATTCACATTGACCTCTGGTTCTACTGAGACAGGCGCTACCGTAACTGGCACTTATAATTCACAATCACTAGTTTGGAGTACTGCCAATAATGGAACCACATACACTGCAACTTATACAGTAACTGAAGGAGAATCAGACCAGACCACTTCACTACAAATTACAGGTGTAACAATCACGAGTAGTGGAAACAGCACGAGCTTGCCATTTAACGGCGCTTTTATAGCAAAGACAATTGATGCAAACTCTCCAAAATTCTCTAGTGCTCAAACCCTCTCAACTTCACAGATTGCAATCACACTAAATGAGAATGTTATTTATTCTGCTGCTGTTCCTACTGACTTTTTACTTGGCGGGGTCATTAACGGTACAATTGGCTCAATCGTATCTGTCTCAAATAATATAATTACACTTAGTGTCACTGGCGCAACAATTTCTGATACTAGTTCTTTAGTTATTACTTATGTCAGAACATCCGGATCATTTGATGATGTGGCTAGAAATTCATTACAAGGCTTTACAAGAATTGTGCTAAACACTCTAGACACCACTGCTCCAATCATTATGCTGGAAGGAGATAATCCACAGACAGTCGAACTTGATGAAGGCTATACAGAACTAAACGCAACAACTAATGACGGCTCTCCAGTTACCATCAACAATGCTGAATTCACTAATGCGGTAGGCACATACACTATCTATTATGATTCAATTGATGCTTCCAACAATGCTGCCATCCAGATCAACAGGACCGTGAACGTAGTCGACAATACTCCACCTGGATTCTCATCAGCCGTACTAAATGAAGGGACAGGCATATTCACAATCATGTTTAACAAGACAATCAATGTCTCGGTCATAAATTCTACCGGATTCTCCATCAGGGATAGCAATGCCAGTACTGATGCTGTAACGCTATCCTCATCAGAACTAATCACAGCTGCCAATGGTACAACAATATCATTCAACATGACTCTGGCCGACCGCCAGTCAGTAATTGCATTTACCACGTCAATACTTGACATTGATGATGGTGCGGTACAGGACATTTATGCCAATCAATTCGTTGCTGCAACAGACAACCCCATCACAACCATTCTTGACATCATTCCGCCAGTCATATCCCTGCTTGGCGATAATCCGCAGACAATAGTACAGGGAACAGGCTATACAGAACTAAACGCCACAACTAATGATGGTTCACCAGTAACAATAAACGCTGCTGAATTTGTCGATATAGTAGGCATATACTCTATCTATTATAGCTCTGCTGACGCATCAGGGAATGCTGTCCAAATTGTTAGGACTGTAATCGTAGTTAATGCCACTACACCTACACATACATCTTGCACAGTTTCGTCCTCTGGAGACTGGATCATAAATGATAGTTGTACGCTTGATTCCAGTGCAATTGCCCAAGGAAATGTGATTGTTCAGAACAATTCGATTCTAAGCATCCCATCTGGAGTTACTTTGGATATTGACTTTACAGCATTCAGTCTGACAGTACAGTTTGGTAGTGGTGTTTTGATTAAATCCGGCGGAACAATCACCTGATATCACTAGTTGATATAGTCAGATTCTTTGATTTTCATGCAGTATCTCTTTATTATGGTCTCATGGCTAAAGGAGACGTCGCATTCTTGGAATCTTGTTCAAGTTTAAGATTATTTTGACTCAATCTTTAGATCACATTTCATATGTCAATAACTTTACAGACGTTATGTGAAATCTTTTCTATTTCTTATGCTGTAATTGTTTTAATGGTAAGAGTCGAATGATTATTTCCATGTACAAAAGCGATTCACATACTGACTCAAAGTGAACGGAAAACAAAATACCACATTGATGGTGAATGGGAGTGTCCCACTAAATCAGGAGAGTTTATGCGTAACGCTCTTAATGTCAAGTTTTGTTGCTTACTTTGTAGCTGTTTTTCAAACGAAAAAAATCAATATGATGAGTCATGATAGTTTTTGTGAATGTCTTTGGAATACTCACAATAATACTTGACGAGGCAGCAGCATGTGTAAGCCTATTCAAAGATGGAAGATGGAATGGGAACATTTCATATCCACACTGCAAATCAAATGATATAAAAAATATGGAAAATATGCGATTCATCTTTAGATATATTTCGTTATAGCTGCGGCCGCACATTCAACGACAAGACCGGGACTATATCATTACTCTCACATGTCCCTATCCCAGTGACTCTTTTTTATCTGGATGTACTGCATTGTCTCACCAGTATCTGGAATATCAGTCAGGGAGATTAGTAAAAAGATGGTGGGGGTGCAGTACAAGACATGCTATTACATGACTCGCAAGATTATGCAAAAGATTACTGATTCACAAAAAGGCAAGATGTTATCGGGTAATTGTGAGGTGGATGAACTGTATATGCAGTAGACTGAAAGGAAAGAACTATCACAATATCATCATATCATCATATCATTAGAAAGACTGCCAAAAAGACGTGCAGTAAAACCACCATCTGGACGTGGCAAGTTTGATCGAGATTTCCAGATGATTTGTGCTATCATCAAAGAGGCGGCGATGCTATCTTTGCGGTACCTCAAAAGTATCCATCCATTGCAAGCCTTGTTTGTAGGATAATATCAAGAGGATCTCACACATACACAGACGAGTATAAAGTGTATCATTCTTTAGGGTTTTGGGGTATGAACATCATCATACCGTAAATCAGTCTCAAGGAATGCAAGGGATGATGCGCATACCAACAACTGTGAGTGCAGAACCGCATATCTTGGACTGTGGATGGCATGGCACAGTAGAGTCAACAAGTTTAACTTGGAATCACATGTCCAAACGTTTGCATTCTTGCACAACATGAGTGAGCAAGATATTATTCAAAGTTCACCAAAATAATCTGTTCTTTATATGACAACAAAATTCTACATCAAGAGTGCTTTTGATAATCTTTTCCCATTTGTCGTACTTGTTAATCCTTGCAAGATTCATTCTCTAGAGTTTATGCGTAATTGACCAAAATAACAAACAACAATCGACTTGTACGTATCAACTTGTTCACATTTGATATGATGGCAATAGACCTTTTGCATAATTAGGGTAATTTTTTTCAACATTCTATGTTTTGCATAATTTTATACCTAAAAATTCAAAATTTCAGAATAATTTGAAAAATTACCTTCTACAAATCATACCTAAAAATAATTACGCAATACGTCTAATGATTTTGTTTAAGTTTTGTTGTAATGGCTAGTGTGGTTTAGTCAATTACGCATAATCTCTTCTCTATAATTTCTAGTGTTTTTTGGGTACTGTTAACTAGTGGGGATATAGGCATGAATACCGATCTTCTAGAGATTTGGAAATTGTGACTAGAATAGGATTATTGGTTAGGGATGCGTTTTGGATTATAGTCTTCCAGTTGTTATTACCCTCAACTAGGATTCCTGCACATTCGGCAGGATGTAGGGATTTTAGAGAAGGCTATTCAATGGTTGAAAGGTACTCTTAGTCTGTTTATGTGAGGCATGAATTTCCCAATCTCTAGAAGATCGCTATTCACACCTATATCCCCACAAGTTAACAGTACCGTTTTTTGTGAGTCAGTAGGGATGGTCATGTAAGAGTTAGTTGGATTTGGGTGTAGCCTTTAATTCATACAAGGGCCACGTATTATATAACTCGTCAATCTCCCTCATGTCTGAGGCTGTAATGTATTCTCCGTTTGCCATTTCTGCATAATTGGCAATCTCCTCTTCGCTGATCATTGTAGGGAACACTGATGCAAATCCTTTCTTTGTCATTATGAACTTTATTGCAAGTTCTGTGATGGTTAACTCGTTTCTCTCTGCAATCGATCGTAGTTGCTCTACTTTATTCAGTGATGCCTTTATCCATTCCACTTTTCTTACTGACCTGTGATCCTTTTCATCAATCTTTGTATCGGCATTTACTTTTTCCGTCAGTATTCCCGATGCCTCTGGAACTCTAACCAGGATTCCAACATTTTTTTCCTCAGCTCTTCTCAATAATTCGTTTCCGGGGGTTTGCTCTAGAATATTATATACTGTTTGGACCGCACTGAGATTTGGCCTGTCCATCGCATTTAGGCCTTCTTCTGTCCAGCCAATTGCTGGACCTAATGCCACCTGATATGTCTTTATAGTTTCATCTGTAATAAAACCATCAAGCACGTTAAAAATGGAATCATCCATTATGTGGCGCAGTTTTGGATTATGCAGACCATACATGTCAAGATGATCTGTCTGCAATCTCTCTAGACTGTTCCTTAATGCCATTCTTGTAAAATCCTCATCAAATTTCTGTGGAAGTTCAGCGTGTCCGATTTGCTCTACACCTTGGAAGTCATAACCGTACTTTGTAGAGATGACAACCTCGTCCCTCATGTCCTTGAAAACCTCGCCAATCAGTCTTTCACTTTTTCCTTTACCATACATATCTCCTGTCTCAAAAAAGTTAATCCCCACATCATATGCTTTTTTGAGCATTCTTTTTGCTTCATCTTTTTCAATCTTTTTGCCCCACCAATCAAGAGCAATTGCCCATGCTCCAAATCCCAGTTCTGATACTTTGATGTTTGTTTTTCCCAGTTTGTTGTAATTCATTTTTCTGTTTTTAAGTGTAAAATTTCGTCATTTATGTTTATCCGGAATAGACACGTTTCTTATTCATCAGAAAAGTCTCATCTGCTTTGAGATATGCAAGGTGTGTTGGATATTTTATCTGCAAGACAGGTCACAGGATAGTCTGATAGATTGTATCATTTCAGATGGAATCTTTTGGTAATTGTCTATAGTTTTGAAGCTATACCTGTAGTATTTTTGTCATAAATCTTTTTTGATTAGTAGTAAAAACAGGATATGTCAATAGAGTTTATGCGTAATTGACCAAAATAACAAACAACAATCGACTTGTACGTATCAACTTGTTCACATTTGATATGATGGCAATAGACCTTTTGCATAATTAGGGTGATTTTTTTCAACATTCGATATTTTGTGTAATTTTATGCCTAAAAATTCAAAATTTCAGAATAATCCGAGAAATTATCTTCTAAAACCACGTCTAGGAATAATTACGCAATACGTCTAATGATTTTGTTTGAGTATTGTTGTAATAGTCGGCGTGGTTTAGTCAATTACGCATAATCTCTAATGCAAAAAAAGAATGAATTGGAATATTGTTGCAAACATTGCAATACCCTTGAACGACAATTAAAACATCTCAAAGAGGATTATGCTCATCTCAAAGCAAAGGCTGGAAAAATTAATAAAGTTATAAAAGAATTAAAACATCTCAAAGAAGATTATGCTCATCTCAAAGCAAAGGCTGGAAAAATTAATAAAGTTATAAAAGAATTAAAACATCTCAAAGAAGATTATGCTCATCTCAAAGCAAAGGCTGGAAAAATTAATAAAGTTATAAAAGAATTAAAACATCTCAAAGAGGATTATGCTCATCTCAAAGCAAAGGCTGGAAAAATTAATAAAGTTATAAAAGAATTAAAACATCTCAAAGAAGATTATGCTCATCTCAAAGACAATTATGCACAGATAAGAGAAGAAAATACTCTGCTAAAAAAAGAGAACACGTCCATCAAAAAAACAATTTCTGCACTTGCTGCAAAAGGTATAAATGCAAAAACCAACACATCTGACAATCCACGGGAAAAGACCCCGCGGTCTAAACATCAACGGTGTAGCAGATCTAGTCCAGAACAGGTTTTGATGACGAGAAGGTTATTGATCAGACAGATTGTAACGTATGCGGTAATGAACTCTCAGAGCCAACTGATACATACCATATAACAGTGGAGGACATAGTTCCTGCAAAAAAGGTCGTTACACGATACATCATAACCAGACGATACTGCAAGCATTGCAAAAAACAGGTATCTGCAAGGGTACTTGACGCACTGCCAAATGAGCGATTTGGAATCAGGCTAATGACACTAATCGTATCACTAAAAACACAGGGATTATCCTATGGTAAGATATCACAGTTGTTACAAACAATATACTCATTAAATCTTACAGAATCAACAATTAACCATGCAGTATTTAAAATTGCAAAGGCATTTGGCCCAATATATCAAGAAATGATCTCAGAGCTAAAAAAAGAGGCAAACATACACATGGCGACGAGACGAGCTGGAGGTTGAACGGAAAAAATTACTGGCTGTGGACGTTTGTTGGGAAATGGGTTGCAATATACGAGATTGACCAGACTCGCAGTAAGGATGTGTCAAAGAGAATCATTGGTGGGTTTAAAGGCAACGTTACAAGTGACTCGTATTCTGCATGGAATCATGTTGGTAAAACCCACCAAAGATGCCACATTCACTATATCCGAGAGATTGAGGATACATACAATACAAGAATCCCGGAAAAGAATTCACACCATTTGTAGCACGTCTAAAGAGAATATTGTATACCTTCACGATGCGGCAAAAATCACCAATGAGACAAAAAGACTACAAGCAAAAAAGAATCTTGAGAGAAGAATATCTGCAATGATACCCAAAAAATACAGCAAAGAGAACTGCATCAGGTTTGTAAAAAGATTGAAACGTGAAAGAATGATGCTCTTTACGTTTTTGCAGACTGGAACTGATTACCATAACAACACGGCAGAGGGCAATACGACCAAACGTCATAATTAGAAAGATCACTAACGGTCATCGCTCAAAGGCCGGAGCTGATTCTCACAAGATATTGATGAGTATAAAGGAGACATGCCGGATGAGGGAATTGAATTTCCATGATTATACTTTGGAATATCTGAGAAATTCTACTTCAGAACGGTAGACAGTTACGTTAAATCGCGTCTCAAATGGTTTGTTTGCTTAAACACGAATTACTGTTTGAGGTGTCCATCCTATAGATCTTTGCATTTTTAGCCGATTTTGAGCACATCTGGGTTAACTGAAATCTTACACATGTTAACAGTATGTATCAACCTCTACGCCTAAATCCGCTAGAATAGTCAAGACGTTATAGGCATAAAACATGTTCTTTGCTGATTCATACAAAATCCAAAATTTCAGAATAATCCGAGAAATTATCTTCTAAAAACCATATCTAGAGATAATTACGCAATACGTCTAATAATGCACTAGTATTATGTAACAAGAATTTATGATTAATTGATTTGCATTATTTGACCTTGTAGCATATTTTTTTACAAAGTTATGTAGGTTTATGAATTCACAATATCTAATTCAAGCGTACAAAAACGAAAAGGATGTCAAAATAAAAGATAGAATGTTTCTAGTAAAATGCGTCACAATAGATAAACAAATCCCATCCCAAGTTGCAAAACAGGTTGGAAGAGTAAGATCATGGGCATACAAATGGCTTGATCGATACGAGCAGGAGGGAGTAGACGGATTAAAAGACAAATCGCGAAGCGGAAGACCAACAAGCATACCAAAACAAGAATTGATCAAGATACAGCAAACAATATCTGAAAACAAGTCAGGTTGGAGTGCAAAACAAGTGATGAATCTCATGTACGAAAAATCAGGAGTGAGATACCACGAGGTACATGTGTACAGATTACTCCATCAGTGGGGATTTGTTCCAAATGTTACAACAAAGAAATTTGTAAATTCTGCTACAGACGAAGAAAAACTCTGGTTTAAAAAAAATTAAAAAAGCAGCTAACCATCAAAATACATCAAGGATTCACCATATTATCACATGACGAATCAATCTTCATATCTTGTACAATAGCTTAAAAAAGATGGGTTGATCAAAGGAAAGAAAACATAACTGTCTACAGTTTTGAAGTATTACGCACAAGATATGTCAAATCGTGTTGTTTTTTTGACACAAACATGAAGGAACTTTAAAACGCTAGACAATTACCAAAACAGGTTATTTTTTTGACACAAACATGAAGGAACTTTAAAACTCTAGACAATTACATCTTTTGTCATATTCGTTTTTGCTGCTAGTCTTGCAGTGTATTGTGTATTAGATTTAGAGTCATACAGTTTTGGTATTTTGCTTCATCTACACCAAGTTAAAACATCAGTAGATAGGAAAGTGTTTCATTTGAAGCAAAAAATATCAATCAATCTCAAATAAATTAGTAGAAAAAGGGTATGAATCAGCAAAGAACATGTTTTATGCTTATAACGTCTTGGAGTGGACCCCTGTTTTTAGTACCACTTTTTGCATATTTTGCTTTACACTTTCTTTCATTTATGTGTCATCTCCAATTGTTTGATGAATTCATTTGGAGGCATGTATCCTACAGATGAATGAATTCTTTGATTGTTGTAATCCTGGAATGCACCAACCAGTGTAATTTCTACCATCTGAAAGTTTGTAAACTCTTGTGGCCAGATGTATTCCTTTTTGAGTGTCTTGTGGAATGATTCCACATGACCGTTCTGCTCTGGAGTATGATGCCAGATGTACTCTTGCTTTGCCAAGTATTTCAATGGATTTTCTAAATTCTTTACTTGTGTATTGTGTGCCGTTATCTGAGCGAATGAGTAGTCCTGATGGATCAGGTTTTTCTTGCGCCACAGCTTGCACGATTGATTCTATTGCAGCATCTTTTGTAGCCCTGACATCAAAGATATAGCTCAGCCACTTTCTGGTGAATGTATCTAACACGTTAAAGCAGTAGCACCATCCATCAATGCCGCACCAGATGTATGTAATGTCTGTCTGCCATAACTGGTTTGGTGCAGTAGCCCTGAGCAGTTTTTTCTCAGATCTCATGATCTCTTTTTTGGTCTTTACAGGCTCAATCCAGCCTAATTTGCGGAATATTTTCTGTATTCTTTTACGATTTATTGGAGTTTGTAGTTCCTAGATATGGCAGCTGCCATTCGCTGGAACCATACGTTGGACGCTGTCTTCCAATCTTTTGTACCTGCACAGAGATGACAGGATCTGTCTTTGTATCTCGACGTCTTTTGTTATAGTACCATTTGGTCTTGGAGACTCCAACAAGCGACAAGGACCTGTTGAGACTCATGCTGTTTCTTAATTAGAGATTATGCGTGATTGACTAAACCACGTCAACCATTTCAACAATACTCTAACAAAATCATTAGACGTATTACGTAATTATTTCTAGGTGCGATTTTTGGAAGATAATTTCTCGAATTATTCTGAAATTTTAGATTTTTAGGCATAAAATTACACAAAATATCGAATGTTGAAAAAAATTACTCTAATTATGCAAAAGGTCTATTACCATCATATCAAATGTGAACAAGTTGATGCGTACAAGTTGATTGTTGTTTGTTATTTTGGTCAATTACGCATAAACTCTACTCGATAATGATGTTCAATGCGTGGGTGATGGTAAATGCACTGATTTGACGTGATGTAGAGGGATGGAGAGGTCAGATTACCCTAACAGACATGAAAATTATGATTGTCAAACATTTGACAAGATTAAAACCGCCTCCTGGCCACCTCCTGATTAGTCAAGATTGTGAGCACATACGGGTTAACTGGAGATGGTAAAATACATTTAGATGTTAATTTATACGGGTTAACTGGAGATGGCAAAATACATTTAGATGTTAATTCATACGAGGAATCCTCATAGTAGGATATGCAACTACTGTTAACGCCTCAGCATCTGTCTTGTTTCTGCTCACTTTATTAGATAGTAATTTGGGAGTATCGCGTGTTAAATAATCTGCGAGGCATTCTTGCTCCTACACTTGAGAAGATTGGTAGTGGATTTGCATCAACTGGTCTGTCTCCGAATTTTTGGACAGGTGTCAGTCTTGCGTTTGCATTGATATCTGCACTAGTGTATGGTCTGGGAATAGAGTCAGGGTTACTGATTGGAGGAATTTTACTACTTGTCTCTGGATTTTTTGATATGGTGGATGGTCAGGTAGCAAGAGTTACTGCCAAGACATCAAAAAGAGGAGCCTATCTTGATTCCATGTTTGACAAAATTGCCGAGGTTGCAATATTTTTGGGGATTTTGATTGGCGGATATGCTGAATCGTACCTAGTACTAGTGGCAATCACTTTATCATTACTAGTAAGTTATGCCCGAGCGAAATCCGATGCACTTGACATTAAACTGCAAGGAGTCGGTATCGGTGAGCGGGCAGAGAGGCTTTTGGTAGTTGCAATAATCGGAATGATTGGCTTTATAGAGTATGCAGTAATAATTGTCATAATAATTGCAGGTATTACCCTGATTCATAGGATGATAGTGACTGCAAAAAACATGAAAGAATAATTGTAAGTGTCTACCGTTTTGAAGTAGAATTTCTCAGATATCCAAAGCATAATCATGGAAATTCAATCCCCTCATCCGGCATGTCTCCTTTATACTCATCAATATCTTGTGAGAATCAGCTCTGGCCTTTGAGCGATGACCGTTTGTGATCTTTCTGATTATGACGTTTGGTCGTATTGCCCTCTCTGCCGTGCTGTTATGGTAATCAGTCCCAGTCTGCAAAAACGTAAAGAGCATGGTTAATTGTTGATTCTATAAGATTTAATGAGTATATTATTTGTAACAACTGATATTTTACCATAAGATAATCCCATTGTTTTTAGTATTCCGATTAGTGTCATTAGTCTGATTCCAAATCGCTCATTTGGCAGTGCGTCAGGTACCCTTGCAGATACCTGTTTTTTGCAATGCTTGCAGTATCGTCTGGTTATGATGTATCGTGTAACGACCTTTTTTGCAGGAACTATGTCCTCCACTGTTATATGGTATGTATCAGTTGGCTCTGAGAGTTCATTACCGCATACGTTACAATCTGTCTGATCAATAACCTTCTCGTCATCAAAACCTGTTCTGGACTAGATCTGCTACACCGTTGATGTTTAGACCGCGGGGTCTTTTCCCGTGGATTGTCAGATGTGTTGGTTTTTGCATTTATACCTTTTGCAGCAAGTGCAGAAATTGTTTTTTTGATGGACGTGTTCTCTTTTTTTAGCAGAGTATTTTCTTCTCTTATCTGTGCATAATTGTCTTTGAGATGAGCATAATCTTCTTTGAGATGTTTTAATTCTTTTATAACTTTATTAATTTTTCCAGCCTTTGCTTTGAGATGAGCATAATCTTCTTTGAGATATTTTAATTGTCGTTCAAGGGTATTGTAATGTTTGCAACAATGTTCCATTTCATTCTTTTTTTGCATTGATATATACTGTTTTTACTACTAATCAAAAAAGATTTATGACAAAAATACTACATGTATAGCTTCAAAACTCTAGACAATTACGAATAATTGGTTATCGGAGTTTGCCGCGTTTTCTTCTATTATCTGCGGATCTAATTTTGAGAATCTTGAAGTGAATGGCGCATGAAATACAGTACGTTTTCAAGACGGTTGCCGAAGCAATATATGCGCCCTGTGCACGCAGTTCTTTTGCCAATGTGTGCTCTACCAAATTTATCTTACCTGTAACTTTTTTTGCCTTGTCTTTTGGGACTGTTTGCCCGCAGTTTGTACACTGTACTGTTCCAGACGAACCTTTTCCCCCTTTGGTACGACCTCTACTTGCACGTTTAAGTGGCATAAAGTTAATACCTATTGCCTACTTATAATCTTGATGGAATAGCGATCAATTTCAGACAGTTTGATCGAATTTGGAAAGACTGTTTGTATGCACCATGCAGTATGAATCAGCAGATAACATGTTTTATACACATAACGTCCCAACTAATCTATCTATTCAGACGTAAAGGTTGATATACATACCATCATGGGTATTCCCCCCCCCCACAGACAGGTACTAAAAAGACTTTAGAACAAGCCCACAGACAGGTACTAAAAAGACTTTAGAACAAGCCCACAGACAGGTACTAAAAAGACTTTAGAACAAGCCCACAGACAGGTACTAAAAAGACTTTAGAACAAGCCCACAGACAGGTACTAAAAAGACTTTAGAACAAGCCCACAGACAGGTACTAAAAAGACTTTAGAACAAGCCCACAGACAGGTACTAAAAAGACTTTAGAACAAGCCCACAGACAGGTACTAAAAAGACTTTAGAACAAGCCCACAGACAGGTACTAAAAAGACTTTAGAACAAGCCCACAGACAGGTACTAAAAAGACTTTAGAACAAGCCCACAGACTTGCAGTTAAACCAGATATGTGAACATGTTTTTGCAGATAAATCAAAAAAACGGGTAAATCTGTGCCAAATCGGGACTAGAAACGCTTTATGTTTTAATTCTAGATTGAATAATTACTATTGATAGTTTATGCGCGGTCTTTGTCATAACTGCTTTAGATCAGGCGTTGAATTAGTGGTATCAAAAGGGCAGATACTTTGTCAGGACTGCCACAGTAAAGGCAAAGCAAAAAACTAAATTCATCGTTTCATGAACCAAAAAAGATGAGACTGGCAATTTTTTCGCACTGTGCAATTGACACTATAACAATTGACAATCACAATTATCAGCAGGTTGGAGGGTCTGCCTGTTATTGTAGTATTACAGCAAGGCAGTTCAAATTTGATGTAGACTTGGTTACAAAATTTGGCTCTGATTTTCCAAAGCAGTATCTTGTAGAGAACAGGATTAATTTCGCAGATTCTGAATCAGAAAAAAGTACCACCAGATTCGCCATTTCAGTTAATGGCTCAGATAGGACCCTCAGAATTGAGAATGAATGTGAGCCGTTAGATTATGCTAGTGTTGATGCTGATGGGCACATTGTCAGTCCGATATATCATGAGATTTCTGATAATGTTTTTAAAAAGATCAAAAATGATTCAAATTTTCTTTTTGTTGATCCGCATGGCTTTTTGAGGCAAAAAGATTCCCAGAACAGCATCATCCAAGAGGGTACCAGCCTTGATTTGTCCGGAGTTGATGCAATAAAGGTCAACCTTGAAGAGTCACGGCGAATTGTCAACGGGACCAGTGATGAGATGATGCTGGCACTAAACAAGAGAGGAATAGAGTACATACTGCTGACAGACAAGATGGACATATCGCTTTTGGTTAAAGACAGAATCTATTCCATTACCCTTCCAAATAAAACAGTCCATGATACGACTGGGATTGGCGATATCTTTTGTTCAACTTTTTGCTGTACCATGCTCAAAGAGAGGGACTTTTTGTGGGCATTCTGCTTTGCAGGCGGTGCCGCTCAGGCCGCCTTGGATTCAAAGAGGGTTGGCCTGCAGAAAATTCCAGAAAAAGGAGCCATTCAAACAAATGCCTCTTATTTTTACAATCTGGTAAAATTCCGAGACGTGTAATGCATTATTCTTTTATTACAGCAGATTGATTGTTTCTTTTGTGCAGATAGGTATTTACGGTTCTGGAACAGACGGTGCGGCAAAGACTGTTAAAAAAATTCTAGATGAAATCGGAATCAGATCATTTACAATAAACAAGTCAAAGAACAGAGCGGTTGATTGTGTAATAGTACTAGGCGGAGACAAGGGAGTCAGGAATTACTTTCACAGAACTTTTGATGCGCTCTCCCCGGTATTGGGAATCAATGAAGGTGAGTCAAGCGGGTTCCTAGCTCAGATAGATCTTCGGGAATTCTCCTTTTATGCTAAAATTCTAAAGAGGCAAGACTATGCCATTGAGGCGGTTCCACGGCTCGGTGTAAAGATTGACGGAAAGAATGTCCATCCTGTGTTAAATGATGTTGCCATATTTTCCTCAAAGAGTGCCATACTAATGGAGCACACACTGCGAGTGAACGGAGAGGAGGTCTGGCACGATAATAGTGACGGGATAATCGTATCCACGCCAATTGGATCATCGGCGTATTCAATGTCTGCTGGCGGTCCGGTCTTGTTTCAGGATTCAGCGGTGTTTGAGATAATTTCTGTAAATTCACTTGATATAACCCACAGGCCAATCATCGTGTCTAATGGCAGTTTTATAGAGATAGACGACATCTATGCAAGGCTGCATTGTGAGGTTGTGCTGGATGGGTTGGAGAGATACAAGGTAAACAAAACTGTCGAGTGTACACAGTTTTTCCCCCCTGCAAAGATCATCCGGCTCAAAAAAGACTCTACTGCAATTTCTGCACTTGCAAAAAAGGTACATCTTGCAGAAGAGTTACTCAGCATGCCTCCAAGCTCTAAATTACTTTTAAAGACACTAGAGTATGAGGGCTCGATGACACAAAAGGATCTGGTAAACAAGACGCTGCTTCCAGCTAGAACTGTCAGGCTGGCGCTAAGCCATCTTTTGAAAAAGGGTTATGTTAAAAAAAAGGTATCCATTAGAGATGCCAGGCAGAAAATCTATGAGATATCAAAGATAAAATAACGTAATTGTCTAGAGTTTTGAAGATATACCTGTAGTATTATTGTCATATATCTTTTTTGATTAGTAGTAAAAACAGGATATATCAATGCAAAAAAAGAATGAAATGGAACATTGTTGCAAACATTGCAATACCCTTGAACGACAATTAAAACATCTCAAAGAAGATTATGCTCATCTCGAAGCAAAGGCTGGAAAAATTAATAAAGTTATAAAAGAATTAAAACATCTCAAAGAAGATTATGCTCATCTCGAAGCAAAGGCTGGAAAAATTAATAAAGTTATAAAAGAATTAAAACATCTCAAAGAAGATTATGCTCATCTCGAAGACAATTATACACAGATAGGAGGAGAAAATGCTCTGCTAAAAAAAGAGAACACATCCATCAAAAAAACAATTTCTGCACTTGCTGCAAAGGGTATAAATGCAAAAACCAACACATCTGACAAACCGCGGGAAAAGACCCCGCGATCTAAACATCAAAGGTGTAGCAGATCTAGTCCAGAACAGGTTTTGATGACGAGAAGGTTATTGATCAGACAGATTGTAACGTATGCGGTAATGAACTCTCAGAGCCGACTGATACATACTAGAGTTTATGCGTAATTGACTAAATCACGCCAACCATCTGAATTCCTTGTCTTTTTCTTCACATATAGTTACAAACTCTAACAAAATCATACATCTCAAAATTAAAGTCAGTCAAACTTTACAAAAAATACAAAATAAATTATTAAACATGCAAAATAATCAGCTTGTGAAAATACGCACAGCGTAGCATTGTGATGTTACCACATCTAATCAAAATATACGGTCCATGGCGGTGGCGGTTCACCCTTTTTCCATCTAGACCGTATCTTTTTCCACATTGTACGCAGATTGACAAGACCTGTTACCATGCTAAACTCTGTTTCAAACTCTTCTAGTGTACCATCATATGCATCAACCATTCTTGCATAGGTTTTCATGTCACCTATGGTGTGCTCCACCCTGGCTCTGACTCTGTTTATCTTTCTGTTTTTTGCCCGTTCTCGTTCTGTCAGTTGGCGATTCTTTGATCTCTTTTTAGGTTGCATGGATTGTGTGTTGGTATGAATCAACCTTTACGCCTAAATCTGCTAGAATAGTTGAATGTTATAGGCATAAAACCTGCTAACTGCTTGATTCATACGTGTGTTGTTATCAAGGTAATCCGATATTCCTAAAAATCCCTTGTCAGAGTATAGCTTTGTTTTACTGCTTCCAGTCAGTAATTTTATTATATTTAAGATTGATTCAGATTCTTTTTTGAATATGCTAAAATCATGACTAGCACCAAGATAGTTCTTGGTTTTGTGGATTATGATTCCTTTGCTGTTTGTTATTACCTCTGTGTTGAACGTAAATCGTTTCTTTTTGCCAGAGTATGATTTATTTCTTTGCACAAAATCCTCTGATCTTCGTACAGGTACATGTGTTCCATCAATTAGCAAGGTGTTGCCCAGCACCTTTTGTATTTGTTGTATGGGTTTCTCGTCTGATTGTATTATGTCAGACACGTTCCCTGCAGTGGGCAAAATGCGTTTTAATATTTCATCTACAAGCTTGATATATCTACACACCGTGGTCTGATCAATTCCAAACAATGCTGCTAGTTGTCCTTGTGTAACGTTTGTTCTCTTTTTTGTCAGTCCCACTAGTAATGCGTGTTCTGGATCAAGCTTGCATCTGTTTCCTGCATCAGATTCTCGTTTACCTGATTTAATATCAAATAACGGCATTTTATTTAGATGGTCTAGTATGAATTCTCTAACATGTTTTAACAACCAAAAAAAATCATCGATTTGATATCCTGTAAATGCATGCAAATGTTCTGTCGTTGACATTATGATGTGGCATATCTCTAGTTTATGTGCAAATTCACGACCTTCTTTTCCTTGATATCTACGTTCCCTGGCCTTTGTTGCAGTCCATAGCGCATCTTGTTCTGCTATTATCTTGTCCTTTTCATATAGTGCATTGTCCTTTTCATATAGCGCCTTGTCTTTGCTCTCAAGCAGCTTTATCAATTGATTTGGAGCTAGCATTTCGTATTGGGACATATCAAAGCAAAGAATATGCCAGGATCTAAACCTATCGTCTGAGAAATGTTTACCATCGTGTCAAATGTGAACAAGTTGATGCGCACAAGTCGATTGTTATTTTAGTCGATTACGCATAAACTCTATACTATTTTTTTTATGTCATTTGATTTGCCGTATGGACATGAAATGTTCCCATTCCATCTTCCATCTTTGAATAGACTGGCACATGCCTACCTCGTCAAGTATTATTGTGAGTAGTCCAAAGACACTCATAAAAACTATGATGACTCGTCATATTGATTTTTTTCGTTTGAAAAATAGTTACAAAGTGAGCAACAAAACTTGACATTAAGGTAATTGTTTAGAGTTTTGAAGTTCCTTCGTGTTTGTGTCGAAAAAATAACACGATTTGACATATCTTGTGCGTAATACTTCAAAACTGTAGACAGTTACACATTAAGAGCGATTTGAGTTACTTTCCCATCTACTGACTCTAGACAATTACAGAATTTGAATATATCAACTAGTAACATCAGGTGATTGTTCCGCCGGATTCAATCAAAACCCCGCTTCCAGACTCTATTGTGAGGTTATTGTTTAGAAAGTCTATATCCAAAGTGATTTCATCATGAATTATCAGGACAGAATTATTTCGTACAATCACATTTTCAAGAGTCACATAATTTGTAGAAAGCATACAACTAGTTGTAATTACCCAGTCTCCAGAACCTGGAAGATGGCAGGGTGTATGAGAATGCGGAAGAGTAGTGACTCTGATGGGGTTGTCTGTGGATGTGATAATCTTATTTCCAGAGATATCACTAATTGCTGCAACATCAATGTCTAGCACTGATGTGATGAATGCTGATACTGACGCAAGTTTGGTTTGAGACATGTTAAATGATATGGTTCTACCATTAGTGGTTGTGATTAGTTCTGAAACAGATAGTGTTACGGCACCGCTATTGTTATCCCTGATGGAGAATCCAGCAGAGTTTATCGAAGAGGCATCAATTATCTCGCTAAATGTGACTGTAAAGGTGCCAGTTCCCTCATTTAGTACTGCTGATGAGAATGTTGGTGGAGTGGTGTCAGATACAATTACAGTCCGGTTAACCTGGATTGCGTTATTGCCTGCTGTATCAGTTGAATCATAATAGATAGTGTATGTGCCCACTAGATCAGTGAAATTTGCAGAGTTTATGGTAACTGGTGAGCCGTCGTTAGTTGTGGCGTTTAGTTCTGTGTATACTGCTCCCTGCTCTATGGTCTGTGGGTTGTCACCAATCAGGGAAATGACTGGTGGAATGCTGTCAAGAGTGGTTGTAATGGTATTATTTGCAGACAATGTAATTGCGTTGCCATTAATGTCCTGTACTGCACCGGCACCAATGTCTAGCACTGAGACGTTGAATGCAATTACGGACTGACGATTAGTCATAGTCATGTTGAATGATATTATGTCACCGTTGGCAGTTGTGGTTAGTTCCAAAGTTGATAGGGTTGTAGCGCCAGTACTGGTATTGTTGTTGTTATCCCTGATGGAGAATCCAGCAGAGTTTATCGAAGAGGCATCAATTATCTCGCTAAATGTGACTGTAAAGGTGCCAGTTCCCTCATTTAGTACTGCTGATGAGAATGTTGGTGGAGTGGTGTCAGATACAATTACAGTCCGGTTAACCTGGATTGCGTTATTGCCTGCTGTATCAGTTGAATCATAATAGATAGTGTATGTGCCCACTAGATCAGTGAAATTTGCAGAGTTTATGGTAACTGGTGAGCCGTCGTTAGTTATGGCGTTTAGTTCTGTGTATACTGCTCCCTGCTCTATGGTCTGTGGGTTGTCACCAATCAGGGAAATGACTGGTGGAATGCTGTCAAGAGTGGTTGTAATGGTATTATTTGCAGACAATGTAATTGCGTTGCCATTAATGTCCTGTACTGCACCGGCACCAATGTCTAGCACTGAGACGTTGAATGCAATTACGGACTGACGATTAGTCATAGTCATGTTGAATGATATTATGTCACCGTTGGCAGTTGTGGTTAGTTCCAAAGTTGATAGGGTTGTAGCGCCAGTACTGGTATTGTTGTTGTTATCCCTGATGGAGAATCCAGCAGAGTTTATCGAAGAGGCATCAATTATCTCGCTAAATGTGACTGTAAAGGTGCCAGTTCCCTCATTTAGTACTGCTGATGAGAATGTTGGTGGAGTGGTGTCAGATACAATTACAGTCCGGTTAACCTGGATTGCGTTATTGCCTGCTGTATCAGTTGAATCATAATAGATAGTGTATGTGCCCACTAGATCAGTGAAATTTGCAGAGTTTATGGTAACTGGTGAGCCGTCGTTAGTTGTGGCGTTTAGTTCTGTGTATACTGCTCCCTGCTCTATGGTCTGTGGGTTGTCACCAATCAGGGAAATGACTGGTGGAATGCTGTCAAGAGTGGTTGTAATGGTATTATTTGCAGACAATGTAATTGCGTTGCCATTAATGTCCTGTACTGCACCAGCACCAATGTCTAGCACTGAGACGTTGAATGCAATTACGGACTGACGATTAGTCATAGTCATGTTGAATGATATTATGTCACCGTTGGCAGTTGTGGTTAGTTCCAAAGTTGATAGGGTTGTAGCGCCAGTACTGGTATTGTTGTTGTTATCCCTGATGGAGAATCCAGCAGAGTTTATCGAAGAGGCATCAATTATCTCGCTAAATGTGACTGTAAAGGTGCCAGTTCCCTCATTTAGTACTGCTGATGAGAATGTTGGTGGAGTGGTGTCAGATACAATTACAGTCCGGTTAACCTGGATTGCGTTATTGCCTGCTGTATCAGTTGAATCATAATAGATAGTGTATGTGCCCACTAGATCAGTGAAATTTGCAGAGTTTATGGTAACTGGTGAGCCGTCGTTAGTTGTGGCGTTTAGTTCTGTGTATACTGCTCCCTGCTCTATGGTCTGTGGGTTGTCACCAATCAGGGAAATGACTGGTGGAATGCTGTCAAGAGTGGTTGTAATGGTATTATTTGCAGACAATGTAATTGCGTTGCCATTAATGTCCTGTACTGCACCGGCACCAATGTCTAGCACTGAGACGTTGAATGCAATTACGGACTGACGATTAGTCATAGTCATGTTGAATGATATTATGTCACCGTTGGCAGTTGTGGTTAGTTCCAAAGTTGATAGGGTTGTAGCGCCAGTACTGGTATTGTTGTTGTTATCCCTGATGGAGAATCCAGCAGAGTTTATCGAAGAGGCATCAATTATCTCGCTAAATGTGACTGTAAAGGTGCCAGTTCCCTCATTTAGTACTGCTGATGAGAATGTTGGTGGAGTGGTGTCAACTACGTTTACAGTTCTGTTGATCTGGATTGCGTTATTGCCTGCTGTATCAGTTGAATCATAATAGATAGTGTATGTGCCCACTAGATCAGTGAAATTTGCAGAGTTTATGGTAACTGGTGAGCCGTCGTTAGTTGTGGCGTTTAGTTCTGTGTATACTGCTCCCTGCTCTATGGTCTGTGGGTTGTCACCAATCAGGGAAATGACTGGTGGAATGCTGTCAAGAGTGGTTGTAATGGTATTATTTGCAGACAATGTAATTGCGTTGCCATTAATGTCCTGTACTGCACCAGCACCAATGTCTAGCACTGAGACGTTGAATGCAATTACGGACTGACGATTAGTCATAGTCATGTTGAATGATATTATGTCACCGTTGGCAGTTGTGGTTAGTTCCAAAGTTGATAGGGTTGTAGCGCCAGTACTGGTATTGTTGTTGTTATCCCTGATGGAGAATCCAGCAGAGTTTATCGAAGAGGCATCAATTATCTCGCTAAATGTGACTGTAAAGGTGCCAGTTCCCTCATTTAGTACTGCTGATGAGAATGTTGGTGGAGTGGTGTCAACTACGTTTACAGTTCTGTTGATCTGGATTGCGTTATTGCCTGCTGTATCAGTTGAATCATAATAGATAGTGTAACTACCTACTGCGTCAGTGAAATTTGCAGAGTTTATGGTAACTGGTGAGCCGTCGTTAGTTGTGGCGTTTAGTTCTGTGTATACTGCTCCCTGCTCTATGGTCTGTGGGTTGTCACCAATCAGGGAAATGACTGGTGGAATGCTGTCAAGAGTGGTTGTAATGGTATTATTTGCAGACAATGTAATTGCGTTGCCATTAATGTCCTGTACTGCACCAGCACCAATGTCTAGCACTGAGACGTTGAATGCAATTACGGACTGACGATTAGTCATAGTCATGTTGAATGATATTATGTCACCGTTGGCAGTTGTGGTTAGTTCCAAAGTTGATAGGGTTGTAGCGCCAGTACTGGTATTGTTGTTGTTATCCCTGATGGAGAATCCAGCAGAGTTTATCGAAGAGGCATCAATTATCTCGCTAAATGTGACTGTAAAGGTGCCAGTTCCCTCATTTAGTACTGCTGATGAGAATGTTGGTGGAGTGGTGTCAACTACGTTTACAGTTCTGTTGATCTGGATTGCGTTATTGCCTGCTGTATCAGTTGAATCATAATAGATAGTGTATGTGCCCACTAGATCAGTGAAATTTGCAGAGTTTATGGTAACTGGTGAACCGTCGTTAGTTGTGGCGTTTAGTTCTGTGTATACTGCTCCCTGCTCTATGGTCTGTGGGTTGTCACCAATCAGGGAAATGACTGGTGGAATGCTGTCAAGAGTGGTTGTAATGGTATTATTTGCAGACAATGTAATTGCGTTGCCATTAATGTCCTGTACTGCACCGGCACCAATGTCTAGCACTGAGACGTTGAATGCAATTACGGACTGACGATTAGTCATAGTCATGTTGAATGATATTATGTCACCGTTGGCAGTTGTGGTTAGTTCCAAAGTTGATAGGGTTGTAGCGCCAGTACTGGTATTGTTGTTGTTATCCCTGATGGAGAATCCAGCAGAGTTTATCGAAGAGGCATCAATTATCTCGCTAAATGTGACTGTAAAGGTGCCAGTTCCCTCATTTAGTACTGCTGATGAGAATGTTGGTGGAGTGGTGTCAACTACGTTTACAGTTCTGTTGATCTGGATTGCGTTATTGCCTGCTGTATCAGTTGAATCATAATAGATAGTGTATGTGCCCACTAGATCAGTGAAATTTGCAGAGTTTATGGTAACTGGTGAGCCGTCGTTAGTTATGGCGTTTAGTTCTGTGTATACTGCTCCCTGCTCTATGGTCTGTGGGTTGTCACCAATCAGGGAAATGACTGGTGGAATGCTGTCAAGAGTGGTTGTAATGGTATTATTTGCAGACAATGTAATTGCGTTGCCATTAATGTCCTGTACTGCACCGGCACCAATGTCTAGCACTGAGACGTTGAATGCAATTACGGACTGACGATTAGTCATAGTCATGTTGAATGATATTATGTCACCGTTGGCAGTTGTGGTTAGTTCCAAAGTTGATAGGGTTGTAGCGCCAGTACTGGTATTGTTGTTGTTATCCCTGATGGAGAATCCAGCAGAGTTTATCGAAGAGGCATCAATTATCTCGCTAAATGTGACTGTAAAGGTGCCAGTTCCCTCATTTAGTACTGCTGATGAGAATGTTGGTGGAGTGGTGTCAACTACGTTTACAGTTCTGTTGATCTGGATTGCGTTATTGCCTGCTGTATCAGTTGAATCATAATAGATAGTGTATGTGCCCACTAGATCAGTGAAATTTGCAGAGTTTATGGTAACTGGTGAGCCGTCGTTAGTTGTGGCGTTTAGTTCTGTGTATACTGCTCCCTGCTCTATGGTCTGTGGGTTGTCACCAATCAGGGAAATGACTGGTGGAATGCTGTCAAGAGTGGTTGTAATGGTATTATTTGCAGACAATGTAATTGCGTTGCCATTAATGTCCTGTACTGCACCGGCACCAATGTCTAGCACTGAGACGTTGAATGCAATTACGGACTGACGATTAGTCATAGTCATGTTGAATGATATTATGTCACCGTTGGCAGTTGTGGTTAGTTCCAAAGTTGATAGGGTTGTAGCGCCAGTACTGGTATTGTTGTTGTTATCCCTGATGGAGAATCCAGCAGAGTTTATCGAAGAGGCATCAATTATCTCGCTAAATGTGACTGTAAAGGTGCCAGTTCCCTCATTTAGTACTGCTGATGAGAATGTTGGTGGAGTGGTGTCAACTACGTTTACAGTTCTGTTGATCTGGATTGCGTTATTGCCTGCTGTATCAGTTGAATCATAATAGATAGTGTATGTGCCCACTAGATCAGTGAAATTTGCAGAGTTTATGGTAACTGGTGAGCCGTCGTTAGTTGTGGCGTTTAGTTCTGTGTATACTGCTCCCTGCTCTATGGTCTGTGGGTTGTCACCAATCAGGGAAATGACTGGTGGAATGCTGTCAAGAGTGGTTGTAATGGTATTATTTGCAGACAATGTAATTGCGTTGCCATTAATGTCCTGTACTGCACCAGCACCAATGTCTAGCACTGAGACGTTGAATGCAATTACGGACTGACGATTAGTCATAGTCATGTTGAATGATATTATGTCACCGTTGGCAGTTGTGGTTAGTTCCAAAGTTGATAGGGTTGTAGCGCCAGTACTGGTATTGTTGTTGTTATCCCTGATGGAGAATCCAGCAGAGTTTATCGAAGAGGCATCAATTATCTCGCTAAATGTGACTGTAAAGGTGCCAGTTCCCTCATTTAGTACTGCTGATGAGAATGTTGGTGGAGTGGTGTCAGATACAATTACAGTCCGGTTAACCTGGATTGCGTTATTGCCTGCTGTATCAGTTGAATCATAATAGATAGTGTATGTGCCCACTAGATCAGTGAAATTTGCAGAGTTTATGGTAACTGGTGAGCCGTCGTTAGTTGTGGCGTTTAGTTCTGTGTATACTGCTCCCTGCTCTATGGTCTGTGGGTTGTCACCAATCAGGGAAATGACTGGTGGAATGCTGTCAAGAGTGGTTGTAATGGTATTATTTGCAGACAATGTAATTGCGTTGCCATTAATGTCCTGTACTGCACCGGCACCAATGTCTAGCACTGAGACGTTGAATGCAATTACGGACTGACGATTAGTCATAGTCATGTTGAATGATATTATGTCACCGTTGGCAGTTGTGGTTAGTTCCAAAGTTGATAGGGTTGTAGCGCCAGTACTGGTATTGTTGTTGTTATCCCTGATGGAGAATCCAGCAGAGTTTATCGAAGAGGCATCAATTATCTCGCTAAATGTGACTGTAAAGGTGCCAGTTCCCTCATTTAGTACTGCTGATGAGAATGTTGGTGGAGTGGTGTCAACTACGTTTACAGTTCTGTTGATCTGGATTGCGTTATTGCCTGCTGTATCAGTTGAATCATAATAGATAGTGTATGTACCCACTAGATCAGTGAAATTTGCAGAGTTTATGGTAACTGGTGAGCCGTCGTTAGTTGTGGCGTTTAGTTCTGTGTATACTGCTCCCTGCTCTATGGTCTGTGGGTTGTCACCAATCAGGGAAATGACTGGTGGAATGCTGTCAAGAGTGGTTGTAATGGTATTATTTGCAGACAATGTAATTGCGTTGCCATTAATGTCCTGTACTGCACCAGCACCAATGTCTAGCACTGAGACGTTGAATGCAATTACGGACTGACGATTAGTCATAGTCATGTTGAATGATATTATGTCACCGTTGGCAGTTGTGGTTAGTTCCAAAGTTGATAGGGTTGTAGCGCCAGTACTGGTATTGTTGTTGTTATCCCTGATGGAGAATCCAGCAGAGTTTATCGAAGAGGCATCAATTATCTCGCTAAATGTGACTGTAAAGGTGCCAGTTCCCTCATTTAGTACTGCTGATGAGAATGTTGGTGGAGTGGTGTCAACTACGTTTACAGTTCTGTTGATCTGGATTGCGTTATTGCCTGCTGTATCAGTTGAATCATAATAGATAGTGTATGTGCCCACTAGATCAGTGAAATTTGCAGAGTTTATGGTAACTGGTGAGCCGTCGTTAGTTGTGGCGTTTAGTTCTGTGTATACTGCTCCCTGCTCTATGGTCTGTGGGTTGTCACCAATCAGGGAAATGACTGGTGGAATGCTGTCAAGAGTGGTTGTAATGGTATTATTTGCAGACAATGTAATTGCGTTGCCATTAATGTCCTGTACTGCACCAGCACCAATGTCTAGCACTGAGACGTTGAATGCAATTACGGACTGACGATTAGTCATAGTCATGTTGAATGATATTATGTCACCGTTGGCAGTTGTGGTTAGTTCCAAAGTTGATAGGGTTGTAGCGCCAGTACTGGTATTGTTGTTGTTATCCCTGATGGAGAATCCAGCAGAGTTTATCGAAGAGGCATCAATTATCTCGCTAAATGTGACTGTAAAGGTGCCAGTTCCCTCATTTAGTACTGCTGATGAGAATGTTGGTGGAGTGGTGTCAACTACGTTTACAGTTCTGTTGATCTGGATTGCGTTATTGCCTGCTGTATCAGTTGAATCATAATAGATAGTGTAACTACCTACTGCGTCAGTGAAATTTGCAGAGTTTATGGTAACTGGTGAGCCGTCGTTAGTTATGGCGTTTAGTTCTGTGTATACTGCTCCCTGCTCTATGGTCTGTGGGTTGTCACCAATCAGGGAAATGACTGGTGGAATGCTGTCAAGAGTGGTTGTAATGGTATTATTTGCAGACAATGTAATTGCGTTGCCATTAATGTCCTGTACTGCACCGGCACCAATGTCTAGCACTGAGACGTTGAATGCAATTACGGACTGACGATTAGTCATAGTCATGTTGAATGATATTATGTCACCGTTGGCAGTTGTGGTTAGTTCCAAAGTTGATAGGGTTGTAGCGCCAGTACTGGTATTGTTGTTGTTATCCCTGATGGAGAATCCAGCAGAGTTTATCGAAGAGGCATCAATTATCTCGCTAAATGTGACTGTAAAGGTGCCAGTTCCCTCATTTAGTACTGCTGATGAGAATGTTGGTGGAGTGGTGTCAACTACGTTTACAGTTCTGTTGATCTGGATTGCGTTATTGCCTGCTGTATCAGTTGAATCATAATAGATAGTGTATGTGCCCACTAGATCAGTGAAATTTGCAGAGTTTATGGTAACTGGTGAGCCGTCGTTAGTTGTGGCGTTTAGTTCTGTGTATACTGCTCCCTGCTCTATGGTCTGTGGGTTGTCACCAATCAGGGAAATGACTGGTGGAATGCTGTCAAGAGTGGTTGTAATGGTATTATTTGCAGACAATGTAATTGCGTTGCCATTAATGTCCTGTACTGCACCGGCACCAATGTCTAGCACTGAGACGTTGAATGCAATTACGGACTGACGATTAGTCATAGTCATGTTGAATGATATTATGTCACCGTTGGCAGTTGTGGTTAGTTCCAAAGTTGATAGGGTTGTAGCGCCAGTACTGGTATTGTTGTTGTTATCCCTGATGGAGAATCCAGCAGAGTTTATCGAAGAGGCATCAATTATCTCGCTAAATGTGACTGTAAAGGTGCCAGTTCCCTCATTTAGTACTGCTGATGAGAATGTTGGTGGAGTGGTGTCAACTACGTTTACAGTTCTGTTGATCTGGATTGCGTTATTGCCTGCTGTATCAGTTGAATCATAATAGATAGTGTAACTACCTACTGCGTCAGTGAAATTTGCAGAGTTTATGGTAACTGGTGAGCCGTCGTTAGTTGTGGCGTTTAGTTCTGTGTATACTGCTCCCTGCTCTATGGTCTGTGGGTTGTCACCAATCAGGGAAATGACTGGTGGAATGCTGTCAAGAGTGGTTGTAATGGTATTATTTGCAGACAATGTAATTGCGTTGCCATTAATGTCCTGTACTGCACCGGCACCAATGTCTAGCACTGAGACGTTGAATGCAATTACGGACTGACGATTAGTCATAGTCATGTTGAATGATATTATGTCACCGTTGGCAGTTGTGGTTAGTTCCAAAGTTGATAGGGTTGTAGCGCCAGTACTGGTATTGTTGTTGTTATCCCTGATGGAGAATCCAGCAGAGTTTATCGAAGAGGCATCAATTATCTCGCTAAATGTGACTGTAAAGGTGCCAGTTCCCTCATTTAGTACTGCTGATGAGAATGTTGGTGGAGTGGTGTCAACTACGTTTACAGTTCTGTTGATCTGGATTGCGTTATTGCCTGCTGTATCAGTTGAATCATAATAGATAGTGTAACTACCTACTGCGTCAGTGAAATTTGCAGAGTTTATGGTAACTGGTGAGCCGTCGTTAGTTGTGGCGTTTAGTTCTGTGTATACTGCTCCCTGCTCTATGGTCTGTGGGTTGTCACCAATCAGGGAAATGACTGGTGGAATGCTGTCAAGAGTGGTTGTAATGGTATTATTTGCAGACAATGTAATTGCGTTGCCATTAATGTCCTGTACTGCACCAGCACCAATGTCTAGCACTGAGACGTTGAATGCAATTACGGACTGACGATTAGTCATAGTCATGTTGAATGATATTATGTCACCGTTGGCAGTTGTGGTTAGTTCCAAAGTTGATAGGGTTGTAGCGCCAGTACTGGTATTGTTGTTGTTATCCCTGATGGAGAATCCAGCAGAGTTTATCGAAGAGGCATCAATTATCTCGCTAAATGTGACTGTAAAGGTGCCAGTTCCCTCATTTAGTACTGCTGATGAGAATGTTGGTGGAGTGGTGTCAACTACGTTTACAGTTCTGTTGATCTGGATTGCGTTATTGCCTGCTGTATCAGTTGAATCATAATAGATAGTGTAACTACCTACTGCGTCAGTGAAATTTGCAGAGTTTATGGTAACTGGTGAGCCGTCGTTAGTTGTGGCGTTTAGTTCTGTGTATACTGCTCCCTGCTCTATGGTCTGTGGGTTGTCACCAATCAGGGAAATGACTGGTGGAATGCTGTCAAGAGTGGTTGTAATGGTATTATTTGCAGACAATGTAATTGCGTTGCCATTAATGTCCTGTACTGCACCGGCACCAATGTCTAGCACTGAGACGTTGAATGCAATTACGGACTGACGATTAGTCATAGTCATGTTGAATGATATTATGTCACCGTTGGCAGTTGTGGTTAGTTCCAAAGTTGATAGGGTTATAGTCCCTGTACTGGTATTGTTATCCCTGATGGAGAATCCAGCAGAGTTTATCGAAGAGGCATCAATTATCTCGCTAAATGTGACTGTAAAGGTGCCAGTTCCCTCATTTAGTACTGCTGATGAGAATGTTGGTGGAATGATGCCAACTACGTTTACAGTCCGGTTAACCTGGATTGCGTTATTGCCTGCTGTATCAGTTGAATCATAATAGATAGTGTATGTACCCACTAGATCAGTGAAATTTGCAGAGTTTATGGTTATTGTAGAGCCGTCACTAGTTGTGGCATCTAGTTCTGTATATCCTTCTCCCTGCTCTATGGTCTGTGGATTGCTTCCATTCAATGTTATAACTGGAGAGTTTGCATCAACACCTGGAGAAGAAATACTTGGTATGGTTGCAACCAGAGTAGAAGGGTTTCCAGCAGTATCAACTAGTGTAATGTTGTATGCAATTCCTTCAGTTGCATCATCAACATCTGTGTCTCCCTTTGCAACAGTATATGTAAGATTATAGTAGAATGACAATACTAGTTTTTCTGGTGCAGAGACGCTATAAAATAAACCTGAATTTTGATTATTGTACTCTGTTTTTATCCAGTCAGCTGTTCTGACAGTATCTGATATTCTAATCTCATCTATCTGCCCGCTAATGAATTCGTTAAAATTGTTCACCTGCTGTCCTACACGAAACTCGTTCAGTACAGTGTTCCATGATTTGGTGCCATTGGCATCAGGCGAACCGTCAATGTATGTCCTAACTGTTGCTCCATCATATGTCATGGTAAAATGATACCAGTCGTTTGTTGTCGGGGTTGTGTTTAGTGTTATATCATCACCATAACCGCCAACTATCAGTTCGTTACTGTTTTGGAACAGCCCATATGCCTGTCCTGTATTTCCAGTACCATAAACTAGCACCACATGATAATTGCTTGGGAGACTAGAGTGGCTGACCCATGCAGATAATGTTCGTGGACTGTTTCCTGATGGGAATTCAGAGTCACTATATGAGATATAGTCATTGCCATCAAAGCTCCTTGCGCCGCCAATTATTCCTGTTGTTCCAGTAGAGTTGAAATTTGTACCATCATTATCGTTACTAGTAGAGTCTAGTATGTCACCATCAAAGTGCCATACACCAACATAGTCTGAATCCCATACGGCCGTTGCATTCTGTCCGTCAGTTACGATCGAACTGGAATAATACATGTAGATTTTGGTGTCATTAGAGACATATAATGTTGGAATCATTATCCATGCAGACAGATTGCCAGAGATGTGATTGTTTGAGAAGGATGTTATCTCATAGTATAACGGTGTGTCATTAATGGTAGTAAAACGAATGTCCTGCCCGGAGGCCTGTACGGTTGCGTTGTTTAGGTTTGGATCATTCTGTATTGAGACCAATAGAGGAAAATTGCTGTGTTCTGCGCTTCCAGATACCATGGTATTGTTGATGGTGATTGTCTTTCTGTAATCAAAGATGTATGTCGACAACATTTCACTGAATGTCAGAGTTTCATTGTTTATGGTTCCGCTCAATAATGTCAGTCCAGTTTCATTGTTTGCAGTAATTTGAATAACAATGTCATCATCAATACCCTGTGTTCCATTATTTGGAGTGATGGATGTGAATGCAAGGGTTAGCGGAATGGTATCAAGTGTGGTTGTGATGGGGTTGTCTGTTGACATGATAATTGTATTGCCAGACATATCCCGTATTGCATCAGCATTAATGTCTAACACTGATGTGGTAAATGTGATTACGGACGGGTGGTTTATCAGAATCATGTTGAATGATATTGTTGCATCGTTGGCAGTTGTGGTTAGTTCCAAAGTTGATAGTGTTACAGCGCCAGTACTGGTATTGTTGTTGTTATCCCTGATGGAGAATCCAGCAGAGTTTATCGAAGAGGCATCAATTATCTCGCTAAATGTGACTGTAAAGGTGCCAGTTCCCTCATTTAGTACTGCTGATGAGAATGTTGGTGGAGTGGTGTCAGATACAATTACAGTCCGGTTAACCTGGATTGCATTATTGCCTGCTGTATCAGTTGAATCATAATAGATAGTGTATGTACCCACTAGATCAGTGAAATTTGCAGAGTTTATGGTTATTGTAGAGCCGTCACTAGTTGTGGCATCTAGTTCTGTATATCCTTCTCCCTGCTCTATGGTCTGTGGATTGCTTCCATTCAATGTTATAACTGGAGAGTTTGCATCAACACCTGGAGAAGAAATACTTGGTATGGTTGCAACCAGAGTAGAAGGGTTTCCAGCAGTATCAACTAGTGTAATGTTGTATGCAATTCCTTCAGTTGCATCATCAACATCTGTGTCTCCCTTTGCAACAGTATATGTAAGATTATAGTAGATCGATGTTACTAGTTTTTCTGGTGCAGAGACGCTATAAAATAAACCTGAATTTTGATTATTGTACTCTGTTTTTATCCAGTCAGCTGTTCTGACAGTATCTGATATTCTAATCTCATCTATCTGCCCGCTAATGAATTCGTTAAAATTGTTCACCTGCTGTCCTACACGAAACTCGTTCAGTACAGTGTTCCATGATTTGGTGCCATTGGCATCAGGCGAACCGTCAATGTATGTCCTAACTGTTGCTCCATCATATGTCATGGTAAAATGATACCAGTCGTTTGTTGTCGGGGTTGTGTTTAGTGTTATATCATCACCATAACCGCCAACTATCAGTTCGTTACTGTTTTGGAACAGCCCATATGCCTGTCCTGTATTTCCAGTACCATAAACTAGCACCACATGATAATTGCTTGGGAGACTAGAGTGGCTGACCCATGCAGATAATGTTCGTGGACTGTTTCCTGATGGGAATTCAGAGTCACTATATGAGATATAGTCATTGCCATCAAAGCTCCTTGCGCCGCCAATTATTCCTGTTGTTCCAGTAGAGTTGAAATTTGTACCATCATTATCGTTACTAGTAGAGTCTAGTATGTCACCATCAAAGTGCCATACACCAACATAGTCTGAATCCCATACGGCCGTTGCATTCTGTCCGTCAGTTACGATCGAACTGGAATAATACATGTAGATTTTGGTGTCATTAGAGACATATAATGTTGGAATCATTATCCATGCAGACAGATTGCCAGAGATGTGATTGTTTGAGAAGGATGTTATCTCATAGTATAACGGTGTGTCATTAATGGTAGTAAAACGAATGTCCTGCCCGGAGGCCTGTACGGTTGCGTTGTTTAGGTTTGGATCATTCTGTATTGAGACCAATAGAGGAAAATTGCTGTGTTCTGCGCTTCCAGATACCATGGTATTGTTGATGGTGATTGTCTTTCTGTAATCAAAGATGTATGTCGACAACATTTCACTGAATGTCAGAGTTTCATTGTTTATGGTTCCGCTCAATAATGTCAGTCCAGTTTCATTGTTTGCAGTAATGTGAATAGCAATGTCATCATCAATACCCTGTGTTCCATTATTTGGAGTGATGGATGTGAATGCAAGGGTTGGCGGAATGGTATCAAGTGTGGTTGTGATGGGGTTGTCTGTTGACATGATAATTGTGTTGCCAGACATATCCCGTATTGCATCAGCATTAATGTCTAGCACTGATGTGGTAAATGTGATTACGGACGGGTGGTTTATCAGAATCATGTTGAATGATAGTGTTGCATCGTTGGCAGTTGTGGTTAGTTCCAAAGTTGATAGTGTTACAGCGCCAGTACTGGTATTGTTGTTGTTATCCCTGATGGAGAATCCAGCAGAGTTTATCGAAGAGGCATCAATTATCTCGCTAAATGTGACTGTAAAGGTGCCAGTTCCCTCATTTAGTACTGCTGATGAGAATGTTGGTGGAGTGGTGTCAGATACAATTACAGTCCGGTTAACCTGGATTGCACTATTGCCTGCTGTATCAGTTGAATCATAATAGATAGTGTATGTACCCACTAGATCAGTGAAATTTGCAGAGTTTATGGTTATTGTAGAGCCGTCACTAGTTGTGGCATCTAGTTCTGTATATCCTTCTCCCTGCTCTATGGTCTGTGGATTGCTTCCATTCAATGTTATAACTGGAGAGTTTGCATCAACACCTGGAGAAGAAATACTTGGTATGGTTGCAACCAGAGTAGAAGGGTTTCCAGCAGTATCAACTAGTGTAATGTTGTATGCAATTCCTTCAGTTGCATCATCAACATCTGTGTCTCCCTTTGCAACAGTATATGTAAGATTATAGTAGATCGATGTTACTAGTTTTTCTGGTGCAGAGACGCTATAAAATAAACCTGAATTTTGATTATTGTACTCTGTTTTTATCCAGTCAGCTGTTCTGACAGTATCTGATATTCTAATCTCATCTATCTGCCCGCTAATGAATTCGTTAAAATTGTTCACCTGCTGTCCTACACGAAACTCGTTCAGTACAGTGTTCCATGATTTGGTGCCATTGGCATCAGGCGAACCGTCAATGTATGTCCTAACTGTTGCTCCATCATATGTCATGGTAAAATGATACCAGTCGTTTGTTGTCGGGGTTGTGTTTAGTGTTATATCATCACCATAACCGCCAACTATCAGTTCGTTACTGTTTTGGAACAGCCCATATGCCTGTCCTGTATTTCCAGTACCATAAACTAGCACCACATGATAATTGCTTGGGAGACTAGAGTGGCTGACCCATGCAGATAATGTTCGTGGACTGTTTCCTGATGGGAATTCAGAGTCACTATATGAGATATAGTCATTGCCATCAAAGCTCCTTGCGCCGCCAATTATTCCTGTTGTTCCAGTAGAGTTGAAATTTGTACCATCATTATCGTTACTAGTAGAGTCTAGTATGTCACCATCAAAGTGCCATACACCAACATAGTCTGAATCCCATACGGCCGTTGCATTCTGTCCGTCAGTTACGATCGAACTGGAATAATACATGTAGATTTTGGTGTCATTAGAGACATATAATGTTGGAATCATTATCCATGCAGACAGATTGCCAGAGATGTGATTGTTTGAGAAGGATGTTATCTCATAGTATAACGGTGTGTCATTAATGGTAGTAAAACGAATGTCCTGCCCGGAGGCCTGTACGGTTGCGTTGTTTAGGTTTGGATCATTCTGTATTGAGACCAATAGAGGAAAATTGCTGTGTTCTGCGCTTCCAGATACCATGGTATTGTTGATGGTGATTGTCTTTCTATAGCCAAAACTGGATGTAGATGTTATTTCACTTGATGTTAAAGTTTCATTGTTTATGGTTCCGCTCAATAATGTCAGTCCAGTTTCATTGTTTGCAGTAATTTGAATAACAATGTCATCATCAATACCCTGTGTTCCATTATTTGGAGTGATGGATGTGAATGCAAGGGTTGGCGGAATGGTATCAAGTGTGGTTGTGATGGGGTTGTCTGTTGACATGATAATTGTATTGCCAGACATATCCCGTATTGCATCAGCATTAATGTCTAACACTGATGTGGTAAATGTGATTACGGACGGGTGGTTTATCAGAATCATGTTGAATGATATTGTTGCATCGTTGGCAGTTGTGGTTAGTTCCAAAGTTGATAGGGTTATAGTCCCTGTACTGGTATTGTTATCCCTGATGAAGAATCCAGCAGAGTTTATCGAAGAGGCATTAATTATCTCGTTAAATGTGATTGTAAAGATGCCAGTTCCCTCATTTAGTACTGCTGATGAGAATGTTGGTGGAGTGGTGTCAGATACAATTACAGTCCGGTTAACCTGGATTGCACTATTGCCTGATGCGTCAGTTGAACCATAGTATATTGAATATGTGCCTACTACATTAGCGAATTCAGTAATGTTGATGGTTACTAACGAGCCGTCATTAGTTGTGGCGTTTAGTTCTGTATAATCATCACCAAGTTCAATTATCTGCGGATTGGATCCGTTCAGGGTTATGACTGGAGGAGTGATGTCAGATACAATTACAGTCCGGTTAACCTGGATTGCATTATTGCCTGCTGTATCAGTTGAATCATAATAGATAGTGTATGTACCCACTAGATCAGTGAAATTTGCAGAGTTTATGGTTATTGTAGAGCCGTCACTAGTTGTGGCATCTAGTTCTGTATATCCTTCTCCCTGCTCTATGGTCTGTGGATTGCTTCCATTCAATGTTATAACTGGAGAGTTTGCATCAACACCTGGAGAAGAAATACTTGGTATGGTTGCAACCAGAGTAGAAGGGTTTCCAGCAGTATCAACTAGTGTAATGTTGTATGCAATTCCTTCAGTTGCATCATCAACATCTGTGTCTCCCTTTGCAACAGTATATGTAAGATTATAGTAGAATGACAATACTAGTTTTTCTGGTGCAGAGACGCTATAAAATAAACCTGAATTTTGATTATTGTACTCTGTTTTTATCCAGTCAGCTGTTCTGACAGTATCTGATATTCTAATCTCATCTATCTGCCCGCTAATGA
This sequence comes from Candidatus Nitrosopumilus sp., assembly GCA_965238065.1. Classification (GTDB taxonomy): domain Archaea; phylum Thermoproteota; class Nitrososphaeria; order Nitrososphaerales; family Nitrosopumilaceae; genus Nitrosopumilus. Next base: position 654,425 of record OZ250170.1, on the reverse strand, counting down.
ATTCGTTAAAATTGTTCACCTGCTGTCCTACACGAAACTCGTTCAGTACAGTGTTCCATGATTTGGTGCCATTGGCATCAGGCGAACCGTCAATGTATGTCCTAACTGTTGCTCCATCATATGTCATGGTAAAATGATACCAGTCGTTTGTTGTCGGGGTTGTGTTTAGTGTTATATCATCACCATAACCGCCAACTATCAGTTCGTTACTGTTTTGGAACAGCCCATATGCCTGTCCTGTATTTCCAGTACCATAAACTAGCACCACATGATAATTGCTTGGGAGACTAGAGTGGCTGACCCATGCAGATAATGTTCGTGGACTGTTTCCTGATGGGAATTCAGAGTCACTATATGAGATATAGTCATTGCCATCAAAGCTCCTTGCGCCGCCAATTATTCCTGTTGTTCCAGTAGAGTTGAAATTTGTACCATCATTATCGTTACTAGTAGAGTCTAGTATGTCACCATCAAAGTGCCATACACCAACATAGTCTGAATCCCATACGGCCGTTGCATTCTGTCCGTCAGTTACGATCGAACTGGAATAATACATGTAGATTTTGGTGTCATTAGAGACATATAATGTTGGAATCATTATCCATGCAGACAGATTGCCAGAGATGTGATTGTTTGAGAAGGATGTTATCTCATAGTATAACGGTGTGTCATTAATGGTAGTAAAACGAATGTCCTGCCCGGAGGCCTGTACGGTTGCGTTGTTTAGGTTTGGATCATTCTGTATTGAGACCAATAGAGGAAAATTGCTGTGTTCTGCGCTTCCAGATACCATGGTATTGTTGATGGTGATTGTCTTTCTGTAATCAAAGATGTATGTCGACAACATTTCACTGAATGTCAGAGTTTCATTGTTTATGGTTCCGCTCAATAATGTCAGTCCAGTTTCATTGTTTGCAGTAATGTGAATAGCAATGTCATCATCAATACCCTGTGTTCCATTATTTGGAGTGATGGATGTGAATGCAAGGGTTGGCGGAATGGTATCAAGTGTGGTTGTGATGGGGTTGTCTGTTGACATGATAATTGTATTGCCAGACATATCCCGTATTGCATCAGCATTAATGTCTAGCACTGATGTGGTAAATGTGATTACGGACGGGTGGTTTATCAGAATCATGTTGAATGATATTGTTGCATCGTTGGCAGTTGTGGTTAGTTCCAAAGTTGATAGTGTTACAGCGCCAGTACTGGTATTGTTGTTGTTATCCCTGATGGAGAATCCAGCAGAGTTTATCGAAGAGGCATCAATTATCTCGCTAAATGTGACTGTAAAGGTGCCAGTTCCCTCATTTAGTACTGCTGATGAGAATGTTGGTGGAGTGGTGTCAGATACAATTACAGTCCGGTTAACCTGGATTGCACTATTGCCTGCTGTATCAGTTGAATCATAATAGATAGTGTATGTACCCACTAGATCAGTGAAATTTGCAGAGTTTATGGTTATTGTAGAGCCGTCACTAGTTGTGGCATCTAGTTCTGTATATCCTTCTCCCTGCTCTATGGTCTGTGGATTGCTTCCATTCAATGTTATAACTGGAGAGTTTGCATCAACACCTGGAGAAGAAATACTTGGTATGGTTGCAACCAGAGTAGAAGGGTTTCCAGCAGTATCAACTAGTGTAATGTTGTATGCAATTCCTTCAGTTGCATCATCAACATCTGTGTCTCCCTTTGCAACAGTATATGTAAGATTATAGTAGATCGATGTTACTAGTTTTTCTGGTGCAGAGACGCTATAAAATAAACCTGAATTTTGATTATTGTACTCTGTTTTTATCCAGTCAGCTGTTCTGACAGTATCTGATATTCTAATCTCATCTATCTGCCCGCTAATGAATTCGTTAAAATTGTTCACCTGCTGTCCTACACGAAACTCGTTCAGTACAGTGTTCCATGATTTGGTGCCATTGGCATCAGGCGAACCGTCAATGTATGTCCTAACTGTTGCTCCATCATATGTCATGGTAAAATGATACCAGTCGTTTGTTGTCGGGGTTGTGTTTAGTGTTATATCATCACCATAACCGCCAACTATCAGTTCGTTACTGTTTTGGAACAGCCCATATGCCTGTCCTGTATTTCCAGTACCATAAACTAGCACCACATGATAATTGCTTGGGAGACTAGAGTGGCTGACCCATGCAGATAATGTTCGTGGACTGTTTCCTGATGGGAATTCAGAGTCACTATATGAGATATAGTCATTGCCATCAAAGCTCCTTGCGCCGCCAATTATTCCTGTTGTTCCAGTAGAGTTGAAATTTGTACCATCATTATCGTTACTAGTAGAGTCTAGTATGTCACCATCAAAGTGCCATACACCAACATAGTCTGAATCCCATACGGCCGTTGCATTCTGTCCGTCAGTTATGATCGAACTGGAATAATACATGTAGATTTTGGTGTCATTAGAGACATATAATGTTGGAATCATTATCCATGCAGACAGATTGCCAGAGATGTGATTGTTTGAGAAGGATGTTATCTCATAGTATAACGGTGTGTCATTAATGGTAGTAAAACGAATGTCCTGCCCGGAGGCCTGTACGGTTGCGTTGTTTAGGTTTGGATCATTCTGTATTGAGACCAATAGAGGAAAATTGCTGTGTTCTGCGCTTCCAGATACCATGGTATTGTTGATGGTGATTGTCTTTCTATAGCCAAAACTGGATGTAGATGTTATTTCACTTGATGTTAAAGTTTCATTGTTTATGGTTCCGCTCAATAATGTCAGTCCAGTTTCATTGTTTGCAGTAATTTGAATAACAATGTCATCATCAATACCCTGTGTTCCATTATTTGGAGTGATGGATGTGAATGCAAGGGTTGGCGGAATGGTATCAAGTGTGGTTGTGATGGGGTTGTCTGTTGACATGATAATTGTATTGCCAGACATATCCCGTATTGCATCAGCATTAATGTCTAACACTGATGTGGTAAATGTGATTACGGACGGGTGGTTTATCAGAATCATGTTGAATGATATTGTTGCATCGTTGGCAGTTGTGGTTAGTTCCAAAGTTGATAGGGTTATAGTCCCTGTACTGGTATTGTTATCCCTGATGAAGAATCCAGCAGAGTTTATCGAAGAGGCATTAATTATCTCGTTAAATGTGATTGTAAAGATGCCAGTTCCCTCATTTAGTACTGCTGATGAGAATGTTGGTGGAGTGGTGTCAGATACAATTACAGTCCGGTTAACCTGGATTGCACTATTGCCTGATGCGTCAGTTGAACCATAGTATATTGAATATGTGCCTACTACATTAGCGAATTCAGTAATGTTGATGGTTACTAACGAGCCGTCATTAGTTGTGGCGTTTAGTTCTGTATAATCATCACCAAGTTCAATTATCTGCGGATTGGATCCGTTCAGGGTTATGACTGGAGGAGTGGTGTCAGATACAATTACAGTCCGGTTAACCTGGATTGCATTATTGCCTGCTGTATCAGTTGAATCATAATAGATAGTGTATGTACCCACTAGATCAGTGAAATTTGCAGAGTTTATGGTTATTGTAGAGCCGTCACTAGTTGTGGCATCTAGTTCTGTATATCCTTCTCCCTGCTCTATGGTCTGTGGATTGCTTCCATTCAATGTTATAACTGGAGAGTTTGCATCAACACCTGGAGAAGAAATACTTGGTATGGTTGCAACCAGAGTAGAAGGGTTTCCAGCAGTATCAACTAGTGTAATGTTGTATGCAATTCCTTCAGTTGCATCATCAACATCTGTGTCTCCCTTTGCAACAGTATATGTAAGATTATAGTAGATCGATGTTACTAGTTTTTCTGGTGCAGAGACGCTATAAAATAAACCTGAATTTTGATTATTGTACTCTGTTTTTATCCAGTCAGCTGTTCTGACAGTATCTGATATTCTAATCTCATCTATCTGCCCGCTAATGAATTCGTTAAAATTGTTCACCTGCTGTCCTACACGAAACTCGTTCAGTACAGTGTTCCATGATTTGGTGCCATTGGCATCAGGCGAACCGTCAATGTATGTCCTAACTGTTGCTCCATCATATGTCATGGTAAAATGATACCAGTCGTTTGTTGTCGGGGTTGTGTTTAGTGTTATATCATCACCATAACCGCCAACTATCAGTTCGTTACTGTTTTGGAACAGCCCATATGCCTGTCCTGTATTTCCAGTACCATAAACTAGCACCACATGATAATTGCTTGGGAGACTAGAGTGGCTGACCCATGCAGATAATGTTCGTGGACTGTTTCCTGATGGGAATTCAGAGTCACTATATGAGATATAGTCATTGCCATCAAAGCTCCTTGCGCCGCCAATTATTCCTGTTGTTCCAGTAGAGTTGAAATTTGTACCATCATTATCGTTACTAGTAGAGTCTAGTATGTCACCATCAAAGTGCCATACACCAACATAGTCTGAATCCCATACGGCCGTTGCATTCTGTCCGTCAGTTACGATCGAACTGGAATAATACATGTAGATTTTGGTGTCATTAGAGACATATAATGTTGGAATCATTATCCATGCAGACAGATTGCCAGAGATGTGATTGTTTGAGAAGGATGTTATCTCATAGTATAACGGTGTGTCATTAATGGTAGTAAAACGAATGTCCTGCCCGGAGGCCTGTACGGTTGCGTTGTTTAGGTTTGGATCATTCTGTATTGAGACCAATAGAGGAAAATTGCTGTGTTCTGCGCTTCCAGATACCATGGTATTGTTGATGGTGATTGTCTTTCTGTAATCAAAGATGTATGTCGACAACATTTCACTGAATGTCAGAGTTTCATTGTTTATGGTTCCGCTCAATAATGTCAGTCCAGTTTCATTGTTTGCAGTAATGTGAATAGCAATGTCATCATCAATACCCTGTGTTCCATTATTTGGAGTGATGGATGTGAATGCAAGGGTTGGCGGAATGGTATCAAGTGTGGTTGTGATGGGGTTGTCTGTTGACATGATAATTGTATTGCCAGACATATCCCGTATTGCATCAGCATTAATGTCTAGCACTGATGTGGTAAATGTGATTACGGACTGGCGGTTTATCAGAGTCATGTTGAATGATAGTGTTGCATCGTTGGCAGTTGTGGTTAGTTCCAAAGTTGATAGTGTTACAGCGCCAGTACTGGTATTGTTGTTGTTATCCCTGATGGAGAATCCAGCAGAGTTTATCGAAGAGGCATCAATTATCTCGCTAAATGTGACTGTAAAGATGCCAGTTCCCTCATTTAGGACTGCTGATGAGAATGTTGGTGGAGTGGTGTTAACTACAATTACGGTCCTGATAACCTGAGCAGTATTGCTGAAAGCGTCAGTTGAATCATAATAGATATGGTATGTGCCCACTAGATCAGTGAAATTTGCAGAGTTTATGGTTATTGTAGAGCCGTCATTAGTTGTGGCGCCAAGCTCTGTATATCCTTCTCCCTGCCCTATGGTCTGTGGGTTGTCACCAATCAGTGAAATGACATGTGAAGTGTCCAGAGTGTTTGTTACATTACCTGTAAAGTTTAGCAATGAATTTCCAGACACATCATCAAATGATTCTGATGTTCTGGCATAAGATATAGTCACATCATCACTATCAGAGATTGTCGCACCAGTGATATCAAGTGTGATGGTATCATTCAAAACAGACAGAATGGAACCAATTGAACCGCCGGTGACTCCGTCAAGTGTAAAGTCAGCAGGACCAGCAGCAAAGACTGTAACGTGATGATCTAGCGTGATTACAATCTGTGAAATTGAGAGGGTTTGAGCACTGGAGAATTGTGGAGAGTTTGCATCTATGGTGTTTAGTATGTCAGTACCAATAAATGGCAAGCTTGTATTGCCTGCATTATCTACGACTGTTACATTTGTGATCTGTAATGGAGTGGTCTGAACTGCATCCCCTTCAGATATGGTGTATGTTGTAGTGTATGTGGTTCCGTTGTAGATACTGTTCCAGGATAATGGTACAGAATTGTAAGCGCCATTAATAGTAGCACCATTCTCAGCTGAAGTCAGTGTCAATGTGAATGATATGGTATCGCCCACCTTGAGTACACCAGAAGTTGTTGTATTAGATGTGATGTTGGCTATGGTTGGTGGAGTTTTATCAGCACTGTTCATAAGCAATACATGTATGGCACCTCTGTAGCTACCGCCAGCATCATCATAAGGTGCACCAACTACGATATCGGATATACCATCATTATTCAGGTCGCCAATGTTTGTAATGGATTGTCCAAAGTAATCAGAATTAGACAAGACAGGGCCGTTTGCTGTAAGATCATTGATTTCTATGGTGTTTGATACACTTCCATTACTGTTCATAAGCAATACATGTATGGCACCTCTACTAGTACTGCCAGCATCATCATAAGGTGCACCAACTACGATATCGGATATACCATCATTATTCAGGTCGCCAATGTTTGTAATGGAGCGTCCAAAGTAATCAGAATTAGACAAGACAGGGCCGTTTGCTGTAAGATCATTGATTTCTATGGTGTTTGATACACTTCCATTACTGTTCATAAGCAATACATGTATGGCACCTCTACTAGTGCCGCCAGCATCATCACCAGTTGCACCAACTGCGATATCGGATATACCATCATTATTAAGATCGCCAATGTTTGCAATGGAGCGTCCAAAGTAATCAAAATTAGACAAGACAGGGCCGTTTGCTGTAAGATCATTGATTTCTATGGTGTTTGATACACCTCCATTACTGTTCATAAGCAATACATGTATGGCACCTCTACTAGTGCCGCCAGCATTACCAGATGTACCAACTGCGATATCGGATATACCATCATTATTCAGATCGCCAATGTTTGCAATGGATTGTCCAAAGTAATCAAAATTAGACAAGACAGGGCCGTTTGCTGTAAGATCATTGATTTCTATGGTGTTTGATACACTTCCATTACTGTTCATAAGCAATACATGTATGGCACCTCTACTAGTGCCGCCAGCATCATCACGATATGCACCAACAGCGATATCGTATATACCATCATTATTCAGATCGCCAATGTTTGCAATGGATTGTCCAAAGTAATCATAATTAGACAAGACAGGGCCGTTTGCTGTAAGATCATTGATTTCTATGGTGTTTGATACACTTCCATTACTGTTCATAAGCAATACATGTATGGCACCTCTACTAGTGTCGCCAGCATCATCACCAGTTGCACCAACTGCGATATCGGATATACCATCATTATTCAGATCGCCAATGTTTGTAATGGATTGTCCAAAGTAATCATAATTAGACAAGACAGGGCCGTTTGCTGTAAGATCATTGATTTCTATGGTGTTTGATACGATTTCGTCTCCCGTTGCAGATACATTTTGGTACATTATAGTAAACAACGACCCAAGTGCTAATATCAGAAACATGAAGATCAGAGGTAGATTTTTCAATTTAGAACATCTAAAAAATTAATGCAATATATAAGAGATTGTGCGTAATCAGTAGACCTTTTGCGTAATTAGAGTGATTTTTTTCAACATTCAATATTTTATGCCTAAAAATTCAAGATTTCAGAATAATCTGAAAAATTACCCTCTAAAAATCGTATCTAGAAATAATTACGCAATACGTCTAGTTAACCCAGATGTGCTTACAATCCTGACCAATCAGGTGGTGGTTTAGGAGGTGGTTTTAATATTGTCAAATGGTTGATAATCATAATCCTCATGTCCGTCATTGTTATCTTACCCTTCCATCTCTCTCTCTCTCTCTATCACGTGAAATCAGTGCATTTGCCATCACCCACGCATTGAACACTATTATCGCATAAAGAAAACAGAATTCACGTGATGCCATGTTGGTACTGCGCGTTCTAGGCCTTGTCGATTCAATCATCGTATGTATCAACCTTCACGCCTAGATCAATAAAATTAAACCAAAAGATCTAAAAGTAACCGTATGTATCAACCTTCACGCCTAGATCAATAAAATTAAACCAAAAGATCTAAAAGTGACCTCATCCACCTTCTGATATGAGCAAGACTCACAAAATTGATTTAGAATTAAGACGAGAAAATAAACAATGTAAATTAATCATAGGTGAACTAGTAAAATACGTTGATGATCTGACAAGAACAATTAACCGTTTAACAAAATCAAATGATGAATTGAAACATAAATTATTCTAATATGATAATCCACATACGCCATCATCTCGCAAGCCCTTGCAAGTGGAAAAGGGCAAGAACGAGAAAAAAGATACCGAGTCAAACCGAGGAGGTGTCTTTGGACACAAGGGTAAAACACAGACATTCATACCACAAAAAACGACACATCACGATTTAACAGCTTGTCCAAAATGTAAAAGCACAGACATTACTCAGATTGACACAAAAAAACGTAACATGGTGGGTATTCCACCACCACAAGAGTATAACGTAACTGAGCATATTTTACACAAATATACCTGCAAATCATGCAAAAAGACATTTGAAAATGATGGTAAACTTGCACCTAGAGGACAATTTGACGCCACTGTAACCAAAAGTGTAGTGAGCATGTTTTCAAAAAGAATGCCATACAACACAATTAGAGAATCATTGCAAGAACAATACGGATTACAAATCAGCAATACGACAGTACTGTCAATTTTGCAGACAGGTCAGACGCTTTTAGAGCCATTTTATGATAAAATTGGGCACGAAATCAACAAATCAGAGATTGTAGGATTTGATGAGACTGGATATCCAATTGAGGGTAAACATGGATGGGCGTGGATTGCAAGAACCAACACCGAAGCGTATTATGTTTTAGATTTTAGCAGAGGTGCAGTTGTTATAAAAAAATACTGGATTGATTTTAGAGGAATTGTAGTTTCTGATGGATGGAAATCACATGTTGTAACATTTACCAAAAACAAGAGACAGAGATGCACTGCACATTTGCAAAGAGAGTCAAGAGATGCAGGCAGATAAATCAGAAAAACCATCAGCTGCCATTTTGCACAAGGAATTCTCAAATATTGGATAATGCCAGGAAATATTCAAAATCAAAACACAAAAAGATACAACGGATCAAATATACGGATTATCTGTTTGAGTAGATTGATCACATAATAAAACGTATGAATCAAGCAAAGAACAGGTTTTATGCCTATAACGTCCAATTAATCTAGTCGATTTAGGCGTAAGGGTTGATACGTACAATAATTTATTTTGTATTTTTTGTACAAGTTTGACTGACTTTAATTATTTTGAGATGTATGACTTTGTTAGAGTTTGTAACTATATGTGAAGAAAAAGACAAGGAATTCAGATGGTTGGCGTGATTTAGTCAATTACGCATAAACTCTACACAAGTAAAATCATCTGATCTCTAGTTTTTTGACGATTTTTAGTTCACGAACTTTGCCTCTTTGCCATACTTTGAGAATGGGCTCAGAGGCACTGTATGGATCAGTTTACCATGTTTGCAGATAAACTCTGAAATTATTCTTCAGAGGCTGCCTTGATGAATGCCGTAAATGACTCTTCAGGGAAGCCGGGTCTGCTACTGAATTCTGGATGAAACTGGACCCCCAGATAGAATTTGTGTGATGTGATTTCAAGTATCTCCATTCTTTTTCCCCCGTCACTCTCAGCTGAGAATACCAGTCCATTTTTTTCAAATTCGGCAACGTACTCTTTGTTGATCTCATATCGGTGTCTGTGACGCTTGTGGATAGTTACGGCGTTGTAGATTTTCTGTGCGTTTGTATCGTTTTTGATTGTAATTTCATTTGCACCGAGTCTAAGTGAGCCGCCCATGCCAGAGATGCCCTTTTGCTCTGGAAGTATGTCTACAATCGGATTCTTTGTGTCGTTTTTAATCTCAGCCGAGTTTGCATCCTCTAAATTCAGGACGTTTCTTCCAAATGCAATTGCAGCCAGCTGGAATCCAAAGCATATGCCAAGGTACGGTATGTTTTTCTCACGTGTATAATTTGCAGTCTGAATAATGCCTTCAGAGCCCCTAGTGCCAAACCCCCCGGGAACCAGGATTCCATCATACTTGGACAGTATTGTAAAATCTGTTATTGATTCAGAGTCTATCCAGTCAATGTCTATTGATTTTCCTGTTTGAGCTCCTGCGTGTTTTAATGCATGATTCACACTCACGTAACTATCAGCAAGCGTAACGTATTTTCCGACCATCGCAATCTTTACTTTTTGGTCTTTATGATTAAGCATGTTCTGTGCAATCTCGTTCCATTTGTCCCAGTTAGTTGAGGTATTTACCATTCCAACCTTTCTGAACTTTGTAAATATCGAATCCATGATTCGCTGATCATAGAGTATCTGCGGTACCTCAAAGATTGATTTTGCATCATGGCATGACAGAACATCGTTTGTCATTACATTTGTAAACATTCCAATCTTTTTCTTTGTCCCCTCTTCTAACGGTAACGTACATCTGACTGCCAGAAAGTCTGGTTGAATACCAATTCTTCGTAGTTCTTGGACGCTGTGTTGCGTTGGTTTGGTCTTTTGTTCTCCTACCACATCAAGTATTGGCGCCAGTGTTACGTGAATAAAGATCACTCCCTGTGCCCCTTCCTCGACTCTCATCTGTCTGAGTGCCTCTAAGAAGGGCAGTGATTCAATGTCACCTACTGTTCCTCCGCATTCTACGATTAGAAATTCTAGTTTTTCATCTCTGGATATATTTCTGATTCTTTTTTTAATCTCATCGGTCACATGCGGGATGATCTGAACACATGCCCCAAGATAGTCACCCTTTCTTTCTGCCTCAATGACTGAGGAATATACCTGCGCGGTTGTAATGTTGTGGCTTTTTGGAATATTCTGGTTTAGGAATCTCTCATAGTTTCCAATATCCATGTCGCATTCACCTCCATCCTCTGTCACAAAGACTTCACCGTGTGCAGTTGGATTCATTGTTCCTGCGTCATAATTCAGATATGGATCAATCTTTACACATGAAACTTTTTGATCTGCTAGTTGCAATAGCTTTGCAATAGAGGAAGTTGTTACGCCTTTTCCAAGGCCAGACATTACGCCACCTGTAACAAAAATATACTTTGTCTGCACATCAATAAAACAAGCGTCAGGCTTTTGTATGTTTTGCCTATCGTGGCCCGAGTTGAACAGCCTGAGTTTGTGGGCTATTTTTGATTAATTCTGATTGTCAGTTATGTAAATGATTGTGATCTTTACAATTGTAAAGAAAATCCCTTGTTTTTTTAATAGATTTTAGATATTTCTGGGGTTGTTTTTTTATTTTTCCTCGTGTTTTGTATAATGAGAACATCTAGTCTGGTGGCTATAACCACATTCCATTCACAGTATGGGTTACAAGACCACCAAACTACGACGTTTCAGGCAGTCTTGCAAAGTGTATCTGTTATTTTCTGTCGCTCTTTATGTCAAGTTTTGTTGCTCACTGTAACTGTTTTTCAAACGAAAAAAATCAAAATGTAGAGCCATCATAGTTTTTGTGAATGTCTTTGGATATGCAATAATACTTGACGAGGCAGAATGTGCCAGATTCATCAAAAATAAAAGATGGAATGGGAACATTGCACATCCGCGCTGCAAATCAAATGACATAAAAAAATATGGAAGATGTGCGATTCGTCTTTAGAGATATTTCGTAACTGTCTACAGTTTTGAAGTATAGTTTTTCGTATGTATCAACCGTAAGAGTTTAGGTCTCCTGACTTGAACATCTAAAATGTAAGAGTTTAGGTTGAGCACGAATTTTAGATGTTCTAGTCAGGAGACCTAAACTCTTACTAGACCTTTTGCGTAATTAGGGTGATTTTTTTCAACATTCGATATTTTGTGTAATTTTATGCCTAAAAATCCAAAATTTCAGAATAATCCGAGAAATTATCTTCTAAAACTACGTCTAGGAATAATACGCAAGGTGATTATGTACCTATTGCCCCTAACATATACTTCAACAATAGATCAAACAAATTATAATCTCTATTGTTGTATCTCCATTCCATCTCTTTGATGTACAACAAAAACTTTCCCGGACTGACACCATGATGCTTTGCCATGTTCTCTTTGGCATAACTCCAAAAGCCTTCAATACCATTGATGTATACATCACCTTTTCCAAACATCTTACTGTGATCAATTGATAAATGCTTGTATCCATTGAAAATCAACGAATCATATCCTCGCCACTTGTCCGTATACACGATACTGCCACTTTTCACTTTTCTAATTGTACTTGCAAGAAGTGTCTTGGCTTTGACATTCTTTACAATTTTAACGTGAACCTTTCCTTTTCTTTCCAGTATGCCAAATACTATGGTCTTGTTTCTGGCACCTCTACCACGATTTCCCTTCCTTTTACCTCCAAAATACGCCTCATCTTCCTCAATTTTGCCCTTTAGAACAAGGTCAGTCTTTGCCAACTCTTCTAGGATGGAATATCTAATTACATCAAATGCTTTTAGAGTTGTCTTGTAGCTTGGATGCATCTGTTCTGATGCAGTCTTTGCAGATGTTGATAATTCAAAGAGCTTAACTAGAGACAGCCATTTGGAATATGGAATTCTAATCAAAGAGAATTTTGAGCTGGAAAATGGTTTGAAATCTTTCTTACATTTTGTGCATCTAATTCTGTCTCTGCTTTTCATGATGTAAAGTGATCTGCTTTTACAAAAAAGACAAGAAAGATTCTTGGTGTATTTTGATTCTAAGAATTCTATTAACAATGATTCATCAGAGATTGTTTTTGCAAAGGATACAAAATCCACCTATGATTGTTGTAAAATGTTTCATAATAATCTAGGGGTAGCAGGTACCCAATCACCTAGAATAATTTATGTTTCAATTTATCATTTGATTTTGTTAAACGGTTAATTGTTCTTGTCAGACTTTTATTGTGTTTTTTTAGATCAACTATGACTAATCTGAGTTGTTTGTTTTCTCGTCTTAATTCTGAATCAATTTTGTGAGTCTTGCTCATATCAGAAGGTGGATGAGGTTACTTTTAGATCTTTTGGTTTAATTTTGATCTAGGCGTGAAGGTTGATTCATACCAAGAGAGAGAGAGCAGGATGATTATTCAAAGTTCACCAAAATAATCTCAGTTCTTTATAGCAACAAACTACATAAAGAGTGAAAAGAATTCAATGTCATAAAAAAACGTATCAGGTATCTTGAAGGGTAATCAATTTATGATCTTGAAGAAATTCTTCAAATAAAAATGGCAAGAGTGTATTAATCCTTGACAGGATATCATAGTAAGAGTTCAAGTTCATCCTTCAGTTAGGCATGATCTACATAACTAAAAACAATGTTATGCCTAATTTGATATTGGACTTGAGCTCTTACATATCAGAACAGTTTGTCTGGGACGGCAAGTACAGCAAGATGCCTGATTCACAGGGCAGTGGTCTAGTCCACTGTGCTATGATATGGTTTGTTTTTTCAGACTATGTGTAAATGATGCAATCCTTGATTCTAGTTTGCTTTGCGGAGTTTTTTGGATTAGTTGCAGATATGCGCTTCCAACAATTACTGCATCTACCCCGACTTTGACGTATTTTTTTACGTCTTTTGGGTTTGAGATTCCAAAGCCCACCCCAACAGGAATCCTTCCCCGGGTCTGTTTTTTGACATCTTTGATTGCCTTTATTGTATAGTTTTTAATTTCCGTTTTCACCCCTGTTGTGCCATACACTGCAACAAGGTACAGAAATCCCGTCGATACCCTGGCAATCTTTTTGATTCTGGCCTTGCTGGTGTTGGGTGATATCAGAAATATCGTATCGGCATCTCTTTTTACGGCCTGCAGGTACTCCCCTGATTCCTCAACTGACATGTCTGGTATAATGAATCCGTCAATTCCTGCTTTTTTGGCATCCGAGATAAATTTCAGATACCCCTTGCGGTAAAAGATGTTGGTATAAGTCATCAGGACTAGCGGAATGTCAGTCTCTTTTCTGATTTTTCTTACAATATCCAGAAACTTTGAAATCGTTGTACCTCTTTTGAGGGATACGGCACTTGCGTTCTGAATTACAGGCCCGTCAGCTATTGGGTCTGAAAAGGGAAAGCCGAGCTCTATAATGTCTGCTCCGCCCCTGACTAGTCCCCTTACAGCTAGGATTGTTGCCTTTTGATTTGGAAATCCCACCATAATGTATGATATGAGTGCCTTTTGATTTTTGGCCCCGAGCTCGGCAAACTTTGCTTTAATTCTTGACATTTCTCTTCAGATAACCCTGTACCTCTTCAACGTCCTTGTCTCCTCGTCCGGAAAGTGTAACAACTATTGACTCTGATTTCTTTGTCCTTTGTGCCACCTTGATTGCCTCAGCTATCGCGTGTGCTGATTCAAGTGCCGGAATTATTCCCTCCTCTCTTGTCAGTAATAGAAATGCATTGACTGCCTCTGCATCAGTGGCAGAGTGATATTTTACTTGTTTTGTGTCCTTGTAGTATGCATGCTCCGGCCCCACACCGGGATAGTCTAGTCCGGCTGAGATGCTGTGCGTCTCTGTAATTTGGCCCTCATCATCCTGAAGCAGGTATGTCATCATGCCGTGTAGTACCCCCTTGCTTCCAGCTGAGAGTGTTGCCGAATGCATTCCTGATTTTAGCCCCTCTCCTGCAGCCTCGACTCCGATCATCTCAGTATCAGAGTCAGCCAGTGGATAGAATGTTCCAATTGCATTTGATCCTCCGCCAACGCATGCAACTGCATGATCGATGGTTTTGTTTATCTTTTTCATCTGTGATTTGATCTCATTTCCAATGACACTTTGAAAATCCCTGACCATTACAGGGTATGGGTGTGGCCCTACGGCTGATCCCAAAAGATAGTATGTGGAATCCACATTGGTAATCCAGTCACGAATCGCCTCGTTAATTGCATCCTTTAGCGTCCTAGAACCTGAATGTACGGGATGAACCATGCAGCCAAGCAAATCCATCCGGAACACGTTGAGCTTTTGACGAACCGTATCCTTGTACCCCATGTATACTTCGGCCTTTGTTCCCAAGGCAGCGCATGCCATTGCAGTGGCAACACCGTGCTGGCCTGCACCAGTCTCTGCAATAATTCTCTTTTTTTTCATCTTTTTTGCCAAAAGCACCTGGCCGAGCGTGTTGTTGATTTTGTGTGCCCCTCCGTGCAGTAGGTCTTCTCGCTTTAGATAGATACGGGCACCGCCCAGTCTTTCTGACAGATTTTTTGCATGGTATAACGGAGTTGGCCGTCCCGCATACACTTTGAGATAATAATCCAGTTCTTTTTTGAAACTCTTGTCGCCTTTGAATTTAAGATAATTCTCCTCTAGCTCTTCGATTGCAGGGACTAGGGTTTCTGGAATGTACTTGCCGCCAAACTCTCCGAATCTGCCGTTCTTGGGATATCTCAATATGCGCTCACCAGTCCTCGGACTTTGTCCTGAATGTCATTGCTTTTCATAATGCTAGAGCCTATCAGAAATGCATCGGCCCCAGACTTTTTTAGGTATAGTATGTCCTCAGGAGTGTCAATTCCGCTCTCAGAGAGGATAGGCCTTGTCTTTTCATATCCATCCAGAATTGTCTCGGTAGTTTTCAGATCAATCTCCAATGTATCCAGGTCCCTGTTGTTAATTCCGATGAGATCCGCTTTTGTATCTAATGCATTTGCAAATTCCTGTCTTGTATGGACCTCAAGGAGAACCCCTACTTCTTTTTTGTGAGCATGCCTGATAAACCCGTCAATATCGGCTAGAAATCCTTTATCAAACAATGACTGGATTAACAGGATATAGTCTGCGCCCATTTTTTCTGCAGCATTAATCTGAATATTCTCAATTATAATATCCTTCATTAGTAATGGCACATCTACTGCCTGCCTTACCTTCATAAAATATTCCGGTGAGCCGTGAAACAGGTTGGGTTGAGTTAGTACGGATAGTGCTTTTGAGCCGCCTGCAATCATTTGTTCTGCTATGCTTGCAGGGTTTGCGACTGTTCTGATTTTTCCCAGGGATGGTGATGAAAATTTTATCTCAGTGAGTAGTGTCGGATGCGAGTTGTTCTTTATGATTTGAACGAGGTCCTTGTTTGATTTTTCCAGGTTTGCATCAATTTCATATGTTCCATCATTAATTGCCGTTCGGGAATTTTCTACCAGTCTTTTTAGAATGTTTTCAGCCATCATATGATCTCCCTTAGCTTTGAGATATCCCCCGTATCTGCCACAAATCTCTCCAAAGTATGAAATGCTTTTCCGCATTTGATCGTATCTAGTGCAATATCCACACCCTCTTTGAGATCTTTTGCAATGCCTGCAACAACCAGTCCCCCTGCCGCATTTAGCGCAGTAGTCTCAATCATTGCCTGGTTTGCAGTGCTGTTTAGCACGCCGACAAAGGATTTGATTGCCTCCTCTCTTGTATTAACCTGAATGTCCACAAGGGATGATTTGTGCAGTCCCAATTCCGTGGGATCAACCGTACAAAGCGATACATTTCCATCCCTCAAGATACATACACGGTTGGCTGAACTAGTAGAAAACTCGTCCATTCCATCATCAGAGTGCACAGTCATTATATTTTGCCCGCCTTTTCTATTTAGTATGACTGGCAGTCTGTCAAGGTATTTGACAGAGAATACGCCGATCAGGTGATTTCTGACCCTGGCAGGATTGGATAGTGGTCCTAGAAGGTTAAATGCAGTTCTTTTGCCTAGCTTTTTTCTGGCTTGGCTGACATGCCTCATTGCAGGATGGAACTTTTGTGCAAACATGAAGCAGATTTTATGCTTTTCTAGAATCCGGGCAATTTGTGGTGGCTCTAGATTCAAATCATAGCCGAGATACTCAAAGACATCTGCACTTCCTGATACTCCAGATGTAGAGCGGTTTCCATGCTTTGCAACGATTCCGCCGGCTGCAGCCACAACAAAAGAGGCAGTAGTGGAGACATTGAACGTTTGAAGGGCATCCCCTCCGGTCCCGCACATGTCAATGAGGGTTCTGCCATGTCCAAGCTCTAGCTTTAGCGATAATTCCTGCATTTTGTCGAGCATTCCCAACAGTTCGTCGTCAGTCTCCCCCTTTTCAGACAAGGCAGACAAGAAATCCACATTCTCTGCAATACTAGTGTTTCCTGAGAGAATTTCAGTCATTATATGGTTCATCTCATGGTGCGTCAGATCTGTCTTTACTTGCAATTTTTTAATAATATCTGAGATCATTTCTCTTTTACCTCTCTGATGAAATTCTCTAGGATTTGTTTTCCCTGCGTCGTCATTATTGATTCTGGATGAAATTGCACGCCCTCAATTAGATATTTCTTGTGTTTTATTGCCATAATCTCCCCGTCATCATCAGCAGTAGCTGTCACCTCCAGTATGTCAGGGATTATTGTTTTATCCCCGACCAGGCTGTGATATCTTGTCGCCATAAACGGATTTTTCACGCCTTGGAACAGTTTAGAGTTGTCGTGATTTACAAGGCTGGTCTTTCCGTGCCTTACACATCCGGCATTGGTAACTTTGCCGCCAAACGCATGAATGATTCCCTGGTGTCCCAGACAGACACCAAGAATCGGAGTGGATGCCCCCATGACGGCAATCACGTCGCTGCACACGCCAAAGTATTTTTTGTCTTCCGGAGTTCCAGGGCCGGGGGATATGATTATCGCGTCATATCTGCTCTGCTTTATCTGTTCTAGTGTGATTTTGTCATTTCTAATCACATCTGACTCTACTCCAAGCTCTCCTAGATACTGTGCAATGTTGTAGACAAACGAGTCATAGTTGTCAATGATTAGAAATTTCATCTTGTTGCCTCCTTTAATGCCTGAAGCATGGCGCCTGCCTTGAACTCTGTCTCCCTGAACTCGTGCTCTGCAACAGAGTCTGCAACGATTCCTGCACCAGACTGGATGAATCCGTTGTTCCCGTCAATGAAGATGCTTCTGATTGCTATGGCAAAGTCGCAACACCCATTGTATGAAAAGTATCCTACTGCACCTGCATACGGCCCCCTTGCCTCAGTTTCCAGATCGTCAATTATCTCCATTGCTCGAACTTTGGGGGCCCCAGATACTGTCCCTGCCGGGAACACTGCCTGAAAGGCATCAAACATGTCGTTTTCAGGTGCCAACATGCCTGCAATATGCGTAACTATATGCTGAACGTGACTGAATCGTTTGATATTCATTAGTGATTTAGGATGGACTGTTCCATACTTGCAGACTCTGCCTATATCATTTCGCCCCAAGTCCACCAACATTGTATGCTCTGCCAATTCTTTTTGATCACAGAGTAATTCCTGTGCCAGCTGTCTGTTCTTCTCTTCGTCATCTGTAATCCTTCGGGTTCCAGCAATTGGAAAAGTCTCCACCACATCATTAGTGATTCGCACCAGCATTTCAGGGGATGCTCCGATGATCGTCTTTGCATCTTGCTGTAGATGATACATGTATGGTGACGGGTTTAGCTTGCGCAATGTTTTGTATAGTGTTAGATTGTCCCCGTTACACTCAAATGCAAATTTCCTGGATAGTACAACTTGGAATATGTCTCCGTCATGAATTAGTTTTTTTGCATCGTTTACAATCTTTGAGAATTGTTGTTCATTCATGTTTGGTGTTACTGTACCAGAGTTAAAGTCATCAAGTGCTCCATCGTCCATTACCAGTTTATCGAATCTGTTCTCATCATGGTAAAAATAGAATAGCTTTTTGTGTAAATTGTCATATATGATTCCATCATCATAAATTCCAAACTCCATTAGTGGTTGTGGTGCATTGTGAGTGTCAGGGATATCTTCGACTAGTCTGATTGCGTCATAGTTTACTATTCCTACTGCTCCACCAAGATACCGATAGCTTTGATCATTATTTTTTCCCAAGAGTTTCTTTAGCTCTGAGAACGGGTCTGAGGTTTGGACTGTTTTCGTATTTCCGCCTTGAATGATCTCTACCCTGTCAGAGTATCCTTTAAAGATCATCATTGGGTCAAACCCCATAACTGATGTTTCAGACAGCGTTTCAGGGCCAGACAATGATTCAAAGAGAAATGAATGTGAATGGTTTCTAGAGATTTTATTGTAAATTTGAAATTGGTTTTCAGAGAGTTCTAGAGGTATTACTTTTGCAAGAGTTTTTCCAAATGTGTCCACCCATAGACAGGATTCTGATGCTTTATTATTTATATTGTACAGTCGACACTGATTATTCTCTTTCCGTATGAATCAGCAAAGAACATGTTTTATGCCTATAACGTCTTGACTGTTCTAATGGATTTAGGCGTAGAGGTTGATACAAACCTCTAGACAATTACGTTATTTGCTTGATTCATACGATTAATTTTTTCAATTCTCTATTGAAAATTGAAGTCACGCTATCTCGATTTGCTTCATATTCATGTGCTATTTTTCCTATTTGTCTGGCTTTTTCTGTAGGATTTGCAAGTTGTCTTAGATCATCAATATCAAATAAATGACTACGAATTGTATCAGTTAGGGATTCATCTATAATTTGGTGGTACTGTCGAGTTATCGGTAGCTAGGAATATGTATCTTCTAAAGATTGAGAATATTTTTTAATGAAATGATGTTATGAAATCATAGAATGTCTTAAAATACTATAAAATCAATAAAAGTTAGTCAATCTGATTTATTAGGACAACAATGCTTCATTCTTGACGTGTGAAATAAGGAGAACATAAAACTTCATGTACCGTTATATCTGCAAACAGAAAATTATACTGGTGTACCAAGTTGTTGTAAAATGATGCTTGATTATCTGAATAATGAGAAACTCAAGATCCATGAATCACATCTTGATGAAAATAGAATTGCAAAAATAATGAATACTACAACGAGTGGAACAGCTTTTTCTGATGTAGAGAACATAAACAAAGCATTGACCAAATCAGTTCCATCTGTTGAATTTTGTGCAGAATTTCAACCCCATACTTTAGACGATATTAGGAAAGAGTTACAAAAAGAATTACCCGTGTCCGTTTGGATTTTTACAGGCTCTGATGATTTCCTACACTCTATGTCATTACTGGTATAAATGATATAAACAAGACAATTTCTTACAATGATCCAATATATGGTACGAAAGCAATGAGTCAAAGTGAATTCGTGACAAAGTGGGAAAAAAACGAAGCATTGATGATTAAAACAGAAATCGGACGAATAAGCACATATACTCTAGATTCATTCCCAAAGAAGACAGACGATGAATAATCTTGAATCTGTTATAAAAAAATATGTTGTAAACCATTACGGTGATCTTATAATTACT
This sequence comes from Candidatus Nitrosopumilus sp., assembly GCA_965238065.1. Lineage (GTDB taxonomy): Archaea > Thermoproteota > Nitrososphaeria > Nitrososphaerales > Nitrosopumilaceae > Nitrosopumilus. The sequence goes on along the minus strand of OZ250170.1, from coordinate 634,160 downwards.
GACAAACCCATTTTTGATAATAAAACAAAAATTTGGAAGATCCAACTTGGATCAACTTATCCTCGCATTATTGCAGATGATGTATCAAAAGAAGTCATGGTAGGATTTCTTGATTTGAAGGATTTGGGAACGATTAAAGTGAATGCTGATTTACAGATCATAGATGCTACCTCTAGAAAGAACTGTGATGATCAGTTATCATCTAGATTGAATCTTTGGAAACAACAAACAGAAAGAATAGTAATCAATGCCTCATCAGATGTATTTGCAAAAATTGAAGAAAGTATTCATGTTTTGAATCCCCTTGAATTAATTTTGGATCAACTTGTCTCTACTGTCATAGACAATGAAATCAAAATTCTCGATTATGATATTCATAGACAACATAATCCCAATAGGATTAAGCAGTATTTAGAATTACTACTTGAATTAGAAATTGTTAGAAAGGTACAAGATGGCTATGTGTATGGAAACGTGTATGTAGGATTGTTGGAACAAACAAATGATCCTAAAAATATTAAAACCTTATTATTGTCACATGTCATTAAACAAAAATATTCAATACTACGTCAAGTTTTTGGCATAACACAACTTGAACCTTATGTACATCTTGCAAATGTGTATTATTCCGCCTCACTGGAAGCAGAAAAATTAATTCGTATGAGCCGGTCACATCTATATCAACGCTACCACAACTTTTACACAAAAATTTCAAGATGGGTATTTGATTCAAAATTAAATGAGTTGGTTGACAAGAAAGCACTTCAATATGATAATGATTGCCTGATAGGAAACAAAGAATATTTTGACAATATGCTACAAATGAAGGAGAAAGTGCAACTTAATCCAATAATTAGTTAGTATTAAATTTATTTGGCTCGCTCATTTTGATTCAACTTTTTATTCTAGCTTTATTCCAACAAGGTGATTTACATTCGCTCTTAATGTCAAGTTTTGTTGCTCACTTTGTAACTATTTTTCAAACGAAAAAAAAACAATATGATGAATCATACTAGTTTTTGTGAATGTCTTCAGTAGATGGAAAAGTAAAGTTAAATTCTTTGATTTTTGTGGATTCTAGTCCGTATCTCTAAATCATATTCTCACAGTTATGAAAAAACCGTTATTTTATCGCTATTCTGTAACATATCATTCCTACATATCGAGATTTTGTTGATTTTACTATCCAATTATTTCATGCTCTAGTATCACCAATCAAAAAACTCTGAGAATTGTACAATTGAGAGTTACTTTCCCATCTACTGTTGATTCATACTAAATATGAACAAGTCGATACGTACAAGTCGAATGTTGTTTGTTATTTTGGTCAATTACGCATAAACTCTACTGATTATCAAACGGTGCAAATGTCAGAGAATCCACTAGTGTACTTGCCAAGACATTCTGTAACTATCCAACATTTGCCGAGTCGCCAGAATAGAACAGTTCAAAATCCAAGCAAATCTCTAATGCAGTCTAGTTAAAAGCATCCAGTCCTGTCTTTGGGGATTCGGTCCCTTTATTTTTCCCCAGGATTCCAGTCATCTTTTCGCCCATAGTTTTGGCAGACATTATCTTTCTTTTTCCTATCCAATAGTATCTCTCATCAATGGTATTTTTGGCAATGAGTACTACGAGTTTTCCAGCGCCTCGTCGTCCTGTCCTTCCCCTTCTCTGAATATATCGAATCGAGCTTGGAACGTTGTCATAAAAGATGACTTGGTTGACCTCGGCAATATCAAGTCCCTCCTCTCCAACACGCGTTGCAACCAACACCCGAAAGACGCCATCCCTGAATTTCTGTACAACCTCGATCTGTTTTTTTTGTTTTAGTCCAGCCTCACCTGCCTGGCCAATTAGGACTCCGGCAGAAATTTCCATCTCGGTTAGTTTGTTGAATATTAAATCAACAGAGTCCCTGTAACTGGAAAAGATGAGGGATTTCCCAGGAACAGAGCAGATAATTTCTTTTAGCTTTGCAATCTTTGAATGCTCTATTCCTCGCGATTGGGCTTCATTGGCAAGATGTACCGCCCGAGTAAAGTTTGGATCAATTTCAAAGAGCTCCTTGACCCCGGCGCCTTTTTTTGCCCGTGCTCGATCACAGAATTTCAGAAAGGGTGTAATCCCGTGGGCCTCTAGCATGTTTAGCGCATAGTGAATTCTAATTGCAGTAAATAGTGGTTTTGCAGAGCGTCTGTTCTGATTCAGGACAAGCTGTCTAATCCTAAGAAGTGCAGAGAGGGACTGTTGTTCTGCAAGACGGATGCCGTTTCCCTTTAGAATGTCATATCTTTCATCCAATGCCAATTTCAGCAGTCTCTGAATTGATTTTAACTCGTCTGGAAGCTCTACGTTAATCCATTCAGTGTCTGTCTCTTGGATGTACGGTTTTACATCAGGACTCTCTTCGGTTCTTTCTGCCACGCTGGTAATTCTAAGATTTAGCAGAATTTCAGTTGCCTTTTCCTTTTCACTTGGAAGAGTGGCAGTCATTCCAACAAGCCTGGTAGATGAATTTTTGAATCGTTCTGCAATTCCAGAATAAGCATAATCGCCAACGGTTCTGTGCACCTCATCAAATATTACAAGACTGAACTGCTCAAAAGATATAATCTCCCGGTTCATGTCATTTTTGGTGATTTCAGGAGTGGCACAGATTACGCTATTGTTCCAGAGTTTGACTCGCTTTTGAATCGTATCCTCACCTGTAATCAGCGAAATGTCATCTAGAGTCAGGTTTGCTTTTAGGAACTCGTAATGTTGATTTACCAAGACCCTGGTCGGGGCCAAGAACAGTACTCCGCCCGTACCTTTTGAGAGATATTCTGCAATTACCAACAATGCGACTGCAGTCTTTCCAAGACCGGTAGGCAGAACCACGATGCAGTTTTCCTTGATTGCCTGTTCTGAGAGATTCACCTGATAGTCTCGTTTTTCTATGGAATTTTTTTGAATGTATTTTTTCTCAATGTAGCTAGTCATCCTACAAGAAGAGAACAGAGTTTGTTGATTTTATGCTTTCGTATAACAGAATGTCATCCATTACTCAGCTATCAGCAATACATAAAACAGCAGAATTTCAACTAGCGTGAACCATATATAAAGTGAGCATGCAGTATCTGTGTGAGTGTTTTAGATAGACCCAACTGGGATGAGTACTTTATGTTGCAAGCAGAGTTGGCAAAACTCAGGTCAAACTGCATGACCAGGCAGGTCGGAGCAGTGATTGTCAGAAATCACAGACAGCTGGCAACAGGATACAACGGGACTCCACCAGGAATCAAGAATTGTTTTGAGGGAGGATGTGAAAGGTGCCAACTCAGAATGGAGGGAAAGATAGAGCCGGGAGCATCACTGGACAGGTGCCTTTGTAATCATGCAGAAGCCAACGCCATAATGCATTGTGCTATTTTAGGAATTGAAGCAGGAGCAAAGGGGGCAGTGCTGTACACGACATTTGTCCCGTGTCTGGAATGCGCCAAGATGTCAATAACAATAGGGATAAAGAGATTTGTCTGTCTTGACACTTATCCAGAGACTGATTCTGGCTTGTTAAAAGAGGCAGGAGTCAAGGTAGATCGTTTGAATAAACAAGATATTGTAAGATGGGCAAAGAAACTAATCAGCCAGTACAAAGATTCCATGTGAAGAGATGTGCAAGTTAACGTAAAAGAGGCAAGAAATATCAAATCGATGCCACCGTCAATGCTGGTATCAGCTACATATGACAATATCTCAAAGTCTGCTGTTTTGAAATTCTATGAGCCGAGATCAGAGAAACTAGTCTTGTGGAAGGATGAGACAGGTCACAAACCTTACTGCTACTCAAAGTTAGCTCCAGAAGAATTGGAGTTTCTTCAAGAGAGGGACGATGTTCTTGAGATAAAGGCAGTAAAGCGATATGATTTGATAAATGACAAAGAGGTTGACATGTCAAAGATCATCGTAGCGGACCCCTTGGCAATAGGAGGAGCAACAGGTGAGAAGAGCATCAGGAATATAATGGATACATGGGAATCAGATATCAAGTATTATGAGAATTACCTTTATGACAAAGGGCTGATAGTTGGAAGATATTACGAGATTATAGATGGCAGAGTAAGACAGCATGATTTGGATATTTCCGACGAGGTAAAGATTGCACTAAAGAGTCTGTTATGGGACAAGGTGGATAGTGAGAGTGTGGTTGATGTCAAACAGTTCAGAGAGTTCATTTCAGAGTGGGCAGATTTGCTGAATCAGCCAATTCCAAAGATAAGGAGACTCGGCGTGGATATCGAAGTGGAAGCAGTGCTTGGACGGATTCCAGACCCCAAAGTTGCAGAAAAAAAAGTAACTGCAATAGGGCTCAAGGGTTCTGACGGATTTGACCAGATTTTTGTACTCAGAACAGAGGGAACAGAAGAGGGTGTAAACGAATTGGAGCAGAATGTCAAGATTGTCTTTTATGATTCAGACAAGGAAAAAGAGATGATACAGGATGCATTTGATGTTATTAGGGAATTTCCATTTGTCATCACGTATAATGGGGACGAGTTTGATCTGCCGTATCTATACAACAGGGCAGGAAGGCTTGGAATCAAGAGCCCTGCGAATCCCCTTTACATGATGAGAAATTCGGCCACGCTAAAACAAGGGGTTCATATTGACTTGTATCGGACTTTTTCAAACAGGGCATTTCAAATCTATGTGTTTAGTCAGAAATATACAAACTTTTCGCTAAACAGTGTATCAAAGGCCCTGCTTGAGAAGGAAAAGATAGACTATGGGTTAGAGTTGAACCAGCTGACGCTCAATCAGACTGCAAAATATTGTTACAATGACGCTCTTTTGACATACGAGCTTACCAGCTTTAAGAACGACCTGCTAATGAACATGCTTGTAATTATTTCAAGGATTGGAAGAATGCCAATTGACGATATTGCAAGGATGGGAGTGTCTCAATGGATAAGGAGTCTGTTCTATTTTGAGCACAGAAAGAGAAATTGTCTGATTCCAAAGAGAGAAGAACTAGAAAAGAGATCAGAGGGGGTAATGTCAGATGCGGTGATAAAAGACAAGAAATTCAGGGGAGGTCTTGTAATTGAGCCAAAGAGAGGGATTCATTTTGACGTGGTAGTAATGGATTTTGCCAGCCTGTATCCTAGCATCATCAAGGTCAGAAACATATCATATGAGACAGTGAGGTGTATTCATGAGGAATGCAAAAAGAATACAATTCCGCAAACAAATCATTGGGCATGCTCAAGGAAGAACGGACTCACATCAATGATTATCGGCTCGCTAAGGGATTTGAGGGTAAACTATTACAAGAGTCTCTCAAAAAAAGAGACCCTGACTGAGGAGCAGAGGCAACAGTACGCAGTAGTCAGTCAGGCGCTAAAGGTAATCCTGAATGCAAGTTACGGTGTAATGGGTGCAGATATATTTCCTCTGTATTTTCTCCCGGCAGCAGAGGCAACAACTGCGATCGGCAGACATACGATTTTAGAGACAGTCAAAAAATGTGAAGAGGCGGGCATTACAGTTCTTTACGGGGATACAGATTCACTATTCATAAAAAAGCCAACTGATGAACAGATTCAACTGGTGATAACGCAGGCAAAAAAAGAACACGGTGTGGATTTAGAAGTTGAAAAGACATACAGGTACTGCGTGTTAAGTGATAGAAAAAAGAACTATTTTGGCGTCACAAAGGATGGAAAGGTGGATGTCAGGGGACTGACGGGGAAAAAATCCCACACGCCGGCATTTATCAAGAGGCTGTTCTATGAATTGCTAGACGTGTTATCCAAGGTTCAGACAGTAGATGATTTCAAAGAGGCAAAGAATCAAATCTCAGAAAAGATTGCAGTATGCGGCAAAAAGGTAGAGGCCAAGGAGATACCAGTAAAGGATTTGACATTTAACGTAATGCTTAGCAAGGCACCATCAGAATATGTAAAGACAATACCGCAGCACATCAGGGCAGCAAAGCAGCTAGAGTCAACAAGAGAGATAAAAAAGGGGGACATTATATCATACATCAAAATTCTAAACAAGCCGGGAGTAAAGCCGGCAGAACTGGCAAAAAAAGAAGAGATGGATTCCAAAAAATACATGGAGTTTTTAGAGTCAACACTAGAGCAGATAACATCGTCGATGGACCTGGATTTTGACACAATTTTGGGAAAGCCAAAGCAGACGGGGTTGGAGGAATTTTTCTGGAGCTAGCATGAGACATGCAAGTTGACGGAGTCTCGCTGACCCTGCTTGGGATTGCAGCCGGAATTTTGATCCTTACCGGATGGGCAGAGCAGATTTACAAGGGATACAGGACAAAGAGCCTCAAGGACGTTTCAAAATTTCTCATGATCTTTATCTCTGCTGGGGCGATTTTGTGGTTGATTTACGGATTTATAGTATCAGATGTGTTTGTCATGGGAACAAATATTGCAGCAATAGTTCTGATGATGATAGTGCTAACAATGAAGAGAAGATACGACAGGCAGGCAAGATAGAGATCTAATCAAAGATTAAATAAATGCAGAGAGATTCAAAAGAGATGTTTGTAATAAACTGTAAAAATTATGAGAAAGTTTCAGGAGACGGGATAATCAAACTTGTAAATACTGCAGAAAGAGTCTCAAAGAAATACAAGGTAAAGATTGCAATTGCGCCTCCACAGCACCTAATAGGACTGGTTGCAAAAAGCTCGATTCCAATCCTGGCTCAGCATGTTGATGATTCCCCAGTCGGAAGCACTACAGGCTATGTGATTCCAGAATTGTTAAAGAAATCCAAGGTCAAGGGATCGCTGATCAATCACAGCGAGCACCGAATTCCAGGCAGAGAGATAAAGAGACTAGTTTTGAAGTTAAGAGAGCTTGGAATGATCTCTGTATTGTGCGTAAAGGACATGGCAGAACTACAAAGATATGCAAAACTGAATCCAGATTATATAGCAATAGAGCCACCAGAGCTGATCGGTTCAGGAAAGGCAGTATCCAAAGAGAGACCGGAACTGATCACAAAAGCTGCAAAGGCAGTAAAGAGCGCAGGGAACAATACAAGACTTCTTTGTGGCGCAGGAATTGTTTCAGGTGAGGATGTGGCAAGAGCAGCAGAGCTTGGCTCTAAAGGAATTCTTGTTGCAAGTGGGATCATTAGGGCAAAGAACTGGGAGAAAGCAATTTCAGAGTTTGCAAAGGCATTAGTTTAAAAAGCCAGAAAATGTACATAGTCTCACATGTCAAAAACAAAACCAGTTTATGCGTTTGAAGAGGCAGACAGCAAAGACAGGATGCTTCTAGGCGGAAAAGGCGCAGGGTTGAGTGAGATGACCCAGCTAAAACTTTCAGTACCCTCAGGATTTACCATCACAACTAGTGTGTGTAACGAGTATTATGATAACAATGGAAAACTCTCCAAGGACGTAATGCCGCTAGTAATGAAAAACATTGCAAAAATGGAGAAAAAGACAGGCAAGAGATGGAATTCGACTGAGAATCCGCTGCTAGTCTCAGTGCGTTCTGGTGCAGCCATCTCAATGCCAGGAATGATGGATACCATATTGAATTTAGGATTAAACAAAGAGACGGTGGAGGGATTTGCAGTGCAGACAAAGAATCCGCGCTTTTCATGGGATTCATACAGGAGGTTCATACAGTTGTTTGGCAAGGTCGTATTTGGAGTGGATGACGAGAAATTCAACCATACCTTGGATGCTGCAAAGGTCAGACAGGGGGTAACAGAAGACAGCAGGCTAGATGTCGAATCGCTAAAGGGAATCGTATCAGAATACATAAAGATCTGCGAGACCCATACAAAAAAGAGATTCCCAGATTCCCCCAACGAGCAGTTGGAACTAGCAATAAGGGCAGTCTTTAAGAGCTGGATGGGAGAGAGGGCAATAGTTTATCGTGAAAAGAACAACATAACAAAAAATGTTGCCAATGGAACTGCAGTGAATGTTGTTGCAATGGTGTTTGGAAATATGGGTAATGACAGTGCAACAGGAGTCGTCTTTACGAGAAACGGCAGTAATGGTAAAAAAGAGTTAGAAGGGGAATATCTGATTAACGCCCAAGGAGAGGATGTCGTTGCAGGAGTCAGAACCGGAAAGAGTATTGATTTGTTGAGAAAAGAGATGCCAGAGTCCTACAAGGAACTATTCAAGGCATGCACAAAATTGGAAAGGCATTTCAGAGAACCGCAAGACATTGAATTTACTATCGAGCAAGGCCGATTCTACCTGCTACAGACAAGAACCGCAAAGATGAGTGCGGCCGCACTTGTAAAGACGTCAGTGGACATGGTAAGAGAGAGACTGATTGATAAAAACAGAGCACTAGTGAGAATTCCCGCACAGCAGCTAGAGGCGTTACTACACAGGACAATGGATGAATCAAAGATCAAGGACTATAAAGAGGTGGCAAGAGGAATTGCAGCATCCCCGGGAGCCGCAAGCGGAATTGCAATATTTGATGTAAAAAAGGCAATAGAGTCAGGGGAGGCTGGAGAAAAGGTCATTCTGATAAGAAAAGAGACAAAACCAGAAGATGTTCCTGCATTCTTTTCAGCAGAAGGTATCCTGACTAGTCTTGGAGGAAAATCATCCCATGCAGCAATTGTCTCAAGAGGAATGGGAAAACCGTGCATAGTGGGATGCGCTGAACTAAAGATCGATCATGATACAAACACGTGCACTGCAAATGGTACGACCATTAGAGAGGGGCAGACAGTCTCAATTGACGGCAGTACAGGTACGGTCTTTATCGGCAAGGTTCCAACAGTAGAGCCCAAAGTCACAAAGGACTTTGAGCGGATTTTAGAATGGGCACAAAAGGCAAAGACACTGGGGATCAGGGCAAATGCAGATACACCAGAGGGTGCAAGACTTGCAAGAAAGTTTGGAGGTCATGGAATCGGCCTGTGCAGAACAGAGAGGATGTTCAATGAGAGCGATAGAATCGGTCTGTTTGTTGATATGATAATGGCTAGAGATATAAAAGAGAGAGGCAAAGTTTTGAAAAAATTAGGTCAGCTGCAGAAAAATGACTTTGTTGAAATTCTAAAGGCAATGCAAGGCTACAAGGTCACGATCAGGCTGTTGGACCCGCCGTTGCATGAATTTTTGCCAAATCCTGAAGAGATGGCAGCAAAGATTCACAAACTAGAATCAAAAGGGGTGACAGTTAAGATCGAGGAGGCAAAGAATATCCTAAAGAGGGCAAGGGAGCTAGCAGAGATAAACCCAATGATGGGACATAGGGGAGTCAGAGTCGGAATCACACATCCGGAGATTTATGAGATGCAGATTCGCGCAGTCTTTGAGGCATTAGCGGAATTGACAAAAAAGAAGATAAAGGTGCATCCACAAATTATGATCCCGCAGATTAGCAGTGTTGCAGAGCTGGATTACATTAAGAGAATTTATGATTCCATTAAAAAAGAGATTTCAGCCAAGTACAAGATGAGACTGACAGTCAACTTTGGAACCATGATCGAGGTGGTAAGGGCCGCACTGACTGCAAACGAGCTTGCAAGTACTGCAGAATTCTTTAGTTTTGGTACAAACGACCTAACACAGGGGACGTTTAGCTTTAGCAGGGAAGACGTAGAGGCAAAGTTCCTTCCAGAATACATTGAAAAAGAAATGTTAGAGAGAAACCCGTTCCAGTCAATTGATGTGAATGGTGTGGGCAATCTGATGAGGATTGGTATTAGCATGGGACGCAAGGCTAGGCCGGACATGGAGATTGGGATATGCGGAGAGCACGGCGGAGACCCAACATCTATCAAGTTTTGCCATAATGAGGGTCTGAGTTATGTGAGTGCATCCCCGCACAGAATTCCAATTGCAATTGTAGCTGCGGCCCAGGCGGCAATTGAGCACCCAAAGAGAGTGTAGGATAAGAGCAGGTAGAAACAGTTCGCCTAGTTACAAGCACTCTGATCTTCAATATGAGATATACCAATGCAGGATTGTCCGGACCCACCTAGATAGGACACTACTAGTTATCAGTCAACCCAAATGTGCTCAAAATCGGCTAAAAATGCAAAGATCTATAGGGGACAACTCAAACAGTAATCGCCCTTCATGTAGAATTTTGTTGCCATATAAAGAACAGGTTATTCTGGTGAGCTTTGAATAATCATCCTGCACTCTCATGTTGTGCAAGAATGCAAACGTTTGGACATGTGATTCCAGATTAAACTTGTTGACTCTACTGTGCTATATCTCATCCAGTCCAAGATATGCTGTTCTGCACTCACAGTTGTTGGTATACTCTCTAACAAAAATTCATGAGCAATAGATCCATATTTTTTGACACTAACATATTGGTCACCAAAGTTTACACTATTCTATGAACACAAAATATCTAATCCAAGCATACAAAAACGAAAAGAACGTCAAAATAAAAGATAGAATGTTTCGTAAAATGCGTCACCGTAAACAAACAAATCCCATCTAATGTTACAAAACAGATTTGCAAAGTAAGATCATTGGCATACAAATGGCTTGAACGATACGAGCAGGAGGGAATAGGTCAGAGGGTAATGACGGACATTATGATGATCGAATATTTGAGTGTAGAAACCGCCTCTTGATCAACCTCCAAATCAGTCAAAATTGTGAGCACACCGAGGTTAACTGTTGTTCAAGGAACAAAATCCTTTAATGCACACCCACATGTTTTTAATAATATCTTGTACGATTTTCCATCTATTTTGATGGTACGGTTATGTAGAACCTGATATTCGGCATGACGGCCATAGTTTTTTGCCAACAATATAAAAAACAAGTCAAACTTGTTCGCTCTGTCAAAAAAAGTTGCGATAGATATTGATTTTTTGCCACTGTTGGTAAATTTATCAATAATTTTATCTGCATCTAACGACTTGGTTTTTAATTCAATTATTGCAATTTTTTTATTGTCTTGAAAAACTATACAATCACACATTTTTTCAGGTTGGTTTTGTACTAGTGATTCCCCCTTTAACATTACAAAATTATGCTTATTCCTAACATCGATTTTACATTGTTCATTACAACGAGAAATTTTTGCAATAGAATATTTACTTTTAATTTTTTGAATAAACATTTTTAATTTTCAGGTAAATTTTGTTGAAGTTGAATGGATTTTGAATAAAGTTCTTCGCTAACTTTAACAAATTCTTCTTGCGATATTCCATCTTTGTCATTTATCTTAATTTGAGAAATAGTATGAGTGAGATTTGCATCTGGAACAAACACATAAGGAGACACCTCGTCGGGCCGCAAAAAATCGTCTGCATCATATCCTATTTTTTTTCTTTTCCGGGGTTCAATTTTACTCGCCAACATGAATTCTCCTAACTGTTCTAGTAAGAACGCACTATGAGTAGTAATCAATACATTTAATCCTGCTCGAATCATTTTTACAAGATATTTTGCAAAAATTAATTGATTTGTAGGATGCAAGTGTGCTTCAGGCTCTTCAATAACTAGTAAACTGCTAGGATAAACAAGGTACTTTAGATATAATGAAAATGGAGCAATTTCGGAGATTGTTGATGATGTTCTGTGTAGTGGAATTTCACCATTTGTTGAACTATAGATGATTTCTGGAAAAACACCCATTGCAGGAGTAGTTAATTTGATATGACCGTGAAGGAGTTCAGATTCTAACTGTTCAGCCAGTTTGAAAAAGGGTCCTGGCCTACGAGGAATCATAATAATGTTTGAAATAAAGTCTGACACTACTCCTGTTAGTTTAGGTATGTTAAAAGATTCAATTCCTCCATAGCTGGCACTTTTAATTATGCTTGCAGAAAGTGCTTTATGTCCTTGTAATATTCCAGATCTTGCTGCTGGAAAATAATAGGAATTCAAAGGAATCGTATCATGTTTGAATTGATCACATGTCGATTGTGTTAAAAGACTAGTTAGTTCATATTTCAGCAAGTCTTTTGGAAGGTGTTTACCAACAGTAATTGTGATTAGATCGTTCTCTTTTTTCATCCCATAGTACGCTTCTTTTGGAGATATTTTGATTTTGTGTTTAATGTTGAAATTTAGATTAGTTTTAATGTTTAATTTTCTATTTATCAAAATATCAAATCTGTGAGAATTTAATACTGAAATTTTTGTTGATTTTTGTTTTGTACTAATGAGATCAGTAATCAGAGATGCAAAATTTTTACTTATTTCCGATTCCAAAATAGGGCTAAATACATCTTGAGTTAATGACATGAAAAAAGTTTTTGTAATGTCTGCTGGTATAAAGAATGATTCTTTCCCTTTGTTTTTTTCAACTAATTTTTGTATCTTTTTATCAAATGATCTAATTGGTCTTACTGGTAAACCAGGGAAACGACGATCGGTGTAATTGTTAAGTTGATTTTCAGAAGATATGATAGAATGAATAAGCATTGCAGCATATGATTTTCCTGAATTATTAGGACCTATAAAAATCGTCAGAGGTTTTAGATGCACTTTTCCTTTTTTTATTGGACCAAAATTTTCCAGATTTATTTTTAGATCAATGGGTATGCTACGTTGATCACGCACTCTATGAATATATCTAGGATTCACACTAGTAGTAAAATTATTAATCTAAAAAACATTTCTACGTAATTGTCTAGAGTTTTGAAGTTTCTTCGTTTTTGTGTTAAAAAAATAACCTGTTTTTACACATCTTGTGCGTAATACTTCAAAGCTGTAGACAGTTACGAATAATTTGATTCATATCTTAAAAATTTTAGAGTAAATTTGAGTTACTCTCCCATCTACTGAAGAACATTACATCGTTTGTCAGTAGATAGGAATGTGCTCCATTTGAGTCAAAAAAATACTAACCATTCTCTCAAATAGTTTTGATAGAAAAAGCTAGATAGTAGTGTGCAATTCGATCAGTTGTGAATCGACCTACTATTTTTAATACTGCACACCAGTACAATATATCACAAGACACATTTGAAAAGTTGCACCAATTATTTTGCATTACCATGTCATTTCAATTCTCTGTCAGATATAATTCAAAATATGGATTACCAGACATGATAAATGCACTAATTGCCTTGTGTGTTGGAAATTCTTATGCAGAATCAGGACTAAAAAGATTGGCAGTTGAATCAGATCTTAAGCAGACTCCATCTGGTTCATGGCTGATTAATTCAATCAAAAAGATTTCAGAACAGAGAATGCTGCTACAGCTCTCTGATGCATTGGATAGAACCATTGCAGACATGAAAGAGATTGGAATGTTTGCCAGACCAGTCACAGTCGCAATTGACAAACACTTGATTTCAAGATATGATAAAAAACCAGATGAATTTCTGATAAAATCAAAACCAAAAAAGAGTACCCCATATTTTGAGTGTTACTGCACCATGAGCTGTGTAGATAAAGATTGCAGAGCTTGCCTTGGTGCATACCATGTTACGAAAAACAAGCCAAACTCTAGTTTTGTGCGTAAATTACTGAATAATTGCCTCAGAAATGACATTCATATACGCCTTGTGTTACTTGACAGAGAGTTTTTTTCAGTCAGTGTAATCCATGAATTAAAACAGTTGGGAAAGAAATTTCTAATGCCAGCAAAAAAGACCAGAGGAATAAAGAACGCGATTATCCAATATGTGGAAGGTAACAGAGGCGTAATTTCAGAGTACAAATTGCGTTCTGCATCCGGACATGTTGAATCATTCACACTTGTAATAATTCCCCACCCAAGACCTGACAAGCCCAATTTAACAGACCAGTATCTGGTGTTTGCAACTAGTCTTCCACGAGAAAAAATATCTTCAAACATATCACAAATTCCAAAAGAATACAAAAAAAGATGGGGGATTGAAACAGGATATGCATGTATTGAAAAGGTAAGACCAAGAACTACCAGCCCTAATCATTCTGTAAGGTTATTGATGTTTTATTTTCCACTGATATTTTACAATACATGGATTGTCACAAACTATATCCTCAAAGATGAATCAAACTGTAATGGCAAACCAACCATTTCAATTGAATTGCTCAAATGTTTCTTTAGGTTGTTTGTGGTGCAAATGATTCGAAATGAAAAACAAGATTATTTTCTAGAGTTTGTTGGTTAACACATTCCTATCTACTGTTTGTCGAATTGAAAAACGAGGATTGGTGGAAAACTGTATACGAATTTTAGATGCTTCCATCCTTTTCGTGTTTTCCTTTTCCTATCAGACCCACATCCTCAGAGTGCTCTGAATTTCTGCAGATACTCGTCCTCGTCATGTTTTATACACAAAAATAGAATTTAAACATTTATGATGAAAACATTACATTTATTCAATATTTAACATTAAATTGATATAAATGTAAACAATATTATGGCAGTTTACGACTAGAACATTACACATGTCAAAACATGTTTTTTTGACAGTGTATGAGCCACAGGGCATATCTTGTCTTTATTCTCACAAGATCCCATCATTTAGGCATGAATCTGCATGACTAAAAACAATATTGTGCCTGATTTGACATTTCACTTTTAGTTACGTTACAAACAATTGCATGATATGTATTTGCACCATCCCTCCTCCCCCCTACACACACACACACACACACACACATCTTTTCATAATTTACACAAGAAACATACTCATTTAAAACCAGACAACCCCACCATAAAACGAATTGTTGCCCAGGATTGAGTCTATCAGGCAGATAAGACAAAAGATAGGGATTACTCAGAAAAAACTTGCCACAATGACAAATGTCAGCACCTCAATGATTAACCAGATAGAGTCAGGAAGAAGTCAGCCAAGCTACGAGACAGCAAAGAGAATTTTTGAGAGTCTTGCAAGATTAGAAGCGGAATCATCCTCACATACTGCGGGGGATTTTTGTAGCAAGGATATTGTAAAGCTAAAACCAACAAACACGCTGCACGATGCAATCAAAAAGATGCATCAGCTATCAATCAGTCAGATTCCTGTTTTTAATAATTCAGATATTGTAGGCGTAGTATCTGAGGATGGAATTGTAAAACATTTGGCAGACATTGGAAAAGTAGAATTAAAAAAGGTCAGGCTGGCAGATACAATGGATCCGGTTCCGCCCATAGTGGACTATGATACCCCAGCAAACGTTCTGGTTCCGTTAATTAGATACTCAAAGTGTATTCTTGTTTCAAAGAAATCAAAGGTTATAGGGATTATTACAGCTTCTGATACTCTGAAAATGATGGAATAGTCATCCTTTGGGATGAGAGCAGAGTTCTGCCAATACGCCGTATAGTGATTTTGGGTGGATGAAAGTGATTCGGGTTCCAGCAGAACCAGATCTGATTTTACCGAGAAACTGTACACCACATCCCTCCATTCGTTCCACTTGACCCTCAATGTCATCTGTCTCTAGTGCCATATGATGCAGACCTTGTCCCTTCTTTTCTAGGAATTTTTTAATCGGACTGGCATTATTGGTTGGTTGTATCAACTCAATTCTGCCATTTTCAAGATGAATGATTGCTACTTTGACACCCTCTGTTTCAACTGTTTCAAATTCCACACTGTCAGCACCCAGTGCTTGCTGGTATACTTTGGCTGATTCCTCTACATCATTAACTGCGATTGCAATGTGATCAATTTTCAACTAAAAGGCCTATTCAGTATAGATATTTTAATGTGTTTTATTGAACATGTGCGTTAAATTTACACTTAAGAGTTTATGCGTAATTGACTAAATCACGCCAACCATCTGAATTCCTTGTCTTTTTCTTCACATATAGTACAAACTCTAACAAAATCATACATCTCAAAATAATTAAAGTCAGTCAAACTTGTACAAAAAATACAAAATAAATTATTAAACATGCAAAATAATCAGCTTGGCAAAAACGCACAGCACGGCATTGTGATGTTTTACCATATATCTAATCAAAATATACGGTCCATGGCGGTGGTGACGGTTCACCCTTTTTCCATCTAGACCGTATCTTTTTCCACATTGTACGCAGATTGACAAGACCTGTTACCGCGCTAAACTCTGTTTCAAACTCTTCTAGTTACCATCATTGCATCAACCATTCTTGCATAGGTTTTCATGTCACCTATGGTGTGCTCCACCCTGGCTCTGACCCCGTTCATCTTTCTGTTTTTTGCCCGTTCTCGTTTTGTTAGTTGGCGATTCTTTGATCTCTTTTTAGGTTGCATGGATTGCGTGTTGTTATCAGGTAATCCGATATTCCTAAAAATCCCTTGTCAGAGTATAGCTTTGTTTGTATGAATCAATCTATGTGAGACCTTTTTAAGCATTTTATCCTTTTTCAGCATGTGTAGTATAGCATTCGCTAGAGATATGTTTCAAATGATACAGGACGCGGATAATTATCTATACGAGGTTTTGACCCTCAATGCTATCTTCATCCCTGAGTTAGGATCAACCGCAATTAGCAAGCGAGGTCTTTACCCTCATGATTCATAACGCGACCTATGGTCCTAACTATAATTTTGTACAAACTCTCTCTTCTCTTTTAACATCCAGTATATGACTCGCAACATTTTTGATCCTGTAGCTACTGCAGCTTTGGAACTGCCTCTCTTTTTCTTGATACGATTGTAAAATTGTGTAATATTACTATTTGGTGCATGTAATGCATGAGAATGTGCAGCTTCAATCAAGACCCATCTCAATGTCATGCTGCCTTTCTTTGTTATACGTCCATGATGTATTGTATCTGCAGAGTTTCTAACTGATGGGACCACTCCTGCATATGCTGCAAGCTTGTGAGAGTCATTAAATCTAGAGATTCCTCCTATTTCAGATGCAATCACCAGTGCTGTGTAATCACCTACTCCAGGTATTGTCTTTAGTAGCATTGCATCAGAATTGGTTTTAACTGTCGCATATATCTTTGCATTAATGTCTGAAATCATATCATTTAGTGATTCTATCTGTCGTATAAAGCCATCAATACGGTAATCCCCTAGGGCACAGAGTCTTTTCATGTATAATCCTGTGAATGTTGCTCCAGGAATCTTTATTCCATTTTGTAACAGAATTCCATGAATACAGTTCTTTGCAGATGTCCTCCATTGGATCAACTTTCTTCTATACCGTACAAGCTGACGTGCCTTTACAATTTTATCACTTGGAACAAAGCATGTTGTAATATATCCTCCACGTAAGAGATCTGCCAGTACCACTGCATCAATCTTGTCTGTCTTTTTCTTTGATGCTGCAATTGCCTTTGTAAGATAAGGATTTGACAACACTACCTTGTATCCCAGTACATCTGTCATGAATCTGTACACTCCATACCAAACTGATGATGATTCCATGACGATACTGGCAGAAAGAGGTATCTTTGAGAACATTTGTCTGATTGCCTGTTGTGTGTTTTCTATTCTTTCATTTCGTGTTATCTTTCCCTTGTTATTCATAACGGCCACTTGATGAAATTTCTTGTGCAGATCAATTCCAACATACATGATATTTTCTGCTTTATCCCTAATCTGTTTCTTTGGAATTGTTCTCTTTGAAGGCGATTTACGGATCTTTGGTCTACCCGATTCATTCTTTATGCTATCTGAATTCCTTGCCTTTTTCTTCACATATAGTTAGCAAATAACATGTTTAACGCCTATAACGTCCAACAATTCTAAGGATTTAGGCGTGAAGATTGATACATACCTTTGTTTTACTGCTTCCAGTCAGTAATTTTATTATATTAAAGATTGATTCAGATTCTTTTTTGAATATGCCAAAATCGTGATTACTGCCAAGTTAGCTTTTGGTTTGGTGGATTATGATTCCTTTGCTGTTTGTTATTATCTCTGTGTTGAACGTAAATCGTTTCTTTTTGCCAGAGTATGATTTATTTCTTTGCACAGAATCCTCTGATCTTCGTACAGGTACATGTGTTCCATCAATTAGCAGGGTGTTGCCCAGCACCTTTGTATTTGTTGTATGGGTTTCTCATCTGATTGTATTATATCAGACATATTCTTTGCAGTGGGCAAAATTCGTTTCAATATCTCATCTACAAGCTTGATATATCTGCACACCGTGGTCTGATCAATGCCAAACAATGCTGCTAGTTGTCTTGTGTAACGTTTGATCTCTTTTTTATTAGTCCCACTAGTAATGCGTGTTCCGGATAAAGCTTGCATCTGTTTCCTGCATCAGATTCTCGTTTACCTGATTTAATATCAAATAACGGCATTTTATCTAGATAGTCTAGTATGAATTCTCTAACATGTTTTAACAGCCAATAAAAATCGTCTATTTGATATCCTGTAAATGCATGCAAATGTTCTGGTGTTGACATTATGATGTGGCATATCTCGAGTTTGTGTGCAAATTCACGAACCTTCTTTCCCTTGATATCTACGTTCCCTAGCCTTTGTTGCAGTCCATAGTGCATCTAGTTCTGCTATTATCTTGTCCTTCTCATGTAGTGCATTGTCCTTTTCATATAGCGCCTTGTCTTTGCTCTCAATCAGCTTTATCAATTGATTTGGAGCTAGCATTTCGTATTGGGACATATCAAAGCAAAAAATATACCAGGATCTAAACCTATCATCTGAGAGATTTTTACCATCGTGTCAAATGTGAACAAGTTGATGCGTACAATTCGATTGTTATTTTGGTCGATTACGCATAAACTCTATTATTCCATGCACTCACACGAATAGATTCATTCATAGTAGATAAAATAGAGGCATGTTAATAAAGTTAGATTAAAAATTCTGATGCGTGTCTTCCCTCATCAGTAATTTCAATCCAACGGGTTCTGCCGATCTTGTTTACCTTGACAAACCCCCATTGGTTCTCCAATGCCGAAATTATGCCCTTATCCAGACTAGCGAATATGGCCTGGCTCTGATTCTCTGCATTAACTACGATCAGTTTCTGCTCTACTGCAAGTCTTGCCATCTCTTTTTTGGAGATTCTACCACCATTATCAGCTATGATTTTTAGTGCCTGTATGTGACGCTTTTCAGGCTTTTGAATCTTGTATGCCGGAATGTATTTGATAGCCTTGATTCCTTTTGACATTGCCTGACCAGAGAATCCCAGATACTCTTTTGCCTCTACATAAAACGGATTTACATTTTTATCATCATTGAACATCATTGATGCCATCATGCATCCAATGGCCTGAATTTTACTCCCAGATGCCAAATTAATTGAGATGAAATTTCCCTTTTCGTCTTCTATTAGATTCTTTACTGTCTTTATTATTTGAAACAGCTCTAATCTGTTATGATACTCTTTTACCACTGTGATGTTTTGTTTTTCCAACAGTGTAGAGATGGCGTCATAAAACTTTGTTGCCTTGTCCTGACTCGGATTGTCATGAACCAGCAAGATTACCTTATCTGCACGTAGTTTTTTTGCAGGAAGAACTATTCTGTCAATCTCATAGCCTACGGGGGCGATATGTATGCGTAAATTTGGTATTTCACTCATAATGGTATGGATGGTATGAATACTATTATAATGACATATAATAATTTATACGTACGGCGGTTAACCCTATATTGTACGAAAATTATGTCCGCCTAGAATCAGATATACTGCATGATTGTTAATCACATCGCGTCTCAGACGGTTTGTTTGTTTTGACACGAGTTATTGCTTGAGACGTCCCCCATATAGATCTTTGCATTTAGTTGATTTTGAGCACATCTGGGTTAACTGATAAGGTGGAAGCTACTTTTAGGATACCGCAATGTAAAGAATGCAGATGATAGTCTAAAAAAGGCATCAGACGTAGTTCTTGAAAAGGACGGCGTGGATGGAATGGATGAGATATGTGATGACATGTTTGGTTACTCGTGTGTGTGATTTTTTTACTAATCTTTAGACATGTGACAGCCAATACGCTTGAATTATACGATATAATCAAGTCCTGATTAAAAGACCTCTTTTGGTCGATACTCGCCAAACACCCTGCGGAATGTGTTGCTGATCTCGCCGGTGGTGGCAAATGCTTTAGCGGCTGTAACTATGTAAGGCATTAGATTCTCTTCTGTATCTGCTGCACTCTGCATAGCAGAGAGCGCCTTTTCGCATTTCTTTTTGTCCCTTGATGCACGTAATGCCTCGAGTGCCTTTTTTTGTAGAGTCTCAACCTCGTCACCGACTCGAAGCAGGTCAGGTTGTGTCTCTTTTTCAAAGTACTTGTTTACGCCAACCAGGATTCGCTCATTGGCATCTGTCTCTTTTTTTAGACGATATGCATTCTGTCTGATCTCAGACTGAAAGAATCCCTTCTCTATTGCCTTTACAGAGCCTCCCATTTTTTGGATTTTTTTGAGATACTTCCATACGCCATCCTCAATCTGATCACAGAGTTCCTCCAAATAGTAGGAACCTGCCAGTGGGTCGGCAGTCTTTGTGATTCCGCTCTCATGTGCCACAATTTGCTGGGTTCGAAGGGCAATTTTTGCAGATTCCTGTGTTGGAAGAGCAAGTGCCTCGTCTCTGGAATTGGTGTGAAGGGATTGTGTGCCACCGGCAACTGCCGCCATGGTCTGAATCGTAACGCGGGCAATATTGTTATTTGGCTGTTGCGCAGTTAATGATTCGCCACTAGTCTGTGTGTGAAATTTTAGCTGCAAAGAGCGCGGATTTTTTGCGTGAAACATCTCCTTCATGATCTTTGCATAAACTTTGCGTGCAACCCTAAACTTTGCAACCTCTTCAAAGAACTCTATGGTACAACAAAAAAAGAACGAGAGGCGAGGGGCAAAATCATCAATCTTTAATCCCTTGTCCAGACAGGTTTGGATATATGCAATGGCATTGGCCAGAGTAAATGCGACTTCTTGCGTTGCAGTACAGCCAGCTTCTCTCATGTGATATCCAGATATGGAGACAGGGTACCATGACGGTACTTTATCTGCACAGTACTCTATCATGTCACCTATTAATCGCATTGATGGTTGGGGAGGGTAGATGTAGGTGTTTCTTGCAATGTATTCCTTTAGGATGTCATTTTGAGTAGTGCCGCGCAGCTGGCAGCTTTTGAATCCCTGCGATTCGCCAACTGCAATATAGTATGCAAGCAGAGTTGATGCAGTAGAGTTGATAGTCATCGATGAGCTGACCTTTCCAAGCGGAATTCCATCAAAGGCAGCCATCATGTCTTTGATGGATGTTATTGATACGCCAACTTTTCCCACCTCTCCTTCTGCCTGTGTAGAATCCGAATCATAGCCAATCTGGGTTGGCAGGTCAAATGCCATGCTAAGGCCAGTCTGACCCTTTTCAAGCATAAACTTGAATCGTTCATTGGTGAGTCTGGCATCACCAAAACCAGAATACTGTCGCATGGTCCAGAACCTTTCACGAAACATTCCGGGGTGAATTCCACGCGTAAAAGGATATGTCCCGGCATCCTCTACAGGCCTCTTTTTAGGAGATTTTTGATAGATTCGCTTTACTAGAAAAGCAGAGTCTGTGAATATCTTTTTTTCTGGTGCTTTGGGTTTTTTTTCTGCCATATTATCACTTTAATAGGGATTTTATGATTTTGTCTCCTGCTTCAAACGGATCAATGCTCTTTGATTGTAATTTTTTGAGATACTTTGAGAATGCCTTGTTAGAATCCAACATACCCTCAATCTTTTCTTTAAAGTTATTTAAAACAATATCTTTGAGTTCCGTCTCTAACCGTTCTTGGTTTTTATCTTTCTTTGATTTCCTTTTTGATGCCATCATATCTTTGAGAGTATTTGCAAATACGGTAATTCCGGTATTCTTTTTTACAGATGTTTTAAGAATTACGGGGTTTCGCTGCGTGCCGCCAATATAGTCCAATACCGCATCAAATAGCTGGTTCACTCCGCCAAGATCGCTCTTGTTTACAAGGCAGATATCTCCAATCTCAGTAATGCCTGCCTTGATCGTCTGGATGCTGTCACCGGTATTGGGATTAAACACTACGACTGTAATGTCTGCAATATTTGAGATCTCAACTTCGGTTTGTCCGGCCCCGACGCTTTCGATAATTATCGGGTTAAACCCGGAATATTCTAAAATGCGAATAGTGTTTCGCAGCGAGTGTGATACGGCACCAGACGCACCTCTTGATGCAATACTGCGGATATATGTTCCAGAATCAGTTGATTCAGTCATTCTGACTCTGTCACCTAGTATGGCTCCGCCGGTAATATGGCTGGTTGGATCAATTGCTAGTACTGCAGGTTTTGTTCCCAACTTTTTCATGGCAACGACGGTTTTGTTAATCAGGGAGCTTTTCCCAGAACCGGTAGGTCCGGTAATCCCTATAACAATAGAGTACCCAGTATGCCTGAAAATTGTCTTCAAGAGCCTCCTTGCTTCCTTTGGATCATTTTCGACTATGGATATTGCCTTTGCAATTGCACCGCGCTTTCCTTTCTTTAGATCCTCCAACATGGTCAACATACAATAGTCCTCAGGGGTGCAATAAAATCTTGTGCAAGTTTGGTTTTTTAGCAGATAACATGCAGTAATCGTGGGAAGACTAGGTATTCTAAAAGAGGTCAAAACGAGACTAGAGATAGAGGGAACTAGCCTACATCTCAATTTGGAGAGTGATTCCAGATACTGGACATTTCTTGTGTCTCTTTTTGATGAATCTGTGAATGCATTTAAAGATAAATCTCCAACCAAGAATAAAAGTAAGAGTTTAGGTTGAGCACGAATTTTAGATGTTCTAGTAGAGAGGCCTAAACTTACGAATGAAAATTGATAGTCTAGTAATTGTCTAGAGTTTTAAAGTTCCTTCGTGTTTGTGTCAAAAAAATAACCTGTTTTGACATATCTTGTGCGTAATACTTTAAAACGGTAGACAGTACATAATCTACCAAAATTGGGACAGAACAGAATAAAAGTATTCTAGAGTCTAAAATTATCAGTCGATTGGAGATGAGATTACATACAAGAGATTATGCGTAATTGACTAAACTGCCAGTCAATACAACAAAACTCAAACAAAATCATTAGACGTATTGTGTAATTATTTCTAGGTATGATTTTGAGTATGAATCAGCAGCAAAGAACGTAACTGTCTACCGTTTTAAAGTATTACACACAAGATATGTCAAATCGTATTGTTTTTTTGACACAAACACAAAGGAGCTTTAAAATTCTAAACAATTACCAAAGAGCAAAGAATCTGGTTTATGCCTATAACGTCTTGACTGTTTTAGTGGATTTAGGCGTAGATGTTGATACATGCTCGGGAACAAACGATCGCTCTTTTATACGAAACCTGAGGTTATGAAATTATGACAAGCATCATTTTTCATGGAGGTGTTAAAGAAATTGGGGGTAACAAATTTTTAGTTGAAGACAAGGAAACAAAAGTTTTCATGGATTTTGGAATGAGCTTTAGTGCTGAAAACCAATACTTTTCGGAATTTATGAAAGCTCGTGGTTCAAACATCTTGATTGATATGATTGAACTTGGATTATTACCAAACATCAAGGGCCTTTACAGAAGAGACTATGCAAAACATATGGGATTTGGCGGTGATGAAGATACTGAAATTGACGCAGTTCTTTTAACTCATGCTCATCTTGATCATTGTGCATACATCAAATATCTTAGACCCGAAATAACCATCTATTGTTCAGAAGAATCAAAATTGATCATGCAAACCTTTGATGATACTGGAACCGGAGAACAGTATCTAACACACAAAGAAAAATTTGGAATTCATGAAGGGGAAAAGGGTGACTACAAGGGAATGATGATTAAAAACAGTGGAAAGCATATTGTGAAAATAGAACGAGAGATTAAAGTTTTTGAAAGTTATAAAAAATTTTCAATAGGCTCGATCAAAGTTACTCCCTTGCCTGTTGATCATTCAATTTCAGGAGTCAACGGATTTATTTTAGAGACGTCAGGTGGAATAATTGCAAATACTGCAGATCTTAGATTTCATGGTCGTCGTAAAAAAGATACAGAGGAATTTGTAAAGAAATGTTCTGAGGTATCACTTGATTTATTGTTATGTGAAGGAACAAGAATAAACAAAGGACCATACATGACTGAATTTGATGTTGAAAAAAAAGTTACAGAAATAGTAAATAATACAAAAAAACTTGTGATATGTGGTTATCCAATTAGAGATTTGGATAGAGTGCAATCATTTTATCTTGCAGCTAAAGAAACAGGTAGGCATTTAGTAATAGAACCAAAATTGGCACATCTTTTGAATCTTTTTAATGATTCATCAAAATTAAAAGGTCTGTATCCTAGTCCAAAGGATAAACACATCAGGATATACATGCCAAAAATGAATTGGGGATTAATTGATAAGGATATTTCAGTTTTTACTCCAAAATTATTAGGTGAAGATTATGGTGAATGGGTCAGAAAATTTTTAGAATATGATAATCGAATAGACCATCGTGATATATCTGAAAATCAGAGTAAGATGATGTTATCATTGAGTGATTTTAAATTACAAGAATTAATAGATATTAAACCCGATGAGGGCTCTAGTTATATCAGATCATTAACAGAGCCTTTTGATCCTGAAATGGAATTTAAAGAAAAGAGAATCAAAAAGTGGTTCACAAAATTTGGTTTAATTTCAAGTGAAAAACAATGGCATCAAGTTCATGTTTCAGGTCACGGTGATGGCGTACAAGTAAAACAAGTAATTGATGGCGCAAATGCAAAAAAACTAATTCCAATTCACACTGATCCTGATAATGAAAAGTATCATAAACTGTGGCATGACAATGTCGCAACTATGAATTTGGGTGATTCTTTCACATTGTAGAGACAGTCAATTGTTTTATTACCTCAATAAATTAGAAATTATGCGTAATTGACCAAAATAACAAACAACAATTGACTTGTGCATATCAACTTGTTCCCATTTGACATGATGGTAACCATTCTCAGACGATAGATTAAGATCATGGCATATCGTAACTGTTTACAGTTTTGACGTATTACGCACAAGATATGTCAAAACTGGTTATTTTTTTGACACAAACACGAAGGAACATCCAAACTCTAGGCAATTACGAAAAGATATCGGTAAAAGATCAGCAGAAAAGGATTTGGTTCTTTGATGAATTTATCTATAGCTGGATATCATACAATTTACAGATCATAGAGAATTAAATAAATCAAGACTAAAAAGCACATATCCAACAGAAATGACGAGGGGGGTATTTGGCAACATTGTGACGTGAAAAGGTGGTATTCATTTTAGAGATTATCTAAGCATGATGCAAACAAAAATTAAAGTAATTAAGATAATGGCCACATTCAGTGTAGGTGCAAAGATATCGCAGCTAGAGGAGATATGAAATGAAGTTATATCACAGCATTGCTGCAGACCTGCTAGACAACGGAATGGTAAAAAGAAAAAGACTGAGGGAAATACCAAGGTTGTTGTCCCAGTCGTAGTTTTTGCCGGTTTTGAAGGATATTGTGTTTCGTTGCTTGTCTGTTGTTTCTTGAGATTGCACAACATTTACATTCTAAATTGTTCCAACTGCCACTAGACTGGCTAGATCTGTTTTGGGATCAGCCACCAGTCAAGGTCTAGAGTAGATTACAGGCGGGACAGATTCATCAAGGAAATGAATCTCAGTTTTTAACTGAACGTGGCCAAACTCCTCATGCTCAATCTCTAGGATTACAGGGTGAGCAGGCCAGCCATATTTGGGCAGATTTGGAAACGGGACAATTTCAACAAATTCTGAATCTGAGAATGTTTTTTGAAAAGATGTCCTCATTCCAAGGATTTCCATGACGACTGAATTTGTCTTGCCATGTCTGTCAAGATAAGAGATTTCAACATGGCCAGAATCACGATACAGTGCATCTATTTGAAATGTTTGACGGAGAGCATTATCATCATCATCATCATCATCATTATTGGTCCAGCCACCGGCTAGAAGGATTATTGCCAGAACGCTCACCATGACAATAAAGATTACAGGTATGATTTTTCGAGTCATGTTTTATCTTTTAAACTCTTTTTTAATCTGTCGCAGCAACATGGAGCGAATTCGAATCCGCTCTATTGTCTGGGCTTGTGTCTTTTCTGTTCCAGGTGTGGGATTGGACCTGAAAAATGCCCTGATGTCTTTTTCCATAGAGTCGTCTGCAACTAATGCAATGCTTGCCACAATTCTATTGAATAGTGGATTGCCGCTGCCTACCTTGCTGCCTAGCTTGCGCCAGTTTTTCTTCAGCCAGGGCCACAGGATCTTTTTTCCGTATGGATTGGCAGCTATCCTCATTATCGGTAACTGCATATTTTGAGATCTGACATGAAATGTCAGGGAGAACTGTAGTGTCTTGATCAAGAGTTTTTCATCACGGAAACTGCACATTGCACCTAGAAATCTCAGTTTTTCTTCTGTGGTACTTGCCTTTTTGTATAGTGAGACTAGCTGAGAATATGTTTTTGTGTTTCCATTCCATGCTACTAGTGAAAATACAGGCTCGCGGATGTCAGGATGCAGCATTGCAGGTTTTCTCAAAAATGTTTTGAATCTAGACTCTGCCTGCTCTATTATTGACTCGTCTCCAAGTGTTCCCAATACATATATTGCAAATCCCCTCAGAAACGCATCGGTGTGTTTGTCTGATTTTTGCGGCGCCCATCCAAGATTGGTCAGGATTTTTCTGAAATAGTTAATCGTGTACCTTTTAATTTCTTCAGCAGAATCCTCAAAGAACGTCAGAGATGACAAAGAGTTGAGATTGCTTGCAACGTTGGCTTGCGGAAGATACGAATCCTCATCAAGATACGCGTCAGTAAAATCAAGATAGTTCCGAATGTCCATTTTTCCTGCAACGCACAGTGCAAACAGATCGTTTTGAATTGCCCATCTATCCACATGTTGAATCTGTTTTTGATCTACTAGCATCTTTAGATCAAGCATGATTCCATCATCATACCTTACGCGATAAAATCCTGTTCTGCCAATGTTTGCAACAAATCCAGGACCGCTGGGGGATTTTACAGTAGTTGATTTTTTTGTAAGCAGTTTGGTTTTGGTCTCTTTTCCTAGTCCATATGTGATTGGGATGTGCCAGAGTCCCCTTTGTGTCTTTTTTGTTGGCTCCATCAGGAAGCGGTCCTGCCTCAGGGTAAGTGTATTGTTTTTCTGAGAGATATACACCTGTGGAAATCCAGGTTGTTTTAGCCACGAGTTCACCATTGCACTTACTGGCATCTTTGATGCCTTGCCAATTGCATCCCACAAATCCTGTCCTGTTGCATTATCATATTTGAAAGAAGACAGGTATTTTTTGAGGCCGTTTTTAAAGTTGGCTTCACCTACATAATTCTCAAGCATTCGCAGAACACAGCCCCCTTTATCATACGAGATTGCATCAAAGATTTCTCTAATTTCCGCAACAGAGCTTACTTTGACGTCAATTGGGTGAGTGGTCTTTAGTGAATCTAGGCCCATTGCAGTATTCATCGCATCCTCTATGAACTGATCCCAGAGATTCCATTCCGGGTAGAACTTGTCCACAAACTTTGTCGCCATAAAGGTTGCAAAGCTCTCATTTAGCCACAGATCATTCCACCATTTCATGGTGACAAGATTTCCAAACCACATGTGTGCAATCTCATGGGAGATTACCTCAGCAATGAATTGTTTAGTTTTGGTGGAGGATGTAGCAGGATCATAAAGCAGAATTGTCTCCCTGAAGGTTATCGCACCCCAGTTTTCCATGGCACCGGCTGCAAAATCAGGAATTGCAATCAGGTCAAGTTTTGGCAACGGGTATTTTATTCCAAAGTATCCCTCATATGACCGAAGAAGTTTTTTTGCCAGTTCCAGCGAGAATTTTCCTTTTGATTTGTTTCCTTTTGTGGTAATTACTCTAACCTGTACTTTGCCGGCCCTTCCGACCAGATGTTCAAATTCTCCAACACCAAGATAGATGAGGTATGTAGAGACGGCCAAGGTCTTTTCAAAGTTGTAAACAGTCTTGTTTCGGATTTTGTTCTTTGATTTGACTGGCATGTTTGAGATTGCAGTAAACTTGTTCTCGGTAATGATTGAGATTTCGAATGTTGCCTTTGCCTCAGGTTCGTCCCAGCATGGAAATGCACGTCTGGCATCTGCTGCCTCAAACTGTGTTGTAGCAAGATATTTTGTCTTGCCGCCTTGTTTGTACTGACTGCGATAGAATCCCAAAAGTCTGTCATTTAGAGTTCCCAGAAATTCCAGGTTGATTATAACCTTGTCTTTGATTTTTTCTCCTAGCGTGATTTGTAACTCTTCTCTTTTCTCATTTATTTTTGTAGTGGATTTGACGAGTTTTCCTGCAGATTTCACCTGGCATGATTTTATCTCTAGTTCAGCACAGTTCATGGTTATTGTGTTTGTTGGTTTTTTGCAGTCTGCCAGAATGGATTCGGTGCCAACAAATGTGAATTCTTTAAGATTAGGCTCAAATGTTAGCTTGTAACTAGTCGGTTTAACATTCACGTTTGTAGTACTCTAGTTACGCTTTAAGTAGATTCTTCATTCCGACAAAGGTAGGGAGGGGGTGGTGGTGGTTGTTATCGACAATTAGAAAGCCAAATAAGGTTTTAAAACATACAAAATACTGTCATGATTATGAAGCAAAAAGCAGCATCACGAAGTATCAAGATTCTTGTTGCCAAACTAGGCCTTGACGGTCATGATAGAGGCGCACTAGTGCTTTGTCGGGCATTCAGAGACGCAGGAATGGAGGTGATTTATTCAGGACTTTTTGCAACGCCAGAGAGGGTGGCGCAGATTGCAGAAGATGAGGATGTTGATGCAGTTGCAATGAGCTTGCTGAATGGTGCACATGATACGCTTTTTCCAAGAGTGGTAAAAGCAATAAAAAAGAAAGGAATAAAGGATGTTTTAGTTGTGGGCGGGGGAGTAATTCCAGAAGTGGATCATAAAAATTTGATCAAATCAGGAGTGAACCACGTGTTTGGGCCAGGTACGCCACTGCCGACAATAATTGATCACATTACCATTGGCGTTTCCAAACTAAGAAAATTATAAAGATACCTGTGAAAAGAGACAGCTTTTGCCATCAGTTTCAATGATTCAGCAATTAGAGATTGTGTGTGATTGACTAAACCATGCCAACCGTTGCAACATTACTCAAACAAAATCATTAGACATACAGCGTAATTATTTCTAGGTATGGTTTTTAGAAGGTAATTTTTCAGATTATTCTGAAATTTTGGATTTTTAGGCATAAAACTATACAATATCGAATGTTGAAAAAAATCACGCCAATTGCGCAAAAGGTCAATTACCATCATATCAAATGTGAACAAGTTGATGCGTACAAGTTGATTGTTGTTTGTTATTTTGGTCAAATTACGCATAATCTCTAGTTAATATGTGCAATATTCTTGCTTGAATCATATGGCAAAAACATGGAAAGACAACGATATCAGTCTTGATCCGCTAAAAGATCAAACAATCGCAGTACTTGGCTATGGAATACAGGGTAATGCGCAAGCAAACAACATGAAAGACTCTGGTCTAAACGTGATAATTGGCCTCAAAAAAGGCGGCAACAGTTGGAAAAAGGCCGAATCTGATGGTCACAAGGTAATGTCAATATCAGATGCAACAAGACAAGGAGACATTATTCATGTGTTGATTCCAGATATGGTTCAATCTAAAGTGTACAAAGACGAAATAGGGCCAAATCTTTCTGAAGGAAAAGCATTGTCATTTTCTCATGCAGCTGCAATCTATTGGAAATGGATTGAGGCCCCAGATAATGTTGATCTTATCATGATTGCGCCAAAGGGACCCGGCTCCAAAGTCAGAGAGACATATCTTGATAATTTTGGAACCCCATCAATTGTTGCAGTTGAACAAGACTTTACAGGAAAAGCATGGGATAGAACGTTAGGCATTGCAAAAGCAATAGGAAGTGCAAAAGCAGGACTAATCAAAACTACTTTCAAAGAAGAAGTGGAAACTGATTGGTTTGGTGAACAGGTTGATCTTTGTGGCGGTGCAGCTTCTATGATAACAAATGCTTTTGAGACCCTAGTCGAGGCAGGATATCAGCCAGAAATTGCATACTTTGAAGTGTTACATGAGCTAAAACTCATTGTAGATATGATTCAGAGATATGGAATCAATGGAATGTGGAGACGTGTCAGTGAAACTGCCAGATATGGGGGCCTGACTCGCGGACCAATGGTTATGGATTCTGCAAATAAAGAAAAAATGAAAAAAGTTCTTACAATGATTCAGGATGGTACATTCAACAGGGAATGGATTTCTGAATATCAGAAAAGCGGTAAAGACGCATTTGACAAACACATGAGACGATATGAAAAACACCAGATTGAAAAGGTCGGTAGGGAAATGCGTAAAATGATGTGGTCTGATTCCATAGAATAATAGTATGAATAGAGCATCTAAATGTATTTTCCCATCTCAACTAGGCTGTTCTGATCCCTGATTCTCCATGTTTCAAAACATGTCAGAAATACTGAAAGCGCCTTCATCCCCTTTTCACTTTTCAGCTGACCCCGGACATTTCTATATATCACACATTTTCGAATAGAGTTTTCCGCATCATTGTTAGTTGATGGCACGCCAGATACATCACAATGTAAACAGGCCATTTCGTGCGTTTTTCAGCTTTATTCCAAACTTTTTCATAGTATCATCACCACGCCGGTATCGTTTTATCATATAATCAACTGCTCAAACAGATAATCCGTATATTTGATCCGTTGTATCTTTTTGTGTTTTGATTTTGAATATTTCCGGGCATTATCCAATATTTTTGAGAATTTCTTGTGCAGAATGGCAGCTAATGGTTTTTCTGATTTATCTGCCGTGCATCTTTTGACTCTCTTGGCAGATGTGCAGTGCATCTATGTCTCTTGTTTTTGGTAAATATTACAACATGTGATCTCCATCCATCAGAAACTACAATTCCTCTAAAAACAATCCAGTGTTTTTTTATAACAAGTAAGAGTTTAGGTTAAGCACGAATTTTAGATGTTCTAGTCAGGGGACCTAAACTCTTACGTTTCATTTGAAGGAAAAAATACTAATTGATCAAATAAGTTAGATATGAAAAGCTAGAACGAGATTGTGTAATTCCATCAAATGTGGTACTAACCTATCTACTGAAACTTGGTGTTAAGGACGATTGTTTTAAAAATCCTGTAGAGAAGATCACAAACTTTTGATTGTTGTCATGTCAGGTGAGTGTTCCACCGGATTTAATCAAAACACCACCGCCGGATTGAACTGTTAGATTGAATGTTGCAAAGTCAATATCCAGTGTAATTCCAGATGGAATGTTCAGAACCGAACCATTCTGAACAATCACACTTCCCAGAGCAGTTGCATCGGCATCAAGTGTACAACTATCAGTTATTATCCAGTCTCCAGAGTCAGGAATTACACAGGGGTCAGGTGGAGTGCTGTCATTTACAATTACAGTCCTAACAACTTGAATGGCAATATTCCCTGATGCGTCAGCTGAATCATAGTATATAGAATATGTGCCTACTACATCCGTGAATTCTGCAGAGTTTATGGTTATTGGTGAGCCATCATCAGTTGTGGCACCAAGTTCTGTATAACCATCACCGAGTTCTAGGGTCTGAGTATTGGCTCCAGTTAAGGTTATGATTGGAGAAATGGTGTCAGCAATAGTTGTAATGGTATTGTTTGTGGACATTGTGATTGGGTTGCCAGATATATCCCGTACCGCGCCAGTATCAATGTCAAGCACTGACGTGGTGAATGCGACGATTGATGCAAGTTTGGCTTGAGTTATGTTAAATGATATGGTCACACCATTAATGACTGGGATTAGTTCCGAAGCAGATAGGGTTACGGCACTTGTACCGGTATCATCATCCCTGATGGATAGTCCGGTAGAATTTATGGTAGAGACATTGATTGTCTCATCAAATGTGATCATGAAAATGCTAGTTTCCTCATTCAAAACTGATGAAAGGAATTTGGGATAGTTTGCATCTACGGTCTTTTGCACATCAATACCGTTTTCAGGAAAGCTCGTATTGCCTGCGCTGTCTGTGATTGTTACATTGCTGATCTGCAGTGGAACGATCTGGTCTGGTTCCCCTTCAGATACGGTATAGGTTGCAGTGTATGTAGTACCGTTATTGGCAGTACTCCAAATTAGTGACTGTGTGCTATAAGTGCCGTTTACGGTATTTCCGGTCTCAGCAGAACCTGGGGTCAGTGTGAATGATATTGTATCACCTACCTTGAGTGTGCCAGAAGTTGTTGCATCAGATGTGATAGTGCTTATGGTTGGAGAGTTTGCATCGATGGTCTTTAGTATGTCAGTACCGCTTGATTGGATGATGCTCGTATTGCCTGCGCTGTCTGTGATTGTTACATTGCTGATCTGCAGTGGAACGATCTGGTCTGCATCTCCTTCAGATACGGTATAGGTTGCAGTGTATGTAGTGTCATTATTAGCAGCACTCCAAATTAGTGACTGTGTATTATAAGTAGCAAATATTGTGGCTCCTGTCTCAGCAGAACCTGGGGTCAGTGTGAATGATATGGTATCGCCCACCTTGAGGGTACCATTGGATACCGCATCAGATGTGATAGTGCTTATGGTTGGAGAGTTTGCATCGATGTTTTTTACTATGTCAGTGCCGTTAAATGGCAAGCTCGTATTGCCTGCGCTGTCCGTAATTGTTACATTTGTGATCTGTAGTAATGAAATTAAGCCCGGTTGTCCTTCAGCTTCGGGAATGATTTCAATCTGGTCTGGTTCCCCTTCAGATACGGTATAGGTTGCAGTGTAGGTAGTGCCATTATTAGCAGTACTCCAAATTAGTGACTGTGTATTATAAGTGCCGTTTACGGTATTTCCTACCTCAGCAGAACCGGGGGTCAGTGTGAATGATATGGTATCACCCACTTTGAGTGTGTCAAAAGTTGTTGCATCAGATGTAATGCTAGTTATAGTTGGAGAGTTTGCATCGATGGTCTTTAGTATGTCAGTACCGCTTGATTGGATGATGCTCGTATTGCCTGCGCTGTCTGTGATTGTTACATTGCTGATCTGCAGTGGAACGATCTGGTCTGCATCCCCTTCAGATACGGTATAGGTTGCAGTGTAGGTAGTGCCATTATTGGCAGTACTCCAAATTAGTGACTGTGTATTATAAGTGCCGTTTACGGTATTTCCTATCTCAGCAGAACCGGGGGTCAGTGTGAATGATATGGTATCACCTACCTTGAGGGTACCATTGAATGCCGCATCAGATGTGATAGTGCTTATGGTTGGAGAGTTTGCATCGATGGCTTTTACTATGTCAGTGCCGTTAAATGGCAAGCTCGTATTGCCTGCGCTGTCTGTGATTGTTACATTGCTGATCTGCAGTGGAACGATCTGGTCTGCATCTCCTTCAGATACGGTATAGGTTGCAGTGTATGTAGTACTGTTATTGGTAGTACTCCAAATTAGTGACTGTGCATTATAAGTAGCAATTATTGTGGCTCCTGCCTCAGCAGAACCTGGGGTCAGTGTGAATGATATGGTATCATCTACCTTGAGTGTGCCATTGAATGCCGCATCAGATGTGATAGTGCTTATGGTTGGAGAGTTTGCATCGATGGCTTTTACTATGTCAGTGCCGTTAAATGGCAAGCTCGTATTGCCTGCGCTGTCTGTGATTGTTACATTGCTGATCTGCAGTGAAACGATCTGGTCTGCATCTCCTTCAGATACGGTATAGGTTGCAGTGTATGTAGTACCGTTATTAACAGCACTCCAAATTAGTGACTGTGTATTATAAGTAGCAATTATTGTGGCTTCTGTCTCAGCAGAACCTGGGGTCAGTGTGAATGATATGGTATCGCCCACCTTGAGGGTACCATTGGATACCGCATCAGATGTGATAGTGCTTATGGTTGGAGAGTTTGCATCGATGGCTTTTACTATGTCAGTGCCGTTAAATGGCAAGCTCGTATTGCCTGCGCTGTCCGTAATTGTTACATTTGTGATCTGTAGTAATGGAATTATGCCTGGTAGTCCTTCAGCTTCGGAAATGATTGCAATCTGGTCTGGTTCCCCTTCAGATACGGTATAGGTTGCAGTGTAGGTATTACCGTTATTAGCAGTACTCCAAATTAGTGACTGTGTATTATAAGTAGCAAATATTGTGGCTCCTGCCTCAGCAGAACCTGGGGTCAGTGTGAATGATATGGTATCACCCACTTTGAGGGTACCAGAAGTTGTTGCATCAGATGTAATGCTAGTTATAGTTGGAGAGTTTGCATCGATGTTTTTTAGTATGTCAGTACCGCTTGATTGGATGATGCTCGTATTGCCTGCGCTGTCTGTGATTGTTACATTGCTGATCTGCAGTGGGACGATCTGGTCTGGTTCCCCTTCAGATACGGTATAGGTTGCAGTGTAGGTATTACCGTTATTAGCAGTACTCCAAATTAGTGACTGTGTATTATAAGTAGCAATTATTGTGGCTCCTGCCTCAGCAGAACCGGGGGTCAGTGTGAATGATATGGTATCACCTACCTTGAGGGTACCATTGGATACCGCATCAGATGTGATAGTGCTTATGGTTGGAGAGTTTGCATCGATGTTTTTTAGTATGTCAGTACCGCTTGATTGGATGATGCTCGTATTGCCTGCGCTGTCTGTGATTGTTACATTGCTGATCTGCAGGGGAACGATCTGGTCTGGTTCCCCTTCAGATACGGTATAGGTTGCAGTGTAGGTATTACCATTATTGGCAGTACTCCAAATTAGTGACTGTGTATTATAAGTGCCGTTTACGGTATTTCCTATCTCAGCAGAACCGGGGGTCAGTGTGAATGATATGGTATCGCCCACCTTGAGGGTACCATTGGATACCGCATCAGATGTGATAGTGCTTATGGTTGGAGAGTTTGCATCGATGGCTTTTACTATGTCAGTGCCGTTAAATGGCAAGCTCGTATTGCCTGCGCTGTCTGTGATTGTTACATTGCTGATCTGCAGTGGAACGATCTGGTCTGCATCTCCTTCAGATACGGTATAGGTTGCAGTGTATGTATTACCGTTATTAGCAGTACTCCAAATTAGTGACTGTGCATTATAAGTAGCAATTATTGTGGCTCCTGCCTCAGCAGAACCTGGGGTCAGTGTGAATGATATGGTATCATCTACCTTGAGTGTGCCATTGAATGCCGCATCAGATGTGATAGTGCTTATGGTTGGAGAGTTTGCATCGATGTTTTTTAGTATGTCAGTACCGCTTGATTGGATGCTCGTATTGCCTGCGCTGTCTGTGATTGTTGCATCTGTGATTTGTAGTGCAGTCTGGTCTGCATCTCCTTCAGATACGGTATAGGTTGCAGTGTAGGTATTACCGTTATTAGCAGTACTCCAAATTAGTGACTGTGCATTATAAGTAGCAATTATTGTGGCTCCTGCCTCAGCAGAACCTGGGGTCAGTGTAAATGATATTGTATCGCCCACCTTGAGTGTGCCAGAAGTTGTTGCATCAGATGTAATGCTAGTTATAGTTGGAGAGTTTGCATCGATGTTTTTTAGTATGTCAGTACCGCTTGATTGGATGCTCGTATTGCCTGCGCTGTCTGTGATTGTTACATTGCTGATCTGCAGTGGAACGATCTGGTCTGGTTCCCCTTCAGATACGGTATAGGTTGCAGTGTAGGTATTACCGTTATTAGCAGTACTCCAAATTAGTGACTGTGCATTATAAGTAGCAATTATTGTGGCTCCTGCCTCAGCAGAACCTGGGGTCAGTGTGAATGATATGGTATCACCCACTTTGAGTGTGCCATTGGATGCCGCATCAGATGTGATAGTGCTTATGGTTGGAGAGTTTGCATCGATGTTTTTTAGTATGTCAGTACCGCTTGATTGGATGATGCTCGTATTGCCTGCGCTGTCTGTGATTGTTACATTGCTGATCTGCAGTGGAACGATCTGGTCTGGTTCCCCTTCAGATACGGTATAGGTTGCAGTGTAGGTATTACCGTTATTAGCAGTACTCCAAATTAGTGACTGTGTATTATAAGTAGCAATTATTGTGGCTCCTGCCTCAGCAGAACCTGGGGTCAGTGTGAATGATATGGTATCACCCACTTTGAGTGTGCCATTGAATGCCGCATCAGATGTGATAGTGCTTATGGTTGGAGAGTTTGCATCGATGTTTTTTAGTATGTCAGTACCGCTTGATTGGATGATGCTCGTATTACCTGCGCTGTCTGTGATTGTTGCATCTGTGATTTGTAGTGCAGTCTGGTCTGCATCTCCTTCAGATACGGTATAGGTTGCAGTGTATGTAGTACCGTTATTGGCAGTACTCCAAATTAGTGACTGTGTATTATAAGTGCCGTTTACGGTATTTCCTATCTCAGCAGAACCTGGGGTCAGTGTGAATGATATTGTATCGCCCACCTTGAGTGTGCCAGAAGTTGTTGCATCAGATGTAATGCTAGTTATAGTTGGAGAGTTTGCATCGATGTTTTTTAGTATGTCAGTACCGCTTGATTGGATGATGCTCGTATTGCCTGCGCTGTCTGTGATTGTTACATTGCTGATCTGCAGTGGAACGATCTGGTCTGGTTCCCCTTCAGATACGGTATAGGTTGCAGTGTAGGTATTACCGTTATTAGCAGTACTCCAAATTAGTGACTGTGCATTATAAGTAGCAATTATTGTGGCTCCTGCCTCAGCAGAACCTGGGGTCAGTGTGAATGATATGGTATCACCCACTTTGAGTGTGCCATTGGATGCCGCATCAGATGTGATAGTGCTTATGGTTGGAGAGTTTGCATCGATGGCTTTTACTATGTCAGTGCCGTTAAATGGAAAGCTCGTATTGCCTGCGCTGTCTGTGATTGTTACATTTGTGATCTGTAGTAATGGAATTATTGTTTCTGGTGGTGCTTCAGAGTCGGGAATGATTTCAATCTGGTCTGGTTCCCCTTCAGATACGGTATAGGTTGCAGTGTAGGTATTACCGTTATTAGCAGTACTCCAAATTAGTGACTGTGTATTATAAGTAGCAATTATTGTGGCTCCTGCCTCAGCAGAACCTGGGGTCAGTGTGAATGATATGGTATCACCCACTTTGAGTGTGTCAAAAGTTGTTGCATCAGATGTAATGCTAGTTATAGTTGGAGAGTTTGCATCGATGGTCTTTGCTATGTCAGTGCCGTTAATTGGTAAACTCGTATGATTGGTAGTATTAGTAATTGTCACACTTGTGATTTGAAGTGGTGTGATCTGGTCTGCTTCACCTTCAGATACGACATAGATTGCAGTGTATGTAATACCGTTATTAGCAGCGCTCCAAATTAGTGGCTGTGTATTATAAGTGCCGTTTACGGTAGCACCTGTCTCAACAGAATCGGTGATCAGTGTGAATGTGATGGCATTGCCCACTCCGAGTGTACCAGAAGTTGTTGCATTGGAAGTGATAGAGGAAATTGTTGGAATAGAATACACATCAGCAGGGATATAGAGACATGCACCGACTAAAAAGACAGTTAAAGATATGAATAATTTAGAATTGTAATTCATCTGCTAAATATTAATTGTTGGTGTATTTAACATTTGCTTTACCCAGTTAACTCAGATGTGCTCACAATCCTGACCAATTCAGAGGTGGTTCAGGAGGTAGTTTCGACCCCATCACAGATCCGTTTATCATAATCCTCATGTTCGTCATTGTTATCTTACCCTTCCATCTCATCTATCACGTGAAATCAGTGCATTTGCCATCACCCACGCATTGAACACTATTATCGCATAAAGAAAACAGAATCGCTCTTAATGTAGAATTTTGTTGCTATATAAAGAACTGAGATTATTTTGGTGAACTTTGAATAATCATCTTGCTTTCTCATGTTGTGCAAGAACGCAAACGTTTGGACATGATTCCAAGTTAAACTTGTTGACTCCCCTGTGCTTGCCCCCATCTTTTTGCAAATCTCCCTGACTGATATTCCAGATACGGGTGAGACTGCAGTACATCCAGATAAAAAAGAACCACTGGGAGGGGGACATGTGAGAGTAATGAAATATAGCCCAGGTCTTGTCGTTGAATGTGTGGCCGCAGCTGTGACAGAAATATCGCTAAAGATGAATTGCATATTTTCCATATTTTTTTATGTCATTTGATTTGCAGTGTGGACATGAAATGTTCCCATTCCATCTTTTATTCCTGAACAGGCTAGCACATGTTGCCTCGTCAAGTATTATTGCAAGTATTCCAAAGACATTCACAAAAACTAGTATGATTCAGCATATTGATTTTTTTCGTTTGAAGAATAGTTACAAAGTGAGCAACAAAACTCAGTAGATGGGAAAGTAACTCTCAATTGTCCAATTCTCAGAGTTTTTTGATTGGTGATGCTAGAGCATGAAATAATTGGATAGTAAAATCAACAAAATCTCGATATGTAGGAATGATATGTTACAGAATAGCGATAAAATAACGGTTTTTTCATAACTGTGAGAATATGATTTAGATACGGGCTAGAATCCACAAAAATCAAAGAATTTAACTTTACTTTCCCATCTACTGAAACTTGACACTAAGAGCGTGTTTATCTTTTACCATGAGAATAACCTTCCTGAATTACTCAAAAAGTGTATGTATAAAGGCGTTCTCATTCTAGAGAGGTTTGGATCAATCATGTTGATCTTTTTTGATTAAAAAAATAAAAATTAGGCAATAGGATTCCACATCAAGAGTAATTTTCTTTATTCATAAAGAGATCCAGCATGGTTCGTCCCTTGTCTGTAATTGAATAGATCATATTTGAGCCTGCAGGTTCTTTTTTGACAAAGTTGTAACCTACGCACAGACGCAAATAATTCAGAAAAGACTTTTTCATTCTGATTTTTGACTTTAGGTACAACTTTGAAAAGGTCATGGAATTCCCCCTAAGCTGATACAACAACTTTAACAAAGTTAGTGTGCTATAATCTCTTGTTCTTGCTCTTACTGCATCAAGTATTTGCACGTCTCTTTCTATGATAAAATCCTCGAATTGGTCAGCCACTTCTATTGGCACATATGTCAGTCTTGTTCGCATCATACCGTATAGTACGGTACAGTACCTTATTAGTCTTTAACTTTGGATTTGTTGATCCATTCAGATGTTTTTTTACACCCAAATTTTGACAGACAAGTTCAGGCTTGTTGCAATTGTTAGAATTGTGAAATTGTAGTAAATAATCTCATTTAAACAGTCAAAATCTGAAAGTTCATTGTGGAAATAGAAAGCATAATCTTAACCATAGTTGGATTAGGAATGTTATGTTTTGGCGGAAATTGGCTAGTTAATGGTAGTGTATCTATCGCAAAAAAATTCCAAATAAGTAATCTTGTAATAGGAATGACCATTGTAGCATATGGTACTTCAACTCCAGAACTTGCTGCCAGTGTTGCTGCAGCAGGAGAACACAGTGCGATTATTTTAGGAAATGTTATTGGGAGTAATATTGCAAACATTGGAATGGTAATTGGCGTATCTGCAATTCTTATTCCTCTTGTAGTAAGAAAATCCATTTTACAAAGAGAGATTACAATCATGTTGAGTGTTACTTTTTTACTAGTTTTACTTTCACTTGATGGTATACTCTCCCAATATGATGGGGTAATGTTACTTGGCGGATTGGGGATATTTGCATTTTATACATACAAAGATGTAATGAAACATAGAAAAGAAAACAAGGATGGAGTTGAAAAAGGAAAAAACAGCACGTATCTAAAATCTGCCGGGCTAATCGGCATAGGCATTGTACTTTTGTACGTCGGTGCATTTCTTACAGTGAATAATGCTGTAATTTTAGCTCAAGAGTTTGGATTATCAGAAAAACTTGTCGGATTGACAGTAATTGCAATTGGAACATCCCTTCCAGAATTAATAACATCCATTATTGCGATTAGAAAGGGTCATATCAATATCGGCATTGGGACCATTGTTGGAAGTAACATCTACAACATCTTGATGATAATGGGAGTCGGTGCTGCACTAGGCGGTGTGTTGATCGAGACTGATGTTTATGTTGATTATACAATAATGATTATCTTTAGTCTGTCATTACTAATTGTCATAAAAACTGGAATTATCAGTAAAACAATGGGAGTCTGTTTGACTATTGGATATGTCACATATCTTGCAGTCACATTTTTCAGATAATTCATGCCAGAATTAGAATGAAATGATATTTTCAGATTTGGTTAATAGAATTTTTTGGTAACTGTCTACAGTTTTGAGGTAAGAGTTTAGGTTGAGTACGAATTTTAGATGTTCTAGTCAGGAGACCTAAACTCTTACGTTTTGAAGCATAATTTTTCAAATATTCCAAAGCATAATCATGGAAATTCAATTCCCTCATCCTGCATGTCTCCTTTATACTCATCAATATCTTGTGAGAATCTGCTCCGACCTTTGAGCGATGACCGTTTGTGATCTTTCTAACTATGACATTTGGTGTAATTGTCTGCAGTTGAAGTACTACGCACAGGGTACGTATCAACCTCTACGTCTAAACCGCTAGAATAGTCAAGACGTTATAGGCATAAAACATGTTCTTTGCTTGATACATACCATACCGCACAGGATATGTCAAAGCCCTGTAGATGGAAAAGTAACTCTCAATTGTCCAATTCTCAGAGTTCTTTGATTGGTGATACTAGAACATGAAACAGTTGAATCGTGGAAATCAATAAAATCTTGACATTTAGGAATAACATGTGATTAAAAAAAAGCAATAAAATAATGATCATCTCATAACTGTGAGAATATGATTTAGAGATACGGACTAGAATCCACGAAAATCAAAGAATTTAACTTTACTTTTCCATCTACGGGTTAACCGGTTTTCAGCATTATTGACAAATTGAAAAAACTTGCAAGCCTGGGCGTATCATGCTAATTGCCAGCTAAATTGTAGGCCAAAAAAAGACATTATTTGTGATGTAAGGTATTGCTTGCCATATCATCCACTGTTTTTAGGAAATATCTGTTCTCCTTCCAAAAATGTGAAAAGCACGCTAGTTTCTCCAATTTCACTTATTGGGATCTCAAAGATGTTCCTGTCCACAACAATAATATCTGCAAACTTGCCAACTTGAATAGAACCTGTCTTGTCTTCTTGACGCATCAAGTATGCTCCATTAATCGTATATGATTCAATTATCGACTCTAGATCGGGCATGCTTTGATGGCCTCTAGACAAGGCATGCTGCATTCCAACAAATGGGGAGATTGAACCTACATCATAGTCACTGCCAAGAGTGACGATGGCACCTGTATCATGTATACTTTTTACGGGTATATGATCAACTATACGTTCTCCGATGATTTTTTCAAGGTAATCATTTTGCCCAAAAAGTGTCCAGTCTCCGGATACCTGAAAATCAGCAATGACTCCCAGCTCGACAAAGCGGCTGACATCATCAGGATGAACAAGCTCTAGATGGGTGATACGGTGTCTAGCATTGTTATCGTTTGTGTTTTGTGCAGATTCAATCGCATTAAGAGATTCCCTAACTGCGCCATCCCCTATTGCATGAATGTTAAAATCAAATCCTGTCTTTTCAAGTTCGGCAATATAGTAAGCGATACGTTCTTCATTAAAATAATTTATTCCATAACCCTTGCCATATCCAATGTCATCAGGATACATCTCGATTAGCTTGGCAGTTCCAGATTCCAGCAATCCGTCACTGTACATCTTTACTTGGGTAAATTTTAAGAGGCTATCAGGATCATTGTTGTAAAGGGATTTTATCCTCTCAATCTGGTAATCATCATCATAGTGGGGATGCGTCCAAATTCCCATTACAGCCCTTACAGTAAGTGCATTCTCAGCGTCAGCCCTCTTCCAGACATCATCAAAGCCCCTATCCAGATTGACTTTGGCATCAGTAATTGAGGTAATTCCATTTTCAGATAACATGTCTAGTCCTCTCAGCAATCCATTATAGTTTGATTCGTCAATTTCAGGGGTTCTAAGCAGAGCCAAATCCATGACAATCTCTGCTGCATTTTCATAGAGGATTCCATCTAGTTCTCCGGTTTCTGAATCCCTGCCAAGAATTCCAGCCTCGGGATCAGGCGAATCATCATCAAATCCGGCAAGCTCTAGTGCTTTAGAATTTGCCCATGCCGAATGAGACGTCTGCTCCAACATTATTGCCGGTCTGTCTGGAATTGCCTCATCTATAATTTCCAGAGGAGTGTGACGGCTTGATTCAAGAGATGTAATTGAATGCCCCCATCCAACAAGCCAGTCTCTTTTAGTTTGTTCGCCAGAACATTCCCGAAGATATGAGACAAATTCTTCTGGTTCAGAGTCATCCAGTATACAATCACCGCCAAATGGGGATGATGCCTCTAGAATGTGAAGATGAACATCATGCATTCCAGGAAGTAATAGTTTTCCTGCAAGATCAAGTACCCGGGTATTCTTGCCAATGTAATTTTGTACATCGTCATTTGAGCCAACAAAGGAGATCATGCCGTTTCTAACTGCCACAGCTTCTGCCCACAGATTATTTTCATTGACCGTATATACTAGCCCATTTTTAAAGACAAGATCAGCAGAGTCTGCAGATGCCTCCGGTGTAATAATATGACTTGCCCATCCTCTTTGAATTAGTTTCTCAGCAGAAGACGGTTTTATGCACGCAAGAGAGCCGTCGAATCGAAGTGCAAGGATGTGCTTTTCACTACACGTCACAACTTTAGGCAGCATTCCCGTATTGGGCTGTTTTTTCTGGGTTGGAATTTCAGATTCTGCAGATAAAACAGTGCCCATAGGGATGGACAATACAAGTAATGCCGTAAGAACAGATCGGACTATCAAGGATATGCAAAATTCTAAAAAGTAATAAAAAGATAGTGCTTGATTGGTTAATGGTTGCTGTTTGATTCACCAGACACCTTTAGAGTCTACTGCATCAAACAATCTATCAGTGTAATTGTCTAGAGTTTTAAAGTTCCTTCGTGTTTGTGTTAAAAGAATGAACCTGTTTTGACATATCTTGTGCGTAATACATCAAAACGGTAGACAGTTATCAATTGATGCATATCTTGAAAGCATAGAGATCAAACAAAGACAAATTGTCACATATGAAATAAAGATTACAGTAATCAGCAACAAGGACAAGAGAACCAGACTAGTCATGACATTCCTGGAATAAACAAGTCACAGCGCTGACGATAGTTTCAGAGATAGTTGACATTGACAGATTTGCAACGGCAGAAAAGCTAGGATCATACGCAGGACTAGCACCAACCCACAGGAATAGCACCAACCCACAGGAATGGTGGCAAGACACAAAGAGGAGGAATAACAAAACGAGACCCCACATGGCTACGTAATTTAATGGCCGAGGCTACCACCACCATATACGATACGATCCAAGAATGAAGACATTTTACGGCAAACTCGCCAAAAGGAGAGGAAAGACAAGGGTGGCAACTGCAAGACAGATGCTTGGGTTAATCTGGTACATGATAAAGAATTCTGAAGAGTGTTGTACACAAAATCATAAACTGGCACAGCGAAAATTTAAAAAGATGAGCGAGGAATCACAAATGCCCTGATTCAGCAAGACACACTAAGAATGGTTCACAGTGAGACGAGAGATGGTTTCATATTGGAGATTCTATGAAATGGATTGACACAGCAGAGCTTCAAAGAGACAGGGAGAAGATCAGTTCAGTGAGTTGTCCCAGAAACACGTAAAACATGTAAGAGGGACATCTGGAATGTATTGTATGGCAACAGGCAAATTCTTTTATTCACATCAGATACGCATCAAACTATGATTCTAACCTACAAGAAAGCGGGTGTAGACATTTCCAAGATCAAACAGAGCCAGACGGCAATTGGCAGACTAGTTGAATCCACTCACAAGCTTCAGAAAAAAGCAAAGATAACACAGGGGTTTGGACATTATGCAGGAATTGTAGAGATTCCAGACGGCAAACTTTTGGCCACACATACAGACGGTGTCGGAACCAAGGTGATAATTGCAAATATGATGAAAAAATATGACACGATAGGAATCGACTGTATTGCAATGAATGTCAATGACATAATCTGCATTGGTGCAACGCCAATCTCATTTGTAGACTATATTGCCGCAAACAAAAATGACGTGAGATCATTTAAAAAAATTGTAAAAGGTTTGGTAAAGGGTGCGAAAAAAGCAAAGGTTCCCATTGTGGGAGGAGAGACTGCAATAATGCCGGACTTGATTTCAGGTAAGGGA
Organism: Candidatus Nitrosopumilus sp.; assembly: GCA_965238065.1. GTDB lineage: Archaea > Thermoproteota > Nitrososphaeria > Nitrososphaerales > Nitrosopumilaceae > Nitrosopumilus. The sequence goes on along the minus strand of OZ250170.1, from coordinate 589,922 downwards.
TTCTCATTTGATTTGGCCGGGATGGTCTTGGGAATGGTTTCAAAAAAAGAGGTGGTCCTAGGAAACAAGATAAAGGTAGGGGATGCCATCATTGGCGTAAAAAGTTCTGGGATCCATTCAAACGGCTATTCACTTGCAAGAAGGGCATTGCTAACAAAATATTCCCTAAAAGACAGGGTAAAAAGAGTCGGCGTATTAGGGAATGTGTTGCTCACACCTACAGAGATTTATGTAAAACCGGTTTTAGAGGCAAATCAGAGATGCAAGATTAATGGTCTGGCACACATCACCGGAGGTTCATTCACAAAACTGCTGCGGCTAAAAGATACAGGATACGAGATTGACGCATTGCCAAAAATCCCACCCATTATGGCTCTGATCGAAGAGCAGGGAGTAAAAGCAGAAGAGATGTACAAGACATTTAACATGGGAGTTGGCTTTTGTTTGATCTCACCACAAAACGAGGTCAAAAAGATAAGAAAGATATTCAAAAGACACAAAATGATCACATTTGAAATAGGGCACATTAAAAAAGAGAAAGGGGTCTTTGTAAACTCTAAAAAAATAGCATAAATAGTCTTCAATATTAGGCAGGTCAGTCAAATTGCAAAAAATCATACCAATAATTGGAATTTCGCTTGTAGGAATAATCGTCATACTTTTCACATTGCCTCAGATGATCGGATTAGAGTTTACAATTGCAATGGCAATGACCATGTCAGTTTTGGTTGGGATTTATGTGATTTTGGTCACCGAAGTCATACACAGAACAGCACTAGCAATGATTGGCTCACTCTTCATTATCATTATTCTGATTTATACCGGCCTGATTCCGGCACATGACAGTGTTGAGTTTGTAATAGGTTCCATTGATTTTAACACAATTGGGCTACTTTTGGGGATGATGATAATTGTTGGAATTCTCGGAGAGACTGGGGTTTTTCAGTACATAGGGATAAAGGCAGCAAAACTGTCCAAGGGAAATGTCTGGAAGCTTTTGTTGTTATTGTCAGTTATTACGGCAGTAGGCTCTGCATTTTTGGACAATGTTACCATGATTCTTTTAATGGTTCCAGTAACCATTTCTGTTTCAAGAATACTGAACATAAATCCGTTATCTATAATTCTCGCTGAAATTTTTGCCTCAAACATTGGCGGGGCAGGCACCCTCATCGGTGATCCTCCCAACATCATTATTGCATCTGCTGCAAACATTGATTTTATGAGTTTTGCATACCACATGGCCCCAGAAGCAATTATCACATTTTTAGCATCAATAGTGGTTCTCAAGATCCTGTTCAGAAAGGACCTTAAACAAAAGCCAGAGAACGTTGAGAAACTATTACAAATTGACGAGAAAAAGGAGATTAAAGATCCAGTGTTGCTCAAAAAAAGTGCAATAGTTCTTTTTGGAGTAGTTGCCGCATTTATGTTCCACGGGGTTTTGGATTTGGAGGTATCCATTATTGCTCTAGCAGGGGCCGCAATTCTTTTGGTAATTACAAAGATAAATCCGGCAAAAGCATTTACCCATGTAGAATGGCCCACATTGATGTTTTTTGCAGGACTGTTCATTATTGTATCAGGTGTTGAGTTAACAGGGGCACTTGAACTCTTTGCACATCAGATAGTCATAGCAACCGGAGGAAACTTTGAGGCAACGGCAGTCATGATTATATGGTCATCAGCATTTGCATCAGCATTTGTTGACAATATCCCATATACTGCCACAATGATTCCAATTATTGAAACCATTTCACTGGACACAAACATTGCAAGTGTGCTAGATACTTTTGATTATAATCCTTTGTGGTACGCTCTAGCAATAGGGGCAGATTTTGGAGGAAACGGGACTCTGATTGGAGCCAGTGCAAATCTTGTTGCTATTGCACTTGCTGAAAGGCACGGTTATCGTATGGCATTCAGAGATTTCATCATAAAGGGAATTCCATATATGGTGGCAACAGTGGCAATCGGCACAGTGTTATTTTTGGTTAGATTGATGCTAAATCAGTAGATGGGAAAGTAAAATTAAATTCTTTGTTTTTCGTGTATTTTTGACCGAATTTCTTTAGATTATGAGTCATGAGATTATAGGATTTGTAATTGATCTATTTTTGCTAGTTTTTATGCGTAAATCGATTGATTCAAGATGTTTTCATCACAATTTGTAAGAACTTGAAATTTCGACCTCAAAAAGCCACGAAAATCAATCTTTTATAACCTACTTTCCCATCTACTGAAATGTATAAGAATCTCTGTCTTTTTATTTGACATGGTGAGTATAGAGCACGGCGTAAGACAGAGTTCAAAACAAAGATCGGTTCATTGGTTGATGAATGCCTCACCCCTCATGGAATTCAAACGCGCGAATGCAAACAGTGGAATTGGGAGTTCAGATATGATGAGGATTTTCACTACGGGCACAAGGCAGGCGTAGTAATGAGATACAGTAGATAGGAAAGTGTTTCATTTGGAGCAAAAATACCAATCAATCAAATAAATTAGATAGGAAAAGCTAGAACGAGATTGTACAATTCTATCAAATGTGGCACTTTCCTATCTACTGAGATAACTTTAGGATGCTATACCCTCTAACAAAAATTCATGAGCAATAGATCCATATTTTTTGACACTAACATATTGGTCACCAAAGTTTACACTATTCTATGAACACAAAATGTCTAATCCAAGCATACAAAAACGAAAAGAACGTCAAAATAAAAGATGGAATGCTTCTAGTAAAATGCGTCACCGTAAACAAACAAATCCCAACTCATGTTGCAGAACAGATTGGCAAAGTAAGATCATGGGCATACAAATGGCCTGAACGATACGAGCAGGAGGGAATGGACGGATTAAAAGACAAATCGCAAAGCGGAAGACCAACAAGCATACCAAAACAAGAATGGATCAAGGTACAGCAAACATTATCTGAAAACAAGTCAGGTTGGAGTGCAAAACAAGTGATGAATCTCATGTACGAAAAATCAAAAGTGAGATATCCTATGTACATGTGTACAGATTGCTTCATCAGTGGGGATTTGTTCCAAAGGTTGCAACAAAAAGGTTTGTAAGTTCTGCTACATGCAAAGAAAAACTCTGGCTTAAAAAAAAAATAAAAAGTACGTAGGCACAAAAATACGTCAAGGATTCATCGTAATAGAACAAGACGAATCAATATTCATAGCTGATGCAATAGTTCAAAAAAAGATGGACGGTCAAAAAGGGGACAAGGCCAATAGTCACCATTAATGGAACTCACCAAAAGACAATAGTGTTTGGCGCATCAAGTCATGATGGCAGACAGTTCTTCAGACAGTATGATAAATTTGATCAATACTGTTTTTTGGATTATCTCAAGGAACTGCATAGAAAGTTTGGAAAGATTCTAGTTTATGCAGACAGAGTGCCACAACACTACAAATCAAAAATTGTGAAAGAACATGTTGATGAAAATAATGACGTCATACTGGAATGGTTGCCAAAAGGTTCGCCACAGTTTAACGCAGCTGAAGAATGCTGGAAGCAGGAAAAGTATGACTTGGCGGTATTACAGTACCAGCTACTTAGTTGCATAACTTTTGATTTATTTATTGAATATACCTCACATCAAGATGTATTTCTAATCAAAATGACAAACTCGGTCTGTAATTTCTATGACATATTAAAATCTAAACTTGAAGACTAGTCTTGAACTAAATTCATGTCATTGTAGGAATGTCACAAAACAAATTGTAAACATGTACTTTTATTTGAATTTCCTGTACAATGTTTTCCCATTTTCTAGAGTGAACAGCACTGCCAAACAATCTCTTAAAGGATGAAAAAACAACTTTGGATATCCATCGCTGACCATAACGTACTCTTTTTTTTCCATCTATCACGGTTTTTCTTTCTTTTGTTTATACTAATTTCGGTTATCTTGGAGTTTTTATTTCTGCCAAGCTGTTCACATACTATTTTGTTACGTGCAGGATGACCATATCTAATTTGAGAATCTATTCTGACTTTGATTCTTGGTGTTACATTATTCTCTGCACAATATTTGAAATTCTCCTTTGATCATATGCGCCATCTGCATAAATTACCACATTCTTTTTAATTGTGTCAATCTGGGTCAGTGCACTTTTAAGTAGTTTTTTAAATTGTGGTGCGTCTCCTTCTTCATCAGTTGTGACATGTACGGCTAGAATCTTGCGTGTTTTCACATTAATGAGAAAATGTATTTTGATAAATCCTCGTTGTACACTCCATTTAACACGTAACCACTCTCCTCGTTCATTTGGTTGCACTCCACTACTATCAATGGAAAGTAGAATCGTGTTGTCTTTATCACATGGTATCTTGTCTGAATTTAGCTTTATCTCTAGATTGTTTATTCTGCGATATATCGTGGTATGATCTGGTGAGTCATCCCCTAGAACATCTTGTGTTATTCCCTGACATGCACGGTAGATATACCTGTCATACATTTGATTAATGCAAGTATCTCAAAGATTCCATCTGCATATTTGAATCGTCTGCCATTTTTTGCCTTGTTTTTCTCTTTTACTTATTTAACCATGTTTTAGATTTTTTGAAATTCAAATGTTTGCCAATTTGGATGTATTTGAAATCACTATGAATATGACCCTTCCTGTAATGGATAGTATCGTGAATGCACAACAACGGTGATAATTCCACAATACAACGATAACCATATTATCCAGTATATCCTAGTCAAGATAGATCATCGCCTGTTTGTTGTTGTTCATAACTCAGCATTCATTTGGTGGTGATCTAAATCTTTGCATTGCAAATTTGAAATGTTCTTAGAATTCTAAATTAGGTAGGTTGTACAACCAGTAGATAGGAATGTGCTCCATTTGAGTCAAAAAAATACTAACCATTCTCTCAAATAGTTTTGATAGAAAAAGCTAGATAGTAGTGTACAATTCGATCAGTTGTGAATCGACCTACTATTTTTAATACTGCACACCAGTACAATATATCACAAGACACATTTGAAAAGTTGCACCAATTATTTTGCATTACCATGTCATTTCAATTCTCTGTCAGATATAATTCAAAATATGGATTACCAGACATGATAAATGCACTAATTGCCTTGTGTGTTGGAAATTCTTATGCAGAATCAGGACTAAAAAGATTGGCAGTTGAATCAGATCTTAAGCAGACTCCATCTGGTTCATGGCTGATTAATTCAATCAAAAAGATTTCAGAACAGAGAATGCTGCTACAGCTCTCTGATGCATTGGATAGAACCATTGCAGACATGAAAGAGATTGGAATGTTTGCCGGACCAGTCACAGTCGCAATTGACAAACACTTGATTTCAAGATATGATAAAAAAACCAGATGAATTTCTGATAAAATCAAAACCAAAAAAGAGTACCCCATATTTTGAGTGTTACTGCACCATGAGATGTGTAGATAAAGATTGCAGAGCTTGCCTTGGTGCATACCATGTTACGAAAAACAAGCCAAACTCTAGTTTTATGCGTAAATTACTGAATAATTGCCTCAGAAATGACTTCATATACGCCTTGTGTTACTTGACAGAGAGTTTTTTTCAGTCAGTGTAATCCATGAATTAAAACAGTTGGGAAAGAAATTTCTAATGCCAGCAAAAAAGACCAGAGGAATAGAGAACGCGATTATCCAATATGTGGAAGGTAACAGAGGCGTAATTTCAGAGTACAAATTGCGTTCTGCATCCGGACATGTTGAATCATTCACACTTGTAATAATTCCCCACCCAAGACCTGACAAGCCCAATTTAACAGACCAGTATCTGGTGTTTGCAACTAGTCTTCCACGAGAAAAAATATCTTCAAACATATCACAAATTCCAAAAGAATACAAAAAAAGATGGGGGATTGAAACAGGATATGCATGTATTGAAAAGGTAAGACCAAGAACTACCAGCCCTAATCATTCTGTAAGGTTATTGATGTTTTATTTTCCACTGATATTTTACAATACATGGATTGTCACAAACTATATCCTCAAAGATGAATCAAACTGTAATGGCAAACCAACCATTTCAATTGAATTGCTCAAATGTTTCTTTAGGTTGTTTGTGGTGCAAATGATTCGAAATGAAAAACAAGATTATTTTCTAGAGTTTGTTGGTTAACACATTTCTATCTACTGTACAACTAAGTACTATGTGGTATAGTTAGCAAAGAGCATGTTTTATGCCAATAACGTCTTGACTATTCTGCAGATTTAGGCATAGATGTTGATACATACGATCATCAGCATGTCAGGTGAGTGTTCCACCGGATTTAATCAAAACTCCACCGCCGGATTGTACTGTTAGATTGAATGTTGTAAAGTCAATATTCAGTGTAATTCCAGATGGGATGTTCAGAACCGAACCATTCTGAACAATCACACTTTCCGGAGCAACGGCATTGGTATCAAGTGTACAACTATTAGTTATTATCCAGTCTCCAGAGTCAGGAATTACACATGGGTCAGATGGAGTGGTGTCTGATACAATTACAGTCCTGTTGACCTGGATGGCATTATTCCCTGATGCGTCAACTGAATCATAATAGATAGTGTATGTGCCCAATATATCAGTGAAATTTGCAGAGTTTATGGTTATTGGCGAGCCGTCGTTAGTTGTGGCACCAAGCTCTGTGTATCCTGCTCCCTGCTCTATGGTCTGTGGATTATTACCAAGTAGGGAAATGACTGGTGGTGTGGTGTCAAAAGTGGTTGTGATGGGGTTGCCAGTTGTTGCAACAATCTGATTGCCATAAATGTCCTGTACTGCACCAGCACCAATGTCTAGCACTGATGTGGTAAATGCGATTACGGACTGGCGGTTTGTTAGAGTCATGTTGAATGATATTGTTGTATCATTGGCAGTAGTGATTAGTTCCAGATTTGATAGCGTTACAGCGTCAATACTGGTATTGTTATCCCTGATGGATAAACCAGTAGAGTTTATTGTAGAGACGTTGATTGTCTTGTTAAATGCGATTGTAAAGATGCCTGTTCCCTCATTTAGGACTGCTGATGAGAATACAGGTAAAGTGCTGTCAACTACAATTACGGTCCTGATAACCTGGGCAGTATTGTTGAAAGCGTCAGTTGAATCGTAATAGATGTAGTATGTGCCCACTAGATCAGTGAAATTTGCAGAGTTTATGGTTATTGTAGAGCCGTCGTTAGTTGTGGCGTTTAGTTCTGTGTATCCTGTTCCCTGCTCTATGGTCTGTGGATTGTCACCAATCAGGGAAATGACTGGTGGGGTGGTGTCAGATACAATTACAGTCCTATTAACTTGGATTGCGTTATTGCCTGCTGTGTCAGTTGAATCATAATAGATATGGTATGTGCCCACTAGATCAGTGAAATTTGCAGAGTTTATGGTTATTGTAGAGCCGTCGTTAGTTATGGCGCCTAATTCTGTATATCCTGCTCCCTGCTCTATGATTTGTGGGTTGAGTCCGTTCAATGTGATGATTGGAGAGTTTGCATCAACACCTGGAGAAGAAATACTGGGTAGGGTTGCAGCCAGAGTAGAGGGATTTCCAGCAGTATCAACTAGTGTGATATTGTATGTAATTCCTACAGTTGCATCATCAATGTCCGTGTCTCCCTCTGCAACAGTATATGTAAGATCATAATAGAATGACAATACTAGTTTTTCTGGTGCAGAGACGCTATAAAATGAACCTGAATTTTGGTTATTGTACTCTGTTTTTATCCAGTCAGCAGTCCTTACAGTATCTGATATTCTAATCTCATCTATCTGTCCGCTAAAGAATTCGTTAGAATTGTTCACCTGCTGCCCTACACGGAACTCGTTCAGTACAGTGCTCCATGATTTGGTGTCATTGGCATCAGGAGAACCGTCAATGTATGTCCTAACTGTTGTTCCATCATATGTCATGGCAAAATGATACCAGTCGTTTGTTGTCGGGGTTGTGTTTAGTGTTATATCATCAGAATAACCGCCAACTATCAGATTGTTACTGTTTTGGAACAGTCCATATGCCTGACCTGTACCTCCAGTGCCATAAACTAGTACCCCGTGAAAATTGGCTAGAAGACTAGAGTGGTTGACCCATGCAGATAATGTTCGTGTACTGTTTCCTGATGGGAATTCAGAGTCACTATATGAGATATAGTCATTGCCATCAAAGCTTCTTGCGCCGCCAATTATTCCTGTTGTTCCAATAGAGTTGAAATTTGTACCGTCATTATCATTACTAGTAGAGTCTAGCATGTCACCATCAAAGTGCCACACACCATCATAATCTGAATCCCATACTGCCGTTGCATTCTGTCCGTCAGTTACGATCGAATTGGAATAATACATGTAGATTTTGGTGTCATTAGAGGCATATAATGTTGGAATCATTATCCACGCAGACAGATTGCCAGAGGTGTGATTGTTTGAGAATGATGTTATCTCATAGTGTAGTGGTGTGTCATTAATGGTAGTAAAACGAATGTCCTGCCCAGAGGCCTGTATGGTTGCGTTGTTTAGGTTTGGATCATGCTGTATTGAGACCAAGAGAGGGAAATTGGTGTGCTCTGCGCTACCAGATACCATAGTGTTGTTGATGGTGATTGTCTTTCTATAGCCAAAACTCGATGTAGGTGTTGTTTCACTTGATGTAGGTGTTGTTTCACTTAATGTTATAGTTTCATTGTTTATGGTTCCGCTCAATAGTGTCAGTCCAGTTTCATTGTTTGCATTAATTTGAATAACAATGTCATCATCAATACCCAGTGTTCCATTATTTGGAGTGATGGATGTGAATGTTAGGATTGGTGGAATGGTATCAAGTGTGGTTGTGATAGAGTTGTCTGTTGACATGATAATTGTATTGCCAGATATATCCCGTACTGCACCAGCATCAATGTCCAGCACTGAGACGTTAAATGCAATTACGGACTGACGATTGGCCATAGTCATGTTGAATGATATTGTGTCACCGTTGGCAGTTGTGGTTAGTTCCAGATTTGATAGTGTTACAATGCCAGTATTGGTATTGTTGTTGTTATCCCTGATGGAGAATCCGGCAGAGTTTATGGTAGAGGCATTGATTGCCTCGCTAAATGTGATTGTAAGGGTGCCTGTCCCCTCATTTAGTGCAGCTGATGAGAATGTTGGTGAAGTGGTGTCAGATATAATTACAGTCCTATTAACTTGGATTGCGTTATTGCCTGCTGTATCAGTTGAATCATAATAGATAGTGTATGTGCCTACTGCGTCAATGAGTTCGGTATTGTTGATGGTTACAGGTGAACCGTCACTAGTTGTGGCGTTTAGTTCTGTATAATCATCACCGAGTTCTATTGTCTGTGGATTGTCACCAAGTAGAGAAATGACTGGTGGGATGGTGTCAAGAGTGGTTGTAATGGTATTATTTGCAGACAATGTAATTGCGTTACCATTAATGTCCTGTACCGCACCAGCACCAATGTCCAGCACTGATGTGGTAAATGTGATTACGGACTGACGATTAGGCATAGTCATGTTGAATGATATTGTGTCACCGTTGGCAGTTGTGGTTAGTTCCAGATTTGATAGTGTTACAATGCCAGTATTGGTATTGTTGTTGTTATCCCTGATGGAGAATCCAGTAGAGTTTATGGAAGAGGCATTGATTGTCTCGCTAAATGTGATTGTAAGGGTGCCTGTCCCCTCATTTAGTACTGCTGATGAGAATGTTGGTGGAGTGGTGTCAGATATAATTACAGTCCTATTAACTTGGATTGCGTTATTTCCTGCTATATCAGTTGAATCATAATATATGGAATATGTGCCTACTGCGTCAATGAGTTCGGTATTGTTGATGGTTACAGGTGAACCGTCACTAGTTGTGGCGTTTAGTTCTGTATAATCATCACCGAGTTCTATTGTCTGTGGATTGTCACCAAGTAGAGAAATGACTGGTGGGATGGTGTCAAGAGTGGTTGTGATAATATTGTTTGCAGACAATGTAATTGCGTTACCATTAATGTCCTGTACCGCACCAGCACCAATGTCCAGCACTGATGTGGTAAATGTGATTACGGACTGACGATTAGGCATAGTCATGTTGAATGATATTGTTGTACTGTTGGCAGTTGTGGTTAGTTCCAGATTTGATAGTGTTACAATGCCAGTATTGGTATTGTTGTTGTTATCCCTGATGGAGAATCCAATAGAGTTTATGGAAGAGGCATTAATTATCTCGCTAAATGTGATTGTAAGGGTGCCTGTCCCCTCATTTAGTACTGCTGATGAGAATGTTGGTGGAGTGGTGTCAGATATAATTACAGTCCTATTAACCTGGATTGCGTTATTTCCTGCTGTATCAGTTGAATCATAATATATGGAATATGTGCCTACTGCGTCAATGAGTTCGGTATTGTTGATGGTTACAGGTGAACCGTCACTAGTTGTGGCGTTTAGTTCTGTATAATCATCACCGAGTTCTATTGTCTGTGGATTGTCACCAAGTAGAGAAATGACTGGTGGGATGGTGTCAAGAGTGGTTGTGATAATATTATTTGCAGACAATGTAATTACGTTACCATTAATGTCCTGTACCGCACCAGCATCAATGTCCAGCACTGATGTGGTAAATGTGATTACGGACTGGCGGTTGGCCATAGTCATGTTGAATGATATTGTGTCACCGTTGGCAGTTGTGGTTAGTTCCAGATTTGATAGTGTTACAGCGCCAGTATTGGTATTGTTGTTATCCCTGATGGAGAATCCAGTAGAGTTTATGGAAGAGGCATTGATTGTCTCGCTAAATGTGATTGTAAGGATGCCTGTCCCCTCATTTAGTACTGCTGATGAGAATGTTGGTGGAGTGGTGTCAGATATAATTACAGTCCTAATAACCTGGATTGCGTTATTTCCTGCTGTATCAGTTGAATCATAGTATATGGAATATGTGCCTACTGCGTCAATGAGTTCGGTATTGTTGATGGTTACAGGTGAGCCGTCACTAGTTGTGGCGTTTAGTTCTGTATAATCATCACCGAGTTCTATTGTCTGTGGATTGTCACCAAGTAGAGAAATGACTGGTGGAATGGTGTCAAGAGTGGTTGTGATGGTATTATTTGCAGACATTGTAATTGCGTGACCATTAATGTCCTGTACCGCACCAGCATCAATGTCCAGCACTGATGTGATAAATGTGATTACGGACTGACGATTAGGCATAGTCATGTTGAATGATATTGTGTCACCGTTGGCAGTTGTGGTTAGTTCCAAAGTTGATAGTGTTACAATGCCAGTATTGGTATTGTTGTTGTTATCCCTGATGGAGAATCCAGTAGAGATTATGGAAGAGGCATTGATTATCTCGCTAAATGTGATTGTAAGGGTGCCTGTCCCCTCATTTAGTACTGCTGATGAGAATGTTGGTGGAGTGGTGTCAACTACAATTACAGTCCTAATAACCTGGATTGCGTTATTGCCAGCTGTATCTGTTGAATCATAATAGATGGTATATGTGCCCACTATATCAGTGAAATTTGCAGAGTTTATGGTTATTGTAGAGTTGTCACTAGTTGTGGCGTCTAGTTCTGTATATCCTGCTCCCTGCTCTATTGTCTGTGGATTGTCACCAGTCAGGGAAATGACTGGAGGAATGGTGTCAGAAGTGGTTGTGATGGTATTGTTTGCAGACATTGTAATTGCATTGTCAAATATATCCCGTACTGCACCAGCATCAATATCTAGCACTGGTGTGGTAAATGCGATGATTGATGCAAGTTTGGCTTGAGATATGTTAAATGACACGGTCATGTTGTTGTTGGTTGCAGTTAGTGTTGAGGCGGACAGTGTTACGCCACCTGTATCGGTATTGTTCCGAATGGAGAATCCAGCAGGATTTATGGTAGAGGTATTGATTGACTCGTTAAATGTAATTATGAAAATGCCTGTTCCTTTATTTAGTATGGCTGATGAGAATATCGGTGGAGTGGTGTCAACTACGTTTACAGTCCTGTTAACCTGAGCAGTATTGTTGAAAGCGTCAGTTGAATCATAATAGATGGTATATGTGCCCACTATATCAGTGAAATTTGTAGAGTTTATGGTTACTGGAGAGTTGTCACTAGTTGTGGTGTTTAGTTCTGTATATCCTGCTCCCTGCTCTATTGTCTGTGGATTGTCACCAAGTAGGGTTATGACTGGCGGTGTGGTGTCAACTACGTTTACAGTCCTGTTAACCTGAGCAGTATTGTTGAAAGCGTCAGTTGAATCATAATAGATGGTATATGTGCCCACTATATCAGTGAAATTTGTAGAGTTTATGGTTACTGTAGAGTTGTCACTAGTTGTGGCGTCTAGTTCTGTATATCCTGCTCCCTGCTCTATTGTCTGTGGATTGTCACCAAGTAGGGTTATGACTGGCGGTGTGGTGTCAACTACGTTTACAGTCCTGTTAACCTGAGCAGTATTGTTGAAAGCGTCAGTTGAATCATAATAGATGGTATATGTGCCCACTATATCAGTGAAATTTGTAGAGTTTATGGTTACTGTAGAGTTGTCACTAGTTGTGGCGTCTAGTTCTGTATATCCTGCTCCCTGCTCTATTGTCTGTGGATTGTCACCAAGTAGGGTTATGACTGGCGGCGTGGTGTCAACTACGTTTACAGTCCTGTTAACCTGAGCAGTATTGTTGAAAGCGTCAGTTGAATCATAATAGATATAGTATGTGCCTACTGCGTCAGTGAAATTTGTAGAGTTTATGGTTACTGTAGAGTTGTCACTAGTTGTGGCGTCTAGTTCTGTATATCCTGCTCCCTGCTCTATTGTCTGTGGATTGTCACCAAGTAGGGTTATGACTGGCGGTGTGGTATCAGATACAATTACGGTCCTGTTAATCTGGATGGCACTATTCCCTGATATGTCAATAGAATCATAATAGATATGGTATGTGCCTACAGCATCAGTGAAATTGATAGAGTTGATTGTTACAGGTGAACCGTCACTAGTTGTGGCGTTTAGTTCTGTATAATCATCACCGAGTTCTATTGTCTGTGGATTGTCACCAAGTAGAGAAATGACTGGAGGAATGGTGTCAAGAGTGGTTGTAATGGTATTATTTGCAGACAATGTAATTGCGTTACCATTAATGTCCTGTACCGCAGCAGCACCAATGTCTAGCACTGATGTGGTAAATGTGATTACGGACTGGCGGTTGGCCATAGTCATGTTGAATGATATTGTTGTACTGTTGGCAGTTGTGGTTAGTTCCAGATTTGATAGTGTTACAATGCCAGTATTGGTATTGTTGTTGTTATCCCTGATGGAGAATCCAGTAGAGTTTATGGAAGAGGCATTGATTATCTCGCTAAATGTGATTGTAAGGGTGCCTGTTCCCTCATTTAGTGCAGCTGATGAGAATGTTGGTGGAGTGGTGTCAGATATAATTACAGTCCTAATAACCTGGATTGCGTTATTTCCTGCTGTATCAGTTGAATCATAATATATGGAATATGTGCCTACTGCGTCAATGAGTTCGGTATTGTCGATGGTTACAGGTGAACCGTCACTAGTTGTGGCGTTTAGTTCTGTATAATCATCACCGAGTTCTATTGTCTGTGGATTGTCACCAGTCAGGGAAATGACTGGTGGGATGGTGTCAAGAGTGGTTGTAATGGTATTATTTGCAGACAATGTAATTGCGTTACCATTAATGTCCTGTACCGCACCAGCACCAATGTCTAGCACTGATGTGGTAAAGGTGATTACTGACTGGCGGTTGGCCATAGTCATGTTGAATGATATTGTTGTACTGTTGGTAGTTGTGGTTAGTTCCAGATTTGATAGTGTTACAGTACTAGTACTGGTATTGTTGTTGTTATCCCTGATGGAGAATCCAGTAGAGTTTATGGAAGAGGCATTGATTATCTCGCTAAATGTGATTGTAAGGGCGCCTGTCCCCTCATTTAGTACTGCTGATGAGAATGTTGGTGGAGTGGTGTCAGATATAATTACAGTCCTATTAACCTGGATTGCGTTATTGCCAGCTGTATCAGTTGAATCATAGTATATGGAATATGTGCCTACTGCGTCAATGAGTTCGGTATTGTTGATGGTTACAGGTGAACCGTCACTAGTTGTGGCGTTTAGTTCTGTATAATCATCACCGAGTTCTATTGTCTGTGGATTGTCACCATTCAGTGTGATTATTGGAGAATTTGCATCAATGGTTTGTTGTATGTCAGTACCGTTGAATGGCAAGCCCGTGAAGCCAAAGTTATTCGTGATTGTTACATGTGTGATCTGCAATGGTGTAATCTGGTCTGCATCTCCTTCAGATATGGTATAGGTTGCAGTGTATGTGGCTCCACTGTCTATACTAGTCCAGTTTAATGCTACAGCGTTATAAGTGCCGCTTACAGTAACATTCTCAGCCGAGTCAAGCATTAGTGTGAATAATATCGTATCGTCCACCCCGAGTGTACCAATAGATGTTGCAATTGAGGTGATGTTAGTTATGATTGGCGGGATTAAATCAGTATTGTTCATAAACAGTACATGTATGGCACCAAGATCAGGACCGCTAGCATCATCACCAGGTGCACCAACTGCAATATCTAATATGCCGTCATTATTCAGGTCACCAATGTTTGCAATCGATGATCCAAAGTTATCAACATGATTCAAGACAGGGCCATTTGCTGTATTGTTGTTGATTTCTATTGTGTTTGATACACTTGCATCACTGTTCATAAACAGTACATGTATGGTACCACTGTTGGTACCGCCGGCATCATCGTTAGATGCACCAACTGCAATATCTAATATGCCGTCACCATTCAGGTCACCAATGTTTGCAATCGATGATCCAAAGTAATCATGATCATCAAGGGTGAGGCCGATTACTGTAGAATCATTGATTTCTATTGTACTCGATACACTTGCATTACTGTTCATAAACAGTACATATATGGTACCTCTGTCGGTACCACCGACATTACCGTAATTTGCACCAACTGCAATATCTAATACGCCGTCACCATTCAGGTCACCAATGTTTGCAATCGATACTCCAAATCTATCATTACTAGTAATGAAGGGGACGTTTGCTGTATTGGTATTGATTTCTATGGTGCTAGATACGGTACCATTACGGTTCATAAGCATTACATGTATGGCTGCACCATAAAGTGCACCAACTGCAATATCTAATATACCATCACCATTCAGGTCGCCAATGTTTGCAATCGATGATCCAAACACATCAAGACCATTCAAGTCAGGGCCGTTTGCTGTATTGTTGTTGATTTCTATGGTGCTAGATACGGTACCATTACGGTTCATAAACAGTACATGTATGGCACCACTATAATCATCGCCACCACCATATGCACCAACTGCAATATCTGATATGCCGTCAGCATTCAGGTCGCCAATGTTTGCAATCGATGATCCAAAGTTATCACCATTATTCAAGACAGGGCCGTTTGCTGTATTGTTGTTGATTTCTATGGTGCTAGATACGGTACCATTACGGTTCATAAACAGTACATGTATGGCGCCTCTGTTGCTACCGCCGGCATCATCATCAATTGCACCAACTGCAATATCTGATATGCCGTCATCATTCAGGTCGCCAATGTTTACAATCGATGATCCAAAGTTATCAGAACGAGACAAGACAGGGCCGTTTGCTGTATTGTTGTTGATTTCTATGGTGCTAGATACGATTTCTAGTTCAATCGCAGATACATTTTGGTATATCACAACATGCATTGATCCAAGTGCCAATATTAGAAACACAAAGATCAGATCTAGTTTTCTCAATTAAGATCACCCATCCAAAAAGTACAATGTATAATATTTGTATTAATTTTCATACAACATACTAGACACGAAGACAATTAATAAATGGTATGAAAGTTGTCCAGGTGTAACAGTAGATGGAAAAGTAGGTTATAAAAGCTCGAATTTCGTGGCTTTTTGAGGGTCAAAAATTCCAAGTTCTTACAAATTGTGATGAAAACATCTTAGAGTTTATGCGTAATTGACTAAATCACGCCAAGCATTTGAATTCCTTGCCTTTTTCTTCACATATAGTTACAAACTCTAACAAAATCATACATCTCAAAATAATTAAAGTTAGTCAAACTTTACAAAAAATACAAAATAAATTATTAAACATGCAAAATAATCAGCTTGGCAAAAACGCACAGCGTAGCATTGTGATATTTTACCATATATCTAATCAAGATATACGGTCCATGGCGGTGGTGGCGGTTCACCCTTTTTCCATCTAGACCGTATCTTTTTCCATTGTACGCAGATTAACAATACCTGTTACCACGCTAAACTCTGTTTCAAACTCTTCTAGTGTACCATCATATGCATCAACCATTCCTGCATAGGTTTTCATGTCACCTATGGTGTGCTCCACCCTGGCTCTGATTCCGTTCATCTTTCTGTTTTTTGCCCGTTCTCGGTTTGTTAGTTGGCGATTCTTTGATCTCTTTTTAGGTTGCATGGATTGTGTGTTGTTATCAGGTAATCCGATATTCCTAAAAATCCCTTGTCAGAGTATAGCCTTGTTTTACTGCTTCCAGTCAGTAATTTTATTATATTAAAGATTGATTCAGATTCTTTTTTGAATATGCCAAAATCGTGATTACTGCCAAGATATCTTTTGGTTTGGTGGATTATGATTCCTTTGCTGTTTGTTATTATCTCTGTGTTGAACGTAAATCGTTTCTTTTTGCCAGAGTATGATTTATTTCTTTGCACAGAATCCTCTGATCTTCGTACAGGTACATGTGTTCCATCAATTAGCAGGGTGTTGCCCAGCACCTTTGTATTTGTTGTATGGGTTTCTCATCTGATTGTATTATATCAGACATATTCTTTGCAGTGGGCAAAATGCGTTTCAATATCTCATCTACAAGCTTGATATATCTGCACACCGTGGTCTGATCAATGCCAAACAATGCTGCTAGTTGTCTTGTGTAACGTTTGTTCTCTTTTTTATTAGTCCCACTAGTAATGCGTGTTCCGGATCAAGCTTGCATCTGTTTCCTGCATCAGATTCTCGTTTACCTGATTTAATATCAAATAACGGCATTTTATCTAGATAGTCTAGTATGAATTCTCTAACATGTTTTAACAACCAAAAAAAATCGTCGATTTGATATCCTGTAAATGCATGCAAATGTTCGGGTGTTGACATTATGATGTGGCATATCTCTAGTTTGTGTGCAAATTCACGAACCTTCTTTCCCTTGATATCTACGTTCTCTGCCTTTGTTGCAGTCCATAATGCATCTTGTTCTGCTATTATCTTGTCCTTTTCATATAGCGCATTGTCCTTTTCATATAGCGCCTTGTCTTTGCTCTCAATCAGCTTTATCAATTGATTTGGAGCTAGCATTTCGTATTGGGGCATATCAAAGCAAAAAATATACCAGGATCTAAACCTATCGTCTGAGAAATGTTTACCATCGTGTCAAATGTAAACAAGTTGATGCGTACAATTCGATTGTTATTTTGGTCGATTACGCATAAACTCTATTGGTATGTATCAACTTCTACGTCTAAATCCGCTAGAATAGTCAAGACGTTATAGGCATAAAACATGTTCTTTGCTTGATACATACCTCTATTGTATGCCTCTCATGATGCGGCAAAAATCACCAATGAGGTAAAAAGACTACAAGTAAAAAAGAATCTTGAGAGAAGAATATCTGCAATGATATCCAAAAAATACAGCGAAAAGAACTGCATTAGGTTTGTAAAAAGATTGAAACGTGAAAGAATGATGCTCTTTACGTTTTTGCAGACTGGAACTGATTTCCATAACAATATGGCAGAGAGGGCAATACGACCAAATGTCATAATTAGATAGATCGTAATTGTCTACAGTTTTGAAGTTCCTTCGTGTTTGTGTCGAAAAAATAACCAGTTTTGACATATCTTGTGCGTATTACTTCAAAACTCTAGACAATTACGATAGATCACAAACGGTCATCGCTCAAAGGTCGGAGCTGATTCTCACAAGATATTGATGAGTATAAAGGAGACATGTCAGATAAGGGAATTGAATTTCCATGATTATGCTTTGGAATATTTGAGAAATTCTACTTCAAAACTGTAGACAGTTACCCTGACATACATAATTTAGTTTTTACATTTTGTACAATGTGATATCCACAAATAATCCCTGCGGTGACTTGCAGAGATGTTGTATTGGGGGTTTGCTAGTTTTTCACAATTGTCTTTTCACCATATGCCGATATGCCATCACATGCGATAGCATGCCCAGAATACACGCCTAGATAGGAGGCAAGATAATTTCCAGAAAAGAGACTAGAAACACAAGTCAGAAGTCTTAAATTATATAAAAAAATTGGAATTGCAATACATGTCAACAGAAACAAACAATGATTCGTTCAGAGCAAACATACTTGCAGTGATCAAAGAGATTCAGGAAGAATTAAACAAATTAAAAACTATCAAGACTGCAAAAAGTGGGGCTGGAAAGAAAAAGACGGTAAAAAAGAAGACTGTGAAAAGAGTGGCCGGAAAGAAAAAGACGGTAAAAAAGAAGACTGTGAAAAGAGTGGCCGGAAAGAAAAAGACGGTAAAAAAGAAGACTGTGAAAAGAGTGGCCGGAAAGAAAAAGACGGTAAAAAAGAAGACTGTGAAAAGAGTGGCCGGAAAGAAAAAGACGGTAAAAAAGAAGACTGTGAAAAGAGTGGCCGGAAAGAAAAAGACGGTAAAAAAGAAGACTGTGAAAAGAGTGGCCGGAAAGAAAAAGACGGTAAAAAAGAGAATAGTCAGGCAATGATAAATTCCAAACAAGCCAAATTATTTAACGAATTTATGTCCAGATCAGCATGAGAGTTTATGAGTAAATTAGATTTTGTTTTTCTCAAGGCATGCAATGAAATCATCCAGAATCTGCTGACAATTACTGAGCCTGACAAAAAACAGGTAAAACAAGAAATTATAAAAATTTGTGCAAAGTACTCGCTTGAAAGAATACCAAGAAATTATGAAATTCTATCATTGGTAAATGAATCTGATTATGATAAATTAAGAAGAGTTTTGTTAAAAAAGCCAGTAAAGACAGCATCAGGGGTTGCAGTGATTGCGCTCATGCCAAAACCATATGCTTGTCCACATGGTAGATGCACATATTGTCCAGGCGGAATAGAATTTAACACTCCAAACAGTTACACAGGAAAGGAACCATCCACACTTAACGCAATTGGAAATGAGTATGATCCAAAATTACAGATCAGATCAAAGATTGACAAGCTGATTGTATTTGGACATGACATATCCAAAATGGAGATTGTAATTGTTGGCGGTACTTTTCTCTTTATGCCAAAAGACTATCAAGAGAATTTTATCAAATCATGTTATGATGCACTAAACGGGACAGATTCAAAAGATTTGCAGAAAGCCAAATCAAATAATGAACATGCGGCGATAAGAAATGTTGGATTTACAATTGAAACAAAACCAGACTATTGCAAAAGAGAACATGTGGATTTAATGTTAGCTTATGGAATCACAAGAATAGAAATTGGCGTTCAGTCACTACAAGAGCGAGTTTATAAAATAGTAAACAGAGGTCACAACTATAATGACGTAATAGAGTCATTTCAGATTTCAAAAGATGCAGGTTATAAAATTGTTGCACACATGATGCCAGGATTGCCTACAATGACTCCAAAAGAGGACATTGCAGATTTTAAAAAACTATTTTCTGATTCAGAGTTACGTCCAGATATGTTAAAGATTTATCCATCACTAGTAATTGAAAACACCCCACTATACAAAGAATACAAACAAGGAAGATACACCCCGTATCAGGATAAAGACATGATCAGAGTATTAACTGAAGTAAAAAAGAACATTCCAAAATGGGTCAGAATCATGCGTGTACAAAGAGAAATCTCTCCAAACGAGATCATTGCAGGGCCAAAATCAGGCAACCTAAGACAGATTGTCCAGCAAAATTTACTCAAAAAAGGGCTCACATGTAAGTGTATTAGATGCAGAGAAGCAGGCCTGTCTAGGAGAGCGGGCGGAGAGAATGTAAAACTAGACAGAATAGATTATGACTCGTCAGATGGAAAAGAAGTGTTTTTGTCTTATGAGGACAAAAATGAATCAATTCATGGATTTGTGAGATTGAGAAAACCAAGTGTTAATGCCCACAGGAACGAGATAGGAGAAGACACCTGTATTGTAAGGGAAATTCACGTCTATGGAAGATCATTGAGGCTAGGAGAGAGAAAAGAAGGCGAGATTCAGCATTCTGGACTAGGGAAAAATTTGATGCAAGAGGCAGAAAAGATTTCCAGTGAGGAATTTGACGCAAAAAAGATTCTGGTAATTAGCGCAACTGGCACAAGAGAGTATTATCAAAAGTTGGGGTATTTGTTATATGGGCCATACATGTCCAAACCGTTGGACTAGAGAAAATGTCAGAACAAAAGGTTATCGGAAAGGGAACATGGATAGACAAATTATCCCACGAACTGCTTGAACGTGAGAGAGATCTTGGACGAAGTTTAGATATTATCAGGGTTGAAAGTGGTCTTGGCGCATCAGGGATTCCGCATATTGGAAGCTTGGGAGACGCAGTGAGGGCATACGGAGTAAAACTAGCGTTAGAAAATTTTGGTTACAAGTCAGAACTGATTGCATACTCGGATGATTTAGACGGGTTGAGAAAAATTCCAGAGGGATTTCCAGATTCGCTTGAAGAGCATTTGGCAAAACCGGTATCGCTGATTCCTGATCCATACGGATGTCATGAATCATACGGCATGCATATGAGCAGTATTCTTTTGGACGGACTTGACAGAATGGGGATAAAGTACGAGTACAAGAGAGCTATTGACACCTACAAGCAAGGGTTGCTAAAAGATCAAATCCACACAATTCTGCAAAATGGTGCAAAGATTGGAGACAAGATTTCAGAGCTTGTAGGACAAGAGAAATATCAAAAATTTCTGCCATATTTTCCGGTTTGTGCAAATTGCAGTCGCCTATACACAGCAGAGGCCACAGAATACATTGCTGATGAAAAGAAAGTAAGGTACGAATGCCGTGACGCCGAAATTGGCTCAAAAATTATAAGAGGATGTAATCACAGGGGAGAGGCAGACATTACAAAGGATCTTGGGAAACTGGCCTGGAAGGTGGAATTTGCGGCAAGATGGTCTGCATTTGATATCAGGTTTGAGGCATACGGCAAGGACATAATGGATTCTGTAAAGGTAAACGACTGGGTAGCAGACGAAATTTTGGAATTCCCGCATCCGCATCATGTGAAATATGAAATGTTCTTGGACAAGAAAGGAAGAAAGATTTCAAAATCACTGGGTAATGTGATAACTGTACAGAAGTGGCTAGAGTTTGGCACTCCAAAATCAATTCTGTTACTACTGTACAAAAGAATCACAGGTGCACGAGAACTGGGATTTGAAGACATTCCATCCCTGATGAACCAATACAATGAATTAGAAGACACGTACTTTGGAAGAATCAAGATAGAAAACCAGGCAAAATTGACAAGACTGAAAGGACTCTACGAGTATGTGAATCTCCTTGCCCCACCACAGAAATCAGGTATACATGTTAACTATAGACTATTAATTGAATTAACAAAAATATTCAAAGAAAACAGAACAGACAGAGTAATGAGGAGACTGGTGAACTATGGAGTAATAAAAAATCCCGAGCCGGAGATAAGAGGCCTCATTGAGATTGCAGGAAACTTTGCAGACATGTTTGACAAGCAGGAAAAGATACAGATAGATTTGAATGATTCTTCAAAAAAGGCATTAAAAATGCTTGCAGGCACACTATGTGCAAAAGAGGAACCAGAGGACATTCAAAATACAATATACCAGATTGCAAAATCAAATGATGTGCAACCAAAGGATTTCTTTAGGACATTATACCAGATAATACTTGGAACCTCGAGAGGGCCAAAGATAGGACCGCTCATCTCAGACATTGGAAGGGAACAGGTGGCAAAAACACTTTCAGAGTATGTGTAATTATGGTTCATGGGGAACACAACAGATCAAGGAATAATGGAGGATTTGCCATGATAATTTTAGGCGCATTGCTGCTGTTTCTTGCACCAAACATCTACCCAGAAATGCAGGAATTAGGCACAATGGCCTTGTTTGGAGGAATAGTTGTTGGCAGTATTGGGTTTTATCTCAAATTTTTTAGAGACAGAGTCAAGCAAGAGTAAAGATTCATCTTTTGGAAAGAATTGGGAGATAACATGGGATTTTTTAGCAGAAATAGAGCCAGAGAGGCAGATACTAAAAAGAGCAGTGATCACGTGCCAGAAACAGAGTCAGAAATGAAAAGCGCTCAGAATGAACTCAAGGCAAGGCAAGAACTAGACAACATTACAGAAAAGATTCAGATTGTAAAAGAGGAATACAGTACCGTAGTGGATAACTTGATGTCAGTCAAAAAAGAGATTTGTCAGAAAAAGACGGAATTGGATGTAATCAAACGAGAATATGACGTGATTGTAGATAAAATCAAAAAGGCAAGAGAGGTCAGAGATTCAAAAACAGTCAGCGAGTTCAACAAAACCCAAGGAGAACTTTTGAGTGTGATGCAGAAACTAAAAGATACTAGAAATGAACACGACGAGATCAAAAAACAGATTACAGAAGAACAGTCAACGCTTTACGGTATCAGAAAACAGCAGATAGAGTATGAGAAAGAGCTAGACGAGGCAAGCTCTAGGCTGTATAACGCAAAAGAAGAATTGGCAAAAAAGGATCGTTTTCAGGACACAGGTATCCTGACTTTGAAAGAAAAGGAACACATGCAGCGAGACGCATCAAACCAGAAAAGTTCAGCAGGAGTTATTGAAGCGGCAAGTGCGGTGGTTGGATCATTAAAGTCAAAGCTCAATATGGCACAAAAAGAGATGGAAGCACTCCAGTTACTTTTAGAAAAAGAACGTAGTGCACACAAAAAGACAGAGCGGGAATTAGAAAGACTTTGGCGTCAACTAGGCCAGTAGTATAATGGAGTGGCCCCCCTATGTTTAGTACCGTTTTTGACATGATTTTCCGTGTTGTCGGTACCGTTATTTGTTTCTCATCTCCCATTGTTTTTTGAATTCGATTGGTGTCTGATATCCCAAAGATGAATGAGTCTTGGAATGGTTGTAATCAGAGTACGCACTGCAATAACAACTTTAGCCTCTGAAAAGTTTGCAGACTCGTGTGGCCAGAGATATTCCTTCTTCAGCGTTTTATGAAATGATTCCACATGTCCGTTTTGCTGTGGTGTGTGTGTGATGCCAGATGAATTCCTGCTTTATTCCTAAAAGTTTGATTGCATTTCTTGTTGCGTGACTCTTGTACTGGGTTCCATTACCAGTTCTTCTTCTTAGAGTATTACAACCAGGTTTCTGAAAAGCCACTGCATACACATACTATCAATTACAACATAAGATGTTGCAGTTGGTACAAATGAATATCCAACCAATTTTCTAGTAAATGCATCAACTACATTAAAGCAGTAACACCAGCCGTCAGCTCTACAGTCAACATATGACATGTCTGCCTTTTCCCCCCCCCCACAACTGGTTTGTTGCAGTTGGAGAAAATAGTTTCTTTGATCAGTAGATAGGAAAGTGTTTCATTTGGAGCAAAAAACACCAATCAATCAAATAAATTAGATATGAAAAGATATAGATCGAGGTGTGCAATTCCATCAAATGTGATACTTTCCCATCTACTGTTGATACTTTTATGATCTGTTTTTTGGTCTTGCTAGGCTCAATCCAGGCCAATCTGAAATAGTCTCCTGATTTGTTTGCGATTTACTGCTTTATTCAATTCTCTTGAGGCTAATGTCCAACTGATGATAGTTCCTTTTGGAGAAATGTATGGTTTGTCATGAGAGGCAACGGGTACACATAACCTAACTTTTGACGATCCAAAAAATCTCTAATTTCAAGAGTAGACGTATTGCGTAATTATTCCTAGACGTGGTTTTAGAAGATAATTTCTCGGATTGTTCTGAAATTTTGGATTTTTAGGCATAAAATTACACAAAATATTGGATATTGAAAAAAATCACCCTAATTACGCAAAAGGTCTAGTAATCATGGTGATCGTTACCAGAAATAACCATAATGTAAACTAGTTTTCAAGACTAGCGCATAACTTCAGTCATCCACTGAGAGAAAAAGAAAAATGCAATTCCCCCTCCAATAATTGCAATCCAAGAGATAATCTGTTTATTTTTAGACAAGACAATGGATAATCTGTCAGGCTCATTATTGAATCTATTTGAACTTTCAGTCAACCCAGATGGTAAGAGTTTAAGTTCATCCTTCAGTTAGGCATGAATCTACATAACTAAAAACGTATGAATCAGCTATGTGAACCTTTTTAAGCATTTTGTCTTTTTTCAGCATGTCGAGTATAGTATTAGCTAGAGATATGTTTCAAATGATACAGGATGCGGACAATTATCCATACGAGGTTTTGACCCTCAATGCTATCTTCATCCCTGAGTTAGGATCAACCGCAATTAGCAAGCGAGGTCTTTACCCTCATGATTCATAACGCGACCTACGGTCCTAACTACTTAGTTGCATAACTTTTGATTTATTTATTGAATATACCTCACATCAAGATGTATTTCTAATCAAAATGACAAACTCGGTCTGTAATTTCTATGACATATCAAAATCTAAACTTGAAGATTAGTCTTGAACTAAATTCATGTCATTGTAGGAATGTCACAAAACAAATTGTAAACATGTACTTTTATTTGAATTTCTTGTACAATGTTTTCCCATTTTCTAGAGTGAACAGCACTGCCAAACAATCTCTTAAAGGATGAAAAAACAACTTTGGATATCCATCGCTGACCATAACGTACTCTTTTTTTTCCATCTATCACGGTTTTTCTTTCTTTTGTTTATACTAATTTCGGTTATCTTGGAGTTTTTATTTCTGCCAAGCTGTTCACATACTATTTTGTTACGTGCAGGATGACCATATCTAATTTGAGAATCTATTCTGACTTTGATTCTTGGTGTTACATTATTCGCTGCACAGTATTTGAAATTCTCCTTTGAATCATATGCGCCATCTGCATAAATTACCACATTCTTTTTAATTGTGTCAATCTGGGTCAGTGCACTTTTAAGTAGTTTTTTGAATTGTGGTGCGTCTCCTTCTTCATCAGTTGTGACATGTACGGCTAGAATCTTGCGTGTTTTCACATTAATGAGAAAATGTATTTTGATAAATCCTCGCTGTACACTCCATTTAACACGTAACCACTCTCCTCGTTCATTTGGTTGCACTCCACTACTATCAGTGGAAAGTAGAATCGTGCTGTCTTTATCACATGGTATCTTGTCTGAATTTAGCTTTATCTCTAGATTGTTTATTCTGCGATATATCGTGGTATGATCTGGTGAGTCATCCCCTAGAACATCTTGTGCTATTCCCTGACATGCACGGTATGATATACCTGTCATACATTTGATTAATGCAAGCAGCTCAAAGATTCCATCTGCATATTTGAATCGTCTGCCATTTTTTGCCTTGTTTTTCTCTTTTACTTATTTGACCATGTTTTAGATTTTTTGAAATTCAAATGTTTGCCAATTTGGATGTATTTGAAATCACTCATGAATATGACCCTTCCTGTAATGGATAGTATTGTGAATGCACAACAACGGTGATAATTCCATAATACAACGATAACCATATTATCCAGTATGTCCTAGTCAAGATAGATCATCGCCTGTTTGTTGTTGCTCATAACTCAGCATTCATTTGGCGGTGATCTAGATCTTTGCATTGCAAATTTGAAATGTTCTTAGAATACTAAATTAGGTAGGTTGTGCAACTAAGTAGTCCTAACTATAACTTTGTACAAACTCTCTCTTCTCCTTTAACATCCAGTATATGACTCGCAACATCTTTGATCCTGTAGCTACTATACCTTTAGAACTGCCTCTCTTTTTCTGTAACTGTCTACAGTTTTGAAGTAGAATTTCTCAGATATCCAAAGCATAATCATGGAAATTCAATTCCCTCGTCCGGCATGTCTCCTTTATACTCATCAATATCTTGTGAGAATCAGCTCCGGCCTTTGAGCGATGACCGTTTGTGATCTTTCTGATTATGACGTTTGGTCGTATTGCCCTCTCTGCCGTGTTGTTATGGTAATCAGTTCCAGTCTGCAAAAACGTAAAGAGCATCATTCTTTCACACTTCAATCTTTTTACAAACCTGATGCAGTTCTCTTTGCTGTATTTTTTGGATATCATTGCAGATATTCTTCTCTCAAAATTCTTTTTCACTTTTAGTCTTTTTGTCTCATTGGTGATTTTTGCCGCATCGTGAAGGTATACAATATTCTCTTTAGGCGTGCTGCAAATGCTGTGAATTCTTTTCCGGGATTCTTGTATTGTATGTATCCTCAATCTCTCGGATATAGTGAATGTGGCATCTTTGGTGGGTTTTACCAACATGATTCCATGCAGAATACGAGTCACTTGTAACGTTGCCTTTAAACCCGCCAATGATTCTCTTTGGCACATCCTTACTGCGAGTCGGGTCAATCTCGTATACTGCAACTAATTTCCCAACAAACGTCCACAGCCAGTAATTTTTTCCGTTCAACCTCCAGCTCGTCTCGTCACCGTGTATGTTTGCCTCTTTTTTTAGCTCTATGATCATTTCTCGATATATTGGGCCAAATGCCTTTGCAATTTTTGTTACTACATGGTTAATTGTTGATTCTGTAAGATTTAATGAGTATATTGTTTGTAACAACTGATATTTTACCATAAGATAATCCCATTGTTTTTAGTATTCCGATTAGTGTCATTAGTCTGTTCCAAATCGCTCATTTGGCAGTGTGTCAGGTACCCTTGCAGATACCTGTTTTTTGCAATGCTTGCAGTATCGCATGGTTATGATGTATCGTGTAGCGACCTTTTTTGAAGGAACTATGTACTCCACTGTTCTACAGTATGTATCAGTTGGCTCTGAGAGTTCTTTGCCGCATACGTTACAATCTGTCTGATCAATAACCTTCTCGTCACCAAAACCTGTTCTGAACTAGATCTGCTACACCTTTGGTGTTTAGACCGCGAGGTCTTTTCCCGCGGTTTGTCAGATGTGTTAGTTTTTGCATTTATACCTTTTGCAGCAAGTGCAGAAATTGTTTTTTTGATGGACATGTTCTCTTTTTTTAGCAGAGCATTTTCTTCTCTTATCTGTGCACAATTGTCTTTGAGATGAGCATGATTGTCTTTGAGATGAGCATGATTGTCTTTGAGATGTTTTAATTCTTCTATAACTTCATTAATTTTTCCAGCATTTGCTTTGAGATGAGCATAATCTTCTTTGAGATGTTTTAATTGTCGTTCAAGGGTGTTACAATGATTGCAACAATATTCCAATTCATGTAATTGTCTAGAGTTTTGAAGTTCCTTCATGTTTGTATCAAAAAAATAACCTGTTTTGACATATCTTGTGCGTAATACTTCAAAACTGTATACAGTTACCAATTCATTCTTTTTTTGCATTGATATATCCTGTTTTTATTACTAATCAAAAAAAAATGTATGACAAAAATACTACAGGTATAGCTTCAAAACTCTAGATAATTACCAGAATTTAGAAACTCTGCAAGCACGCATGACTTTAAATCGTCACTATATCAGGTGAGTGTTCCACCGGATTTAATCAAAACTCCACCGCCAGATTGTACTGTTAGATTGAATGTTGTAAAGTCAATATCCAGTGTAATTCCAGATGGGATGTTCAGAACCGAACCATTCTGAACAATCACACTTCCCGGAGCATCTGCACTGACATCAAGTGTACAACTATTAGTTATTACCCAGTCTCCAGAATCAGGAATTACACACGAGTCGGGTGGAGTGGTGTCTGATACAATTACAGTCCTGTTGACCTGTATTGCACTATTCCCTGATGCGTCAACTGAATCATAATAGATAGTGTATGTACCCACTATATCAGTGAAATTTACAGAGTTTATGGTTACTGGTGAGCCGTCATCAGTTGTGGCGCCAAGCTCGGTATAGCCATCACCGAGTTCTATTGTCTGGGAATTGGCTCCGTTCAGTGTTATGACTGGAGGAGTGGTGTCTGATACAATTACGGTTCTGTTGACCTGGATGGCAGTATTGTTGAAAGCGTCAATGGAATCATAATAGATATAGTATGTACCTATTATATCAGTGAAATTTGCAAGATTTATGATTACTGGTGAGCCGTCGTTAGTTGTGGCGCCTAGTTCTGTGTATCCTGCTCCCTGCTCTATGGTCTGTGGGTTGTCACCAATCAGGGAAATGACTGGTGGAATGGTGTCAGAAGTGGTTGTGATGGTATTATTTGCAGACATTGTAATTGCGTTACCATTAATGTCCTGTACTGCACCGGTACTAATGTCCAGTACTGAGACGTTAAACGCAATTACGGACTGACGGTTTGTTAGAGTCATGTTGAATGATATTGTTGCACCGTTGGCAGTGGTGGTTAGTTCCAGAGCTGATAGTGTTACAGCGCCAGTACTGGTATTGTTGTTGTTATCCCTGATGGAGAATCCAGTAGAGTTTATGGTAGAGGCATTGATTATCTCGCTAAATGTGATTGTAAAGGTGCCAGTTCCCTCATTTAGTACTGCTGATGAGAATGTTGGTGGAGTGGTGTCAACTACGTTTACGGTTCTGTTGACCTGGATGGCAGTATTGTTGAAAGCGTCAATGGAATCATAATAGATATAGTATGTACCTATTATATCAGTGAAATTTGCAAGATTTATGATTACTGGTGAACCGTCGTTAGTTGTGGCGCCTAGTTCTGTGTATCCTGCTCCCTGCTCTATTGTCTGTGGATTGTCACCAATCAGGGAAATGACTGGTGGAATGGTGTCAAGAGGGGGTGTGATGGTATTATTTGCAGACATTGTGATTGCGTTACCATTAATGTCCTGTACTGCACCGGTACTAATGTCCAGTACTGAGACGTTAAATGCAATTACGGACTGACGATTAGCCATAGTCATGTTGAATGATATTGTTGCACCGTTGGCAGTTGTGGTTAGTTCCAGAGCTGATAGTGTTACAGCGCCAGTACTGGTATTGTTGTTGTTATCCCTGATGGAGAATCCAGTAGAGTTTATGGTAGAGGCATTGATTATCTCGCTAAATGTGATTGTAAAGGTGCCAGTTCCCTCATTTAGTACTGCTGATGAGAGTGTTGGTGGAGTGGTGTCAACTACGCTTACAGTCCTGTTGACCTGGATGGCAGTATTGCCTGCTGTATCAGTTGAATCATAATAGATAGTGTAATTACCTACTGCATCAGTGAAATTTGCAGAGTTTATGGTAATGGTAGAGCCGTCGTTAGTTGTGGCGCCTAGTTCTGTGTATCCTGCTCCCTGCTCTATTGTCTGTGGATTGTCACCAATCAGGGAAATGACTGGTGGAGTGGTGTCAAGAGGGGGTGTGATGGTATTATTTGCAGACAATGTAATTGCGTTACCATTAATGTCCTGTACTGCACCGGTACTAATGTCCAGTACTGAGACGTTAAATGCAATTACGGATTGACGATTAGCCATAGTCATGTTGAATGATATTGTTGCACCGTTGGCAGTTGTGGTTAGTTCCAGATTTGATAGTGTTACAGCGCCAGTACTGGTATTGTTGTTGTTATCCCTGATGGAGAATCCAGTAGAGTTTATGGTAGAGGCATTGATTATCTCGCTAAATGTGATTGTAAAGGTGCCAGTTCCCTCATTTAGTACTGCTGATGAGAGTGTTGGTGGAGTGGTGTCAACTACGTTTACAGTTCTGTTGATCTGGATTGCGTTATTGCCTGCTGTATCAGTTGAATCATAATAGATAGTGTAAGTGCCTACTGCATCAGTGAAATTTGCAGAGTTTATGGTAACTGGTGAGCCGTCGTTAGTTGTGGCGTTTAATTCTGTATATCCTGCTCCCTGCTCTATTGTCTGTGGATTGTCACCAATCAAGGAAATGACTGGTGGAGTGGTGTCAGAAGTGGTTGTGATGGTATTATTTGCAGACATTGTAATTGCGTTACCATTAATGTCCTGTACTGCACCGGTACTAATGTCTAGCACTGAGACGTTAAATGCAATTACGGATTGACGATTAGCCATAGTCATGTTGAATGATATTGTTGCACCGTTGGTAGTTGTGGTTAGTTCCAAAGTTGATAGGGTTACAGCGCCAGTACTGGTATTGTTATCCCTGATGGAGAATCCAGTAGAGTTTATGGTAGAGGCATTGATTATCTCGCTAAATGTGATTGTAAAGATGCCAGTTCCCTCATTTAGTACTGCTGATGAGAGTGTTGGTGGAGTGGTGTCAACTACGTTTACAGTCCTGTTGACCTGGATGGCAGTATTGCCTGCTGTATCAGTTGAATCATAGTATATGGAATATGTGCCCACTACATCAGCGAATTCAGTAATGTTGATGGTTACTAACGAGTCATCACTAGTTGTGGCGTTTAATTCTGTGTATCCTGCTCCCTGCTCTATTGTCTGTGGATTGTCACCAATCAGGGAAATGACTGGTGGAATGCTGTCAGAAGTGGTTGTGATGGTATTATTTGCAGACAATGTAATTGCGTTACCATTAATGTCCTGTACTGCACCGGTACTAATGTCCAGTACTGAGACGTTAAATGCAATTACGGATTGACGATTAGCCATAGTCATGTTGAATGATATTGTTGCACCGTTGGCAGTTGTGGTTAGTTCCAGATTTGATAGTGTTACAGCGCCAGTACTGGTATTGTTATCCCTGATGGAGAATCCAGTAGAGTTTATGGTAGAGGCATTGATTATCTCGCTAAATGTGATTGTAAAGGTGCCAGTTCCCTCATTTAGTACTGCTGATGAGAGTGTTGGTGGAGTGGTGTCAACTACGTTTACAGTCCTGTTGACCTGGATTGCGGTATTGCCTGCTGTATCAGTTGAATCATAATAGATAGTGTAAGTGCCTACTGCATCAGTGAAATTTGCAGAGTTTATGGTAACTGGTGAGCCGTCGTTAGTTGTGGCGTTTAATTCTGTATATCCTGCTCCCTGCTCTATTGTCTGTGGATTGTCACCAATCAGGGAAATGACTGGTGGAATGCTGTCAGAAGTGGTTGTAATAATATTATTTGCAGACATTGTAATTGCGTTACCATTAATGTCCTGTACTGCACCGGTACTAATGTCTAGCACTGAGACGTTAAATGCAATTACGGATTGACGATTAGCCATAGTCATGTTGAATGATATTGTTGCACCGATGGTAGTTGTGGTTAGTTCCAAAGTTGATAGGGTTACAGCGCCAGTACTGGTATTGTTATCCCTGATGGAGAATCCAGTAGAGTTTATGGTAGAGGCATTGATTATCTCGCTAAATGTGATTGTAAAGGTGCCAGTTCCCTCATTTAGTACTGCTGATGAGAGTGTTGGTGGAGTGGTGTCAACTACGTTTACAGTCCTGTTGACCTGGATGGCAGTATTGCCTGCTGTATCAGTTGAATCATAATAGATAGTGTAAGTGCCTACTGCATCAGTGAAATTTGCAGAGTTTATGGTTATTGTAGAGCCGTCGTTAGTTGTGGCGTTTAATTCTGTATATCCTGCTCCCTGCTCTATTGTCTGTGGATTGTCACCAATCAAGGAAATGACTGGTGAAGTGGTGTCAACTACGTTTACAGTCCTGTTGATCTGGATTGCGTTATTGCCTGCTGTATCAGTTGAATCATAATAGATAGTGTAAGTGCCTACTGCGTCAGTGAAATTTGCAGAGTTTATGGTAACTGGTGAGCCGTCGATAGTTGTGGCGTTTAATTCTGTATATCCTGCTCCCTGCTCTATTGTCTGTGGATTGCCACCAATCAAGGAAATGACTGGTGGAGTGGTGTCAACTACGTTTACAGTCCTGTTGATCTGGATTGCGTTATTGCCTGCTGTATCAGTTGAATCATAATAGATAGTGTAAGTGCCTACTGCATCAGTGAAATTTGCAGAGTTTATGGTAACTGGTGAGCCGTCGTTAGTTGTGGCGTTTAGTTCGGTATAGCCATCACCGAGTTCTATTGTCTGTGGATTGTCACCAATCAGGGAAATGACCGGTGGGATGCTGTCAGAAGTGGTTGTAATAATATTATTTGCAGACATTGTAATTGCGTTACCATTAATGTCCTGTACTGCACCGGTACTAATGTCTAGCACTGAGACGTTAAATGCAATTACGGATTGACGATTAGCCATAGTCATGTTGAATGATATTGTTGCACCGTTGGTAGTTGTGGTTAGTTCCAAAGTTGATAGGGTTACAGCGCCAGTACTGGTATTGTTATCCCTGATGGAGAATCCAGTAGAGTTTATGGTAGAGGCATTGATTATCTCGCTAAATGTGATTGTAAAGATGCCAGTTCCCTCATTTAGTACTGCTGATGAGAGTGTTGGTGGAGTGGTGTCAACTACGTTTACAGTCCTGTTGACCTGGATTGCGGTATTGCCTGCTGTATCAGTTGAATCATAATAGATGTAGTAAGTGCCTACTGCATCAGTGAAATTTGCAGAGTTTATGGTTATTGTAGAGCCGTCGTTAGTTGTGGCGTCTAGTTCGGTATAGCCATCACCGAGTTCTATTGTCTGCGGGTTGGTTCCGTCCAGTGTGATGACTGGTGGAGTGGTGTCAACTACGTTTACAGTCCTGTTGACCTGGATTGCGGTATTGCCTGCTGTATCAGTTGAATCATAATAGATAGTGTAAGTGCCTACTGCGTCAGTGAAATTTGCAGAGTTTATGGTAACTGGTGAGCCGTCGATAGTTGTGGCGTCTAGTTCGGTATAGCCATCACCGAGTTCTATTGTCTGCGGGTTGGTTCCGTCCAGTGTGATGACTGGTGGAGTGGTGTCAACTACGTTTACAGTCCTGTTGACCTGGATTGCGGTATTGCCTGCTGTATCAGTTGAATCATAATAGATAGTGTAAGTGCCTACTAGATCAGTGAAATTTGCAGAGTTTATGGTAACTGGTGAGCCGTCGTTAGTTGTGGCGTCTAGTTCGGTATAGCCATCACCGAGTTCTATTGTCTGTGGATTGTCACCAATCAGGGAAATGACTGGTGGAATGTTGTCAGAAGTGGTTGTAATAATATTATTTGCAGACAATGTAATTGCGTTACCATTAATGTCCTGTACTGCACCGGTACTAATGTCCAGTACTGAGACGTTAAATGCAATTACGGATTGACGATTAGCCATAGTCATGTTGAATGATATTGTTGCACCGTTGGTAGTTGTGGTTAGTTCCAAAGTTGATAGGGTTACAGCCCCTGTACTGGTATTGTTATCCCTGATGGAGAATCCAGTAGAGTTTATGGTAGAGGCATTGATTATCTCGCTAAATGTGATTGTAAAGATGCCAGTTCCCTCATTTAGTACTGCTGATGAGAGTGTTGGTGGAGTGGTGTCAACTACGTTTACAGTCCTGTTGACCTGGATTGCGGTATTGCCTGCTGTATCAGTTGAATCATAATAGATGTAGTAAGTGCCTACTGCATCAGTGAAATTTGCAGAGTTTATGGTTATTGTAGAGCCGTCGTTAGTTGTGGCGTCTAGTTCGGTATAGCCATCACCGAATTCTATTGTCTGCGGGTTGGTTCCGTCCAGTGTGATGACTGGTGGAGTGGTGTCAACTACGTTTACAGTCCTGTTGACCTGGATTGCGGTATTGCCTGCTGTATCAGTTGAATCATAATAGATAGTGTAAGTGCCTACTGCGTCAGTGAAATTTGCAGAGTTTATGGTAACTGGTGAGCCGTCGTTAGTTGTGGCGTCTAGTTCGGTATAGCCATCACCGAATTCTATTGTCTGCGGGTTGGTTCCGTCCAGTGTGATGACTGGTGGAGTGGTGTCAACTACGTTTACAGTCCTGTTGACCTGGATTGCGGTATTGCCTGCTGTATCAGTTGAATCATAATAGATAGTGTAAGTGCCTACTGCGTCAGTGAAATTTGCAGAGTTTATGGTAACTGGTGAGCCGTCGTTAGTTGTGGCGTCTAGTTCGGTATAGCCATCACCGAGTTCTATTGTCTGTGGATTGTCACCAATCAGGGAAATGACTGGTGGAATGTTGTCAGAAGTGGTTGTAATAATATTATTTGCAGACAATGTAATTGCGTTACCATTAATGTCCTGTACTGCACCGGTACTAATGTCTAGCACTGAGACGTTAAATGCAATTACGGATTGACGATTAGCCATAGTCATGTTGAATGATATTGTTGCACCGTTGGTAGTTGTGGTTAGTTCCAAAGTTGATAGGGTTACAGCCCCTGTACTGGTATTGTTATCCCTGATGGAGAATCCAGTAGAGTTTATGGTAGAGGCATTGATTATCTCGCTAAATGTGATTGTAAAGATGCCAGTTCCCTCATTTAGTACTGCTGATGAGAGTGTTGGTGGAGTGGTGTCAACTACGTTTACAGTCCTGTTGACCTGGATTGCGGTATTGCCTGCTGTATCAGTTGAATCATAATAGATAGTGTAAGTGCCTACTAGATCAGTGAAATTTGCAGAGTTTATGGTTATTGTAGAGCCATCGTTAGTTGTGGCGTCTAGTTCGGTATAGCCATCACCGAATTCTATTGTCTGCGGGTTGGTTCCGTCCAGTGTGATGACTGGTGGAGTGGTGTCAACTACGTTTACAGTCCTGTTGACCTGGATTGCGGTATTGCCTGCTGTATCAGTTGAATCATAATAGATAGTGTAAGTGCCTACTAGATCAGTGAAATTTGCAGAGTTTATGGTTATTGTAGAGCCGTCGTTAGTTGTGGCGTCTAGTTCGGTATAGCCATCACCGAATTCTATTGTCTGCGGGTTGGTTCCGTCCAGTGTGATGACTGGTGGAGTGGTGTCAACTACGTTTACAGTCCTGTTGACCTGGATTGCGGTATTGCCTGCTGTATCAGTTGAATCATAATAGATAGTGTAAGTGCCTACTAGATCAGTGAAATTTGCAGAGTTTATGGTTATTGTAGAGCCGTCGTTAGTTGTGGCGTCTAGTTCGGTATAGCCATCACCGAATTCTATTGTCTGCGGGTTGGTTCCGTCCAGTGTGATGACTGGTGGAGTGGTGTCAACTACGTTTACAGTCCTGTTGACCTGGATTGCGGTATTGCCTGCTGTATCAGTTGAATCATAATAGATAGTGTAAGTGCCTACTAGATCAGTGAAATTTGCAGAGTTTATGGTTATTGTAGAGCCGTCGTTAGTTGTGGCGTCTAGTTCGGTATAGCCATCACCGAATTCTATTGTCTGCGGGTTGGTTCCGTCCAGTGTGATGACTGGTGGAGTGGTGTCAACTACGTTTACAGTCCTGTTGACCTGGATTGCGGTATTGCCTGCTGTATCAGTTGAATCATAATAGATAGTGTAAGTGCCTACTAGATCAGTGAAATTTGCAGAGTTTATGGTTATTGTAGAGCCGTCGTTAGTTGTGGCGTCTAGTTCGGTATAGCCATCACCGAATTCTATTGTCTGCGGGTTGGTTCCGTCCAGTGTGATGACTGGTGGAGTGGTGTCAACTACGTTTACAGTCCTGTTGACCTGGATTGCGGTATTGCCTGCTGTATCAGTTGAATCATAATAGATAGTGTAAGTGCCTACTAGATCAGTGAAATTTGCAGAGTTTATGGTTATTGTAGAGCCGTCGTTAGTTGTGGCGTCTAGTTCGGTATAGCCATCACCGAATTCTATTGTCTGCGGGTTGGTTCCGTCCAGTGTGATGACTGGTGGAGTGGTGTCAACTACGTTTACAGTCCTGTTGACCTGGATTGCGGTATTGCCTGCTGTATCAGTTGAATCATAATAGATAGTGTAAGTGCCTACTAGATCAGTGAAATTTGCAGAGTTTATGGTTATTGTAGAGCCGTCGTTAGTTGTGGCGTCTAGTTCGGTATAGCCATCACCGAATTCTATTGTCTGCGGGTTGGTTCCGTCCAGTGTGATGACTGGTGGAGTGGTGTCAACTACGTTTACAGTCCTGTTGACCTGGATTGCGGTATTGCCTGCTGTATCAGTTGAATCATAATAGATAGTGTAAGTGCCTACTAGATCAGTGAAATTTGCAGAGTTTATGGTTATTGTAGAGCCGTCGTTAGTTGTGGCGTCTAGTTCGGTATAGCCATCACCGAATTCTATTGTCTGCGGGTTGGTTCCGTCCAGTGTGATGACTGGTGGAGTGGTGTCAACTACGTTTACAGTCCTGTTGACCTGGATTGCGGTATTGCCTGCTGTATCAGTTGAATCATAATAGATAGTGTAAGTGCCTACTGCATCAGTGAAATTTGCAGAGTTTATGGTTATTGTAGAGCCGTCGTTAGTTGTGGCGTCTAGTTCGGTATAGCCATCACCGAATTCTATTGTCTGCGGGTTGGTTCCGTCCAGTGTGATGACTGGTGGAGTGGTGTCAACTACGTTTACAGTCCTGTTGACCTGGATTGCGGTATTGCCTGCTGTATCAGTTGAATCATAATAGATAGTGTAAGTGCCTACTAGATCAGTGAAATTTGCAGAGTTTATGAATACTGGTGAGCCGTCGTTAGTTGTGGCGTTTAGTTCGGTATAGCCATCACCGAGTTCTATTGTCTGCGGGTTGGTTCCGTCCAGTGTGATGACTGGTGGAGTGGTGTCAACTACGTTTACAGTCCTGTTGACCTGGATTGCGGTATTGCCTGCTGTATCAGTTGAATCATAATAGATAGTGTAAGTGCCTACTAGATCAGTGAAATTTGCAGAGTTTATGGTTATTGGTAGAGCCGTCGTTAGTTGTGGCGTTTAGTTCGGTATAGCCATCACCGAGTTCTATTGTCTGCGGGTTGGTTCCGTCCAGTGTGATGACTGGTGGAGTGGTGTCAACTACGTTTACAGTCCTGTTGACCTGGATTGCGGTATTGCCTGCTGTATCAGTTGAATCATAATAGATAGTGTAAGTGCCTACTAGATCAGTGAAATTTGCAGAGTTTATGAATACTGGTGAGCCGTCGTTAGTTGTGGCGTTTAGTTCGGTATAGCCATCACCGAGTTCTATTGTCTGCGGGTTGGTTCCGTCCAGTGTGATGACTGGTGGAGTGGTGTCAACTACGTTTACAGTCCTGTTGACCTGGATTGCGGTATTGCCTGCTGTATCAGTTGAATCATAATAGATAGTGTAAGTGCCTACTAGATCAGTGAAATTTGCAGAGTTTATGAATACTGGTGAGCCGTCGTTAGTTGTGGCGTTTAGTTCGGTATAGCCATCACCGAGTTCTATTGTCTGCGGGTTGGTTCCGTCCAGTGTGATGACTGGTGGAGTGGTGTCAACTACGTTTACAGTCCTGTTGACCTGGATTGCGGTATTGCCTGCTGTATCAGTTGAATCATAATAGATAGTGTAAGTGCCTACTAGATCAGTGAAATTTGCAGAGTTTATGAATACTGGTGAGCCGTCGTTAGTTGTGGCGTTTAGTTCGGTATAGCCATCACCGAGTCCTATTGTCTGCGGGTTGGTTCCGTCCAGTGTGATGACTGGTGGAGTGGTGTCAACTACGTTTACAGTCCTGTTGACCTGGCGTTTAGTTCGGTATAGCCATCACCGTTCTATTGTCTGCGGGTTGGTATCAGTTGAATCATAATAGATAGTGTAAGTGCCTACTAGTGATCTGGTGGAGTTCTATTGTCTGCGGGTTGGTTCCGTCCAGTGTGATGACTGGTGGAAGTTTACAGTCCTGTTGACCTGGAGTTTATGAATACTGCAGAGTTTATGTGAGCCGTCGTTAGTTGTGGCGTTTAGTTCGGTATAGCCATCACCGAGTTCTATTGTCTGCGGGTTGGTTCCGTGATGACTGGTGGAGTGGTGTCAACTACGTTTACAGTTGTTGACCTGCTGTGCTGTATCAGTTGAATCATAATAGATAGTGTAAGTGCCTACTAGATCAGTGAAATTTGCAGAGTTTATGAATACTGGTGAGCCGTCGTTAGTTGTGGCGTTTAGTTCGGTATAGCCATCACCGAGTTCTATTGTCTGCGGGTTGGTTCCGTCCAGTGTGATGACTGGTGGAGTGGTGTCAACTACGTTTACAGTCCTGTTGACCTGGATTGCGTTATTGCCTGCTGTATCAGTTGAATCATAATAGATAGTGTAAGTGCCTACTAGATCAGTGAAATTTGCAGAGTTTATGGTAACTGGTGAGCCGTCGTTAGTTGTGGCGTTTAGTTCGGTATAGCCATCACCGAGTTCTATTGTCTGCGGGTTGGTTCCGTCCAGTGTGATGACTGGTGGAGTGGTGTCAACTACGTTTACAGTCCTGTTGACCTGGATTGCGTTATTGCCTGCTGTATCAGTTGAATCATAATAGATAGTGTAAGTGCCTACTAGATCAGTGAAATTTGCAGAGTTTATGGTAACTGGTGAGCCGTCGTTAGTTGTGGCGTTTAGTTCGGTATAGCCATCACCGAGTTCTATTGTCTGCGGGTTGGTTCCGTCCAGTGTGATGACTGGTGGAGTGGTGTCAACTACGTTTACAGTCCTGTTGACCTGGATTGCGTTATTGCCTGCTGTATCAGTTGAATCATAATAGATAGTGTAAGTGCCTACTAGATCAGTGAAATTTGCAGAGTTTATGGTATACTGGTGAGCCGTCGTTAGTTGTGGCGTTTAGTTCGGTATAGCCATCACCGAGTTCTATTGTCTGCGGGTTGGTTCCGTCCAGTGTGATGACTGGTGGAGTGGTGTCAACTACGTTTACAGTCCTGTTGACCTGGATTGCGGTATTGCCTGCTGTATCAGTTGAATCATAATAGATAGTGTAAGTGCCTACTAGATCAGTGAAATTTGCAGAGATTTATGAATACTGGTGAGCCGTCGTTAGTTGTGGCGTTTAGTTCGGTATAGCCATCACCGAGTTCTATTGTCTGCGGGTTGGTTCCGTCCAGTGTGATTCCGTCCAGTGTGATGACTGGTGGAGTGGTGTCAACTACGTTTACAGTCCTGTTGACCTGGATTGCGTTATTGCCTGCTGTATCAGTTGAATCATAATAGATAGTGTAAGTGCCTACTAGATCAGTGAAATTTGCAGAGTTTATGAATACTGGTGAGCCGTCGTTAGTTGTGGCGTTTAGTTCGGTAT
Organism: Candidatus Nitrosopumilus sp.; assembly: GCA_965238065.1. GTDB lineage: Archaea > Thermoproteota > Nitrososphaeria > Nitrososphaerales > Nitrosopumilaceae > Nitrosopumilus. Next base: position 550,685 of record OZ250170.1, on the reverse strand, counting down.
AGCCATCACCGAGTTCTATTGTCTGCGGGTTGGTTCCGTCCAGTGTGATGACTGGTGGAGTGGTGTCAACTACGTTTACAGTCCTGTTGACCTGGATTGCGGTATTGCCTGCTGTATCAGTTGAATCATAATAGATAGTGTAAGTGCCTACTAGATCAGTGAAATTTGCAAGATTTATGAATACTGGTGAGCCGTCGTTAGTTGTGGCGTTTAGTTCGGTATAGCCATCACCGAGTTCTATTGTCTGCGGGTTGGTTCCGTCCAGTGTGATGACTGGTGGAGTGGTGTCAACTACGTTTACAGTCCTGTTGACCTGGATTGCGTTATTGCCTGCTGTATCAGTTGAATCATAATAGATAGTGTAAGTGCCTACTAGATCAGTGAAATTTGCAGAGTTTATGAATACTGGTGAGCCGTCGTTAGTTGTGGCGTTTAGTTCGGTATAGCCATCACCGAGTTCTATTGTCTGCGGGTTGGTTCCGTCCAGTGTGATGACTGGTGGAGTGGTGTCAACTACGTTTACAGTCCTGTTGACCTGGATTGCGTTATTGCCTGCTGTATCAGTTGAATCATAATAGATAGTGTAAGTGCCTACTAGATCAGTGAAATTTGCAGAGTTTATGGTAACTGGTGAGCCGTCGTTAGTTGTGGCGTTTAGTTCGGTATAGCCATCACCGAGTTCTATTGTCTGCGGGTTGGTTCCGTCCAGTGTGATGACTGGTGGAGTGGTGTCAACTACGTTTACAGTCCTGTTGACCTGGATTGCGTTATTGCCTGCTGTATCAGTTGAATCATAATAGATAGTGTAAGTGCCTACTGCATCAGTGAAATTTGCAGAGTTTATGGTTATTGTAGAGCCGTCGTTAGTTGTGGCGTTTAGTTCGGTATAGCCATCACCGAGTTCTATTGTCTGCGGGTTGGTTCCGTCCAGTGTGATGACTGGTGGAGTGGTGTCAACTACGTTTACAGTCCTGTTGACCTGGATTGCGGTATTGCCTGCTGTATCAGTTGAATCATAATAGATAGTGTAAGTGCCTACTGCATCAGTGAAATTTGCAGAGTTTATGGTTATTGTAGAGCCGTCGTTAGTTGTGGCGTTTAGTTCGGTATAGCCATCACCGAGTTCTATTGTCTGCGGGTTGGTTCCGTCCAGTGTGATGACTGGTGGAGTGGTGTCAACTACGTTTACAGTCCTGTTGACCTGGATTGCGGTATTGCCTGCTGTATCAGTTGAATCATAATAGATAGTGTAAGTGCCTACTAGATCAGTGAAATTTGCAGAGTTTATGGTTATTGTAGAGCCGTCGTTAGTTGTGGCGTTTAGTTCGGTATAGCCATCACCGAGTTCTATTGTCTGCGGGTTGGTTCCGTCCAGTGTGATGACTGGTGGAGTGGTGTCAACTACGTTTACAGTCCTGTTGACCTGGATTGCGGTATTGCCTGCTGTATCAGTTGAATCATAATAGATAGTGTAAGTGCCTACTAGATCAGTGAAATTTGCAGAGTTTATGGTTATTGTAGAGCCGTCGTTAGTTGTGGCGTTTAGTTCGGTATAGCCATCACCGAGTTCTATTGTCTGCGGGTTGGTTCCGTCCAGTGTGATGACTGGAGAGTTTGCATCAATGGTGTTTAGTATGTCAGTACCATCAAATGGCAAGCTCGTACTACCTGCACTATCTGCGATTGTTACATTTGTGATTTGTAGTGCTGTGATCTGATCTGCATCCCCTTCAGATATGGTGTATGTTGCAGTGTATGTAGTTCCGTTGCCGATACTGTTCCAAGATAATGGTACAGAGTTGTAAATGCCGTTAATAGTAGCACCGTTCTCAGCTAAAGCCAGAGTCAATGTGAATAATAGGGTATCACCCACCTTGAGTGTGCCAGAAGATGTGGCATTTGATGTGATGTTGGTTATTGCTGGAAGCAAAGTACTACTGTTCATAAACATTACATGTATGGTACCTCTACTAGTATCGTCTGTATCATCATTAATTGCACCAACTGCAATATCTAATATACCATCATTATTCAGGTCCCCAATGTTTGCAATCGATGATCCAAAGCTAGCATCAAGATTATTCAAGACAGGGCCGTTTGTTGTATTGTTATCGATTTTTATTGTACGCGATACGCTTCCATTACTGTTCATAAACATTACATGTATTGCACCTAATTCAATAGTGGCAACACCTTCACCAAATGCACCAACTGCAATATCTGATATGCCATCATTATTCAGGTCGCCAATGTTTGCAATCGATGATCCAAAGTTATCAAGACTATTCAAAACAGGGCCGTTTACGGTATTGTTATCGATTTTTATTGTACTCGATACGCTTCCATTACTATTCATAAACAATACATGTATGGCACCACTACTAATACCGCCTGTATCATCACCAAATGTACCAACTGCAATATCTGATATGCCATCATTATTCAGGTCGCCAATGTTTGCAATCGAGGATCCAAAGTTATCACTATCATTCAAGGCAGGGCCGTTTGCTGTATTGTTATTGATTTCTATTGTACTCGATACGCTTCCATTACTGTTCATAAACAATACATGTATGGCACCTCTACTAGTACCGCCTGTATCATCACCAGTTGCACCAACTGCAATATCTGATATGCCATCATTATTCAGGTCGCCAATGTTTGCAATCGATGATCCAAAGTTATCACTATCATTCAAGGCAAGGCCGTTTGTTGTATTGGAATCGATCTTTGTAGTGCTGGATACGGTTCCATTACTGTTCATAAACAATACATGTATGGCACCTCTACTAGTACCGCCTGTATCATCACCAAATGTACCAACTGCAATATCTGATATGCCATCATTATTCAGGTCGCCAATGTTTGCAATCGAGGATCCAAAGTTATCACCATCATTCAAGGCAGGGCCGTTTGCTGTATTGTTATTGATTTCTATTGTATTTGATACGCTTCCATTACTGTTCATAAACATTACATGTATGGCACCTCTACTAGTACCGCCTGTATCATCACCAATTGCACCAACTGCAATATCGGATATGCCATCATTATTCAGGTCGCCAATGTTTGCAATCGAGGATCCAAAGTTATCACCATCATTCAAGACAGGGCCGTTTGTTGTATTGTTATTGATTTCTATTGTATTTGATACGATTTCGTCTCCAGTTGCAGATACACTTTGGTATATTATAGTATGCAACGACCCAAGTGTCAATATCAGAAATATGAAGATCAGATGAAGATATCTCAATTTAGAGCACCGATTAAAATAGTACAATACAGAATATTTATTCTATCATACACACTTGTTGACGAAAAAATTGTTTTATAAATGTAGTGGTCCGGACCCCTCTATAGTAGGACCACTTGTTAACATAGACTTTTCAAGTCGTAAAGGAGGCATATCATCATGAAATCAAGCAAATTCACATCAGCAGAAAAGTCAAGAGTAGTTTTAGAATCACTCAACACAAACATCAGTACTGCAGAACTGCAGAAAGCACAACATATCCCCACCAACATTCTACCAGTGGCGTGAAAAGTTCATCGGAGCCGGAAAACTTGCACTAAACGGCAATGATGACACATGCAAAACACTGCAAAAAGAAAATGACTCTCTCAAAAAGCTCATCGGCGAGATCACCATAGCCAATGACGTTTTAAAAAAAACGTTGGAGTGCAGCAAAAGATGATCGCCATTAAAGAATTAAGAAACAGCATGAGTCTCAACAGGTCCTTGTCGCTTGTTGGAGTCTCCAAGACCAAATGGTACTATAACAAAAGACGTCGAGATACAAAGACAGATCCTGTCATCTCTGTGCAGGTACAAAAGATTGGAAGACAGCGTCCAACGTATGGTTCCAGACGAATGGCAGCTGCCATATCTAGGGAACTACAAACTCCGATAAATCGTAAAAGAATACAAAAAATATTCCGCAAATTAGGCTGGATTGAGCCTGTAAAGACCAAAAAAGAGATCATGAGATCTGGAAAAAAACTGCTCAAGGCTACTGCACCAAACCAGTTATGGCAGACAGACATTACATACATCTGGTGCGGCATTGATGGATGGTGCTACTGCTTTAACGTGTTAGATACATTCACCAGAAAGTGGCTGAGCTATATCTTTGATGTCAGGGCTACAAAAGATGCTGCAATAGAATCAATTGTGCAAGATGTGGCGCAAGAAAAACCTGATCCATCAGGACTAGTCATTCGCTCAGATAACGGCACACAATACACAAGTAAAGAATTTAGAAAATCCATTGAAATACTTGGCATAAAGCAAGAGTACATCTGGCATCATACTCCAGAGCAGAACGGTCATGTGGAATCATTCCACAAGACACTCAAAAAGGAATACATCTGGCCACAAGAGTTTACAAACTTTCAGATGGCAGAAATTGCACTGGCTGGCGCATTTCAGGATTACAACAATCAAAGAATTCATTCATCTGTAGGATACATGCCTCCAAATGAATTCATCAAACAATGGGAGATGACACATAAATGAAAGAAAGTGTAAAGCAAAATATGCAAAAAGTGGTACTAAAAACAGGGGTCCACTCCAGTAGTGGGTTTTCCAGTTAACTTGTATTATATGGAAATTATGTCCGCTAGTCATTAGTGTCCTCCTCCATCCATTTTGGGTTGCTTTTTCTGATTGCTTTTGTGACCTTTTTGTCTGCAAATGCCATGAGTGGAGAGTCTGTCCATGATCAATGTCCAGGGAAAAGTGAAGCCTTTTTTCGTTTTAGTATTTGATGTAGGCATCCATAGAGTTATAGTATGGCAACTCTTATTCTAACGTTCTAAAGAAACGTTCCAGCTTGCCGTTTGTCTGTGGATGATATGGTCTAGAGTTTATCAGAACGATTCCATGCTCAAGTAATTCATTTTCAAACAGTGTGGACATCCATCCATTCTTTGGCGTCTTGCCTATTCTCTTGCGGGAGGTAAACTGGCTTCGCTCTTAATGTCAAGTTTTGTTGCTCACTTTGTAACTGTTTTTCAAACGAAAAAAATCAACATGATGAGTCATGATAGTTTTTGTGAATGTCTTTGAATTACTCACAATAATACTTGACGAGGTAGGCATGTGCAAGCCTATTCAAAGATGGAAGATGGAATGGGAACATTTCATGTCCACACTACAAATCAAATGACATAAAAAAATATGGAAAATATGCGATTCATCTTTAGAGATATTTCTGTCACAGCTGCGGCCACACATTCAACGACAAGACCTGGACTATATTTCATTACTCTCACATGTTTCTATTCCAATGGTTCTTTTTTATCTGGATGTACTGCATTGTCTTACCCGTATCTGGAATATCAGTTAGGGAGATTAGCAAAAAGATGGGTGGGGTGCAGTACAAGACATGCTATTACATGACTCGCAAGGCTATGCAAAAGATTACTGATTCAGAAAAAGGCAAGATGCTATCGGGTAATTGTGAGGTGGATGAACTGTATATGCAGTGGACTGAAAGGAAAGAACTATCACAATATCATCATATCATCAGAAAGACTGTCAAGAAGACGTGCATTAAAACCACCACCACCACCTGGATGTGGCAAGTTTGATCGAGAATTCCCGATGATTTTGTGCTATCATCAAAGAGGCGGCGATACTATCTTTGCGGTACCTCAAAAGTATCCATCCATTGCAAGCTTGTTTGTATGATAATATCAAAAGTAATAGTTTAGGTCTCCTGACTAGAACATCTAAAATTCGTGCTCAACCTAAACTCTTACTATCAAGAGGATCTCACATCTACACAGACTAGTATAAAGTGTATCATTCTTTAGTCTTGGGGTATGAACATCATCATACCGTAAATCAGTCTCATGGAATGCAAGGGATGATATGCGCATGCCAACAACAGTGCAGAACCGCATTTTTTAGACTGTGGATGGTATAGCACAGTAGAGTCAACAGGTTTAACTTGGAATCATGTCCAAACGTTTGCACTCTTGCACAACATGAGAAAGCAAGATGATTATTCAAAGTTCACCAAGATAATCTCAGTTCTTTATATAGCAACAAAATTCTACATTAAGAGCGTTTTTAGAAGGTAACCCAGATGTGCTCACAATCATGACCAATCAGGAGGTGGAACAGGAGGTGGTTTTGACTAGATCTTTGCATTTTTAGCCAATTTTGAGCACATCTGGGTTAACTGTTAAAAGGTAATTTTTCAGATTATTCTGAAATTTTAGATTTTTAGGCACAAAATTATGCAAAACATAGATTGTTGAAAAAAATCACCCTAATTACGCAAAAGATCTGTTACCATCATATCAAATGTGAACAAGTTGATGCGTACACGTCGATTGTTGTTTGTTATTTTGGTCGATTACGCATAAACTCTAAAGAGTGTAAATTTCAGACAATTATAATTAGACTCGCAGTAATGTAACAATATTGACAAGTGTTGGAGATATTGGAAGGTTCTTTATGTTTATTGCCGGAGGAATAGTGGCCATAATAGTAGGTTCTTTTATGATTCGAGGGACTATGCACATGTGGGACAAGCCCGAAAATGGGGAAAGAGATAGAAAGGATAATGACTAAAAAACAAGTGCCAGTAGACAATATCAGAATTGCTTAAAGACTCTACAATCAGGAGATCACTTGATCAGTACATAAAGAGAAGAATTCAAGGGATACCAACTGAAATCAGACAAACATTTCCACACATCAAACAGATTTGGAAGTGTGATTGTGAGGCAGATTTTCTTTATGGATACTATGTTGGAAAAATTGAAGAGGGAACTTTGCATTATTTGCTCAAGGCAACCCGTGCATCAGCCGGCAGTTACATGGATACTTTTGAGATAAGAGGATTCATCGAGACGCACAAAAAAGAGTTACAAGACACAATAAAATCTGCAATCAACCAGTAAAGTAAAATACCACACCAATCATGCAAATATACAGTAGGACGCAAGACGGAGGCTTTGGATTTGATCAATCTAAAAAATATGCAACCATGGACAATCTTGAGGAGGTCTGTGTTCAGGGTCAGACAGGTCAGCACAAAAAATGTCTAAAAAGCAGAACGGCAAGAGATTTGTGAGTGCGAACAATGTATGTTTTATGGTTAAATAAGAGACAGTTCAGTCAAATTTTAATAATTGCTAAACCAAAATGATCTTGTCAAATCAGTACAAGTTTGAATGCAAGTTTTGTGGAAAGGATTACAGTGCAGATGTGACAAGATGGCAATTGCATTGACAGAGTTTATGACAAACCAAGAGATTCGTTTTACCAGTTGGAACTAGAGGCCCAATAACTTGCTTTCAAGTTCCTGAATCTCTTTTTGACTTGAAACAGAGATATTTTGGGCAAATTCCTTGTGTGCGGAGATTATCATCAAGAGGGCATCCTTGTAATTGGGATGTCCTTTCTTTATCACATCGCATGATTCAAGTAGGGTGATATGGCCAGTTACAGTGGCAATTGCACCCTTGTGATTAAATTTTATAATTCCTCCAAATGCCTCAATAAGCATGTATGCAGATTCTGCCTTGCACTTGTAAGTTACTCTGCCAGTTTTAGTATTGAATAGTTGTGTTATGCCGCCCGGTTTTCTTGTTACAATAACTGTCATAAAGTATGAAAAAGATATCCAGTATTAATGATTTTAGAAAAAAATATTTAGACAGTGTTATCTGTCAGAGTTGCAGCATTTACTGCCAGAGCCTTGTCTATCTCATGTATGGCAATCTTGTCTCGTCCTATCAACTCAAACTTTTGTATCAGAGTTTCAAACTTTGTCTCCTCTTGAACTTGCTCATTGACAAACCATTCCAGAAATGCATACGCTGAATGATCCTTGTCTTTTTGTGAGATTTCAACCATCCCGTGTACTGCAACAGTAACTGCCTGTTCATTCTTTAGTGCAGTCTTTAAGATATGCTCCAATGAACTAAAACTGCTTGTAGGTGATTTTATAGCAGGAATCACTGCAGAGATGCCCAGATTGTTCAGATAATGGACGAGTTTTAGCATGTGTGTTCTCTCTTCGTCAGACTGGAGATAAAAGAAACTGGCAGCGCCCTCATATCCTGTAACCTCACACCACGATGCCATGGCCATGTAACTGTTTGACGCGTCAGATTCCAAAGCGATCTGCTCGTTTAGTGCTTTTTGCATATTTTTTGAGATTTTCATAATTATGAATAAAACCTAGTTATTAAAAAGACTAGCGCAAATCCAGACAAGAATATGATTCCCGCAAAACTCAAAAGTTTTAACAGCATTGAAGGTTGGGACTCTTTTGCAAGATATTTACCTGTAACCAGTCTGAGATTAAAGATTGCAATAACTGGAGCTATTAGAAATGACAAAACGGTTGCAGAGTCAACTAGTTCCTTCAGATTGCTTTCAAATTGAAATATGATTAAAAGTGCTCCAATGGCAATTACAAACAAAAAGATAACGTAAAGTTTGCGGTATTTTGTGCTCTCTTTCTTTTTTGCAAAGATCAGCTCTACAGTTCTTTGCAGTGATCTAGAATAGCCATCCAAGACGGCAATTATCGTCCCAAACATTACAGAAAATGCAGATGCCGCAATGATAATGTAACTCCAATTTCCGATTGTCTGGGTGTATAATGTCACTACCTTGTTTGCAAAAAGGGAATTGTTGTTTGGTAGATCCTCACCGGACCCATAAAAGATAAAAGAACCAAGCGTAACGAACATCACTGCAAGAATTCCCGTTATAAGATATGTCAGCCTGAACTCAAATAGGGTTTCCTTGAGCTTTGGCCTGTAGTTTGTCTGCCTCATTCGTTCCAATGTCCACAGACTGTTCCAGCTTGATGTGTCTATGGCAGTAGGCATCCATCCCATCAAGGCAAGCAAGAAGAAAATCCCAGAAGCAGTCCACAGTTCTTTTGGTACAAATCCTTCCACAGGCTCTGCCGGACCGCCATACAATGCAAACAAGAATGCAGAGACAGTAGAAATTATCAAGACAAGGAGTATAATCTTGATTAGACTATCAAGAATATTGTATTTTCCAACGGCTAAGATCAATACACATATTGAAAATAAAATGATTACAGTCCATGCACCAAGGAAATCCAACTCGAAAAGATTTTCAAAAAATCCTGCAGCGACAAAGCCTACAGCTCCTGTAACAAAGAACATTGAGGATACAGTCAGGAGAAGATATAGCCACAACACAGGCTTGCCAAGTTTCTTGTAACCGTCAATGATACTAGTCTGAGTAGAGTTTGCATAGCGGGAGCCATACTCAAAAAAGGGGTATTTTAGCAGAGTTACTATAACGACAAATCCCAAGATCATTAAGCCAAAATCAGCACCGGCTCTTGTTGACTGTATTAGATGAGAGACGCCAATGGCAGTACTTGCAAACAGTATTCCAGGACCTGCCGTCTTTGAAAAACGTGACAGTTTCTCATTTATCATTGCCCGAAAACCATCCAGAATCTAAACAGCATGTACATTCCAGGAATCATCAACCCAGACACCAATAACTTTGACACCCAGATTCCACGAGGAGATCACATTTACTCCTTTTTTAATAAACTCAATGTGTTCCTCATCAGAGACAGGATTGGCCGCACAGTTATAATGTCCAGAAAAGACGACCAGTTCTGACTTGTGGACATGAATGGATATCCTAGATTTGATCTTGACGGACTCTGTTACAGAATCTTTTGTAATGTTCTTGTCCACACCCGGTTCAGTAATTGCATCCACATAATCTACTGAATAATTCTCTTTAATCCATTGTGCCAGCGGGATTTGTATCCTTCCATCCATACACGAGACAGAAGTTGCAAATTTCCCTTCAGACATGGTTTCAGACTATAATTCCACTATAAAAATTATCTCGGATGCACACATCAGTCTTTACTAGAATGGTTGGACATCACAAGACACGGTATTTGTCTGATTCATACTCGAATAAAACAGTCAGAGACATGATCGTTTGTCATCCCTGTTGCCTGCATAAACGCATAACAGATTGTAGGCCCGACAAAACTGAATCCGCGTTCTTTGAGATCCAGACCTAGTTTCTCTGAGACTTTGGTTCTTGCAGGTAGATCAGATTGTTTTTTAAACTTGTTTTTAATTGGCTGGTGATTTACAAATCCCCACAGATAATTGTCAAAAGAGCCAAACTCCTCTTGTATTTTTAGGAACTGTTTTGCATTGTTGATTGCAGAGTTGATCTTCATCCTGTTTCTGATTATGGATTTGTCTCCGAGTAGTTTCTCAACATGTTTTTGGGTGTATTTTGAGACTTTAAGGGCATCAAAATCAGAGAATGCCTTTCTATAACCCTCTCTGCGTTTGAGAATGGTACTCCAGGACAGGCCAGCCTGAGCCCCTTCCAGTATCAGAAACTCTAATAACTTTTGATCATTGTGTTGCGGTCTTCCCCATTCCTTATCATGATATGTGAGATTTGGTTCGTCTTTTGCCCATTCGCATCTCTTTTTCATAATATGGTTATCAGTTAATACAGGATATTAGTTGTTAGGCATTATCGCACTCGAATTTTGTTGTCATATAAAGAACTGAAATTATCTTGGTGAACTTTTGTGTAGGAATGCAGACATTACAACATGGAGTTTATGCGTAATCGACCAAAATAACAAACAACAATCAACTTGTACGCATCAACTTGTTCACATTTGATATGATGGTAATAGACCTTTTGCGTAATTAGGGTGATTTTTTTTTCAACATTCTATGTTTTGCATAATTTTATGCCTAAAAATTCAAAATTTCAGAATAATCCAAGAGACTATCTTCTAAAAATCGTACTAGAAATAATTACGCAATACGTCTAATGATTTTGTTAGAGTATTGTTGTGACGGTTGGCGCGGTTTAGTCAATTACGCATAATCTCTATTGAATGCTGCAAAGTCAATATCCAAAGTAATTCCCGAGGGGATGCTTGGAATCGAATTGTTTTAAACAATCACATTTTCTTGGGCAGTTGCACTGGCATTAACTGTACAACTAGTAGAGTTTATGCGTAATTGACTAAATCACGCCAACCATCTGAATTCCTTGCCTTTTTCTTCACATATAGTTACAAACTCTAACAAAATCATAAGAGTTTATGCGTAATCGACCAAAATAACAATCGACTTGTACGCATCAACTTGTTTACATTTGACACGATGGTAAACATTTCTCAGACGATAGGTTTAGATCCGGGCATATTCTTTGCTTTGATATGTCCCAATACCAAATGCTAGCTCCAAATCAATTGATAAAGCTGATTGAGAGCAAAGACAAGGCGCCATATGAAAAAGACGGAATAATAACAGAACAAGATGCACTATGGACTGCAACAAAGGCTAGGGAGTAAGAGTTTAAGTCCAATATCAAATTAGGCATAACATTGTTTTTAGTTATGTACAGTAGATGGGAAAGTAACTCTGATTACACATTCTAGGAAATATTTATCCTTGTTATTTCGAAAATAATCTATAATCATTTTTACAAAGAAACATTTGAGAATTTCAGTTGATATTATCGGTTTGTAATTTTGCACACCTGACTCTGCTGAAATGATTAAATTTGCAATAATCCATGCGTTATACAAAATCATCGAATAGTAAAAATATAACAGTCTTGTGGATTGATTTGGACTGGTAGTTCTTGGCCTGAATCTTCCAACACATGCATATAACCAGTTTCGTATGTATCAACCTCTACGCCTAAATCCACTAGAATAGTCAAGACGTTTTAGGCATAAAACATGTTCTTTGCTAACTATATGTGAAGAAAAAGGCAAGGAATTCAGATAGCATAAAGAATGAATCGGGTAGATCAAAGATCCGTAAATCGCATTCAAAGAGAACAGTTCCAAAGAAACAGATTAGGGATAAACCCAAAAATATCATGTATGTTGGAATTGATCTACACAAGAAATTTCATCAAGTGGCCGTTATGAATAGCAAGGGAAAGATAACACGGAATGAAAGAATAGAAAACACACAACAGGCAATCAGACAAATGTTCTCAATGATACCACTTTCTGCCAGTATCGTCATGGAATCATCATCAGTTTGGTATGGAGTGTACAGATTCATGACAGATGCACTGGGATATAAGGTAGTGTTGTCAAATCCTTATCTTACAAAGGCAATTGCAGCATCAAAGAAAAAGACAGACAAGATTGATGCAGCGGTACTAGCAGATCTCTTACGTGGAGGATATATTACAACATGCTTTGTTCCAAGTGATAAAATTGTAAAGGAACGTCAGCTTGTACGGCATAGAAGAAAGTTGATCCAATGGAGGACATCTGCAAAGAACTGTATTCATGGTATTCTGTTACAAAATGGAATAAAGATTCCTGGAGCAACATTCACAGGATTATACATAAAAAGACTCTATGCCCTAGAGGATTATCGTATTGATGGCTTTATACGACAGTTAGAATCACTAAATGATGGGATTTCAGATATTAATGCAAAGATACATGCTGCAGTTAAAGTCAATTCTGATGCAATGCTACTAAAGACAATACCTGGAGTAGGTGATTATACAGCGTAACAGTATACGGGGTCAAACGGATTTGAACCAACGAGCTAACGATTCGGAAGCTAAAATAGGCACAATTAACTCCCAATTTTTGGACTCGTTGCACAGCTTGGATAGTGCGAACGCTTGCGGAGCGTTAGGTCGCCGGTTCAAATCCGGTCGGGTCCGCTACACCCCTGTACCGAATCCCTAAAAAATGCGCCTTTTATGCAAACTCGCTTTGTAATACCGAGGTGAAAAAAGGAGTGTGAAAGAGAAGGTAATCAAAAAAAAAGTAATGCATGCAAGACAAAGCAGACACAAAAAAACTTCTCGTGTCTAATGTTGCTTTCTCATGTTGTGCAAGAATGCAAACGTTTGGACATGATTCCAAGTTAAACTTGTTGACTCTACTGTGCTATACCATCCATAGTCTAAAAAGTGCGGTTCTGCACTCACAGTTGTTGGTATGCGCATATCATCCCTTGCATTCCTTGAGACTGATTTACGGTATGATGATGTTCATACCCCAAAACTAAAGAATGATACACTTTATACTAGTCTGTGTAGATGTGAGATCCTTTTGATATTATCATACAAACAAGCTTGCAATGGATGGATACTTTTGAGGTACCGCAAAGATAGTATCGCCGCCTCTTTGATGATGGCACAAAATCATCGGGAAATCTCGATCAAACTTGCCACGTCCAGATGGTGGTGGTTTTACTGCACGTCTTTTTGGCAGTCTTTTTGATGATATGATGATATTGTGATAGTTCTTTCCTTTCAGTCCACTGCATATACAGTTCATCCACCTCACAATTACCCGATAGCATCTTGTCTTTTTCTGAATCAGTAATCTTTTGCATAGCCTTGCGAGCCATGTAATAGCATGTCTTGTACTGCAACCCCCCCCCCCTTCCCCCACCCATCTTTTTGCTAATCTCCTTGACTGATATTCCAGATACTGGTGAGACAATGCAGTACATCCAGATAAAAAAGAACCATTGGGATAGGGACATGTGAGAGTGATGATATAGTCCTGGTCTTGTCGTTGAATGTGTGGTTGTAGCTGTAACAGAAATATCTCTAAAGATGAATCGCATATTTTCCATATTTTTTTATGTCATTTGATTTGCAGTGTGGACATGAAATGTTCCCATTCCATCTTCCATCTTTGAATAGGCTTGCACGTGTCTACCTCGTCAAGTATTATTGTGAGTAATTCAAAGACATTCACGAAAACTAGTATGGCTCATCGTGTTGATTTTTTTCGTTTGAAAAACAGTTACAAAGTGAGCAACAAAACTTGACATTAAGAGCGTTACGCATAAACTCTGTTAATCAGTAACAATTTTTGTATGTTAATCAGTATCAAACATGTTTGGAAAAGAGGAGAAGACTAGTACGTTTGACAACATGTATTATTTTTTTATTTTTTAATGAAATTGACTTGGATTTTATCAGGTTAGATTTGTATATGGTGTGTGTGTAATGAAATCACATTCTTTTACAAACAATAGAACATATTTGAACGCTTAGAATAGTCATATCGTTATTTTTTGTAAATTCTACCTCTGTGATCAGTCTCAATAACAAAGATAATCATGGTGTTTTGTTGTAAATCCAAAATGATTCTATAATTTCCTATACGTAATCTATAAAACGATGAATTTGTTAATCGTGCCACATTTTTGAAGGGATCATCAACACAATCTAATACGGAATCATAAATTTTTTGCGCATCTTTCTTGCCTAGTTTTTTTAATTGTTTTACAGATTTCTCAGACCAAATAACTTTCCATAACATTCTACCGAAGTCCTAGTTTCTTTTTGAGTTGTTCTGATGTATACACACGTCCTGCTTTAATATCTGCAATTCCTTCTTCAATATTTTTGATTACAGATTTATTTAATATGTCATCTTCTTGAGTAATTTTTAAAAGTCTGGCAATAACTTCTTCGTAGGTTTCTTGAGGATAGTTCATCTGTTTTCTGAGATCGTTTTTGGTTTTTTTAGAAAGTCTTATTGTACTTTGTTCCATAGCATGCTTCGGTATACTCGTGTATATTAAAGTATAAAAATATAGTGATTGGAACGCCTAGAATAGTCATATTTTTGTAACTGTCTACAGTTTTAAAGTAGAATTTCTCAAATATTCCAAAGCATAATCATGTAGATTCAATTCCCTCATCCGACATGTCTCCTTTATACTCATCAATATCTTGTGAGAATCAGCTCCGGCCTTTGAGCGATGACCGTTTGTGATCTTTCCAATTATGACGTTTGGTTGTATTGCCCTCTCTCCGTGTTGTTATGGTAATCAGTTCCAGTCTGTAAAAACGTAAAGAGCATCATTCGTATGAATCAAGCAAAGAACATGTTTTATGCCTATAACGTCCAATTAATCTAGTCGATTTAGGCGTAAGGGTTGATACGTACCAAAATTCTACATCAAGAGCGTTTTTCATTAACTAGTACGATGTAATCAACGATCAAAAAGGGATTATAATGATATCATCATAAAAGCAATAGATTTTGACATCCAATTCTTCTGCTACCCCCAAACTATTCTTTGATAAAGGCACAATTCGCATTGAAGACAGCAAACTAGCAAGTATTCCAGGTACAAAATTTGATGATAGGAGCAAAGCCCTCAGATCGTATGGTCTAAACTATTCAGAAATTATCGAGTATTTGAAAAAAAGTGATTTAGATTTTGTTGATAATGTTCCTGATTTCATTCCATCTCCTGTATTCCAAATGAAAGATTTGGAATTACGAGATTATCAAAAACAAGCAATACACAATTGGGAAAAATCATCCATGAGGGGATGTGTTATTTTGCCTACGGGTGCAGGAAAAACGGCCATAGGAATTAAGGCAATTCAAAAAGTAAATGCATCTGCACTAGTGGTAGTTCCAACAATTGATTTAATGGAACAATGGGCAAACAACATTTCCAAATATCTTTTAACTAATAATAATAATAATAATAATAATAATCAAAATTCACAAAACATTTCTATCGGAAGATTAGGTGGAGGTGAAGACAACCTTCAAGCAATTACTGTGACAACATATGATTCAGCATATCTTAGAGCATCAACAATAGGAAACCAATTCAAATTAATCATATTTGATGAAGTACACCATCTTCCTGCACCTGGATATCGCTCCATTGCAGAACAATTCATTGCACCATACAGATTAGGACTAACTGCAACAATAGAACGAGAAGATGAACTACATGAATTAATTCCGTATCTAACCGGAGGAGTTGTGTTTCGTCTTGGATCACAGGAACTCTCAGCACAAAAACATCTAGCAGAATACACCATAGACCGAATACAAGTTAATCTAACTCCAGAAGAACAAAAAGAATACGAAGTTAACCATACAAAATTCTTAACAAATCTCAGACAGTTAGGATTCAAAGTTCCATCAATGTACAATCTCAAACGATTAATCATGATATCAAACAAAAACAAGATTGCAAGAGAAGCATTGCTTGCACGAAACAAAGCAAATGAAATTGCCCTAAACAGTAAATCCAAAATAGATGAGTTACAAAAAATATTACAGCAAAACAAAAAAATCAAAACAATAATTTTTACACAAAACAACAAAATGGTTTATACATTATCAAACAAGTTCCTGATTCCCAATATCACTTACAGAACAATAAAAAAAGAAAGACAAGATGTTTTGGAGAGATTCAAGTCTGGCAGATATAATGTGGTAGTCACATCCAGGGTCTTGGATGAGGGAGTAGACGTTCCTGATGCAGAATTAGGCATAATTATGAGTGGTACAGGTAGTGGGCGAGAGTTGATCCAGAGACTAGGAAGAATTCTAAGGCCAAAACAAGATGGCAGAAAGGCAAGACTAGTTGAGCTAGTCTCAAAACATACGCAAGAAACTAACACTAGTGCAAAAAGAATAATTTCACTGAAAAAAAATGCTGTTACGGATAGTGGTTTTTCATCATCATCATCATCATCATCATCATATGGAAATTGACAAAATGACATACAACAAAATCACAAAAATTATTGAGGTGGCATTCTAATGCTTTCATCTGAACTTTTGCGCACCAAAATTAGTCGAGGTAAGATAACCCCATTATTTTGTACTACTAATTTTGGGAATGGGGCTGATTATGAACTAGTCAACAAACTAATTGTACTTTTTACAAATGCTCAAAAAAATAAACAATGCAAAGGAGATTTGCTACAAAAAATCAAACTACTTGAATCAGAATATGATTACAAATTAGTACGTGGTTTCTTTGCATTGTTAGAACGACGTTCTGTTTTTGGGCAATTAAACTCGTCATCATCTATTGCAACTCCAATGTTTATACGACAAAAATTATTTGAGGAATCCTCAAAACAAGGTTTAGCTTTATCTGTTCCACAAAGAAAATACATTATCCAACAAATTGCAACTCAGATGTATATTTCATCTAATGATGTTGAAAATATAATGTGGAGTGACAAAGATGAGAATCTTGTATTAACGCAATTTGATGTTATTAATCCCAAAGATCTAATCTTGTGGTATAATCTTTCGTTATTCCAAACACTTCTTTTCAAATGTACTAGATTAGAATTTTATGTAAAAGGTGGCATCTACTGGAAACAAGTTTTACGTAATGTCAAAAGATATGGTCTGATGTATAATTTGGAATATTATTCTGATTGTAATTCAGATGATGATAATGATTCTATAAAATGTGTATTAGAAGGACCGCTTAGTCTCTTCAAAATGACTGATAGATACGGTACATCAATGGCCAAACTATTGCCCTCAATTGTAGCCACACCAACCTGGAAAATCAATGGCTCAATAGTGAAAAAACATGATGATGGACAAAAAATCTATTCATTTGAATTATCCAATGATGATACCCAAGAATTCCTTCGCTCAACAATAGATGTGACATTTCAAAATGGTGGTAATGATGCAGGAAATAACGCCTATGATGATAATTATGTTTATGATAGTTCTGCAGAAACAGCATTTGCAAAGAGATTTCATCAACACTTTGATCAAAATGACAAATTTACATGGAAACTTTCTCGAGAGCCACATCCATTAATTGCAGGTGGTAAAGCCATGATTCCTGATTTTCTATTTGAACGATTTGGGCGTAAAGTGTATTTTGAAATTGTAGGTTTTTGGACAAAAGAATATCTTGAACGAAAAGCAGTCAAACTCCAAACATTATTTGAAAACAATGAGAAAAACAACAACAACAATAACAATAACAACAAGAATGTTGATTTGTTGGTAGCTGTAAATTCTGACTTGGCATGTTCACAAATAGAAACTATTTCAAAAGACAAAATTTTTACTTTTAAAAAAGAAGTTTCATTAAAACCAATTTTAGAACATCTCAAGAAAATTGATGCAGAAATTACTAAAGAAAAGATTGATGAAACTCAAATTAAATTAGATGAAAATAGCTTGGATTTAATTTCTATAAAACAGATAGCACATGAACATTCTATTCCAGAAGCAGCAGCATTAAAGATTATTCATGCTGATTATCCTGATAATTATATTACAATTGGATCATATCTCATTTCAAAAGAAAAAACTAATTTGATAAACAGTTCACTTGATGGTGTTTCTAAATTTCTTCAAGCTTGTACTGTGATGACATCTCACAAGATTCCTGATTCATGTCATGCTGATTTGTTATCACAATTGGGTTATGATGTAGTTTGGAATGATTTGGATCCTAATAATGCAAAAATAATTAAAAAATAAACAAAAACTAATCCAAGTGTTACATGTGAAGGAATTTGCCGTTAACGTAATGGTCTGGTCCCCTTTAGAGCTGTACCGTTTACTGACACAGAGTTTTTGAGTATGCCGGTAGGTTTACTCTCATGGTAAAGAAATGGACAGCGTCAGAGAAATCAAGAATAGTACTAGAGTCACTAACGATAAATAGAAAAGTGCCACATTTGATGGAATTGCACAATCTCGATCTAACTTTACCTGTCTAATTTATTTGATTGATTGGTATTTTTGCTCCAAATGAAACACTTTCCCATCTACTGACTAGCTACTAGCATCAGCACAGCAGAGACATGCAGAAAGCACAATCTCTCAGCAAATACTTTCTATCCTTGGAAGGAGAGGTTCCTAGAATCTGGCAAAATGGCATTCTCAGGAGCTCCTGATGAAAACGTCTGCAAGCAGATACAAAAGGAAAACGACTCACTAAAGCGACTAGTTGGTGAGATTACAATTGCCAATGATATTTTAAAAAAAACGTTGGGAGGCGTGAGATGATGATTGCAGTAAAGGAAATGAAACAATCAACGAGTTTAGCAGTCATTGTTCTACGGTGGTCTACCAAAGTCTTTTTGGCATTACACCAAAACTCCACGAAACATTCCATTAAACAGGATGTAACTGAAACAGTTCAAAAGATAGGAAACCGACGACCAACCTATGAAACCCGCAGGATGGCAGCTGCTGCCTCAAGAGAATTGGATAAGGCAGTAAATCGCAAACAAATCAGGAGAATATTTCACAGATTGGCCTGGATTGAGCCTAGCAAGACCAAAAAGCCGATCATAAAAGTATCAAGGAAACTATTTTCTCCAACTGCACCAAGCCAGTTGTGGGAGGCAGGCATGTCATATGTTGACTGTAAAGCTGACGGCTGGTGTTACTGCTTTAATGTAGTTGATGCATTTACTGTATGTATCAACCTTCGCGCTTGAATCGACTAGATTAGTTGGGCGTTATAAACATAAAACATGTTATTTGCTGATTCATACCATTTACTAGAAATGGGTTGGATATTCATTTGTACCAAGTGCAACATCTGATGTTGCAATTGATAGTATGTGTATACAGTGGCTTCTCAGAAACCTGATTGTAACACTAAGAAAAGGTATGTATCAACCACTACGCCTAAATCCACTAATATAGTTGGACGTTATAGGCATAAAACATGCTCTTTGCTGATTCATACAGAATAAGAACTTACAATGAAACCCAGTACAAGAGTCACGCAACAAGAAAAGCAATCAAACTTTTAGGAATAAGTAGGAATTCATCTGGCATCACACATACACACGCACACGCACGCACATACACGCACGCACACCACAGCAAAACGGACATGTGGAATCATTTCATAAAACGCTGAAGAAAGAATATCTCTGGCCACACACGAGTTTGCAAACTTTTCAGGGGCTAAAGTTGTTATTGCAGATGCGTACTCTGATTACAACCATTCCAGAATTCATTCATCTTTGGGATATCAGACACCAATCGAATTTAAAAAACAATGGGAGATGAGAAACAAATAATGGTGCCAGCAACACTGGAAAATCATGTCAAAAACGGTACTAACATAGGGGACCACTCCAATGAATTATTGCAAATTTAATCATTTCAGCAGAGTCAGGTGTGGGAAATTACAAACCGATAATATCAATTGAAATTCTCAAGTGTTTCTTTCTAAAAATGATTATAGATTATTTTCGAAATAACAAAGATAAATATTTCCTAGAATGTGTAATCTGAGTTACTTTCCCATCTACTGGATGCGGACTCGTAACTGTAAAGATGTAAGGGGTATCTTGTGATTCATGAAATGTCCAGACAGTCGGCAGAGAGACGCTCCGAATAAATTTGAGATTGTTTTTTTCAATTAACGTGCCCCATCCGGCCTTGTTTTTTGGATCTGCAGGATATTTTTGAGACAAGGTACCAGCAAAGACCCAACCGGCGTTTTTCTTCAGCTTGGAGATTGAATTAATTTTTTCTAGGACGCCAGATGCCAGTGCAGTGCCTCCCATTTGTGCAAGACCGCCGATAAAAAAGACGGGACATGTTAGATTCAATGAGGAATAGTCAAAGGATACCGCGTCAGAACAATGCGGATGAAAGTCAGGAACATTCAAAAGTTTCTGTAGATCAAACAACATATCATCAATCTCGATGCTGTATGATTCCAAATCCAGGACTTTGGCACAAAATGCAATTCTCCCGTCCCCAGAACCTATGTCAATTACTTCCCGATATCCAAGATTCTTTGCAAGCAATGCACACACATATGCAGACATTATCCATGTTGGGGAGAACGGTGCACGGCTAGAATCATGCTGGATGCTATTCAGCCAGTATTTGTTAAGATCACCCTCATAAACAGTACATAAAGTACTGCCAATAGTCTTTTCATAAGAGTTGTAGTAGATTGGATTCTTTGTTGCAAACCGGTGCAACAGTTCCAAATCTTGCTGTTTGACTGGAAACAGATTGGATTTAAAGACAGGTATTACTTCTTGAATTTGGCTGTTACCGTCATAGACTGTTACGAATTCTTTTTTTAACCGGATTAGATTTGTAGCAATCTCTTCAATCATGGAATAGTCCTTTGTCATATTGCTCAACAAATTCCCTAGTACTCATAGTTTGACGCAATTTCTCATACAGTTTTGCTTTAGATTCAATTTCATCTTTTGATGTATCCAGTGTATTTTGAGATTGTAAACTTTTTGTAGTATCTGCTAGTGAATCAGACAACTGTCTCATAATTGACAGGTGTAATCTTGAATCAAATTTTGAGATAAATTTCAGAGTTTCATCAATTTTTCTAATCAGGGAATTGTGCCCGTCAGAGTCTCCATACTGCTGCCTGATCATAACAGACATTGAGGAGACGTTTATTATTTGGTAGTATATCTCGACAATTTCAGGTATGGGCAGCATATATTTTGCTGTCGCATTATTGATTAGATTTTCTAGCTTTATGAATTCCGTATAAAACATGTCAGATATATCGTCAATTGACATCATATGACAAAAACAGTATCAAATTTTTAAAAATGTTGGTATTTGAAGAATTATGCTTCCTTTTCTGCCGGTTTGACAAAGACATAATTCATGATTAATCCCGCAATGATTCCACCCAAGATTGGTGCTGCCCAATACAGCCAATGAAATTCCCAAAATCCAGAGATTAGCGCAGGGCCAAATGTTCTAGCAGGGTTTACTGATGCGCCTGTCAATGGAACGGCAACCAAGTGAATTAGAAAGACCATTCCGCCAATTGTAAATCCGGCCCATCCGGGGGACGCTTTCTTGTGAACTGCAGTCATAAAGATCACAGTTACTAGGAAAAACGTCAAGACTGCCTCTATTGTAAATCCAGAAACAATACTAGTGTTGATCAGGTCGCTAGGGCCTCCCTGAGTTCCAAAGTTTACTTTGGCTCCAAGTTCTGGTAAAATTGCTTTAAGGGTGGCAGCTGCTACTACTGCGCCAATTAATTGTGAAGCAATATAACCAACACCATCACTGACTCCAATCTTTCTTGTAATCATCATTGGGATGGTAACTGCAGGATTGATGTGAGCGCCAGATACGTGTCCAAATGCATACACCATGAATCCAATAGCACTTCCGTGTGCAAGAGAGATAAACAATACTGATTCTGTTGTTAGGCCTTCTCCAAACGCAGAGATTGCCAAAATTACTGATAGAGGGCCAAAGAATACCAATCCAAAAGTCGCTATGCCTTCAGCAAGGAACGCTCTTGGATTAACCATTATGTAAAAGCCAATTCAATTTCAATATAAAAGATTCGAAATAAAACTGTGATCAGTGCAAAACATAAACTAATTATGAACAGATTCATCTTGAAACGTATGATTTCAGAAGGAGATCCTGTTCCAAAGTTCGAGATAAATGATGCCAATAACAACAAGGTAAAATCTACGGATTTTAAGGACAAGAGACATGTCATTTACTTTTATCCAAAAGATTTCACTCCAGGATGCACCAGAGAGGCTGACGAGTTTTCAAAAGACTATAAAAAATTCCAAAAACAAGGGATAGAGATTATCGGTATTAGTCCAGATACAGTAGACTCTCACAGAAAATTTTGTGAAAAAATGGAAATAAAATATCCGCTTTTGGCAGATGAAGACAAGGAGGTCTCAAAGATGTTTGGCGTTTGGGGCAAGAAAAAGTTCATGGGTAGAGAATACATGGGAGTCATGAGAAGTACGTTTCTTGTAGATGAGAAAGGGAAAATTTTCAAGGTGTATTCCAAGGTAAAGGCTGCCGGACATTCAAAAGTTGTTCTAGAGGATTTCCTTAGTTCAAACTAAAAATAGTGGTTTGGATTAAGATTAGAAACCTTTTGGAAGAACACCTTTTGAAGAACCGCCTGGTTTAGACTCTGTTTGACGCTTTGCTTTTAGCTCTGCTGCTGCCTTTATTAGTTCTGCAGACTCTATACGTTCTGTCTCGATTCGGTTCATGTATTCAGCTTCGTATTCTTCTAATGTCTGTTTTTTTGATTTTTCCGTATCGCTACTAGAGTTGGATTGTTGTGGAGGTGGTGTTTGCTGTGTGGTCTCAACTGGTTTTGGTGGTGCTTGCAGATTAACACCTTCAACACTCATGCTTGTGCCACTAAAACCTCCAAATGTCTTATCAGCAGGATGATATGCCATTCTTGCTCTTGTTGCAAAGTATTGGTTTGATGGCTGCGTATAGCCTGTAACCTTTACTTTTTGCTCGTTCCAGTTTGATGTTGGAACCTTGCCTACAGGAGCTGTTCTCCTGACAAAGTATCTGTTGGGAGCAGGAGCGTAGCCTGTAACCTTTGCTCGATAGTCATGAAAAGAACTCGTTGTAGCACTGTAATATGCATCCTCTAATGCCTCCTTGAATGTTACTGGAGATTGTGCGGTCTCTGCTGGTTTTGGAGCGGGTTTTACCTCTGCTGGTTTTGGAGCGGGTTTTACCTCTGCTGGTTTTGGAGCGGGTTTTACCTCTGCTGGTTTTGGAGCTGGTTTTACCTCTGCTGGTTTTGGAGCTGGCTTTGTTTCAAGTTGATCAACTAGTTTTGATAATTTTTTTTCCAACTCTGCAATTTTGGATTCTAGTTCCGATTTTGTACTTGCTTTGCGTTTTGCCGCCATGCTGGATAATTGCAGTTATGTTTATTTATGTTTTATTGATTCATCAATTTTAGTTTAGATTAATTTGCAAAAAAATACAATAATTTGTAAGATTTCCATCAGATTATACAAAAATTTGGAAAATAAAATGGATCAATCAGGCTCCCAAAAAGGCATCACATACATGCAATTATTACATCGCCACAGTCTGACATGTATACCATTATCAATATCAGAAGCATATTCCCCATTCTCCATTTTAGTAATTTCCGGAAGATAGTTCAGTTCAGAATTTTCAAGCCATTCATTTTGCTGACAATTTGGACACTTGATTCTTGGAGACATGTCCAATACAGGAAATGATCACAAAAGAGCATTACTGTTAAAAATAGAAAATAAGGCGTGGCGTTAACAGATTAGAAACCTTTTGGAAGTGTGCCTTTTACCAGTTTTGATGATGCTGGTGTTTGTACTTGTAGATTAACACCTTCAACACTCATGCTTGTGCCGCTAAAACCTCCAAATGTCTTATCAGCAGGATGATATGCCATTCTTGCTCTTGTTGCAAAGTATTGGTTTGATGGCTGCGTATAGCCTGTAACCTTTACTTTTTGCTCGTTCCAGTTTGATGTTGGAACCTTGCCTACAGGAGCGGTTTTCCTGACAAAGTATCTGTTGGGAGCAGGAGCGTAGCCTGTAACCTTTGCTCGATAGTCATGAAAAGAACTCGTTGTAGCGTTGTAATATGCATCCTCTAATGCCTCCTTGAATGTTACTGGAGATTGTGCTGTCTCTGCTGGTTTTGGTGCGAGTTTTACCTCTGCTGGTTTTGCTTCTGCTGGTTTTGCCTCTGCTGGTTTTGGTGCCAGTTTCGTTTCTAATTTAGCAACAATTTGATCTAGTTTTGCCTCCAATTCTGTAATCTTGTTTTCAAGATCTTTCTTAGTTTGCTTTTTAGCAGCTGCCATTAGCCTTGGTGAATAATACGGGGTTTATGTACATTTGGGTTAATTTGAATCAGTCAACTTGATCAAGTTTTATATTATTAGATAATATGGTAGTTACAATGGATGACTTTGAAAAGGAATATCCCGAATTTGACTGGAAAAACATACCAGCATACAAACATCCAGGGGGCAAGGATTGTCCATGCCCAAAGCACGAATACATCAGGGAGCAGATCAAGTTTACAAGACATGTAAATGAAAAAGGCAAGGAACCAAGCAAGATCACACTAAAGTTTTGTCCTGATCATTACAGGGTATACAAGGAAGAGGTGATACCTGCAATGCCATTAAAATACAAAATACTAACAAAGATCGCTCTAAAACTTGGAGCAATTCAAGTCGAGCAGTTAAAGTATATGGAATCAGAATTATGTTTTTACTGCAAGTTCGGGTCTGGCGGTTATGACAAAAAGACTGAACTTCCACCAATGTAAACTATCAAGGGTTTAGCAGAATTTTTGGTTTGTTTGGGGTATCATGATGACATTTTTTTCCACATAGAGGGCACTGCTTTCTATCAAGATGGATGCACTGACAGATATGAGAAGCAAGGTATGACTTTGCAGACGGGTTTGGCTCACCTGTTCCATTGCAAAAAGGACACTGAGAACCAAGCAATTTTATAATTCCAGATCCATTACAAACTACGCACTTGTCTTCAGCCAACACTGTTTTTCTTGTAAATAAGAACTAAAATACATTTGTAAAAGAGACGTTCCCTGATTTTTACGCAAATCTAGTTAGGCTTATACTTGGACCGGCTTTAAGGGGATTGTGCCAATAAGAGACATTCATGAATTTGTCACAGAGCTTGAAAAGAACGGAGAGTTAAAGAGAGTCAGGACAGAGGTGGACTCTGATTTAGAAATTGCAGAAATACTGAGACGTGAAATGTACTCTAAAGGCTCTGCAATTCTTTTTGAGAATGTAAAGGGATATGACATGCCAGTTTTAGGAAACGCATTTGGGTCCATAAAGAGACTAGAGATAGGACTTGGGATGACAGATTTCACTGAGATTGGCCAGCGCATTGCAGATATGAGCAAGATGGACATTCCGTCTGGTCTTTTAAACAAGATAAAAAAACTTCCAGAACTCTCAAAGATGGCCTCATCGTTTCCCAAGACAGAGACAAGCGGACCGGTAACTGAGATAACATCAAGTAATGCATCATTTGATGATTTGCCGATTCTAAAATCGTGGCCAAATGATGCAGGTCGGTTCATTACCCTAGGATTGGTCGCTACAAAGCATCCAGAGACCAATATAAGGAATCTCGGAGTTTACAGAATACAGATAATTGACAGGAATCACGCATTAATGCACTGGCAGAAACACAAGCGGGGGGCACACCATGGAGATATTTCCAAAGACAGAGGAGAAACGATTCCGGCTGCCATAATTATCGGTGGAGAGCCTGCAACAATATTTTCATCAATTGCACCAGTGCCAGAAGGACTAGACAAGTACCTGTTTGCAGGAATCGTAAGAAGAGAGGGAATCAAGACTGTAAAATGCAAGACAATCGATTTGGATGTTCCTGCAAATGCAGATATTGTTTTAGAGGGATATGTTGATCCAAAAGATATCAGAGATGAAGGGCCGTTTGGGGATCACACAGGCTACTATACACCAGTAGAGCCGTATCCGACATTTACGCTAACAGGAATTATGAGAAGAAGGGAACCAATCTACATTACAACTGTTGTTGGAAAACCGATTCTTGAGGACGCATATGTTGGTAAAGTAATCGAACGATCATTTTTGCCGTTAATTCGAATGTTTCATCCGGAAGTAGTTGATTATAGCATGCCGGCTGCAGGATGGTTTCAAGGACTGGCAGTCATTTCAATCAAAAAGAGATACCCGGGACAGGCAAAGAAAGTAATGATGGGATTGTGGGGAATGGGGCAACTCTCGCTGACAAAGACCTTTGTCGTAGTGGATGATGACATTAATGTTCATGATATGAATGATGTTATTTGGGCAGTCACCACAAGAGCAGATGCGGCAAGAGATACAATAATTATCAACAACACGCCAACTGACACTCTTGATCCCGCATCGCCGCTAGTCAACTTGGGCTCCAAGATGGGAATTGATGCAACCCAAAAGAACAGCGAGGACGGATATCAGAGAAAAGTTCAGCAGCTAGTCAAAGTCGATGAAAAGACAAGGGTTATGGTTGATTCCAAGTGGTCTGATTATGGACTATAGTGAACCGACACGATTGTAAAAGTTGTCTCTCTCTTTGACATGATAGCCAATCTGATGAATGGCATCAATGATTTTTTTACCGGTCAGCTCTGTAGAACGAGAACCGGTGCACGAGACAACTTCCTCTCCAATTAGTGTGCCGCCAAAGTCATCAGCGCCGTACTGCAAGGCAAGCTGAGCCATGCCAACTCCGTTTGTCAGCCAAGAAGATTGAATATGCGGGATCAGACCATCAAAGATTAATCTAGAGATTGCAATCATCTTCAAGAGTTGGACTCCGCCGGTCCCATACTCTACCAAACCTTCTTCATACATCAAGGTATTGGCAGGTTCAAAATTCCATGGGATAAAGGCCATAAAGCCCCTAGTTTTTTCTTGCAGCTTTACAATTTTGAAAAAGTGTTCAACAGTGTCACTCTTGTTTTCTACGTGGCCATACATCATGGTTGCAGAAGCAGGGAGTCCAAGTGAATGGGCCTCATCCATTATTCTAATCCAATCAGCACTGGAAATTTTCTTTGGGCTGATAATATCCTTGACAGAGTCAACTAGAATTTCAGCTCCTGCGCCAGGTATTGATTGCAGGCCTGCATCCTTTAGTCTTGCCAGAATTTCTTTTGTCGAGGATTTTTCAACTCTAGCAATCATGTCAATTTCAGATGTGGATAATCCATGAATACCAACCTGGGGGAATTTTTCTCGAATCATTCTGAATGCATCCTCATAGTACTCTATGTTCAGGTTCGGGTTATGTCCGCCCTGGATCAAAACTTGACGTATCTTAAACAAATCCCACGAGGTCTTTACTCTAGATTCAATTTGATCAAGGGTCAGTGTGTAAGAGTCCTCAGCACCAGGAGGACGATAAAACGCACAAAACTTGCAATCAGTGATACAGACATTGGTATAATTCAGAATTATATTATTTACAAAGGATACCGTATTGCCAAATTGTTTTCTTACCAGATGCCCAGAGACGAGCCCCATAAGATGAACGTCATCAGACTCTAAGAGCCTCAATGAATCCTCTGGTCCAGGTCTTTGGCCGTTAAGGGAATTATCCAAGATGTCCTTGATGTCACTTTTTTGCATCTGTCTAGTAGTTTGACTCAATTGTCATTCATCTTTTTTAATTTCTATTTAACCCTTGATAACAAGATGAACAAAAAACAATCAGGCCAAGTGGCTTGTGTCCAATTCTAGGCAAAGCCGAGTTTAGCGATTTGTGTCATTTTTGGGACATGTTTTAGTCAAAACTAGACAAACTCTTATCTGATGGACAAATAGTGTCAGATTGGCATAGTTTTAATGCTAGAATTAACTAGTAGAGACGAAAAAATTTTC
This sequence comes from Candidatus Nitrosopumilus sp., assembly GCA_965238065.1. Taxonomy (GTDB): domain Archaea; phylum Thermoproteota; class Nitrososphaeria; order Nitrososphaerales; family Nitrosopumilaceae; genus Nitrosopumilus. Next base: position 522,638 of record OZ250170.1, on the reverse strand, counting down.
TAATCGTCTACAATTTTGAAGTAATGCCTGTAGTATCTGTAGTAGATATCTTTTTTGATCAGTAGGATTTATGCGTAATTGACCAAAATAACAAACAATCGACTTGTACACATCGTAAGAGTTAGGTCTCCTGACTAAAACATCTAAAATTCGTGCTCAACCTAAACTCTTACTACGCATCTTGTCCACATTTGATATGATGGTAAACATTTCTCAGACGATAGATAAAGATCAGAGCATATTTTCTGCATTGATGATTGTGCAGGTATGGAGAGCAAACTCCAAATCAATTGATAAAGATAATTGAGAACAAAGACAAGATTGGCAGAACTAGATGTGCTATGGAGCACAGCAAAGACCACAAGTATTGATATCAAGGAGAAAAAGGTCGTAAATTTGCACACAAACTAGGGTGATTGGGTAAATCTTACCCCTAGATAATTATTATACAATTAACAACAATAATCAGTTGGATTTTCTATCTTTTGCAAAGACAATTCATGATGATACAACATTTCTGAAATTCATATAATCACGATGCTCTAAGAATGTTACTTGCAAGTTTTGTAATGGTAAACAAATCTATATCATGAAAAGCAGAAACCAACTGAGATGCAAAACCTGCAAGAAAGATTTTAAACCATTTACAAATTCAAACTTTTCAGTTCTCAAGATATCCTACTCAAAATGGTTAGCACTAATCAAACTCTTCGAGTTGTCAATATCTGCAGACTGCATCAGAACAGATGCATCCAAGCTACAAGACAACTCTAAAGGCGTTTGATGCAATCAGATTCTCAATACTTGGAGAACTAGCAAAGACAGACCATGTCCTAAAAGGAAAAATTGAGGCTGATGAGGCGTATTTTTGGGGCAAAAGAAAAGGAAATCGCGGTAGAGGTGCCAAAAACAAGACCATTGTATTTGGGATTTTAGAGAGAAATGGAAAAGTGCATGTTGAAATTCTAAAGAATGCCAAAGCCAGGACACTACTTGCAGGAACCATTAGAAAGGTCAAGAAAGGAAGCATAGTGTATACTGACAAATGGAGAGGATATGACTAGTTGATTTTCAATGGATACAAGCATCTCTCAATAGATCACAGTAAGATGTTTGGAAAAGGAGATGTTTACATAAATGGAATCGAAGGCTTTTGGAGTTTTGCAAAAGAGAACATGGCAAAGCATCACGGAGTTAGTCCAGAAAAGTTTTTGTTGTACATCAAAGAGATGGAATGGAGATACAACAATAGAGATTATAATTTGTTTGATCTATTGTTGAAGTATATGTTAGGGGCAATAGGTACATAATCACCTTACCTTGTTTTATTCATTGTTAATCAAAACCTTAAAGGAAATAAAAAAGGGTTAAGGTGCTCAATAATAGGAACTATCACTCTCTACAAGAATACCAACAATACTAATCGTCATTTAAAACCCCAAATTTAATAATATACAGAACAAATAATGCAGAATAAATACAAGTTATAATTATTGCGATCTTAAAACTTTTCTTTATTATTTTTTTATCGTCATATGCAAGAGAGTTTGATAACATTGCATGACCTATAAATCCAAAAAATAATGGTAATAGATACCACATTAAACTAGTCATAATAAAAAAAGTAAGGGGGGTGTTATAATTACCAATTGGATGTTGGTTGATCTAGTCCTACATGCCATTCAGCAGTGTACCATGTCCACCACCAAACTGGTGCTGCAAAGTCAAGAAATGACGGGTTTGGTTCTTTGATTTGTTTTCTAAAATCCCAATTATCATCATCACTATCGTCTTCAAGCACTATTTGATCTCGGAATGCTCCAAAATTACAATTATAGTAACTCATTTCTCTACCATAATCCAATGAATTTGAATTAAGCCATTCTGAAGGATTGGATGCATAAGGTGCAACACTAACATAATTCCAAGCTTCAACAGTTGATACGGCAGTAGTCTCTGGACTCGGTGTAAGAATTGTTTTCTTGTTGTATTCTGTATGGAGATTATCAAATGAACCACTACAAACATCTGTCCAAGCAAAAGCTTCTGGAAGAATCCATTGTGAAATGATGTCACTAATGTTTTTCTTTTTTGCTTCATTAACTTGTTTCTTTAATTCAGAAAATTTATCATTAATTTCTGGATCAAATTGATATTTTTTGTTTGGATTTGCCTTGACTTTATTTACATAATCGTTTTGCATTTTAACAAAATCGTTTATGATTTTGATCTCATGACTAGACATTGTTTGCTTTGCATTTTTCTTATCAAAACTAACGATGTTATCTTCCATCGTTGTGTAAGAATCAGCTTTTTGCATTGCATTTTTAATGTCTTCAGATGTATATTTTTCGCCTTTTTGTGCTTCTACAAAATCCATTGTACTAAAGGGGAGGCTCTTTACGTTTTTGCAGACTGGAACTGATTACCATAACAACACGGCAGAGAGGACAATACGACCAAACGTCATAATCAGAAAGATCGCAAACGGTCATCACCCAAAGACAGGAGCTGATTCTCACAAGATATTGACGAGTATAAAGGAGACATGCAGGATGAGGGAATTGAATTTCCATGATTATGCTTTGGAATATCTGAGAAATTCTACTTCAAAACGGTAGACAGTTACAAAAGAAGGTGGATTTATTTGCTCAACGATTTTTCGATTCTTTTCTCTAACTGTTTTTCAGTAGTATCTTTCTCGACATCTGAATTCTTCACTTTTCCATCATCAAATATTTTGTAGTGTCCAGAACTTAGACCTGCGATATAATAACTATCGCCGTATATGGAATCAGGATCTACGGTCAGGAATAAGATGACATTATTTCCTTCTTCAAGGAAGGAAGATTTTTCTACATGTCTGATGTTGTTGTATTCACCACCCAAAGTCTTTACAATAATTGGATTTTCATTGCTAGAACCTTTTAGGAATTTTTTTGGTTCAAGTTCCCAGTTTGTAAATACCATGGGTTTTGAAAGATCGTTATCACTGTACTGTAACTCAGTTGTATATCCTACCAATTTACCTTTTACAATTAACTCAGCTTTTTGAGTCAAGTCTTCTGCACTTATGTCTGGGGATAGAGAGTGTGATTGTATCACTAATGGTGTAATACCTACAACATGTAACACAGGCAATAATACCGCAATGGCAACAAGTGATATTATTAGTTTTTTCTTGTTTAACATTTCTAGTATTTTCCTGCAACTACTGAGTTGTCATGTGAATTCAACGATCTTTTATTGGTATCAGGTGGTACTGATTCATCATTGTTGAACTTGTAGATGTATTGTGAGATAGTTTTAACAAGTGACCAAATTCATGCGTCATGACGGATTCATAATCATAGATGGTACCACATCATACTGGTAATCACCAAATGTATACTCGGTGTTTACGTCAATCCATGCCGTGAACATATATGGAAATCCAAGAGTCCAAGTTGTTGCTAAAGCACCAGTACTTCCCATGTTTTTGGATACTACATCTATTCCACTACCCGTTGTATAAGTTAGAGTCCAATCACTATTTGAAACAGCATTCGATCTTTGTGCACTAGGATACAAATCTCCACATACTGAGACATTTGATGTTGTATCCAAACTGCTCAGGTTGGTTTTACAGACATATTGTTGACTGTCATCAGTTCAACTTTGCCATGTATCGTGCATTGCAAATGCATCCGTATTAGAAGTTATTCCTACTGCGATAAGGACTGAAAGAATCGAGAATACAGCCAACTTGCCAGTTGTTTTCTTTATTTTGTTATTCATGTTATTACTCATTATTGATTTTGATAATATTATAAGCATTATCAGATATAGAAATGATGAAAAGCATAATAGAATATTTCAAGAATAAATGATTAATTTATGCCTAAAATGGTATTATTTATAGTCTTATTCTCAAATTTGGGATTAATCGATTTATGTTTAATGATTTTCTCAACTTTGATAAAAATCTCATAACATAAGATTATTTTCAATGATTGAAATTATTTGAAAAAGAAAACATGTAGTAAAAAAGAAAATGTAAATGATAAAGATAAAGAAGAAACAAAAGGAATACAAAATTTTATTGACATGCAAGCATTCACAATATTGCTGTATCTTTCAGGAAATCCAAAGACTAGATCAGAGATGATAACAAAGCTAAAAGAAATTCCAACAGGGTCACTTTACAGAAAAATTATCAAGCTGGAAAAATCTGGATTGATAAAACCATCATACTATCACGCAACAAAAAAAGAAAAAGAAACAACATCGCATATGAAACTATATCTAGAAACTTTGTGATTACAGACAGAGGAAAGTCATTTCACATGAGTATTTGATTTTTTATAATTATCCAATTCTGGTCTTGGTTATTTAACAGAACCGTTACATTGGTCAAAACTAGGCGGATTCTCAACTGATGGTCAATTCGGGTGACATGGTGGTCAGTTAGGGTGATGGTAATGTTTAAAAAATTAATTTACAGTCGATTCAAAAAAACGAGTTTAGAATTTAACCATATTAAGAATCTATGTTGATCAATTCATCTACAATTTGTTTAATTCTATTTCTTCTATACTTGTCAGTTATCTCAAATCTTAAATTGAATACCTCTTGTTCAGGATATTCTGCATCTTTTGTTTTAGGATAAAACCTGACAATTATTTCATTATCTCTTTCGATTATGTCTACTGAGTATTGTCCCAAGATATCTCTAGGCATACTGTAGTTGGTATCAATTAAGATAAAAACATTGTAAGAAAATTATTTAAACTATTATCATTCATAAGATCATACCATGAAACGTTCTTCACATGATCAATCTTGTCATGATTCATCAGTTAGACGAAGAGCTGCACAATTAGAATCATTAGGATATAGAGTTATGGTAGATTTACCCGAATGGGAAACTAAACCTCCAAAATTATGTCATAATGAAAAATGTGCTATTCCTGATATTTTTGCAGAAAAAGGAAAATTTACTCTAATTATAGAAGTGGAAACACCAAAATCGATGAAACAGGATAAAAAAAAACAACATCAAATTTTAAGAGCATGGGGAAATCGTAGAAAAAATGTTGATGTTAGAGTTAGAACTTGTAGTGTTTAAGAAATTAATTTTATTTTGAGTGATTAACGAATGATTCTGTCGCGGTTTGATGCGATGATCTCTTGTATTGAACCATCTTTTCGTATGTGATACCCTATAACCTTCATACCTCTCTGAATCGTATTATTCATATATTTAGGGAAACATACTGAAATTTATGTTAGCCCTCTAACGTAACAGTCATCCTCAAAGATGTCACAGAACCAGATGGTGCAACATTGCAAATACGTTACCATTTTTCAAGCACTTAACTTGACACAAAAAGTCTCCAATTTAACGGTCTATTGAAAAGCTCCTGAGATTTAACAGTGTAATTTGTTAGAGCTCTTTGTGTTTTTTAGAATTTTCTCAATTCTCTTATTGATTGCATCATCAGTAATTGGATGAGTTACATCTTCACGATGTTGTCTCTGCATATCTCTAATTTTTGCATCTGTTTCTTCTTTGTAGTTATCAAATTGTTTTTGTAGTTTTTGTACTTCTTTTGTTGATGAGGGAACTGGATCTGAATAAATAGTGAGTTTTTTATCTACAGGTTCATAATAAATTTCCAAATCCATTCTAGATTTGCCTTCATATGATTTGTTTGAAGGATCACTTTTACCCATGAATACCCTTTGATATCAGTAGGTACAGCACATGTATCACATGTATCACATGTATCATTGAATAATTTTCTAAATCGTTTAGGCCTTAATGGTGATTGTTTCCCAAATCTTAAAAGATGGCACGGTTCATTTCTAGAGGCAAGTATTTTTTCAAATCTTAATGTTGCATTTCTAAAATTTCTAGCCAACTGTGAGGATCAATTGCTTGTATGTTTAGAATGTCTTTTTCTGGATCAAATTTTCTTTTATTTTCTTTACTAAATCTTCTTTTGAATTCACTTTTAGATTCTACAAAAATAGGTTCAGAATTTATTGCATCTTTTCTATTTAGATTCAGATAATTTTTTAATAATTTTGTTGTTTCTTTAGTAAAAAAGGTACTCACAATTTCTTTTGTTTTTCGTCTTGTATATTTGATGAAAATTCTCTTACTCTTTTGATCTTGTAATCGAACTAAATATAACGATAAATTCAGTAAATCACCAGAATCAAGACCAGAATCTTTTAGACACAATGCAATTAGTTTATCTCTTTGAGACAGACATTCAAAAAAATCTTTTAGGAAATCTTTTCAGAGTTCTTTCTTTTGAATTATCTCACCATTATCTTCCTCCACCTCAATTATATCAAACAAGGGAACAGCATCATCAGAAAACTGAACTAGTGAGGGATCAGGTTTTGGTGTTTTGATTTTTTGAGTGTTAATGTCGTCATGAGAGTAAAAACCACGAATAATCCTATAAGATGATTGTAGTGCAGTATAGAATAATCTATTTTTTTCATCTTGCATCCAATTAAAAAAATCAGACAATCTTTCTCTAACAACATGTTTTCCAGCTAATGCTTCTTCAATTAATTCATCAAGAGTTTTTCTGGCATATTCCAGAAACAAAGGCATGTAATTTTCTATTGCTTGATTTGTACCTGAAGATAGTCTTTGTCTGTGAGAGCCATAAGTCAGTCCTTTCTTCCATGTTTTTACTGTTGCATAATCACGCCAGTTTGAAAGTAATTGTTTATTTTCAGACATATGTAGATAATGGGCTCAGAAGCATATAGGGCACATCACAATTCGCATTAATTTTAAGTAGGGTACAAAAAGTAAATTAACACATGGTGTCAGGCAGTCAGATCAGACTTGAACGAATTCTCAGAAAAGGAAGAATGCTCTGCATTCCGATGGATCACGGCATTTCAAATGGACCCATCAAGGGTCTTGAAAACCCTGCCTCTGTAATTTACAAATGTGAGGGACACGGACTCACAAGTGTAATAATCAATAAAGGAATTCTCAAAACATTGCCCAGACCAGCCAGAGTCGGTATTTTAGTTCATTTTTCAAGTAGCACGTCATTATCACTATCACCAAATCGCAAAATGTTGACAGGTACGGTAAAAGAGGCCGTGTCAATGGGGGCTGACGGTATTTCATTGCACATTAACATTGGTGGCAAGGAAGAGCCAGAAATGCTAGGACATCTCGGAGAGACTGCCGAACAATGTCACAGGTGGGGAATGCCGTTGTTGGCAATGATGTATCCAAGAGGCGAGAACATCAAGAACCCGCATGATCCTGAAATTGTCAGTCATGTTGCAAGGATTGGAGCAGAGTGTGGTGCAGATATTGTAAAGACGGTATACACGGGAGACATTGATTCCTTTGCAAAGATTGTAAAGAGTACACCGGTTCCAATTGTTATTGCAGGTGGACCCAAAGCAGAGACTGATTTGGATATTCTTCAAATGACTGAAGATGCCATGACTGCAGGAGCCAAGGGCGTCACATATGGCAGAAACATTTTTGCACACAAGACACCTGAAAGGATGGTAACAGCACTAGCTGAGATAATTTTCAGGAAAGGAACAGCGATGGAAGCACTGAAGAGAATTGGATAACATTAAAGAATTAATAATTGCGCCCAAGGTATCTCAATCACAGTTATCCAGATTTCTTTCTCAATTAGAAGCCGAAGGAATCAGGATGATATATCTTGACCCCAAAATGCTGGGTAATAAAAAAACAAAATTACATACAGTCTTTTCGTCAAGTGCTGCAAAATATGTAATACTTGGAGAGAAAACACCAAAACCCAGAGGCAAAAAGGTAGGCAGAAAATTCCAGGTATTGTCAAATTCAGATATTGAAGACATTCTCTCTGCTGCAAAGAAAGGACTAGACTTTGTCATAGTGGAGGTTAAAGACTGGAAGATAATCCCTCTAGAGAACATTATTGCCAAACTCCACAAGATAAATACCAAGATTTTTGCAATTGCCAGAACGCCCAAAGAGGTAAGAAAGATGTTTTCGATTTTAGAGGTTGGAGTTGATGGAGTAATTTTCAGCACATCATCAATTAACGAGATAAGGGAGACCATGGTATACATGGGAACAAAGAGTTTTGACATAAAGCCTGCAAAGATCATCGAGATTAAAGAGGTAGGAGAGGGTGAGCGTGTTTGTGTGGATACTGCATCTATGCTTCACAAAGGAGATGGAATGCTGATTGGGAACAGATCAAACTTTATGTTTCTGGTTCACAACGAGTCGGTAGGATCATCATTTACATCCCCAAGGCCGTTTAGAGTAAATGCAGGTGCCGTTCACTGTTATACCCTGACACCAGACGGCACTACAAGATATCTCTCAGAAGTTGAAACGGGTTCAGAAGTACTGATTCTCAATTCCAGTGGAGAGGCAAGAAGAGTGACTGTCGGAAGATCAAAGATTGAGCGAAGGCCAATGCTGATGATAAAGGCATCTGCAGAAGGGGAGATAGGCGGAATCATTGCACAGGATGCAGAGACAATTCGTTTCATAAGACCAAACGGACAGATTGTATCAGTTACTCATCTAAAGAAAGGGGATACGGTTATGGTACATGTCAAACCTGCCACCGGCAGACACTTTGGAATGGAAGTTTCAGACGAGTACATTTTGGAAAAATGAGATACAAGACTTGTGTATCCATTGCAGAAAAGACACCATACAAATTAAGACAGACATTAAAGATCGCACTGAAAAAATCAGATTATGCCGAAGTCAGATTTGATTTTTTAAGGACAGAGTGTATTCCAGAGGCAATTGAGTTGATCAGAGAGGATCTGAACAGGATTGTATGCACGCTGAGACCAAAAACAGAGGGCGGAAAGTTTTCAGGTAGCAAGAGAGATAGAGTCTCCATTTTAAAATTGATCGCAGAGTACAACCCGTTTCTGCTAGATGTAGAGTTTAACACGCTAAAGAAGGATTTGTCATTAAAGAGATACCTGAGGATGTCCAAGACAGATCTGCTCGTATCATGGCACGACTTTAAAAAAACACCCAGTTCTGCAGAGCTGGTAAAAAAGATGGAACAGATGAGCAGGTTTTCATCCAATGTAAAGATAGTGTGCACCGCAAAATCAGATTTAGATTCCAATAGAATGTTAGAGTTGTACAGTAAGAAAAAAGTGAACAACCTGATATCGTTTGCAATGGGGGATTTTGGCAGGATTTCAAGGATTTTGTGCCTGTACTTGGGCAGTCCATACACGTATGTCTCGCTGGGAAGACCAGTCGCACCAGGCCAGTTCAGTGTTGACGAAGTAAAAAGGATTACAAACATAAAAAGACATGCCAACAGCTGAAGTTTAAATCAGTCATACTGCTCAGAGAAACAAGATGGGAAGGACATTTGCAGTGATTGGGGATCCAATTGATCACTCCCTGTCTCCAAATATTCACAGTGCAGTATTTAGGGAGATGAATCTGGACTGCTCATACATTGCGTATAGAATTCCCAAGGGGGAGCTAAAAGACGGGATTGAAGGATTAAAAAGAATCAAAGTCGACGGGTTCAATGTCACCATTCCACACAAGGTTGAGATGATAAAGTACCTTGACAAGATTGACGAGACATCTAGTTTGATTGGCGCAGTAAATACAATCACAAACAAGGAGGGCATCCTCAAGGGGCATAATACGGACATGGATGGTTTCCTAGAGCCGTTAAAAAAGAGAGAGATAGGCATTGCAGACTCTAAGGTGCTTTTGATTGGGGCAGGCGGAGCTGCAAGGGCAATAGTTGCAGGATTTGCAAAGGAAAAGGCAGACAGTATAACCATTGCAAACAGAACGCTAGACAATGCCAGGCATCTCTCAGAGTTTGCAAAAAAGATAGGGCTGGATGCCAATGCAACCGAGATTAAAAATATCAGCGATTCTGCAAAGGATTACAATATCATCGTTAATGCCACATCAATGGGTCTGAAGAACGAGCCCAGCATAATCTCCTTGAAAGGCATCAACGAGAAGACAGTTGTATATGATATAGTATACATGCCGATAAACACAGACTTTGTCAAAAAAGCAAAAAAAGAGAATGCGGTTGTTGTTTTTGGATATGAGATGCTCCTAGGCCAGGCAGCATTAGCCTTTGAGATTTGGCACAACATGAAAGCGCCATACAATACAATGAAGAAAGCACTGCTTGGAGGATTCTGATGGTAAAGGTAAAGGCTACGGTTCACGGGGCAGTCTCCCTTGTTAATGCGATTGCAACCAAAAAGGGTGCAACCCTAGGAATCGGACTAGTGGTAGAGGCAACAGTAGAGTCTGTTCCCGGAAAGGGAGTTACAATTCACTCTGAGAACAAGAGCCTCAGTTCCCGCCTGATCATCAAGACAGTTGAAAAGATTGTCTCAAGAAGAGATTTGGAGCAGAACAAGATTACAATCACACTTGATTCAGAAATTCCAACCGGATACGGACTAAAGAGTTCAAGTGCAATTTCGACTGCAGTGTCACTAGCATGTGCAAAGATATTCAGATCAAAATTTACAGACCAGCAAATCCTGCTGGCAGGAGTTGATGCGTCAATAGAGTCCAAGGTAAGCATAACAGGCGCATTTGATGACGTATGCTCGTGCTATTATGGTGGATTCAACGTCACAGACAATGCAAAGAGAAGACGAGTTCATTTTGAAAAGGGTCCCACCAGTTTGGTTGCAGTGATATTTATCCCAAAGAACAGAAAGCGTGGAAACCTGAAGAATCTAAAAATTCTTTCTGCGGTATTTGAGAATGCATGGGAGCTGGCAAGAAAGGCAAACTATTGGGAGGCAATGATCATCAACGGGCTGGCAACAGCATCCATTCTAAACTCGGATTCCAAGATTATTACAAACATAATTGAAAAGGGGGCACTAGGCGTGTCAGTCTCTGGGAACGGACCTGCCGTTGCCGCAATAACAAAAAAAGAGAACGAGCTGGATGTAAAAAAAGTATTCTCCTCACTGGAAGGAAGCATTATTGTTTCAAAAGTCAGCAACAAAAAGGCCGAAGTCCATGAGATGTAAAGTTGGAAGATCAAGGATTTCAGGACATGTATTCTGTCCTCCAAACAAGAGTTACACGCACAGGGCCATCTTTCTTGCATCACTAGCAGGAAACAGCAGGGTGGATAATGCGCTACTCTCAGCTGACACTATTGCAACAATAGAGGCCTGCAGAAAGTTTGGAGCCAGGATAAAGATTAGAGATTCCTCAATTATCGTAAAGGAACCTATCAAGGTAGGTACGAATGTGCCTGAGATTAATACAGAAAATTCTGGAACGACAATCAGGATTGCAGCAGGAATTGCCAGTCTGTTCTCCAAGGAGATTATCCTTACAGGAGATGACAGCCTGCAAAAGAGGCCCATGCAGCCACTTTTGGATGCATTATCTGACATGGGGGCACAGTGTGTCTCTACTGATGGAAGACCGCCAATCAGGATAAAGGGGAGGATTTCTGGAGGAGACGTTACAATTCCGGGAAATTATTCTAGTCAGTTCATATCCTCATTATTAATCAGTGCGCCATTAACAGAAAAGGGAATCAGCCTAACCATAAAAGGGAACTTGGTCTCAAAGCCATACCTTGATGCAACGATTTCCACAATGAGAGGGTTTGGAGTGTCTGTCCAGACACTAGTCCCATACAAGAGATACAACATAATGCCGCAGATATACAAGAGTGCCACATTTGCAGTTCCGATTGATTTTTCAAGTCTTGCGCTGCTTCTCTCAGCTGCAGTACTTGATGGGAATGGTGTCACAATCATGGGAAGTGTGGGCGATTTGCCACAGGGAGATGAGGTCTTTATTGATATTTTAGAGCACCTGGGAGTTAAAGTTGACATTAGCAATGACATGATAAAGATAGAGTCACCTGAAAAATTAAGAGGAGGAAGATTTGATCTGAGTAACTCGCCTGATCTTCTCCCGCCCCTTGCAATCTTGGCACTAAACACAACGAGTCCAATTGAGATAGTCAATGTAGGGCATGCAAGGCTAAAAGAGACAGACAGGATAGCAATCATATCAAGGGAGATGGCAAAGCTTGGAATAAAGATTTGGGAAAGAGAGGACGGGCTTGTCCTAGAACCGTCAGAGAGATTGAACGGAGCAGAGTTGAATTCTGAAAATGATCACAGGTTGTTTATGGCATTTTGTATTGCTGGAATGTATATAGGGAACTGTACTGTAACAGATCCAGAATCAGTCAAGGTTTCATATCCGAGATTTATTGAGGAGATGAGCAGTCTTGGTGCAGACATTCAAGTCTAGTGCTTGGCAGAGTAATCTGATTCTCAGAGTTTTTTGATGGATGAGACGAGCACAAAAACCATCAGATGTTAAAGATCAGCAAAATAATGTAACTGTCTACCGTTTTGAAGTATAATTTTTCAAATATTCCAAAGTATAATCATGGAAATTCAATTCCCTTATCCGGCATGTCTCCTTTATACTCATCAATATCTTGTGAGAATCAGCTCCTGTCTTTGAGCGATGACCGTTTGTGATCTTTCTAATTATGACATTTGGCCGTATTGCCCTTCTGCCGTATTGTTATGGTAATCAGGTCAGTCTGCAAAAACGTAAAGGGCATCATTCTTCGCTCTTAATGTCAAGTTTTGTCGCTCACTTTGTAGCTGTTTTTCAAACGAAAAAAATCAATATTATGAGTCATGATAGTTTTTGTGAATGTCTTTGAATTGCTCACAATAATACTTGACGAGGTAGGCATGTGCCAACCTATTCAAAGATGGAAGATGGAATGGGAACATTTCATGTCCACACTGCAAATCAAATGACATAAAAAAATATGGAAAATATGCGATTCATCTTTAGAGATATTTCTGTCACAGCTGCGGCCGCACATTCAACGACAAACTGGAACTATATTTCATTACTCTCACATGTTCCTATCCCGGTGGTTCTTTTTTATCTGGATGTACTGCATTGTCTCACCAGTATCTGGAATATCAGTCAGGGAGATTAGCAAAAAGATGGGAGTACAGTACAAGACATGCTATTACATGACTCGCAAGGCTATGCAAAAGATCACTGATTCACAAAAAGACAAGATGCTATCGGGTAATGTGAGGTGGATGAACTGTATATGCACAGTGGACTGAAAGGAAAAAACGTATGAATCAGCAAATGGTACGTTTTATGCCTATAACGTCTGTAGATGTTCTAGTTGATTTGGATATGGAGGTTGATGCATACAAAAATTTTGCCATACTGTAAACTCCAAAATCACCGTTTTTTGCTCTTGTTTTTATGAAATGTGCCTGAAAATCGGTTCTGAAACACGATTATAAACATCATTGAGTTTGATATATTGTATTGCTTGGAAATTCCATTGGTCAGCGTCTTGTCTTGACAAGTTTTGGTGAAAGCCACGGTACAGTTATTGGTGCCGTATTAGATGGCTGTCCTGCAGGATTAGAAATCCATGAAAAAGAGATTCAGATAATGCTAGACCAGAGAAGGCCGGGTCAGAACATAATATCAACTCAGAGAAAGGAGGGAGACATTGTAGAGATTGTCTCGGGTGTTTTTAGGGGATACACTACCGGCGCCCCAATTACAATGACAATTAAAAATGCGGATCAAAATTCAAAAGACTATGAGGACTTGGAGACAAAACCAAGGCCGGGTCATGCGGACTATCCTGCCATGATAAAGTACAATCACTACAATGACCACAGAGGGGGAGGAAGATTCTCTGGAAGGTTAACTGCTACCCACGTTATGGGAGGAGCCATTGCAAGAAAATTACTAAAGACAGCATTAGGAATTGAGACAAATTCACATACATTGCAAATTGGAAAGGTAAAGATGCAAAAAGAGTTCAATAAGAAAATGATTGATTCGATTTATGAGAATGAAGTCAGATGTCCTGAAAAAAAGACTGCAGAGGAGATGAGGGCAAATATTTTGGATGCAAAGAAAAAGAGAGACTCGCTTGGCGGAATAATTCAATCAATCACAACAAATGTTCCAGTAGGGTTGGGAGAGCCGATCTTTGGCTCATTGGAATCAGATTTGAGCAAGGCAATTTTTTCAATTCCATCTGTAAAAGGAGTCGAATTTGGTTCAGGATTCAGAGGCTCGGAGCTTTATGGTTCTGAAAATAATGACTTGTATGCCATTCAGAAAGGAGAGATAATAACTGAGACAAACAATTCTGGCGGGATACTTGGAGGCATTTCAAACGGAATGCCAATTACCATGAGAATAGCATTCAAACCAGCATCATCAATTGCACAAAAACAAAGCACAATAAACATCAAGACAAAAAAAGAGACAACTCTCCAGGTTAAAGGAAGACATGACCCATGTGTTGTACCCAGAGCACCACCCGTGGTAGACTCTCTTGTAGCATTAACCATAGCGGATCACGCACTGCTCTCAGGGGCAATCAGACCTGTCTTGTAAGAAAATGTCAGAGATCAACGAGCTTCGAAACAGGATGGACGAGGTCACACTAGAGATGATAAAGTTGCTAAAGACCAGGACAGAGATTGCAAGAGACATTGGTAAAGTCAAAAAGAATATCGGCAAAAGAATTACTGATGAACTGCGAGAAGACAACTTGCGCGGAAAGGTAATTGCGCTATCTGATAGCATCGGACTAGAGAAGGCAACTGCGACAAGATATCTGAATTTTCTCCTAATGGAATCAGTCAGGGTTCAAACAGAGAACAAACAGACGCATCTCTCCATCTTTTTTAAAGCAAAACTACTAGAGCAGCAGGGAAAAAAGATCATTCACATGGAAGTAGGCGAGCCTGATTTTTCACCGCCACCAGTTGTCAAAGAGTCTTTAGATAAAATGTTTGAGAATGGGTTTCCAAAGTACGGCCAGGCAAAAGGAATGCCTGTCTTTAGGGACGCGCTTGCAGTGCATGTCTCAAAAAAGTTCAACGCCAATGTAACGCAGGACAATATCATAGTCAGTCCTGGTGCAAGATTTTTAGTCTTTGCTGCAATATCAACACTTCTCAATCCGGGAGACGAGATGATCATAATAGAGCCTGCATGGCCGGCATACAAGGATTGCGCACTACACGCAGGAATCAAGGTCAGGATAATCAGCACCACACTAAAAGACAGATGGGAGCCCTCACTAGAGCAGATAAATGACGCAATTAATTCAAACACCAAAATGATCGTGCTAAACTATCCAAACAACCCGACAGGAAAGATTCTTTCTGAAAAGTTACAAGACAGTATAATGGAGATGATAAAAAAGAACAGCCTCTATGTGCTAAGTGATGAGATCTATTCGCAATATGCAAAGAGTGCCTGGAAGAGCATTTTAAGTTACGATTACGAGAAAAGCATCATCACCCAGTCATTCTCAAAGTCCCATGCCATGACAGGATTCAGGATTGGATATGGTATTGCAGATACAGAGATTGTCGAGAAAATGGCAAAATTAGAGGCATTGTGCCTGACAAATGTTCCAGAGCCCATTCAATATATGGCCATGAGGGCGCTAGAGGCAGACACAACCAACAATACTAATACAGTACAAAACAGACTAGAGGTATTGGTGAAAAAGGCAGAAGAGGCAGGGTTGGATTTTCTCGTTCCAGACGGGGCAATGTATCTCTTTGCACGAGTCAACAAGGCCGGATTTGATGGTGTTGAATTTGCCGCCGGTGCGCTTGAGAGGGGCCTGGCAATAGCACCAGGAGAAGGATTTGGCGATTACAAGAATTTTATTAGGATTTCTGCATGCCAGGATGAAAAAATACTAATTGATGGTATGAATATACTAGACAATACAATGGGAGACATGCAATGAAGAAAAAAGTCACAATTATTGGAGCCGGCGGTCAGATGGGAAGATGGTTTACAAAATATTTTGCAGCCAAAAATTTTGAAGTGACAAGCTTTGATTCAGAGAACAAGGTTTCAGGTAAAGGTATCATAGAGGCCAGTTCGCTGGTCGGGGGAATTCTAAAGGCAGATTATGTCGTTTTGTGTACGCCCACAAGGAGGACACCTGAAATTATCAGACTGATTGCAAAAGAGATGCAACGAGGGACATATCTCATAGAGATTTCATCTGAGAAATCCAAAGTGACACTGTCATTATCAAAGATGCCCACAAAGATCAATCCAATTTGCATTCATCCAATGTTTGGTCCCGGAATAAAAACGATCAAAGGCCAGAACATAATTTCAGTTCCAATAAGGGATGCCAAGAAAGAGCTGACTGTCGCAAAGTCATTATTTGAAGGGGCAAACTTTGTCACAATTGATGCAATAGAGCATGACAAAAAGATTGCAGTGATTCTAGGTCTGACTCATCTGGTGAATCTTGTCTTTGCAAAGATCATCTCAAAGGATGAAAAGATGATGCTGACTGAGAAAATGTCAGGAAATACTTTTAGGATGCAAAAGATACTAGCAGAGAGCATAATGACAGAGTCTCCAGAACTAATTGAGACAATTATTGCAAATCCAGAGATTCGAAGGGTTGCAGAAGAGCTGTGGAAGGACACAGGCAAGATGCTCACTGCGGTTCAGGAATCAAAGACAGAGGATATAGTCAACTACATCAAAGAGGTTCAAGAGAGACTTGGCAAACATACTGACATTAACGAGTCCTACAAAAAAATGACAAGAATGCTCAAAGCCGTTGAAAAGTAACGGGTATGCGCTCAACTAGAATAGTCACGTCATTTATCAGAGACGATGAAAAACTACTGATTCTAAAGAGAAGTAGCAAGGTAAGATCAATGAAAGGACTGTGGGCTGGAATCAGCGGAATCATAAAAGGGAATGAAATTCCGTTAGAGAGAGCAAAGACTGAGATTTTCGAAGAGGTAGGAATTGCAGAGGATGCCATCACACTAGTCAGAACCGCAGAAGAGATGAAGATCAGTTCACCCCAGTACAAAGACCACGAGTGGGAGATATTTCCATTTTTGTTTGAGGCAAATAGTCCAACAGTCACACTCAACTGGGAGAACACAGAGTATGCGTGGATAAATGCAAGAGAGATGGACAGATACAGGACAGTTCCTAGTCTGCAAAGAGTGCTATCTAGTCTACTGTAGGCTGATCCTCGTTTTCATAGTTTTTTTGTTGCGGCAACATCATGTAGACACAGGCACCACCACACATAGTACAGGGGACATTGTTTCCAGGATGCTGTCCTGTTCTGCTGTGAATTTTGGCCGCCTCTTCAGGATCAATTGACAATGCAAGTTGTTTCTCCCAGTCTAGTGTGCGCCTAGCCTTTGTCATTTCAGCATCCCATTTGATCACCTTGTCACGAATCTTTACAAGATCGCCTGCATGAGCTGCAATCCTGTATGCAATTAGTCCTGCCTTTACTTCCTGTACGTTTGGCAGGGCCAGGTGCTCAGAGGGGGTAAGATAGCACAAGAGATCAACGCCCTCGCTTGCCGAGACTGCAGCCCCGATTGCACTAGCAATGTGATCATGTCCTGATGCAATGTCAGTTACCAAGGGACCAAGGACGTAATATGGGACATTCCCGATTAGCGATTTTGCCAGTCTGACATTTGCTGCAACCTCATTTAGTGGGACATGCCCAGGACCTTCAACCATCACTTGGATGTCCTGCTCATGTGCACGCTTTGTCAGCCTAGAGATGTTGATCATTTCCTGGACTTGTAGTTCATCATGAGAGTCCAAGATGGAACCTGGTCTGAGTGCATCGCCGAGGCTAAATGTCACATCATACTTTTTGGCAATCTCGACTAGATAGTCATAGTGAGTCACATATGGATTTTCCTTGTCATGTTTTAGCATCCATGCCGCAGTAATCGTGCCGCCCTTGCTCACAACACCGCCATACCTCTGAACTTTAAGGATTCTTTTTGCAATATCCTTTGTAATGCCGCAGTGAATTGTCGTGTAATCGACTCCGTCTTTGGCATTGTTTTCAAACGCGTTTAGATAATCATCCTCAGTCAGATTCAGGGGATTTTTGTGAACGTTGACGCCATAGCTGTATGCTTCGTAAATTGGAACAGTTCCAAAGGTGATAGGAGAGACATCCAAAAGGGTCTGCCTTATTTTTTTGATATCACCGCCGTCACTGAGATCCATTATGGTATCTGCATGATATTTTACTGCAATCCTGGCTTTCTCAATCTCCTCTTCCATGTTAACATTCAGAGTGGAGGTGCCAATGTTGACATTCACCTTGGTCTTGAGACCCTTGCCAATTCCGACATTGTGAATTTTTTGCATCCGCACATTATTGCTTGGGATGATTATAGAGCCGTGTGCAATTTTTGGAATCAGCCAGTCAAGTGAGACATCCTCGTCTTTTGCCACTTGGATCATTTCATCAGTAGCAACACCGCGTCGTGCAGCTGTCATCTGAGTTGCCATATGCAATCCATGTTTTTACCTGATTTAAACAATCATGAGAATTCATTCTGCAAAGATGTGGATATTTGAAATTATGTATGAATCAGCAAATGGTACGTTTTATGCCTATAACGTATATAGATGTGCCAGTTGATTTGGATGGAGAGGTTGACGCATGCAAAAAAAAGCTAGATCGAGGTATACAATTCCACAAAGTACTGCACTTTTCTATCTACTGTGAATAAAACAATTGGGCCAACTGACATGCTGTATCTAGTAGAATAACTTGCAACTGTTTGGGTTTTTTGATTGGTAAAATGAGCATAAAACCATTGAATGTTGGAAATTAAATCCCGATATTCAGGTGATGGAATGGCAACAAGATATGGATTTCTCAGTTGTAAGTATGATATAGAGATACGGACTGGTAAAAATCAAAGAATGTGTCTATAATACCAACTAGTGATATCAGGTGACTGTTCCGCCGGATTTAATCAAGACTCCACTGCCAGACTGTACTGTCAAACTGAATGCTGCAAAGTCAATATTCAAAGTAATTCCAGATGGAATACTTAGAATCGAATCATTCTGAACAATCACATTTTCTTGGGCAGTAGCACTGGTATTAACTGTACAACTAGTAGTTATGATCCAGTCTCCAGAGTTAGGAGGTGCGCAGAATGTAGGCACAGTGGCCTCAATCACATTTACAGTCCTGATAACCTGGATGGCACTGTTCCCTGATGCGTCAACTGAATCATAATAGATAGAGTAGGTGCCTATAACATTAGTGAATTCAGTAGCATTGATGGTTACTAACGAACCGTCACTAGTTGTTGCACCAAGTTCTGTATAGCTTGTCCCCAGCATTATGATTTGTGGATTGGCTCCATTCAATGTAATGATTGGACTAGTGCCCAAATTGTTTGTTACATTTCCTGCAAAGTCTAGCAATGAATTCCCAGACACGTCATCAAATGATCCGGATGTTCTAGCATAAGATATAGTCACATTATCACTATCAGAGATTGTTGCATTGGTGATGCCAAGTGTAATTATATTATTAGAGACAGATGCAATAGAGTTGATTGAGCCGCCGGTGACTCCGCCAAGTGTAAAGTCAGTAGGAACAGCAGAAGAATCAACAACACTTTGGTCTAGTGTGATCGCAATCTGTGAATCTGAGAGTGTTTTAGCACTGGCAAACTGGGGAGAGTTTGCATCAATGGTGTGTAGTATGTCAGTACCGTCAAATGGCAAGCTCGTGTTGCCTAGTTTATCTGTGATTGTTACATTTGTGATTTGTAGTGGTGTGATCTGGTCTGATGCCCCTTCAGATATGGTATATGTTGCAGTGTATGTGGTTCCATTGTCGATACTGCTCCAAGATAACACTACAAAGTTGAAAGCACCGTTAATGGTAGCACCATCCTCAGTTGAAACGGGAGTCAGTGTGAATAGTATGGTATCACCCACCACGAGTGTGCCCAAAGATGTGGCATTTGATGTGATGCTAGTTATGATGGGAATTAAAGTATTATTACTCGAAAACATTACATATATGGCACCAAGATCACGAAAATCATTCGCAGTATGTGGTTCAATACCATCACCAACTGCACCAACTGCAATATCTGATATACCATCACCATCCAGATCGCCAATGTCTGCAATCGAGGATCCAAAAGCATCATTCCTATCCAAGACAAGGCCGTTTACTGTATTGTTGCTGATTTGTGTGTAATTAAATGCGATTCCACTATTGTTCATATACAATACATAGATAGCACCAGTTTGTAAACTACTACCACTGCCCATAATCTCATCATAAGATGCACCAGCGATAATATCTGATATGCCATCATCGTTCAGGTCGCCAATGTCAACCAGCGAGCTTCCAAGGCGATCACCAGCGCCCAAGTCAGGATTACCTAACGTAGTAAAAGAACTGCTCACCACAGTACTAGATACAGTTCCATTACTGTTCATATGCAACAAGTGTATAGTAGAAGAACCAGGACTTGAGACAAGTATATCTTTTATATTGTCACCATTCAGGTCGTCAACGCCTGCAATTGACCCTCCAAATGCATAAAAATCACGAAGGACAGGGCCGTTTGGCGTAGCACCATTGATCGTCATAGTACTAGATAGTCCCATTACGGTTCATCAACATTACATGTATGGCGCCACGAAGTGAACCGCCTGTATCATCACCAGGTGCACCAACTGCAATATCTGATATACCGTCACCATTCAGGTCACCAATGTTTGCAATCGAGTATCCAAAGTTATCATCATCCAACAAGACAGGGCCGTTCACAGTGTCGGAACTGATTTTTATGGTATGAGATACGGCTCCAATACTGTCATTGCTCATAAACATTAAATGTATAGCACCTCTATTCGAACCGCCTGCATCATCACCAGGTGCACCAACTGCAATATCTGATATACCGTCACCATTCAGGTCACCAATGTTTGCAATCGAGGATCCAAATTGATCATCATCCAACAAGACAGGACCGTTCACAGTATTGTTATCAATTTTTATGGTGTCAGATAGTAATCCATTACTATTCATAAGCAACATGTATACAGCACCAGTACCGCTAAATGGTGCACCAACTGCAAAATCGTTTACACCAATATTGTTCAGGTTGCCAATGTTTGCAATCGAGGATCCAAAAGCAACATTATTGGCCAAGACAGGGCCATTCACAGTATTGTTATCAATTTTTATGACGTGAGATACGATTTCATCTCCGGTCGCAGACACATTTTGGTATGTTATAACAGACAATGATCCAAGTGCCAATATTAAAAACATAAAGATTAGACAAAGTTTTTTCATTATTGATTACGCCATAAAACTAGTATATAAAATGATATGAATCAGCAAAAAACATGTTTTATGCCTATAGCGTCTTGACTATTCTAGCGGATTTAGGCGTAGAGGTTGATACATACAAAATTATGATTCCATTGTACAAAAATTAGGCCATTCTAAGATAGAGAGAGTAAGCTTGGTCGATCAGAAAAAGTGTGTTTGGTAGTAAATCAGCAGAAGAGATATGCAGTGCCAGAGACACACAACAGGAATTGAATGCCACAACGGAATGGTACGGACTGGCACATTATGAGGGTTCTAAAGGAACTCGAATAGGGTAATCCTAATGATGTGGCAAGATGCATAATATGTTTACAATTAAGGGAAATATGAAATATTGGGAAATATGTAGCACTTGCAATACGTGGATTTGTCAGTCTTGCTGCCATACCATACGATAATTGCATACTTTCACATCCTGCCGTGGAACACACAATCAGCACACTCAGAGAAAGCCATTAAAAGGGTACAACAGACTGATAAATTCAAAACTGCGCCAGCAGATATGAGAGTAATTCAGAGCATCATAATATGAATTGGCAATCATTCTATCAGTCATCACAATGAAAATAGATCGCATTTTAGCGAACATGAGATCAGTGATTCTGCCAGACATCTGTCAAAAGACAGTCAGAGACATAAACACAGAATGGACAGAGATGTACGCAGACAGTCAGATATGATTCTTGCAATCTGAAATGTTCTTTAAGATTGAAAAATTTCATATTCTTTTGGAATATTTTGAGGAAAACTTGAGCTCGTGTTTTCGTCTGTTTTTGGAATGTCTAGGTTTGCTTTTGAGATATGTCTCACAGCAAGGACATTTTTTACCCCCCTTCCATTCTAGAAACACATCACAGGTAGGACAGTATCTGGAATCAGGTGTATCATATTGTCGTTTTGACTTTTTATATCTACTACAAAATCCCTCACATGACACAAGAAAACCAAGGGCTCTACCGTTATAATTTTTACTGGGACAGACAGATAATGACTGTCTAATCTTACAGTATCATTTTTCAGTAGCACCCAAAAGGTAAGAGTTTAGGTTGAGCACGAATTTTAGATGTTCTAGTCAGGAGACCTAAACTCTTACTCCAAGAGACACCTGCAGGCATCTCCATGGAGCTCAACGCATACATCTGTCTTGGCCAAAGTTATAGAAATACTGAAACTTTTACAAAACAAAGGTAAGAGTTTAGATCTCCTGACTAGAACATCTAAAATTCGTGCTCAACCTAAACTCTTACAAACAAAGGCATGCTTGCCAAACTGAACTTTGTTTACCTTGTCCTTGGCACAACGGATATGTCTGCAGGATTGTATTTTTTGTTTTCGTAATTGGCATGTCATAAATAATACAAACTCCAAACCGATAGTTTAAGATATTGGCCTGACTGGAATTAATGTCTGCCAAACCATGCAACACCCTATTTTTTCCACTCTATACCCAGTAGATGGAAAAGTAAAGTTAAATTCTTTGATTTTCGTGAATTCTAGTCCGTGTCTCTTAATCATGGTTCCCAGTTACAGAAAGATCATTATTTTATTGCTTTTTTATCACATGTTATTCGTAAGAGTTTAGGTCTCCGGACTAGAACATCTGAAATTCGTACTCAACCTAAACTCTTACTGTTATTCCTAGATGTCAAGATTTTATTGATTTTCACGATTCAATTATTTCATGTTCTAGTATCACCAATCAAAGAACACTGAGAATTGGACAATTGAGAGTTACTTTTCCATCTACTGATACCTTGCTGGTTCCAGCCTAGTATGCAGGTATCCCATACATTGCGTCATTGTCTCTGTATGGTCATGTCATTTAGAATCCCTGTACCTTGCAGATATGGATGTGTTTTTACCGTCTTTGTTGGGATTGTAAATTGGTTTGTTCATTGGTCTGACTTGGAGTTTGTTCTGACTGAGCAGTTTCAATCTCTTGCACATTATCTTGACATATTTTGGCTCTTTTTCAGAGCCCATGACATTTCTGCCATGCTTTAATGAAGCAATAGATGTGCTTCCTGAACCCATGTAGGGGTCATAAACCGTATCGCCCTTGTTGGTTAACGCTAGTACCAGACGCTCAACGAGTTCAACTGGAAACTGAGCAGGATGCTCTGTCTTTTCTATGTGGTTGTGTTTGACATTGGGTATCTCCCACAAATCTGTAGGATTTTTGCCCAGAGGATTGCATGACAGCTCGCCCTTGCGCTTGCCTGAAAAATATCTTTTGTTTGGATATTTTTGTGGAACCCTGATAGGATCAAGATTAAAGGTGTAATCATCGGATTTTGTAAACCACAGTATGGTTTCATATCTTCCGGACAACCTCTTTGAGCATTGCAACCCATGTCCGAAATGCCAGATAATCCTATTACGCAATTTCAATTCCAGATTTTTAAATATTGGATAGAGTAGTATGTCCAGTGGTATGATCATGCCATTCTCTACAAAATTTCCGACTTGCCAGCATATGGAACCATCCTCTTTTAGTTTTTTTACGCATTGCTCAATTACAAGTACTTGGTTCTCTATGTATTTGTCAAGTCTTTGCTTTTTTTCATATTCCTTTCCAAGATTATATGGAGGAGAGGTTATGATTAATTTCAAACTGTCATTATGAATCTGTTTAAGATGGTCCAGACAATCGCCTGTAAAAATAACACTTTCTGATCCGTTTACAGTTTGTTTTTTCTTGTTTGTCATATAATCATCCCTTTTTTGAGATTGTGGTAATCCGTGTGTTGCATGCTTTTTAAATCCCACATCATACTGTCATCTGTTAATCCTGTATTTTATGTAATATGAATTGGTATTCGTATCTCAGGCAGATTGCCCATTGAGGCCATTTGAAACATGGCTCTAGCGAAAGATTATACCCCACATACTGAAAAAAGATGAAATACTGGAGGATTCATATGGATACTATTCTTCAGAGCGTCTCGTTCTCTTTTTGTAGATTGCAACATACATCATTATTGGATGCTCCGTTTAGGGAGCGTCTTGCAGCCCTCGTCGAATCGATTCTTCCATTGATAGAATGTCTGAGGTGACGAGTTGTGCTTTTTACAGTTCTGCTGTACTGGTGTTTGTGTATAAAAATTCCAACGCTGCCTGATTTTTCAGCTGATGTGAATTTTCTTTTTACCATGAGAATAATCTCCGGAATCACTCAAAAAGGGCATGGATAAAGACATTCTCATTCTCTAGAGGTGTCCAGACCATTTACTATAATTTTGTACAAACTTTCTCCTCTCTTTTAGCATCCAGTATATGACTAGTATGGATTTGATAGCACTGCCTTGTATCCAAGCGTTTCTGTCACGAATCAGTATATACCATACCAAACTGATGGTGATTCCATGATGACGCTGAAAGAAAGCAGTATCGTTGAGAATGCCTGTTTGATTGCCTGATGTGTATTTTCTGCTTTCATATTTCGTGTTATCATTTCATTATTATTCACAACTGTCACTTGAAGAGATGGCTTGTGTAGATCGATGCCAACATACATGATGTTTTCTAGTTTATTCCCAAGCTGTTCCTTTGGAACTGCTCTCTTGAGGCGATTTACGAATATTTGATTTGCACGATTCGTTCTTTATGCTAACTGAATTTCTCGTCTTTGTATTCACATATAGTTTGATGCTTGATTTATATCAATTTGTTTTTGAAGGTACTGTAACGTTATGGGGTGGTAAATATGGATTTTCTAAGGATTCAAAAGACGATATATGGCAAACCAATAGTCGACAAGTTTCACAATCAATACTTCAAGTTAGAGGGGTGTGAAATGACCTAATGACTGTAGAAATTTTGAGTGAAAGATCGAATGTCGGTTACTCTGGATTTAATCATAAATTTTTAAATTATCAAAAAATGAGTGAAGAAATAATCCAGAAGGGATATGAAGAACAGGGTTTGAAGATAGGGGAATATCAGTTTTATAATTTGGGTGCTACTACAATTTCAACGCTTAAAAAATACAAAATTATTCCGAATAGAGACTATAAAGAATATGAAAGGAAAAAGCCTGATGCGTTACTTGTCGATAGAAGAAGCAAATCAAACCCTTCAGTTATTGCAGTAATCGAACACAAGTCTCCTGATGAGTTTAAAACAAAAATACAGAAAAAAGAAGCAGTAGAACAAGGTAATAATTATGCACAGGTTTTAAAGGCAAAAGTAGGAATTGCTACCGATAAATCTACGTTCATTTGGTTTAATCCAAATCACAAAAATCACAAAGTCGAATATATCGATTATTCGGGGGGGGGGTCAGGCATTATTCGAAGCTACACAGTAATAAAAAATGAGAGTGGAGATGATTTCACAAAAGAATTTGATATAGATCAACAAATAGATGAAATAGAAATTACACGATTAAACATTAATACCAGAAATAGTATTGAAAATTTAGAATCCATAAAGGCCGTATTGAATAATACTAACTCAAAATTGCAAAAAGAAGAATTGAAAGACCCAACTTCACTTGCCAAACGAATATGGCAAGATATATGGTCTGTGACTGGAAGAGACCCAGAAAGATGCCTTTATACTTTTGTCGAACTCTTCATTTTCAAATATTTGAGTGATTTAGATATTCTTGATAAAGATGGTGATGGTCATCCAGTAAACTTTAAAGAAATAATCAAGTTAGATAAAACAGAAGCATTTGGAAATTATATGAATACCGTAAGACCATATCTTGAATCATTGTTCAAGGTTTCTAAACATGATGGTACTACGATCATTAATGGAAGTGTGCTTAGTACGGATGTGCCAAAACACCGTCTCGTATTTTACAAAATTTTAAAACAATTTGAAGATTTTGGTGAGATAAAGAATATAGATCCAAAATTTAAATCCAAAATTTTTGAAGAATTTATGAAACAAAATATTAGTACCAAAAATTGGGGGAGATATTTCACACCTCGAAATGTTATTGATTCTATGATCGAAATGTCAGATATTGAAAAACTGGAAGAAGGGTCTAATGTATGCGATCCCGCATGTGGAGTGGGCGGTTTTATTTTGGAACCGATGAAGGTTAAGAACAATGCAAGTTTTTATTATCCTGTAGAATATAATAAAATTAAACCTAGATTGAATTTTTATGGATTTGATAAAGGATTTGAAAAGGATGAACAGCTTATTATTATTCTCGCAAAGGCTAATATGTTGATATTTCTTTCCGAATTGTTAAAAACAAATTCAGAGTTAATTAAAGAATTTGCCAACTTATTTAATTCTACTTTCAAACTAACCATCAACAGCATAATGGGAACTTTGGAAAGTGTAGAAAAAGACAAGTACGATTTAATTTTGACAAATCCCCCTTATGTGACAAGTGGCAGTAGTAATTACAAGGAAAGTGTAAAAGAAGATGCAAAACTCAAAGATTTTTATAAAATTAATGCGATGGGTGTAGAGAGTTTATTTGTAGAATGGATAATACGAAGTTTAAAGCCATCAAAAAAATCATTCGTGGTTATTCCAGATGGAATATTAAATAGGTCCCATGGGAATGAATTAAGACGATTTATCAAAGAACAATGCTATATTGACGGAATAATTTCATTACCGATAAATACATTTTATACAACTCCAAAAAAAACATACATTCTTGCAATAACAAAAAAATCTGAAAAGACGGATAGAGATAGAGAAAGAGTAAAGCAGACAACAAAAGTATTTACATATCTTGTAAAATATACTGGTGAAACTTTAGATGTTAAGAGATTTAAAACAGATGAGAATGATCTTAAAGAAATGGTATGTTTGTTTAAACAGTTTGTGGCAGTTAAAGATAGTTTTGAAACAACGAGTTCAAAATGCAAACTGTTTCCTATCGAAAAGTTTGATCCTAATTTAACATGGTCAGTAGATAGATGGTGGACAAAAGAAGAGAAAATTGGGTTAGGAATTGAAGACGAAGAAATAATTCTTAGTTTAGATGAATTTATTCAAAAATCTAATGATGTAGAAACAAAAATTCACGAATTGAATATTCAATTAAAGGCATTGTGATGAATAAAGAGATATTATTGGATAATTCCAACTATTTCGAAATTGAGATTGGTGCAAGAGTAACAAAAAAACAAGTTTACAAATCTAAAGGCATTCCAATTTACAGCTCAAATGTTTTCAAACCATTTGGTTATCTTCCTGCATGGAATTTGAATAATTTTGAACACAATTACATATTGTGGGGGATAGATGGAAATTTTGAATTTAATGTAAAATTAAAAGGTGAACGATTTGGAACAACTGATCATTGCGGTACAATAAAAATTTTGAACCAAAACATTCTGCCAAAATATCTTCTTTATCAATTAGAATTGAAAAAACACGAACTAGGTTTTGATAGATCACTACGGGCATCATTATCAAATATGAAATTGGTTAGTGTAGATGTACCCTTTATGAATAATAAAGAGGTAGATGTAAAAAAACAACAGGAAATTATTTTAAAATACGACATGGTAAGTAGTATGAAGAATAATATTTATTCAGAGATGTTAGAATTAGAAAATACAGAAATAGAATTAGATGAAGAATCTTCAAATATGAAAGAATTTTTGATTTCTGAAGTATTTGATTTTCCTGAAACTAATTCTGGCATAACTAAAGATTTTTGTCAAGAACATAAGGGAACTATACCTGTTTATGGTTGTTCCAAATCTGAAAATATTACACTCGGTCACATAAAACCAGATATTAAAAAAGTAAAATATTATCAAGATTGTCTTACTTGGAATAGAAATGGTTCTGTGGGATATTTCTTTTTTAGAGAAGGTAAATTTGTAACTAATGAAGATCATAGAACATTAAAAATTAAAAAAGAATATTCTGATAAGATATATCCACATTATATCAAGTACACACTTCAAAATTTAATTAAAAAGTTGGGATACAATTTTTCAAATAAACTTGGTAAAGAAAAGATACAAACTATTTCAATTCAATTACCAGTCACAAATGATGGAACTATGGATATAAAACGACAAAAGAAAATAGCAAATATGTATGAAAAAGTCTATTCTGTAAAAAAAGGACTTGTTGACAATTTACAGATTATTAGTGAAGTTATGGTTTCTATGTAGTCTCCAATTGGTTTTTTATTTGATACTGTTAAGTTATAGACACTTGAAAATAGATCATTCTATAAATTAAAAAAATGATTGAAGTGTTACTTTTTTCTTGGCGTAATAATGATTTTCAATTCACCTTTAATTACAGTCATATCCCATTCAATCCGATCCTTTGCAGATAGCTTGAATTGTCTTACAAAACTTACAGGTATTGTAGTTCTCAGTGATTCGGATTGATTAGCAATTACTAGATTTGTAATTTCTGTCATAACCTATATCGTAATCATTTACTATAATAACCTAACTCATGACAAGTTATACTAATAATCTAATTACTTACCTAATGTATAAATAACCTAAACAATTACCTACTGTATGAACCCAAGATTACGACAAGCCAAACAAATGTTAGAAAGCCCAAACTGTGTAACACAAACAGACTATGGTAAGTTTGTGGTTAAATCCCAGACTGACCCAAAGAAGCACTATACAGTTTCTAGAACTGGACATGGTTTAGTTTGTACATGTCCAGACTATACTCAAACTAAATCGGACTGTAAACATATCAAACTGATACTAGAGAATATCAAGAAGAATCAATACGATTCTCAAGAATTTAGAATGGTGGATAAGACTGATTGTATTCTCTGTAAATATTGCTCTTCTGGAAATATTAAGAAATGGGGCATGAGAAAAACCAAACAAGGTAATAGACAAAGTTACAAGTGTCTTGACTGTCATAGACGTTTTACTACAAACTATGGATTTGAAAATATGAGGTCAAATGATACCATCATAACCAGATCTCTTCAAATGTATTACTCTGGAATGTCTGTTAGGGATATTGCAGACTGTCTTGAACAGGAAGACATCAAAGTTTCTCACATGACTATCTATAGATGGATTGAAAAATACTCTAGAATGACTAGCGATTATCTCAAGGGTATTGTTCCTAGAGTATCTGAAACTTGGAGGACTGATGAAATCTATATGAAAATTAGTGGTCAAGACAAATACTTCTATTCTATGATGGATCACCACACTAGATTTATGATCACTAAACTGATGGCAGATACTAAAGGCACTCAAGACGTCGATCCTATGTTCAAAGAGGCTAAAATGATTACAGATAAAATTCCTGCACTCTTTATTTCTGATGGCGCTAAGAATTTCCATAGAGCCTGGATTAACAATTACAAGGCTAAGAATCCTCAATGGAAAGATACTGAACATATCCGTCATATCCACATGAAAGGTGATAAAAACAATAACCGTATGGAACGCCTAAACGGTACTATCAGAGATAGAGAAGTTGCCTATAGAGGTATTAAGAAAATGAACAGTCCTCTCTTTGATGGATTTCAGACCTATTATAATTTCTCAAAGAAACATGGCAGTCTTGATAAAAGAACCCCTGCCGAATGTGCAGGAATCCTAGTTGAGGGTTCTAATAAATGGAAGACCATTATACAGAATGCCAGTCTAAATAAAGATAATATCTAAAAATTTAATCGTGCAGACCTTTAATATCATACTTGTGTAAAGGTAGAAAATTGGCTTTACCACATTTAGAGCATGGGGGAAGTTCACGCTGATTAGACCCATCTTTAGGGTTCTTGACTATATTCTTTAAGTCGATGTCATGAGAATCAAATTCTGTTTGAGCATTACAATATCTACAATAATAGTGTGGCACAACAAATCAGATTTTCGTGCATTATTTAAACTCTCAATCTGGAGAAGGCCCTATTTACCACCCCATAACGTTACAGTGCCTTTTTGAAGAATTAAAAAGACTTATTGGATGTACATACAAAAGATGTTGTGAATTTACTTTCAATTGGCGGTTCTGATCCTTCAACAGGGGCAGGCATTCAAAGCGATATCAAGACTTTTTCATCATTTAACGTGCATGCTCTGACGGTAATTACTGCAATTACCGCCCAAAACACATCAAGTTTTAGGATGATTGAACCAGTATCAGAGAAGATTCTAAAGAATCAGCTAGAGTCAGTAATGTCAGATTTTAAGATTGGTGGAATAAAGATTGGAATGGTGTATAATTCTAGGATTATTAGGGTGCTGTACCATCAGTTAAAGGGTACAGGAATTCCAATAGTCATTGATCCGGTGTTTGAATCAACTACAGGTGGAAGATTAATTCAGAGTTTGGCCATCAAGGACTTTGAAAAATTTCTAGTTCCTCTTGCAACAGTAATCACACCAAACAAATCAGAGGCAGAAATCATATCAAAAACAGAGTTCAATCAAGAAAATACGCCTGAAAAGATTGCAAGGATAATTCAAAAGATGGGATCAAAAAATGTTGTAATTACAGGAGTCAGGCAGGAGAACAACCAGATATCAGATTTTGTGCTAGAGAGAAACAGTCAGTATTTCATTACTGGGAACATGATTCCCAGCATCAATCACGGGAGTGGATGCAATCATTCTGCAGCCATGATCTTTGCACTTGCAAAAGACAAGAGCGTTAACCAATCAGCAAGATTTGCAAAACAATTCACATACAATTCAATAAAGAATGCAAAAAACCAAGGAAGAGGCATTGCAATAACAGATACACAAAGACATGACAAAACCATTTCAGAACTATCAGATGCAATTGAAAAGTTTGTAAAAATCAGAGACATTTACAAAAACATTCCAGAATGCCAGACAAATTTTGTATACACTAGACAGAGGCCAAAATCAACAAGAGATGTTTTGGGCATTTCTGGAAGAATCATCAAAACCGGAGAGCAGGTGATGGTTGCAGGGAATCTGACATATGGAGGCTCAAAACATGTCGCAACGGCTCTACTAGTAATGAACAAGAGATTTCCGCAGATTTGCTCAGCAATAAATCTGAAATATCAAGATTCAACCATCTCAAAGATAAAAGAATCAGAATTAATGGTTTCCAGTTACGACAGAAGTCAAGAACCAAAAGATGTAAAATTCAGAAAATCCACCATAAAATGGGGGATTGAAAACGCAATTAGAGAATCCAAGAGTGCGCCTGATGCAGTCTATCACAAAGGGGATTTTGGAAAAGAGTCCATGATCATAGTTTTTGGGAAAGACCCGGGCGATGTTTTGAAAAAGATTGTGAGGATCATTTGAAAGTTTGGGTATGGTGCTCCTTGAACATAAATAGTCTTATCCACAGACAGGATTTGTGAAAGCAGTTATTCTTGCAGGTGGGTTAGGTACAAGACTTCGACCATACACAATGTTTCTTCCAAAACCCATGTTGCCATTAGGCGAAAAACCGATCCTAGAGCATTTAATAGAGTGGACAAGAAAAAATGGTGTCAAATCAATTGTTTTGTGTGTCAGTTATCTCAAAAAGACTATCGAGGATTATTTTGAAGAAGGTGAAAAGTATAATGTCAGCATCGAATATGCAGTTTCAAGCAGACCACTATCCACTGCAGGTCAGCTCAGAACTGCAAAAGACCTCATTGATGATACTTTTGTTTGCATGTATGGTGATTCAATCTTTGATTTTAGTCTCAGAAATATGATAAAGCAGCATGCCAAAAAAAAGGCATTTGTCACAATGAGTCTAGATGAATACAAGACCAACCTGCCTTATGGGGTAATAGAGACATCCAGAACTGGAAAGGTCTTAAAATGGAATGAAAAACCAGAGATTAATGCCAATATAAACATGGGATGCTATGTAATGGAGCCCGAAGTCATGAATTTAATTCCAAGTAACAGGCCATATGGAATGAATGACGTCATAAACAAAGCCATGAAAAGAAAGAGACTGGTGAGTAGTTTCATTACAAAGAGAGGGTTTACGGATATTGGCAACAAGGCATCTTACAAAAAAGCGTATCAGAAATACATCGAAAGACTAGGAGACATTTGAAAAGATGGGAGAGCCAGTCATCAGGGAATTGAGAAAAAAAGACCTCTGGGATGGATTTCTAACAACACTTGATTCGTTAAGACCGACAAGTGACATTGGCAGAGAAAAGGCAGAAGAGATTTTTGAGAGAATAAATTCAAATCCGGATCACATAGTGGTGATTGCCAAGGTAGACGGAGAGATAGTAGCAAGTACAACGCTTCTAATTGAACCGAAATTCATTCACAAAGGAGGACTGGTAGGCCATATTGAAGATGTCGTAGTGAAACAAGACTTTCAAGGGCAAAAAATTGGTAAAGAGATCATGAGGTATATTCTTGAATTTGCAAGGGATAGGGGCTGCTACAAGACGATTTTAGATTGCACAGATGATGTAAAACCGTTTTACGAAAAGATTGGCTTTAAGCATACTGCAAATGAATTGAGATTTGATCATTGCTAAAAAAACTCTTTTTTAGGACGTCTCTTTTTCTGCTTGAGCAGCCAAGCACCAAAACCCATAACAGGAGCAGACAGTATGATAA
The DNA here is from genome assembly GCA_965238065.1 of Candidatus Nitrosopumilus sp. GTDB lineage: Archaea > Thermoproteota > Nitrososphaeria > Nitrososphaerales > Nitrosopumilaceae > Nitrosopumilus. The sequence goes on along the minus strand of OZ250170.1, from coordinate 489,856 downwards.
ACAGAGTTGGTGCATACATTACCGCATCAGTAATATAATTATCATTAATTCTATTTATCAAAGAATGACAGACATACATTCCTATCAGCAAAATTACTCCGCCTGCAATGATCATCACTCCAATTGGTCTTGAGCCGTATTGTCTTGACATGATAAAGGCAACTCCAGACAGGATTCCAGCCGGGGCAACGCCAATCGAGATGAATTGGATTATTTTGGGATCTGCCTCAAATGATCTCAGAAATCCATCATCTTCAGGGATAGTCATAAAGACATACACTGAGATCATTTCTCCGGCAAACATTGCAAACAAGGCAACGCCTATGATTCCAAGCCATTTCTCGATTGCCACAAGTCTAACAAAGTTTAGTTGATAAATAAACCATTCAAAACATCATACAATTCCAACCAAGGTGGCCAGTTCCTTTCTGCATGCTATTCCGAGTTTTTCTGCAGCCTGTTCAGGAAAGATATTATTTAAGAATATGCCGTATCCTCGTTCCAACCCGGACCAGGGTTTGGTGATTGGGTATATTTCAATATGCCAATGAATTTGTCTTGTATTTTTCTTTTCAGGAGAGAGATGGAACACTATACTAAATGAAACATTCTTGAGAGTTTTTGAGAGGCCGCCCAAGGTGGATCTGATAATTAATGACAGATCATTGATCTCTTTTTGAGTGATTTTTCCAAAACTAGTGATGTGTTTTTTGGGAGATATCCAAAATTCATACGGATATGAAGAGGCCCATGGGCAAAATGCAATGAAACCTTCTGTTTGAAGAACCTGTCTTGGACCTCCAGTCTCCTCAGTTATCACTTGACACATAGGACAGACACCTTTCTCATTTAGGATCTTGTGAGAGGTTTCTATCTCCTCTTCAATTATTGGAGGAATTGTGGAAAATGTTAGCAGATTAAGGTGAGGGTGAGGATTGACATTGCCGGCCAGATCACCATGGTCGCCATAAATTGAGACATATGTTACCCCCCTTTGCGTATAGAACCATCTCAGTCTATCCTGAATGACAACTAGTACGTTGGACCATTGTTCAACGCTGATTGCGGCAAATGTGTCTCTAACATTTGGCGATGCAACCACTATATAGTGATAACCGTATGCAGGTTCGCTGTAAAGAGGCCGGTAACTGTAAGTGTTTCCGCTATCTGTTGATACAATGGGATTCCCACTTTCAAAGACCCTAATTGACCAGTTTGCAACACAATAATCTTCATCATCCTGAAGACGTTGCAGTATTCCATCTTTTTCAACAAGAGACAGGACAGACGGATTGGTCATGGACTCGTTTCCAGGAGAGAAGGGTGATTTTTTTAGATTGGTCAACTTGTTGTCATTTTTTAAAACAATCATGAAATGTTCAGAAACATAGCCTTTGCGCATAACTCCCATAATTGTTATTGAAAGTAAATGTCTGTTAAAACGTTTGCTATAACCTCAGATCACAGGTCTTTTTGATGCATGGTTTTTGTAAAATACCAACAGATATCAGGATCAGACTTGCGCATTCAATATCCAACTGCATATCTCATCTCATGCCAGCCCCTCCAATCAATGGACACCCCAAAAACAGAGAATCAAGAGATGTGTTTTCAAATATGCCAAATGGTAGAAATGTCTCCAAGGTCTCAGTAGATAAGAAAGTGCAGGTACTTTATGGAATTGTATACCTCGATCTAGCTTTTTTTACATGTGTCAACCTCTCCATCCAAATCAACTGGCACAGATATAGACGTTATAGACATAAAACGTGTTATGATTGATTCATACCTTTTTTTACTAATTAATTTGAGATTGATTGATAATTTTTGCTCCAAATGAAATACTCCTATCTACTGGGTCTAGTTGTAATAAGAACCTCAAGGAAAGATCAAGGGATGTAGGCGGTAATCACATACATTGAATCTATTTGTTAAGAAAGTCTTTGATTTTCTTTAGATTTGTAACATTTGATTCGTGAAACATGACCATGGATTCTGTCATGGAATTTGGCAAAACAGTTTTCAGATTGGCAACGAGTTCATCGCCACTAGATATCATGTTATCAATGAGTTTTTCAATCTCGTTTTTCTCATAAACCATTTGGATTGTATGGGAACTAGTATTAATTAAACATAAAGGCTGGATTAAATTTAATCTAAACCATGTCCATTGTTTTTAATTCAACGTATTTCTGGACGTTTATGATTTGTCTCTACAGGGTTTTTTGCCACTATTCGTATTTTTTCAATGCCACAAGTGAACATTACAGGCAAAAAGAAGAGTTGGAGATTAATCCTAATTTTCGTAATTATCCAGAGTTGTAGAGTTCCTTCATGTTTGTGTCAAAAAAATAACCAGTTTTGACATATCTTGTGCGTAATACTTTAAAACTGTAGACAGTTACTAATTTTCCTTTTTTATTAGAGTTGAGATAGAACGCACCTTGGGCAGTTTCTGAATATTCCAAGAGACAATCTCTCGTAACTGTTTACAGTTTTAAAGTATTACGCACAAGATATGTCAAAACTGGTTATTTTTTTGACACAAACATGATAAAACTTTACAACTCTAGACAATTACCACATGTTCAAGTTCTTTGAGTTTTTCAATAATCTTTCCTTCTGCACCTAGATCACAATTTAACATCACATATGCATCAGTCATAAATTAAACATGAATGCGTGATTACTTTGATATGAAGAATTGCATGTGCCCTGTATCATCCGGATGTAGTTCACATCTCTGAACAGAGTCACTAGGATGCGGCATAACAATCTCACTGACAGATAATGATGGTGTGTGTGTGGCTCCAAATAGGAATAGAGTGTAAAGAGATAATCATGTGAGATAAAGAGAGTCGCTTTTAGAATACCACAATAGTTAACTGAATAGAGGATACAGAAATCAGAGACCGTAAAATGTGCAGAGTGGTTACCAAGTATCCAATCCACGATACTAGTCGTAATGGCAGATACATACAGAGAATGCAATGCCGGGCTTTACCATGTCACATGGACTAGGTCTTTGAGATTTCGTCTCGGCTTTGGAAATTTTGTTTGCTTTGGATACCCTATGCATAGTACAGAAGACGGGACAAGATCTGTTCCAATGACATTCATTACCTTTTGCTCATCAAACATGCCAATCCAGATTGAGGCCAGTCCTAATGCCTGAGCTGCAAGTTGAGAGTATCCTGCAGCCAAGGTAGCATCCTGTATGGCAAATTTTTTTAGGACATAATCAGGAAAATTGAACTTTACTCTGGATGGATTTTTACAAAAGACAAGCACGACTGGGGCATTCACATAGAGTTGTTTGTTACATGCATCAACTAGGAGTTTTTTCTTTTCTGGACCTTTGACGTAAAAGATTTCAAACCCCTGATAGTTCCCAGCCGTTGGTGCAGTGTCAGCTGCTGCAATAATCTTGTCTATCTTTGTGGTTTCAACTGGCTGCACTGAGAATTTTCTTGTCGAGCGTCTCTTTGCCATCACAGCAAACAAGTCAGTGTCTATTACTTTGGAGGAACCAGAATGTAAGATAAAATCAAGTAATTGGTTTCTTACATCATTATCAGGAGACTCTGGAGATTCTTGCGGTTCATAGCCCCGAGGATAGATTTTATCTCCAATCTTTGAGCCCATAGACAATTTACAGAATGTACAGTATTAAAGAATATCAGAACGGATCACTCTGCTTCAAACCCGTCGCAGCCTGAATTGCATGGCTTGTTCATTACACCCTCGCATTTTCCCAGTTCATCATGCATTATTCTGTGATGTCCACAGATTTTGCATTTTTCTCTAAAATGTGCAATTAGTTCGGCAGTTGGAATTTTGGATTCCTGTATCTTGGACTCTGTATTCATGGTCATAACCTCATTGTATCTATAATTATGATTTTTTTCATTTTATTATTTTAATGCTTTTATTTTTGGCTCTATGATCTTTAGGCAGTATTTACAACCTCTAAAGATTGGAAAATTTCTAAAATTTCATTCTTTGGCTAGTGTATAATGCCTAGCCTCACACCAATGTATTTTATTATTTTTTGGCGTGTTGAGAACACTCCCTAACCACATAGCACAAGTCTTTTAAAATTTACAAAAACAAGCATAATAATCTCCCCTAGGCGTAAATATTTTTCAGCATTGATAAATTGAAAAAACTTGTGAACCGGGGCATTATATGTTGAAAGCACGTTTTAAAATAGGCACGATTTTTAGCGTATTTTGGCATAATAAAGCGTGATTGATTTGTTTGTCTACACATACACATATTCAACATAAAATAAAACCGATTCATGATCGTATGAATAAATTTTGATAGTAAAACAATACAAAAAAATGGCAATATTGAAAAAAGTCAGGAGAAGGTAGTCACTTTATTTTCCACTAGTCTTTTCTTCCATTTCAAATATTTTGGGTCTGGCGGATATCGGGCATTTTTCTTTATCGTTATGTCTGAACTAACAGAATCAATCCAAGATTTCACAACAGGTACATTTTCTTCTTTCAGACTATCAGATATCTCAATATGCAGATCACTTTGAACTTTTATAGAGCCATATTCAAATGCAACGTCACATAATTTACACAGCAATAATCCATTTGTAGGGTTCATGGAATTAGTTGGTTCTTCTTTTCTCATTACAGAGTAGGGCACGATATGGGCAGCTGTCATATATTCACATAATTTGAAACCACAAAACACACATTTCTTATATTCCATCAAGAGTTCCTTTCTGAAAATATTTTGTTTCTGTCTAACATATACTGTATAGGGCAAGCCATCAGAATGATAGTTTTTATTTTTCATCTCCTCTTTGACATGAGTCTGTACAAAGGATGTCAGTCTAGTCTTATCCAAACGCCATACTCCAGGACGGAAATTTTTTGCCTTTTTGGGATCCCAATCTATCAAAATTTTTCTTCTTCGTAATACTCTTACTTCATTTGCTATTGCCTTGTATAGTGAGTTTTTACTCAAGTCTCTACCATAATCATCCATATTAAGATTTAATGAATCTGCTACAAATTCATCCAAATCGGATTTGTTGTGCCAAATGGGTTGGCATCCTTCTTTACGTTTGGAAGAATCTATGTTTTCATTTTCTAGTAATTTATCATTTATCCGTGGTATGGTTTTACCAATTTGGTTTAGTCCATCCCACACAAATGTTTCAAGACCATCAAATTCTGGATTTTTTATGTAGTTATGTTTGGGCAACAAGATGGACTAGCTCTTCATTAAAATGATAAATTTGTAGTTTAAATTCTTATCAGATTCATTCCCTAAATTGATCATGATTTTTCACCTGTGAGCCCTTGGGCATGGTTTGAGATACATGGAATTAGAATAGAAAGCATATCAGAGTCACATACTCCCACAAGTGTTCATTACCAGTAGATGGAAAAGTAGAGTTAAATTCTTTGATTTTTGGAGATACTAGTCCGGATCCTTAAATCATTCTCACAGTTATGAAAAAATCATTATTTTATTAGAGTTTATGTGTAATTGACCAAAATAACAAACAACAATCGACTTCTACGTATCAACTTGTTCACATTTGATATGATGGTAATAGACCTTTTGTGTAATTAGGGTGATTTTTTTCAACATTCGTTATTTTGCGTAATTTTATGCCTAAAAATTCAAAATTTCAGAATAATTTGAAAAATTACCTTCTACAAATCGTACCTAGAAATAATTACGCAATACGTCTAATGATTTTGTTTGAATTTTGTTGTAATGACTTGTATGGTTTAGTCAATTACGCATAATCTCTAATATTAAAACCGCCTCCTAAACCACCACCTGATTGGTCAAGATTGTGAGCATGTCTGGGTTGACTGATTACTAGTCAGCATTTCGTCCAACTGTTTGTATCAACTAGATATCTGGACTAAAAAACGTCTTTCCGTTATACTCTTCTATACAACTTTCAAATAAACGCCTATAGGATTCCAAGCTGTATGATAGATTTTTCTTTTTCAAATAATCTGTAATCCTATCATTTCTATCCAATACATTACAGAACAGATCTTGGTTTGGTAGCGTATCAGATTTTATACAGTTGCATCGCTGGCAGGCCAACACACAGTTATACAAATCAGTAGTAAAGACATAGTTAAATGGTATTACATGATCAACATGCGGCCCACGAAACTCATTTTTACAATAAAAACATCTGGAATTCTGCCATTCCTGCATCTCTATTCTAATTACTTTTTGTAGAATATGTCTATTACCACGGTCATTGTCAATTTTATTAGCAATCTGAGGTGTTGAGCGATTCAGTTTTTCAAGATATTTTGTCAACACGTTGTTTAGTCCCTTTCTAATCATAATCTTATGGTCATAAAAGAACTCGATAATATCTTCATCAATGGCTATTGTTTTAAGATCTGTTTTTTTATAGAGACTGGGCATGTCAGTAAGCATGTAATTTAAAACATTTTTCTTTATGCTTTTGGTGATTACTATATTTCTAAAGTCTTTCATAGAGTCTAAAGATAATTCCTCAATGGTGGGCGGTTTTTTTTTAGGATCATGGATTTTTTTTATTGAATGTGTGATTATGGCATCATGTGGGTGTGAAGATTGACGCAAATGAAAACTGTACTCCATATCCCAATAATATTTGGCAAATCGTATTGCAACAAAATTCAGGTCAATGTAGACTTTGCCGTCTTTACGTTTGAGCCATTTGCTGCCAACTAGTTTCTCGGCTTTTTTTGGATCATGCAGGTCACCTACATCTAGCATAGATCTTAAAAATACAGGCTTGTAGGTACTAGTCATACTTTGTTTGCTAAAAAAGCGGTTAAACATTTCAAGATAATTCTTGCCCATATTACTTTGATAAGAGACAGATTAAAGAGGTTTTAGGTTCGGTTCAAATTCGTTCAAATCGGATTTGTTGTGCCAAATGGATTGTTCTTCTTTACGTTTGAAAGACTTTTCATTTTCTATTAATTTTTGATCGCTCTTAATGCAAAAATTTGTTGCCAACATGATATTTTTCGGTGATTGTCAATTAAACACCGCCAACATATAATCTAGTAATAATGAAAAAGTATCTTCATCTCTATTGTTATATCTCCATTCCATCTCTTTGATGTACAGCAGAAACTTTTCAGAACTTACTCCATGATGTTTGGCCATTCTCTCTTTTGCAAAACTCCAAAATCCTTCTATTCCGTTAATGTAGACATTGCCTTTACCAAACATTCTGCTATGATCAATTGGCAAATGACGATAACCATGAAACATCAAAGAATCATATCCTTTCCACTTGTCAGTGTACACGATGCTGCCTTTCTTTACTTTCTTGATTGTTCCTGCAAGCAATGTATCAGATTTCACATTAGTAATGATCTCAACATGTACCTTGCCTTTTCTTTCCAGTATGCCAAAGACAATTGTCTTGTTTTTGGTACCACGGCCCCAATTTCCCTTCCTTTTCCCCCCAAAATACGCCTCGACGGCCTCAATTTTCCCCTTTAGTTTATCGTCGGATTTTGCCAGATGATACAGTGTGGAATATCTGATACAAACAAAAGCATTCAATGCCGTAGGATAACTAACGTCTGCTTCCCTAGCTGCACATCTTGCACTTGTTCCAAGATCAAACAGTTTGATTAAAACCAACCATTTTGTAAAATCAATGCGGATGATATCAAACCATGTTCCGCTAAAGGGCCTGTAATCTGTTTTGCAGTCTTTGCATCATAGTTTTCCTCTTGAGATTATGGAGATTATGCGTAATTGACTAAACCACGCCAACTATTACAACAATACTCAAACAAAATCATTAGACGTATTGCGTAATTATTCTTAGACGTGGTTTTAGAAGATAATTTCTCGGATTATTCTGAAATTTTGGATTTTTAGGCATAAAATTACACAAAATATCGAATGTTGAAAAAAATACCCTAATTACGCAAAAGGTCTATTACCATCATATCAACTGTGAACAAGTTAATACGTACAAGTCGAATGTTGTTTGTTATTTTGGTCAATTACGCATAAACTCATGTATAATTTATGAAATATATCTTAATTGAGGCTATTTTCATGATCTACTTTTGCGAAAATTAGTGTAATTTCGCATTATATTATATACATGGATTTTATAATTTTACGAACAAACATTGCGAAAGAAGAGTTAAATTCGCAAGCTACGATCGTATACCATGAAAAAAATAGACATAACTCCAGATAAAAGTTTAATCAAAAAATTAGGATTAACCGGATACAGAACAGAGTAGGCAATCTCAGAACTTATCGATAATTCTATTGATGTAAGAATTACTGGAAGACCCGAAAAAATTGATGTACGATTAGATTTTGATAAGGGAATGATAACAATTACCGATAATGGTTCTGGAATGGATTTACCAGAACTAAAAAATGCGTTAACCATTGCTAAAGAGACAAAAAAAGTAATTGTCTAGAGTTTTGAAGCTATGCCTGTAGTATTTTTGTCATATATCTTTTTTGATTAGTAGTAAAAACAGGATATATCAATGCAAAAAAAAGAATGAAATGGAACAGTAAGAGTTTAGGTTGAGCACGAATTTTAGATGTTCTAGTCAGGTGACCTAAACTCTTACATGGAACATTGTTGCAAACATTGCAATACCCTTGAACGACAATTAAAACATCTCAAAGAAGATAATGCTCATCTCAAAGCAAAGGCTGGAAAAATTAATGAAGTTATAGAAGAATTAAAACATCTCAAAGAAGATTATGCTCATCTCAAAGACAATCATGCGCAGATAAGAGAAGAAAATACTCTGCTAAGAAAAGAGAACACGTCCATCAAAAAAACAATTTCTGCACTTGCTACAAAAGGCATAAATGCAAAAACCAACACATCTGACAAACCGCGGGAAGACCCCGCGGTCTAAACATCAAAGGTGTAACAGATCTAGTCCAGAACAGGTTTTGATGACAAGAAGGTTATTGATCAGACAGATTGTAACGTATGCGGTAATGAACTCTCAGAGCCGACTGATACATACCATATAACAGTGGAGGAGATAGTTCCTGCAAAAAAGGTCGTTACACGATACATCATAACCAGACGATACTGCAAGCATTGCAAAAAACAGATATCTGTAAGTGTACTTGACGTACTGCCAAATGAGTGATTTGGAATCGGACTAATGCTACTAATCGTAATACTAAAAACAATGGGATTATCTTATGGTAAAATATCAGTTGTTACAAACAACATACTCATTAAATCTTACAGAATCAACAATTAACCATGCAGTAACAAAGATTGCAAAGGCATTTGGCAAAAGATATCAAGAAATGATCCCAGAGCTAAAAAAAAGAGGCAAACATACACGGCGACGAGACGAGCTGGAGGTTGAACGGAAAAAATTACTGGCTGTGAACGTTTGTTGGGAAATGGGTTGCAATATACGAGATTGACCCGACTCGCAGTAAGGATGTGCCAAAGAGAATCATGGGGTGGTTTAAAGGCAACGTTACAAGTGACTTGTATTCTGTATGGAATCATGTTGGTAAAACCCACCAAAGATGCCACATTCACTATATCCGAGAGATTGAGGATACATACAATACAAGAATCCCGGAAAAGAATTCACACCATTTGCATCACGCCTAAAGAGAATACTGCATGCCTCTCACGATGCGGCAAAAATCACCAATGAGACAAAAAGACTACAAGTAAAAAAGAATCTTGAGAGAAGAATATCTGCAATGATATCCAAAAAATACAGCAAAGAGAACTGCATCGGGTTTGTAAAAAGATTGAAACGTGAAAGAATGATGCTCTTTACGTTTTTGCAGACTGGAACTGATTACCATAACAACACGGCAGAGAGGGCAATACGACCAAATGTCATAATCAGAAAGATCACAAACGGTCATCGCTCAAAGGTCGGAGCTGATTCTCACAAGATATTGATGAGTATAAAGGAGACATGCCGGATGAGGGAATTGAATTTCCATGATTATGCTTTGGAATATCTGAGAAATTCTACTTCAAAACTGTAGACAGTTACCATTTTAGAGATAATTCCAAATGCTTGTGATAATATCACTCCTTGGTGTGTCAAGTTAGCAAACGAAGTACGTCTCATGTTTGATAAATAACATACTAGTATCTAGCTTTTTCTATTTGAATAATTTGATTCATATCGTAAAAATTTCAGAGTAAATTTGAGTTACTTTCCCATCTACTGGTACACATGTACCTCGTGATATCTCACTCCTGATTTTTCGTACATAAGATTCATCACTTGTTTTGCACTCCAACCTGACTTGTTTTCAGATAATGTTTGCTGTATCTTGATCAATTCTTGTTTTGGTATGCTTGTCGGTCTTCCGCTTCGTGATTTGTCTTTTAATCCGTCTATTCCCTCCTGCTCGTATCGTTCAAGCCATTTGTATGACCATGATCTTACTTTGCAAATCTGTTCTGCAACATGAGAAGGAATTTGTTTGTCTACGATGACGCATTTTACTAGAAACATTCTATCTTTTATTTTGACATTCTTTTCGTTTTTGTATGCTTGAATTAGATATTTTGTGTTCATAAAATAGTGTAAACTTTGGTGACCAATGTGTTGTAGTGTCAAAAAATATGGATCTATTACTCATGAATTTTTGTTAGAGAGTATATGTACTCACAAGCTTACAATTTATGAACTTGATCTTTTTTAATTAATTTCTAAATTAAACTCAGGTTTAAACAAACCATCTACTTTTAAATATTTTTAAATTCTTCTGATAAATCTATAACATAACTGCTCTTAATAATTAAAATTAGTTATTGACAACCGTGATGTTCACACTGTTTATTGTGTTGTTTCATTCCATGTTCAATTAATTTAATCGATTCGTCTAAAATTTTCTGATAAAATTTTTCAGAAATTTCTTTAGCAAAATTTCTATATGTTTTATTTAATTTTGCGGTGGAGGAATTATTGTCTTTCAAACATGATGTACATGCTTGATGAAACACAAATGGGTATGTGGATACTGTCTTCATAACATGATTTTCAATTATATCATCCATTCTTTCTTCATTATCAGGAATTCTGTCAGATTCAAAATTAGTCAATAAAAATTCTATCAAATCATCAGGATGATCTCCTAAGTTTTCTTTAGCAAAGTTATAACAGTCTTCTAATGATTTGGTTTTTGTTTTTACCATCCAATTAACACAGCAACTAGGATAGTTCAATAGGTCTCCCAATCTTTGTTTTCCAGATGTTAGTTGTTTTAGGGATGATTTTATTTTACTATCTCGATAAATCAAAATTTGTTTTCCAGCACTATAACTGGTGGAAAATTCTTTTACAATTTTTTCTGGAACCGTGGTATTTGCATCGATATCGATGGGTATTTGCAGTATAATCTGTGAATTCAAATTCATTCTTTTTGCTGTTTCATGAAGCCTGTTTATGGCTCGTATTCTAGGCTCATATGATTTCACATGTTCTATAATTATCTCATCAATTTGTTCTGTAGGACAGTTTTCAAAATACTTAGAATGAATCAATGTGACCTCATCAAAATATGCTTGTCTTAGATCGTTTTTGACTAATAACAAATGTAATTTTGAAAGTACGTCATAATAATAAAAAGCAGGTTCTGACCAACCCATGCTGGATATATTTCCTTTAATGATATCTAGTTGCGCTTTAGGATTATTTTCATTATTCATTATGGTGTTTTTAGATTAAGAAATCATCATTGCTGGGAGTAACTTTTTAAATTCATTTTTCTTGAATTTTACATCTTCATTTTTAATTGATTCTATTTTCATTGCTTGTCGTTTACTTGTGATTGGTTTTACTTTTGGATAACCACTGTATGTTCTTCCATTAATTTTTCTTCCACCTGCTTTTGGACGAAATCCCCCCCATTGTTTGAAAAATACTTTGACATTTTGTTTCTGGCATTGTTTAATTAGATTTTGAACCCATTCTTTTTCAACTCGTCTGTAATGATGTCCACTTTCTCCACCAATGATTGCCCAATCAATATTGGATAAGTTTACTTTGTTTATATTTTCTAATAAAGGCTCAAAACTTACAAATCTAGTATAACACTTTACTTCACGAAGTTCATTTATTCTCCATGTCGTTTGATTATCTTCTACACTAGTACCCATCCAAATATTATTCGGAATTTGAAATTCAAAAAACTTGTTAAATAATTTTGAAAATTCAGCCATCTTTGTTGGTCGTTTTGTGAGAATTTGATAAATATGCCAACTAGCTTTTGTCATTGTATCAAAGCACCTTGCAATAAATTCCATTTCAGCTTCTTCATGAAATAAATCCGACATACTGTTTACGAAAATTTTTCTAGGTTTCTTCCAACGTAATGGTAATTCTACTTCACTATTGTGTTGTGTAAATTTAAAATTATTCTTGTATTTTTGAATCCCCATGGCTTTGAGTCTTTTAGATAATGTTTCAGCATAACAATTCTTACAGCCTTGAGACACTTTGGTACAACCAGTGGTTGGGTTCCATGTAGCCTCAGTCCATTCTATTGCTGAATTATTAGCCAATTATTTGAAACTGAAATATGATAGTAATTAAAGGTTCAATGATCAAATAGAGTCATGATTAGATGAATTAATCGCATGTATTAACCTCTACGCCTGAATCTGCTAGAATAGTCAAGACGTTATAGGCATAAAACATGTTCTTTGCTGATTCATAAGACGTATTGCGTAATTATTCCTAGACGTGGTTTTAGAAGATAATTTCTCGGATTATTCTGAAATTTTGGATTTTTAGGCATAAAATTACACAAAACGTCGAATGTTGAAAAAAATCACTCTAATTACGCAAAAGGTCTACAATAAATCAGTTTTTTAATTATTTAAAAAGAAAATTGTCATAAGGTCAACTTTTGTAAACAAGAAATTCTTATCAAACATAGGAAAATATTATTCTTATGCCAAAAAAAGAAAATTCTGAGTGGTTAAGAGAAAGACTTGAAATTTTAACAAAGTTGGCTGAAAAAATTAAACATGATGGACCTACTACTGATTATCATGATTTTACCGCGTTGAAATTAATTGCAATTCAATTCTATGCGAAAATATTTTCAGATATAGTATTTAAACAAATACCGAAAAGTTGGTATGATGGCGCTGTATTTGTTGATCTTTTTGCAGGTACAGGACTTGTGAAACTAAAAGGTTCAAAATATGATGATTTCTTACCAGGTTCACCATTATGTGCAGCATTGCTAGATAAATTTAATTATTTAGTATGTGTTGAAGCATCGAAAGAACGATGTGATATTTTAGAAAAAAGATTAGCAAGTATAATTCCACGAAAAAAATTTGATGTAATTAATGGGGATTGTAATTATAAGATTTCACGAGTGACGGATTTGATCAATAAACGATTCAAAAAACCAATTTTATTAACATTTGTTGATCCAGAGGGACTTGAGATAAAGTTTTCAACATTAAAAACATTAAATGATAATTTTTCAGCATGTGATTTTATGGTTAATGTAAATTCATTAGGCGTAAAAAGAGTAGGAGGGAAATTGAAAAAAGGGATTACAAACATAAAAGATAGTTTAGAACAATTTTATGATCTAGATGCAAATGTTATTTTACAAGAATTTGTAGAAGGTAAAGAACCAGAAGAGAAGTATGCAGAATTAATTCAAAATACACTTGGTAAAGAAATGGGCAATATAATTAAGATTAGAGATGATGGAGAGAAAATAGCATATTATATTCTTGGATATACTAGAGAAACAAAAAATGGTTCAACATACAGTAAAGTATTTGATGATTTAGCAAAAAGATTAAATTGGGCAGATAAAACAAAAGTTAGGCATGAAATTGAACGAATTCATAAGAGACAAGCTGATATAGAAAGTTTTTTTTAAATTAATCTTTACCGTAACAATTGCATGTCAGAGGTTCATAATCAAGCTGCAATTCATTCCACATTTCGGGAGTTTCTTTACACATACTTATTCTAGACTTTACATATCCAAGTGATCCTAATTTGTCTATCAAGAATTGATAAATCTCTTTTCTTTGTCCAAGCGCTAGTTTTTTACCCCAACTAGAATCCTCATTAAAGAAATTTGCCCATGACATGTCGATTTTTGCATCCTCTGCATATTTTATCGTCTTCCATAACCCTCTTGGTGTTCCTAAAATAATTCTTTGCGGGTCAAATTTTGAAAATAAATAATCTATAATTTCATCATAATGTTTTTTCCATTCAAAAATTGGAAATATGGGGTCTATTCGTATTCGTGTATCATATCCTGTTGAGCTTACCATAGATGCCGCATCTATTCTCTCATGTGGATCTGCGGCAGATTTTTCCCATCTTTTTGCAACGGGTAGTGCATTAATACTCCAAGAACAAATTGTTTGTTTTCTTAATTTTTTTAAAAGAAAATCTATGTATCTGATTCCCATTTTGCTAAGCAATGCAACTTTATGTTTTGACTGTTCTTCAAATCTATCAACAATTTTTTCCATAAGTGTTGGATACATCAAAGAATCTGAAAGTTCGCCTGTGTTGAAAATAGACGGAGTTTTAATATTTGCAAAAGCCTCACCTATGGCATTTAGAACATGTTTTGATTTCAATGGACTGGGTTTCATTTTACCTTTCATTGTTCCACGAAGATAACAATAATTACAATCAAGTGGACATCCATATGCCCAACGTAATTCCCAAAATTTTCCACATGCAATATCTGAAGGCATTTTATGAAAAAGACTAACAATCCCATTAGCAAATTTTTCAGGAGTTTTAGTATCTAATTCTGGATGTTCGACTTTAGCCATTTGTTGTAATGTCATATATTTTTTGATATTTTCAGAAAATTGACCCCGTGATTCCCATTTCTGTTTTCGCATTGTGTCCCATGCCTTGTAAGCAGCATTACGTTGTCTTCTGGATATGCTGATCTTATTTTTTCTCTCTATCAATAATCAATTTACATTGTTCTTAGATTAAAAGATCATCAATAGTTTTGGATTCACATATGCTGAGATTTTTTCGGTCAAGATGATGTATGGGTATATTATCAGTTAACCCAGATGTGCTCACAATCATGACCAATCCGGAGGTGGAGTAGGAGGTAGTTTTGACTAAATCTTTGCATTTTTAGCCGATTTTGAGCACATCTGGTTTAACTGATTATAATTCAATCAATTTTGAATTTTTCTGATCGGGTTATTGTAACATTACCATTAGTTAAGTACAATTACAATGAATTCAGTATATGGTTAAAAGAAAAGTCACCAAAATAATTGATGGGGATACATTCAAAACAGATAAGCCTGTTAGAGGTAGTAATTATATCAGAATAGCTGATATAGATGCTCCAGAAAAAGGACAGAGAGGTTTTACTACAGCAAAAAATAACTTAGATAAAAAAATCGGTGGAAAAACTGTAGATGTAGTTCCTGTTGGAAAATCATATGGAAGAACAGTTGCTAAAGTTAAGAAAAGTGGAAGAAAAATTTAGAAATTTGAACCAATTGAACAATTCTCTTGAGAAAAATTTTGATATGAATAAATTTAGTTCAAATTCTGGCAATTTGCTCTGTTGGAATGCACTAGTGACAAACCATCCAAATCTTTCTAAAAAGAGGCATTCACACAAACTTGAGTCGAAATAGGCTCAACATGATAAACAACTAACTAATATGCTAAATACTGGAATAGAGAATAATAAGCATGATACAATTAAATGAAGTGGTAAAAAGAGCATTAGATTATTACATCAACTACATGCAAAATATTCAAAATAATGAAGTGTTAGGCAAAATTGATTCCAAGGTAGAAAATAACGCTAAAGAGTCAAAAATGATTGCCACTAAAATTCTAGATTCAATCAAAGCAGGCAATGATTCAATTTCAAATCCGGATGAAAAAGAAACATTAGAAAAATTAATCATAATAATGTCTACCTATGTTCATTATTTAGATTCAATTAAAGATTCTATTTATCCACCATTTCGAAACTCAGGTACTGTAGAATCATCTGTCCAAAATGAAAGTTCAAGTGCAGCTAAAAAAATGTATGAATTTTATGCAGAATTAAGAGATGTTGATGTAGAAAATTATCTTAATGCATGATCTTCAAGCATGATTCCATTGAACAATAATTTTATGAAATAGATAACCTAGGATTAAAATAGAATAGGCAGTAATTCCAAATACAATAGACGTATTGCGTAATTATTTCTAGGTACGATTTTTAGAGGGTAATTTTTCAGATAATTCTGAAATCTTGGATTTTTAGGCATAAAATTATGCAAAACATAGAATGTTGAAAAAAATCACTCTAATTACAGTTAATCCAGATGTGCTCAAAATCGGTTAAAAATGCAAAGATTTAGTCAAAACCACCTCCTGTTCCACCTCCGGATTGGTCATGATTGTGAGCACATCTGGGTTAACTGAATTACGCAAAAGGTCTATCATATTCCAACAATTATCAAAATACTCCATCCCATATCTCATCTTTGCAGCATAAATCATTTATTCCACCATGCCATACCCGAGTCATGTGTAAAGCCGTGAAATTCACGGCGTTAAACTTTTGGGGATACGCCGGGAAAGGGATTCGAGCCCTTGCACGCTTGCGCGTAGCCGTTTTCGAGACGGCCGCCTTACCACTTGGCTACCCCGGCATCGACTATGAGATTATCTCCATAATAAAACAGATCAAATACAGGGAAACACAAAATAACATAAATTACAACACCACACCATGGGACTAAATCTAAAAGACTTGGTAACAAGGGAAAAGTCAAGCCTGGAGGCATTCTCCACTAGGATAATTGCAATTGATGCATACAATGCCATCTATCAATTCCTGGCAAGCATCAGAGGTCAGGACGGATTACAGTTGTCAGACTCTGAAGGAAGAGTGACTAGCCACCTGAGCGGTCTTTTTTACAGGAATGTCAACTTTTTGTCCCTGGGAATAAAGCCCGTGTATGTCTTTGATGGCAGACCGCCATCACTAAAAACAGCAGAAATTGAACGCAGAAAGCAGATCAAAAAAGATGCCACTGTAAAGTATGAAAAGGCAATAGCCGAGGGAAACATGGAGAATGCAAGAAAGTATGCACAGCAGACAACCAGCATGAAGGATGGAATGGTAAAAGAATCAAAGCAGCTTTTGGGATACTTTGGAATTCCATATATAGAGGCAGCATCAGAAGGTGAGGCAACAGCTGCACATTTGACAAACACCGGACAGGCATATGCCTCTGCAAGTCAGGACTTTGATTCGATCTTGTGCGGTGCAAAAAGATTGCTAAGAAATTTTACAAACAGCGGAAGAAGAAAGATACCAAACAGAAATACCTACATTGATATCGTTCCAGAGATAATAGAGACACAAAAAACACTTGATGCGCTAGAATTGACAAGAGAAGAGCTTGTCGATGTTGGAATTTTAATTGGAACTGATTTTAATCCAAATGGTTTTGATAGAATTGGTCCAAAAACCGCATTAAAAATGATAAAACAGCATTCAAGGCTAGAAGATATTCCACAGATTCAAGAGCAATTACAAGGGATAGAATTCCAACAGATAAGAAAGATCTTTTTGGAACCAGAGGTGACGGACGTGGATGAGATTATCTTTGATACAGTCAATTATGAGGCAATTACAAACTATCTAACAGGAGAGAAAAGTTTTTCAAAAGACAGAGTCCATTCAACCCTAAACAGGCTGAAAAAAGCACTGGAAAAAAAGAGTCAGAATCTAGAGCAGTGGTTTTAGATAACAAATTCATCTTTCTTAGTGTTTGACTATTTTTTTGGTTAGACAATACCGTACTGTCTATGAGATATTCCAAAAGTAGTTACTGTAACAGTTGGAGATTTTCCCAAGTATTTTATGTCTACATAATGCAGTGTTTTTAATTCGAGTTTGAATCTTTCTAGCAACTCTGTAGATTCATCATTTTTACCTAGAGTAACTAATTTTGTATGTATCAACCACTACGCCTAAATCCACCAATATAGTTGGGCGCTATAGGCGTAAAACATGCTCTTTGCTAACTATATGTGAAGAAAAAGGCAAGGAATTCAGATAGCATAAAGAATGAATCGGGTAGACCAAAGATCCGTAAATCGCCTTCAAAGAGAACAATTCCAAAGAAACAGATTAGGGATAAAGCAGAAAATATCATGTATGTTGGAATTGATCTGCACAAGAAATTTCATCAAGTGGCCGTTATGAATAACAAGGGAAAGATAACACGAAATGAAAGAATAGAAAACACACAACAGGCAATCAGACAAATGTTCTCAAAGATACCTCTTTCTGCCAGTATCGTCATGGAATCATCATCAGTTTGGTATGGAGTGTACAGATTCATGACAGATGTACTGGGATACAAGGTAGTGTTGTCAAATCCTTATCTTACAAAGGCAATTGCAGCATCAAAGAAAAAGACAGACAAGATTGATGCAGCGGTACTGGCAGATCTCTTACGTGGAGGATATATTACAACATGCTTTGTTCCAAGTGATAAAATTGTAAAGGCACGTCAGCTTGTACGGTATAGAAGAAAGTTGATCCAATGGAGGACATCTGCAAAGAACTGCATTCATGGAATTCTGTTACAAAATGGAATAAAGATTCCTGGAGCAACATTCACAGGATTATACATGAAAAGACTCTGTGCCCTAGGGGATTACCGTATTGATGGCTTTATACGACAGATAGAATCACTAAATGATATGATTTCAGACATTAATGCAAAGATATATGCGACAGTTAAAACCAATTCTGATGCAATGCTACTAAAGACAATACCTGGAGTAGGTGATTACACAGCACTGGTGATTGCATCTGAAATAGGAGGAATCTCTAGATTTAATGACTCTCACAAGCTTGCAGCATATGCAGGAGTGGTCCCATCAGTTAGAAACTCTGCAGATACAATACATCATGGACGTATAACAAAGAAAGGCAGCATGACATTGAGATGGGTCTTGATTGAAGCTGCACATTCTCATGCATTACATGCACCAAATAGTAATATTACACAATTTTACAATCGTATCAAGAAAAAGAGAGGCAGTTCCAAAGCTGCAGTAGCTACAGGATCAAAAATGTTGCGAGTCATATACTGGATGTTAAAAGAGAAGAGAGAGTTTGTACAAAATTATAGTTAGGACCATAGGTCGCGTTATGAATCATGAGGGTAAAGACCTCGCTTGCTAATTGCGGTTGATCCTAACTCAGGGATGAAGATAGCATTGAGGGTCAAAACCTCGTATAGATAATTATCCGCGTCCTGTATCATTTGAAACATATCTCTAGCGAATGCTATACTACACATGCTGAAAAAGGATAAAATGCTTAAAAAGGTCTCACATAGATGATTCATACCTAATTTTTCTTCAAATCCTCAAGTTTTGAAGAGTGTTGATTAAAATCAATCAAGTTTTTTTACATACTAGTTTTAACTTTTT
Organism: Candidatus Nitrosopumilus sp.; assembly: GCA_965238065.1. Classification (GTDB taxonomy): domain Archaea; phylum Thermoproteota; class Nitrososphaeria; order Nitrososphaerales; family Nitrosopumilaceae; genus Nitrosopumilus. Next base: position 470,357 of record OZ250170.1, on the reverse strand, counting down.
TAGATATAATTATAACATGTTTCACATAATATTACACATATATTAATATAGCATCATATCCACCATACACAGTAGTGAGGAGTTAAATGAATAAATTTACATTAAGAACAACCGACATATTATCTAGAGAAATCGGAAACTCCGTTTCAATCAACAGACTTGTTGGAAAAATACAGGACACGTATGGAACAGCATACTATAGACAAGTTTATGACGAGATCAAAAGACTAGAGGCAAGCAAAGAGATAGGAAGGATACGAGCAGGAAGATCCACATTCCCGTTTCTAAATTTTGCCAATCCATTACTAATTGACAAGATTTCACAAATAGAATTAGAACGTAAAATGCGATTCCTACAAAACAGAAAAGGATTAAAAACAATAATTGCAGAACTTACAGAAAAACTAAGAAAATACGAGTTAGTTTATAGTATTGGTATCATCAATCCAGAAAAAAATGCAAAACTAAATCGTATAGAACTAGTCATAATATTGAGAGATTTTAAATCAGATAATGACTTGGAACCAATATTAACATTAAGAAAATTGATCAAAACAATGTCTGCGTCACACAACATTAGAATGGATCCATTATTCATACAAGAGAATAACCTGATTGAATTATTAAAAGAAGATAACGCAAATATTGCAAGGAGCATGCTTTCAAACAAAATAATCATTTCAAATCCTCAAAACTTTTGGATGATAATAAAATCAATGTCAGATGATAAAATTAAATTCTCCACAAACGACTATGAAACAAATCCTGCAAAAATGACAAAAGATGAATTAACTTTTAATCTTGCCAGATTTGGATATAAAGAATTTGGACACGACATTACACAAGGATCTCCAACAAGAATAGAATACATCATTACAGCAATTCTTCTTAGAAAAGAAATTAGAATGTCAGAGGCAATTCCAATCATTCTAGCTAAAGCGGGAACTAGTGTCAACTATGATTTGTTATTATTTTTATCACAGAAATATGACACTACATCAGAATTATTAGGAGTTCTAAATGCATTAGAAAAGTACAAGCACATACGCAGAGTTGAAATTGCAATAAGTAATCTCAAGGCACTAGAAACAGAGGAGATCAAAGCCAATTTTGATGATTTAGAGCAAAAAATGATGCTGTACAATATCATTAGATAAAACTCTGCTAGTAGAATTTTTAGAGGTCTAGAGAGAAAATTACCTCAGGGGATTACGCTTGTGGCAGTAGGATAAACAGCACTTGTACTACCATATTTGAAAGCATTGGCAATAGATGTAGATTTTACAATACCCTATTCTGGAAGATGTTTTGCATTCTTGCCAATGCTGCTGGGCAGAATTAGTAGACACCAGTCATTGGGATTTTTCTTTAATAGAGTCTTTGTCAAACACGCTTTGGACTTCGGCTGCTGCAGTACTGTCTTCCAGAGTACTGACATCGCCGATATCTTTATTGTTTGCAATCGCTTTGAGCAGTCTTCGCATAATTTTTCCGCTGCGCGTCTTTGGAAGCTTTGAGACAAAATAGATTTGTTTGGGCGTTGCAATTGCGCCAATATCATTTCGTATCTTATCACAGAGTTCCTTCTCCAAGTCCCCAGAGCTCTTTGTCACTTTATGCTTTAATACGGCAAACACGATTATCGCCTCGCCTTTAGTATCATCAGGTATGGCACATACTGCAGATTCTGCTATACTGTTATGAGATATGACACAGTCCTCTAGTTCAGCAGTTCCGATTCTGTGACCTGCCACTTTGAGAATATCATCAGCACGCCCGAGCAGCCAGATATACCCGTCTGCATCCTTTAGCGCATAGTCGCCCGAATAGTAACAGTTCTTGTATCTTGACCAGTATACGGCCTTGTATTTTTCATCATCACCCCATAACGTCAAGAGCATTCCAGGCCATGGATTTGTGATTACAAGATAGCCCTTTGTATTTGCAGGAACGTTAGAGCCATTCTCATCAACTATTGCCATATTCACGCCTGGAATAGGACGGGTTCCAGAGCCTGGCTTTAGTGGAATTGTCTCCAATCCGGGTAACGGTGAGATTAATATGCCCCCGGTTTCAGTCTGCCACCATGTATCAACGATTGGACACTTTGCTTTTCCAACGGTTTTGAAATACCATCTCCAGACTCGTGGATTAATTGGCTCTCCCACGGTTCCAAGTAGCCGTAATGATGTGAGATCAAAAGAGTTTGGTATGTCGTCTCCGAATTTCATAAGCATTCTAAGAGCAGTAGGCGTGGTATAGAAGATTGTAACTTTGTATTTTTGCAAGATATTCCACATTCTTGATGCATCTGGAAAATCAGGTGCACCTTCATACATTATTTGAGTTGCACCATGAAGTAAAGGGGCATAAACGGCATAGCTGTGGCCTGTAACCCAGCCAATATCGGCAGTACAAAAGAACACGTCAGAATCCTTGATGTCAAATGCCCACTTGAAGGTGGAATACAGATGTGTTAGATAGCCGCCTGTTCCATGCAGAACTCCTTTTGGTTTTCCGGTGGTTCCTGATGTGTATAATATGTAAAGGGGGTGTGCACTGTCTAGTTTTTCGGCATCACACAAACCAGATGCGTCCTTTATCAGGTCATTCCAGAGCTTGTCTTTTGATCCCATTGAGATCTTATTTTTAGCTCTCTGAAGGACTATAACGTGATCTACAAAGTCAATGTCCTTTACTGCATCATCAATTACTTTTTTGAGTGGAATAATTTTACCTCTTCTGTATCCGCCATCTGCCGTAATGATTACCCTACATCCGGCATCATTAATTCTGTCTCTGATGGATACTGCACTAAAGCCTGAAAAGATTACCGTATGAATCGCCCCGATTCTCGCACATGCCAGCATTGCAATGGGCAGTTCAGGCACCATCGGCAGATAGATTGCAACCCTGTCCCCCTTTTGGATGCCCAATGACTTTAGAACATTTGAGAACTTTTGGACCTGGGTTAGCATACTGGCATATGTTATGGTTCTGGATTGGCCATCTTCTCCCTCCCACAGTATGGCAGGCTTGTCAGCCCTGTCATTTTGGTGCACATCAAGGGCATTATATGAGGCATTAATCATACCTCCGACAAACCATCTAGCAAAGGGAGGCTGCCAGTCCAGAGTTTTTCTCCACGGTGAAAACCAAGATAGATTCCTTGCCTGTCTGTCCCAAAATGATACAAAATCAGAGTCAGACTCTGCTCTTGTCTTTGTGTCATGGTTTCCAAGACCGATATTATAGATATCAGACATTAAGATGGATAGAATATAGATCTTTCTAAATGTTAAAAAAGAATGAAATAAAAAAATTATTCTGCTTCCATTCTGGCAAGCCAGTCATTGTTCTCTTTTGGAGTCTTTGCAGTCACCTGTTGGGGCGGTTCTGGGAATAGAGACGCAACTTCAGGCTCTGAGGTTAAAGGAGCGTCCACCTTGACTGGTTCTAAAGGTGTGATTGCTGATACTGTTGGCACTTTGGGAAGTATTCTCTGAGCTGTTTGCTGTGATTCAGAGGTATCCAGATATGAGACGGCCGATTCCTGAACGTTTCGCTGCGTAGTTATTTCTTGTACTTGCAATTCAAGATCTGCAATTCTGCTCTTTACATTTGCAATTTCTGCAATCTCGTGCGTAATACGCTCAATTACCTCATTTGTACACGATTTTACGGTATCAAATGTTGCATTAGAGATTTCATTACTCTTGCATTGTACTTTTGCATCAAACAACAGCATCTTTGCAGACTTTGTCTGTTCATCCAACTCTGTCAATCTTTCCTCAAGTTTTGCCTTGATTTCACTTTCAGTCTCATCCAATGTTACAAGTTTTGACTTGTATTTTTCATGAATAATTTCTGCATCTGCCTTCATGTGATCATTTTCAGAGACAATGTCAATCAATGCATTTAGACGGCGTAAAGTTAGCTGTTTTTCACGGATTAGCCTTTGAGAGTCTAGCCTCCATTTTGGAATGAATATGATAACATTGTTTTGGACTACTAGCTGCTCATACTGGATTTGCTGCAATCCTTGGGAACCACAGTCAATGCCGACGGATTGAATGCTACCGTCAATGTCAGTTATTGTTCCTATGACTTTGCCCATGAATGTTCCATACATGTCTTTGACGTTCTTGCCGATAATTTCGATATCATCGTTAGTCATGTGAGATAGTTGTGAGATTTGTATAACCGACAAAGGGTAAGAAATATTTTGAGTTTTGGTAAGATTAATTTTACCAAACTAGGAACCACTTTATCTTTAGTAATTTTAAAATCTAGCGATATAATAGCAGACATATGATTCAAAGAGAAGAACTAGAGCAGATATTGGATTTTGTCGCAAACAGATGGATAGGCATTTCAAAAGACCCAAACAACAAGAGTCTAGAAGGGTTGCCAAGCGACTTTTGGATGAATTCTGTTGGCGGAAAGACTGCAAAAAAAGGGTATTGGATTACAACGCTAATGTATACAGAAAATGAGGCAGATGCAGAATCTTTCAAAGAAGTGATGCTAAGATGGCAAAGCAGAGGAAATACCAAAAACAGAGACAAGGGTCCAGATCTCATCCAGATTGGAAAACAGAAACAGACTATTAATAATTGAGAAACTAGACGCACGTATTGCCGGAATTTTCAATTAAAGAGAAAGAGATCCTAAAGGATCATTTTTCAAATACTAGCAGCAACGTGTTTGCAATAACCACCCCTCGACAGGTTGATCGCGGTGCATTGATGTCAAGATACAGCAGGACCAATAAAAGTATGAGACGTATCTTTCTTGATGAATTTTTAAAAAACAAAAACAGAGGCGATGAATTTTACACCAGAGTTCTTTTGGAATACGGTGATGACTCTGTTGCAGAATTAGGTGAAGCGCAGATTGCCATTGAGAATCTGTCAAACATTGCAGTAAAAAAGATCGAGGATAGGAGAGTCGGGTTGTCGTATTTGGAGAAATCATCAAGATACGTTGCATGGGATAAAAAGGAGAGAGGAGAATACAGGTTTTACAGAGAACCTGAAATTATGAGATCAAGATTTTCAGACATGTACGAGGAGACATGTAATTTTTCATTTGACATTTATTCAAAAAACATAGAACCAATGATAAGATATGTCAGAGAAGAGCACCCCATAGAGGAATACAGTTTCAAAGATTCGGTAGATGAAAGAGAAAAGCCAATCTCCAAATTAAAGAACGAGGGAGATGTAAAATCAGCTGGCATGATCTACAAGAGTTCAACTAGAGCAAAGGCACTTGATATTCTTAGGGGATTATTACCAGCATCAACTTTGACTAACGTCGGGATTACAGGCAACGGCAGGGCGTTTGAATATCTTTTGACAGTTTTAGGATCATCAGGACTAGGAGAAGAGCAGGATTTGGCCTCAAAGATCAAAAGAGAGCTTGATACTACCATAAAGTCATTTGTCAGAAGAGCCGATGACAAATATGGAAAAGCATTTCAAAAATATCTCAGAGACATTAAAAATAAATCAAAGTCAATTGCAACAAAAGAACTCAAAGCAAAGCCGGCTAGTGGGGCAATGACGAGAATTGTAGATTACGAATCAGAGGGAAAGGCAATGGACAATATCATTACATGTATACTGTATGAGCAGTCACCAGGCATATCATATCAGGATACGTTACAACAGGTAAGAAAATTCTCAAAAGAGAGGAAGAATAGGATAATTGACGAGTTTGCGAGACTTCGAACCAATAGGCGTCACAGACCATCAAGGGCGTTTGAGAGTGTCTACTATACATTTGATTTATGCAATAACTTTGGAATGTTTAGAGACTTTCACAGGCACAGAGCACTGAGCCTAGAGAGGCAGCTGCTTACAACTGATCATGGGTATAATGTTCCAAAAGAAATTAGGATTCTTGGAATTGAGAATGACTATAAAGATTGCATGGAAAAGACCAAAGAGACGTTTGAAAAGATTAGAAAGAGACATCCTGAAGAAGGGCAGTATGTTGTAAACTTTGCATATAACTATCTGTATTTTATGAAATTCAATCTCAGGGAAGCCTGCCATCTAATTGAACTAAGAACGGTCCCACAGGGACACGCAGATTACAGACAAGTGGCACAGGACATGTTCAGGCAGATAAATAGAGTGCATCCCAACTTGAGCAGAATTATGAAATTTGTTGATTTGAGGGAATATGATTTAGAGAGATTCAAGTCAGAAAAGAGAACCGAAGCAAGGAGGAAAAAATCAAAATAGGCGTCTGCAGTTTGGAGGCCACATAGTACAGGTCTTTCAAAGTTTGCTCTTAATGTCAAGTAATGTTGCTCACTTTGTAGCTGTTTTTTAAACGAAAAAAAAATCATTATAAAGAGTTATCATAGTTTTTGTGAATGTCTTTGGACTACTTGCAATAATACTTGACGAGATAGGCAGTGTCAGCCTATTCAAAGATGGAAGAGGGAATGGGAACATTTCACATCCACGCTGCAAATCAAATGACGTAAAAAATATGGAAAATATGCGATTCATCTTTAGAGATATTCATGTTACAGCTACGGCCGTACATTCAACTACAAGACCTGGACTATCTCATTACTCTCACATGTCCCAATCCCAGTGGTTCTTTTTTATCTGAGAGTTTATGCGTAATTGGCCAAAATAACAAACAACAGTCGACTTGTACGCATCAGCTTGTTCACATTTGACATGATGGCAATAGACCTTTTGCGTAATTAGAGTGATTTTTTTCAACGTTCTATGTTTCGCATAATTTTATGCCTAAAAATCCAAAATTTCAGAATAATCTGAAAAATTGTAATTGTCTAGAGTTTTGAAGTTCCTTCGTGTTTGTGTCAAAAAAATAATATGATTTGACATATCTTGTGCGTAATACTTCAAAACGGTAGACAGTTATGATTTTAATTTATTCTATATTTTACACAATGTACATTGCTTTATTGGAAGTTGTGGATTGGTATCATGTATTGACTTAGTAAATAACATTGCATCATCTTCATTGCTAAAGAAGGTTCAAGCATCTACAGGAGAATCAAAAACACGTTCCCCTTTGAACAGTTTGTGTGTTCCTATTTGATGAATTAAAATATGTGGATTTCGTTTATCATAATATACGGCATATTTGATCAATTTTCCAATTTTATCTAGTTCGTCAGACATAACAAAATTATATTTTTAATGATTAATAATTAATCTGATCAATACTTGTTAAAATACTCTGCACATTTTCATTTGCAATGTCTAGAAAAACTTTTTCATAACGTGGTTCAGATTAATCTCATAGTTTTCTTCTCTACCTGTATAGATTACCTGCTTTGCACGTTTTTTTATCTGCGCTTTTGTGATCTTGAACTTTTTAACGCATGCTGCAATGTCCTCTCTGTCTCTTTCATTCAGTCTACCGATCTTCGCCACTATGATGTCAAGCGGATCTAATGTCTTGAGTTTCATGTTTTTCATCTTTGTCCTAACTGGTTTGCTTTTTGTAAGGTAGTCCTCTGGCAAGTCTTGGTCGAAGACCATCCCGTTGTTCCACGTGTCGACATTGAACCCGTGAGGAACCATATCCAAAACCCTGTGAAATTCTGCAAAGTCTTCTGCTGGGATTGTAAAATCAACGTCAATTGTGGAGGCTTTTGCGTTGTGAAGAGTCATTGCAGTACCGCCTACAGCCACTACGGTTATCGTACGATCTAGTTCCTTGTCTAGCTCCTCTAGAAAGTCCAAGAGTATCTGTTTATTCAATGACATTATACAGCCTCATTTTTTTCTCCATATCTTTTAGACTCAGTTCAATGATTTTTTGGTCATTTTTTATCTTCTGTTTCATGGCACCTGAAATCTCTTTTATGATATCTTGAACTTTTTTTGTAGGTTTGAGTGTATCCAGTACTTTCAATATGCTGTGTAATTGCCTAATCACTTTGTATTTACTTGCAAGAAATACAAGAAGTGAATAGTTTACTTTCTCATTGTTTTTTGCAAGAATTATTGGTATTGCCTCTAATCTTCTAATGTTATCTTTTTTTATCAAGATTGAAGTAACAATATATTCAATTCCAATTGGCTTTGCATCCAAATACAGACACGTACCCATTTCCTTGTATCCAAACCTTTCAAGATTAAATGTCAAATCAATTTCACGTATCTTTGCAGGATGTGTCTCTTGCTCATTAGTTTTTATTCGGATTCCTTTACTTAGTGTTTCCTTGATTTCCATCCAGAAGGTTTGAGGATCAAATAAAATTATTTTGTTTGACAACATTTCTTTTATAGTGTTCGCTTCTTCCATTTTCAGCAATTCAATAAACTTCTTATCAGGTAAAACTAGATAATCAATTTTGATATTGTGAATCTGCTGTAATTTGTGTATAAAGTCTTGTATTGCAATCATTTCTTTGTCTGCATCAACTGACGGATGTGCAACATGTATCCATACCAACTCCATTCTGTTTAGTTTTGCATTACGTTTTGGGTCTATCAACAAAACAGATTTGATGAAAAACAGTTCTTTGAACATGCTGTTTAATTCTTGAATTGTTAGTTGGTACTCAGAATAATTTTCTAGAAATCGTATTTTTTTAATCAGTTCCATCTCAGACAAAAGATCAATTATAATATAATTTTCAAAGTTGAGTTCTGCAATTGTTGATTTTCCAATCTTTTCAGTTGTAATGATTCGAGATTTTTCCATTTCATGTATTGAAGTATGGATATTTTTGTAGTCTGCATTTCCATGAAATTTTTTTATTTTATTTTTTATTTTGTTAATTGATATTGGGTTGCCAATATCTCTGGCTAATATGTCCAGTATCTTGTATGTATTTTCTTTCATATCTAGACACCTATTATGGTAAATCTACCATATTGTTATGGTTTATTACCATAATATTATGGTAAAAGTACTATAAATACATAGTACATGGTCAGTACAAATCCAAAAATATTTTAGAGATTATGGTAATTGACTACAGTTTTGAAGTTCCTTCGTGTTTGTGTCGAAAAAATAACCTGTTTTGACATATCTTGTGCGTATTACTTCAAAACTCTAGACAATTACTGTTTTCATCACAATTTGTAAGAACTTGGAATTTTGATCCCTCAAAAAGCCACGAAAATCGAGCTTTTATGACCTACTTTCCCATCCACTGGAAATTCATTTCCTCTACATAAATTTACAAAATCTTCAACATGTGGAAAAACAGAAAAATTCACTTTTCATGTCCGATTTTCCTTTTAATTACAAAATCGAACTATCATTTAGCATGAAACATGGAAAATACACACCAAATGAGAACCGCTCAATGTCAAAGAATCTACAACATGCTTCTGGCCAAGCGGCAATTGTCAACCACAATGCACAAGTCTCATCGAACAAAAAAACAATCGTTTCTTCCAATGATGACTCCAGGGGATAGTTCCTTGGATCATCATCTTTTTTTTCTACAAAATCCAGAAACAGTAATGTCAAGTGATTCAGAGAAACAACAAATTACCCAATCTGTTATGCAGGCATTTGAAAAGTGGGGAGAAAAATATTATCGAAATCTATTTGTAAAACACGATAGTCCAGATTATCTTAATTCATTTAAGACTGCAGTAAAAGAACAGAGGTTTCTTGAGAAACGAGCATGGGAACTTGGATTATACATGGATGTTTTAAAATCTTGCAGATCAAGCAAAACAATATCCAAACACAGAGAAATACTTGCAAAATCTTGTATTCTTTCAATTATTGATGATGGTTTTTTACTGTCTGATTTACTTCAAAACAATACTGCAAGTCAGTCAGTAGATGAAACTTTTCCAAATCTAGAATATACCAGAAGACACATGCAGAGATTTCTTCATGAATACTATAAAGAGTCATTTTTTGAGGCCAAATCTGATGTAAATTCAAAAGATGAAAGACGGTGTCATTTTACAAGTATTTTCTCAAATGTACAATTACCCCCTGATTCTGTAGGAGTTGCATCTTTGGCATATCTCAAAAATCAACAAAATGCAGTCATGTCAAACGATAAGATATTGGAAAAATTATTTTTCAATTCTGTATTGCGATTTGCATTTCCTCAATTTCTTGAAGATTTGATTAATTTTAAAGAAGAATGTAAAAAAATATTTGAAAATCTGGGAAAAACTAACGATAAAATCGATTTTCTAAGAGAAGAGTTATCTAAATTTTCCACTACATTAACGACATTTTATTCGCATTTGACTTCCATACTTGCAATGGAATGGTTTCGTCAAAAATCAGAAAAAGTGCAAATTTCTATTTTAGATTCCCAACTAAAACTACAGTATAAGAAATCATATGCAGAAAATGCAAAAAATATTCTAGTGTCAATTACAGAATCAAATGACTATTCAATTTTTTTGTTAGATCATTGTGCAAACGCATTTGGATATTACAAAAGACCACAAGATGCAATTTTATTATTTCAGCAAAGTAGAAATCTTTCAAATAGTATATTTGAAAAGGGCAGACTATCACAAAATATTGCAGTAGAGTATAGAACAAATAATAATTTTAAACTCATGCTAAAAGAAGCCAAAGCATCATTATCGTATTACAAAAAATCTGATAAAACTTACTATGTTTGCTTAGCATTCAAGTTAATTGGAGAGGCACAATATCAGTTAGGGTTCAAAGAGTCTGCGATTAACTCTTTTTTAGATGCAGAGAAATTAGCAAATCAAATACAACAAGACAGATGGAAAGTTTTGTTAAACATAGGCGTTTCATTTAATCGATTAGGTGATACATGTCATAGAGACAAATACCTAGTAAAATGTTTGCCATTGATTCCAGAGGATCAAACAGATACAATCTTGGGTGTAAATCAGATGATAGGATCAAAAAGTTTACAACGATTGTACTTCTAATGTAAAAAGTAATTCAAGTCTAGCTATATCTGATTTTAATTTCAAAGATATGGATAGAATGCGGACCTTTACAATATAGCAAAAAAAGTAACTGTCTACCGTTTTGAAGCAGAATTTCTCAGATATTCCAAAGCATAATCATGGAAATTCAATCCCCTCATCCGGCATGTCTCCTTTATACTCGTCAATATCTTGTGAGAATCAGCTCCAGTAGATAGGAAAGTGTTTCATTTGGAGCAAAAAATATCAATCAATCTCAAATAAATTAGTAAAAAAAGGTATGAATTAGCAAATAGCACGTTTTATGCCTATAATGTCATAGATGTACCAGTTGATTTGGATGGAGAGGTTGATGCATACAAAAAAAGCTAGATCGAGGTATGCAATTCCATAAACAGTAGATAGGAAAGTGCCACATTTGATAGAATTACACAATCTCGTTCTAGCTTTTCCTATCTAATTTATTTGATTGATTGGTATTTTTTGCTCCAAATGAAACACTTTCCTATCTACTGAGCTCCGGCCTTTGAGCGATGACCGTTTGTGATCTTTCTGATTATGACGTTTGGTCGTATTGCCCTCTCTGCTGTGTTGTTATGGTAATCAGTTCCAGTCTGCAAAAACGTAAAGAGCATCATTCTTTCACGTTTCAATCTTTTTACAAACCTGATGCAGTTCTCTTTGCTGTATTTTTTGGATATCATTGCAGATATTCTTCTCTCAAAATTCTTTTTCACTTGTAGTCTTTTTGTCTCATTGGTGATTTTTGCCGCATCGTGAAGGTATACAGTATTCTCTTTAGGCGTGCTGCAAATGGTGTGAATTCTTTTCCGGGATTCTTGTATTGTATGTATCCTCAATCTCTCGGATATAGTGAATGTGGCATCTTTGGTGGGTTTTACCAACATAATTCCATGTAGAATACGAGTCACTTGTAACATTGCCTTTAAACCCACCAAGGATTATCTTTGGCACATCCTACTGCGAGTCTGGTCAATCTCGTATATTGCAACCAATTTCCCAACAAACGTCCACAGCCAGTAATTTTTTCCGTTCAACCTCCAGCTCGTCTCGTCGCCGTGTGTATGTTTGCCTCTTTTTTTAGCTCTGAGATCATTTCCTGATATGTTGGGCCAAATGTCTTTGCAATTTTAAATACTGCATGGTTAATTGTTGATTCTGTAAGATTTAATGAGTATATTGTTTGTAACAACTGATATTTTACCATAAGATAATCCCATTGTTTTTAGTATTCCGATTAGTGTCACTAGTCTGATCCCAAATCGCTCATTTGGCAGTGCGTCAGGTACCCTTGCAGATACCTGTTTTTTGCAATGCTTGCAGTATCGCCTGGTTATGATGTATCGTGTAACGACCTTTTTTGCAGGAACTATGTCCTCCACTGTTATATGGTATGTATCAGTTGGATCTGAGAGTTCTTTGCCGCATACGTTACAATCTGTCTGATCAATAACCTTCTCGTCATCAAAACCTGTTCTGGACTAGATCTGCTACACCTTTGATGGTTAGACTGCGGGGTCTTTTCCCGCGGATTGTCAGATGTGTTGGTTTTTTCATTTATGCCTTTTGCAGCAAGTGCAGAAATTGTTTTTTTGATGGACGTGTTCTCTTTTTTTAGCAGAGCATTTTCTCCTTCTATCTGTGCATAATTGTCTTTGAGATGAGCATTATCTTCTTTGAGATGGGCATTATCTTCTTTGAGATGTTTTAATTCTTCTATAACTTTATTAATTTTTCCAGCCTTTGCTTTGAGATGGACATTATCTTCTTTAAGATGTTTTAATTGTCGTTCAAGGGTATTGCAATGTTTGCAACAATGTTCCATTTCATTCTTTTTTTGCATTGATATATCCTGTTTTTACTACTAATCAAAAAAGATATATGACAAAAATACCACATGTATAGCTTCAAAACTCTAGACAATTACGAAAAATTACCTTCTAAAAATCGTACCTAGAAATAATTACGCAATACGTCTAATGATTTTGTTTGAGCATTGTTGTGATGGTTGGCGTGGTCTACTCAATTACGCATAATCTCTCTGGAATAAACCATGTCACAGCATTGACAATAATTTCAGAGATAGTTGATATTGACAAATTTGCAACAGCAGAGAAACTAGTCTCATACGCAGGGCTTGCACCATCCCACAGGGATAGTGTCAAGACACAGAAAGGAGGAGGAATAACAAAGAGAAGATCTGTATGATTATGTATGCAATGTAGAGAGGCTGCTAGCACTATAATACGATTTGATTCAAGAACAAGCCCGTTCTACAACAGAATCGCAAAACGACGAGGAAAGAAAAAAGCAAAGGTAGCGGCTGCAAGGCTGGTGCTGGAGATAATCTGGTACATGCTAAAGAATTCAGAAGAAGGTCGTACACAGAATCATGAACTGACACAGCGAAAATATAAAAAGATGGACGAGGGATCACAAATGTCCTGATTCAGCAAAACACATTAACACATGTCCACAGTAGGATTGGAGACGATTTCACGTGGGAGAATCTGGAATTACAAGAATACTATAATATCAAAAGAAATGGAATAAATCATGACAGAAAAGATTGTAAAAACACGCAAAGAGTGGAGAGAGCAACTAAACCAGGAACAGTATGAGATTTGCGTCAACCATGGAACCGAACCGGCATTTTCTGGAAAATACAATGACAGTAAATTTGAGGGGGTTTACAAGTGCGTGTGTTGTGGTGAAGGACTTTTTTCATCAGATACAAAGTTTGATTCAGGTTCAGGATGGCCAAGTTTTTGCAAACCAATCTCAGAAGACAGAATAGAATACATTTCTGACACAAAACACGGAATGATTCGTACAGAGGTCAGCTGTAACAGATGCGGAGCACATTTAGGACATGTGTTTGATGACGGACCAAAACCTGCAAACACCAGATATTGCATCAATTCCATTTCACTGAGACACGAAAAAGACAAAGACTAGTAACCGGTTTGTGTTGTTAGAAAAAAATTATTTTTAAAATTTTGTCAGGCGATATTTTCATCTGTCTGATCTTTGCAAGTTTGCCAAGATTATAGACAGACACATCCTTTTTCACAGGTAATTGCAGCTTTTTGGTTGGGAATCTCATCCTTATCAGCAGTGTTTCCGTTTACGAGTAAAATTGCTTGTCCTGTTTTTTCATACTTTATGACCTCTATGAACTCTAGTGATTTGGGCTAGATTTACCAAAAGTTGGGATTTTTCAAAAAGTATTTTGAATTTTTAGATTTCAGGCAAGTAACTAGTCTTTCATGAACAAGTCTGTTTTGGTAATTGTCTAGAGTTTTAAAGTTCCTTCGTGTTTGTGTCAAAAAAACAACCTGTTTTGACATATCTTGTGCGTAATACTTTAAAACGGTAGACAGTTACCTGTTTTGATGTATCAGAAAACTTTAATTTTCAGACATCAAAAGACTTGAGAATATTAAGATCATCCCAAGTTTAATTCAAAGTTGGATTTTACAATAGTTTAAGTATAACACAGTTTACCGTTTTCTAGAAAGACATGTCATTTGATAGAGCAAGAGAAATGTTTAATGCAAAATGTGCAGACTGTGGAAAAGAGTGTCAGATACCATTCAGACCCAAAGAGAACAGACCAGTTTATTGCAATGAATGCTTTCAGAATCACAAACCGGCACGACGCAGTGACAGGCATGAAAGATTTGGAGGTCTTGGAAGAATCAATAGAGCGAGGGAAATGTTTGATGCAAAATGTGCAGACTGTGGAAAAGAGTGTCAGATACCATTCAGACCCAAAGAGAACAGACCAGTTTATTGCAATGAATGCTTTCAGAATCACAGGAATAACTAAATTGTTTAAAGTGTTAGACACGCTCAAACATATAAAGATCCAAAGTGGAATAAAATGAACCGCAATCATACATCAGAAAAGAGTGAGGGAGTTTGAGAATAATACTATGCGGATTTGGAGTCATAGGTCAGAGCCTAGTCAAGTTATTTGATTCAAGATCAGAGGATCTTTATGCAAAGTATGGACTAAAGCCAAGAATAGTAGGAATTTTTGATAGTAAGGGAAGTGCCACAGATCCGTCAGGATTAGACTTTGAAAAGCTAGTCAGAGTAAAGAAAGAGTTTGGAACAGTAAAAAATTATGCAAGCACAAAAGATACAGTATCTGGCGTTGAGATGCTAAAAAATATTGAGGCAGATGTCCTAGTTGAGACTACTGCAAGTAATTACAAAGATGCAGAGCCAGGAATGACCCACATTACAACTGCCATGAAGAGAGGCATGCATGTAATTTCTGTAAACAAGGGCCCCCTAGCATTGGCATTTCCATCCCTCATGGAACTTGCAACATACAATCAGGTCATATTGAAATTCAGCGGAACCGTCGGAGGAGGTACCCCGATTCTAGACTATGCCAAAAACAGCCTAAAGGGTGAGAGGATAACATCATTTGCAGGAATTCTAAACGGAACTACAAATTACATTTTATCGAATATGGCCACAGGGTTATCCTTTGATGAGGCACTCAGAGATGCCAAAGGTAAAGGGTACGTAGAGGCCGATGAGTCTTTGGATTTGGATGGATTGGATGCTGCAGCCAAACTAGTGATTCTTGCAAACTGGGTAATGGGAATGAAGATTACAATGCCTGATATCAATCGCACAGGGATACGAAAAATTACAACAAGAGACATCAAAAAAGCAGCCAAAAATAATTGTGCCATAAAACTAGTCGCATCATGCAACAAGGAACTTGTTGTAGAACCAAGAGAAGTATCAAACGAGGATCCGCTTTGTGTTAACGGTACGCTAAACGCAATTGCCTTTACTTCAGAGCATTCAGGAACCCAGACAATCATCGGAAAGGGTGCCGGAGGAACAGAGACTGCCAGTTCCATTCTGAGGGACTTGTTAGACATAAGACAAGAGATTGCAAGAACTTGAAATCCAACTTAATCTCAAAGAGTGAGACAACAGTATTGCTAAAGACGGTTTCAGAGAGGTGGTCAATGAAATTCCCTAAAATAAAGAATGTCAGAGTGCATCAGATTTCAGATGATGCCCAGATAATCACGGGTAATGGGATAAAGATATTGAAGATATCTGATGAATACTTGCCGTTCCTGTCAGAGTCAGACACGCTAGAGAGATTCCCAAGTGTTATGGTGGATATGGGAGCTGTCAAATTCATGTGCAATGGTGCAAATGTCATGAGACCTGGAATAAAAAAATTCACAGATTTTGAAAAGGGTGGGATTGTCTGCATTTCAGAAGAATCGCAACACAAGTTTTTGGCAGTTGGAAAGGCACTGGTTTCCAGTTCAGAGTTAAAAGACATGGAAAAGGGCGAAGTGATAAAGAACCTGCATTATATTTCAGACAGGTTCTGGGAGGCAGGCAAGATGATTAATAGTTAGGATTTCATTTTGTTTTACGGGTGGATTTCTGCAGGTTTTTGATGTTGGAGCCTTTTCAGTCTGATCACTTTACACTATTTTCCAAAACTCGTTGGAATCTTTTCAGATTCGATTGTTGACTAGAAGAATTACATTTTGCAGAATTAGGTAATTGTCTAGAGTTTTAGAGTTCCTTCGTGTTTGTGTCAAAAAAATAATCTGTTTTGACATATCTTGTGCGTAATACTTCAAAACTGTAAACAGTTACGAGTTTATCTTATTGTAGGTGAGTGGTTTCAAGAACCACTAATGATGCTCCAGTTCGATTTTCCCTGATGATGTAGACCTGTATTCATTTCTTGCTCCCTTGATTAGATGACAGTTCGGGGATTGACTCTTTTGATTTTTTGTTTTTTCAATAAATTTAGAATCGTCTATACAAAGTCAGATACATGTATTTGTAGTTTTTTGACCATGTTGTCAAACATTGTGTCAGCTGAAAATAGTATTTCTTGTGAGATTAAATGTTCCCAACTAGTTTATTTTTTCTGAGAATTCTTCAGTACCGTCTTTGGTGATTAAAAGAATATCCAGACCGTCACCGCTTGCAGAATCCCTCAAAGCTGCTGAACGGACAGCATGTTTGGCCAGATCAATTGCCTCATCCTTTGTCATATTTGCCTTGAACTGAGGATCCAGTACGCCTAGTGCCATCTCTGCACCAGTTCCTACTGCAGCGTACTCGTCAGGGAGAACCGAGCCTAGTGGATCAAGGGTAAACATTACTGGTTTGTCAACAACGCCACCAACAATCACTTGTGTCAATAGTGGAAAGTACCTTCGCTCATACATCATGTTTGACATCATTTTAGCGATAGTATTTGGAGGTATATCCCGCTTTAGATCTATCTTTCTAATTTTTGCAAGGGCTGAGACTTGCAGGGTTAGGATTTGCATATCTGCCACAAGACCGGCACAAGTTGCGCCAACTTTGGCAGTTATAGGGAATGTCTTTTTTGATGATTTACTTACAAGAAAGTTTCCAAATGCGATCCTTTTCTCACTGACAAGGACTATACCGCCATCAAAAGTAATTCCCACGGCAGTCGCTCCCGGCATGTACATGGACATAATTCAAATGATTTTGCAACATAATAAAGGGCTTTCCACATTAGGGGTCTACAATTGATGAAACAAGGTGCAAAGCGTGTGTCAGTCTCTGTATCCAAATTAACTGGAATGGACATCATGTACAATAATTTCTAGGTACAAATTATAGCAGATGATTTCTCAAAATATCAAAAAAATGCAGATATTCAGGCATAAATTTATTCAAGACACAGAATAATGTGAAAACGGCCCCAATTACGCAAGTGGTATAGATTAGGCGTTATAGGCATAAAACATGTTCTTTGCTTGATACATATGATTAGCGTTAGTATCTTGGCTGATTCAGGTTCTTTTTGGTAGGAATTTTATTAATTTGGATGGTATATGACGTGTAGATAAAAATCACACGCTGTCTTGAGAATTTTTTGCGATATCTAGTCAATGTTTATTGTTTGCTTACAGATGTGCTTTTTTTGACATCCTTTTTGCAAAGTCTATAGATGATCTGTTCCAAGCGAAACGTAATCTTTGCCCAAGAGTCACGAGGTAGGCTAATTTTAGGATTTGGTATGATTATTATATGATGTGCTTTTTGTATGGTTGAGTTAAACTGAAAAAATTACCACTAATCTTTATGCTTTTAATGATTACACTTGGAACAATTTATGCTACAACATTTCAAAATGTGTCTGCAGTTGGAGATAATATCATATCTAGTGTCAATGAGATCAACAACAGTACGGCAAACGGCCCTACCTTGAGTGCTAGTGATAACTTTGGATACTCTATTGCAGATATTGGCGACATGAATGGTGATGGTATATCTGATATCGCAGTTGGTGCACTTGGCGATAATGGCTATACTGGTGCTATATATGTAATGTTTATGAACAGAAATGGAACAGTATCAGACACCATAAAGATCAACAACAATACGAAAAACGGTCCTCTCTTGTATAGTGGTGATCAGTTTGGATCAGCCATTGCAAACATTGGTGATCTAAATGGTGATGGTATATCTGATGTTGCAGTTGGTGCACGTAATGATGATACAGGAAATACGGATAGTGGCGTCATACATATAATGTTTATGAATGGTAATGGAACCATATTGCGCACCGTAGAGATCAACTCTACTAGTACAAACGGTCCTGTGCTGGGTTATCAGGATTACTTTGGACGCTCCATTGCAGATATTGGTGATCTGAACGGTGACGGTATATCGGATATTGCAGTTGGTGCAATTGGTGATAATAGTTACACTGGTGCTGTACATGTAATGTTTATGAATAGAAATGGAACAGTATCAAATACCATAGAGATCAATTCAGGTACGACAAATGGCCCTGCCTTGGATAGTAATGATCGGTTTGGAGCATCCATTGCAAACATTGGCGACCTGAATGGTGATGGTACATCAGATATCGCAGTTGGTGCATGGGGTAATATTCATTATTATGGTCCACCTGACCCTACACCTGTTATGAATACTGGAGCTATACATATAATGCTTTTAAACAGCAATGGAAGCATATCTCGCACCATAGAAATCAATGCGGATACACTAGGTGATGTTATCGTGAGTCCGTTTGATCAATTTGGATACTCTATTGCAAACATTGGCGACCTGAATGGTGATGGTATATCGGATGTTGCAGTTGGTCAACCGGCTCATGATGCTGATGCGCCCGGTGCTCTCTCTACTGATAATACTGGCGCTACACATGTACTGCTTTTAAACAGCGATGGAAGCACATCTCGCACCATATCAATTGATGAGACGACAAATGGCCTTGTCTTGTCCAGTGGTGATTACTTTGGATCATCCATTGCAAACATTGGCGACCTGAATGGTGATGGTACACCAGATATCGCAGTTGGTGCATGGGGTGATGATAGTGCCAGCGGTAATGACGTAGGTACAGTACATGTAATGTTTATTGATGCGCCGCCAATCATATCCAACATTACATCAAACGCAACATCTTTTGGCGTGCTCCTAGTGGGCGATACCATACTATTCACACTGACTCCTGATTCAGCTGAGGTTGGCCTCACCATTAACGGCACTTACAACTCTGTAGCATTATCCTGGAACAGCATAAACAACGGAACCACATACACTGCAAATTATACAGTATCTAACAGAGATGCAGACCAGACCACTCCGCTACAAATCACAGGCGTAATAATGACTGATGCTGCAGGCACCTCCAGTTTACCATTTAGCGGCACTGACATACTATACACCATTGATGCAAACCCTCCGGCATTCTCATCCCGATCAGATTCATCCACCCAGACCACTGTAACATTTAGCAGGGAAATATCAGGAGTGTTGAGATTCTCAGAGTGGAGCTTTGATGGAAATACTCCGACTAGAGTTGCAGGGTATGATAATAACAGTATACTATCAAGTATAACAAGACTGGTATTCACCCATAATGATGCGACCAGTCAGACATTAAATGTCACATATACTGGCAGCAACAACCTAGCTGACCGCAGCTCTAACGTATTGATTGCTGCAACAGTCATCTCATCGGATGGAATTATCCCAACATTTACTGCCCAGTCATTTTCTGCCACTAGGACCATCATAACATTTAGTGAAAGAGTATCTGGAGTACTGACATTCTCAGAGTGGAGCTATGCAGGAAATGTGCCAACAGCAGTTTTAGGGCACAGCAATGCAGAGACACTATCTAGTATAACTGAATTCAGTAGATAGGAAAGTGTAGTACTTGACGGAATTGCAAACCTCGATCTAGCTTTTTTTGTATGCATCAACCTCACCATCCAAATCAACTGGAACATCTATGGACGTTATAGACATAAAACATGCTATTTGCTGCTGATTCATACTTTTTTTGTATGTATCGACCTCTATGCCTAAATCCGCTAGAATAGTCAAGACGTCATATAGGCATAAAACATGTTCTTTGCTTGACTCGTACCTTTTTTTTAACTAATTTATTTGAGATTGATTGGTATTTTTGCTCCAAATGAAACACTTTCCCATCTACTGGAATTGATCTTTACCCATAGTGCCAGTCAAATGTCTGCTGTCACATATACGGGTACTAGTTTGATAGACGATTCCTCACATAGTGTGGCTGCTGCAACAGTTTCCATATCTGCATCCATCCCAATAACTAACTATACTGTATCATCTGAGGACGACACCCCAACAGATGTGACATTCTCCAATGACGGGACAAGAATGTTTGTTGTAGGCCAACAGAATAACAAAGTCTACGAGTATGCGTTATCTGCCCCATTTGATGTGACTAGTTCAACATTCTCTGCCTCTCTTTCTCTATCTTTACAGGATGTCAATCCTCGGGGTATCGCAGTATCAAATAATGGGGAAAAGATGTTCATTGCAGGACTAGCCAGCAACAAGGTCTACGAGTATGCGTTATCTGTACCATTCAACGTGACTAGTTTTACATCTAGTAACAGTTCTGCTTTATCCACACTGGATTCTTTTCCAACAGATGTGACATTCTCCAATGACGGAGCAAGAATGTTCGTTACAGGATTCAACACCGATAGTGTCTACGAGTATGCGTTATCTGTACCATTCAACGTGCTCAATTTCACACTAGATGGTTTTTTTGACATGTCCTCACATGACAATTCTATTCAGGGTGTCGCATTCTCCAATGATGGGGCAAGAATGTTTGCTGTAGGTGGCCAGAATGACAGGGTATATGTGTATGCCCTCTCTGCCCCATTTAATGTGTCTAGTTCCACATTCACCAAATCATTTGACATATCCTTAAAGGATACTCTTCCTCAGGGCATTACATTCTCCAATGACGGGACAAGAATGTTCATTGTAGGTGATCAGAATGACAGAGTCTACGAGTATGCGCTGTTTGCCCCCTTTGATCTGTTTATAGCTCCTTCAACATTTACTGCCCGCTCTGATTCATCTACCCAGACTACCGTAACATTTAGTGATATAGTATCAGGTACGCTAACACTCTCAGAGTGGAGCTTTGCAGGAAATACACCAACTGCAGTTGCCGGGTATAATGATACAGACACACTAGTAGATATAACAGCGATAACATTCACCCATGATATTGCCAGTCAGACACCTACTGTCACATATACGGGTACTAGTTTGACAGACAATCTCTCCAGTAAAGTGGCCACAGGATCAATTACAGCAACTGATGGAATTTCTCCAACATTTACTGCCCGCTCTGATTCATTCACTCAGACCAGAGTGACATTTGATGAGAGTGTATCAGGCACATTGATATTCTCAGAGTGGGGTTTTGCAGGAAATACACCAACTGCAGTTGCCGGGTATAATGATGCAGACACACTAGTAGATATAACAGAGCTGGTATTCACCCACAATACCACAAATGACAGCACGCCTAATGTGGAATATACGGGTACCAGTCTGGCTGACGGTTTCTCCAATAGTGTAGATATGATAACAGTTACAGCAACTGATGGAATTCTCACCACATCTTGTACTGTTCCCACCTCTGGGGACTGGATAATTACAACTGACTGTACCACAAGCTCTGATGTTATAGTTCTAGGTAATGTTCTAGTGCAAAACAACTCTCTCTTGATCATTACAGATGGAACCACTTTGAATATTGACTTTGCAAACAACAATCTCACAGTAGAGTCTGGGAGTGGCGTCTTGATTAAATCAGGCGGAACAATCACTTGATGTATTAGCCAGAATTACTGGGAAAAATATCTCTGGATGATAAACCCTCAGAGATAGATTATATGGTAACTGTCTACAGTTTTGAAGTATTACGCACAAGATATGTCAAAACAGGAGAGTTTATGCGTAATTGACCAAAATAACAAACAACAATCTACTTGTACGTATCAACTTGTTCACAGTTGATATGATGGTAATGGACCGTTTGCGTAATTAGGGTGATTTTTTTCAACATTCGATATTTTGTGTAATTTTATGCCTAAAAATCCAAAATTTCAGAATAATCCGAGAAATTATCTTCTAAAACCACGTCTAGGAATAATTACGTAATACGTCTAATGATTTTGTTTGAGTATTGTTGTAATAGTCGGCGTGGTTTAGTCAATTACGCATAATCTCTTATGTATAAAGGCGTTCTCATCTAGAGGGGTCCAGACCACACCATATACCGCATCAGTATTTTGCCGCCCCCATTCCCCCAGATTACAAGTAAAGTAATTATACCAAAAATCTCAGGTAGAAACGATGACTACAAGTGAGATTGGAGAGAAAATTCTCAATGATGTTGTCTTTATTGGTTTGAGATCAGTCATAGGCGTAATATTTATTGTTCATGGAATGGTCAAATTCAATCCAGAATTTGCCAACTTTTTGCCAAACATTGGACTTTTACCAGAAATGCAGATTCCAATCGCATTAGCAGAGGTGGTTCCAGGAATTTTGCTAATTATCGGAGTTGTAAGCAGACTGTCTGCTTCTATGCTATCAGTCATTATGTTAGGGGCCATCTTCCATATCAAAGGTGTCCAGAGTTTGACAGGAGATGGAGGAATAGAATTTGATTTGATTCTTTTTGCATCAGCTCTTGTGATCATGATTGCAGGGCCTGGAAGGATTTCACTTGCACATGCAGTCAAAAAGTTACCTAGATGCCTTCACTAGTTCTTTCCAAAGTTTTCCATAATCAGACAGATGCACTTTGTTGTCTTTTTCAACAGATCAACTCTTGCAAACTCATTTGGGGAATGTATTCTTGAGAACACATGTGTGCCCCCTATTGATACACACGGAGCTTTTAGAATGTCAGCAAACGAATGCATCGGGCCTGTTCCCGCGTTTGAGACATTCAGGATGGAATCCCCAAATGAACTGTCAGCAGCATCTCTGACCAAAGCGACAAACGGTTCCAAAGAGCTGGTTCTGGCAGCCGCCTCGCCATGAAATACCTTGATTTTAACATCGCCGAATCCCTTTGACTTTAGATGCTTTTTTAATCTCATGACCTGTTTTTTTGGATCCATTTCAGGTACCAGTCTAAAATCAATCTTGGCCAGAGCCTCACTTGGAAGGACTGTTTTTGCGCCATCGCCGACATAACCGGAAACAAACCCTGCAATGTTGCAGGTGGCACCGCCAACCAAAGCCTTTTTTGCACTCTGTCCCTTTTTGCCTCCCACAAATGATTTTATTCCAAATTCCTTTTTAAAGACATCCTCATCAAATGGTTCTTTGCGGATTAGTTCTAGGTCTTTTTTTGAGAACGGAGTGACTTCGTTGTACCAGTCTTTTATGAGTATTCTTCCATTTGAATCTCCAAGTGTCCTAATGGCATCAATGAGCCTCCATGCGGGATTTCTTATCAGTACTGCCAGACTGGAATGAGCATCAATAATTGCTTCTTTTACATACAATTCAACAAACAGTAGTCCTTTCATTCCAAGACCTATAATGGGCCTGTCTTTTGCATCGACGTATCCAAACTCCCAGATTATACCATCGCATGAGAA
This sequence comes from Candidatus Nitrosopumilus sp., assembly GCA_965238065.1. Taxonomy (GTDB): domain Archaea; phylum Thermoproteota; class Nitrososphaeria; order Nitrososphaerales; family Nitrosopumilaceae; genus Nitrosopumilus. Next base: position 446,446 of record OZ250170.1, on the reverse strand, counting down.
TTTCTTTTTGTATTTTTTCAGATACCTGCCAATATGTGCACTTCCAGTCTCTTCCTCGCCCTCAATTACAAATTTGATGTTGCAGGGAACATCGCCTGTTGTTCTCAGGCATGCTTCAACTGCCTTGATTCTTGTGATCAGTTCACCCTTGTCATCAGTTGCTCCCCTGCCAAAGATCTTGTTTCCCTTTCTTGTTGCGCTAAATGGAGGATAGTCCCACAAGGCAAAGGGTTCAGCAGGCTGTACGTCATAGTGGTTGTAAAACATCAGAGTCTTTGCAGAGTTTTGTCTTGATTTTATCTCCCCATATATGACAGGTGCGACATCCTTTTTCAAGCGCAGGATTTCAGAATCAACCCCGGATTTTTTTAACAGTCTGTTTACAAGTTTTGCGCACTGTTCAATTCCTTCATTTTTTGCCGATACGCTTGGTTGCCTAATCAGGGTTTGCAAATCCGAGACTAGTGCATCCATATGTGAATCTACGTATTTTAGGGCATCCATGCAGATCACAGAATTTTATCAAATGGTCTCATCACAGATGGTATATCATCTAGGATGTCAGTTGGTGTCATGTGCAGGCCCAATCTCTTTTGAACTGCCTCTCCTGCCAGCCCGTTGATAAAGGCAGCAGCTGCCGCAGATTCCAGGGTGTCTCGATTTTTAGACAATAGTCCTGCAACCAGTCCTGAAAGGACATCTCCTGTTCCGCCAACAGTCATGGCAGGGATTTTTTTCTCACACAGATACGTAGTTGTGCCATTTGAGATCACGTCAGTTGGACCTTTTAGCAGTATGGTGATTCCATGCCTTTTTGCATTTTCTTTGACTGATTTTATCTGCTCGTTCAAGCCAGACGGAGAGCATCCAAATAACCGCTTAAACTCACCAGCATGTGGAGTTACCACGACATTTTTGTCAGTCAAGTGAGGCAGGACTTCGGGGATTAGAGCGCTGGCATCCAGTGACAGCCTTACATCCCTATCCAAAAGGGAATCAACTAGGAGTAATAACGCATTTTTTTCCTGTACTGCTAGACCCATGCCGATTGTTGCAGAATGTAGATTGCGCGGTAATGCCCCCACAAGCTTGTTTACGGCACCGCGGGTTAGTTTTTGATCAGCTAGGGGAATTACAATGAGATCAGGGGAGATTGCACGTGTCGGCGTTACGTTGATTTTTGGGACACTTGTATATACCAGATCAGTTCCGCACCGTAAAGCGGCAATTGAGGATAGGACAGGGGCTCCATGATAGATGTAGCTTCCGCCAACCACAAGAACGATGCCGTTATCACCTTTTCTGGATTTAGACTTTCGTGCAGGAATAAACTCTTTGACAACAGAGAATGAGAGTATCTTTTGTACCATTGCAGTTTACTCCAAGAGACTAGGGAATAAATCTTGTTTTGAGGTTTTCGCAGAAGGCTGGGACTAGTTTTTGAATTTACGGGTAGTTTTTTTGCCAGTTTTCTTGGTTTCAGATTTTGCGGGGGATTTTTTTAATGTTCTCTCAAAGAATGCCTTTCTTGCATAGCAGAGATAGGTAGTGTGCCCTATTCCCTGAAAAGAGTGCCTGGTTTTTCCTTCTCTTGCCTCAATGGTACGCAGAATGTGTTCAGTTGATTCGATATCAGTAAATTCATTTTCGACTAGAGACATGGTTAGTTTTTCCAATTGATTCATAGTAGGACAGATGGCAAAGACCGAACCGCTTCCTTTTAGCATCTGCCGTACTTTGGGAATTACTATCCAAGGGTCACCCAGATCAATTAGGGCCACATCCATGTCTTTGACTGGCATCTTTTTTGTAGTCTTTATGTCCAGATTATGCTGCGTGACATATTTTGAGACATTTGCTTTTTTGATATTTTTTTCAGCGATCTTCATAAAGTTTTCATTGACATCAAAAGTGTATACATGTCCACGGGGTTTAACAATGCTGGCAATAAAAGAGGTAAGCGAGCCACTGCCGGTTCCGATCTCTAGAATTTTTTGTCCACTTTGAATTCCTGCTCTTGCAATGATATAGCCGATGTCTTTTGGATAGACAATCTGCGTACCGTGTTGGATCTTCATCACATAGTCGTACATTGTCGGGTTTAGAAGATAGACATACTTGTCCTTGTTTGTGATTAGTCTAGAGCCATACTCTTTGCCAATTGCATCAGAATGCTTGATTACCCCAATGTGTGTGTGCAGTGATTCTTTTTTTGAAATTTTCATCAGCCATTTTTTTGAATGATTAAAGTAAAACAGTACAGGAGAGTTTTGTTTTATCTTGTCCATGAATTTTCCCTGAAAATTTTAGATAAGAACCTACTGATTTGAGTTCAGATGTAGAGATATAGTGCATGAGGTTCTAAAGAGTGCAATGGTATTGGTTGCATTTACAACTAGAATGTCAGACCAAGATTGTCTGAAATGCATCAAGACCGGGACACAATGCCCCCACATTATCACTTGATGCTCCGTTAATGGGTGCCCTGCCACCCTCAACGAATTGTTCCTTCCATGGATGGGATATCAGAGGTGGTAAATTACGTTTTGTGTAGTTTTGCCGTACTGTTATTTGTACAAGAATTACAACACCATGCCTGACTTTGCCGGCGTGAATTTACCTTTTGATACGAAATGATTCTAAACTACTCAAAAAGGGTATGAAGGTAACTGTTTACAGTTTTAAAGTATTATGCACAAGATATGCCAAAACTGGTTATTTTTTTGACACAAACACTAAGGAACTTCAAAACTGTAGACAGTTACGTATGAAGACGTTCTCATTTGGATTGGTTCAGAGCATTAGATAAATTAGCACCCAAATTATCAGAGATGTAAGATGGCATTCAGAACAATCATCGACGAGATTGAAAACAACCTCAACAGGATACTAGATGATCTTGGAGTAGAGGGTGTGAAATTTTCTGTAGAGTCTACAAAACCCGGTTTTGGGGATGTTTGTTCAAATGTTTCATTTTTACTTGCAAAATCACTCAAAAAAAGTCCAAGAGACATTGCTAAAATGCTATCTGAGAGATATCAGCATTGTCCCAACACTCTTGTTTTGGGAACAGAAGCGCATCCATCAGGATATCTGAATTTCTTTGCCAATTGGGAGAGATTAGGTCAGTTGATTCTATCTGAATCCAATCTTCCAGAGTTTGGAGATGTGAATGTTGGAAAAAATTCCACAATAATAGTCGAGCATACAAGTGTAAATCCCAACAAGTCTCTTCACATAGGACACATTAGAAATATTGTCATCGGCGATACTGTCTCTAGGATTCTAAAAAAAGCAAATTACAGGGTTTATGTTCTAAACTACATTGATGATTCTGGTCTACAGATAGCAGACATTATAGTTGGATTCAAGCATCTCGGGTTTGATCAAGAGCCACCCAAAGGAAAGAGATTTGATCAGTATTGCGGTGATGACGTATATGTCAAAACCACAAAAAGATACGAGACAGATTCCAGCTTTAAAGAGATTAGAAAGAATGTTCTCAAAGAGCTTGAAGACGGGAATTCAGAGACTGCCAAATTTGCAGATAAGATCACACAAAAAGTTTTGGCAGATCAACTAGAGACATGTTGGAACCTGTCTGTTTTTTATGATTGCCTTAATTTTGAATCCCAGATTATCCGTTCAGGATTATGGGATAATATCTTTGAAAAGATCAAAAAAATGGGCCTGATAGAATTTGAGGGTAAAGGCAAGAACGCAGGATGTTGGGTAATTCGCGGTGCAAATGAAAGAGAGGACAAGGTAATTGTCAGAAACAACGGGACTGCAACATATATTGCAAAAGACATTCCCTATGCTGCATGGAAATTAGGATTACTTGCAGACCCATTCAATTATAAAAAATATAAAAAAGAACAACCAGGTTCCCGGGTCTTGTGGCAGACTAGCTTGAATGAAAATGACTCTACTCCTCAAAACTTTACTGGAGATAAAGTCATTACTGTAATTGACTCAAGACAGGCCAGATTACAAAAGATTATCACGGATTTGATGGGAAAGTTCAAGTCAAATCAGGATGCATATGTCCATCTTGGCTATGAATCAGTTACTCTTAGTTCAGAGACTGCCAAAGCCCTCGGTTTAGATACCAGCGGAAAACAAGCGCAAATGTCTGGACGGAAGGGACTGTATGTAAATGCTGATTCCGTATACGACATGCTAAAAGAGAGGACGAAGATAGAGACAGAAAAGAGGCATCCAGAAATGAGTTCTTTTGATGTTGAGAGAATTGCCCATAATGTTTCAGTGGGCACTATACGCTATGAAATGATAAAACAAGACATGGATAAGATTATCGTATTTGATTTGGCAAAGTCCCTTAGTTTGGATGGCGATACTGCATCATACATACAGTATACCCACGCCAGAGCCACAAGAATATTAGAAAGATCCAAACGTGTCATTTCAATTGATGTTGATTTTTCCCTGCTAAAAGAGCAATCCGAGCTAGGCCTGATTAGGAGAATCGGCCTATTTGATATGCAGGTTCGCGATGCTGCAAATAATTTATCGCCAAAGGTTATTGCAAGATACTGCCATGATTTGGCAGTTTCGTTTAATTCGTTTTATGAGCAGGTCAAGGTTTTAGAATTGGATGACGAGGCATTGGAGCGTTCACGTCTGTGTGTCGTAAACTCGTTTAGGATAACCCTTAAAAAGGCACTAGAACTTCTTGGCATAACTGCTCCTGACAAGATGTAGTCCCAGAGAGGGCACAACACGAATGCCGATACCTCCCTGGTGTTGGCGTGCAAACCAATTACCAATTCCTCAGAGAGTTTAATAAAAAAACATTTCGGATAGTGGAAAGATACTAGTGTGTATGTCCACAACCACAAGAGTCATGACCTTCATGTCCCTGTGATTCCTTGCCTGCACATCTGGAACACTTGTCTGAACCCGTTGGGGAAAAGAAGCTAATTCCGCATGATGTGCATTTCATATTTGCCATGATTGTTCTAAAAAATTGCCATATTTATTGAATGTGTATCTGATGATTTGGAAAGATTAATGTTTTTGGTTCTATTTGGAGGGGGTTGCATTTCCGATCGTGCCTGATTCGTCATTCTTTTTGAAGACTCTGTATTCCCCTATAACGGAACTGCATTTTTCACATGTGTACTGTCCTCTTTCTGCCAGTATCAGGTTGTCTGCCACTTTTTCATCAGTGTTTTCTTCTAGCTTGATTTTCGGCGAATTCTCAAACTGGGTTTCGCAGCTTGTACAATAGTATTTGTGCATTTTTTCTGTTTCAAGTTTTCCAATAGGGGCCAGGAACAGTCTTCCAACTCCTAGATCTGCCTTTTTTGCCTGCTCTTCAGTCAGTTCAGCCATGATGTATCCGCCAGAGCCTTCAACTTTGAATTCTGTCAATTCACATTATGTGTTTTTATTGGTACTAATGAGTCTATTTGGTTTGCAGTTAACCCAGATGTGCTCAAAATCGGCTAAAAATGCAAAGATCTAGTCAAAACTACCTTCCCTGTTCCACCTCCGGATTGGTCATGATTGTGAGCACATCTGGGTTAACTGGTTTGGGCTAGCGCCTAGAGGACATGTTAGAGATATCTGTTGTAAACACCGCATCCTGAATCAGCAAAATGTGCCAAGCTTCACAACAGCATTAAAAGACAATCCCATATGAGAGAGTATAAAGACCACTTTGTTAATTTCAGTTTAGTAAGATTCTCTTAAAGCGCAAGTCACAAGATAAATCATGGTAAAACACACCATAGAGTTGCCAGTTGCCAAGAAACCCACAGATACAGAACTAGAAAAGATCACAGAGTATTTCAAAGAAATGCCCATAAAGGAGATCCTTTCAGGTCTGAAATTTGCAAGGAACAGGTGGTCTGCAAAGGATGACGGAACATTAAAGGTGGGAAGAAAGAGTATCATTCAAAAAGAGGTTCATTCTGTTACTGCAGAACAGGCCCAATGGAGATTAAGGAATTGGAAGGTGATGATAGCAAATTATCGACGACACGGATACAGTTACCCTACAATTTCCAGAATAAAAAAGGTACTGATTCAGAAGAGTGCAGAGGAATCAAGATAAAAGTTCTCTAGATCAAATGTTGATTTTCAAAAGAACGCTCCACGTAACAGCCAGTACGTCTGAATCAGTGGATACCAAAAAATCAAAGATTGGCATTATTCATTTTTTGATTGTGACAAAGTTATTTTAGAAATTAAAGGTGCTCACGAACTATAAATCACTACTAAATCAGGTGATTGTCCACCGGATTTAATCAAGACAGTGCCTGACTGTACTGTCAGATTGGATGTTGCAAAGTTAATATCCAAAGTAATTCCAGAGCGGATGCTCAAAATTGTATTGTTCTGAACAATAACGTTTCCTGATACGACTGCATCAGAATCAATTGTGCAGCCTTCAGTTATGGCCCAGTCTCTAGAGGATTAGTGTGATCGTTTGCAGTATTGTTAATTTTAAGATACGATGGTAGAGTTTGTCGTGGTTCCATAAATCTGAATATCTCAAGGTTTGATTTTGTTTGTAATTACACAAAATGCAGTAACTGTTTACAGTTTTGAAGTATTACGCACAAGATATGCCAAAACAGGTTATTTTTTTGACACAAACACGAAGAAACTTCAAAACTGTAGACAATTACAAAATGTCTAATTATTCGGGGGTAAGATTTACAGTTGCCATTACAACTGTTTGTTCAAATCCGTAATGGCGAGCTTGTCTAATGCCTCAAGGACGCCATCGCCTGCCTTTGCAGATACTGTCATTGTTGCCTCATCTTTTACTTGCTCTGATGCATTTCCCAACGCAACGCTTGTTTCTGCCACCTTAAACAATGGAATGTCAGTGGCACTGTCTCCAATGGCTATCACATCATTGCGCAGGATGGAGAGTTTTTTCATGATTTGGGAAAACCCCACACCCTTGTCAATTCTAGAAGAGTTGACATGGTATGCATACTGGCTATCAGATAGTTCCACGTTTAGGTTATTTTCAGAGACTATCTTTTTTGCAATATCCAGATCAAATGTCCTCTCTAGGACGACTTCAGTCATCCTAGGAAAGACAGGTTTTTCTCGGACATTCTCAATGCTGTTTTTGATAACCTGGAATGCATTTTTGCATTCCTCAATATCCCCTAGCAGGATATGCTCGTTGGTATCAAGTGTGATACAGCCGCCATTCTCACCGACAGCAATTTTGGTAGTTCCGCCAAAGACAGACAGTAAAAATCCCTCTACAGAAGAGCGGCCAGTTACAAAGATCACATTGTGTCCCATGCAGGTAAGATGCCGTAACGCCCCAAGCGCATTCAGGTGTATTCTTCCTCCCCCATTTTCAGTAATTGTACCGTCAATATCCACTGCAAACGTTCTCTTTTTCACAGATACCGTTTTGCAGACCAAATAATATCTGCTACGCAAGATATCTTATGATTATTGAGAGAGCTATTTGCCATTAAAAAAGCAAGTAATACGATTTTATTTGAAAAGAATAATGTAACAAATGAACAGTATTGGGAATTCCTGAAAAAATCAAAGCCATTCAAGATGAGATGGCAAAGACTCAGATCAACAAAGCAACAGAGCACCACATAGGTTTGCTAAAAGCAAAGATTGCAAAATTGAAAAGAGAGCAGGAAGAAAATATCATTAAAAAATCAGGTATAAAATCAGACGGGTTTGATGTTAAAAGGGCAGGTGATGCAACAGTTGTGTTTATCGGATTGCCAAGTGTTGGAAAATCCACATTATTAAATAAAATGACCAAGGCAAAGTCCACTGTAGGTGCTTTCACGTTTACAACGCTTACCGTAGTTCCAGGCATGATGAATTACAGAGGTGCAAAAATCCAGGTCCTAGACCTTCCAGGGATAATCAAGGGGGCATCTACGGGAAAAGGTTTGGGAAAGAGGATTCTGTCTGTTGCAAGAACAGCAGATCTCGTGTTACTGATGTTAGATGTGTTTCAGCCGTATCATGAGAATGTTTTGGTAAATGAATTGGGAACCATTGGAATCAGACTCAATCAGCTGCCGCCAAACATTACAATTGAAAAAGCATCAATGGGCGGGATTGCAATTGCACAACAGGTAAGACTCACAAAGATAACAGAGAAACACATCAAGGACATTTTACATCTTTATGGAGTTGTCAGTGCTCGTGTTGTAATTAGGGAGGACATTACATCAGAACAACTAGCGGATCATATTGCTGGAAACATTAGTTATTCAAAATCAATGACAATTTTAAACAAGATTGATCTAGTTGACAAAGAGTTCCTAAAAGATCTAAAAAGAAAGTTAAAGACAGATGTAATTGAGATATCTGCAAATTCAGAGATTAACATTGAACTGCTCAAAGAGAGCATTTATGAAAAGTTAAAGTTTATCAGAATTTACATGAGGCCAAAAGGAGGAGAGACTGATTTCAAGGAGCCGTTAATTGCAAGGGAAGGAGATACAGTAGAGGAGATTTGCAATAAACTCCATCGACGAATGAAGAGATCATTCAGGTATGGTTTGGTTTGGGGCAAAAGTGTAAAGTTTGGAGGGCAGAGAGTAAGTCTGAACCATGTCCTGCTTGATGAGGACGTATTGACAATAATAAAAAAGAGAGGGACATAATTCAGGCAAACATGGAACAGAGATTGGGTGCCGGTGGTGCAGATACTGCATGACAAAAACAAAACAAGAACACTAGTCTTTCTTCCAGATATGGCCACACACAAGCGGTAGAAGAAAATACGTACGAATCAGCAGAGAACACGTTTTATGCCTATAACGTCTTGACTATTCTAGTGGATTTAGGCGTAGAGGTTGATACATACGAAAATACAAATGTATGATCTGCAGTAAAATCAGCTGATTGCAAGGCAAAAGGCCAACATGCAGAAAGTGCTTATTGAACAAATTGTGGTAAAAAACAAGTTTTATGAAAATAAATACGTGGTAAATTATAATCAGTTTGTTTAACTTTTTTTAGTTTAACCACTGAAAAACAATGAAAATGCTGACTTTGTAATGGCAGCGAAAAGAAAAGCAGCTCCAAAACGTAAAGCAGCTCCAAAGAGAAAGGCGGCAACACGTAGAAAGGCAGCTCCAAAACGTAAAGCAGCTCCAAAGAGAAAGGCGGCAACACGTAGAAAGGCAGCTCCAAAACGTAAAGCAGCTCCAAAGAGAAAGGCGGCAACACGTAGAAAGGCAGCTCCAAAACGTAAAGCAGCTCCAAAGAGAAAGGCGGCAACACGTAGAAAGGCAGCTCCAAAACGTAAAGCAGCTCCAAAGAGAAAGGCGGCAACACGTAGAAAAGCAGTCAAACGTGCATGATAGCCCGAGACCCCTCAACAACCAACAATCGTCTAGACGACGAATTATTTTTTTCTTGTTCTAAATCAGTGTCAACTAAACATTTGTCCTGGAGGTTGCGTGTTTGTTCCCTTTACGGATGTTTTTTCTACTGAGAATTTTTTGCCAGGGGGAATAATGGATAGTTTGACTGAAGTGTTGACTGCATAGTGAGATGTACCGTCAGGATTTTTATAGTTTACAGCCCTGCCGACTCTGTCCAGATCAACTTTGACTTTTACTATGGTCCCGTCATCCAATTTGAAGGACACAAAATTATTTCCCAACAAGTCGTAATCCAGCATCTCAAATTCAATCTTGTTTGGTTTTTCACTCATTGTAATTACCCGTTTAACCCCATTAGTAAAGATAACTCATCAGTTTAATCTGTTCTTCAGTGGTGATGATATTTTTGTTTGTTAGAATTTCCAACAGTTCTTTAAAGATTGTCTTTTGTTCGGAGGATATTCCACCTGAAGGGCCTTTTTCTCCGGGTGGGCCCGGTGGGCCTCGCGGTCCAGGCAGACCAATCGGGCCTTGCTCACCAGATGAGCCTTGTTCGCCTGGCGTACCCAATGGACCATGCGGGCCTCGTTCACCCTGCGGGCCTTGGATTCCCTGCGGGCCTTGCTGGCCCTTGTCACCCGGCGAGCCAGTTACGCCGCGTTCACCCTGAGAGCCTTGTGGGCCTTGTGGGCCCTTGTCACCCGGCGAGCCAACAGGACCAGTCGGACCCTTTTCCCCCAGAGGACCAAGCGAACCCTTGTCACCCTTTTCTCCCTGTGGACCGGGAACTCCTGTAAGTCCCTTAGCTCCGGCAGGACCTTGCGGACCTTGCGGACCTTTCTCCCCGGTTGTACCTTCAGGGCCTTTGTTGCCTTTTTCTCCAGGTGGGCCGATTATGCCAGTTGGGCCTTTTCCACCAACAGGACCAGTTATGCCAGATGAGCCTTTCTCTCCAATAGAACCAGATAGTCCTTGGACTCCTTTTTCACCTTGGATGCCACCAGGTCCGGTCTGTCCTTTTTCTCCAGGCGGACCGATTATGCCAGTTAATCCCTTGTCACCAGAAGGACCCTGTGATCCTTTCTCGCCTTTTTCTCCAGGAGAACCCCTTAATCCTGATGCTCCCTTGTCACCGGGTTGGCCTGTAGGACCTTTTTCCCCTAGTGCACCAAGCGAGCCTGTTACTCCGGTTGAACCTTTTTCGCCGGCAGGGCCTGTTGGGCCTACTCTCCCCTTGTCTCCAAGCTGACCTGTAACTCCCTTGTCCCCCTTGTCACCTTTATCACCTGTAACTCCCTTGTCCCCGGTAATTCCTTTCTCACCTGGAGTGCCCTTGTCACCCTGGGGGCCCTTGTCACCGAGTTGACCCATAACGCCATCAGGACCCTTGTCACCAGGAGGGCCTTGCTGGCCACACTCACCTAGAGTACCGTTCATGCCAAGAGTTTTTGCAGAGTGACTCTGCTTTGGACTCTTGGAGATTGCTCTTGCTTCAGACTGTGTCTGTGCAGGTTTTGGAATAGAAACATCAAAGAGTGAATTTAATGAGGAGAATAAATCAGTTACAACAATCCAGACCTCTTCAAGATTGGCCAGAGACGAGGGAAGAGGATTTTCCGGAGAGCCAATTGTCTCAGAGAACATGCCGTCTTTTACTACAAGGTGGAAATTTCCCCTCCACAAGGACTGGAATTGTTTGGTTTTAATAGAGTTGTCAGAAGGTCTGCTGTCAGTTATTGCAATTTGGACTTCGTATACGCCTGATTGTTCAAATGGTGCAGATCCCTGAATCTCCAACCGCGATTGAGATGGCATGTTCATTGTATAATTTTCAAGTATTTCTGTATTTAGATCGCGCTAGTCAATTCAGGGTACGAGTATGCCGGTCTGATGGGGATGATATTTATCTAGATAAAATTGCACATCAATCTAGTGAAGAAACTGTTCGGCAAGGGATCAAAAAAGACAGACAAATCAGACGATGTAGAGTCAAATACAAGCATAGTTGACTCTGACTATAACCGCAAGAAATTATTCAAAAAAGGGATTAATTTCATGGCAGATGAAAAGTTGGAGGATGCAGTTGACGTGTTTGAGCAGGCATTAAGGATCGATCCCAACAGCGTGGAGACCCTGCAAAAGTTGGGCTATGCAAGATTTCATCTAGATGATCACAATGAGGCACTAGCAGTGTATGACAGAATTTTAGACATTGATGTTACAAATCCAGAAGTTTGGAATCTTAAAGGGCTGGTATACTATCAACAAAAAAAATATGCCAAAGCGCTAAATGCAGTAGAAAAGGCAATAGAATCTGATCCGACATTTGGAATGGCATGGTACAACAAGGCTTGCTTTTTATCACTGCTAAATCAGATACCCGAATCATTGGAATCATTAAAGCGTTCAATAGAGATCGACGTAAAGAATGCCAGAAGATCAATTAGGGACTTTGACTTTAAGAATGTAAGAATAGAAGAGGGATTCAGAGAATTCAAGAGGTTGTAGTTTTGGAATCAGTCAGACAAGGATACCATACAATTGGCGCGATTGTCTGGACAACATATCTGGACAGGGTAGATGCCGAGACAGGATTGAGAAAATTATTGGAAAAGGGGATTTTGGTACAAAATATAAAGCGTGAGGGACTGCAGAAGATTCCAATCTATGATCTTGCGCCAAACGTTGCAGAAAAGATAGGCAAGGAGAAGAAGGGATTGTTTGGAGTCACAAAAAAGACACTCTCAAGACCGGTTAGAAACTTGAAAGATCTCGGTCTTGCCATACAGTCCGTAAAAGAGACAATTGAGGATAGAGATGTAAAGAGAACCATGAATGTCTTTGATGAGCTCACGACTGAAAAGTTCGGCGAGCAGATGATCGAAATGTTCCTCGATGAGCACAGGGAGATAAGGCTGTGGAAGATCAGACTAAAAGACAGGGGGAAGGACTATCTAGAGACCAACAAGGACAAGATGCTAACAATGTTTGAGAACATTGAGGTTACAATTACCAAAAAACTCAGAAATGAGATTGCCTGATTATTCTGCAGACAGGTCCCAATAGTTTGCGTCATTTTGCTTTACTGTGGGTTTTTCAAGATTTTTCCATTCCTTAAAAGAGCGGACATATAATTTGGCATTAGGCAATCCGACTGATTTTAGAGCATAGTATGCCAATCCGGATAGAGTGCCAACACTACCACAATAAGTAATAATCTCCAGATTGCCAGTGACTCCACGATTTTCAAGCAGCCTCTTCATGTCTTTTTTTGGACGCAGAATCTTTTCGTTGCTGGCAAGTGTCCTGTATGGCAGACTGATTGCCCCTGGAATGTGCTGTTCAAGATAATTCAGGCGCTCCCTGTTATCAACTAGTATCACACCATCCTTGTTTTTTGCACTCTCTAGATAATCAGAGGTGGCCAGGATATCAGGCTGCAGATTCAGAGTGTGCTCTCTGCTTTGCATTTCAGGGATTATGGAATCACTTTCCAGTCCAAGGGACTTCCAATTGCCGTATGTGGTTTCAAGAAGAGACACATTCGAATGCCCAATGTACTCCAAGGTCCAGGCCACCCTTGAGGCAAGAGCGCCAAAAGTATCATCATAAACAACGACTGGTGTATCATTACTAATCCCCATGGCGCTTACAAGTTTCAAAACGCGCTCCGGACTGTCATCAGAGAGGAGACCTGCCAGGGGCAGATTTACAGCAGTAGGTATGTGATCTTTTTTGTAATCATCGTCCCGCCTGACATCGATTACACGGATGCTCTTGTCTCTGATTTCTGAGCGTACAGATTCAACATCCGCAGTTACCTTGTCGGATTCTCGCTCAAGCAGCGCATTCACCCTTTCCAGTCTTTGTATGGTAGCTGGTATCATTACCATAGTCAAGGTAAAAGTCTGGATCCTCTTCCTTTGTTGGAGGGATTACTAGCGGTTCCAGGACTTTTTTGAGATCACCGATTGACTTTATCTCAGAGTCTTCACTGTTGTTTACAACCCTGTGAATCCAGGATTTGAGAGTGTCATGGGGTTTCTTGTTCTCTTTGAACAGTTTGATTATACAAAGGATTACAGGAATTACTCTTTTTGCAGGGACCCTAAGGCATGTCTGGCCTAGCATCGTATCGCCATCAGAGCGTCCTCCCAGAGACATTTGATAATTTGCATACATGTCTTTTCCAACGCGTCCTCCACCACCATAAAAGCCGATGGTTGCAATTTCGTGCTGGCCGCAAGAGTTCGGACAGCCACTTATCTTGATAGAGGAATCGCACAAGTCATCATCGTCGTCAAATTTTAACTCTAGCAATTTTCTTTGAATCTCTTTTGCCAGTCTGTGTGAGTTTGTCAGTGCAAGATTACATGATGTTGTTCCAGAACATCCGATTGGAGTAGTCATGGTCAACGCACCGGATTTTGCCAGTCCTACCTTCAAGAGCTTTGAGTAGAGAAGTGGTAAATCATCTTTATGAACATAACGCAGTGATACATTTTGTGTAAAACCAAATCTTGCCTTGCCCTCAGAAGAAAAGTCACGAATAACATCTGCCAGTGCCGCAAGCTGGTTTGCAGTAATGTCACCTGCTTCAAGAGTAAGAAAGACAGAGTGATAGCCAATCTGTCTTTGTCTGACTGTGTTTGTTTTGAGCCATCGGGCATAGCCGTCAGGTACAGACTCTCCGCCCTCATCAGTGATTCTAATCGGTCGCCTGATCTCAATTGGAGTGTGATCCACCTCCAACATTGTAATTACAGACTGGGTGGATCTTACGATTGCCCTTTCTTTTAGAACCAGGTTTTGGAATTTTTCCCATCCCATGTCATTTACAAGATAACGCATTCTGTTTCTTGCCATGTTCTTTCTGTCGCCAAGCCTGTCAAAGATTCTCAATACGGCCATCGAGGTATACATCAAGTCCTCTTCAGCTGTAAACTCTTCTAACTGGTATCCGACAAATGACTTGTTTCCCAATCCGCCGCCAAGGAAGATTTTAAAGCCCCTTTGGATAGTGTTGTTCACTTGTCTGGTATGAGGAATCAATCCGACATCAACCATTCTGACCATTCCATGTTTCTCACAACATGTAAAATTGAATTTGAATTTACGCGGAAGATTCTGAGTCATGGGATTTCTCAAAAAGAATCTTGCTATTGCAAGCGCGTACGGGGTTGAATCGAATTCTTCAGCAGGACAGACACCAGAGAGGGGACTGCACATTACATTTCTTACCGTATTCCCGCATGCTTCCCTTGATGTCAGGCCAACCTCGGCGAGCCCTCTGAATACTTCGGAGACATCTTCAAGGACTACCCAGTGTAGCTGAATGTTCTCCCTTGTTGAAAAGTGTGCGCTACCTATTGAGAACTGTTCGCTTAATTGGGATATTTTCTCAAGCTGATACGGATAAATTTCACCTGCAGGAATTTTGATTCGAATCATGGCATAGTCCCCGGTCATTCTAGTACCATATGCACCGTGTTGGAGTCTAAAGCGCCTGAAACTGTCCTCGTCATATTTTCCCTGACGGAACAGTTTTACGGTCTTTGCAAAACTATCTACCTCTTGCATTCTGGCCCAATCAATCCTGGGCTTTACAGAGTCGGGTTTTGATTGTGTCAAATCAGATACTGTCAATAGAGTGATTCCTTTGGAATTGGTTATAAATTTATAATGTTTGGGTTTTGATAACTTGGCTGGGCCTGTGTATAAATTTTTACACTGGTAACTTGGCGGTAGTTTTGATTAATTTCCAAAAATTCTACATGCTGTAAAGATAGATGGGTGCTGAGATTAAGATTTTGGATAATTTACCACTTTTTCAGCAAAGTCAATATCATTAAAAGTGATATATTTCACATTTTCAAACTTAGATTCCTCAATCATCTTGATGTCTTTTGTAACAATAATCAAATTATTTGTAATTGTCTAGAGTTTTGAAGCTATACCTGTAGTATTATTGTCATATATCTTTTTTGATTAGTAGTAAAAACAGGATATATCAATGCAAAAAAAGAATGAAATGGAACATTGTTGCAAACATTGCAATACCCTTGAACGACAATTAAAACATCTCAAAGAAGATAATGCTCATCTCAAAGCAAAGGCTGGAAAAATTAATGAAGTTATAGAAGAATTAAAACATCTCAAAGAAGATTATGCTCATCTCAAAGCAAAGGCTGAAAAAATTAATGAAGTTATAGAAGAATTAAGACATCTCAAAGAGGATTATGCTCATCTCAAAGACAATTGTGCACAGATAAAAGGAGAAAATGCTCTGCTAAAAAAAGAGAACACGTCCATCAAAAAAACAATTTCTGCACTTGCTGCAAAAGGCATAAATGTAAAAACCAACACATCTGACAAACCGCGGGAAAAGACCCCGCGGTCTAAACACCAAAGGTGTAGCAGATCTAGTCCAGAACTGGTTTTGATGACGAGAAGGTCATTGATCAGACAGATTGTAACGTATGCGGTAATGAACTCTCAGAGCCAACTGATACATACTGTAGAACAGTGGAGGACATAGTTCCTGCAAAAAAGGTCGTTATACGATACATCATAACCAGGCGATACTGCAAGCATTGCAAAAAACAGGTATCTGCAAGGGTACCTGACGCACTGCCAAATGAGCGATTTGGAATCAGACTAGTGACACTAATCGGAATACTAAAAACAATGGGATTATCTTATGGTAAAATATCAGTTGTTACAAACAATATACTCATTAAATCTTACAGAATCAACAATTAACCATGCAGTAACAAAGATTGCA
The DNA here is from genome assembly GCA_965238065.1 of Candidatus Nitrosopumilus sp. Taxonomy (GTDB): domain Archaea; phylum Thermoproteota; class Nitrososphaeria; order Nitrososphaerales; family Nitrosopumilaceae; genus Nitrosopumilus. The sequence continues at coordinate 430,294 of OZ250170.1, read as the reverse complement.
AAGGCATTTGGCCCAATATATCAAGAATTGATCTCAGAGCTAAAAAAAGAGGCAAACATACACGGCGACGAGACAAGCTGGAGGTTGAACGGAAAAAATTACTGGCTGTGGACGTTTGTTGGGAAATTGGTTGCAATATACGAGATTGACCCGACTCGCAGTAAGGATGTGCCAAAGAGAATCATTGGTGGGTTTAAAGGCAACGTTACAAGTGACTCGTATTCTGCATGGAATTATGTTGGCAAAACCCACCAAAGATGCCACATTCACTATATCCGAGAGATTGAGGATACATACAATACAAGAATCCCGGAAAAGAATTCACACCATTTGCAGCACGCCTAAAGAGAATACTGTATGCCTCTCACGATACAGTAAAAATCACCAATGAGACAAAAAGACTAAAAGTGAAAAAGAATTTTGAGAGAAGAATATCTGCAATGATATCCAAAAAATACAGCAAAGAGAACTGCATCAGGTTTGTAAAAAGATTGAAACGTGAAAGAATGATGCTCTTTACGTTTTTGCAGACTGACCTGATTACCATAACAACACGGCAGAGAGGGCAATACGACCAAACGTCATAATCAGAAAGATCACAAACGGTCATCGCTCAAAGGCCGGAGCTGATTCTCACAAGATATTGATGAGTATAAAGGAGACATGTTGGATGAGGGGATTGAATTTCCATGATTATGCTTTGGAATATCTGAAAAATTCTACTTCAAAACGGTAGACAGTTACGTATTGTGTAATTATTCCTAGACGCGGTTTTAGAAGATAATTTCTCGGATAATTCTGAGATTTTGGATTTTTAGGCATAAAATTACACAAAATATCGAATGTTGAAAAAAATCACCTTAATTACGCAAAAGGTCTATTGTATAGCACAGTAGAGTCAACAGGTTTAATCTAGAATCAGATGTCCAAACGTTTGCATTTTTGCACAACATGAGAGAGCAGGATGATTATTCAAAGTTCAGCAAAACAATCTCAGTTCTTTATATTGAAACAAAACTCGACATTAAGAGTGATCACATTTTGACATGCTGTAGGGATGTTTTTATCATTTTCATACATATTCTACATGATCTCCAACTATAAAATACTTGCGTACTGTTTTTTTTATAAATTAAAAGGATTTATTAGTATTTGGTACTTACTAATGACATGGTTAGTGTGATTGCAGAAAAGAAAGGAAATGCAACCTTTTACTTTTTAAGACATAATTCAGGAAAAAACCAACTAAAAAGATACTTGGGCAAATCAATTCCTAAAAACATAGAACAGTTGAAAAAAGAATTTCTCTTAGAATTTTACACAAATGAATGGAACCCAATAATCAAAACTATCTACAAAAACTATCAAAATGAAATAAAACCTATTCCAGAAATTATTAAACTAAAAAACTTTGAGAGTTTTGGGATTACATTCACGTACAACACTCAAAGAATGGAAGGATCTGTTTTGACAAATGAGGACACAAGAAACCTATTGGCTCATGGTGTTACTCCAAATAGAAAATCAAAGATTGATACCATTGAAACTCAGAAACATTATGACCTGTTCTTAAAATTAGTTGGCTCAAAGAAATTAAAAAATATTACAACTCAAACTGTTCTTTGCTGGCACAAAGAAATGTTTGATCAAACGATGATTGGAGAGGCAGGTTCAATCAGAACATATGTAGTTGGGATACACGGAAGTGATAGAACTGAATTTGTAGCAGTGCCTAAAATCAAAACAAAACTGAAAAACTTGTTTGAATGGATTAACAAATATGATGGTACTATAACTCCTGTTGAATTGGCTTGCAGAGCACATCATGATTTTGTAATGATACACCCATTTGGGGATGGAAATGGTAGGGTTTCAAGATTGTTGATGAACTCTATATTGTTCAAATATGCTTACCCATTACTGAATATCAATTTTAAAGATAGAATTACATATTTCAAATCGTTAGAACAGTCTAACTTGAATGATGACTCTATACATTTTGTCAAATGGTTCATGAAATATTACATCAAATCAAACAAAAAATACCAGTAATTTTTCTCCTTAAATCAAAAATTTTTCTTTGATTTTATGCGGAGCTGGAAACTTGTAGACTCTACTGAAATTCCAGGAATATTGGATCAGATAGATAGGTTTCTAGGAACTGATCCAGAGTTGAGTGCCTGTCTGGTATCCATCCCAACTACAATGGATATCAAAGTAGCAACCAACAACATTGGCGGAGAAATTTCTGCAGGAATTCGTTCACTAGAGATTTGGCGGGATTCAGAGAAATAAGAATTGCAGATAGTTTTGGTGGCATCAACTCATGACCTGAACAAACTAAGTGTATTGTACGAAAATTATGTCCGCCTAGAATCAGACGTACGATATCTGATTATAACCGCCTGTACCGATCAGCAAATATGACAAAACAAAGACTCACAGACAAATCAATCAGATATTTGATCAAGCAGCGCAAGATTGGTAAAAGCACATCCAATATAGCATGGTCAGAACAGTCAAACACATTAGAAACGCCGGTGTCAATATATCCTACCATATAGTATACAAGATAATGAAGAAACATGGACTAGTAACTCCTACTCCTGCAAGGTCGACAAGACGCAAGTGGGTTAGATTTGAACGTAGGTTCTCAAACGCAATGTGACACGCCGACCGGGGCATATTATGAAAGATCCACGCCTAAAAGGATTCAATTTGATAGTATATCTTGATGATGCCTCTAGGTGTGTTACAGGATATGGTGTCTTTGAGCACGTAACCATTGAGAATTCAGTCCTTGCATTACGTATAGCTTTTAGGTACTTTGAGAAACCTGCACAAATGCTTTCAGATAATAAAAGCCAGTTTACCTCCCGCAAGAGAACAGGTAAGACGCCAAAGAATGGATGAATGCCCACACTGTTTGAAAATGAATTACTCGAGCATGGAATCATTCTGATAAACTCTAGACCACATCATCCAAAGACAAACGGCAAGCTGGAGCGTTTCTTTAGAATGTTAGAAGAAGAGTTGCCATACTATGACTCTATGGTAAGAGTTTAGGTCTCCTGACTAGAACATCTAAAATTCGTGCTCAGCCTAAACTCTTACACTCTATGGATGACTACATTGGATACTATAACAAGAAAAGGCTTCACTTTTCCCTAGACATTGACCATAGACAGACTCCACTCATGGCATTTGCAGACAAAAAGGCCACAAAAGCGATCAGAAAAAGCAACCCAAAATAGATGGAGGAGGACACTAGTGACTAGCGGACATAATTTCCATATAATGCAGCGATCAAAGACAAGTAAAAAGATTATATTATAGATAGAACGTTGAACTAATACTAATGGGACTTTTTGACATATTTTGTAGAAAGAAAAAGAAAGAACTGGAATCTGAACCAGCTAAAGAAGAACCAGCTAAAGAAGAACCAGCTAAAGAAGAACCAGCTAAAGAAGAACCAGCTAAAGAAGAACCAGCTAAAGAAGAACCAGCTAAAGAAGAACCAGCTAAAGAAGAACCAGCTAAAGAAGAACCAGCTAAAGAAGAACCAGCTAAAGAAGAACCAGCTAAAGAAGAACCAGCTAAAGAAGAACCAGCTAAAGAAGAACCAGCTAAAGAAGAACCAGCTAAAGAAGAACCAGCTAAAGAAGAACCAGCTAAAGAAGAACCAGCTAAAGAAGAATAAAACCAATAAATTGAACTGTATTTTTGTACATCTGTGACCAGTAGATGGAAAAGTAACTCTCAATTATCCAAATCTCAGAGTTTTTTGATTGGTGATGCTAGAGCATGAAATAATTGGATAGTAAAATCAACAAAATCTCGATATGTAGGAATGACATGTGATAGAATAGCGATAAAATAATGGTTTTTCATAACTGTGAGAATGATTTAGAGATCCGGACTAGAATCCACAAAAATCAAAGAATTTAACTCTACTTTTCCATCTACTGGTGACACAATGAACCAGAGAAAATGAAACTAACAAAGAGATCTTTTTGGTAACTGTCTACAGTTCTGAAGTATTACGCACAAGGTATGTCAAAACAGGTTATTTTTTTGACACAAACACGAAGGAACTTCAAAACTGTAGACAATTACTCTTTTTTTGATTATTTGTCACTCATTACCAAACCCTTTTAACAAAAATCAATCATTCATGTTATGTGGTAAAAAGGTACAATTCCCCAATTTCATACAGATTACGAGAGATTTCAATCAAATACATCAAGGTGTGGAAGAATGCCCAGTCAAGAAGACTAGACCGGGATGGAATTGCAGAACTTGCAAAATCCATCAAAAATGAGGGGTTACAAAATCCGCCTATGGTTCAAAAGGAATCAAAGAACTCTTATCTGCTAATGTCTGGCCAGAGAAGGCTTGCAGCACTGAAAAGAATTGGAGCAAAAAAGATTCCTGTTCTGCTACTTACTCAGGGAACAAAATATGATTTAGAAGATGCAAAGGCAGCATCTGTAGTTGAGAATTTGCATAGAAATAAAATGAATGCAAGAGATATGACTGCAGCATGTGTGTTTTTGACTGAATCCGTAGGAAAGGCAAAGGCTGCAAAATCTTTAGGAATATCATCACAAACTTTAAAGAAATATCTTGGATTTGCAGCAGTTCCAGAGAAACTACGACAGTTTGTTCCAAAGGAATTATCACGAGATGATTGTATCAAATTATATCAAATAATTTCAAATATTTCAAAGGCAGTAAAAGTTGCAGAGAAAATCACTTCATTGGATCAGAAATTAAGAAAAGAGTATCTTCGTGTGTTGTCTAGGAGTCCAAAGTCATCTCATCTCAAGATCCTAAAAAAGGCAAAAAGTGGATTACTCCAACAAAAGGTTACCATTCTATTGAATAAGAGAAATGCAAGAAAACTAAAGAGTTTGGCTACAAGAAAAGAGGTTGACGTTGCTGAGATGGCTAGTGCCATACTGTCAGGTTATCTGAAGAGAAGATAAAATTCGTATGAATCAAGCAAATAACATGTTTTATGCCTATAACGTTCAACTAATCTAGTCGATTCAGGCGTGAAGGTTGATACATACTAAAATTCTAAACTAATTTTAAACATTGATATCGTATTTTTCATAAACCCAAGTGCAGAAAACCCGTTAACTAACGAGTCTTTTGTGAGCATTTTGGATTTATTTGGGTGTTAAAGCGGGTCTCCCTTGCAGAGCACTTTGCCCATTACTCTGCTCTGAAAGTTTGGACACAAAAAACACTGAATGAACTGTGTATCTTTTTTTAAAACCGGACAATCTACAAATTCCATTTTCATCCTTTTGAGCATCTTGGGGCTAACGCCATTGAGTTTTAATTTTCCCTTTTCATCCATCAATCCTGTTGCCTTTAGATCTTTTTTTACTGCATCTGGAAGTTTTTGACTCTTTTCTGCTGGCAGGATGTCAACTTCGTATTTACGTTCCAACTCATTCATACAAAGTAGCCTGTTATTCGGTGATTTATTACTAACGTTTCGTAATTGCCTAAAGTTTTGAAGTTCCTTCGTGTTTGTGTCAAAAAAACAATACGAATTGACATATCTTGTGCGTAATACTTCAAAACGGTAGGACAGTTACAGCGTTTCTTATCCTAAAAAAAGTTTAAACTTTAATATAATTAGCAATTTTTTTGCAAATTAGAAATCAATTGCTAGTAATTTTTGATGTTGAAGGTGTTTTATATGATGAAGAGTATCTTCCTGTTCTTTCAGAAAAACTTGACAAGAAAGACGAGATTTGGAAGATCACCAAACAAGGGATTCAGGGAAAAATCAACTGGGAGGAGGGGCTTCGGACACGTGTTGCCGCCCTAAAAGGCCTTGATGAAAAAACCTGCAAAGAGGTGGCCGATTCATTACCTATCATGTCCGGTGCAAAGGAAGCCTGCAGAGTCTTGAAAGCTGCCGGCTGGAAACTAATGGCGATATCTGGCGGCTTTACGCTGATGATGGACAGGCTGCAAAAAGAACTGCAACTGGATCATATCTATTCTAATGAACTGTTATTCAAAGATGGAAAACTTGACGGCGTCAAGGTTAGTGTCGGTTCTGACAAGTCAAAATCTGCAAAAATAAAAATTGCAGAATGGGGTGAAAAGAAAGAGGACATTGTCTGTGTTGTGGATGGGGCAAATGATGTAAAACTATTTGATATTTCCAGTCTAAACATTGCCTACAGGGCTCAGGACCTAGTCAAGAATCTGGCCAACATTACCCTGGAGGAAAAAGATCTATCAAAAATTCTAGATGTCATAAACCGACACTTTGGGCTGGAATTGGAAACCACACATGTCGCATAAACAATTTTTTAGTCCTTCCTTTTAGATATCTATATTGCAAGTTATCCCGCTTTACTTTGAAAAAGAGATTACTCCTCTAGATGATCTCTCTGAGTTGATCTCAATGTCCTTTGATCTGCATGATGGGGACATTCTTGTTGTAGCACAGAAAATCGTTTCAAAGCAGGAAGGGCGTTCTGTTGATCTGTCCACTGTACGTCCCTCGTTGCTCTCAAAAGGTATCAGTTCTGAGTATCATAAAGATCCCAGGATAACTGAATTGATCCTATCAGAAACAAAGAGAATAATCAGAATGAAAGATGGAATCATTATTGTTCAAACCAATAACGGGATTGTATGTGCAAATGCCGGTGTTGATGAAAGCAATGTGAGTGAGGGATATGTCACTCTGCTTCCAATCGATTCTGACATGTCTGCACAGTCAATCCGTAACAAAATCAAGGAACAAACAAGCAAAAATGTGGCAGTAATAATCTCTGACACATTTGGCCGTCCTTTTAGAATGGGGCAGACTAATTGCGCGATAGGCATCTCTGGTCTGAATCCAATCCTAAACTATTTTGGAACTCTGGATTCTTTTGGAAAAATCCTGCGCATAACTGAAATTGCAATAGCCGATGAGATCTCTGCTGCCGCTGAACTGGTGATGGGAAAAGCGTTGAGATGCCCTGTGGCAGTTATTCGCAATTACCAATTCAAGCCAGAAGAGCACGTGGTTGATGAATTGATTCGTCCAGAAAATGAAGACCTCTTCAAATGATCTTGTTATATGATCACACAATTTCTCTTTTGTAGAATATGTGTTGTACTGATCTCTCTGGCGTCATGCCTCTTGAAATTTTCTTAAAGAATTACTCTATCCTTTGTAATTTTGCGTGAAATTAATGACAACCAGAACGAGGAATAACCTCCAAGCCTCTAGCCCACACTCTTCAAATTTGTAAATCCATATCTTGCACATTGGCATACACAAAACATTACACCGGCAGTTTCGTCAATAGTGCGTTCATTATTTTGATCATATACTTCCTAACATAAATTCATCTACAATCCTTTCTTTGTATGCACTTTGGAACATCCAGCTTGAATTGTTTTGTTCTATAGTAGGGATTATGCGTAATTGACTAAACCGCGCCAACCGTCACAACAATACTCAAACAAAATCATTAGACGTATTGCGTAATTATTTCTAGTACGGTTTTTAGAAGATAGTCTCTTGGATTATTCTGAAATTTTGGATTTTTAGGCACAAAATTATGCAAAACATGGAATGTTGAAAAAAATCACTCTAATTATGCAAAAGGTCTATCCATCATATCAAATGTGAACAAGTTGATGCGTACAAGTCGATTGTTGTTTGTTATTTTGGTCAATTACGCATAAACACTGGTATCTGGTAATTGACTCTTTTAGATTACTCAATGATGGCCGGTACTTTGATACCGTCAAGTCATACTTTTCCTGCTTTCAGCATTCTTCAACTGCGTTAAACTGAGGCGAATCTTTTGGGAACCATTCCAGTATGATGTCATCATTTTCCTCAACATATTCCTTCATAATTTTTGATTTGTAGTGTTGTGGCACTCTGCCTGCATAAACTAGAATCTTTTCAAACTTTCTATGCAGTTCCTTGTGATGATCCAAAAAACAGTATTGAGTAAATTTGTCATACTGTCTGAAGAGATGTCAGTCATCATTACACTGGTATAATCATATCAAGCCGCATGGTGCACTAGACCTAGATGAGATAGAGACGTCAGTTAGTGCATAGTATGCCAAGAAAATAACAAATGAAATACTAATTGACCCGAGCGTATTATGGAGGAATCATTCATGAAGATGCCCTGAAATAATTTTTGGAAAGAACAAAAAAGGAACAAGAAAGTAACTATTATCGTATGATCAAGCAAATAACATGTTTTATGCCTATAACATTCAACTAGTCTAGTTCTTAGATTTTTTAGATGTGTTTGGATTATGTGCTTTATGTTGCTTGTTGTAAGCCTCTGCTTTTTTAGGTTGACTTGTTGTCATATTATTGTTTGAGCATTCTTCTATTTAATGTTTGAATTTTCCATCTCCCTAAACACTTCAAACCCCTAATTAACACCGCATTGAAAAACCCCTAATTTTTAAATGTCTGAATTGATATAGATATTAATGACAGAACATTTTTGTTGAAACAGTTAGCAATGTCAGAATCTACTAAAAAATTAGACGCAACCGGATTGTTTTGCCCTGAACCAGTGTTTAGAACAAAAATTGAAATAGAAAAAATGCAAGTAGGTGAAACTCTGACTGTATCTGCAGATGATCCTGCTGCCGAAGATGACATTTCAAGATGGGTTGAGAGAATCGGTCATGAACTAGTCAGTATGTCAAAGGATGGAAATATAGTCACATTTCAGATTAAAAAGACAAAATAAGGTAATTGTCTAGAGTTTTGGAGTTCCTTTGTGTTTGTGTCGAAAAAATAACCTGTTTTGACATATCTTGTGCGTATTACTTCAAAACTCTAGACAATTACTAATTCAGACATTATGTGTATCATCCAAACAGTGTATTATATGGAAATTATGTCCGCTAGTCATTAGTGTCCTCCTCCATCCATTTTGGGTTGTTTTTTCTGATCGCTTTTGTGGCCTTTTTGTCTGCAAATGCCATGAGTGGAGTCTGTCCATGGTCAATGTCTAGGGAAAAGTGAAGCCTTTTCTCGTTATAGTACCCAATGTAGTCATCCATAGAGTCATAGTATGGTAACTCTTCTTCTAACGTTCTAAAGAAACGCTCCAGCTTGCCGTTTGTATGTGGATGATATGGTCTAGAGTTTATCAGAACAATTCCATGCTCGAGTAATTCATTTTCAAACAGTGTGGGCATCCATCCATTCTTTGGCGTCTTACCTGTTCCTCTTGCGGAGGTAAACTGGCTTTTATTATCTGAAAGCATCTGTGCAGGTTTCTCAAAGTACCTAAAAGATCTATGTAATGCAAGGACTGAATTCTCAGAGGTTACGTGCTCAAAGACACCATATCCTGTAACACACCTAGAGGCATCATCAAGATATACTATCAAATTGAATCCTTTTAGGCGTGGATCTTTCATAATATGCCCCGGTCGGCGTGTCACATTGCGTTTGAGAACCTACGTTCAAATCTAACCCACTTGCGTCTTGTCGACCTTGCAGGAGTAGGAGTTACTAGCCCATGTTTCTTCATTATCTTGTATACTATATGGTAGGATATATTGACACCGGCGTTTCTAAGGTGTTTGACTGTTGACCACGCCAATATGATTCCCTTCATTTTGCATGTTCAACACTAACCTTGTTTGGGTATGACTTGGCTCCTTGGTTGGACGTCCAGATTTTCGTATTTTTGGAATGGTTTTGGTGTTGAGGAGCCGTGACCAGAGTCGTCTGACGTGTCTTGCCGTGATGTCAAGCTCGGCAGCTATGTTGGATGTGCTTTTGCCAATCTTGCGCTGTTTGATCAAATATCTGATTGATTTGTCTGTGTGAGTCTTTGTTTTGTCATATTTGCTGATCGGTACAGGCGGTTATAATCAGATATCGTACGCCTGATTCTAGGCGGACATAATTTTCGTACAATACAGTGGCAACACAACTGTGAAATCATGTTGTTTTATAATGACCCTGCACTATTAAATTTGGTTTCCATGTGAGGAACCATAATTCTCTTGACTGACTTGTGCTAGTTGCACTCATTGCAGTTTCTTTAGATGTCTCTCATAAAATTCTCTAAATGACGCATTAATCTCCTTTTCATGACGCAGACATTTGTTACTGTGCTCAGTTAACTGCTCTCTGATCTTTTTGCTCCATTGACTCTGTTGTTTGTTCTTGGGGTCAATGATTGACGGATTTTCCTTAATCATCTCCATGGTCTCTATTAGTGCCAATCCAATCTGGCGAAACCTGCTGATACGTAGCAGAAACATTTGTGATTCTTCATTGTTTAGCAAATTCATCATAGTGTATGCCATATTGTAATATTCTATTCCTTTATCGTTGTATCTTTTGAAATCGTCAATTCTCTCTTGCCAATATTTGATGACGGGTTTTTCTTCAACCTTGTAGCTAAACTGAATCTTGCCTAGCTCTATTCCCAGTCTGGCCAGCTTGTCACTGTGCTCTCTGGCTGTTTTCTTTAGATTTTCTTGATCAAAACTCATAAAATTTGGTACTCTTACTTGCAATATAGAGTTTAGACTAGCCCCCCCCCCCCAAAAAAAAATATCATCAGATTTTAGAGCAGACCGTTAAAGTCTCATCTGTTAATTTCTGACTATACAAACTCTGCTGACAGTCTGCATGCGAACTGGCATAATGATAAATTTGCATCTCTTTTGAGCATCCCTCATTCTTGACTGTCTGTGAGATACTTGTCAACATCAATTGCTGCCATGCAACCATACCCTGCAGCAGTAACTGCCTGTCTGTAACTTTTATCATGTACGTCTCCTGCGGCAAATATTCCCTTGATGTTGGTGCTAGTCTTGTTCTTTAGAACAATGTATCCCTGTCCATCTAGCTCTATCTGACCCTTGAATAGTTTTGTGTTTGGCACGTGACCAATTGCAACAAAAAGACCTCCTGCGTCAAGCGTTGTCTCTTTGTCCGTCTTTAGATTTTTCAGAGATACCTGCTGCATTTTTTGGTCTCCTCTAATGTCGGTGATTTCAGAATCCCAATGAAATTTTATCTTTTCATTGTTAAATGCCCTTTCTTGCATCACTTTGCTTGCACGCAATTCGCTTCGTCTGTGAACCAAGTTAATCTTTGTAGCAAACTTTGTCAGAAATGTTGCCTCTTCGACTGCAGAGTCTCCTCCTCCTACGACAACTAGTTCGAGATTCCTAAAGAAAGGCCCATCACATGTGGCACAATATGACACGCCCTTTCCAGCAAATCTCTGCTCTCCGTCTAGTCCTAATTTCCTTGGGTTGGCACCTGTTGCAATAATGACTGCGCGTCCTTCGTATTCTTCTGTTGCTGTGAGAACTTTGAATGGCTCGTGCCTAAAATCCACATTGACTGCCTCATCATCGATGATCTTTGTTCCCATCTTTTGGCACTGCTTTCTCATATCAATCATCAAATCCGGGCCCATTATCGCATTTTCAAATCCTGGATAGTTTTCAACTTCTGTAGTGTTGACTAGCTGCCCTCCAGGTAGTATTCCTGATAAAATCAAGGTATCATAGCCTGCCCTAGAACAATAAATTCCTGCAGTATATCCTGACGGGCCGGCACCAATAATGACTACATCAAACTTTGTCTTTTTTTCATCTGGCATCTTTGGAGTGTCTTTTCTTCTCTCAAGTACTGTTGCACCCTCGTCTGCCGCCATCATGATAATTCAACTTTTCATACTTCAATAATAAGTGAATGTTCTCATTGAATTACACGCATGAGATTTGTATCTACTGGCCTTTTAATCTGCTTAAAATTCCCTGATGTCTCTTGCAGAATTTTTTATTCTCCAACTGTGAGAAAAGTTCCTTTTGCCAGTGAGCGTTATACAGTCTACAGTCCACATGTCTGCAAAACGCCTCCCCTGTCTCATAATACATTATTACCTGTATTAGATACCCTTCTGTAACCTCTGACATTCTCGAGTCATGATACTCTAAAAACTCTCCCTTGTATCTCTGTCTGATCTCATCTGCACTCTTTTCAGAAAAGCTTGTCATCATATCTAGATAGTACTGTCTTGGTTTTGCAGGGGCCTCTATGATGCCTGTTGTTGAAATTATGGCCGGATTGGATACAATCAGGGCCCTTGCATGATACCTGGAATCTTCCTCATCAAACGTACATGTGAGCTTGTCTGTAAAGATTACGTGCAGCGTGTCCATTTTATTCTCATGATCCGGGACTAGCTCACTCACTGCTCTATGAAACTCAAATCCGTCATACAGTGCAGTCTCTCCTCCTCTATCTGGCGTGTTGCTGTTATTTATGGCCTGCATGTCCCTGGCAGATGTGCCGTATTCTTTAAACGGTTTTTTCAAATCAAAAATTCTGCAACCTGCAATTCTTTCAGAGATGTCCTGTCCAGAGTACTCTGAGATACTCTCCCTTGTCCTGACTCTGACTGCAAACGTCTCGCTGACAAACCTTGCCAGTCTCTCTAGTCTGATCTCAGGAACTATGGGCTCGTCATACAGGATAATCTCTCTAATCTTCAACAATATCCTCTAGTCTTTATGACTTATCTCTCCAACTCTTTGATCTTTGCTGCTGTAATCTCTGCTGCTCTCTTTCCTGAGAACAGCATGGAGCCAAATGTCGGTCCCATTCTTGCCAGTCCGTATGTCTCAGTGACTGACATGCCTGCTGCAACAAGTCCTGGGTATACCTCTCCTGTCTTGTTAACGACGTGCTCCTCGCCTTCATTAACGTACATTGGGTTCATTCCCTTCCATTCTACCAATCCCCTGTCTACGAGTCTCTTTACTGCTACAGAATCATGACCTGATGCATCAATGATCATCTTTGCCTCCAGCGCAATCGGGTCAACACATGTTATGTTGCGCGGCAATGCTGAAACTGGCATCCAGTTGACGACGATTCCTGCAACCCTGTCATTTTTCATTACTAGATCATCGAACTTTGTAAGATTGAGGAATTTTACTCCTGCATCACATGTTGCGGCAATTAGTTTTGATACTGCGTGCGGTCCCGGTGTTACGTACAATCCCTCTATAGCTTTTTTGTATGGAATTCCCAGCTCGTCCCAAATCTTTTGTGCGGGCTCTCTAACTGTGACAGGATTCATCATGTATCCTCCCAGCCAGTAACCTCCGCCAAGGTAATTGTTCTGCTCAATGACTAGAACCTTGTAGCCCATATTTGAGAGATCTCTGCTCGCTGTTAGTCCTGCAGGCCCTGCGCCAATTACAATAACATCTGAATCCGCCCTGTCAATTAAAACTTCATGAAACTCTTTTGCAATAACTCTAGTAATTTCCACTTCACGCACATCAGAGAATATCTTTGTTGGCTGTTCTGCAACTGTTGCTTCCTGCATGTCACTGCCATTCTCTGAACCAATTAATACTTTCTCACAATATGTGTAATTGTCCAGAGTTTTGAAGTTTCTTTGTGTTTGTGTCAGAAAAATAACCTGTTTTGACATATCGTGTGCGTAATACTTCAAAACTGTAGACAGTTACCAAAAAATGTCTTACTAATTCAGACATGAAAAACAAGGTATTCCCATGTGAAATCGTCTCCAATCCTACTGTGGACCTGTACTAGTGTGTTTTGCTGAATCAGGACATTTGTGATCTCTCGTTCATCTTTTTATATTTTCGCTGTGTCAGTTCATGATTTTGTGTACGATATTCTTCGGAATTCTTTAGCATGTACCAAATTATCTCCAGCATCTGCCTTGCAGCCGCTACCTTTGCTTTTTTCTTTCCTCGTCGTTTTGCGATTCTGCTGTAGAACAGGCTTATTCTTGGATCAAATCGTATTGTCAGCATACTATACAATAACTGCAACAGAAGCCGGCAGGTAGAACAGGCTTATTCTTGGATCAAATCGTATTGTAGTGCTAGCCGCCTCTACCATTGCATTACACAGCCATGCAGAGTCTCTTTGTCATTCCTCCTCCTTTTTGTGTCTAGCCACTATCCCTGTGAGATGGTGCAAGTCCGGCGTATGAGACTAGTTTCTCTGCTGTTGCAAATCTGTTAATATCAACTATCTGGTCCGGACCCCTCTAGAATAGGACCACTTGTTAAGGTACTGTTAACTTAGACACCTGAAAACATGATCTTCTAAAGATTGAGAATCTGAATCCAGACAAGAACATAGGTTCACTTTTTATAATCGTAATTGGTCTTAATAATATGAAATTCCGTATTTTCATTACGGCCCCATTGAAGAATTAATTTGGTGTGTCATAAAAACCAAAAATTAGAAATTCTAGAAGTGAAAACTTTTAGCCCCGTTCATTGACAAACCAAGTTAATGAATAAGCAAAACAAGGTATGTATCAACCTTCACGACTAACTCGACTAGATTAGTTGAACGTTATAGACATAAAACATGTTATTTACTTGATTCATACAAAACAAGAATTGAAACGCTATAATTAGGCAGGCAAAAATCTACACATCATAACAAGAAGAATATGAACTAAGAAATTGACAAAAAATTATTTATGAACATATTAATTAATGAGGTTATAACAATTAGAATATGAAACATGTGATTGATCGAGAGAGAAAAATGCAAGAAATATTTGAGACGGCGCAAAAGATGAAAAAAGATGAAACTTCATGTGCTAAAAGTTTTGATAGTATTGCATCATTTATCGAGTACATAAAAACAGGTTGATTTCTATTGTGGAAAATTGTTTTTCATAGTATTGACGATCTCAAGTTTTTTGAACAATTGGATAATACTGTAATTGATGAGATAGCCAAATATTTTTATGAGGTAACAAAAACTTTTGATGCATTGAATAGTTCAGCAATGTGTGTTAATGTTGTTTATCATGTTATATCTTATACCGAATCAAATAAAAAATTTTCTATGGAATATAATATTGACAACGAATATAATATAATCAGAATTACAGGTATTGATATTGAATCTGACGCCAGTGTTTTGAATTAATCTTTAGTTACAACAACACTCTTACCATGAATTACAAACTTTAACTTTTCAGGATTTTTAAGAAGTTCTAATATGGGTTTTGATACTCTGCATACTTTACTGTTAGATCCATCAAATGAAAGTTTTACAGAAAATTCTTTTTGATCTTTTTTCCATCTTGTCAATACAACTAATAATTACATAATGTATAAAAATCATACGTACGTTTAATGAATAGATATAATAAACGTACGTATAATGTATTACATGACCGAACGGCAACAAAGAGCAAATCAAATGCTAAAAGACCCAAACGGTGTAACTCAAACTGACTATGGTGAGTTTAATGTTAAATCTCAAAGTAACCCAAAAATCCATTAGAGATTATGCGTAATCGACCAAAATAACAATCAACTTGTACGCAACAACTTGTTCACATTTGACACGATGGTAAACATTTCTCAGACGATAGGTTTAGATCCTGGCATATTCTTTGCTTTGATATGTCCCAATACGAAATGCTAGCTCCAAATCAATTGATAAAGCTTATTGAGAGTAAAGACAAGGCGCTATATGAAAAGGACAAGGCGCTATATGAAAAGGACAAGGCGCTATATGAAAAGGACAAGGCGCTATATGAAAAGGACAAGATGATAGTAGAACTAGATGCACTATGGACTGCAACAAAGGCCAAGAAACGCAGATATCAAGGGAAAGAAGGTTCGTGAATTTGCACACAAACTCAAGATATGCCACATCATAATGTCAACAACAGAACATTTGCATGCATTTACAGGATATCAAATCGATGATTTTTTTTTTGGTTGTTAAAACATGTTGGAGAATTCATACTAGACCATCTAGATAAAATGCCGTTATTTGATATTGAATCAAATGAACGGGAATCTGACGCAGGAAACAGATGCAAGCTTGATCCAGAACACGCATTACTAGTGGGACTAATGAAAAAGAGATCAAACGTTACACAAGGACAACTAGCAGCATTGTTTGAAATTGATCAGACCACGGTGTGTAGATATATCAAGCTTGTAGATGAGATATTAAAACGCATTTTGCCCACTGCAGAGAATGTGTCTGATATAATACAATCAGATGAGAAACCCATACAACAAATACAAAAGGTGCTGGGCAACATCCTGCTAATTGATGGGACACATGTACCTGTACGAAGATCAGTGGATTCTGTGCAAAAAAAAAGATCATACTCTGGCAAAAAGAAACGATTTACGTTCAACACAGAGATAATAACAAACAGCAAAGGAATCATAATCCACCAAACCAAGAGCTGTCTTGGTTCTAGTCATGATTTTAGCATATTCAAAAAAGAATCTGAATCAATCTTTAATATAATAAAATCACTGACTGGAAGCAGTAAAACAAAGCTATACTCTGACAAGGGATTTTTAGGAATATCAGATTACCTTGATAACAACACACAATCCATGCAACCTAAAAAGAAACCAAAGAATCGCCAACTGACAGAACGAAAACGTGCAAAAAACAGACAGATAAACAGAGTCAGAACCAGGATGGAGCACGCCATAGGTGACATGAAACCTATGCAAGAATGGTTGATGCATATAATGGTACACTAGAAGAGTTTGAAACAGAGTTTAGCGTGGTAACAGGTCTTGTCAATCTGCGTACAATGGAAAAAGACACGGTCTAGATGGAAAAAGGGTGAACCGCCACCACCGCCATGGACTGTATATTTTGATTAGATACATGGTAAAATATCACAATGCTACGCTGTGCGTTTTTGCCAAGCTGATTATTTTGCATGTTTAATAATTTATTTTGTATTTTTTGTACAAGTTTGACTGACTTTAATTTTGAGATGTATGATTTTGTTAGAGTTTGTAACTATATGTGAAGAAAAAGGCAAGGAATCCATATGGTTGGCGTAATTTAGTCAATTACGCATAAACTCTTATGCATATACAGTTCATCCACCTCGCAATTACCAGATAGCATCTTGTCTTTTTCTGAATCAGTAATCTTTTGCAAAACCTTGCGAGTCATGTAACAGCATGTCTTGTACTGCACCCCCATCTTTTTGCTAATCTCCCTGATTGATATCCGAGATACGGTGAGACAATGCAGAGCATCCAGATAAAAAAGAACCGCTTGGATAGGGACATGTGGAGTAATGAATTAGTCCTGCTCTTGTCGTTGAATGTGCAGCCGCAGCTGGAACAGAATTATTTCTAAAGATGAATCGTATATTTTCCATATTTTTTTATGTCATTTAATTTGCAGTGTGGATGTGAAATGTTCCAGTTCCATCTTTTATTTTTGAATAGGCTGGCACATGCCTGCCTCGTCAGGTATTATTACAAGTAGTCCAAAGACATTCATAAAAAATATGACGAGTTATTATGTTGATTTTTTTCGTTTGAAAAACAGCTACAAAGTAAGCAACAAAACTTGACATTAAGAGCGATTCTTGATTGTTTTTGACAACTTTGTAGAGATATGACTGTTTCATAATAATTCTTGATAGTTTTCATAAATAAATATGGTGAAAACTGCTCACGAAAGGCTCATTAGTTAAATTAATTCTTTGGATTCTAGTTTGAGTAAAGAGAACAAGGGAATTACAGTTTCAAAAAAAGAGGATTTTAGCGAATGGTATACACAGCTAGTTCTCAAGGCCAAACTTGCAGATTATGCCCCAGTCAAGGGACTAGTCGTCCTCAGGCCAGACGGATATTCCATTTGGGAATCACTAAAACACACACTAGACAAAAAATTTGCAAGTAACGGGGTTAAAAACGGATTTCTGCCCATATTAATTCCAGAGTCATTGTTGGGAAAAGAGAAGAAACACTTTGAAGGGTTCAATCCAGAGGTGTTTTGGGTAACCCACTCTGGTGAAAACAAGGTTGGAGACAGGCTTGCATTAAGGCCTACATCTGAGACTTTGGCATATACAATGTATTCCAGATGGATTCAGAGCTGGAGGGACCTGCCATTAAAGATGAATTTTTGGAATTCTGCCCTGAGAGCTGAGATCAAAGGAACGAGGCCGTTTCTTAGGACGTCGGAATTTTTGTGGCAGGAAGGCCACACTGTACATGCCACACAAGAGGAAGCAGAGAGAGAGACAAGAGAGATTATGGATATTTACAGAGACACAGTAGAAGATGAGCTGGCAATTCCAGTGATAACAGGAATGAAGAGTGAGAAAGAAAAGTTTGTCGGTGCAGTGTATACAACCACTATGGAATCAGTCATGCCTGATGGAAAGGCGCTGCAGATGGGCACATCGCATTTTCTGGGACAGAATTTTTCAAAACCATTTGATGTGAAATTTGCAGACAAGGACAATGTAGAGCATTTTGCATGGCAGACTTCATGGGGAGTTTCATGGAGACTGATTGGCGCGATGATTATGACCCACGGTGATGACCAGGGCCTTGTTTTGCCGCCAAGGATAGCACCAATACAGGTAGTGATCATACCCATATACAAAAAAGAAAAGGAGGCGATACTAGCAAAAGCAGCGGAGATTAAAAGAGAGTTGGAGTCAATTGGCATCAGAGTGCATGTTGATGACAGAGGCGAGATATCTCCAGGATACAAATTCAATGATTGGGAGCTAAAAGGAATTCCCATACGGATAGAGATCGGTCCCAAGGATATTGAAAAACAGAGCATGGTGATTGTAAAAAGACACAATCATGAAAAGTCAAGTCTGGGTTTTGCCAAAGTTGGAAAAATTTCCACAATTCTCGATGAGATACAGGCAGAGATGCTAAAGACTGCCAGAGAGCAGGCAGATGCAAATACTGCAGACATTTCAGAGTATGTAAAATTCAAGTCAGAGATGGAGAGCGGTGGTTTCATTAGCGCCCCTTGGTGCGGAAGATTAGAATGTGAGGAAGAGATCAAAGCAGAGACGGGGGCAGACATTAGGGTAATTCCGTTTGGTAGCAAGAGTGCGGATAAATGCATATACTGCCAAGAACAGAGCGTTTCAGTTCCGATTTTTGCAAGAGGGTATTAGATGATCATACACATGGTAACAGTTGGAGCGTAATTTTTCAGTAATGGCATCAGAACCAAAATTAGGGCAGGCAAGACTGTTAACATATCTCAAGGACACCAGAAATAAGACGCTGGAACTAGTAGATACTCTGGAGAGAGATGATTTTGTTGTTCAGACTGCAGCTTTTACGAGCCCTCCAAAGTGGCATATCGGCCATACAAGTTGGATTTATGAAGTTATCATGAGCAAACTGGACAGAGACTATGAATTTTATTCAGCAGAGTTTTCAGAGTATCTAAATTCCTATTATCAACAGTTTGGCATACCGCATGAGAAAGGATTACGTGGAACAAGCTCAAGACCCACAGTCGAGCACATGTTACAGTACTTTAACACAATCAGCCAGAGGATAAAGCATTTTATCGAATCTCAGAGCTTGAATGATGATGCAGTAAGGCTAATCACAATGGGATTCCATCACGAATGCCAGCACCAAGAGCTTTTAGTGTATGACTTGCAGCATCTGCTTGCAGACAGATACAGACCTGTGAGAAAAAATGACATTGTAAAGCAGGGCAGGGTCAAGAGACGTTCAGTTCACATCAGAGGGGGGCCATACATAATGGGGTATAACGGAGGGGACTATTGCTATGATATAGAGCTTCCAGAACACAGAGTCTACCTTGAGAATTACAGGATGGATGTCTTTCCAGTTACCAACCGGCAGTACATAGAGTTTATCAGGGATGGAGGATACGAGACGTACAAATATTGGCTGTCAGACGGCTGGGAGAAAGTCAAAGAGAACAGGTGGGAAGCGCCAATGTACTGGAAAAAAATAGATGACAGATGGTGTGTGACAGACTTTGTTGGGACTAGAAGAGTCAATCCTGATGAACCGGTGTGTCATGTCAGCTATTACGAGGCAGACGCATATTGCAAATGGACCGGAGAGAGGCTCCCCACAGAAGCAGAATGGGAGAAAGCCGCATGCTGGAATGAGGAGAAACAGGCAAAGACAGTCTATCCTTGGGGAGACGGGCAGCCAACAAAGGAGAGATGTAATCTGCTAGAGTCATACCTTTGGCGGTGCGCAGAGATCGGGGCATACCCGGATGGGGCCAGTGCATCAGGATGCCAGCAGATGATAGGCGACGTGTGGGAATGGACGTCATCAGAGTTTACAGGCTATCCAGGATTCAAGACAGGGTTTGACGAGTACAATGACAAGTGGTTTGCAAACCAAAAGGTCCTGAGAGGCGGCTCATTTGGAACTCCAAAGATGTCAATCAGAGGGAGCTGCAGAAATTTCTTTAGGTTGGATGAGAGATGGATGTTCTCAGGATTCAGATGTGCAAAAGATGTCTAGCTCTTTGATACCAGAGTCACTGAAAAATTACAGTCATTATCCAGCCACATATGTTTGATTTTGAATCCAGTTTTATCAAGCAGTTCGTGAATTTGTGACAGCCTGTATTTGTGGGAATACTCTGTATGGATTAGTTCGTCTTTATTCAGGTTCAGTAAGAGATTGCACTTTGAGATTATAACTGATTGGTTTACAAGGGATTTCAGATACATTTCAATTCGCTGTTTGTCATCGTTATATATGGCATAATGTGCAAAGTTTTTCAGGCAGAAATCAGCATCAAGCTCGTCATTAATCCGAGAGAGGATGTTGAGATTGAACTTTGCAGTAATGCCCTGCGAATCATTGTATGCAGACTCCAGAGTCTGCCTGTTCTTTACCAAGTCCAGTCCGATCAAAAAGAGATCACCGGACCTCATTGTGGAATTTATTTTTTGTAAAAATTCGCAACCGTCACTTGGGGAAAAATTACCAAAACTAGAACCCAGAAAGATTATCAAATTTTTTTTATCATCCAAATTCTTTAGAAACTCTAAACCGCCGTCATAAGTGTCAATTATTCCAGTGATGTGCAGGCCATCATAGTCCTCAAGCAATTCCTCAGAACTTTCTGCCAGAATCTCAGAGACGTCAATTGGAAAATACTCTGTGCTATCTTGCAGTCTTGTCAGAACATCAAGAATCAGCCTGGTCTTTACAGATGTGCCGCTTCCAAGTTCGACTAGGCGGAAATTCTCATCAAGATATGAGGGCAGTTCTGTCTGTAGTTTTTGCAGTATTGTAATTTCAGTTCTTGTAGGATAGTATTCAGGTAGAGCGCAGATTTTTTCAAACAGGTCAGAGCCCTGTTTGTCATAAAAGAACTTTGGGTTGATGAGTTTGGAATTTCTGTTCAGACTAGAGAATATCTCTTCTGCAAATGTTTTCTCGATTTTAGTGGCATGGGGTTTAAAGTATTGGAGATTTGAGGATACCATGTATTTTTTATAATCGAGGTTTTGAACTGTGTTGCTCAAGTATCAAGACCATCTTTATTTAACATAAATGCGTTATCCTGTAGTCCAGTGTAGTTCTCTTATCCAGAAAGTAGTATACCCCTACTGACGGCATAAAGTTTCTGAAAAGTGTAACTATTTCACTGACTGTATGATGATTGAGCATTTAATAGTGTTGAAAACGCCTCTTGTCACCTCCAGATTAGTCAAGATTGTGAACACATCTGGGTTGACTGATCATCTACGAAAACTTTTAACCTCTCCAATAACATCACTATCTGAATGGTAGACAGGATTAAAGTCGGTTTGGTAGGTATTGGTAATTGTTTTTCTGGATTAATTGAAGGAATTGAATACTATCGAAAAAATCCCTCACAAGAGGTAATTGGAATCATTCATGACAAATTATCTGGATACGGAATTTATGACATTGACTTTGTCTGTGGATTTGATGTAGGTGAAAACAAAGTCGGAAAACTACTCAATGAGGCAATTTACGAATATCCAAACATGGTTAACTGGATTCCAAAAGATGAAATGCCCAAAACAGATGCCAAAGTCTATGAAAGTCCTTTACTAGATGGTGTTGGAATATGGGTTGAAAATAGAATAAAACCAATTCAAAGTAATAACACCATTGAACAGATTACTGAAAAAGTAAAACAGGTAATCAAAGACTGCGGCGTTGAAATTATTGTATCATATCTGCCTGTAGGCTCTGACAAGGTAACAGAGTTTTGGGCCCAAATCTGTCTTGACACCCACACAGCCTTTGTAAATTGCATACCATCATTTATTGCATCAGATGAAACATGGGCAAAAAAATTCGAAGAAAAAAAAATTCCATGCATTGGTGATGATATTAAGGGTCAGGTTGGTGCAACCATTGTTCACAGAACGTTGGCCAAATTGTGTAGCGATAGGGGAACAAAAATTGAAAAAACATACCAAATCAATGTTGGTGGAAATACCGATTTTCTAAACATGAAAGAACAATCAAGACTTGCCTCAAAGAGAATTTCCAAAACTGAAAGCGTTCAAAGCCAACTTGCTGAAAGACTAGATGACGATCAGATCTACGTTGGCCCTTCTGATTTTATTCCATTTTTGGGCAATACCAAACTCATGTTTATGAGGATTGAGGGTCGCCAATGGGCAAACATACCATACAATATGGAAGTCCGCTTGGAAGTTGATGACAAGGCAAACTCTGCAGGAATTGTAATTGATGCAATTAGGTTGGCAAAAATTGCTCTTGATAGGGGAATTGGCGGACCGTTAAAACCTGCAAGTGCATATCTGATGAAACATCCAATAGAGCAAACCTCTGATGTCTCTGCAAAAGCAGCATGTGAAAAGTTTGTTGCAGACAAATAGTTGAGACTTGATTGAATCTGATTTTCCGTAACTGCAGTTTTAAAGTATTGTACACAAGATATGTCAAAATTCGTAATTGTCTAGAGTTTTGAAGTTCCATCGTGTTTGTGTCAAAAAAATAACCTGTTTTACATATCTTGTGCGTAGTACTTCAAAACTGTAGACAGTTACCAAAATTCGTTTTTTTGACAAACACGAAATATATTCAAAACTCTAAACAATTATGATTTTCCTGTTTTTTTATATTTATTATGATTTCATTCTTCACAACCGGTCTGGTAATTCTTGTAGCAACAACTTGTTGTAACAGTCCAGTATCTAATTAAGCATAACATTGTTTTTAGGTATAGCTACACGCAAAAGTTGTGAGTCATTTTCAAAGTGTTTGAATTTGATTGTTCGTATTTACACAAATAAAATCATCTGATCTCTAGTTTTTTGATGATTTTTAGTTCACGAACTTTGGTAACTGTTTACCGTTTTGAAGTATTACGCACAAGATATGTAAAACAGGTTATTTTTTTGACACAAACACGAAGGAACTTCAAAACTCTAGACAGTTATAGAATCTGAATATACCACTAGTAACATCAGGTGATTGTTCCGCCGGATTCAATCAAAACCCCGCTTCCAGACTCTATTGTGAGGTTATTGGTTAGAAAGTCTATATCCAGAGTGATTTCATCGAGAATTACTAGGACAGAATTATTTCGTACAATCACATTTTCAAGAGTCACATAATTTGTAGAAAGCATACAACTAGTTGTAATTACCCAGTCTCCAGAACCTGGAAGATGACAGGGCGTATGAGAGTGTGGAAGAGTAGTGACTCTGATGGGGTTGTTTGTGGATGTGATAATCTCATTTCCAGAGATATCACTAACTGCTGCAACATCAATGTCTAGCACTGACGTGGTAAATGCTGTTACTGATGCAAGTTTGGTTTGAGACATGTTAAATGATATGGTTCTACCATTAGTGGTTGTGATTAGTTCTGAAACAGATAGTGTTACGGCACCGCTATTGTTATCCCGTATTGATAGTCCGATGGGATTTATGGTTGATACACTGATTGTCTCGCTAAATATGATTGTAATGACGCCTGTTTCCACATTTAGAACGGCTGATGAGAATGTTGGAGGGATAGTATCAGATACGTTTACAGACCTTATAACCTGAGTGGCAACATTTCCGGATATATCAACAGAATCATAATAGATATAGTATGTACCATCTGCGTCAGTGAAATTTGCAGAGTTTATGGTAACTGGTGAGCCGTCGTTAGTTGTGGCGTTTAATTCTGTATAGCCATCACCAAGTTCTATTGTCTGTGGATTTTCACCAATCAGGGAAATGACTGGTGGAGTGGTATCAGATACAATTACGGTCCTATTAACCTGGATTGCGTTATTGCCTGCTGTGTCAGTTGAATCATAATAGATATGGTATGTACCTACTGCGTCAGTGAAATTTGCAGAGTTTATGGTTATTGTAGAGCCGTCGTTAGTTGTGGCGTTTAATTCTGTGTATCCTGCTCCCTGCTCTATTGTCTGTGGATTGTCACCGATCAGGGAAATGACTGGCGGAGTGGTGTCAAAAGTGGTTGTGATGGTATTGTTTGCAGACAATGTAATTGCGTTGTCAAATATATCCCGTACTGCACCAGCACCAATGTCTAGCACTGAGACGTTAAATGCAATTACAGACTGACGGTTTGTTAGAGTCATGTTGAATGATATTGTTGGACCGTTGGCAGTTGTGGTTAGTTCCAGATTTGATAGTGTTACAGCGCCAGTACTGGTATTGTTGTTGTTATCCCTGATGGAGAATCCAGTAGAGTTTATGGAAGAGGCATTGATTGTCTTGCTAAATGTGATTGTAAAGGTGCCAGTTCCCTCATTTAGTACTGCTGATGAGAATGTTGGTGGAGTGGTGTCAGATACAATTACAGTCCTATTAACTTGGATTGCGTTATTGCCTGCTGTGTCAGTTGAATCATAATAGATATAGTATGTACCTACTGCGTCAGTGAAATTTGCAGAGTTTATGGTTATTGTAGAGCCGTCGTTAGTTGTGGCGTTTAATTCTGTATAGCCATCACCAAGTTCTATTGTCTGTGGATTGTCACCGATCAGGGAAATGACTGGTGGAGTGGTGTCAAAAGTGGTTGTGATGGTATTGTTTGCAGACAATGTAATTGCGTTGTCAAATATATCCCGTACTGCACCGGCACCAATGTCCAGTACTGAGACGTTGAATGCAATTACGGACTGACGATTAGCCAGAGTCATGTTGAATGATATTGTTGGACCGTTGGCAGTTGTGGTTAGTTCCAGATTTGATAGTGTTACAGCGCCAGTACTGGTATTGTTGTTGTTGTCCCTGATGGAGAATCCAGTAGAGTTTATGGAAGAGGCATTGATTGTCTCGCTAAATGTGATTGTAAAGGTGCCAGTTCCCTCATTTAGTACTGCTGATGAGAATGTTGGTGGAGTGGTGTCAACTACGTTTACAGTCCTATTAACCTGGATTGCGTTATTGCCTGCTGTATCAGTTGAATCATAATAGATGGTGTAATTACCTACTGCGTCAGTGAAATTTGCAGAGTTTATGGTTGTTGTAGAGCCGTCGTTAGTTGTGGCGTTTAGTTCTGTATAGCCATCACCAAGTTCTATTGTCTGTGGATTGTCACCGATCAGGGAAATGACTGGTGGAGTGGTGTCAAAAGTGGTTGTGATGGTATTGTTTGCAGACAATGTAATTGCGTTGTCAAATATATCCCGTACTGCACCAGCATCAATGTCCAGCACTGAGACGTTGAATGCAATTACGGACTGGCGGTTTGTCAGAGTCATGTTGAATGATATTGTTGGACCGTTGGCAGTTGTGGTTAGTTCCAGATTTGATAGTGTTATAGCGCCAGTACTGGTATTGTTGTTGTTGTCCCTGATGGAGAATCCAGTAGAGTTTATGGAAGAGGCATTGATTGTCTCGCTAAATGTGATTGTAAAGGTGCCAGTTCCCTCATTTAGTACTGCTGATGAGAATGTTGGTGGAGTGGTGTCAGATACAATTACAGTCCTATTAACCTGGATTGCGTTATTGCCTGCTGTGTCAGTTGAATCATAATAGATGGTGTAATTACCTACTGCGTCAGTGAAATTTGCAGAGTTTATGGTAACTGGTGAGCCGTCGTTAGTTGTGGCGTTTAATTCTGTGTATCCTGCTCCCTGCTCTATTGTCTGTGGATTTTCACCGATCAGGGAAATGACTGGTGGAATGCTGTCAAGAGTGGTTGTGATGGTATTGTTTGCAGATAATGTAATTGCGTTACCATTAATGTCCTGTACTGCACCGGCACCAATGTCCAGCACTGAGACGTTGAATGCAATTACGGACTGACGATTAGCCATAGTCATGTTGAATGATATTGTTGTACCATTGGCAGTTGTGGTTAGTTCCAAAGTTGATAGTGTTATGACATCTGTACTGGTATTGTTATCCCTGATGGAGAATCCAGTAGAGTTTATGGAAGAGGCATTGATTGTCTCGCTAAATGTGATTGTAAAGGTGCCAGTTCCCTCATTTAGGACTGCGGATGAGAATGTTGGTGGAGTGGTGTCAACTACGTTTACAGTCCTATTAACCTGGATTGCGTTATTGCCTGCTGTGTCAGTTGAATCATAATAGATATAGTAAGTGCCTACTGCGTCAGTGAAATTTGCAGAGTTTATGGTTATTGTAGAGCCGTCGTTAGTTGTGGCGTTTAATTCTGTGTATCCTGCTCCCTGCTCTATTGTCTGTGGATTGTCACCGATCAGGGAAATGACTGGTGGAATGCTGTCAAGAGTGGTTGTGATGGTATTGTTTGCAGACAATGTAATTGCGTTGTCAAATATATCCCGTACTGCACCAGCACCAATGTCCAGCACTGAGACGTTGAATGCAATTACGGACTGACGATTAGCCAGAGTCATGTTGAATGATATTGTTGGACCGTTGGCAGTTGTGGTTAGTTCCAGATTTGATAGTGTTATAGCGCCAGTACTGGTATTGTTGTTGTTGTCCCTGATGGAGAATCCAGTAGAGTTTATGGAAGAGGCATTGATTGTCTCGCTAAATGTGATTGTAAAGATGCCAGTTCCCTCATTTAGGACTGCTGATGAGAATGTTGGTGGAGTGGTGTCAGATACAATTACAGTCCTATTAACCTGGATTGCGTTATTGCCTGCTGTATCAGTTGAATCATAATAGATATAGTATGTACCTACTGCGTCAGTGAAATTTGCAGAGTTTATGGTTATTGTAGAGCCGTCGTTAGTTGTGGCGTTTAGTTCTGTATAGCCATCACCAAGTTCTATTGTCTGTGGATTGTCACCGATCAGGGAAATGACTGGTGAAGTGGTGTCAAAAGTGGTTGTGATGGTATTGTTTGCAGACAATGTAATTGCGTTGTCAAATATATCCCGTACTGCACCAGCATCAATGTCCAGCACTGAGACGTTGAATGCAATTACGGACTGGCGGTTTGTCAGAGTCATGTTGAAGGATATTGTTGCACCGTTGGCAGTTGTGGTTAGTTCCAGATTTGATAGTGTTATAGCGCCAGTACTGGTATTGTTGTTGTTATCCCTGATGGAGAATCCAGTAGAGTTTATGGAAGAGGCATTGATTGTCTCGCTAAATGTGACTGTAAAGATGCCTGTTCCCTCATTTAGGACTGCGGATGAGAATGTTGGTGGAGTGGTGTCAGATACAATTACAGTCCTATTAACCTGGATTGCGTTATTGCCTGCTGTGTCAGTTGAATCATAATAGATGGTGTAATTACCTACTGCGTCAGTGAAATTTGCAGAGTTTATGGTAACTGGTGAGCCGTCGTTAGTTGTGGCGTTTAATTCTGTGTATCCTGCTCCCCGCTCTATTGTCTGTGGATTTTCACCAGTCAGGGAAATGACTGGTGGAGTGGTGTCAGATACAATTACGGTCCTATTAACCTGGATTGCGTTATTGCCTGCTGTGTCAGTTGAATCATAATAGATATGGTATGTGCCTACTGCGTCAGTGAAATTTGCAGAGTCTATGGTAACTGGTGAGCCGTCGTTAGTTGTGGCGTTTAGTTCTGTGTATCCTGCTCCCCGCTCTATTGTCTGTGGATTTTCACCAGTCAGGGAAATGACTGGTGGAGTGGTGTCAGATACAATTACGGTCCTATTAACCTGGATTGCGTTATTGCCTGCTGTGTCAGTTGAATCATAATAGATATGGTATGTGCCTACTGCGTCAGTGAAATTTGCAGAGTCTATGGTAACTGGTGAGCCGTCGTTAGTTGTGGCGTTTAGTTCTGTGTATCCTGCTCCCTGCTCTATGATTTGTGGGTTGGCTCCATTCAGGATTATGATTGGAGGAGTGTTCAGAGTGTTTGTTACATTTTCTGCAAAGTTTAACAATGAATTCCCAGACACATCATCAATTGATCCAGACGTTCTGGTATAAGATATAGTCACATCATCACTATCAGAGATTGTTGCATCGGCGATGCCAAGTGTAATTGTATTATTAAAGACAGACACAATGGAGTTGATTGAACCGTCAGTGACTCCTCCAAGTACAAAGTCAGTAGGAGTGGCAGCAGAGTTTGTAACGTTATGATCTAGTGTGATTACAATCTGTGAAACTGAGAGGGTTTGGGCACTAGAGAACTGAGGAGAGTTTGCATCAATGGTGTCTAGTATGTCAGTACCATCATATGGCAAGCTTGTATTGCCTGCACTATCTGTGATTGTTACACCTGTGATTTGTAGTGGTGTGATCTGATCCGTGTCTCCTTCAGATATGGTGTATGTTGCAGTGTATGTGGTTCCGTTGTCGATACTGCTCCAGAATAATGGTACAGAATTATAAACGCCATTAATAGTAGCACCATTCTCAGCTGAAGTCAGAGTCAATGTGAATGATATGGTATCACCCACCTTGAGTACACCAAAAGTTGTTGTATTAGATGTGATGTTGATTATGGTTGGTAAAGTCGTGTCAACACTGTTCATAAACAATACATGTATGGCACCTCTGTCGGTACCACCAGTATCATCATAATATGCGCCAACTGCAATATCTAATGTACCATCATTATCTAGATCGCCAATGTTTGCAATGGAGCGTCCAAAGTTATCAGAATTAGACAAGACGGGGCCGTTTGCTGTAAGATCATTGATTTCTATGGTTTTTAATACACTTCTATTACTGTTCATAAGCATTACATGTATGGCACCTTTGTTGGTACCGCCAGCATCATCACCAATTGCACCAACTGCAATATCCAATACACCGTCATTATTCAGGTCGCCAATGTTTGCAATGGAGCGTCCAAAGTGATCAGAATTAGACAAGACGGGACCGTTTGACGTATTGGAATCGATCTTTGTAGTGCTAGATACGGTTCCATTACTGTTCATAAGCATTACATGTATGGCGCCTCTACTAGTACCGCCAGCATCATCACCAGATGCGCCAACTGCAATATCCAATACAGTGTCACCATTCAGGTCGCCAATGTTTGCAAGGGATTGTCCAAAGTTATCAGAATTAGACAAGTCAGGGCCGTTTGCTGTAAGATTATTGATTTCTATGGTGTTTGATACGGTTCCATTACTGTTCATAAGCATTACATGTATGGCGCCTCTACTAGTACCGCCAGCATCATCACCAGATGCGCCAACTGCAATATCCAATACACCGTCATTATTCAGGTCGCCAATGTTTGCAATGGAGATTCCAAAGGCATCACCATCAAACAAGACAGGGCCGTTTGCTGTAAGATCATTGATTTCTATGGTGCGAGATACGGTTCCATTACTGTTCATAAGCATTACATGTATGGCACCTTTGTTGGTACCGCCAGCATCATCATCAGATGCACCAACTGCAATATCTAATATGCCGTCATTATTCAGATCGCCAATGTTTGCGATAGAAATTCCAAAGTTATCAGAATTAGACAAGTCAGGGCCGTTTGCTGTAAGATTATTGATTTCTATGGTGCGAGATATGATTCCATCACGGTTCATAAGCATTACATATATGGCACCTCTACTAGTACCGCCAGCATCATCATAATATGCACCAACTGCAATATCCAATATGCCGTCACCATTCAGGTCGCCAATGTTTGCAAGGGATTGTCCAAAGTTATCAGAATTAGACAAGTCAGGGCCGCTTGCTGTAAGATCATTGATTTCTATGGTGCGAGATATGGTTCCATCACGGTTCATAAGCATTACATGTATGGCACCTTTGTCGGTACCGCCAGTATCATCACCAGATGCACCAACTGCAATATCCAATATGCCGTCACTATTCAGGTCGCCAATGTTTGCGATAGAGATTCCAAAGTAATTATAACTAGACAAGTCAGGGCCGTTTGCTGTAAGACTATTGATTTCTATGGTGCTAGATACGGTTCCATTACTGTTCATAAGCATTACATGTATGGCGCCTCTACTAGTACCGCCAGTACTATCACCAGATGCGCCAACTGCAATATCTAATGTACCATCATTATTCAGGTCGCCAATGTTTGCAATGGAGATTCCAAAGTAATCATCATTAGACAAGTCAGGGCCGTTTGCTGTAAGATCATTGATTTCTATGGTGCTAGATACGGTTCCATTACTGTTCATAAGCATTACATGTATGGCGCCTCTATTAGTGCCGCCAGCATCATCAAAATATGCGCCAACTGCAATATCTAATGTACCATCATTATTCAGGTCGCCAATGTTTGCAATGGAGATTCCAAAGTGATCAGAATTAGACAAGACAGGACCGTTTGCTGTAAGATCATTGATTTCTATGGTGCGAGATACGGTTCCATTACTGTTCATAAGCATTACATGTATGGCACCTCTAGTAGTACCGCCAGCATCATCACCAGATGCGCCAACTGCAATATCTAGTATGCCGTCACCATTCAGGTCGCCAATGTTTGCAATGGAGATTCCAAAGTAATCATCATTAGACAAGACAGGACCGTTTGTTGTAAGATCATTGATTTCTATGGTGCGAGATACGGTTCCATTACTGTTCATAAGCATTACATGTATGGCACCTCTACTAGTGCCGCCAGCATCATCAAGTGCGCCAACTGCAATATCTAATACACCGTCACCATTCAGGTCGCCAATGTTTGCAATGGAGATTCCAAAGTAATCATCATTAGACAAGACAGGACCGTTTGCTGTAAGATCATTGATTTCTATGGTGTTTGATACGGTTCCATCACGGTTCATAAGCATTACATGTATGGCGCCTCTATTAGTGCCGCCAGTATCATCAAAATATGCGCCAACTGCAATATCTAATGTACCATCATTATTCAGGTCGCCAATGTTTGTAATGGATTGTCCAAAGTAATCATCATTAGACAAGACAAGGGCGTCTGCTGTAAGATCATTGATTTCTATGGTGTTTGATACAATTTCATCTCCGGTTGCAGATACATTTTGGTACATTATAGTATACAACGACCCAAGTGCTAATATCAGAAACATGAAGATCAGAGATAGATTTCTCAATTTAGTCACCTAAAATAGTGCAATACATATTAAGTATGGTATGAATCAAGCATCTAAATGTATTTTCCCATCTCAACTAGGCTGTTCTGATCCCTGATTCTCCATGTTTCAAAACATGTCAGAAATACTGAAAGCATCTTCATTCCCTTTTCACTTTTCAGCTGACCCCGGACATTTCTCTGCATCACACATTTTCGAATAGAGTTTTCTGCATCATTGTTAGTTGATGGCACGCCAGGACACATCACAAATGTAAACAGGTCATTTCGTGCGTTTTTCAGCTTTATTCCAAACTTTTTCATAATATCATCACCACGCCGGTATCGTTTTATCATATAATCAACTGCTCAAACAGATAATCCGTATATTTGATCCGTTGTATCTTTTTGTGTTTTGATTTTGAATATTTTTTGGCATTATCCAATATTTTTGAGAATTCCTTGTGCAAAATGGCAGCTGATGGTTTTTCTGATTTATCTGCCACATCTTTTGACTCTCTTGGCAGTTGTGCAGTGCATCTCTGTCTCTTGTTTTTGGTAAATATTACAACATGAGATTTCCATCCATCAGAAACTACAATTCCTCTAAAATCAATCCAGTATTTTTTTATAACAACTGCACCTCTGCTAAAATCTAAAACATAGTACGCTTCGGTGTTGGTTCTTGCAATCCACGCCCATCCATGTTTACCTTCAATTGGATATCCAGTCCCATCAAATCCTACAATCTCTGATTTGTTGATTTCGTGCCCAATTTTATCATAAAATGGCTCTAAAAGCATCTGACCTGTCTGTAAAATTGACAGTACTGTCGTATTGCTGATTTGTAATCCATATTGTTCTTGCAATGATTCTCTGATTGTGTTGTATGGCATTCTTTTTGAAAACATGCTCACTACACTTTTGATTACAGTGGCGTCAAATTGTCCTCTAGGTAAAAGTTTGCCATCATTTTTAAATGTCTTTTTGCATGATTTGCAGGTATATCTGTGTAAAATATGCTCAGTTACGTTATACTCTTGTGGTGGTGGAATACCCACCATGTTGCGTTTTTTTGTGTCAATCTGAGTAATGTCTGTGCTTTTACATTTTGGACAAGCTGTTGAATCATGATGTGTCGTTTTTTGTGGTATGAATGTCTGTGTTTTACCCTTGTGTCCAAAGACACCTCCTCGGTTTGGTTTAGTATTTTTCTCTTTCTCGTCTTTTTCCACTTGCAAGAGCTTGCGAGATGGTGGCGTATGTGGATTATCATAATAGGATAGTTTATGTTTCAATTTATCATTTGATTTTGTTAAACTGTTAATTGTTCTTGTCAGACTTTTATTGTGTTTTTTTAGATCAACTATGACTAATCCAAGTTGTTTGTTTTCTCGTCTTAATTCTGAATCAATTTTGTGAGTCTTGCTCATATCAGAAGGTGGATGAGGTTACTTTTAGATCTTTTGGTTTAATTTTGATCTAGGCGTGAAGGTTGATTCATACTCCTGTTTTTACTACTAAACAAAAAAGATATATGACAAAAATACTACAGATATAGCTTCAAAACTCTAGACAATTACACCAAATGTCATAATTAGAAAGAGCACAAACGGTCATCGCTCAAAGGTCGGAGCTGATTCTCACAAGATATTGATGAGTGTAAAGGAGACATGCAGGATAAGGGAATTGAATTTCCATGATTATGCTTTGGAATATCTGAGAAATTCTACTTTAAAACTGTAGGCAGTTACGAACTATGTCTTTTCGCTATATGTATCAACTCTTACGTCTGAATCAACTAGACATGTCAAAACAGGTTATTTTTTTGACACAAACACGAAGGAACTTCAAAACTGTAGACAATTACCAAATAACATGTTTTATGCCTATAACGTCCAACTAATCCAGTCGATTCAGACGTGATGGTTGATACATACAAATATAATAATGATTACTTGGTTGTTGAAGTCTGCTTTTTGAGGCAAATGTTATGGAAGTTTTGTAACCACAAAGCCATAGTTTTTACAGTTTGAATAATTATTCCAAAGCTCTCTTTGCCATCCATTCCCATAATCTATGCCGTCAAGGGAGTTTTTCAATATCGAGATTTTATCATAGTATGTTGCGTTTCTTGTTATCAGTTCCCTTAGAAATTCCTTCTGTGCAAGAGAGTCACTTTTCTTGAGGTTGCATCTCTGGCAACTAAGAACAAGATTCCATGCATTATCATCAAATATGTACGACCATGGTATGAAATGATCCACATGAACGAGTCCTTTCTCCAGTTTCGAGTTGCAGTAAAAGCAATGATCACAATCTTTGTATATGCTGACATATTTTGTCAGGGAGCCATGTCTTTTTTCCACACTTTCAATCTTTGCTACGAGTTTTGGAAGAGTGTTGGTCTTTTCAAGAAATTTTGCCCATTCCAGTATTACTAATTTTGAAAGAACCGAATAGTTTCTTTTGAAGAATTCCAGTGCGTCAGTCTTGAGATAGATCATCTGCTCAGAGTCATCATACTCATAAAACAGCGACGAATTATTATAGTCTCCACGCAGGTTATGAAACCTTGGTATCACCAGTGACGTCTTTGTCTTTGCATTTCCAAACACCTTCACAAGTATTTTTTTCTCAGCAATCTGTACCTTGTCTCCAAATTTTTTTTCCATACTCTTAAAGGAAGTTGGAATGTATTTTGTGCCAAACACTTCTCTAATTATTTTAATTACAGAAGGCGGTCTGTCGTTTTGAAAGTTCTGCTTTATTTTGAACTTGCATTCCTGATGCCAGTAATATTTGAGAAATGCGCTTGCAATGTCATCGTATGGTATCTCAAGGCTTTCAGTCGGTCTTGTGGAATAGTCCAAAATATATCTTGCAAGCGCAAACTTGTAGGTGTTGTCCTTTCTACCCTTTGTCAGTATCGCATGAAAGACACGACTCATTTCCTCGTCAATACCGTATTTTACTTTCATTCTTAAACAACTATGATCGTGGGAAACAGCCTTTGCAACATTTGGCATATCTTGCTGTCAAATTATCTTTTCTGGATAGTCTATCGACTCTTCTTTTAGCCTTTATCATATCTGTAAAATAATGCTGATTAGTTGAGTGTACCATAGAACCATGGTTTTGAAAAAACGTACATGTAGCCTTGTGAATTCTATTGGGTAATGCCCCGTGAATGTAATGGAACGCCCCAAACCTTACATCATCCTTATCTACCATTCCTACTGCTATCTTGATCTTGATTTAAACTATAAAACATCATATGAATCAAGCAAAGAACATGTTTTATGCCTATAACGTCTTGAATATTCTAGTGGATTTAGGTATAGATGTTGATACATACAAAACATCAATTCGGCCATCCTTCCTTTTATGTTACAATTAGGCACTCCTAATATTGAGAGGACAGACTTGGGTTTTATCAAGATACTACTAAAACGATCAACAAAGAAAACCAAACTGAGTGACCAGACAACGCAAAAACGGATAAAATGCATTAGAGTTTTGGGGGGGGGAACATGTTTAGGGACTGGAATAGAAACATGGGAGTCAAAACAGCCTTTTCAGCGGACAAAATGCATTAGTTATAGCCTAATTTTGAATCATACCTGCTATGATTGAGTCAAAACAGCCTTTTCAGCGGACAAATTGTATTAGAGTTGGTGGCATGTTGATGGGAGGCCTTGCAGTACTCAACAGCGATTATCATATCTTTGCCTGATTTCTTTGACATCTCTAAAACTCTGAAAATTTCATCTTGATTTGCATTGTATGGCTGAACCAATCCAGTGTTTATTCTGAATTAGAATGACTCTTTTTATAACAAAGGCAGGCATGATTGACAGTCTACTCCTCTGAAAAGCATCCATATGCAGTTACAATTACGAAAAATATCGTGCTAAAACAAGAAAAATTATGCAATTGTATCAACTAAATTTGTTAACAATGATTATCACGTATGCCGAGAACATTTTGTTATTGGTTCATGTTAAAAAAGTTGAGATCTTTGGATTCAAATCATTTGGGTTTAAGAACACCATTATTCAATTTGAACCTGGACTCGTATCAATCTCTGGCCCGAATGGTTCAGGCAAGAGCAATATTTTGGATGCGATTCAGTTTGCAATGGGTGAAAACAAACCAAAAATACTGAGGGTTGATAAATTACGATCACTAATCCATGACATTGAAGGCAATCGTCATGGAACAAAAATAACAAGATCCAGCGTACACTTTGAGAATTCTGATAGAAAAATACCTGTTGATTCTGATACTGTTGAGATTACAAGAGAGATGAACGAACAGGGTGAAAGCACATACTATCTTAACAAAAAGAAAACAACTCGTGGCCAAGTTCTTGATTTGCTTGACATGGCAAATGCGGGTCTGGGACAACTCAATGCAATTCAGCAGGGGACTGTAACTAGAATTTCTGAATTTACATCTGAAGAAAAAAGAGAGTCAATTGAGAATTTGATTGGGTTGTCATACTTTGATGATAAAAAGACAGAGGCTCTAAAACAGCTAGATGAGGCCGATAGAAGATTTGAAATTGCGGCCGCAAAAATGGGTGAAATTAAAAAAAGAATTGACGAGCTAGAAGAGGAGAGAAACCAAAAATTACGTCATGATATTTTAGAACGGGAGCTAAACCGATACAGGGCAATAGATGCTACCAACAAGATGAAGGTCATCTCTGGCCAAAAATCCTCAAAAGAATCCGCATTACACGATGCTACTCTCAAAATCACAGAATTTGATCATCAACAAAGTGCACAGAGAACCAAGATTGCCGCTTTGGAGGCTCAAAAGGCAGAGTCGATGACAAAAGCCAATGATTACAATCAGGAAAAAGCATCCCTTGACGCAGAGATTAGCTCTGCAATGGAACAGTATGAGATTGACAACAGTGCAATCATGGCATCAAAGAAAAGAGTTCAACAACTAGGCAACAGAATTCCGGAAATCAAGACAGAGCTGGAAGAAATTAAAAACACCACGTCTGATATTGCCGCTCAAATCCTAAAAATTAAAGAATCAATCCAGGAAACAAATCTCAAAAAGGATAAAATCAACAAAGACATGGAGATTGTTGATTCTGAGAGAAATAAGATTCTAACAGAACAGTCAGACATTGCAGCGAAAAAATCTGAAATTGATAACAAAATCAAAACCCTCACTAGTCAGCTAAACGAGACCCATCTCAAACTCTCCAAAGCCCAGCATGAAAAAAAAGACACTGAAACTAAAATTAAAATAAACTCTGCAAAATTTGACGAACTGGAAAAAGCCGTTGTGAATCTGTCTGAATCCAAATCAAGGTTTGAATCGATGATGAGAAATCATGATGCAACTATCACCGAACTAAAATCCAGAATCGTAAAATTACAGGCAAAAAAACTAAAGATAAACAACGACTTGGAAGAATGGGGATTGATACTGGAAAAATCTAGCAAGGCTGCAACCCATTACGAATCAAAAATCAAAACAGTAAAGGGATTCATGCATGAAGACTATACTGTTGCAAAACTAAAAGAGCATGCAGACAAGCTCGGCATTGTAGGTCTAGTGTATGAGTTGATCTCATGGGACAAACAATACGAACGTGCCGTTATGGCCGCAAGCTCTGACTGGATAAAGGCAATCGTTGTCAAGGACTTTGCAACACTACTTGGAATTATCAAAGTTGTCAAAAACAAGAGGCTCTCAAAACTAAAAATCATACCCCTTGATACCATCCCACAATTCAAGATGAGTGTGCCAGATACACCTGGAATTGTGGGCATTCTTGCTGATTCTGTGACATGTGATCCTGCCTATCTGACACTCAAAACATTCCTGTTTGGCAATATCGTGCTTGCAAAAGATCGAAAATCAGCATACAATGCATCCCAGCTAGGTCACAGGGCTGTAACCATTGACGGTGAATACTTTTCAGCCAAAGGTGGCACTGTTGTCATTGACATCAACTCAAAGATATCAAAACTAATTAAATTAATCTCCATGAGCAGCGACATTGACAGTCTGCTCCAAACTATCGGACTGATTAAAAAATACCTGCTAAAGAAAAAACACTCTCTGAAAAAAATAGATGACTCTACCCAGTCATACACCCAAAGACTCTCAGTCTCTGAAAAGTCCCTGTCCTCGACAAACGAGAACCACATTCACCTGAAATCCCGAATTGATTCTGTGATGAACATCAAAGAGCAACTGGCAAAAAGAAACTCCGAGCTGGCCTCAAGGAACCTGAACATCGAATCAGCTATAACCTCCACTGAATCCCACATTGAATCACTACATGATCGTATCGCAATCGTAGAGGAAAATTATGCTGGCGGCGAGCAAGCCCGTATTGCAAACGAGTTGTCCCGAATCAACACAAAGAAAGTAGAGTTCGAAAAGCTATACACTGCAATCATGAATGAATATCGCGATAAATCCTCCCATCTGACAACGCTTCAGACCAGTGAAAGCATGGAAGAGTCTCAGTCCAACCGACTCTATAAGGAAGAGCATTCCCTGAAATTGGAATGTCAGGAATTGGAGACAAAGACTCTGGAACTAGAGAAACAAAAAGAGCCAAAAAACCAAATTCTTGTAAAATTAAGGGAGAAAGAGCAAGAGATCATATCCACTTCTGGCTCGTCAATTGGGCAGCTCAAAGAGTACGATGACCAGCTCAAAATATTCTCTGAGAAGGACCGAGACATGACAAAGCAGATCAACACGCTGGAGCGTCAATCTGATTCACTGAATCATGACATGCATGATCTAAAAGAAAACGAATCAAAATTACGGCATATTCTATCTGCCTTTGGCTTTGATAAGAACATGGAAACCTTTGATGTCAAGGCCATTATCGAGGGACTGATTGCCGAACTAGCATCCCTTGATACGCTAAACGCAAAGGCACCTGAAACGTATCTTGAAGTCTCTTATGGTTACCGTTCAATGTCTACGCGAAAAAACTTGCTAGAGGCAGAGAGAAACTCTATCATAAAATTCCTTGATGATGTAGACCGAGACAAACGGCAAATGTTTCTTGATGCGTTTGACACAGTCGATAAGGAGATCCGCCTGATATTCAACAAGATGACTGATGGGAATGCTTGGCTGGAACTGCAAAACGAGGATGACATATTCAATTCAGGAATCTCTTATCTAATTCAGTTCCCAAACAAGCCAAAAAGAGAATCCACATCAATTAGCGGCGGTGAAAAGACGCTGGCTGCAATCGTATTTGTACTTGCGCTTCAAAGACTCAAACCCTCGCCGTTTTACCTGTTTGATGAGGTTGATGCACATCTTGATGCGCCAAACTCTGAAAGGCTTGCAAAGATCCTAAAAGATCGATCTCAGGAAAGTCAATTTATTTTGGTGTCCCTCAAAGACTCTGTCATACAGAGGGCAAAACTGATTTATGGCGTCTTTCCAAAGAACGGCGTCTCCAATGTTGTCATTTACAAGGACAAACGGATGCAGTCCATACGGACACCCTAGACTGCTTTTCACAAAAACATGCATCCCAATATTCTGATTTACGGTTAGTTTGCAATCAGGGAAGCTCTGCAAAACATGCAGCGTAATGATTCTCGCCGACCTTTTCAAAGTCAGGCTCGTTTATACATTTGTCCATCACAAAAGGACACCTTGCCCTGAATCTACATCCCTGATAAACATCCACATCAGACGGTTCATTTATCCGAATCTTTTTTTCCCTGTAAAGGTTCTCATGGTCCGGCTCTGAGATTGCATCAATTAGCGCCTGTGTGTATGGATGTCTTGGATTTGCCAGAACCTTGCTGATTGGTCCCATCTCTACAATCCTGCCAAGATATAAGATTCCTATCCTCTGAGCAAAATGCTTGGCAGTCGTCAAATCATGGGTAATGTAGATAAATGAAATGCAGTATTTTTTCTGCAACTCTTGCATTAATTCAAGCATCTCTGCTCTGATTGACATATCTAGCATAGAAACCGGCTCGTCTGCTATGATCAGTTTTGGCTTTAGTGCCAACGCCCTTGCCAGGACCACCCTCTGTCTCTGTCCTCCTGATAACATGTGAGGATATCTCACTAGCATTTCTTCTACAGGCTCTAGTTTCACTTCCTGCAAGACTTGAATCACCCTTCTAGCCCTCTCGTCCCTGTCTCCGATATTGTGGATTTCAAGTGGCTCTGATATAATGTTCTTGATTCTCATTCTCGGATTAACAGAGTCGTATGGATCCTGGTGAACCATCTGACAGTTCATTCTAATTTTTTTTAAATTCTCTTTTTTGTTGTCAATCTCTTGTCCTTCGAAAAAAATTTTTCCAGTATCGGCCTTGATTGACTTTAAAATTAATTTTGCAACAGTTGATTTTCCAGAACCAGACTCGCCGGCTAGCACCAAAACCTCGCCCTTTACAAGAGAAAATGAAACATCGTCTACTGCTCTGACTGTGGATGATTCTGAGGCAAACAATCCCTTTTTTGTAAAATACTTCCTCAAATGCTCCACTCTGAGTATCTCGCTCACTCTGTATTGTTATATCAGCAGGTATATCAAGAGATAAGACTCTAGCCTGAAAAATCAGTGTAATATACGAAAATCATGTCTGTCTCCATCCACTCTGAATTCTTGTCCCTGATCGCTTTTACTGTATTATATGGAAATTATGTCCGCTAGTCATTAGTGCAGTTAACCCAGATGTGCTCATAATTCTGACCAATCAGGAGGTGGTTTTAACATTGTCAAATGTTTGACAATCATAATTTTCATGTCCGTCGTTGTTATCTGACCTCTCCATCCCTCTCCATCACGTCAAATCAATGCATTTGCCATCACCCGTGCATTGAACATCATTATCGAGTATAGTAAACAGAATTCACGTGATGCCATGCTGGTACTGCGCGTTCTGACCTTGTGGATTCAATCATTCTGTATCCTGTCTCAATCCCCCATCGTTTGGCATATTTTTGTACATCAACATTAGACGAATTGGTTGCAAACCCAATGTACAATTCTTTTGGTTCTTTATTGTCAGTGTTGTGCTTTATCTTTTTTCTCTCAGTTATTATCATGTTGTATTCAAATTTTTGATGTGTTGTACTAGATGTAATCACAGATTTTGTGATACGCTTGCGTTTGCCTGCAGCAAAATCATTTAGAGATTAACCAGTATCAGTATTTTTACATGGAATCAAAAATTTAACCGCTAGTTCATCAATGGTTTGCAATACACTGGTTGAAAAAAACTCTCAGTCAAGCAATATTGTTCCAATGTTAATGTCCAAATCAGTGCAAAGTGATGATTTTACGCACGAAATAGTCATTAAACACTAGTCTGGTACATGCAGTGATGCTAGAGCCAGACGCGAGATATCGTTGACACATTGTATGGTGATATATGCCTCAAACCATGCCTGTTCCATTTTTGTATTTACCACATCGTAGATACCTGCTGTGTTCTTTATCGTATCGTGGTATGAGATGCATGTCAATTATATAATCACATTTTTTTGGCAGACATTTGAGCTTTTAAAGCATGGAAATTTGTTCTTGTAATGTGGATTCAAAGGATTCATAAACATCACCAATCATTATTTTGGATATTATATTGCGAGACCGCTTTTCCCATTGGATTTCTTTGTCTGTATGAGTCATTATCTGATTGGATGGATATCTTTTGAATGGAAGAAGCACATGCAAAGATTGATGCATTGAGAACTGATGCATGCGTCATGCACTGAAAAAATTGTTCAGAGTATACACTGCGTTATACCGGGTAGATACTGGTATTGTATAATGACAGGTAGTTTTCAAGCAAAAGAGTGACATGTTGATATATTGTTTGATTAGTCATATCACGTCTCAGGTGGTTTGTTTGTTTTCTCACAAATTACTGTTTGAGATGTCCCTCCTATAGATCTATGCATTTTTAGCCGATTTTGAGCACATTTGGGTTGACTGGTGATTGCTAAAAGAATTTCAAACAAGGCAGAAATTTATACGTCTCATTAACTAGTGAAATGATGATAGAGTTAG
Organism: Candidatus Nitrosopumilus sp.; assembly: GCA_965238065.1. Lineage (GTDB taxonomy): Archaea > Thermoproteota > Nitrososphaeria > Nitrososphaerales > Nitrosopumilaceae > Nitrosopumilus. The sequence continues at coordinate 388,977 of OZ250170.1, read as the reverse complement.
GCCGTCCAGTCAAAGATATAGAGATCGATTCAGACATGTCAATAGAGAAGATATTTGAAGAAATGTCCCAGTCAGGAGGATTTGAGTCAGTGAACCTGTCAGATGGAGTAGAAATTTTAACAAAAATGATTTCAGACGAGCAATGTCTCAGATTTGTTTCATTTGTAGCATCTGTAATCTCAACAGGGCTAAGAGGGATTATCAAAGATATGATCAAAAACAAGTGGTTTGATATCGCCTTGACTACCTGTGGAGCACTAGATCACGACATTGCAAGACATTTCTCACATTACAAAGAGGGTTCTTTTACAATGGATGATAAGAAGCTGGCAGACCAGGATATACATAGATTAGGCAACATACTGGTTCCCATGGAAAGTTATGGGCCAATCATTGAAGAAAAGATGCAGGCATTTTTAGAAGAAGAGTACCAGAAAGGAACAAGGGAGATGACTAGTGCACAAATATGCAAAATGATCGGAAAGCATTTGGGTGAAGACTCGTTTCTTTACTGGGCAGAAAAGAATAATGTTAGTGTTGTGGTTCCAGGAATTATGGACGGTGCCGTAGGAAGCCAGATTTGGCTCTTTTCTCAAAAGCACAATGACTTTAAATTGAATCTGATAGGGGATGCTGATCTGCTTTCTGGATTAATTTTCAAGGCCAAAAGATCAGGGGCGTTTATGATTGGAGGAGGAATCTCAAAGCACCACACGTTATGGTGGAATCAGTACAGAGAAGGATTGGATTATGCATTTTACATTACAACTGCGCAAGAGTTTGATGGAAGCCTTAGCGGAGCACTAGTCAGAGAAGCAATCTCATGGGGAAAAGTGACGCAGGAAGCAAAACAGGCAACGCTGCATGCAGAAGTGACAACGATACTGCCGTTCATCTATGCCGCACTTTTATCAAAATTAAAAAGACAAATGTAGAAATGACTAAAAACGTAACTGTTTACAGTTTTAAAGTATTACGCACAAGATATGTCAAAACAGGTTATTTTTTTGACACAAACACGAAGGAACTTCAGACACGGACAATTACCTAAAAACTATTATTCTATGGATGTAAAAATTACTCATTGTCTACTAGGATTAGAATTAAGGAATTAAGACCAGTAAGATTGGAAAAGGGTTATCTTATTGATGGCTTTCCATCAGTAGGATTCAGCAGTGCAATTGCATCAGAATCAATGATACATGCATCAAAATTTGAATTGGCAGGAATTATTGATTCGGATGTTTTTCCACCAATCAGTGTCATCAAGGATGGAAGTCCCAATTATCCAGCCGGAATTTTTGTTAATGAAGATTTAAAGACGGGGGTGTTTTTGTCATATTTCACTGTTGATCAGTCTTTGCATCGAGATATATCCAACGCAATGCTAAAGTGGGCAAAGAAACACAAAATAGGGTTAATCGTAAGCAGCGTTGCAATAAAGTCACCAAAGGGTAGTAAGGATGTAAGAGCCATTGGAAGCACAGATTCTGCCCGAATGAAGATTAGAAAAGCAGGTTTAAAAGTTTTGAAGTATGGAACAGTGCCAGGAATTCCAGGAGTGTTACTAAATGAAGGATGTATGATAAAACAAGATGTGATTGTGATAATTTTTCATGTAGACGGAAAAGGCCCAGATTTTAGATCAAGTGTACAGCTTTGTTTGGCAATGTCGCAATTGATACCCGGAGCCTCATGCAACATTCCATCATTACAACAAGAGGCTAAAAAAGCAGAGATGGTGATAAAAAAAGCCGAAGCAGAATCACGGCATCTTAAAGATTCCATGTATGGATAGTATTTTCCAATTATGTTTATTTCATAACTGAAAACCAGCGATATCAGAAGAGAATGGCTCAGATACTTGAATTTGCAGTATTGGTTGTAATAATTTCAGCATCAGGCGTCATGGCACCAGGGCCCCTGTTTGCGGCAACCATAACATACGGGTTAAGAAAAGGCGTAAAAGCAGGATTCAAGATGGCAATTGGCCATACAATTGTCGAATTGCCATTAGTGATTTTGTTAGGAATTGGAATTTTTTCTTTGGAATCATTTTCAGAATTCAGGACTGCAATCTCCATTTTTGGGGCAATTACACTTTTTTCATTTGCAGTAATGCAGATCAGGGCCATATTTGGAAAAAAAGAACTTGTTGCGTCCAATCCAAGACAAGATCCACTAATTACGGGAATCGCATTAAGTGCATTAAACCCGTTTTTTATAATTTGGTGGTTATCTATTGGATTCAAATTAATTTCTGATGCAATGCTAATGTGGTCGTTTGTAGGAATACTAGTCGTATTTGTGTTACACATTTGGATGGATTTTGCATGGTTGGGAACAGTTTCACTTTTAGCATCAAAGAGTTCAAAAATTCTTTCTAATAAAAATTACAAGATACTGGTAACGGGATTGAGTTTGATGCTAGTTTATTTTGGAATTACGTTTTTGATGGACGCACTGCCTTAACCACAATCTAAAATTCCTATTTGAGGTTCACAGTTATCATTGAACAAATCAATTTTTTCAATTATGATTTCACAGAATTCAGGTTCAAGCGATTGCTCATATGAAGCAATTTGGTTTAAGAGTATCATGTGCCGTATCCCACAAGAATGACTAGTAGAACTAAATAAAATTCCAACAATTGAAATTCCGATTGCAATTAGAAGCAGATTTCTCAGACTAGGTTTTTGAAAGATCAATTTCCATTGTAGAAACATTACGTTGTTTTCCGTCTTGAGAAGTAAGAGAACTAGAGAAAATTCTTACATCAGTAACAGCATAGCCTACTGAATTCATTCTCTTTACGATCATTTGAGACACATCAACTGCTTGTGTGATTTTTTTTCCTCGAGCTTTGATTGTTACAGTCTGTCGTGTTGAAAGTTGTGTTAGTGTTGCAGAGACATAAGTCATGATTGGTTTTGTGCCAACAAAAATCACATCACGTTCTTCTGATTTTTGAGGATGTTCTGAGGTTTTGCTAGAAGATGTTTCTGATGTTGGTTCTGATGTTGGTTCTGATGTTGGTTCTGATGTTGGTTCTGATGTTGGTTCTGATGTTGGTTCTGATGTTGGTTCTGATGTTGGTTCTGATGTTGGTTCTGATGTTGGTTCTGATGTTGGTTCTGATGTTGGTTCTGATGTTGGTTCTGATGCTGGTTCTGATGTTGGTTCTGATGTTGGTTCTGATGTTGGTTCTGATGTTGGTTCTGATGTTGGTTCTGATGTTGGTTCTGATGTTGGTTCTGATGTTGGTTCTGATGTTGGTTCTGATGTTGGTTCTGATGTTGGTTCTGATGTTGGTTCTGATGTTGGTTCTGATGTTGGTTCTGATGTTGGTTCTGATGTTGGTTCTGATGTTGGTTCTGATGTTGGTTCTGATGTTGGTTCTGATGTTGGTTCTGATGTTGGTTCTGATGTTGGTTCTGATGTTGGTTCTGATGTTGGTTCTGATGTTGGTTCTGATGTTGGTTCTGATGTTGGTTCTGATGTTGGTTCTGATGTTGGTTCTGATGTTGGTTCTGATGTTGGTTCTGATGTTGGTTCTGATGTTGGTTCTGATGTTGGTTCTGATGTTGGTTCTGATGTTGGTTCTGATGTTGGTTCTGATGTTGGTTCTGATGTTGGTTCTGATGTTGGTTCTGATGTTGGTTCTGATGTTGGTTCTGATGTTGGTTCTTGTTTAGTTCGAGAATCAAATTCAGATAAAATGTCTTCTGCATCTTTTGATTTTTTAGAGTCGCTCAATTTCAAATTCCTTTTATATTAAGATCTTCATTGGCTTTTATTTAATTTTTAAGGTTTTGCCCTTGAATATAACCTTCAAATAATTTTTCAAGATCATCATCATTGGTACATTTTCTAATTTGCTCGACTAGATCTTCTTCTTCAATCTCATAACAATTTAAGACATGTTGGGAATCCTTGAAGATCAGAAACGCTTTATTCTTGAATATGCAGTGATATAGTTTTTCTTTTTCCATTTTTTCAGGTTTTAAATTCAAGCCATTTTCATTTACAGAGACAGGATAATCCATGAAAAGAGTAGAGTTGGTCAGTATTTAGATGAATACACAATACAGTAATAATCAAAAGAGAGTAGAAAGGCATATTGGAAACAAGAGTGGTTTTCCACATAGATTTTGATTATTTCTATGCTCAATGTGAAGAAGTTAGATCTCCAGAACTAAAATCAAAGCCGGTTTGTGTTTGTGTGTATTCTGATAGAGGTGGAGATAGTGGAGCTATTGCTACAGCAAACTATACAGCAAGAGAATACAAAGTAAAATCAGGTATGCCAATAAGCTTTGCAAAAAAAAGACTAGAGGAAAGAAAAGATGCAGTGTTCTTGCCAGTAGATTTTGACTATTATTCTGAAATGTCTGAAAAAGCAATGGAGGTAATGAAAAACAATGCAGACATTTTTGAATATGTGGGAAGAGATGAAGCGTATTTGGATGTGACAAAAAGAGTTGAGGGGAATTTTGGAAAAGCAAGTCATTTTGCTCAACAAATTAAAAATTCAATTAGAGGTAAGATAAAACTAAGTTGTTCAATAGGAATTTCACCAAACAAATTAATTTCAAAAATAGCGTCAGACATTCAAAAACCAGATGGTCTTACAATTGTATCTCCAGACAGAATTGGACAGTTTTTAGAACCATTAAAAATCAGAGCGATCCCAGGCATTGGAAAAAAAACTGAAAGAAAATTTTTAGAGATGAATCTAAAAACAATTCAAGACTTGAAAAAACTAGATGTTTTTACTTTGAACAAAGAATTTGGAAGAAAGAATGGAACTTACATGTATAATGCAGTGAGGGGAATTGATAACGAACCAGTCAGGGTAAGAGAATCCAGAATACAGTATAGTAAAATTATGACATTGAAAAAAGATTCAAAGGATTATCAGTTTTTATCTAAAAGTCTAGTAGAATTATGCAAACAGGTACACAATGTTGTTATGAGTAATAATCAAATGTTCAAATCAATTGGAATACACTTTGTCCAGTCAGATTTGTCAAGCAAGTCAAAATCAAGAATGCTAAGAAATCCCACTATGAGTCTTGAGGAACTGCAAAAAAATGCAGAACAACTGCTAAAGGAGGCACTTGAAAACCAGACAATCACGATTAGAAGACTAGGGGTTAAAGTTGCTGAACTGTCAGCAGTTAGGGGGCAAAGCGACATTACAAGTTATTTTTAGGATTGTTTTGGGCCATTTTGCTTCCCAAGACGTCGAGATTCTATCATTATTACGACTAGAATGAATGCAAATAGCCACGGCAAAAACATAATTTCACCTGCAATTTGGTGAAATTCTTCCCATGCCGTGGGATCTGTTGTAACTTTTAGGGCATACCATGACAATGAAAAAATTCGGATTAAATTAACAATGATTGTGCCAATAATGCCTAAAACAAAATACAACGCTTTTCTTTTTCTAGGAATGTTCAGTTTTAACATGAATGCGCCAATTACCAAAGAGAAGATGATAATGCTATGAACACCTGCAGATGGCCAAAACACCTGAAGAGCCATTGAACCATGTTCGCCGCGCAAAAACATGACGTTATCTCTAGCTACGGCAGTTCCAAGATCAAGCATAGTAATCAACCACACATTTGCCTGAACAAAGTAAGGAACAACGTATTGTAATGGACCAAGCGTATCATATGGAAAAAATGCATCAAGTGAGAGAATTATCGCAGTTCCAGTCAGAAAGATGGGACCAGCAGGTGCGATCCTAATCCATCGTTTTCCAAAAAAGACATACAATGCAGTTACAATAAAGATTGCCATTACAACAAAGTCCCACATCCATATCCAGGAATGGATTAATTGTACATCAAACTGTTCTGCAGATTCAATAATGTAATCCCTCAGACCATACTCTAATGAAATCAGATATGAAATGGTAAAAATTGCCATAGGAATAACTGCATACAGTCGTTTTTTTGAAATGGCAATTTTAAGACCTAGAAGCTCGGCTACCACAAAGACAAGTGCGAAAAGATACCCGCCCCTTCCCTCATTCCAGCTCCATGATATGGAATCAGGATAGACGGCCATTGCAAAAAGAATTGGACTAGAAATAATTAAGATTCCAAAAACAAGATTCCAATTCCTCATTGCATTTATCTAAAAAAGGACAAATAAATATCTCAACTTGTGTACGATAGACATCTAGATACACTTGTAATTCCCAGATATAGGTGATTCTGACGAGATTCCACGTTTCAAAACATCTCAGAGGCAGCGTGATTGAAAGTTAGAATTGTTTTAAAGATATTCCAATGCCTTTTTGGAATTTTTTCACCTTTGCCATACTCCAAAACATATAGAGTTTTCAATACCCTGATTCTTTAGTCCACATACTGTATTTGCTGACAGTACCAGATGATCAAAGAGTTTTTTGCTTTAGAGGGAGTTTTAGTTTGCAAACTAAACAAATTTGAAAAAGATGTTAATCCTCGGCATCCTCGATTTCATCATATTCTGGGTTCCTTCTGCTAGGCCTTATTGGAACATAGATCAATGTCATATTAATAACTCAAATAACTCCAAGATAGGCTTTAAGGTTACAAAAGTTTGTCTAATTGGTAATTTCTAATACATCAAGGCTGGGAATTGAGATTACATTCAACTTTGAGAGACTTTACAACGGTAAAATAGGTTACAACCAGAATGGCAATTGCAGCCATTCTGAGCGGGATTTCATAATTTGTCAGAAATGCAGTGGTTGCAGCACCCACAGAACCAAATGTGGAGATTACTGCAAATCCAATTGGCCCACAACTGCATACACCAGCAAAAGCCCCAATTATTGCACCAAAAATTCCGCCACTCATCTTTTGTTTTGATCTTTTGAGGAGGTTTACCCAAAATAGGTTCATTGGAATGACCAGTGCAGACAATGCAGAGAGTATCACAATAAGAACAAGACCCAATTCACCTCCGGATGGAAGATGGGCAACAACATAGGGTTCCAAGAATACATACTCTGACAATATCAATAGACTGATCATCATTAACGCAAAAATGCCAGATGCCAAAAGAGCATATTTGAAATTTGAGAATACAAGTTTGATTGTGCCAACCATTTAGATCATCGTATCTATTATCCGCTTGAAGGTTGAGAATGGATGTGCACCGTTAATTTTTTGTTCTCCATTAGGACCCACAATGAAGAAACCGGGGGTTCCCATTACACCGTTTTCTCTTGCTTGCTGTATATTATACTGTACACGTTTGAGATATTTTGAGTCATCAAGGCAACTCTCAAAGAGTTCCATGTCAAGATCTAGGCTAAACGCAAAAGCTTTGAGTCTTTCAGAATTTGCCCAACCGCCATCAATTGATTCTTGTGAGGTATAAAGAAGGTCGTGATACTCCCAGTACGCGTATTGGTCTTCAGCACAAGAAGTCGCCATAGACGCAGGAATGGAATCTTTTCCCAAGAATGCCAGATCAACGAACACCGGATTTACCTTTCCAGTATCAATGTAATTCCGGACTATTGTAGGTCTTGTTTCATGATACCATGCATGACACTGTTCGCATTGATAATCACCAAATTCAACAATGGTAATTGCGGCATCAGGGTTACCTAAAATTGGCGAGCCCATATCCGTAGAGATTGTACCGTGTGTTCTTTCCATAACATGATTAACAGTTTGGTCCAAAGATGAGTATGATGCAACTATTCCAATAACGATTGCTGCAACAATGACGCCTGTAACTATGCTTCTATTCATATTTTGAACAGCAGAAATCTATTAAAAAAACCGTATGAATCAAGCAAATAACATGTTTTATGCCTATAATGTTCAACTAATCTAGTCAATTCAGGCGTGAAGGTTGATACATACAAAAAACTGGAAAGTTTTTTCCCACTCCCGTATATCAAAGATCATAAAGATTCATCAGGCCTTTTGCTAGTACGGGATGTTTTATTTTGTATATTTCATAGTTATTTTTCCTTCCTAAAGAGTGAGGCAGTTTGTAAATTATCTCCACGTTAAAATTGACTGTAATCTGGTTTTTTACAGCGTGTTTTTTCTTCCTGAATAGCGGGTAGACACAAATTACTAGCATACATAATTTCCACATAATACAAGGATTCGCTCCAGTCATAAAACTTAATTAGATACACATCATTTATCCAACTGTTGAAAAATAATTCCAATTTGTTCCTATTACTAACAGTCTTTCTGGTTGGCACATGTGTAATGACTACAACAGTTACAGTAGCCAATGGAATCGTTCCAACATTTACTGCCCAGTCAGACTTTTTTATTCAGACCACCATAACATTCAGCGAGGGGATATCTGGCACATTGAATTTCTCAGAGTGGAGATTTGCTGGGAATACTCCAACTGCAGTTTCAGGGTATGCTGATGGCGATACACTATCTGGTATAGCAAAACTGGTCTTTATCCACAATATCACCAATGACTATACGCCTGATGTGAATTATACCGGTACTAGCCTAGTGAACAGTGCCTCTGATGTATTGGCTACTACAACAGTTACAGCAGCTAATGGAATCCCTTCAACATTTACAAAGTCATACTCTACCACCCAGTCAACCTACATAGGTGCACAGGAGACTACTCCTCATGACGTCGCATTCTCCAATGACGGGGCAAAGATGTTTGTTGTAGGATCTGACAGTGATGCAGTCCACGAGTATAAATTATCTGTTCCCTTTAATGTGACTAGTTCCAATTTCACAGCCTATTTTGATGTCAGCCCACGGTTTGCTGCAGGACTTGGCATCACATTCTCCACTAATGGGGCAAAAATGTTTGTTGTAGGAATTGATAGTAATGGTAGTACTGTAGTCATCGAGTATGCCTTGTCCACTCCCTTTAATGTGACCAGTTCCACATTTACTGACTCTTTCGGACTCTTATCTGTTACTACTCCAACAGGCGTCACATTCTCCAATAATGGGGCAAAAATGTTTGTTATAAATGCTCAGGAGGATCTAGTCTACGAGTATTCACTGTCCACTCCCTTTAATGTCACTAGTTCCACATTTACTGATTCTATTTCTACAGCTTTACAGGATACTTCTTCTCAAGGCATTGCATTCTCTACTACTGGGGCAAAAATGTTTATTGTAGGATCTCAGAATAATGCAGTCTACGAGTATGCCTTGTCCACTCCCTTTAATGTGACTAGTTCCACATTTACTGACTCTATTTCTGTAGGTTCACAGGCTACTAATCCTACTGGCGTTACATTCTCTACTAATGGGGCAAAAATGTTCATTGTAGGAGAGGACACTGACAAAGTCTACGAATACACATTACCTACTCCCTTTGATCTTTATGCTCTAGCCTTTACTGCACGGTCATACTCTCCTACCCAGACTACCGTAACATTCAGTGAGGGATTGTCAGGCACACTAGTACTCTCAGAGTGGAGCATTGATGGCAATGTACCAACCGCAGTTTTAGAGCATAGTGACGGTGATACGTTATCTGGCACAACATTTCTTGTCTTTACACACGACACTACAAATGACCAGACACCTAATGTGGCATATACAGGTAGCAGTCTGACAGACAATAGCTCATTTGCAATGGCTATAGCAACAGTTACAGCCACTGATGGAATTTTGATACCAACATTTACTGCCCAGTCAAGCTCTTTTGTCCAAACCACCGTAACATTCAGTGATGAAATATCTGGCACATTGAATTTCTCAGAGTGGAGCTTTGCTGGGAATACCCCAACTGCAGTTTCAGGACATGCTGATGGCGCTACACTATCTAACGTAACAGAACTGGTCTTTACCCATGATATCACAAATGATCGTACACCTGATGTGAAATACACTGGTACTAGCCTAGCAGACAGTACCTCTGTTCTAGTGCCTGCTGCAACAGTCACAGCATATGATGGATTCCCCATTACTATAACCAGCATCACATCGAATGTAACAACTTTTGATACACTCAAGGTGGGAGATGCCATCACATTCACATTGACCCCAGATTTAGCTGATATAGAAGCTACAATAGATGGTACTTTTAACTCACAATTACTAAATTGGAGTACTGTTAATAACGGAACCACATACACTGCAACTTATACCGTATCTGAAGGAGATGCAGACCAGACCACCCCACTGCAGATAACAAATGTAACAATCACAAATAGTGCAGGCAGTACGAGCTTGCCATTTGATGGTACTGACATACTAAACACCATAGATGCAAACTCTCCCCAATTTTCCAGTGCTCAAACCCTCTCAATTTCACAGATTGCAATCACGCTAGATCATAATGTTACAGACTCTAATGCCATTTCCAATGACTTTACACTTGGCGGGGTCACCGGCGGTTCAATTGGTTCCATTGTGTCGGTCTCCAATAATATCATTACACTTGATATCACTGGTGCGACAATCTCTGATAGTGATGATGTGACTATATCTTATGCCAGAACATCCGGATCATTTGATGATGTGTCTGGGAATTCATTGCTAGACTTTGCAGAAAATGTAACAAACACTCTGGATACTACTATACCCACATTCTGCACAGTTTCATCCTCTGGAGACTGGATTATAACTACTAGTTGTACACTTGATTCTAGTGCAACTGCCACAAGAAATGTGATTGTTCAGAATGATTCGATACTAAGTATCCCCTCTGGAATTACTTTGAATATTGACTTTGCAAACAACAACCTCACAGTAGAGACTGGTAGTGGCGTCTTGATTAAATCCGGTGGAACAATCACCTGATATGGCAACAATTTAATGTTTGTGTGCCTTTGCAGAATTTCTAAAATAATTCTGTCACAATCAAAAAATGAATAAGGGTAATTGTCTAGAGTTTTGAAGTTCTTTCGTGTTTGTGTCAAAAAAATAACATGTTTTGACATATCTTGTGCGTAATACTTCAAAACTGTAGACAGTTACCAAAAAACCTATTCCAGATTACGCGTGGAATTTCGTTTGAACATGTTTACAAATTTTGATATAGCCACATCAATTGGGCACACCTCGCAGGTAATTTTTGATGAATGAGAGTCAAGATGCTTTTCAAATTTCTCCCGTGAGGCAAAAATTAAATCACATCTTGCACAGTAAACCTTTGTTACATTATTTTTTGAAGATTCCTTCACAGATAACTTGCGTTATCAACGCATATAAAGTTCCTGCTGGAGATCAAATACACAAAGTTACATTTGTGCCAAGGAAATTTCAGATTTGTTTTCCAAAGGTAGTAGATTAGAGATTAAAAGAGATACAGAGTTTTGAGGTTTTTTGTGTTTGTGAGATGTAAATAACATGCCTTGACATGTTGCGTGTGATGCAACTGGATAGTTACAAAAATACAACTATGAGAATTTTCAAACCGATTCACATGTAGTGTATTCGCATGTGAACATTAAGTTCAACTTCATATCTTGTTACAAATCCACAGTGTGTACATGAAAACATCTCATGCTGGGGTGTAATATTTTTTTTAATAGTCCTGCCAGATATTGCCTTGATACTTATTGTATCATTATTTGAGATTACGGCAAAGTTTGAAGATTCCCCAATTGATCTTAGGAATTCCTTGATTGAGGTGATGACAGAGTTTATGTCAATTACCTCATCATCATCAAGAGTAGATAGAACAAACTGGTTGTTTTTTAGAGTAGGAATAGCCACAACTTCATCTGAGACATAAACAATTAATTCATTTTTGATTGACAAAACATCCTTGCAGTCAATTGTAAGCATGAGATTTCACTGCCAGATTAGTATTTTAGTTTAACAGTAATTTGGGTACTGCAGGATTTATGTGTAATTGACCAAAATAACAAACAACAGTCGACTTGTACGCATCAACTTGTCCACATTTGATATGATGGTAAACATTTCTCAGACGATAGATTAAGATCAGAGCATATTTTTTGTTTTGATGATATCAAAATATGAAAAACAAACTTTAAATCAATTGATAAGCTGCTTGAGAGCAAAGACAAGGCACCACATGACAAAGACAAGATAATAGCAGAACAAGATGCACTATGGATCACATCAAAGGTCAGGGAACATTGATATCAAGGAGAAAAAAAGTCGTAAATTTGCACACAAACTCAGTAGATGGGAAAGCAACTCTCAATTGTCCAATTCTCAGAGTTTTTTGATTGGTGATACTAGAGCATGAAATAATTGGATAGTAAAATCAACAAAATCTCGATATGTAGGAATGATATGTGACAGAATGGCGATAAAATAATGGTTTTTTCATAACTGTGAGAATATAATTTAGAGATACGGGCTAGAATCCACAAAAATCAAAGAATTTAACTTTACTTTCCCATCTACTGAAACTAGAGACATTCCATATCATAATGGCAACACCAGAAGAACTGATTCTCTTTTCAGATATCTATAACGTTACAGTATCGTAATTTGAAAATGATTATTATTGATGGATGTGGCAACCATGAGAGATGAGAATTTCAGAAACCTTTGGAATTGAGAAAGGGCATGGAGATAAAGTCATTGCATGGTTAAACGGACAAGTAAGACATCAGGATGCAAAGCTTGAAGCACGGCTGTACGGTTATGATGTTTCTACCAAAAATTTTGGAAATTTTGAAATGTTTTCATGGATGGGAGATGTGCAAACTGCAAGAAAACTGATCATCAGGGCAAGCAAGAGATTCAAGATCAAAGTGATAGAAGGAGGATACAAACCAAAAGAAAAAGTGTTTAGAATAAAAAAATTTGATTTTGCAAAAATCAAAAGAGGGGACAAGACAATAGGGCAGTTGGAATTTGCAGTATCAAGATTTGGAAATGAGCAATGGGAGATTCAAAATGAGGAACGCCATTAAATGTGCAATTGTATGGAATAAACAGATATGATCAAAGTAGGAATTATCGGACTTGGTATGTTAGGAAATGCAATTGCGCTGCATTTGCTTGATTCAGGTTTTGAAGTAACGGTGTTTAACAGGACAGTAGAAAAAACAGCGCAGGCAAAAGAAAAAGGGGCCAGAGTTGCAACATCCCCAAAAGAGACCGCAGAGAGTTCAGAACTAGTCATTACGGTGGTAAGTGATGCAATTGCAGTAAGAGAGATCTCATTTGGAAAAGACGGAATCATAAAAGGAAAACACGAGAGGCTAGTCGTGGCAGACATGAGTACCATTGACCCAGTAGAATCCAAGGATATTTCAAAAGAATTTCAAAGACACGACATCCACAAGTTAGACATTCCGGTGATGGGCGGACCAAATGTTGCCATAACAGGAGATCTAGTCATGATGGTATCAGGGAACAAGAAAATATACAATCATTGCAAAACTGTACTAGAAGAGATTGCAAACAAGATATTTTTTGTGGGGGAAAGCGGAATTGCCCACACCATCAAACTAGCTATGAATTTACAAATAACCATGCTTGCACTTGCATTGTCTGAGGGCATCACTCTAGTCAAAAATTCCAATATAGACCCAAGGATTTTTCTTGAAATTTTGAATTCCACATATTTCAAGACTGGAATGAGTGAAAAAAAGGCATACAAGATGGTTGATGACAATTACGATACAACATTCACACTTGCCAATCTAAAAAAAGACATCAATACCATGACAAGTGCCGCAAAATCTTTAGGAATTGAACTTCCAATGATCAAAAAGGCAGAGGAAGTGTATGAGAATGCCGTCAAGGAGGGATTTGGAGGAATTGATTATACGGGAATTATCAGATACATAAAGAAAATCAACAAATCCAAATAAATCAAATTCATGAATGAATTAAGGCACAAATTCTATGATAGAACAGTAATATGAATATGTGAGATTAAATGACAAGGTTGCAATCATTACAGGAACGTCAAGGGACATAGACCAAAGAATCGTAAAGAGGTTTTCTGAAGGAGTCAAAGTCGTTCTAGTTGCAAAAAATCTAAAGACTAGAAGAGATCAGGAAACCAGTAGGAAACACACAGTCAACTGCATCAGTTTCATGTGACAGTAAATAGGAAAGTGTTTCATTTGGAGTAAAAAATACCAATCAATCTCAGATAAATTAGTTAAAAAAAAGGTAACTGTCTACAGTTTTAAAGTATTACGCACAAGATATGTCAAAACTGGTTATTTTTTTGACACAAACACGAAGGGACTTCAAAGATCTAGACAATTACGAATTTTCCACAAAGATTTCAGCAATCCCACGTAAATCTTTTTTTTTCAAGAGAGGCCTGTATCTTTATTCTTTTTTCTCAGATATACACGGTAGCTTTGTCCGGTAATAATCATAATAATTCCAGTAATTGCAAACCAGACTACAAGAGAAGAGATTAGAGATTCATCCACAATAAATTCCAGATACCCAAACATCTAAAGTTTTGGTTCAACAATACAAAGATGTAATTTTTACTAGGATTAGTTTAGGTTCAGCAAAGACAGAATTGTATGATATGCCGAATCTAAATGAAGTCCAATTACGCCGTTGCCTGATTCAACCGAGTCTGAAACACTGCAAGATGCCCAAGGTAGCAGACAATAAAGATGCTCAAGTAGGGCTTAAACCGTGCCACGATAAAGCTGAAACATCTAAATAGATTTAATACGGATTGGAATTATGCCTGAATTCATATGTCCTGATTGTGGTAAACGCCTATTTCATGAAAATGAAACTACATTAAAGATAGAAGAGACGGTTCATTTAAAATTTTGCAGAAAAAAAGAGGGAGAAACCCACAGTTTTATGCACAGAGATCCCGCACACATGCAAACTTTTGACTCAGAAAGGGAGAAAGATACGGCAGGTACTGAGATTTTGAAGAGATAATCCCAGTTAGAAACCTCAAAATTATATCCCAGATATACGGATGTGTAACAATTGCCAGAAGAACATTATGATTTAATAGTTGTTGGTGGCGGTCCGGCCGGATCATCTGCAGCATTTACAGCAGCAAAAAATGGAATCAGGGTAGCATTACTTGAAAAAGAAGATTCAATTGCACAGACAGTCAGGACCAGCGGAGTGACATGGATTCAAAGTATTAGGGAATTTGGAATCCCAGATGAGTGTTTTAATCCGATTAGGAATTTTTCATTCTGTTCACCAAATAACGAGGTTACCATCAGCGATTCAGTACCAAGAGCCGCAGTTTTAGATGTAAGAAAGACATACAGATGGTTAGCACAAGAGGCAGAAAAAGCGGGTGCCGATATTTTTCTTAAAACTAGTGTTAACAAGGTTATCAAAGATGACAAAGGGGACATTGTTGGAGTAGGTGGAGTCAGACCAGATGGTGAGACTAGATTTTATTCTAAAATAGTAATTGATGCAAGTGGATTTTCTTCAACGGTCTGCAAGGCAATGGGTTTTGCAACCCAATGGAAGAGATTTGGTGCAGGGGCAGAATATGAAGCAAAAGTAGAGAATGTGGATTCTGAAACATGGTGGTTAATGGTAGGAGAGCAGTATTCACCAGCAGGATATGCATGGATCTTTCCATTAGGGGGCAACACTGTAAGAATCGGAGTGGGAATAGGAAAACCAGAGTCAGATGTAGACCCGACACAGAGACTCAAAGATATAATGGATGCAAAACTTGGTCCGATTAAGAGACTAGGAAAAATAACACCGATAGAATTTCACTATGGGCTGATTCCAAATGACGGTTTGTCAAGAAAAACGGTCTTTAACAATCTGATTCTAGTCGGAGATTCGGCAGGGCAGGCAAATCCGCTTGTATTAGAAGGGATTAGATACGCAATAAAATTTGGAAGAGTTGCAGGAAGAGTGGCATCAGATGCCATAAAAGCAGAAAAGACAGACGAGTCTGCATTATACCCGTATGAGAAAAACTGGAAAAAAGATATTGAATCAAAAATCAACTCTGCAGGAAAGATACAAGACAGATGGATTGGACTCTCAGATAAGCAATGGGACAAGGAACTAGATGTCATTAGAGAACTGACATCAGAGGAGTTTATTGATTTCATCAAGGCCGATTTTGGATTATCCAGTATGATCAAACTGGCGGCACGCCATCCAAAACTTGCAGTAAAACAACTGTTCAATCTAGTGAAGAAAAGTGACTGATCATCTTACATTGAAAAAGTCATTTACGATCACATCATGATATTGTAATTGAACCACATATTCTCCAGATTCAAAGGATTGGAACAATACTTTGCTGAACAATCCAGAAGAGTCGTCTTTTAAGGCAATCTCCTTTACCAGGTTGCCTCTTTGATCATAAACATCAATAAAGAGATCCTCGCTGAATGCGAGAGCCTTTTCAACGGCACCAGATATCACCAGTTTGTCATCATTAAAAGTTGCTTCGACTACTGCCACACGTGATCTTACAGGAAGGTATCTTTCAATGATTTTTTTAAACTCATCCAGACTGGTGTTAACGCTTTTAGTATCTTGGTTTACAAGACCAGATTTGATTTTGTCAATTATGAGGGCAATCTGACGAGTATTATCAAAGTTATCCCCGCCAAACTCTCTTGCAAATGACTCTAATTCCTCAAAGTCACGTGCTAGATCAACCATGTTCAGATCGGATTCGCTGTAATTGTAATCAAATTTCTCCTCAACATGGACAATCTGCGTAGCCTTTGAGTTTTGATATTGCAACATTACCACATATAGACCAGGATCAGTTGGTGCTATCCACTGAGTGTAAAAATTACCCTGATTTGTATCAGTGAATTTCATACTGCTGTGAGTAGTGCCATCCATATTGTAGATAGTCACATACAGATTTTCCCTCCCATCAAAGGGAGATTTTTCAGTTGCCCCCTGAATAACCCATATGTCTTTTTCAATGTCAAATGAGATATCGTATAGGATTCTGGGGTTGTGTATAACCAAATATTCGCTAAGATAGTCACCTATTTCTATAATCTTTGATTCAGTATCAACAAAGTTTGCAATATATATCAGGTCGTATGCATCAGCCATCATCTGATTATAGCCATCAGCGTGCGGAGCAAATTCGTTGTTATAAAAGGTGGACACCATGTTTGAGAACGTGTCTAGTTTTTTACGAAATTCAATACGCTTGATTTCATCTGTAGTGTATCCGACATTGGAGCCATTTGGATCATTTGCGTATGCCTGGGAGACTAGAGTCCACTCATCAAACAAGACACGGACTAGTTCATCAGCTTGGTTGAGATCATTTTTGATTACAAGGTCTCGCACATTATCAATTTTTTCATTAAATTTTTCAGTAAATTCAATATAATTTGGCAGGAATCGATTCTTAGTTAGACTTAGTTCGACCAGGTTCTCAAGAGACTTTGCCCTCTGTAAGACATCACCGGCACGAATTTTAAATGCATCCTTGTTAAAAGAGTCCAAATCTGCTTTAATTTGAGGGGCTTTATTACTGACCCATGTTAGCAGGACTTCGATTCTGTCAATTCGCATGATAGAGGGATTTCCAGACTCCATTTGTTTGGCAGTGTCTAGAATTTTCAAGGCACTATCAATTAGAAATAGGTTCTCATAGTCGGCTTGAAGCTCAGCTTTGTCTTTCATGGTCTTGTATTGAAAGTACAAGACTATCAACGGATTTCGCTTCTCCCTTAGTTCAGTCATTGATTGATCAAACTCTGAGACTATATCCAAAATTTCATCGGCTGATTTGGCGTTTTGAACTCTTTCCAAAAGCAGTCTCCAATCACCTACAAAGCCAGAATCAGCACCGCTTGCCTGTGAAATCTCAACACTCTTACTAATTCGTGATGAAATGTCTATAATCTGACTCATTTGATAAATGTCAGATTCAGATTCCAAGATATCTTCAACGGAGGACGCCAGTGTCAAATCAGTCTCCAGATCATTCCAGTCAGGCATGATCAGATTTACAAGATCACTAGTTTCTTCAGAATTAGAAGAGATGAATCTCTCAACGTCGTCTAGTTCTCGCAGAATCAGAGCCGCCTGGTGTAATTCTGAGACACTGGTACTTGAGGAGAGCAGTTCGTCAATAGAATTCTTGTTCTCAAAGGAAGGTTTCAGGGAGTTCCAATCGCTTTGAACCAGTCTGTAAAGATCACTTTGTTGCCGTGACACAATGTCAAGATATCGTGATTTTGAGAGTATGTCAACGAGTCCGGTAATCTCCTCAGAGTAGACAGGGGCAGTTCCTCGAGCAAAGATAGACCCAATTTCATGTTTTACATCTCTACTCATTATTGTGTTGGATTTTTTCATCAAGTTTAACAGGGTGTCTTCTAGTTCATCAAAAGTCGGAGTTCGGAGGTTGGTAACTTTTTGAGGATTGACATTTCTGATATCAACGAATGCGTCAGTCAGCAGATCGATGGCTTTGGTTTTATCACCAATTTCATGATAAAATACTGCCGCAAAGATTGTTCTGTTGATGGACCTTGCAATATCAAGAGTTATCTCATCTTTATCCAGTAATTGCTGCACAGAATCAAGCGAGGTAGATATTGCATGTCGGAGTAGTGGGTCTGTTTCAACAATCAGATCATCTGCAAAAAATTCAATCCACAAGTCGACATAGACAGATTCCAACTCTGATAAATCAAGAGTCAGATGAGATACGGGCGACTGGATGCTAAATATTTCACTAATCAATGATGCATGATTGGATACCAGGTTTTGTGCCAATGAAACCTTTTGATCAGGGGTTGGCTCAGAGAAAGAATCAGAGGAGACATTAAAGGTTGCAGATTTTGTATAATCACCATAAAACAATTTGATCTCATATTCACCATAAAGACCGCATATTCTGCCCTTTAGCGTGATTGTATCTGTGAGAAAGACGCCATTTGACAACGGCATGAGTTGTTGAATCTGACATAGATCGCCATGCGGATTAACAATTTGCATTATCAGAAAAGAATCATCTAGAATGCTTGCAACCTGACCATAAATGAATAGCGGCTCACCATAGTCATAATTGCCAAAATTTTCAAGTATTGTTATCCTATCTGGACTTTGGGCAGAAGCATATACAGGCATCAAAAGAAGAACGAACAGGCTTAAAACGATAGAAATTTGTCTCACAGGGATCTAAGCGGATGCTCATCCTACTTAAAACTTGGGTAGCAATGGTACCAGAGTATGATTCAATTCTGCATATCAGTTGGTCTGTATCCCTCTAGAATAGGACCGCTTGTTAATGCACACTTTTCAAGTCGTAAAGAGGGAGAGAGAGGTATCACTGAAATCAAGCAAATTCACATCCTCAGAAAAGGTAAGAGTAGTGTTAGAATCACTAAACACAAACATCAGTATTGCCGAGTTGTGCAAAAAGCATAACTTGGCCCCACGTACGTTCTACACGTGACACGAGAAATTCATTGATGCTGGCAAATCAGCACTAAATGGTACCAGAAATACATGTCAACAGTTGCAAAAGGAAAACAAGAGTCTCAAACAACTCAATGGTGAGATCACCATAGCAAATGACGTTTTAAAAAAACGTTAGAGGGCAGCAAAAGATGATCGCAGTAAAGGAGTTAACTAGAGTAAGAGCCTTAATAGATCCTTATCCCTGGCAGGAGTCTCTAAAACCAGATGGTACTATGATAACGTGCTCCGAGATGTAAGTCGATCCACTAGTATCATGCAGATGGCAAAGATTGTCATAGAACATTCAACGTATGATTCTAGAAGAATGGTAGATTCCATATCCAGAAAACTGAAAATCCCAACGAACTGCAAGAAAATACAGAGAATATTCGTAACTGATTACAGTTTTAAAGTATTACGCACGATATGTCAAAACACAGTAGTTAGGAAAGTGTAGTACGTGACGGAATTGCATAACCTCGATCTAGCTTTTTTTGTATGCATCAACCTCTCCGTCCAAATCAACTGGAGTATAGACTTGTAGGCATAAGACATGTTATTTGCTGATTCATACTTTTTTTGTAATTGTCTAGTTTTAAAGTTCCTTTGTGTTTGTGTCAAAAAAATAACCTGTTTTGACATATCTTGTGCGTAATACTTCAAAACTGTAGACAGTTACCTTTTTTTGTATGTATCAACCTCTACGCCTAAATCCACTAGAATGGTTGAACATTAAGGCATAAAACATGCTCTTTGCTTGATTCATGGCTTTTTTTTAACTAATTTATTTGAGATTGATTGGTATTTTTTGCTCCAAATGAGACACTTTCCTATCTACTGAAACAGATTATTTTTTTTTGACACAAACACAAAGGAACTAAGACTCTAGACAATTACGAGTTGACACAAAATGAGTGAGAGAGACAATAAAAATATGCAAAAAGTGGTACTAAAAACACGGGTCCGCTCCAGTGTGTGATATTGACATTTTGACTAAAGTGAGATTGCTTCACTGTACAGTGCACATTAAACCACTTGTCTAATTAGGACAGTCTTCACATTATTTTAGATCTTGAATAAATTTATTCTTGGAAATCTAGTTTTTTTTTTTTGATATTCTGAAAAATCTTCTTTTATAATTTATGTCTGGAGATTATTACACAGGATGTCTATTCGTTACAAGTCATTCCTGTTTGTTTTCATACATCAAGAAAATACGGTATTATCTAGTGTTCCGCCGGTTCTGACATGATTCATCAGGTAATTCTTTTCAAGACGAATTGCTAAAGACGAGGCACTGGTGACACAAAGCCGTTCATAACAAAGCACAGCAAGCCGAAGACTATAATGGAAACAAAAAAGCCAAAAACCATGAAAGGGGTCAGGGAAACGTTTGACAAATGGGCCCAAAATGGCAGGGCAGAACTAATGGAGATGGAGCACCAGGATAATGTCTCAAAATTTTTAAAGACTGTGCCATTTGACAGGCCATTTACATTTCTTGATGTTGGATGTGGAAATGGATGGCTACTAAGAGAGATACAAAAAGAGAAGAACTGTAAAAAGGCCATAGGAATTGACACAAGTAAAAAGATGATCATTCAAGCCAGAAAAAAATCAAGCAGTAACAAAAGAGGGTTTTTTCATACCAATGTGGAATCATGGAGATATAGTGGAAGGTTTGATTTCATTTTTTCAATGGAATCGCTTTATTATGTAGATTCAATTGAAATTGCACTTGAAAAAATCCATAAATTGCTAAAACCTGGAGGGAAATTTTTCTGTGGAATGGACTTTTACAAAGATAACAAGGCAACTGCAAAATGGGCAACTGTTATGAAGATGCAGCTGCATCTGCATTCAAAAAAAGAATGGAGAAAATTTTTTCAGAATGCAGGATTTAAAGTAAAAACAAGGCATATCAAGGATTTAAGAAACAAAAAGAGATGGAGAAGAGAATTTGGAACCTTGTTTATAACAGGCAGAAAGCCTGAAAGGTAAAACTCAAATTCACAAAGAGTTGTTACTTTTATGTGAGCTGGAGCACGACGTGCTGCTACGGCAGAGGAAACTCCTCCCTCCATACAGAAGATGTGATCTGGAGATAGATAATCAGAGATGATTGGCAACGGAGCAGAAAAGAATCCAATATGGCGCACAATGATGGCAAAACCTGAGGTTTCCATAAAAGGAATGAAAAAGCCGACCCACATGGAGCAAGGCCAAACAGAACTCTAGGTGTCTGTACCAAGTTCAGGTAGGCTGCAAAGCGAAATGTCGTGAAAACAAAAGGAGGGTTACTCCCAGCACACATGATTTTTTTAAAAATTTCTCTAGTCTAACTCATTGAATCGACTTGATCCTTACAGATGGTCGCATTACATCTGCATGTTCCATCACACAGGCAAGCACTTTGCATCTCGCAGTCACATTCAGAACCCATTTCAGTGGATGCCGCACATCCGCATGCTGCATCTTCAGCGGCAGAAGTTGGCGTCTGTGGTGGGGGAGCATGTTGTATTGTTTGCTCGTAAACAGATCTGGTTTGTTGGTAATCAGTATCGTTTCTTAATTGTGCCTCACCCCTGTTGGTCTGATAACCGCCAGATGATGTACTGGTTTGATATCCAACTAGACTGCTAGGATCAATTCCTGTTTGTTCTGATGTTGTGTTTTTAAGTGAACGAGAGCTAAAGATAAAGAATGCAACTCCGCCAATAGCTGCCATTCCTGCCATACCGTAAATTATCATGACTGGGAATTTACCAGTTGGAGGGGTTGTATATCCTTCCATAGGAGATGAGGATACACCTGCAATTTCAACTCCATCTAGTACATCTAGTGCGACAAAACCAATCAATTGCAAGTTGGCTTGATCAGCGGATTGTACGCTTCTAACGCTATATTTTTGATCAGCCATTATTTCTGCTTCATAGTCTTTTTCAATCTGTCTCCCTTCTCTAAAACTGCTTTCTCCCATTGTAAAGATAGAGACAACATGTCCAGAGATGCTGTCATCTAATCCAAATGTTTCAGCATCCTCAGTAATTCCAGTTGGATCAAATAAAAAGTGCCACCTAGTCAGCGGTTGCTCCAAGATAAAGTCTGCATCAATGAGATTTCTTTGGAGAATATCTTCGGCTTCAGTTCCAGCAAAGAATGCATAAACTTTTGGTTCTTGGTCTCGAATAAGGTTTATCGGAATATTGATGTCAATATCGTCAATTAAAATTTCGCCATTAGTGCTTAATCCTCTCCAGCCCAAATCAACCAAGGCTTTTGTAGTATCTGTTGTAATTATATAATCAGATATTGTTCCTTCTAGAATGACCTTATAATCAATAGATGTGTAATTGTCTCTTGCTTTAAGATGAAAATCATAAATGACATTCAGGTCGGAGATTCTCGCCTGACTTCCATCAAGAATAATTTTTTGGTTAAGTTTATCGGCAAGTTTTTGAACCCCGGGATCTGATGAATCAGCCATGCCAGATAGGATCCATTCTTTTCCACGTAATTCATCAAACAAATTTCCGCCGTTTGGATATTCTATAAAGACGGTTTTGAGATATTTCATCTCAAATGGAGAAGAGTCACTGTTTGGATTAATTGTAATATCCAATTGGGCAGCCCATACAGGAGTGCTAATGCCTACAACAACAACAACAAGACTCGCAACTAAAACTGTCAAGATCACTACCCTAGACATGAGAAAATTTAGAGGGCAAAAGTAATAAACGTATCCAAATTCAGTTAACAATGTATTCCAGAATCAGTTCGTTCATTACTATACATGATATGCCTGAACTGATATCAGAGTTTGGCCAATGTTTTGAAATCTTTGTTGATTAAAGTCATCTAGACATCATTTGTTGTATTTTCTTGTCTGATTATCCATCCTGATTAGCCGAGTTTTTGCACGACTAGATGGCTTTTGCCTCTGCCAGACGTGTCGTAATTTTAGCCCAAAAGTTATGAGATAATCTAATTTTAGGATAGTTGTCAAGCATTAATTAATCAGTTCCTGCCAGGATTGACTGCTTGTGCCAGGCTTGTTTCCAAAAAGGCTGTTTTGGGTGGGGTCACTTGGTATGAATCGACATACGATTCGGCCTGTGATGTGTTTTTAGAGATGAAAACAATAAAAAAGAATCCCGGTTGTAAGACATGCCTCAAATGCAGACCCAGACATTTCAAAAACAGTAAACTGACCAATTTGTAAAGCGATGAATCGACATCTCATTAATCGCGCATCAGGTTATGCTATATCATTTAGCGAATATCTCAAATCCAAAAAACCAGATATTGTGAATCAGTGTATTGTGTTTGCAATCAGTATCAAAGGAAAATACTTTGGAATCTTTAAAGAGTGTAAAAAATGCATGTGCAAATACAGGTTATGCGCGTGTAGAGTGTAATCCAAGAGATTGCAACAGCAATCATTCTGTGAGATACACATACTTGTTTTCTAATTTTGTATGTATCAACCACTACGCCTAAATCCGCTAATATAGTTGGACGTTATAGGCGTAAAACATGCTATTTGCTTGATTCATACCTAATTTTCTTTGTGGGATTATGGTAGATCATATTCTTGCAAGAAATGATTCTTGTTGTAAACCAATTGTAAGCATTCAGTCACTCTAGTATATTATCGAGACGATAATTGTTGATGTATTTAGAGAGCCAGTGAAAACATTATTTGCAATAGTGTTGCTGTTCCATCCACCGGTTGCGTCTAGTCTATACCCATCAGTAGATAGAAAAGTGCCACATTTGATGGAATTATACAATCTTGTTCTATCTTTTCCTATCTAATTTATTTGATTAATTGGTATTTTTTACTCCAAATGAAACACTTTACTATCTTCTGACCCATACATATGGTTGTAAGATTGGTTCTGTTTAGCGTGATGATTAAAAGAATGACACTGGTGGTGAACAAGAGTTTGCGAGCATGCTTGCAGGGTTTCTAAAAATAAGATTGGTGCAAGTCTGAATTTTGTCGTACCGGTATTTGATGCCGCACCAATCATATAGTATGTGTTATTCAATATGCAGGGTAATGATTACACTAGTCTATGCTTTTCTTTTCAGATAATCAGATATTATCTTGCCTGCCATCTCTGTTACCTCTAATTCCTTTTTTGCAGCAAGACTTTTCAGCCTTTGCGCATTGCTCTTGTTTAGTTCAACTGTAATTTTCTGTTGGAGCAGTCCTGCCTTTGCCTTTTTGTAAAGTTTGCGATGTGATGATTTTGGATTTCTTGATAAAGCACGTATGTACTGTTTGCGCAATCTCTGATCAAACGGGATTATTTTTTCTGCAATGTTTACTGCTTTTGAGATATTTGGAACAATTTGATACAGTTTGGTGGCATCGTCCCTCGAGATATGCTTTGGAACATATTCCTTTAGTCTGTCAGGAACCGCTTGAAATCCGAGATATTTTTTTAGGGTTTGAGAGGATATGCCAAGCGATTTTGCCGCTTTGCCTTTGCCAACTGATTCAGTCAAAAACACACAGGCAGAGGCCATGTCCTTTGTATTCAACTTGTTTCTGTGTAAATTTTCAATTACTGATGCTGCCTTTGCGTTCTCCAGATCATACTTTGTAGTATTGGTGAGTAACAATACTGGAATCTTTTTTGCCTTTAGTCTTTTTAGTGCAGCGAGCCTTCTCTGGCCAGACATTAACAGGTAAGAGTCTTTGCCATCCTTTTGAACCATGGGAGGATTTTGCAGCCCCTCAGTTCGAATAGAGCGTGCAAGATCTGAGATACCGTCACGATCAAGTTTTCTTGCCTGAGCATCTTTCCACACCTTGATCTGTTTTACTGGAATTTCCCGTAAACGGTAGATGATTGGAGACTTGTAGCGCCTTGCCACGTTTTTTTCTAGGCCTAATTTTTGTTAAAAGGAATAGTGATACACAGTTGACAAAAAAAGAAAAAAAATAAGGTAATGTAGACTGGACAGTGCCAATATTGCCACAGAAATAAGAAGATCACCCCAGAGGGCATGGAAGAAGATCAGAGTATTGTAAAATGTATGTATCAACCTCTGCGCCTAAATTCGCTAGAATAGTCAAGACGTTATAGGCGTAAAACATGCTCTGCTGATTCATACTGAAATTATTTGTAATTGTTTAGTTTTGAAGTATTACGCACAAGATATGTCAAAACAGGTTATTTTTTTGACACAAACACGAAGGAACTTCAAAACTGTAGACAGTTACATAAACTCTAGTTTTGATATTTTTCTCAGGAAAACTTGTCTGCACCGGAACAAAAAAAGAGTAAGAGGTGTTTAGATCTGTAAACAATTTGCACGCATTACTGGAAGAAAAAGAACTGATGATTTACTAGTCATAAAACAAGTCTGTATCTAATTTATTTCTTATAACCTCCGGTTACGTGGACATTATTTGACTGGGCTTCCTAAAGGAACGCTCTCATTTACTGTCAGCCAGAATGGTTTATCATCAACATCAGCTGCTAGTAACATTGCATTTGATTCAACACCTGCCATCTTTTTTGGTTCCAAATTTGTAATTACAATGACCGTTCTTCCTACAATGTCTTTTGGCTGATAATACTGTGCACCGCCAATAATCACGTCACGCTTGTCATCATTACCCAAATCAATTCTTCCTCTGATGATTCTGGATTTTCCTTCAATTGGCTCTGTTTCAATAACCCTTGCAACTCTGATGTTCAGTTTTGCAAAATCATCATATGACACATTTGTCATAACAAACGTTAATTTCTCCCATTAAAATGAATTTCGAATTTATTCTAGTTCGTTTTTGTCAATTCCGCTGGTTTCAATCTCATATCTTAGAGCTGCTGGAAGCTCCATGTACGTCTTGTTTACGAGTGCGACAATCTGATCCTCTGGAACGCTGACCTTGTCTAACAACTTGCCTCGCTGATGCGCATATGCATTTTTCCAAAACCCAGAACCATCAAAGGTTCCAATCTTTGGCATGTATTTTGACGGTTTCATTTTCTCTCAAATTTTAAGTGACTGTGATGGAAGAGTGGCAAAGGCCATTAGAACTGGAGTTACTGTTCCGGATTTTAGGCATGTTGCCCATCACAGTCTATCTGAAATTAAATAGTAATCTAATATATTTAATGCGGAACAGATGTGTGTTCAATATGGCAATAATTGAGGTCAAAGTGGAGATCAATGCCACAATTGACAAAGTCTGGGATATTATCTCAGATATTGACAATGAAGCAAAATTCTGGAAGGGAACCAAAAAAGTCAAAAACCTGTCCAAAGATGGAAACACTATCTGGCGAGAGGTCATAATAGCATTCAGAGATCAAAAATGTCTGCAAAAAGTAAGACTTTATCCCAAAGAGAAGATCGAGGTAAAATTCACAAAAGGTATTCTAAGGGGTGAGAAAATTACATCCCTTGTCTCCAAAGGAGAAAAAACTGTACTAAACACGGTGTGGGACATAAAACTGACAGGAATGATTGGAATGTTTACAGGTGTGATTAAAAGACACATCAAATGTGGCACCGTGCAGGCATTACAAAGCATCAAAGAGGAAATCGAGGGGCAGGTTCATGGAACTAAACATTGATGCTCTCAATTACTCCCTAACTGCAATTCTTTTGGGAGTCTGTGGTGCATGGATGTTTCTCATCAAATCAATGCTTGCTTCGTTTAGATTCACACCATATCTTGACAAATTTGAAAATACCTCCAAATCATTTCCCAAGGTCTCGATAATTCTTCCGGCAAGAAATGAAGAAAAGTTTATTGGCAAATGTTTGGATTCGTTAATCAAACAGGATTATAAAAATTATGAGATTATAGTGATTGATGATTCGTCTGATGATAAAACATGGGAAATAATCTCCAAATACGCAAAAAGAGATTCTAAAATAATTCCAGTCTCTGCAAGGCCTAAACCAAAAGGGTGGATGGGTAAAAATTGGGCATGTATGGAGGGATATAAAAAAATATCAGGGGAGCTTTTGTTATTCACTGATGCAGATACTAGTCATTCTAAAAACGTGCTGTCCCTTGCAGTGGCCCATCTAATCTCATTTAACTTGGATGCATTATCTGCAATTCCAAAAATGCTAACATTTGACTTTTGGACAAAGATCACACTTCCGATGATCTCTACATTTCTACATACCCGATTCTCTGCATTAAATGTAAACAATCCTTCAAAAAAAACTGGTTACTTTTTTGGAAGTTTTTTCATCCTGAAGAAAAAGACATACGAGCAAGTAGGCATGCATAAAGGAGTAAGGCAGGAAATTATTGAAGATGGCGCACTAGGAAAAAAAATAAAAGAGTCAGGATATAAAATAAAGATGGTAAGAGGCGAGCATCTAATTGATGCTGTCTGGGCTCGAGACAAGACTGGTTTATGGAATGCACTAAAAAGACTGATGGTTCCACTATACATTCAAAACGGAAAAACTGCAATTGGTATATTTCTTGCAGTGTTATTTCTGCTGTTTATTCCGTTTCTGATACTTGTTGTATCTGCATCATTACCAGCAGAAACAATGTCTGCAAAGACACTCTGTATTGCTGCAGCAATTGCCTCAATTCTAATCTATATTGGTGCAATAATTGAGGTAAAAATCGGACTAGAATTGAGATTAATTTATGCATTATTTGCACCACTGGGAAGTTTGGTGGTGGTTTTAGGATTCCTAAGCGGGCTGGTTCAGGCAAATAGTGCATCATCAGTTGTATGGAAACAAAGAAGTTATTCCATAAAAGATCACAATCAAAATTCAATTAGCGTATAGCAAGCCTTTTAGATAGAAAATCAATGATAAAAAACTCGTGGACAAATCAGGCATGTTTGTAGGTGCAAGTATTGGAGCCATATCAGTCATTGCCATATTTGTAGTGATGTTTATCCTGTCGGCAGAATCAATAAAACCCGAGATTGTAATTGTTGATGCCCCTCTGCCAGGCACAGCAGTCAAGCCTACTTTGTCGTATTCGGAGAGTCTCTCATTGATTGAGATCTTTGAAAAATCCGAACCAGGAGTGGTAAGGGTCAATGTGCGTACAAGTAAACCAGTTGATATAGTAAACGGACTAGGTTCTGGCTTTGTCTTTGATAAAAAAGGACACATAATTACAAATGCGCATGTTGTTGATGATGCACAAAAAATCATAGTCACATTTCTTGACGGAAGATCATACAATGCAGAAATTATCGGAACAGACAAGTTTACTGACCTAGCAGTACTCAAAGTCGATGCAGATCACGTGCTCTTGCGCCCATTGGCACTAGGCGACTCGTCTAATCTCAAGGTTGGAGAGCCAATAGCTGCAATTGGAAACCCATTTGGATTGTCAGGCTCCATGACCTCGGGAATAGTAAGTCAATTAGACAGGCTACTCCCATCAGGTGCTGGATTTTCCATTCCAGATGTGATCCAAACTGATGCTGCCATCAATCCTGGAAATTCAGGAGGCCCGTTGCTTAACATGAAAAGTGAAATCGTCGGGATTAATACTGCAATTCAATCAACAACAGGCGAATTTACGGGTGTTGGATTTGCAATACCGTCGCAGACTATTGCCAAAATCGTACCGACCCTTATTGAAAAAGGTGAATACGAACACCCCTGGATTGGAATCACAGGCAGGGACATTGATCCGGATCTGGCAAAAGTATTGGGTCAAAAGGATGCGGTAGGATTTTTGATAGCTACAGTTGTAAAAGACAGTCCAGCTTTCAAGGCAGGACTGATCGGCTCTGAGAGAATCGTCGAATCTCAAGGAACTAGCTATTTGGTGGGCGGAGATATCATCATGTCAGTAGACGGAATCGAGGTTAGAAAAATTGATGATATCCTAGTATACCTCCAAAGGGCAAAATCAGTCGGGGATGAAATGATTCTGGATATTTTAAGGGACGGCAGAACAACAAATGTCACAGTCATTCTCCAAGAGAGGCCAAATGGAAATTAGCACAATACAAGCATAAATACTTCTAGTCAAGAATCCTCTTGTTGAACAAGATTGTATTAAACTCTGAGAGTTTAAACAATGTCTTAGAGAGAAAAACAATTTCCCGCCATGATGTCATGGAGATTTATCAAAATGCGATAAAAGATTCAACTGAGCTCTTCTCAACTGCACAAAATTTGCGAAAAAAATTTAAAAAAGAGTCTGTTACATTTTCAAAAAAAGCATTCTTTAACATAATCAATCTCTGCAAAGATACCTGCTCTTACTGCACATACAAAGCCGAACCAGAAGAAGAAAAACTGTCCCTGATGTCAAGACGGCAGATATCAGAACTTTTACAACTTGCAAAAAAATACAGGTGTGTTGAAGCACTTTTTGTTACAGGTGAACTGCCAGAACAGAAATATCAAAAAGCGCGGGACTGGCTAAAGGAGAACGGGTTCAGATCGACTGCAGAGTATCTCATTTATGCGTCAGAACTGGCATTGGAATCAGGATTGTTCCCGCATACCAATGCAGGCAATCTAACCTTTGAAGATATGAAGGAATTGAAAAAAACAAACGTCTCAATGGGAATAATGCTTGAAAATGTCAGTGAAAGGTTGTCAGAAAAAGAAATGCCGCATTATTGGGCTGCAAGCAAAAGACCAAAAGCAAGACTGGGAGTCTTGAAAAATTCCGGAATATTGGGAATTCCAATGACGACTGGAATTCTTGTAGGGATTGGAGAGACAGTAGGAGAGATTGTTGACTCTATTTTGGCAATAAAAGAGTTGCATCAGAAATATGGAAACATTCAAGAGGTAATTTTACAAAATTTTCAACCAAAACCAGATACTGTGATGAAAAATACGCCATCAGCTGATGAAAAATACTTTAAGACAATTGTTGCGTTATCGAGAATCATCATGCCGGAGATGAACATACAGATTCCTCCAAACCTGTCCCCAAAATCATATCAGAGTTTTCTGTCAGTCGGGATAAATGACTGGGGAGGAATATCGCCTTTGACGCCTGATTTTGTAAATCCGGAATTTCCTTGGCCGGAAATTGACAAAGTGGATGAGGATTCAAAAAATGCAGGATTTGACCTAAAGTGCAGATTTCCAGTGTATCCGGAATTCTTTTCTTTTATTAATAAAGAGTTAAGAGACAAGATATCTGTAATTGAAAATGGAGAAGGGTTGGTAAGCGAGGACTATTGGAGATGAGCAATAACATTGATTCGCTTTTCAAAAATGCAGACCCCATAATATCTGAAATCCTAAACAATGCGCTATCTGAAAAGGAGGTTTCTGTAAAGGATGCTTTGGCGTTATACAATGCGGCAGGAGTTGACTTTCACTTTGTGGGGATGGTTGCCGATGAAATCAGAAGAAATAGAGTTGGCGATATTGTATCATACGTGGTTAACAGAAATATAAATTTCACAAATGTCTGCATAAAGCAATGCGGTTTTTGTGCATTTAGCAGAGATTTTCGAGCAGAAGAAGGCTATTTCTTGCCAACTAAGGAGATTGTGCAAAGGGTAAAAGAAGCATACCGGTTAGGTGCAACTGAGGTCTGTATTCAGGCAGGACTGCCACCGGACATGGAAGGAGATTTGTATGAAAGGATATGCAGAGAAATCAAAAAAGAGATTCCGGACATCCACATTCATGGATTTTCCCCTGAAGAGATTCTATACGGTGCAACAAGATCAGAGACGTCAATTGAAGAATTTCTAAAGAGGATGAAAGAGGCCGGTGTAGACACGCTTCCAGGAACATCTGCTGAAATTCTTGATCAGAAACTCAGGGACAAGATTTCCCCCGGCCGAATCAGTGCAGAAGATTGGGAGAAAGTTGTAAAGACTGCCCACAAAATGGGAATCAATACAACATCAACTATGATGTATGGTCACCTAGAATCCCTTGAAGACAGAGTGAGGCATATTGCAAAACTACGAGAAATTCAAAAAGAGACGGGAGGATTTACAGAGTTTGTTCCCCTGAATTTCATTGCAGACGGGGCACCAATGTACAAGCATCAGTTGCACGAAAAAATTAGGGCCGGAGCAGACGGAAATGATGTCCTGCTTACACATGCAATTGCGAGGATCATGCTGAACAACTCTATTGACAACCTTCAGATGTCCTGGGTAAAAGAGGGCCAAAAGATGTCTCAATTGTTACTAATGTGGGGAGCAAATGATTTTGGAGGAACGCTGATTAATGAGAGTATATCCACATCTGCAGGTTCAGAATACGGGCAACTGTTAAGACCAAAAGAAATAAGGAGGCTGGTAAAAGAAATTCAAAGAATCCCCGCAGAAAGAAATACCAATTACAAAATTCTAAAAAAGTTTGACAAGGGTGATGAGATTGAAGGCGAGCTTGATAAAATTACAAATACTGCCCAATTTGGGTCATATGTGGAACTAGTTGAAATTAACAAATTTAATTACAAAAATCCAAAAAGATTCTCTGCCATGGAAAAGGCATTGAATCACTAGAGATTATGCGTAATTGAATAGACCACGCCAACAGTTACAACAACACAAACAAAATCAATAGACGTATTGCGTAATTATTTCTAGGTACGATTTTTAGAAGGTAATTTTTCAGATTATTCTGGAATTTTGGATTTTTATGCACAAAATTATGCAAAATATGGAATGTTGAAAAAAAATCACTCTAATTACGTAATTGTCTAGTTTTAAAGTTCCTTCGTGTTTGTGTCAAAAAAATAAGTAAGAGTTTAGGTCTCTTGACTAGAACATCTAAAATTCGTGCTCAACCTAAACTCTACAAAAATAACCTGTTTTGACATATCTTGTGCGTAATACTTTAAAACTGTAGACAGTTACAAAAAAAAGAGGCAAACATACACACGGCGACGAGACGAGCTGGAGGTTGAACGGAAAAAATTACTGGTTGTGGACGTTTGTTGGGAAATTGGTTGCAATATACGAGATTGACCCGACTCGCAGTAAGGATGTGCCAAAGAGAATCATTGGTGGGTTTAAAGGCAACGTTACAAGTGACTCGTATTCTGCATGGAATTATGTTGGTAAACCCACCAAAGATGCCACATTCACTATATCCGAGAGATTGAGATACATACAATACAAGAATCCCGGAAAAGAATTCACAGCATTTGCAGCACGCCTAAAGAGAATATTGTATACCTTTACGATGCGGCAAAAATCACCAATGAGACAAAAGACTACAAATGAAAAAGAAGATTGAGAGAAGAATATCTGCAATGATATCCAAAAAATACAGCAAAGAGAACCGCATCAGGTTTGTAAAAAGATTGAAACGTGAAAGAATGATGCTCTTTACGTTTTTGCAGACTGGAACTGATTACCATAACAACACAGCAGAGAGGGCAATGCGACCAAAGTATGAATCAACCTTCACGCCTAGATCAACAAAATTAAACCAAAAGATCTAAAAGTAACCTCATCCACCTTCTGATATGAGCAAGACTCACAAAATTGATTCAGAATTAAGACGAGAAAATAAACAACTTGGATTAGTCATAGTTGATCTAAAAAACACAATAAAAGTCTGACAAGAACAATTAACAGTTTAACAAAATCAAATGATAAATTGAAACATAAATTATTCTATTATGATAATCCACATACGCCACCATCTCGCAAGCTCTTGCAGGTGGAAAAGGACAAGAAAGAGAAAAATACTAAACCAAACCGAGGAGGTGTCTTTGGACACAAGGGGAAAACACAGACATTCATACCACAAAAAACGACACATCATGATTCAACAGCTTGTCCAAAATGTAAAAGCACAGACATTACTCAGATTGACACAAAAAAACGCAACATGGTGGGTATTCCACCACCACAAGAGTATAACGTAACTGAGCATATTTTACACAGATATACCTGTAAATCATGCAAAAAGACATTTGAAAATGATGGTAAACTTGCACCTAGAGGACAATTTGACGCCACTGTAATCAAAAGTGTAGTGAGCATGTTTTCAAAAAGAATGCCATACAACACAATCAGAGAATCATTGCAAGAACAATATGGATTACAAATCAGCAATACGACAGTACGGTCAATTTTGCAGACAGGTCAGGCGCTTTTAGAGCCATTTTATGATAAAATTGGGCACGAAATCAACAAATCAGAGATTGTAGGATTTGATGAGACTGGATATCCAATTGAAGGTAAACATGGATGGGCGTGGATTGCAAGAACCAACACCGAAGCGTACTATGTTTTAGATTTTAGCAGAGGTGCAGTTGTTATAAAAAAATACTGGATTGATTTTAGAGGAATTATAGTTTCTGATGGATGGAAATCACATGTTGTAATATTTACCAAAAACAAGAGACAGAGATGCACACTGCACAACTGCCAAGAGAGTCAAAAGATGCATGGCAAATAAATCAGAAAAACCATCAGCTGCCATTTTGCACAAGGAATTCTCAAAAATATTGGATAATGCCAAAAAATATTCAAAATCAAAACACAAAAAGATACAACGGATCAAATATGCGGATTGTCTGTTTGAGCAGTTGATTATATGATAAAACGATACCGGCGTGGTGATGATATTATGAAAAAGTTTGGAATAAAGCTGAAAAACGCACGAAATGACCTGTTTACATTGTGATGTGTCCTGGCGTGCCATCAACTAACAATGATGCGGAAAACTCTATTCGAAAATGTGTGATGCAGAGAAATGTCCGGGGTCAGCTGAAAAGTGAAAAGGGGATGAAGATGCTTTCAGTATTTCTGACATGTTTTGAAACATGGAGAATCAGGAATCAGAACAGCCTAGTTGAGATGGGAAAATACATTTAGATGCTTGATTCATACCGACCAAACGTCATAATCAGAAAGATCACAAACAGTCATCGCTCAAAGGTCGGAGCTGATTCTCACAAGGTATTGATGAGTATAAAGAGACATGCAAGATGAGGGAATTGAATATCATGATTATACTTGGAATGTCTGAGAAATTCTACTTCAAAACTGTAGACAGTTACGCTGCTAGTTGTCCTTGTGTAACGTTTGATCTCTTTATCATCTGTCCCACTAGTATGTGTGTTCCGGATAAAGCTTGCATCTGTTTCCTGCATCAGATTCCCGTTTACCTGATTTAATATCAAATAACGGCATTTTATCTAGATGGTCTAGTATGAATTCTCCAACATGTTTTAACAACCAAAAAAAATCATCGATTTGATATCCTGTAAATGCATGCAAATGTTCTGGTGTTGACATTATGATGTGGCATATACCTCGAGTTTGTGTGTAAATTCACAAACCTTCTTTCCATTGTTATCTACGTTCCCTGGCCTTTATTGCAGTCCATAGTGCATCTAGTTCTGCTATTATCTTGTCCTTCTCATGTAGTGCATTGTCCTTTTTATATAGCGCCTTGTCTTTGCTCTCAATCAGCTTTGTCAATTGATTTGGAGCTAGCATTTCGTATTGGGACATATCAATGCAAAGAATATTCCAGGATCTAAACCTATCGTCTGAGAAGGGTTTACCATCGTGTCAAATGTGAACAAGTTGATGCGCACAAGTCGATTGTTATTTTGGTCGATTACGCATAAACTCTATCTATAACGTCCAACTAATCTAGTCGATTTAGGCGTAAGGGTTGATACATACGAAAATTTTAGTCAAATTTGAGTTACTTTTCCATCTACAGAACGTATGGATTCACTCTTGACATGGGTTATATTTTGCAAGGACAGTGAATTGAAGACGGGTTATGAACGTGTCAGGTGATTGTTCCGCCTGACTTTATCAAGACCCCGCTTCCAGACTCTACTGTGAGGTTGTTGTTTGCAAAGTCAATATCCAGAGTGACTCCATCAGGAATAACTAGGACTGAATTATTTTGAACTAGTACATTTGTAGTAACCACATGGTTTGCAGAAAGCGTACAACTAGCTGTAATTATCCAGCCTACAGAGTCAGGAATATTGCAGAATGTAGGTAGTTCTGGAATGTTAGTAACTAAGATTGGATTGTCTGCAGATGTGGCAATTGGATTTCCAACAATATCACGGACTGCGGCAACATCAATGTCCAGCTGTGGCGTAGTGAATGCAATGGCTGACTGATGGCTGTCTTCAGTTAATACAAATAATAGGGTTAAATCGTTGGCAGTTGTAATTAGTTCTGAAGAGGACAGGGTTACGCCGCCTGTAGTGGCACCAGTCTCTCTGATGTATAATTGGGTGGAATTTACTACAGATATGTCAATTATATGATCAAACATGATTGTGAAAACACCTGTTCTATAATTTAGTGTAGACGATATGAATGCCGGAGCATTTGCGTCAATTGTCTTTAGTATGTCAGTGCCGTTAAATGGCAAGCTCGTGTTGCCTGAATCATCAGTGATTATTACATTTGTGATTTGTAATGGTGCAGTCTGGTCTAGCATCCCTTCAGTAATGACATATGTTGTAGTGTATGCAGTTCCGTTACCAGTAGCACTCCAACTCAGTGGTTGCAAGTTGTATATGCCATTTATTATATCTCCAACCTCAACAGAATCAGAGGTCATTGTGAATGTGATGGTATCGCCCACCCCGAGGATACCTGATGATGTTGCATCCGAGGTGATGCTGGTTATGATTGGAGAGTTTGCGTCAATTGTCTTTAGTATGTCAGTGCCGTTAAATGGCAAGCTCGTGTTGCCTGAATCATCAGTGATTATTACATTTGTGATTTGTAATGGTGTAGTCTGATCCATATCTCCTTCAGATACGGTATAATTTGCAGTGTATGTAACTCCGTTGTCAGTACTGTTCCAGGATAATGCTACAGAGTTGAAAGTGCCATTAATAGTAGCACCAATCTCAGCTGAACCAGCGGTTAGTGTAAATGTTATGGTATCACCCACCTTGAGTGCACCAAAAATTGTTGCATTAGATGTAATGTTAGTTATGGTTGGTGGAGTATTATCAATAGGGTTCATAAGCATTACATGTATGGCACCTCTGTAGGTACCGCCGGCATCATCACCAATTGCACCAACTGCAATATCACCTACACCGTCATTATTCAGGTCGCCAATGTTTGCAATGGAGGATCCAAAGTGATCAGAATTAGACAAGACAGGGCCGTTTGCTGTATTGTCATTGATTTCTACGGTATTTGATACACTTCCATTACTGTTCATAAACATTACATGTATGGCACCTCTGTTGGTACCGCCAGCATCATCATAATATGCACCAACTGCGATATCCGATATGCCGTCATTATTCAGGTCGCCAGTGTTTGCAATGGAGGATCCAAAGCGAACACCATCAGACAAGACAGGGCCGTTTGCTGTAAGGTCATTGGTTTCTATGGTATTTGATACACTTCCATTACTGTTCATAAACATTACATGTATGGCACCTCTGTTGGTACCGCCAGCATCATCATAATATGCACCAACTGCGATATCCGATATGCCGTCATTATTCAGGTCGCCAATGTTTGCAATGGAGTATCCAAAGTGATCACCATCAGACAAGACAGGGCCGTTTGCTGTATTGTCATTGATTTCTACGGTATTTGATACACTTCCATTACTGTTCATAAACATTACATGTATGGCACCTCTGTTGGTACCGCCAGCATCATCATAATATGCACCAACTGCGATTTCCGATATGCCGTCAGCATTCAGGTCGCCAATGTTTGCAATGGAGTATCCAAAGTAATCAAAAGTAGACAAGACAGGGCCGTTTGCTGTAAGGTCATTGGTTTCTACGGTATTTGATACACTTCCATTACTGTTCATAAACATTACATGTATGGCACCTTTGTTGATACCGCCAGCATCATCATTAATTGCACCAACTGCGATTTCCGATATGCCGTCATTATTCAGGTCGCCAATGTTTGCAATGGAGGATCCAAAGCGATCACCATCAGACAAGACAGGGCCGTTTGCTGTATTGTCATTGGTTTCTACGGTATTTGATACACTTCCATTACTGTTCATAAGCATTACATGTATGGCACCTTTGGTGATACCGCCAGCATCATCATAAATTGCACCAACTACGATATCCGATATGCCGTCATTATTCAGGTCGCCAATGTTTGCAATGGAGGATCCAAAGCGATCACCATCAGACAAGACAGGGCCGTTTGCTGTATTGTTATTGATTTCTATGGTTTGAGATACGATTTCACCTACAGATGCAGATACATTTTGGTATATTACAGTACACATTGAGCCGAGTGCCAATATTAGAAATATGAAGATTAGATGTAGTTTTTTCAATTTAGTTCACAAAACAAAATGCACGATATTTAATATATGTACCTATATCAGCAGTTAACCCAGATGTGTTCAAAATCGGCTAAGAATGCAAAGATCTATAGGAGGGACGTCTCAAACAGCAATTCGTGTTTAAGCAAACAAACCGTCTGAGACACGATTTAACGTAATTGTCTACAGTAGAGATTATGCGTAATTGACTAAACCACGCCAACCATCTGAATTCCTTGCCTTTTTCTTCACAAGAGTTTATGCGTAATTGACTAAACCACGTCGACTATTACAACAATACTCAAACAAAATCATTAGACGCATTGCGTAATTATTCCTAGACGCAGTTTTAGAAGATAATTTCTCGGATTATTCTGAAATTTTGGATTTTTAGGTAACTGTCTACCGTTTTGAAGTAGAATTTCTCAGATATTCCAAAGCATAATCATGGAAATTCAATCCCCTCATCCGGCATGTCTCCTTTATACTCATCAATATCTTGTGAGAATCAGCGCCGGCCTTTGAGTGATGGCCGTTTGTGATCTTTCTGATTATGACATTTGGTCGTATTGCCCTCTCTGCTGTGTTGTTATGGTAATCAGTTCCAGTCTGCAAAAACGTAAAGAGCATCATTCTTTCACGTTTCAATCTTTTTACAAACCTGATGCAGTTCTCTTTGCTGTATTTTTTGGATATCATTGCAGATATTCTTCTCTCAAAATTCTTTTTCACTTTTAGTCTTTTTGTCTCATTGGTGATTTTTGCTGCATCGTGAAGGTATACAGTATTCTCTTTAGGCGTGCTGCAAATGGTGTGAATTCTTTTCCGGGATTCTTGTATTGTATGTATCCTCAATCTCTCGGATATAGTGAATGTGGCATCTTTGGTGGGTTTTACCAACATAATTCCATGCAGAATACGAGTCACTTGTAACGTTGCCTTTAAACCCACCAATGATTCTCTTTGGCACATCCTTACTGCGAGTTGGGTCAATCTCGTATATTACAAACCATTTCCCAACAAACGCCCACAGCCAGTAATTTTTTCCGTTCAACCTCCAGCTCGTCTCGTCGCCGTGTGTATGTTTGCCTCTTTTTTTAGCTCTGAGATCATTTCTTGATATGTTGGGCCAAATGCCTTTGCAATTTTAAATACTGCATGGTTAATTGCTGATTCTGTAAGATTTAATGAGTATATTGTTTGTAACAACTGTGATATCTTACCATAAGATAATCCCATTGTTTTTAGTATTCCGATTAGTGTCATTAGTCTGATTCCAAATCGCTCATTTGGCAGTGCGTCAGGTACCCCTGCAGATACCTGTTTTTTGCAATGCTTGCAGTATCGCCTGGTTATGATGTATCGTGTAACGACCTTTTTTGCAGGAACTATGTCCTCCACTGTTCTACAGTATGTATCAGTTGGCTCTGAGAGTTCATTACCGCATACGCTACAATCTGTCTGATCAATACCTTCTCATCATCAAAACCTGTTCTGGACTAGGTGATTGTAAACCTATTACCCCCAACTAATTTGAGATAATTATTGAAGAAGATAATCAATCTAATAGAGTTGTCCAAAATAGTTTCTAATAAATCAGATTCATTGAAATTTTTATGTAAACGATTCAACACAGACAAAAAGATTTGTTGCCCAAATTGCAATTCTGAAAAATATTATGTGATGAGTAGAGGAAACTAGAGATGCAATGAATGCAAGACAAACTACAGACCATTTTCAGATACACAATTCAGTAAAATCAACATTAATTATTCCAAATGGCTGATTCTGATCAAACTCTTTGATCTGGGAATCAGTGCAAGAAAAGCTGTAGCAGAAGCAGATGTTAGTTATCCTACTGCACTGCATTGTTTTGATGTAATTAGATTCTCAGTCTTGGAGGAACAATCAGAACTGATGATGTGTTAATGGGTAATATTGAGGCTGACGAGGCGTATTTTGGAGGAAAAAGAAGGGGAAATCGTGGCAGAGGTGCAAAAAACAAGACCATTGTATTTGGAATCTTGGAGAGAGATGGAAATGTGCATGTTGAAATTGTAAAGAATGTCAAAGCCCGGACACTACTTGCAGGAACCATCAAGAAAGTAAAGAAAGAGGGGTGGGGGATGATATTATGAAAAAGTTTGGAACAAAGCTGAAAAACGCATGAAATGACCTGTTTACATGTGATGTATCCTGGTGTGCCATCAACTAACAATGATGCGGAAAACTCTATTCGAAAATGTGTGGTATATAGAAATGTTTGGGGTCAGCTGAAAAGTGAAAAGAGGATGAAGATGCTTTCAGTATTTCTGACATGTTTTGAAACATGGAGAATCAGGGATCAGAACAGCCTAGTTGAGATAGGAAAATACATTTAGATGCTTGATTCATACCTTGTGCGTAATACTTCAAAACGGTAGACGGTTACCTGTTTTGACATATCTTGTGCGTAATACTTCAAAACTGTAGACAGTTACGATTATTCAATGTTCACCAAAATAACCTCAATTCTTTATATAGCAACAAAACTTGACATTAAAAACGATTCAATATTTGAAAGATTCGACGAATGATTTAATTTAGATTTGATAAATGTAAGGATTAGTGAATTTCACAGATTTTGGCATTGAACAACTGTTTGCAATGAGTGATGATACAAATCCAATAATGATGGCAATTTGGATAATTCCAATAATACTCTTTGTGTTTTATGGGCAACGAATTCAACTATACATTACTTCTGGAGAAATTAAAAAAGGAATTAGAAAACTTGACGATTTTAAAAAGGAATCAAAGAGCGAGCTGATTGATTATATTAAATGGAATCTAAACCCCAAAGTTGACCCGATAAAGAGAATTGATCGATTTTTAGATTACTTTACAATTATGCCTGTAGACATGGATCCTAATGGTATAGTTGACAAAGTGAGGCATACAGTTAGGTCAAGGGAGGAATACACCAGAGAACAAGTCAGGATGCTTTCTCCAGAAACCAGCAACTTGGAATTAACCAGAGTGCAGACCCTGCTTGAGATTGCCTCTTCATTACAAATGATTCATAAAATCATTAATCACATGTACTTGACTGCAAAAAAACAAAACAATTATCCATTAATTCTTCCTCTTCAGATGCTTCTTCCTTTTATAATGGAGCATGCAGAAGCAATGAGAGAGGCAATTCCCGCATTCAAGGCAGGACAGCCAGTCGGGGATGGAATTGGCCCAATGGTAGTAGGAAAGATGATGCTTGATTGCCAAAAAGAGACTGTTGCATTTGAGACTGTTCTTGCAGAAACTGAATTCGAGAACAGGAAATTATTTCTTTTAAAAGCAAAAGGGCCAGAACCCACTGTAGGAAGACCGGCTGATGCATTAGAGACGATTGTTTCAGAGAACAAGCCAGATACAATAATTATGATTGATGCCGCATTGAAAATGGAAGGCGAGAACTCTGCATCCATTGCACAGGGTTTTGGCGCGGCGATTGGAGGAATCGGTGTCGAGAGATTTCAAATCGAGGCAATTGCCACAGACAATAACATCCCGGTCTTTTCCATAGTGATTAAACAATCAGTCAAGGAAGCAATAACCCCGATGACAAAGGAGATTGCTGATCAGGCAGATCATGTGCGCTCACAAGTTTATGAGATGATTCAAGAGAATACAAAGCAGGGTCAAACAGTGTTGATAATTGGCGTGGGTAATACTGTAGGAGTTTTTCAATGATATTCTCTAAGAAAAAAGTTACTGTGACCTATACTGTTGAGGAATGCAAAAACTGCAAAATGCAAAGAAAGAGAAAATTTGCCAAAGGAGACATTTTATTTTCAGAGTCATTAAAATGCACCTCATGTGATGCAATGACAAGGATTGAAAAGATATTTGCAGAATGTATAGAGAAATGACTTGAATTTTTATGGAGTACTAGTTGTTACTGTTACTCCATTCTCAATTGGGATAAAGGTATGCTCAGACTGGGCAATTCTTTGCTCATTTGCCTCAATGAGAACAGGATAAGCCTTTACCGCTTTTTTCTTGATCAGAATTCCCAGTAACTCTCTTGCTTTCTTTTCCTCCCATTCTTTTGTTATCCATCTTAGTGCAAATGGCAACATGTTAAAATTCTCCCAAATATAGTCAAGCAGTCTATCTGTTTCTGTATCCTTTGTTTTCTTTCGTGAGTTTATTGCAAAAATGTTTTTTATTTTTCCATTTCTGACAAACCCTTCGCCTTGTTTTGTTGTTACAAATGGTTCACATGCATAGGCAGAATTCTCCGAGAGTGAAAATCCTCCAAATGACCAAATATTTGGAATTGATTTTCCAGCGTGTATTGTATATTGTCCTAATGAATGCCCGCTAAGATTTACAATTGGTTTGAATCCCATTTGTTTGATTGTAGATTCAATGGTACGTCCAATGTTACTTGCCTTTACTCCCGATTTTATCATGGACATTGCACTGTCTAGTGCTTTTTCAGATGCATGTACCAGACTATCGAATTGTGCATCATAGCAAACAGTTACTGCAGTATCTGCAATGTATCCATTAATTTGTGCGCCTAGATCAATTTTTACCAGATCTGTATCTTTGATCGTAATTGAGTCATTTGGCTCTGCAGTATAGTGTGCTGCAACTTCATTAATGCTGGTGTTTACCGGAAATGCACATTTTGCCCCCCTTTTTCTAATCTCGCCTTCCACTTGTTCACATATTTCATAAACTGTTTTTCCAACCCAGTCTTTTACCCTAACAATCTCTCTTACTTCTGCGGCAATTTTTCCTGCCTTGATATAGTCATCGATCTGCACATTTTGAATCCTCGGATTACCTTTAAAATAATTATCTGTGAGGCTTAAATTGGGCAACTTTTAGAATTTACTGGGATCGTGGTCTAGTTTGGTATGATTCTGCGTTTGGGACGCAGAGGTCGCGAATTCGAATTTCGTCGATCCCACCACCAATCATTATCTGTATGAATCAGCAAGCAAAGAGCATGTTTTACGCCTATAACGTCTTGACTATTCTAGCGGATTTAGGTGTAGAGGTTGATACATACCATTATCTTATTATCAAATTGTTACACAGTATTACTGCCGAGCAATGAGGAAGAGTTAGAGTAATGACTTTGAAATGAAGTAAACTAGTGGCTCTGAGCTCCGGCATGTTTTTATCGATTTTATGTTGACTGATTTTGTTGGAATTTGAAAGACGCGATATCATTTTGGTTGTAGGACTTTTGCTGTTCATGATTGGTCTGATACCATTCATGGGACTCGTTTATGCCGTCATTATTGTGATACTCTTGTATTTTGGAATCAAGGTATACGTAGGAAAGAAAAAACAGTCAATAAAGAGGGATACTGGTGAAGGCATCTGCATAGAGTGTGGTTCCAAGATATTAAACAAAAAATGTCCAAATTGCGACTATTCCTAAGAATAATTGTTGCGAATCCCTTAATACTGAAAGAGGGGGTTAGTTTTTGATGGTTTTAAGATATATGACTTTGACAACAAGCTCAACTTTTCCTCAATTTCATTCTAAAAAGAGTCTTCTAGCCAACCAAAACAAGAGACAGAAATGAGACAAAATATATTCACAGTATTTTCCATAATCTTGCTTTTAGGGATACTAGCCCCGGTATATGCTCAGAGTAGTAATACCGATGTTGCAATTAACAAAGACACCAGTCTTGCCGGTTCAGCAAACGGTGAACCAACAGAGAGGCAAGAATCAAAAGTTACCGTAACAATTTCATCAGAAAAATCATCCTATCTGTTTGGCGATACTGCAGTAATTCAAGGAAGTGTTTCCAAAATAGTCAATCCCGTAACGCCAGAATTTCTACCTGCACGGATCCTGCTAGATATTTCAGGTCCCAATTTTAAGAAAACAATATCCCTGTATCCTGATTTGAATTTAAATTATAAAACATCCCTTAGTATGCATTCTGTCCTTGGAATCAGCGAAGGAACTTTTAACGTAACTGTAAATTATGCCGGAGCGACAGCCGATACAAGTTTCTCAGTAGGGTTTGAATCAATTGAACATGAAGAAAAAGCGGAGGGTTCGCTTTACATAACCGCTGATAAATCCCAATACATTCCAGGACAGACAGTTTTAATTTCTGGTTTTGCTACAGACATTATTCCTTTTGAGGGAATGAAATTCACCCTCACTGATTCCCGGGGTGACATAATCGCTAACGGAGAACTGTTTCCAACGAATGGCAAGTTTGCAACCAGTGTATTTTTAACAACTATAGACCCAGCTTATGGAACCTTTAAGATCAATGCTGAATATTCTGGCAGGTCTGTTTTGACTACTTTTGAGGTAGTAGAGGATTTCAAGGAAGATGTGTCAATCTCTCTTTGGACTGACAAGACAGTTTATGGTTTAGGTGAAAAAGTCAAGATTACAGGTAGGTTAAACCAGATTTGGGTCAGCACATTGGACCTAGAGATCATACATACAAGACAGACATCAATTGGAAGTTTGAGTGCTGGAAGCAGTTCCGGATTTAAAATTCAAGATGGGGTAAGAATTTTGGGGGACGGTTTTTTTAGCTATTCGTTTACAATACCAGATACCACAACCAGATTAGGCGATTACAAGATTAATGTTTCAAAGGACATAGGTTCTGCGACTAGGGTTATTCACGCAGTCTCCAACCCCGACGAGTTTACTGTTTCTGATAATGTATTGACAGTTATTTTAGATAAAGAGAACTATGATCTTGGTGATAAAATGATGATCAGTGGATTTGTCAGAGACCCGGTTGGCAATTCAAGTTACAAGACCGGTTCATCTGTTAAAATTCACATCACTCATGAAGATGGCACTCCTCTGAAAATTATCGGTTTGTCAAACGAGGCAAAAGGGGGAACAAGGGCAGATACAGGAGTCGCCGTAGCCTATGACTTTACGGCAATTCCTGAGACTTCGGGAAGTTATTTTGTTCAGACCGATATTACTGTCAATGTATTTACAGAAGGAAGATATGTTTTGACATCTCAGTATGCAGGTAATATCGTAACGGCGACTTTCACCGTCACTGATCCTCTTGATTTGAGCGATGGTGCAATCATTTCACTTGACAAGCAAGTTTATGGTTTGGGCGAAACAGTCTCCCTGACTGGTGTGCTTCCTCCCACCGGCGATAGTACAGTTAGCATCGTATTGACAAGACCTGACGGGACAACGACTAGTTCTGGTACGTCCGTTGACAACCAGCGTTTCTCATGGTCATGGACTACTCCCATTACTGAGACATACAATAACATCAGAATTGATGATGACAAGCGAGACATGACAGAATCCAATTTTGGTGTCTACAAAATCAGGGTATCTGCTGGTAGTCATAGTAAAGATCTCTTCTTCAAAGTCTCTCAGG
This sequence comes from Candidatus Nitrosopumilus sp., assembly GCA_965238065.1. Classification (GTDB taxonomy): domain Archaea; phylum Thermoproteota; class Nitrososphaeria; order Nitrososphaerales; family Nitrosopumilaceae; genus Nitrosopumilus. Next base: position 344,015 of record OZ250170.1, on the reverse strand, counting down.
ATCCTAAAAATGACTCCTTGTCCACAACTCCCCTCTTTGTGTCTACTGAAAAATCACTATACAAGGCAGGTGAAAAATTAAAGATCGTTGGAAATGTAGTGCTACGCAAGCAGGGTAGTGAGGGACTAGTCGTTCCAGAAAGAGTGCACATTACAATATCTGATGGGACTTTTCCATTTAAGAAAATTCACGAATCATCTGTTTATCCAAATCAAGGTGGTGAATTCTCAAGCCTCTTTGAATTACCAATAACTGTCTTTAGCCAAGGGCCATATACTGTAAAAGCACTATACAACAATATTCGTACCGAAACGACATTTAGTATAACTAATGATTTTGTTTTCGGTCTTGACGAGCCAGTGTCGCTTCTAGTATCCACTGACAAATCAGAATATCATCCAGGTGATACCGTGATAATTATCGGCAAGCCAAACAAGCTAATCTACCTTGAGAAATTCGACATAAGTGTCATTCAGAAAGATGATGCCGAAATCATGTGTGGCTCGTTTATTTGTGGAATACATGTAGGTCCCATAACTTCCATTCGTCCAAGCCCTTCTGGTTCATTTATCCATGAATTTATAATCCCTGATTCCATGTCTGCTGTCGGCTCATACGAGATAACAGTTGATGCCGACTTTGAGACAAAGTCGATTCAGTTTGGCGTAACTAAACCTCAGAGTCCAAAATCAGGCACCGTAATCGAAAAGGAGAACAGGATTACAGAGGAAATGATCTCCATTCATACCGAGGAGAAGACAGTTGACGGCAATGCCATTGCGCCCAGAGTCATTTCAGGTTTTCTGATAACGTCTTCTAGAACAGACGAGTCCAGTGTCAACCTGAGAGTCTCAGATGCGGCAGGCACATGCATTATCGGCCCTGATGCCATCTGTCTGGTAAGGGAATCTACGAAAAAACAGGGGCAGATATTTAGTGTCGTCAAAGTTGACGGGATTAGCTTCAATGTAAGATACAGCGGTCCTGATGTGCGTCTAGAAAAGTTCAGCATCCTTCCAGAATCACCAACAGAATTTTTGCCCAATACGGATTGGAGTATCAAAGTCATCAAGGATGACCAGGTTTCACGATTCTACTACAAAGTCACATACAGGATACTAGGGTAAGTTCAAAATACAGTTCATCTCATGACTAATTGAGATGAGATTACAGGTTTTGATGTTTTATCAGGATGATCCAAAAAAGTGTACCGCAGCAAAGATGGTGAAATTCGGTCTTGCCGAAAATATCAAAAAAATCAGCAACAAGGGATTGGTGTTGGACCCGTTTTCTGAAAAGACACTGATACCAAAAGACAGATCAGCGGCCAATTCTATTACCGGGATTGACTGCTCCTGGAACCGGGCAGAAAATGTCTTCGCCAAGAGATTCAATGGTATCAAGCGAAGGCTCCCCCCGTTACTTGCAGGAAATCCCGTAAACTATTCAAAACTGGGCAAGCTTACCACTGCTGAGGCACTGTCTGCCTCGTTATTCATTTTGGGCTTTAGAGAGAAGAGTTTGGAGCTGCTTGACAAATTTGGATGGGGGCATACATTTTACGAACTTAATGAGAATCTTTTGGATGAATACTCTAAACTTGAAGATGAGGATCAGATAGAATCAATTCTAAAGGATTTCAGGCTACCACCATACGGCGTCTCTTAAGATATGCTACCACTCCGATAATTGCCAGTATCGGCACAATCCACATCACATACTCTGGCTCTTTTTCTGCAAACTCAATGTCATCAGACAGGCCAGTCGGTAGTTTTGTTTTGAGACTGGTTACAATAAAGCTTGATTCATAAAAATCAGGCTTTAGCACAGAGTTTGAGATTGCAAATATCTTGATATTGTTTGCCCCAATTCCCAGATTTTTTGTATTCTCAGGAGATATGTTAATGTGAATAGTGTCCCCATCCAGTCCAAGCGTCTCAGATGATATCATCTCCCCCCTGTCATTTGTCAAAAAGTACAAGATGGAATTTGAATTGATGGCATCTACTCTGATATCTAGTTTGTCCCCTTGCCTGATGATCTTTTTTATCTCTATGCCTGTAATGGTTGGCAGTTCTGCTTTTTCAAACCCGTTCCATCTTCCGGCCTTGAATGGGTATAAATCATCATCAAACGCACTTGTCGTTATCGTTCGTGATTCTGGCACATATGATTCCAAATGAAACGGACCGTTGCTAATCACTGCATGATTATAGTCATCTATCCATTTTATTGAGGAGTCATACCTGTTTTGAAAGTATTCTGAATTTTGATGACTCTCTTTTAGCGGTGCAGGAATATAGCCAGAATCCCTAAATTCTTGCAGATAATCTTTGATAATATCTGCATCCTTTGGAAGGATCAGCGATAACCAGCTTAGACTTTTGCTTGTAGCCCCTGATCTTGAAAAAGATACCTTTCCATCCATCACTGCTTTCTCCATTGCAGACGTAATTTCCCAGGGCAATGAACTCCACAGTACCGCCCAGTCTGCAATCTCCCCCTCATCAAAATGCCAATAATCAACATAGACATCTATCGTATTATCATCAATCTGGTCTACCCCGATGATTGTCTGGATAATCTGGGAAGCCCTCGGCGTGAATTCTGTGTCAAAGGTTCTATCATTTTCGTCAGTCTGTGTTCCCCATTCTAGTGTGAAATATAGGGAATGCAGGATATCATGAATGTCCATTTCTTCTCCATTGTGCCAGTTGCCAAGATTGTAATCAAATCTCACCTTGCTTGTTGCAAGAGTATCTGATGCAACATTCTCCCATTTTTGGGACGACGGATTCCAAATCTTTGCTTCCGGAGGAACGCCTAGTTTCTTATCGTATCCGGCAGTCTCAACCTGCCAGCTTGCCCTGACAGGAAACGATTCTCCCGTAAAGGGATGCTTGAATGTTCCAGGATCAGAAATTATTCCCCAGATGTGTATGCCATACATATCAGTTAATCCCATGACTGGATTCCATGCTCCCTGATAGATTTGTTTTACGCCGATTACAAGTTCGTCGCCGCTACCTTTGGCATTAATGGGAGTGAATCTGCTTGGGACTCCTGCGCCAAAGTCATTGACTATGCCACTTACTTTATCATTTGCAACATACTGATCAATTTTGCTTGCCAGAAAAATTCTAACAGACTCGTTTACTCCCACAACAACTGCCTCTTGGATCAGCTGTGATCTTTTCTCTGAGGACTCAAAGTCGCCCGTGTATATCTTTTGAGTAAGTTTGTCCAGCCTGTCATTTTTGTAGTTCCAGTACGACGGATTGTTAAACCCCGGCATGTTTGAGAACCAAGGGGAATACATCTGCCCCAGCCCTACAGAATCATATCTTACAAATGCAGAACGCCCCCATCCCTCAGTGTACAAGTTCCACTTTAAATCAGCTGGGTTTGAACCATACACCACAACGAATGCCTTGTTCAGATCTCCAAACTCCTTCTTGATGACAAATCCGATCTTTTCGAGCTCTGATGCCAGGATTTCGCCTATGGATTTTCTAACAGGATCATCGCTTCTGATAAAAATTGTAATTGTTATCAGAGTGTCATCCAGCTGCCATCTCCCATCAATCTTGACTGCCCCCCTCTCCACTAGTGCCCCGGAGATTATTTCCTCTGCAAGGACGGGGTTGTATTTGAAGTTAAATCTCTCCAGTTGCTCAATGACTGTAAGATATTCCGGATCTGACGGACCATAGTAAGAGATGATCGGAGAACCATACCCACCCATCAACTCATTTACAATTAATTTCCTGTCCACCAAGTAGTTTAGAGCAAATCTTACATCTTTGATTGAAAACGGATTAAACTCTTCGGATTCTGCAGGATTGGCCAGGATGCTGTATGATCCTCCAGTAGAATCAAAGACCTGTAATCCTTCCCTTGCCTGCCTGCTCTCCAACCTGTCTGGTGAAATTGTATAATAGTACAGGTCTAGATTCCCGTTTTTCACCTCCTCTAATGCCGTATTCTCATCCAGATATTGGATGAATTTTACTGAATCAAAAAAGGTGCCCTTTTCTGCAAACGATTCATTACACATTGTGACTGCAATTGAAAGAGCTAGTAGTGTAACTAGCAATTTTTTCATAATCATGATTTATCATGCTTCTAATAAAATGGTATTCCCATGTGAAATCGTTTACAATCATACTGTGAACCTGTGCTAGTGTGTTTTGCTGAATCAGGACATTTGTGATCTCTCGTTCATCTTTTTATATTTTTGCTGTGTCAAATCATGATCTCGTGTACGATAGTAAGAGTTTGGGTTGAGTACGAATTTTAGATGTCCTAGTCAGGAGACCTAAACTCTTACGTACGATGCTCTTCAGAATTCTTTAGCATATACCAAATTATCTCAAGCATCTGCCTTGCAACTGTTACCTTTGCCTTTTTCGTATGTATCAACCTTTACATCTAAAACAACTGGAATAGTTAGGACGTTATAGGGATAAAACATGTTATTTGGTAACTGTCTACAGTTTTAAAGTATTACGTACAAGATATGTCAAAACAGGTTATTTTTTTGACACAAACACGAAGGAACTTTAAAACTGTAGACAGTTACGTTGTTTGTTTGATTCATATCCTTTTTCTTTCCTCGTTGTTTTGCGATTCTGCTGTAGAACAATTTTAGGTAATCTAGTTGGAACAAATAACAAGGAACATTTTGTAACTGTCTACAGTTTTAAAGTATTATGTACAAGATATGTCAAAACAGGTTATTTTTTTGACACAAACACGAAGGAACTTTAAAACTGTAGACAGTTACGAATATTCTCAAATCATTCATGCCAAAGTTGTGCCTTAGATTGATCCGATTAAACTAGTAATTAGCGTGACGAAAAGTAGAGTCAATTTTCGTCACGAAAGATGGTAAGGGAGACGGATTTGCCCAAGATGTCAATGCAGAGAGGCCATACAGCAACATGCTTCTTTGGTAATGAGAGACGAACACCCACATACAACTTTCAAATAAGCGCCTAAAGAATTTCAAGATAGTAATATATGCTTCTTTGGTAATGAGAGAAAAACACAAAGTTTGGTCTGAACCCCTCTAAAATGAGAACGCCGTCATATAGTAGAGAGACAAAGTTCGTGAACTGAAAATCATTAAAAAACTAGAGATTGGATGATTTTACTTGTGTAAATACGAACAAACAAATCCAAATACTTGAAAATGACTCACGAACTTTTGCGTGTCACTATAGAGAAAATCGTAATTGTCTAGAGTTTTGAAGTTCCTTCGTGTTTGTGTCAAAAAAACAATACGATTTGACATATCTTGTGCGTAATACTTTAAAACGGTAGACAGTTACAGAAAATCTATATTTCAGGTCTCTGTAACTTTAGGACCAATAAAATCCAGGTCATAGAATCACAGGGGGTGTTCCCAAGGTAAGAGTTTAGGTCTCCTGACTAAAACATCTAAAATTCGTGCTCTACCTAAACTCTTACTTTCCAATTCCCAAGACCTATATCACTTGCATGAACCAGTACACGCATTGAAAATTCATCCTAAAATGATTGTGGGGTTGAAGGGGATCATGCCAGGCGGGATTTCAGCTGAGGATTTTTCTGCAGTTACGCAGTTGGGTGTGGTAGATTCAAAGACAGTCTTGGATGAATTTGCAAGAGATGGCATCGGAGCAAAACAGGACAGTTTGTATTATTTTGAAGATGGTGACAAGCTAAAAATTGCCATTGCGCTACTTGAAAAGGGGCTTCCTATTGATGAAATTTCAGTTGCACTGGATTGGAGGGATTTTGAAGGGTTGACTGGGGAAATTCTGGCTTTGAAGGATTTTACAGTGATCAAGAACATGATACTGGCCAAACCCAGAATGGAGATTGATGTTATCGGTATTCGATTGGGTATTGTAATTTTAATTGACTGTAAACATTGGAGACGCTACAGCACTTCATCATTAACAACTGCAGTCAAAAAACAGATTGAACGAACTAGACACTATGTTGAAAAGACCCCCAGAGTCGTAGCCGTACCTGTAATTGTTACGCTGTATCAAGATAAAGTTGATTTCATTGAACGCGTGCCAATAGTGCCTATCTTTCAGTTTTCCTCATTTATTGACGAGTTTTATGGAAACATTGAACAAATGAGGACTATAAAAACAGACTAGTTATGAAAAGGCACACTCCTCCAATCATGAATTCTTTTGAGAGTTTCATGGAATTGTCTAGCGCCTTGGAATAGTCTTCAAATATTCTCTGTCCCATGATTTTTACATCTGTTTGGTTTTCTAGTATCTCATACTTTGCAGTTGCCGTTCTTGTCTCAGCAATTCTGGCAACATCCAAAAACCATTCTGATAATTTTTCTGCCTCCGTGATCAGGCCCAACTGATAATATCCGTTTCTGTTTCTAGCTTTGACTGGGGCATAATGAGTATCTGATGTACATATTTCCAGCAACTGATAGTCTCTTTTTGCAAAGTTGTCTATGATTTTCTCCCTAACCCCGTTTTCCATATTGTTGGCATCAGCCCATCCAAGAAAGTGTTTCTTGTCATTGATTTCAAGACATAGGACTCCTATCCCTCCCATGCACAGGTCTTCAGTCCACACATCCATGTTGTCTGAATTTGCATAACCGAATTTAATTGGAAACATCTCCTTTGTAATCAGAGCATCCAGGCAGGATTTTGCGGCCTCTAGCATGTCCTGGCCATCCTCTTTTGAGATATCATTTCCCATGGCATTGTGACAATCCACTAGAATCATTCTAGCATAGCCTTGATTCTTTCCATATTGCTCAATTTCTGTCTTCATGTAGATTGGAATATCCTCCATTCCATGTGGAGATAAAGACAGGAACAGTAACGGATTATTTCCAAACAGTAGCCCTGTTACCCTTGCCTTGTTTGTTTGAACAGTGATGGGTTCGGTGCACTGCAATCCTTCTTCCTTGACTGTGCTGTTTTCTAAATTTTTTATATAATTTTCCACCTCGTTTTTGGATGGCAGGTTCAGCGAATGGTCTGATATGCTGTGCAGCACCATAGCTGACGAATTAAAATTTTTGTAAATCAGGTATGGTATGTTGCTTCCCCCTACCGGATGATATGGCCCAGGATGAATTTCAGGTAAGACCATTCTAAATTCCGCATTCCCGTTTGATGGCAATAGTTTGATCTGAGACGTGGATACGGTGGTCCTGTTTGAGTGTTGCTCCATCATATCTTCTGCCTCTGTAAAGTCATTTTTTTGTGAAGCCAGATATGCCTGAATTGTTTTGTGTGTGCTCTCCATTCCGGGCCTTCCCGCCCTATCTGTAAGTCTAGACCAGACACTGGCAATGATCAAAAATGCAATTCCATACCCTATTGGTATAGGATTTGTAAGCATTGAGAACCACATATCTTGTGGAATTAATGCCAGAAACATTGCAAGTGGTTGTACAAAACAAATTGCCCACGCCTTTTTGATATCGACTCCCAGGATGGTTGTATAAAGACCGATTCTCAAACTTGCATACAGAAACATTCCAAATGTTACAAAGAACAGAGATGTATCTTTGGATAGTACGAAACTTGCCAACAACCCCATAAGTAGAGTTGCTATCCATAACATATTTGAAAAAAGTGACGCGTGAAGAGATTTGGAATATTCTTTCTTTTTTGTAAATCTGGTATCAATTAATTGTGTAATTGCCAAAACTCCCATGACAAGAGGAATTCGAAACAGGAACTCTTCTGAGCCAAGATATCCCAGATATATCGTAACCGTAATTACCGCTGCAACAATTAATGATGCCGCTAGTGAAAAGTAATGTGATGCAGGATTGATCAGGGTAAGAGAAAACCTGCTGTGTATGTTTGAAACATTGTCCGGGGATTTTTGCATTGTCTTTTCACGGAGCAAGAAAGATATCAATTAACCATGAAACTATGATTAAACTGATAGGCACTGATACTACAATTTTTGGATCGACTCTCCATCCCTTTGTCTCATCTTCAAAGAATCTCATGAGACCGCCACTTGATGCCGGAAGCGGTGCTGATTTCTTTTTATCTGCCATTATATCACAAAAACATTGATTTTAACATAAAAACCTTATTCTATGTCCGGTTACCGTACTATTCAGATAGTATGCCCGACAGGCCTTGTCTGTTTTTTATTTTTTCCATAGTATCCATTAACAGATTTATTGATTTTAGAATCTCTTGTTGCCTTTTAGAGTCATCTTCCTGTTCAAGTTCCTCTGATAGGGTTTTCATCTTTTTTTGCAGTGTTTCCACTAGGGTGGATTCTGTCTTTTCTGCAGGATTCTCTTTTGAAATGCCCTTTTTTTCAGGTTCACGTCCACAACTTACACATAATGCGTATCCGTCTTTTATCACCCTCACTCCTTTACAATACGGGCAGCGTTCAGCAAGCAATGTTCCGCCTTTAAGTAACATTTCAGCGGCCTTTTTTGTGATATCCTTTGACATGGTTTTTCATGGATTTCCTGTCTAAAAAATCTCATTGTTCTTAATTTCTGGCCAGTATTTAAACAAGGCTTAATAGTACGTACCGGTGGATTTATTTCGAACGTATGGCAGTGATTTGTAATACTTGTGGTCTTCCAGATGACTTGTGTGCTTGTAGCGAGCTTGCCAAAGATAGCACAAAAATTATAATCAGATTAGAAACTAGACGATTTCGGAAAAAGGGGACCATGATTGAAGGATTGGACCCTAAACTAAACAACTTGGAATCCGTTGCCAGAGATCTCAAAAATAAATACGCTTGTGGGGGAACCGCAAAGGAAGGCTATATCTTCCTACAAGGTGATCACAGGGATACCATCAAAGATACTTTGATTGGTTTGGGATTTTCTGCAGACACCATAGAACTGCATTAATACAAATTGCAAAATTCAAACAAGATTCTGCAATCTCTTGGAATTCCTTTCACTGCATTACTATCTGTAATTTTTATGCTACTTTTTGTTTCTTTTCCACTTGGAATTTTTGTTGTTTTTGAGAGTGAAATTGGCGGCGACATTAATTACGAATACCCGCTAACCCATTTGGAATTATTTGAGAGTACAGGAATGTATCAGGCCTCAATTGATGTTAGTATCGGCGATGTGTTTGTTGTATTGTGGACTAGTCATATTGTGATTTTTGTAATTGCAGCATTAGGTCCAAGACAGAGATTTTCAAAATCCCTTTCGTCGATAATATATTTTGGAAGATATGATCACCAGTCAAATTACATGATTGGTGTGATTACGTGGTTTTCAATTTTGATCCTAGTTTCTGCACTGATTAATTTTATCCAGGAGGGATTTGGCATTAGAATTATTCCGCCTCCCGCAGATAATGATCTTGTAGAATTTTTTTATGTTAGCCTAGCCCCGCTAGTAGAAGAGACGGGGTTTCGTTTAATCCTAATAGGGATTCCGCTATTTGTAATTTATTCCAACATATCTTCTGCAAAATATTTTTTCAGATGCTTGTGGAATCCTGCCACTTTGGATATTCATGATTCAAGGAAAGCAGTTTTCTTGATTATTTTTGTCGGGATTATTTTTGGGTTTGTGCATATTGCTGTGGGTGAGTCTTGGAGTGAGGGTAAATTTGCTCAAGCTGCTGCGAGTGGAATTATTTTAGGATGGGTCTATCTTAGGTACGGCTTTGTGGCTGCTCTTTTGATTCATTGGGCTACAAATTATTTTGTGTTCTCATATGCAGGTTTTATTTCTCAATTGAATTTTATCTCGTTTGAGGATGCGTTTTCTCATTCACTAATGTTGTCATTAGAATTAATATTCTTGATGACTGGGGCCTTGTCAATTTCCATGTTGCTTGTATGCAGGTTTTATTCCAAAAAGGAATCCACGCCATTTACGGCCTAAAAATCCGGCAGGTTATGATCAGATCATTTAGAGTCGGTAATTAAGGGAGGTTGGAACCAATGCTTTGAGATACTAGGCTTAGAGGTCTAGTGCTATTTTAAGGCCTTTGTACCTGTTTCTAATTGTGACCTCAGTCACTCCTGCTGCTTTGGCTACATCACGCTGTGTTTTATTTTCTCCAAGTGTCACACATGCAACATATAGTGCAGCAGCTGCTAATCCCATAGGGTCTTTACCTGCAGAAATTTTGAGTTCTTCTGCAGTTTTTAGGATTTTTCGTGCTTTTCTTTTTGTTTTTTCAGATAATTTTGCCTTGCTTGCAATTCTTGAGATACATTGGACCGGATCAACTACGGGCATTCTTAGATTCAGTTCCCTTAGTAACAGGCGATAACAACGGGCAATATCTTTTCGCTTGATGTTACTTGCCTGTCCGACGTCTTTTAATGTTCTAGGAGTTTCTGTATCCCTACATGCGGCATAGAGTGCAGATGCAATCAATGCTGAGATTGAGCGCCCCCTAACAAGTCCTTTTTCCAGGGCTTTTCTGTAAATGTATGCTGCTTTTTCAACAACTGCGTCCCCTACTGCAAGTTTGTCTTTTAATCTGTCTAGTTCGCTAAACGCCTGTCTAAAGTTTCTGTCTATTGGCTCATGAACTTGACTTCTACTATCCCAAGTTCGAAGTCTTTCGATTGTACTTTTCATAGAAGCTGTAAGTGGCTTTCCTGTCGCATCCCTGTTTTGAGGATTGATGATAGTTGCCAGCCCCATATCATGCATTGCAAGTGATGTCGGAACCCCAGTCCTGCTTTTGTTTTCGCCTTCGTTTGGAAACGATCTCCATTCTGGCCCTGATTCTTCTACTTTGTCAATAATTACAAATCCGCATTTTCCACAAAAATTTTCACCCGTGTTGGAATCAGTGACTAGAGAGCCTTTTCCGCACCTAGGACATCTTTCCTTTTTATTTACTATATCGTTCATTTTTTTATTCACCAAAACTTTTTATTATAATATTTAAGTTTTTTTAAATATTATTTAAATGTTCTTTTCAAAAGCAGTTAACACAGATGTGCTCAAAATCGACTAAAAATGCATAGATCTATAGGAAGACGTCTCAAACCAGAACCGCACTTTTTAGACTGTGGATGGTATAGCTAGAAATGCATAGATCTGTGGGAGACGTCTCAAACAGTAATTCGTGTTTAAACAAACAAACCGCCTGAGACACGATTTAACTAATAATCGTAGTGTATCAACATATCACTATTTTTCTTAAAAACTGCCTGTCATCATGCACACCATTATCTACCAGATATAACGCAGTGTGTACTCTCAGTTAACTCTCTTATCCAGAAAGTAGCATGCCCCTATCTGACGGCGTAAAGTTTCTGAAAAGTGCAACTATTTCACTGACTGAAAATTATGGTATGAGGGGTAGGTTCCAAATACAGTTAACCCCGATGTGCTCATAATCCTGACCAATCAAAAGGTGGTTTGTATGAATCAAGCATCTAAATGTATTTTCCCATCTCAACTAGGCTGTTCTGATCCCTGATTCTCCATGTTTTAAAACATGTCAGAAATACTGAAAGCATCTTTATCCCCTTTTCACTTTTCAGCTGACCCCGGACATTTCTACATATCACACATTTTCGAATAGAGTTTTCCGCATCATTGTTAGTTGATGGTACGCCAGGACACATCACATGTAAACAGGTCATTTCGTGCGTTTTTCAGCTTTATTCCAAACTTTTTCATAATATCATCACCACGCCGGTATCGTTTTATCATATAATCAACTGCTCAAACAGGTAATCCGTATATTTGATCCGTTGTATCTTTTTGTGTTTTGATTTTGAATATTTCCTGGCATTATTCAATATTTTTGAGAATTCCTTGTGCAAAATGGCAGCTGATGGTTTTTCTGATTTATTTGCCATGCATCTTTTGACTCTCTTGGCAGTTGTGCAGTGTGCATCTCTGTCTCTTGTTTTTGGTAAATATTACAACATGTGATTTCCATCCATCAGAAACTACAATTCCTCTAAAATCAATCCAGTATTTTTTTATAACAACTGCACCTCTGCTAAAATCTAAAACATGGTACGTTTCGGTTTGGTTCTTGCAATCCACGCCCATCCATGTTTACCCTCAATTGGATATCTGGTCTCATCAAATCCTACAATCTCTGATTTGTTGATTTCGTGCCCAATTTTATCATAAAATGGCTCTAAAAGCATCTGACCTGTGCAAAATTGACAGTACTGTGGTATTGCTGATTTGTAATCCATGTTGTTCTCGCAATGATTCTCTGATTGTGTTGTATGGCGTTCTTTTTGAAAACATGCTCACTACACTTTTGATTACAGTAGACCTTTTGCGTAATTAGAGTGATTTTTTTCAACATTCTATGTTTTGCATAATTTTATGCCTAAAAATTCACAATTTCAGAATAATCTGAAAAATTACCTTCTAAAAACCATACCTAGAAATAATTACGCAATACGTCTAGTGGCATCAAATTGTCCTCTAGGTGCAAGTTTGCCATCATTTTCAAATGTCTTTTTGCATGATTTGCAGGTATATTTGTGTAAAATATGCTCAGTTACGTTATACTCTTGTGGTGGTGGAATACCCACCATGTTGCGTTTTTTTGTGTCAATCTGAGTAATGACCGTACTTTAACATTTTGGGCAAGATGTTGAATCGTGATGTGTAGTTTTTTGTGGTATGAAGTCTGTGTTTTACCCTTGTGTCCAAAGACACCACCTCGGTTTGACTCTGTATCTTTTTTCTTGTTCTTGTCCTTTTTCACTTGCAAGGGCTTGCGAGATGGTTGGCGTATGTGGATTATCATAATAGAATAATTTATGTTTCAATTCATCATTTGATTTTGTTAAACGGTTAATTGTTCTTGTCAGATCATCAACGTATTTTACTAGTTCACCTATGATTAATTTACATTGTTTATTTTCTCGTCTTAATTCTAAATCAATTTTGTGAGTCTTGCTCATATCAGAAGGCGGATGAGGTTACTCAGATCTTTCGGTTTAATTTTGTTGATCTAGGCGTGAAGGTTGATTCATACCGTCTGAGAAATGTTTACCATCGTGTCAAATGTGAACAAGTTGATGCGTACAAGTCGATTGTTATTTTGGTCGATTACGCATAAACTATTAATTCAAAAATTTATGAATAATATTATGAATTTCACAACTAAGGGTGTCTAAAATGAGTACCTGCAATGATCCTAGATGTCCTTTAAATCGACAAGGTGTTCCTCATGAAGACCATGACTCTATTGAAAATAAACCTGTACAAAATCCCTGCAATGATCCTCGGTGTGCAATGAATAGAATGGGCATGAAACATGAAGTACATGATGGTGAAAAAATTAGCAATGAAAAACTTGGAGAAGAAAAAACATCAAAGCAAACATTTAACGATGAATTTAGAGGTTCAGCAACTGATACATTACATGAATTAGGTAAACAAATTCATGGTACCAATACAAATCGATTATCTAGAGAAAGAATATTAGAAGAGAGACGAAAACGAGAAAGAGAAAGTATAGAACAAGAAGCTCAAGAAGAAGTTAAACGAAGAGAAAATCTCAAAAAACAAGAAAACATATCTGCAAAATCTAAAATATTTTCACGCGCTAATTCTAGTTTACCATCAATTAATCAAATTCTACATAGCAGTGATCCCTATGAGACATTTAACATATCACAAGAGTCTACTTGTAATGACATAAAATCAAAATACAAAGAGTTGAGTAAAAATTACAATGCATCTAGAGGAAGCGTTAATAGAACATTAGAAGAACAAGAAAAAATTACTAAAACTCAAAGTAAAATAAATATCGCATACGACGTGTTAAGGAAAAAACATTGTGGTTGATATGGTAGTTTTAGGAATTGATTTTGGTACAAGTAGATCTGCTGCAGCTGTAATGATTGATGGAAAGATACAGCTAGTTTCATCGTCTGAAAATAATTCTACAGATGCAAAACCATTTCATTCAGTTGTTTCCTTCTTTGAAGATGGCGTATGTCTAATTGGAAAACCTGCATTAGAACAATCATCATACAATCCAAAAGGAACTGTATTCAATGTCAAAAGATTAATGGGTTCTGGGGAGACAGTTCAGGCATTAAAGAAAAGATATCTTCCCCAGTTTATCTCAGCGTTACTAATCATGGATATGAAGATAAAGGCTGAGAAAATTTTCAATACAACTATCACTAAAGCAGTTATTACAGTTCCTGCCTACTTTAATGATAATCAACGTCAGGCAACTAGAGATGCTGGAAAGATTGCCGGACTGAATGTGATTCAGGTGCTAAATGAGCCTGTAGCAGCATCCATTGCCTATGGTCTGAATAGATTAGAAGAGCCTACAAAAATTCTTGTATTTGATATGGGTGCTGGAACTTTGGATGTTTCAATTTTAGAAGTTGACAAAAATTTCTTTGAGGTATTATGCACCACTGGTGATACAAATCTTGGAGGAATTAACATTGATGAAATAATTTCTGAATTTCTTGTAGATGAAATTAAAAAAATAAAACCAAACGAAATCATTGATGACCTCTCAAAATTACAAATAATGCAATTTGCTGAATCAATTAAGATCAGACTATCTGAAGAGACTACACTTGATTTTATTGAAGATATTGCTTTAACTAATACACATCTTGATTTACCAATATCCCTCACTAGAGAACAATTTAACTCCATGATTGGTTCTATATTGGAAAAATCCAAAGTATGTATTACAGATGCACTGAAAGGTGCAAATCTCACATCAAAACAAATAGATAAGGTAATTCTAGTTGGAGGCCCTGTTAAAATCCCTGCAATTCGAAAAATGGTTTCAGATTTTATTAAAACACCTGAAGATGATATTGATTCTACATTTACTGTAGCATCAGGGGCTGCAATTCACGGTGCTGTTCTATCTGATGATAGAGATCTTCCCGTAACTTATCAAAATTTGATATTACTAAACAAAACACCCTTAGATTTGGGTGAACATGCTAAAAAAAGTGGAGAAGACATTATCCAATTAATGATTCCAAAAAATTCTGCTTATCCAACTGAGTTTACAGATATGTTTTATGTAAACAGGCCAATGCAAACTGAAGTTTCAATTAGTATTTGGCAAGGGGATTTTGAAAAGAATCCTAGTTTCCCAAACAACATAAACATTGGACAGTTTTGGTTACGTGGTTTACGAGAAGGTATTGGAAAAGAAATTGAGGTAACATACAGAATTGATGCTGATGGGATAATTGCAGTTTCAGCCTATGAAATAGAAGGCAATGCACATGATGAATTAGTTATTGACAAGATGGGAAATTCAGTTATTCCCCCTCCTGAACTTGATTTTGCGCACGAAGAAATTAAGAAAATTGAGAAAAAGCACCGTCGTGACACAATGAGTCCATATGAAACACCTGTAGATGATTACGAATTTGCATCACCTGCTGTATCTGCAGAATACACAAAAGACTATGGATGGGTTTGCGGTTGTTTAGCAAAAGCAATTGATATTATCAAAACTCATCATAATCATCCAGAATATCATCCAGACTTTTTTGATACAGCAAGATTTGAGATATACTTGCAATTGGATATGCAATATGCGTATGCGTATATTCAATTAACAGGAGGGCCAGTATATCCAATTCACATACACAATGCATTGAAAGATAATTCAGAACAGAATCACAAAATCTTAGTAGTTACATTGGTACATGAATTACTTCATGCGATACATCCTGATTGGGGACACAACAAAATACGTCCAGCAGAAAGAAGATTGGCTAATTTGGGAATGTACTTTGATGGATATCGTGAGATGGAGATAAAATTTCTTAGTGGAAAAATGTCGTTGTGTAATAATACAATGACACGTCGTGATCAAAAAGTTAGAATTCAATGTGAGAATGAGGTTTAGAAAATTCTAAATATTCAGGTTCATAATTAATTGAGATAAGTTATGGGCAGATATTGGAAAAGGCGTTATTATCAAAATCAACGAGAATTACGTAAACAAAGAAAACGCATGAAGATTTTACTTGCATTAACTAGAGTTTATGCGTAATTGACTAAACCATGTCGTCGACTATTACAACAATACTCGAACAAAATCATTAGACATATTGCGTAATTATTCCTAGACGTGGTTTTAGAAGATAATTTCTCGGATTATTCTGAAATTTTGGATTTTTAGGCATAAAATTATGCAAAACATAGAATGTTGGAAAAAATCACCCTAATTACGCAAAAGGTCTATTACCATCATATCAACTGTGAACAAGTTGATACGTACAAGTCGAATGTCGTTTGTTATTTTGGTCAATTACGCATAAACTCTATTGTATTAAAACTAGAACAATAAAAAATCACGTATCCAATCCGTATGTATAGCATTTGCATCCAAATCGACTAGGATAATCAGGCATCACACATACACACACCGAACATGCTATTTACCTGGCTCGTATTTTTTTGGGCATTTTTTTAATCGCTGTCCAGGATTTTTTTGATTTTTTCTGCAATTTGGGGCTTTTCTTTTTGTTCTAGTAGAAATTCCAAATCTTCAACGTTATCCACATCCCACATGATTCTTTTTACAAAAATCAATGCGGCATTTAGGGTGTGTTCTTTGGCAGTATTCATGTGAATCTTGTAACTGTCCTCATCATAATGAGTCTCCATCAAATCTACAGGCATTCTTACAAGTGCATTAGTCCCATCAAATCTTCTAGACGGCACAACTATTGCAAAATTAGGTTGCATCATATAGTTTAGCATAAAGTCAATGTCCTGAGTTTTGATATATGGTATGTCTTGTGGAAATACAATAGAGGCATCAAAACTATTCTCTAGTAGATACTTGTCTGCAAGTGCAACTGCGTGATTTACGCTTTCTTCTTTTTCATCAATTATCGTAATTGTGTCAAATCTTTTTCCAATCTCAATTGCCTTTTCCTCTTTTGTCACCATGATTATTTTTTCAATTTGTGGAGATATCGATATTGTTTGCAGGATTTCCTCCAACATTACCTTGCACAGGTCTTTTATTTGGTTTGGAGATAAATCTAGACGTGTTTTGGCATTGGAGAAAGTTTTGACTGGAATTATTGCTGCTATTTTCAAGTTATACGTGTACTTGTTTTAGGATGAAATTTGCCAATGCATCTTCAGACAGTTTATTTTTCATAGTAATTTTTGTTTCAAAAACTTTAATGTCCAGACTCTTTATTTTCTTTGACAGCATCTTGTCTTTTGTATCTACTATAATATTAGAGCACACGTCAGAATACATCTTTGCCAGCCCATATGCGTTTGATTCTATTCCAGCAGCCTGCATGTATTTTGCTGCAGGTCCGCTAATTGCATTGTCCCCAATCAACGGACTGATTGCCACTACTTTTCTCTTTATCTTTGTTAGTTCTTTTCTAATTCCTTTGATCTGAAGCATCGGTCCAATTGATGTCAATGGATTTCCTGGAGCCAGTATTACAAGGTCTGAATCGTGTAACGCATTTACAGCTTCGGGATTTGGACGAGCTTTTTCTGCCCCGATATACTGGATTCCTTCAATGGTATCTTTTCCCCTATGCTTGACCCAGTATTCTTGCAAATGCAATTCCCCCTTGTTTGTAGTTATTCTTGTCTCAACACTGTTGTCTGTAACTGGTATGATATTGGTAGTAACTGCAAATTTCTCACACATCCATTTTGTAATGTCACTTAGGTTTTTTCCGTTTTTTAGCATGTTTGTTCTAATCAGATTTGTTGCAGCATCCCTGTCCCCTATCCTAAACCAGGTTTCTTCTCCAAAAACCTCCATTTGACGTAAAAAGTTGAATGTGTCTTTTTTAATTCCCCAGCCTCTTTCCTGATCAAGCAGGTCTGCTAGGCCATAAACAATGGTATCTATATCTGGGCAGATATAAAGCCCATAAAGCCAATAATTGTCTCCAACATTACTAATTACGTTGACTTTGGGTTCTTGAGATACCAGACCCCTCACTATCTTGACTGAGCCTGTGCCTCCTGCTAAAACTGTGATCATATCATTTTCTCCTAGGACTGTATAGTCTACTTTTGTCACTCAATATTACTTTTTCAAAAGACGCAAAACAAGGTTCAGATTCAGCACAAGGGCAAGAATAATGACATAATGGTAAATATGTTGCAGTTGGCAACGCAAAACAAGGTTCAGATTCAGCACAAGGGCAAGACCTTGGCATCTTTCAGTCATGCAATATTTATCACAACGCAAAACAAGGTTTAGATTCAGCACAAGGGCAAGATGGCATTGATCTGTAGAGTCCAAAGTCCAAACATACCATCTGTGTCTAATTCATCCGGATTTAAGATAAAAAAAATAGAGTGTCTAGTGGCAAAAAAGGCAGTTTGTCAGTCAGATTACCGGTTTATCTTATCTGTCAAGATTGTCACAATTTGGTTTGTTTTGCCAGGATCAATGGTTTACAAGAGTTTTTGGATTATAGAGGCACACAAATCAGGATAATCATGATAAAGATTCATTTTGTAACCAGCCAACTTTGTGATTAAAAATAAGGTATGAATCAGCAGCAAAAAACGTAATTGTCTAGAGTTTTAAAGTTCCTTTGTGTTTGTGTCAAAAAAATAACCTATCTTGATATATCTTGTGCGTAATACTTTAAAACTGTAGACAGTTACGTATACATGGCTTTTCAGTCTTTGCAATTGAAAGTGAATTTTACAAAAGATAATACAGGTTTCTGAGAAGCTAAAAAGCAAAGTTACGGCACAGACATTTAGCCATATTGATAGTGTATTCCTTTTTCACCGCGAGGGTGTCGCCATTCCGTCTCTTCTGAGCACGTTCCACAGTCCACACATCCTTCATGCTGAATAATCACCCTTCCACTCTCCTCACTGTAGCATTTTGCAGGACATAGTACTAGCATTTTTTGCATATACGCACTGTATGGGTTTTTAATCTTAATGTGGGCAAGGCCGTCATCATTATAACTCAGATTTGCAATCCTGTCTGCCATGGATGGGATTGTAGGCGAACAGGAAGAAGAGACCGGCCTTCCCAGTCTTTCTGCAAGTAATGTTGGTACCTTGACGTAGGTATCTTCAGACTCTATCATTGGTAAGAGTTTAGCATGGCCGATAATGTTTGCAAACTTTACAGCAACACCCAAAAGAGTATCACTTGACATCATTTTTAGAATCGTAGCATTGCGAAAGCCGAGGATGTCCCTGGGAACATTTTTTGTCGCATCCAAAAAGATCTTGAGATAGTCCAGGTCTATTTGCCGCATATCTGTTGTGTATGGACTCTGTTCTACTGACTTTGAATAAAATTTGCCAAGTGAATCAGAGAAATCATTCCTGTCAAGGGCCCTTGCCACTGCATTTGCCGCACGCACCCCATCATCTATGCCCACGTTGAGTCCCTCAATTCTTGGACCAACAAAGACACCACGGCCTGCCGCATCCCCGACAAACAGGATATTCTTAAAGAATGGCTTTGTCATTTTGCATCTTTTTCCATCCGGAACCAGTTTTGCGCCGTATTCATCTTCAAGATAGTCTGTTCCAAATGTGATGCCGAATTTATCAGACATTGTACTCTCAATGGATGACAGTGCTGACCGGATGCCTGCTGCATCTTTGTGTTTGCCGGATTCAATTAATCTCTCCCTGCCCGCAGTAGAAAAGTTTGCCTCTCGAAGCTCGTACCAAGTTTTGATTAATTTTGCAACCCCGAAACGGATTTGAAGTTTTTCTTCTTGCGAAAGTGTCTTGTCAATGTCTGGTTTGAGCGGGACCTTGTCTTGGATAAATTCGCTGACCAATGGATTTTTCAGCAGTGCGTTAATCAGGGTGTATGGTTCTATCGGGTTTCTCATTAGCGAATCAAGGTGATAGACGGCACCTACTGAGAGGGTGTTGCGATTGGTATACAGGAATCCGCCGCCAACATGGTTCAGAGACACATCTCCTGCAAAAAGATGTGCTGCACCCTCGTCTGGTGATATGCCAAATTTTTTGTCAATAATTTCCTCAGGCAGTTTTACTATAACTTTGACTCCCAGGTATAGTTGATCGGATGTAAATTTTTTTCGGGCACCAGTCATCTCTGCAACTTCAGAATTTACCCCATCAGCTGCAATTACCGCCTTTACTTCAAACTCATCTAGCTCGTCAGTCTGTATGATTGTGGTTCCAGTTTGGTCATTCCAGGCTAGTGATTTTACATGAACCCCCGGAATTATTCCGCCGCCAAGTTTTTGTGCACTCTTTTCTGCCTGTACTGCAAACCAAGAATTGAGTTTGTTTAGCAGTACAGAGTATCCGAAATTTGCCTGATAGTCATGTGCCGCAGTGAGATCCATTGAATAGACTTTGTCCTTTGATGTCGAGTGCAGAATGTATTTTGTAATCTTTCTCTCAGTTGGTGCATCATCTAGGAAATTTTCGTATACCTGCTCTACGTTTGTCACCTTGCCTTTTTTGGGTCTTTTGGAGTAAAGAATTCCACCCGACAGATTCTTTGAGCCAATTTTTGAGCCTGCTTCTACGAGTATTGCCTGTTTTCCAAGATTCGATAATTGCTTTAGTGCAGCTAGTCCTGCAGTGCCACCTCCAATTATCGCTACATCATATTTTTCCAAAACCTTTCATGCCTCTGTAATTTTTATCTGCTTTTTAATTTCTTCAACAAGTAACGGAATTACATCCTCCATTCTTCCTTTAATGAATACATCGCATTCGTTTTTTATTGGCGCATCATCATCAGGGTTTATAGCTACAACAAAGCCCGAATCTTTCATTCCCCAGACATGCTGTATTGCCCCACTTACCCCTGCAGCAATGTACAGCATGGCGCTAGTTTTGTGTCCACTAGTTCCAATCACCCTATCTGGAATCATATATTTGGAATCCAGTGACGGACTAGTGACGTATGGTTTTTTTGAGATTGGTAGGGTGACTCCGATTTCTGCATCTAGTTCCCTTGCCAGATTCTCCACAAGTCTGATATTTTTCTCAGGATCGTCTTTAATTCCACGACCAAAACTAACTATACTTTTCGTAGTAAAGTCTACTGTATTTTTTATTATCTGACGGCTTAGCACCTTTACTTTAAGATCTTCCTTGTCGATGGTCGGGGTAAATTCCATGATTTTGCCTTTTCGCAGAGAGTCTGGCTTTAATGACTCAAAGACTCTGGGAATTATACTGCAGGATTGCGGATGATAGTCTCTCTGAAAGGCAGGATTTCTGTTATCAAGACACAGAATCGTAGTCCACAAAAACCCTGAAAAATCAGGCCGGTACATTTTCAGTGTTTTTTCATACATTTCTTTTTTTCCACCAGTTTTTTGTTGATGTGACATCTCAATGTCTTCAATTACAAGTTGATTGATATCAGATGCTAGTCCTGACTCTAATTCTACTAGTACAGTTGAGGACAAGTGTCTTCCAATGCCATCTGCTGCAAAGAACATGTACCTAGGTCTTTTTACTTGGCCTGCATATTCAGGCTCTATCTCCCCTAACGATTGCACGTCTTGGGCAATCTGGCCAATCACTTTGGTGTAGATCGTATTTCGTATGTCATTTAGTTCAGGATTATCAGCATAGATTACCACATCAGCCCCATATTCAATTAACTTTTTTGAGAGTTCTTTGACATTGTATCCTAGAATTACTGCGACTACTTTTTCATTTGAAGAGTATTTTGAGTTAAATGTATCTAGCAATCGTCTTGCCTCTCCAATCATCTCAAGACTTACCGGGAGGAATTCCCCATCTTTGTGTTCGGTTATGACGTATAGGTGCCGGTATTTTTCTGTCATTATTTTATCACCATAGCTTCCAGTGCTTTTTTCATTTTTGCAACAACTTTACTGATTTGTCTAGGATCAGCACCATCAACTACTTCTGCCTGCCTTGTAGCAGTAGACTTTGGTACCCGTTCAACCTTGTACACTATTGTCGGCGAGCCAGGAAGGCCTACAAGAGTCTCATCAACACCTAGTTCTTTTGCATTAAAGACCTTTAGGTAATCTTTGAAATGTTGTGCATGTTGAATGGCGTTTTTTTGATATTTTTGAAATGCCAGTCTTTGAGAGACTGTATTGTAACTGGATTTGTAGGTAGGATCTATTGAGATAAAAACAGGTAGCGGTGCTTGAACTTGCTCAATCACATTAGAAGAACCATGTAAGGTAATCAGACGTTTTGCACGGATTGTTCTAGTCTCTAGGTCTATAGTGTAACTAATTACATTGCCAAGAAATGTAAATCCCAGCTTCCAGGCAGTTTGAGGCCCAGTCTGTCCTGTCTCACCATCTGATGCCCTATGCCCTGAAAATACAATGTCCATTTTTTGTGGTATCTTTTCAATTCCGACTCGCAGCACTTCTGCAGTTCCCAAAGTGTCAGCTCCTGCAAATAGCCTGTCACTATACAGATAAAGCTCTTTTGCATCAGAGATTCGCTGGGCCTGCTGAAGTGCAAGATCTGCTATTGACGGTCCCATTGTTACAACAGATATCTCTCCACCATACATTACTCTTCCAAAAAATGCCGCATCAGCTGCAATTCCACTGTGCGGACCCAAAGTATTTTTTGTCTCAGCCCGATTTAGTGTTCCATCAGGATTATAGCTAACATTTCCTTCTGAAAAATCAGGTTCCAGTTTTATGATTACAGCGA
Organism: Candidatus Nitrosopumilus sp.; assembly: GCA_965238065.1. GTDB lineage: Archaea > Thermoproteota > Nitrososphaeria > Nitrososphaerales > Nitrosopumilaceae > Nitrosopumilus. Next base: position 321,385 of record OZ250170.1, on the reverse strand, counting down.
TATTTAGACCTGCCATGACAGAATCAGGTTTTATTTTTCCACACTTAAAGATAACATCACAGTTGTCTTTGTTTTCTGATTCAAAATTTCGTTCATAGTTGAGCACAATTGTGATGAAAATCATATCATAACTACTTGGAACGGCAATTCTGTTAGTAATTTGTGCACGAGAGAGAGAGTGTGTGTGTGGGTATAAACTGTTACATCTAAATCAGCTGGAATGATTAGAGACGGTATAGGCATAAAACACGTTGCAGTGTTTGAACAAAGTCTCTTGCAATTTTAGCACAAAACTGCCCATCCAGACAGTTCATGGATTTTCGTTCTAGTTTTATGCAAGTTCTTTTGGCAATCCAATCCAATATTCTTTTTGGTTCAGGCAGCAAGGTGAAATGATCCCAGACTGTCAATAGAACCGGCAGTTAATTCTTTAATTCAACTGTTAAAGAAAATCTGGGAAAATTTAGTCCTTTACATATGTGATATCCATAGTATCATGTGTCTCTTTAATTTTGATAACAAGTGTGCCGCCTAATTTGTTGAATATTCTTTGGTGTTTTTCATTGGTTAGAATCCAGCCTAGGAGTACATCTATTGGTAATAGAAATGATTTTCCAAAGCTGCTGACTAGAATTCCTTTCAAGCCAGGGATGTTTCCACGAATATCCCTCACCTTTAGATTGAGGATTTTTTTTCCAACAGTCTGACCAGTTTTGTATTCTAAGACTGTCCAATATACAAAAAATATGACGCTAGTTGGAAGATACTGCATACTTTCTCCCCAAAATACACCTTCATCATATTTAACGCTTCCAGATAATGCAAAGATTGCGAATGTTGAAAAAATTGAAACTATGATAAAATCAATCAGCCAGGCAAGAAATCTGTCTGTCCATTTTGCAAGAACTATTTTGGAAGATGTGTCTGAATCCGAATCACTCATGAGTTCATCACTTTTTCCAAATTAATAAAATGTGTTAATTATGATTCTGCCTGGTTATCGTGACCTAAAAATCAAATAGAGTTTTTCAGTTGTGAATACTAGAAACGCTCTTAATGTCAAGTTTTGTTGCTATATAAAGAACTGAGATTGTTTTGGTGAACCTGAATAATCATCTTGTTTTCTCATGTTGTGCAAAAATGCAAACATTTGGACATGATTCCGAGTTAAACTTGTCGACTCTTCTATGCTTTGCCATCCAGTCTAAGATATGCTGTTCTGCATTCACAGTTGCTGGTATGCACATCATCTCTTGCATATTCATCGAGACTGATTTATTGTATGATGTTCGTATCCCAAAGATTCCAAAGAATGATACGCCCCAAACTCGTCTGTGTTGATGTGAGAACCTTTTGATGTTACATTACAAACGAGGCTTGCAATGGATGAATACTTTTGAGGTAGCCTCAAATATCGTATCACCGCCTCTTTGATGATAGCACAAAACCATCGGGAAATCTCAAACAAACTTGCCACGTCCCGATGGTGATTTTACTGCACGTCTTCTTGGCAGTCTTTCTGATGATGTGATGATATTGTGATAGTTTTTTTCTTTCAGTCCACTGTGTATATACAATCAGTAGATGAAGAAGTAAAGTTAAATTCTTTGATTTTCGTGGATTCTAGTCCGTATCTCTTAATCATGGTCTCAGTTATGGAAAGATCATTATTTTATTGCTTTTTTATTACATGTTACTCCTAGATGTCAAGATTTTATTGATTTTCACGATTCAATTATTTCATGTTCTAGTATCACTAATCAAAGAACACTGAGAATTGAACAATTGAGAGTTACTTTTCCATCTACTACAATTCATCCACATCACAATTACCCGATAGCATCTTGCCTTTTTGTGAATCAGTAATCTTTTGTAACTGTCTACAGTTTTGAAGTATTACGCACAAGATATGTTAAAGTAGGTTATTTTTTTGACACAAACACGAAGGAACTTCAAAACTGTAGAGAATTACAGTCTTTTGCATAACCTTGTGACTCCTGTAATAGCATGTCTTGTACTGCACTCCCATCTTTTTGCTAATCTACCTGATTGATATTCCAGATACGGGTGAGACAATGCAGGACATCCAGATAAAAAAAAGAACCGCCAAGATAGGGACGTGTGAGAGTAATGAAATAGTACTGGTCTTGTCGTTGAATGTGCGGTTGCAACTAGAACAGAAATATCTCCGGAGATGAATTGCATGTTTTCCATATTTTTTAATGCCATTTGATTTGCAGCTTGGATGTGAAATGTTACCATTCCATCTTCCATTTTTGCATATGCTGACACATGCCTACCTCGTCAAGTATTAGTGCAAGTAGTCCAAAGACATTTCACAAAAACTATCATGACTCTTTATATTGATTTTTTTCGTTTGAAAAACAGTTACAAGTGAACAACAAAACTTGACATTAAGAGTGAAAAAAGCTAGATCGAGGTATACAATTCCACAAAGTACTGCACTTTTCTATCTACTGTGAATAAAACAATTGGGCCAACTGACATGCTGTATCTAGTAGAATAACTTGCAACTGTTTGGATTTTTTGATTGGTAAAATGAGCATAAAACCATTGAATGTTGGAAATTAAATCCCGATATTCAGGTGATGGAATGGCAACAAGATATGGATTTCTCAGTTGTAAGTATGATATAGAGATACGGACTGGTAAAAATCAAAGAATGTGTCTATAATACCAACTAGTGATATCAGGTGACTGTTCCGCCGGATTTAATCAAGACTCCACTGCCAGACTGTACTGTCAAACTGAATGCTGCAAAGTCAATATTCAAAGTAATTCCAGAGGGAATGCTTAGAATCGAATCATTCTGAACAATCACATTTTCTTGGGCAGTAGCACTGGTATTAACTGTACAACTAGTAGTTATGATCCAGTCTCCAGAGTTAGGAGGTGCGCAGAATGTAGGCACAGTGGCCTCAATCACATTTACAGTCCTGATAACCTGGATGGCACTGTTCCCTGATGCGTCAACTGAATCATAATAGATAGAGTAGGTGCCTATAACATTAGTGAATTCAGTAGCATTGATGGTTACTAACGAACCGTCACTAGTTGTTGCACCAAGTTCTGTATAGCTTGTCCCCAGCATTATGATTTGTGGATTGGCTCCATTCAATGTAATGATTGGACTAGTGCCCAAATTGTTTGTTACATTTCCTGCAAAGTCTAGCAATGAATTCCCAGACACGTCATCAAATGATCCGGATGTTCTAGCATAAGATATAGTCACATTATCACTATCAGAGATTGTTGCATTGGTGATGCCAAGTGTAATTGTATTATTAGAGACAGATGCAATGAAGTTGATGGAGTCGCCGGTGACTCCGCCAAGTGTAAAGTCAGTAGGAACAGCAGAAGAATCAACAACACTTTGGTCTAGTGTGATCGCAATCTGTGAATCTGAGAGTGTTTTAGCACTGGCAAACTGGGGAGAGTTTGCATCAATGGTGTGTAGTATGTCAGTACCGTCAAATGGCAAGCTCGTGTTGCCTAGTTTATCTGTGATTGTTACATTTGTGATTTGTAGTGGTGTGATCTGGTCTGATTCCCCTTCAGATATGGTATATGTTGCAGTGTATGTTGTTCCATTGTCGATACTGCTCCAAGATAACGCTACAGAGTTGAAAGCACCGTTAATGGTAGCACCATCCTCAGTTGAATCTGGGGTCAGTGTGAATAGTATTGTATCACCCACCACGAGTGTGCCCAAAGATGTGGCATTTGATGTGATGCTAGTTATAATAGGAAAAGTAGTATTACTCGAAAACATTACATATATGGCACCAAGATCATAATAATCATTCGCAGTATATGGTTCAATACCATCACCAGGTGCACCAACTGCAATATCGGATATACCATCACCATCCAGGTCACCAATGTCTGCAATCGAGGATCCAAAAGCATCATTCCTATCCAAGACAAGGCCGTTTACTGTATTGTTGCTGATTTGTGTGTAATTAAATGCGATTCCACTATTGTTCATATACAATACATAGATAGCACCAGTGTTTAAACCATCATCACTGCCCATAGTCTCATCAATATCTGCACCAGCGATAATATCTGATATGCCATCATCGTTCAGGTCACCAATGTCAATCAGCGAGATTCCAAAGCGTTCATTACCAGACAAGTCAGGATTACCTAACGTAGTAAGAGAACTGGTCACCATAGTACTAGATACAGTTCCATTACGGTTCATGTGCAACAAGTGTATAGTAGAAGAACCAGGACTTGAGACAAGTATGTCTTTTATATTATCACCATTCAGGTCGTCAACGCCTGCAATTGACCCTCCAAATGCATGTAAATCAGCAAGGGTAGGGCCGTTTGGCGTAGCAGAATTGATCGTCATAGTACTAGATACAGTCCCATTACGGTTCATCAACATTACATGTATGGCGCCACGGAAAATACCGACTGTACTATCACCAAATGCACCAACTGCAATATCGGATATACCGTCACCATTCAGGTCACCAATGTTTGCAATCGAGGATCCAAAAGCAGAAGCATCCAACAAGACAGGACCGTTCACAGTGGTGGAACTGATTTTTATGGTATGAGATACGGCTCCAATACTGTCATTGCTCATAAACATTAAATGTATAGCACCTCTACTCGAACCGCCTGTATCATCACTAATTGCACCAACTGCAATATCTGATACACCGTCATCATTCAGGTCACCAATGTTTGCAATCGAGGATCCAAATTCATCACCATCCAACAAGACAGGACCGTTCACAGTATTGTTATCGATTTTTATGGTGTCAGATAGTAATCCATTACTATTCATAAGCAACATGTATACAGCACCAGTACCGTTAAAAGGTGCACCAACTGCAATATCATATACACCAACATTGTTCAGGTCACCAATGTTTGCAATCGAGGATCCAAAACCAACATTATTGGCCAAGACAGGGCCGTTCACAGTATTGTTGTCAATTTTTATGACGCGAGATATGATTTCATCTCCGGTTGCAGACGCATTTTGGTATGTTATAACAGACAATGATCCAAGTGCCAATATTAAAAACATAAAGATTAGACAAAGTTTTTTCATTATTGATTACGTCATAAAACTAGTATATAAAATGATATGAATCAGCAAAGAACATGTTTTATGCCTATAACGTCTTGACTATTCTAGCGGATTTAGGCGTAGAGGTTGATACATACAAAATTAATAGTCTCTTCTTGCAGTAAATTTGAAATTATCTTTGGTCTCAATAAACCCGCTGGATGTTTTTTTATGGACTCTGCGTCGCAACGAGAAAGACGTTGTAAATCTCTACAATGCGCTATCCCCTGTAATGCAACTTGCAACCGGTGGGTCTATGCTCAATTTCGGATATTGGACTGACGACATCTCTGATCCCGTTTCAGCCCAAGAGAATCTATGTTCTTATTTTGCAAGAATGTCAGAGCTAGAGACAGCTAGGACAGTCATTGATGTCGGAAGTGGATTGTCCGCCCCCGCAATTTTTTGGAGAGACAATTTTGAAAACTTGACAATTCACTGTGTAAACATCAATTACTCACAACTCTTGTATTCCGGAAGACAGAAAAATATGGAGTTTATCAACTCCTCGTCTAAAAGATTGCCTTTCAGTGAAAATTCTGCTGATCGTGTCTTGGCCTTAGAATCCGCACAGCACTTTAGGCCGTTTTCAGAATTTATCTCCGAGTCAAAAAGAGTGTTATCGGATTCGGGATTACTTGTTTTGGCAATTCCTGTTACTGTGGATACCTCCTCGATTTCAAAATTAGGAATTTTAAAATTTACTTGGTCATCAGAGCATTATAATTTGGAGCGGATTCGTCAAATGATCACCATTGGCGGGTTCACAATTTCCGAAGAAAAATTAATTGGTTCTTTTGTGTATGATCCGTTGGCTGACTATTATCTTTACAAAAGAGACCAATTAAGGAAATTAATTTTACAACAATACCCTCAATATGTTGAAACACTTCTTTTCAAATCTATTCAGAAAATGAAAAAAGCGTCAACAGAGAAGATAATCGATTACATGTTGATAAAATGTCATTTGTAGAGAAATTCTGAGAGATCATAGGCTAGGTTTTTATTTTTGATATCATACAAAGAGTATCATGTCAAATCCAGATGTCAATGCGAAACTGTATCATAAAAAATGTAATCACTTACTTGAAGAGTCTGAGATACGATTTGCAGGAATTGTTGACAAGGATGGTAAACTCGTAGCAGGGGGCTTTAAAGAAGGACTAAGACCCTATGAGGATAACGAGACCAAGTTGAAGGAATTTTTTGAGTTTGTTTCAAAGGCGTCTATTCGAAAAGAATTCGATGAGAGCCTGGGGCCAATCAACTATATTGCAGCTAGGCGAGACAAGGCAGTTTTGGTGAGTTTTCCATTTCCCGTCACACAGATTCTTTTGCTAATATCTGCAGAGCCTACTGTCAACATTGATGGTTTGGCCAAAAAAGTTATAGAGATATTCACTGATGTAATTTAGAACGGATTGGGTAATCGGACAAATTATACAATCATGTCAAAGATTAATTTTTAAGATACGGTCAATTATTTTGCAATTTTTTTCTTGTCTTTACTTACTCTCGAGTTTCTCCATTTGATGTTTGAAGGTATGAGAAATTTTACAACCTACAAATCTGTTCATCATACTGAGGAGTAACAGGGTAACCCTGAAAATGTTTCATTTGATCCTGAAATTCTATTTGCAAGTATTCAGAGGTATAGATCGCATCAGGCATACCCCGAATCATAAGTCTTTTCAATTAATTGTTCTTGCAAAATATCGATACATGTCAAGATCAAACTTGTGTGTTCTTTGATATTCCATAACGATGTATCTCATTTCATAAATCGATTCATAAAATTCTGATTGAACGTTATCATGTTTACACTGTCTCCAAATTTCTTCTATCATACTCTAATGTGGGGAACCTCTTGGAAGATATGCCAGTTTGACATTCTTGTTGTTTTTCAAATATCTTTTTGTATCATTGGATGTGTGCTGTGATGCTCGCTCAACAATAACAAATATTTTCCCAAATTTTTTCTGAGCTTTTTTCAAATAATCAACAAATGATATGGAATTGAATTTTTCATATGATCTGAAAAAACTTTGATTCTCATCGCTTATCATTCCATAAACCACAAATCCTCGATGTGTTCCGTACCATAGTACAATCATTCTCTTATTTGCATCCACCCAGTATTTCTTGCCAAGGCGCACATCATCTGTGGTATGAATCAGCAAAGAACATGTCTTATACCTATAACGTCTTGACCATTCTAGCGGATTTAGGCGTAGAGGTTGATACATACCATCTGCGAATATGGATTCGTCTTGGACTAGTATTGTAAGACCCTCTTTCCTCTTTTGCCTTTTTTATGCGTAAAATGATACGTATACACCACATGTAACATACAGTCGTAGATACAGCACGCACATGTAGTTTTTGTGGAACCTTTGGTTTGAGGTTCCAACTGTGCATAATACGACACACGCGAGTGATGTGATATATGATTCCTGTCCTGTCAAATATGAGCTGCATTAGTTTCTTTGGAGTCATGCCTCCTGAAAGTTTCTTGAATAATTTTTCTATCTTTAGTAATTTTTTGCGTGGAATTAACGGTGGACGGCTAGAACAAGAAAGATCCTCCCGGTCTTCCAGTCCGAACTCTTCAAATTGATATAACCAGTTCGGTACACATTGATATGAACAAAGTATTGCTCTAGCAGTTTCAGTAATGGTACACTCGTTGATTTTAATCATAGAGTTTATGCGTAATTGACTAAACCATGTCGACTATTACAACAATACTCAAACAAAATCATTAGACATATTGCGTAATTATTCCTAGACGTGGTTTTAGAAGATAATTTCTCGGATTATTCTGAAATTTTGGATTTTTAGGCATAAAATTACACAAAATATCGAATGTTGAAAAAAATCACACAAATTACGCAAAAGGTCTATTACCATCATATCAACTGTGAACAAGTTGATACGTACAAGTTGAATGTTGTTTGTTATTTTGGTCAATTACGCATAAACTCTATTAATAACAAAGTCAAGGTTTACAAGATATTATGAATCAAGACCAGAAATTTGACGAACATGCATCAAGACAAATACCGACAGCAAGACCGGAATGGTCTGAAAACAGCTCACAAACTTTGTGGTGTGTCCATACCATGTGATTAGTATTTTGTGAAACGGGTGATTTTATCACGATTGTATGATTTTAGGATACGGCCCAGTCTGCAAATAGTTTTAATTTAGTGTCTGCCCAGATTAGATGAAATGAAAGCAACATTTGGCGCAGGATGTTTTTGGCATGTTGAGGATTTGCTTGGTAAAACCAAAGGTGTCAAGTCCACCAAAGTGGGATATATCGGAGGGCAATTACCAAATCCCACTTATGAGGAAGTGTGTACGGACAAAACAGGACACGTAGAAGCTGTAGAAGTTGAATACGATCCAGATGAGATATCCTATGAGGAACTTTTAGACGTATTTTGGAGTAATCACAACCCCACAACACTAAATCGTCAGGGGCCAGATATCGGAGTTCAATACCGCTCTGCAATTTTTTACCACAATGATGAGCAAAAAGAGATTGCCAAAAAATCAAAGCAGACACTTGATAAATCTGGACGATTTGAGAATTCAATTGTTACTGAAATTCTCCCCACGCCCACATTCTACAAGGCAGAAGAATATCATCAGAAATATTTTAAAAAACACGGATTGTCCTGAAAATTATCATACAGTGATTGGTAAGAGTTTAGGTTGAGCACGAATTTTAGATGTTCTAGTCAGGAGACCTAAACTCTTACTGCATTTGCTGATCTCAAAAGAGTCATAAATGCCTTTGAACGTAAATTTGCTAAAACTTAACTAGTGATAAGAATTGACGTTAAAACGGTGGAAGAGAAATTCCTTCAAATTGATGGCAACAATATACGTTATTTAGAATCAGGCGATTCTGAAAAGATACTTGTGCTCATTCACGGATTGGGTGCATCAGCTGAAAGATGGGATCAGGTAATTCCTCTCTTTTCAGATGATTACCGTGTTATAGCTCCTGATCTTATAGGGTTTGGTTATAGCGACAAGCCTCTTGCAGATTACACAACAGAATTCTTTACAAAATTCCTAAAAAAATTTTTCGTGTCTTTGGATATTAGGCGGGCAAATCTGATTGGCTCCTCATTAGGTGGGCAGATATCTGCCGAATATACTGCCTCTCATCCCAATGACATTAAAAAACTGATTCTAGTATCCCCCTCTGGAAACATGGACAAATCCACTCCTGCACTTGATGCATACATCATGGCGGCACTATATCCAAATGAGCAGAGTGCAAAAGATGCATTTGAAATAATGGATGGCTCAGGACGTGGTGTTCGCCAGGAGATCATCAGTGGATTTGTAAAGAGAATGCGGCTGCCTAATGCAAAACTTGCTTTTATATCCACGCTGTTGGGAATAAAACATTTGGAATCATTTACAGCAAAACTTCAGAGAATTTCCAATCCTACCATGATAATTTGGGGTTTAGATGATCCTGTTATTCCAATTAACTATGCAGAGAGTTTTGTTTCAACAATTCAGGATTGTCAATTTTTTAGAATGGACGGATGCGGCCACACTCCATATGTTCAGGATCCGCATGCTTTTGCCTCCAAAGTATTAGAATTTTTAAACTCCCACTAGATGCATTTAAATACTTATTAATTCCTACTGTTTCCAATGACAGGTATTAAAAACCAGTATGATCCAACACAACTATTCAAAGACTGGATACAAAAGAGCGGGTATGCCCAAACGGAATTTATGAAAAATTTCGGCTCTTTGATAGAACAGAGCAGCCAGACATTCAATCCTTTAGATACACTAAAAAAAGTCTCTGACAGTACAAGACAAGCTCAATCAAACATTATACAAGACATGTCGTCAATGCAAAACAAGAACATGAATGCGTTCTTTAACATCGGACAGTTACTTCCAGCCTTTATGAATTGGGGTGCCTACAAGACTACCATTAGCAGTAATGGGAGAATTTCAATACCAGAGGCTGAACGCAATGCACTTGGCTTGGGAAATGGCGACCTAGTTCAGGTTATCATCCTGCCAATAGCAAAAAAATCAAAAGAAAAGGAGGGAAAACATTGAGTAGTAAAGAGACAGTAACAAAAAGTCCAAATGATGTATTTTCCATGTGCCAGCAAAACATAGACAAATTCTTTAGTGGCATCAGACAAACAGTGCCACAGTATCATCAATCAATTACCAACATACAGCAGGAATACATACAAACATATAAGAATATCATAGATTCTGCCATCGCACTGCAAAGGGAATACGCAGAAAAGACAGGCATTACAACTGACATTCCAGAGACAGCTCTCAAAGGGATTCATGATGCAACAGAAAAATTTGCAAAGGCAGTATCAATACAAAACAGAGTAACGCTTGCAACTATGGATGCAGCACAGCAGAACATCAAGATATTCAATGATAATGCAAAGTCATTTGTCGACCTGAGCAGAAATATTCTACAATATTGGATTCCCGCATTAACCACAAAGAACGGCTAGCGGTAAAATTATTTTTTTAAATCTATTTTATGATCGTTGAATTAGCCATTTGCCCAGCTCTGGAAGCACTTTCTTTTGGGATAACGAGCTTGCAATCATTCCAACATGTCCTGTCGGGTACATTCTCAACGTCTTGTCATCACTGCCAACTGCATAATGAAGTGGCATGCTGCATTCTGGAGATACTAGATGATCCCCTACTGCAATCTGCGTAAAGATGGGCATGTCAATTTTTTTCAAATCCACGTGTCTTCCTCCCACATACATCTTGTTCTGAATTAACAGGTTGTCCTGATAGATGTCTTTAATCCACTGTCGAAACAGCGCTCCGGGAATCGGCGGCGTGTCTACCAGCCATTTTTCAACCCTGAGAAAGCCATCGACGTATTTTTTGTTGTCAATGTTTTTGAAAAATTTGACATATTTTTCAAATCCCTGCTCAAATGGTTTGAGAACCGAAAAACAATAGTACATGAACTCAGGAGGCATGTTTCCTATGGTTTCCACCATTTGATCCACATCCACATGTTTTGCAAGATTGCTGATTACAGTAGTGTCTTTCCACCCGTCAATGACTGGGGCTGTCGCAATATAGTTTTTTACACTTTCCGGATGCAATGCGGTATATGCAGTAGCTAATGTTCCACCGGTACAGTATCCTTGTAATGAAATTTTTTCAACAGATGATTCGTTTTTGATATGCTCCACGTAGGAATCCAGATATCCGTTCACATAATCATCAAAATCAAGATACTTGTCCATGTTGGTTGGCGTTCCCCAATCCAACATGTATACATCAAATCCTTGCAAAAGGAGGTTTCTGACCCAGCTTTTTTCTGGATGGATATCAAGTATGTGATATCTGTTAATTAACGCATATGAGATTAACAATGGTGTTTTGTGCTGTTTGTCTGCCAGTGGTTTGTAGTGTAATAATCTGGTTCTGTCTGTCTCTTGTACAACATCATACGGGGTTACATTTAGGCTTATTTCATCAGGTGCTGAAACCAAATTTGGGGCCTCAATTACATTCTTGCTGAATTTTAGAATCTCTTCGATTATTTTTGGATCTATTCTTGATTCAGGCTGCATTGTTTTTCATCTCTTTCTTTTTTAATTCTGATTCTAGTCTTCTGACTCTTTTTTTCAGGGAATGCATCTCTTTGTAAATCTCATCAATCTCTTCTTTGCTTGGAAGATTGGCTGATTGCAAGATTACATTAGAGATGTTGTTCCAATGTTCGGTTAATTTGAGCTCTCGGGAAACAAGTTTTCCATAATTTTCACCGAATTTTTCAGAGTCAAATAGTTCTGTAAAATCATTATCAAAGATGTCTATCCAAATTCTCTTAATTGCCTCTATTTGTTCAACGTCCTGAGGAACATCAGGAGCCTTTAGATTGGCTTTCTTTTGTGCCACAATCCAAGTATCTGAGAGCTGTTTGTAGTATTCTATAAGATACTGATTAAATTCTACCAGAACCTCGTTGATCTCAATTAATTCAGTGGAGATTTTCTTTGAATTTGCGGCAAAAGATCTCATTGGACCAATTGATGTTAATGCTTGTGGTTTGCTTGACATCAAATACATGATATCTGTCCAGAAAAGCGACAGATGCTTGTAATAATCAGTCATATTTTTGGTGGATTCTGGTTGCACAGTTATCTAATAGAATGGATCGCAATAAATACATCGATTGGTAATTGGCTAGAGTTTTGAAGCATTACGCACAAGATATGTCAAAACAGGTTATTTTTTTGACACAAACACGAAGGAACTTCAAAACTCTAGACAATTACATCGATTGTCTGATTAGACAGATGGTCAATGTTGAAGAACGAGAAAAGCTGTCAGAGAATTATCAAGCTAGGCTCAGAGATGCGCTCATCTAGGATTATCAATGGTAGGGGTCATTTGGTGGCAGGCGGAATGAAGGAGGGGTTGCTCTCACTTGAAGCTCAAAAGCAAGATGAGATGATGGTCAATGTATGTTTACCAGAAAAAAGTTTCATCCAGCTTGCATTCTGAGTTTGATTGTATGGTCACAAAACCCTGAAATGTGACATGTGTATATCATTAATGTTTGGAAACTGAAGAACTAGAAAAAATATGCCAGAATATACTTGCAATTGATTCCTTGATTCGCTCTGCAAGAATCATCAATACTAGGGGTCATTTGGTTGCAGGTGGCATGAAAGACGGCTTGCAGTCTTTGGAAGATGCAAAACATGATGAGATGCTATTCATGGAATTGTCTTTGCGTGTACGAATGAGACACGAGTTTGACAAGGAATTTGGCGCAGTTCATTTCTCAATGTCGTATCGTGACAAAGTTATTGTGATGAGCTTCCCCTTGCCTGATGATGATGTATTGTTGGTGTCAACTGAAAAAAACGTAGATTTTGGCACTCTTCCATTTGATATATTGAAACTAATTGAGCCAATCAAAAAGAAAGTACTGTGAGATCTAAAATTAAATGACCCGTGATGAACATAACATCATCTGTTCAAAACCCATTTTAGCAAATCAGCAGTTCCCAACAAGTGTTCAAAATGTATTGCATAGTTCTGAACAGATGAAGTAATGTCAAAATAGATGATTATTCATCTAGTTTTTTTTTTGTAATGCTTGTATTCGTCGTTTTTCTTGTTTTGAATTGGTGCAACGTCTTTTTATCAAAAAAATTAAAAATCCAACTGCATATAATGCAGCACTTCCAATAGACAAAAGTTCTAATAAAGTGAGATCTCTTGGGGTTACTTCTGAAAGTAGAACCATTCCAGTTAGAATAAGTATTGAAACACCAGTGAAAAATGTAATATGTGAATTTAATTTTTCGTAATTGTCTAGAGTTTTGAAGCTATATCTGTAGTATTTTTGTCACATATCATTTTTGATTAGTAGTAAAAATAGGATATATCAATGCAAAAAAAAGAATGAATTGGAATATTGTTGCAATCATTGCAATACCCTTGAACGACAATTAAAACATCTCAAAGAAGATTATGCTCATCTCAAAGCAAAGGCTGGAAAAATTAATAAAGTTATAGAAGAATTAAAACATCTCAAAGAAGATTATGCTCATCTCAAAGACAATCATGCACAGATAAGAGAAGAAAATACTCTGCTAAAAAAAGAGAACACGTCCATCAAAAAAACAATTTCTGTACTTGCTACAAAAGGCATAAATGCAAAAACCAACACAACTGACAAACCGCGGGAAAAGACCCCGCGGTCTAAACATCAAAGGTGTAGCAGATCTAGTCCAGAACAGGTTTTGATGACGAGGAGGTTATTGATCAGACAGATTGTAACGTATGCGGTAATGAACTCTCAGAGCCAACTGATACATACCATATAACAGTGGAGGAGATAGTTCCTGCAAAAAAGGTCGTTACACGATACATCATAACTAAGCGATACTGCAAGCATTGCAAAAAACAGGTATCTGCAAGGGTACCTGACGCACTGCCAAATGAGCGATTTGGAATCAGACTAATGACACTAATCGGAATACTAAAAACAATGGTAATTGTCTACAGTTTTAAAGTTCCTTCGTGTTTGTGTCAAAAAAATAACCTGTTTTGACATATCTTGTGCGTAATACTTCAAAACGGTAGACTTGCAAACAATGGGACTATCTTATGGTAAAATATCAGTTGTTACAAACAATATACTCATTAAATCTTACAGAATCAACAATTAACCAAGGCTAAAGTATGCCTCAGCCCAAAGTAGAGAGAATTAGTCTCAATTTATATATTTTATGTGTCTGATCTCTCTTTAAAGGAGAGAATGTATACATAAATTATATATAATTCATGTATCTTCTCTCTCTTTAGAGAAGAGAATGGTGACACAAAATATACGATTAGGGCCACAAGAAAACAAGTTACTGTTCAGTCTAGAGATGAAAAAGATGAGCATCTTTACTTTTAATGATGCTAGGATCATTCTTGAAGGAACTGATTCTGCGGTATGGAATGTAATTGAAGGGCTGAAAAAAAAGAGGAGATTACAAGGGATCGAAAATGGCAAATATATCCTAGTGCCAGCCCGAGCTGGCCCTGAGGGATATTGGTCTGAGGATCCTTGGTTAATTGTACCTCAGTTAATTGATGAATATTATGTCGGATTTTGGACAGCAATGAATTTTTGGGACATGACAGAGCAAATACCTTACACAGTATTTGTTGCAACTCCAAAACGAAAGAAAAAACGTATTTTGAAGTTTGGAAATCAAAAATTCCAATTTGTTACCATATCGAAAAAGAAATTTTTTGGATACATTGAACACAAAATAGGGAAAAACAATCATTTTAACATCTCTTCAAAAGAAAAAACAATTGTTGATGGATTAACTCATCCGGAATACTGTGGTGGAATAGTAGAAGTGACAAAAGCAATGTGGAATATACGCAAAGAGATTGACTGGAATGATGTTTATCAATTAGTAAAAAAAATTGAAATTAATGTAGTCCTACGTAGATTAGGATATCTATTGACTGTTCTTGATATTGAACAAAGTCTGTCTGAGAAAATAAAAAAAGAAATTACGTGTTATCCTTACAGTTTTCTTGATCCTACTACTGCAAAAACGAGAATTTTTTATTCAAAAGATTTTGGATTGATATTGAATAGAACAAAAGAGGAACTAACAAGCTGGATGGAGTATTAGGTATGGATATTGATGAAATGAAATCATTAGGTGGTAAGTATGGCGTTTTTGCAGAAACTATACAAAAAGACTACTCTACAACCATTTTGTTATTTGTAATTTCAGAATTTTCAAGAATATCTGAAATGGTGTTTAAAGGCGGTACAGCATTAAAAAAGATATATTTTCCAGATACAAGATTTTCAGAAGATCTTGATTTTACTTGTTCTAGTGACATATCAAATGGACTGGAATCTTTGCTAAAAGAGAAAATTAAAGAACTTGATGTGAATTTTACAGAAGTTAAAAAAAATGGATACATCAAAGACCAGCAGAAAATATTCGGTAAAATATCTAAACTATAACGATCACCTCATGTCCGTCAAAATCGACCTGAGCCTAAGAGAAAAAGGGATTAGGAAGGTGGAAACACTGCCAATACAGCATTTTTACAGCCTAGAAAATGGTAATTTTTCAATCCCTAGTATAGCATTGAGGAAATAATGGCTGAGAAAATAAGGGCATTAACTTACGCACAAAAACCACGTCATTTGTATGATCTGTGGTATCTATTTCAACAAGGCATTAATCTAGACGCGAGTTTGGTAAATTCAAAATTATCGTTATATGATGAAAATTTTTCATTAGATAGAATAAAGGATGGCATCAATAAAATGAAAACTGAATGGGACTCAGATCTGAATCCTTGTTACCCTCTGTTCGATCCTTTGATGAAATATCTAAAAATGTAATTCAGAATATTGATGATGCAATGAAATAGTACATCGTACGGTTTCAAGTATTAATATTTTCGAATTCCTTATTTGACTAGAAGAACCGTAGTAACGCTAAGAAATACAAATCTATACGAGAAAATTATTTTCTATCTTCTATTAAGAACAGAAACTTTATTCAAAATAATTGCAAGTAAAGATTATTCTCCTAAATTATCTATTATATGAAGTCTATTTTCGGAAAAGAAATGTTAAATTTTTTAAAACAAACATTGTTGATTCTATAAAAAAATTGAATTAATACTCAAAATATTATTCTAGATTTAATGTATCATGGTATGCTTTAGGGTCCAAATGGAACTAGATGGGGAATGATTGTTACCGTTGAGCTTGGCATTTTGCAGAAATTGCAAGTGAATGCATCATGAACGATGACAAGGAACTAAAAAGCCTGATCGCCTTTTGGACAAGGCACAACATCACGTCAAGCCTGATGATACACGGCATACCTGACCAAAAGATATCAGAATACCTTGCAAGGATGCCAAAAAGCGACACTGATAAGACCAAGAAAATGATTCTCAAGGAGGAGCCAAAGCTGAACAAAGAGCAGGTACAGCATCGGCTTGCGCTGCTGTTCGGCAAGAAGATAAACTCGATGCACGATAAGAAATGGTACAAGCACATGGAGGCACTAAAAGACATGCCATCATACCTGATTCTGCAAAAGGCATCTGAGATTGCCTGAGTACGCCCATGAAAAAAAGCCAACCGTCATAAGCATGTCTGATGACATGGATGACTTCAATATCCTGTGGAAGCAGTTGGATCAGATGGGTGTTGATCTGCAGGTGCTACCAACAATAGACAAGGCGCTAAAGACAGTCAGGGACTTGGTGCGGAGGATGCTTCTTTTTGATCCTCGCTTGCATTTTGCACAAGTGAGCCACTTGTTATTATTTTTTTTTAATGATTTCAATTCCACAAGATTCAACCAACAACTATCTTTTTTGTTTGACAACCAGATAAATTCATGCAATTTTAGAATGTTAATCTCTTTCTAGATATGTTTGTCAATCCATCCTGTAGAGTAACCTTGATTGAGTCACCTGGCTTGACTTGAATTATCGATACATTCCATTACATTTCATTACATTTTGAAATCAGGGTGCGGGGGGGCTAATCATGGTGTGGAATGATCCATAAAATAACATATCATGTCATTTTGTCAAATCGTAACGTCGTTAAACTGACGGACGCGAACGAACCTCACTTCATTGCAATAAGATGATCCGTGGTCTTGTTTGGTACTGTTTGTATAGTTTACTTGTGCATCTCGACTATATCTGACATGCAAAACTGGAATCCTTTTTTGAGATATCCAAAATATCTTTTGAATGTTGGAGTAAGATTTGAATGTGTGGATTCTCAAGAGTTAGTGATTCAAGTACTTTATACTTTGTCTTAACCATTATAATGTCATGTAATTTCTATGAAAAGACTAAAGGGTAAACATATTTTGAAATGATGTTCATGGAACTCTCTTTGCATGTGAGAATGAGACACGAGTTTGACAAGGAATTTGGCATTGTTCAGTTTTCCATGTCCTACAGAGAAAAGATCATCATAATGAGTTTTCCATTGAGCAATGATGATGTGATGCTGGTATCGTGTGAAAAAGAGGCGGGATTTTGGCAAGATTTCTTTTAGGATTCTAAAAATTATCGAACCGCTTAAAAAGACCCCAATAACGCCATCTTAATCAACTAACATTTTTCTCAATCCAGCACATCTGTTTCTTATGGTCACTTCAGTGACTCCAGATGCAATTGAGATGTTTTTTTGTGATTTTGTCTCTCCCATACTGATACATGCAAGATAGAGTGCGGCAGCAGCTATTCCCATAGGATCTTTTCCTGCAACAATACCCTCCTTTTTTGCATCATTTAGAATTGTGATTGCCTTGCGTTTACTTTTTTCACTCAATCCTGCAATACTTGCAATTCTAGAGACTCCCTTTACAGGATCAATGACTGGCATTTTTAACTCGAGTTCTCTGTAGATCAACCTGTAACATCTAGCAACATCTTTTCTTCTAATGTTGATTCCCTTGGCAACATCAACTAGTGTTCTTGGAGTCTCTGTATCCCTGCATGCGGCATAGACGCATGCGGCAACTAGACCCTGGATTGAACGGCCCCTGACCAGCTTTCTCTCCATTGATTTTCTGTAAATATATGCTGCCTTTTCTATTACGGCATTTGTTAATGCAAGTTTATCTTTTAGTTTGCCCATTTCATTTAGTGCCTGTCTTAGGTTTCTATCTGCTGAGGAATGTGCCTGGGTTCTACTGTCCCAGGTCCTTAATCTTTCAATAGAACTCTTTACCCCTGAAGACAGAGGTTTTCCTGTTGCATCCTTGTTTGCGGTTCCAATTACAGTTGATAGACCCATATCATGCATTGTCAATGAAGTTCCAGCACCGGTTCTAGCCTTGTTGCCTTCATCGTTTGCAAATGAACG
This sequence comes from Candidatus Nitrosopumilus sp., assembly GCA_965238065.1. Classification (GTDB taxonomy): domain Archaea; phylum Thermoproteota; class Nitrososphaeria; order Nitrososphaerales; family Nitrosopumilaceae; genus Nitrosopumilus. The sequence goes on along the minus strand of OZ250170.1, from coordinate 302,825 downwards.
CCACTCTGCCCCCATATCCTCTATCTTCTCTGTTACTACGAATCCACATTTTCCACAGAACAGTTCCCCTGTGTTTTGATCGGTGACCATTGTTTTATATCCGCATGATGGACATTTAGATCCGCTAACTGTTGTGCTTTGAAGCATAATCAAAGAGAATGAAGATATTTCTCTAATATTCATTCTACTTTATTTCTGCAGGTTAATCGTGTGTAGGTCAAGCTAACATTTACTCTCATTTTTTAGAATACAACCAGATTTTGAGCCCAAGTAAGAGGGGCATGATTGGTAACTGTTTACAGTTTTAAAGTATTACACACAAGGTATGTAGTATGTATCAACCTCTACGCCTAAATCTACTAGAATAGTTGGATGTGATAGGCGTAAAACATGTTCTTTGCTTGCTAATTCATACCACACAAGATATGTCAAGACAGGTTATTTTTTTGACACAAACACAAAGAAACTTTAAAACTGTAGACAGTTACCATGATTGTTATTTTGCTCAGCCACATACATCAACCAGCAAGATGTCATAATTTGCAATCATCCAATCTCTCAAGTATTGCATACAAGATGTGCCAAAGTATGTTGTTTTTCTGACATAACAAGAGGAGGTGCAGACAGTTATCAGAGTGAATTCTCAATGTTATTCTCATTTCAGGATAAGGATGGCCATGTCGTTTAGCTTGTCAAGGGATAGTACAGCAAGACCAAGTGGTTTAGAGGGACGCCATGCAATGGTAATTCATCTCAAAACTCAGAGTTGTTGAAAATTAATCAAAATTTTAGTCACACCGGGTATTGAAAGATAAGACTCTAGCACAAACAGCTAGTGTTGATCTGAATCTTGGCAGTATCTTGATTTACTAAGACAAGCAAGGAGATCAAACTTGAAAATAATTTGGAGAGAAGAATCTAGTTGGGATTGTTAATGAGGGGGATTCTATTAGAGTAATTACAAAAGGATGGATCGGCAAAATAGCAGTGTGTGATTAATGGTATTCTAGAATTGCATAGATTCAACTAGCCAGATTGGAGAAGAGACAGCTGTTGGTTCAGACCCAACTCTTTTTTTATCAATCCTGTCAATGGATTCAGTTTATTAATTAGAAAAAGGCATACAAAATATTGGGAAATAATGGTGGTGCACTGGGGCCAATTCTGCTCGGAATATTGGGAATAGCAGCTATTGGCGTACTACTAGAAAAGAAATGTCCTTTTTGTAACAGCTCTCAGATGAGAGGGAATAGTAAATGTACTAAATGTAATAGTTTGATTTGATTGAATTTTTGTTAAAACATAGTTTACGAGGACTAGTTTCACAATCCGTTATTTCTATAATTCTGCTAGTTGGGATAATTGTTGATTATGAATTGGAATCTAAATTTATACCTGAAGATTGGAAATTTGCTTTGATCATAGGTATGTTTGTATTTATATCTCTGTCATTTATCGCTCATGAAAAACGCATTGGCAACAAAGACAGACAAGAGATGCCATTATTGTGGTCGTGAAAGACTGGAACCTGATATTATATTTGTAAACTATGTAATAAAAAGCAACAAGACCCAATCATTCATAGGACCTGCATATTGAAAATTATTGAAAACGGCAATCAGATTCTGTACAAGTTCCAAATTATACGCCTGTCGGAAAACCCCCAAGTTTTGCAGTGTAGGTTATTTTCTGCTAAATTTAGGCTCACACTGCCACATTAGGCAGTTTTTTGGCGTTACAAAATCTTTAATTTATTCGCAATCACATGTTTTTGTATTGACAAAAGGCGAAACAGAGGAATCAATCTATAATTTGCGTAGGAAAATTCAAGAGATTCAGACAGATTTGGATCATCTAGGTAGCATATCAGAGATGCCTGAATTGATTACTCTGACAAACATGTTACGCTCAAATGAGCATCTCTCAAGGAGAGACGAAAAAAAGACAGAACTGTTGTCTACATATGAACAGTATTCTGCGGCTCTAGAGAGACTTTTCAGCACTGTTTTTGACATTCAAACTGATCTAAAAGAGATAAGACAACAGTCATCCATGATTTCTCAAGGAAAAAAGAGAAAGACTGCCTCTAAAAAATAGCCTATTTTGAGAGATGAATGATATCGCCTGCAACTATTCTGTTAATTTTATCATTATATGACACCATCAGTGCTCCATCCTCATCAATTTTAATGGCTCTTCCTTTTATCCTCCCATCACTAGTATCCAATTCCACATTCTTTCCAATTGTTGATGAGCGTTTTGTCCATTCTGAGACGATTTTCTTTGTTTGTTTTGTGTGTAGTAATTCATAAATTTTTTCAAATTCCATCAAAAATGTCTGGACTAGATGAATTGGCTTGACTGTGTTTTTTTGTTCACATAAAGATGCCGCTCCGTAAAAATTCGGCGAGTCCTTTAGTGTTTTTTCAATCTGTTTTGCATCCACATCAAAATTTATTCCCACACCCAGAACCAAATTTTCAATCCTGTTTGATTCCAATGATGCATCCACAAGCATTCCAGCTATCTTTTTGCCTTTGATGGTCAGGTCATTTGGCCATTTTAATTCCGGTGAAATCTTGAATGTTTTTTCCAATGCATATGATAATGCAAGTGATGATGCAATCGGAAACAGAGTTGTAATGGAAATATCAGACAGGGGTTGCAGAATTATTGAAAACCATATACCGCCTTTGGGAGATAGCCATTCTCTGCCGGATCTTCCTCTTCCGCCTGTTTGTCTTGCCGCAATTATTATGGTACCGTTGTTTGCAGGATCGTCTGCCATTTTTAATGCCTGTTTTTGAGTGGAATCAACTGAATCAAAATAGTAGGCTTGCTGCCCAATTACCTTTGTTTTAAGTTGGGAGATAATTTCCCAGGGAAAGAGAGAGTTAGAGTTTGATGTTAGCTTGTAGCCTAATTTCTGTTTTGATTCAACAGTGTATCCCAATTCCTGAATTTTTTTGATATGCTTCCACACTGCAACCCTGCTTATCTTCAAGACATCACTCAAATCCTGACCGGACAGGTATTCAGTATTGTGGGTTTGCAGAAGCGATAGTACTTTGACTAGTCCCGGGCTAGCAAGTGAACTGTACATCAGATATAATCTACTTTTGCTTGATATAAAACACGTACTAGAATCAGATGCCCACATCAAACTCTTCGTTAAACGTGCTTTCATCCCATTCTTCAGGCATGTTCTTTGAGGGAACGAAATCAGATATGGTCATGCCTATCATGCCAGACATCATTGAGAACAGGGCCATATCTGCTATTCCAAAGAATATCATCATGGGGAGAAATGACTTGTTCTCATCGATGTGTTTTTTCAGCTCTGTTTTGTCTTGTGTCTTGTATGATGCATACATTTGATCCCACCTGGCTTGAACTGTGTGAACTTGGTCGTTTATCTCCTTGGAGCCTTTTTTGGTGACTGTAATTTTTATTTTTGTTCCTAGAAATCCTTTTTTTTCTTCGACTTTGATGAGACCGTTGTTCTCCAACCTTTCCAGGATAGAGTCTAATTCTTCTGGTTCAACATGCCTTATCTTTTGGATTTTCTCAAATCGGTCAATTCCCGCTCTTATTGCTCCCAATACTATGCTGTCTTTGGGCGTAGTGCTCATGATATGATGCTTTTACTGTGACTAAAAATTCTTTGCATAATTGCAGACATTTTATAAAAATTATATCCTACATGTTTTTTTTGTTATTTATGGAACAAGATGAATACTCTGATGAGCAGATTCGTGACATTCTTTCTTTAAACAATGTGGCAGTTATTGGAATGTCCAAACACCCCTCCAAAGCTGCCCACCATGTACCCAAATTTCTGTCAGATAATGGATACAATGTTATTCCTGTAAATCCAACATCTGGGAAAATTCTTGGTAAAAAATGCCATGACTCTGTTTCAGAGATAGATGAGAGCATTGACATCATAGAGATATTCAGACCTTCAGATCAGATTTTGCCAATCATCCAAAAAGCCATAAAGAAGAAACCGAAGGTAATTTGGTTGCAAAAAGGCATACACAATTCAGAGGCCGAAGAATTGGCAGAGAGGGAGGGAATCAAGGTTGTGTACAACAGATGCATGCTAGCAGAACATCAGAGATTGTGTTGAAATGACAGACTTTGAAAACTTTTATGATGACCTGCTTGATTTGGCAAGAAAATATAAACTGCAAGATACACCTTTGAAGATCGAAGCAGATCTTGAAAATGACATAATTAAGATATTTGGTGAGAAAATTACATCTATAGCAAGAGCAAAAAACGGTCTCAATGATATGGCAGAACTTGCATATGCGACAGCAGAGCACCACCCGTACTGGAATCTTTTGTATAACTGCTCAGAAATTGCAAGTACCGTTTTAGAAAAATGGAAAGAGTCGTTGTCTGCAGACGATTTCTCTGATATTCGTTGGGCTATCAAGAAACTTGATCAGTCACTTGAGAGAGTCAAAGACAATTCTTCAAACTAGACAGAAATGGGCATTCAAAAGCACGCCCCTGGATCAAGAGTCTTTCTTGTTCATTGAGGAATGTTTGTGTCAATGGAGAATGGCCCTGTCTGTTTTTGGAGACTTGGAAAGACTTATGCTGTGGCAAATGTCCTATATTGTATGCCCATCAAGCTTGGATTAATTGGAAAGACAAACACTGGAAAGACGACTTTTTTTAATTCTGCTACAATGTCTTCTGAAGAAATTTCATCCTACCCGTTTACTACCAAAAAACCAGTGTCTGGAACAGCGCATGCAATAACACTTTGTGTTCATCCCGAATTCAAAATTCAGGACAATCCAAACAACTCTAAATGCGTTGAAGGGTGGAGATACATTCCAATTGAACTAATAGACCTGCCAGGGCTCATCAAGGATGCATGGAAAGGCAAGGGGCTTGGAAATCAGTTCCTATCCATTGCAGCACAGTCCGATGCGCTGCTTCATGTTGTTGATGCTTCTGGTGGAATTGATTCAACTGGAAAGATCACCAAAGTTGGAACAGGTGATCCTCTTTCTGATTTTGCAGATATAGAAGAAGAGCTGATCATGTGGTATCATAAGATTTTGGAAGGAAACAGGGACAAGGTATCAAAGATTATCAGGGCAGGTACTGGTATTTTAGATGCAGTCACAGATCTGTATCGCGGTATCGGTGTGAATGAGACCCATGTCAAAGAGGCGCTCTTGGTAACAGGTCTTGAGCAGAAGGATTTTGATGATTTTGATATGACTGATAGCAAGAGATTTGCATCACGCTTGAGAAAAATTTCAAAGCCTACTCTGGTTGTGGCAAACAAGATAGATGTCAAAGGGGCAGACAGGAACTTTGCTAGGCTAAGAGAAGGGTGCAACGATTCAATAGTGATTCCCGTCAGTGCCGATAGCGAATTTAGTCTCAGACGTGCAGAACAAAAAGGGCTGATAAAATACTCACCAGGCTCTGAGCAATTTGAGATAATAAAGTCAGATGATCTAAATGAAAAACAGACCAATGCGCTAAACTTTATCCAAAAAGGAATTATGGGTGAATACATGAGGACGGGGGTTCAGTTTGCAATTAACGTCACAGTTTTCAAACTGCTAAAAATGAACTCCATCTATCCTGTTGCAAACGAGGAGAATCTTTCTGACAAGAAGGGAAGAAGGCTGCCTGATTTAATCTTGCTAAGAAACGGGGCCACAATAAATGATCTTGCAAAAGAGATCCATTCTGACTTGACCAAGGGTCTTCTTTATGGAAAAGATTTAAGGTACAATCTGAGGCTGCCAGTTGATTACCAACTAAGAGACAGGGATGTTGTCTCCCTCATTAATGCTACAAAAAAATAGCGGCAGTTAAACGTTACAAGCATAAAACATACATGTACAATTATGGCCAATAAAGGTAAATGTAAAATATGTAAAAAACCAGCGACAATTTTACATCATATATCTTATTTTCCACAAAAAATTATACCTGTGTGTAAAGCATGTCATGATAAAATTCATCATAAAAATGATGGAAAATATATTGATTACAAACTAGGTGATCCGTCAAAATATTACACAATTAAAAAAAATGCGGAAAAAGTTGTAAAGGAATATTTAAAGAAAAAAGCATGAGGTAGGTAGATTTGGACGTAAATGGTAAATTAAACAATCAACTCATCCCAATACTCTCCAATATGCCATGATTAATGCAGTAATACAATATACAAGACAGTTCCCAGTGTTTCTATCACATCTTGTTCTGATTATGAAACCAATATACTGCCATGCAAAGAATCTCTCAACATGACGAGTCTTGTTGGAATGATACTCTTCTGAATTATCAGGTTCTGTTTGCTAGTTTCTGCAGAGTGTAATTATCAATCTTTCTTTTTTCCAAATAATCTCTGATGAATTTTACATCATGACCCTTGACTGCATAAACTGGTGCAATCTGTGTTATGAATTTCTTAAACATTCAGAGATTGATTCCATTACATCAAGTTTTGTGGAATCATATTGTTTGCAGAACTGAGAATCATGGATATATGTATAATTCGTTTTGCTCTACTGAAACATGTATTTTTGTGCCTAAAATCTAGTCCGCCATATACGATCATGCCCCACTCTTTTTTGGTAGAAATGCTTGAAGAACCAACTAATATTTTTTGCAGCTACAGTTTGTCAGATGAATGCGGCCAGTTGTATAATGACTGTCAAAAGTTTGTGAGTATCTTTGCAGTATTTCCAAAAGCGGAATTTGTAGTATCTAGCTTGAATTTTGCTGTCTCATAACAATTGCTTAGAGTTTTGAGGTTCCTTTGTGTTTATGCCAAAAAAATATATCTTGAGATATCTTGTGCGTAATACTTCAAAACGGTAGATAGTTACATCCCAGTATTTGGGCATTACATCATTGTCAGGCCCAGAGTAATATTTTGATAGCTAGAATATCCACAGGCATAATGCTAACTAGTTATCAAAGTTTTTGATCAGGCAGGTTAATAGGTATAATTTAGGTACAAAAAATGTGTCATCTAATTCTCAGGATATACGACGTGTAATTTTGTCAAAATGGCATGAAACTCTATCAAGATACGGGAATCTGTTTTCTTCTGATTCGCTGAGTGGTACTAGTCCCCCATCTGTTTTTGTTGGTTCTCACAATTATCCAAAGGTAATGGTGGGTCCAATGGTTCCACCAATTCACGGCGATACTAGTCTGCTTGACAGTCCTGAGAGATGGAGAGAAAAATCCCTTGAGGAGATTGTGAATTTCAGACTGGGTTTGGTTCGTGGAATACAGAAAATTCCAATTACTCAAACAGAGGGACGATACATTGAGAATCTCCAAGAAGTTGCAATGTCTTCAAAGCCGACTGACACTGATTTAATATTTGAAAAGGCACCCTCGTCAGGTGTCTCCCTTGATGGTGAGAATGCGCCTTTTGGTCCAATGGGCAGAATAAAAACTGCAAAATTTTCCAGAGTCACTTCTGTAAAACCAATCGAGAAGGTATTCTATGACAGAGATTTAAAAGCGCAAGATGCAGTTTTGAACTTGTACAATTCTGGAATTGAGATTTCAAAGATTCAGAAATGTTTCAGTGTTGGAATGTTAGGACAGAAGAGAAGGCTGGTTCCAACCAAATGGAGCATAACTGCAACTGACGATATTATCTCTAAATCGCTTACAGATGAGATTCTAGATTATAGCTTGATTGATTCGTGCAGAGTCTTTTCATATGAGCACCTGGGAAACATGTTCTCTGTTGTCTTGTTTCCCCACAGATGGGTATATGAAATGATTGAAGCCTGGTATTCAGACGGAATAATGGGATTCGGGTCTGATTACGAGGACGCTCGTGGGATTCATCATCCGCCTGCCATAGCCGGTGCCTATTTTGCAGCTAGACTTGGAATTGTAGAGTACCTCTCTGAGAAGAGAGTCCAGGCAGGTGTTGTAATTCTCAGAGAGATTAGACCAGAGTATGCCATTCCTGTTGGCGTATGGCAAGTTCGTGAGGGTATACGCGAGGCCATGAAACAAGAGCCTGCAATAGCTTACAGCTTTGATGATGCTCTCATTTTGGCATCAAACAAAATGAGTATTAGCAAGTCTGAATGGCTTGCTCATGGAAATATTTCAAGAATAATCAGACAGACTACACTGTCAGATTATTTTTAGAGGGATACGGATGTAATGTGATATCTTTGTCATTCTAGGATGTATGTTACATACGTCTTTCTTTTTTACGATTGTTTTTTTCTTTGTATGAATCAACCTTTACGCCTAGATCAAAATTAAACCAAAAGATCTGAGTAACCTCATCTATCTTCTGATATGAGCAAGTCTGACAAAATTATTTCAGAATTAAGACGAGAAAACAAACAACAGAAATTAATCATAGATGAACTAGTAAAATACGTTGATGATCTGACAAGATCAAATAACAGTTTGACAAGATGTATGAATCAGGCATCTAAATGTATTTTCCCATCTCAACTAGGCTGTTCTGATTCCTTATCCTCCATGTTTCAAAACATGTCAGAAATACCGCAAGCATCTTTATCCGTAATTGTCTAGATTTTTAAAGTTACTTCGTGTTTGTGTCGAAAAAATAACCTGTTTTGGTAATTGTCTAGATTTTTAAAGTTACTTCGTGTTTGTGTCGAAAAAATAACCTGTTTTGACATATCTTGTGCTTAATACTTTAAAACTGTAGACAATTACCTGTTTTGACATATCTTGTGCGTAATACTTTACAACTGTAAACAGTTACCATGCCTTTCATATTTTTTATTCTCATTTGATTTGCAGTGTGGACATGAAATGTTCCCATCCCATCTTTCATTTCTGAATAGGCTGGCACATGCCTTCTCGTCAAGTATTATTGCTAGTAGTTCATAGACATTCACAAAAACTATGATCACTCGTCATGTTGTTCTTTTTTCATTGAAAGATAGTTGGTGGGCAACAAAATTCGACATTACGAGCGTTTAGAAATTCTGCAAGGTGCACACGAACTTAATTGTTGCCATATCAGGTGACTGTTCCACCAGATTTAATCAAGACTCCACTGCCAGACTGTACTGTCAGATTAAATGCTGCAAAGTCAATATCCAAAGTAATTTCAGAAGGAATGATTAAAATCGAATTGTTTTGAACAATCACATTTTCTTGGGCAGTTGCACTGGCATTAACTGTACAACTAACATCTATAATCCAGTCTCCAGAGCCAGGAGGTGCGCAGAATGTGGGTATGGTGGCCGCAACCACACTTACAATCCTGACAACTTGGGTGGCACTGTTTCCTGATGCGTCAACAGAGTCGTAATAGATAGAGTAGATGCCTATAGCATTAGTGAATTCAGTAGCATTAATGGTTACTTGTGAGCCGTCACTAGTTGTTGCGCCTAGTTCTGTATAGCCGTCATCAAGTTTGATTATTTGTGGGTTGTCTCCATTCAGGGTTATGATTGGCGGAGTAAAGTCCAGATTGTTTGTTACATTTTCTGCAAAGTCTAGCAATGAATTGCCAGACACATCATCAAATGATCCAGACGTTCTGGTATAAGATATAGTCACATTATCACTATCAGAGATTGTTGCACCAGTGACATCAAGTGTAATGGTATTATTGGAGACAGACACGATGGAATTAATTGAAGCACCAGTGACCCCTCCAAGTGTAAAGTCAGTAGGAGTGGCAGCAGAGTTTGTAACGTTATGATCTAGCGTGATTGCAATCTGTGAAATTGAGAGGGTTTGGGCACTAGAGAACTGAGGAGAGTTTGCATCAATGGTGTCTAGTATGTCAGTACCATCAAATGGCAAGCTCGTATTGCCTGCACTATCTGTGATTGTTACACCTGTAATTTGTAGTGGTGTGATTTGATCCGCGTCCCCTTCAGATATGGTGTATGTTGCAGTGTATGTGGTTCCGTTGTCGATACTGTTCCAGGATAATGGTACAGAGTTGTAAGCGCCATTAATGGTAGTACCATTCTCAGCTGAATCCAGAGTCAATGTGAATGATATGGTATCGCCCACCTTGAGTACACCAGAAGATGTGGTATTTGATGTGATGTTGGTTATTATGGGTGGAAGCAAAGTACTACTGTTTATAAACAATACATGTATGGCACCTCTATTAGAACCACCAACATCATCACCAGTTGCACCAACTGCAATATCAGATATGCCATCACCGTTCAGGTCGCCAATGTTTACAATCGAGGATCCAAATTGATCACCACCATTCAAGACGGGGCCGTTTGCTGTAAGATCATTGATTTCTATGGTATTTGATACGCTTCCATTACTGTTCATAAGCATTACATGTATGGCACCTCTACTAGCATCATCACCAATTGCACCAACTGCAATATCTGATATACCATCATTGTTCAGGTCGCCAATGTTTGCAATGGATGATCCAAAATTATCCAAATTACTATTCAAGACAGGGCCGTTTGCTGTATTGTTATTGATTTCTATTGTACTCGATACACTTCCATCACTGTTCATAAGCATTACATGTATGGCACCTATAACAATACTTGCTACACCATCACCATCTGCACCAACTGCAATATCTGATATACCATCATTGTTCAGGTCGCCAATGTTTGCAATGGATGATCCAAAATAATCAACATCATTCAAGACAGGGCCGTTTGCTGTATTGTTATTGATTTCTATTGTATCTGATACACTTCCATTACTGTTCATAAACATTACATGTATGGCACCTCTACTAGCACCGCCAGCATCATCACCAATTGCACCAACTGCGATATCGAATATACCATCACCGTTCAGGTCGCCAATGTTTGCAATCGATGATCCAAAGAGATCATTATTATTCAAGACAGGGCCGTTTGCTGTAAGATTATTGATTTCTATTGTGTTTGATACGGTACCATTACTGTCCATAAACATTACATGTATGGCACCTCTATTAGCACCGCCAGCATCATCACCAGTTGCACCAACTGCAATATCTGATATACCGTCATTATTCAGGTCGCCAATGTTTGCAATCGAGTATCCAAAGCTATCCCCACCATTCAAGACAGGGCCGTTTGTTGTATTGTTATTGATTTCTATGGTGTTTGATACGCTTCCATTACTGTTCATAAACATTACATGTATGGCACCGCTATTAGAACCGCCAGCATCATCACCAGTTGCACCAACTGCAATATCTGATATACCGTCACCATTCAGGTCGCCAATATCTGCAATGGAGAATCCAAAGTTATCACTATCATTCAAGACAGGGCCGTTTGCTGTATTGTTATTGATTTCTATGGTATTTGATACAATTTCGTCTCCAGTTGCAGATACATTTTGGTATGTTATAGTATACAACGATCCAAGTGCTAATATTAAGAACATGAAGATCAGATGTAAATTTCTCAATATAGATCACCAATAAAAATAGTACAATGCATAATAATTATCCTATCACACATATTTTCCAATGAAAAAATTGTTTAATAAATGTAGGGTATGTATCAAACTCTACGCCTAAATTCGCTAGAATAGTTGTCAAGACGTTATAGGCATAAAACATGCTCTTTGCTGATTTATACCAAAACTCTAGACAATACCACTCTGATTGATTTTAATTACTCTGAAAATTTTTCTAATTCATGGAACAAGAGAAGCATGAATTGTTGTTGCCTCTTGTTGATGAAGAGAATATCTGTCTTCCACTGCCCATTAATGTGGTGTCTAGATACTGGAATGTCAAACTATCCATGGCCAAAGCCATAGAAACTGCCAAAAAATATTCAGGATTTAATGGCAGCATTATGATTGAAGGAATAGAATCTGCAGAAAGTTATGGCTTGACATGCAAAATAGTAAACTCGTCCTTGTCCGAATTAAAAAAAGTTGTTGATTCTAAAATACCGCCAATTGTTATTCTTCCCGGAGTTCCAGAAATTACACAGCATGCTTCAGTCATTACTGGTTATGATGAGAAAGAAAAGACAGTCCTTCATTATATCCAAAAGGGTAATCAAAGAGGAGAACAACAAGAAGGAGTCATACCAGAAGGTATCTTTGATAAGGAATGGTCCGAAGAAGGAAGATTATTGATAATACTGGCCCCATCAGACATCCTGTCCCATATACACCTTGAAAATGATTCTAGCGATAAACCAAACCGGTTGTGTTTTGCCTCTGAGAGACTAAATATTCTAAACAATTCCACAGAATCACTTGAATCATTAAAGCAGGCCATAAAGCTTGATCCAAACAACTCTACTGCCCTGGCATCTGCTGGCTGCAATGATGAACAAACAAAATTCTCCTGAATGTGTAAAGTTTTATGAAAAGAGCTTGGAGATCAATAACAGATCATATCTGGCTTGTAGCGGTCTTGGAAACTTTAATCTCAAAACGAATCAGTTAGTCAAGGCAGAAAATTATTACACTAGAGCCATTGAAATTAATCCAAAAAGATCCGCCAAAATTTACAAAAATCGTGCTTTTCTTAGAGAAAAACAAGACAAAAATTCTGATGCAAAAAAAGATCTTCAAAGTTATCTAAAGTATCTTCCACAGGCCCCAGACAGGGGAGTAATAGAGCAGGCAATCAGGGAATTATGATGCAGAGTGCGGGATTTGAACCCGCGGCCTTTAGCTTGGGAAGCTAACGTCATACCAGACTAAACTAACTCTGCCTGCGCAGATCTTTAGTTAGCCCTCTAAAAATGATTTTTCTTCGCTCTTTATGTAGAATTTTGTTGCTCATTTTGTAGCTGTTTTTCAAACGAAAAAAATCAATAGGATGAACGTTCATAGTTTTTGTGAATGTCTTTGGACTACGTGCAGTAATACTTGACGAGGTAGGCATGTGCCAGCCTATTCAAAGATGAAAGAGGGAATGGGAATATTTCGTAACTGTTTGCCGTTTTAAAGTATTACGCACAAGATATGTCAAATCGTATTGTTTTTTTGACACAAACACGAAGGAACTTCAAAACTGTAGACAATTACAACATTTCTTGTCCACGCTGCAAATCAAATGAGAATAAAAAATGTGGAAGAGGGTAACTGTCTACAATTTTGAAGCATAGTTTTTCAAATATTCCAAAGCACAATCGTGGAAATTCAATCCCCTCATCCTGCATGTCTCCTTTATACTCATCAATATCTTGTGTATGTATCAACTTCTACGTCTAAATCCGCTAGAATAGTCAAGACGTTATAGGCATAAAACATGTTCTTTGCTTGATATACCCCATAGCATAAGTCTTTTCAATTTTTCAAAAACAAATAGAAACATTTTTTGATCAGTAGTGTAGCAATTGTTTCATGAACATCACAAATGACGAGTTACTCCAGGCCTATAAAAAAGAAAAGAACAATCGCAAAAAAGAAAGACTGTACGCAATGTGCATGATTAAAATCAATGAACACACTATTGCCGAAACTGCCAAAGAGATGTTTTATACATACCAATGTGTACGGAATTGGTTATGCAGATTTGAAGAGTACGGACTAGAAGGCCTAGAGGATCTTCCTCGTTCCGGTCGTCCACCACTAATTCCACACAAAAAATTACTAAAGATAGAAAAATTGTTCAAAAAACTTTCAGGAGGCATGACTCCAAAGAAACTAATGCAGCTCATATTTGATAGAACGGGAATCACATATCACATCACTCATGTGTGTCGTCTTATGCGCAGTTGGAACCTCAAAGCAAAGGTTCCACAAAAACTGCATGTGCGTGCTGCTTCAATGGCTACATGTTACATGTGGTATTTACGTATCATTTTACGCATAAAAAAAGCAAAAGAGGAGAGGGCTTTACAGTACTAATTCAAGATGAATCCATATTCACAGATGATGTGCACCTTGGCAAGAAATACTGGGTAGAAGCAAATGAGCGAATGATTATACGATGGAGGGGATCACATAAAAAATTTCTGGTTTATGGAATGGTAAGTGATGGTAATCAAAGCTTTTTCAGATCATATGAAAAATTCAATTCCATATCATTTGTTGATTATTTGAAAAAAGCTCACAAAAAGTTTGGGAAAATATTTGCTATTGTTGACAGAGCATCACAACACACATCCATTGATACAAAAGAATATTTGAAAAACAACAAGAATGTCAAACTGGCATATCTTCCAAGAGGTTCCCCACATTTGAGTATGATAGAAGAAATTTGGAGACAGTGCAAACATGATAATGTTCAATCAGAATTTTATGAATCGATTCATGAAATGAGATATACAGTTATGGAATATTTAAGAACGCACAAGTTTGATCTTGACATGTATCAATATTTTGCAAGAACAATTAATTGAAAAGACTTAGGATCTCGGGTATACATACTATCTTGTGAGAATCAGCTCCGGTCTTTGAGCGATGACCGTTTGTGATCTTTCTAATTATGACATTTGGTCGTATTGCCCTCTCTGCCGTATTGTTATGGTAATCAGTTCCAGTCTGCAAAAACGTAAAGAGTATCATTCTTTCACGTTTCAATCTTTTTACAAACCTGATGCAGTTCTTTTCGCTGTATTTTTTGGATATCGTTGCAGATATTCTTCTCTCAGGATTCTTTTTTACTTGTAGTCTTATGCTTCATTGATGATTTTTGCCGCATCATGAGAGGCATACAATATTCTCTTTAGGCGTGCTGCAAATGCTGTGAATTCTTTTCCGGGATTCTTGTATTGTCTCTTTTAATTCTCTGATATAGTGAATGTGGCATTTTTGGTGGGGTTGTGCCCATGTGATTCCATGCAGAATATGAGTCACTTGTAATGTTGCCTTTATATCCGTCAAGGATTCTCTTTGGCACATTCATACTGCGAGTCTGGTCAATCTCGTATATTACGACCCATTTCCCAACAAACGTCCACAGCCAGTAATTTTTTCCGTTCAACCTCTAGCTCGTCTCGTCGCCGTATATGTTTGCCTCTTTTTTTAGCTCTGAGATCATTTCTAGAGATCTTTTGCCAAATGCCTTTGCAATCTTTGTTACTACATTGTTTATTGTTGATTCTGTAATATTTAATGAGTATAGTGTTTGTAACAACTCTGATATCTTATCATAGGATAATCCCTGTGTTTTTAGTGATACGGTTAGTAGCATTAGTTGGGTTCCAAATCGTTCATTTGGCAGTGCGTCAGGTACCCTTGCAGATACCTGTTTTTTGCAATGCTTGCAGTATCGTCTGGTTATGATGTATCGTGTAACGACCTTTTTTGTAGGAACTATGTCCTCCGCTATTCTGCAGTATGTATCAGGTAAGAGTTTAAGTTCATCCTTCAGTTAGGCATGAATCTACATAACTAAAAACAACGTTATGCCTAATTTGATATTGGACTTGAATTCTTACTGTATCAGTTGGCTCTGAGAGTTCTTTGCCGCATACGTTACAATCTTTCTGATCAATAACCTTCTCATCATCAACCTGTTTTGGACTGCGTCTGCTACACCTTTTGTGTTTAGATGTGGTATTTTTCTGCGACGTATCAGGCGTTTCAGTTTTTACCTTTATGATTTTTGTAGCAAGTACAAAAACTGTTTCTTTGAGGACATGTTCTCTTCTCTTATCTGAGCATAACCTTCTTTGAGATGAGCATTCTCTTCTCTTATCTGAGCATAACCTTCTTTGAGATGAGCATTCTCTTCTCTTATCTGAGCATAACCTTCTTTGAGATGAGCATTCTCTTCTCTTATCTGAGCATAACCTTCTTTGAGATGTTTTAATTGTCGTTCAAGGGTATTGTAATGATTGCGATAATATTACAACTCATTCATTTCTTGCATTTATAACCTGTTTTTATTACTAAGCAAAAAAGAAAAAAGAGAAAAATACCAGTTATAGCTTCAAAACTCTAGACAATTACCAAAGAACATGTTTTATTCCTATAATGTCCAACGATGCTAGCGGATTTAGGCGTAGATGTTGATACATGCCTATAAAGTTATGAGGATATGAATAATGAGCACTGCTAAGAGCTCTCGTTAATGATTGATTTCTCTGATCGTCTCTTTTTGATCAGGCTAAACATTATCATCCCAACATTAACTATTGAGACAATTTCAATCAGATCAACCCCGTACAAGAACCAGTCAAGAACCGGATGAACCCGCGATACAATCCCTGCTTCGAGCATAATGTCTGCGTTCCATACCATGTGTGGAACCTGAATAAACTGTATAACTGCAATGACAACTATGCTTCCCAGTATTTTGTTCTCATACCATTTCCAAAATTTATTCCATGCGTTCATACCTAGTATCGGTTTTCAATTCTATTAAACAGTATGAAAATTAGAGGGAACTAATTAGATGTTCCTAATTTTTCAAGCACAAAAATAATTAGCACAAGCTAACTGCCATGTACTGACTGTTAGTTTTCAGCCTTTATGTTCTCTTTTTTCATCCAGATAGTCCTGTCTTTATGATCAATTAGTTCAACATTCATCTCATTTAATTTATTTCGAATTTTATCTGCATCTTTGAATTGTTTTTCTTTCCTAAATTCCTCTCTGCTCTCAATTAGATTGTCTATCTCTTGCTTTTCATGTTCTGACATTTCAGGAATGCACAGTCCCAAAATCCACAGCATCCTTTCAAACTCTGTTTTGATAACACGTGCATCCTCTTCTCCAAGATTGTCGTTGGCTGCCAATCTGTTTGCCTCCCTGACAAGTTGAAAGAATGCAGACAATGCAAGATGCGTGTTAAAATCACCATCCAATGCGCTCTCAAACTCTCCATGTATTTTCTCAATTATCGGACTGATTCCCTCACTGTTTCTGCCAGTTGCATGAATCAGCTCATAGTGGCATGTCTCTGCCTGTCTCCATTTTATGAGATTTTCCTTTAGCAGATCTTCAGAGTAATCGATTGGCTTTGAATAATGCCCTGACAGGCAGAACAGTCTAATGATGTTAGGACCCCAGCAGTCCAGAACAGATTTGATTGATTTTATGTTTCCAAGTGATTTTGACATTTTTTCCCCATTTATGGTCACCATTCCTACGTGCATCCAGATTTTTGCAAATGAAGAGTCTGTGTATGATTCTGACTGGGCAATCTCATTTTCATGATGGGGGAATATCAGGTCTCGTCCACCGCCGTGGATGTCAAAGTTTTCTCCAAGATACTTTATGCTCATTGCAGAGCATTCTATGTGCCATCCCGGCCTGCCTCGTCCCCATGGGCTATCCCATACAGGCTCTACATCAGAGAACTTCCACACTGCAAAATCCAAGGGGTTATTTTTGGACTCGTCTACCTGAATTCGCGCCCCCAGCAAGAGTTCATCTGTTTTCTTTTTTGATAGTTTTCCATATTCGGGGAATTTTGATATTGAAAAGTAGACGCCGTTTTTAGAAGGATACGCAACCTGTTTTTTGATTAATTTTTCAATGAATTTTATAATATCATCAATGTGTTTGGTGGCCTTTGGATAGTTTGTTGCACGTTTTACATTTAATCCATCAAAGTCTTTGAAATAATTCTCAATGTACCTAGTGCTTATCTCTTTTGCCGTTATATTTTCTGACTGTGCGCGATTTATGATTTTATCATCTACGTCAGTGAAATTTTGGACAAACTCAATCTCGACTCTTTTTTTTTCCAGATATTTTCGTAGTACGTCAAAGACTATGACGGTTCTTGCATGTCCTATATGTGATTCATCATAGACAGTAACCCCACACAGGTAAATTCTGACTTTGTTTGAAACGTCCAGTTCCTGTTGTGAATTTGACAATGTATCGTAAAGTTTCATTTTTATCCCCTGTCAGGTTTTTGTGCCTGCAATCTTTTATGTTCACTGTTTATGGTCAGTCTGTATACTTTGTCTACGATTGATTTTTCAATTCGAGTAATCCTTACTGTTTCATCAATTGAGATTTTTTTGTCACACAAACAGTACAGAATGGAATCAATTTCCTCATATGTTACACCCAATTCCTCTTCTGCTTTATGTCCATTCCACAAATGTGGACTGCTCTTCTTTGAGATAATGTTCTCTGGCACTCCCAGATGCTTTGCAATCTCCCTTACCTGTAGTTTGTACAGTGAGATTATTGGCATAAGATCAGACGCGCCGTCTCCAAATTTTGTGAAATAACCGATCATGTGTTCACTTTTGTCACTAGAGCCCAAGACCAGATAGTTTTTAGAGTTTGCATAATAATATAGGATATTGGTTCTAATTCTTGCACGAAGATTTCCCTTGGCCTTTTCATTTGGCTCAAGATACATTGAATATTCATTTACAATTGGGCGAATATCAATTAGCTTGTGTTGGATTCCAGTTAATGAGATTATTTGGTGTGCGTCACTAGTTTCTGATGGCGTAATTAGAGTATCTGGCATTATAATTGCCAGAGTTTTTTCTCGTAGTTTTCTTTTGCAGATATAGGCCAGCACTGCTGAATCAATCCCTCCGCTCAGTCCAAGGATAACACCTTGCGCATGATTTTTTTCTAACTGTTCTAACAAAAATTCCTCAATTGCCTCAGTAATTGAGGCATAATCGTTATTTTTTATCTCATTTATGATGTCCTGGTTCAACAACTGATTTGCAGAATCTGTAAATAAAAATTGTGGTAGTTAATCCAAATTTGCAGTTTCCAAGCACCAAACACAGGATTGTCATAATGTTGTTTTTTGGCACAATACAGGGTAACTTGTACCCAATTTCATACGTCATGGAGTCATACAGGGTATTTTGCATGTTTGGCCGTAATTTATCGTCTTTGATTCAAATCACAAATTCAGTGCAGGATTTGTAAATACGTTAAAAGGTAACTGTCTACCGTTTTAAAGTATTACGCACAAGATATGTCAAATCGTGTTGTTTTTTTGACACAAACACGAAGGAACGTCAAAACTGTAGACAATTACATTAAAAGGGATATTCAGTTTCAAAGAAATTGTGAAAAACATTACAGTTTTAGGTTCTGGAGTCATGGGACACGGAATTGCCCAAGTGTCCGCAACTGCAGGATACAATGTAGTATTACGAGACATTGAACAGGGATTTTTGGATAAAGCGATGGAGAAAGTAAAATGGAGTATAGACAAACTAGTTTCCAAAGAAAAAATTTCAAGGGAGGAAGGAGACGCGATTTTTGCAAGAATAAAGCCGGTTGTGGACCTGAATGAGGCAGTAAGAGATACGGAACTAGTTATCGAAGTGGTTCCAGAAATTATGGATTTAAAGAAAAAGGTTTATGCCGAACTAGACAAGACAGCAGCACCACAAGTAGTCTTTGCGTCAAACACAAGTACCCTGCCAATTACAGAAATAGCAAACACGACATCGCGTCCTGAAAAATTCATCGGGATTCATTTTTTCAATCCGCCACAATTAATGAAGCTAGTGGAGATAATTCCCGGAGAAAAGACATCACAAAAAGTGATTGAGATGACACAGGAATATGTGAAATCTCTCAACAAGACAGCAGTGATGTGCAGAAAGGATGTTCCAGGATTCATAATTAACAGATTGTTCATTCCAATGGTGCATGAGGCATGTTATCTAAAGGACAGAACAGGTGCAACGCTTGAAGAGATTGACTCGGCTTTTAAATTCAAATTGGGATTTCCAATGGGAATCTTTGAGCTGGCAGACTTTACAGGAATGGATGTAATTCACAAGGCCACAATAGAGATGCATTTACGAGACAGCAAGGTAATCAACCCTCATCCGCTAGTTGGAAAAATGTTTGATGAGAAAAAACTCGGACAAAAGTCAGGAGAAGGATATTACAAGTACTCTGAGGACAAGTACCAAAGAGTTTTGCTTTCAGAAGAATTGGCAGCAAAATGTGATCCGATTCAGATTGTTGCCAACATACTAAACAACGCGGCATGGCTTGTTACAAATGGGGCAAGTGACATTGAAGAGATTGAAAAGGCAGCACAGTTAGGACTGGGACTCAAAAAGCCATTATTTGAGACGGCAAAAGAGATAGGAATCAGAAAAATTGTTGATGAGTTAAACACACTTGCCAAAGAGCACGGAGAGTTTTACAGGCCAGACCCGTTGCTTGTCTCCATGCAGTGATTAGTCAGGACAAGCAACAGAACAAGTTACTCTACGTTAAAGAATCATTAACGAGTAGATAGGAAAGTGTTTCATTTGGAGCAAAAAATACCAATCAATCAAATAAATTAGATAGGAAAAGCTAGAACGAGATTGTGCAATTCCATCAGATGTGGCACTTTTCTATCTACTGAAAAAATAACCTGTTTTGGTAATTGTCTAGAGTTTTGAAGTTCTGTGTGAATCAAGCAAAAAGAGTAATTGTCTACAGTTTTGAAGTTCCTTCGTGTTTGTGTCAAAAAAATAACCTGTTTTGACATATCTTGTGCGTATTACTTCAAAACTCTAGACAATTACAGCAAAGAGCAGGTTTTACGCCTATAACGTCCAATTATATTAGCGGATTTAGGCGTAGTGGTTGATACATACAAAGTTCCTTCGTGTTTGTGTCAAAAAAATAACCTGTTTTGACATGTCTTGTGCGTAATACTTTAAAACTGTAGAGTTACGCATAATCTCTTATATTTTTAAGGATGAACTAAACTCTAATGGCAAACCGATCATAACAATTGAATTGCCCAAATGTTTCTTTAGGCTTGTGGTGCAGATGATTAGAAATGAAAAACGGTAGACAGTTACAAAACAAGATTATTTTCTAGAGTTTGTTGGATAGTACATTCCTATCTACTGTAGGTCTTAACTTCTCAATGCATACCCCGTTTCAATCCTTCTATCTTTTTCTATCTAAATTCAGTAGATGGAAAAGTAACTCTCAATTGTCCAATTCTCAGTGTTCTTTGATTGGTGATACTAGAACATGAAATAATTGAATCGTGAAAATCAATAAAATCTTGACATCTAGGAGTAACATGTAAGTACAAATTCTACATTAGCAGTTTCAAAATTTATCTTGGCAGACAAGAGTAGTAATTAGTATGATCTTTTGATTTTTGATGCACGTTCAAGAGCTGTCTTAACAGTGGTAATAGATTCATCTGTTGGACCTGTTTTAATCATATTCTGTACTTGTTCCCATTGCTGATTATCCAGTGGTTTAACTTCTCGTAATGCCATATTATGTTTATAACATGATCATTATTTAAAATTATCATTTTTCATAATTGTCTAAAGTTTTAAAGTTTCTTCATAATTCAGTTAACCCCAGATGTGCTCACAATCCTGACCAATTCGGAGGTGGTTCAGGAGGTAGTTTCGACTTGGATATTTCTTACGCACTTCTTCAGATAAATCGTTGATCAATTCGGAGGTGGTTCAGGAGGTAGTTTCGACCCTATCACAGATTCGTTTATCATAATCCTCATGTCCGTCATTGTTATCTTACCCTTCCATCTCTCTCTCTCTCTCTCTCTATCACGTGAAATCAGTGCATTTGCCATCACCCACGCATTGAACACTATTACCGCATAAAGAAAACAGAATTCACGTGATGCCATGTTGGTACTGCGTGTTCTAGGCCTTGTCGATTCAATCATCCTATATCCTGTCTCGATTCCACATCGTTTGGCATATTTTCGCACATTAACATTAGGCGAATTGATTGCAAATCCAATGTACTTTTCTTTTGGTTCTTTATTGCCAGTGTTGCGCTTTATCTTTTTTCTCTCTGTTATTTTCATTGTGTATTCAAATCGCTCTTAATGTAGAATTTTGTTGCTATATAAAGAACTGAGATTATTTTGGTGAACTTTGAATAATCATCTTGCTTTCTCATGTTGTGCAAAAATGCAAACGTTTGGACATGATTCCAAGTTAAACATTTGACTCTTCTGTGCTATATCATCCACAGTCTAAAAAGTGCGGTTCTGCACTCACAGTTGTTGGTATGCGCATCATCCCTTGCATTCCTTGAGACTGATTTACGGTATTATGTTCATACCCCAAAGACTCTAAAGAATGATACACTTTATACTCGTCTGTGTAGATGTGAGATCCTCTTGATATTATCATACAAACAAGCTTGCAATGGATGGATACTTTTGAGGTACCGCAAAGATAGTATCGCCGCCTCTTTGATGATAGCACAAAATCATCTGGAAATCTCGATCAAACTTGCCACGTCCAGGTGGTGGTTTTACTGCACGTCTTTTTGGCAGCTTTCTGATGATACGATGATATTGTGATAGTTCTTTTCTTTCAGTCCACTGCATATACAGTTCATCCACCTCACAATTACCCGACAGCATCTTGTCTTTTTCTGAATCAGTAATCTTTTGCATAGCCTTGCGAGTCATGTATACCCCATAGTACTTAGTTGCATAACTTTTGATTTATTTATTGAATATACCTCACATCAAGATGTATTTCTAATCAAAATGACAAACTCAGTCTGTAATTTCTATGACATATCAAAATCTAAACTTGAAGATTAGTCTTGAACTAAATTCATGCCATTGTAGGAATGTCACAAAACAAATTGTAAACATGCACTTTTATTTGAATTTCCTGTACAATGTTTTCCCATTTTCTAGAGTGAACAGCACTGCCAAACAATCTCTTAAAGGATGAAAAAACAACTTTGGATATCCATCGCTGACCATAACGTACTCTTTTTTTCCATCTATCACGGTTTTTCTTTCTTTTGTTTATACTAATTTCGGATATCTTGGAGTTTTTATTTCTGCCAAGCTGTTCACATACTATTTTGTTACGTGCAGGATGACCATATCTAACTTGAGAATCTATTCTGATTTTGATTCTTGGTGTTACATTATTCTCTGCACAATATTTGAAATTCTCCTTTGAATCATACTCATCTCGCACACCCATCCGCTGAGTCGGTTCTAGATATCTAGAATAATAATGGGTTTGGAGTGATAGACTCGGTCAAGAAAAAAATATTTATTGTTGTTGGGACTATTCTAGTCTTTGTTGTAGACTGACTTGTGGTCACATACTCTGAGAAATTCTATTGTGTTATCATTCCAGTTGATGTTATAGATAATTCTGTATTTTTTGCCAATGTTGTATGCAAAGATTCTCATGTCTTGCTTGTACTCTCCAAGACGTGCAGGATTTTCAGAAGTAAGTAATTCCAATACTGCGTCCTCCACTCTTTTTCTGATTTTGGAATCTAGCCTACCAAATTGTTTTGAGAATACAGGTCTTCTGTCTGGAATCCATTCAGTCAAGAGTCACGTAACTCTTGGAGAAATTCTTCAATTGAGGATGTCTTTCTGTCCTTTGATTTGTAAAAATCATCAATGTCTTTGATTTCTTCTGGAGACAAGTCATCAATTTGTTTGGGCTTTGACATACTATTTTGTACTAGGTTCATCTTACTATTAAGATTCACTTTTTCTCTCAAGTTTCTCAATCTTTTTGAGTCTCGTCTCTGATGATACAATCAACTGCATTTCCTACACCTAGTGTTTTACTTTATCCTGTATCAGTATTGTAAAACCGTCCTGTTTTGCCTTTTCTATGCGTAAATTGATGCGATTTTTCCAGCTGCGACATGTACCATTTGATGCTCTGCTCGTGCATGTACCTTTTGTGGAACCTTTGGTTTGAGATCCCATTTGTGCATCAGACGGCATATGTGAGTGATGTGATATGTAATGCTTGTACGATCAAATATGAATTTCATTAGCTTCTTTGGTGTCATGCCACCTAAAATTTTCTTAAATGTTCTTTCTATCTTTAGTAATTTTTTGTGTGTGATTAGTGGCGGACGACCTAAACGAGGGAGATCCTCCAGGCCCTCTAGTCCATATTTTTTAAATGAATCAAGCCAATTCCTTACAGAATTGTATGTACAAAACATTTGTCTTGCAGTTTCAGCAATTGTATGATTGTTGATTTGAATCATGCATATGGCATACATTCTTTCCTTTTTTTTACTGGGTTTTTCTTTTTTGTAAGCCTGGAGTAACTTGTCATTTGTGATGTCCATGAAATTATTCCATATTGCTGATCAAAAAACGTTGCTATTTATCTTTGAGAAATTGAAAAGACTTGTGCTATTAGGTATAATAGCATGTCTTGTACTGTACCCCCGTCTTTTTACTAATCTCCCTGACTGATATTCCAGATACTGGTGAGACGTAAGAGTTTAGGTTTCTGGACTAGAACATCTAATTCGTGCTCAACCTAAACTCTTACGGTGAGACAATGCAGGACATCCAGATAAAAAAGAACCACCGGGATAGGGACATGTGAGAGTAATGAAATATAGTCCCGGTCTTGCCGTTGAATGTGCGGCCGCAGCTGTAACAGAAATATCTCTAAAGATGAATCGCATATTTTCCATATTTTTTTATGTCATTTGATTTGCAGTGTGGACATGAAATGTTCCCATTCCATCTTTTATTCCTAAACAGGCTAGCACATGCTGCCTCGTCAAGTATTATTGCAAGTAGTCCAAAGACATTCACAAAAACTAGTATGATTCATCAGAGTTTATGCGTAATTGACCAAAATAACAAACAACATTCGACTTGTACGTATCAACTTGTTCACAGTTGATATGATGGTAATAGACCTTTTGCGTAATTAGGGTGATTTTTTTCAACATTCGATATTTTGTGTAATTTTATGCCTAAAAATCTAAAATTTCAGAATAATCCGAGAAATTATCTTCTAAAACCACGTCTAGGAATAATTACGCAATACGTCTAATGATTTTGTTTGAGTATTGTTGTAATAGTCTACGTGGTTTAGTCAATTACGCATAAACTCTATGGTTTAATTTCTTTATAACAAGTCTTACAAACATTAATCATTTTCTTGGTTTTCAATAGTGATTATTATTGAGATGGTCTGAATCAGGTTTTTGTAACAACCATGCACGTGATATATATTTGACCACTATTACATACATCGTTTTTGATATGGTATTACGAAACATATCTTTTAGTTCAACCTCAGTCAAATTAGTTTTTATCAAATATACTGTAGATAATGAACCTAACTGAATAGAACTCGATAGAAGATTGGCGTTATACTTCGTTTTTACCATTTTAAGAATATCATCATAGTCTTCATTCGTACCACCAACAATGTCAAATGTGATTAAATATTTACTAGCCATTGCATGCACATATTGTTCATTGCTATATAACGTTATGTGTAATCTGGTTCTACAACGTTATCGTGTGTTAGTCATGGATCAAAATTTTCTAAAGATTGAGAAATCTGCGTGAAATTTACAAGTTCTAAAATAATGACTATTGGTATTGACTAAGTGAGGCGTTTTGAATCAAAGTTTTCCATTTATTGTTTCCATCTACAAGAATACCAGCTAATTCGGCTGGTGTTTTCTTGCCAATTCCACCATATTTCTTTGAGAAATTATAGAAAGTTTGGAATCCTGAAAATAACGGACTGTTCATTTTCTTTATTCCCCTGTATGCGACTTCTCTATCCCTGATGGTTCCATTCAAGCGTTCCATTCGGTTATTATTCTTATCATCTTTCATGTGGATATGACGGATATGTTTAGTATCTCTCCATAAGAAATTCTTTGCCTTGTAATTCTCTTTCCATGCCTCATGAAAATTTGCAGCTCCATCAGAGATTAGAGTAGTTGGGATTTTGTCTGCAATCATCATGGCTTCTCTAAACATTGGATTAACGTTTTCAGTTCCTTTTGTGTTGGCTACATATTGAGTTATCATAAATCTAGTTTCATGGTCAAGCATTGAATATTGTAATTTCATATTACCACTAATTCGCATAAAAATTTCATCAGTCCGCCAGACTTCTGATACTCTTGGAACTATGCCCTTGACATAATTACTGGTCATTTTAAGAGTTTATGCGTAATTGACTAAACCACGCCGACTATTACAACAATACTCAAACAAAATCATTAGACGTATTGCGTAATTATTCCTAGACGTGGGTTTAGAAGATAATTTCTCGGATTATTCTGAAATTTTGGATTTTTAGGCATAAAATTACACAAGATATTGAATGCTGAAAAAAATCACCCCAATTACGCAAAAGGTCTATTACCATCATATCAAATGTGAGCAAGTTGGTGCGTACAAGTCGAATGTTGTTTGTTATTTTGGTCAATTACGCATAAACTCTCTAGAGTATTTTTCAATCCAACCATAAACAGCTCTATAAGATACTTTGATGTCTTCTTGCTCAAAACAATCTGAAATATCTCTAACACTCATTCCTAAAAAATACATTTGTAAGGCTCTAGTGATTAGTGTTGAATCATACCTCATCTTTTCAAATCCAAGATTTAAGACAAATCTTTTTTACAATCTAGGCATTTGTATTGTTGAACATCACCTTTCTTGTTTTTTCTAATTCCTTTTTTGATCAATTTGCCTGATGAACAGTATTTACATAGTTTTAGTTTTGATTGATTCATTATTCTAAAGTCCTGAATATCACATTGGTTCTTTTTGATAAATTCTAAAACTATCTTGATGTGCTTACAATCAGATTGTCTCTTAATGTGATCTGGACATTCACAGACTAGACCATTGCCAGTTTTTGATACGATATAGAATATTTGTGGAATACTTGCAGATTGTACACTGAAATTTTCAGGACTGAATTGTTTTACACAGTCTGGATTTTTCATCATTTGTTGGACTCTTTGAGTTCTTGCATTCATGTTATACTATTGATATAGTACAACTCTCATAGATAGTTAGTTATCAAAGTAGTATAACTTTATTAAAGTGAGTAATGATTTGTTAGAATAGTGGGATCACGCAACATCAAGAGAATCAAGGACAAAGATTATCTCTACTATGTAGTTTATGAAGATAGAAAAAAAAGAGCAATTTATTGTGGTTTGCTATCAAACCCCGAAGCTAAACGTATGGCATTAAAACTAGAACTGACTCAACTAAAGGAACGAAAAAAGAATTTGTCTCAAAAAGTCATTGAGATTGAAAATAAATTAAAACGAAACTAAATTTATCTATTTTAAATCTACTTTATTATATTCTAAATTAGATAAATTTTCATCTAATATTGCTCTATAATATTGAAACAAACCTGTAGTCTTTGGCGAATGAAAATTTGCTAGATATACCTGTTCACTATTCTCATCCTTTAAAGTAATTATATTTTCATGAATAAATATATCTAATATTTCTCGTATAGATGCAATGTCTAAATCGGTGAAACTTTGTATTTCATCTATTGTTTGAGGTAATTCGTAATTAGATAATAAACAATCCAAAACATGTAATGATTTAGAGTTTTGATCTAGTCTTTGAAATGGTAATCGATATTCAACTATTTTTTTAATTTCTTCTAATGCCATATCTCAAATTCTACAACAAAAATTATTTAAAGATATGCATATCTTGCAAGCTGGGAAATACATTTTAGTCACAATATGATAATTCAACAATGGTAGGATTTATACCTCAAAGTCAAGATTTTTGGGAAAAAAGACTAATTGAGAGATTTATTGAACGATCAGACCAAGGAACTTATGAATTAAAAAACAAATTAGAATTATTCAAAAGTTTTGGTAGATTTAGAACAGACCCAAACTTAGAAAAGGCGTTTGATAATCTAATTCACAGAAGATTACTTTTACAAATTAATCTTGGAAATTACATATTAAATAGTCACACATCTATTGAAGAAATCAGACTTATTCTTCAAACTGAACCAATACACTTTATGTCAGAACAAATGATGCCTATAGAAAGTTATTTTAAAGATTATATCTTACAATTTAATTTTACAACTAATAAAAACAGTTGGCCACATCGTGGCACATATTATTGCTGTACTAAAAAAGATGATTCTTCTACATGGAAAATTATTTTTAGAGCAAACCCTGCAAAAAAACCAAGACCATATAATTTTGGCAGTCTTCTTGATGAAGATTCAAAAATTATGCGGATGTGGAAAACGGTTTTAGAAGTTTGGAATAAAAATAATCGTGAACCAATATTTAAAAAACAAGCCGAAGATATGAATCAAAAAGACTTTGATAATAATAGACAACCTGGTGTAGCAGCATTTACATTATTTGTAAAATTTGATTGGATACATGAAGTTAGTAGAAAAGGTAAACAGATTTTTTATCAAATAAACCTACCAGAAGCATATCTGGATATACTTAATAAAAAAACTCCTATATGTCCACGATGTGGTATACCGTCACCAGATAAATTTTGTTTATTTTGTAATAGTCCAGTGTAGATGATTCAACAAAAACATGTTTTATGTGAATCCTGTGAGACACGACTTAAACTAGAAAATCAAATAGTTTGTGATTTTTGTCATGAGTGGTCTCAGACTCATCCAGAATTTTTAGACCAGGTCTAGATAATGCAACAGTACCAAATGAACTCTTAGATTATATCATATCTTGATTTTGTACTATATGTTGAATTAATTTGATAATGTATGATAAGTTGTTAGAGTTTCCAACCGTGTTATTTTTATTTATGAATGATTCTAGTCTGCCATTTTTATTTTTATATCTTGTATCCTTTGACAAATTCTTCATATTGCTCCACACTCCTTTAAACTCATTATGAGGAATCCGACCTCGTTGGGTTTGACTAATTTGGGGAGTTACAAGCACTACGAATTCATCATTAACATATCCTAAACGTGCCTTGAATTTTTTCTTTTGATTCCATGTTTCAAACTCTTTTTCATGTTTTAGTTCGGATTGTAATATATTCCAAAACTCCTCAAAATCCATGAATGATTTGTGGTTTTACCTCTATTCAAACATTTCATGTTCTGAATTGAACAATATCTGGAAATGACCCGAGTTTGGAACAGCACACAATAACCTAATATTATATGTGGGAAAATCAAATAACGAATATGCCAAAAGAAAAACCAATAAGGGCAGAATCATTTAACGAAGAAAACCCTAGATTTAATCCAAATACAAAATCTAAGAAATAAGGTGTTTCACACACTCTTTTTTTCCTCAATCTCTAGAAGATCCATAATCTAGGTCACGACAACTTCACAGTACCAAATTCTACATTAAGAGCGAATTTATTTAATTGATTGTAACTGTCTACAGTTTTGAAGTATTACGCACAAGATATGTCAAAACAGGTTGTTTTTTTGACACAAACACGAAGAAACTTTAAAACTGTAGACAATTACGTCTTGATATGTTTTCTCTAGTTTGTGTGCATAATCTTTTCAAATGATCATAATTTGATTCAACTTAAATTCAGACAAAATATCACACATGCAAGGATAAACTACAAAAAAACGTAATTGTCTAGAGTTTTAAAGTTTCTTCGTGTTTGTGTCAAAAAAACAATACGATTTGACATATCTTGTGCGTAATACTTTAAAACGGTAGACAGTTACAAAAAAACTCTTTTTGAGGGGTAAAGAATATTAGTCGAAAAGATGGATGATATTTGTGGAAAGACGCTCAATGCCAGTGTGTTTTACTGGAAAACAATTCAAAATGATCGAAGAATTTGCAAGGAAAAACGGCATGCTCAATGCAAGTCAGGCTCTCGAAAAAATCTTAAACGACAGTTAATCGGGTTATTTTTGTATTTGCCACTTGATGTGAGTTATGTCTTTTAGTTTAGTGAATCACGCTTTATCTAAAACGGAGACTGGATATTTTGCCAGAGAGCCAATCAAAACCCAAGGTGTCATTTTATTACATTTAATAGATTAAATTATTTGAAATTAACAGAGACAATGGAACTGTTTAGTAAAAAGCCATCATACTGTACTGTTTGTGACAAAAAGTTAACCCATAAACACAAGCCAAAAAAAGAATGGGGTATCAAGGGCCGGCTTTGCGGGGATTGTCATTTTGAAAAGTCAAAGGAATACTATGAGGGAAAGGTAAGGCAGCCATGTGTCAAATGTGCAACAACCAAAAAGATCACAGACTTGTGGGAACCCCGGTGGCAATGGGACATGGAAGGTTTGCTATGCAAGGAATGTTTTGACAAAAAAGAGGAAGAGCATGCCAGAGAGAAAAATTTTTGCGCGTTATGTGAGAAAAAGATGGGATTAATCAGATACAACCCAAAGGAGAATTGGAAGGTCAAGGGTCAGTTGTGCAGGACTTGCTGGGATGAGAAAAAAGCAGAGTTTGGATGAGTTGGGTTTTTTTAAAAAGATCAAGTGTGACAGTTGCAATAAAAAATTTTCAAAAGAGGAAGAGATGATGAATCACAAACAGATTGTTCACGGAAAAGACCTACAGTACGATTGCAGGGTATGCGACAAATATTTCTCAAACATGGAAGACATGAGAACGCACTTGCAAAGAGAGCACAGCTACAAAAGAGACAGCTAGATTGCCTTTACTGTTTTTACTATAGGAGGTCTTGCCTTTGTAAATACTCTAAAACCGCAGATGCATTTGATTTCAGGCAAGCGAGATAATTCGGCGTTTGAGACATTGGTTGCACACCTAAGACAAGAATACACTACATCAAATGTCTCGGCAGGGGTCTCTTTAATGTCTGAATTTTCTTCAATCATGCTCATCATCAGAATTTCGATAATTTAAGGATACCAAATCATGTAAGGGATAATTCAATGTATACATCATCTGGAATTTTAAGCCTCATCAGCTGCCTGATTGCCTTGTCATCAGCGTTAATGTTGATTATTCTTCGGTGCATCTTCATCTCCCATTTCTCATAGGTTTCAGTGCCGCTTCCACAAGGCGATTTTCTAGTAGCAACATGCAATCTTTTGACTGGAAGCGGGGTAGGACCCTTTACTTTAACACCGGTTTTTTGTCCGATTCCCATGATCTCTCTGCAAACGCCGTCCAGTTTTATTAAACTGGTAGATGTAAGCTTTACACGAGCAGTTTGCGTCACAAAAATCGCCTATGGTTTGTACTCTTCAGTAATTTCTTTGACAATTCCTGCTGCAATAGTTGCGCCCATGTCCCTGAGAGCAAATCTGCCCATTTCAGGAAAGTCTCGGAATGTTTCAATACAAGTTGGTCGTACAGGTCTGATTTGCACAATTGCAGAATCGCCTACTTTGAGGAACTTTGGATTTTCTTCCTCTACTGCACCTGTTGCCTGGTTTATCTTTTGAAGGAACTTTGTAACAGTTGCTGCAACTTGTGTGGTGTGTGCGTGCATGACTGGCGTATAACCAGGAGCAATTGCAGTTGGGTGATGGATAACTATAATTTGTGCCTTGAATTCTTTTGCAACCATTGGTGGTGCATCAGGAGTTCCAAGTACATCGCCTCTCTTGATGTCTTTCTTTTCAATGCCTCTGAGGTTAAAACCAATATTATCGCCTGCCTCTGCAGTTGGCATCTCCGTATGATGGGTTTCAATCGATTTGATTTCACCTAGGGCGCCAGAAGGCATTACAATGATCTTTCCGCCTGCCTTCATGGTTCCAGTTTCAACCCTGCCTACAGGTACTGTACCTACGCCAGTAATGGTGTATACATCCTGAATTGGAACACGCAGTGGCTTGCCAATGGGTTTTTCTGGCACTGTAAAGTCATCAAATGCTTCAAGCAGCGTCTTTCCAGAATACCATGACATGTTTTCAGATTTTTTAACCAAATTGTCGCCTTTCCATCCAGAGACTGGAATGACTGCCACATTATCCAGTTTGTAACCCACAGATCGTATCAATTTTTCGCCTTTTTCTTTGGCCGCATTGAATGCCGCTTCAGTGTAATCAACTGCATCCATTTTGTTGATTGCAACGATTAGTTGGCCTACACCAAGGGTTTTTAGTAGAAATGCGTGCTCTCTTGCCTGCCCGCCTGCTGCAATTGCAGTATCAGTTTCGCCCTCTTTAGCTGAGAGTACCAAGATTGCAGCATCTGCTTCAGAAGCGCCAGTAATCATGTTTTTAATAAAATCCCGATGACCAGGTGCGTCAATTAACGTAAAAAAGTACTTTGCAGACTCGAATTTTTGGAAAGCAAGATCAATTGTAATGCCCCTTTCTCTTTCATCTTTGATATTATCCATAACCCATGCATACTTGAAGGTGTCACCTTTTCCGGTCTTTTCGGATTCTGATGCGTGTGCTGCAATTGTTCTTTCATCTACAACGCCCAAATCCATCAAAAAGTGACCCATGGTCGTTGATTTTCCGTTATCAATGTGGCCTGTTACGATCATGTTCAAGTGTGGTTTGTCTGCCATACCAAGTGCATCTCAGAGGGGATTTATTAGCGTTATGAATTTTTGAAAAAAACTTTGTTTTTTTCCAATAATTTATAGATCAAAGGACTTTGTTAAAAGCACATAAATCAAAGTGGAGAATACAAGAATTGTGAGAGTTACAGTATCAGCTATCAAGGCAGATGTTGGAGGAATCGGAGGCCATACCAGGCCGAGTGATGGTTTAATAAAGGCAGTAAAAAGTAGCGTCAGAGATTCGGCAGACCTGCTAATTGATTACTACATAGGATACTGTGGAGATGACGTCCACATTGTAATGTCGCACACACATGGCACAGACAACAGCCAGATTCACAAACTTGCCTGGGATGCATTCATGGCAGGAACCAAGGTTGCCAAAGAAGAGGGACTGTATGGTGCAGGACAGGATTTGCTTAAAGATTCATTTTCAGGAAATGTGAAAGGCATGGGCCCCGGTGTTGCAGAATTAGAGTTTGAAGAAAGGGCAAACGAGGCGTTTACAGTGTTTGCAGCAGACAAGACAGAACCCGGAGCATTCAACTATCCAATTTACAGAATGTTTGTAGACGCATTAAGCAACACTGGCCTGATTGTAAACAAGTCACTTGCCAACGGTGTCAGGATAAACATAATGGATGTAGAGAAAGGAAGGATTGCCGAGCTTGAATTGTGGCAAGACAAGCCAACCATTGAGGCTGCATTAATGTATCCTGGAAGATACGTTGTTGATTCAGTTACCACCAAAGAGGGGGAGCCGATTCTTGCAGCATCGACGGACAGACTGCACAACATTGCAGGAACGTACGTTGGAAAAGATGATCCAATATGTCTGATCAGAACACAAAAGAATTTCCCAGCTACAGAAGAGATTGGAAGTGTGTTTAACAACCCGCACTATGTGGCAGGAAACACCAGAGGTAGTCACAACATGCCACTAATGCCTGTAAAACTAAACTCTGCTGCAACGATCAATTTCTGCATTCCAATTGTAGAGGCACTGGTGTTTAGCATTCACAATGGAAAGTTTACAGGCCCATTTGACGGATTTTCAACTCCAGACTGGGATTACATCAGAGAGATTGCAACAAAGAAAGCAATATCAATTAGAAGCCAGGGGTTCATTCATCCGGCAACTCTTGTTCCATCAGAGCTGGAATATGCTGAAGGATACAAGTCAAGAATAGACATTCTTGAAAGCAAGATGAAGCCAATGGATGGGTATGTTTCCAAAGGCGAAAAGCAAGAAAATTATCAAGACCCGGACTGAGATCTTTTCTCATCAGAGTTTTGTGTGGTATCCCAAAAGTAGTATACCATTTACGTATGAATCAAGCAAAGAACATGTTTTATGCCTATAACGTCCAACTATTCTAGTGGATTTAGGCGTAGAGGTTGATACATACCCATTTACTTGACATGATATTCCTCTCCTGTCTGCTCGTCAACAATTGTTCCAGGCTTTGGCATCTTGCAAATGTCTGTACT
The DNA here is from genome assembly GCA_965238065.1 of Candidatus Nitrosopumilus sp. Lineage (GTDB taxonomy): Archaea > Thermoproteota > Nitrososphaeria > Nitrososphaerales > Nitrosopumilaceae > Nitrosopumilus. Next base: position 269,203 of record OZ250170.1, on the reverse strand, counting down.
GGAGTCTAGACTATTTCAGTCAAGGGAGACATGTGCGGCTTTTTTAATATTGTAACATCCCATAAATAGAATGGTTAGATCACGGACATGCTGTATCTAGTAGAGTAACTTTGAATTGTCGCTCTTAATGTCAAGTTTTGTTACTAAAGCAAAGAGACAAAGTTCGTGAACTAAAAATCGTCAAAAGACTAGAGAACAGATGATTTTACTTGTGTAAATACGAACAATCAAATCCAAATACTTTGAAAATGATTCACAAACTTTTGCGTGTCGCATATATAAAGAACAGATTATTTTGGTGAACTTTGAATAATCATCCTGCTTTCTCATGTTGTGCAAGAATGCAAGCAGTTTGGACATGATTCCAGATTAAACTTGTTAACTCTTGTGTTTTGCCATCCACAGTCCAAGATATGCCTGTTCTGTACTCACAGTTGTTGGTATGCACATCATCTCTTGCATATTCCTAGGGACTGATTTACTGGTATGAATTAACCTTCACGCCTAGATCAACAAAGTTAAACCGAAAGATCTGAGTAACCTCATCCACCTTCTGATATGAGCAAGACTCACAAAATTGATTCAGAATTAAGACGAGAAAACAAACAACAGAAATTAATCATAGGTGAACTAGTAAAATACGTTGATGATCTGACAAGATCAAATAACCGTATGACAAGAACAATTAACAGTTTGACAAGATCAAATGATAAATTGAAACATAAACTATCCTATTATGATAATCCACATACGCCACCATCTCGCAAGCCCTTGCAAGTGGAAAAGGACAAGAACGAGAAAAAAGATACCGAGTCAAACCGAGGAGGTGTCTTTGGACACAAGGGTAAAACACAGACATTCATACCACAAAAAACTACACATCACGATTCAACATCTTGCCCAAAATGTAAAAGCACAGACATTACTCAGATTGACACAAAAAAACGCAACATAGTGAGTATTCCACCACCACAAGAGTATAACGTAACTGAGCATATTTTACACAAATATACCTGCAAATCATGCAAAAAGACATTTGAAAATGATGGCAAACTTTTACCTAGAGGACAATTTGATGCCACTGTAATCAAAAGCGTAGTGAGCATGTTTTCAAAAAGAATGCCATACAACACAATCAGAGAATCATTGCAAGAACAATATGGATTACAAATCAGCAATACGACAGTACTGTCAATTTTGCAGACAGGTCAGACGCTTTTAGAGCCATTTTATGATAAAATTGGGCACGAAATCAACAAATCAGAGATTGTAGGATTTGATGAGACTGGATATCCAATTGAGGGTAAACATGGATGGGCGTGGATTGCAAGAACCAACACCGAAGCGTATTATGTTTTAGATTTTAGTAGAGGTGCAGTTGTTATAAAAAAAATACTGGATTGATTTTATAGGAATTGTAGTTTCTGATGGATGGAGATCACATGTTGTAATATTTACCAAAAACAAGAGACAGAGATGCACTGCACAACTGCCAAGAGAGTCAAAAGATACAGGCAGATAAATCAGAAAAACCATCAGCTGTAATTTTACACAAGGAATTCTCAAAAATATTGAATAATGCCAGAAAATATTCAAAATCAAAACACAAAAAGATACAACGGATCAAATATACGGATTATCTGTTTGAGCAGTTGATTATATGATAAAACGATACCGGCGTGGTGATGATATTATGAAAAAGTTTGGAATAAAGCTGAAAAACGCACGAAATGACCTGTTTACATTGTGATGTATCCTGGTGTGCCATCAACTAACAATGATGCGGAAAACTCTATTTGAAAATGTGTGATATATAGAAATGTCCGGGGTCAGCTGAAAAGTGAAAAGGGGATGAAGGTGCTTTCAGTATTTCTGACATGTTTTGAAACATGGAGAATCAGGGATCAGAACAGCATAGTTGAGATGGGAAAATACATTTAGATGCTTGATTCATACGAAAAATAATATCTATTTTAACTACGGTTCCACCGCTCATTTTTTTCCTCACTGCTCTTAATTCTGGAATAGGAGTAGACAATACTACAGAATTAAGTTCTTGGATAATTCTTTTTATCACTAATTCAATTCCACTTATCTTGGCATATGCTGCAACTGCAATTGGTGCTAGGATTGTAATGGGATCTAGAAGGAGGCGATAACACTCTGGGATAATTGAGTTCGATTTACATTAATTCATAACAACTACAATCATTCGGTAACATCGTCGGTTGGATCTTTTCCATGTAACAGATCGGTTGGTCTTGCATTTTTTAGGTTCTGTAACATCGTCGGTTGGATCTTCTTCTTGTAACACATAGGTTGGTTTTTGAGTAAATTTTGTTTTGACCCTCTGATGTTATTTTTGTTAAAACAATTATAAATTAGAGTATTGAACTGATTCATCAAATCTCTATGAGAGAATTGCAAATATTTACCGTAAAATATTTTCAAAAAAGATTTGTTCCTAGAAAATACCAAATCTTAACAGGTTTAAACAATCATGTAATGTTCCTTAAGAAAAAATTACATGTCACGGTTTAAGTTTGAAAATAATTGTTGACTCTATCCCAATAAGAATAATTATGGACGTTATGACATATTGAATTTCGATATTAGGCATAGAATTTAATCTTAGATAAAGTACAATATCCACAATAATAGAACCAATTATTGCAAAAATCACATATTTGAAACTAGATTTTATCTTAATAGAGTCTCCTTCAGTTTTTGTTTTATCATCAGAAAGCTTTTGCACCATCTGATTTAATTCATCGATAGTAGTTTGCATTTTACCCATTTCTTTTTTATGTTCACTAGAAGTATCAACTATTTTTTTATCAAAGTCCTCTTGAATTAATTCAAGACCTTTTTTCATCATTGGTTCAAATTTTACTAAAGATATTTCTTCACCTTTATCCAGAGATTCTCGCATTTCTGATAGGTGTTCTTTTATGAAATCATTCCCAATAATTATCTCTAAATGTTTTTGATCAATACCATCTGTATTCCAAAAAATGGATAGTAAATTAGATAAATCTTCTAATGGTATTTTATGTGATTTAAAATTACTACTTAATAATTTTGTAAATGCAATGCTTCTGTCATTGATAGTAGTTTCTGGAGATACAAATGGTGAGATCATCTGAAGCCAAATTTCAGGAGTAACACTTGCGTAAATAAAATCTGGACCATACCTATCACGTTCAGATCTTAGAAGACTATAATCAGCAGTCAATAACCATGTTTTATGTCCGGTAACATCAGGCTTACTATCACGTAATTTATGAACTCGTAAAATATTGTAAGCGTCATGATTGACTAGTTCAGGAATTTTATGGATGCCGTACTTTGAAATCTGCGTTTTTAGTCGTAATGCATCTTCATCATCTAAATCAATATCTTTGTCAAGTTCTTCCAAAATTATGTTATACTTACTATCCATCAGACTTTCAAATTCCTGATAACGTTTGTAAAATGTCCCCATAGATAATTTAGAATTTTTTAATAGTTCATGTAAATATGTGCTCAAAAATTGACTCGTTTTTTGTGTATTTTTATAAATAGATACAAATTTAGGATTAACCCGAAAATTGTTATGTTTTCTTTTTGTGTTCTCTATAGAAATTTTAAATTCCATAGCAGTTTTTTCAGTTATTAGAATTTGAGCTCCTAAACCCTGTGTTTCTGTAATAATAGTTTCAATTGTATTATGTAATGCACTACCTTCAAAAATTAAATCCATGAATGTGTTAGTATCTAAATAGATGTATTTTTTTGCCCATGAATCTTTTTGAAAACTTTGTAAATCCGGATCAAGATTTAAAATTTTAAAATAAACATAACTCTGGGCTCTTGAAAATAAATATGCTGAAACCTTTTCATCAGGATTTCCAAAGTATTCATTAAAAAATGTGTCAAGATCATTTCTAAGATCTTCAGACACTACTAAGAAGTGTATTTTGATAAATTTCTTGAAAACCATTTTGTTTTTTTAATTCAGTAAGTTTATGCATTCCTTCTGTTAAAATTCGAGCTGATGTGGTACCATATCTTGCAAAAGTGGTTCCTAAAAGAATAGATAATTTTTCTAAAATCAATTCACATTGCTGTGTTGAAATAGAAGAGATTTTTTCATGTAGTGACTCAAAAATATCACCTTTTATCTGGTTTTCAAGATCAGACATTTCTTTTAGATTTTTTTTAATTTCATTGCGTTTGACTTGTGAAATATCAAATTTCTGATTTATCATAGAAAGTATACCAGATTCAGTCAGATTATCAATTGCATTTTTTAAATGTAAATCTGGGATCTTAGTAATTTGATAATCTATTTCTAAATGATTTTTTAAATCATCATAACTAAGCGTGTTTTCATTATCACCATGTTCAAAAATTGTATTAGTCACCATATGTTCATAAAGTTCTGTTCGAATATCAGTGGTTTTTCTACTTAGAACAAACTGCTGTAATTCCAGTAATCGCTGTTTGTTAATTTCTTCATCATTCAAATCCAATACCATTATTCTAAAATAGTATTATAAAAAAAGTATGAATCAATCTATGTGAACCTTTTTAAGCATTTTGTCTTTTTTCAGCATGTGGAGTATAGCATTCGCTAGAGATATGTTTCAAGTGATACAGGATGCGGACAATTATCTATACGAGGTTTTGACCCTCAATGCTATCTTCATCCCTGAGTTAGGATCAACCGCAATTAGCAAGCGAGGTCTTTACCCTCATGATTCATAACGCGACCTATTGTCCTAACTATAATTTTGTACAAACTCTCTCTTCTCCTTTAACATCCGGTATATGACTCGCAACATCTTTGATCCTGTAGCTACAGCAGCTTTGGAACTGCCTCTCTTTTTCTTGATACGATTGTAAAATTGTGAAATAATACTATTTGGCGCATGTATTGCATGAGAATGTGCAGCTTCAATCAAGACCCATCTCCAGTAGATAGGAAAGTGCCACATTTGATAGAATTACACAATCTCGTTCTAGCTTTTCCTATCTAATTTATTTGATTGATTGGTATTTTTTGCTCCAAATGAAACACTTTCCTATCTACTGATCTCAATGTCATACTGCCTTTCTTTGTTATACGTCCATGATGTATTATATCTGCAGAGATTCTAACTGATAGGACCACTCCTGCATATGCTGCAATCTTGTGAGAGTCATTAAATCTAGAGATTCCTCCTATTTCAGATTATATGACCAGTGCTGTGTAATCACCTACTCAAGGTATTGTCTTTAGTAGCATTGCATCAGAATTGACTTTAACTGCAGCATATACCTTTGCATTAATATCTGAAATCCCATCATTTAGTGATTCTATCTGTCGTATAAAGCCATCAATTCGGTAATCCTTTAGGGCACAGAGTCTTTTTATGTATAATCCTGTGAATGTTGCTCCAAGAATCTTTATTCCATTTTGTAACAGAATACCATGAATACAGTTCTTTGCAGATGTCCTCCATTGGATCAACTTTCTTCCATGCCGTACAAGCTGACGTTCCTTTACAATTTTATCACTTGGAACAAAGCATGTTGCAATATATCCTCCACGTAAGAGATCTGCCAGTACTACTGCATCAATCCTGTCTGTCTTTTTCTTTGATGCTGCAATTGCCTTTGTAAGATAAGGGTTTGACAACACTACCTTGTATCCCAGTACATCTGTTATGAAACTGTACACTCCATACCAAACTGATGATGATTCCATGACGATACTGGCAGAAAGTGGTATCTTTGAGAGCGCTTGACTGATTGCCTGTTGTGTATTTTCTATTTTTTCATTCCGTGTTATCTTTCCCTTGTTGTTCATGACTGCCACTTGATGAAATTTCTTGTGCAGATCAATCCCAACATACATGATATTTTCTGCTTTATCCCTAATCTGTTTCTTTGGAATTGTTCTCTTTGAAGGCGATTTACGGATCTTTGTTCTACCCGATTCATTCTTTATGCTATCTGAATTCTTTGCCTTTTTGTTCACATATAGTTAGCAAAGAATATGTTTTATGCCTATAACGTTCAACTATTCTAGCGGATTTAGGTGTAGAGGTTGATACATACATTTACTGTATGATGTTCGTACCCCAAAGATTCCAAAGAAGGATGCACATTATATTCGTCTGTGTTGATGCGAGATCCTTTTGATATTACATTACAAACAAGGTCTGCAATGGATGAATACATTTGAGGTAACCTCAAATATCGTATCACCGCCTCTTTGATAATGGCACAAAATCATTGGGAAATCTCGATCAAACTTGCCACGTCTAGGTGGTGATTTTACTGCACGTCTTCTTGGCAGTCTTTCTGATGATATGATGATATTGTGATAATTCTTTCCTTTCAGTTCACTGTGCATATACAGTTCATCCACCTCACAATTACCCGATAGTATCTTGTCTTTTTGTGAATCAGTAATCTTTTGCATAATCTTGCGAGTTATATAATAGCATGTCTTGTACTGCACTCTCATCTTTTTGCTAATCGCCCTGATTGATATTTCAGATACTGGTGAGATAATGCAGGATATTCAGATAAAAAAGAACCACTGGGATAGGGACATGTGAGAGTAATGAAATAGTACGGGTCTTGTCGTTGAATGTGTGGCTACAGATGTAACAGAAATATCGTGACTGTTTACAGTTTTGAAGTATTACGCACAAGATATGTCAAATCGTGTTGTTTTTTTGACACAAACACGAATGAACTTTAAAACTCTAGACAATTACGAAATATCTCTAAAGATGAATCGTATATTTTCCATATTTTTTAATGCCATTTGATTTACAGCATGGACATGAAATATTCCCATTCCTGAATAGGCTGACACATGCCTACCTCGTCAAGTATTAGTGCAACTAGTCCAAAGACATTCACAAAAACTATAATGACTCGTCATATTGATTTTTTTCGTTTGAAAAATAGTTACAGGGTGAGCAACAAAACTTGACATAAAGAGTGACATTTGATAGTGTTGAAACTGCCTCCTGTTCCACCTCCAGATTAGTCAAGATTGTGAGCACATTTAGGTTAACTGCGCAGGGATCAATTCTTAAATATCCCAATAGATTTGGCAGTATGTCTATGTTGAAATTTCAAAACAAGGTTGCTCTAATTACAGGCAGTGGGACAGGTATAGGCAAGGCCATAGCCAAAAAGTTTGTTGAAAATGGGGCAAGTGTCATCATTCTTGGAAGAAGAAGGGAGCCACTAGATGAGACATCAAAAATGCTGAAAGAAATTATCTCTGAAAAAAATAGTGCTGCATCAGTCCGAATCTTTTCAAGGGTTGATGTTAGTGATGAAAAGGGAATTAATGACATGTTTGAGTCACTCAAAAATGACAATGTTACTGTGGACTATATTGTTAATAATGCAGGAGTTTCAGGCCCTGTCACATGTTTTGCAAATGCGCCACTAGATGAATTCAAGAGTACCGTTGGGATTCATCTTACTGGTACTTTCTGGGGTTCTGTACAGGCGCTAAAAGTAATGAAACCGGGAGGAAAAATTATTACGATTTCAACGTTCTTTACTGAAGAACGACCATTAGAGCAAAGACCATACAGATTTAGAAGTCCGTACACTGCATCACAAGGTGCAAAGAACAGACTAGCTGAGGCAATGTCATGGGAATTAGTAGATAAAGGAATCATATCCATTGCAACAAATCCAGGACCGGTTCATTCTGATCGAATTTACAAGACAGTCTATCCAAAGGCTGCATCAGAATTTATGAGGGTTGGCGGATTTGAAAACTTGGCTCCAACAAAAGTTGCTGCAGCAAGCAAAGAACTGCTCCCGCTATTGGGAGAAGATGAGAGTGTGATTAAAGAGGGGATTGCAATGGCTGCAGAAAAACTAGCAAATGGAAAAGATGTCTCAAAACTGGCTGTGACGTTTACAAACTTGTTAAACAAAATTCAAAGTATTGCTGAAAAAGTCCAAAACAACACATCACACATGATTGCAAATAGGGAATTCTTGTCGCAAGAACAAGTTGCAGAATCGATTCTTAACCTGTGTGATGACGAAATGGCAAAAATTCTAAATGGCAAAGTAGTTCCCGGAGACAGGGTATTTTATCCTGTAAGGCCGCATATTGGAACCACGACACCGGGAGTTCATCAGGCAGACTTTGGAGGTAAAGTCGTCGTGTTCACTATTGATGCAACTGATAAAACAGATGCCGCAAGAGTGGTATTTCTGGCACAACATGTTGAAAAAAACGGAGGAAAGGCTGCATGTTTCATTTCAACATCAACACCAAAAGAACTTCAGGAACACATTAGCAACAAGTGCCATTCGCACATTATGGATATCAAGAATCCTGCAGAGATAGAAAAATGGCTAAACACTGCTAAAACCAGTCATGGTGAAATACTAGCAGTAATTCATGTTACAGGAAGACTGCCAGAAATATCAAAATTAACTGAATTGTCAAGAACGGCATGGGATGGTCTCGTTGAAAAATTCATCTCAACTCCGGCAACTGTATCTCAGAGAGCACTTGAGCACTATGTCCCAGGCGGGGATAAAGATCCACGTCTCTTCAAGGATGCAAAAGGTGCAATCATGATAATTGGTCCAGACCTTCCAATTGGAAGAAAAGTTACAGGAATACAAAGGGCACAGGTAGAAGTTTTCAGAGGCGCACTGCGACCATTCACCACTACAGTCAACCAGGAATTAAGTGATGTTCTCAAATCAAAAATCAGACTGTTTACAGTATTCCCAGGTACAGTTACAGGCGCAGAGCCAGACAACCAAAGAATAGTCGATGCGATTAATTTCCTTGTATCTGACAGTGCGTATTCATCAGCAGAAATTGTCTTTTGTGTTGATGAATCAAGATAAGAAATGATGAATTTTCTAAACCTCTAGTTCAATCCTCAAATTTGTTGCCGTTTCTTTGCGACAGTCTTGCAGGAATAAACATTATTCTCACATCAGACACCCGGATGGTAAGAGTTCAAGTTCATCCTTCAGTTAGGCATGAATCTACATAACTAAAAACAATGTTATGCCTAATTTGTTATTGGGTTTAAACTTACCCGGATGTGCTCAAAATCGGCTAAAAATGGAGATATCGATAAGAGACGTCTCAAACAGTAATTCGTGAGAAAACAAACAAACTGCCTGAGACGCGATTTAACTAATAATAGTACAGTATATCAACATGTCACTATTTTTGTAATTGTCTAAAGTTTTAAAGTTCCTTCATGTTTGTGTCAAAAAAATAACTTGTTTTGACATAACTTGTGCGTAATACTTTAAAACTGTAGACAGTTACGAAAAAAGATAAAGTGCAACACTGACGATAAAGAACCAAAAGAAAAGTACATGGGATTTGCAACCAATTCGTCTAATGTTGATGTACAAAAATATGCCAAACGATGGGTGTGGATAGAGACAGGATATAGAATGATTGAATCCATAAGGCCCCGAACGCGCAGTACCAGCATCCTGTTCCACCTCCAAATTAGTCAGGGTTGTGAGCACATCTAGGTTAACTATACAAGCATGGTTTGCAGCCTGTACGAGTCGTAGAAATCATGCTAATTTAGGAACAAAATACAAAACATGTCCTACTCTGACTCAAAGATATCATAAATGCTGTGCTCTTTAAAACTTCGAAAAACACAAGAAAAATTCAGTACTATAATCCCAATATGATATTATCTGATATGGAATCAAAAAAGAGTTTTGCAGCTGCTACTAGGATTACAGCTGATATTATGATTTGTAGATACCTCTCTTTGATGTCAAGGGACAATCTTGCACCAACCAACCCACCAATAAAAGACCCGATTGCCAAAAATCCTGCTTGGGCAAAGTCAGGATGTCCCAAAATACTGTGAACGATCACACCAGACAGTGATGCAAATAATAAGATCAATTGAGAGGTAGGCGCGGCTCTTTTCATAGTCATTCCCATTCCAACTACCATTAATGGCACAAAGACTATTCCGCCGCCTATTCCAAAAAATGAGGAGATGATTCCAGCAAAGAAACTTGCACCTATTGCAAAAATCATCATCTGTATGGATAGTGTCTTTTCCTTGCTCTGAATCTTTTTTCTCAAAAATATATAGGCTGCAGATGCAATCAACACAAAGCCAAACAACATCTTAAAGATATCCGGTGACACACTAGTAGAAACAACTGCACCAAGAATGGTTCCAGGAATTGAAAGTAATCCAAATTTCAGACTCGTCGAGTATTGGATTCTTTTCTGTCTGGAATATGAGATGCTTGATGCAATGGCATTGCTTAATGTGGCAAAAAGACTGTTACTTGCAGCAGCAGTAGGGGGGAATCCTAGAAAGCTCAGCATGGGAACTATAACTATTCCTCCGCCGAGGCCGATCATAGATCCCAGTACTCCTGCGGCAAATCCCAAAAGAATTAGCCAAAACTGATCAATCATTGTAATTGTCAATCAACGGATTCTGTTGTATATAATTAGACTACAAATCAGATATCCCATTAGGCATAAATCTTGTTTTTGGTTGTATGATTCATGCCAAGCTAGCCGGACTCGTTCTTTAGTACAATTAACGTCCACAGAAAAGACTCTTCTTTTGATGTAATCTCCAAGATTATGGTGCCATTGCCCAGGCCTGCAATCTTTGATTTGAGTGTAGTGTGTGATGCATCTGCGTATTTTTCCTTTGCAGTATCTAGCCACGCGTGCACGGATTCAAAGCCGCCCGGCTGTTCTTCCTTCCAGCAGTCACACAGCAGGGTCTCAATCATTGTCTGAAAAACAAAATGGACATCATTGTCTCTTGAATCCAAAAAGGGTGATGCGTCAATAATGGCAAGTGCCAAAATGGGACCATCAATTGTGCCGCCCATGTTTATATTTCCAAGAGGCTCCCCCTTGGAATCTACTAGCGCCGTAGTAGTACAGTATCTGACACTTTTCTGAGCATTCTCATCATCAGATGGACAGTATTGTTTTATGGTGTGATCAGTGATTGCAGTAGGGGCGGACATGAAGATGTCTTGCTTTGCCAGAGATGTCTTGATCTCTATAACATCATGATAAGTAAATCCCGTCTTGTAGGCCGGTACTAGTTGTGGCTTTGGGTCATCAGAAAGTGAAAAGACGAGAATGAAAACGACTACCGTAGCAACAAGCAAGATGTTGATCAGAGTCGGCCTGTTCATAACATACTGCTCTTTTATTGCATGATAAGTTTTTGCAATTCTATATTGAGATAATCTTCAATACAGAGTCCTTTGTAATGTTGTTCTCTTTGACAAATCCTGAAGTGACCTCAAGAATATAGGCTGACTCGCCATCAGGAACTATACTCTGACAGGTTGCAATCTCTAATGCAGTCTTACAGGGAGGGACATTAGTTTCAATGTGTACGACTATGCCGTCTTGATCAAACCAAATAATGTCAAGAAAAAACTGCATGTTGAGCATCCATATAGAGTGGGGACCTAATTCCTCAAACACGAATATCATTCCCTGATCATATGGCAGTTGATCTTGGAACATCAAGCCTCGAATGTGTCTGGGTTTTGAATCGGCAATCTGTACTTGAAGGGCAACATTATCAACCATTACCGTACCCCGGGGAAATTCAACGGATTGTAATTTACTCTCACTTGGAAGCGTCATCAAGCCGACAACTCCAATGATTACAGCGGCAATAAAAATTGGAATTAGTACCTGTGGTCTGCTTGCCATAAATTACCTTATCCAAGTTCTATTTAAAAACCAGTAGTTAAGAGGCTCTACTGTTCCTTGATTCCTGTTCCATGACTGAAATCCAACGCGTGAAACAACCAGACATTGTAACTGTTTACAGTTTTAAAGTATTACGCACAAGATGTGTCAAAACAGGTTATTTTTTTGACACAAACACAAAGAATCTTAAAACTCTAGACAATTACAAAAATATAGTGATCCGGCAACACCTGAAAATCAAAAATTCTATCTATGGAGATCAGATAATGAAGAATTAAAGACTAACTAGAACCAAACATGTCATGGATATTGCAACAAGACTGAAAATAACAGAACCAGCAGTAGTAGTCTTTTGCTCATATCAAGTTATTGACCTTGGAAAATACAATTTTTCGTAATTGCCTATCCTTTGTGTTTGTATCAAAAAAATAACCTGTTTTGACATATCTTGTGCGTAATACTTTAAAACTGTAGACAGTTACAAAAATCGGCGTTCATGCATTCTTACTGGGTATTACAAGTGAAAATCAAATAATTTGGCTGCCCTCAAGTTGATAAAACCAATCTACTAACTTTATTTGTGGGTATGATTTACGGTTCTTTATGCAAGATGCAGAGCCTGACACATTTGTTTATCAGACATGGCCTGAAAAATTTACTGATATGTTAAAGGAGATCGGTGTGGACACTAAATCAAAAGAGATTGGAACTGATGATGTTGAAAAAGATGAATATTACGGTAGATACTTTACTCAAACCCCTAGAATGGTAACTAACAAAGGATGTCTTGATGTCCAAAACTCCAACATTGACGTGATACAAATTATTCAAAAGGGATAAAAATGCAAGATCCAAATCCACTCCCTTGGGGCGCACAGGACAGACTTCAAGCACATTTCATTGTAAGAAAAAATGTCGGCCTGTCAGTTAAAAGCTATCTTGCAAAAACAATACTGATCACCCAAGGACATTTTGGTGCAAAAACCATTGTTAAAGTCAAATGGAATGGGCCTGGCAGTCTAGCTGTAAAACTAGACGGGGATGACAAACTCAATGAAATGATTGCAAAACAGACAATCCCTCATGCCACTATCTACGTAGAGCCCACTGATGTGGCAGTTCGAATCAGAGGCAAGTGGGACAACCATATTGCCTTTGGTATCTCCAAAGAACTCTATGAAATTTATGATAGAATAGCTGGCCATATTAAGGCAATCTAGGCCTTCCACCAATCTAGTGCAAGAAAATCCACCTTGTCTTTGCCTTTTGGAATTGCTAGAATGAATTGCTTTCTTACCGTGGTTGCAAGTCTTCCTGCAAGAACAACGCCTGTTGATGTAATTGACTCGCTTCTGCTGTAAACCTGAATCAGGTATGGTGCATGATCAATTCCCGGCCCCTTTTCATAGACTGCAAAATCACAGCCAAATTTTATCCCGGGATTGATAATGTATCCCTTGTCCCTAAAATTTTTGTATACTAGGTATTTCTGTTCAAAACTGTGATACTCTTTTTTACAAATCTCTGTCATTTGGCTGACAGTCATCTTTAGTTTTGATTTGGTAATTGTGATCTTTTTATTTTTTAAAAGGTACAGCCCTTCAATCAGATCCAAAATTAGCGGAGCGTCAATCTCTTCAACTTTTGGTTTTGGAATGCCTATTGGTTTTCCATAGTATCCCTGCCCAAAGAGCTTGCGCGAGTCATCAATATCCCAGACAATTATTCTGTTCTCAATTAGCTCGCTTTTCATGATTCTTGTAAAGGATAGTGTGTATATGAATTCTCTAGTTCTGCATTACTATGAATGCCTAAAATGGTATTGTCTAGAGTTTTGAAATTCCTTTGTGTTTGTGTCAAAAAAAAATAACCTGTTTTGACATATCTTGTGCGTAATATTTCAAAATTGTAAACAGCTACAAAACAAGATCATTTTCTAGAGTTTGTTGGATAACATTTTCATGTCTACTGATACTAATTATCATGCCCTTCTAAATGTGCTTGATTTAGTGCATCTGGTGAAAACCACTTTTTGTGTTCAGATTTGATCTCATTGATTTGACAGTTTCTAATGGTTTTGAGCAGGTCACATACTATATGTTTCCAAGACTTGTCATACATTGATGCAAACAAGATTACATTTGTGAATAGCAGTGTATCGACCTTTGCACCTAATCAGCTAGTCAAGCGTTACGGGCATAAAACATGTTCTTTGATTCACACATTAGATGTCATGAGCATAAAACATGCCATATGATTAATTCTATAAAATGACAATCCAACACATCTAACGAGTCATTACTGAATCAAAACCAGACATTGTATAATCACACAAGACTGGAATATCTTGAAAATAATCTGCAAGCTTTGTGTGTGTGAGAGAGCAGATCGCCTACAGGCTCAATGCCAGTAATATGAAAGAATCCGATACCCGCTGACACTTGTCTGCCATCTCTTCGATTCCTTCTATCACATCTTTCATCAACAATAATTCCTTTGTACTTGATATTTGGGTTAAAAGTTTGATTGTAGCTTGTCTGTACTTTATGTCAATCTCCCTCTCTATTGTCTGTGTCTCCTGAGCTAGTTCAATTGCAATTGCAGTGTTTGTGTTGAGGCTCCTGATAATTTCATTTAGCTTGTAAACCTCGTCTACGACTAGTTCGATTAACTCTGTGACATCCTGATCAAGTTTTCCGCTTTTCAATGTAGTCAGCTTTACGTTTGAGAGTTTGAATGCAATACCTGTAATGTACCCTGCAATCTCATCCATCGTATATGCCGTATTTAGAAGATTTTCTCTGTTAATTATCAGTCCTCCAACATCTGCCACCTCTCGTGTAATCTTTCTTCTCAGATTCTCCACCTCTTCTTCAATGGTCGAAATCTGTTCCAGTGAACTCTTGACTCCTTTCTTGTCCTTTTTCATCAAAAGTTCAGGCAGTGTGGCAAGTTCCCTGGCAGCGTTTAGAATTCTATTAATCTCGTCTTGCAAAACTGCTATGGCCTTTCTCTTAGCTTGAACCTCTAATTCTCCACTATACATAACAGAAGACAAAAAACAGGCAGGTAATTTAAATCCTTTAGTAATTGTCTAGGGTTTTAAAGTTCCTTCGTGTTTGTGTCAAAAAAATAACCTGTTTTGACATATATCTTGTGCAGGTACTGTAACGTTGTGGGGATATAGACAGGATCTTCATTGAATTGAGGAATTGTGCCCAAGATAGAATTATTGACTCAAAGAGGCGTTTTGAATGATAGTCTTCCATTTGTTAGAACCCTCAACTAGAATTCCAGCATACTAGGCAGGGGTTCTTTTACCAAGACTGCCCTCTGCTTCTTTGAAAAGTTATAGAAGGTAAGAGTTTAGGTTGAGCACGAATTTTAGATGTTCTAGTCAGGAGACCTAAACTCTTACTATAGAAGGTCTAGAATCCATCAAAGAGCAGTAAAAGATAAAGATGTATGATGCCTAATAGTCAAATGAAAATCTACTATTTGTGAATCAGTTATAGTCATTATGTTATACCTCTACTGTATGATTTGCACTTTAGGTGCTATTTTATACATTTTTGATACTTGTACTTGTATTGGTTTTTGAATTGTTGTAACTCATTTTATCGCCTCCTAAAGGCTCATCTCGCACACCCATCTGCCGAGCAGGTCATGTTACCATGAATGTAATGGGTTTGGAGTGATGGACTCTGTCAAGAAAAAAATATTTGTTGTTGTTGTTGGGACTATTCTAGTCTTTGTTGTAGGCTGACTTGTGGTCATATACTCTGGAATATGATTATTCTATTTGCATAATCCAATGTGAATATCAATTTGTCACTTTTGCCTATTTCATATGCATGGACTTTTTTGTTTTGCTTGTATTTTCCAAGTTTGGTTGGGTTTTTAGATATGACAAGCTCTGATATGTATTATCTACATCAAGTTGCCTGCCATGTCCTATGTTTTTGTACTGTTTTTTAAAGATGTTTTTTCTTTGTATATTCCAACTAGTCATCTTTATTGAGATCTTTTAACAGTTCTTCAACACTAGAAAATACTTTTCCATCAGGTTCATTTTGTGCCTCAATGATATCTAGTACTTCTTCTGGAATCAAATCATCTTTTTCATGTAGGTCTTTCAGATATTGTTCAAAACTTTTGGTTTTTGAGATATTGTCTTTGTAAAAATCTTCTCTGATTATCTTCAGTTTATCTTCTGGAAGATAGTCAAATGGATTTATCGTTTTTGTCTCAGACATGCTGTTTGGTGAGATTTCCTTGTTTTAAGACTATTTGACTCTCTCAAGTTTTTTGATTATTTTTTGCACCTGATTCTTTATGATACAGTCAACGGTATTTTCTGTCCCAATATTAGATTTTTGTACAAACTGTGCATATGCGTATTGTGTGGCCTTTCTTGTTACAGACTGTATCAGAACCTCAAAAAATGGTTCATCTTGGATTTTTTGGAATGATGATTCTTCTGCAGTCATATTCTGCCTCGCTGAAAGTCATAGTAGTTGTTGAAATTAATTTCAACACCTGCATCCTCTATACCTTGACAGATTTTACCCGATTTTTCTGCGTCTCTTTTCATGTCTTCTTGCCAATCCTTCTTCACGCCAAAAGTCATGATCATAGTGCTCAACTTTTTTACCTTTCCAAAATACAGAACGGACTCCATCTACTCCTCTAGTTAGTCCTTCCACTCCACAAAATGCAGAAAGTTCATAGTTGCCTTCTCTGATTTTATGGTCTAGTTGATACAGAACAACCTCGCCTCTGGGAGATAAAAATCCATGTATGAATCAGGCAAATAACATGTTTAACGCCTATAACGTCCAACCATTCTAATGATTTAGGTGTGAAGGTTGATACATCCATTTAACTAGTCCTAAACATGATAAAAAATGTGTTGGGAGTAGCGAGGATGGATATTAATCAACATGAGAGTTTATGCGTAATTGACTAAACCGCGCCAACCGTCACAACAATACTCAAACAAAATCATTAGACGTATTGCGTAATTATTTCTAGTACGATTTTTAGAAGATAGTTTCTTGGATTATTCTGAAATTTTGAATTTTTAGGCACAAAATTATGCAAAACATAGAATGTTGAAAAAAATCACTCTAATTACGCAAAAGGTCTATTACTATCATATCAAATGTGAACAAGTTGATGCGTACAAGTCGATTGTTGTTTGTTATTTTGGTCAATTACGCATAATCTCTATGTTAATTCTATGAAAAATTATATTCTAAACTAAATAATTTATACTATGTCTAGCTGTGAATGTGGAATTTGTGGTCATCATAGTGAATCTGAATGTATTGAAAAAGAATGCAAATGTTGTTTAAATTTTCATGAAAGATCAGGCCCTAAACAAAAATAACCATTTTGAGATAAAATCTATGTGTTATAACAACTACATTTTTTAGAAATATGTCTTGGACAACCAAATAATTTATGGTCTTTACATCCACATAAGATACATTTTTTTTCCATCAGTCATAGGCTTTGATGTAAATCTTTAGTGAGTTCCATCATGTGCTTTCCTTCCAGAGCTTCCAATATTTTTAGCCTCATATTTTTTATTCTATAAAGATCATCAAAATACAAAGGTTCCATTGTTTCAATTTCTTTTTCAAAATAATAATTTTCCAAATAATGTTGAAATTTTGATTTTAATATCTTATAATCAGGTAAATAGATAACATTAGTATCAATTTTGTTTGTTATTACTTTTAAAAATCCATTAATTTTCAATAATTCTTTCTTAATCATATCAAGATCACCAGATTTATCGTCAAATTCTTTAAGAATATGATAAGAGTCAAGTACGTGTCCAAGTATTTTTTTTAAATGATCAGAATGTGTAACCATATTAATTTTCATAATTTATCTAATCTAAAGATTACCAACAGGATCTGTAAGGATTAGATTAACAAATATGGGTGTTATACCTAGTTTTTATCTTCACTTCAAATAATCCAACAGTATCTTGTCTGTCATCTCTGTTACCTCTAAATCATTTTTGGCAGCCATACTCTTTAATTTTCTGACATCAAAATTTGTGTTATCTTTGAATTATGAATTATATAATTTTGTACAAAATTATAATATACAATTAAGGAAATTGTATGTACATGTCAGAAAGTGATCATAAACAACAGATTCTTGAGAAACTTAAACTAATCACAGATGAACCTGAAATTGAGAATTTGGAAGTTAATTTTAAAGTAGTCTCAACTGATCACGAGTTTTTTGATAAGCTTAAGAAACTTGTTGCCAAATTGGAAAACCCAGATAATTTGGGTATAGTAACATATAGAATTGATCTGTTGCCGAAATTAGTATTAGAAATATTAGAAAACATAGTGACAAAAGATGAAACGTATAGAATTGTAAGGAGATGCACTACAAAGAAATATTGATTTTACTCAGGTATTGTATACCAACGAAGCATGGCTGAAAGATTCACCATATAATCTGACACTAGAACCACTAAACACTATCATTAAAACATCTGGATTGATTGGCATCTAAAATTAAACCTGATCCTTATTTTTCATAATCCAATACAAGATTATGCCAAAGAAAGGAACCATTTATCATGCACTGGTGAAAAATTAAACCATGTCATTTTTTGATGGTGTGTTAAATAATGAAGATGTGATTGTTATCAATAATCAAAAAGATCAGAAACTATTTCCACAATTAATAAGATTAATCAACACCAGATTGATGTTCGCCAGTGTCTAAATCAAGAAAACAAATATCTTTTTGTTTATTTTTGTGAGAAACATAAGTGAATCCACGATTCTTATATAATTTTCTTACATTTGGAGAATCATAAGGGTTTAACATGATAACTCTACATGCAACAATACCTTCAGCAATTTGTTTACCTTGATCAATTGTAATATTTAACAGAGCAGATGCAATACCTTTTTTCTCCCAACCTTTTCTTGTCGCTAAATGACTTATTAATAATGCAGGGATGTGAGATCCTATCTCCTTCTTTTTGAATACTTTAGATTTTGATTTCAACATGAAACTAGTAGCTAATGAAATATAACCAATTACAATTCCTTTGTATACCATTTGTAATGTCTTAGCAACACCATACCCCATATCAATAACTGCATCAAATTTGTAATAATCTGTAAATTCTTTTGTTTTACATTTAAAAGTGTCATCCGTGGTAACTCCCAATTTTAATTTTTGATATTGAACTTCCTTTACAAAATCAAATCGTTTTGGAGGATAAATTTTACTAGACAAAAAATGATAAAATTATGCTATTTGGATTTTTTTGGCAAATTTTACTGCATCATTTACTGTTTGTATAGACTGTTCAGTGGGTCCATTTTTTAGTTGAGTTGTTACTTGTTTCCATTGCTCATTGGTTAATGGTTTTACTTCTCTCAATGCCATGAATATATTTAATATATTTAATATAAAAACACTTTTAGCAATTTGGGGACAAATTATGCCTATGAATCAATATGAAATCATATTGTAAACAGGTTCATGGATACTTGAACTCGTAGCTAAAAAACAATTTTTAATCTAAATTTATTCCTGAAAAATTGTGAAAAATGTACAAACCTGTATAGTGTACGAACCCGACCAGATTCAGGCTTGAGGTTCTATCTAGATTCCAAAATAGAACAAAATTCTCCATAGGGGGAATTGTATTATTGGTTCAAATCTTTTACTTTAGACTGTATACCTCATAGCAAAAGTCTTTTGAACATTACAAAAACAAATAGTGATATTTTTTGATCAGTAATTAGAAATAGTTCTATGGATATAACACATGAAAAGTTGCTCCAGGCCTACAAAAAAGAAAAAAATATTCACAAAAAAGAAAGACTTTATGCAATGTGTAAGATTAAAATCAACAAATTCACAATTGCTGAGACTTTTAGACAAATGTTTTGCACATATCAATGTGTAAGGAACTGGCTTGGATTCATTTGAAAAATATGGATTGGAGGGTCTGGAGGATCCCCCCCCCCTCGTTCTGGCCGTCCTCCATTAATCTCACATAAAACATTACAAAAGATAGAGCAGGAATTTAAGAGAATTTCAGACGGAATGACTCCAAAAAAACTAATGCAGTTCATATTTGACTGGACAAACATCACATATCATATCAGCCATGTGTGTCCTTTGACGCATAAATGGAATCTAAAACCAAAGGTTCCACAAAAGGTACATGTGCAGCATCAAATGATGCATGTCGCAAGTGGAAGAACCGCATCATTTTACGCATAGAAAAGGTAAAAAAGAAAGGTTTTACAGTATTCATCCAAGACGAGTCTGTATTTGTATACGATGTACGTCTTGGTAAAAAATACTGGACAGATGTACATCAACGAATGATTGTATGATGGATGGGGATCACACCAAAGATTTTTTGGTTTATGGAATGATGACAGATGATAATCAAGGTTTTTTTAGATCGTATGAAAAATTTAACGCAATTGCATTTATGGATTATTTGGAAGCAGCTCGTAAAAAATTTGGAAAAATATTTGTTATCGTTGATAGAGCACCACAACACAAAGCTAATGATGTAAAAAAATATCTGCGCAAAAACAAAGATGTCAAACTGGCATATCTTCCAAGAGGTTCTCCACATTTGAGTATGATTGAAGAAATTTGGAGACAGTGTAAACATGTTAATGTTGAATCAGAATTTTATGAATCAATTCATGAAATGAGATGTACAGTTATGGAATATTTTAGAACGCACAGATTTAATTTGAATATGTATCAGTATTTTGCAAGAACAATAAATTGAAAAGACTTATGATCTGGGGTATAGGGGATAAATGGCATGCAGATGAAGTATGGTTAAAGATCAAGGGTGATAAAAAATATGTATTTGCCATGATGGATAATGAGACTCGTTTCTGGATTGCCCAAGAAGTAGGGGATAGAAAAGAGGGTCATAACGCAAGGGGATTGTTACAAAAGGCAAAACAAGTTACTGGAACCAAACCTAAAGTGTTCATCACAGACGGTCTAGGATCATACCATGAAGCATACAAGAAAGAATTTTGGACGTTACAAAGACGTAACAGAACATTACACATCAGACATATTCACTTACAAGGTGACATGAACAATAATAAGATGGAACGACTCAATGGTGAAATTCGTGACAGAGAAAAGGTAATGCGAGGAATAAAGAAAAAAGACTCTGTTACACTAACAGGTTATCAGTTGTTTCATAATTACATTAGACCACATAGTGCATTAGATGGATTGACACCAAGTGAAAAATGTGGAATGGAGATTAAAGGGGACAACAAATGGATTACGTTAATTCAGAACGCAAGTGAAAAATTACCACGAGTTAAACGGGGGTAATTGAATATATAATCCAAGAAGTTCCATCATCTCTGTATGAAATTTTTATTGATGGGCTTTTAATTATAAAAAAACGATATTCGTTGTTCTTACCACATGTTTTAAAATCAGTGATAGAGTGTTCGAATGCTTTGTTCCAAATGAATTGTTTAATCGTTATACCAAGTGTTAGTGGTAATGCATCTAATAGCGGTGTAACCTTATCTTCATCATAGAAAAGAGAGAATCCATTTGTTAGTTTGTATTCTTCTCCAGTCATGATAAATCATTTTTTAAAAATCTATGGGGTTTTAGCACTAACTAAATGTAACTCGCCAGCGTACATTCGTGCCTCAAATTCATTTTTCAGTTGTTCATCTACTTCTCCCCAATCAGGGAGTTGTGATTTTGGTACTAGTTCCAAAGACATGTTTTTTGCACTTTCTTATAGTTATTAATTGTTATTCATAACAAGCTTTTTTATAATAGACAAACAGTCTAGAAAGGTTGATCTAAAATTAAACGTTTAATTTTCTAAAAAACTTGTTTGCTGATATTTGACACCTACTATTACACATTTTATGGGTATTAGATTGGTATTAGTCGCTTTTTTTGTTTACTGCAAGCTCCTAGGCATGGAAATCAAGCTCAATCGAACTGTAATACACTAGACAAGTTGCGCAATAATTTCTAGGCACAAATTTTCTAGTTAGTTTTTTCAAAATTCTTTGATGATTCGAATTTTCATGCACGAATTTGCATAAAATCAAAAATATTACAAAAAAGATGCATAAGTGCGCAACGGGTCTACTATTGTAGTCATGTAAATCAAGCTCGGTTAAGCTCGTTGACACGCATTATCAACAATCGCTTTTCAATTTTTGGCATTTTTACACGTCGCTTTTTGATTTTCCCATTCATGGAATTGGTGATTTAACGAACTACGCGTTGCTTTTTTTGAAATAGATACGTTAGTGAAATATATGACGATCTTCAACCATTATTTCCATTCCACGTATAGGTTGTACCCACAAATAGATTAAATTTATTTGTCGTCTAGCACCCTAACTTAACAGTTCAGCACCCTAATTGAACAGCTCATTGAAAATTGGGAAAACCACCTAAGATTGAATAGTGTAATAGTAACAGGTTAGGTTCAAGCGTAAGGACAAAATTTTATGATCTATTGGATCTAAATGAAACCTAATCATAATTCTACCATTGCCTGATCCATCTGAATTTAAAATACTGCGAGATGAGATGGCTAAAATAATAGCAGACAGTAAGAAAAAAGATAGAATTTGCTCTGAACTTGAATTAATAATATCCAAACAAGGATTGGAAATATCCGAACTCAAATTAATAAACTCTGAACTCCAAAAGCGTCTCACATACTATGAGAATTCACACTCACCACCATCACAAAACTCCATTCCATCCCAACAAAGAAAGACTCGCAACAAAACAAAATCAGATACAAATGACATACCTAAAAAATCAGGACAAAAACTAGGACACAGGGGAGAATCCCACAATAGAAAATCATCTGAAACAATACACAGCAGACCAAAAAGATGTGCCATATGTGGCAGTGTCAATATTGATGATTTTAAATTAACAACAAAACAGATAACAGACATTCCATTTATTCCCAAATGCAAGACTGTAACATATGTGAATCATCATTGTGTATGTACAAATTGTAATGGTGTAACAAAACCAGAAAGTATTGGAATACATGGAACATCTCTTGGACCAAACTTGCTTTGCTTCATAACCAAATTGTGGGATAGTTCCCTTAGCTTGGAATTAATCAGAGACATGCTCAAGATGTTTGGTACAAAAATATGCAAGGCAACAGTACAAAATGCGCTTGTTGCAGTAGCCACACATATGAAACCAATTGAAGAGAAGATTCGCAAATCATTGGAATCATCCACATATCTCAAACTAGATGAGACACCAATTCAAATATACAACAAACGGGGATATGTCTGGGTGTGTATCGGTGATGATGATGTGTCAATTACTGTGGCAACGACACGCGGAGCAATAGTTCTCTGGGAGTACTATCCACATTGGGACATACCGATTACTTGTGATGGATATGCCGCATATAATGAATTTTATACACGGCAGCGATGTTGGGCCCACATATTACGTGAAGCAGACGATCTTGCACAAAGAGATAATCTAGATTGTAAATTATTACATGAAAAACTGCAGAAATCATTTCATGACGCAAAATGTGCTGCCCTGAATACTGATACGCAGCCAATGATAATTACTGTACAAAGTATTGCAGAGAGATACATTGATCTTGGATACAGTTTTGGTACAAAACTATCCAATGCATCGTCTGATCTGTTTACTTTTGTGAATCATCCTGGAATGGAACCAACAAACAATGAATCAGAGAGAATGTTACGCAAGGTGGTAATACACAGAAAGATGCGCCAGAGAATAGTAAGTGTTGGTGGAATGAGGATGTTTGGGATATTGATGAGTTGTATGCGGACATGGCGTAAACAGAATCTCGATATTACAGATAAATTGCTAGATGTGCTTGGAGCGACCTAACCTGTTACGTGTAATATTAAGAAACATTTATATTATTATTAAAAATTATGATTAATAATGGTAAAACTAACATATAATACTTCAATATCCACAAATCACAATATGTTGATATTTTCTGATCAATAATGTGTTGTAAATGTGATCATATTGATAATTAAACAGACTACTCCTGAACAGGCTGCTGCACACACTCCTTCCTATGATGCAGTTATAGTTGGCTCTGGCATAAGTGGCTCAATTCTTGCAAAAGAGTTGACAGAAAACGGACAAACGGTGTTAATGCTTGAGGCAGGTCCTGCAAAAGACCTCAGTTTTGAAGGATTTAAAAAATATCTCAGTAACTTTTACCTGTCAGTTTCCAAAGACAAAAACTCTCCGTATCCAAAGAATCCAAATGCACGTATGCCTCGTAGTGCAGAAGTAAGCAAATTGATTCCAGGAAAGCCAGATGATAAGGACTATTTGGTCCAAAATGGACCTATGGTAAATGACAGTACTTACACTCGAGTCACTGGTGGAACTACTATGCATTGGGAAGGAAAAACACCCCGCATGCTTCCTGATGATTTTAATACTCGTTCTAGATTTGGTGTTGGATTAGACTGGCCAATTACTTATAAAGACCTTATGCCCTACTATCGTAAAGCAGAATTTGCGATGGGTATTTCTGCAAATATTAAAGATCAGATTTTCC
The DNA here is from genome assembly GCA_965238065.1 of Candidatus Nitrosopumilus sp. Lineage (GTDB taxonomy): Archaea > Thermoproteota > Nitrososphaeria > Nitrososphaerales > Nitrosopumilaceae > Nitrosopumilus. The sequence continues at coordinate 244,835 of OZ250170.1, read as the reverse complement.
TTGGACTAACGTTTGAATCAAAATATGTTTACCCAATGCATGAATTACCCTCATCATATTTGGATCATGTGGTGGCAGAAGGAGTTGATGGAATGAAATTTGATGTAGGGGATAAAGAGCCCAGATCTATAAAGGTCAGAACTTACCCACAAGCTAGAAACAGTATTCCCAATGATGATTATGATAATGGTAAAGGTTATTCCCCAGTTGGGGCAGTCAGTGCTAATCAGGTAGAACAGGGTGAGCGATGCCAGGGAAATATGAACTGCGTACCTATTTGTCCAATTCAGGCAAAATTTGATGCTAGAAAAATTCTAGTATCTGCAAACAAAACAGGCCGTTTAGATTTTATGGCACAAGCTGTTGCAAGTAAAATTTGTGTCGATAAGGAAAGCAATAAAATTTCTCATATAGAGTACAAAAAATATAAGACAACCACCAGCCCCAAATACCGAACAGAAAAAGTAAGTGGAAAGATTTTTATCATAGCTACACATGCTGTAGAAAATGCACGGTTGATGCTAGCTTCAGGACTTCCAAGCAGTAGCGGTCTTGTTGGTAAAAATCTTATGGATCATATATTTTTACGAGTTTGGGGGCTCTTGCCAAAAGCAGCCGGAACAATGCGTGGGACAAAGTGTACCTCCGGTATTTCTGACCTTCGGACAGGCCCATTTAGAAATAAGAGAACACCATTTGCTATAGATATCAATAATGACGGTTGGGGCAGTTCAACAGGTGCACCATTTACAGATATAGAATTTCTTGTTGATGATCAAAATAAATTTGGTCGCAAACTTCGTAAGGGGGTAATTGATAGGATTTCAAATCAATTACAACTATCTTACATGCTTGAGCAGCCTGCAGATGAAAGTAATCGCATTACTATTGATGCATCATATAAAGATGCACTCGGAAATCCACGACCAATAATTTCCTACAATATCTCAGACTATTCAAGGGCAGGTGTTGCCTTTGCTCGAGAGACTGGAAGAATGATATTCCAAAGACTGGGTGTTGAAGACCATTCAAATTATTCACCTCTTGAGTATAATTACTTTGACTATGAGGGTGAGGGCTATTACACCCGTGGCGGGGATCATTTTTCAGGGACTCATATTATGGGAACATCTTTAGAAAATTCAGTAGTTAACTCAAAGCAACAATCATGGGATCATGAAAATCTCTATCTAATCGGTTCAGGAAGCATGCCAAGTATCGGCACGTCAAACACAACTGTAACTCTTGCTGCATTGTGTTTTATGACAGCTGAACACATACTTAAAATATTTAATAATACAAAAGAACAGGAAGAGAACACATAATGAATATGCTAGAAAAATGTCCTAATTTAAAGGAGCTTAAAAGAATGTTGGCTGCAGCAATTCAGTTAGAACATGTAACTATCCCACCATACATGACTGCATTGTATAGCATTCATCCTGAAACAAATATCGAGGCGGTTGAAATAATCAGAGCAGTTCTAGTTGAAGAAATGTTACATATGACATTGGCTGCCAATCTTTTAAACTCTATTGGTGGTCGCCCAAATCTTCTCGCTGATCAATTTGTGGTAAACTATCCAGCTAAGTTGCCAGATGGAGAAAAGGATTTTGAGGTTCATATTGCCAAATTCGATCAAGAAAATTTAAAAACATTTTTAAAGATTGAACGCCCTTCACACACGAATTTTGAGAACCACGACTCCTCTCTACCTAAAGGATGTTTCAAAAAGAACAACGTTATCTCAGGTGCTCTTGCTTCAACTTTTATGGAGATTGAAGGTAAAAAACATTCTTTTTACTCTATTGGCGATTTCTATGAAGCTATTCTAGATGCTATGAGAGTTTTGGAGACACGGGCTTACAAAAATGGCGAATCAATTTTTATCAAAGATTCAAGTTCACAGATAAACTCAAAATACTTTTATTCAGGCGGAGGTAAGATAATAAAAGTTACAGGCTTGGATACTGCAATCAAGGCCATAAGGCTGATTCAGGAACAAGGAGAGGGATATGATAAAGGAATCTTCGATGAAGATGGCGAGATTTCACATTACTATCGTTTTCACCAACTTAAAAAAAGAAAATTTTATCGTAGTGATGATAAGCCAGGCAAACCTACGGGTAAAACGATTAAAATTGATTGGAATGCAGTATATAATATGATCAAAAATCCAAAAGTTGCAATGTTTGACAGTTCTTCAGAACTATACGCTGCAGCAAAAAAATTTAACGTTCACTATAGAAACATTCTGGTTCAAATCAATAAAGCTTACAACGGCCAACAGCATCTACTTCTAGACGCAATTCCACTTATGTTCAGACTTAAAGAGTGTGCAGTTTCTCTCATGAGAAACCCTATACATAGAAAACATTCATGCTTTGGCGGACCTACATTTGAAATAAGTAATACGACAGTTGAGGCGGAGACGAATTTTCATGAGTGATTATATTAAAAACAAAAATGATTTTTTGGAATTATCGTCAATGTTGACTGACTTCGATGTTTTTTCATTAAACGGAACAGGTCAAGTTGATGCCTACTGGAATGAAGTAAATCTTATCGCCGGAGAAAAGAATGTCTTAAAATTACTTCATGTTTTTAATAAAATAAGTCATAATTCAAAGATGACTGAAGAAGAATTTCTGAAAAGTGTCAGGAAAGAAATTCTCAGTAATATTCTTTATGGGCCAATCGTCAGGAATATCATTAAACTTTGGTACACTGGTATGTGGTACCAATTACCACTTAATTGGAGTCAAAAATTTGGTGAGACTGAAAATGACATGAACCACTTCATCAATTCAGCTTCCTATATGGAAGGTCTTTTGTGGAATGCCATAGATGCACCTCCTGCGGGTGCAAAAGGACCTGGATTCGGTTCTTGGCATTCGCGCCCAAGAATCAATTTCGATAACTCTTGGAAATTTAAAAAATCTTAAAATAAACTACACTGGTAACTTGGCGGGGCTTTTCATCATTTTCAATAAGGTGTTAAAATAGACGGGAGCAAGGCATAACACCAAATCACGATCTTCTTTAAATTTGATCATCTCTAATTAGACAATTCGGGTGGTTCTGGTGCATTCTAGTGATCTGATCATCAAAATGCACCACGTCCGACATCTTGATGAAAATACTCAAGACAATGAACCAATAACAGAAATCATAGTTGAGGGGCACCTGAAGAATCTATTCCAATAGCACACGGCAAAATTATTAGAGTAGAACCATCAGAAATGAAAAATATTAGAGTAGAATACTGATTAAACTAAGAATTATACACTAAAATTTAGATAAAAGTACATGTGATTGATCCATAACATCTCTTTTTTTATCTTGAAAAGTTTTTTGGTTATTAAGCCATCTTTGTTCTTGTAAATTATCAGGTAGATATTTAGGAAAAAATTCATACAATAGCCAAGAATATTCATTTAGTATTTGTAATAATATAATTTTGTCTTCTTCAGGTAAAGATTTCCAATGTGCAAGATATATTTTAGTTAGAATAAGTGTATCTTTCATTTCATAGTATTTTCTAATAGAGTTTATGCGTAATCGACCAAAATAACAATCGAATTGTACGCATCAACTTGTTTACATTTGACACGATGGTAAACATTTCTCAGACGATAGGTTTAGATCCTGGTATATTTTTTGCTTTGATATGTCCCAATACGAAATGCTAGCTCCAAATCAATTGATAAAGCTGATTGAGAGCAAAGACAAGGCGCTATATGAAAAGGACAGTGCACTACATGAGAAGGACAAGATAATAGCAGAACAAGATGCATTATGGACTGCAACAAAGGCTAGGGAACGTAGATATCAAGGGAAAGAAGGTCGTGAATTTGCACACAAACTCGAGATATGCCCACATCATAATGTCAACACCAGAACATTTGCATGCATTTACAGGATATCAAATCGACGATTTTTATTGGCTGTTAAAACATTTTAGAGAATTCATACTAGACTATCTAGATAAAATGCCGTTATTTGATATTAAATCAGGTAAACGAGAATCTGATGCAGGAAACAGATGCAAGCTTGATCCGGAACACGCATTACTAGTGGGACTGATGAAAAAGAGAACAAACGTTACACAAGGGCAACTAGCAGCATTGTTTGGCATTGATCAGACCACGGTGTGCAGATATATCAAGCTTGTAGATGAGATATTGAAACAAATTTTGCCCACTGCAAAGAATATGTCTGATATAATACAATCAGATGAGAAACCCATACAACAAATACAAAAGGTGCTGGGCAACACCTTGCTAATTGATGGAACACACGTACCTGTACGAAGATCAGAGGATTCTGTGCAAAGAAATAAATCATACTCTGGCAAAAAGAAACGATTTACGTTCAACACAGAGATAATAACAAACAGCAAAGGAATCATAATCCACCAAACCAAAAGCTATCTTGGCAGTAATCACGATTTTAGCATATTCAAAAAAGAATCTGAATCAATCTTAAATATAATAAAATTACTGACTGGAAGCAGTAAAACAAAGGTATGTATCAACCTTCACGCCTAGATCAATAAAATTAAACCAAAAGATCTAAAAGTAACCTCATCCACCTTCTGATATGAGCAAGACTCACAAAATTGATTTAGAATTAAGACGAGAAAATAAACAATGTAAATTAATCATAGGTGAACTAGTAAAATACGTTGATGATCTGACAAGAACAATTAACCGTTTAACAAAATCAAATGATGAATTGAAACATAAATTATTCTATTATGATAATCCACATACGCCATCATCTCGCAAGCCCTTGCAAGTGGAAAAGGGCAAGAACGAGAAAAAAGATACCGAGTCAAACCGAGGAAGGTGTCTTTGGACACAAGGGTAAAACACAGACATTCATACCACAAAAAACTACACATCACGATTCAACATCTTGCCCAAAATGTAAAAGCACAGACATTACTCAGATTGACACAAAAAAACGCAACATGGTGGGTATTCCACCACCACAAGAGTATAACGTAACTGAGCATATTTTACACAAATATACCTGCAAATCATGCAAAAAGACATTTGAAAATGATGGCAAACTTGCACCTAGAGGACAATTTGACGCCACTGTAACCAAAAGTGTAGTGAGCATGTTTTCAAAAAGAATGCCATACAACACAATTAGAGAATCATTGCAAGAACAATATGGATTACAAATCAGCAATACGACAGTACTGTCAATTTTGCAGACAGGTCAGACGCTTTTAGAGCCATTTTATGATAAAATTGGGCACGAAATCAACAAATCAGAGATTGTAGGATTTGATGAGACTGGATATCCAATTGAGGGTAAACATGGATGGGCGTGGATTGCAAGAACCAACACCGAAGCGTACTATGTTTTAGATTTTAGCAGAGGTGCAGTTGTTATAAAAAAATACTGGATTGATTTTAGAGGAATTGTAGTTTCTGATGGATGGAAATCATATGTTGTAATATTTACCAAAAACAAGAGACAGAGATGTACTGCACATCTGCAAAGAGAGTCAAGAGATGTGGCAGATAAATCAGAAAAACCATCAGCTGTCATTTTGCACAAGGAATTCTCAAAAATATTGGATAATGCCAGGAAATATTCAAAATCAAAACACAAAAAGATAGAACGAATCAAATATACGGATTATCTGTTTGAGCAGATTGATCACATAATAAAACGATACCGGCGTGGTGATGATATTATGAAAAAGTTTGGAAAAAAGCTGAAAAACGCACGAAATGACCTGTTTACATTTGTGATGTGTCCTGGCGTGCCATCAACTAACAATGATGCGGAAAACTCTATTCGAAAATGTGTGATGCAGAGAAATGTCCGGGGTCAGCTGAAAAGTGAAAAGGGAATGAAGATGCTTTCAGTATTTCTGACATGTTTTGAAACATGGAGAATCAGGAATCAGAACAGCCTAGTTGAGATGGGAAAATACATTTAGATGCTTGATTCATACAAACAAAGGTATGTATCAACCTCTACGCCTAAATTCGCTAGAATAGTTGGACGTTATAGGCATAAAACACGTTATTTGATAATTGTCCACAGTTTTGAAGTTCCTTCGTGTTTGTGTCAAAAAAACAACACGATTTGACATATCTTGTGCGTAATACTTCAAAACTGTAAACAGTTACCAACGAACATGTTTTATGCCTATAACGTCTATGCTAGCGAATTTAGGCATAGGGATTGATACATACCTTTTTTATTATTTAGTCCTTGCATAAACTCTATGCAATCAATATTGTAAATTTTATTTACAAATGTTGTCATATCATATCTCCAATTTTCTTATTACGATCTTCTTTTTACCGTTCTTCTCTTCAATTTCCCAATATAGAATATCTCCTATGTGGATATTACATTCATTTGTAATATCTTTAGGTATTGTTGTTCTAATAGAATTAGTCACATTTGCTTTATGCACCTTTGTCGTGATTACCATATTTTGAGACATGAAATTACCTATATTATTATTTTAGGTATTTTATTTAAAGTTACCTATATTTCTACAATAGATATAATCGCAATAAAGTGTTAGTAATCTTTATTATAGGTATTACCTATATTACCTATAGATATGAACCCACGTTTACAACAAGCCAAACAAATGCTAGAAAACCCAAACTGTGCAACTCAAACGGACTATGGAAAGTTTGAGGTCAAATCCCAGACTGACTCACAAAAACACTATACAGTTTCTAGAACTGGACATGGCTTAATCTGTGAATGTCTAGACTATACGCAAACTAAATCAGACTGCAAACATATCAAACTCATTCTTGAGAACATCAAAAAGAATCAATATGATTCTCAAGAATTTAGGATGATTGATAGGTCAAACTGCAATATCTGTAAATTCTGTTCTTCTGGCAATTTAATCAAGAAAGGTCTAAAGAAGAATAAATCTGGTAATCTTCAAAAATACCAATGTAAAGACTGCAAGAGAAACTTTACTTGGAATATTGGATTTGAAAATATGAGATATTCCAACACTGTCATAACCAGATCTCTTCAAATGTATTACTCTGGAATGTCTGTTAGAGATGTTGCAGATTGTCTTGAACAAGAAGACATTAAAATTTCCCATGTCGCTATCTACAAATGGATTAGAAAGTATTCTCGTATGACTAGCGATTATCTCAAAGGTATAGTTCCTAGAGTATCTGAAACTTGGAGAACTGATGAAATCTATATGAAGATTAGTGGTCAAGACAAATACTTCTATTCTATGATGGAGTACCACACTAGATTTATGATCACTAAACTGATGGCAGATACTAAAGGCACTCAAGACGTTGACCCTATGTTCAAAGAGGCTAAGATGATCACTGATAAAATCCCTACTATCTTTATCTCTGATGGCGCTAAGAATTTCCATAGAGCTTGGATTAACAATTACAAGGCAAAGAATCCTCAATGGAAAGATACTGAACATATCCGTCATATCCATATGAAAGGTGATAAAAACAATAACCGTATGGAACACCTAAACGGTACTATTAGAGATCGTGAAGTTGCATACAGGGGTATTAAAAATATGGGCAGTCCCCTCTTTGATGGATTCCAGACCTTTTACAATTTCTCAAAGAAACATGGTAGTCTTGGTAAAAAGACCCCTGCTGAATGTGCTGGAATTCTAGTTGAGGGTAATAACAAATGGAAGACTATCATTCAAAATGCTTCTTTGAGCCAATAATCCTAGTCTAGTCATAATTTTTCAATCTTTAGAAGATCGTCATTTCAGGTGTCTATAAGTTAACAGTACCCTGATGAGGCATTTTTTATTAGAGATGTAAAGACTGGGAAAAAGTACTGGCCACTGATTTCCAAGAGGATATTTCTTCCATACACAGGACGACATGAAAGTTTGGCAGTATGTGGAACAATCACAATTCAGGGGGAACAATTATTTAGAATTTATGATAAATTCAACGCTGTAACATTTGTAGAATACCTAAAGGAATTACACTGGAAATATGGCAAGATTGCACTAATTTTAGATAGAGCATCAGTTCACAAATCAAAAAAAGTAAAAGAGTATCTTGCAAAGAATCCTGATGTCAAATTAATTTGGCAGCCAAAGGGTTCACCATATCTAAACATGATAGAGTAGTGTTGGAAAATAAGCAAACATGTGTTGTTGGTATCAGAATATTATGCAGTGTTTAGTGTGATGAATGATATAGTGTCACAATATTTCAGGACAACAAAATTCAAACTTGACATTGTTAATTATATTTTTAGAAACCCTGCAAAAATGTTCACGAACTTTTGATCGTCGCTATAGGACATGAGGATGGGGGTATGATGGCCATGATTACCGTAAATCCAAAGATGCCCTCATGATTCATAATTACTTAAAATGGATTTTTGATGTTATTACTTTTATCATACAGCGTTAGCAATTTTTAATCTAGGAAAAATTAAATTTACTGCGTCCAAATTTATTCAAAAATATTGGTTGGAGTAAATGTCAAATAATACACCATTGTCACCAACAATATTGATTTTCATGTGTAACTGGAATTCCATTACAAGTAACATATTATTTAGTATTTAATGGATCTAGCTTTGTAACATTCTTCGTTTCCAAAAAAGATCATCACACCAACGCTTTTCTGTTGAATAGTATTTCATTCGATTTTCTTCATAAGAGTGTTGTATTTTATCAAGATTTGAAACATACTCTTCCATTGAATGTTTTCCCAAAAGATGCATATGCAATACCTCCCCTGCTTTCATCCCAGTATACATGGCATTTAGAATTCCCTGGGATGACAAAGGATCAAATGACATTGCTGCATCGCCAACTGACATCCAATTTTCCCCTACAAACTTATCCAGATGAGAGCTTCCGGCATCAACACCATAAATTGAATCTTGTATGGTGTATTGTTTCTCTTTTATTATTTTATGTATGTACAACGTTTTGTTTACAGCTGAGATAAATCCATCATATGATAATAATTCACGACCATCCACTAAATCAGAGTCAGTTAGAAATGCTACAATTCGTTTTTTATGTGGGAGTAATGCAGTATACCACCACCCGTTGGGAACAGACTCGATTAATGTTCGTGTGTCATGATCTTCATTTCCCGCAGTACTGGAATGAAAAAAACCATAAAATGCAATTAGTTTATCTGTGTGTATGCGGTTTGCTCCATGTTTTCTAGCTATACTGCTACGACGGCCTGACGCATCAATTATCCACTTGGATCGTATGTCATCATGTTCAGATAAGTTGGAGAAAACACACCATTCATCTTCTTGGATTGTTGCATCAACTTTGTTAGTATTGATGATTGCCCCAGCATTTCGTGCAATACGTTGTAAAAACATATCAAAGCTGACCCGATCAAGATGCCAGCCATGACCATGAGGATTTAATACAAAATCCATATTTTCCAATTTTTGTGATCCCCATGCAAGAAGATTCCCATAACTTGGAATGTGTGATTCTTTGAGAAAGGGTTCCAATATGTTTAGTTTTTGTAATAATGGTTGTGCCGCAGGTGGCAACGCCTCGCCTATGTGAAACCTATCTGGAAGAATCTCATCAAAAAGTAACACCTTATGTTTTAGACACGAAAGGATTAAAGCAGCTATTGCACCTGCCGGACCTCCTCCCACTATAATTACATCAAAACATTTCATAATGGATATGATCTGAAATTATCATTCCACAATATCTCTAAATGAGTTTGCTACTTCTTCAGATTCCCATCCTGCATCTATGAATCGCTGTAAGCGTTTATCGGAAATAGATTCTTCTTCCACACATGAAGATTCAGGTTTAGATAGTGATTCTACCATTATGGTAGATGGGAAATTGGCCTTGCCTACATCATCACGTGGTCCGTCATATGTCTCAACTACACCCATTATTGGAAAATCTGTTACCATATCATACATGGGTTTTGGTCTTTTTCCTTTTATTTGTCGGGTCCAGTGCTTTCTAGTCCAAAATGCATTTATGCGATTTTCGAGTGGTTCATGTTCATCCATCACTATATTATAATCGGTTTTAGTCAATACCTGGTTTGGTACCTTTGCCGGCCAAAATGTAGGCAAGTATGGATCATAATCTGGTTCATACCCAGATCTGCAACTAATTGTATCTGCTTGCCATGGTATTGCCATCCAACGAGTCAAATCTCCAGGTCCTTGGGAGTATAGTGGTCCTTGCACTTGTAATGCAATTTCTTGCGTCAGTGTGATGCCATAATCTGGTTCTGGTTGGTCTTTAGGTCTTGCCCTAATCCGAAATGGCGATGTATACATAGAGCCATGACGCATAGGCCATGTCAACTCACAACCTGGATGAAATGCGTCAGCAATACAAAAGTGAAGTGCTGCTTTGTCTAGCATGTCAGGCTGATCTATAATTTTAACATCATCTAGAGTATGTGAAATTTTTTTATCATGATTCAGATCAGATTCAAAAGATCCATCTGCCCAAAGCTGCAAAAATCTATACTGTGTATGTGATAAAGACATGTTCTGACGCGGAGAAGATGTAAAAGGATCTTTACCCATAGCATCACCATATATCCAAGGCCATGGTAATGGATCACTGTTTTTTGCGTTTGGATTGCGAAAAGAATTTAGTATTTGTAATCGTAGTTCTTTGTAAGTGTTAGAAGAATCAGCAAGTTTTTTTAGGAAATCTTTATTTTCAAAATCATAACGTGTGCCATGACCAAATTTTGTGGCAAAACCCTTGTTGACCCATTGAAGGTTCTTCAAGCGAAGTAAGATTGGATAAACGTGTTCTGTAAATGAAATTTTTTCAGGGAATGACAATAAACCACTTTGTACATGAACATCATACAGTAAATCATATAACGTGCGTACAGCTGCAACATCCCTTGCATAATCCGGAGGTGCTGTGACAACCCATGCTCCATCAACTGGAATTTTTTTACAATTGATGGTAACATCTGCAGTTACTGGTCCATCTGAAATGTCATCATACCACCCGTCAGCATTTGCAAATGAGTCAGAATCTTTTGGATCATAAATTGGTGAAGCTGTTGGCGAACCTGAAATTCCACGGCCTCCCAAAAATATCAGGTGACCATGCTCATCTGTACGCAACTCACCAAGGTAAAGTGAAATGCATGCACAGGCAAATTTTGAAACTGTAAAGTGATATTGACATCCATTTGCATCTTTCCCACTAATGCTTTTAGATCCAGGATCCAATGTTAAGTCACATCTATCTTTAGTTATTTTTGAGTTCCGTAGTGGTGCCTTTATTGTAATGGCTTCTGGTATGTCCATTGATTTTAGGAAACGAAACCATGTCGATTTTTTATTGGCAACATGTACATTCCAAACAATATCTGCATTATCTAAAGTAATTTCAGACACCACTTGACCCATTGCATTGTATCCGTATATTCGGAAACGTGCAGCTTGACGTTTTAGTGCACCCATTTTATCTCGTGAGGAACCAGGTTCAGCAGGAATTGGGTCTGGAACTTCTGGACCAATAAAATATTCATCTTCACTATTTCCAACTCGTGCGATGCCTATTGCTGGATGAATTGCAGCACGAATGATTGTGTTATCTTTTGGAATACTATTTATTTGAGGATTCTTGGCAGTTGTGTTCACAAATAATTAACAACATAATTCTATTTATCCTTTTTTTGTTCAACAACATATATTAGAGTTTATGCGTAATCGACTAAAATAACAATCGACTTGTGCGCATCAACTTGTTCACATTTGACACGATGGTAAACATTTCTCAGACGATAGGTTTAGATCCTGGCATATTCTTTGCTTTGATATGTCCCAATACGAAATGCTAGCTCCAAATCAATTGATAAAGCTGCTTGAGAGCAAAGACAAGGCGCTATATGAAAAGGACAATGCACTATATGAAAAGGACAAGATAATAGCAGAACAAGATGCGCTATGGACTGCAACAAAGGCCAGGGAACGTAGATATCAAGGAAAAGAAGGTCGTGAATTTGCACATAAACTAGAGATATGCCACATCATAATGTCAACGACAGAACATTTGCATGCATTTACAGGATATCAAATCGATGATTTTTTTTGGTTGTTAAAACATGTTAGAGAATTCATACTAGACCATCTAGATGAAATGCCGTTATTTGATATTGAATCAAATGAACGGGAATCTGATGCAGGAAACAGATGCAAGCTTGATCCAGAACACGCATTACTAATGGGACTGATGAAAAAGAGATCAAACGTTACACAAGGACAACTAGCAGCATTGTTTGAAATTGATCAGACCACGGTGTGCAGATATATCAAGCTTGTAGATGAGATATTAAAACGCATTTTGCCCACTGCAGGGAACGTGTCTGACATAATACAATCAGATGAGAAACCCATACAACAAATACAAAAGGTGCTGGGCAACACCTTGCTAATTGATGGAACACATGTACCTGTACGAAGATCAGAGGATTCTGTGCAAAGAAATAAATCATACTCTGGCAAAAAGAAACGATTTACGTTCAACACAGAGATAATAACAAACAGCAAAGGAATCATAATCCACAAAACCAAGAGCTATCTTAGTGCTAGTCATGATTTTAGCATATTCAAAAAAGAATCTGAATCAATCTTTAATATAATAAAATTACTGACTGGAAGCAGTAAAACAAAGCTATACTCTGACAAGGGATTTTTAGGAATATCGGATTACCTTGATAACAACACACAATCCATGCAACCTAAAAAGAGATCAAAGAATCGCCAACTGACAAAACGAGAACGGGTAAAAAACAGAAAGATAAACAGAGTTAGAGCCAGGGTGGAGCACACCATAGGTGACATGAAAACCTATGCAAGAATGGTTGACGCATATGATGGTACACTAGAAGAGTTTGAAACAGAGTTTAGCGTGGTAACAGGTCTTGTCAATCTGCGTACAATGTGGAAAAAGATACGGTCTAGATGGGAGTTTATGCGTAATCGACCAAAATAACAAACAACAATCAACTTGTACGCATCAACTTGTTCACATTTGATATGATGGTAATAGACCTTTTGCGTAATTAGGGTGATTTTTTTTTCAACATTCTATGTTTTGCATAATTTTATGCCTAAAAATTCAAAATTTCAGAATAATCCAAGAGACTATCTTCTAAAAATCGTACTAGAAATAATTACGCAATACGTCTAATGATTTTGTTAGAGTATTGTTGTGACGGTTGGCGCGGTTTAGTCAATTACGCATAATCTCTATGGAAAAAGGGTGAACCGCCACCGCCATGGACTGTATATTTTGATTAGATGTGGTAACATCACAATGCTACGCTGTGCGTATTTTCACAAGCTGATTATTTTGCATGTTTAATAATTTATTTTGTATTTTTTGTAAAGTTTGACTGACTTTAATTTTGAGATGTATGATTTTGTTAGAGTTTGTAACTATATGTGAAGAAAAAGACAAGGAATTCAGATGGTTGGCGTGATTTAGTCAATTACGCATAAACTCTATTCTTTCGTAACAGTATTTCATAACAGTATTTCATAACAGTATTTCATAACAGTATTTCATAACAGTATTTCATAACAGTATTTCATAACAGTATTTCATAACAGTATTTCATAACAGTATTTCATAACAGTATTTCATAACAGTATTTCATAACAGTATTTCATAACAGTATTTCATAACAGTATTTCATAACAGTATTTCATAACAGTATTTCATAACAGTATTTCATAACAGTATTTCATAACAGTATTTCATAACAGTATTTCATAACAGTATTTCATAACAGTATTTCAGGTACTCCCATATGAAATCATCTCCAATCCTACTATGGACCTGTGCTAGTGTGTTTTGCTGAATCAGGACGTCTGTGATTTGTCATTTCATCTTTTTATACTTTCTTTGTGTCAGTTCATGATTTTGTGTACGATACTCTTCAGACTTTTTTAACATGTGCCAAATTATCTCAAGCATCTGTCTTGCAGCTGCTACCTTTGCCTTTTGTCTTCCTCTTCTTTTTGCAATTCTTTTGTAGAATGTTTCAATCCTTGGATCAAATCGTATTGTAGTGTTAGCAGCCTCTACCATTGCATTGCGCAACCATGCAGAACCTCGTTTTGTTATTCCTCCTCCTTTGTGTACATCTGCACTATTCCTATGTGATGGTGCAAGCCCTGCATATGAGACTAGTTTCTCTGGAGTTGCAAATCTATCAATATCTACTATTTCTGAAAGTATTGTTAATGCTGTGACATAGTTTATTCCAGGTATTGTCATAAGTAGTCTTGTTTGTTTATCCTTGTTGCTAATTGCTGCAATCTCTACCTCAAATGCGTCAATCTGTTTTTTTGTCATCGCTATGGATTCAAGATATGCATCCATTGACATCCTATCAACTCTTGTCAGATTAATTTCATAAAGCCATTTGATTCCTTTCTGTGAAAAAGTCTTTATGGTTGGTTGAGTGTAATCATATTTTGCAAGTATCAAACTTTGTTTCCTAATTATATAATTTAGGCTCAAATTACAACCAAAAAAGATTTGGATCATAAGATTTACAGACATTTCATGTCTGAGAAAAAATATGATGGTAGAAGATACATCTCTAGTGGCAAATTCTATGTTCTGCATTTAGATTCAGAAATAATGTCAGAAGGTGTTGAACAACTAAATGAGAATAAAGTTGGAGCACCGTTTGTCTATTCTGATGTATGCTTTATGGGAATGGCATTATTTCGCAATACCATTGGTATACCATACAGACAACTATCTATGTGAAATCTTTTTAAAGATTACTCCACATTTCTAACATGTGAGAATGGCTTACGCTAGGGATTACTACTCCAAAAGATGAATCGGACACATATCTATTCGAGGATCCCCCCCCCCTCAGTACCATTCTTCATCCATTCATTAGAACTAAACCGCAGTTACAAAACGAGGATTGCCCTCAAGTTGTCTGACGCGAATACGGTTCTAACCATAATGTTTCACTTTGCATTTTTGATGCATTGATCAAAAGTCATATTGTATGTAAGCATCCAATATATGATGCGCAATAGTTTGGATGCAGCAGCAACTGCAGCCTTTGATGTTCCTCTCTTCTTTGCAAGGCGTTTGTAAAACTTTGTAACAACTGAATTATTTGCATATCGTGCATGGGAATGGGCTGCCTCCACTAGAACCCATCTTAACATACTGCTTCCTCGTCGGGTTATCCTTCCATGGTGTATTGTATCTGCAGAGTTTCTAACTGATGGAACAATTCCTGTATATGCACATAATTTGTGTGAATCAGAAAATCTATCAATGTTGTCTATTTCTGATGATATGACAAGGGCTGTGAATCGTCTGACTCCAGGTATTGATTCTAAAAGCTGTGCATTAGAGTCATGTTTCATCACATCTTTAATTCTCATATCAGTTTCTGCAATACGGTCATTAAGGAATATGATTGTCTTGAGATATCCAATCTATCCTATAGTCTTTTAGTTGTAATAGTTTGCGTATGTACAAATTAGAGAACGGAGTTCCAGGTATCCTGATTCCATTTTGTAGAGTTATGCTGTGGATTAGATTTTTTATCTTGGTTCTACTTTGAACTATCTTTGTTCTATACCGTACTAGCTGTCTTGACTCTACAATCTTTTTTTCTGGTACGTGACATGATGAGATGTATCCACCTCTGAGCAGATCTGCAAGTATGTGTGCATCTATTTTATCAGTTTTTTTCTTGGATGCTGCAATTGCTTTGGTATGGTATGGGTTGGATAGTATCACATCCAGGTTTAGTTCATCTCGCATAAATCTAAACACGCCATACCACACTGATGATGATTCCATGACACATTTTGAATTCTTTGGAATTATAGAGAATACTTTGCGTATGTCATTGCGAGTATTTTGAATCTTTTCATTAAATAATATATTACCATCATTATCCATGGCCTCCACCTGAAGAAATTCCTTGTGCAAATCAATTCCAACATAGGTCATGGATTTTGTCTTTCTAGTCCTAATGATTTTCTTTGCTTTTTTCTTAAAACTTGACCTTGTACCTGATGTAGTATTTTTAGTACCATCTAAATTTCGTTCTTTATTCACATATCCATGTGAATCCCTTTTAACTGTTCTTGGTATTTTTACAATGCTTAGTACAGCTTACGCTAATGTATTCCTACTTTCAATCAAAGATGAAACCAGACACATATCCATTCGGAGCTTTACCTCCAGTACCATCTTCATCCATTAGTCAGGTGAAACCGCGGTTATAGTTTCGAGGTATTATGCATCCTCAATGTGAATACGCGGCCAAATTCCTAACTGTAATGTTTTACAAATTATTGATGACATTGCACAAATTCTCTTTTTTCTTTTAACATCCAATAAATAACGCGCAATAATTTGGATGCAGCAGCAACTGCAGCCTTTGATGTTCCCTTTTTTTTCTTAATGCGATTGTAAAATTTTGTAATGTCACTATCTGGTGCATATCTTACATGGGAATGAATTGTCTCTACTAGCAAACCATCTTAACATGTTACTTCCCCTCTTTGTTATGTTACCATGCGGCGTATCCTAGAATCTATTTTTGCAACCTCTTTTTTGTGAAATTTTATAGTTTGTAGATACGAGTCTATTCTATAATTGTCCAGTTTTCCAAGTGCCAATATGTGTTCTGAGGAGAAGGGTGTTGCTTTGATATGGATTCCATCCTGCAGCGTAATGCCGTGTATGGAATTCTTCATCTTTACAATAATGCGCACAAACTTATGTCGATATCTTACAAGCTGTCTGTATTGTATAATTGTGTGATCTGGTACAAATGATTCTGCAATATATCCTCCTCGTAGCAGATTTGCAAGTGTGTATGCATCTATCTTGTCAGTCTTTTTGAGTGATGATGCTATTATCTTTGTGTTGTATGGGTTTGATAACACAACATCAAGGTGTAATTTATCTGTCATGTGTCTATACAGGCCATACCATACAGACGATGACTCTAAGACATATTTTGTGTTCTTTGGAATTTTGGCTGTAATTTTGCTAATAGCAGAAAAATCACTGGAAATCTTTTTGTTAAATAATAATTTACCAGTCTCATCTACTGCTGCTGCCTGTACAGATCTTTTATGAACATCCAATCCTACAAACATTACATATTTTCTTTGAGGAAGGGTAGTGTGTTTGTTTGCAATTCTGGCTTTCTTGCGGGTTTTGACACGAATGCAAGTACCATCTAATTTCTTAGAAATCGATTTTGGCACATATGGTTATAGTTAGAAGATCGTGATTTAGGTAACGACAACGCAACAGTACCGTTTAACTTGAATTGTATCACCGTTAGAATCGTACGCAGTTACAGAAAAGATGTCTCTGCCATAGGGTTCAAATTCATAATCTCCCGGAACCCAAGCAGGAAGTTCCAATAGTAATTTACCATCTTTACCTTTGGCCACATTTCCTGTAATATTCATAGAAACTTTTATTTCTAAACTTGATGGATCTAATTCTACTTGATAGGATACAAATGAATCAGTTTTCATTTCATTAGTCATATTATTCATGAAATTGTTTACCAACCTAGATAATAATTAGAAGGGATCCAGTTGGGACGTAATAAATCAAAATGGTCCTCCAACATCCTCTCAGCAACACAAAATGCACCTTCTACCCAACCTTGTTGATCAGAATACGCTTCACCACAAATGTAAATACTCTCTTCAGGATTTGGATTTCGCATATAAGCCATGGTAGTTGCTATGTCATAATTTACTTTCCATGCATGGTAACCACCACCGTATGGATCTTTGCTCCAATCTTTGTACCAAGTGACATAAGGCATTGGTATATCTTCCCGTCCGTGTAATTCTTTAATTTGATTCATTGCTTCATCAACCATCACTTGCGTGGCCTGATTTGAAGTGACTTTATCACTAATGGCAGATTCAGATACTTTTTTTGTGGAATGAGCTTTGAAGAGTGCCCTCTTTATTCCGCCGTTCATTTTAGAATTTGCTAATGCTTGCCAAAAAGTTACTGTGCGCATATCGTTATAGCTGCCTAAAAATAATGAGTGACTATCATTGGGGTCTTTACCAAAATAGTAGCATTGACGTAAAGGTAAATCGGTAATAGAATGACCATCCATTATGCCAAAGTCTTCTTTCCACCAAGGTTGTTCAAACCCCATCAATATTTTTAGTGAAGGTTCTTTAATGACAGAAGCCATGTTTTTTTGCAGCACAGTTTGGCTAACCTTATCAAAAAAGAAATTGTTTTGATCTAATAATTCTAAGGACCTTCTTGGCATAGCCAAAACAATCTTATTTGTTTTCAGTGTCCAGTTAGTTTTAGTTTCCTTATTAAAAAACTCCAACTCATACTGATAGTTCCCTGATGTTTGTTTAACAAATGTGATTAAACGATTACCCATCCATATACTTGCTCCATCTTTTTTAAGGTAGTACTTGGCCAGAGCATATGCTATTAAATCATAACCATCTTTTATGGTTCTGTACACTGATTTCGCATTGGAGAAATCACCCACCATATATGGAAATGCTTCAGCTGCATTCCAATTAATCGTATTAGAATAATAACTTCCTGCTTGCGCTAAAAATGTATAACCCTCTTGTGAAACACGATCTTTAATTAGATTCCAAAATCCAATATTATTGACCTTCATTTTGAAATAAGGCCCAATAAAATTATAAGTCAGATTTGGTTTAATAACATTCCATTGCTCTCTTGTTATTTTAAATTTGTATACGTATTCTTTTGGATTACTTATCAAGTTACTATACTTCTTCATAAACCATGGGTCTTTGACTAGTACATCATAAATTATTTTATTAAATAACTGGTCGCCACTATATCCAAGATCATCCTCATTTAAATTAAAACGCGTTTGTAATTTTTGTCCTTTTTTCTGAGCATTGTTCCATGCGTCCATTTTAAGACGTTGTTTTCTGAAATAACCAAAATGATTTGCATCCTTACCCATACAGAAAGGAATGTTAGTAAGATCATCCTTAAAAACACATTCAATTAAAGAAGTAACAATTTTTTGTGAAGTCATGTAGCGCATTCCGCCTAATTCACCTGAAATTGTCATTCCCGGAAGCACAACAGACTCTAAACGTCCACCTATTCTATCACTCAATTCAAATATTTGTACTTGATCTGCAGGTAATGGGCTATTGGCGTCGTTTGTTAGTCGATAAGCAGTGTATAATCCAGATACTCCTGTTCCGATGATAGCAACCTCAACAGATCTA
The DNA here is from genome assembly GCA_965238065.1 of Candidatus Nitrosopumilus sp. Lineage (GTDB taxonomy): Archaea > Thermoproteota > Nitrososphaeria > Nitrososphaerales > Nitrosopumilaceae > Nitrosopumilus. The sequence continues at coordinate 225,539 of OZ250170.1, read as the reverse complement.
TTTGTCGGAATGTTTTGCTCGAGTTTTATTTTTTTTAAGCTCATTGTATTTCATTAAGTATATTATATTTAATTTTAAAATTTGATATGTCATAGGATGTTGAGTTGTTTAACGCCAAATCTGAAATAATTTTTCCTAATAATGGTACAAATTTAGCTGCCCAACCTCCCGTATATACCACAATGTTTTCATTATTGTTTACTGATGATGGTAAGTTATCTAGTAACAACTCCTTATCGTTATCACTCAAAGTAATAAGACATGTAGATATAAATTCTGAATTATGCGACAGACCCACCATATGGTCTTTAACCCAATCTTCATTCAATTGTAAACTTTTTTCACTTGGATTAGGATCTCTTTGAGAAGGATCTGTAATAATTCTATCTGGAATATCGGGAGCAACTCGCATGTATCCAGGATTAGCCCATTCTACTTCTGGAAAACCATAAAATAAATTTGTATTTTGTGGTTCTTGAAAAACAAACCAAGTTGGTAATTTAACATCTTCAGTTTTTTTATAATAAGCTGATGACATTTCCCATATATCAATACTCACCGATAAATCAAAGTGTTTTAAAATATCGTTGATGTATGCACCTGGACAAATTACTAGTTTTTGAGTTGTAAAGTCTTGTCCTTTTACAGAAACAATAATTTCTCCATTGTCTAAAGATTGAATATTTGTGACCGGAGAATTATCCAATAAAATAGTATTGGGAGCAGATTGACAAATAGTTAGAAGCGCCTGTTGAGTTGCTTCAAAATCTATTATACCTCCATCTTTTTGAAAGAATCCACTGTAATTACATGGTAGATTCTTGAAAGGAAATCTTTTTTCAATTTGAGCAGACGTAAGTGGTTCATATGGTATATTTAATTCATCCATCACACGCATTGCATTTTCTATACCTCCTTCTTGTGATCTCAGTTTTGGATCACCAAACCATAAAGATCCAACAGGGTCTATCAGTACATCATTAGTGGTTTTTTGAAGTTCTTCCCAATATGGGATAGATTCCAAAGCTAACTGTGCCATATACTTTTGTGCATATTAAACTCTAAATTGTCTTGAAAGTCCTGCTGAACTTCCTTTTTGATTAATAAAACTAAATTGTTCTATTAAGAGGGTTTGTTTATCTGATTTGGATAATTCAGCTAAAGTAGCTAATCCCATAGGACCACCACCTATTATAATTACATCGTAATTTTCCATAATTATTATTCCTTTTTACGGAGTGTATTGATTTGAATGTGGGGCCAACGAGTGGTACCGCCATCAGTGCCAAATTGAAACTCAAAAAACTGAATCTGCTCATACTGCAATTGAAGAATTTTTTTTCCATCTTCTATTACTGTTTCTATCCACATGCGAAAATTCATTTCAGTTACTGGGGTGAATCGTTTTACAAATGGAATGTTCAAAATACCACCTTCTGGTCCACCTTGTTCAAACGTGCTCAATTCTATCAAAACAAAACTCTTGATTTCCTGATCTTTGATGGCATCACGTAAACGAAGGTCAGGTCGAACAGAGTAAGGGTACAACTCATGTGCAAGTATTCGTTGAGTGTATGTCTTGTTTCCACTAGGGTCTCTTTCAGCTAGACTATGGTCGTGTACCCATGATGGTGCAGGTTTATCAAGATTTATTCGATCGCCATTTTTTGTACCTGCCAGTCCCATACTAGGAGATATTGAAAGGAAGTCAGGGTCCCAAGCTGCAATGCCTTGTGGAAACTTGGGGTTCCCATTTTTCCTGGAGTCCTTTCCTAACAGTAGAATGGTGTTGCCATGAGGAATTGTGCCACTACGAGATATTGAATATGCTGGAACATAGTTAGGGCCGTCTGCACCATCTCCAGAAGAGAGCTCAGGGTATCCGATATCAGTCATGATAGACTCATCGTCAGCAGGGTGATTGTACAAGTTGTCAAGCCAAAGATACATTCCGTTTTCCACGTGTAGACCGTTACCATTCAAATCTTGAATATTCTGATCATATTTCACTGCTCCACAAAACTGCTCATTAGTACCGCCACGATTACGGATACTACCCGGAACCAGTGTAAAAGTGAGTTCCTCCGTGTAATTCTCGCATAGAAAGTGAAACTTTCCTGGAATGGTTTCCGAATTAGAACCAGGAGATGGCATACAAATGGTAAACATTCCCCAACCCGTTTTGTTATTTTTAGAGTTAAAATTAACCCACGTTCCCTCAAGTTGTTTCAGTACTCCATAATCTGCCGGCTTTTTGAGAACCTTGGGAGAATATTTTGGTGGAACGTTTGATTCTGTCATTAGCAAATTCTCAATATATGATGTTGGTAATAAATATTTCTAATCATTACCAATGGTTCTGTTGGGTTATCGTGTGCTATACTCTCTAACAAAATTTGTATGAATCAAGCAAAGAGCATGTTTTACGCCTATAACGTCCAACTATTTTAGTGGATTTAGGCGTAGAGGTTGATACATACCAAAATTTTATGATCTATTGATCTGATTTAATTAACATTATACCATATTGATCAGAACACATCATATCAAACCATGAATGAACAACAATTGCTTCAAGCATACAAAGATGAAAAGAATGTCAAGGTAAAAGAAAGGCTATTTTTGATAAAGCAAGTATTCTTGGACAAACAGATTGCATCACATGTTGCAAAGAGTCTTGGACGTGTAAGGTCATGGGCATACAAGTGGTTAGGAAGATTTACAGAATGTGGGATTGCAGGACTGCAAGACCTACCCCGAACTGGTAGACCAACTAGCATACCAAAAAAGAAACTAGCTAGCATTCAACTACAAATTGCAGAAAATCCATCTGGCTGGAGTGCAAAACAAGTGATGAATCTAATTTATGAGAAATCAGGAGTAACATATCACGAGGTACACGTGTACAGATTATTACACAAATGGGGATATGTATCAAAAGTTGCACAAAAGAGATTTGTAAACTCTGCAACAGTACAAGAAAAACTCTGGTTTAAAAAAAATCAAAAGAGAACATAGCCTCAAAAATAGCAGAAGGATTCACAATTATTGCACAAGATGAATCAATCTTTACAGCTGATGCAATATTTAGAAAAAAGATGGGGGGTAAAGAAAGATACACGTCCAATTATTCTGGTAAATGGCTCACACCAAAAGACAATCATCTTTGGTGCATTGAGTCATGATGGTAGACAGTTCTTCAGACAATACAAAAAATTTGATCAGTATTGTTTTTTGGATTATCTCAAAGAATTACACCGAAAGTTTGGCAAAATACTAGTCTATGCAGATAGAGCACCTCAACACAAATCAAATATCATAAAACAATACCTTGAGAAAAATGATGATGTCATATTGGACTGGTTTCCAAAGGGTTCACCACAATTTAATGCAGTTGAGGAGGTGTGGAAGCAAGGAAAATATGATTTGTTGGTGTCACAGTATCAACCATCACTGAATAATTTGAAAAATAACATCTCCAAATATTACAGAACAAAGAGATTTCATTTGGATATTCTCAAGTATATGCAACGAGGGGATGGTTGACGAATTTATGTTAGAGAGTATATGCTATCAATTGCAGTGTCTTTGGGAGCTGCCACATCAAAGGAATGCCAAATCCATCTTCTGCTAAATGTATCTACAACATTAAAACAGTAGCACCAACCATCCACGTCACACCAGACATATGTGATATCAGTTTGCCAGAGTTGATTTGGTGCTGATGCTTGAAAGAGTACTCTGTTTGATTTGATAATGTCATTCTTTGATTTGCTAGGCTCAATCCAGCCTAGTTTGTGAAATATTCTCTGGATTTTCTTGCGATTTACAGGTTTTCCTAGTTCTCGTGATACCTGGGCTGCCATACGTCTAGTTCCATAGGTAGGTCTTTTTGCACCAATTTTCTGTACAACATTACTCACTATATGATCTGTCTGAATATTTCTAGGAGACTTTGAATAGTACCATTTGGTCTTGGAGACTCCTGTCAGAAACAGTGATTTGTTCAGACTGATGTGTTTGTTCAGTTCTTTTACTAGTCATCTTTTCTGATTCTCCGACGTTTTTTTTAAAATGTCATTGGCAATTGTAATCTTGCCGATTAGTCTTTTGAGAGAGTCATTTTCTTTTTGTAGATTCTTGCAGACATTACCATTTGGTGCACCATTTAATGATGCTTTGCCACCTGCAATGAATCTCTCCTTCCACTGGTAGAATGTCTGTGGTGCAATGTTGTGCTTTCTGCATAATTCGGCAGTACTGATGTTTGTATTAAGAAATTCTAGGACTATTCTTGACTTTTCTACTGGTGTAAATTTGCTCTTTACCATGGGAATATGTCTCCCAAATTGTTCAAAAAGTGTATGTATGGTACTGGTCCTACTCTAGAGGGGTCCAGACCAATGGCTGATATGATATGTGATGTTTGTCCAGTCAAATATGAACTGCATTAGTTTTTTTGGAGTCATTCCGTCTGAAATTCTCTTAAATTCCTGCTCTATCTTTTGTAATGTTTTATGTGAGATTAATGGAGGACGACCAGAACGAGGGGGGATCCTCCAGACCCTCCAATCCATATTTTTCAAATGAATCTAAAGCCAGTTCCTTACACATTGATATGTGCAAAACATTTGTCTAAAAGTCTCAGCAATTGTGGATTTGTTGATTTTAATCTTACACATTGCATAAAGTCTTTCTTTTTTGTGAATATTTTTTTCTTTTTTGTAGGCCTGGAGCAACTCTTCATGTGTTATGTCCATAAAATTATTTCTAATTACTGATCAAAAAATGTTACTATTTGTTTTTGTAATGTTCAAAAGACTTTTGCTATGATGTATAATCTGCGATGAAATTTGCACAAATGACAGCTTTTTCTGTAATTGTTGGTTTACCAATCGTTAAAATTTTCATTAAATCATCTAATTTGAGTTCCCTTTGTTCTTCATCTCCATCATCAGTTTTGTATTTTGCTTTACTGTTAAATGTGAAATTAATTTCAGAGTTATTTTCCTTGAAAAATGATTTTAACACACTCACATACATATTAACTGTAGACGAGTATCTTTTGGTATGAATAGGATCAAGTAAATATTTTTTATCAATTTCTTATTTCTACACAACCGTATCCATCGAAGAAAAATCCATCTTCACATTGTAAATCTTCTAAAGTCGGTTTTTTTGAACTATCACTTGGTTCAAATGTGTAAACACTATCAAACTCATAATTAAGTTGACGATCACTATTAGATGCAAAAAAAGTGATAGAAGCTGTTAATACAATAATTACTGCAATAATTACAAACTTTGTTCCCAATGGTTTCATAATAAACAAAGAAAGGGGGGTGGTACTAATTAATGTACAAATAGGAGTAAACTTTGTCTCCTGAACTTCCACCAGTAGTTGTATGTGGATTTATCGTATTGCTGCCACCAGGAGTATACTAGATGAGTTGCGTAATTGACTCAGTTTGAGTGTAATCTCAATATTTTCTAACAATAAGATCCAAAGCTAAGGAATAATCATTCCTAGATCATGTTCAACCATAAAAAACTAGCAAAAAGACCCAAACAATTCCTATCCATAACAGGATTAACTGTTCCACAATTCGATTCTTTATCCAAAGAAATACAAAAACAGTACAAAACTACAGAACAAAAGCGTCTGTCAACAAAGAAAAGAGAAAGATTGGTTCAGGTCATAAATTTGATCTACCTCTAAACGATAGAATGCTGATGCTCTTGATGTACTACAGAATGTACACAACATACGACTTGGTATGATATTTGATTTGGACAAATCAAACGTGATGCGTAACATCATATATTTGGAGCCTGCCGTGAAACAATCAATCCCAATTCCTGCCAAGAAATATGCAGATTCAAAAAAGCTCAAAAGTTTAGAGGACATACAGTAGTTCTTCCCAGAACTGATTGCAATAACTGATGGAACAGAACAACCAATCCCAAGACCAAAAGATCGTACTAAAAAAAAGACTCACTATTCAGGCAAAAAAAACATACAGTACAAAATCAAATTACAATCAATCTAAATGGTGAAATAATTCATAAATCATCTCATGCACCTGGCAGCCATCACGATTACAAAATATACAAATCAAAGCATCCAACATTGTCTGAAGAATTAAGGGTATTTTATGATCTTGGATATCTTGGTGTGGAAAAAGACTTTGAGAATCAAATCAGCATTTTACCATACAAGAAGAAAAAAGGAAAAATATTATCTGATTTACAGAAAGAATGGAACAAGGCTCAAGCTAAAATTAGGATCAAGGTAGAGCATGTCATTGCCCAAATCAAGAAATTTAGAATAAGTTGTGATACATTTAGGAACAAGTTATGCAGATATGACACAGTTAGTGATATCGTATGTGGTATTATTAATTTCAAGATACGGTGGAAGCAAGAATTTGTTGTAATTCCATAAAATTAGAAATCATTGAGAGTAAAAGATGAGAATTTTTTTGTAATTACGCAAAATGTCTATTGATAATCACCTTTAAAAAAAATGCTTAAAACAAAGTAATCAGATCCACTAACATGAAATATTTATTGATTGGTACGTCCATCATTGCTTCTATTTTATTAGGCACATCTATTTTTGGTATAATTACAGGAGAAATTGCTTTTGCACAAACTTCATCTGATGGAGAAAATAGCACTACAGTCTCAATTACTGATCAACTTTTGAATAGCTTAGTAACTGAATTAATCATTATAATATCTGGCGTTTTTATTTTAGTATTAAAAGCTCTTTTCAAATGGTTAAGAAGTAAAGGGGTCGATATCTCCATACAACAAGAAGATGCATTCACAAATCTTTTGACAAATAGATTTGAAATGTTGGCAAAAGAAAGTTGGTCTACTATGAGGGATGATGTTAAAAAAAATCCCAATACACTAGAAAAATATTGGGGAGACTTACAAACAGGTCACATTCCAGAGCAGTTTCAAACCATACTTAGAACTCAAGGTTCAGAGTTTGCAAAATCGTTGCAGGCAAATGATCAATTCAAAGATTTTGCAAAGCAATTAACAAATAATGCTCTAAAAAAATTATTGAAAAATGTCCGTACTAAATTAAGATCAGATTACCAAAAACGAATGTTGTATGTTTTACCAAATATTGCATCCGTAGCAATAGATTCATCTTTTGACAAAAAAGTTACTGATGCAGAATTATGGGCTAATAATGCATTAGGAAATATGAAAGCACTGATGTTTTCAGCTGAAGCAGTAGATAATCAAGAAAATATAATGATAATTTTAAAGGCTGAAGCAAATAAAAGATTGCAAACAAGACTTAACAGATGATATTGCTTATGCCTAATGAAGAGATTTACAAGAATAAGAAAATAACCGTATCTGATGATAAGTTACATCTAATCATAGAGGGTAAAGAAATTCAAGTTGATTTTGATGAAGATGCTAAAAACTATTCTTCTTATGCTGTTTTACCATATGAAACATTTCCAACTCTTTTAGATTTAGCTAAAGTAATTGTTGATAATGAATCTGGAGGTAACTGAGTTTGGCTGTAAGAAAAAATGCTGCATCAATGGGTCCACCTGAAATAAGCAAATTTATCAATGCGTTATTAGCATTAAAGAAAGAACCTACTGTTACTGCATCTGGCACTGCAACCAATATTTATGATCAATTTGTCTCAATACATGATGGAGTAATGAGCAAGCGTCTTAGAACTGGCGGCTCCAACATCAATGGTGGTCATAGTGGTCCTGCTTTTTGTTCTTGGCACAGAGAATATATTCTAAGATTTGAAAAAGCACTACAAGATATTTCTGGCGATCCCAACATGTTTCTTCCATATTGGAAGTGGGATTCTGTAAATACTTCTGACACTGATTTAATCTTCGTTGATGATTTTATGGGACCTCGAGAACGAATTACCTCGGGATTTTTTGCTGAAGTACCAGATCCAAATGTTAATCCTGATGGCTGGAAAATTAATCCTGCTCTTGATACTGGAAATGGAACTACCCTAACTCGTAATTCTTTTAGCGTAAATAGTCGTATTGCAAGTGATGGTAGAAATTCGTTACTGCAAACTGAATTTGCGGGTCCAGGTCGTTTTAGATCTTTACTGGAAAGTGCACATAACAGCATTCACGTGGCAGTGGGTGGACATATGCTTACCATGACATCTCCAAATGATCCAATTTTCTTTATGCATCATGCAAATGTTGATAGACTTTGGGCACAATGGCAACTTACTCATCCAGGAGATGGAAATTATCCTTCTACTCATGATAGATATGGTCATGCTCTAACAGATTTGATGTGGCCTTGGGATGGTGGAGAATCCGAATCTAATAGACCTCTTGCACAAAACTTTCTACCTCCAATTATTACTGATCGAAGAATGCCAAGAGATGTTCTAGATATCGAATCATTAGGCTATACGTATGATGATGCAGTAGGAAGTAGTGGATGGTCTAATTCAGAACCTGATTCTACTCGTGAACTCCAAGCTACATCTACACCGTCTTCTGGCATTGATTTGTTATGGCAGTCTCCTCTTTGGGATGGTGGATTGCCAATTGGCTATGTGATTGAAAGAGGGACCTCTGCTAGTAATCTCTCTATAATCGTTGCAAATACTAATTCAACTAGTACCACATATTCAGATACAGGATTATCTGGCACAACTCAATATTTCTATCGAGTATCTGCAATCAACGCTGCTGGAACAGGCAAATCATCTAACATAGCTAATGCAACTACTAGTATCACTGATCCTAGTGGTTCATCATTGAATCCTCCAACTAATTTTGATGCAGTAAATCCAACAGCTAACTCCATTGATCTAGTTTGGGGGTCACCAAATGGCGGTACATCACATACTGGATATGTGATACGAAGGAGATTACAAAATACTGGAAGCTTTGTTGAAATCGCTAGGCCTTCTTATGCAGATACCAGTTTTCCTGATACTGGTTTACTATCACAAACCACATACCAATATGAAATAAGATCTGTTGATGCTAATAATAATGAAAGTGCACCGGAAACATATAGTGAAACCACCACAGGAAGATGTTTTGTTGTTACAGCTACATATGGTACAGAACTAGTGCCACAAACACAATCTGCTCATGAATTTTATTTTGATGTGGTACGTGAATCAAAATTAAAGAAACCATTTGAGAAATTCCTTCAGATATATTACAAAGTCAGTCCACCTATTGCAAATTTGATGGATCACAATAAATCATTCAAATATTTCATGAAATACACTGTCGTAATACCCTTTTTGGTATTTTCTAGAGTTGCAGCATTTTTAGTTGGTTTGAGAAAAAATTGGAATAAAAAAATTGAGTGATTCAAACCCATTATACAAATTGGATACTGTGGCAGTACATATGGCATTATTGCCTACAAAAAAAATTATTGTATTTTCTGGTGATGACAATGAAATATGGAAATGGTGGAAAGGAAAGTCAAGCGTATGGGATCCTCTACCTCCAAATAAAGAAGAGAAATCTACATCAGTCAGAAATCTTTTTTGTGCAGGTCATTGTTTGCTTCCAGATGGACGTTTATTAGTAGCTGGAGGTCAATCCACTGTTCACAATAAAGTTACTGGAATCCTTTCATTTTTTGGACTAGTACAAATTTTCACCAAAGGTGCTGATCATGATATCAATATTTTTGATCCAGAAGAAAATAAGTGGAATCCAGAAACAGTTGATTCAAAACCTGTAGCTAAAATGCCAAAGGCAAGATGGTATCCAACATGTATTACATTACCAGATGGAAAAGCATTGATAGTATCTGGAATATCATCGCAAGCACACTATGCTTTTCTAAAACGATTAGGTTGTTTTGCTTTTATCAATGAAGATTATGAAATATTTGATCCAGAAACAAACATTTTGTCACCTCCTGAACCATTTCTGAAAGGAATTAGAGCATATCCTTTTCTTCAGGTTTTACCTGGTGGCACGCTTCTAGTGCATTATGGGAATACCACAAAACTATGGAATATTGATGAAAAGAAATTTTCTTCAAAAGAGTTTACAACTGAACTTAAAGGTACACGAACTTATAATGGCATGGGGTCATGTGTCCTTTTACCTATCTTATCAAATGATAAAACCGTTCAGGTTCTACTTGTTGGAGGAAGCACTTCCTTAACCCCAAACAAAGAAACTCCAGCTACTAATCAATCTGAAATTTTTGAATTTAATCCTGATACACCAAATGAGTCAAAGTGGCGCAAAACAAAACATCCTACTAACATACCACGTTTTATGTCTGATTCAGTGCTTCTTCCAGATGGAACTGTACTTGTAACTAATGGAGCAGGTGAAGGAATATCTGATCATAATCATTGCGCAATAAAAGTTGTAGAATTATTTGATCCAAAAACTGAAACTTGGAAGATGGTTGATACTATTAGAAGAGATCGACTATATCATGGTACAGCAATTCTTCTTCCCGATGGAACAGTTGCAGTTGCAGGAAGTACTGGACATGATTGGCCTCCAAGTAACAATGAAAAAAATCTTGAAATAGTAACTCCGCCATATTTAAAAAATAATCCTACTAGATTAACAATCACATGCCCTGCCTCAATTTCTTATGATTCCTCTTTTCAAATAACTGCTGATAATGTTGATAATATCAAAAATATTTCTTTGATTAGAGTGTCATCTACTACACATAATAATAACATGGATCAGCGTTGCCTGTTTTTGGATATTCTTGAAAAATCTGATAATACAATAAAATTACAAAGCCCAAAAAATGGTACATGGGCCCCACCGGGATATTACATGTTGTTTGCTGTAGATAAAAAAGGCATTCCATCCATTGGTGAATTTGTTAAATTAAACTAAATGTTTGGTATAGTGAAAATAATGGAGTTAGAAAAATAATGTTAACATCAGATATAATGATAATTTATTTTATAATAGAGTTTATGCGTAATCGACCAAAATAACAATCGACTTGTACGCATCAACTTGTTTACATTTGACACGATGGTAAACATTTCTCAGACGATAGGTTTAGATCCTGGTATATTTTTTGCTTTGATATGTCCCAATACGAAATGCTAGCGCCAAATCAATTGATAAAGCTGATTGAGAGCAAAGACAAGGCGCTATATGAAAAGGACAGTGCACTATATGAAAAGGACAGTGCACTACATGAGAAGGACAAGATAATAGCAGAACTAGATGCATTATGGACTGCAACAAAGGCTAGGGAACGTAGATATCAAGGGAAAGAAGGTCGTGAATTTGCACACAAACTCGAGATAAGCCACATCATAATGTCAACACCAGAACATTTGCATGCATTTACAGGATATCAAATAGACGATTTTTATTGGCTGTTAAAATATTTTAGAGAATTCATACTAGACTATCTAGATAAAATGCCGTTATTTGATATTAAATCAGGTAAACGAGAATCTGATGCAGGAAACAGATGCAAGCTTGATCCGGAACACGCATTACTAGTGGGACTGATGAAAAAGAGAACAAACGTTACACAAGGGCAACTAGCAGCATTGTTTGGAATTGATCAGACCACGGTGTGCAGATATATCAAGCTTGTAGATGAGATATTGAAACGAATTTTGCCCACTGCAAAGAATATGTCTGATATAATACAATCAGATGAGAAACCCATACAACAGATACAAAAGGTGCTGGGCAACACCTTGCTAATTGATGGAACACACGTACCTGTACGAAGATCAGAGGATTCTGTGCAAAGAAATAAATCATACTCTGGCAAAAAGAAACGATTTACGTTCAACACAGAGATAATAACAAACAGCAAAGGAATCATAATCCACCAAACCAAAAGCTATCTTGGCAGTAATCACGATTTTGGCATATTCAAAAAAGAATCTGAATCAATCTTAAATGTAATAAAATTACTGACTGGAAGCAGTAAAACAAAGCTATACTCTGACAAGGGATTTTTAGGAATATCGGATTACCTTGATAACAACACACAATCCATGCAACCTAAAAAGAGATCAAAGAATCGCCAACTAACAAACCGAGAACGGGCAAAAAACAGAAAGATGAACGGAATCAGAGCCAGGGTGGAGCACACCATAGGTGACATGAAAACCTATGCAAGAATGGTTGATGCATATGATGGTACACTAGAAGAGTTTGAAACAGAGTTTAGCGTGGTAACAGGTCTTGTCAATCTGCGTACAATGTGGAAAAAGATACGGTCTAGATGGAAAAAGGGTGAACCGCCACCACCGCCATGGACCGTATATTTTGATTAGATGTGGTAACATCACAATGCTACGCTGTGCGTATTTTCACAAGCTGATTATTTTGCATGTTTAATAATTTATTTTGTATTTTTTTGTACAAGTTTGACTGACTTTAATTTTGAGATGTATGATTTTGTTAGAGTTTGTAACTATATGTGAAGAAAAAGACAAGGAATTCAGATGGTTGGCGTGATTTAGTCAATTACGCATAAACTCTATAGTTAGCAGAGAACATGTTTTATGCCTATAACGTCTTGACTGTTCTAGCGGATTTAGGCGTAGAGGTTGATACATACAAAATATGAATCTGATTTCAAATCAGTTCCAGATCCATTTAACAGAAAACAAAGATTGTGTATTGGTATATGTTTACGTCCCAACTCACACATACTTTATAATCTCGTCTAAAAGATTACAATCCCTCATCTTCCATGTCATGATACAACTCGTTAGATTTCCAAACATTTTACATCCTTTTTGATTTCTCACACATTCTCGAATCTTTCTGTGAATAACTGACTCCCGTAATGCACGCTCTGCTGTATTATTTGTAGGCTCTACTGTATCATACAGCAAGAATGTAAAGAGATCATCTTTTGCATTATTTAGTTTGGTTAGAAATTTTTGTAGTGACTCATCATGGATGTGTTCTGAGATGATTCTCTCAAGTAGTTTCACCGAAGAATCATATGCCAATTGGTTTGGTTCTTCTTTTATCTTTGATGATGCTGTCACAAAAAATAATTTTTGCAGATAATGATACAGTGATGCAGAGTTTATACTAGCTAGTTTTTCAGAGTAATGTTTTGCCTCTCGCAGTATGTGGGCCCAACATCTCTGTCTAGTGTTAAATATTTTGTATGAATCAAGCATCTAAATGTATTTTCCCATCTCAACTAGGTTGTTCTGATCCCTGATTCTCCATGTTTCAAAACATGTCAGAAATACTGAAAGCATCTTCATCCCCCTTTTCACTTTTCAGCTGACCCTGGACATTTCTATATATCACACATTTTCAAATAGTTTTCCGCATCATTGTTAGTTGATGGCACGCCAGGACACATCACAATGTAAACAGGTCATTTCGTGCGTTTTTCAGCTTTATTCCAAACTTTTTCATAATATCATCACCACGCCGGTATCGTTTTATCATATAATCAACTGCTCAAACAGATAATCCGTATATTTGATCCGTTGTATCTTTTTGTGTTTTGATTTTGAATATTTCCTGGCATTATTCAATATTTTTGAGAATTCCTTGTGCAAAATGGCAGCTGATGGTTTTTCTGATTTATCTGCCATGCATCTTTTGACTCTCTTGGCAGTTGTGCAGTGCATCTCTGTCTCTTGTTTTTGGTAAATATTACAACATGTGATCTCCATCCATCAGAAACTACAATTCCTCTAAAATCAATCCAGTATTTTTTTATAACAACTGCACCTCTGCTAAAATCTAAAACATAGTATGCTTCGATATTGGTTCTTGCAATCCACGCCCATCCATGTTTACCCTCAATTGGATATCTGGTCTCATCAAATCCTACAATCTCTGATTTGTTGATTTCGTGTCCAATTTTATCATAAAATGGCTCTAAAAGCGTCTGACCTGTCTGCAAAATTGACAGTACTGTGGTATTGCTGATTTGTAATCCATATTGTTCTTGCAATGATTCTCTGATGTGTTGTATGGTATTCTTTTTGAAAACATGCTCACTATACTTTTGATTACAGTGGCGTCAAATTGTCCTCTAGGTGCAAGTTTGCCATCATTTTCAAATGTCTTTTTGCATGATTTGCAGGTATATTTGTGTAAAATATGCTCAGTTACGTTATACTCTTGTGGTGGTGGAATACTCGCCATGTTGCGTTTTTTTGTGTCAATCTGAGTAATGTCCGTACTTTAACATTTTGGGCAAGATGTTGAATCGTGATGTGTAGTTTTTTGTGGTATGAATGTTTGTGTTTTACCTTGTGTCCAAAGACACCTCCTCGGTTTGACTCTATCTTTTTTCTCGTTCTTGTCCTTTTCCACTTGCACGGGCTTGCGAGATGGTGGCGTATGTGGATTATCATAATAGGATAGTTTATGTTTCAATTTATCATTTGATCTTGTCAAACTGTTATTTGATCTTGTCAAACTGTTATTTGATCTTGTCAAACTGTTATTTGATCTTGTCAAACTGTTATTTGATCTTGTCAGATCATCAACGTATTTTACTAGTTCACCTATGATTAATTTCTGTTGTTTGTTTTCTCGTCTTAATTCTGAATCAATTTTGTGAGTCTTGCTCATATCAAAAGGTGGATGAGGTTACTCTTAGATCTTTCGGTTTAATTTTGTTGATCTAGGCGTAAAGGTTGATTCATACCAAATTTTTACCATGTGCCACTTTGTTTTGTCCTTTGTATAACGTGATGACTTCCTCATTTGTGGATGCGTCCTCAACTGTTTTTTCAACTCTGATCTTTCCTGTAAATTTTGGAAATCTCAAAGCAAATCCTGCATCCTTTCTTATCTTGCCTTTTGCCGCCTTGTGAATAGGACTGAGTGTAATATCTGATGCTACCACCTCGATGACTAGTTCTGGTTCAAACCATACATCGGCTTCCATCTCGCTGTCTATACGCGGATTCTTTTTGATTGTAACTTTTGGGTTTAAAATCTGATACAGCTGATCTAGGCTCTCATCTGAAAACCCTGTTCCTACTTTGCAAATACTGGTGAATATATCCTCATCCTCATCATATGTTGCAAGCAGCAGCGTTCCATAGCTTCCAGTTCTTCTGCCTTTGCCAAAAAATCCTCCTATCACGACAAGATCCAGACTGTCCCCTAGTTCGTTTTGATACTCTCTTTTTAGCTTCAACCAGTTGCTCCCCCTTGAGCCTGCCTGGTATCGTTTGTCGAGCATCTTTAACATAAGTCCTTCACTGCCTGCATTGATGCTGTTCTCAAAAAAGTCTCTGATCTCATTGTCATTTTTCACCACTGTCATTGGAATGTACCTTGCAAACTCGTCTTCCTTTACAATCCTCTCCAGTCTCTCTCTTCTGTCCTTGTAGTCTAGATCTAGACAGCTCTTTCCATTACAGTATAAAATGTCAAAAAAATTCACGGTGATTGGGTATTGCATAACTGCTTTTTCTATCTTGTATTTTCTTCTTCTGTGCATCAGTTCCTGAAACGGTAAAAATTCCCCCGTGTTTTCGTTGATTGCCACTGCCTCTGCCTCTAAAATTACATTGTCTGCTTGAACTGATCTGGGAATCTTTTCTACAATGTCTGGATAATAACTTGAAATGTTCTCCAGACTCCTGGAGAATAACACTACCTTTTCCCCTTCTATGTGAAGCTGTACCCTTTCTCCATCCAGCTTGTATTCGGCTGCAAAATTATCTCCCATCTTTTCAATTGCCTCCTCCTCACTTTTTACCCTGTCAGCAAGCATTGGTCTGACTGGATTGAACAAAATGATCTCAAATTTTTCAATTCCGTCAAGACCTTTGGTCGCTATTGTCTCTGCAACCTTTCCTAAATCGCTGGATACATTATATGCATGCTCTAAAATTTTTCTGTTACTCTTATTGCCTGAAAACGCTATTGCCAATGCATCCATTACCGTATTCTCTGCAACTCCCAGTCTCAAAGTTCCAAGCAAAATTTTCAAAATGAAACCTGCCTCTGGCGGACTGGCATCATTGAGCAGACTGGAGATATATTTTACCTTCATATCCTGCGAACGTGATCCCTCCAACTTTGCAATCCTAAATAGTGTCTCATAGACTCTTTCTACTGTTATACTCTCTACTAGAAACGTTGTCTGTGTCTTTTGTTCTAGTATTATTGATGCCGCATGTCCTATATCCCCTTCTTTCATATACTCTTCTTTTATTCTGCCAATTGGAATTCCTGATGACTTTGAGATTGCCTTGATTGCAAGTTTTTCTGCAACGCCTAATTCAATTCCTTCAAAGTCTGGCCTTATCTTCCCTTGCAAGAGGTATACAATCTCAGAGATGACATTGTGGGGTGTCTTTTTGAACAATTCCACTAGAAACTGTGTTATCTCTAGTCTCTTCCTAGTTGATTCCATCTTGAAAAAGGAATCAGCTAAAATGGAGAACTCCATTCTATTTCTCTGCGCAATCCTGAATAAAAGTCTGAAATTAGATATATTTGAAAATTGTGGGCTTGCCTGACTCTGGCTGTTTGGACACTAGCGCAAAGTTGTGCAACGGATATTCCTTTTTGTACTGTTTCATAAAACTCCAGGCAACATCATGTGTCTTGAATTGTGTTCTAATACCGTCAATTCTGCTCTCTTTCCCAAACACATCAAATACCGTTACTGAATATTGTACCGGGCGGTTGTGAGGTCTTGCCTTGATGAGCCAAATCAGCGCAAAAATAAAGACTGATCCCAAAATCATGTACTCTCCGGCCATTTTAAAAAATGTCAAAACGGTTCCCGGTATGGTCTGTCCAAACAAGACGACCATGAAATTTGAAAATGTAACTAGCGCTATGACTGTAAAAATGTACGTTTTCCAATCAAAGACCTTTTGAAAGATATTCATTACCTTTTTTCAGATCCTTTTTTCTATTAACTATTTCCCATAACTCTGTATTGCTCAGAATGTAGTTTGCCCCTATAAACACGTAAAAACACTCTGATATTGTGTGATACAACACATGCTATCTGCTCGGATGACAAAAGCCGGTTTACCTCTCGCAAGATATCCTAGGACACAAAGAATGGATAAATGCCCACACGCTGTTTGAGGGTGAGCTGCTCTAGCAGGGAATCGTTCTGATAAACTCTAGATACTATCATACACAGACAAGCGACAAGCTACAGTGATTCTTTATAACGTAAGACGAGTTGCCATATCATGACTCTGCAGATGTGTACATTGGATACTAGAACGAGAAAAGGCTTTTCTGGACATTGACTGTGTGCAGACTGATGACATTTGTAGACAAAAAGGCCACAAAAGCGATTAGAAAAAACAACATGAAATGGGTGGAGGACACTAATGACTATGGGACATAATTTCCACATAATGCAATATGACTCGCAACATCTTTGACACTGTAGATACCATACCATTGAAACTGCCTCTCTTTTTCTTAATGCGATGGTAAAATTGTGTAATATCATTATTTGGCGCATGTATTGCATGAGAATTGTCAGCTTTAATCAAGACCCGTCTCAACATCATGCTGCCTCTCTTTGTTATACGTCCATCCTCCACGTAAGAGATCTGCTAGGTATCTTTGCATCAATCTTGTCTGTCTTTTTCTTTGATGGAATAATCGCCTTTGTAAGATAGGGATTTGACAGCACTGCCTTGTATCCCAGTACATCTGTCATGAATCTGTATACCTCTCTCTCTCTCTATCTCTCTCCCATACCAAACTGATGATGATTCCATGACGACACTGGCAAAAAGTGGTATCTTTGAGAATGCTGTTTGATTGCCGGTTGTGTATTTTCTATTTTCACATTTCGTGTTATCTTTCCCTGTTATTCATGACTGCTAGAAGAAATTTCTTGTGCAGATCAATTCCAACATACATGATATTTTCTGGTTTATCCCCAATCTGTTTCTTTGGAACTGTTCTCTTTGAAGGCGATTTACGAATATTTGATCTGCTAGATTCATTTTTTATGCCATCTGAATTCCTTGCCTTTTTCTTCACATGTATATAGCGACACGCAAAAGTTCGTGAGTCATTTTCAAAGTATTTGGATTTGATTGTTCATATTTACACAAGTAAAATCATCTGATCTCTAGTTTTTTGGCGATTTTTAGTTCACGAACTATCTTTGTGCTATAGTTAGAATGGTTGGACGATATAGGCGTAAAACATGTTCTTTACTTGATTCATGCAAATTATTTCAACACCACTCCATAACGCAACAGTGCCATGGTTTAGTAAAGTAATTAGGGCACAAATTCATAACCAATAGATAAGAGATTTGTCAAGGATTGTTGTAGATACTAGCGTTATAATTAATGGCCAGTTAATTGCACAAATAGAAGCAGGTACAATTAAAAATTCTGAAATTATAATACCACAGGCAGTCTTTGACGAGTTACAGTCTCAGGCCTCAAGCAAAAAGGAACAGGGTTTTGTAGGCCTAGAGAAGATCCAAAAGATCAAAGAATTGTCTGCTAGTTCTGCCCTGAATGTGGTTTTGAAGGGATCACACCCGTCTGCTGATGATATTAGACTTGCAGAGAATGGCAGAATTGATGCACTAATCACTGACATGGCTAAACAAAATGATGCCATTCTTTACACCTCAGACAATGTTCAGCATTTGGTTGCGCAAGCTGAAAATGTTAAAACAGTATTTCTCAAACCTGTCATTAAAAATGAGACGCTGGAATTTCTAAAATTCTTTGATGCCGAGACAATGAGTGTTCATCTTAAAGAAAACCAATGCCCCCTAGCAAAAAGAGGAAGGCCAGGTGCCTTTTCATTAACAAAGCTTGATGAGGATGTCCTTTCAAAAGATTATCTAGAGTTTGTCTCCTCACAAATCTTAGATGTGGCAAACACATCTGACTCTACCACTCTTGAGATCTCTAAAAATGGCGCATCAGTAATCCAGCATAATGATTATCGTATAGCCATCACTTGTCCGCCTTTTTCTGAATCTCTTGAAATAACAATTGTTCATCCAATCGTAAAATTGTCTCTTGAAGATTATGGAATTTCTGACGAGTTGATGAAACGTTTCTCTGACAGGGCAGAGGGAATTGTGATTTCTGGCGCTCCTGGTTCTGGAAAGAGCACTCTTGCATCAGGACTGGCAAATTTTTATCATAGCAAGGGAAAGATTGTCAAAACATTTGAATCCCCGCGCGATCTGCAAGTTGACTCTGGGATTACCCAATACGGCAAATTGGATGCAAGTTTTGATAACAGTGCGGATATACTGTTACTTGTTCGTCCTGATTATACTATCTTTGATGAGGTAAGAAGACGGGAGGATTTTAGGACATTTGCTGATTTACGGCTAACTGGAGTGGGAATGGTCGGAGTAGTTCATGCAAATTCCACCATAGATGCGATTCAGCGTTTTGTCGGAAAGATTGAGCTAGGCATAATACCAAATGTGCTAGACACCGTAGTCTTTGTAAAGAATGGTAGGATTAACAAGGTATATGGCCTGAAACTAAAAGTCAAGGTGCCCTCTGGAATGACTGAATCTGATCTGGCCAGACCAGTCATTGAGATCAGAAATTTTGCAGACAATGTCCTAGAACATGAAATTTATACGTTTGGAGAGGAGAATGTCATTGTCCCTATTGGAAAAAAGTCTGAAAAGGTAGGAATTGTAAAGCTTGCAGAAGACAAGATAAGGGAGACTTTTAAGAGATACGACCCTCAGGCAAGAGTGGAGATTTTGTCTGATAACAGGGCAAAAGTTTTCGTAGATGAGCAGTGTATTCCATCAGTTATAGGAAGAAGCGGCTCTAACATCAAAGAGATCGAGAGGTTCCTCAAGGTCCACATTGACGTTGTTCAGAAAGACCCTGAGCACTCGTCTGGAACAGCAAATGACCTGCCTTTTACCTATTCAGAATCAAAAACTGCATTGCTTCTGACTGTCAGCAGAGAATACACTTCAATGCATGCCAATATCTCAGTTAATGACGAGCATGTCACATCAGTAAAGATTGGTAAAAAGGGGCAGATAAAAATTCCAAAACGCTCCGATACTGCAAAGAGTCTTTCGAGTCTTGCATCCTCCCAAAACGACATCCAGATATTTCTTAGAGATTTTTAAAATTTTTAATAATCTTGGGGTTTGCTTTGAGAAAGGTGATGAATTTTCGCAGCTGCTTTATTGTTTTTGGATTAAGGTGATGCTCGATTCCTTCAGTGTCCTGATTTGCAGTATCAAACCTCACTCCCAAAATTTCAAAGAATTCCAGCAGGATTCCATGCTTTTGCCTGATTCCATCAGCTATTCGCGCCCCTTTGCCTGTAAGTTTAATCCCGTGATACTTCTCATATTCTAAAAATCCATTCTCATCTAGCCTTTGAAGCATTTTTGTAACACTGGGCGCGCTTACATCCATGTATCTTGAGATATCCAGAGTAGTTGCATAGCCCTTTAGTTCGACTAGTTCTGAGATTATCTCCAGATAATCCTCCATTCTTGTGCTTGACTGGCTTCTCTCTGACTGATGGGCCGCTTTAATCGAATCCAGTCTTTTGAAATTTTTAGGTTTCATGCAATCTTTGTATCTAAATCAAATCTAGTATAATTGGGTTGTCTCTTTTGTTGGTTTTAGTTACTCTTTGTTGACTTGAAGGTTACTGTATTTGATCTCTGAATCTTAACTAACTTTATCTGGATCAGATGCTGGAATGGTTGATCCCATAAAGGCACGTCTAGAGAAATTAAAAAAGTCCTCTGAATCAGTCAAGCGCAGAGCAGGTTTATACACTGAAATTGCAAAGATGAGTCAAGGGTCAGATACCTGTTCATTAGGCGCCCTTTGCAAGGCCCCCGCACCAGGTAAAAAACTCCAAAAAATCGGATTTTTGATGTTGTGGATTCCCGAGCCTACAGGTATTACTTGTGCAGTAGGCGCTCCGCTGATTGTTGCAGGAAGATACCTTGACAAAAAATACAACGGTGCCACTATTCAGGATATCGGACATGAGACAAAAAATACAGTCTCGTCGATACATGACTTTAAAAAGTCCATACTGTAACGCCGTAAGAGTTTAAGTTGAGTACAAGGACAAAACTATATGATCATTTATTCTAAACAGGTATGTGTCAACCTCTACGCCTAAATCCACTAGAATGGTCAAGACGTTATAGGCATAAAACATGTTCTTTGTTTGATTCGTACGAAAATTCTAACAGTCCACCATCACAAAATTCCATTCCATCCCAGCAAAGTCCGTATCAGTGCAAAATTAGATACTGATGCTACGCCTAAAAAATCAGGATGTAAATCAGGACACAGAGACAATCACATAATAAAAAATCATCCAAGACAATTAAAAGGAGACCAGACAAATGTGGTACATGTGGCAGTAAAAAAATAAAGGATTCAAAGATAATATCAAAACAGATAACAGATATAGAGTGTATTCCAGAATGCAAAACAACAACATGTGTAATGCACGAATGCATATGTGTGTGGATTATAATGCCATAACAAACCAGTGAGCACCAGACTAGAGGGAACATTTCTTGGAGCAAACATTCTCTGTATTCTAACCAATCTATGGAACAATGGTCTCAGTCTGAAATCCATTAGAGACATGTTAAATATTCATAATGCAGGTTATGTGTAAGACAACCATACACATGCACTAGTTGTAGTATCTTCACGTATGAAACATATTGCAGATGAAATATCCGAATCATTGAAACACCCTACATATCTCAAAGCAGATGTGACATTAATTCAGATAGAAAAGAAATGTGGCTATGTATGGGTATGTATCAGTGATGATGCAGTATCAATTACTGGGGCATAAACTCGTGGCGGTTCAGTGCTAGTTGATTACTATCCTCACTGGGACATGCTAATTACATGTGACAGATATACTGCGTACAATAAATTTTGTATACGGCAGCGGTACTGGTCTCACATATTACGTAAAGCAGATGATCTTGCACAGAAGGATGATTGGAATGCAGATTATTACACTAGAGACTGCAGAAATTATTTCATACTGCAAAATGTGCTGCCCCCGATACTGACACGAAGAAAGTAATAATCAAAGTGAAAAGAATTGCGCAGAGGTATGATTTCTTGGATACAGTTTTGGTACAAAACTAAAGAATGCTGCATCTGACATGTTTACTTTTGTAAACCATCCAAATATGGAACCAGCAAATAATGATCAGAACGAATGCTGTGCAAGGTTGTAATACACAGAAAGATACGCCAGAGAATAGTTAGTACTGAGGGATGAGAGAGAATGTTTGGAATATTAATGACACGTATGCCTACATGGCACATACAGAATCTCAATACTGCAGATATGCTGCTAGATATGCTTGGAGGGATCTAAACTCTAACACAAAAAGGCCACAAAAGCGATCAGAAAAGACAACCCAAAATGGATGGAGGAGGACACTGGAGAACATAATTTCCATATAATACAGAGGTAATTCTGCCACAAAACCATTAAGAGGTAGGAGAAAGGAATCCTGTGCAGTACATTATAATGAGAAATGCCAATCAGCCAATAGAGAACAAAGGGTGCAAGCTAAAAGATGAGTCATGAGTTAGAGACAATCAAACAGAATGTCATAAACTGTACAAAGTGTGAGCTTTGTAAGACAAGGACCAATGCGGTGCCAGGCAAGGGGGATTTTCAGTCAGATGTAATCTTTGTAGGCGAAGCGCCAGGAAGAGACGAGGACCGAAAAGGAGAGCCGTTTATCGGAGCGGCAGGAAAAAAACTCTCAATGGCACTTGAGGAGGCAGGAGTCACAAGGGACGCAGCATACATTACAAACATTGTAAAGTGCAGACCCCCAAACAACAGGGTTCCAAGCACAGATGAGAGAGAGACATGCCAAGAGTATCTTGGAGAAGAGATTTCCGTAATAAGGCCGAAAATTATCTGTATTTTAGGAAATACTGCATTTAATTCGATTTTGGGAGGATCTGAGATTACAAAATTCAGGGGCAAGGTGGCGCAGAAAGACAACCAGTTGTATTTTATTACAATTCACCCGGCTGCAACAATATACAATCAGAAATTAGATGGTGTGTTAAAGAAAGACATTGCAAGACTTTATGACTTGATCAGAGAGTTGAAAAATAAAAAAGAGGTTGTAATAGACATCCAGTATGCTTCCTAGGGAATTTTATTTGAAAGATACGGTCAATGTTGCAAAAAACCTCCTAGGAAAGAGAATCATCAGAAAGATAGGAAGGCACAAAATATCAGGAATAATCACAGAGACTGAGGCATACAGACACAAGGATGATCCTGCAAGTCATGCGTTTAGAAGGATTACAGATAGAAACAGGGCAATGTTTGGCGATGTCGGAAGGGCCTATGTTTATTTCACATATGGAATGCATTACTGCTTTAATGTGGTAGCAAGGAATCCAAAGATTGATGCAGGTGCAGTCCTTATCCGTGCCATTCAACCCGAGAGAGGAATCAGCATAATGCAAAAGAACAGAAGGGTTGTAAATTTAAAAGACCTTACAAATGGACCGGCAAAACTAACCCAGGCCTTGGAGATAACCAAGGAGCATTACGGATTGGACCTGACAAGACATTCAGAGTTGTTTATTACTGAGGGGATTAAAAGACACGAGAGGATTTATCGCTCACGCAGAATAGGAATCAGGAAGGCAACTGACAAATTGTGGAATTTTAGGATAAAGATTTAATCTTTCGGATTGTTTTCATCCAAAGTCCAAGGAGCAAATTTTGCCATGATTCTCTGCCAGTCTAGTTTCAAGAGCAGCACTATAACTGCAGTCATTACTACTCCAAAGATGACAATTCCGGTGTATACTAGCGCAGGATCATCAATATTTTCCAGGAAAGGTTCTATGAAAGACAGTCCAATGTAATGGGAGAGAAGAGCAATGACATAGCAAAGGATGACTTTGCCAGTAAATGTTGCAATAAAGAATCTTTTCGGGCTATACTTTGCCAGTCCCAACGGGATAAATATCACATCATCAGGTATCGGGGTTGCCGCGGCAAAAAATGCAGCAGCCGCACCGTATCTTTTTACCAATCTCTCAAAGGGTCGCATTCTTTTTCGAGTTTTTTCATTCATGATTTTCCGTCCTCCAAAGCTGGCAAGAAAGATTATCTGTTTTGCAACAGTTGCAGTGATTGCAGATACCATTACTAGAACATGTAGATCATACTCGCTGCCAATAGACATTGTGGCAAGCAGCAAAAATCCAGGCAACGGGACAAATGGTACAAGAGAACCAAAAAAATTAACCAAAGCCAAAACCAAATAACCCTCCTCTGACGCAAACGGAATAATGTCAGATAAATTCAACATTCAGGGTATTTTTAGGCATTATTTATTGAAAACTAATATTTTTCAGGGATTCAGAGAGATGAGGATGGGGCTTTGATGAGTTATGAATTAATCATGAGATACTATCAGACAGTACAGGACGTTCTAGCTAGTAACATATTTCAGGATTATGGAGTAATCGGACTGTTTCTTAATTCACTGTTGTCAGCTACTGCCATACCTTTGCCAACCGAAATTCTGACATCTGCCCTGCTTATAGGAGGAGAGAATGTCTTTCTTGTCGGTTCGGTGTTAATAGTAGGATCTACTGCCGGGGGGCTGTTGAATTATTTTATCGGATTTGGTGGAAACAGGCTAGTCAGTAGATTCAGGGGAAAAAAGAATGAAAAGGATGCAAAGCATGAAAAGAAAGGCAAGAGGCTGCTTGACAAATTTGGCTGGGGTGCAATATTTTTTGCATCCTGGATTCCAGTAATTGGGGACTTTGTTTTGATTTCCGCAGGTGCAAAGAGGATGAGATTTACAAAGTTCGTTGTGTTTATGGTCTCAGGTAAGATAGTCAAGATAATCGCAGTGGTATCTGGATTTGTGTTAGTCTTTTGAGGAACGTTTACAGTAAACCACAGAGAAGATAAAAGACAGTACTGGAACAAACACTGGAACAAACACTGAAACGATCATTAAAATATCATATTTTTGTAATCATGTTAAATGACGAGTGATGACTTTGAGAAAATTTGTGGCAACATAACTGCCATCAGTCCATTTATCAGATTTGTAGGCGTAATTAGCGAGAGTGGTGAGTTGCTAGCCCATAAGAGAAGAGAGGGTCTAGAACCACACCTGGATGCCAAAAATACACAGTACCAATTCTCACACATTGCAATAAAGACAGAGCTGGAGGGATTTTTTGACAAGAATCTTGGAGAGACAGAATTTGTTTGGGAAGAAAGAAAAAAAGTACAAATCATCTCTTTTGCAATCAAGAGAATTAGAGTGTGGGTATCAATTGATAAAAAAGTTTTAAGATCTGAAATGTTAAGAATTATTGATTCATGTTTGCCGATTGTAAAAATACACTCTTAAACAAAGTGATTTGGTGCAGACAATCATTTAATTTGAGATTATTTCTCATCCTCATAAAGCCAACATCTGACATAGCCGGTTTCAGTCTTAAATTTTGGAGGAACTTGTTTGCATTTTTCAATTGCTAGTGGACACCTGTCTATAAACCTGCATTCTGTTGGCGCATCAAGCAGGCTGGGAGGGATTCCCCGGATGTATTTTGGAGCACTGCCTTTCAGTGTCGGGATTGATTCCAAGAGTCCCTGGGTGTAGGGGTGCTTTGGATTAGTGTAAATTTCTTTAGAAGAGCCATATTCCACCATGTGTCCGCCATACATAATGCCAATCTTGTCCGCAATTTCAGACAATACTGCTAAATCATGTGTGATCATCATAAAAGACATACCGTTGTTTTTGAGATTTTTTAACAGATTTACAATTTGGGCTTGAATTAGCACATCAAGTGCGGTGGTTGGCTCATCAGAGATTACAAATTTTGGCTTGAGGAGCAATGCCATTGCAATGACTATTCTTTGCTTCATTCCACCACTTAGTTCATGAGGATATTTTTTCAAAACATGCTCATCTAGGCTGACTGAACGAATAGTACTTGAGATTACTTGTTTAGAGTCACCATCAAAGTTGTGTTGCTTTAGAATTTCAAGGAACTGTTCTTTAATGGTAAAGACAGGATCAAGTGAGTTCATTGCACCCTGAAAGATCATTGAGATTTTTTTCCATCTATATTTCTCATCAAAATCAGATTCCTTCATATCCAAGATTGAATTTCCATCAAATAGTATTTGGCCGTCAGTCTTGCCGCAGGAGAGCATTCGGATGATGGATAGCCCCAAGGTACTCTTTCCACATGCACTCTCACCTGCAATTCCCACTGATTTTCCCTCTTCTAATTCAAAATCCACATCATCTACTGCATAAACCGGACCTTTTGAGGTAGTATACCTCGATGATAATCCTCTGACAGTCAGAAAAGCCATATTTTTTGATCCTGTAAAGTTAGTGGTCTGTCCTCTCTTGTAAAGTTTGATATCCGAGAATCAGAATGTATTATATGGAAATTATGTCCGCCTAGAATCAGATGTCTAAAAACAAATGGTTGGACTTTGATTTTCCATAATTTTAACAGCCAGAGTATCTGCAACGCTCAATGAAGCATAATGGATTGAAAATATGACATCCTGTAACTCAGGGTACTTGGAGATGATGCAATCTATTATGACAGGAAGTATAATGGATTGAAAATATGACATCCTGTAACTTGATTAAAAAATCTATCATGTTTAATTATAAACAAGAAGTATAATGGATTGAAAATATGACATCCTGTAACCCTTGATTGCCTTTGATTGATCCAATTTTTAACTCTGCGCTCACATATACTGGTGCAGGCAAGTGTCGGAAATGGGATTTTGTATGCTGTGATCAGTTGATAGACGTAATTGTCTAGAGTTTTAAAGTTCCTTTGTGTTTGTGTCAAAAAAATAACCTGTTTTGACATGTCTTGTGCGGTATGAATCAGCAAAGAACGTGTTTTACGCCTATAACGTCTTGACTAATCCAGTCGATTCAGGCGTGAAGGTTGATACATACATTGTGCGTAATAATTTAAAACTGTAGACAAGTACATAAATTGTAAGAAATGTCCGAAACCTTGACATAAAGATAGAATTTGAGGACAAGACAGGTAAGGATTATGGTTTTTGGTAAATCTCATGACATTTCAGAACTGACTGCAGAATTAATCGGAAAACAAGTGGTGTTAGGAGGGTGGGTTGAGGACCTTCGGAAATTAGGAAAGATGACATTTATCACACTGCGGGATGTGTCAGGAATTTCTCAGATTATCATCAAGGGGGAGTTAAATGACACATTGGGAGAGATTAATCGTCAGAGTGTAGTGTGGGTCAATGGAATAGTGCAAGAGACCAAAGCTAGGGATTTTGCTTTTGAGGTCAAGGCAGTAGATATCAAGGTTTTGTCAAAAGCAATTCATCCATTGCCAATTGATCCAATTGGAAGGCTTGAGAGCAACATTGACACAAGATTGAATCATCGTGCATTAGATATGAGGAATCAGAGAACCGCCTCAATTTTCAAACTGAGACATCACGTATTGCAATCATTACGCAAGGTACTAGCAGAAAAAAAATTCATAGAAATTACTACGCCAAAAATTATCGGTAGTGCAAGCGAAGGCGGCGCAAACCTGTTCTCGTTGAATTATTTTGAAAAGACTGCATACCTTGCCCAGAGTCCACAGCTGTACAAAGAACAGATGACAATTGGATTGGAAAGAGTCTTTGAGATTTCAAACTTTTATCGGGCAGAAAATTCCCACACAAGAAGACACTTGACAGAGTTTACCAGTATCGACATAGAGGCAGCATTTATGGATTATGACGAGGTCATGGATGTTTTGGAATTTCTAGTAACAGAGGTTTACAAGTTTACATCAAAGAACTGCAAGAAGGAGCAGGAGGTAATCGGTCACACCATAGAGGTTCCAGCATCCCCATTTGAGAGAATTACTTACAATGACTGTATTGAGGAATTAAAGAAGGAAGATCAGAGGGTAGAATTTGGAGATGACTTGCTTGATTCACATCTGAGAATCATTGGAAAGAATCACCCAGGGTTTTACTTTTTGACTGACTGGCCAATAAAGCTAAAACCATTCTACATTAGAGAGAAAGACCAAGACCCGACATTGTCACGATCATTTGATTTGCAGCATGGATTTTTAGAATTATCTTCAGGCGGGAGCAGACTGCATGATGCAGATACGCTAAAGGCCAGATTAAAAGAACAAGGATTAGATCCTGCGCAGTTTACAGATCACCTAAAGACATTTGGTTGGGGAATGCCCCCTCATTCAGGATGGGGAATGGGATTGGATAGACTCATGACCATACTCATTGGAGTAGAGAACGTACGTGAAGTGGTACTATACCCAAGAGACACGGACAGACTGGGTCCATAATTCAGTTTTTATTGTAATAGAGAACAAACTATTCCATGATAGAACATATCAACGCAAAAAAAATTGCAGAGGTAATTGGGAATAACCTGATAGGGGTATCTCATGACTCTAATAATTTTCAAGGGCTGCCAGACTCTTTTTGGGGATATTTTGCAAGAGGACATGACACAAAAGGAACATTTGGAGTAATTGTAACCTATTCGGAGGATGGAGAGGATGTCGATGAACTAATCAAAATGTACGAGGAATGGGTAAAAAAGAACAAGACAAGGGCAGATTAGGCTATTTTGTATTCTTTAAGAGTTTACGATAGCCATGACACTCTTTGCAGATAGGTTTTCCTTTGTATTTTGGATTGCCGTCAGTAATTTTGAGTTTGCCCTCTACATTTTTACAAATACAACATACTGCCATGAATAAAGATGGAATATGCAATTAATAAAAATTGGGAATTTGAAGAAGGGGTGGCAAGGTCAGTGCACAGTAGATGGGAAAGCAGGTTATGAAAGCTCGATTTTCGTGGCTTTTTGAGGGTCAAAAATTCCAAGTTCTTACAAATTGTGATGAAAACATTTTGAATCAATCGATTTACGCATAAAAACTAGCAAAAACAGATCAATTACAGATCCTATAATCTCAAGACTAATAATCTAAAGAAATTCGGTCAAAAATACACGAAAAACAAAGAATTTGATTTTACTTGTCCATCTACTGAAACTATGATCACTCGTCATGTTGTTCTTTTTTCATTGAAAGATAGTTGGTGGGCAACAAAATTCGACATTACGAGCGTTTAGAAATTCTGCAAGGTGTACACGAACTTAATTGTTGCCATATCAGGTGACTGTTCCACCAGATTTAATCAAGACTCCACTGCCAGACTGTACTGTCAGATTAAATGCTGCAAAGTCAATATCCAAAGTAATTTCAGAAGGAATGATTAAAATCGAATTGTTCTGAACAATCACATTTTCTTGGGCAGTTGCACTGGCATTAACCGTACAACTAACATCTATAATCCAGTCTCCAGAGCCAGGAGGTGCGCAGAATGTGGGTATAGTGGCCTCAACCACATTTACAGTCCTGACAACCTGAATGGCACGATTCCCTGATGCGTCAACAGAGTCGTAATAGATAAAATAGGTGCCTATAGCATTATTGAATTCAGTAGCATTAATGGTTACTTGCGAGTCGTCACTAGTTGTGGCGCCTAGTTCTGTATAGCCGTCACCAAGTTTGATTATTTGTGGGTTGTCTCCATTCAGGGTTATGATTGGCGGAGTAAAGTCCAGATTGTTTGCTACATTTTCTGCAAAGTCTAGCAATTGATTCCCAGACACATCATCAAATGATCCAGACGTTCTGGTATAAGATATAGTCACATTATCACTATCAGAGATTGTTGCACCAGTGATGCCAAGTGTAATGGTATTATTGGAGACAGACACGATGGAATTAATTAAACCGTCAGTGACCCCTCCAAGTGTAAAGTCAGTAGGAGTGGTAGCAGAGTTTGTAACGTTATGATCTAGCGTGATTACAATCTGTGAAATTGAGAGGGTTTGGGCACTAGAGAACTGGGGAGAGTTTGCATCAATGGTGTCTAGTATGTCAGTACCATTAAATGGCAAGCTCGTATTGCCTGCACTATCTGTGATTGTTACACCTGTGATTTGAAGTGGTGTGATCTGATCTGTGTCTCCTTCAGATATGGTGTATGTTGCAGTGTATGTGGTTCCGTTGTCGATACTGTTCCAGGATAATGGTACAGAGTTGTAAGCGCCATTAATGGTAGCACCATTCTCAGCTGAATCCAGAGTCAATGTGAATGATATGGTATCGCCCACCTTGAGTACACCAGAAGATGTTGTATTTGATGTGATGTTGGTTATTATGGGTGGAAGCAAAGTACTACTGTTTATAAACAATACATGTATGGCACCTCTATCAGTACCGCCTTCATTATCACCAGATGCACCAACTGCAATATCTGATATACCATCATTGTTCAGGTCGCCAATGTTTGCAATTGATGATCCAAAGAAATCAGCAATATCCAAGACGGGGCCGTTTGCTGTATTGTTGTTGATTTTTATTGTACTTGATACACTTCCATTACTGTTCATAAGCATTACATATATGGCACCCTTAGCAGTACCGCTGGTACCATCAAAATATGCACCAACTGCAATATCTAATGTACTATCATTGTTCAGGTCGCCAATGTTTGCAATGGATGATCCAAATTTACCATAATTAATCAAGACAGGGCCGTTTGCCGTATTACCGTTGATTTCTATTGTACTTGATACACTTCCGTTACTGTTCATAAACATTACATGTATGGTGCCCCGATCGGGACCGCCAGCATCATCATTACGTGCACCAACTGCAATATCTGATACACCATCATTGTTCAGGTCGCCAATGTTTGCAATCGATGATCCAAATCTATCATCATTATTCAAGACAGGGCCGTTTGCTGTATTGTTGTTGATTTTTATTGTATTTGATACGGTACCATTACTGTTCATAAGCATTACATGTATGGCACCTCTATCAGTACCGCCAGCATCATCATTAGGTGTACCAACTGCGATATCGGATACACCATCATTGTTCAGGTCGCCAATGTTTGCAATCGAGTATCCAAAGCTATCACCACCCAACAAGACGGGGCCGTTTGCTGTATTGTTGTTGATTTCTATTGTATTTGATACGCTTCCGTTACTGTTCATAAACATTACATGTATGGCACCTCTATTCTCACCGCCAGCATCATCACCAGTTGCACCAACTGCAATATCTGATATACTATCATTATTCAGGTCGCCAATGTTTGCAATCGATGATCCAAAAGTATCATGATCATTCAAGACAGGGCCGTTTGCTGTAAGATCATTGATTTCTATTGTATTTGATACACTTCCATTACTGTTCATAAGCATTACATGTATGGCACCACTATTCTCACCGCCAGCATCATCATTAATTGCACCAACTGCAAGATCGGATATGCCGTCATTGTTCAGGTCGCCAATGTTTGCAATGGATGTTCCAAATTGATCATTATCATTCAAGACAGGGCCGTTTGCTGTATTGTTATTGATTTCTATTGTATTTGATACGATTTCATCTCCAGTTGCAGACGCATTTTGGTATGTTATAGTATACAACGATCCAAGTGCTAATATTAAGAACATGAAGATCAGATGTAAATTTCTCAACATAGATCACCAATAAAAATAGTACAATGCATAATAATTATTCTATCACACATAATTTCCAATGAAAAAATTGTTTAATAAATGTAGGGTATGTGTCAAATTCTACGCCTAAATTTGCTAGAATAGTTGTCAAGACGTTATAGGCATAAAACATGCTCTTTGCTGATTTATACCAAAACTCTAGACAATACCACTCTGATTGATTTTAATTACTCTGAAAATTTTTCTAATTCATGGAACAAGAGAAGCATGAATTGTTGTTGCCTCTTGTTGATGAAGAGAATATCTGTCTTCCACTGCCCATTAATGTGGTGTCTAGATACTGGAATGTCAAACTATCCATGGCCAAAGCCATAGAAACTGCCAAAAAATATTCAGGATTTAATGGCAGCATTATGATTGAAGGAGTAGAATCTGCAGAAAGACATGGCTTGACATGCAAAATAGTAAACTCGTCCTTGTCCGAATTAAAAAAAGTTATTGATTCTAAAATACCGCCAATTGTTATTCTTCCCGGAGTTCCAGAAATTACACAGCATGCTTCAGTCATTACCGGTTATGATGAGAAAGAAAAGACAGTCCTTCATTATATCCAAAAGGGTAATCAAAGAGGAGAACAACAAGAAGGAGTCATACCAGAAGGTATCTTTGATAAGGAATGGTCCGAAGAAGGAAGATTATTGATAATACTGGCCCCATCAGACATCCTGTCCCATATACACCTTGAAAATGATTCTAGCGATAAACCAAACCGGTTGTGTTTTGCCTCTGAGAGACTAAATATTCTAAACAATTCCACAGAATCACTTGAATCATTAAAGCAGGCCATAAAGCTTGATCCAAACAACTCTACTGCCCTGCATCTGCTGGCTGCAATGATGAACAAACAAAATTCTCCTGAATGTGTAAAGTTTTATGAAAAGAGCTTGGAGATCAATAACAGATCATATCTGGCTTGTAGCGGTCTTGGAAACTTTAATCTCAAAACGAATCAGTTAGTCAAGGCAGAAAATTATTACACTAGAGCCATTGAAATTAATCCAAAAAGATCCGCCAAAATTTACAAAAATCGTGCTTTTCTTAGAGAAAAACAAGACAGAAATTCTGATGCAAAAAAAGATCTTCAAAGTTATCTAAAGTATCTTCCACAGGCCCCAGACAGGGGAGTAATAGAGCAGGCAATCAGGGAATTGTAATGCAGAGTGCGGGATTTGAACCCGCGGCCTTTAGCTTGGGAAGCTAACGTCATACCAGACTAAACTAACTCTGCCTGCGCAGATCTTTAGTTAGCCCTCTAAAAATGATTTTTCTTTTACTGCATCTGGCAAGAATCATCTTACCAATTTTAGATAGGGTCTTTGTATTGGATAGCACTTTACTATCTACTGCAGTTAGATAACGAGGCTTGTCCTCAAAATGATTAACGCGACCAGTAGATGGAAAAGTAAAGTTAAATTCTTTGATTTTTGTGGATTCTAGTCCGTACCTCTAAATCATATTCTCAGTTATGAAAAAACCATTATTTTATCGCTATTCTGTCACATATCATTCCTACATATCGAGATATTGTTGATTTTACTATCCAATTGTTTCATGCTCTAGTATCACCAATCAAAAAACTCTGAGAATTGGACAATTGGGAGTTACTTTCCCACCTACTGGTGCAGGTGCGATTTTGGCGGATCAGTATTCGGAGATAGAACGTGTTGTCATATTGGATATGCCAGAATATTTTATTTTTTTGGCACAAGGTTTCAAAACTCTAAACAATTATGATTCCAGTGAGTTTAGGTCGATTCTTGGGCCAATGCTGGAGACAAAATAAAGGGATTTCAAAGTATGACTAGTTTGGAACACTGTTAATTGCAGTATCAATGTCATTTAATGTTAAATCAGATTTTTCGGGTAGGAAATCAAAGAATTTTTCTGCTTTTTTTGGCAGAGAAACAGTATCAGGGGATATTTTTTGTAAATAAACAGAAAGTAAAAAATTCTGGTCCAATAGATTGTGAAATAATGCCCGGAATATGTTTCGTTTTTCCAGATATTCTGAATTGTTTTTGGTTTTTGATTCTTGAACTTTACTCCAGTATTTTTTCATTCTTTGTATTTTTCCAACAAACCAGTCTTCATAATTAGAGTTTATCGTTTGAGAGTATTTCTCAGAGTCAAAATGATCAACACATTTGACATTTTCTATTTTACATGCATCCTTCAAATCTTTATCACTAGTAATTACAATTAAATTTTCAAATTTTCCATACAATAGACATTTTGTATCTACTCTGGATAGTCTTGGATAGGCCTTCATTATGAGCCTTGTTTCCTTGTCTATCTTTGAATTGAATTTGGTGTTTTTTATTTTTTCTCTAAAAATGCCATTTATTTCAGACAGAATATAGTCAAAAGACAATTCCCCCCTGACATGCTTAGGTTCTAGCTCTTTCATGACAAAATCAGAAATAAAGACAGTCGAGGATTCATGAGGACACAGGATTTTAATTCGATGGGTTCTTGTATAACTGGAGATCATGTCAATAATTGCATTTGTATCAAGAATAATGTTCATAGAATAGTGCAGATACTTGTTTTTCAAATTTTGCGGTTTTTTTAATAATTCAAGAGATGTTTTATGAAGTTCATTTTTCGTTTCGTTTATTTTTCTTTCGATGTCGATTAGTTTTTCATCATAATTTTCAGCAGAAATGCTTTTTTGCATCAATTTTATTTTTTCTTTTTCTTTATGCTGTTTATCTAGGGTTTTCAGTAGTCCCTTGAATTTATTTCCCAGGATTTTTCTAGTCGTTTTGTCTTTATCGGAGTGAACATTGATTCCTTTTTGCTTTTTTTCTAGTTCTTTGGATATTTTTTCGTCTTTTTGTTCATGTTGCTTTTTTTCCAATTCTTTATGTTTTTCTGTATTTTTTTCCAAACTTTGCTTTGCCAGGAATTTATTCATCAACTCTGTTGCAATTTCGATATTTCCAGTATTTTTTGGAGAATCTTTTAGTTCTCTTCTGATTTTTCTTTTTTCTTTTTTATTTTTTTTATATAGCCAGTCACTCTTTTTTTTCATTGTTTAGATCACCTTTTTAATCATTTTTAAAAAATTCGCCAACCCATTTTAATTTATAAGAACAATAACGCAACTATATAAAAAAAGTCAGAGTTTGTGAGGGGTACAATGCATCAAGACCAGAGAATGCCTTTTAGACGATATGAATGGCAAAACTAGAACACAAGATAACTCGCAAACTTGGCGTGTGGCCATGATACACGTCAAAACCAATGTTAAGATGCCAACATACAAGTTTGATTCTAAAAGCATGGAATTAATGCGGGGATTGTCTATTCGGCCCAGAGACACATACTGTCTTGACAAAAGACAAGAGGAATATTTCTGCACGCTGTGTTTGTGTGGTTTTACTAGCAAAGTAAGATAAAAGATCAGTGTTTAACTCAAGATAACTAAACGTGGGAAATTCTCAGCATGATAAAGCAAAAGATCTTAAGATCAAGTAAAAAAATAGGAAAGTGTAAAGAGGCCCCAGTTATAGAAAAATTAGAATCTTTTTTCCAAAATCAAGGTTTTCTTGTTGCCCCTCATACCAGATTGAATATTTCATGAGGCGACATTATTTCTGATATTGATTTACTATTGGTTAAAGAGAACAAAATTAGGATTGTAGAGGTTAAATCGTAAGAGTTAGGTCTACTGACTAGAACATTTAAAATTCGTGCTCAACCTAAACTCTTACGTTAAATCATCTCATGATAATTTAAAGAGAGGTAAAAAACAGATTTTAAACAAAGATTATGTGTAACTGTCTACAGTTTTGAAGTATTATGCACAAGATATGTCAAAACAGGTTGTTTTTTTAACACAAACGCAAAGGAATTTCAAAACTCTAGACAATTACGATTATGTTGATTTTGCATATATTACCACTGATTTTAAATCAAGAGAATTACCTACTCCAATAGCCAGTTGGATTTTAGTCAAAGACAAGGTCACCATAATGAAACGTCTTTAGACTATCAACAATGAACCTTTGTTTATTCTGTTGAATCCTTGTCAAAAAAATGTCTAAAACGGTATTGTATCAGAGATATCTAGTCAAAAGGAATGTCAAAATACAAGATTAGACATAAAATCATGTAACTTTTAGTAAAAAATCTCAGAGGAGGTAAAATTAATGGTTACATGCAGTAAAGTGTGATATCAACTGTTCAATTTAGAAATTTGAAAAACTTTTCCCACATTAATTTCCAAATAGTTTTGCAACTCGCATACAAAATCGTCTGTGCAGATTCAGAGTAAAGTTTCCCAGACATTCCAATAACAATCATGAAAATTCAATTCCCATCCTGCATGTATCATTTGCACTCTTTAACTCTTAATCCAGACCCCTATGAGAGAGACCCATTGCCAGAAAGAACAGAGTACATCACATACCAAGATTGGAATCAAAGCACAACGAATGACTAGCACCAGAGAGTTCAGGATGCATATTTGAGAACAGATTGCCAATACGGCGCAGTAAGACGATGTGGGGTATTGTTAATTTTAGGATACGAAAAAGGCAATAGTTTGCCGCAATCCTACAAATTTGGATCAGTCAAGAGGCAGGATCATATTTGCAACTATGCAAGATAACGTAATTGTCTAGAGTTTTAAAGTTCCTTTGTGTTTGTGTCAAAAAAATAACCTGTTTTGACATATCTTGCGCGTATTACTTTAAAATTCTAGACAATTACAGATAACTAGTTATTTTTAAAATTTTTACCGGGGCATTTTCGATTAGATGTCAACATAAATGCCATCATCTCTTGACTCAACAGGATATGTTTCTAGCTTGACATCTTTAAGATAATCATGCAATTTCCCTGTTTTGATGTTATAGTGCCAAAAGTGCAATGGACATTCTACAATATCCCCGTCTAGTTTTCCAGGTGCAATTGAGCCGTCCTGATGAACACAGAGATCATCTAACGCGTGAAGGCCGTCCTGATTAAAAATTGCTATTTGTTTTCCATCAATTTTGAAGGCTTTGCCTTTTCCTGCAGCAATCTCTCCCTTTTTAGCAATTTTTTTCCAACTCAATAATTTTAAAAAATCTTTATCATTTATTTACATTCGCATGATAGGATTTTATAGTCTAATCCAAGAATCTGTTCGTTGAGTCGTGTAAAGACCAGTCAGAAATTGATCAAGGAAGGCAAATTGTCATATCAATGGGCCAAAGCACACATGCAGATTTTAGACAATACCATTAACCGCTTTAAAAAATCAAAACCGCTAAAGGGGGTAACAGTCGGATTTTGTTTGCACATTACAAAAGAGACTGCGGTTCTGTTAATGGGGGCAAAGGAACTAGGTGCAACTGTTGCATGTTGCGGCGGAAACCCGTTAACTACCCAGGATGACATTTCCGCGTTTTTGGCATCTCAGGGAATCCATGTTTATGCGTGGCACGGGCAATCAATCAAAGACTATGATTGGTGCATTGATCAAGTGTTAAAACACAAGCCAACTATCCTGACTGATGATGGCGCGGACATGAACATCAAGGCTCACTTTGACAAAAGATTCAAGGACATGGAAATTCTTGGAGCAACCGAAGAGACTACTGCCGGCGTTACTAGAATCAGGGCAGTGGAGAATCACGGCAAGCTTCGCTATCCGGTGATTCTAGTCAATGAGGCATATACAAAACACATGTTTGATAATAGATATGGGACAGGACAGAGTACCATTGATGGTTATCTGCGTGCAATGAATCTGCTCATGGCCTCAAAGCGCATAGTAGTCGTAGGATATGGCTGGGTAGGACGCGGCGTAGCATCAAGATTCCACGGAATGGGCTCAAAGATAATCGTTACCGAAGTAGACCCCATCAAGGCCCTTGAAGCTCATATGGACGGATATGAGGTAATGCCAATGGCAAAAGCAGCAAAGATCGGCGATATCTTTGTTACATGTACCGGAATGACAAGTGTGATTAGAAAAGAACACATTTTGCAAATGAAAGACGGTGCCATTATGGGTAATGTCGGTCACTTTGATGTAGAAATTGACAGTGAGTTTCTGCTAAAGAGATCAAGGTCCACAAAGGAGGTAAGGCCGAACCTTGATGAGTGTGTTTTAAAAAATGGAAATAAAGTTTATTTGATTGGAAAGGGCCGTCTTGCAAACTTGGTTGCAGCAGAGGGTCACCCTCCAGAAGTAATGGCACAGTCATTTTCAAACCAGATTCTGTCTGTTTTGTATATTCTCAAAAATCACAAAAAGATGGAAAACAGAATCATTACCGTGCCTGAGGAAATTGATAGACAGGTAGCAGTTGACGCTCTAAATGCGATGGATGTCAAGATCGATAAACTTGCTCCAGAACAGGTAAAATATGCCAGCAGCTGGTAAACTTCTTAACCTAAACACTGCTTTGGAGAACTAGTCGATGAACAAAAGAGCCATCATTACAAGTGCATTGCCATATGCAAACGGCGAGATCCATTTGGGACACGTTGCATCAACATATCTTCCCGCAGATGTCACAACCAGATTCCTAAAACTAAACGGAGTAGAGGCCTACTACATTTGTGCTACTGATGATTTTGGGACTCCGATCTTGATTCAATCAGAAAAAGAGGGCAAGACTCCTGCCGAATATGTTGCTCATTGGAACAAGCGTGATCATGAGGACTTTGCTGCATTTAACATTGAATTTGATTATTTTTACAAGACCAGTTCTCCTGAGAACAGATCCTTTGTTCAAGATGTCTTCAAAAAACTAAGTGAGAACGGCCACATATATGAGAAAGAAATTATTCAATTTTATTGTAAAAACGACGATAAATTCTTACCTGACAGATACGTTAAAGGCACATGTCCTTATTGTCAGGCAGATGATCAGTACTCTGATCTTTGCGAGAGTTGCAGTCGCGTTCCTGATGAGATTGTCAATCCAAAATGCGCTCTTTGCAGTCAGCCTCCAACCAAGGAAAAGACAAACCACTATTTTTTCAAGCTTAAAAATTTTGGCGAGTCACTATCCAAATGGTTGGATGAGAATGAACATCTCCAAAAAGACGTTAAAAAATATGTTCAAAACTGGATAAAGTCAGGCCTGATTGACTGGGACATTACCCGAGACATCTCCTGGGGCGTTCCGGTTCCGGTGAATGGTTCCAGAGACAAGGTATTCTATGGATGGTTTGATAACCATCTAGCATACATTTCAACTGCAGTAAAATTTCTAAATGACAGAGGAATCAACGGGAAAGAATTTTGGAATTCTGCGGACATTTACCACTTTATTGGAAAGGACATAGTGTACCACCATTTTCTTTTCTTACCTGCAATGAGATTGGGGATAAACAAAGAGTACAAGCTGCCAGACTATATTCCAACTAGAGGACACCTGACGCTGCAAGCAAAAAAGATCTCAAAGAGCAGAAATTGGTACATTGGTCTAAAAGAATTCTTGGAATACTATCCTGCAGACTATCTCAGATACTATTTGATATCCATCAATCCATACTCTCAGGATGATTTGAATTTTGATTGGAACGACTTTACTACTCGGATAAACTCTGAATTAATTGGAAATCTTGGAAACTTTGTTAACCGATCTCTTGGATTTACCAAAAAAACATTTGGTGGAAAAATTCCTGAAATGGAATCCTTTGATGAGATGGATTATGAGGCAGAACAAAAGATCAATGACCTAGCAAATGATGTAGGCTCGCTTTTGGAGCAGAATCATCTTGACAGGGCCTTGAAAAAGGTGATGGAGTTTTCATCATTCTTTAACCAATACTTTCAGCACAAGGAACCTTGGAAGGATGGCCCTGGTACTACAAATTGTGTATTTCTTTCAGTTAATGCCGTTAGAAGCCTGGCAATTGCCATCTTTCCGTTTATGCCCAAATCCGCTCAGGAAATTTGGCGTCAGCTAGGACTTGATGGAGATGTTTGTGAGTTTGCCTGGAATGATATCTCGGTTTTAGGAATTTCATCGGGTCATGCTTTGGGTGCTGTATCACCGTTGTTTGTCAAAGTCGAGGAATCAGACATTGCAAGGTACAAAAAGCAGTTAGAGCCTTGAGTAAAATGAAATCCATTCCACGAATTTCTACTAGAGGGTACTATGATCTGACTACTGGAAGAACAATCAAGACAAATCCCTACTACCTGTATCCAAAAAAAGATTTCAAAGAACTAGTTGGCTCAAAAGAGATCACCATAATGATCCACGGTCTGCAGAATAATAATGCAGGGGCAGTTGCCAAGGTTCTCTTGGCAAGAAATCGATTACGCAGACTGGGGTATGCTCATCCGGTAATTGGGTTTAGTTATGATTCAAACACTACTGGCGCTCATTTAATCAAACATGCAAGACATGCACTAGTAATAGGTCAGAAAATTGCAAAGAAGAACGGGCACAATCTTGGAAAGTTTATCGAGGATTTCAAGCTTGATAGTCCAAAGACCAAGATTCGCCTGATGGGTCATTCTCTGGGTTCTCAGGTGATACTAAATACAACCAAATATCTTGCAAAAAAGAGACAAAACATTGGGATTATAGAGAGTGTCTACTTTTTTGGCGCATCAATCACCGAGGATGTCCCGTCATCGATAAAGTATGCCAGAATGCTTCAAGATACCATCAATAAAAAGATCGTAAATTATTATGCGCCAACAGATGATGTCCTGGATTGGGCCAATACAAAAAAGTATGTTAAAGGACCGCTTGGTCTCAATGGCGCAACCGG
Source organism: Candidatus Nitrosopumilus sp. (assembly GCA_965238065.1). Classification (GTDB taxonomy): domain Archaea; phylum Thermoproteota; class Nitrososphaeria; order Nitrososphaerales; family Nitrosopumilaceae; genus Nitrosopumilus. Next base: position 185,162 of record OZ250170.1, on the reverse strand, counting down.
AAGACCGATCAGCAAGTATCATCAGAAACTAGTAAGGCCAAAAGATCATAGATTTGCCAGCTATGCTGCAGTGCTAAACTCGTTTCCATAGCTTTTTGTAAATCATGCTGGTGTGTACTAGAACCAATCTAATTCATTGCCTCACATAGTTACAAATAATGTCTGAATCACACTAGACAGTGATGGAGCCAATACGTGCTTGTCCCATTTGTCCTAAATGTGGCTCAAAGAGATTTGAGAGAATGTCAGGTGACAGGGTTTTAGTAAGATGCCGTTCATGCAACAAGATAATAGAGATTTGATTACATGGCGGATATTTGACGAACCTGTCCACGGCAGAATCACTCTAGTACACCTGAGTAGCATGTCTGCGGTGTTGAGATACTGTTACCATGCATGCCATCAACATTACAAACATCATTGCACCATGCCAACCATTCCCTAGCGTATAATTGAGATACATATTTGCATTCAACTTGAGGGCCGGACTTGCTTATTTTCAACAAGACAGTTTTCACTGGTAATTTTAAAATCACAAAAAAATGCATAGCATTCGCTAGAGGTGATTAAAAATAAAATCATCGTACAAGTCGTGTATTTTGCGTGTGAATTAAAAATGAATTCATCGTGCATAGTCTCTATGTAAGTGGCTGAACCGATGTGTTGGTTTATTAGTAAAGGCTGGCTCACCACTCGCCGAAGCTTGTGATCTACACCACCTTCCTATCAACGCAGTCTTCTGCTGCAAACCTTCATCTTATGAAAGAATAACTTGTCTCGGGATAGGATTCGTGCTTAGATGCTTTCAGCACTTAGCCTAAACGGCTTAGCTGCCCGGCCTGCCTTGTCAGACAACCGGTAGACCAGTGGCCACGCTGCTCTGTTCCTCTCGTACTAGGAGCAACTTCCCCTCAGTTATTCACGCTTCCATCAGGCAGAGACCGACCTGTCTCACGACGGTCTAAACCCAGCTCATGTTCCCTTTTAATAGGCGAGCAGCCTCACCCTTGGCCCCTGCTGCAGGACCAGGATAGGAAAAGCCGACATCGAGGTACCAAACCGCGGGGTCGATAGGAGCTCTCGCCCGCGACGAGCCTGTTATCCCTGGGGTAATTTTTCTGTCACCTCCGGGCCCCAATAGTGGGCACACGAAGGATCGCTAAGCCAGACTTTCGTCTATGAATTCCGTGCGTTTGGAAATCCATTCAGTCGAGTTTTTGGCTTTGCCCTCTTCAACGGATTTCTGCCCCGTTTGAACTCAACTTTGGGCCCCTTTGATATCTTTTCAAAGGGGTGCCGCCCCAGCCGAACTGCCCACCTGCACGTGTCTCCAGTCTTCACTAGATAAGTGGTACTGCAAAAAGAGTCTGGTGTTACATCGTTGCTTCCTAACATCCCGGAGAATGTTAAGCATGGCTCCCAGATACCCTGTGCAATTTTTACTATACCACAAGCACAAGCTGCAGTAAAACTCCACGGGGTCTTCTCTCCCCGATGGAAGTTGATGGACTGTTCGTCCACCTTATGTGGCTTCACCGGGTTGTAGGCGGGGACAGTGGGGCTCTCGTTGTTCCATTCATGCGCGTCGGAACTTACCCGACAAGGCATTTGGCTACCTTAAGAGAGTCAGAGTTACTCCCGGCGTTAACCGGCCCTTAGCTCGGTTGAACCCAAGTTTTAGGTACCGGCACCGGCCAGGATTCAGCGACTATACAAATCCTTTCGGACTAGCAGTCACCTGTGTTTTTATTAAACAGTCGGAACCCCCTTGTCATTGCAACCTGCGGTCCCCATTCCTCATGAAGATCGCAGGCATCCCTTATACCTAAGCTACAGGACTAATTTGCCGAATTCCCTCGCCATACGGTATACCCGTAGCACCTTAGCTTTCTAAGCCAGCGCACCTGTGTCGGTTCTGGGTACGAACTTGCATTTTGCTAACTACACAGTCTTTCATGGTCTCTTGGAATCAAGAAAACTCCGCTAACGCGAAGCCATTCCTGCCTCGGATTGGTTCTCGTCATTACGACACTCCCCAACCCTCAAACAGTTAGATACAACGATGATTGTACAATCCCTATCCGAAAGCAAACCATATAGCTCAAACGCTCCATGCAAGGTACTAGAATATTAACTAGTTTCCCATTCGATTTACTCTTTTGAGGCAAACCTTAGGATCGACTACCTCCAGGCTGATAACGCATTGCCTGGAAACCCTTACGCTTGCGGTGGTATGGATTCTCACCATACTATGCTGTTACTGCCGCCAGGATCTGCAATAGAAACCGGTCCACAGGACGTCACCGCCCTGCTTCGACCCAATCACTACGCCAACCTACCACGAATCATCCACTGATGATTATCTAAAGTATCGGTACTTTGCTTTAGCCCCGTCCGTTTTTGAGGCATCCTCCCTCGGCAGGTAAGTTGTTACACACTTTTTAAAGGATAGCTGCTTCTGAGCTTACCTCCCTGCTGTCTTGGCGAGAATACGCTCTTTAGCTTGACACTTAGCAAAAATTTGGGGACCTTAACTTCAGTCTGGGTTAAACCCCTTTCGGTCATGAGCCTTACGCCACATGAACCCGTGTCCTTGCTTCTACGATGTATATCCGTTCGGAGTTTGAATGAGCGGTGAGCAGTTTCCCGCCCGTGCCGCTCTATCAGTGCTCTACCGGAAACACTATCTCCACAAAGCACGCCCTGCGAGACGCTTCGGTTGGAACTAGCGAGCGCCAGTCTAGATTGGTTTTTGACCCCTATTCCCAGGTCACAACAACGATTTGCACGTCAGAACGTCTTAAGACCTCCAGCGGGCTTTCGCCCGCCTTCATCTAGCCCAGGAATAGATCGACTGGCTTCTAGCCTAGCCGCCATGACTCTACGCACTTTCACACGCTTCTCCTCACATTCTTGCGAATGCTGCGAGAACTCGGTTTCCCTTCGCCTTCACCTTTACAGGTTTAAACTTGTCATGACAGTTAGCTCCCTGGCCCGTGTTTCGAGACGGAACGCATGACACTGATGATTTGAGTATCAAGCCTTCAACTCTATTTCTAGAATCTCCAATTTGAAAAAATCACCTTTCATGCCATGCACGTCTGTAAGTAATAGGTTTCATGCACTTTTCAGCCCCCTTCCGGGGTACTTTTCAGCTTTCCCTCACGGTACTAGTCCACTATCGGTCTTGAGAGATATTTAGCCTCGGATGCTACTTTCACCCATATTCATTGCCCACTACCAAGGACAACTACTCTGGTATGAATAGGACTTTTTCCACTTCGCTTAAGGGGGTATCACCCTCTATGCCAGAACATTCCAGATCACTTCAGCTGTGTTCCAAGATTCCACATCATCATACCAAAACACCACATCTCCCGAAGGATTCAGTTTGGGCTATTTCCTTTTCGATCGCCTCTACTTGGGAAATCTCAATTGATTTCTTTTCCTCGTGGTACTAAGATGCTTCAATTCCCACGGTTCGACTTCCAATACTAGTGTACTGGAATACACAAATGTGTAAGATTCTCATTCGGAAATCTCGGGATCATAGGATGCGTGCGCCTACCCCGAGCTTATCGCAGCTTGCCACGTCCTTCGTCTCTCCTCAAGCCTAGCAATCCACCTATTACCGTCTTTACACCGGCAAATTCAGCCACATATTACACGACTATGCACGACGATCATTGCAAGTCTCTTGGCAGAGACCTGCTACATCCTTCATACAACACTTTCGTGATGCATTGCATCGATGGTTTTTGTGAAGACTAGTGTGCATCCGTACACTTTCCTTGTCTAAGGAGGTGATCCGACCGCAGGTTCCCCTACGGTCACCTTGTTACGACTTTTCCCTTGTCACGAACCTCAAGTTCGATAACGCCAATCAGACGTCACCTCACTAAAAGCTCACTTCAATGAAACGACGGGCGGTGTGTGCAAGGAGCAGGGACGTATTCACCGCGCGATAATGACACGCAGTTACTAGGGATTCCATATTCGTGAGGGCGAGTTGCAGCCCTCAGTCATAACTGTGGTAATGTTTGAGGATTACCTCTTCCTTTCGGATTCGGGACCCGTTGTCATTACCATTGCAGCCCGCGTGTGGCCCCAGAGTTTCGGGGCATACTGACCTGCCGTGGCCCCTTCCTTCCTCCGCATTAACTGCGGCGGTCCCGCTAATTCGCCCCACTACTCCTGAGAGTAATGGTGGCAACTAGAGGCAGGGATCTCGCTCGTTACCTGACTTAACAGGACATCTCACGGCACGAGCTGGCGACGGCCATGCACCACCTCTCAGCTTGTCTGGTAAAGTCTTCAGCTTGACCTTCATTCTGCTGTCTCTCCGGGTAAGATTTCTGGCGTTGACTCCAATTGAACCGCAGGCTTCACCCCTTGTGGTGCTCCCCCGCCAATTCCTTTAAGTTTCATACTTGCGTACGTACTTCCCAGGCGGCAAACTTAACGGCTTCCCTGCAACACTGCATTGGCCACAAGCCAATGCATCACTGAGTTTGCATAGTTTACGGCTGGGACTACCCGGGTATCTAATCCGGTTTGCTCCCCCAGCTTTCATCCCTCACCGTCGGACGTGTTCTGGTAGACCGCCTTCGCCACAGGTGGTCATCGAGAGATCAAAGCATTTTACCACTTCCTCCCGAGTACCGTCTACCTCTCCCACTCCCTAGATCTGCAGTATTTCCGGCAGCCTGTACGTTAAGCGTACAGATTTAACCGAAAACTTACAGATCCGGCTACGGATGCTTTAGGCCCAATAATCATCCTGACCACTTGAGGTGCTGGTTTTACCGCGGCGGCTGACACCAGAACTTGCCCACCCCTTATTCGTTAGTGTTTCTAGGACTAACAAAAGGTTCCTTTAGCAGAAACCACTCGGATTAACCTTGTCGTGCTTTCGCACATTGCAAAGTTTTCTCGCCTGCTGCGCCCCATAGGGCCTGGGTCCGTGTCTCAGTACCCATCTCCGGGCTACTCCTCTCAGAGCCCGTACCTGTAATAGTCTTGGTGGGCCATTACCTCACCAACAAACTGATAGGCCGCAGTCCCATCCTACGGCGATAAATCATTTGGAACACAAACCATTCCAGGCATAGTGTTCTATCGGGCATTATACTCAGTTTCCCGAGGTTATTCCCGTCCATAGGGTAGGTTGACTACGCGTTACTGAGCCGTCTGCCTTGTATTGCTACAATGACTCGCATGGCTTAGTATCAATCCGATAGCAGTCAGGTCCGGCAGGATCAACCGGATTCTGATTTACTTGATTATTTTTTAATATTGAAGTACATTTTGTACTAAATTGGAATTGACGGATGCACATAATCTTCACATTTCAGATTTGATCTTTTGATCAGATCCTCATTTTGTATGCGTAACTGGAGGCCCATGAATCACAAAATGGCATAATACCATACTTTCATCACAAGCGCCGCCTAATGCGTTACGTATGCAGAAAACAAAGAATGCAGAATCCATATAAACCATGCGTGAAATTGTGCCGGATCAGCAAAAAAAATGAAGAAATTCCAAGTTTTTATTTGACGCTACTTTTCGAGTACGAATGCATAAAATGATCAGTTTTGAGAGGTTTTTGATAGTTAAAATTGTAGATTCTCTTTTGAAAATTACTTTTGAATTACATTTCAGAATACAAAAAAAAGACTAGAGCATCTGCCAAGATGTTTGCAAAGTCTTCAAAACTTCACGTGCATGGAGTAAGTCACAACATAAGATTTTATGAGCCATATCCGTTTGTTGTAAAATCATCTGGAGGAAAAAATCTTGTTGATGTAGATAACAACAGGTATACTGATTATTGGATGGGGCATTGGAGTTTGATATTAGGACACGGTCCAAAAAACGTCAAAGAGTCTTTGAAAAAACAGATTGAGAAGAGCTGGATGTATGGAACTGTAAATGAGCAGACAATAAAACTATCAGAGTTAATTTCAAAGGCAGTTCCAGTAGCTGAGAAAATTCGCTATGTAACATCAGGAACAGAAGCTACAATGTATGCAGTAAGACTTGCACGTTCAGTTACAGGTAGAAAAGTAATTGCAAAAATTGATGGTGGATGGCATGGATATACATCAGATTTATTGAAAAGTGTAAACTGGCCATTTACAGAATCAGAAAGCAGTGGAGTGGTAAATGAAGAAAAGATCATTTCAATTCCTTACAATGATTTGGAGGGGTCCTTGAAGATTTTAAAAAAATACGCAAAGAATTTAGCAGGTGTAATTATTGAACCTGTTTTGGGCGGAGGAGGATGCATTCCAGCCACTCTAGAATATCTCAAAGGAATTCAAGAATTTGTTCACAAAAATAAATCTCTGTTTATTTTAGATGAGATAGTTACGGGTTTTAGATTTAGATACGGATGTCTTTATCCAACTATGAAACTTGATCCGGATATTGTAACTCTGGGAAAAATTGTAGGTGGAGGAATGCCAATTGGTGTCATGTGTGGCAAAAAAGAGATTTTGGAATATGCAGATACTGTGAAAAAGAAAAAATCAGAGCGCTCCTATGTGGGAGGCGGGACATTTTCTGCCAATCCTGCATCAATGACATCTGGGTATGCTACACTGAGTTATCTAAAAACAAAAAAATCAGTTTATTCAAAGATCAACTCGCTTGGTGAATTTGCCAGAAAAGAGATGAGAAAAGTATTTGGCAATAGAGTTGCAGTTACCGGAAAGGGCTCTTTGTTTATGACTCACTTTCTAAAAGGTGACATTACAAAAGTTACAAATTCAGTACAAGCTGCAAAGTGTGATACTGCGATGCTTACAAGGTATCATTTTAAGATGATATCACAGAATGGAATCTTTTTTTTGCCAGGCAAGCTAGGCGCAGTATCTAATGCTCACAGTAAAGATGATATCAAAAAGATGGTTTTGGCATCTGAGGATTTTTAGATGTCAGGAATTATTTGGAGATGCGTTATGACCAATCTCAAAATCAGATTTTTATAAAACATACAAATCTAGAAAGGTATGGAAAAAAAGAAAGAGGCATACGCAACTGACGACCCAACTGATACATCTGCAAAAGAGCAAGAAGACATGGCAAAAGAAGCAATCAAAAAGTTCAAGTCATTAGGATAAACCAAACTTTCATTAGCCATGCCATTTTGTAGAAAATGTGGGATTATTTGGCTCAAAGATAAATCCAGAAGACATGATGTATCATGCAATGTCCATGATGGAGAAGAGCCAGCCAAAGGTAGCCATTACACTATTCAACAAGATCCTAAAGCAGGATTCAGAGAATGTTCCAGCATTATTTCAGAAAGGTTTGGCTCTGAATCAAAGAAAAAAATACAGTGATGCAGTCACATGTTTTGACAAATTAATAGAGATCAATCCAAAAGACTCTCAGGCATACAACAACAAAGGAATAGCGATGGCAGAGATGCGAAATATCCAAGAGGCAGTCGAATGCTATGACAAAGCAATAGAAGCAGACCCAAAAAATGCCGCATCCTATTTTAATAAAGGAGTACTATTAGACAAATTACAGGAACGCAGAGAGGCCATAGAATTTTTAGAGAAGGCAATTTCCATAGAACCAAGAAAGCCAAACGCAATGATCTACAAAGGAATTGTGCTAGGCAAGATGAAAAAGCACGAGGAGGCCTTGAACTGTTTTCAGAATGTTTGCAAAAAACACCCCAATAATCAGGATGCGTTTTTTCAGAAAGGCATTCAGCTGGCAGAACTAGGACATCATGAGAAAGCACTTGAAGTGTTTGATAGGATTCTTTCAGAATTCAAAGACAATGTGAATGTGATCTATGCAAAGTCAAGAAGCAAGGCAGCATTAGGAATGTACCCAGAATCATTGGAATTGTTAAAGCAGGCAGTTTCCAAGAGTCCAAAAGTAATTCGAGGATGGGTGAAAGAAGAAAAGATCTTTGAGAAATTTCATGACAATGACCAATTCAGAAAGATTGTAAAACTCTAGATTCGGCAATTGCAAAAAGACTAGTAACTAAAGAATTTTTTTTCGTACCGCATCTATGCGCATAATGCCCACTTTCTTTTTTGGTCCAATCAGTCTTGCCTCAAAGATTGGAATGTATATCTCGGTAATTTCGTGCAAGGCAAACTCGTCATCAAGTTTTCTTACATCCCCTCCTATTGGTTTTTTTAGTTGCAATTGAAGCTTGTTTATTGCAGTATCATGTGTTAGTTCCGGCTTTATGATATTGGGTTCATTTTTTTTCAACAATCGTTTTGGATAGTTTTCAATAGTTTTTGAGTTGATTTTGAATGGGAATTTTAGCTCATTTCCATGATGATCAAATACTAGTTCGCCTTCTTCTTTGATAAAGACATGCTCTTCTAATTCCAGATCAATCTTGTTTTTGCCTCGCTTTCCAACAAATGCTTTCTGAAGGCCGGACTTTGAGCGAACAGGAAAGACTCCACTATCTAGAACAATCTCAGACACGTTAGAATCAACAGATATTGTATGAGTTGCCTTTCTGTAATAATTTGCAGTATACTGTCCAGAGACCCTCAATATGCATTCATAGTTTAGTTTCAGGGAATGCACATGAATATCCTCATTTTTTGGCCGTAAAAGCAATGATTTGAAGGGTTTGGTTTTCTTTTGCTCAATAATGTCTCTAGCATTTTTTTCTTCGATGTTTTTTCTTAGAACGATTGTCTTTACATCACAAGCAGTCTTTGCCAAAACTACACAAAGTATGTGATACTATCTATTAAACCAATTCTGTTGGGGGTTACTGTAACGCAGTTAACCCAGATGGTAAGAGTTGAAGTTCATCCTTCAGTTAGGCATGAATCTACATAACTAAAAACAATGTTATGTCTGATTTGACATTGGACTTGAACTCTTATCCCAGATGTACTCAAAATCGGCTAAAAATGCAAAGATCTATAGGGGACGTCTCAAACAGTAATTCGTGATAAAACAAACGTATGAATCAAGCAAGGAGCATGTTTTACGCCTATAACGTCCAACTGTTCTAATGGATTTAGGCGTAGAGATTGATACATACAAACAAACCATCTGAGACACGATTTAACGTAACTGTCTACAGTTTTAAAGTATTACGCACAAGATATGTCAAAACAGGTTGTTTTTTTGACACAAACACAAAGAAACTTTAAAGATCTAGACAATTACACAAACTCTAGTTAAATCACGTCTCAGACAGTTTGTTTGTTTTATCACCAATTACTGTGAGACGTTCCACTCTATAGATCTTTGCGTTTTTAGCCGATTTTGAGCACATCTGGGTTAACTGGTTGTATCACCCAACACAAGAATTAGATATAATCTATCTCTGAGGGTTTATCATCCAGAGATATTTTTCCCAGTAATTCTGGTCTACACATCAAGTGATTGTTCCGCCTGATTTAATCAAGACGCCACTCCCAGACTCTACTGTGAGGTTGTTGTTTGCAAAGTCAATATTCAAAGTGGTTCCACCTGTAATGATCAAGAGAGAGTTGTTTTGCACTAGAACATTACCTAGAACTATAACATCAGAGCTTGTGGTACAGTCAGTTGTAATTATCCAGTCCCCAGAGGTGGGAACAGTACAAGATGTGGTGAGAATTCCATCAGTTGCTGTAACTGTTATCATATCTACACTATTGGAGAAACCGTCAGCCAGACTAGTACCCGTATATTCCACATTAGGCGTGCTGTCATTTGTGGTATTGTGGGTAAATACCAACTCTGTTATATCTACTAGTGTGTCTGCATCATTATACCCGGCAACTGCAGTTGGTGTGTTTCCTGCAAAACCCCACTCTGAGAATATCAATGTGCCTGATACACTCTCATCGAATGTCACTCTGGTCTGAGTGAATGAATCAGAGCGGGCAGTAAATGTTGGAGTAATTCCATCAGTTGCTGTAATTGATCCTGTGGCCACTTTACTGGAGAGATTGTCTGTCAAACTAGTACCCGTATATGTGACAGTAGGTGTCTGACTGGCAATATCATGGGTGAATGTTATCGTTGTTATATCTACTAGTGTGTCTGCATCATTATACCCGGCAACTGCAGTTGGCGTATTTCCTGCAAAGCTCCACTCTGAGAGTGTTAGCGTACCTGATACTATATCACTAAATGTTACGGTAGTCTGGGTAGATGAATCAGAGCGGGCAGTAAATGTTGAAGGAGCTATAAACAGATCAAAGGGGGCAAACAGCGCATACTCGTAGACACTGTCATTCTGATCACCTACGATGAACATTCTTGTCCCGTCATTGGAGAATGTAATGCCCTGAGGAAAAGTATCCTTTAAGGATATGTCAAATGATTTGGTGAATGTGGAACTAGACACACTAAATGGGGCAGAGAGGGCATACACATATACCCTGTCATTCTGGCCACCTATAACAAACATTCTTGTCCCGTCATTGGAGAATGCGACACCCTGAATAGAATTGTCCTGTGAGGACATGTCAAAAAAACCATCTAGTGTGAAATTGAGCACGTTGAATGGTACAGATAACGCATACTCGTAGACACTGTCGGTGTTGAATCCTGTAACGAACATTCTTGCTCCGTCATTGGAGAATGTCACATCTGTTGGAAAAGAATCCAGTGTGGATAAAGCAGAACTGTTACTAGATGTAAAACTAGTCACGTTGAATGGTACAGATAACGCATACTCGTAGACCATGTTGCTGGCTAGTCCTGCAATGAACATCTTTTCCCCATTATTTGATACTGCGATACCCCGAGGATTGACATCCTGTAAAGATAGAGAAAGAGAGGCAGAGAATGTTGAACTAGTCACATCAAATGGGGCAGATAGCGCATACTCGTAGACTTTGTTATTCTGTTGGCCTACAACAAACATTCTTGTCCCGTCATTGGAGAATGTCACATCTGTTGGGGTGTCGTCCTCAGATGATACAGTATAGTTAGTTATTGGGATGGATGCAGATATGGAAACTGTTGCAGCAGCCACACTATGTGAGGAATCGTCTATCAAACTAGTACCAGTATATGTGACAGCAGACATTTGACTGGCACTGTGGGTAAAGATCAATTCAGTTATACTAGATAATGTCTCTGCATTGCTGTGCCCTAAAACTGCTGTTGGTGTATTTCCTGCATAGCTCCACTCTGAGAATGTCAGTACTCCTGATACTCTTTCACTAAATGTTATGATGGTCCTGGTGGCAGAGAATGACTGGGCAGTAAATGTTGGGATAATTCCATCCGATGAGATGACTGTTGCAGCAATCAATACGTTAGAGCTGCGGTCAGCTAGGTTGTTGCTGCCAGTATATGTGACATTTAATGTCTGACTGGTCGCATCAGTATGGGTGAATACCAGTCTTGTTATACTTGATAGTATACTGTTATTATCATACCCTGCAACTCTAGTCGGAGTATTTCCATCAAAACTCCACTCTGAGAATCTCAACACTCCTGATATTTCCCTGCTAAATGTTACAGTGGTCTGGGTGGATGAATCTGAGCGGGATGAGAATGCAGGAGGGTTTGTATCAATGGTGTATCGTATGTCAGTGCCGCTAAATGGTAAACTGGAGTCGCCTGCAGCATCAGTCATTATTACGCCTGTGATTTGTAGCGGAGTGGTCTGGTCTGCATCTCTGTTAGATACTGTATAATTTGCAGTGTATGTGGTTCCGTTGTTTATGCTGTTCCAGGATAATGCTACAGAGTTGTAAGTGCCACTAATGGTGAGGCCAACCTCAGCTGAATCAGGAGTCAGTGTGAATAGTATGGTATCGCCCACTAGGAGCACGCCAAAAGACGTTGCGTTTGATGTAATGTTGGATATGATTGGCGGCGCATCACTAAACATTACATGTACTGTACCTACGTTATTACCGCTGGCACTATCATCACCCCATGCACCAACTGCGATATCTGGTGTACCATCACCATCAAGGTCGCCAATGTTTGCAATGGATGCTCCAAAGTTATCACTACTGGACAAGACAAGGCCGCTTGTCCTCTCATCAATTGATATGGTGCGAGATGTGCTTCCATCGCTGTTTAAAAGCAGTACATGTATAGCGCCAGTATTATCACTGGTAGCGAAAATACCGGTAGCATCAGCAGCATCATGATACGGTTGACCAACTGCAACATCTGATATACCATCACCATTCAGGTCGCCAATGTTTGCAACAGAGTATCCAAATTGATTAAACGGACTCACGATATCTAGACCTAGTGTCCTAGAATTGATTTCTATGGTGCGAGATATGCTTCCATTGCTGTTCAAAAGTATTATATGTACGGCACCAGTGTTTGAAGCAGCAGTATCAGTGTTGTCAACACCACCATAAGTAGCTAGATTACCAAATGCACCAACTGCGATATCTGATATACCATCACCATTCAGGTCGCCAATGTTTGCAATGGATATTCCAAACTGATCACTACTATCCAAGGCAGGACCGTTTGTCGTACCTGAATTGATCTCTATGGTGTTTGATACTGTTCCATTTCTGTTCATAAACATTACATGTATAGCACCAGTATAGGCATTATCGCCAATTGCACCAACTGCAACATCCGATATACCATCACCATTCAGGTCGCCAATGTTTGCAATGGCTGATCCAAATTGATCCTGATAACCCAGCACAGGACCGTTTGTACTAGTAGAGTTGATCTCTACGGTGCGCAATATGGTTCCATTACCATTCATAAACATTATATGTATGACGCCACTATCCGTATTTCCTGTATCATCATTACGTGCACCAACTGCAACATCAGATATACCATCACCATTTAGATCACCAATGTTTGCAATGGATGCTCCAAACTGATCACCACTATACAAGAGAGGGCCGTTTTTCGTATTGTTGTTGATCTTTATGGTGTCTGATACTGTTCCATTTCTGTTCATAAACATTACATGTATAGCACCAGTATAGCTATTATCGCCAATTGCACCAACTGCAACATCAGATATACCATCACCATTCATGTCGCCAATATCTACAATAGAGGCTCCAAAGGCATCACCATCATTCAAGACAGGGCCGTTTGCCGTACTGTTGTTGATCTCAATGACACTAGATATGATATTATCTCCAACTGCAGACACATTTTGAAATGTTGTAGCATAAATTGTTCCAAGTGTAATCATTAAAAGCATAAAGATTAGAGGTAATTTTTTCAGTTTAACTCAACCATACAAAAAGCACATCATATAATAATCATACCAAATCCTAAAATTAGCTTACCTCGTGACTCTTGGGCAAAGATTACGTTTCGCTTGGAACAGATCATCTATAGACTTTGCAAAAAGGATGTCAAAAAAAGCACATCTGTGGTAACTGTCTACAGTTTTGAAGTATTACGCACAAGATATGTCAAAACAGGTTATTTTTTTGACACAAACACGAAGGAACTTCAAAACTGTAGACAGTTACAACATTTGACAGTATTAAAACCGCCTCCTAAACCACCACCTGATTGGTCAGGATTGTGAGCACGTTTGGATTAACTGCATGTTGGGAAAGAGATAATAGATTTAAGATAATTCAAAAGACATGGAAATAGCAAAAAAAGGTGGCTATATCGAAAAATTTCTAAAAAAAGCAGACAATGCGCTTCAGGAAGGAGTCAAAAAAGCAGACAAGGTGCTAGATAATGCAGTGGACCTTGGAGTAATGACTGTAAAACAGGCAGACAAGACAAGCAAGGAACTTCGCAAAAAGGCAAAAAAAGAGAGTGTCGAGTTGCAGAGAAGGGGAGTCAAAATCAAAAAAGGACTCTTGTCTGCAAAAAATATAACTCTAAACACAAAAGACGATTTGGAGACGCTAAAAAAACTTGGAAAGTTGAGAACAAGTAGAGTAATTACAGAAAAGGAATTCCAAGCAAAAAAGAAAGAGATTTTGGACAGGATTTAACATGATAAAGTCAAATGTTTTCGGATCAGGTGACAAAAGAAAAGTAAATCCGGACTGGTTTACAAACAAGACATGGATGAAGGTTCTCTCAGTGAAGATAAAATCAGAGGATCAAGACATCTATCATGTTCATTTTGAGCAAGGCTCCAAGACAAAGATTCACACACATAACGGAAACCAGATACTAATTGCAACAAAAGGCAGGGGAAGCCTTGAGATTTTTCGAAGATATGGTTCAAGCAGAGCCAGTTTCAAGATAAAGAGAACGCAAAAGATAACCCTCAACGAGGGAGACATTGTGCACATTCCAACAAATACATATCACACCCATGGTTCAATTGACAAGAAAAAGACATTCTCCCATATTGCAATAAACATTCTGCCTAGAAAAAATGCAGTATACAAAACAATATGGTATGAATCAGATTTCAAAACCAAAGTGTCAAAGATCATTTAGAGATGTCGCTGAGGAAGAGTTCTGAAATACAGCCAATTCAAAGAGATGAAGGGATTAAAATCAGACAGTATTTGTAAGAGTTTAGGTTGAGCACGAATTTTAGATGTTTTAGTCAGGAGACCTAAACTCTTACCAGTATTTTCGTCCGCACAACACACTAGACGGAATCAATTACAGTTTGGCAATGTGCGCTAGAACCGGGAAAATGATCAAAACTTCACAAGATTGATTCATCGGAGGTTATACTATATCCTAAGGGATGCGGAAGACTAGGAATTAACGATGAGATGTACCATCTTCAAGAAGATGATTCTGCACATGTTCCGCCAAATTCCAAACAGTTCATTGAGAATACAGGTAAGAGTGATTTGAAATTCTTGTGCATTGTAGAGCCTGCATGGAGAGCAGATGATGAAATTTTACTAGATCAAGTCGAATTTTATGTTAAAACTTGTGGAATTGTTTTTAACATATTGCAGATAACTGTTTTTTAGTGAACACGTACCAGGCGCTCAAAATATTGAATATGAAATCAGGCTCGTCGCAAGAGGAGATCAAGATAGCCTACCGAAGGCTGGCCCTAGAGGTGCATCCTGACAAGAACAAAAACAAAAAGGAAGATACGGAATTTAAGAGAATCACCGAGGCATACGCATACCTCAAGAAAAATCACAATCAAAAGAGTGATTTGACACACCAGCATGTCAAAAACAGATCAGATGCAGACTATGAGAGAAAGCCCCAAGGAGGAGAACAAGAGATTCCAGAGCAGGACTGGGGCAAGTATACTAGGGAATTTGAAGAGAGGGATCCCGATTTTTGGAGAGAATATGAGAATAATTTCTGGAAAGAGTACAATGCCCGCATACGTCCGGATGGTAAAAATGGCGAGTATGACAAGGCAAGAGAACCAAAAAAACAGCCAAACCTTTTCGTTGATGTGGACAAGAGTTTGTGTATTGGTTGTTGCAGTTGTGAGACCATAGCACCGGGGGTTTTTGAGATAAACAAACAGAGCAGAACAAATCCCAAATCATCGGTAATCAATCAAAAGGGTGCAGGGGTAAACAAGATAATGAATGCCGCAGAGACTTGTCCGACAAGGGCAATAAAAGTGGAGAATACGGATACAAAAGAGAGAATGTTTCCTTACTGAGATTGTATCTTTAGTTTATTGTATAGATGGTCAATTTCGGATTCAGATAGTTTCATGGTACTATCAAACATGCCATGTATTGTACCTGCAGAGTCATCTACGCTTCGTGGAACCAGATGCACATGGACATGAGGGACTAGTTGCCCGGCGTTTTTCCCGTTGTGTATCGCTACTAGAGTTGCGCCAGTAAGAGCATCCACTTTGGAGACCATAAGATGGACTAGGGAGAATAGATCAGCATTTTCCTTGGCACTCATGTCCTGAATTTTTTGATGATGTTTTTTAGGGATCACAAGTACATGTCCTCGTGCAAGAGGAAATGCGTCCAAGAAAGACATAGAGCACGAGGTTTCTTTGAGAATTTTTGCCTGAATGTCACCTGTGATAATTTTACAGAATATACAGTCCATGATATTTCAACAGTCTAGTTTTACCACAAGCCGCCATCGCCTGAATTTGGATCTAGTTTCTTTTCTGGGATATTTCCATGTGCTTTTTTCATATGCTTTTTCAAGCGCTCAGGCTCATGCAATTCAGTGCCGCATTTTTCACATTTTGTCATGTTTTCCTTGTCCTTTTTTCGTTTAAACAGACCCATTATACGACATGCTCTGCAAATACATTAAAAACGATGCGGAGTTGTACTTTTTTTGCCTTTGACTTTTCATGTACTTTAAAGTGGACCTTGATTCACCATCTGGTGCATGCCACCATGATTTACTCATAATGAGAATGTGTTAGTAGAACAAACATTTGTAACTCTGTTATCCAGCTTTTATCGTATGTATCAACCTTTACGCCTAAATCGACTAGATTAGTCAAGACGTTATAGGCATAAAACATGTTATTTGCTTGATTCATACGTATTTAATCCAAATGAAACACTTTGTAACTGTCTACAGTTTTGAAGTATTACGCACAAGATATGTCAAAACAGGTTATTTTTTTGACACAAGCACAAAGTAACTTCGAAACTGTAGACAATTACAACACTTTTCTAATTACTGTTAAGAGATATGCACCGCACGAAAATCAAAAAATTTTACTTTTTCAACTAGTGATACTAGGTGATTATTCCACCGAATTTAACCGAAGTGTCCTAGTGTCAGACTAGTGTCAGACTAGTGTCAGACTAGTGTCAGACTAGTGTCAGACTAGTGTCAGACTAGTGTCAGACTAGTGTCAGACTAGTGTCAGACTAGTGTCAGACTAGTGTCAGACTAGTGTCAGACTAGTGTCAGACTAGTGTCAGACTAGTGTCAGACTAGTGTCAGACTAGTGTCAGACTAGTGTCAGACTAGTGTCAGACTAGTGTCAGACTAGTGTCAGACTAGTGTCAGACTAGTGTCAGACTAGTGTCAGACTAGTGTCAGACTAGTGTCAGACTAGTGTCAGACTAGTGTCAGACTAGTGTCAGACTAGTGTCAGACTAGTGTCAGACTAGTGTCAGACTAGTGTCAGACTAGTGTCAGACTAGTGTCAGACTAGTGTCAGACTAGTGTCAGACTAGTGTCAGACTAGTGTCAGACTAGTGTCAGACTAGTGTCAGACTAGTGTCAGACTAGTGTCAGACTAGTGTCAGACTAGTGTCAGACTAGTGTCAGACTAGTGTCAGACTAGTGTCAGACTAGTGTCAGACTAGTGTCAGACTAGTGTCAGACTAGTGTCAGACTAGTGTCAGACTAGTGTCAGACTAGTGTCAGACTAGTGTCAGACTAGTGTCAGACTAGTGTCAGACTAGTGTCAGACTAGTGTCAGACTAGTGTCAGACTAGTGTCAGACTAGTGTCAGACTAGTGTCAGACTAGTGTCAGACTAGTGTCAGACTAGTGTCAGACTAGTGTCAGACTAGTGTCAGACTAGTGTCAGACTAGTGTCAGACTAGTGTCAGACTAGTGTCAGACTAGTGTCAGACTAGTGTCAGACTAGTGTCAGACTAGTGTCAGACTAGTGTCAGACTAGTGTCAGACTAGTGTCAGACTAGTGTCAGACTAGTGTCAGACTAGTGTCAGACTAGTGTCAGACTAGTGTCAGACTAGTGTCAGACTAGTGTCAGACTAGTGTCAGACTAGTGTCAGACTAGTGTCAGACTAGTGTCAGACTAGTGTCAGACTAGTGTCAGACTAGTGTCAGACTAGTGTCAGACTAGTGTCAGACTAGTGTCAGACTAGTGTCAGACTAGTGTCAGACTAGTGTCAGACTAGTGTCAGACTAGTGTCAGACTAGTGTCAGACTAGTGTCAGACTAGTGTCAGACTAGTGTCAGACTAGTGTCAGACTAGTGTCAGACTAGTGTCAGACTAGTGTCAGACTAGTGTCAGACTAGTGTCAGACTAGTGTCAGACTAGTGTCAGACTAGTGTCAGACTAGTGTCAGACTAGTGTCAGACTAGTGTCAGACTAGTGTCAGACTAGTGTCAGACTAGTGTCAGACTAGTGTCAGACTAGTGTCAGACTAGTGTCAGACTAGTGTCAGACTAGTGTCAGACTAGTGTCAGACTAGTGTCAGACTAGTGTCAGACTAGTGTCAGACTAGTGTCAGACTAGTGTCAGACTAGTGTCAGACTAGTGTCAGACTAGTGTCAGACTAGTGTCAGACTAGTGTCAGACTAGTGTCAGACTAGTGTCAGACTAGTGTCAGACTAGTGTCAGACTAGTGTCAGACTAGTGTCAGACTAGTGTCAGACTAGTGTCAGACTAGTGTCAGACTAGTGTCAGACTAGTGTCAGACTAGTGTCAGACTAGTGTCAGACTAGTGTCAGACTAGTGTCAGACTAGTGTCAGACTAGTGTCAGACTAGTGTCAGACTAGTGTCAGACTAGTGTCAGACTAGTGTCAGACTAGTGTCAGACTAGTGTCAGACTAGTGTCAGACTAGTGTCAGACTAGTGTCAGACTAGTGTCAGACTAGTGTCAGACTAGTGTCAGACTAGTGTCAGACTAGTGTCAGACTAGTGTCAGACTAGTGTCAGACTAGTGTCAGACTAGTGTCAGACTAGTGTCAGACTAGTGTCAGACTAGTGTCAGACTAGTGTCAGACTAGTGTCAGACTAGTGTCAGACTAGTGTCAGACTAGTGTCAGACTAGTGTCAGACTAGTGTCAGACTAGTGTCAGACTAGTGTCAGACTAGTGTCAGACTAGTGTCAGACTAGTGTCAGACTAGTGTCAGACTAGTGTCAGACTAGTGTCAGACTAGTGTCAGACTAGTGTCAGACTAGTGTCAGACTAGTGTCAGACTAGTGTCAGACTAGTGTCAGACTAGTGTCAGACTAGTGTCAGACTAGTGTCAGACTAGTGTCAGACTAGTGTCAGACTAGTGTCAGACTAGTGTCAGACTAGTGTCAGACTAGTGTCAGACTAGTGTCAGACTAGTGTCAGACTAGTGTCAGACTAGTGTCAGACTAGTGTCAGACTAGTGTCAGACTAGTGTCAGACTAGTGTCAGACTAGTGTCAGACTAGTGTCAGACTAGTGTCAGACTAGTGTCAGACTAGTGTCAGACTAGTGTCAGACTAGTGTCAGACTAGTGTCAGACTAGTGTCAGACTAGTGTCAGACTAGTGTCAGACTAGTGTCAGACTAGTGTCAGACTAGTGTCAGACTAGTGTCAGACTAGTGTCAGACTAGTGTCAGACTAGTGTCAGACTAGTGTCAGACTAGTGTCAGACTAAATGTTGCAAAATCAATATCCAGAGTAATTCCAGATGGTATGTGTAGAATTGAATTGTTCTGAACAATCACATTTCTAGGAGCAGATATACTAGAGAGGTTATGCGTAATTGACTAAACCATACTAGCCATTACAACAAAACTCAAACAAAATCATTAGACGTATTGCGTAATTATTTCTAGGTATGATTTGTAGAAGGTAATTTTTCGTAATTGTCTAGAGTTTTGAAGTTCTTTCGTGTTTGTGTCAAAAAAATAACCTGTTTTGACATATCTTGTGCGTAATACTTCAAAATTGTAGACAGTTACACTTTTTCTCAATTTTATCATGAATAAAAATAATTTCTGTAGAGGTTAGACTTTTAGAGGTCATGAAGCATTTCGTATACTATCTTGTTTTGTTTCAGACTAGCCTCTACTAATTTTCCTAGTATCTCCTTCTCCTCATCAGTCATGATACTAGTACAAAATTAGTATTTAATTACTTTGTGATACTTTAGTTGATTTTTTCAAGTTTTTAGAGGATTTTTAGTTGTGTATCTATCACATCATAACAGTCAACTTTGTGTTATTCTATTGCCAGTCCTGTCAAGTTATAGACCAGAAAACACGAGATACACCAGATTGGGACTTGGATCCGGTAAATTCTGATCTGTACCACAAAACATGAAATATAGATCTCCAAATCACACTGTAGTTTTGATACTGATTTATTTGATAATTTAAAGAGAAATATTCAAATTGAACCCTGCTGTTAAATTTTGGTGATCTGATAACTAAATTCTACCAGAGTTCAATTGTCGTACAGGAGGCAATGATTTAACAAATGCTTTTCCAAGATGATTTTCAATTATTTTTAACACTCCCGTCTGAAATGTAATGGTTGTAGCGTGATATATGGATAAAACTAAATCTTGTAATATCTGATCATCTTCTAAATCATCAACAACTAGGTTAAACACATCTCTGGCCGAATCTCTTGCCATGTGTCTAAAGTGACTTTGAAATAAATCATGTTCAGCCAAGTCTTTTGAAATTTTCTTAATTTCATCGTCAGTTTGATCTTTTAACATCCAAAAAGAGAGCCAATTTTTTACTAGTGTTTCTGAAAGTTCTCTTGCTCTTGTACAATGTTTGATTAAGCCTGGATTATATTGATCTAAGATTGGCATCCAAGCCCCTAATTTTTCAGGTTCATTTTTAGAAACTTGTTCGGCATCTTTAAATTCATCTACAATAGAGTTTATGCGTAATTGACTAAACCACGTCGACTATTACAACAACACTCAAACAAAATCATTAGACGTATTGCGTAATTATTCCTAGACGTAGTTTTAGAAGATAATTTCTCGGATTATTCTGAAATTTTGGATTTTTAGGCATAAAATTACACAAAATATTGAATGCTGAAAAAAATCACCCTAATTACGCAAAAGGTCTGTTACCATCATTCAACTGTGAACAAGTTGATACGTACAAGTCGAATGTTGTTTGTTGTTTTGGTCAATTACGCATAAACTCTAATATCTTGTGCCGGCATCATTCGTATTCCAAATTTAGTTTGAATGAATATCTGTGGATCAATTGGGCCTAACGAAGATTGTTTTCCCATTACGATTCTATTTGAACTACATGCAATCATAGTTGCTGCAGACATTGCAGCATGTGGAATAATTACTCGAATATCTATAGATTTTGATCTAAGATACAAAACTATTGCTTCTGCAGCTTCTGGTGAACCCCCTGGACTATGTAAAATTAAATCCAATTCATCACCTTTCAAACAATGAACAGTTTCCATAAACCCTTGCAAATCTTCCTCAGAAATAGAAAGTGCTTCTGGATCTGCATTAGGAACACATTGTGTCCAATTTGTAGCATAAATGATAGTGTTGCGTTTAGTGTATTGCTGTAGCTTTAAAAGATATTTGCGCCTAATTCCATCAAAATCAGGAGGGTTATTAGCTACAATTGTTTTCTCAGTTTCTTTTAATATTTCTCCCCAAGTTGGCACGTATTAATAATTTAATTACACGTATTACTTGAAGTTATCGTACGATATTGTCTTTGGAATTTATGTTGTGATTTCACATATTCATGAAGATGTTCTTGTATATTTCTTACCGTTTCAACTCCTGCTCTTTCTTTTGATTTTTGTAAAATTTGCTCAAATTTTTCTTCATCTGACATTATAAAATTCTTGTTTCATCTAGTATAAAATACTATGATGTTCAGATATTGTCAAGTTATGGGGTAGTAAATCACGATCTTTTCCAAATTGAAAAATCGTGGCTAAAATTACTTGATATGGTGTAATCATATGCATCAACCATTCTTGCATAGGTTTTCATGTCACCTATGGTGTGCTCCACCCTGGCTCTGACCCCGTTTATCTGCCTGTTTTTTGTCCGTTCTCGTTCTGTCAGTTGGCGATTCTTTGGTTTCTTTTTAGGTTGCATGGATTGTGTGTTGTTATCTAGGTAATCTGATATTCCTAAAAATCCCTGCTCAGAGTATAGCTTTGTTTTACTGCTTCCAGTCAGTAATTTTATCATATTAAAGATTGATACAGATTCTTTTTTGAATATGCTAAAATCATGACTAGCACCAAGATAGCTCTTGGTTTGGTGGATTATGATTCCTTTACTGTTTGTTATTATCTCTGTGTTGAACGTAAATCGTTTCTTTTTGCCAGAGTATGATCTCTTTCTTTGCACAGAATCCACTGATCTTCGTACAGGTACATGTGTTCCATCAACTAGTAAGGTGTTGCCTAGCTCTTTGTATTTGGACAATCATCAAAGCAGAAAATATGCTCTGATCATAATCTATCGTCTGAGAAATGTTTGCCATCATCAAATGTGGACAAGATGCGTGCAAGTCGATTGTTGTTTGTTATTTTGGTCAATTACGCATAAATTCTACAGGTTTTCTGTAATTTTTTTAGTAAACTCCCTAGTCGACATATCACCGCCAATATCTCTGGTTTTAGCACCTAATTTTACCAAGTCAAAGATTGTAGATTCCAGATTTGTGCCAATTTCAATGCATTTTGAATCATCATTCTTTGCAGCAAGCCAGTCAAGCATCATTTTGATGGAAAGCAAAAACGACGAGGGATTTGCCATATTTTGTCCCGCAATATCAAATGCGGCTCCATGAACCGGTTCAAACAATGCAAAGGAATCCCCGATATTAGCTGCAGGTGCCATTCCCAATCCCCCTACAACCTGGGATGATTCATCAGACAGGATATCCCCAAACAGGTTTGTTGTGACTATAACATCAAACTTCTCTGGTTGACGGATCAGATTCATAGCACATGCATCCACATACATCTCCTCAAATGCAATATCAGGATACTCTTTTGAGACAGCAGTGCATGCTTTAACAAACAAGCCGTCTGTTACTCTCATTACGTTAGACTTGTGAACGCATGTTACTTTTTTGGCAGAGTCACGTTGCATTGCAGTTTCAAATGCATACTTGGCAATTCTTTTTGATGCAGTTTCTGATATTACTCTTAATGCCACTGCAGAATCGCCCAGACTGAATTCCTGACCGGCGTAGAGATCCTCTGTATTCTCCCTGACTATTACTAGGTCAATATCGTCACGTAATGCAGACATGTACGGGTATGATTTTGCAGGCCTAATGTTAGCATAAAGATCAAGTATTCTTCTCAACACTACAATGACATCAGCTGCACTCTCGCCAACAGGGGCCTTCAAGCATGCGTCAGATTGTTTTATCACATTAACGGTCTCGTCAGGAAGTGCCTTGCCAGTTTCTGCAAGTGCTTTATCCCCGGCAGGCAATAGAGTTATTTCAAATTTCAAATCAAACTTGTCATGAATTGTATCCAACACAGAGATTGCAGATTCTGATATTTCAGGACCGATTCCATCACCAGCAATCAGTGATATCTTGTACATAACAATTCGACGCAACAGGTAAGATTTTAGGGTTTAGCTTGCCTGTTTGTCTTTTAGCATTTTTTTGAGCATGATCCGGTTGATGCCATCAATGACTGCCTGAACACTAGTAGTCACAATATCCTCACCGACTGATTTTGCAGAAATTCTATTTCCCTGCGCATCCTCTACGCTAATTGTCACCTCACACAATGCAGTAGAGCCGCCAGAGATGGATGCCAAAGCATAGTCTTTAATTCGTATTTCTGAGATTTTTCCCGTAATCTTTTGAATTGCATTTAATGATGCATCAACCGGACCAACACCATGATCAGTTCCAATGAACTCTTTTCCATCAATGTTTAGTTTTACAGATGCAAAAGGTATCATTCCAATTCCAGTTGTGACTGAAAATCCAGTTAATTGAACAAGTTTTTTGATTCCTTTGTCACCCAAGACATCATTTGCAATGGATAACAATGCCACATCAGTGATTTGTTTTCCCTGATCGCCTAGTACTTTGACTTTCTCAAGAATCTGTTCTGATTGTTCTGTAGTTGGTTTGACTCCAAATTCTTCAAGCATTGCATTCATTCCATGAATTCCTGCATGCTTTCCAACACGAAACCGGCTCTTGCGTCCTACCAATTCAGGACTGATTGGCTCATACGTAAGCGGATTATTCAGCACGCCATGAGTGTGAATTCCAGACTCGTGCCCAAATGCATTATCCCCGACTATGGCCTTGTTTGGCTGGACTTTGATGCCTACAACTTTTGAGATGTATCTGGATGTATCATAAATTAGTTCAGATCTGATGTTGGTTTCATATTTTTGATCATAAGGAAGACATTGCAATGCCATGGAGAGTTCTTCTAATGATGCATTGCCTGCACGTTCACCAATTCCATTAATTGTAACATGTGCACATGATGCTCCTGCATGAATTCCAGATAATGCATTGGCAACTGCTAGTCCAAAGTCATTATGACAATGAACACTGACTGGAAGATTTGTCGCCTCAATTGTATCGCGAGTGATTTTTTCCATATATTCTGGAGTAGAATACCCCACAGTATCAGGAATGTCAATTCTATCTGCTCCAGCTTTTGCAACTTCACCAAATATTTTTTTCAAGAACTCCCTATCGGTTCGAGTTGCATCTTCAGCTGAGAATTCAACTTTGATCCCTCTTGATTTTCCATATTCTATTGCATTAACTGCTTTTTCAAGTACTTGCTCTCGTGACATTTTGAGTTTGTACTTCAAGTGAATGTCAGATGTTGCAATGAATGCGTGAATGGAATCCAATCCGGCATCAATTGCAGTGTCGATATCTTTTCTGATAGTTCTTGCCAATCCAACTATTTCAGAAGACAGACCCTCAGCGGTAATTAACTTGATTCCCTCAAATTCTCCTTTGGAGATCACAGGAAAACCCGCCTCAATTGCATCAACTCCCAACGCATCAAGTTTTTTTGCAATTGCTAGTTTTTTATCTGGCGATAAAGATACACCAATAGTCTGCTCTCCATCTCTTAATGTTGTATCAAATATTCTAACTTTCATGATCACTCCTCTGTAAAGCTGCAACGCCGGTTCGTGCAACATCAAGGATTCCAAACGGCCTTACTAGTTCCTCAAATGCATGGATTTGATGAGGAGTTGCAGTCAATTCTACCAAGAGTGAGTCCTTTTTCACATAATGTACCTTTCCGCCATATTCGCTAGTTATCTTGTCAATTTTCATGCTGTCATTTGCATTGGAGAGTTTTATCATAAAAAGACAGAGTTCCCTGTATACTGTTTTGTGCTCGTCTAACTGCCTGACCTTGACTGTATCGATCATTTTATCGAGCTGCTTTACAATCTGTGCAACCTGCTTTTCATCACTGTTAGTGGTGATGATCATTTTAGAATAATTCGGATTCTCAGTTACCCCTACTGAGATACTTTCGATGTTAAAGTTCCTAGATCTGAAAAGATTGGTTACCTTAAACAATATACCGGTTTTGTTTTCAACTAGAATAGAGATTATTGCCCACATGATTAATCATTATGATGGCAAGACCATCTCTGCAAGCGAAGTTCCAGGAGCTACAAATGGCAATACGTCTTCTTCAGGGTCAATTGGAATGTCAATTACAGTTGCAACATCACTTGATAATGCAGTTTTGATTGCCTTGTCAAGCTCATCAATTGACTGGGCTCTGATTCCCTGAGCTCCATATGATTCTGCTAATTTTACATAATCAGGACAATGTTGCTGGTCCACACCGATCATTCGTCGATCATAGAAGGTTCTTTGCCATTGAGCCACCATTCCCAATGTGAAATTATTTAAGATAAACACGATTACAGGGATATCCTCCAATACTGCAGTTGCAAGAGAGTTCTCTGTCATGGCAAAGCTGCCGTCCCCTGCAATGTCCACTACAGGGACATCAGGTCTTGCGACTTTGGCACCAATTGATGCTGGAAATCCCCAGCCCATAGTACCAAGTCCAGTAGAACTAAAGAAAGTACCAGGTTGGATTACATCATAGAATAATGATGCCCACATTTGGTGTTGTCCTACCTCAGTAGTAATGATTGCCTCTTTTGGCAACAGTTCTCGAAGCTTGCGTAAGATTTTTGCAGCGCCCATTTCACCTGGATGAAGTTTCAGGTTTTCTTTCCAGTATGCTTTGGTTTCTTTGACATGTTTTATCCATATGGTCTCGTCAGTTTTTTTGACTGATCTTTGCAAAAGTAATTTTAACATTATTCGAAGCGATGCCTTGACATCCCCAACTACTGCAACCTGAGCTGTTTGGTTTTTGCCAATTTCTGCAGGATCAACGTCCATGTGAATTATTTTGAGGTCCTTTTCAAATGCCTCAAAGGTTCCAACTGATCTATCAGAAAACCTAGTGCCTATTGCCAGTACGCAGTCAGATTCTGTCATCATTTTGTTCGCCTCAGCATGCCCATGCATTCCAATCGGACCCAATGACAGGGGATGTGTTTCAGGAAACGCGCCCTTTCCCTTGAAAGTAGTTACCACCGGAAGCATGAGAGCCTCAGCAATGGATTGTAATTCATCAAATGCAGATGAGATAATAGTTCCACCACCTGCCAGGATGATTGGTTTCTTGGAATCAAGTAACATGTCAATTGCTTTTTTACATGCAAGAATATCAGGATCAGTCCAAGGATGATAGCCTTGGATTTTAAATTCATCTGGAAATGTCATCTCCGCTTTGTTTTGTTGTACATCTTTTGGAATGTCAATAAGTACAGGCCCTGGCCGTCCAGTTTCTGCAATGTAGAATCCCTTTCTTACAGCTTCGGGAATTTCACCAGCTGATCTTGGTTGAAATGCATATTTGACAACAGGGTTGGACATTCCAATAATATCACTTTCTTGAAATGCGTCTTTTCCAATCATGGGTACTGCCACTTGGCCAGTTACTGCAATCATTGGCGATGAATCAGCTTGTGCTGTTGCAAGGCCTGTCAATATGTTAGTGGCACCCGGTCCTGATGTTGCAAAACAGACACCTGGTTTTCTGCTAACCCTGCCAAAACCATCAGCCATATGAGCTGCTGACTGTTCATGCCTTGCCAAGATATGCCGTATATTGCACCTTGCAAACTCATCATATATTGGAAGATTTGCACCTCCGGGTATGCCAAAGACTTGTTTGACGCCTTCCTTGTCCATAGCAGTCATCAGAGCCTTTGCACCAGTCATTGTTTCCATTTTATTTATCAGATCAATTGCCATAATTTTAATGTGTTAAGGATTTAAGCACACTACAGTATAACGTCAACTTGTAAATCCTTGCTCAGTTACTCTTGTACTCATTAGAATCAAAATGAAAACCAGTTAAATGTTAATAAAGATTCTCAAAAACAGCCGTGATTTAATCATTTTTGTGCCACAAGACTTAACTAATAATTTTCATATTTGAGGTTGACTGTTTTGTCAGATAATGAGGAGATCATCAGGGTAATTGAGACATTGTTTCAAGCAGGAGTGACAAAAGATCTAACAGAACTAAAAAAGATACATCTTGATGATTCCAGATTTTCCAGCTTTAGTGATTTGCCGCCATATGATATCAAGGATTATCAGACCACGATAGAATTAGAAGAGTTAAGATTCATTAGCATTTCAGACTATAGTTATGAGATCAAAAATCTAAAGATCAGTGTTTTTGGAGATGCCGCAGTTGTAGCAATGGAGTTAATTCAGAGGGGAATGCTAGTGAACAACAAGGCGTTTACAGGAGAGTGCATGAAGATTAAGGGACGGGCGACATTTGTTTTGGTAAAACTGCCAACATGGAAAATTGCACACATTCATCTCTCAAAGATAGAGGAATAGACTAGTTTTTAGTTTGATTTGTTTCTCTTTGAGCAACATCATTGGTCAGTTTTTCGTATGAATTGTATGCTTGATCAACAGTTGCATTTCCATGGACTATAGCTCTGACTGCCCGAATCATGGCAACAGGATGTTCTGATTGCCAGATGTTTCTTCCCATGTCAACGCCAACTGCACCTCCGTTAATAGAGTTGTATGTTAATTGCAATGCATCACGTTCTGGAATTTTCTTTCCTCCTGCAACGATAATTGGAACAGGACACGATTCGACGACTTTGTTAAAATCATCGCAATAGTATGTTTTGACAACATGTGCTCCCTGCTCAGCTGCAATTCTGCATGCCAGTGAGAGATACCTTGCATCTTTACCCAGTTCTTTTCCAACAGCAGTAACAGCCAGCACGGGAATTCCATATTTTTCTGCCTTGCTTACTAGTTTTCCAAGATTTACGATAGTTTGATGTTCATATTTTGAACCGACAAAGACAGACATTGCAAGTGCGCTTGCATTAAGCCTGATTGCATCTTGAATAGAAACCGTTATCTCTTCCTGAGACAGGTCCTCGCCAATTATGCTTGAACCTCCAGAAACTCTCAACACCATCGGAGTCTCAGTGGTTGCAGGAACAGATGTTCTTTGAATGCCTCTTGTAAGCATCAGAGAGTCGCAATATTTCAAAAGAGGTGCGATTACCTTTTTTGGATTCTCTAGTTTTTCAGTTGGGCCAAGAAAGTATCCATGATCAACTGCAAGCATTAAAGCACGATTATCATACGGCTTTATGATTCTCGATAGCCTGTTTTTTAATCCCCAATCCATGTTTCTACGATTTTGAAAGAATCAAAATCCTTTCTTAAGCCTTTCTTATTTTGTGATGATTATTTTCATTGCATTATCGCCGCTACGTGCATGATCAAATGCTTTCTGAGAATCAGTCAAATGATACGTATGCGTGATTAGCTGTTTGACATCCATTTGCAAAGACTCTATGAGGTTAAGAGATTCTCTGGTGTCTTTATCAGAGGCAGCATAGCTGGTAACAAGAGTAATCTCTTTGGAGTAAACTTTGCTCATATCCAAATCCAGTTTTGCCCCTGTGTGAGGAACGCCAAACATCATAACAGTGCCGCCTTTTCTCACCATATCAGTTGCATCCTCAAATGCCGCAAGACTGCTAGTTGCGACAATTGCTACATCCACCCCTAGTCCGTCAGTATGATTCAGAATCTTTTGTTTTCTGTCCTTTTGCATTGAATTAATTGATTCAGTAATGTTGAATTTCTTTGCAAAATCTAGCCTAAAGTCGTTAACATCAAGGCAGAAAATTTTTGAGAATTTCTTTGCAAGAGCCAGCATTACGTGCATCATTCCTGTGGGGCCTACGCCAAGAATCGTAGCTGAATCACCCTCCTGATAGTGAAATTTGCTCCATGCCCTTACACAACATGCCAGCGGTTCAATCATTGCAGCTTCCTCAAAGCTTAGAGAATCAGAAATTTTTAAAACGCCACCATGAGAAACGTTCCATGCAGGTACAGTGTATTCCTCAGACAGTCCACAAGGCAGCAGATTAGTCTCAGAATATTTTTGGCACATCGTTTCATTACCGTGATTACACAAGTGACAATCATAGCAAGGAACATGATGATGAGTAAATACCCTGTCGCCTTTTTTGAATTCCATTACATCAGAGCCAGTATCTAAAACCACACCTGCTGATTCATGGCCCAAACGCATTGATGGTTGCCCATATTCTCCAAAGACTTTTTCCACATCAGAACCGCAAATTCCACAAGCATGCATCCGTACTAGGATATCGCCAGGTCCTAGCGTCGGTTCTTTTGTTTCATCAACAGAGATTACTGATGGTTCTTTTACAGATACCGTTTTCATGGTAACACATCAAAGTGGCGATTATAAGTAGATTAAAAGAGTCATACACCGAGAATCTTTTTTAGCATTATTCGGTAATCAACTTCAGTTTTTTCACTTCCAATTGAGGGTAATGAAAAGACAAGTGTGGATTGCTCAGATCGAAGGGTGGTCAGTTCATCATCAATGGATTTAGAGATATCATCACTTACTAGGATTAATCCAACATTAGAATCATCTGTCAATTTCTTAATTTTGCCCATAGCCTCTTGAGGCGATTCAGAGATGATCCCTGGAACGCCAGCCAATTGGAAACTAGTTACAAACGATTTGCTTCCAACAGTAAAGACTTTCATGGTTAAAATTTTGTCTGTTCTAATTTATCCTTTTTGGCAGATATCAAATTAGAAAGGTTGATTTAGTTTAAAAAATAAGTGGATTCATGACAGAGATTGATACACAAAAAGAGATCTATCTGTTCCTTCATGGAAGAATGGATCTGAGAGAAAAAGCAATAAAGGCACTTGTTGCAAAAGGATTTGTAGATGAAAAGGTCACCATGGCTTTACCAGACAAGGTTGGAAGTGTAGGAGACTATATGGCAATGTTATGGATGCCACCAAATCCAGACCACATCAAGATTCAACAGATTACCAAAGTTGAAAAAGTAGAATCAAGTGATATGACTGGTCTTTGGAAAGGTGTTTCAAAAGACGATATAGACACCATACCATTAGGTTAAATCAGCTGAAACTAGATGTAGACTCTACCTTTTTCCAACATGTCACTAGAATCAGTAGATAGCAAAGTGTTTCATTTGGAGCAAAAAATACCAATCAATCTCAAATAAATTAGATATGAAAAGCTAGAACGAGATTGTGCAATTCCATCAAATGTGGCACTTTGTAATTGTCTAGAGTTTTGAAGTTACTTTGTGTTTGTGTCAAAAAAATAACCTGTTTTTGTAATTGTCTAGAGTTTTGGAGTTACTTTGTGTTTGTGTCAAAAAAATAACCTGTTTTGACATATCTTGTACGTAATACTTCA
Source organism: Candidatus Nitrosopumilus sp. (assembly GCA_965238065.1). Classification (GTDB taxonomy): domain Archaea; phylum Thermoproteota; class Nitrososphaeria; order Nitrososphaerales; family Nitrosopumilaceae; genus Nitrosopumilus. The sequence continues at coordinate 154,760 of OZ250170.1, read as the reverse complement.
AAACTGTAAACAGTTACGAATTTCTTAATTTTCTATAGAGTGTCATAAATTAGATTCAATGACATCTCATCAAAACCAGTCTTGTCTGATTTTTATATTTTTCTAATGTCATGACATACTGCTCATATAATGAAATACCAAGTCACTAAATTTGTAATTTTCTCAATTTTAAAATTCTGCTGATTTTCATCTGTAATTTCTGATAGGATTTCTAGTCATTAACGCGTTTGGATAACAGTGAATTACAAATCAGAGAGCAGCCCTGAAAGAAAATCAGAGAATTCCTCATCAGTGAAAATAACTTTTTCAATTTTGTTTTCTCTTTGAGCAAGTTCGGCAGATTCCAAATGATAGCAACCAGTTTTTCCGTTTAATTTGCCAAAATAGTATCCTGGACAAGAGCAATAGCCGGCATGTGGATCAATCCAGTGTTCTTTTCCTTTTCCCACAACTGTCCAAATTTTTCTTTGACTGGGCTCAAAGATATGCAGTTTCACACGTTTTTCAGAGACTAGGGATTCAACTCTAGCAGAGTCTTTGTTCACAAGAATTTAATCACATGTCTACAGTATAACTTTGATGCTACAAATCAGAATAGTTCCATCCAAACCTGCACTAATCCTAGAAGGCAAAAAAAAGAGCCTCATAGTTACTGACATCCACATAGGATTTGAGAACAGTCTGGCAACAAACGGGATTTTCATAGGTAAAAACTCTACCATAAATGAGACAATTCAGGAATTATCAGAAATTATAGATGCAGAAAATCCTGATTCGGTGATTTTACTAGGGGATGTAAAATCAAGCATCAAAAACATTTCAAGAAACGAGTGGAACGAGGTTCCAATGTTTTTGAAAAAAATTAGGGAAAAATGTGACGTAATACTAGTCCCTGGAAATCATGATGCGAATATTCAAAAATTGGTTCCAGACAATGTCTCCATGATTAGCGCAACAGGCATGGTTGAAGAGAATATTTTGCTGACACATGGACATACAATGCCATCAGAGAATTTTTCTCATGTTGACAAGATTATCATGGGCCACATACATCCAGTATTTTTTCAAGAGGGCTCTGTGATTAACGGGCAAAGGGTTTGGATATCAATAAAGACCAAAAAAGAGAAGATTTTTCCAAACAAATCAGGTGAATTGGAAATAATCATAATCCCTTCATTTAACAGATATTTTTATGCAACACACAGGAAAAGATGTAAAAGATCAATTTCCCCTGTTATTGACAAGATAAAGACCGTATCTGCTGCAAAAATAATAACACTTGATGGTGCAATTATTGGAGATGAGTCAGTTATTGATCAGGTGATTTGACCGGCCAATATCTGTTACAGAGTTTTTGTAAAGTCCTAGTCAGGCATGAATCAGCAAACAATGTCATACCGGATTTGATGTCAGATAGACTGTTAGTGCAAAGGTGCTCACAGACTTGATTGTTACCATAAAATCTCATCAGGTTTGGCATCTGATAGTTTGCCACAATATTTGACATTCTGTATGTTAGAATTATTCAAATTTATCATAGGGTTCAATTGGCTCTTTAGTTGTTTTGTTATCTTTGAGCCATTCCAGAGTATTTACAAAAGAATCTGCTAGTTCAAGGGTAGTCAGAACAGGAATTCCCAATTCCAGGGATTTTCGCCTGATTTGATACTCATCTTCAAGCATTCCCACATATTTTTCCAGTGTGGCTGTGCTTGGAATATTTATGATAAAGTCAATCTTTCGCTCATACAGGAGATCAGTGATGTTTGGTTTTCTGTCAGGTTCTGAAATTTTGTGAACTATTTTCACTTGACCGATTTTTTCTTCAAAGAATTCTGCAGTATGCTCTGTTGCCAGAATTTCAAACCCAAGTTCTTTGAGTTTTGCAATAGTTGAAACCAGTTTTTGTTTATTTTTATCACCACCAACAGTTACAAGCGCGGTTCCTTTAGCGGGCAGATTGTATCCGACAGATACAAGTCCCTTGGATAGTGCATCATGGAAACTGTTTCCAAAACAGGCAGCCTCGCCAGTCGACTGCATCTCAACTCCCAATGTAATGTCTGCGCCTTGTAGTTGCATAAAGGAGAACTGGGGAACTTTGATTCCAAAGTTGTGAATTTTTTTCCACTTGTTTTCAGGTATTTTAGGCAGCGGTTTGTCCAGAATGGCCTTGGATGCAAGAGAGATCAGGTTCATCCTGACAAGTTTTGAGACAAACGGCATGGAACGTGACGCCCTGATATTTAGCTCAATCACATAAACATGATCATCATGAACCAGATATTGAAGGTTAAACGGACCTATCACATTGAAGGTCAATGCAATCTTGGTCGTATATTCATTGATAGTCTCAATAATCTTGTTGCTTAGCCGCCATGGCGGAATGCACATCATGGCATCCCCAGAATGGACACCTGCACTGTCAATGTGCTCAACTATTGCACCAATTATTACCTGTCTTCCATTACTGATTCCATCCACATCAACCTCCAGTGAGTTTAACATGAATTTTGAGATTACAACCGGATGATCAGGTGAGACATCAGCTGCTGCCTTTACAAATGTTTTTAGTTCTCTTTGAGACCAGACAACTTTCATGGCAGCGCCAGAAAGAACGTATGAGGGCCTTACAATTACTGGAAACTCTACTTCTTGTGCAAAGGTTTTGGCCTCATCAAGATTTGTGAATGCTTGCCAACGTGGCTGTTGTATGTGTAATTTATCAAGCTCTGCACTAAACTTTGAACGGTCTTCTGCCCTATCAACATCAGACGCACCAGTTCCCAAAATGTTGACACCGTATTTTGCAAGAGTGGGAGTCAGATTATTTGCAGTCTGTCCGCCAACACAGGTGATAACTCCCTTGGGGTTTTCAAACTCGGTGATATCTAAAATTCTTTCCTGTGTTAGTTCTTCAAAGTATAGTCGCGTACAGATATCATAATCAGTAGATACGGTCTCTGGATTACAATTCACCACAGAGATATTTTTTTCGCCATTCTCTTGCAGACCCCAAACCATGTTGACTGTTCCCCAGTCAAATTCCACACTACTCCCGATTCTATATGGCCCAGCTCCCAGAACAATAATTCCTTTCTCGTCAGATGGAACCACAATGTCATGGGAATGACCGCCATATGTAAGATAGAGGTAGTTTGTAACTGCTGGCCATTCTGCAGCTAGCGTATCAATCTGCTTTACAGAGGGTAAAACGCCTAATCTCTTGCGCAAATTACGCACCTCATCAGGCGTCTTGCCTTTAACGCGGGCAATCTGCTTGTCTGAAAAGCCCATTTTTTTGGCCTCCCAAAGAAGTGATTCTTCTAATTTGGAGCCTTTTAATTTTGATTCAATATTTACAATGTTTTTTATCTTTTCAATGAACCAAGGATCAATTGTAGAGAGTTTGTAAATCTTCTCAACTGAAATTCCCATCTTTAATGCAATTGCAACATTATACAAAATGTGATCATCAGGATTAGTGAGTTTGTTTTCAATTTCTTCTTCTGTGTATGTTTTCTCACTGGTACGATTAAGGACCAGTCCATCATTTCCGATATCCAGCATTCGAATTGACTTTTGAAGTGATTCCTCAAAGGTTCTGCCTATTGCCATTACTTCTCCCACTGATTTCATTGCCGGTCCTAGTTTTCGATTCACTAGTTCAAACTTTTCAAAGTCCCATCTGGGATGTTTACACACGATATAATCAAGTGACGGTTCAAAACATGCAGTGGTATTTTTTGTAATCTTGTTTACCAGTTCTGACAGGTTATATCCCAGTCCAATTTTTGCAGACATGTATGCCAGAGGATATCCGGTTGCCTTGCTTGCAAGTGCAGAAGAGCGAGAAAGCCGCGGATTTATCTCAATTGCAACATAGCTGTCAGAGTTTGGCTCTAGTGCATACTGAATATTACATTCGCCCACAATTCCAACATGTTTGACTGCACGCAATGCTGCAGAACGCAACATGTGATATTCATGATTGTTAATTGTTTGGGACGGGGCAACTACAATATTATCACCGGTGTGTGCTTTCATTGAGAGAACATTTTCCATGTTACATACAATGATATTGTTCCCATCATAGTCCTGCATTACCTCATACTCGATCTGTTTCCAGTGTCCAATGTATTCCTCAATCAGAATTTGGCCGACAATACTTGATTTGAGGCCCCGTTCAACAATCTCATAGAGTTCGATTTCATTGTATGCGACACCGCCACCCCGTCCACCCAGAGTGTATGCGACACGGATTATCACAGGGTATGAGAGTTCTTTGGCCACTTTTTTAGCATCCTCAAAGTTGGTTACGGTTTTGCTTCGCAAAACAGGAACGCCGGATTCCCTCATGGAATCCTTGAAGAGCTGTCTGTCCTCAGTCCTCTGAATGCCCTTAATGGATGTTCCAAGTACGTTAACGCCATATTTTTGAAGGATGTCAGATTCCTCTAGCTTGACACCGCAGTTAAGGGCAGTTTGTCCACCATATGCCAGCATAATTCCATCTGGTCTCTCTTTTTCGATAATTGATTCCACATACTCTGGGTTTACTGGAAGAAGATACACTTGATCTGCAAATCTAGTATCGGTTTGGATTGTTGCAATGTTTGGGTTGATCAGGATGCTTTTCAATCCATCTTCGCGTATTGCTTTGAGGCATTGACTTCCGGAGTAGTCAAATTAGCGGTCGTGTTGACGACTCTCGCCGGCTTCTCCGATTTTTATTGCCCCACTACCCAGTACAAGAATTTTTTTTAACGATTCATTCTTTGGCAGATGTTCCTTCCTCCATAAGGTGTTTTAGCTCTTCAAAGACGAACTTGCAATCATATGGACCGGGTGAAGATTCTGGATGAAACTGTACTGCGACACAATTTTGTGTTTTGTGTCTTATTCCTTCGATTGTTTTGTCATCTGCGTTTACAAACCATGAATTAAATTCAGATTTCTCAAGTGATTCAGGGGTGATTCCATAACCGTGATTCTGGCTAGTGACATAGACTTTGTTGTTTTCCAGATTCACACAAGGTTTGTTTTGTCCCCGATGTCCATACTTTAGTTTGTATGTCTCTGTATTTCCTGCAATGCCAATTATTTGGGCACCCAGACAGATTCCCAATGTAGGGATGTTGTTTTCAATTAATTTTTTTGTGGTGTTTATTGTGTCAGGGCAGTTCTGTGGATTGCCAGGACCGCTACTCAGTACAACGCCTTTGGGATTGTATGACATTATCTTTTCATATGTGGTATTCCAAGGAACCAGAACTACCTTGTAACCCATTTGACGAATATTTCTCAAAATTGCGTTTTTTACACCAGTATCAATTACTACGACTAGTTTCTCACCATCGCCATAAACTTGTTCTTCTTTTGTAGATACTGCATCCATGAATTGTTCAGAATTATAATGAGGTGTAGATAACAGTTGTTTTTTTATTTCTTTGATATTTATTTTAGAATCAGATACCGCAAGGGCTGCCATCATGACACCGCCTGTTCGAAGTTTTTTTGTTAGTTGACGGGTATCAATGCCTGAGATACCAGGTACCTTTTTCTCATACAGCCATTCATCAAGGGTCATTGAAAGATTCCAGTGACTGGCAGTCAGGGATAGTTCATGCACAACCAGACCCCGAGCTTGGATTTTATCTGATTCAAAGAATTTTGAAATGCCATCATCGTCTTTGGCTAGGGGATCAGGAACACCGTAATTTCCAATCAGAGGATACGTAAGTGTGAGAATCTGACCATTATACGAGGGATCAGTTAATGCCTCAGGGTAACCAACCATCCCGGTGTTAAAGACAATTTCGCCAAATACAGTCGTAGAATAGCCAAAACCCTGACCATCAAGAACAGTCCCATCGTCAAAAACCAGCTTTCCAAACTTTTTTGCGTGGTTTGATTTCTTTGTAGTTATTGTTGCCCTCGTAGAGTCCGAATTTGTATTAATTTAAGTTTTATGTGAAAAAAGGTAATTGTCTAGAGTTTTGAAGTAATACGCACAAGATATGTCAAAACAGGTTGTTTTTTCGACACAAACACGAAGGAACTTCAAAGTAAGAGTTTAGGTTGAGCACGAATTTTAGAGGTTTTAGTCAGGAGACCTAAACTCTTACTTGTGAACACATCTGGGTTAACTGGCATACGAGTAAAGAGGATTTGTAGACCCAGCACCGATGGGCAGGTCAAAAAATAGTCTTCCTGGACGCCGTGAGCATTCTGCAGTACTTTCAGTCAGTCATACACGATATAAGGTGCAACAAGCCTAGAACCAACCATTGAATCAAGTACAGGAATACACTTGAGTTACTTTCCCATCTACTGGTTCTACAGCAGAACTAGAACCAACCATTGAATCAAGTACAGGAATACACATCCTTCACAATACCATCCACAAAATATTGAGAGAGGTGGATATAGCATCACGTCAGCCAAAAAAGAGCAAACGACGCAAATGGATCAGATATGAGTGAACCTACTCGAATTCCCTATTGACATGCTGACTATAAACAGCTGATGATGGCAGATGGTTCCTGTGCTATTTGGATGATACATCACGTTTTGTGACCGCATATGATACGTTTGAGCATGCAACAACAGAGAACGCATTGTCCGTATTAAAGCAGGCAATGAAAAATCATGGCAGGCCAGCATCAATAATGACTGATCACGGCTCACAGTTTTATGCAAATGCTGCAAAAGCAAAACAAAAGGGAGTATTTGATTTTGAAAAAGAACTGGTAAAGCTTGACACCAAACAAATTCTTGTAGGTATCAGACATCCACAAACAAACGGCAAGTTGGAAAGATTTCATGGGGAGATACAGAGAAAACTGCTACGATTTGAGAGCATCATGCAACGTGTCAGTGATCCAATAGATTTGTTCATGGAATGGTACAATATGGAGAGACCACACATGTCCCTTGACTGGGACATTTAGAGACACCGGTACAGGCATTTGCAAAAAAGATGCCAAAACCTGGAACAAGAGTTGTTGATGAGCAGACAGGAGAGGAATATCATGTGGAATAAGGGGTAAACTACTTTTAGGATACCACATGAAAAAAGAGGTAAAGAAATCTGATCGTAGAAAAATGTGTAATGTTCAGAGAGCTTTGAACTCTTCGCTCCATTTGTGATAAGCACGAATCATTTCAGTGGAAACGCTTGGTTTTCGTCTTGCCATGATCTCCTTAAAATCAGATGGAATGAGTTCCCTTGGCTGTGTAGGTGTCTCACCCTCTACAGGTTCATGGTAATCCGGAGAACTAAATATTTCATGAACTGTCTTAATCTGTGCTGCCTGACAGATATCTTTGATATCACTTGCGCTGTATCCGTCAAAGAGTTTTGCCAAGTCAGCAGGGTTTACCTTAAAGTTTTTTCTTAGAGGTTCGGTGTATTCCTTAAATAAGTGTACTCTGGCTTCATGTGATGGCAACGAGACGTAGATTCTCTTTTGGAACCGTCTGAGGAAAGGCCAATCAAGACTCCAGGGTTTGTTTGTTGCCCCAATTACATACAGCATCAAGTCTTTTCCCTTACCATTGACACCGTCCATCTCAGTCAGAAATTGGTTTTTGGTTCTTACTTCGCCACCAACTTCGCTGTTTCTAGAACCCAATAAAGAGTCAACTTCATCTACAAATAAGATAACAGGCTTGCCTTCTTTTTCAGCATAATGTCTTGCCATGGAAAATAATTTTGAGACATTCTTTTCTGCCTCACCTAGCCATTTACTCATCATGGCTGATGCATCCACATTAATAAAATAACCATCCATCTCATTTGCAGTAGCGGCTGCAAGCATTGTTTTTCCGGTTCCAGGTGGTCCATAAAGTAACATTCCTTTTGGCCATCCAAGTGGGAATAAATCAGGTCTTTTAGCAGGATATATGATTGATTCACGTAATGCATTTTTAGCATCTTCCAGACCAATTACTTCGGCCCAAGTAACATTTGGTTTCTCTTTCATAACGAGATCTTCAAAGTCATTTTCTGTTTCTTGTCTTTGTACGGATGCCTTTTGGACTTTATCTGAGGCTTTGGGATCAACTGCAGGTTCTATACCGCCAGCCTGTTGTAATGCATTAATTCTATCATGATAAGAAATGCATCTTTCTTTGTAAATTGGGTTTAGTTTGCTGTTGGGATAAAGTTGCGATAGTTTGACTAGTGTGTCAGTAGCGTGCTGATAATGTGTAATTGCCATGCCACGTGCTCCCTGAGAGTCATATTTTATGGCCTCAGTGGCGTATTTGCTAGCAGTATTTTCTAATTCTTGTGGAGCTAAATTCATCCTAATTACCTACTCTTTGTCCTTTAGAATTTGGTTGCTATTCTGCTTGGTTAACCTCTGTGCCAAAATTGGTTAAATCCATTTGACTACTAACCACTCTCAGATATGATTGGGTGGTTTGAGTATGAGAGGTTGTTGGTATGAATCAAGTAAATAACATGTTTTGTGCCTATAACGTTCAACTATTCTAGTTATTTGTCTGATTCATGTAAATTCATTTATGAGAAAGACCATAAATTTGAATTGTTCCTAATTGGGTTATTTTTCGTTCAGTGGGGTTTGAAAGGTGGTTAAATTAATTGTACCTGTTTCAGATTCATCATACTCTGGTCCATTATGATATCTCTTTTTGAAATCTGATTTCTCAGCGATATGGACATGCAGTTCTTTTACCTTGTTTATAGAGTCTTCAGCTGAAATTATCAATTCAGAGATTTCATCATCCAAATTCTCTAGTGAGGCTGCAGCATCAGTGATAATGGACACAAAGTGTCTTAGAATTGAACGCATTTCTTTTTTGTCATCATATTTGCATAGCATAAAACCGGCAATTCCAACAATCTTGTTTAAATCCTGCAGTTCCTCCAAAGTGAGTTTGTCTATTTCACTGTCATCAGAGGATTTGATCTCCAATAGTTTTTTGCCAATTTTTGAGGAAATCTCGGTTATGCGCGTAATGTCCTTTGAAAAGTCACGCTTGGAATTTAACGGTATCAAGTATTGCATACTTTGAGAAAATCAAGATTAGGGTACTGCTTACTTAATTTAGAGTTTACCATCAATTTTACTTTATCAAGTAGTATTGAGGCTTCCTCATTTGATTGGCTAAAGTCAAATCTTGCCTTTGTGAGCACGGCAGAATCCAGTACTATACTGCCTAGATGGACAGATATTTCAGATAGTTTTTGACTGCAAACAGGAGCAATGTCAAATAATTTTGCGCTAATTGTTCTAATCACAGGAATGGTTGCAGAAAGAGACTTTGGAATGCTAGTTACATCAGATATTCTTCCAGTTCTTTCTTTTATTTGTGAGAGGGCATCCAGAGAAAAGGCCATAATTTGTTCCAGTCTGATTGCCCGAAGATGGGCATTATCTGTTTCATCAAAATCCACAATTAGGGATTTGTTTAATTTTTTCAAATCATGGCTTTTTTCCTCAAGAGCCTCAACAACCTCGTTTAATAGATTAATAGAGTACTCTAGTCTTGGGACAAGGGTAACTGAACGGGACGTATTTGCGTATTCTAATGCGCAGACATTGCATTTAATCAGCATATACCTAGTTAACCTAGATTTTGTATTTGAGGACATTGTAACAATTAATTTAGTAACTATAGTTACACCCACCCATAGATACAACTTTGATTTTTTTTGAGTTGTTGTTTAAAGGAATTTAGCTCTCAATTTTACCTAATAACAATTCAAGTATAATCATGGTAAACGAGCATGTATTAACAGTCAGTTTGGAAGAATTTGGATTAAGCAAATATGAGGCACAGGCATATGTATCCCTGATTGCCAAAGGAGTAGTCTCTGCAGGTGAATTGGCATATTATTCAGAAATTCCAAGAACCAAGATTTATCCAACTTTGCTGAAACTGGAAAAAAAGAAACTGGTAATAATTTCAAAGAGTAAGCCAATAATGTGTACGTCCATAGCGCCAGAGGATGCATTTGATGGGATCATTCATGAGCAGATCAACAAGGTGAATGCAATGAATACACTGGTCTCAAATTTGAAGAAGGTGAATGAAGAAAGTAGAAAGTCAAGAGGGGCAGAAGAAAAGAGATACTTTGAACTTGGTGCAAATAATGTCTTGGCTCAACTCCAAACCATGATTGAGGGCTCAAAATCGTCGATTAAGATAATGGTAGACCAATGGGGTTTTGGACTATTATCAGAATGTAAAGAGCAGTTGCTGTCAGTTGTCCGCAGAAATCTAGACATCAAAGTACTTGTTCTGCCCACACAGATTTGTTCTGAATCATACAAGAAAATTCCTGAAGGAGTAGAGATTAGAGCATCAGAGATTACTCAAAATTGTGTTGTTTTTGACGGAACAGAGCTGTTAATGCTAAATAATGAGAATGGAAAAGGTGTAATTTTCTCATCAACTGAGATACTGGGTATTAATCAAGAGAGAATATTTTTCAGTATCTGGAAGAACGCGATAAAGACAAAATTCCTTGCAGACATGACAAAGGCAGAAGCACAAGAGATTTACAAAATCATCAGGACGGTGAATGAATCTGGCTTGATGTATGTTCTAGAGTCTGCAATCACATCAAAAGAGATTGAATGCAGCATGTTCAGACTGTTAGAGAAGAGCGGAATTCCCTTAAAATCAAAATCACTTGACGATATAATCGAGATTATTAATACAATAATACAGATAACATGCTCAGGGCATGTAAACTATGATGTAAATGCCAGAAACATTACAATCGAGTCAAAACTAAACAGAGAACACTTGCTACCTTGGGTCTCTATATTGAATGGATGCCTTCAAAAACAAGGCTACAAAACTAGGACAATTCATCAGAATAATTCAAGCAGGGACAATAAAGTTCACATCAAGATAACTAAAAACTAAAATCAGGCAAGAGAGTAGAAATAGTCTTGATTGAAGAAAAACTAGAATCATTAGGCATAAAGCTTCCAAATCCTCCTACACCTGCAGGATCATACGTCCCCGTAGTTAGGATCGGAGACTTGCTCTACATTTCAGGACAGATTCCCATGGAAGACGGCAAAGTAGTCTTTACTGGAAAGGTTTCTGATGACAATCTGGAAACTGCCCAAAAATCCGCAAGAATGTGTGCAGTTAACATTTTAGCACAAATAAAAAGAGAGACAGGCAATTTGGACAGAGTTTCCAAGATAGTAAAGCTGTCAGGATTTGTAAATTCTGTTTCAGAATTTTCACAGCAACCCAAAGTCATCAATCCAGCTTCAGATTTGTTCTTTGAGATATTTGGTGAGAAAGGAAGGCACTCTAGGATTGCAGTTGGCGTAGCTAGTTTGCCACTAGACTCCATGACAGAAATTGATGCAATAGTCAAAGTTTTAGAATAAGAGATTTGGAGATTTTCTCAAATGAATTTAGGAATATTTGTCATGACTCGGGGGCACGCTGTGGATTGTGCAGACTGCTAGAATCAACTTTGTAAATGATCTACATTACAAGATTGCTCAGAGAGGGTTATTCATTGTATGATTTATGCGTAATTGACCAAAATAACAAACAATAATCGACTTGTACGCATCTTGTTTACATTTGATATGATGGTAAACATTTCTCAGACGATAGATCAGGATCAGAGTATATGTTCTGCTTTGATGATTATGCAGATACGGAGAGCAAACTCTAAATCAATTGATAAAGCTGATTGAGAGTAAAGACACGATTAGCAGAACTAGATGTGCTATGAAGCATAGCAAAGGGTAAGGAACATGCTGATTTGGGACTAGTTGTAGTGAAATCTGCAGGTAATGTAGATTCTTTGGGAATAACACTTCCGGGCAGTGGTTATAACGTGATTACAGTTGGAGCATTAAATCCCAATACAATTTCAAATTTAACTGATGACACAATTGCGCCTTTCAGTAGTAGAGGCCCTCTTGATGATGGACGTATTAAACCTGACCTTGTAGCACCTGGCTTTAATGTTATTACTGCAAGTAAACTGGGAGGTTATTACCAAGTTAATGGAACTAGTTTTGCAGCACCACATGTGTCTGGAGCATCTGCATTATTATTAAAAGCACACCCAGAATTGACTGCGTTGGGTGTTAAAAGTGCATTAATTACAGGTGCTGATTGGCAAGGACCTGATGGATATTTTTTTACTGCAAACTCGTATGAAGCAAGAAAATCTGAATCTGAACAACTCCATGATTGGGGATTTGGAAGATTAAATGTAGAACAGTCTTTGGAATTTGTATCTGATGGAGATAAACTAATCCAAGATGTAATTAACAGTGATGGCACAGTTACAAAAGAGTATGCGCTTTCTGATCAATATGGTAAACATACAAAAGTTTTCCTTACTTGGTTTATTAATCCTAATGGTACAATTCACAATCCTGTTCAGTCTATTAAAGGAGATTTAACATTGGAATTAAGATTTGAAAACGGTGACCCTATTATAATCAGTAATTCAACCGTTCAAAATATTGAATTTATTACATTTCCTGTACAACGAATAACTGACTATAAATTAATTGTTACAGCTGAACCTAATTCTAGTCCCCCTGACACATTTATCACATTTGTTATCTCAAGCAACAAACCAATAACTCCTAGCCAGGGGATTGAATGTATGCCTTTTGATTCTACACCGTACGATTGGATTATAGATAATGATTGCATTCTAGCTACAGATAGTAAAACAAACGGAAATGTAATAATCAATAATGACTCATCACTAACCATCCCAAACGGTCTTTTATTAGATGTTGACTTTATAAACAAACATGTCTTGATTAAAGATGGTGGAAAATTGCTAATTAAAAATGGAGGAAAGATTGATTAAATTAAATTCTAAAAGTTTAATTTTAATTTCTGCATCAATTGTACTGGTTTTGTTGCTAGTAATTTCTTTACCTCAAATTACAGTGGTCAGCAAGCCTGATTTATCTAGTGGAACTGATGTAGTAACAATACAAGATAATGATCCTCAAATTACAGTGATCAGCAAGCCTGATTTACCTCCTTTTCATCAGATTGACATAACTACAGATAAATACCAATATCATCTAGGTGATATCGTACATATAACGGTACGAAATTCGGGTGATGTGCCTGTAGTGCTTCGTAATCTTGTTGATATAAATATTGTTTCGCTCACATCTGGCAATCATTTTGGTGGAATGCTGTCAGATGCGCTACAAGTATTTCGACCAGAAACCGAATATAGTCATAAAATACTAATTCCAAAAGATGATCTGTCTCGACTAGGGGAAATCTATGAGATTTATGTAGAATATAGTGTGCCTCCAAATGATTTTAGTAACACTGCCATGCCAATATCCTTTTTTTCAAAACATACATTTGAAATAACAGACTAGGGTGAATCAAGCCTCCAAATGTATTTTGCCATCTCAACTAGGCTGCTCTGATTATGTAAGAGTTTAGGTCCCTCCAAGTATATCTAGCAACATATCTGCAGTGTTGAGATTCTGTTTGCGCCATGTAAGCATACATGTCATTAATATTCCAAACATTCTCTCATCCCTCCAGTACTGACTATTCTCTGGCGTATTTTCCTGTGTATTACCACCTTGCGCAGCATTCGTTCTGATTCATTATTTGGTAACTATCTACAGTTTTGAAGTATTACGCACAAGATATGTCAAAACAGGTTGTTTTTTTGACACAAACACGAAGAAACTTCAAAACACTAGACAATTACCTTTGCATTAATATCTGAAATCATATCATTTAGTGATTCTATCTGTCGTATAAAGCCATCAATTCGGTAATCCTTTAGGGCACAGAGTCTTTTTATGTATAATCCTGTGAATGTTGCTCCAGGAATCTTTATTCCATTTTGTAACAGAATTCCATGAATGCGGTTCTTTGCAGATGTCCTCCATTGGATCAACTTTCTTCCATGCCGTACAAGCTGACGTTCCTTTACAATTTTATCACTTTGAACAAACATGTTGCAATATATCCTCCACGTAAGAGATCTGCCAGTACCCCTGCATCAATCTTGTCTGTCTTTTTCTTTGATGGAATAATTGCTTTTGTAAGATAAGGATTTGACAACACTACCTTGTATCCCAGTACATCTGTTATGAATCTGTACACTCCATACCAAACTGATGATGATTCCATGACGACACTGGCAGAAAGTGGTATCTTTGAGAGTGCTTGTCTGATTGCCTGTTGTGTATTTTCTATTTTTTTATTCCGTGTTATCTTTCCCTTGTTGTTCATGACTGCCACTTTATGAAATTTCTTGTGCAGATCAATCCCAACATACATGAGAGTTTATGCGTAATTGACTAAAACCACGTCGACTATTACAACAATACTCAAACAAAATCATTAGACGTATTGTGTAATTATTCCTAGACGTAGTTTTAGAAGATAATTTCTCGGATTATTCTGAAATTTTGGATTTTTAGGCATAAAATTACACAAAATATCGAATGTTGAAAAAAATCACCCTAATTACGCAAAAGGTCTATTATCATCATATCAAATGTGAACAAGTTAATACGTACAAGTCGAATGTTGTTTGTTATTTTGGTCAATTACGCATAAACTCTATGATATTTTCTGCTTTATCCCTAATCTGTTTCTTTGGAATTGTTCTCTTTGAAGGCGATTTACGGATCTTTGATCTACCCGATTCGTTCTTTATGCTATCTGAATTCCTTGCCTTTTTGTTCACATGTAGTTAGCAAAGAACATGTTTTATGCCTATAATGTTCAACTATTCTAGTGGATTTAGGCGTAGAGGATGATGTATTACTTTAATTTTTTATTTAGTTCAGTAATGAATTTTTTAATTTTTGGTTTTGGAATTACAGCTCCGCATGCCCTGTCATGTCCACCGCCAGAACCGCCAAGGTCGTTTGCCAGGACATTGACAATCTTGCCCAAGTGGACTTTGCAGTTTTTAGAACCTCTGACTGAAACAGCATAGATGCCATGATCAACTCTTTCCTTGTATGCAACACCGACATCCTTTCTAGATAGCCCCATCACAAAGTTAACAGCGCCACCTGCACCAGCATCCAGAATTTCCATATAACCGAGATTTTTCATGGTTTTCACTCCTTTCTTTACCTTGGCAATCATCTGAGAGAGCTTGTCAACTTGAATTTGGGCAAATTCAAAACTATTTGGAATTTCATGTATGAATTTAGAGTCAGCTAGTTCTTCAACTAGATACAACAAGTAATCAGGTTCTTTTTGATGTCCAACAATGTTGTAAGTAAGTACTGTGGCACTAACTAGTGCAAATTGTCTGTCATAAATTTGAAGCAGTTTGGATCCAATTGGCCTGTCTTCCATATAATCAGTAATGGCTGCACATGCTGCAACAAATGAAGCATGATCATTGAGTTTGGATTTGAATGTAGTGTAAACCTGAACAGCAGTGCATTCATTGATATCATGAATGACTTTAACCTTGATCTTTTCCAGTGATGTTACAACAGTAGGATCAATATCGTGGTGATCAATGTAAGTGACTGCAACTTTGTTTTTTCGAAGAATAGTCATAATGTCTATAAATTCATCCTGTGTCTTTTTGCTTAGTCCTAGATCACAAATATACAGGGACTTTAGTTTTTTATCCAGAACCATCTGCTGTATTACCTCCATTTGGCTGGGATAGTCAGCAAGAATTGCATCACCGCCAAATGCTTGTCTGATTAATGCCGCCGAGCTGATTCCGTCTGCATCTTCTTTATGAGAGATACAGACAACTTTGGTTCGTTGTGACTTTATGGTTTTTTTAGTTTTGGTTTTTTTGGCGGGAACCGTTTTTTTACTTTTAGGTTTCTTGGTTTTGGATGCGGGCAATACGGTTAAAGAACTAGTCCCTCATTTAAAGGAAGAATAAAAGATCAATATTTTCTGAAAGATTTTTTGATTCTTTGGTTAATCAAAGAACTGGAATTAAGATAGACATCATAAAATGACAATCCGTCCATCTGGGTTTGATAGTCAATTTCTTGTATTTTTTTTATCTCCTCTGGTGATGCACAGAGTATCAAGTCGTCTAATTTTTGCAAGTGTTTGCGCTCTGTTGGAGTCATTTAATTTTGAATTAAAAATTATCATTTATAATCGAAAGTTGACATATTAGACTAATTACTAAACTTCATAGACGTAATTTTGGCGTAAATATAATAAAAGATTTTTCAGTATGCCAGATATGGAGACCAAAAACATCGGTTTGCGGGGAATTGAGATTGCAGACACTAAAATCTCAAATATTGACGGAAAAAAAGGCAAGCTCATTTATCGCGGATTTGACATTTTAGATCTTGCAAAAAATTCAACCTTTGAGGAGACAGCATATTTACTGATTTATGACAATTTGCCAACCAAACCGCAACTAGACGAGTTTAATGCAAAGTTGATTGATGCCAGATACATCCCAAAGCAGATGCAAAAGAACATGGGAAATTGGAGAAAAGATGCAGATCCTATGGATATGCTCCAGGCATTTGTTGCCGCACTTGCTGGATATTTTGATGAAGAATTTTCAACCAAGGATGCAAGTTATGACAGGGCAATCAACCTCATTGCCAAGGTTCCCACCATCATTGCAACTTGGCAGAGGGTAAGAAACGGATTGGAAATTGTAGATCCTGATTCTTCTCTTAGTCATGCTGCAAATTTTCTATACATGATGTCAGGTAAGAGACCAGCTCCTGAAGTTGAGAAGATTTTTGATGTGTGTTTAATTCTTCATGCCGACCATACTTTTAATGCATCAACATTTACAGCAAGACAAGTTGCATCAACTAGAGCACACATGTATTCAGCGACTAGTGCTGCAATAGGAGCATTAAGTGGCGAATTACACGGAGGGGCCAATACAGAAGTTATGAAAATGTTATTAGAAATCAAAGATGAAGAAAATGTTCAACCATGGATTAGAGAAAAGATGAGCAAAGGCGAGAGAATCATGGGAATGGGACATGCAGTTTACAAAACATATGATCCACGAGCACAAGTTCTAAAAGAATTATCAAGAAAGCTAGCAGAAGAGATCAGGGAGCCATGGTTTGCCTTGACAGAAAAAGTCGAGACTGTAACCATTTCTGAGATGAAACTGCAAAAAGACAGAGACATCTATCCGAACGTAGATTTGTACAGTGCTTCAATCTATTACATGTTGGAGATTCCAACTGATCTCAACACACCAATCTTTGCAATTTCAAGAGTTGTAGGATGGACAGCGCACATCATTGAAGAGAAATTTGCAGAGGCAGCGCCAAAACCAGCACTGTACAGACCAAAAGCGGCATATGTTGGAAAATATTGCGGTCCAGAAGGGTGCGAATACAAGACGCTAGACTTGAGAAGGTAATTTTTAATTTCTTGTACTAAGCCAGTCTTTTGCCTTGGAGTTTACATCATGCTTGTACAACACTTCAAAGACCATATCATAAAATGTTATTCCTTTTTTCTGTGCCTGATCATCAAGCCACTTTATTCCGTCTGCTAATTCTGGATCATACTCTGAGAATTCTACTAGTTCATCGATCATCTTTGAGAAGAATGTATGCGATTCAAGCATGAATACGCATTTGAATCTATGATCATAAGGGGCGTATTCAAAATATATAGACAAAAGACCCCTTTTTGGTTGACAATTGTATTAGTAAGAGTTTAGGTTGAGCACGAATTTTAGATGTTCTAGACAGGAGACCTAAACTCTTACTTGTATTATTTTTTGTTCAGATAGTGATTTGTGTATGAATCAGCAAAGAACATGTTTTATGCCTATAACGTCTTGACTATTCTAGTGGATTTAGGCGTAGAGGTTTGATACATACTGATTTGTTATTTGGTATGAATCAGCAGCAAAGAACATGTTTTATGCCTATAACGTCTTGACTATTCTAGTGGATTTAGGCGTAGAGGTTTGATACATACGTTATTTGCCATGATTCGTACACAATTAGGTTTATTTAGTATAGAGTTAGCCATGGATCAATTATGGCAGGTATAGACAAAGTATCAATTGCAATTACAATGGCAATTGTAGCAATAGCGTTAGGAATTACAGCATCAATGGGCGCAGCTCAAGATGCCAGTCCTGTTGTTTCTGTTCCACCAATCATGGTCAATACCATGGAGGATGATACCATGATGGAGGATGATACCATGATGGAGGATGATACCATGATGGAGGATGATACCATGATGGAGGATGATACCATGATGGAGGATGATACCATGATGGAGGATGATACCATGATGGAGGATGATACCATGATGGAGGATGATACCATGATGGACAAGCCACAGACACATATGGTTGAGATTCCAACAGGCACCTCATATCGAGGATGTGAAGATACAAACTCTTGCTATTCACCGGCAGACATTACAATTAATGTTGGAGATACAATAGAATGGGTCAACACAGACTCTGCAGTACATACAGTAACTGCAGGAACTAGATTGGATGTTCAAATGGAGGTATTTGATAGCGGTATAGTGGGACCAGATGCATCTTGGTCATTTACATTTGATGAGACAGGCAACTATGATTACTTTTGCATGGTTCATCCATGGATGACAGGCAGTGTTACAGTGAACTGATTAGGAATTTTTCCTTTTTTTATTTTAACTTGCTTTTTTGAATAATCCTATTATGTGCAACGCCGAACCGATGGGCTTCATCTCGGGCATGCTGCAGAATCTTCAAGGATGGCTTGGTTTTAGGGATTAGAACAGGATTTTTCTTTCCGTGTACAAAGACTTCTTCATTTTCTTTAGCCAGAGAGATGCACGTGAGCTTTAATCCAAGGGATTTCATGGATTTGATGGCTGCGCCTAGTTGTCCCTTGCCACCGTCAACTACGATCAGATCAGGCAATTCAGAATTTTCTTCCAGCAATCTGTAATATCTTCTTTTGATAATTTCGCCAATCATTGCAAAATCATTCCTACCAGACACAGTTTTAATGTTGAATTTCCTGTATCCTGACTTGTCTGGAGACCCACCTACAAACCTGGACATTGAGCCAACAGCAAAGTCAGCGCCATGATTTGAGATATCAAAGCATTCAATGACATTGGGAATTACAGGCAGATTCAGAGTCTCTTTTAGTTCAACTAGCCCCGGTTCTCCGCCTTTGGAATGAATTAGCTCAATGTTTTTTAAGATCAGATTTATTATATCTCTCCTCTTTCCTTTGTTTGGAGTTAGTATTTTTACAGTAAAACCTGACTGCTCTGAGAGCAGGGATTCTAGTAATTTCTGATTGTCAGGAAACACGCTGACAAGGATGAATTTTGGAATTTTATGTGTGGAATAGTATTGATAAAGAAAGTTTGAAAAAGTGTTATCTCCGACCAGGTCAAAAAAGAATTTGTTGCTATCTCTAATCACACCGTTAATCATTCTAAAATTCATAACGACTGCTGTCTGTTCTTTGATGCCTATGCCAAAATATTCCTCATCTGAATTTTTAACGTATTCCATTTTTTGTTCAGTTTGAAGACTCTCAAGCCTGAACAGTGTATCGCGTATGTCTTTTGCACGCTCGTATTGCCAAAGTTCGGCTGCCTGGTGCATTTCTTCTTTTAATTTTTTTGTAAAAATCCTGGTCTGATTTTTTCCTTTGAGGACATCTTCTAATGCAGTGACATGATCATGATATCTTTGTTGTGCATCCTTGAACTCACACGGCCCTTCACAGTTTCCCAGATGGTATTCTAGGCATACTTTTTTTGGAAGAGTTTTGCAGATTCTGATTTGAAACGCCTTTCTTAGGGTACCGATGGTAAGCAATTTTGAGCTGCCTTGAGTGAACGGCCCAAAAGTTTTTCCCTTGCCCAGAAATTTTCCATCCCTGGTTCTTCTTGATACAAGCAGTCTGGGGTATTTTTCATTAGATATTCGAAGATAGGTATATCTTTGCTGATCTTTTAGTTCAATATTGAATCGTGGACGGTACTTTTTGATCATGTTGGATTCCAAAAGAAAGGCTTCGCTCTCATTATCAGTTAGGATAAATTCAATGTCTGAGATATTTTCCACCAGTTTTTGAGTCTTGTAGTTTTGGTTTTTTAGAAAATACGACCTTACTCGTTTTTTCAGATTCTTTGCTTTCCCAATATAGATAATTTTTCCACCAGAATCCTTCATCATGTAGATTCCAGGACTGGCAGAAAGTATGATTTTGGAGATATCAAAGGTCATTTTTTAACAGTTTTTTCAAATACTTGCCAGTGTAGCTTTCAGGCGCTTTTGCAACGTCTTGCGGGCTTCCAGTAGATACGATTCTGCCTCCCTTGTCGCCGCCTTCTGGCCCAAGATCAATTAGCCAGTCAGAATTCTTGATGACATCCATGTTATGTTCAATTACCACTACTGTGTTTCCCAGGTTTACCAGTCTGTTAAGCACATCCAGTAATTTTTGAACATCTGCAAAATGCAGACCAGTTGTAGGCTCGTCTAGGATATAGAATGTCCTTCCAGTACCTCGTTTTGATAGTTCTGAGGAGAGTTTTACCCTTTGGGCTTCACCGCCGGACAGCGTTGTAGATGACTGCCCCAGTTTGATATAACCCAGCCCTACATCAAAAACTGTTTGTAATTTTCGTTTTATGGCAGGAATGTTCTCAAATAAATTCAATGCCTCATATACTGTCATGTCCAGTACATCGGAGATGTTCCTGCCCTTGAACAGTACGGATAATGTTTCAGAGTTGTATCTTTTACCTTTGCATTCATCACATTTTACATAGACATCAGAGAGAAACTGCATTTCAATCTGTTTTACCCCGTCGCCGTCACATGCAAAACATCTGCCATCAGCCACGTTAAATGAAAAGTGACCGGGTGTATATCCACGTTCTTTTGATAGTTTGGTATTTGCATACAGTTCCCGAATAGGCGTAAAGGCGCCAATGTAAGTTGCAGGATTTGAACGCGGAGTCCTGCCAATAGGAGACTGATCAATTGCAATCACCTTGTCAATATTTTCCAAACCAACAATCTCTTTGTGATTTCCTACTCTGAGATTTGATTTGTAAAAATGATTTTCCAGTGATTTTAGCAGAATGTTATTGACCAGCGTAGATTTTCCAGAACCAGAGACGCCAGTAACTGTCACAAAGAGACCCAATGGAATTTCAACATCAATATATTTTAGATTATTTTCTGATGCATTCCTGACAATTAACGAACCAGAACGGTTACGAATTTTATTTTGCATATTTATCAGGGATTTGTCCTTAAGATATTTGCCAGTAACTGATTTGTGTTCGTTAAGAAGTTCGTCTACTGTTCCCTCAAAGACTACATTTCCACCATGTACACCTGCACCAGGACCAAGATCCACTATCCAATCTGAACTTCGCAGGATTTCCTCGTCATGCTCTACGACAATTACTGTATTTCCAAGATTTCGTAGTTTTGTCAGTGTTTTAATGAGCAGTTCATTGTCACGCTGGTGCAATCCAATTGTCGGCTCATCAAGAACATACAGAACGCCAGTCAGATTAGAGCCAATCTGCGTTGCCAGTCGAATTCGCTGGGATTCACCACCAGACAGTGTGGAACTTGACCTGTTTAATGTGAGATAGTTCAGTCCGACATTCATTAGAAATTCCAGGCGTTCTTTGATCTCTTTGAGAACATCTCTTGCAATGTATTGTTCGGTTTTAGTCAGCTTTATCGTGGAGAAAAACTCATAACAGTGATTAATGGGTAGATCACAGACATCTATTATTCCCTTGTTGTTAATTTTAACTCCAAGTGATTCTGGCTTTAGTTTTTTGCCACCGCATGCATCACAAGGGGTGTCACGCATGAATTGCTTTAGCCATTCACGTTTTGATTCGGAATCTGTCTCCATAAAGACACGCTGTAGATTTCCAAGCACACCTTCAAATGCATCAGTATATGTCCAAGATGAATCTCCAGATTTTGAGCGATATTTGAAATCAATGAGATTGTTCGTTCCATGCAGTATGATCCAGAGATGTTTTGGTTTTATTTGTTCAATTGGAGTCATCAAGTCAAAACCAAATTTCTTTCCAACAGTCCGTAATGCTTGTCTTTTAAGTGATGAAAACCTTCCACTCCACGGAACAATAGCGCCATCTAGGATGGACTTTGTCTTATCAGGAATTACCAGATCAGAATCAAACTCCATCTTTACACCCAGCCCGTTACATGTTTTACACATGCCAAACGGGGAATTAAAGGAGAAGGTTCTCGGTTCCAGATCACCTACAGTCAATCCACAGTAGGGACATGCGTTGTTTTGTGAGAAAATTTTTTCCGTTTTTTGAAATGCAACCATCACATCGCCCTTTGATGCTTTAATTGCAGTCTGAATTGCCTCAAACAGTCTGGATCTTTCAGATTTTTTAGTTGTGATTCTATCAACTACAATCTCAATATTGTGCCATTTTTGTCTGTCTAGTGGCGGAATCCCCTCATCCAGACTTAGAATTTCTCCATTCAGGCGTATTCTGGAATAGCCGTCCTTTTTAATTTGCTCAAATAGTTTCTCATATGTCCCTTTTTTTCTCTTAATTATAGGAGATAGAATCAGGATTTTTTTTCCTGTAAAATCTTTGAGTACAGAATCACAAATAGTTTCAATTGATTGGGTTGAGATTTTTCTTCCACAATTTGTACAAAACGGAATTCCAATTCTTGCAAAAAGCAACCTCATGTAATCAAAAATTTCAGTAGTTGTACCCACAGTGGAGCGTGGATTTTTGTTGGTAGTTTTTTGTTGGATAGAGATTGCCGGTGACAGGCCTTCTATAGAGTCAACATCAGGTTTGTCCATCATTTCTAGAAATTGACGGGCATATGCAGATAGTGATTCAACATACCTTCTCTGGCCTTCAGCATAGATGGTATCAAAAGCCAATGTAGATTTTCCAGAACCCGACAGACCGCTGATAACAACTAGCTTGTTCTTTGGAATGTCAATATCTAGATTTTTCAGATTGTGATGTCGTGCTCCACGAATTTTTAGTTTATTTTCTGTCATTTTTTAGTTGAATCTCCTTTTCTAGTCTTTTTATTCTATCTCTGCACTCTATTGCCCGCTCAAAATCCAGTTCATCAGAATATTTTGTCATCTGTGTATTCAATTCACTGACATCCGATTCAATATCATAAATGGACTTTAGCTTTGAATCATCTAGGACTATCTCTTGTTCTGGAACTGATTTTATGATTGTTTTAGGAATAATACCGTTTGCTTGATTGTATTGAATCTGTTTTTCCTTACGGCGTCTAGTTTCATCTAGAGCGTTTTTCATTGATTTGGTTATCGTATCAGCATACATTATCACGGTTCCGTGTTCATTTCTTGAGGCACGGCCAAATGTCTGAATCAGACTGGTAAAGTTTCTCAAAAATCCCTCCTTGTCGGCATCCAGGATAGCCACCAAGGAGACTTCAGGAATGTCCAATCCCTCTCTGAGAAGGTTAATTCCAACTAGAACATCGAATTCCCCTAAACGTAACTGCCTGATTATCTCTGTTCTTTGTAGCCCGTCAATTTCCGAATGTATGTACCGCACCCTGACTTGTTTTTTTGACAGATATTCAGTCAGGTCTTCTGCCATTCTTTTAGTTAGTGTGGTAACTAGAACACGCTCAGAGTCTTTTACTCTTTTGTTGATTTCCGTGATTAGATCATCTAGTTGTTCCCTAGTTGGTCTAATCTCAACGTTAGGATCAAGCAGACCTGTAGGTCTAACAAGCTGTTCGGCAATTTTTGAGGATATTTTTCTCTCATATTCGGTAGGAGTGGCAGATACAAATATCGTATTTTTGATATACTCTTCAAACTCTTCGAATTTTAATGGACGATTGTCATATGCACTTGGAAGCCTGAATCCATAGGTTACCAGTTCTTTTTTTCTTGAATGATCACCTTTGTACATCCCATGAAGCTGCGGCAGCGTTACATGAGATTCGTCAATTACCAAAAGATAATCATCTCCAAAAAAATCCATCAGGCAGAACGCCTTTTCTCCGACCTTTCTTCCATCAAAATGCCTTGAATAATTTTCAATTCCAGAACAATAGCCCAATTCCTCAATCATTTCTAGATCATAGTTTGTCCTCGTCTCAAGCCTTTGGTTCTCTAGTTCATTTAGTTCAGGCAGACGTTTTTTTAATTCTTTCTTGATGGATTTTACAGCTCTTTTCCTAACGTCTTTGGCAATCAGATAGTGTTTGGCAGGAAATATCTTAATTTGTGAAATTTTCCTTTTTTCTTTTAGCGACACATGATCAAGCAGGGCGATCTTCTCTATCTCATCGCCAAACAGCGAAATTCGAATCAGGTCTTCAGAATATGCAGGAGTGACATTAATCGTATCCCCCTTTACTCTAAAGTTTCCTGGTGCAACCGTGGTGTCATTTCTTTCATATCTGGCATCAATGAACTTGCGAATAATCTCGTCTCGCTTTATCTCATCGCCGGTGTTAATTGTTATTGCCAGTGATTCCCAGTCTCGAGGATTTCCAAGCGAATAGATGCAAGAGACAGTCGATACGATTATTGTAGGCTCTCCTGAAAGCAGCATTGCAGTCGCCTCTAGCCTTAATTTTTCAATCTTTTCATTGATTTGGGTATCCTTTTCGATATAGGTGTCTGTTTGAGGAAGATAGCTTTCAGGCTGGTAATAGTCATAGTATGATACAAAATATCCAACATTGTTTTTTGGAAAAAATTGTTTTAGTTCAGAATATAGCTGTGCTGCAAGGGTTTTGTTGTGGGATATTACCAGAGTATTTTTGCCAGTCCTGGCAATTACATTTGCAACTGAAAAGGTCTTGCCGCTTCCCGTGACTCCAAGCAGGGTCTGAACGCTCTTTTGTTTTACACCCTCAACTAGTGCATCAATTGCCTGTGGTTGATCCCCTGTAGGCTCAAAATCAGATGTCAATTCAAATTTCGATATTTGCTCCAACATATAGGATCCTCAAAAACTGAATTTAAAGCAATGCTTGCATCATACTACCATACAGGTTCATCAGTCATTTCTAGTCCGTCATTAATCACTTTATAGCCCATAATTTTCAGGGTTTGTTTGGCTGATGGTGAATTTCTCTTCAGAATCTTTTGTGCCAGAACCATCCTGTCTGCAGGATTCATGTTTTGTCCAATTTTGTATTTGCCATGCATTGTTTGCAGAGTTATCTTGATCACAGCAACTGCATCCAAAACCCGCATGTCAGATTTGATTGGGTCATATCGCCCTTCGGGTTGATATTTTTCCATCAATCCGTTGAGTGCAAGCGTCTTTTCTTCCCTGTCAGTAACAAGAGAGCCGATTCCTTTGATTACAACGCTGATATACAAGGTATCTGCCAGAGATGCATCATTGGGATCCTCAAAGTATGAAGGCAGAAATTCTAGTTCCCTGTCGGCCTCAAAGCCTACTTTGTTGTTGCAGGAGATATTATCTAATTTTTCGCCCTTTACATGAGAGTGCATGTAGATGGTACCATTTAGAAAGACAAAATTCATCGGAATTGTCTGGGGAAATCCATTTTTATCAATACTGGAAATTCTGCCAACATGTTCTGCGTTGAGAAATTCTTTAATTTTTTCATTTGAACGAATTTTTAAAATTCCAGCCAGCTGCAACGACGAAATTACGAGAGAACGTTTTATAAATCCAGAGTGTGCAAAATATCCCGACAGGCAAACAAGACATCCAAGCCAGAATCAAAAGTGGGCTCTAATCCTCATCATTGGGTTTTCTTGTCAATATTTTGATTTCTAAAATTTTGCAGGTCAGTTCTGTGCATTTATTCTTTAATTCGGTTCTGTTAAGTTATCGAGGGCTAAATATGGATCTTCTAGAGATTGAAAGTGATAATTTTTCATATATTCTTAAAATGTAGATTGGCCTTCTGATATATGTAATCTGATGGTAGATAAAGGGAAATGTAAGTTATGCAAAGAACCAGCTACTGTCATACATCACATTACATATTTTCCTCAAAAAACTATACCTGTGTGTAAAAAGTGCCATAATAAAATCCACCGTGAAAAAAACCCAAATTACATCAAGTACAAACAAGATGATCCTACCGAATTTTACAGACGTAAAAGAGAGGCAGAGAGAGTTGCAGAAAATTATTTACGAAAGAAAAAATGGGGAAATAGACACAGAAACATACGAAAGCGGTAATTTCAGATTGAATTTTCCTTATGCAAACTTGCGTTCTGAATAATGGTTTTCCATTTGTTATTTCCATCAACAATAATACCAGCTAATTCAGCAGGAGTCTTTTTACCAATTCCACCATGTTTCTTGGAGAAATTGTCAGATAACGGCACACAATACACAAGTAAAGAATTTAGAAAATCCATTGAGATACTTGGCATAAAGCAAGAGTATATCTGGCATCATACTCCAGAGCAGAACGGTCATGTGGAATCATTCCACAAGACACTCAAAAAGGAATACATCTGGCCACAAGAGTTTACAAACTTTCAGATGGCAGAAATTGCACTGGCTGGTGCATTTCAGGATTACAACAATCAAAGAATTCATTCATCTGTAGGATACATGCCTCCAAATGAATTCATCAAACAATGGGAGATGACACATAAATGAAAGAAAGTGTAAAGCAAAATATGCAAAAAGTGGTACTAAAAACAGGGGTCCACTCCAATACCTTTACAGTACCCATGAATGTAAACTGATAAAAACATATGAACAGTTCAAACAGTCCATGCATGAAATAGACAAAGAGCAAGAAGGGGCAACACGACAGGTCTTGGATGTTCTGGAAGAATGGGGTTCAGAGTCAAGGTTCATCTGGTTTAGAGAATTACACAGGATTACAGATGTTGACAAAGGCATACTTCGAAATATCATAAACGAGTTAAAAAAATCAAAGCAAGTTAAAGGCATACATGGGACAAACAACAGGATATTTTTCTGTCTCAGAAAATATTACATCAAATGCAGGGATGTTGAATTTAGATGTAAAGGAAGAGAGACAATGTTAAAAGACAATAAAACAAGAATCATTCAGGGCAAGACAAAATCCACAGAGCGTACAAGGAAAAGATCGGTAAAACAGCAAAACAGACGCAGGGTAAAATCATTTACAAAGGCAAAAAACAAGAGGCCGCACAGGTCATAAATTAAAAGGGAACTCTAGTCTGCCTTTTTAGAAGATTGGATTCTGCACGTTTGAGTTTTGCAGATTCGACAACATCTTCAGTCATATCATACAATTGATAAAGTTTCATGTTCAGAGTCAGTTCGTCCTCCTTTTCAGATTCCGAGTCAAATTCAAGATTTGTCAGGATTTCAACATTTTCTTCCAGAATGTCAAGGCATTTTTTTACTGTCTTTGAAATACTCTCATCCATCATGTTTTCCAAGAATATGCAAAGTAAATGACTTTTGATACGCAATAAAATAAAATGTCTTATTGTTTGGCCTTTTCTCGGAGTGTAGGCATTACATGGCTTGCAAATTTGTCAATAGAGCCAAAGTAGTTTTTTCCCCAGAATCGAATAACAAAATGATTAACACCGGCTTTCATGAATCGCTCAAATATTGGAATTATGTCTTCAGGCGTACCAACTGCAGTTGAGGAACGAGCTACATTATCTGGAATTTTGGTTGCAGCTTCTCTCATCTTTATGATCCAGGATTGATCAGACATTGAATATTCTGTAAAGTATTTTACAAAGTCAAATCCTTCAATTTCTTTTAGTCCATGAACTCTCAAGACTTCGGGCTTGAACAGACTTACTTTGACTGCCTCTTTCATTTTTGCCCAGGATTCCTCTGCATCTTCAGAAAAGTATACATCAATATCAAGTGCATACTGAAAGTTGTCTTTTTCTTCCTGCGTCCTGTTGCTTTCATTCATTGATTTTCTAATTTGTGCGGCATGATTCTCAAAGAGTTCCGGAGTGTAACCAATAGGCAACCAGCCGTCACCGAGTTGTCCAGTTAATGCAAGTGTACGTTTGCCACCAGCTGCCATATAAGTTGGCGGGTGTGGTTTTCGAATAGGAGGTGCCTGCAAACATGCGCCTTTGAGTGTGTAGTATTTTCCGTCAAAACTTACCACGTTATCAGGAGTTGATTCATACAATTTATGAATAACCTTGATTTGTTCCTCCCATTTTGAGACCGGTTTTTCAAAGGGAATACAGAATTCTTTGAGGTTTTGAGCCTCGCCTGCACCAATTCCAAGGACAGCCCGGCCTTTAGAAACCCTGTCAAGTGAGATGGCAGCTAGTGCAATGTTGGATGGATGTCTTCTAATCGCATCAGTTACACATGTTCCTATCTCTACATTGCTTGTAACTGCAGCAATTGCAGATAGCATCACCCAGGGATCCAAAACAATTGCATGTTTCCATTGCGGCACATTGGTGTGATCCATATAAAAGATAGAATCATAACCGGTCTTGTCGGCAAGTATGCAAGCCGTTAAAATCTGGTCTTCAGAATATCCGGCTCTAGCAACATTTAACCCATTTTGAATGCCAAATTTCAGTGTTTTTTCAGTCACGTGCACTTGAGCAAAACATTAGAATAAATAAGTTTAATCATATCTGCTAATTTCGCAGCTTGCCAAAAAAATAGAAAAAGGGGTATTGTCTAGAATTTTGAAGTTCCTTCGTGTTTGTGTCAAAAAAATAACCTGTTTTGACATATCTTGTGCGTAATGCTTCAAAACTCTAGACAATTACAAAAAATTCTTGAATTTTTTACAAATTACCTGCTTTGATGCCTTCAAGACATTTAATGACATCATCTTTTGATATTGGAATTGGGTTTGGATCCAAATGTCCCTTGTCAGTCATAACAACATCTGCAGCTTCTGAGACATCAGCTTTGAGCTCTAGTTTATCAAACCCAAGTTTTTCCATAGCTTCTTTGAATTTGTCATAAAAGATTGACTTGTTATGCTTGTGTGCAATTGTAGTACAAGAAGATAGTGAGTAACCATGTGGTACGCCTTCATTTGAGAATACATAGGACAAGGCATGTCCAAGGGTTGTAGAGCAATTTCCAAATCCCATTCCAGACAACATTGAACCATACGGATAGTTTTCTGGTTTGTCATTCATAATTGCATCATAGAGAATCTCAAATGCTTGCTTGCACAGAGTTCTAGTCAAGTCATTACCAAGCTTGCTATCATAGCCCTCGGTAGCTTGAGCACATGCATCACAAACCGAATTTTTGATAACTTGTTCTGGAGTTCCAGCCATAAAATATGAATCAACTACAGCCATGTCAGCTAAGAATCGATCTTCGTGTAACAGTTTCTTTTTCCCATCAAATTTTAGAACGCAATAAGTTGTCATTTCAGCTCCGGTTCCAAATGTAGTTGGAATCAGGATCTTTTCTACTCCAAAATCATGGGCAGCATGCTTTACTACATCCATTGAACTTCCACCACCCAATCCAATTAGAACAGATGGGTTTTTGTCTTTGAATTGTGAAATCACTTTATTGACATCATCAATTGATGGTTCAGGTTTTACTTGATCATACAACAGGTAATCTTTAATTCCCATTTTTGACAACCACTTGTCAGAAAGTTCCGGAGGAACTGTTGTGACAACGAGCGCATTTTTAGGATACTCTGTTTGACCAAGTGCGTCTTCTCCAAAGTTGATAACTTTGGGAATGTGTACTGTATGCATAAATCAATGGTATTATTGATTATTATTATATCTTACATTATTGAGCGGTATGATCATCCGAAATTTCAAAGAGCTGGCAACTAGCGATAAAAAGAGGGATTGTCTAGAAATTTTAGAAGCAGGTCTTCATGCAGCAAATCCAGAAGATATCATTCCAAAATATGTAACACCTGATGAGATCAAGATCGGAGAAAAGTCAATCAATATTAAGAGATACTCTAACATCTATTCTGTCGCATTTGGAAAAGCCGGAGACACTATGACAAGGGCACTCAATGCAATAATTCCCATAAAAAGCGGGATTGTAGTAATTCCAAAGGGTTCCAAGTCAAGAATCAAAGGTAAAAAGTTCCAGATTTTTAATTCCAGACATCCGAGACCTGACCAGACAAGCGTAAAGGCAGCAAAGGAAGTCATGAAATTTGTCCAAAACAAACGAACTGATGAATTGATAATTTTTCTCGTCTCTGGTGGAGGATCATCACTTCTTGCAATGCCAAATGAAATCACACTTGATGATAAAATTCATGTTACAAGTGTGCTGTTAAAATCAGGTGCAACAATTCAGGAGTTTAATTGCATTAGAAAGCATCTATCAAAGATCAAAGGCGGCAAGCTAGTTGAGAATATGAAATGCCAAGGAATCAGTCTGATAATGTCAGATGTGGAAGGAGATGATCTGTCATCTATTGCATCAGGAACCACATACATGGACAATACAACATTTTCAGATGCACTAGGCATTTTAGAAAAATACAAACTTGGAAGAAAGATTCCTCTGGGAGTTTTACAGACTTTAAAAAATGGATTGCAAGAAGAGAAAATGGGGATTCCAAAGGAGGTAAAAATTGAAAATTACATCATTGCCAACAACAATAATTGTTTAAAAGCAATGCAGAAAAAAGCAAAAGAAAAAGGATACAAAGTTTGCATGATGCAGGTTTTTGGCGACATTAAAGACACAGTAACGACAATTCTTGAGAATATTTCAGAAAGGCAAAAGACATGCCTTATTTTTGGAGGTGAAACCACGGTAAGAATTCTTGGGAAAGGAATGGGGGGAAGAAATCAGGAGATGGTTTTGAGGCTTTTGAAAAATACTCAAAAATTAAAAAAAATAGTCATTGCATCCATGGATACAGATGGAATTGACGGAAATTCTGTTTTTGCAGGAGCCATTACAGAAAATATCAGAATAAATGCATCCATAATGAAAGAGTTTCTCAAAAATAGTGATTCAGGCAGATTCTTTCAAAAACAAAAGGGGAACATTGTAACTGATTTTACCCACACAAATCTTATGGATATAGGCATGATTTTAAGATAAAACCATTCAAAACTAGAATCAAAACCAAACAGATGATTATCTAGTCCTCAAAATACGATGATTGTACAATTAGAATATGAAAGATATCAAAGGATATTGTAACGAGTCGTGTAAATGCGACTGTGTTGGAGTAAATCTTAGAAGAAAAGACAGCATCATTAAAAAAATAATTCCCCAGTATAGTCAGAATGATAATTTTTAATTCTTTGATTCTCAGAGTTTCTTGATTGGTAAGACTAGCATAAAATAACTGGATATTGAAAAGCAGGAAATAAGAGTTGTTGTAATTGTCTAGAGTTTTAAAGTTCCTTCGTGTTTGTGTCAAAAAAATAACCTATTTTGGTAATTGTCTAGAGTTTTAAAGTTCCTTCGTGTTTGTGTCAAAAAAATAACCTGTTTTGACATATCTTGTGCGTAATACTTCAAAACGGTAGACAGTTACGTTTTCTTTCCTTTGATCAACCCATCTTTTTTAAGCTATTGTACAAGATATGAAGATTGATTCGTCTTGTGATAATATGGTGAATCCTTGATGTATTTTGATGGTTAGTTGCTTTTTTAATTTTTTTTAAACCAGAGTTTTTCTTCGTCTGTAGTAGAATTTACAAATTTCTTTGTTGTAACATTTGGAACAAATCCCCACTGATGGAGTAATCTGTACACATGTACCTCGTGGTATCTCACTCCTGATTTTTCGTACATGAGATTCATCACTTGTTTTGCACTCCAACCTGACTTGTTTTCAGATATTGTTTGCTGTATCTTGATCAATTCTTGTTTTGGTATGCTTGTTGGTCTTCCGCTTCGCGATTTGTCTTTTAATCCGTCTATTCCCTCCTGCTCGTATCGTTCAAGCCATTTGTATGCCCATGATCTTACTCTTCCAACCTGTTTTGCAACTTGGGATGGGATTTGTTTATCTATTGTGACGCATTTTACTAGAAACATTCTATCTTTTATTTTGACATCCTTTTCGTTTTTGTACGCTTGAATTAGATATTGCGAATTCATAAAACTACATAACTTTGTAAAAAAATATGCTGCAAGGTCAAATAATGCAAATCAATTGATCATAAATTCTTGGTACATAATACTAGTGCATTATTAGACGTATTGCGTAATTATCTCTAGATATGGTTTTTAGAAGATAATTTCTCGGATTATTCTGAAATTTTGGATTTTGTATGAATCAGCAAAGAACATGTTTTATGCCTATAACGTCTTGACTATTCTAGTGGATTTAGGCGTAGAGGTTGATACATACTGTTAACATGTGTAAGATTTCAGTTAACCCAGATATGCTCAAAATCGGCTAAAAATGCAAAGATCTATAGGAGGGACACCTCAAACAGTAATTCGTGTTTAAGCAAACAAACCATCTAAGACGCGATTTAACTAATAATCGTACAGTATACCAATATATCCTATTTTTCTTGAAAATTGCCTGTCATCGTGCGTGCTAGTATCTGCCAGATATAGTGCAGTGTATACTCTGAACAATTTTTTTCAGGGCATGATGCATGCATTAATTCTCAATGAAACAGTTTCTGCATGTGCTTCTTCCATTCAAAAGTCATTCATTCAATCAGATAATGACTCACATGGACAAAGAAATCCAATTGGGGAGTGGTTTCGCAATATAATATCCAAAATTATGATTAGTGATGTTTATGAATCCTTTGAATCCACATTACAAGAACAGATTTCTATGCTTAAAAAGATCAAATGTCTGCCAAAAAAATGTGATTATATAATTGACATGCATCTCATACCACGATACGATAAAGAACACAGCCGGTATCTACAATGTGGTAAATACAAAGAGGGAACAGCATGGTTTGAGGCATATATCACCATACAATGTGTCAACGATATCTCGCGTCTGGTTCTAGCATCACTGCATGTACCAACACTAGTGTTTAATGACTATTTCGTGCGTAAAATCATCACTTTATGCACTGATTTGGACATTAACATTGGAACAATATTACTTGACCGAGAGTTTTTTTCAACCAGTGTATTGCAAACCATCGATGAACTAGGGGTTTAATTTCTCACTCCATGTAGAAATACTGATACTGTGGTTGATGCTCTAAATGATTTTGCTGCAGGCAAACGCAAGCGTGTCGCAAAATCTGTAATTACAGCTAGTGCAACACGCCAAGAATTTGAATACAAATGATAATAACTGAGAGGAAAGAAAAATCACAGCGCTGACGATAAAGAACCAAAAGAAAAGTACATGGGGTTTGCAACCAATTCGTCTAATGTTGATGTACAAAAATATGCCAAACGATGGAGGGATTGAGACAGGATACAGAATGATTGAATCCATAAGACCCCGAACGCGTAGTATCAGCATGGCAAATGCATTGATTTCACAGGATAGAGAGAGAGATGGTTAGGTCAGATAACAATGACGGACATGAGGATTATGATGATCGAACATTTGATAGTGTTGAAACCGCCTCCTGATCCACCTCCAGATTAGTCAAGATTGTGGACATGTCTGGGTTAACTGGGTTTGGGATTTACATAAAAAAGCCAATGACGGGATCCGAACCCATGACCTGCTGATTACAAATCAGCTGCTCTACCAGGCTGAGCTACATTGGCACAAAGTAAAATAAAGTTTTTCAGGTTTAAAATGTTACCACAATTAATCTAAAAGGCTAGATTGTCCCAAATTGTTCAATGTACCGTCAGTTTATAATAATGCGGTATTTTGATATCTTTTATGAGATTAAGGTACATTGAACCAAACAGGCTAAAGGTTTTGATGATGATGTTTTTTGGGACAGGTACAATGGGCATAGTTATGGGCCTAATTGTCGCTCCTCCTTCGATGACAATGATTCTTACTTTTATGGGTGTCATTAATATTGGACTGGGTGCATTTTTTATATTTATCTTTTTAACACAGACACCCAAGGAACCTGACAAAAGAAAGAAAAAGAGAAAACAAGACTAGAACATTACTTCATTTTGGATCAGTGGTCTGTATGTTGCGTTGTCCAATAACTGTAAAATCTCAAGGGCAAATTAGATACCAGCGGTAATTTTTGATTTCTCATAGCGCATCTTGTGATATTGACTTTGTAATTCTGATCCCGCCAAACCAAGTAATAGGCAGTAGATAGAAAAGTACCACATTTGATAGAATTACACAATCTCGTTCTAGCTTTTCCTATCTAATTTATTTGATTGATTGGTATTTTTTGCTCCAAATGAAACACTGTCCTATCTACTGATAGCTGATATTTTCTCTGACCCCATAGAATTTTGTCACTGATTGTAACACACAACTGTAAACTTTTTTTCCAATTATATAATTAACAACTTTAACATATTTCAAATATCTTGATCTTTTTACAATTTGTTTTAGAGTACTCTTGTAGTTCCAAGCTTGATAGTAATATACATTCCTTTTACCCATCTAGAAACATGGGTAAATGAATCGCGCACATTTTATTTTCAATCTCTTCTTAAGAATACCAAAGAGGGTAAAGTAATTGCAAATTTTTTAAATTAATCATAAAAAATATTATTCTCAACTAAAGTATAAATAATCACTCCCTCTCATCAATTCAGAAATGTTAGATTTGGTAGCCAAGAAATTATTTCTTACAAAAGGCAAAGGTGTTCATGAAGATAAATTGACAAGTTTTGAATATGCTTTAAGGGATGCTGGGATATCTGGAACAAATATCGTGTTGATTTCAAGTATCTTTCCGCCAAACGCTAAACTAGTCACCAGAAAGGAAGGTCTAAAACACATCGAAGCAGGTCAGATTCTCTTTACAATTTATTCAAAGAATCAAACCAATGAGCCGCATAGAATGTGTTCTGCATCTGTAGGTATCGCACAACCAAAAAATAAGAGCAGATATGGTTATCTTTCTGAATACGAGTCTTTTGGTCAAAATGAGAGCCAGGCAGGGGATTATGCTGAGGATATTGCAGCACAAATGCTGGCATCATCATTAGGGATTCCATTTGATGTTGACAAAAACTGGGATGAAAAAAGACAACAGTGGTCAATTTCAGGTCAAATATACAAGACCCAAAACGTTACCCAAACATCAAGAGGTGACAAGGACGGTAAATGGACCACTGTATTTGCAGCAGCGGTACTCTTGCTGTAGTTATTTTTTATATCCTTTGAGATAAAATATTGCAGCTGCGATTGCAGCTAGTGTGATTATAATCACTATAACAATTGACTCGTCAAACTCTGCTGTTTTATCTTCTCTGTCTTGAAATTGTGAGCCCCCTAGTGAAAATTTCAACTCTTCTTTGCTTACTGATACTTTATCACCAAAAATGTATTTCCCTTGGATTCTTTGTCCTTCCGTTGGATCAAAAATCCACCCTTCCTTTGTAATGTCTGTTGGAATTTTTTCATTATCTATAATCTGTGTTGAGACAATATTTCCTTGAACATTTGAGACATTCGTATTTTCAGGTGATAAAATTACCACTTGTATTAGGGAATTCAATGGATAAAATCCTGTTGAAAAATAATCTGATTTTTTAATATTCTCAATATTGAGAAATTCTAATGGACTAATTTCCGAAATTGTCGTGGCTTTATTTGAATAGACAACTGATAATTTTAATTGTAAAAGGGATTTTGAACCTGATGGAATTAACGAAAATGTCATTTTTGAGTTTTCTTCAAATGACAAGTCCTTTGCAACACCGTAGAATCCCCCTCCATCTCTGATTGTTTTTGGAATGAGTATCGCTGAAATCTTTTCATACATTGAACTAGTGTCCTCCATAGGCATTGTATAGACTGCTGAAATTATTCCCTTGCCAGAAACTGTTCCCGAGGTTCCAAGCGCTTTGTTTGTCTCATCATTGGTATGAATAAAAACAGAATGGAATTTGGCATCTGTATCAAATGTCAGGTTAATTTCATCAATGTATGATTCGGCGATCTCTTTTGTAGAATCCTGAATAACAAAAATGCCCTTGTCTGCAGGGTTTCTTTCTATGTTTATCACAATGCATGACTGGTCTACAACTCCCAGAATACATTTGTCCTGATTTGTCAAGATTACTGCCTTTATCCTCTTGTCTTCTCTGATTTTTTGCTCCAATTCTGCAGGAATTTTGATTTCCTGAATGCTGGTACTCTGTAATGTGATTGACGCTGTAACATTTTGAGATATGCTCTTGTCAACAATTATTTGTGCAATTTCCTGAAAAGTGGCAAGGCCAATTTCTTGGGAATACGAATAATTCGACGAGATTCCAATCAGTGTAATTAATGCCAGGAAAAACAGCTTTCTTTGCATAGGTTG
Organism: Candidatus Nitrosopumilus sp.; assembly: GCA_965238065.1. Classification (GTDB taxonomy): domain Archaea; phylum Thermoproteota; class Nitrososphaeria; order Nitrososphaerales; family Nitrosopumilaceae; genus Nitrosopumilus. The sequence goes on along the minus strand of OZ250170.1, from coordinate 118,416 downwards.
CTACTCTAATAATGAAATTATTAAGTTTTACAACTCTGAAGAGACATTTTAGGTAATAACCTAGTTCCAACATTTGGCTCTTTTTTGAATTTATTTTGAATCATCTTGAGAAAACAGTTCCTCCAGATCCACCACAGGATATGAGAATTTGTGTAACTGCAGTTTTGAAGTATTACGCACAAGATACGTCAAAACAGGTTGTTTTTTTGACACAAACACGAAGGAACTTTAAAACTGTAGACAGTTACAAATTTTTTAATTTGGGGCAAATCCTGCTTTAAGCAATCAAGTGAATTTTGTACCTATTTTTACATGTCAGCAGACGAATTTTTGTATGTATCAACCTCTACGCCTAAATCCGCTAGAATAGTCAAGACGTTATAGGCATAAAACATGTTCTTTGCTTGATTCATACGAATTTTTTATGAAGATACGCTATCGGCTAGATAATATTGCACTAGTACAAAACCTAGCAAGTAATGGCCCTAATCCCATTTTTTATTGAAATTGTCCAAGATCCAATAATTCAATTGATTGTAGTTGTGAGTGCTTTTGGCATTGGTATATTTCAGGGAATTATTCTGGGACGATCCATTCTTAAGAGATTTCCACGTCTCCAGAATCATCTAAAGAGCGTATCAATTACACTATTTGTCGTTTTTTTAGCAAACACAATTTTGAGTGTCCCGCGTTTTGCATCTACAGAGAAAATTGATTTCTCCAACATGTCTGCAGGTAGTACGGGTGAGGTTGTCTCTGCACTCTTTTTGATTTTTGGGATGAACACTGGATTTCTGACCGTACTGGCCATTTCTGTCACTGTGATGACATTTGTTCTTTTGAGATATATACACATTCACGGAATAGTAAAAGCATTTGTCATCTTTTTTAGCGTCCTTATACTGCTACTGACTGTACTCAGCAGATTCACAGATCTTACCCCTAGCACTTTTGAGGTGCTTTTGTATTTTCTTTATCAGTTAGGAATTACAGTCGGGATTCTGGCCGGAACAATCAGAAAGATTAAACCTAGAAAACTGGATCTGAGATAATTTCAAACGTTTAAATCAGATTGTCCCTGATTTGTATTTGACATCGAATTCAAACCGTTCGGGGAACAAGCTGGCAGTCCATGCGTTGGGCTGTCAGCCCCAATTATTAGAAAATCTAGTTTAACGACGATAGTGCTTTAATCTGCTTGTCAATATAATCAAAACCTTCCTGCCAGAACTTTGGAGATCTTATGTCAAATCCATATTCAGAGAGAAGTTTCTCGGGTTTCTTGGAACCTCCTGCAGCAAGAATGTTGAGGTATGAGGGAACAAAGTCTTTTCCCTCTTTTTTATATCTCTGAAACAAAGACAACGCAAGCAGGTTTCCAAAAGAGTATGCATAACAGTAGAATGGTGTGTGATAAAAGTGTGGAATGCAATTCCACTCTATTCCAAAGTCCTCAGATATACTCACTGAATTCCCAAATTGCTCTTTTAGATTTTGCAGATATGTCTTTGAGATTTCATCTACTGTGGTTCCTTTTCCAATTTGCTTATGGGCATCAACTTCAAAGATTGTGAAAAATGATTGCCTTAGAATGGTCGCATATAGATCATCGATTTTTTCTGATAACACAATCTTTTTTTCATCATCAGACATTTTACCAGACAGATTATCATATAACAACAACTCTGAAAAAGTGGATGCCGTCTCTGCTAGAGGCAACGGTGCATCTTGAATGAGAATTGATCTATTTTGTGCTGCCTGGCTGTGTACTGCATGACCCAATTCATGTGCTAACGTAAAGACATCCCTTGATTTGCCTGTAAAGTTTACTAGAACATATGGTGTTATTTTTGGTGAAGGGGTACTGCAAAATGCGCCGTCTCTTTTTCCCTGCCTTACAGACGAATCGATGTGGTTTTCATTGAAAACTTTTCTTGCAAATTCTTCCAGTGTTTTGCTAAACCTTCCAAGTGATTCAAAGACTAGTTTTACGGATTTGACGTATGTGTAATTTTTTTCCTTGATATTGGCAGTTGCTGGAGCATACACATCATATCTTCTCAACTTTTTAATTTTTAACATCTTTGCTTTTTGAACAAAGAACTTTTGAAAAACAGGAGAATTTCTTTGGCAGACTAGAAGAAGTGATTCGATAGTTTTACCATCGACATCATTTCCAATGTTTCTCATTGAAATCGGAGTCTTGTATCCTCTTATTTCGATTCCCTCGTTCCTCCAATTAAGAACAATGTTTTGGTATATCTCGCCTGTTACACCCCTGTTTTTAGCATATTTTGTCAGAATGGTTTTGTATGCAGTCTCACGAGTCTTTGCACTTGTGCTTCGGACATGGTTTGTGATCTCCTCTCTTGTCATTGTTTTGGTTTTGCCTCCTATTTTCATTTTGTATTCATATGCATTAGTTATCTTGTCATACAGCTTTACAAGTGCAGATATGCCCGTAACATCTAGCGTGTTGATAATTCTCTCCTCAGGCTCGCTCAGAGCATATTTTGCAAATAGCCTTTTGTGTAACAAATATTCTGTGAGGTCTCCTGCATCTTTCATGAGTCTTTTTGCATTTTTTTCATCTACTACTGTCTTCCACCATAAATCAAAAAACAAAATCTTGTTAGATATCTCAGAGTCCAGTTTTGATATCCTAGTCATCAGAGATGTCGCTTCATCTGATTGTGTATCTGAAGAATAGGATAATGACGCATACCCTCCAATCCTGCTCATCTTCTCAGAGATGCCTTCAACTTCTTTTATAATATTCATGAATTTCTTTGATGAGATTTTAGGAACCAAATTTGACTTTATTTTTTCAAACTTTATTGCTTGCCTTTCTAGTTCCTGAACTTGTTTTTGAAACGCCTGACTGTTTGGGTTTTTTGCCAGTTCTGAAAGATCCCATCTCCCAATCTGATATTCTGCCATCTAATAATACAACTATGTAACTATTAAAAAATAATCGTATTTTGAAGAATATTTGAATTTCGTGGAATGTCAGACGTTAAAACAGTTCAGGTTATAGCGACACACAAAAATTCGTGAGTCATTTTCAAAGTATTTGGATTTGATTGTTCGTATTTACACAAGTAAAATCATCTGATCTCTAGTTTTTTGACGATTTTTAGTTCACGAACTTTGTCTCTTCGCTATACATTTAATACATTAAATTCGGCATGTCACATGTGAACATTGCATACATTTTAGTTAATTGTGATATGGGGTATGAGATTCAGATAGTTGTCAAGCTCAAAGAGTTATGTAATGTGGTACAAGGAACATATGGAATTTATGATTTTATTTGTAAATTAAACTATGATGACATAAAGTCATTTGATGAGACATTGCAAAAAATAAGACATCTTCAAAACATCACACATACAACAACCATACATACCATCCCCGAACAGTCCCAGAAGAAACAATGATTTTCAAGAGATAGTCTCAGAATAGTGTTCCTCATGAGGATAGTAGCATTTCCAGATATCAGCAAGAGTTGCTTTCATTACTAGTAGATAGAAAAGTATCACATTTGATGGAATTGCACACCTCGATCCAGCTTTTTCTATCTAATTTATTTGAGATTGATTGATATTTTTTGCTCCAAATGAAACACTTTCCTACCTACTGATTACAGAATGCCTAGTTTCTTGAAAGTATTTTGTTGCGTGTTTTCCAATTGACAAATCACAACAACCAACATGCCCACATGTTAAATACATTCTAAGGGTCACTGTTAGCAGATGTTTTTTTTCACACTCACACTCTTCACAACTCTTTGTGTTCTGGAGAAATATCATTTTTTCTTGAGCAAAGTGTTTGCGTTGTTTTGACATGTCAATATTTTTTTCAAAGTATCTTTGCATCTCTCAGTAGATGGGAAAGTAGCTAAAATTTACTCTGAAATTTTTAAGATCTGAATCAAATTATTCAAATAGAAAAAGCTAGATACTATACCCCATAGCACAAGTCTTTTCAATTTTTCAAAAACAAATAGAAACATTTTTTGATCAGTAGTGTAGCAACTATTTCATGAACATCACAAATTACGAGTTACTCCAGGCCTATAAAAAAGAAAAGAACAATCGCAAAAAAGAAAGACTGCACGCAATGTGCATGATTAAAATCAATGAACACGCCATTACCGAAACTGCCAAAGAGATGTTTCATACATACCAATGTGTACGGAATTGGTTATGCCGATTTGAAGAGTACGGACTGGAAGGCCTGGAAGATATTTCTCATTCTGGTCGTCCACCATTAATTCCACACAAAAAATTACGTGTGAATCAAGCATCTACATGTATTTTCCCATCTCAACTAGGCTGTTCTGATCCCTGATTCTCCATGTTTCAAAACATGTCAGAAATACTGAAAGCATCTTCATCGGAATTGTCTAGAGTTTTGAAGTGCCTTCGTGTTTGTGTCAAAAAAACAATACGATTTGACATATCTTGTGCGTAATACTTCAAAACGGTAGACAGTTACCTTTTTTCTCTTTCTTGTCCTTCCCCTTGCAAGGGCTTGCGAGATGGTGGCGTATGTGGATTTTCATAATAGGATAGTTTATGTTTCAATTTATCATTTGATCTTGTCAAACGGTTATTTGATCTTGTCAGACTTTTATTGTGTTTTATTAGATCAGCTATGAATAATCCGAGTTGTTTGTTTTCTCGTCTTAATTCTGAATCAATTTTGTGAGCCTTGCTCATATCAAAAGGTGGATGAGGTTACTCAGATCTTTTGGTTTAATTTTGATCTAGGCATGAAGGTTGATTCATACGTCGATTTTACACCATATCATTGGTGTTGTGAATTACTCTAAAAATTTTTACGGTATAATCTCCCTCAAAGTGGTTTACAAACTCGCCAGTGTCTGAATCAAGACTTTTAACTCTGAATTTGTGTTCATAAGAACCATCCTCTTTCACATCAGCTTGTGAAAAGTGAACCGGATCTTTTCCCTTAAAAATTTGGATAATCACAGGATAATTTTTAGCGTGATCAGACACGCCACCCGTAATTGCTCCCCATGGAAGCTCATTGTCTGCAGGAATATTCATTGGAATAACCGTCTTTTGTAGACTCAACTCTCCATTAATCGGACTAACAGAGATGATATTTTGACTAGTTTCAGCAGAAATGTTATCTTGGAACATCATTGTGACAGACAAGGCCACAATTGACGCAATCAAAAGTATGTTCATATTCATTCTAGTTTTTCTACTTTTCAAATCCTTTAAAAAATTTGCGATCAATTTATTCTGATTGTATTATATGAAAATTAGGTATGTATTAACCTCTACGCCTAAATCCGCTAGAATAGTCAAGACGTTATAGGCATAAAACATGTTCTTTGCTGATTCATACAAAATTAGTATGTATTAACCCTTACACCTGAATCGACTAGATTAGTTGAGCGTTATAGACATAAAACACGTTATTTGCTGATTCATACATTGTTTGTTATTTTGGTCAATTACGCATAAATTCTAAGATGAAAAACGCACGAAATGACCTGTTTACATTTGTGATGTGTCTTGGCGTGCCATCAACTAACAATGATGCGGAAAACTATTCGAAAATGTGTGATGTAGAAAAATGTCCGAGGTCAGCTGAAAAGTGAAAAGGGGGTAAAGATGCTTTCAGTATTTCTGACATGTTTTGAAACATGGAGAATCATGGATCAGAGTAGCCTAGTTGAGATTGGAAAATACATTTAGATGCTTGATTCATACCTTTTGCCTAGTTGCCTTTTTATCACAGTATCAAATGATCAGACTGAAAATCCAGACAGTTGCCTATCGTCTCTTTCTTCTTTGACCAGGTTTATTTTGTCCCGGATATCGACCAAGGGCAAATCGCTTTTTAAAGTTACTTTTGTTTCGAAGACTGGAACTTGTGCCTAGAATTTTTCTTCCTTCTATTTTGGGAGTTTGTCCTCTTACTTTTCCTGCTTTTGTAATCGAACCGTGAGTTGCCATAATAGTTAACACAGATTGGTAAATTTATGTATTTGTACGACTGCAGTTAACCCAGATGTGCTCAAAATCGGCTAAAAATGCAAAGATCTAGTCAAAACCACCTTCCTGTTCCACCTCCGGATTGGTCATGATTATGAGCGCATTTGGGTTAACTGATTAAAGATCAAATCCAGATATACAGGAATGACATGTGGCATAAAAATAGTGGTTTTTCCGTAAGAGTTTAGGTCTCCTGACTAAAACCTCTAAAATTCGTGCTCAACCTAAACTCTTACGTTTTTCCACAACGGCTAGACCTTGATTAAGAGATGCAGGACCAGAATTCGTGAAAAACAGAGAATTTAGATTTGTACTCCCAAATATTGGACTACCAGTACTTTGCTTTAACAGCATCAATAACTTGTTCGTGTTCCTTACTCTTTCTACGTGCATATTTTTCCATTGCACCAAGTGGAATACCACCAAGAGATCTTGCAATGGCATTGAAGAATAATCTTCCAGGGCCTTTAGCACCAGTTTTGGTCATGAATTTTTGAATGCCATATTTGAAGTTGTGTTGCCACGTCTTGTAGAGAACACCCAGTTGTGCTGGAGTCATTTCATTTCCAATGTTAAAAAAATCAGATTTTTCTAGCAGTCCAATTGGAACAAATGTCAGTGCAGTAGCAGTAAACATTGCATTTGGCTGTTCATGCTCCAACTCGCTGATTAAGCGAATAGAATCCCATGAATCCTCAGGAGTCTCATCGTTGTCAAGACCCATAATTAGTGTAAACGCCGGAATCCAATAGTTTTCATTCATTGTCTTTACACCTTCTTTTACAACCCAATGCCATTCTTCGGGTAAATAGGGTGCAAGTTTTCTATCTGCATATTTCTCAATCAGTCTCAGACTTCCAGTCTCAAATCCAGCTTGAACACCGATCAAGTTATCAGGACCGGCCTTCATGATCTTTGAGAGATTTGGAAGAAGTTTTTCATCAGCTATTGCTCCTGCTAGGGTTCCATGTGTTGGATTTGTGTGCTCCACGCCAGTAGACATGATTGCAGTGAATAATTCTTCTAGTGCTTCCCTGTTTGGCTCCATTCCCTTTGCAGTTCTTGGATCCATTCCATAAACAAAAATATCGTCACTGTGAACCCATGCAGATTTGGTGCCGCCTTTTTTCATGTTGACCTCTATTTCTTTTACAACTTTTTCTGGCGGATAGTATCTCAATGATCTTAATGTAACATCGCAGAATTTACAGCCTCGTCCGCATCCTCGCATTACTTCAACCATCCCATGCATGCTTGGTTCAACGATATTGGGAATTTCTTCCATGTCAGGTCTGTCCCAGAAATTAACAAATCGCCCGTGAATTTTTTTGCCGTTTCTTTCAAACTCTTTAATGTTTACTTTAAAGTCACTTCTCTTTCTGAAAGGATCCATGTTTTCAAAGTCACCGTTAATCAGATAGTTGAAGAATCTTCCTGCATGGCCGTCAATTTCTGGAGCAATTCCACCAAGTTCTCCCTCCAGTATAGCATATATTCCAAATTCTTCAATTTTTTCTGGATCATAATTGTATTGCCAGGTTCCAGACGCGCCAGAAATTACTTTGGCTTTACTTCCAGTCTTTGCTTTTGCAGCCTTGATTCTATAATGTAGTTCAGTATTGTAGAATTCATCATAAGATATTTGTTTTCTGCCATAAGTAAACGTCATGGTAACAGGACCCATTCCAAGAGGATCCATTTCGTATGTTCCAACTACCTTTGTATCAGGTCCGATGAATTGCTCAATATGATCAGGGTGGGCAACAACAACATCCTGCCTGGTAAACCCATCTCGTAACAAGCCAGCCTCTAACTTTCTCAATCCGTATGGCGCATAATTTGCGACGCCATTCGTATGAGGAATATAGTTACAGATAAAATCAAATAGAATTTTTGGGGTGACTTGTTTTCCAAGAATTTTGTACCAAAGACTATTTTTTTTTCTGTGAGGGTCAAGAGCAGGTGCACAACCAAAAAATGTTGCAAGAGACAGCCCCCTATAGGAAGACATTAGAGTACGATCAGCAGTTAAAACAATCTTTGGAGTTCCCATTACCCTCACGAAATTAATTTTATGATTTAGTTTAAACCTTGCTCTAGTTAAACTCGGTAATTTTCCAAAATTCCAGCCTTATTCCTGTGTAAATATCCAAATTCCTTGTTTGAGAGGAGATGTTGTCCATCAAATACAGTTCCGTCCCTGCAAACAAGATCCTCACCAGCACAGCAGCTACCACAAATTCCAACTCCACATTTCATCATTCTCTCAAGACTGGCTTGGACAAATATGCCCCTAAAATGAGCGGATTGGACAGTTTTATGCATCATAATCTCAGGACCGCAGACATATACAGCATCAAACCGGGTTTTACTGACAAGCTCTTCAACCAGGTCAGTTACAAGACCACTTTGACCGTAACTTCCATCATCAGTGGAGACAATTACTTGATGAGGATTCTTCTCCAAGAGACTGTTGGCCAGATCCTCAAAAAAGACCTCGTCCTTTGATTTGGCTCCAATCAGAACAGTGACATTGTCTGTAGTTTTTACAAAAGAAAGTAATCGCATCATAGGGACAAGGCCGGTTCCGCCACCAACTAGCAAAAGTTTTCCTTCTTTAAGATCAAAAGAGTTTCCATACGGACCCCGGATTCCAATTTGCTCGTTCACCTTGATACTGAATAGACCAGTAGAAGCAGATCCGTGTTTTCTTACAGTGAATGCAGCCTTTCCAGACTCTTGTGAGATCATCACACTCATAGGTAATTCATTTACACCAGGAATCCAGACCATTGCAAATTGTCCAGGAAGAACATTTGACATCACCTCATCTGAAAAAACCAGAGTCCTAACAGTGGGTGTTTCATCAATTACTTTCTCAACAGTGACAATTGTTGGATGGTTATGATTTCTTGGCAAGGCCCACCATATCGTCTATTTTTAGAAAACCGTTTCTTTTCATGTATGAAATTATTCCGTTGTTAATATCATCAAATACACCAATCCAATCATTGCCAACTGCACTGCCAAGTTGAACTGCAGAAGCTCCTGCCAGGAAAAATTCAACTGCATCCTCCCAAGTAGATATACCGCCACATCCAATTATTGGAATGTCATATTTTGAAGAAATTTCATAAACACATCTTAATGCAATTGGTTTGATTGGAGTGCCAGACAACCCGCCAAATTTGTTGCTAAGAATTGGACGTCTAGTTTCAACATCTATTGCCATTGCACGAACGGTGTTGATTGCAGTAATGGCATCAATTCCAGAGTCTATTGCAGTTCCAACAGTGTTCAGATAGTGAGTGGTGCCCAGACCAACTTTGGCAATTACGGGAATGTCAGTAGTACTTTTAACAACAGTCACAATTTTTTTTACCAATTCAGGATCATCTCCAACCTCCAAACCGACTTTAGCCACATGAGGACATGATAGATTCAGCTCGTATGCTACAACTTTGCAGTTTTCAAATTCTTTTATCATCATTTCAAAGTCTTCAGGAATCGAACCCACCAGACTAATTATTATTGGAACATCTTGGTTGGGTTTGATCATCTTGGCAAAATTTGACGCTCCAGGGTTTGACAGGCCTACAGCATTAATCCAGCCCTCACCTTTTACGCTAAAGATAGTCGGATTTGGATAACCCTCCCAGGGCTCCTTGCTAAGAGACTTTGTCACCACAGCTCCTGCTCCAGAACGGTATAGTCGATTAAATACATCCAATGAAATTCCCAGTATCCCTGATGCCAGCATTACAGGCCTATCTAATTGGATTTGACCTATCAAAGTTGCAAGACTGGATTCCACTCTGATTAATGAATCTAGTTTTGAATATAACAGTTGATTCACAGTTCTGGTACCTTTTTTAAAGGTCATTTAGATTGAACTAGTCATGTATTCTGTAATTTTAACAGAATTAGGAATCTCAGTTTTCAATGACAAAAAACATGAAAAGTCATTTGCTTTCTCAGATAATGTTAAAGAGTACTTGGCAGTGAAAAACAAAGAAGCAAAGCTAAATGAGCTTGTAAATTATCTATCTTCAATTCAGAGAGTAGTGTCTGTCAGTGATGAATCATTACTTGTTATTTTAAAAAAATATTCCGTTGATTGTTATCTCATGAAAGCCTCAGAGTTGGAAACCATACAAATAACAAAATCACAGATAATAGTTGATTCGGGTTTTGCATCCAGCCTTCAAGACACACTAGGTAAACTCAGAGAATTTGCGCTAGGATTATCATCTTCAATAGTTACCAAAGTATCAGAAAGTCAAGATCTTCATATTATTCAGGCAGTTAACACCCTAGATGAGATTGACAAGATGGCAAATGCATTAAGCTCAAGGCTTCGAGAATGGTACGGGTTGCATTTCCCGGAACTGGAAAACATAATTGACAGTATCAACGGATATGCACAAATTGTCATGGCTGGAAAACGTGAATCAATGACAAAACAGGTTTTTGAGGATGCAGGTTTTCCCGATTCAAAAGTAGAAATGTTATCTTTAATTTCGTCAAAAAGCAGAGGCGGTGATATCTCGGATGATAGTCTGGTAATAGTGCAGTCAATTGCAAAACAAATTCTCGACTTTCATGATTTACGTAAAAAACTGGAAGAACATGTGGAATCAGAGATGGTATCAATTGCGCCCAATCTTTCGGCAATACTTGGAGGTGCAGTTGGTGCAAGAATTTTAGGAAGGGCCGGAGGCCTCAAAAAATTTGCATCGTTTCCTGCCAGTACAATACAAGTTTTAGGGGCTGAAAAAGCATTGTTTAGATCATTGAAGACTGGTTCTCAACCACCAAAGCACGGACTGTTGTTCCAACACGCGATGGTTCATTCTGCCCCAAGGTGGCAGAGAGGAAAGATTGCACGTGCAGTTGCTGCAAAGGCAGTCATTGCTGCAAGAGTTGATGTTTATGGAGAGGGACTAAATGAGACTTTGCTTGAAAAGCTCAATATCAGAATTGATGAAATAGGCAAGAAATACAAAAACCCAACTGAGAAAGATACCAGAGATGAATCTTTTATACGTGATGATAGAGGCAAGGGATATTCCAGAGATGATAGAGGCAAGGGATATTCCAGAGATGATAGAGGCAAGGGATATTCCAGAGATGATAGAGGCAAGGGATATTCCAGAGATGATAGAGGCAAGGGATATTCCAGAGATGATAGAGGCAAGGGATATTCCAGAGATGATAGAGGCAAGGGATATTCCAGAGATGATAGAGGCAAGGGATATTCCAGAGATGATAGAGGCAAGGGATATTCCAGAGATGATAGAGGCAAGGGATATTCCAGAGATGATAGAGGCAAGGGATATTCCAGAGATGATAGAGGCAAGGGATATTCCAGAGATGATAGAGGCAAGGGATATTCCAGAGATGATAGAGGCAAGGGATATTCCAGAGATGATAGAGGCAAGGGATATTCCAAGGATGATAGAGGCAAGGGATATTCCAGAGATGATAGAGGCAAGGGATATTCCAGAGATGATAGAGGCAAGGGATATTCCAGAGATGATAGAGGCAAGGGATATTCCAGAGATGATAGAGGCAAGGGATATTCCAGAGATGATAGAGGCAAGGGATATTCCAAGGATGATAGAGGCAAGGGATATTCCAAGGATGATAGAGGCAAGGGATATTCCAAGGATGATAGAGGCAAGGGATATTCCAAGGATGATAGAGGCAAGGGATATTCCAAGGATGATAGAGGCAAGGGATATTCCAAGGATGATAGAGGCAAGGGATATTCCAAGGATGATAGAGGCAAGGGATATTCCAAGGATGATAGAGGCAAGGGAGGTGGAGATGAGAGATATAAAGAAAGATCAGGCTCAAAAAATAAAAAGAGAAAAAAGTTTGGAAGAAGATAATCAATCATTTTTCTGGATCAAATCAGAAGGCCGAAGAAAGTTAGCTACTGAGAATCTAGTTCCTGGAAATCAAGTATACAAAGAGAAACTAGTCATAAAAAAAGGAATAGAGTACAGATTATGGGATCCGTTTAGAAGTAAATTAGCGGCATCCATAATGAATGGACTTGAGGAATTTCCTTTTAAAAACAAGACCAAGGTTCTTTATCTTGGGGCATCAACTGGGACAACTGTAAGTCATATTTCAGACATTGTCGGTCAAAGTGGAATAGTTTTTAGTGTTGAACATGCAAGCAGAGTTGCAAGAGATTTTTTAGACAGGGTTGCATCATACAGAACAAACATAATTCCAATTCTTCAGAATGCCAGAAGACCTAAAGAATACTTTGCTGTATTTGGGAAGGTGGATGTTGTCTATGTAGATATTGCTCAGCCCGATCAGACAAAAATTGCCATAGATAATTGTCATTTGTTTCTAAAAAATGGAGGGTACTTTTTTTTAGTTATAAAGACAAGAAGTATCGATGTTACAAAATCTCCAAAAAAAATTATAGAACAAGAAATAGAGAAACTAGAGACAAATTTTGATATCACGCAGTCAATGGATTTGTATCCATACGACAAAGATCATGCAATGGTAATTGCAAAATATAGAGAAGAGTTTATGCGTAATTGACCAAAATAACAAACAACAGTCGACTTGTGCGCATCAACTTGTTCACAGTTGATATGATGGTAATAGACCTTTTGTGTAATTAGTGTGATTTTTTTCAACATTCGATGTTTTGTGTAATTTTATGCCTAAAAATCCAAAATTTCAGAATAATCCGAGAAATTATCTTCTAAAACTACGTCTAGGAAGAATTACGCAATACGTCTAATGATTTTGTTTGAGTATTGTTGTAATAGTCGACGTGGTTTAGTCAATTACGCATAAACTCTTTTGAGTATCGCTGTGATGGCTGGTGTGGTTTAGTCAATTACACATAATCTCTAGACTAGCTATCCAAGATTCGACGAATAGGCTTCCAACTTTTACGCACAAAATTTGGCATAACGTGATTCGCTTTGTAATATTTGGCCACAAATTTCATACTTGTCAAATCAGACGGATACCCACTTCCCAAATCATAGTTTTTTCTCAACTTTGCAATGACTCTGTCTCTGGTTACTTTGGCAAGGATTGATGCAGCAGAAACCACCACAAATCTACTATCTGCATGATGATATGATCTTATTTTATGATTGTCAGATAGTTGTGATATTTTCTGCCCAAATCTTTTGGGATTTACATCACACGAATCAACATACGATGTATCAGCGTTTAGTTTTGAGACAACTTTTGCCATGTATTTTGCCTCCAAACCATTCAGACAATGCTTCTTAACGCTCACGTCAATAGATATTGTGGGAATTTTTGCAATGTAATAGTCATCAGCAATTTTGATAATTTTTTTGTAAAGATGCTCACGTAATTTAGGGGAGAGTTTTTTTGAATCTTTTACCCCTATCGAGGATAATTCTCTTAATCTTTTTTTATCCAGAGAGATTCCAGCTATAACTAGTGGTCCTAGCATGGAACCACGTCCAGCCTCATCAACACCACAAATTTGCACAAAAATGATCTTAAAGCGCAAGTATTAAACCGTTATACACCAAGAAAAACAGAAAACAATTGAAAGTTCCAAGTGAGTCCCTTCAAGAAATCATAGAGGGTGAAACGAGACTGCTTGTTCCAAAAAAATCAATTACAGAAAGAGTTCCGCCAAAAAAACCGGCGTTTTTCAATCCAAAGGCAAAATTGAACCGAGATTTTTCAGTAATTGCATATGCAGCATTTCTGAGAAATTTTCGAGGTCCAAAGATTTTCTTGGAAGGATTGTCAGGAACAGGTGCAAGAGGTTTGCGAGTTGCCAATGAGCTAAAAGTAGAAAATACAGTAATTAATGATCTAAATCCCACAGCCCTGAAAATTGCCAAATGTTCAGCCGGACTGAACAACCTAACGAATGTTGAATTTTCTGAGAAGGATGTTTGTAGGTTTTTCAGCAATCATTCAAAAAAAGGAGAAAGAGGTTCAATTGTAGATATAGACCCGTTTGGCTCCTCTGCGACATTTTTTGACTGTGGTATCAGGGCAACCATGCATGGTGGAATTTTGTCTACAGCATGTACAGATCTTCAAGTTCTAAACGGACTCTTTCAGGGAGCATGCAAGAGAAAATACGGAGGAATTCCAGTTAGAACCGAATATGGAAATGAGATCGCCATTAGATTAATTCTTGGTTGCCTTAGAACAGTAGCAGCAAGACTAGGAGTCCAGCTGATTACTTTGTTTGTAGAATGTGACATGCACTACTACAAGACATATGTCAAGATTCTAAACAGGCCAGACCAGCAAGAAAACATTGGATATATTCTACATTGCAAAAATTGTGGGCATAGAAGGGTCACCCTGAAGCAGGAACAAGAATGTGAATTATGTGGATTAAAAATCAGCATTGCAGGGCCTTTATGGATTGGAGAGATTTTTAACAAAGAATTCATTCAAAACATGTTATTAGAAGTTCAAAATTTCAAAGTAGACAAGATTTGTGAAAAAACTCTCCACAAATGTCTTGTCGAATCAGAAATGCCAGGAACATATTTTACACTAGATGAGATTGCATCAAAAACAAAGTCGTCTCCGCCAAAATTAGAGAGCCTGATATCAAATTTGCAGAAAAATGATTTTGTAGCAAGTGTTACATCATTTAGTCCTACAGGGTTTAGAACAGACGCAAAAATAAACGAGATAGTCAAAATATTCCAGGCTATTCAGTAAAACCCAGGCAAACACAGTACAATTCGCTACTTTGTTTTCTACTAGCTTTGGGTTTTGTAAGATTGATTCTAGCAAATTTTTTCTTTACATAATCTTTGAATTCTATCGAGTGTTCGCCATCAAAAATTTTAAAGACTGCATTTCCTTTGTTTGCTAAAACTTTATCCATAATTTTGGTACAATCATAATTCAAGGAAATTTGTTTGGCATGATCAACTGACCAGTTTCCGCTGACCTTGGGAGAAAGATCGCAGATTACAGCGTTTACTTTGCGCTCAAAATAGGACATGATCTCATCAACTACATGCTCATCCTCAATATTTTCTCTAATAATGTGGGCGCCGGGAATCTCTTCAACATATGATAAATCAATTCCCATAACCTTGCCCTGATTTCCTGCCAATTTTACAGCCATCTGAGTCCAACCGCCAGGAGCACATCCCAAATCAAGAACGCAGAATCCCGGACCAATTATACGATAAGAACGGTTCAGTTCTTTGAGTTTAAAGGCAGATCTGCTTCGAAAACCCTGTTCGTGAGCTAATCTTCGATAGTAATCTTTGCGGGCATCTAACAGTTTCATTTAGACTTCACAGGTTTTTTCATTTCAACAGTGACCCAATCCTCAATAAGTTGACAAGTTTTTGGACTTATTTCACCGTCAAGAGAGCATTTTTGTTCAACAGGACAGACCAAGCAGGGAGCATTTTCAATTGACTGTGTACTGATTGGAGTCTTTTTTAAAATTAATTTATAGGTCCAACGTTCATTCTCAAGAAGTTTTTCTCTAGTGATTGTTCCCATTCGTTCAAGTTTTAGTGCTAGACGGGAACCAATACGACTTGAGAGTTTAAGTTTTTTCCACAATTCACTTTGAAACATTCCATTTGACTCGCGATCTGCCAAAATAACACAAACTTTGTTAGTGAGTCTCTCCATGTCAACTTTTTCAATTTGAAAGTTTTCAATTTCTGCATCAGAGAGCTGTTCTTCTAATTCTTCTTCTAGTGTTTTTTCTTCTTTCCTTTTAATTTCGTCTAACTCTTTTTTGGTTAATTTTTTTACTGGTACTGGTTTTTCTGTATCTTTCTTTGTTGGTTTTGGCTCTGTTTTCTTTGTTGGTTTTGGTTCAGTCTTCTTTGTTGGTTTCTTTGATGTTTTCTTTGTTGGTTTTGGCTCTGTTTTCTTTGTTGGTTTTGGTTCAGTCTTCTTTGTTGGTTTCTTTGATGTTTTCTTTGTTGGTTTTGGTTCAGTCTTCTTTGTTGGTTTCTTTGATGTTTTCTTTGTTGGTTTTGGTTCAGTTTTCGTTGTTGGTTTTGGTTCAGTTTTCGTTGTTGGTTTCTTTGATGTTTTCTTTGTTGGTTTTGGTTCAGTCTTCTTTGTTGGTTTTGGCTCTGCTTTCTTTGTTGGTTTTGGTTCAGTCTTCTTTGTTGGTTTTGGTTCAGTCTTCTTTGTTGGTTTTGGCTCTGCTTTCTTTGTTGGTTTTGGTTCAGTCTTCTTTGTTGGTTTCTTTGATGTTTTCTTTGTTGGTTTTGGTTCAGTCTTCTTTGTTGGTTTTGGTTCAGTCTTCTTTGTTGGTTTTGGCTCTGCTTTCTTTGTTGGTTTTGGTTCAGTCTTCTTTGTTGGTTTTGGCTCTGCTTTCTTTGTTGGTTTTGGTTCAGTTTTCTTTGTTGGTTTCTTTGATGTTTTCTTTGTTGGTTTTGGTTCAGTCTTCTTTGTTGGTTTTGGTTCAGTTTTCGTTGTTGGTTTCTTTGATGTTTTCTTTGATTCTGCTAGAGATAAATCTAAAATTTCCTTTTCCTTTTTTAATTCATCAAGTTCTGCTTTAATTTTTTCCGCTTCATGAATCAAAGTCTCTTTTCTCTTTGCCATCAGATCACCTTATTTTTTAAAGTCAATTTCTTATTTATCATACAATAATCTATGCCTATTTAACAGTAAATGTCCTACTCGTCGTTATATTCATAAGGTTTTTTGAAATCATTTCTACAACTAGCTCATAAGTGCCCAAAGTATCAATTAATTTAGAGAATTTATCATTAATAGGAAGAATTGCACTTTTCGTCTCAAAGCACTGCTTAAAGAATCCGCCTTGAGTGATTACATCATTTGTTCCATTAGAATAAATTGAGACATAAAGATCCCCACAATTAAAGGCTGAATCATCAATTTTGACTTGAATTTCTATAGGTTCAGAGGCAGAATATTGTTTGGATAAGCCAATAATCTCAATTGTGGCATTATGAGAAGAAAATCTTTCAGATAAACCTAATGGCCACATGTCTAATTCTCTATCGGGTTTTTGGAGAATATCAATCATTACTACAGAACCAAAAATTAGTGAAAATATTAGAGGTATTACAAATATAACAAAAAATTTTCTAGCTACCATTTTGCTTTAAAATCTATGATTCCCTTATATCTATTTAGCAAAATTTCAAAAGTTAGGATTAATTTGACGAATGAGTTAAATCGTAGTCGGCTAAATATCGCTAGATGCGACTTAGGAAATTCAGAGTTAGGGCATATCGTTGCATTCATGATTCTGGAGAAATTACAGTGGGGGATTTGGCAGCTTTTGTCGGCAGAAATGAAAGTGGGAAAACCACCATCCTTGAAGCATTAACATTATTGAACAGAAATGAGCCAGTTTCAGAATTAGATCTTTGTGATGAAATGAATGAAGAACTCAAAGACGAGATTAGGATAGTAGAAGGAGAATTTGAACTGAACCAACACGAAATTAGTCTAATCAAGGAAAAATTTCTTGGTTTGCCAGAAATGAAAAAAATCAAAGTATTCAAAACAAATCAAAATCCAAAAATTCAATACGAATTTGATGTTAAACTTGGTGAAGATGAGAATGAGGGACTCCATTCATGGGAAAATTTCTCAAAACAGATTTTTGGATTTTTAGACACAATTCCAAATCACATTAGAATACAAATTGACACAAGGTTCTTTGAAGAACCGGTTCCAAAGAACCAAGAAACATTTGATGGAGGAATGGCAGAATTTAGCAATCAATTTCATGTCATAGCAATTCAAGAGCCCAGAGTCATTGAGGAATGGGAAAAAATCTATGAAAGTCCAGAAAGCCAATTTTCAAATCTTCTAAGTGGTGAGAGTGAAAAGACAGCCCTCCAGAATTTTATTGCATCTGAATTACATCCAAGATTTGTTTACTTTTCAGATTATAAAAAAATCTATGGTAACATCAATCTCAACGAGTACATGAAAGAGGAGAGAGGTGAGAGAACAGATTCAATTGAATACGTTGAGGAATTTGACAAGGCAGAGACGGTAAGAAATCTCTTTTATCTAGCTGAATTAGATATGAAAGAGTTAGATGATGTAAAAAAGAGTCCGTCAAAATGCATAAAATTGCTCAATGTGGCAGGCAACAAATTAACAAGCAGATTGAATCCGGCATGGAAGGGAGATCCCATCCATGTGGATTTGAGATACAATCCAGGAAACATCATGAGTGTTGTAATTTCAGATGTTCACAAGGATGGAACGATTACAAACACGGGATTGCTAAACAGAAGAGCAGAAGGTTTCAAGTGGACATTTTCTTTTATTGTAAACTTTGCAGCTGAAACACAGAGAGCAGAATTAAAAGAGGCAATATTGCTTTTAGACGAACCTGCAAGAAACCTTCACCCTACACAGCAAATGGGAATTTCAGATTTATTGAAAAACCTGGCCGGTTCCAACCAGGTGTTATATGCAACACATTCGCCATTTATGATCTTTGACTATACCCCGGGCAACCTACTAGTTGTAGAGCTAGACAAAAGAAAACACCTCAGCAAAATTTTTTATGATTATTGGAATGCTGATGACAACACGCTAACGCCGATTTTGTACGGATTATCCAGGGGTCTAGTCGGGTCAATTGTAGATAGAGAAATAGGAACAAATTCCAGACCGATAATCATCGTAGAGACAATGTCTGATTCAATGTATCTAAATGCATTTGATAAATTCCTGCAGGATCCAAATATTTCGATGAATCCCCTCAATGTTGTTGCAGCGTACAACAAAAATTCAGTCTTACCCTTGGCAATATTTTACAGAAATCACGGGTACAGGACATTTGTATTATTAGACAATACCGAAGAATCCAAGCAAATTTCTGCCCAATTAGTCTCAAATGAATTCTCATCAATTCAGATCATATTCTTTGAGAGAGAAGGGAAAAAGATAGAATCAATTGAAGATTACATAGTTCTTGAGGACTATTTACACGTTGTAAACCAGACTTATGAGATAAAGTTGAGACATGAGGGATTTTCAAATCTTACGCCCAAAGATGTCACATCTAAAGAGAGTAAGGGGATTTTAAACAAGCTTGGAAAGATATGGGAAGAGCACAGAGAAGATGACTGGGGAGAATTTGACAATGAAGAGATTACCAGATATATATGCGAAAAAATTACACTAGAGGAGACTAGTTTTCTATCAGACAAGACAAAAGACCAATTCAGAACACTGTACAGATTAATTGCCGAAAGAATAAGACAGTATCAAAACATGGTTACAAAACCAGACCTGGACAAATTTCAAAAGGCCAAGGTGTAGATTTAAGAAGGTTTCTCATGAATGATACTAAATTTAGAAATAGAAGAATGGAAAAAAGTCTTCAAGGTTTAAGTGAGAGATGGTTGCCATGAATTACATAAAGTCCTCGATGAGAGGGATTTGCCTTTTAGTTACAATATTGTTTTCAATAGCACTAGTCGCAATTGCACCAAACGTATATGCGGAAATTACACCTAGCAGTTCAACTAGTATCGCTAGTGAGGCCAATTCCGTTGTTCAAAGAGTCAATATCAAAAGTTTCTCTTTAGAAGAGACTACAATCATTGAATTTACAAATGATTCTGACAAGGTGATCAATACTTTTAGAATTTGGCTTGAAAGTGATTCTAGTTTCAAATCTTTCAAGACAGAAAAGGGATGGTTGGGTGAAAAGACACCGCAAGGAGCAATAATTTTCACATCATCGGAGACAATCAAACCGGGTGAATCTGTAAAGTTTGGCGTCAAAACAGACAAGGCAAGGCCAGAGATTAATTGGGAAGCAATAGACAATAAAGGAGGACAGACAGGTATTGGAACAGTGTTGCCTGAAGAATTGCCAGGTGCAACTCAAGATACAAAACCCAAAGAAGAACCGGTTCCAGACAGCAATGATGCAGGCATATTAGAAGAGTCAACATTTAGAATAGTCCCAAAGAAACCAAACGTCGGTTCATCAATCAGGGTTACAGGAGACAAATTTGCCGCATCCCAGGAATTTGATTTTTATATAGATACTGAAAAAATAGGTGATTTTCAAACAGATGAGAATGGTCATTTTATGACTACAATGAAGATTCCTGAAGGACAAAAATCCGGCAGGGTGGATTTCAAGGTAAAAGACAAAGACGGGAAAGAAAAAAAATATAGTGTCAAAATAGAAGAGATTGAGACCAGGATTCCAGAATCACAAAACGTCATGCTGACAGTCAAGGGAATTCCAGATGTCCTGCACAGAGGGGACTTTTTAGAGATTTTTGGAACCGGAGATCCTGGTAGTGTAATAACGGTCAAAGTTTTCAATTTAGAGGGAGAGATTATCAATTCAAGGACAGCAGAGATAGATACCAAGGGAAACTGGAAGCTCGGTGAGTCAATCAACGTACCGCTAGACACTCCACTTGGAGCATACAGTGCAACAATAACTGACGGGAAACAGGACATACTAGAGCATTGGACAATAAAATCAGGCAAAGTGATAATCATAACTCCAAGCAGTTTGAAATTTGAACCAGGTGAAACCATGAAATTTAATGGAACTGCCTTGCCAAACAGATCAATTGAGATGATATTAGAAGATCCTCTTGGAAAAGAGATTTTTACAAACGTTATTCAGATTGATGATTCGGGTTTTGTAGAGTTTGAATTTCCAACATCCCAGAGTATAACAGCAGGAACATACACACTGATTGCAACGCAAGGAAAGGAAAAAGAGTTTATTTTTGCAGGAATTGGGCAATTACCCACAATTCCAGTCAATTTGGAATTTGACAAGTTGAATTACAAAGCAGGAGAAACAGTCATAATTTCACTCACAGGAAAAGGATCAGACATTGTCAGTTTGCTGATAATTGATCCTTCTGGTAAACTAAAAGGTGATACGATATCCATAACATTACAACCAGATGGCAGAAGGACACATCATCTTAATTTGGATGGATATGTATCAGGTTCATACACAGCCGTAATCAGCAAGGGAAGCACTCAGCGCTCAGAGATATTTACAGTAGGCTTACAGACAGGTTCAGGTAAAATTGAGATCAAAACTACAAAATTAGATTATCTGCCAGGTGAGTCTATTTTGATTTTAGGGGATACATCACCAGATTCTCTGCTAACTGTCACTTTGGTTGATCCTGACGAAAATGAAATCAGGGTAGAGGAGACATTCTCAGACAAGAACGGAAAGATTTCAGTTAGTTCTTTTAGAGTTCCAAGTACTGCAAAAGTTGGAACATGGGTGATTAAAGTTCAGAGTGGTAGCAACTTGGATGATGCAAAAATTGAGGTTTTAGCAACAACATATGAAGGAATGCAAGTATCAGTTGAAGAAGGAACGGAAATTCATGGATTTAAAGAAACAATCATAATCAAAGTGACCGGAGCACAGCAGACCGTAGAAATAAAGATAACAGGAAAAGACGGTGAGATTGTTGAGACTTTGTCATTCCCAGCATCAAGGCAGGGAGAGATCAATCAGCCTTGGGGAATACCTCTAGGCACAGAACCAGGAGTGTATACTGTTAGTGCAACAGACGCATTTGATTCTGCAGAAACCACTTTTGAGCTGGAACAGTAATTTGTGTTATCCAAAAAGTATGTTGTGGTATCCTAAAAGTAGTATGCCCGTGTTCCACATTATATTTCTCTCCTGTCTGCTCATCAATAACTGTTGTTTCAGGTTTTGGCATCTTTTTTGCAAACACTCGTACTGGTGTCTCCAAGTATCCAAGTCAAGGGACATGCGTGATCTCTTCATATTGTACCATTCCATGAACAAATCTATTGGATCACTGACACGCTGCATGATATTTACAAATTCTGGCAGCTTGCGTTGTATCTCACCGTGAAATCTTTCCAACTTGTCGTTTGTTTGTTGATGTCTGAGACCTGCAAGAATCTGTTTGATGTCAAGTTTTACCAGTTTTTTTTCAAAATCAGACACTCCTCTTTGTTTTGCTTTTGCTGCATTTGCGTAAAACTGTGAGCCATGATCAGTCATTATTGATGCTGGCTTGCCATGATTTTTCATTGCCTGCTTTAATACGGACAATGCATTCTCTGTTGTTGGGTGCTCAAACGTACCATATGCGGTCACAAAACGTGATGCATCATCCAAATAACACAGGAACCATCTGCCATCATCCCCCGGCAGTTTATAGTCAGCATGCCATAAGGAATTTGAGTAGGTTCGCTCGTATCTGATCCATTTGCGTCGTTTGCTCTTTTTTGGCTGACGTGATGCTATATCCTCTTCTCTCAATATTTTGTGGATGGTATTGTGATGGATGTGTATTCCTGTACTTGATTCAATGGTTGGTTCTAGGCTTGTTGCACCTTATATCGTGTATGACTGACTGAAAGTACTGTAGAATGCTCACGGCGTTCAGCAAGACTGTTTTTTGGCCTGGTGGCCTATTGGTGCCGGATATACGATGCCGTCTTTGTACCTGTATCTGGCTCTGTGTTTCTTGACCTAGATTGCAGAGATGTCCATCGTCTAATCTATCTCTTTTGTGGTGGTTTTCTCTAGTTTTTGTGAAATTATCCATTTTACTTTGGATTCATCTAGTTTTTTTATTACTAGTATTCTACGTTTGCCTATATACCTCCATATTCTGTCATATTTGGAGCCTCCCCCCCCCCACACACACCATCATTTCTAGTCAGTGAAATAGTTGCACTTTTCAGAAACTTTACGCCGTCAGATAGGGGTATGCTATTTTCTGGATAAGAGAATGTGGAACAAGAAGAAGAAGAAGAGGAGGAGGAGGAAGAGGAAGAAGAGGAAGAAGGAGAACTGCTTTTAGGATACCACAAACAAAGTTTTCATACGTAAACATTAAATAAACACACACTAGTTCTCAAGCAGATGAAAAATAATCCTAATTTGTTCATATTACTAACAGTCTTTCTGGTTGGCGCATGCCTCTACATCCCTGTTGATGGCTATTCTGTTGGCTTGTTTAATGTAACTGCACAGGACGGTGCTCCAACAGATGTTACATTCTCCATTAATGGGGCAAAAATGTTTGTTATAGGAGATGATAATGATGCAGTCTACGAGTATGTCTTGTCCACTCCCTTTAATATCAACACTACCACATTCACCGCCTTTTTTAACGTAACCTCACAGGATAATACTCCAACAGGCGTCACATTCTCCAATGACGGGACAAAAATGTTTGTTATAGGACTTCAGCATGGTAACGTTCACGAGTATGCATTATCAGTACCATACAACGTGATCAGTTCAACATTTAGTCGCTCTTTTAATGTAACCTTGCAAGAGACTTTTCCAGAAGACGTCACATTTTCCAACGACGGGGCAAAGATGTTTGTTATAGGGAAAAATAATGTTATGGTCTACGAGTATATCTTGTCTACTCCCTTTAACATATCAAATCCTACATTTATCCGCTCTATTGACATACGTAACCAGGATAGTTTTCCAACAGATGTCACATTCTCCAATGACGGGACAAGGATGTTTGTTTTAGGAACTAGTAATGTTATGGTCTACGAGTATTCACTGTCCACTCCCTTTAATGTGACTAGTTCCACATTTACTGACTCTATTTCTGTAGGCTCGCAGGATAATTTTCCGTCAGGCGTTACATTCTCCAATGACGGGACAAGGATGTTTGTTTTAGGATATACAAATAATTTAATCCTAGAGTATGCATTGTATGCCCCATTTGATCTGAATGTATCCCCTCCAACATTTACTGCCCGCTCAGTCTCTTCTACCCAGACCATCGTAACATTCAGTGAAGGAGTATTTGGTATATTGAATTTCTCAGAGTGGAGATTTGATGGGGGTAGTACAACTATGGTCTCTGGGCATGTGGATAACGGTACACTAGCTGGTATAACAGAACTGGTCTTTATCCATGATATCACAAATGATCATACGCCTGATGTGGTATATGCCGGCACTAGCCTGACATCAAATTCATCTAATGTAATGCTTGGTGCAACAGTCACAGCAGCTGATGGAACACCTCCAACATTTACTGCCCGCTCAGTCTCTTCTACCCAGACCACCGTAACATTCAGTGAAGGAGTATTTGGTATATTGAATTTCTCAGAGTGGAGATTTGATGGGGGTAGTACAACTATGGTCTCTGGGCATGTGGATAACGGTACACTAGCTGGTATAACAGAACTGGTCTTTATCCATGATAACACAAATGATCATACGCCTGATGTGAGATATATTGGCACTAGCTTGGCAGACAGTTCCTCTAATGTAATGAATGCTGTAACAGTTACAGCGGCTAATGGAATCGTTCCAACATTTACTGCCCAGTCAGACTTTTTTATTCAGACCATCATAACATTCAGTGATGGAATATATGGCACATTGAATTTCTCAGAGTGGAGCATTGCTGGGAATACTCCAACTGCAGTTTCAGGGCATGCTGATGGTGATACACTATCTGGTATAACGAGGCTGGTTTTTATCCACAATATTACAAATGAGCATACTCCTAGTGTGGTATACACTGGCACTAGCCTAGCAGATGTTGCCTCTGTTGTAGTGCCTGCTACAACAGTCACAGCAGCTGATGGAATACCCTCAACATTTACTGCCCGCTCAGTCTCTTCTACCCAGACCACCGTAACATTCAGTGAAGGAGTATTTGGTATATTGAATTTCTCAGAGTGGAGATTTGATGGGGGTAGTACAACTATGGTCTCTGGGCATGTGGATAACGGTACACTAGCTGGTATAACAGAACTGGTCTTTATCCATGATATTACAAATGATCATACGCCTGATGTGAGATATGTTGGTACTAGCCTGGCAGACAGTTCCTCTAATGTAATGAATGCTGTAACAGTTACAGCGGCTAATGGAATCGTTCCAACATTTACTGCCCAGTCAGACTTTTTTATTCAGACCCTCATAACATTCAGTGATGGAATATATGGCACATTGAATTTCTCAGAGTGGAGCTTTGCTGGGAATACTCCAACTGCAGTTTCAGGGCATGCTGATGGCGATAGACTATCTGATATAGCAAGACTGGTTTTTGTCCACAATATTACAAATGAGCATACTCCTAGTGTGGCATACACTGGCACTAGCCTAGCAGATGATGCCTCTGCTGTAGTGCCTGCTACAACAGTCACAGCATCTAATGGAATCCCTTCAACATTTACAAAGTCATACTCTACCACCCAGTCAACCTACATAGGTGCACAGGACACGGGTCCAACAAGCGTTGCATTCTCCAATGACGGGGCAAAGATGTTTGTTATAGGAACTAGCAGTGATGCAGTCCACGAGTATAAATTATCTGTTCCCTTTAATGTGACTAGTTCCAATTTCACAGCCAATTTTGATGTCAACCCACAGGTTACTACAGGATTAGGCATCACATTCTCCCCTAATGGGGCAAAGATGTTTGTTGTAGGATTTGATAGTAATGGTGATGCTGTACTCGTCGAGTATGCCTTGTCCACTCCCTTTAATGTGACCAGTTCCACATTTACTGACTCTATTTCTGTAAACTCAAAGGATAGTTATCCAACAGGCGTTGCATTCTCCAATGACGGGGCAAAGATGTTTGTTATAGGACCTCGTAGTGATGCAGTCCACGAGTATTCACTGTCCACTCCCTTTAGTGTCACTAGTTACACATTTACTGACTCTATTTCTGTAGGTTCACAGGATACTGTTCCTCAAGGCGTTGCATTCTCTACTAATGGGGCAAAAATGTTTGTTGTAGGAATTGGTAATGATGCAGTCTACGAGTATGCCTTGTCCACCCCCTTTAATGTGACTAGTTCCACATTTACTGACTCTATTTCTGTAGGTTCACAGGATACTACTCCTACCGGCGTTACATTCTCTGCTAATGGGGCAAAAATGTTTGTTGTAGGATTTGACACTGATAAAGTCTACGAATACACATTACCTACTCCCTTTGATCTTTATACTCTAGCCTTTACTGCACGGTCATACTCTCCCACCCAGACCACCGTAACATTCAGTGAGGGATTGTCAGGCACACTAGTACTCTCAGAGTGGAGCATTGATGGCAATGTACCAACCGCAGTTTTAGAGCATAGTGACGGTGATACGTTATCTGGCACAACATTTCTCGTCTTTACACACGACACTACAAATGACCAGACACCTAATGTGGCATATACAGGTAGCAGTCTGACAGACAATAGCTCATCTGCAATGGCTATAGCAACAGTTACAGCCACTGATGGAATTCCCCTTACCATAACCAGTATCACGTCTGATGCAACAACTTTGGGCGCACTCAAGGTGGGAGATACCATCACATTCACATTGACCCCGAGTTTAGCTGAGATAGAAGCTACAATAGATGGTACTTTTAACTCACAATTACTAAATTGGAGTACTGTTAATAACGGAATCACATACACTGCAACCTATACCGTATCTGAAGGAGATGCAGACCAGACCACCCTACTGCAAATAACAAATATAGTAATCACAGATAGTGCAGGCAATACGAGCTTGCCATTTGATGGTACTGACATACTAAAAACAATTGATGCAAACTCTCCCGTCATCACGCTGCATGGAGCCAATCCACAGACCATAATGTTAGGGGCAGGCTATACCGAACTAGGCGCCACAACTAGTGACGGCTCGCTAGTAACCATCAATGCTGCTGAATTCACTAATGTTGTAGGCACCTACTCTATCTATTACGAATCTACTGATACATCCGGAAATACTGCCACCCAAGTTGTCAGGACTGTAAATGTGATAGAGGCCACCATACCTACATTCTGTGCACCTCCTTCTTCTGGAGACTGGATTATAACTAATAGTTGTACAGTTAATAACAGTGCAACTGCCCAAGGAACTGTGATTGTTCAGAATAACTCGATTCTAATCATCCCATCTGGAATTACTTTGGATATTGACTTTGCAGCATTCAATCTGACAGTACAGTCTGGCAGTGGAGTCTTGATTAAATCCGGTGGAACAATCACCTGATATTACTAGTTGAAAAAGTAAAGTCACATTCTTTGATTTTCAGATTAACCACAATCAGAACAATAATTGTATGTATCAACCTCTACGCCTAAATCTGCTAGAATAGTCAAGACGTTATAGGCGTAAAACATGTTCTTTGGTAATTGTCTACAGTTTTGAAGTTCCTTCGTGTTTGTGTCAAAAAAACAATACGATTTGACATATCTTGTGCGTAATACTTCAAAACGGTAGGACAGTTACGTTCTTTGCTTGATTCATGCCAATAATTTCAAACAGTTTTATCTTACTAGATCAGCTCAATTTCCATGAATCTTAGAGAAAAAATTGCCGAATATCCTGATTTTCCCAAAAAAGGAATTTTGTTTAGAGACTTTGGTCCGATTTTAAAAGATCCAGCAGCTCTATCCTTAATTGCTGATGAATTTTCAAAATATTTTCATCCGAAAGACTTTGATTTATTGGCCGGAATTGAATCAAGAGGATTCATTTTGGCGTGTGTTTTGGCCTCAAGGTATAACAAGGGCATGATAATGATCAGAAAGGCAGGAAAACTGCCCGGACAAACTGCAAAATTGTCATACAGCATAGAGTATGGCAATGACACAATAGAGATTCAAAAAGACATAATCAAAAAGGGACAGAGAATACTCGTTTGTGATGATTTGCTTGCAACAGGAGGTACGGCACAAGCATCAGCAAAATTGATCGAAGAGGTAGGAGGAGAAATTTCAGGTTTTGCATTCATCATAGAGCTGACTGAACTAAACGGCATAAAAGGAATCGACAAGTATGATTGCAGATCACTGGTGAAATACTGATGGAAAAGGATGTGGATATTGGAATTTTTGGAGGAACTGGAATTTATGATTCAGGCTTGCTTGAGGACGCACAAGAAATTAATGTCGACACGCCCTATGGTAGACCTTCAGATACCATAACAGTCGGGATTTTCAAAGAAAGAAAGATTGCATTTCTTCCAAGACATGGCAAAAAACACAGTATACCTCCACACATGATCAACTTTCAGGCAAATATTTGGGCATTCAAGGAATTAGGAATTACAAGGATTATAGCACCTTCGGCAGTTGGAAGCCTAAAAGAGGAACTGGAACCAGGACACTTTGCACTGCCATCACAGTTTTTAGATTTTACAAAATCAAGAAAGGGATCATTTTCAGAAAAAGGCAGAGTAATCCACATCTCAGTAGCTGATCCTTTTTGTCCAGAATTGCAATCATCAATTCTTCATACAACAGACAAGCAGAATTTAAAGATGCATAAAGATTGTACTTATGTATGCATCGAGGGTCCACGATTTTCAACTAGGGCAGAGTCAAAATTTTACAGATCAACTGGAGCAGACATAATCGGAATGACACTTGTTCCAGAGTGTCAGCTGGCAAGAGAAGTTCAAATGTGTTACGCATCAATCTCAACTGTTACAGATTACGATGTTTGGGCTGAAAAACCAGTAACTGCCAAACAGGTCTTGGATATCTTGGAAAAGAACGTAGAGAATACCATGACAGTATTATCAGAATTAATTGACAACATTCCCAAGACAAGAGGGTGTTTGTGTGCTACTGCATTAAAAGATGCAGAGTTCTAGTCACCTACTATAGTGACTCAAAGATATAGATTTACTGGTCAGTTGTGGTCTGGACTTGCAATGAAAAGGTATAACACCACAGGATATAGAAAATTCCAAGACGCCACATCCTAAAGACGACAAAAGATACCAGAGACAAGAATCAAGAAAGTACAGAGACTGGCACGGGTGCCTGAAGGATATAATTTTTGCACATTACAGTTTAGAAAAACAAGTGGACATTCCAGATACAAATATTTTTTAGCATTGGCAGATTAAAGAGACTTGTCCCGGTATAGTTGATTTAGGTTTTATCTAATCATCTACAAATGACTCTTTTGTGAGTCCTTTTGGAAGAGTCAGGTCTCCCTGAAGCAGATTCCTCTGAAGTAATATGATGACATCCTCAACATTATATCCCAACTTTTCTAGTTTCTTTTCTGTTGTTTTAGAAAGATTTGCGCCAACGTTTTGTCCGCCTATCCTGCCAAACGCAATTGCAGTAAAGCGAAATTCGTCATCATCCAAAGTGAATTTGCCAGTAATCTTTGCAGCCATCTGGCTACCACGAATATTATTAATGTAAACCTCGAGTTCCATTTTTAAGACTATATTTCAACAGCATTGTTAGTATTATCATCAATTAAAAAGCTCCAGTGTTTATCATCTTTAACTTTAAAATCTTCAATCTCGAGTGGGATTATCTTTTCATCTAGGCATTCGTGTTTGATCTGGCCAGTTTCCTTGAGTTTGACTAGCTTCCATTTGTATTTTCCTTGTTGCAGTTTACATACTGTAACTGCCCATTTTGCATCAGGATCAATTTTGGGCATTCCTACCTGTTCAGCTATCTCTTCAATTCCAAGCTGTTTTTCTTCACAGAATCGTGTCTTGCAGACACCGCATCTCCAGACATCAACTGAGCCAATTGTTTTTTCATCAATGTTGATGTTTACTACTCCATAGTAGACAGGTTGATGCTTACAGATCTCAGTAACCAACATGTCACTTATCACAACCAGTATTATTTAGTCCTTGCATCATCATACGGTTTTTCCAATATGACTCCTATATTATCAATGATTTTATTTTGCTTAAATTCAATATTTTCCCGCTTGCACATCTTTCTATACATGTTTACTGCCGTGAATCTTGGATGCATTGCCTCAAACTCGGTTTCAGAAAAGTCTATGAATGCGCCAAGAGTGACAAGTTCTTGGGCTACCTTATGAGCATCATCCAAAGAGATCTCTAATTTTTCTGCAATTTGAGATGAGGACATTTTTCCATGGCATGTAATCAGCAGATACGTTCGGGCCTGAACAGGTTCCAGTCTGATTTCAGAGATGAGGTCTTTTTCAATTCCAGAGTACATTGTACCTGAGATAGATTATAGTGAAATAAAACATGATCCATACTGTTACTGTTTGACTAGGAATCTTTTAGAAATTTTCAAAGCGACAGTCATGGCAGCAAAATAAACCATTGTGCCTAGAATTATTCCATAAATCGGATTATTAAAAAGAAACCAGACAAGGAGAAACGCAGTAATTGATGGGATTGTGACAATTATGGCAACGACGCTTCCTTTTAGTACAATTTCTCTCATTGTAAGTTTTGCAGGTATTTTATCATCAGGCAATACTCAAGTTTTTAAAAATGGTAATAAAAACCAAAGATTAGTCAGGCGTATCTCGGGGCATGAAATGTACGATTATAATCCCTCCCAGCGTTTGAATTTGTAATTCCTAGTTTAAGAAATTTGTCTGTCTTGGGATTTAGCTTATGTATTGCCTAGACAACATTACGATATTTTTCATCATTATCTTTTACCATATAGGTATGCCCAAAAATTTTATTGTTTGTGTTATCCAGAATGTAGTTCACCTCTCTAAACACGTAAAGTCACTAGGGTATGGCATAGTAATCTCATTGGAAATGAGTGTGTGGGACTCCAAATATGACAGAATATGCATCACGTCAGCCAAAAAAGAGCAAACGACGCAAATGGATCAGATATGAGCGAACATACTCGAATTCCTTATGGCATACTGACTATAAACTGCCGGGGGATGATGACAGATGGTTCCTGTGCATTTGGATGATGCATCACGTTTTGTGACCGCATATGGTACGTTTGAGCACCCAACAACAGAGAATGCATTGTCCGTATTAAAACAGGCAATGAAAAATCATGACAAGCCAGCATCAATAATGACTGATCACGGCTCACAGTTTTACGCAAATGCTGCAAAAGCAAAACAAAGAGGAGTATCTGATTTTGAAAAAGAACTAGTAAAACTTGGCATCAAACAGATTCTTGCAGGTCTCAGACATCAACAAACAAACGGCAAGTTGAAAAGATATCACGGGAAGATACAACGCAAGCTGCCAGAATTTGTAAATATCATGCGTAAGAGTTTAGGTTGAGCACGAATTTTAGATGTTCTAGTCAGAAGACCTAAACTCTTACTATCATGCAGCGTGTCATTGATCCAATTGATCTATTCATGGAATGGTACAATATGGAGAGAGACCACACATGTCCCTTGACTGGGATAACTTGGAGACATCAGTACAGGCATTTGCAAAAAAGATGCCAAAACATGGAACAGCAGTTATTGATGAGCAGACAGGAGAGAAATATCATGTGGAACAAGGGGGGAACTACTTTAGGGATACCACAAGGTTGATTCATACCAAAAAAGATACAAGACGAAAACATTACAGTCATATCTTCAAAACTTTGACAATTACGCATTTTATAGTATTAAACACTAATTATATCGTGCTTGACTCACATTTATCGTCAATAGTTTTTGATGAATCTATAGTTAGTGTCTACAAGACAGATACATTACATATGGATTGTGTGAAAATATGAGAAGATCTGCACAATTACATATTATTAGTTATGATGATGAAAAGATTACTAGAGGTTACAATGCAATTAAATCTAAAATAAACAAATTAGAAATTGAGCTTGAAAAATCTCAACCTTCCAAAGTAAAACTAACAAAAAACAGTCCGCCAATTTGGGGTTGTATAGGAACTGAACTAAAGCAATGCACTCTTTCACTTAACGGTTCTATCAATGATCTTGCAGAATTAACTACAATCAAAACCATTGAGGGTGTTTATATACGATTATTGGTGTCTAAAAAATAATGATCAGATATTATGGCCAAAAAAAGAAATCTTTTACTAGCAAAACTAATTCTTATTATGAAAAAGACGGCGTTCGGTTGATCTGCTGTCTAGACCAAAATCAGTTTCTGTGATTGCCCATTTTGATCTTCCTTCTTCTACAAAACAACTTGTTGCAAGACCGCATGACACAATTACAAAAATGTTAAAACACAATAATATCTGTACCAAAATTATACAAAAACATGGCGGATTGCCAACAAAAGAATTAGGTGATGCTGTTTTAGCTGAATTCTCAACTTTCCCTAAACTATATTGTGTGCAAAAGAAGCAATCACATACTTGAAAAATTCTAAATGTAACATATGCACAAAAGTTTCTATATCTGTAGGAAGAATTGAAAAAATGTATGAATCAACCTTCACGCCTAGATCAATAGAATTAAAGTATGTATCAAGTAGAGAAGATGTTTTATGTCTATAACATTAAACTGTTTTAGTTGATTTAGGCGTAGAGGTTGATACATACGAAAAAATTAAAACTAGAAAAGAACCTGATATTTACGGCATTCCTGTAAATCTCTGTACACGATTATCTGCAATCGTTGCTGATAACTCTATACTTGTAGAAGAATTTAGATTAGATGAATGCATTCATCTCTTAGATGGCATAGAACTCAAATTGTGTCCATCAATCAACGAAAAATTCCATGGTTTTCCTAAACCAATTCGTGTAAGACAAATAACTATTATCTGATAAAACTTTTGAAAATTATTTTGTGGATTCTTGAACTAGAATCATATCCCTCTGAGAGCCTAATCTTTTTTGTGTCTCATTTTATCTATCACCACAAGTTGCATTATTTCAAAAATTAACCTAGTTGGACATTAATTACTTTTTGAAATGTAGTAAATGGCTGTGCGTCTAGTTTGACAAAACCGTTCTTTTCATTTTCAATGAAAAATGTCAGTGTCTGTTGAGCCGTACTGTTGCTTGTAGGTAATCTACATTTACCTCATCTGCAATGCTTTGATATAAAAAACAGGAATCAGGGCTTGCCGAATCTAATCCCATGAATGTAACATATTGGTTTAGCAGTTCCAATATCAGATGAGATTGGCTTGTTCCACTGTCCCTGATTTTCAAACAGCACATCATGATATTCCCAAAACTTTCCTTGCTCATCTGCACATTCAGATGTATTGTGGGCCGGTCTTGTATTTGGATGCACAGGCTATTGTAAAGTTTGTCCTCTGATCTCCTTTGCCGCCTTTTTAATGCAAAATGCCTGCTGACATGATGCAATGCTCAAAAATAACAGTGACAAGAGAGCCTATGCCTAGGATCATCCTCAGAGCACGATGATGACCTGTCAGTCTCAAAACTAGCAAGAAAAATCGACAGCAATATGGGCAAACTGCCACGATACATAAAACCGCTAATTGATGTAGATTTGATAGCTAGAAACGAGGAAAAATTTTTGAATCGTGACAAGATTCTTGGAGAATATCTAAAAAATGAATCCAATGAATGTTTTAGACATATTACCACTTGCAGTTTGGATAGTTTTCAGATTATTAGGCCCAGAATAAATGCCAGAAAACATGGATTTGATATTTTGAAATGATCATTAGGATTTAACTGGCAAAGATACTTTATATTTGGCAAACTCGGATTCGTACTGTTTGTCAAGTTACAAAGGGGTATATTCAAACGAACCGTCTTTAAATTTTGTAATACCAATTATCGTAATTTTGTTTTTTGGAGTAATCTACATGATGACACAGAGGGCAGATTCAGGTTTTGTGAGTTTTATACTAATTGGCGCATCTGCTTTGACAATATTTTTCTGGGTCAGGGTCTTAAAAGGGATAACAAAGAACCAAAAGCCGCTATACAAAACCAGAGAGCAGGAGACAAAGAACTGGGTTTATGATCTTATAAAGAGTGAAGGTGAATTTGTCTTTGTAGCAGAAGTGCCAGGTCCTGAGGAAAAGATTGCAGTCAGGCTGATAGATGCAGTCCTGTACATACACGGAACTTCAGGATTTTCAAAAGAGGTTCCAATAGAGGGGGTAGGCAGCATGCAGATATTTGATTTCAAATACAGAAATGGTGTTCTGACACTTCGGATAAGATAGCTAGAGACTTTTTGCCAGTTCCAGCTTTTGTGGCAGATACTTGTCAGTAATGTTGGTAAGGCCGTATTTTGAAAAGGCCTCCAATTCGGCCTTTCTCTTTAGTTTCAAAAACACGTCAAGTTCCTTCTTCCAGATTCCCTCCTGGTATCGGGGATCCTTTTGAAGATCATAGCATCTCTTAATGTCAGATTCAGTCATTGGAATTGTCGGCAGTTTGTATTTTTCAATGTCAGTGGCCCAGACTCCAACCCATTTTGCATCAGGGACAGTAAGCTCCCTTAGATGGGCAGCATTTGCAGAACCGGATTTGATAACCATTGCAATGTGTTCTCCATATACGTCACCGTCAGTAAGGATAATAACTGGCAGTCTCAGCTCATCATGAAGTCTCTTTAGCAGGGTTCTAGTGGAACGCGGGGCCTGTCCCCCGGTATTTATTATTATGGACTTGAATTTCTTGTCAATTTGCTCCTCAACAAACCTTGTAAAGAGGCCGCCCTTTTCAACGGCAATCACAATCTCGGCGCTAGTACTGACTAGGTCCGCAGTAGTCAAGCTAGGACCAATAGAGTACCCGTCAGGATGGTTGGACAGATTCATAGTCTTTCCCTCGTATCCGGGGATAGTATACTCTATATTCAGATCACCAAAGATAGAGCTCCTCTCTTCTGGAAATATGTGAAAGTCTTCCCGGGGTTTGGATGTGACAGCTTCTAGGTCTACTATAATGTTGTCTGATTCTGATTGGTCATCAAATTCGACTGCAAAGGCCTGAGAGGAATAGTAGACATCCCTCAGTGTGGATGATTTTTTCTCCTGTGTCAGCCTGTTTGCAAAAAAGGCAAGCCATATTAGCTGTGTAAAGGATCTGAGCTGGGCAGAATTTTTTGAGCTTCTCAAAGCGGAATTGTTTCCCAGAATGTACTGCCTGAGTTCTGTGTCATAAACTATGTTGCTCACAGACCTGCTAGGTATAGAGAATTTTGGAAACTGTCCGTTGTTCAGGTCTTCGTATATCTTTGCGCCGTGTCTTTTGAGCATGTCAAGGATGTGCTTTTGCTTTTCTTGGGATTTCTTGCTCTGTTTTTTTGATTTACTTGTTTTCAATCTGCTCTTCCTCCTCTACTGTTTTTTCTGGTCCAGTCTGGTTTTCTGCACCTGTTGTTTTTTTTGCTTCAATTGAACCCATAGTTTCCAGTATTTTCTGGTAATTAGGCCTTTTTTTCTTGCCTGCAAGCTCTGTGCAAAACTCTGCAATCATTGGAATGTATTTTGCATAAAGATTGGATCTCTTTTTTGCCATTTCAGCCTGGCCCCTTTTTGACATGTATGCTGCCAGTTTTCTTGATAACAACTGCAGTGCAAGCTTTAGCTCCCGCTCTATTTCTGGCCTGTCAGCAACGTTCTCCTTTCCTGCAGTCTTGTATGGGATTCTAGTAGAGCAGATATGAGATACAATGACAAAGGGAGGATCGCCCTTTACTTTGTATCTGGCCCAGTCAGCGTCATTTACAACTTTGAGGACCACATCACTGCCCTCATCATAAAGCAGTGGAATTCTGTTGGCATATCGGTATACATGCGGTCCGCCGGACTTTATTTGGCCACCATAAGCAATACCCATCTCAACTATGAAAGGGAATCCAGAGTATGCAGAGGCAGGACGTTGGACTACGGCGGCAAAATCAGGATTGAAGAATTTCTTGATTCCTTTCTCTAGGGGTTCAGCACCTAACGGGGCAAGACAGTTTGAATCAGGAACCATAAAGTCCTCAAATTTTTGCAACGAGGTGCTAAGATGTACCAGTTCTTGATTGGTCATGGTGCCCATTCGTTTTTCGGGCTTGAATTTTGCAAATTCTGCAAATTTGACTGCAGTAGTAGGGCCAATACGCTGGAATCGCTTGGTCAGAAATGTAGTGAGCGGTTCGCCCTGAACGGTATGAGTCAGCTGGTTATAATACTGACTTTCAGGATCAAGGTCAGCTGATTTTGACTGTGAATCACTGAAATCCCAGTAGAACAGCTTGTTGTTAGGCACATCAATGTCCTCAATCTTTATCTTGCTTAATTTTTCAAGATCCATTTTCAGAAACGACATTAGGGCAACCACCACTCGGACTTGGCGTGGCAGATTCCTCCATTTCTTTTTTGCCTTGGCCATGATTCCATCAAAGCCAAGATTTTTCTTTGCCAGTCCAATGTCCTTTCTTACTTTATCAGTCATGGCATCATCAATGCTTGGAATTTCAAACAGCGACTCTGCTATCATTCTTCGAATTCGCTCAACATCAATACCGTGCGGATGAGGCCTGATTATTGTCGGGGGTGATGGTATGTCTTTAACAAATCTTGGATGATGAAATTTTTGTCCTTTTGGATCATCAAAAGTGATTGTCGCATAGGGCGTTATCAACGAGGTTTCATATACATAATCCCGGATCTTCGTACCTGCCTTGGAATAGTCACCCTCCAGACAGATGCTTACAGAGAGTCCTGATTTTGATATTGGTTTTGTTTTGTGTTTTAGAATTATGGGTTTGTTTTTTTGAATGTCAAGCAACAGTTCAAACACGTCTTGTGTCTCTCCATCAGTAGAGCTCTTTACTGTTACCGGCTTGTTGGTTGTAATCTGCCCATACAGGATTGCCATGGTTGCACCAAGGCCAAACATGCCCCTGGCCTGTTTGAGTCCGAATTTTGAGCCATACAGTATGGTTCCAAATGCAAGGGGGACATGTTTTGAATCCACACCCGGACCGTTATCTCTGACAGTCAGAATGTAGGATTTGGGATCAGGTTTTTCAGGCTCTACTGCCTTTATTGTCAAATGAACGTCTGGAAGAATTCCTTTTTGATCACACGCATCCAATGCGTTTTCAACAAATTCTCGAACTGCAGTATAAAGAGAGCGCGTAGGATTGCTAAAGCCGGCCAGATCACGATTGCTGTAAAAGAACTCACTAGGAGATATTTGGTTAAATTTTTCTTTTATAGAAGACAATTCAATCTTCCCACAATTTCATTTTTTCTTGTCTTTCTTTTCTGTTGGCAGCCTCTAGTTTGCCATATACTGTACCATGCATGCTTCCACCAGAAATGGAGGATATCGCATCAACTACCAGCCGCAACTTGCCCGAATCTCCGATAATTGATACAGTTCTTCCATAAACTGAGATAATAGTGCTAGTAAGATTTTCCATATTTTGTCTTGCTCTACCACCTTCTCCGATAATTCTCCCTTTTATCCTTTCAACATTTGCACTAGACTTTCCTGCAAACTCTCTGAGGTCAATTACGTGCAGAGTATTTTCACCCTTTAACAGAGTCAGTGCATTGCCAGGTGAGAAACCCCTGCTGATTGCCATAACAATTTCCATTGCTTTGAATGGTCGGATTTTTTCAGCATCTCCCTGAGACCGTATAAGGACGTTGCCCGTACTGCTGTCAATGTCCAAAGAGACATTGCACAGTTTTTCAATCTCTAGTTTTACATCACCTGATTTTCCAATCAGGACAGCTATTCTGTCATTGGGGATGCAGATTATCTTTTCAAAACTCATTTTACTATATCCCGAAATATGGCATTGATATCTTCAACAGAAATTCCCCTTTTGTTGAAGAATCTGTTTATGTTATGTATATCTCTTTTAAGAAATCCCAGGGCATTAGGATGCCTGAGATCAACTGCAGAACCCAGATCAAAGACTACCAGACCGTTTGTTGTTTTAAAGACGTTATACTCTGAATAGTCTCCGTGCACCAGTCCTGCTTTGTGATAGAGATCCCCGATAATTGAGATTGCCTGTTTATAGTCATTCTTGTTTACCTTTGAGTATAGCAAGGATTTTTCAGGAGTGCCGTTTTGGCCTACAAAATCCATTGCAAGTACATTGTTTGTAACATATAACGGCCGTGGAACATGAATTCCCGCATCATAGCACTGAGACAGATTGCGAAATTCCTTCCTTGCCCACAGATGAATCAGATTTTTTGTGCCTTTTTTTGGATGTGAGAATCTTGGATCACCAAGTATGTAAGGCGCGCGCTTTTTAAAATTAGAGGTACTCTGCAGATAAATTTTCAGAGCAACACTGACATCATGCTCATCAACGCCCCAAAAGACAACTGATTCCTTTCCGGCACTAATCGAACCATTAACATATGCAATGATGTGATCCTTGATCATCTTGTATAGAGTCATGACAGTGGGTTTGTCCAGAACCTCGTTGATGACTTTGCCTTTTTTGAAACCGTCTTTGAGATGTCTTCGTTTGGATTTTGATGCCAGTTTTGCGTCTATTTTGGATTCTAATTTTCTGCTCAACTCTTCAGACATTAAAGAGGTTTACCCCTACTAGATAAAATGGATTTCTTTTGGAATCAGGATATGAATTAGCAGGTAGGAGAGTGTAGTACTTGATGAAATTGCATATACCTCGATCTAGCTTTTTTTGCATGCATCAACCTCTCCATCCAAATCAACCGGAACATCTATGATAATATAGGCATAAGACATGCTATTTGCTGATTCATACTTTTTTTTTAACTAATTTATTTGCGATTGATTGATATTTTTTGCTCCAAATTAGACACTTCCTATCTACTATGAGTGTATACTACATTTTAAAGATAATCAGGAAAGGAACGCCAGAGATTGTCTTGACCCCGTCTTTAGAGCCAATTCCAAGTTCCAGTGACAGAGAGATCGTTTCTTTTCCGACCATGTTAATTGTTGAAGAGTTTTTTAGCAAGGATGTAGCTTCTTTTTTTTTGACTAGTTTTTCTCCGTAATAGCTTTCACTGATGTGTATGTTTAGTTCGTCCTGAACAATTTTTTTCCCCAACAGGTCTGCATCACAGATATTGAGCATTGTGTTTTCCCGATAATTGGTGACTCTTACTGAGAACTGCATTATGCATACTTGCCTTTTAGTGCAGATTTTGCACCACAAGCTTCACAGATTAAAAAGGAGATGCGGTTTTCTTTGCTAATTCTTGTATCAGGACTTTTGCATGTATGACATTCAAGATAGTCTTTTACATAAATTTGGAACAGTCTGGTAAAGTCATCAGGCGCGCGTCTTCCAACAAACATTGCCTTCTCGCCGAGCCTTTCGGCAGGAACTGCAAACTCTTTTGAGAGGTATTGGAGAACCTTGTCCGGATCCCGTCTGAGAATCTTTGGAAATTCTGAAAAATTACGCAGGAATGTCTTTTGGCCCTCCCACATTACATCCACAACAGGCAGCTCGAATCGGGTCGAGGATTCCTTTTTGGTATCGCCTAGCTTGTCCTGAATACGCTTGAGTAGACTCTGATATTCTGCTTTGGTCATAAAAAATTGTTCGTGTCAGACCCTATATGGGTTTTGAAAAAGAGAGATTGTGTGGATTTTTGCAGACTAGTCCATTTTTCCTATACGAAAAACCTTGGTACCACATGTAGGACATGTACCTTTCACGGCAGGACGTCCGTTTTTTAGTTTAGTCTCCTCGGGATCTTTAATGTCCTTTTTTTCTCTACATTTTACGCAATATGCTGTAACCATTCTGAAATTTATCAAACGTGGTGGTATTTAGGAAGAGAATGTGAATATTATTTTACTATAAACTAGATAACTGTAAATTTTTTCCAGGTATCAAAAAACAATAATTGGTGAAAATTTCAATGAATGTAGGTATTTTTCATAAAAAAAATCACTTTAACTACATAATAAGAGTTTTTTTTTAATATTTGACTATAAAGTGATATTTTTCAAAAGATCATCAGTTATAAACACTATATTGTAAAGTTACAAAATGGCATCAAAAAAAGGGGTTGCAATCACAGCGATAATACTAGTAGCAATTACTAGTGCAAGTTTTCTGTCATGGTTGGTTCCGCAAGATAATGACACAACATTTGTGATATCAGATTACGAGGGCTATCTTGACGGGGTAAAAAATATCCATGAAGTCCTGCAAGAATCAATTGACATTGAATATCAGAATCTGCAAAATGGTGAAATTTCTCCAAAAGAATATGTCGAGATAACTAAAGTGACATCGTCGCAGGTGACTGCCCAGATTAGTGGATTTGTGATATCAAAACCGCCAGAAGAATGGCAATCCAGTTACATTAGTTACATGGCTGCAATGAAAAAATTCAACTCTCAGATTATAGAGACCAAAGTTTTGGCAGATATGATTGAAAGGGAGGGTAGCGAGGCAGAGATGCTTGAAACGATACAAAAGATAGAATCATTAAAAGCAGAATCCCTCAGATATGTGAAAATTTCTGATGAGACAAGACCCTAGCCTCAAAACCTAATTTTACTAATTATAATTGTTGGAAATCATTAAAAGGCGATTATGTAATAGAAATTAGAATGTCCCAGAGATCAAAAAAGGTTGAAAAAGATGTTCATGCATCTACTGCCAACAAGCTGCTTGTTATTTGCATTGACAGGGATAATGACGTAGGAGAAAAGGCAGGAATTGTCACGCCGGTAATAGGCAGAGATGCATGTATAGAGGCAGCACAGAGATTGGCCTTGGAGGATCCTGAGGATGCGGATTCAAACTCTATTTTTGCAGCAATAAAGACATACGAGGATTTAATCAGTAAAGGATACAAAGTTGAGGTGGTAACTATAGCAGGAGTAAAGAACAGGGGAATCCACGCCGATGAGAAAATTCTTGCCGAGACAAGAAAGGTTTTAGAAGAGTTTGTTGCAAATGGCGCAGTAATTGTTTCTGATGGCGAGGATGATGAGAGTGTCATTCCGGTAATTCAGAACGTATTGCCAGTCGTCTCAGTACAGCGCGTCGTAATGAAGGTAAGCAGAAGTGTAGAGTACTCTTATGCAGTTTTTGGAAAGTATCTGAAAATGATTGCATATGATTCAAGATATTCAAAATTCTTTTTGGGCGTTCCGGGAATTCTTTTGTTGATTGGCGGGATTGCAACGGTGTTTGATTTTACTGCAGAGATATTTGCCGTTCTTGTGAGTGTCTTGGGTGGGGCATTCCTGATTAGGGCATTTGATATTGACAGGGCATGGTCAAATTGGTCAAAACCGACTCCGACTGATTTTATCAGGATTTTTACAATGGTTACTGGGACACTGTTGATTCTTTCCTCAGTACCGGCAGGAATTAGCGCAATTGATTCAGAGTTGATCGAGGATAATGCAGAATTAATTGTAATGATTACAGACCAAGTGATAATCGGTCAATTTGTTGCAGGTGCATTGCCAATTTTATGGATTGGAATGGGTGCAATAGTAGCGGGAACATTGCTTAGTAACTGGATTGGAGGGGTTCCAAGACAGATAAGTGACATTTTGAGAATCATCGTTTTGGCAGCGCTTTATCCTACCGTAGCACAGTTTACCAACATTATGATTTACGACGAAAGCTCGTTCACTTTGATTCCGCCCTTGTTGGGAGGACTTGGTGTAACTCTGGTTTCAGCTACGATTCTCTTTAAAAAGTATAGAAAACACAAGAATCAAGAGATGGTTTCAGACTAGATCCCATATATATCACAAGAATCAATTTTAGAAAAACACTGATATCTTCAATTACACATCAAACAATGGTGAGATGATATTAGCAGGGTATTAGAGGCAATCTTTCAGTTAACTGGGATTTACAAGATTTATGGAAAGAGGCTGGAAAATGAGATTAGAAATGGAGACATTCCAGATCATGTTGCCCTGATTCTAGATGGAAACAGAAGATGGGCCAGAATGCATCTAGCCATGCCAAAGACAGGTCATTGGAGAGGAGCTGATGCAGTTGAGAATCTTCTTGACTGGTGTGAGGAATTTGATATCAAAATTGTAACACTGTACGCACTTTCAGCAGAGAATTTGGGCAGAAACGACGAGGAATTGGAACACATCTATGAGTTGATTCGCATGAGGCTGGATAGACTATACAATGATCCCAGGATACACAGATGTAAAATGAGAGTCAAGGGCATTGGGAGAATCGAACTGCTACCAGATTCGATTAAAGAGGTTTTAAAGAGATTAGACGATGCTACAAAAGACTATGACAGGCATTTTCTAAATATTGCATTGGCATATGGCGGACAGTACGAGTTGGTGGATGCAGTAAAAAAGATAGGCGAGAAGATCAGAAAAGGGACCCTGAAGATAGAGGATATCAACAAAAAAGAGATAGAGTCAAATCTTTACACATCGTACTTGCCACAATCATCTCCGGATATGATTTTAAGGACATCAGGAGAAAAGAGGTTGAGTGGGTTTCTCATGTGGCAGAGTGCCTATAGCGAACTGATCTTTATGGATATTTTTTGGCCGGAATTTAGAAAAATTGATTTAATGAGGGCAATCAGAACATTTCAGGAAAGAAAGAGAAGGCTGGGAAGATGATAAAGGAGACTTCGGCGGGGATTGTACTGTTTAGAAGAGAGGGCCCTAAAATTTTGTTTTTACTTTTACACTATCCATCAGGGCATTGGGATTTTGTAAAGGGAAAGATGGAAGAGGGAGAGACGACTCGCGAGACTGCAATCAGGGAGGCCAGAGAAGAGACTGGAATCACAGACATTGCATTTTTAGAGGATTTTGAAGAGTGGATAAAGTATGATTTTCAGTATCAGGGAGAATTGATTCACAAAAAGGTGGTATTTTTCCTGGCTGAGACTAGGACCAAAAATATCATCATCTCGCATGAGCACCTTGATTATATCTGGATGGATTATGATACATCCATGGAAAAGACCACATTTGAGAATGCAAAGACCGTACTGACAAAAGCGCAGAATCTACTTGGCAAGACTCTGTAGCTGTAACTTTTCTGCCACATCTACGGGATTTTTGGCATTGAGAATAGTTCTGCCAACAATCAGATAGTTGGTTCCAGATGATATGACCTTGTTTGCACTTCCGCCCTGGGTGCCAACACCCGGAGAGAATATGTCCAGTTTTTTTCCTGCCTTTTTAGCACAGTATTGAATGATTTTGGGAAAAGTGGCTCCCACTATAATGCCATCGGCGTGCGAGATCAGAGCCCAGTTTAAAAACAGCTGGTATAGCTTCTGCCTTCCCATTTTTACCTCCAGGTCATAGGATAGTCTGGCCTCCGGTGCACTCATGTGACACAGAGTGATGACGCCTTTCTCACAGGTGTGGGCAGACTTTACAAGATTCTTTAGGCTATCTGGGCCCATTATCGGATTTGCAACAACTGCATCAAATCCCAGATTCCAGAGATTCTCAGCAGTTACTCTGTTGGTGTTTCCAATATCATTGAGTTTAATGTCTGCAATTGTCTGCAGGCCGTACTTGTGGGCTGTTTGGTTGATTTTGAGAATTGCTTTGCCGCTCAGAGGGAGGAGCAGATGAAAATTTAGTTTGATTCCGCACAAGAAAGGATTCAACTCTGTAATGTTTTTGATTGTCTTTGCCTCCAGATTTTTAACAGAGGGATCATAGTCATTTGCAAGAATCACGCTTCCATGTGTTTTTGAGAACTTTGAGAGTCTAGTTTTAAAGGTGGTCATAATCAACTAACGGATGCGTGTCTTTTAATTTTATTATTTTGACATATGAATAGCCATGCTCAGACGGATTCCCTACAAAGATGGGTTCAGAGCCGTTAACTGTTGAGAATTTTATGAAAGGCTTTCGCGGATCGCAGTCTAGAACTACATGGCAAAAGTAAGATGTCCCTTCCTCGTTGAAATTCATGAAAATGCCAATAAGCCATTTGTCATTGTGCGGGAACAAAAACAGCGGAAAGGGAACATCATCAAAACCCCAGGTAAGCTTTGCAAGACTGGACATGTCCTCCAGTTCAATTGGCTGATATCTGTCAAGAGATCCGTTGCCAGGTCTCAGGGTTTTTGGAAGAGATTTGATTTTGACTATAGGGGAATAAAGCTTGCTTGCATCAGAGGTTGTATTGACAATTTCAGACTCTTCTTTTCCTCCTCTTAGTCCATAGCAGAGATAATGGCCGATTTGTTTCAGAGGAGTGTAATATATGATTGGCTTTTTCTTGAGGATGTCCATTTGCACGGATAAGATTTTTTGCCCATCATGATCATGCATAAAAGACACACGTGGAGTGCGTTCAAGTGCACAGACAAGCCTAGAGAACTCTAGGGTTGAGCTTACTTGAATGTAACGCGGCAATTTATCATCAGAGAGATTTTGTGATTCGCTCACAGGGATTTTCTGCAGATAATCAAATTAAACCTATCCGAAACTTTGGAGCCTAGTTTCTTCGATCTATGACATCATCAGTGTCCGGACCGGTTCCAATAATTGTCACAGGCACATTTAACTCATCTTCAATATTTTTTATGAATGCTTTTGCGTCTTTAGATATGTCGTCAAAAAGAGTTTTTCTGGCACAGTCAGAAAAAAGAACATCCAGTTTTGTTATGGAAATTTGTGTTGCGCCATTAAGCATGACTGCACGCCTAGCCAGATCAAAGTCAAAATCAGCAGCACGTCTCTGACGGCCAGTTACAGTGCCAAATTCAGACCATCCTTTTTTTTCGGCTTTTTCAAGCGAGAGTTCATTCTCAAGAGGACCGGTTCCAACACGCGTAACGTATGATTTAAAGACAACAATTACCTCGTCAACTTTGGTAGGACCAAGACCGACATCGGCGCATATTCCAGATGCAGTAACATCCTTTGAGGTCACAAACGGGTATGTTCCATGCCACAAGGAGAGAAAAGTTCCCTGCGTGCCCTCCACAAGTACACCCTCATTTGCAGAGAGTGCAGAGTTTATCTCCTGTGGGACATCGGTGACAAGTGAGGACAAGGAATCAATGTCTTTTGCCAGTTTTAGGACTCTCATGGCCCTATCTGC
Source organism: Candidatus Nitrosopumilus sp. (assembly GCA_965238065.1). Classification (GTDB taxonomy): domain Archaea; phylum Thermoproteota; class Nitrososphaeria; order Nitrososphaerales; family Nitrosopumilaceae; genus Nitrosopumilus. The sequence continues at coordinate 73,642 of OZ250170.1, read as the reverse complement.
ATTGGCAGGACCAGTACCAGAGCCGGTGCTACCAATCTTTTCTTTTAGGTCTCCTTTGGAGTCTTGTGCTAGATGAGCATCCTCTATGATACCGCAATGCTTGTCAATAAACGAGCGTCCTGATACATTAAAATCCTGAATTTCTTTTTTTAGAATATCAGGATTGATGACTACTCCGGGGCCGATCATTATTTTGGCGTCCCGGTTGAGAAATCCGCTTGGAAGCATTCTGACTTTGTATACCTTGCCTGCATTCTTTATGGTATGACCTGCATTCGGACCTGCACCGCCACGTACTATGATTTTTGGATTGTCCTTGATTGCCAGATATGAGATGATCTTTCCCTTTCCTTCATCTCCAAAAAATCCTCCAACAACTACAGTGGATGTCATGTTGTTGAATTTTTATCTCGTTTATTTAAGCTAAAGTGCTTGTACATGATTTTATATCCAACAGTAATTCTTTAGATTTATGGTAAAAGAAAATTTTGCTGGAAATATCATAATAAACCTAGCCAGCCTGCCAGACTTTTTAAGAAAACCAATTTTGAAAAAAAGAATGGTGGAATTTTTTTCAATGTCTGAATCTGAAAAGAGTGAGATCATAAACAATGCACTAGAGGCAGGGCCAACCATTCCATTTCCAAACTTTTCCAAGCTTTTCAAGTCGTGGCTTGAGATTTTAACTGTGCTCTCAGAAGAACAAAGGGACGGACTAGTTGCAGCGTATATTATCAAAGTGTCACAGTCTCCACAGAGACTAGTCAGTTTCCATCTAGACGGAATTTTAGAAGTCTTTTTGACATTAGAAAAGAACGAAAAAGAGATTCTTGCCGGTACGATTAAGAAAATAATCAACGACATAGATAAAGAGGGAAAAAGAAGGCTTTTGATATTAATACCAGATAATGCTAAAAAACATCTGGGGTTTTAGGCACCTGTGGGTTCATCAGGTTTTCTGTTATCCTCGTTTGTGTAATCTGTCACTTCTCCTTCAGGAGACAGCACGCCTACAAAGATCTTTTCATGTTTTTTTAATAATTTTCTATGATCCAGCATGGACATGTCGAGTTTCATTTCATTCATCACCATCACTTGGTATTCTTTCCACTCAGCCCAGCATTTGTTGCAGGTAGGATATTTCTCAGCAACAATGCCGAGTTTTTCGTCATCGGGAATAGGATTCTTACATTTTGTGCAAGTTCGACTCATGAAAATCAGCAATAATGAACTCCTTTTATCTTTTATTAAAAAATACGCTGGGAGGGTTGGCAGCACTTTTCAGTACTTCCCAAAGGGTGTGTAGTTGGCCTGGTGCTAGTGTGAAAGTAGATTATGGAAGTGGTTCATGTCCTCTCTTGTATCCAGAGAACTTTCGGTATTCATAATCAGTTAGTGTAGACTTGCAACCGCATTTGCAATACTGTTTCATAGTTTGAATGAATCTTACGTATAAAAAAAGATTGGGAAATCATGTCAAGGGTCACTATTCTGAGACTAGTACATAACTTTTAGGCTGAAAACACACACACTTGGTCAGAACCATCTAGTCAAGCAAAGACCGGATTTGGCCATAATGGCAGATAAGCAAAGCCTGATGAGTGATGCAGATGCAGTTACGATGCAGTGTAAGAGTTAGGTGTCCTGACTAGAACATCTAAAATTCGTGCTCAACCTAAACTCTTACGATGCAGTCAGATCCATAATCTCATAGTACAGGGTGCAAAAGATACGCTCCAGTCATTTCAGGTCAGGCTCCAACTAAACCAGGCAGGACAAAAAGAGCAATCAGAGAAGGGATGAGAAGAACAGAATCAGTGTTTGAATAGCTCAGATGTTTTGCAGTTCATGGATAGGATAACGCTGATGGAATACATAATGCCATCACACAGAGTAGGGTGGACCCCATAAAATGAGAACGTTTTTTGCATGATTTTACAGTTCCTCTCATTTATGTCTCATCTCCCATAATTCCGTGAATTCGTCAAGAGTCAGATATCCCAAAGCGGAATGAATCCTGGATGAATTGTAATCCTCAAATGCCTTTGCAAGGACTGTTTGTGCTGACCAAGTTTTCAAACTCGTGTGGCCATAGAAGCATGTCATAGTAGGGTGGTGCATTCCGATGCCTAGAATTATACCGCCAACTATGGTGATTCCAAAGAGAAACGCATTGTCTTGCAGTATGTCACTCATGTCCTTCATTGTTGTGCTCCTCTAAAAAAACAAAGAGGCAGGTACAATCCCAGGTTCCTTGACTGTTTTTGCAACATTTTTACTGCAATAACATGTTGGGCATTCCACCTAAACTTGGATCCTACACACTCTCACATATTTCATTGCTAATGATGTATGATTTTTCAGTGGTTGATGCCTTTATCTGATATGTGAAATCATCAATCTGTATGATGACCGTGTGTCTATGAGCATCTGTGCCTTTTTTTTCTGTGAACTCGGACATTACTCACATGTACTAGATGCAAACGTATCAAGGCGGATTTTTGTGGCATCATCTCATACATCTGTACAATGCCTGTAATCATCTCAGGTTTTACCAAGTCGTGTTGCACTGATATAATGGAATAGTCTTTTCTACGCATTGTTGCTACAGAGAATCGGTTTGTACCAAATGCATCCTCAAGATGGCGTTTTAATATCTTGGCTCTGACTGCAACATCTATTCCGCTCAGATTGTCCCGGTGTTGTGGGTATGATTCAGGAAGGAATGGTATCTGGGAATGGTTATAGGTTTCTCTAGGTAACTGTCTTGCACATCTTTTGACTCTATGAAATGTAAAGGTGCTCTTTTCATGCAGTGTAGTTACTGTTGACATTGTTGTTGTATCATGCCATGATATCAGAACTGGACTCGTTGTTACATTCAGTTCTAGTGGCAGTTGTAGTGATATGGCATTTTTTACATCTCATGGTACATTAAAGATACATATCAGTATATTCTGAGTGATGTCTTGTCTCTATACTGTCATGGATTATTTCCCATTGTTTGTGTGCACATGGCTCCATACAGTCTTTGAGTGTCTTCATTATTTGTCCCACACACACACATTGGTTTTGATGTTTCTGCATTTGGAAAAATTAGTAACTATCTACAGTTTTAAAGTATTACGCACAAGATATGTCAAAACAGGTTATTTTTTTGACACAAACACGAAGGAACTTCAAAACTGTAGACAGTTACAATAATTGTATAAATCAAGCAGCTAGCATGTTTTATGCCTATAACATTCAACTGTTCTAGCAGATTTAGACGTAAAGGTTGATTCATACGAATAATTTATGTTTCAATTTATCATTTGATTTTGTTAAACTGTTAATTGTTCTTGTCATACGGTTATTTGATCTTGTCAGATCATCAACGTATTTTACTAGTTCACCTATGATTAATTTCTGTTGTTTGTTTTCTCGTCTTAATTCTGAATCAATTTTGTGAGTCTTGCTCATATCAAAAGGTGGATGAGGTTACTCTTAGATCTTTTGGTTTAATTTTGTTGATCTAGGCGTGAAGGTTGATTCATACAAATAAAGTAATAAGAGATAACAAGGGTAAAATTCCTCATGAAGATAAAATGCCCAAAATGCAAAAAAAATGCCGAACTGTCAATGGATTTCTCTCTAGTAAAATGTGGTTCTTGTGATTTTGAAATGAGTTATGGGGAATATGTAAAGTTCATAGCACATAATGAGTCTAGATACTCTGATATTCTTGGGGATTATGCAGTAGGCAGTACAGAAGGTCAGTCTTCAGGCTCATTGGATGAATGGGATTAACAAGATGGTAAAAACATCCACCAGCTTAAAATAATTAGTACAAATGATTTCTAAACATCATTGGAATTTTTATTAGAGAATATACTTAATCTGGTAGGATTTTTGGTAGGACTAGCCATAGGGATAATGTCACTTGTTGGATTTAGAAACATTGGCAGTCCAACATTATTTAGGCTAACAATTGCGTTTTTTTCAATAAGTTTGGGGTTTTTTGTAGTATGGGTCGGATACATGGCAGAAGACTATGTGATAAAATCAGGAAACATTGAAAGATGGGTTCAGACTTTGGGGATTGCAATTCAGACAGTCGGATATTTTTTCATTGCGTTCTCACACAGCATAAAATCATTTTTTCCAAAATCCAGGTACTTTAGATCAGTGGGAATTTTTCCATTATTCCTGGTCTCTTCGGTCCAGCTAGAGCACATCTTTAGATCAGTCTCGTTCATTTTGCTGGCTTATGGTGCCATTGAAACAATGCTATCATACATTGAAAATAAGAACAAGGGTGCAATTTCAGTCGCCGTTGGATTGGCACTCTTGGCACTAGGGGAGTTTTTAGGATGGTATTCGTTTGTGTTTCCAGAATCAATCCTGTATTCTGCATCAATGATAATCAAGATTGGAGGGTTGATTGCGTTGTTCATTCCAGTAAGTAAAGTACCCCTAACTAGGGTAAAATTTGACGATGGATTGGAATAATCCGGAGACAGGCTCGAAATTCAGACCAAAAAAATTGTCAATTTCTTTTATCTTTTTAGTATATTGAAAAATATCATGCTTTCTCATATAGATTAAAAGAACAGTCCATAGAAGAGATGGCAGGGTATAGAACTCACATAAAGATTGTCGGAGAGATTCTAATGACGACTCGAGATGATCTGCAAGATGGGAATGGGACATCAGTTACATATCTGATTAAAAAGGCAAATATCTCCCATTCTAGAATTTTAAAAATTTTGAATCTTTTAGTGTCACAGGGTCTCTTGGAACAGGTAAAGTCTCAAGGCTCAAAAAAATACAAGATTAGTCAATCAGGCAGAGAATTTCTTCAGGCATACTATACGTTTACAAACTTTGCAGATAATTTTGGACTAGCCATCTAGTCTGAAGAGAATCACCATTCAGAATCTGCATCCTCACAATCAAAAGAAGGCTTGTTGCATGTAGAGTCATTACTAAAGACGATTAGGAGAGTAAATGATAATTAAACAAAAAGAAACAGGATGTGTATTGAAAGTAAATTGTGATAGAGAAGGAATTGAAAAGGCATCTCAGATTATAAAACAGGGAGGAATTGCCGTCTTTCCAACAGATACTGTATATGGGATAGGATGCAATCCATACAATGAGGATTCAGTGAAAAAAATTTATGAGATTAAATCCAGAGATATTTCAAAACCATTTCCAGTTTTAGCATATTCAATGGAGATTGCAGAGAGAATTGCTTTTTTTGACGAGTTTACTAGAGGAATTGTAGAGAGGTTTTGGCCTGGAGGGTTGACATTAATTTTGAAACTGACTGATAAAAATCTAAAAAGATCACTAAATGTAACTGAAAAGATTGCCATCAGAGTTCCCAATCACAAATGCACACTGGAATTATTAAAAGAGTGTAATATGCTAGTAGGCACTAGTGCAAATATTTCCGGACAATCATCATTTACAGATCCTGATGAGTGTTTTAACAATATTGTAAAGTTTGATATTTTTGTTGATGGAGGGATAATTGAAAGCAAGACAGAGTCAACCATAATTGAGATAAAAGATAAGGATATCAGGATCATTCGAAAAGGCACTTTGAGTTATGAGGAGATTTTGGGACTATGAATTTGATCGTTACTTGTGCAAGACATTTTGAACCTGAGACCAGGGAGGAGTTGGGGGACATTCTAAAAGGGTTGGGAGATTCTGGTGCAAAAATTTCAATCACAAAAATATCAGGAATTTTGACTGCAAAGACAAATCTGGAACCAGTCAAGACTGTAAGAAGGATTAGAGAAATGCTTCTTGATGAGCCTTGGAGTATTAGATATTGTCAGAGAATCATTCCAATTCAGAGATTCATCAAGACAGAAATTAAAGAGATGGAAGAGACAGTTGTAGAGATAGCCAAACAGATTTCTGACGGAGAGACATACAAGATAACAGTAGAAAAGAGAGGTTCTGATTTGTCCAGTCGTGAAATTATTACAAAGATAGCTGACAAGATAGGAAACAAGGTATCACTTGAATTCCCTGACAAGGTGGTATTGATTGAGATTGTTGGCAACAAGACAGGGATTTCCATACTAGAAGAGACAGATGTGCTAAGTGTTGAGAAGACAAAGCGCAGTATCTCAGAGTAATATTGCCGCCCTTTCTATCAAGATATCCTCTAGAGGGTTTTTTGAATAAACTGAATCAAGTTGTTTTTTTGTAATCTTGAAGTATTCTTTGAGGAATAGTTCATTATTTTTTGAGAACAGACTCACTGATGAGGGTAATAGTTCTTTGTATAATGAATTTAATGTTTTTTTATTTCCAACTGCAATTAGAATGAAATTAGTCTTTGGTTTTATTCCAACACGCGTTATTGAATCGGAAATTTGTCTAGTCAGTGCAAAACGCATCAGGATATCAGTTTCCAGTTTATTTGAAAGCAAGATATCATTTTTTTCAGATTCCAAAGACAGAGACAGAATTTTTTTCAGATGATATGTATTCAAAACAAAATTACTTGATACTGCCTGTAGCCGGATTTTCGGGTATTGCTTTCTCAGATTATCAAGGAACTGTACGTTAATTGTTTGCTGGCCCATAATCTCGATTGCCTGAATTTGTTTTTTTAAGACTTGAAAGACTAGTTTTTTGGGAGAGCCTCCATGAATTATGGGTATGATGCTCACAAGATCGTTATTTTTTACACGGGTAGATTTTCCTTCCAGTGCAGAAGAATCAGTTCCATTTATTGCAATCAGGATATTTTCAGCGTCAAGATCAGGAGTATTTGCAGGTTTTGATTCTAACAACAAATCAACTAGTTCTTGAATGGAGATATCGGATTTGTCAATTTGTAATTGTCCTGTTAGAAAGGATTTTTTTGTGCCGCCAAAAAATTTTATAGTTATCATACCAGATTAGTTCAAAACTTGGAAAATTAATGTTTTATTGATTATTCAGTTTTCTCTTTGATGGTTCCTGCTTGTTGCTCAACTGCAGCTGATTCCTCTGTGGTTGCTTGTTGCTCTGTGGTTGCTTGTTGCTCTGTGGTTGCTTGTTGCTCTGTGGTTGCTTGTTGCTCTGTGGTTGCTTGTTGCTCTGTGGTTGCTTGTTGCTCTGTGGTTGCTTGTTGCTCTGTGGTTGCTTGTTGCTCTGTGGTTGCTTGTTGCTCTGTGGTTGCTTGTTGCTCTGTGGTTGCTTGTTGCTCAACTGGTGCAGTTGGTTGCTCTGTGGTTGCTTGTTGCTCAACTGGTGCAGTTGGTTGCTCTGTGGTTGCTTGTTGCTCAACTGGTGCAGTTGGTTGCTCTGTGGTTCTCGTTTGTTCTTCTACAAGAGTTTCAGTGAGAGTTTCTGTAGACGCAATAGTCGATTCAGGAGTTTCTGCTTGAACTTTATTTTCTAATAGTTTCTCAGATTGTAAAGATGCAATTTGTGCTTGTTTGGCTTTTTCTTCGCGTATCTCTTTTTTGATAAATCTAGTAATGTATCCGGTTATTTTGTTTTTCAGGCTTTTAGAGCGTATGATAGCAATTTGTTCCAAAATTTTTTTGTTATCGGCAAAATCCTCGCCAAACTTTGATTTATATTCGTCTAGAACTTCATAAGAAAGACGCTTAATTCTGTCCACACTTTGCCTAATAAACGGGGGTGTTTTATACCTATATTCCAAGAAAGGATTTTGAATTCTTTTCTAGTAATGATGTCATTTCATCAAACGTTGTTCCTAGAATTTTTGAGGCACAAAATACCACACTGGGAATAAAGCCGATTTGTGCAGATTTCATTTCAAAACACCTAGAAAATCGAACAGGGCCATCAGTTTCAACAAGAATTTTTGATTTATCTGTTTTGGACAACAGAGTTTGCTTGTCATTTGCATAAACCGTTACTGGCCCATATGACACAAAAAATCCCATATCCATGGCTTTTTGAAGCTGCTTTTTACTACCATCAAACCAGTGGAGTAAGGCGTGTTTGGTGTTATAAGAAGTCATTATTTGAAGAATATTATCGATGCTTTTTCTAGAATGGATGGAAACTGGTTTGTTAAATTTTTCGGCAAATGATAATAATGTTTCAAAGACATGGATTTGTCTTTTGGAATCCTCATCATTGTTGGCAAAAGTTGGATCCAATCCTATTTCTCCTATTCCAGAGAGATTTTGGTGGTTTATCTCTATCATATTTGTCATTTGTTCAAGTTCGTCATTTGCGCATTCAGGATGAATTCCAATGAAAGGCAGGACCAGATTGCTTTTTTTGGCTAGTTTTAGGGTTTGCAGAGAGTTTTCATTGTCCATTGAGACGCAACATGCTTTAATTTTCAGATACTCCATCCCCTTTAGGATAAATTGCATGTAAGAGGAATATGCAGTATCAGACAGGTGTATATGAGAATCAAAATACCAAGTCATTGCCTTGTCATTTCTTAAAATAGTCTGTATAAATCGATTCCTTGGTAATATTTTTTCATTCATTGTCTTTTTTCGGAAAAAATTAAAATGGAATTCATGAAATCGTCGGAATTGGGATTATCGGCAATGTATAGAATTTTGAAAAAGGCAGGGGCCGAGAGGGTCAGTGACGAATCAGCAGACGAATTAAGAAGAGTGATTGAAGAACTTGCCGATGGTATTGCAAAAAGTGCAGTGGATATGGCTTCTCATGCAGGCAGAAAAACGGTAAAAGGGGAAGACATAAAGCTGGCCTCAAAACCATTCAACAAGTTCTAATCTGAAGAGTTTAATTATTCATTTTGTATTTTTCAAAACGGTACTCTGGCAGAACGGTTATGCGTGGGCCTGCAAAGCCTATACAAGGGGGTTCGACTCCCTCGGGTACCTTATTTAACAATCACTTGTCCCTTCATCCAAGGATGAAGAGTGCAAAAATAATCATGTGTGCCTGTTTGATCAAAAGTAATAGTGTATGATTCAAACGGATCTAAATGTCCGCTGTCAAAGTGATCAGTTGGTGCACCGTAATAGCCAGAAGTGACACTATGAAAGGCCGAATCTTCATTTACCCATGTAACCTGTTTTCCTTTTTCAATGACTATCAGAGATGGAACATAACATCTGTCATTTTCCTCACATCCGGGACGAGAAACTTTTGTGGGCATTATCACATCACCGGCAATAATCAGTTCTGTTTCATCAGCATTCTCTTCAACAGAGTAATTAAGAGACAAGACAACAATTATGAGAATTACTATTCCAGTTACTCCCATAGTTGTTTGTTTTAGCAGATCACATCACATCCAGAATAAGGTTACAACGTGATTGTCAAGTTCACTAAATATATAACATGTTAAAAAAAATGGTTGTTTCAAAATGGACATTAAAATACAAAATTCACACACATGTCTAGTACAAGAAAATTCCAGCCTGCCTTAAATGATTTGTAGATGATATAATTTCCAAAGATGTCATGTTGAGAGGAGACAATTTTCTCCAAAGAATGTTGATAAAAATGAGGCAAAGGATACAATTGTTAGTGGAACAGACTTGAAATAAAGAAACCAGTATAAAACATTGTTTCTTATCACAACATGTTTGTAGTACAATGTATGGTGTAACAAGTCAGATACGAGAAAAGCCAGCAGACAGTTTATTTTAAATTCCAAAGTCCAAGTAAAAATCTTGCAGGAGGTTTACATTGGTCAGACAACCCTTGACTCAGATTCAATACAATCTAGTAATATGTAACATAACTTTTCTGGTATGAGTCATTCCAGAATGTTTTTTATATCGATTAAGAAGAGAAGAAATGTTTTGGCAACAAAAGAAAAGTGTGCAGTTTGTAGCGAGGAAATTCAGCACCGTTACAGACCCATGGAGGAATGGAACATGGAGGGCGCAATATGTGGAAAATGCTATTCAAAGAAACTCGGCGAGTATTATCCTGGAGAGCATGTAAGAGTAAACAAGAATTTGGACTAGTTTTGTTCTGATTTTGAATATTTATTGGTATAAAGACAGTTCCATGTAAGAGGATCATCTTTTACATCTTTTTCTTCCAAAAATACAATATTGGTAATTGTTTTTTTTCTTTTCAGCAGGTTTACCTGAAAACTGGAGAATTTTTTGCAATCACAGTCATTATACAGACATACATCGTTATCTCCTTCATCATGATCTCTGGCTTCATGATTGCAATTGCACAGGGCGCTCTTTTTTACATCATCAAGTGATTTTTTTGTATACACTCCTAATCGAAGATAAGCCTCTCCACCATGACCTTTCTTAAATCGCTCATAATTTTCAGATTTTTGCAACACTTTAAAAAAAGATAGATTGGTATCAGGTTTTTGAGAATCCGAACCCATGATAAACCAGTATTTATCGCCAGTCTCTACAAATCGAATTTTGATTGAAGCATCCAACCACCAATGAATGGAATCATGCCAAAGAGATACTGACTGTTTTCTATCAGTAAATAAAGGAATGACATTCATTCTAAGATCATAGTATCTGTAAGCAACACCCATAAAATCATCAAACCACGGAATGGTAGACTTTGACATTGCATGAAAATCATCTCAGAGCATATTTATCTGATCTGAAGGAGTGGTAATACTCTTATAACTGAGGTATATAGAAAGACACGTATGGTCTCCTATAGAACTAGTATACAGATTGTTGCAGATTTACTGACTGTTACTGAACAGTCAGGGCAAGAAGGCATCAAAACAACATCCCTTCTAACAAAGGCAAACTTGTCACACTCTAGATTATCTAAATTCTTGGGAAATTTGACAGGTGCAGGTCTGATTAACAAGATAGAGTTTGACGGCAAGAATACTTTTGTAATTACCGCCAAAGGCAGACAATACCTAGATTCTTATGTAAAATTCTCAGGCATTGCCGAATCATTTGGGTTGGAGCTTTAGAACCTATTTTCTGGCTCTTCTTTTTGCATTTGCTTTTTGTCGTTCTTTTCTTTCCATGTATGAGCTGTAAACAATGATAATTGATAGTCCGGCAATGGAGACATAAAATAATAGAAACAGCGGTTGTTCTCGAATCTCTCCCGTAGTTGGGGATACAAATGATATCGGTATTCCTACAAGCATAAAAACCAGGATTACCAAAAGATACTTGTCCACAAATTATAGGATTTGCAAAACCATATATCTTTTTGATTTTACAGGAAATTATAGAAAAACTATGGCAAAAATGCTTGAAATGTTGGGATTTGTTCTTGTGGCAATAATGACATTGGGTTTTGTAGGCGTGTTTGAGCCAACCATCAGAAATGGAACATCAGAGTTGTTTTGGGGTTGTGCAGGCGGGACTCTTATAATAATCATTTATAGAAAAATGAAGAGAAAACAAGAAGGAAAAGAGAGTTAAATGTTTTATAAATTATTACAAAGTGATCAAGATGATGCAATCGGCAGATCTATAAAGGGGAAATTTAGCAACATTGTAAGGGGAATATGACAAAGCAGACAAAACAATGGTGGGAAGGTTTAGGAGAAGAGCTAGAAACAGATATTGAAACCTTTGATCAATAGTGTAAGAATTTTAAAATTTTTACAAAAGAGCCTTGAACGGGGTACGAACCCGCGACCTAACGCTTACGAGGCGTTCGCTCTACCAGGCTGAGCTACCAAGGCATGTTTGGGTAGATTCATCAGAGTTAATAAAAAGTCTTTCTAAGTAAATTAATTGAAAAAGACAGTTTCAGGTATTAGAGGGGTATTTGGAGAGGAACTCTACCTAAAAGATGTATTGCAATTTTGCAATAATTTTTCATCCCTAGTCAAATCACAGAAATGCGTTATTGGCAAAGACACCAGACCTACAGGTTCCATGATAAAAGATGCAGCCTGTGCCGCATTAATGAAGAACGGGATTGACGTATTCAATTTGGAAACAGTGCCAACTCCAGTGGTCTTTAGAGAAGCAAGAAGGTATGGAGCCGGACTAGTAATCTCTTCATCGCACAATCCAATAGAATGGAATGGCATGAAGTTCATTATTGACGGGAGAGGTATTAATGAAGAGGAACTGCCGCAGATTATCAAACATCAAGAGATTTTGGAATCAAGAATAGGAGTAGAGCAGGATATCTCATCATCATATATTGATGATGCGGCAAAGATCATAGGAAACATCGAAAACAGTCCAGAGATAGTAGTGGACATTGGAGGAGGTGCTGCAAAGGGCTTTGCGGCAGACCTGCTAGAAAAGATAGGATGTAGGGTTCAAGTTCTAAATGAGGATCTTGCAGGATGCTCTAGGGGCCCTGATCCCACATCTGATGAGTTGTCTGAATTAATTTCAGCATCCAATAAAAAAGAGATTGGATTTGCATTTGACTTGGATGCAGACCGTCTAGTAGTGGTCAGAAAGGGAAAGAAACAGATTCCAGATGTGACACTAGGATTGGGCGTTGCAAGATCCCTAGAATTAGGATACAAAAGATTCGTTCTAAGCATTGACACTAGTGTTTCAATTGAAAAGTTCATCATTGAAAGAGGCGGTACAGTTCAGAGATCCAAAGTAGGGGAAGCAAATGTCATAGATCTCATGATAAAGACTGGTGCTCAGGCCGGGGGAGAAGGAAGCAGCGGAGGTTTTATTTTGCCAGAGTTTAACTATTGCAGAGAAGGAATTCTTGCCAGTGGTTTAATTTCATCAATGCTGGGAAGTCCAGAATTGGATGAAATTCTAAATTACATGGAGAATTACCACCAAATAAGAGAAAAGATAAGAGTTGATTCAAGTTTGCATGACAGAGTAATTGAAAAGATAAATTCAAAGTTTCTAAAGGAATATTCAGAGGCAAGCACGCTGGACGGAATTAAAGGGACCATTAATGAGGATAGCTGGGTCTTGATTAGAAAATCAAACACTGAGGATATCATTAGAGTTTCAGCAGAGTCAAATGATAAAGAAGAATGTAAAAAGATCATCAGAGACGCACTAGAACTGGTAAAACAAAGCTATGACCAAGTTAGATGAATCAGAAATCATCAAAATTTTTCAGAGCAGACTAGGAGCAAAGAGATTTGTTTCTGAGGATGTTGAGATTTTCAATTTGGGCAAGAGCAAAGTCGCAGTCAAGACAGATACCCTTGTAGAGAGTACTGACATTCCATCTAAAATGAAATTAGGTGATGCCGCAAGAAAAAGTATTGTTGCATGTGTAAGTGATTTTGCTGCAAAAGGCATAAAGCCTCAATACGGAGTCATTTCTGTAAACCTGCCAAAGGGTATCTCTCGCTCAAAAATTAATGAGATTGCAAGGGGTTTTAGAAAAGCATGCGATGAGTATGACATTTCGATTTTGGGTGGCGATATAAATGAAGGCAAGGAAATTGTGTTCAATGTCTGCATCTTTGGAAAAACCGACGGCATGGTCAGCAGAAAAGGATCCAAAGAGGGGGACTTGATATTTGTGACAGGGCCATTTGGATATACTTTTGCAGGATTGAATATGCTTCTTGGCAAAAAAAAGGGGGAAAAGAATTTTGTAGAGAAATCCATCAGAGCGATGATTAGACCGAAACCAAAACTCAAATTTGGAATAAAGAGTAAAAAGTATTTTTCATCATCAATGGACTCTAGTGACGGGTTGTCTACCACTTTAAATGAGATGTCAAAACAGAGTAAAAAGAAATTCATCATAAACAATGTCCCTCTGATGGAGGATTTGCAGTATTATGCAGAATCTCAAAAATTTGATTTAAACGAATTAATTTTTCATGGAGGGGAAGAATATGAGATTGTATTTACAGTATCACCAAGATTCAGGCAGATAATTAAAAAAAACGCCAGGCTACTTGGAGCACCAATTATTGAAATCGGGTACGTTACATTAGGTAGAGGAGTTTTTCTCAAAGAGGATAATGATTGCATTCGTTTGAAGGATTTAGGATGGAGACATTTTAGATAGCCATTCCCCATAAGAAAAATTTCAATTTACATTATTTACAATATCAATTATTAAATTAGTCAAAAGAACAGAAACACATGCAACTGTATACAGTTTTGAAGTATGATTTTTCAAATATTTCAAAGCATAATCATGGAAATTTAGTATGAATCAAGCATCCAAGTGTATTTTCCCATCTCAACTAGGCTGTGTATTATATGGAAATTATGTCCGCTAGTCATTAGAGTTTATGCGTAATTGACCAAAATAACAAACAACAATCGACTTGTACGCATCAACATGTTCACATTTGATATGATGGTAACAGACCTTTTGTGTAATTAGTGTGATTTTTTTCAACATTCTATATTTTGCATAATTTTATGCCTAAAAATTCAAAATTTCAGAATAATTTGAAAAATTACCTTCTACAAATCGTACCTAGAAATAATTACGCAATATGTCTAATGATTTTGTTTGAGTTTTGTTGAAATGGTTGGCGTGGTTTAGTAGACGTATTGCGTAATTATTCCTAGACGTGGTTTTAGAAGATAATTTCTCGGATTATTCTGAAATTTTGGGTTTTTAGGCATAAAATTACACAAAATATCGAATGTTGAAAAAAATCACACTAATTACGCAAAAGGTCTAGTCAATTACGCATAATCTCTTTTGTGTTTTACCCTCGTGTCCAAAGACACCTCCTCTGTTTGACTCTGTATCTTTTTTCTCGTTCTTGTCCTTTTCCCCTTGCAAGGGCCTGTGAGATGGTGGCGTATGTGGATTTTCATAATAGGATAGTTTATGTTTCAATTTATCATTTGATCTTGTCAAACTGCTAATTGATCTTGTCAGACTTTTATTGTGTTTTATTAGATCATCTATGAATAATCAGAGTTGTTTGTTTTCTCGTCTTAATTCTAGAATAATTTTGTCAGACTTGCCTCAGATCAGAAGATGGATGAGGTTACTCAGATCTTTCAGTTTAATTTTGATCTAGGCGTGAAGGTTGATCAGACTATAAATCAAGACTTTGATCATCAGCATGTCAGGTGAGTGTTCCGCCGGATTTAATCAAAACTCCACCGCCGGATTGTACTGTTAGATTGAATGTTGTAAAGTCAATATTCAGTGTAATTCCAGATGGGATGTTCAGAACCGAACCATTCTGAACAATCACACTTTCCGGAGCAACGGCATTGGCATCAAGTGTACAACTATTAGTTATTATCCAGTCTCCAGAGTCAGGAATTACACATGGGTCAGATGGAGTGGTGTCTGATACAATTACAGTCCTGTTGACCTGGATGGCATTATTTCCTGATGCGTCAACTGAATCATAATAGATAGTGTATGTGCCCAATATATCAGTGAAATTTGCAGAGTTTATGGTTATTGGCGAGCCGTCGTTAGTTGTGGCACCAAGCTCTGTGTATCCTGCTCCCTGCTCTATGGTCTGTGGATTATTACCAAGTAGGGAAATGACTGGTGGTGTGGTGTCAAAAGTGGTTGTGATGGGGTTGCCAGTTGTTGCAACAATCTGATTGCCATAAATGTCCTGTACCGCACCAGCACCAATGTCTAGCACTGATGTGGTAAATGCGATTACGGACTGGCGGTTTGTTAGAGTCATGTTGAATGATATTGTTGTATCATTGGCAGTAGTGATTAGTTCCAGATTTGATAGCGTTACAGCGTCAATACTGGTATTGTTATCCCTGATGGATAAACCAGTAGAGTTTATTGTAGAGACGTTGATTGTCTTGTTAAATGCGATTGTAAAGATGCCTGTTCCCTCATTTAGGACTGCTGATGAGAATACAGGTAAAGTGTTGTCAACTACAATTACGGTCCTGATAACCTGGGCAGTATTGTTGAAAGCGTCAGTTGAATCGTAATAGATGTAGTATGTGCCCACTAGATCAGTGAAATTTGCAGAGTTTATAGTTATTGTAGAGCCGTCGTTAGTTGTGGCGTTTAGTTCTGTGTATCCTGTTCCCTGCTCTATGGTCTGTGGATTGTCACCAATCAGGGAAATGACTGGTGGGGTGGTGTCAGATACAATTACAGTCCTAATAACATGGATTGCGTTATTGCCTGCTGTATCAGTTGAATCATAATAGATAGTGTATGTACCTACTGCGTCAGTGAAATTTGCAGAGTTTATAGTTATTGTAGAGCCGTCGTTAGTTGTGGCGTTTAATTCTGTGTATCCTGCTCCCTGCTCTATGATTTGTGGGTTGAGTCCGTTCAATGTGATGATTGGAGAGTTTGCATCAACACCTGGAGAAGAAATACTGGGTAGGGTTGCAGCCAGAGTGGAGGGATTTCCAGCAGTATCAACTAGTGTGATATTGTATGTAATTCCTACAGTTGCATCATCATCAATGTCCGTGTCTCCCTCTGCAACAGTATATGTAAGATCATAGTAGAATGACAATACTAGTTTTTCTGGTGCAGAGACGCTATAAAATGAACCTGAATTTTGGTTATTGTACTCGGTTTTTATCCAGTCAGCAGTCCTTACAGTATCTGATATTCTAATCTCATCTATCTGTCCGCTAAAGAATTCGTTAGAATTGTTCACCTGCTGCCCTACACGGAACTCGTTCAGTATAGTGCTCCATGATTTGGTGTCATTGGCATCAGGAGAACCGTTAATGTATGTCCTAACTGTTGTTCCATCATATGTCATGGCAAAATGATACCAGTCGTTTGTTGTCGGGGTTGTGTTTAGTGTTATATCATCAGAATAACCGCCAACTATCAGATTGTTACTGTTTTGGAACAGTCCATATGCCTGACCTGTACCTCCAGTGCCATAAACTAGCACCCCGTGATAATTGGCTGGAAGACTAGAGTGGTTGACCCATGCAGATAATGTTCGTGTACTGTTTCCTGATGGGAATTCAGAGTCACTATATGAGATATAGTCATTGCCATCAAAGCTTCTTGCGCCGCCAATTATTCCTGTTGTTCCAGTAGAGTTGAAATTTGTACCATCATTATCATTACTAGTAGAGTCTAGCATGTCACCATCAAAGTGCCACACACCATCATAATCTGAATCCCATACTGCCGTTGCATTCTGTCCGTCAGTTACGATCGAATTGGAATAATACATGTAGATTTTGGTGTCATTGGAGGCATATAATGTTGGAATCATTATCCACGCAGACAGATTGCCAGAGGTGTGATTGTTTGAGAATGATGTTATCTCATAGTGTAGTGGTGTGTCATTAATGGTAGTAAAACGAATGTCCTGCCCAGAGGCCTGTACGGTTGCGTTGTTTAGGTTTGGATCATGCTGTATTGAGACCAAGAGAGGAAAATTGGTGTGCTCTGCGCTACCAGATACCATAGTGTTGTTGATGGTGATTGTCTTTCTATAGCCAAAACTCGATGTAGGTGTTGTTTCACTTAGTGTAGGTGTTGTTTCACTTAATGTTATAGTTTCATTGTTTATGGTTCCGCTCAATAGTGTCAGTCCAGTTTCATTGTTTGCATTAATTTGAATAACAATGTCATCATCAATACCCAGTGTTCCATTATTTGGAGTGATGGATGTGAATGTTAGGATTGGTGGAATGGTATCAAGTGTGGTTGTGATAGAGTTGTCTGTTGACATGATAATTGTATTGCCAGATATATCCCGTACTGCACCAGCATCAATGTCCAGCACTAAGACGTTAAATGCAATTACGGACTGACGATTAGGCATAGTCATGTTGAATGATATTGTGTCACCGTTGGCAGTTGTGGTTAGTTCCAGATTTGATAGTGTTACAATGCCAGTATTGGTATTGTTGTTGTTATCCCTGATGGAGAATCCGGCAGAGTTTATGGTAGAGGCATTGATTGTCTCGCTAAATGTGATTGTAAGGGTGCCTGTCCCCTCATTTAGTACTGCTGATGAGAATGTTGGTGGAGTGGTGTCAGATATAATTACAGTCCTATTAACCTGGATTGCGTTATTTCCTGCTATATCAGTTGAATCATAATAGATAGTGTATGTGCCTACTGCGTCAATGAGTTCGGTATTGTCGATGGTTACAGGTGAACCGTCACTAGTTGTGGCGTTTAGTTCTGTATAATCATCACCGAGTTCTATTGTCTGTGGATTGTCACCAAGTAGAGAAATGACTGGTGGGATGGTGTCAAGAGTGGTTGTAATGGTATTATTTGCAGACAATGTAATTGCGTGACCATTAATGTCCTGTACCGCACCAGCACCAATGTCTAGCACTGATGTGATAAATGTGATTACGGACTGACGATTAGGCATAGTCATGTTGAATGATATTGTTGTACCGTTGGCAGTTGTGGTTAGTTCCAGATTTGATAGTGTTACAATGCCAGTATTGGTATTGTTGTTGTTATCCCTGATGGAGAATCCAGTAGAGTTTATGGAAGAGGCATTGATTGTCTCGCTAAATGTGATTGTAAGGGTGCCTGTCCCCTCATTTAGTACTGCTGATGAGAATGTTGGTGGAGTGGTGTCAGATATAATTACAGTCCTATTAACCTGGATTGCGTTATTTCCTGCTATATCAGTTGAATCATAATATATGGAATATGTGCCTACTGCGTCAATGAGTTCGGTATTGTTGATGGTTACAGGTGAACCGTCACTAGTTGTGGCGTTTAGTTCTGTATAATCATCACCGAGTTCTATTGTCTGTGGATTGTCACCAAGTAGAGAAATGACTGGTGGGATGGTGTCAAGAGTGGTTGTGATAATATTGTTTGCAGACAATGTAATTGCGTTACCATTAATGTCCTGTACCGCACCAGCACCAATGTCCAGCACTGATGTGATAAATGTGATTACGGACTGACGATTAGGCATAGTCATGTTGAATGATATTGTTGTACCGTTGGCAGTTGTGGTTAGTTCCAGATTTGATAGTGTTACAATGCCAGTATTGGTATTGTTGTTGTTATCCCTGATGGAGAATCCAGTAGAGTTTATGGAAGAGGCATTAATTATCTCGCTAAATGTGATTGTAAGGGTGCCTGTCCCCTCATTTAGTACTGCTGATGAGAATGTTGGTGGAGTGGTGTCAGATATAATTACAGTCCTATTAACCTGGATTGCGTTATTTCCTGCTATATCAGTTGAATCATAATATATGGAATATGTGCCTACTGCGTCAATGAGTTCGGTATTGTTGATGGTTACAGGTGAACCGTCACTAGTTGTGGCGTTTAGTTCTGTATAATCATCACCGAGTTCTATTGTCTGTGGATTGTCACCAAGTAGAGAAATGACTGGAGGAATGGTGTCAAGAGTGGTTGTGATAATATTATTTGCAGACAATGTAATTGCGTTACCATTAATGTCCTGTACCGCACCAGCATCAATGTCCAGCACTGATGTGGTAAATGTGATTACGGACTGACGATTAGCCATAGTCATGTTGAATGATATTGTGTCACCGTTGGCAGTTGTGGTTAGTTCCAGATTTGATAGTGTTACAATGCCAGTATTGGTATTGTTGTTGTTATCCCTGATGGAGAATCCAGTAGAGTTTATGGAAGAGGCATTGATTGTCTCGCTAAATGTGATTGCAAGGATGCCTGTCCCCTCATTTAGTACTGCTGATGAGAATGTTGGTGAAGTGGTGTCAGATATAATTACAGTCCTAATAACCTGGATTGCGTTATTTCCTGCTGTATCAGTTGAATCATAGTATATGGAATATGTGCCTACTGCGTCAATGAGTTCGGTATTGTTGATGGTTACAGGTGAGCCGTCACTAGTTGTGGCGTTTAGTTCTGTATAATCATCACCGAGTTCTATTGTCTGTGGATTGTCACCAAGTAGAGAAATGACTGGAGGAATGGTGTCAAGAGTGGTTGTAATGGTATTATTTGCAGACAATGTAATTGCGTTACCATTAATGTCCTGTACCGCACCAGCATCAATGTCCAGCACTGATGTGGTAAATGTGATTACGGACTGACGATTAGCCATAGTCATGTTGAATGATATTGTGTCACCGTTGGCAGTTGTGGTTAGTTCCAAAGTTGATAGTGTTACAATGCCAGTATTGGTATTGTTGTTGTTATCCCTGATGGAGAATCCAGTAGAGTTTATGGAAGAGGTATTGATTATCTCGCTAAATGTGATTGTAAGGGTGCCAGTTCCCTCATTTAGTACTGCTGATGAGAATGTTGGTGGAGTGGTGTCAACTACAATTACAGTCCTATTAACTTGGATTGCGTTATTGCCAGCTGTATCAGTTGAATCATAATAGATGGTATATGTGCCCACTATATCAGTGAAATTTGCAGAGTTTATGGTTATTGTAGAGTTGTCACTAGTTGTGGCGTCTAGTTCTGTATATCCTGCTCCCTGCTCTATGGTCTGTGGATTGTCACCAATCAGGGAAATGACTGGTGGAATGGTGTCAGAAGTGGTTGTGATGGTATTGTTTGCAGACATTGTAATTGCATTGTCAAATATATCCCGTACTGCACCAGCATCAATATCTAGCACTGGTGTGGTAAATGCGATGATTGATGCAAGTTTGGCTTGAGATATGTTAAATGACACGGTCATATTGTTGTTGGTTGCAGTTAGTGTTGAGGCGGACAGTGTTACGCCACCTGTATCGGTATTGTTCCGAATGGAGAATCCAGCGGGATTTATGGTAGAGGTATTGATTGACTCGTTAAATGTAATTATGAAAATGCCTGTTCCTTTATTTAGTATGGCTGATGAGAATATCGGTGGAGTGGTGTCAACTACGTTTACAGTCCTGTTAACCTGAGCAGTATTGTTGAAAGCGTCAGTTGAATCATAATAGATGGTATATGTGCCCACTATATCAGTGAAATTTGTAGAGTTTATGGTTACTGTAGAGTTGTCACTAGTTGTGGCGTCTAGTTCTGTATATCCTGCTCCCTGCTCTATTGTCTGTGGATTGTCACCAAGTAGGGTTATGACTGGCGGTGTGGTGTCAACTACGTTTACAGTCCTGTTAACCTGAGCAGTATTGTTGAAAGCGTCAGTTGAATCATAATAGATGGTATATGTGCCCACTATATCAGTGAAATTTGTAGAGTTTATGGTTACTGTAGAGTTGTCACTAGTTGTGGCGTCTAGTTCTGTATATCCTGCTCCCTGCTCTATTGTCTGTGGATTGTCACCAAGTAGGGTTATGACTGGCGGTGTGGTGTCAACTACGTTTACAGTCCTGTTAACCTGAGCAGTATTGTTGAAAGCGTCAGTTGAATCATAATAGATGGTATATGTGCCCACTATATCAGTGAAATTTGTAGAGTTTATGGTTACTGTAGAGTTGTCACTAGTTGTGGCGTCTAGTTCTGTATATCCTGCTCCCTGCTCTATTGTCTGTGGATTGTCACCAAGTAGGGTTATGACTGGCGGTGTGGTGTCAACTACGTTTACAGTCCTGTTAACCTGAGCAGTATTGTTGAAAGCGTCAGTTGAATCATAATAGATGGTATATGTGCCCACTATATCAGTGAAATTTGTAGAGTTTATGGTTACTGTAGAGTTGTCACTAGTTGTGGCGTCTAGTTCTGTATATCCTGCTCCCTGCTCTATTGTCTGTGGATTGTCACCAAGTAGGGTTATGACTGGCGGTGTGGTATCAGATACAATTACGGTCCTGTTAATCTGGATGGCACTATTCCCTGATATGTCAATAGAATCATAATAGATATGGTATGTGCCTACAGCATCAGTGAAATTGATAGAGTTGATTGTTACAGGTGAACCGTCACTAGTTGTGGCGTTTAGTTCTGTATAATCATCACCGAGTTCTATTGTCTGTGGATTGTCACCAAGTAGAGAAATGACTGGAGGAATGGTGTCAAGAGTGGTTGTAATGGTATTATTTGCAGACAATGTAATTGCGTTACCATTAATGTCCTGTACCGCAGCAGCACCAATGTCTAGCACTGATGTGGTAAATGTGATTACGGACTGGCGGTTGGCCATAGTCATGTTGAATGATATTGTTGTACTGTTGGCAGTTGTGGTTAGTTCCAGATTTGATAGTGTTACAATGCCAGTATTGGTATTGTTGTTGTTATCCCTGATGGAGAATCCAGTAGAGTTTATGGAAGAGGCATTGATTATCTCGCTAAATGTGATTGTAAGGGTGCCTGTTCCCTCATTTAGTGCAGCTGATGAGAATGTTGGTGGAGTGGTGTCAGATATAATTACAGTCCTAATAACCTGGATTGCGTTATTTCCTGCTGTATCAGTTGAATCATAGTATATGGAATATGTGCCTACTGCGTCAATGAGTTCGGTATTGTTGATGGTTACAGGTGAACCGTCACTAGTTGTGGCGTTTAGTTCTGTATAATCATCACCGAGTTCTATTGTCTGTGGATTGTCACCAGTCAGGGAAATGACTGGAGGAACGGTGTCAAGAGTGGTTGTAATGGTATTATTTGCAGACAATGTAATTGCGTTACCATTAATGTCCTGTACCGCACCAGCACCAATGTCTAGCACTGAGGTGTTAAATGCAATTACTGACTGGCGGTTGGCCATAGTCATGTTGAATGATATTGTTGTACTGTTGGTAGTTGTGGTTAGTTCCAGATTTGATAGTGTTACAGTACTAGTACTGGTATTGTTGTTGTTATCCCTGATGGAGAATCCAGCAGAGTTTATGGAAGAGGCATTGATTATCTCGCTAAATGTGATTGTAAGGGTGCCTGTCCCCTCATTTAGTGCTGCTGATGAGAATGTTGGTGGAGTGGTGTCAGATATAATTACAGTCCTATTAACCTGAATTGCGTTATTGCCAGCTGTATCAGTTGAATCATAATATATGGAATATGTGCCTACTGCGTCAATGAGTTCGGTATTGTTGATGGTTACAGGTGAACCGTCACTAGTTGTGGCGTTTAGTTCTGTATATCCTGCTCCCTGCTCTATTGTCTGTGGATTGTCACCAACCAGTGTGATTATTGGAGAATTTGCATCAATGGTTTGTTGTATGTCAGTACCGTTGAATGGCAAGCCCGTGAAGCCAAAGTTATTCGTGATTGTTACATGTGTGATCTGCAATGGTGTAATCTGGTCTGCATCTCCTTCAGATATGGTATAGGTTGCAGTGTATGTGGCTCCACTGTCTATACTAGTCCAGTTTAATGCTACAGCGTTATAAGTGCCGCTTACAGTAACATTCTCAGCCGAGTCAAGGATTAGTGTGAATAATATCGTATCGTCCACCCCGAGTGTACCAATAGATGTTGTATTTGAGGTGATGTTAGTTATGATTGGCGGGATTAAATCAGTATTGTTCATAAACAGTACATGTATGGTACCACGATCAGGACCGCCAGCATCATCACCAGGTGCACCAACTGCAATATCTGATATGCCGTCATTATTCAGGTCACCAATGTTTGTAATCGATGATCCAAAGTTATCAACATAATTCAAGACAGGGCCATTTGCTGTATTGTTGTTGATTTCTATTGTGTTTGATACACTTGCATCACTGTTCATAAACAGTACATGTATGGTACCACTGTCGGTACCGCCGGCATCATCGTTAGATGCACCAACTGCAATATCTAATATGCCGTCACCATTCAGGTCACCAATGTTTTCAATCGATGATCCAAAGTAATCATGATCAACAAGGGTGGGGCCGTTTGCTGTAGAATCATTGATTTCTATTGTACTCGATACACTTGCATCACTGTTCATAAACAGTACATGTATGGTACCTCTGTTGGTACCGTTGGTATCATCGTAATATGCACCAACTGCAATATCTGATATGCCGTCACCATTCAGGTCATCAATGTTTGCAATCGATACTCCAAATCTATCACCACTAGTAATGATGGGGCCGTGTTCTGTAAGAGCATTGATTTCTATGGTGCTAGATACGGTACCATTACGGTTCATAAGCATTACATGTATGGCTTCACCAGAAAGTGCACCAACTGCAATATCTAATATACCATCACCATTCAGGTCGCCAATGTTTGCAATCGATGATCCAAAGTTATCACCATTATTCAAGTCAGGGCCGTTTGCTGTATTGTTGTTGATTTCTATGGTGCTAGATACGGTACCATTACGGTTCATAAACAGTACATGTATGGCACCACTATAATCATCGCCACCACCATATGCACCAACTGCAATGTCTGATATGCCGTCAATATTCAGGTCGCCAATGTTTGCAATCGATATTCCAAATCTATTATCATTATTCAAGACAGGGCCGTTTGCTGTATTGTTGTTGATTTCTATGGTGCTAGATACGGTACCATTACGGTTCATAAACAGTACATGTATGGCGCCACTGTCGGTACCACCGGCATCATCACCGAATGCACCAACTGCAATATCTGATATGCCGTCATTATTCAGGTCGCCAATGTTTACAATCGATGATCCAAAGTTATCAAAACGAGACAAGACAGGGCCGTTTGCTGTATTGTTGTTGATTTCTATGGTGCTAGATACGATTTCTAGTTCAATCGCAGATACATTTTGGTATATCACAACATGCATTGATCCAAGTGCCAATATTAGAAACACAAAGATCAGATCTAGTTTTCTCAATTAAGATCACCCATCCAAAAAGTACAATGTATAATATTTGTATTAATTTTCATACAACATACTAGACACGAAGACAATTAATAAATGGTATGAAAGTTGTCCCTGTGTAACAGTAGATGGAAAAGTAGGTTATAAAAGCTCGAATTTCGTGGCTTTTTGAGGGTCAAAAATTCCAAGTTCTTACAAATTGTGATGAAAACATCTTAGAGTTTATGCGTAATTGACTAAATCACGCCAAGCATTTGAATTCCTTGCCTTTTTCTTCACATATAGTTACAAACTCTAACAAAATCATACATCTCAAAATAATTAAAGTTAGTCAAACTTTACAAAAAATACAAAATAAATTATTAAACATGCAAAATAATCAGCTTGGCAAAAACGCACAGCGTAGCATTGTGATATTTTACCATATATCTAATCAAGATATACGGTCCATGGCGGTGGTGGCGGTTCACCCTTTTTCCATCTAGACCGTATCTTTTTCCATTGTACGCAGATTAACAATACCTGTTACCACGCTAAACTCTGTTTCAAACTCTTCTAGTGTACCATCATATGCATCAACCATTCCTGCATAGGTTTTCATGTCACCTATGGTGTGCTCCACCCTGGCTCTGATTCCGTTCATCTTTCTGTTTTTTGCCCGTTCTCGGTTTGTTAGTTGGCGATTCTTTGATCTCTTTTTAGGTTGCATGGATTGTGTGTTGTTATCAGGTAATCCGATATTCCTAAAAATCCCTTGTCAGAGTATAGCCTTGTTTTACTGCTTCCAGTCAGTAATTTTATTATATTAAAGATTGATTCAGATTCTTTTTTGAATATGCCAAAATCGTGATTACTGCCAAGATATCTTTTGGTTTGGTGGATTATGATTCCTTTGCTGTTTGTTATTATCTCTGTGTTGAACGTAAATCGTTTCTTTTTGCCAGAGTATGATTTATTTCTTTGCACAGAATCCTCTGATCTTCGTACAGGTACATGTGTTCCATCAATTAGCAGGGTGTTGCCCAGCACCTTTTGTATTTGTTGTATGGGTTTCTCATCTGATTGTATTATATCAGACATATTCTTTGCAGTGGGCAAAATGCGTTTCAATATCTCATCTACAAGCTTGATATATCTGCACACCGTGGTCTGATCAATGCCAAACAATGCTGCTAGTTGTCTTGTGTAACGTTTGTTCTCTTTTTTATTAGTCCCACTAGTAATGCGTGTTTTGGATCAAGCTTGCATCTGTTTCCTACATCAGATTCTCGTTTACCTGATTTAATATCAAATAACGGCATTTTATCTAGATAGTCTAGTATGAATTCTCTAACATGTTTTAACAACCAAAAAAAATCGTCGATTTGATATCCTGTAAATGCATGCAAATGTTCTGGTGTTGACATTATGATGTGGCATATCTCTAGTTTGTGTGCAAATTCACGAACCTTCTTTCCCTTGATATCTACGTTCTCTGCCTTTGTTGCAGTCCATAATGCATCTTGTTCTGCTATTATCTTGTCCTTTTCATATAGCGCCTTGTCTTTGCTCTCAATCAGCTTTATCAATTGATTTGGAGCTAGCATTTCGTATTGGGACATATCAAAGCAAAGAATATGCCAGGATCTAAACCTATCGTCTGAGAAATGTTTACCATCGTGTCAAATGTAAACAAGTTGATGCGTACAATTCGATTGTTATTTTGGTCGATTACGCATAAACTTTATTGTATGCCTCTCATGATGCGGCAAAAATCACCAATGAGGTAAAAAGACTACAAGTAAAAAAGAATCTTGAGAGAAGAATATCTGCAATGATATCCAAAAAATACAGCAAAAAGAACTGCATTAGGTTTGTAAAAAGATTGAAACGTGAAAGAATGATGCTCTTTACGTTTTTGCAGACTGGAACTGATTTCCATAACAATATGGCAGAGGGCAATACGGCCAAATGTCATAATCAGAAAGATCACAAACGGTCATCGCTCAAAGGTCGGAGCTGATTCTCACAAGATATTGATGAGTATAAAGGAGACATGCCGGATGAGGGAATTGAATTTCCATGATTATGCTTTGGAATATTTGAGAAATTCTACTTCAAAACTGTAGACAGTTACACAATCCTTCTGATGGTTTAAATTGTATTGAAAGATAATTTTACTGATACCTATGTCATTTGCTACTCCAAAGAAAATTGGGGAAAATCAATACCAGATTGATGCTGATTCTAATCTTGGAATGAAAGTTCCTGTGAGGATATATGCTGATGAGTCATTACTTCAGAAAATGCTGTCTGACAGGACAATCATGCAGGCACGCAATGTCTCATCGATTCCCGGTATAGTAGGCCAGAGCATTGTCCTGCCTGATGGCCATGAAGGCTATGGTTTTCCAGTTGGCGGTGTTGCAGCTATGGATGCTGAGGAAGGGATGATTAGTCCCGGCGGTGTCGGATATGACATTAATTGTGGAGTCAGACTGCTTCGTACAAATTTAACTGAACAAACAGTTCGCTCAAAACTAAAAGAACTTGTCACTGATCTCTTTAGCTCCATCCCTTCTGGTGTTGGGTCTAAAGGTGCAGTCAGGCTCACTCATTCAGAACTTGATGAAGTTTTGGTAAGGGGAGTTGACTGGGCAATTGATCACGGTTATGGCTCATCCGATGATTCTGATGTATGTGAAGAGAACGGTCAGATTCAGAATGCTGATCCAAACAGAGTCTCAGACAGGGCAAGAAAAAGAGGAGCTCCTCAACTTGGAAGCCTAGGTTCTGGAAATCATTTTCTTGAAGTACAAAAAGTTACAGAAATTCATGATGAAGATGCGGCAAATAAAATGGGAATAGAAATAGGAAC
Source organism: Candidatus Nitrosopumilus sp. (assembly GCA_965238065.1). Taxonomy (GTDB): domain Archaea; phylum Thermoproteota; class Nitrososphaeria; order Nitrososphaerales; family Nitrosopumilaceae; genus Nitrosopumilus. Next base: position 46,346 of record OZ250170.1, on the reverse strand, counting down.
TGTTACGGTTCTGATTCACTGCGGTTCCAGAGGATTCGGTCACCAGGTGTGCAGTGATTATCTTAGAGTTGCAGAGCAGGCAATGGAAAAATATGATATTGATTTACCAGATAAAGAGCTTGCATGTGTTCCAAACGCTTCTGAGGAGGGTATTTCTTACAGAAATGCAATGTTTGCAGCGTTAAATTTTGCGTGGAGTAACAGGCAGATGATCACTCACTGGACCAGAAAATCCTTTGAGCGTGTATTTAATCAGACTGAATCTGATCTTGACATGAATCTGGTTTATGATGTTGCTCATAACATTGCCAAAGTGGAAAAACACAAAGTTGATGGAAAAGAGCGTAAAGTAGTAGTTCACAGAAAGGGAGCAACAAGGGCTTTTCCTGCAAATCGTGATGAAATACCTCTGAGATACCGAGAATCAGGACAGCCTGTTCTGGTTCCAGGCTCTATGGGTACTGCGAGTTGGATTTTGCTTGGGCAGCCCAATTCTATGGATTTGAGTTTTGGTTCAACAGCGCATGGTGCTGGAAGAACAATGTCAAGATCAAAGGCCAGAAGAAACTATACAGAAGATGACGTCAAAAAATCTCTTAATGACAAGGGCATATTTATCAAGGCATTGACCAGAGACGGGGTTGTGGAGGAGACTCCTCAGGCATACAAGGATGTTGATGCCGTAGTTAACGTGTCTCACAATCTGGGAATTGCCACAAAAGTTGCAAAATTAGTGCCAATTGGTGTGATTAAGGGTTGAACGAAGACGCTGAACTTGAAAGATTAAAGGCAAAAAGACTTGCTGAAATGAAAAAAAACATCTCCGCAAAACAGGAAATTGAAAAAACCTTGGAAATTGTCAAAGACAAACCTACAGAAAATCCAAGAGACATACTAGTTGGCAGACTGGGATTCCGAGGATTGGAGGTTTTAGCAAATGCAGAATCTCAGTTTCCCAATGAAACTAAAATCATTGTAGAAAAATTGTCTGAACTGATTAAAACAGGTGAAATTAACGAAACTATCGATGGTGGAAAATTACTGACACTATTCAGATCAGTAGGACTAGCTGTTAGAATGGCAACAAAAATCCATGTTGAGCAGGATGGAAAATTCATCTCTCTAAGTGACAAGCTTGGTAACAATTCGTCTAATGATGGTGATAAATAATGAATATTGTTTTACAAGTTGGAACAATGAATTACGCAGATGATCTGTTATCTATTAAAAAAGCACTCTCTCACATGGAGAGTCTTTTGGGTGAATATAACGGATATGTGTTTGGTGAACCGTCATCAAAATTTGGCTGGACGTTTTTCAGACTGGCCTTCAAGCCCAATCTACAAAATGGAATAGAAGAAAAATTTTCCGACATGCTGGAAAAATATAGATCAGGTGATCAACTGCAAAAGTTTGCAGACTTTATGAAAGACTATTTTCATTCTAGAGGTTGTGATGTAACAATAAAGACAGCTGATTAGACTCTTCTTCCCCTCTTTCCACCTTTCTTTCTAGTGGTATCATGAGGAATGGGTGTTACATCATCAATTCTTCCAATCTTGAATCCGCCTCTTGCTAGTGCCCTAATGGCAGCTTGTGCACCAGGACCGGGAACTCTGGAGCCAACTCCGCCTACGGCACGAACTCTGATGTGGAATCCGTTAAATCCTTTGTTTCTAGCCGTTTCAACTACTGAATTTGACGCTTTCATTGCAGCAAATGGTGATGATTCGTATCTGTCGGCATTGACATGTATTCCACCAGAACTGATGGCAACAGTTTCTGCACCAGTAAGATCAGTGAGGTGAATAATTGTGTTATTGTAACTGCTGTAAATGTGAACAATTCCCCATTTTTCAGGGCCTTCTTTTTTTATCTCGGGTTGAGGTTTTATCTTTGCCTTGGTCTCGATCTTTGCCTCAGTCTCTGCCTTTGCCTCTGTTTCTATCTCTGGTTGAGTCTCTGCCTTTGCCTCTGTTTCTATCTCTGGTTGAGTCTCTGCCTTTGCCTCTGTTTCTATCTCTGGTTGAGTCTCTGCCTTTGCCTCTGTTTCTATCTCTGGTTGAGTCTCTGCCTTTGCCTCTGTTTCTATCTCTGGTTGAGTCTCTGCCTTTGCCTCTGTTTCTATCTCTGGTTGAGTCTCTGCCTTTGCCTCTGTTTCTATCTCTGGTTGAGTCTCTGCCTTTGCCTCTGTTTCTATCTCTGGTTGAGTCTCTGCCTTTGCCTCTGTTTCTATCTCTGGTTGAGTCTCTGCCTTTGCCTCTGTTTCTATCTCTGGTTGAGTCTCTGCCTTTGCCTCTGTTTCTATCTCTGGTTGAGTCTCTGCCTTTGCCTCTGTTTCTATCTCTGGTTGAGTCTCTGCCTTTGCCTCTGTTTCTATCTCTGGTTGAGTCTCTGCCTCAGTCTCTACTTGTTCAACTGATACTTTGGTCTCTTCAACTAGTGTTTCCTCAACATTGGTCTTGATTTCTGACAATGACTACTTACATCTTGAAGGGTTTAAAAAACATTGATTTTTGTATGAATCAAACATCTAAATGTATTCGCTCTTAATGTCAAGTTTTGTTGCTCACTTTGTAACTGTTTTCCAAACGAAAAAATCAACATGATGAGTCATCATAGTTTTTATGGTATGTATCAACCCTCACGCCGGAATCGACTAGATTAGTCAAGACGTTATAGGCATAAAACAGGTTCTTTGCTGCTAACTATATGTGAACAAAAAGGTAAGGAATTCAGATAGCATAAAGAATGAATCGGGTAGATCAAATATTCGTAAATCGCCTTCAAAGAGAACAATTCCAAAGAAACAGATTAGGGATAAAGCAGAAAATATCATGTATGTTGGAATTGATCTGCACAAGAAATTTCATAAAGTGGCAGTCATGAACAACAAGGGAAAGATAACACGGAATGAAAAAATAGAAAATACACAACAGGCAATCAGACAAGCGCTCTCAAAGATACCACTTTCTGCCAGTGTCGTCATGGAATCATCATCAGTTTGGTATAGAGTGTACGGATTCATAACAGATGTACTGGGATACAAGGTAGTGTTGTCAAATCCTTATCTTACAAAGGCAATTATTCCATCAAAAAAAAGACAGACAAGATTGATGCAGTGGTACTGGCAGATCTCTTACGTGGAGGATATATTGCAACTGCTTTGTTCAAAGTGATAAAATTGTAAAGGAACGTCAGCTTGTACGGCATGGAAGAAAGTTGATCCAATGGAGGACATTTGCAAAGAACTGTATTCATGGAATTCTGTTACAAAATGGAATAAAGATTCCTGGAGCAACATTCACAGGATTATACATAAAAGATTCTGTGCCCTAAAGGATTACCGAATTGATGGCTTTATACGACAGATAGAATCACTAAATGATATGATTTCAGATATTAATGCAAGATATATGCTACAGTTAAAACCAATTCTGATGCAATGTTACTAAAGACAATACATGGAGTAGGTGATTACACAGCACTAGTCATATAATCTGAAATAGGAGGTATCTCTAGATTTAATGACTCTCACAAGCTTGCAGCATGTGCAGGTGTTGTTCCACCAGTTAGAAACTCTGCAGATACAATACATCATGGACGTATAACAAAGAAAGGTAGCATGACATGAGATGGGTCTTGATTAAAGCTGCACATTCTCATGCAATACATGCACCAAATAGTAATATTACACAATTTTACAATCGTATCAAGAAAAAGAGAGGCAGTTCCAAAGATGCAGTATCTACAGGATCAAAGATGTTGCGAGTCATATACTGGATGTTAAAGGAGAAGAGAGAGTTTGTACAAAATTATAGTTAGGACCATAGGTCGCGTTATGAATCATGAGGGTAAAGACCTCGCTTGCTAATTGCGGTTGATCCTAACTCAGGGATGAAGATAGCATTGAGGGTCAAAACCTCGTATAGATAATTGTCCGCATCCTGTATCATTTGAAACAGATCTCTAGCGAATGTATACTCCACATGCTGAAAAAAGACAAAATGCTTAAAAAGATTCACATGGATGATTCATACGCCTGTTTTTATTACCAAGCAAAAAAGATATAAGACAAAAATACTAGTTATAGCTTCAAAACTCTAAACAATTACTATTTTTGTGTGATTTGATAGCACTCACCTAACTTTGCACCTGCTTGAAATCAACTAAAACAATGCAAACGCTCCAGTGTAAAAAAAGACAGTCCAGACTAGTCTGAAAAAGAATAGGTTTTTGAGGCCAGATCATCCCAAAATAACCATCATACACACACACAGAACCAGAAAAGAAGTAGATTTATTTTCTCACAAATAGAAATTACAGTGTTGGCAATCTTACCCATAGACAGTGGCCGTTATGGCACTAGAGAAATGATAGAAATTTTCAGTGAACAAAAAAAGATCGACTACCAGTTAGAAATTGAGGGTACAGCTGCCATTTCACAGAGTGAAATAGGAATCATTCCAAAGACGGCCGGAAAGAAAATTCTCAGGGCAGCAACTTTGGGAAAGATTACTGTCAAAAGAATAAAACAGCTTGAAGCAAAAAGCGATCACGACACTGCAGCACTAGTCGAATCATTAAGTGAAAAATGCACAAGAGACGTCAGACCGTGGATTCATTACGGGTTGACAAGTAGTGACTTGGTAGATACCAGCAACTCTATGCAGATGCGCGATTCGTTAGAGATAATCGAGCCAAAGGTTGCAAAGCTGGCATCAATTCTAGCACAAAAGGCAGTCAGATATGGAAAGATTCCAGCTGTAGGCAGGACTCATGGACAGCATGCAAGCATCATTTCATTTGGATTAAAATTTGCAAACTGGGCAGCAGAGATGGCAAAACATGTAGAGAGAATCGAAGAGATAAAGAAGAGAGTCCTGATTTGCAAGACACAGGGTGTTGTAGGGACCGGTTCTTTAATGGGAGCAAAATCACTAGAGGTGCAAAATAGAGTTGCAAAACGTCTGAAACTCTATTCGGCAGAAGTCACCACCCAGGTTGTTCCAAGAGAGAGGTATGCAGAGTATGTTTTTGAACTGGCACTAATTGGCGCAACTCTGGAAAAGATTGCAGTTGAGATTAGAAACCTGCAGAGAACAGAGATTAACGAGGTTGCAGAACAGTTCAAAAAGGGACAGATGGGCAGCAGTGCAGTTCCAGTAAAGAGAAATCCGATAAAAAGTGAGAGGGTATCATCATTATCCAAAATACTGCGAAGTCAGGTAGGGATTTGCTTTGAGAACATTCCATTATGGCATGAGCGGGATCTTTCAAATTCAGCAAATGAGAGATTTGTAATCCCAACAACATCCATCCTGGCTGACGAAATGCTAGAGACTATGACCAGAATCATTTCAAACCTGATGGTAAATGAAAAGAGAATTGCAGAAAATCTCTACATTACAAAAGGACAGATATTTGCAGAATTTGTCTTGGAAGCGTTAATCAAAAAGGACGTTCCAAGGTTTGTAGCATATAGAGACACTCAGAGGGTCGCATTTTTGGCAAACAAGAAGGGAATGCAATACATGGATGCCATCAAAAATGACAAGGCATTTTCTTCAAGGCTGACTGACAGGGAGATTGAATCCATATTTTCAGCAGAGAGACATCTTGGCGCATCAGCAACAATTATCAGCAACGTAAAAAAATCGGTTCAAAAGACAATTAAAAGATTCATCTGATTTTCAGCAGTGCCTTGTGAATTTTAGAGCCGTATTGCAGTGCCTTTTTTCTTTTTGTGCAAGATATCTCTGGGACATTGATCTGACTGGCTAACTTTCTAATAATGTGCTTGCGATACAAGTCTTCTGCACCGTGAATTTTCTCAGACAACGGAATGGTTTTGGTATAATTTATGAACTCAAAAGTGAGCAACGGTTGGAGGATTTTCACTCCAAACTCAGATGCGACTAGATTCACGGCCTTCATCATTTGTAGCTCGTTATCTAGTTTAGAGAGCATGACTTTGTTAATTTCAGACTCTCCCTTGAGGAATATTTCTCTGTAGGCATTATAACCGCAGAATAATTCATCGATTCCATTTGCAGTAATCACAGTGTATAGTTTCAGGCTTTTTGCCAGTCTGGAGATATAATAAAATGCAATACAGTTTTCATTCCACGATAAATTTTCAGTGTTTATTGTCTGCTGAATTTTTGACGAGACACTGGAAAAAGTTTCTGAGTCAATCTCCAGTGTATGGTGAGGGTATTTCAGATGCTCGTTAACCTGCCTTGCAAACAAGATATCATGGGATTCCGGAAAGCCAATTGTCAGCAATGTTATATCATAGCCCATATCCGAGCAGATTTTTGAGACCAGTGCGCTATCAACACCTCCAGAAAAGGCAATTCCGATTTTTTTTTCTTTCAGAGTTTCAGAGATTGAATTTTTGATATTCTCATGCAGTTCTTTTTGCATCTGCTCCATGATATCAAACATTATGTATTACATAAGAACGATAAGGATGCAAACCCTTTAACTATTTAGTATTTTATGTAACAGCATGATGAGATTATCACAGGCAGACATCGGTGAGGAACTAGAGAGTCTGCCAGGGTGGAGTGTCGTAAATGAAAAGCTGCACAAGGAATTTCAATTTGATGACTTTAACCAGGCATTTGGTTTTATGACCAGAGCGGCTATGGAAATTGAAAAGATGAACCACCATCCAGAATGGTTTAACGTATACAATAAAATCACCATAGAACTGACCACCCATGATGCCGGAGGCATTACAAAAAACGATGTAAACATGGCCAGAATCCTAGATTCGCTGGCATGATTTAACGATGAATTTTCAGGCACAAACATTACAGAATTTATATTATATCCAAAGTAAGATGACTCTACATGGTATCAGGTCCTGCAATTCTGGATTCAGACTTTAAATATATTGATAAAAAGGGAAACTTGCTTAGGAGTAGAACAGAGCTGACAGTGGCACAGATGCTTGCTTTTCTTGATGAGGAATACCAGTACAATCACAAACTGACCCTAAAGAACGGAGATGATGTCACAGTTGATTTCAAAACAAAGAAAGGATTAATCGAGGTAATTGATAATGACAAAGACATTGAAAAATACAAGCAGATCAAAGAGGATTTTCCCCAGGACAAAATGATGGCAATCGGACATGCAAAATATGTTGCACAGATCAAAGAGTTGCAGGATATAGTATTTTATGACAAGGCACCGCAGACAGGTTCCATATTTTTAGAGGATGAATCATTCTCATTTGATTATGCACATATACTCCCGCTAGTTGAAAAATGCTCCATCCTGCACGGACACACATCCTCTGTAATGGTAGAGCTTGTAGGACAGATGAAGGACAATCTACTTTTGGATTTTAGTGTAGCAAAAAAGATCATCAAACAAGTCGTCAGCATATTTGATCACAAGTTTTTCATCAACAGGGAATATCTAAAGAGTGAGAATGATTCACATTATCTAATTCAGTTTCAAGGCCCCAAGGGAATGTTTGAATTGCAGGTTCCAAAGGATACCACTTATCTTTTAGAAGGTGAAGCAACTGTAGAAAATCTGTCAAGTGAGATTATCAAACTATTAGCACCAAAGATGCCATCAAATGTAGAGGCGTTGGGAGTTTACATTTATGAGGGTTACAACAAAGGATCTCACATTATTTCACAGATTTCAAGATAGACAAGAAATGGAACCCAAAATATTAGAAAAAGCATGGAACCCGGAATTAGAAAAAGAGATACTCAAACAGTGGAAAGATGACAGAATTTACGAGTTTACAGCACAAGAGAACAATTACACCATAGATACCCCTCCGCCATACCCGTCAGGCAGACCATGGCATATCGGAGCAGCTGCACATTATTCACAAATAGACATGATTGCCCGTACTGCAAGAATGGCTGGAAAAAATGTCTATTTTCCTATAGGAATCGATAGAAACGGCCTTCCAGCAGAGCTGTACACTGAGAAAAAGTACAAGATCAGAATGAGAGAGACGGACAGAGACGAATTTCTGAACCTGTGCAGAGATGCACTAGATGACTTGGAGGCTGAAATGATCCTCATTATGAAAAATTTGGGAATCAGCGGGGATTTTTCAAACTATTACAGGACGGATTCAGAGGAATACAGATCACTTACACAGTCAACATTCATCAAACTATGGAAAAACGGCCAGGTGTATCTGGCAAACAGACCAAACAACTACGACTGGGTTTCAGGAACAACCATTGCAGATGCAGAGATTACATACGAGGATTTGCCAACCAAGCTAGTCTACATAAAGTTTAAGATAATGGGTACGAACAAGGAGATAATCATTGCCAGTACAAGGCCAGAGCTGCTCTGTGCATGCAAAACAGTCATTGTAAATCCAAAAGATGAGAGGTATGCGCAACATGTCGGAGAGAAAATAGTTGTTCCAATTACCAATGCAAAAGTAGAGTTACGAGTGCATCATTCTGCTAAACAGGAATTTGGTTCAGGAGCTGTAATGGTATGCAGTTACGGGGATCAAAACGATGTTGCGCTATTTAGGGAATTGCAGTTAGAAGAGATTGTCGCAATCGGGCTAGATGGAAGAATGACAGAGGTTGCAGGAAAATATGCAGGACTAAAACTAAAACAGGCAAGAGCAGAGATTATCAAGAACCTGGAATCAGAGGGGCTTGTAGAAAAGATCGAGGATATCATACATAGAACGCCCGTATCTGAGAGAAGCAGGATTCCAATTGAGATAATTCCAATGGAGGAATACTATCTAAAACAAAAAGAATCAGTTGAAAAGATAAGAGGTATTGGAGAAGAGATTACATTTCATCCGGCAATGCACAAGCAAATTTTGATGAACTGGCTTGAATCCATCAGTATAGACTGGCCAATTTCAAGGAGAAGATACTATGGCACTGAAATCCCAATCTGGTATTGCAAAAAATGCTCAAAAGCACACGTCCCAGAGCCTGGCAAATACTATAGGCCGTGGAAAGAGGACTGCCCGATTAGTCAGTGCTCAGAGTGCAAGTCCACAGAGTTTGTAGGAGAAGAGCGAACTTTTGATACGTGGATGGACTCTAGCATATCGCCTCTGTTTGTAAGCAGATTCAGCAAAGACGAGGAATTTTTCAACAAAGTATATCCTGCCTCAATACGACCACAGGCAAAGGACATTGTCAGGACATGGTTATACTATACCATTCTAAGATGCGAGCAGCTCACCGGAGAGAGGCCATGGTCTGAGGCTTGGATAATGGGGTATGGGCTTGATGAAAAGGGAACAAAGATGAGCAAGAGTAAGGGAAATGCAATTGATCCCCTGCCAATCATTGAGAGGCTGGGGGCCGATACTTTTAGGTTTTGGAGTGCAAGTGAGACTAACCACGGATATGACTTTAGATGCAATGAGCAAAAAATAGAGTCAACTAGGAAATTCCTAAGCAAGTTATGGAATGTGTCCAGATTTCTATCCAGTTTCCCAATAGTTGAATCCGCAAGCCTAGGCACAACTGACAGGTGGATTTTATCAGAATTAGACAATCTAGTAAGGGAATGCAAGAGGGGTTTTGACAAGTATAATTTCTTTATTCCTGCAATAGCGATTAGAGAATTTACATGGAACTTGTTTGCAGCGCATTATATCGAGATGGTAAAGGCAAGGGCATACGGAATTGATTTTTCTGATGAGGAAAGAGATGGCGCAATATTCACACTGCACAAGGTGTTATCAACAATCCTGAGACTGTTAGCACCAATTACACCGTTTATCACCGAACATTTATGGAATTTGTTGTATTCCAAAGAGAGCATTCACAAGCAGAGACGGGTCGAACCAGATAACTCCAGTGTCCAGAGCAACATCACCAAAGAGATTACAGAGTTCAATTCCAAAGTATGGAATGACAAAAAGACTCTGAATCTCTCATTGAAGGAGTCAATTAGGATCAAGGTTCCGACCAGTCTGGAACAATTTAAAAAAGATTTGAAATCCATGCACAAGCTGACGGATTGAGCCTAATCATATCTGAATTAATTTTTTGACGCATTAACTAGATTGATGAAATACTTGTGCAATGAAACATCCCTAGTCAGTTCAGGATGAAATGCAGTGGCAATTACATGGCCTTTTTTGACTGCAACTATTTTATCATTGAATTTTGACAAGACCTGTATATCAGGACCTACATTTGAGACAGATGGCGCCCTAATAAAGACCCCGTTGAATTTTGGAATATCAATGGAATCCATAGACACGTCAGCCTCAAAGGATTCCCGCTGTCGCCCAAACGAGTTTCTCTCCAACGTTATATCAAGAATTTCCAAGAGAGGCTGGTTGGTTTTTCCAATAATACGATCATTAGCAGTCTTTGATAGTGTAATCATGCCAGCACATATTCCAAGTACGGGCATTCCATTTTCAATCTTTTCTTTCAAGACATTTAATGAGCCATTTATCAGGGAGAGCTGTCCAATGGTAGTACTCTCGCCGCCAGGAATTATCAAGCCATCCAATTGCGATATATCTTTAGGGGTTTTTACAGCAGTTACCGTTCCGTCAATTCCCAATTCACAGAGTGCGGCTCTGGCAGACAGGATGTTTTCTTGAACATCGCCCTGTATAGACAGGACTCCAACGTAAAGACTCATGAAGACCCACCACGTTCTTGCATGCGTAATTCTAGCGTATTGACATCCAATCCCGGTATAGATTGCCTCTCATCAATCATTTTTTGGGCCTCTCTAACCTTGTCAGATTCATTCCAAAAAGTAGTAGCCAGGACTATAGCTTTTGCTCTTTCTGGTGCATCATCGGCATTAAAAATTCCAGAGCCAACAAAGATTCCATCGCAGCCAAGAGACATCAGGTATGCTGCATCAGCAGGAGTTGCAATTCCGCCGGCGGCAAAATTTACAACAGGCAGTCTTCCAAGCTTTGCAGTTTGCTCAACAATATCATATGACACTTTAAACTCCCTTGCCATTCTTACCAAGTCCTGATTATCTCCAGAATCATAGATTGCCTTTATTGTTCTTAATTCATCATTAACTTTTTTGATATGGGTGATGGCTTCTGCAACATTTCCAGTTCCCGGTTCGCCTTTTGTTCTGATCATTGATGCGCCTTCCTCAATTCTTCTCAAAGCTTCAGCCAAGGATCTTGCGCCATTTACAACTGGCGTTGTAAAATCCCATTTCCAGATGTGATGACGCTCATCAGCAGGAGTCAAGACTTCAGATTCATCAATCATGTCCACGTCAGTTTCCTGCAGAACCAGTGCCTCATTGACATGGCCGATTCTGCATTTTGCCATTACTGGAATTGTCACTGAATTCATAATGTCTTCGATGATTCTTATGCTTGCAGTCCGTGCAACTCCTCCTGCTTTTCTAACTTCAGATGGAAGCTTGTCTAGAACCATTACAGAGACTGCTCCGGCTTTTTCAGCAATTTGAGCTTGTTCCACTGTTGTAACATCCATTACAACCCCATTTTTCAGCATGTGGGCAAAACCACGTTTAAGTGTAGAGGAACCACGTAAAATATCAGTAGAGCCTGTTTTTTCAGAGACCATGCCACGGGCGTTATGCAATTCGCCAGATAATGGAATCATGTCTTAATTTTTAGTATAGGTTATTTGTATCTATTCACCAATGTTAGATATAATCTGATCCAGTTCAGATTCGACCATGGTGATTATCGGAGGAATGAATTGTGCCGTAGCATTTTGTTCAGGCCAATGAATTTGATTGGTCTGTCCATTAAGGGTTACTTTGACATTTGATTTCTGATACTCTGTTACGTTTTCTAGGATTGAAAACGATTCTGATGGAATTGCTATAAAACCGGTTTCCTTTATCAGTGCCTTTATTTTGTTGAAATTTTTCTCATCTAATTTTAAGCGGATATCAGGTTGCAGGTATCCGTGTTCGGTTACAGAGTACTTGAGTGAACCGTCATTTTTAATGTAAAGAATTTCAGTTTTTTGAGCACCAATTCTTTCTGCAATACCATGAGAAATTTTCTTTAACTGATGTTTTGTGTATTCAATTTCAATGTAATCAAAAGAATTGGCCGCCGAAGTTGGAATCTCGTTTTTTGTAAGTAGTGGGACTGAGATTAAGAGTGCAACAACTATTGGTATTCCACCTAATGCATAATGAATCGGTTTTACCATGATCGACTAACAGTTACAGATTGGTGTTTATCGCAAATAAATCTTGGTAAAAAGCATGTGTCAACCTTTACGTCTGAATCAGTAGAATTACACCAAAAAAGCAAAGATTGGTAATTGTCTAGAGTTTTAAAGTAATATGCACAAAATATGTAATTATCTAGAGTTTTGAAGATGTACCCGTAGTATTTTTGTCATATATATTTTTTGATTGGTAAGGTGCTGTTTACCTCTTTGGTAGTTATTAGTGTGTTACCTGTCAGTTGACTTACGTTTAGATCGGTGTTATTGTGTATGAATTTGATTTTGTTGATCATCAATTGATAGAGTTTATGCGTAATTGACTAAATCACGCCAACCATCTAAATTCCTTGCCTTTTTCTTCACATATAGTTACAAACTCTAACAAAGTCATACATCTCAAAATAATTAAAGTCAGTCAAACTTTACAAAAAATACAAAATAAATTATCAAACATGCAAGATAATCAGCTTGACAAAAAACGCACAGCGTAGCATTGTGATGTTTTACCATATATCTAATCAAAATATACAGTCCATGGCGGTGGTGGCGGTTCACCCTTTTTCCATCTAGACCGTATCTTTTTCCATTGTACGCAGATTGACAAGACCTGTTACCACGCTAAACTCTGTTTCAAACTCTTCTAGTGTACCATCATATGCATCAACCATTCTTGCATAGGTTTTCATGTCACCTATGGTGTGCTCCACCCTAACTCTGACCCTGTTTATCTTTCTGTTTTTTGCCCGTTCTCGTTTTGTTAGTTGGTGATTCTTTGATCTCTTTTTAGGTTGCATGGATTGTGTGTTGTTATCAAGGTAATCTGATATTCCTAAAAATCCATTGTCAGAGTATAGCTTTGTATTACTGCTTCCAGTCAGTAATTTTATTATATTAAAGATTGATTCAGATTCTTTTTTGAATATGCCAAAATCATGACTAGAACCAAGACATCTCTTGGTTTTGTGGATTATGATTCCTTTGCTGTTTGTTATTATCTTCATGTTGAACGTAAATCGTTTCTTTTTGCCAGAGTATGATCTCTTTCTTTGCACAGAATCCTCTGATCTTCGTACAGGTACATGTGTTCCATCAATTGGCAAGATGTTGCCCAGCACCTTTTGTATTTGTTGTATGGGTTTCTCATCTGATTGTATTGTATCAGACATATTCTTTGCAGTGGGCAAAATGCGTTTCAATATCTCATCTACAAGCTTGATATATCTACACACCGTGGTCTGATCAATGCCAAACAATGCTGCTAGTTGTCCTTGTGTAACGTTTGACGCTCTTAATGTCAAGTTTTGTTGCTCACTTTGTAGCTGTTTTTCAAACGAAAAAAATCAATATGATGAGTCATACTAGTTTTTGTGAATGTCTTTGGACTATTGCAATAATACTTGACGAGGTAGCAGTATGTGCAAGCCTATTCAAAGATGAAAGATGGAATGGGAACGTTTCATGTCCACACTGCAAACCAAATGACATAAAAAAATATGGAAAATATGCGATTCATCTTTAGAGATATTTCTGTCACAGCTTCGGCCGCACATTCAACGACAAGAGTAGGACTGTTTTATTACTCTCACATGTCTCCATCCCAGTGACTCTTTTTTATCTGGATGTCCTGCATTGTCTCACCAGTATCTGGAATATCAATCAGGAGGTTAGTAAAAAGATGGAGGGGGTGCAGTACAAGACATGCTATTACATGACTCGCAAGATTATGCAAAAGATTACTGATTCAGAAAAAGCTAAGATGCTATCTGGTAATTGTGAGGTGGATGAACTGTATATGCAGTGGACTGGAAGGAAAAAACCATCACAATATCATCATATCATCAGAAAGACTGCCAAAAATACGTGCAGTAAAACCACCATCTGGACGTGGCAAGTTTGATCAAGATTTCCCGATGATTTTGTGCCATTATCGTCATCATCATCGTCAAAGAGGCGGCGACACTATCTTTGTGGTACCTCAAAAGTATCCATCCATTGCAAGCTTGTTTGTATGATAATATCAAGAGGATCTCACATATACACAGACGAGTATAATGTGTGTATCATTCTGGAGTCTTTGGGGTATGGACATCATCATACCGTAAATCAGTCTCAAGGAATGCAAGGGATGATATGCGCATACCAACAACTGAGTGCAGAACCGCACTTTTTAGACTGTGGATGGTATAACACAGTAGAGTCAACAAGTTTAACTTGGAATCATGTCCAAACGTTTGCATTCTTGCACAACATGAGAAAGCAAGATGATCATCCAAAGTTTGCCAAAATAATCTCAGTTCTTTATATAGCAACAAAATTCTACATAAAGAGCGAAAATAACTTAAAATTCAAGTCTATTTCATTCTTGTTAGTGGGGTCGTAGCCTAGCCTGGTAGGGCGACAGTGTCTACGATTAGATCACCGCTAAGGGCTCCAGAGGTAAACTAATCTAAACTGACTCGCGAATGATGTAAGTTTGGAGCTGTAGTGACCCGTAGGTCGCCGGTTCGATTCCGGTCGGCCCCACGTTAGAAATCCTAATGGTTGTTTTTCAGCACATTTAGCGCAGAACCGGCCTTGAACCATTCGATTTGAGACTTGTTGTAAGAGTGGCTTAACAAGATTTCCTCTTTGCTTGTATCACCATGTGAGATAATACATTTGACTTGCTTGTGCGGTTCCAAATCATTCAGATCAATCAGGCTAATTTTGTCGCCCTCTAGAATCTTGTCGTAATCATCAGGATCATCAAAGGTCAGTGCCAGAATTCCTTGTTTTTTCAGATTTGTTTCATGTATTCTAGCCAGACTTTTGGCAACAACTGCGACACACCCAAGATATCTTGGAGACATTGCTGCATGCTCTCTGCTACTGCCTTCGCCGTAATTACTATCACCAATTATCATCCAGTTGATTTGTTTTTCTTTATACTGTCTTGCAATCTTTGAGAATGCTTCGAGTTGATTGTTTAGGGCATTCTTGCCCCGGCCTACTTTGTCATTAAATGCATTAACTGCTCCCATGAGCATATTGTCACTCAGGTTATCTAGATGTCCTCGAAAAGACAGCCATGTACCTGCAGGAGAGATATGATCTGTAGTGCACTTGCCCTTGGTCTTTACCATAACTAGAACGTCTTCAAAGTCTCTTCCGTCCCATTTTGAAAAAGGGTCCAAGCGTTGCAGTCTTTGACTGTCAGGATCAATTATCACCTGCAGGCTATCAGAATTTTTAGGAGGTGCAACAAAAATTCCCTCCGGCACCACAAAGCCTTCTTTAGGAACCTCAGGTGCCGGTTTTGGAGGTTCGAGTTTGAATTTTGTTCCATCAGCTGCGGCTAGTTTGTCTTTTAGCGGGTTGAAGGAGAGTCTCCCTCCCAAAGCCAAGGCAATAATCAGCTCCGGGCTGCCAATAAAGTTCAGAGTGGTTCTATTACCGTCATTTCTCCCGGGAAAATTTCTGTTATATGTTGTGACAATGGTATTGTTTTGATCTTTTTTCAGTTCAGGTCTGCTCCATTGTCCAATACAAGGACCGCAGGCATTTGCCAGTACAGTTGCACCGATTTCTTTAAGGGAATCCATCTGCCCGTCTCTTTCAATGGTTCCCCGAATTTGCTCTGATCCCGGAGTGACTAGTAGCGGAATTTTTGCCCTGATTCCCTTTGCCGCTGCTTGTTTAGCCAAGCTTGCAGCTCTTGACATGTCTTCATAAGACGAATTAGTACAGCTGCCAATCAATGCAACAGAGATTTGATCAGTATAGTCATTGGATTTTACATCATTGGCCAGATTGGAAATGGTTCTTGCCAGATCAGGAGTGTGAGGTCCAACAATATGAGGCTCTAGCGTAGAGAGATTGATTTCAATTATTTTATCAAAAAAGTCTTGCGGACTTGATTCAACTGCAGTATCTGCTACAAGTAGGTCATTATTTTGATTTGCCAGCTCTGCAATGTCACCTCTGTTGGTATGTTTCAGATATGTTTCCATTCTTTTATCATATGGAAAAATCGAACAGGTCGCACCAATTTCAGCTCCCATATTAGTAATCGTAGCTTTGCCAGTAGAACTGATAGATTTTGTTCCATGACCAAAATACTCTACTATGGAATTAGTACCTCCAGAGACTGTTAATTCTTGGGCAACTTTGAGTATGATATCCTTGGGGGCAGTCCAGCCGTTTAGTTCTCCAGTCAGTTTAACACCGATTCGCTTAGGGTAGAGCAATTCCCAAGGTATGCCTGCCATAGTTTCAGCTGCATCCAGACCGCCAACTCCAATAGCAATCATTCCAAGGCCACCAGCGTTTGGAGTGTGAGAATCCGTGCCAATCATCAGACCGCCAGGAAATGCATAATTTTCAAAAACTACCTGATGGATAATTCCAGCACCAGGCTTCCAAAAGCCACATCCAAATTTCGCAGAAGCTGATTGTAAGAATTTAAAGACTTCACTGTTTTCATCAAGAGAGACTTTCATGTCAACATCGCTCTGAATTTCAGCTCGGATGAGATGATCGCAGTGTACGGTTGTTGGCAGGGATGTTTGTTCTAGTCCAGCTTGCATGAATTGAAGCATCACCATCTGTCCTGTGACATCTTGTAATGCAACCCTGTCAGGTTTTAAAAAGACATAGTCTTTCCCGCCGGTGAAACTTTTCTCATCAATTGTAGAGAGATGTCCAGATAGAATTTTCTCAGTGAGCGTAAGCGGTCTTTTAACTATGTTTCTATACTTTTGAATATTTTCCCTTAATTTCAGGTAGACACGTGAAACAAGTTCAGGCGTAGTGTTGATTTCCACACAATACAAGAGATTATCTAGAATTTAATTTTTACAATTCAGAGACTAGCAAGATAGTTCTTACAGGCATGTGGATTCTTAACAATTATAAACGAAAAGCAGCTTTCAAATTAAATATTGAAGAGTCACAGATTATCTGAATCGGGGTGTAAATATGGTCAATAAGGGCTTTCCAAAGTTTGGCATGTCACAAGCAGGTGCATTTGTTGCCGCACTAAAAAATTACAACCTGCCTGATTTCATTCTAGCAATGGTTGCCAAAGAATGCAAATCCGAACTTCTTGAGAGAGGTAGAATTGATGACAGGTTGCAGAGCATGAATGATAAAGCCTTGGAATTATTACACAAGGTTTTTGTTGGTTGTATGGAAGATGACGCAGGGAAATTTGCACAGTACAGATTCTTTGCATATGTTTCAAGTATGTATCATAAATGTGAGGTTTTAGTTAACGAAACAATTCCAGGTGCAACAGGTAAGAATCACAAAATTCCTGTTGCAGTAAAAAATAATGGAATGTATATCGCAGTTGCATACAACAAGGCAACTGGAAATCCTGTCAACAAAAAGGAAACCACTAGGTTTTATGCGATGGTAGACGATATTAAAAAGGGGGAACACGGAACACTACTAACTGATGCAGTTTATGGTTCTTCAGTAGGTTTTAGGATGGATGCACTAGTAGAACTAGAGAATTTGAGCAAGTCAAGAACCAATGATCCTGAAAACAAGTTGGATTTTAAAACAGCAAACTTTGAAAACAACATTTATTCTGTTACAAAGTGTTGATTTTACAGATTTAGTTGTGCAGTGTTCATTGTCAGAAACATGGGTTTGCCATCAGTTTTTTGAAAATCTTCACCGTATTGTTCAAATTCTAATTGTTCAAAGAGATGTTTTGTCCAGATGTCATGAACATCCTCAATGAATTTTTTGTGTTTGGATGCTCGCAGCAATTCATGGAGTAGTTCATGAGATACGGTGGTACAGTTTTTTTCTGCAAGAAACAGGTAATCATCTGATTCTTTAAGAGGTTGCCAAAGCAACATTCCAAAATTTTCTGCATGATATCCTTCGCAAGTACAATCAGTCCAAAACGGCCTGAAATGAGTCAGATAGAAATGGTAAATGTCTTTTCCTCTTTGTTTATGATCACGCAAAAGAGTATGTGTGTCAAGCCTCTGAAAAATATTTCTAGGTTTTGTAATCATTTCATCGCATCTGATTTCATAATCTTGGCCAAACTTTTCTTTAATCCATACCCCGTAAAACCGGGCCATTTTTTGGATGTATTCAAATTCAAATTGTCGTTTTTCAAGATCTTTTTCTTTTACAACAAAAATAAAATGTAAAATCATAATAAAAAGGGGGTTTTATGTTTGGCCTTCAATACCCATCAGAGTAAGAGTCGAACGAATCTTTTCAATTTTTCTAATCTTCCAAGTAATGGTTTCTCGAAGTTTTTCCACAGTATCTGATTCAATCTTGGCCAAAATATCGTATGCACCAAAAGTTCCATGAACTTCTTTAACACCTTCCAAGCCCTTTAGTTGCTGAATTATAGCTTCTTCTGAACCTAATTCACAGTTTATCAAGACATAAGCTGTTGCCATAAATTAGATAAATAAATCTACTATATCAACAAATCTGATCCTCATGTTAGAGTTAATTTCTTCGCCAAAACTTTAGGATTTGTGCGTAATTGGCTAAAATAACAAATAGAGATTGTGCGTAATTGGCCAAATCACGCCAGCCAATATCTATGTGAATCTTTAGGCATTTCATCTTTTTTCAGCATGTAGAGTATACCATTCGCTAGAGAATGTTTCAAGTGATACAGGGTGTGGACAATTATCATACTAGGTTTTGATCCTCAATGCTAAAGCAAAGAGACAAAGTTCGTGAATTAAAAATCATCAAAAAACTGAGATCAGATGATTTTACTTGGGTAAATACGAACAATCAAATCTAAATACTTTGGCAGTAGATGGAAAAGTAACTCTCAATTGGTAACTGTTTACAGTTTTAAAGTATTACGCACAAGATATGCCAAAACAGGTTGTTTTTTTGACACAGACACTAAGGAACTTCAAAACGGTAGACAGTTACCCCAATTGTCCAATTCTCAGAGTTCTTTGATTGGTGATACTAGAACATGAAATAATTGAATCGTGAAGATCAATAAAATCTTGGCATCTAGGAATAACATGTGATAAAAAAAGCAATAAAATAATGATCTTTCCAAACTGTGAGACCGTGATTAAGAGATACGGACTAGAATCCACGAAAATCAAAGAATTTAACTTTACTTTTCCATCTACTGTTTGAAAATGATTCACGAACTTTTGCGTGTTGTTGTATGAAAGGATAAACGATGCAAAAAGTAACATCGGGATTTTCCACACAAAACCAAATGTTCCCTAACAAGAACAGAGATCAAAAGGATGCTAGAGACAATTCCCATAGCACAAGTATGAGAGTCTGCAAGAACAAACAAAGACAGTTTTGTCCAGGTACAGATATTTTTCAGCAATTATAAATTGAAAGGACTGGTGTGAGCAGGAGCATAAACACAAAGGAACATCAAGACTCTAGTACGTAAAAATCCACATCTCAATTATAACAACGGACGTAACTGTCTACAGTTTTAAAGTAATACGCACAAGATATGTCAAAACAGGTTGTTTTTTTGGCACAAACACAAAGTAGCTTCAAAACGGTAGACAATTACCAACGGACCTATTGCATTTAGTTTTGAGAAATCTTTAGAATCACGTCCCAAATTTGTCTTGGGACAGGCATTACAGATAACCTTGAAATTTTGACAAGCTCCCAGTCTTTGAATTTTTGTTCTTTTTTCATCTCAGTAAGAGTTACTGGACGTTTCAACGCTTTTTTGTACTTTACGTTTACAGCAACAAAACGTTCATTGTCCTCCTTTGGATTTGGGAACGGTTTCGAAGTGACTTGCATTATCCCCACAGCTTGTCGCTCATCACCTGTATGATAAAACAAGACAAGATCGCCGGGTTTCATTTCCCTGATGTGCTTTAATGCAAGATTGTTGTGAACGCCATCCCAGACAGTTGTTTTCTCTTTTTTTAGCTGCTCAAAATTATAACCCCTTGGCCCACTTGGTTCTTGTTTTGCCAGCCAGTAATTTATCATTTCAGTTTTTCGTACCACCGATTGACGTTTAATGTTTTTTGGTAATTGTCTAGAGTTTTAAAGTAATACGCACAAGATATGTCAAAACAGGTTGTTTTTTCGACACAAACACGAAGGAACTTCAAAACGGTAGACAATTACGTTTTTTGTTAGTGTTCCCCGGTTCTGACTCGCACAATATCATTGGTATTTTAGCCAAAACCTCCTTGGGTTCTGAAACCGGGGGTGCCCATAATGTAGCACGCCTGGGTGAATTGGAAATCATTGGTATCGTTACGATCGACATCATCCCAATCCGTCTGCGTGCCTGCTCTTGAGCATTAATGATAGGTATCATCCTACTAAAAACCATTGAGAAACACCAATTCGGTCCAACTAATCTATAGTCGATTCAGGTGTAAAGGGTGTGATACATGCCATAAAATCATAGAGACGAACACCAAATTTCATGACAGTCCAAGTGCTTGAGAATCAAAAATGTGACGCCGTTTTCAATCGAGACTGGAATCTTGGAATTGAGCCTCGTCACTAGTTGATTCATCTCTGGGGAGGTTTGAGAATGGATTCAGACAGGGATATCTCAAAGCCGGCAACAGGAACACGGATTTTATAGTTTTCAATAATTTTTGAGGTAACCTCACCAATTATGCCAATCGGCGTATCATTTACAGTTACAGACGCACAACGTCCCTCCTCAAAGGTAGGATAGGTTGCAGTCTTTGTTTCAATTTTGATGCCAAAGCCGGTTTTCATTGCAGATTGTAGCACAGATTTTATTTCAGTGAAATTTGCATCATGGTAAGCGCTAATGCCAGAAAAATTAATCTTTTCAGATATGGGATTATCTACAGTAAACACGGTACCGGTTTCAAACAATTTCTGCGGGTACGGTTCGTGGATGTTTTTTGAAATGTTCTCCAATAGTCCGGGAAAGACAGAATCACGCAGAATGGTGTGCTCTTGACTTTTTGAATCAAGTACAGAGATAACTCTTGTTGCATTCCTGTTGGTCATGTCATAAAGTACGCGCTTACTTGCCAGGCTTGAATTCAATACCTCAAGATATCCAAGACCAATCATGATTTGGCTTAGTGACTTTAGTTGGAGTGAGACAGGATTCGTTTGACCAAGAGTTTGAGAAGGGGACAAAACAGGCTCTAGGTTCTGAATTCCATATCCTAGGGCGACCTCTTCTACCAGATCCATTGATCCAAAG
This sequence comes from Candidatus Nitrosopumilus sp., assembly GCA_965238065.1. Taxonomy (GTDB): domain Archaea; phylum Thermoproteota; class Nitrososphaeria; order Nitrososphaerales; family Nitrosopumilaceae; genus Nitrosopumilus. Next base: position 24,974 of record OZ250170.1, on the reverse strand, counting down.
ATGTCAAATCGGTATGCCGGAATTGCACAGGTTATATTTTTACCACTAGCTGACGCATCCAGCCTGGATTTTTTCAGTGATGAGATGATCTTTTGATTATTTATATTCAGACCAAGAATTTGGTTGACCAAAAAAGTGCTGAGAATCATTTTCCTTGCTCCAAGTTTTGGTGAGGAATTTTTTGCGCCGGATATCCGGACTGACTCTAAGGCAAATCCGGCACTTTGCAGAATGGTTGCAACTACTGAGAGCATGTCCTCAGCATCATCCTTGTTGATTCCAGTTATCTCAATGAAGAGATTTTTTGTTCTAGTCGTGACAGTGGTTACAGCAGAGTTGATTATGGGAGGAAAAGAAACCGTATTTTGATTTGCATCCAGAATTAGTGGCATTTGCAGTGAATTTCCAAGTATAGTGCCATAGTCTTTTCCAACGCTAGTATGCCTTAGAATTTCAGAAATTGAAAGCTCTTTTGCAGAGTTTAGCGGGATGAATCTGTGATTTCTATTTGTGGTAGTGTATACTAGAGGAAAAGTGATACTATCAAGGTCATGTATGCCAATAGATGATTTCTTTCGCTTTCTTCCAATTCCAAAATGTAGGTCTTCCTGCATTGTTAATAGTTGCCCAAGGAGTTTATCGTCAATTTTTCCATCTTTTGCAACAATTCCAGTTACAAAAGGACGGATTTTTGATACGTCAGACTTTACATATATGACATACTTTGTTGATTTTTTGACATCCAGTTTTATTGCACCGGTTTTGATTCCAAGCAATCCTTGCAACCCAAGAGCAATTCCAAAATCAGTCGAATAGTCAGGCCTGTTTGGACTGTATTCAATTCTGACTAGATCACCGTCTTCAGATTCAACATCCAGTCCAAGAAAAGGCAGTGAATCGGAAATTTGCTTTTTTGTTGTCTTGCCAACTAGTTTCTGAAGACGCTTGTAGGATAATTCAACTACCGGCATTTTGTAGTACTCCTTAGCCAACTCAGATTATTGGCGTAAAACTCTCTTACGTCATCAAGGCCATACTTTAGCATTGCAATTCTTTCAATTCCTCCGCCCCATGCCAGAGTAGGTCTGGTGAGTCCAAGGGGTTTGGTTACCTCGGATCTAAAAATTCCCATTCCAAATAGTTCAACCCATTTTCCCAACCTTTCATTATACACCATTGTTTGAAGTGACGGTTCTGTGTATGGAAAAAATGTTGGCCAGAATTTTATCCTTGTAATTCCAATCCGTCGGTAAAATTCTCGCTGGATTCCCATCAGATCCCTCAGAGTGGCATTTTTCCCAACAACAACTCCTTCAATTTGATTAAATTCCACAAGATGTTTGTAGCTGACCTTTTCATTTCTAAATACACGACCTAATGAAAAGACTCTGGCCTCATCAGGTTTGTTTTCGGCCAGATGTTTTATAGTTACACAGGTGGTATGGGTTCTTAGAACCATTTTTCGTGCTTCATTGACATCCCAATGATAGTGCCAATTCTTTTTGTGGGATTCTGAAACCTTGCTAATTTGCTCTGCTGTTCCAATTTTTTTAGCCGAGATGCCATCTAGATAGAACGTATCTTGTAGTTCCCTTGCAGGATGATCCTGCGGAGTAAACAGGGCATCAAAGTTCCAAAAGCTTGACTGAGTCATGTTTCCATTGATTTCTGAGAATCCCAATGTGACGAATATTTCACGAATTTCATCAATTGTATCCTTTAACGGATGTGTTCTGCCAACAAAGATGTCAGGCACCTTGGCTTCCACATCAATTGCACCAGAGAACCCTGAGAGTTTTATCGATTTTGCAGAATCAGTTAGAGAGATTTCTCTGCTCTTAATCACATCCTCGACTATAAAATCAGGTCTTTTCAAAAGCTCTGATAGGCCATTTTTATCAATTCTGTCTTGAGGCAATTTGTTGTTTCCAATCTGTTTTAGAGTTTTTTCACCAGGAAATTCTGAAGGAAAACTTTTAGGGAAAATTTGTTCAGCAGATGCCTCAACCCAGTTATTTTTTCTAGACAATCCCATTGCAGGTCCAAAAACAGGCCCAAGCTCCTTTTGCAAGTCAGATAATCGTCTAGGGTGATCCTTTAGCAGGTCTGATAATCTTCTCTCAGGCAATCCTTTTTGAAGAGATTCAATGCCATTTTTTCCCAAACTGATGAGACTTGTTTTAGATTCATTGACAGCTGCCAAACCCTTTAGCTTGAGCCATTCAATTCCTCGCCTAATTTGATCTGCTGAAAGATTTGTATTTTTTTCAAGCGTCTCTGGAGTTTGTTTCGGGTTGTCTTTTAGAGATGCTATGATTTTTTTTTCAATATCATGAAAGACTTGTGGCAATAGAGAAAGTTTGAAAAAGACTTTTTAAATGTACCTTTTGGATTATTTTTTTAAATGATTAATTTTTTCTTCAAATAACTTGACAGTATCTCATCTGCCATTTCAACAACTTCGATATCTTTTCTCATAACCAAACTACGTAACTTCCTAGCATTTCCTTGTTCAACAAAATAGTAACTCGTTGTTGTAGCAATCCACTCTTTGCCTTTTTTAGCAGTTTGAGATGTGATGACTTTGAGAAACGGGATAACACTTTGAGGTATTCTTTTCTTAATTTTTGGTCCAATGACACAATCTTTTCAGCAATTCTTACTGCCTTTGACACATTTGGAATAATTTGATACAGTCGGGTACAATCATCTCATGACAATTCCTTTGGCACAAAGATTCGTAATTTCTCAGGAACTGCTGCAAATCCAAGATACTTTCTCAAAGTTTGCGATGATATTCCTAACGAACTTGCAGCCTGGCCTTTACCGATGGATTCTGTCAAAAATACTGATGTTGTAGTGATATCTTTAGTGTTCATTTTGTTACGATGTAAATTCTCTACAACTGATGCTGCCTTTGCATTCTCCAGATCATATTTGGTGGAATTATTTAACAACAATACTGGAATCTTTTTTGCCCCCAATCGTTTGTGCTGCAAGCCTTCTTTACCTTGACATGAGTAAATACGAATTCTTTCCATTTCTCTGAACCATTGGTGAATTTTGCAGTCCTTCATTTTTTATTGATTTTGCAAGTTCTGCAATCCCATCTCTGTCTAATTTTCTTGCCTGCGCATCCCTTCATACTTTGATCTGCTTTATTGGAATCTCTCGTAATCGATATGTTATTGGGGAATTGTATCTTTTTTTTGCCGTAATTGGTATGAATTTATTATTTCGTAACTGTCTACCGTTTTAAAGTATTACACACAAGGGTACTGTTGCGTTATGGGGTGGTAGATATTGATCTTCTATGGATTGGGAATAAGATCAAACCAGATTAATGCACTAGACTATTTTCATTTTTATGCTCGTTTTGGAATAAAGTATTGTGATCAATACGTAATTATCATATTCTTTAAAAAGTCTAACATTTCAATATGTATCGTTTCATCATACCAGATAATCTTATTATCTGTAGTTTATGCGTAATTGACTAAATCACGCCAACCATCTGAATTCCTTGCCTTTTTCTTCACATATAGTTACAAATTCTAACAAAATCATACATCTTAAAATTAAAGTCAGTCAAACTTTACAAAAAATACAAAATAAATTATTAAACATGCAAAATAATCAGCTTGGCAAAAACGCACAGCGTAGCATTGTGATGTTACTACATCTAATCAAAATATACGGTCCATGGCGGTGGGTTTTACAATACTAATTCAAGATGAATCCATATTCACAGATGATGTGCGCCTTGGCAAGAAATACTGGGTAGATGTAAATGAGCGAATGATTATACGATGGAGAGGCTCACATAAAAGATTTCTAGTTTATGGAATGGTAAGTGATGCTAATCAAAGCTTTTTCAGATCATGTGAAAAATTCAATTCCATATCATTTGTTGACTATTTGAAAAAAGCTCAGAAAAAATTTGGGAAGATATTTGTTATTGTTGAGCGAGCGTCACAACACACATCCAATGATACAAAAAGATATTTGAAAAACAACAAGAATGTCAAACTGGCATATCTTCCAAGAGGTTCCCCACATTTGAGTATGATGGAAGAAATTTGGAGACAGTGTAAACATGATAATGTTCAATCAGAATTTTATGAGTCAATTCATGAAATGAGATATACAGTTATGGAATATCTGAGAACGCACAAGTTTGATCTTGACATGTATCGATATTTTGCAAGAACAATTAATTGAAAAGACTTAGGATTTCGGGTATAGCACTGCAAATGTTCATGATGGTAAAATGTATTGTACGCTAGTTGACCCATTAGCAGGATTAGTTGAAAATATTCTATGTGATCCTGCATATGATGATTCCAAACTGTACCAGTTCAGTAATGAGAAAAATCTGAGATTAATTACTCCAATAAAGCAATATCCACGTACACCACCAGAGAGAATCAAACTTGCATATTTTTATAATTCTCCAACAGGCCAAGTGTTGTATTTGCAAAGAAAAATATCAATTGAGCCGTTATTTCAAACATTCAAGGATATTTTTGGTATTAGAACAGTTCCTGTAAAAGGATTATCTAATGTAAAATCATTTGTGTTGATTTGTGTACTTGTGTACCAGTTGGCAGTGTATTACAATTGTATTATTGGAGTAGAGAATCCAAGAATTGTAAAAAGAATGCTTTGCTGTGGAGTACATTTAGATGTTATTTTTGTGAAACATTATGCCCAAGTCTCGGTTATCTAGGATTTGTATACTTGGCATCAATTATGAGAGTTTATGCGTAATTGACTAAACCACGTCGACTATTACAACAATACTCAAACAAAATCATTAGACGCATTGCGTAATTATTCCTAGACGTGGTTTTAGAAGATAATTTCTCGGATTATTCTGAAATTTTGGATTTTTAGGCATGAAATTACACAAAATATCGAATGCTGAAAAAAATCACCCTAATTACGCAAAAGGTCTGTTACCATCATTCAACTGTGAACAAGTTGATACGTACAAGTCGAATGTTGTTTGTTGTTTTGGTCAATTACGCATAAACTCTATGATGTATTGGAGAGTATTGGGATGAGTTGAATACATTTTTGATCGAAATTAACATATAGCATCAAAAATATTTTGTATTATTGCCTGATGAGAAAAAAGAAGAAACTCTATTAATAAAAATTATTACCTTAGAAGATGAGGATGATATACTTTCAAATGCTATTGGAACTCTAATATCCACAAAACAAGGAAAAGATATTATCAATAAACTTTACAAAAAATCATATTACAAAAATCAACTAGCTAAAGAAAAAAATGAATCATTTGCAAGGATTGATTATAGTCTGCAAAAAATCAAAGCATCCGAAATGGCAAATTATACTAACAAAGCAATAGTCAAAAAGGGAGTTAAACATGAAATTATTTCTATTCCAAAACAACTACTTATCATTTCTATAGGATTTCCAAAAGAGGAACTCCAAGAACCTGGTGCATTAAAAAAACTTTTCAGAAAAAGTATAAAATTTACAGCTATTGGAATTGTTACATTTGGTACTTTTATGATTACAGATTTTAAAAGATTCCTTTATCCTGATACTTTTGCATTGGATCTTCCAACATTAGTAATACCATTATCGGTATTATCTATTTGTTTGATTATTGAAAGAATATTTTCAAGAAAAACGGGAGAAATTAATCCTATCTCTTTGAGGATTTAATTTTGTTTTTGATTTCTTTTTCTGTGGTATTATCGTTAGCGAATTTACTATCGACTTGATCACCTAAACGAACTGTTCCTTGCTCTAAACCTAACACAGTGTAGTTATCTGCAGAAATATCATAAGACTGACCATTTCCTACAAATACAATTACACGTTCACCTTTCACAAATGTTGGAGATTGTTCATGAATGGTTTTTTGTGATGGTATTTCGCCACCAGGTACTCTAACAGTAATGAATTTTCCATCATACTTTCCAAAGAGGTCTTCTTCAACTTTGATTTTAACATCAGAAAGAATTTCTTTGTCCATTACAATGATGTCTGAGTTTGTGTTCTTTGCTTTATCAGATGCTCTATCAGAATCCACATATATCACAGGTGTGATATTAAGAACTCTTCCAACAATAACATATTCTGCATGTTCACTTAGAATGTTCAAAGGAACATCAAGCATTGCTGATGATGAATGCTGAATCAACTGTTTTTGTACTTGTACTTCTTCTGTTGTATAAGTTAATGCACCTATACTTACAGCAGCTACAGCTACAATGATATTAAAGAACACTAATTTTTGATTCATTAGTATCGTTGCTCCAAAGCGTTTTCAGTTTCGGAATCTACGTTTTGCCAATCATTGTTACATCCACCAGACATTACAGTATCACCATTTGAATGATGTCCCATACCTAGAGCATGACCAATCTCATGGTTTGCAATCCATTCAACATCTTTATCACCTGTCCAATCACAAATGTTACTGTTTATTTCCCAATCATAACCAGTTGCAAAATCAACTTCTGTTTCTGCACAATCACCATTGAACCATGTAACTACTACTAGTGTTTTTGCCATTACCCACCAGTCTAGACCTTTTGCTCCTACTTCAATAGCATTCCAGCCACAACCTGTATCTTCAGAAGCAATAGTTAATCCATTAACTTCACGGTTATATTCAGCTCTAGCTAATTCAACAGCAGCTTCTACAGCAACATTTTGATCTTTTTCTCCACCAACAGTCATAAGATCATATTGCGTTTCAAGATGACAGATTTCTGGATCACCGTTAAAGTCAAACCAGCTATCGCCTTTGTATGGTGGATTGTGTGTAAATGCAAGTCCTATTGTGCCAATTACAAAAGCAAATGTAATTGCCATTACGATAGTTTTTGTTTGTATTTTGTTCGTATTTTGTTGTCATTATATGTCATTGAAGTGATAAATATCCACACCATAATATGCAAATCTCAATTTAATTTTATTATTAAATTAATATCATACTAAAAATAATTAATGATAAAAATAATCATGATCAATTTCCAGTAGATAGGAAAGTGCTCAATTTGGATCAAAAAATAACGATCATTTTCTCAAACTATTCAGATAGAAAAAGCTTGATGAAAGTGTGCTACTCCATTAATTGTGAATCACTCTACTATTGTTAATACTGTGCCACCAATACGACACATCAGAGTACACATTTGAAAAGTTACATCAACTACTCTACACTGTATTCTCATTTGGATTCTATACAAGATACAATTCCAAATATGGATTGCCTGACACGATAAATGCACTAACTGCATTGGGAACTCATATGCAGAATCAGGATTAAAAAGACTGGCAGTTGAATCCGACATGAAACATACTCCGTCTGGTTCATGGTTGATTAACTCAATTAAGAAAATTTCAGAACAAAGCATGATGTTGCAATTATCTGATGCAATGGATAGTATAATAAAAGACGTGAAAGGAATTGGAATGTTTAGCAAACCAATTACTGTTGCAATTGACAAACACCTCATTCCAAGATATGACAAAAATCCTGATGAGTTTCTGATAAAATCAAGGGCAAAAAGCAGTACTACTCATTTTGAGAGTTACTGCACCATGAGTAGTGTGGAGGAGAAATGCAGAGCTTGTCTTGGAGCATACCATGTCACACCAAACGAATCAAACTCTACTTGTGTGCGTAAATTGACTCATGATGCCATCCGAAATGACATTCTGATACGCCTTGTGTTACTTGATAGAGAGTTTTTTTCAGTGTCAGTAATTCATGAATTAAAACAATTAGGACAGATGTTTCTGATGCCTGCAAGAAAAACAAAAGGAATCAAAAATGCAATTGTACAGTATGTGGAAGGTGATAGGGAAATGATTTCACAATATGCAATGCGTTCTGCAGGTCATGTTGAATCATTTACTCTAGTGATTCTTCCAAATCCAAAACCTGACAAACCAGATTTAACAGACCAGTATATCGTGTTTGCAACAAACATTACAAGAGGTAAAATATTTCCAAAACTACCACAAATCCCAGAAGAGTACAAAAGACGTTGGGGGATAGAGACAGGCTATGCATGCATTGGGAAATTAAGACCACGTACTACTAGTCCAAATTATTCTGTAAGATTGTTGATGTTTTATTTTCCATTGATATTTTACAACACATGGATTGTTACAAACTGTATTAAACGAGATGAATCAAACTGTAATGGTAAACCCATCATACCAATTGAGTTACTCAAATGTTTCTTTAGGTTATTTGTCATACAAATGATCAGAAATGAAAAACAAAATTATCTTCTAGAGTATGTTGGGTAGGCACTTTCCTGTCTACTGAATTTGAGTTACTTTCCCATCTACTGATTGATGATCATAATTTTGATACAAACAGAATTAGTTGCTGATCCGCCGCCGAATACGTTATGATTTAAGACACATCTGGTTAACTGCATTTCTAAAAATGCTTATATTCTTATCACTTTTGATAAAAATAATAGTATGAATCAAGCATCTAAATGTATTTTCCCATCTCAACTAGGCTGTTCTGATTCCTGATTCTCCATGTTTCAAAACATGTCAGAAATACTGAAAGCATCTTCATTCCCTTTTCACTTTTCAGCTGACCCCGGACATTTCTCTGCATCACACATTTTCGAATAGAGTTTTCCGCATCATTGTTAGTTGATGGCACGCCAGGACACATCACAAATGTAAACAGGTCATTTCGTGCGTTTTTCAGCTTTTTTCCAAACTTTTTCATAATATCATCACCACGCCGGTATCGTTTTATTATGTGATCAATCTGCTCAAACAGATAATCCGTATATTTGATCCGTTGTATCTTTTTGTGTTTTGATTTTGAATATTTCCTGGCATTATTCAATATTTTTGAGAATTCCTTGTGCAAAATGGCAGCTGATGGTTTTTCTGATTTATCTGCCTGCATCTCTTGACTCTCTTTGCAAATGTGCAGTACATCTCGGTCTCTTGTTTTTGGTAAATATTACAACATGTGATCTCCATCCATCAGAAACTACAATTCCTCTAAAATCAACCCAGTATTTTTTTATAACAACTGCACCTCTGCTAAAATCTAAAACATAGTACGCTTCGGTGTTGGTTCTTGCAATCCACGCCCATCCATGTTTACCTTCAATTGGATATCCAGTCTCATCAAATCCTACAATCTCTGATTTGTTGATTTCGTGCCCAATTTTATCATAAAATGGCTCTAAAAGCGTCTGACCTGTCTGCAAAATTGACAGTACTGTCGTATTGCTGATTTGTAATCCATATTGTTCTTGCAATGATTCTCTGATTGTGTTGTATGGCATTCTTTTTGAAAACATGCTCACTACACTTTTGATTACAGTGGCGTCAAATTGTCCTCTAGGTGGAAGTTTGCCATCATTTTCAAATGTCTTTTTGCATGATTTGCAGGTATATCTGTAGAGTTTATGCGTAATTGACTAAACCACGTCGACTATTACAACAATACTCAAACAAAATCATTAGACGTATTGCGTAATTATTCCTAGACGTAGTTTTAGAAGATAATTTCTCGGATTATTCTGAAATTTTGAATTTTTAGGCATAAAATTACACAAAATATCAAATGTTGAAAAAAAATCACCCTAATTACACAAAAGGTCTATTACCATCATATCAACTGTGAACAGGTTGACACGTACAAGTCGAATGTTGTTTGTTATTTTAGTCAATTACGCATAAACTCTTATACTTCTTCAATTATTTTAATAAATACTTAATTATTAGTTTCATAAATTATTATGATTGGAATGTATAAAAATAAGAAAAATAAATGTCAAAAAAAATTCTACTCTAGTTATAGCCATAGTACTTTTAGGATTTGGTCTCTTCAATCTTTCAAACACAATTTATGCACAAAATGATACTACCATTACATCATTAATTAAATCTGATGAAACTACACCATTTCATGAAAAATTAACTATTCTTGCAGTAGAGCAATTACTAACTATTGTAGGTCCAATCACAGGTTCAGTTGTTCTCATGTTTACAAAATTTCTTAACAAAAAAGGAATTAAAATTAGTCAAGAAACACAAGATTATTTTGCAAAAACTGCATTAAACTATGTACAAAATGAATCACGATACATGTTTAAACAATTCACAGATGAAAATGCCCAACATAATAGTGAATTACAAACTTATTTTGATGATCTAGCAAAAAGAAAAAATCCAACATTTCCAAAAGCGTTTGGAGAAACCATGCGTATTAGAACAGCACAGAATCTAAAAAAAGAACTAAAGTCAGACAGTTTTTCAGGAGCAGTAAAAAAAATGTTAGGAAATAATTTAGAAACAATTATTGAAACAGCTGTTTCAAAAAATCATCAAGATACATCTAATAGGGCAAAAAATCTTTTACTAGATCTAGTGCCAACAGCAATTGATTCAGCACTTTTGTATAATGAAAATAATGATTTAAACAAAGAACAAAAGGAAAAAATTATTGATACTGCAATAGAGTCTTTAATAAAGAATTTTAATCAAGAGTATATCATCATGTCTGTTGAAACTGCTAAAATGTATCTAGAAGCAGAACTAAAGAAACGCATTAATCCTGAGGCAAAAATATGACAGGAAAAAACGCCAGAGATTTTTTGCCTGACGAAAGACAGAGATATTGTAATGCTCTATTAGCATTAAAGCGAACAATTGAACCAGGACACACATTAAGTAAATATGATGAATTTGTTGCTATTCATTACGGGGTTACAAGACGTCTTCGAAATGGAATTCCCATAGGTGATGGAGCTCATGTCGTACCGGGATTTTTTTCATGGCATAGAGAATATCTTAATAGGTTTGAAAAAGCAATTAGAGTAATAGATTCTACTTTATCTTTACCTTATTGGGATTGGTCATCTGGAAAAGATGAAGATACCACTGAAATATTTACAGATGACTTTATGGGACCTCCAGGAAATCCTTCAAATGGAAATAAAATAACAAGTGGATATTTTATTGAAAGTAATTGGCCAGTTCATCCAGAATTAGATGGTGGAAATAATGGCAAAGCAATTGTCAGAGATTCCACTCTGTTAACTTCTAAATTATCACAACTTTTAGGTTTTGGAACAGTTGCACAAGATGCGGTGAATGGAGATAATAATTTTGCATCATTTTTACCAGGACTAGAAGACCCTCATGGTAGTATTCACATATGGGTTAGCGGTCATATGACCGCTATGACTTCACCTAATGATCCAATATTCTTTTTGCATCATGCAAATATTGATAGACTATGGTCAAAATGGCAACAACTACATCCAGGACCTGAAAATTATAATCCCAACAACAATGGAAGTTATGGTAGTAAATTAAATGACAGAATGTGGCCTTGGGATGGTTCAGATGATACAACAACCACTAGAACAGGAACTGCAACTGGAATTTCATTACAAAGTTTACTGCCAACATATTCTGATTATGATATTGTTACTCCAAGACATGTTCTTGATAATAACCTTACAATTCCAATTCCTGTGAGACAATTACTAACAAACACACTTCAAGTAAGAAACCAAACAACAGGTGAAATTCTTTCCAGATACAAAATAATTGGCAGTGTTCCTGATAAATTTGCAGCAAGCAATGGTATTTTAGATCAGATTTTGACTACAATTGGATATGAGGATAGAGTAGGGAGAGTTGAAAGTGACAATGATTTTGTTGATGTCATATTAGAAATAAGCCATACAGATAGTCAGGTAAATTCTGTAAGAGGAGTACAGCTTGGTGGAGATGACATTGAAATTTTTGTAAACGGTGCTAGTACAGGTATTTTAGCAAAAACACAAGAGATTCCATTACCATAATATTATTGAGAAGTGTACTAATGAGTCATCAAAATCATCTTCACAAATTAAACACAGTTGCAGTACATCTAGCTTTACTCAAAAATGGAAAAGCACTATTGTTTTCAGGTTCTCATGAAAAATTATGGGATTGGACAAAAGGTGAAGCAAACATCTGGAATCCTAATGATCCAGATGGTTCAGAAAATTCCAATCTAAGACGTAATCTATTTTGTTCTGGTCATTGTTTTTTACCAGATGGTAGATTGTTAGTTGTGGGAGGACAATCTACCTTTAATTTTCCTCATGTTATTTTAGGAACTGTACTTGGGGTGTTACCATTAGCATTGAAGATTTTTGGAAAAGAGGCAGCAGATCACGATATCCATACATTTAATCCCGATGAACCAAATGTTGATCTTCAATGGAAGCGACATCTTCCTGGAATGTCCAAAGCAAGATGGTATCCAACATGTGCTACATTACCTGATGGTAATGCATTGATTGTTTCAGGAACTTGGTCACATGGATATCATGCATTAGTTGGCGGATTTATGAATAAAGATTATCAAATATTTAATTCAATTACAAATGAACTATCTCCACCAAAACCATTTGGATTTGAAAAAATCAAAATGTATCCTTACTTACAAGTGCTTCCAGGAAATATCTTGTTTGTACATTCTGAAAAGACCACAAAATTTTGGGATATTATACAGAAACAATTTCTACCAGAAGAATTCATAACTACAACTGGAGGAACTAGAACATATCCCGGAATGGGAACTTGTGTAATGCTACCATTACAGCATGATGCACAAACAGCTAAAATCTTACTTATTGGAGGAAGCACATCCATGCATCCTGGAAAAAATGATGATGCTACAAGTATTCCAGAAATGCTTACAGTAGATCTAGCGAATCTATCTAATTCATCAGGATGGCAAACAAAGGATCCTCATTTGAAAAGATTCTTGTGTGATTCTGTAATACTTCCTGACGGAAAGATCCTAGTAACGAATGGTGCAGAAAAAGGAACTGCAGATAGTAACCAAATTGCAGTAATGAAAATTGAATTATTTGATCCTGAAAATGAAACTTGGCAAACAATTGGTGAATTGAGAAAACCTCGATTGTATCATGGAACTGCAATATTGTTATCTGATGGCAGTGTTTTAGTTGCAGGAAGTACTGGACATGATTTTACCCCTGCAATATTTGATCCAAAAGAACACTTTGAACATAAAATTGAAATAATTAATCCACCTTATATGACTAGTAGCAACAAGCCGCAAATTATTAACCATGTAGATACTATGCGATATAACACTCCATATGATATTACAACAGATTCATCTAACGTATCCAGAGTATCGTTGATACGAATGTCCTCAACTACTCACAATAACAACATGGACCAACGATGTTTATTTCTAAAAATTGTTGAAAATTCTGGAAATACAATAAAGATTCAAAGCCCAAAAGATGGGAGTTGGGCACCTCCGGGGCATTATTTGGTATTTGTAATAGACAATCATGGAATTCCTTCAGTTGGAGAACCTGTTAGAATAGGACAAGCCTATTAGAAAATACCCATAGGGTATTTTAAAAACACTCTTAATGTAGAATTTTGTTGCTATATAAAGAACTGAGATTATTTTGGTGAACTTTGAATAATCATCCTACTTTCTCATGTTGTGCAAGAATGCAAACGTTTGGACATATGATTCCAAGTTAAACTTGTTGACTCCCCTGTGCTTTGCCATCCACAGTCTAAGAAGTGCGGTTCTGCACTCACAGTTGTTGATATGCGTATCATCCCTTGCATATTCCTTGAGACTGTGATTTATGGTATGATGTTTATACCTCAAAGACTCTAAAGAATGATACACTTTATACTGTCTGTGTAGATGTGAGATCCTCTTGATATTATCATACAAACAAGGCTTGCAATGGATGAATACTTTTGAGGTACCGCAAAGATAGTATTGCCGCCTCTTTGATGATAGCACAAAATCATCGGGAAATCTCGATCAAACTTGCCACATCCAGGTGGTGGTTTTACTGCACGTCTTCTTGACAGTCTTTGATGATATGATGATATTGTGATAGTTTTTTCCTTTCAGTCCACATGCATGTACAGTTCATCCACCTCACAATTACCCGACAGCATCTTGTCTTTTTCTGAATCAGTACTCTTGTAATTGTCTAGAATTCTGAAGTTCCTTCGTGTTTGTGTCGAAAAAATAACCTGTTTTGACATATCTTGTGCGTAATACTTCACAACTGTAGACAGTTACAATCTTTTGCAAAACCTTGCGAGTCATGTAATAGCATGTCTTGTACTGCACCCCCCCCCCCCATCTTTTTACTAATCTCCCTGACTTATATTCCAGATACTGGTGAGACAATGCAGGACATCCAGATAAAAAAGAACCACCGGGATGGGGACATGTGAGAGTAATGAAATATAGTCCCGGTCTTGTCGTTGAATGTGTGGTTGCAGCTGTAACAGAAATATCGCTAAAGATGAATCGCATATTTTCCATATTTTTTATGTCATTTGATTTGCAGTGTGGACATGAAATGTTCCCATTCCATCTTTTATTCCTGAACAGACTTGCACATGTTGCCTCATCAAGTATTATTGCAAGTATTCCAAAGACATTCATAAAAACTATCATGACTCATCATAATGATTTTTTTCGTTTGAAAAACAGCTACAAAGTGAGCAACAAAACTTGACATTAAGAGCGTTACGCATAACTCTATTACTTTAATCTATTGATTAAATATCTCAAGTCTTGACACTTTCCAATAGAAAACAGGTTTCATAGATTACACAGAATCCAGATCAAGATACGTTTATAACATATTACATCATGAATGAGTTATGAGTGAATCAGCAGAAAAACGAGAGAGAGCAATTCAATTCAGCAATCAAGTTAAATCTACTCTTAATTCAGAATTTGAGTCTAACATAGATTGGGAAGGAGATTCTGCTCCCAACCTAAAATTTGTCATTAAAAAAGACAAAAATTACGAAATGATGTTAGAATACAACGCAACAGAAGATTCTTTCTTGTTGTATGATAGAGATGCAAAAACTCAACGTAATGAAACATTAGGTACATTCTCACCCACAAACATAACTAATCCAAATGATTCAACTGTATCTGAAGTAGTTGAAAAAGTAAAATCATATGCGGTCTAAGATAACTTGGGTGGTTTTTTCTTTATTTCAAAAACATCAACTTGTTTAACATTTCAGCTCCCGCCTAACTGTACACCTTGTTGAAAATTACGAAAACACCCACCAAGTTGACAGTGTAGCACATTTGGATAAGGAAAAAAATCTAAAATTACAGTCCTGATAAAGTTGCCAATGTCTCACCTACAGATATTACTGAAATACAGTTTGACATAAAGACAAAACCTCAAGTCAAAACAATTGCTTCTTCTGATCGTTTACGTAGAATTGAGGCAATGCGTAAATCTAGACGCATTCACATGACAAACAAAAATACTAAAAAAATAAAATCTACTGTTAAAAAACAAAATCTTAAACTAACTTTTTCTATTAAATTATTTTTGTGTTATTATCAACGATATTGGAAAATGATCACTGTATCCATTTTTGTTGTATGATTTTACAGGTCTGCCATGTCTGATGGGTTTTCCATTTTTAGTCATTGGAGAAAACTTTTCAATTTTAACTGAATCTTCTTTTATAGATAATTTAGACTTGTTAAACAAAAATCCTTTAGATATCATAAATTGATCCAAAATTTCTCCATCGGTATAGTAATATGTTGCCTCACCATTGGCTAATGCATTCCACATCAAATTGAAAAGTTTTGGTTTTCTTGCACGTTTGAGACTGTCTTTGGTATTGACTGCTATGGCATAATCAGTTATTGCTCTGCTAAATGGTTCGTCATTAAAGTCTCCCATAACCAGTATTGGTGTATTTTTACCCATTTCTTCAATAATTCTCTGATGAAAATAACTCAATGATTCTCCTGCTAAAATTCTATATGGTTCTGATTTATATTTCCCACCCATTCTTGCAGGCCAATGATTTCCTAGTAAAACTATCTCAACATCTATTTTTTTAATTTTAAAATTTGCTTGAAAAATATCTCTTGTTGCATTTCTTTTCATTATCCATTGTGAGAATTTTTTTGTCACTTGGAATTTATTTGCATCATAAATGAACCCTACATCAATTCCTCTACCATCTTTTGTGTCCTCATGTGCTATTTTATAATCTCTTGAAGTTGATTTAATTTTTTTAATTAATTTTTTTAAAACAATTTCATTTTCTACTTCACATACTCCTAGTATGTCTGGTCCTATTTTATTATTCATCAATGAGATGATTTCTGCTAATTGTGATAACTTGTTGTCTAGTTTTTCTTGATTTCATTTTTTTAATTCTTTTTTTGTATGAATCAAGCATCTAAATGTATTTTCCCATCTCAACTAGACTGTTCTGATTCCTGATTCTCCATGTTTCAAAACATGTCAGAAATACTGAAAGCATCTTCATTCCCTTTTCACTTTTCAGCTGACCCCGGACATTTCTCTGCATGACACATTTTCGAATAGAGTTTTCCGCATCATTGTTAGTTGATGGCACGCCAGGACACATCACAAATGTAAACAGGTCATTTCGTGCGTTTTTCAGCTTTTTTCCAAACTTTTTCATAATATCATCACCACGCCGGTATCGTTTTATTATGTGATCAATCTGCTCAAACAGATAATCCGTATATTAGAGTTTATGCGTAATTGACTAAATCACGCCAACCATCTGAATTCCTTGTCTTTTTCTTCACATATAGTTACAAACTCTAACAAAATCATACATCTCAAAATTAAAGTCAGTCAAACTTGTACAAAAAATACAAAATCAGTAGATAGGAATGTGTTAACCAACAAACTCTAGAAAATAATCTTGTTTTTCATTTCGAATCATTTGCACCACAAACAACCTAAAGAAACATTTGAGCAATTCAATTGAAATGGTTGGTTTGCCATTACAGTTTGATTCATCTTTGAGGATATAGTTTGTGACAATCCATGTATTGTAAAATATCAGTGGAAAATAAAACATCAATAACCTTACAGAATGATTAGGGCTGGTAGTTCTTGGTCTTACCTTTTCAATACATGCATATCCTGTTTCAATCCCCCATCTTTTTTTGTATTCTTTTGGAATTTGTGATATGTTTGAAGATATTTTTTCTCGTGGAAGACTAGTTGCAAACACCAGATACTGGTCTGTTAAATTGGGCTTGTCAGGTCTTGGGTGGGGAATTATTACAAGTGTGAATGATTCAACATGTCCGGATGCAGAACGCAATTTGTACTCTGAAATTACGCCTCTGTTACCTTCCACATATTGGATAATCGCGTTCTTTATTCCTCTGGTCTTTTTTGCTGGCATTAGAAATTTCTTTCCCAACTGTTTTAATTCATGGATTACACTGACTGAAAAAAACTCTCTGTCAAGTAACACAAGGCGTATATGAATGTCATTTCTGAGGCAATTATTCAGTAATTTACGCACAAAACTAGAGTTTGGCTTGTTTTTCGTAACATGGTATGCACCAAGGCAAGCTCTGCAATCTTTATCTACACAGCTCATGGTGCAGTAACACTCAAAATATGGGGTACTCTTTTTTGGTTTTGATTTTATCAGAAATTCATCTGGTTTTTTATCATATCTTGAAATCAAGTGTTTGTCAATTGCGACTGTGACTTGTCTGGCAAACATTCCAATCTCTTTCATGTCTGCAATGGTTCTATCCAATGCATCAGAGAGCTGTAGCAGCATTCTCTGTTCTGAAATCTTTTTGATTGAATTAATCAGCCATGAACCAGATGGAGTCTGCTTAAGATCTGATTCAACTGCCAATCTTTTTAGTCCTGATTCTGCATAAGAATTTCCAACACACAAGGCAATTAGTGCATTTATCATGTCTGGTAATCCATATTTTGAATTATATCTGACAGAGAGTTGAGATGACATGGTAATGCAAAATAATTGGTGCAACTTTTCAAATGTGTCTTGTGATATATTGTACTGGTGTGCAGTATTAAAAATAGTAGGTCGATTCACAACTGATCGAATTGCACACTACTATCTAGCTTTTTCTATCAAAACTATTTGAGAGAATGGTTAGTATTTTTTTGACTCAAATGGAGCACATTCCTATCTACTGAAAATAAATTATTAAACATGCAAAATAATCAGCTTGTGAAAATACGCACAGCGTAGCATTGTGATGTTACCACATCTAATCAAAATATACGGTCCATGGCGGTGGTGGCGGTTCACCCTTTTTCCATCTAGACCGTATCTTTTTCCACATTGTACGCAGATTGACAAGACCTGTTACCACGCTAAACTCTGTTTCAAACTCTTCTAGTGTACCATTATATGCATCAACCATTCTTGCATAGGTTTTCATGTCACCTATGGTGTGCTCCACCCTAGTTCTGATTCCGTTCATCTTTCTGTTTTTTGCCCGTTCTCGGTTTGTTAGTTGGCGATTCTTTGATCTCTTTTTAGGTTGCATGGATTGTGTGTTGTTATCAAGGTAATCCGATATTCCTAAAAATCCCTTGTCAGAGTATAGCTTTGTTTTACTGCTTCCAGTCAGTAATTTTATTATATTAAAGATTGATTCAGATTCTTTTTTGAATATGCCAAAATCGTGATTACTGCCAAAATAGCTTTTGGTTTGGTGAATTATGATTCCTTTGCTGTTTGTTATTATCTCTGTGTTGAACGTAAATCGTTTCTTTTTGCCAGAGTATGATTTATTTCTTTGCACAGAATCCTCTGATCTTCGTACAGGTACGTGTGTTCCATCAATTAGCAAGGTGTTGCCCAGCACCTTTTGTATTTGTTGTATGGGTTTCTCATCTGATTGTATTATATCAGACATATTCTTTGCAGTGGGCAAAATTTGTTTCAATATCTCATCTACAAGCTTGATATATCTGCACACCGTGGTCTGATCAATGCCAAACAATGCTTGCTAGTTGTCTTGTGTAACGTTTGTTCTCTTTTTCATCAGTCCCACTAGTAATGCGTGTTCCGGATCAAGCTTGCATCTGTTTCCTGCATCAGATTCTCGTTTACCTGATTTAATATCAAATAACGGCATTTTATCTAGATAGTCTAGTATGAATTCTCTAAAATATTTTAACAGCCAATAAAAATCGTCGATTTGATATCCTGTAAATGCATGCAAATGTTCTGGTGTTGACATTATGATGTGGCATATCTCGAGTTTGTGTGCAAATTCACGACCTTCTTTCCCTTGATATCTACGTTCCCTAGCCTTTGTTGCAGTCCATAATGCATCTAGTTCTGCTATTATCTTGTCCTTCTCATGTAGTGCACTGTCTTTTTCATATAGTGCACTGTCTTTTTCATATAGCGCCTTGTCTTTGCTCTCAATCAGCTTTATCAATTGATTTGGAGCTAGCATTTCGTATTGGGACATATCAAAGCAAAAAATATACCAGGATCTAAACCTATCGTCTGAGAAATGTTTACCATCGTGTCAAATGTAAACAAGTTGATGCGTACAATTCGATTGTTATTTTGGTCGATTACGCATAAACTCTATACTATAATGATGTGATTTCAGTTTCATATTATCAGGACAATGAGGAATTTGTCATTTTAATTAATTCTTTTAAAAATAAGATGAAAATCAAATTCCGTAATTGGGATAATTTCAATAGTGTAGTTAATCGTGTTGACTCATTTGTAGAGTCCATTATTGTAGGTAAACTTGTAAAATCGATTTTTGAAAAAGGTGATACTGTAACCATAGGAAAAACTAATTTTGATAAAAATGGTTATCATACTTCAAAACTTTTTAGAGGTAAATCTGTTTTATGGAAAGATGATCTTTATCCTGCTGAAATTAATCAGGGATGGGCATTTCTATTTGAAAATAAAAATAATCAGAGAAAACAGTTTGCAACTATACCTCTGAAAGATCTTAATGGTGCAATTATACCTGTATTGATAGATACTTGCTTCAAAGAATATCATGCACGTAACTAAAAATGAATTTGATGTTAAAATGACAATTTCAACAAAACCCCTATTGTATACCCCATAGCATAAGTCTTTTCAATTTTTCAAAAACAAATAGTAACACTTATTGATCAGTAGTTTGACAACAATTTTACGAACATCACAAATGACGAGTTAGTCCAGGCATATAAAAAAGAAAAAAACATTCACAAAAAAGAAAGACTGCACGCAATGTGCATGATTAAAATCAATGAACACACTATTACCGAAACTGCCAAAGAGATGTTTTATACATACCAATGTGTACGGAACTTGTTACACAGATTTGAAGAGTACGGACTGGAAGGCCTAGAGGATCTTCCTCGTTCCGGTCGTCCACCATTAATTCCACACAAAAAATTACTAAAGATAGAAAGATTGTTCAAAAAACTTTCAGGAGGCATGACTCCAAAGAAACTAATGCAGTTCATATTTGATAGAACAGGAATCACATATCACATCACTCATGTGTGTCGTCTTATGCACAGTTGGAATTTGAAACCAAAGGTTCCACAAAAACTGCATGTGTATGCTGCTTCAAAGGCTGCATGTTACATGTGGTATTTACGTATCATTTTACGCATAAAAAAAGCAAAAGAGGAGTGGATTTACAGTACTAATTCAAGATGAATCCATATTCATAGATGATGTGCACCTTGACAAGAAATACTGGATAGATGCAAATGAGCGAATGATTATACGATGGAGAGGATCATATAAAAGATTTCTGGTTTATGGAATGGTAAGTGATGGTAATCAAAGCTTTTTCAGATCATATGAAAAATTCAATTCCATATCATTTGTTGATTATTTGAATAAAGCTCACAAAAAGTTTGGGAAAATATTTGTTATTGTTGACAGAGCATCACAACACACATCCAATGACACAAAAAATATTTGAAAAACAACAAGAATGTCAAACTGGCATATCTTCCAAGAGGTTCCCCACATTTGAGTATGATAGAAGAAATTTGGAGACAGTGCAAACATGATAATGTTCAATCAGAATTTTATGAGTCAATTCATGAAATGAGATATGCAGTTATGGATATCTTAGAACGCATAGATTTGATCTGAATATGTATCAGTATTTTGCAAGAACAATAAATTGAAAAGACTTATGATCCGGGGTATAGGATGACATGACGTGTTTGGTTACTGTGATTGGTTGTGGTTTTGGAATTTCTGCAATGATTCTTGTATGCTGAGTGGTTTGTGTAATGTTTGTACCACCACAGCTTGAACATTTCTCTACATCATGATGAATTGTACTAGTCGGTTTAAGGGAATGAGTTGTACCTTTGTGACCTGGCTTTGCTCCTATCTTTGGATGGTTCTCTGATTTTCTCTCCTTCTTTTGTTTCCTCCAATAAAGAGAATCAGAAGATGGTGAAGAATGTAGATTCTCATAGTATTGCAGTTTTGATTCTAGTTCCTTGATTTTTTCTAGTAGAGAATCATAGTTTTTGCATTGGTGAGAATCATCCATGATTGTCTGGAAATAATTACCTGATCTAAACTATTCGGTAGAGTCTAGGCACGACCTAAACAGATACCCTTGACATTCTTTTCGTCTTTGTATGCTTGAAGCAATTGTTGTTCATTCATGGTTTGATATGATGTGTTCTGATCAATATGGTATAATGTTAATTAAATCAGATCAATAGATCATAAAATTTTGTTAGGAAGTATAGGGTCTGCCAGGTCTGATGATATCCTCATACAAATATAACGTTCCAACCAAATACAAAACACCAATAAGAAATGATTCTGATATAATCTTGCGGGGGATTTTTACATTCATGTGTAATGAAATAATATTGTAAAGATCCTTAGCTTTTTTCATTTGAATAATTTGAGAAACTGATTAAAAATGTGAATTAATTATGCCCAAGCCTCAAATAATTGAAATTTGGTTCTTTATTGTATTCTCATTTAGATTTAGAACATCTTTTGCAAAATTCTCATATTCTAGAACATTGAATTTCTTGTCTTTGAGAATAATTTCTCTATCTGGAACAATCTTGAAATGATTCTTGATTAAATTGATTTCAGATATTAAAAGATCTAATTTTTCACTTATTGTATGCATGACTAATCTCTTAAAATTACTATAACGGCTAATGGGCTTTTTTTCTTTGAGATTTATTATAAAATTAGATTGTGTTTTTAGTCATTTTATGTATAATAGTCAAAATATGATTTAATAATATCTGAATTGTATATTCTTTGTGAGTCAAAATCATCAAAGAATCTTAGATGAAGTTTCTAAACTTGTAGATGAAGCACCTAAACTCTTCAAAGCACTAGGTAATGATTCTTGGAATTAAATTTTAATCATATTTTCTCTTAAAAATTGTTCAAGTTCTGATCTAATGGTTTGATCGCCTTCCATCTTCATCATAGTTTTGTTTAATAGGTTATAGAATTTCTCTTGTTTTTCTTCTTGCCCATATTCTTGAATATCATAACGATGTATTCTCATCATTAATAGTGAAAGTGCTAATGAAGTTCTTTTATTTCCATTTTTGAATGGTTGTTCAAACACTAAACCTGTCAATAAACAACATGCCTTTTGAATAGATTTTTCTTTATTGTCTTTTAATTTATTGTATCCATTAAATTCATCTAGTATTTTCTGGAGGATTTTTGGATGATCAAGACCATATGGTTCATTTAGTTGCTCACAAAATTGTTTATTGATAACAATTACATCTTCTTGGTTTAGTACACCCTCAAAAAATGACATAGTTTAATTTTCCACAAGTATGTTATAAAGAATTCTTTTCTACAGTAGATAGGAAAGTGCTACCCAACATACTCTAGAAAATATTCTTGTTTTTCATTTCTGATCATTTGTATGACAAATAACCTAAAGAAACATTTGAGTAACTCAATTGATATGATGGGTTTACCATTACTGTTTGATTCATCTCGTTTAATACAGTTTGTAACAATCCATGTGTTGTAAAATATCAATGGAAAATAAAACATCAACAATCTTACAGAATGATTTGGACTAGTAGTACGTGGTCTTAATTTCTCAATGCATGCATAGCCTGTCTCTATCCCCTAAACATCTTTTGTACTCTTCTGGGATTTGTGATAGTTTTGGAAATATTTTACCTCTTGTAATGTTTGTTGCAAACGTCACATATTGGTCTGTTAAATCTGGTTTGTCGGGTTTTGGATTTGGAAGAATCACTAGAGTAAATGATTCAACATGACCTGATGCAGAACGCATTGCATATTGTGAAATCATTTCCCTGTTACCTTCCACATACTGTATAATTGCATTTTTGATTCCTTTTGTTTTTCTTGCAGGCATCAGAAACATCTGTCCTAATTGTTTTAATTCATGAATTACTGACACTGAAAAAAACTCTCTATCAAGTAGCACAAGGCGTATCAGAATGTCATTTTGGATGGCATCATGAGTCAATTTACGCACAAAAGTAGAGTTTGATTCGTTTGGTGTGACATGGTATGCTCCAAGACAAGCTCTGCATTTCTCATCCACACTACTCATGGTGCAGTAACTCTCAAAATGAGTAGTACTGCTTTTTGCCCTTGATTTTATCAGAAACTCATCAGGATTTTTGTCATATCTTGGAATGAGGTGTTTGTCAATTGCAACAGTAATTGATTTGCTAAACATTCCAATTCCTTTCATGTCTTTTATTGTACTATCTATTGCATCAGATAATTGCAACATCATGCTTTGTTCTGGAATTTTCTTAATTAGAGTTTATGCGTAATTGACTAAATCACGCCAACCATCTGAATTCCTTTACCTTTTTCTTCACATATAGTTACAAACTCTAACAAAATCATACATCTCAAAATTAAAGTCAGCCAAACTTTACAAAAAATACAAAATAAATTATTAAACATGCAAAATAATCAGCTTGACAAAAAACGCACAGCGTAGCATTGTGATATTTTACCATACATCTAATCAAAATACACAGTCCATGGCGGTGGCGGTTCACCCTTTTTCCATCTAACCGTATCTTTTTCCACATTGTACGCAGATTGACAAGACCTGTTACCACGCTAAACTCTGTTTCAAACTCTTCTAGTGTACCATCATATGCATCAACCATTCTTGCATAGGTTTTCATGTCACCTATGGTGTGCTCCACCCTGGTTCTGACTCTGTTTATCTTACTGTTTTTTGTCCGTTCTCGTTCTGTCAGTTGGCGATTCTTTGATCTCTTTTTAGGTTGCATGGATTGTGTGTTGTTATCAAGGTAATCTGATATTCCTAAAAATCCCTTGTCAGAGTATAGCTTTGTTTTACTGCTTCCAGTTAGTAATTTTATTATATTTAAGATTGATTTAGATTCTTTTTTGAATATGCTAAAATCATGACTAGAACCAAGACTGCTCTTGGTTTGGTGGATTATGATTCCTTTACTGTTTGTTATTATCTCTGTGTTGAACGTGAATCGTTTCTTTTTACCAGAGTATGATTTCTCTTTGCACAGAATCCTCTGATCTTCGTACAGGTACATGTGTTCCATCAATTAGCAAGATGTTGTCCAGCACCTTTTGTATTTGTTGTATGGGTTTCTCATCTGATTGTATTATATCAGACACATTCTCCGCAGTGGGTAAAATGCGTTTTAATATCTCATCTACAAGCTTGATATATCTACACACCGTGGTCTGATCAATTCCAAACAGTGCTACTAGTTGTCCTTGTGTAACGTTTGTTCTCTTTTTTATCAGTCCTATTAATAATGCGTGTTCCGGATCAAGCTTGCATCTGTTTCCTGCATCAGATTCCCGTTTATTTGATTCAATATCAAATAACGGCATTTTATCTAGATGGTTTAGTATGAATTCTCTAACATGTTTTAACAACCAAAAAAAAAATCCTCAACTTGATATCCTGTAAATGCATGCAAATGTTCTGCTGTTGACATTATGATGTGGCATATCTCGAGTTTGTGTGCAAATTCACGACCTTCTTTCCCTTGATGTCTACGATCCCTAGCCTTTGTTGCAGTCCATAATCCATCTAGTTC